>NZ_CP011340.1:5267500-7667500 GCF_001278075.1 Streptomyces pristinaespiralis | reverse complement strand
CACGCCGTAGACCTTGCCGTCGAGACTGCCCGCTTCGACGATGGACGGCAGGAACCCGCGCCGCAGGGTCTCGTCCTTCTGGAAGTGCGGGGAGAGGTCGACGAGCTGGCCGGCGTCCACGTACGGCTTGATGGAGCCGCCGCCCCAGTTGAAGAAGACGTCCGGGGCGTTGGGCGAGCCCATGGCGGTGCGGAGCTTGTTGACGTACTCGGCGCCGGGGACCGAGACGAGCTTGACCTTCACGTCCGACGTCTTGTTGAACTCGTCGACGGCCGCCTGCTGCACCTTCACCGCGTCGTCGCCGTAGACGTAGGCGGTGAGGGTGCCCTCGGCGGCGCCGGTGCCGCTGCCGGAGCCGCAGCCGGCGAGGACCGCGGCCATCGCCGTCGCGGCGAGCGCCGCGGTCCATCTGGCCGTACCCGTACCTCTGCGGAGAAAGCCCGACCCCATAACTGCCCCTCATCGAATGTTTCGAATTGCTTGGCGAATGTTGCCGGAACCGTACGAGTGCGTTTCCGGCGCGTCAAGAGGTCCCGCGAAAGCTTTCCGCGATCAGTGGGCGGAGCTTGTGCACAGCGTGCGGCGGGCTACGATCCCTGCATGAGACCCGCAGACGTGCAGTCCCGACCGGAGGATCCGTCCTCGGACGAAACGGTCGAGGGCGGTGCCACACTGGCCGAGATCGC
This sequence comes from Streptomyces pristinaespiralis, assembly GCF_001278075.1. GTDB lineage: Bacteria > Actinomycetota > Actinomycetes > Streptomycetales > Streptomycetaceae > Streptomyces > Streptomyces pristinaespiralis. The sequence goes on along the minus strand of NZ_CP011340.1, from coordinate 7,666,814 downwards.
CCGCGCGGCCGGCGTGTCAGCTCCGACAGTTTCGAAAGTCCTCAACGGGCGGGCCGATGTCGCCGCAGCCACCCGCACCCGGGTGGAGGAGCTGCTGCGCCGCCACGGCTACCGCCGGCGGCGCGGCGCCTCGCAGCAGTCCCGGATGATCGACCTCGTCTTCCACGAGCTGGAGAGCTCCTGGGCCATGGAGGTCATCCGCGGCGTGGAGAACGTGGCACGCGAGGAGGGCCTGTCCCTGGTCCTCTCGGAGAGCGCCGGGCGGCTCATGCCCGGCCAGACCTGGGTGGACGGGGTGCTCGCCCGCCGTCCCGCCGGGGTGATCCTGGTGCTCTCCGACCTCGACCCGGCCCAGCGCGCCCAGCTGACCAGCCGCGACATCCCGTTCGTGGTGGTGGACCCGGCGGGCGACCCGGGTGACGACGTGCCCTCGGTCGGCGCGACCAACTGGCAGGGCGGTCTCGCCGCCACCCGCCATCTGCTCGAGCTCGGTCACCGCCGCATCGGTGTGATCGGCGGCCCGTCCCGGATGATGTGCAGCCGCGCCCGCATCGACGGCTACCGCTCCGCGCTCGAGAGCGCGGGCGTGCCCGTCGACGCGGAGCTGGTGCGGGAGGGCGACTTCCACCACGAGGCCGGTTACGCCGCCGGTCTGGAACTGCTGCGGCTGCCACAGCCGCCGACCGCCGTCTTCACCGGCAACGACCTCCAGGCCCTCGGTCTCTACGAGGCCGCCCGGGAGCTCGGCGTCCGGATCCCCGAGGACCTGAGCGTCGTGGGCTTCGACGATCTGCCGCTCGCCCGCTGGGTGGGTCCGCCGCTGACCACCGTGCGGCAGCCGCTGACGGAGATGGCGGAGGCCGCCGCACGGCTGGTGCTCGACCTCGGCCGCGGCCGCCGTCCGGCCGCGTCCCGGATCGACCTGGCGACCAGCCTGGTGGTCCGCAACAGCACGGCACCGCCCGCCGGCTGATCGCGGACGACCGGTCAGGCACTCTTGTCGATCGCCGGATTTCCGCGAACAGTTCGTCCCATGGCGACAGTTGTACTGGTGGGCACGCTGGACACCAAGGGTGTGGAGTACGGCTGGCTGCGTGAGCGGCTGCTGGCCGCCGGCGTCGAGGTGCTGGTCGTCGACGCCGGCGTGGTGGGCGAGCCGCGGATCGAGGCCGACGTGCCTCGCTCCGAGGTGGCCCGCGCGGCCGGCGCCGACCTGGCGGAGCTCCGGGCGGCGGCGGACCGCGGCACCGCCGTGACGGCCATGGCCCGCGGGGCCGCCGCGAGCGTGCTGCGGCTGTACGAGGAGGGCCGGCTGCACGCCGTCCTCGCCGTAGGCGGCAGTGGCGGAACGTCCATAGCGACCCGCGCGATGCGGGGACTGCCGCTGGGCGTACCGAAGTTGATGGTCTCCTCGATGGCCGCCGGTGATGTGTCGCCCTATGTCGGGGCCGCCGACATCACCATGATGTACAGCATCGTCGACATCGCCGGCGTCAACAGCGTCCTGGCCCCGGTGCTGGCGAACGCGGCGGACGCGGCGGCCGGCATGGCGAAGGGTTTCGCGGCACACCCGAGGGCGCTGCTCCCCGCCGAGCTCGCGGCGGGCGGCAGACCGCTGATAGCGGCGAGCATGGCGGGCGTGACGACCGCCGGCGTCGACGCGGCCCGCGAACGGCTGACCGGGCTGGGCTACGAGGTGCTGGTGTTCCACGTCAGCGGGGCCGGCGGCCGGACGCTGGAGTCACTGGCCGGACAGGGCCTGTTCGCGGGCGTTCTGGACCTGACGCTGAGCGAGCTCGCCGACGACCTGGTCGGCGGGATCCTGACGGCGGGACCGGACCGGCTGAGCGCCGCCGGGCGCCGGGGCACACCGCAGGTGGTGAGCCTGGGGGCCCTCGACATGGTGAAGTTCGGTCCCCCCGACACCCTCCCCGGCCATCTGCGCGGACGCGATGTACAGGTGCACAACCCGTCGATCACCGTGGTCCGCACGACGGCGGAGGAGTGTGCGGAGCTCGGCCGCCGCGTCGCCGCCAAGCTACGGGCGGCCACCGGCCCCGCCGAGGTGTGCGTACCGCTGCGGGGCCTGTCGACGCTCGGCGCGCCGGGCGGTCCGTACCACGACCCGGCCCTGGACGAGGCGCTGTTCGCCGCCCTGCGCGACGGTCTATCCGGCAGCGCCGTCGAAGTCGTCGAGTACGACACGCACATCAACAGCCCGGCTTTCGGCCGGGCCGCGGCGGACCGCCTGCACCGCCTGATCACCGCGCGCGGTACTCCGGCCGGCCGCGCCTGACCCGCGCGGCGCACGGCAGGCGGGGCCGGGCGCTCAGCGGCCGGTGAGCAGCACCCACACCTGGCCGGGGGCGAAGTCGAGCCGGTCACCGGCCGCGTCGGTGAAGACGGTGTCCCCCTCCGCGCTCGCCCGCTGCCAGCGGGCGTCGTAGGCACGGCCGTCGCGCAGCACCAGCGCCGTGCCGGAGCCGACCGTCTCCGTGTACGGCGACACACTGCCGGACCGGTCGCGGAAGCTGGAGGGCCGGACCTCCGTGTGCTGCACGACGACCGTCGAGGCCTCGAGCCGCCCCCCGTCGGTGGTCCGCGCGGCGGACCCGTCCATCGCGACCAGCCACCGCTTCTGCTCCGGTGACCAGCTGAAGGTGTAGCGGGCCGAGGGATAGCGCACGGTGTGCTCCTCGAGCGGGCGGCCGCCCCCGGGAGCGGCGCCGAAGCGCATCCCGATGTCCGACGCGTCGCTCACGTCACGGGCGGCGGCGAGGGCCCGCTCGGGCCGCAGGTAGAGGTTGTGCGGCGCCGAGCGGTCGCCCGAGCGGACGTAGGCGTCGGGCGCCTCCCCCTGCGGCAGCGCGGCGACGGGTGCCGACTTGATCAGCGGCCGCAGCGAGGACTGCGCGCCGGAGTACGCGAGCGCGGGCCTGCCGAACTGCCGCAGCAGCTCGAGATCGGACTCCCGCGCACTGCGCACCGGGCCGATCTGCGGCGGCAGGCGGGAGGAGAAGACGGCCAGTATCCGGCTGAGACCCGACTCGACCTGCTCGACGTAGACGATGTCGGCGGCCCCGAGACCGGTGTGCGGACGCGCCGCACGGACGTTGTCGATCTTGACGGCGAGCACCGGGCCCTGCCGGGCCGGCAGCCCGGTGAAGTACGACGTCCCGCTCTCCGCGGCGGACGTGGAGGTCTCGTCGGGGCCGGGCTCCGTGCCGGTGCAACCGAAGAGCGACACGCTGAGGGCGGCGGCCAGCGTGGCCACCACGGCACCGGTCCGTGCCCGCCGGCCACTGCCGTCGTCCCTGCGTCCGCGTTTCACGTTCATTCGGCCACGCTCCCCGTGGGTCAAGTGGACCACGTCGGGCGACGCGCGGACAGCCCCGCGAGCCGCCGGTTCCGCTCAAGGCAGCAGCTGCTCGGTCCAGATCGTCTTGCCGGCGGCGGTGTTCCTGCTCCCCCACCGGTGCGCGAGCTGGGCGATCAGGAACAGACCGCGTCCGCCCTCGTCGGTCAGCCGTGCCCGGCGCAGATGGGGCTGGGTCTCGCTCGGGTCGGAGACCTCGCACACCAGCCGCTGGTCCCTGATGAGCCGCACGCGCACCGGGCCGCCGGCGTAACGGATCGCGTTGGTGAGGAGTTCGCTGACGATCAGCTCGGTGGTGAACACCAGCTCGTCGAGCCCCCATACGGTGAGCCGCTCGGTCACCAGCGCCCGCGCCTCGGACACGATCCGCACGTCGGCCGGGAACTCCCAGGCGACGACCGAGCCTTCGGGCGACACGGACACCCGCGCGAGCAGCAGCGCCGCGTCGTCGTCCGGCGGGTGCGCCAGGAAGGGGACCAGCATGTCCCGCGCGATCTCGGACACGGCGGCCGCGTCGCCCGAGCCCGAGCCCCTGACCTCCCGCAGATGGTCGATCACATGACCGGTGCCGGCCGCGGGCGCGTCGGAGAGCGACCCCGCGGTGAACGCCAGCAGATCGCCTGGCGTGAGCTCCACCTCCACCGGTTCGAAGGGAGCGCCCTCGAGCCCGAGCGCCGGGCCGGGCATCATGTCCACGGGGCCGGTCTCACCGGAGGAGCGGGCCAGCACGGGCGCCGCGTGCCCCGCGCTGGCCATCAGCGCGCGGGCGCTGACGGGGTCGTAGACGGCGTAAAGGCAGGTGGCGCCTCGGACGGTCCCCTCTGGCTCGCCCGGCTGCTCGTCGTCGGCGAGCCGCACCACGAGGTCGTCCAGATGGGTGAGCAGTTCGTCGGGCGGCGGGTCGAGGTCGGCGAGGGTGCGCACCGCCGTGCGCAGACTGCCCATCGCGGCAGCGGCGTTGAGGCCGTGCCCCCGCAGGTTCCCGACCACGAACGCCACCCGGCTCGAGGACAGGGTGATGACGTCGAACCAGCTGCCGCCCGTGCCGGCCAGTGTCCTGCCCGGCACATAGACGCCGGCGGTCTCCGCCGCGGTCACCTTGAGCACCGGCCGGGGCAGCAGGCTGCGCTGCAGGCTCTCCGCCGTACGGCGTTCGCGGGTGTAGCGGCGGGCGTCGTCGATGGCGAGGGCCGCGCGGGAGCAGATGTCCTCCCCGACCGCGGCGTCCCGTGCGTCGAACGGCGCCCTGTCCCGCGAACGCCACAGCGACACCGCGCCCAGGACGTGGCCGCGTGCCTGCAGCGGCACGACCATGTACGAGGCGGCGCCGGGCGCCAGCACCAGCCGCTGCCGTTCCGGGTCCTCGGCGATCCTGGGCCGCAGGTCGTCGAGGTCGGGCACGATGACGGCGGAACCTCCGCGCAGCCGGTCGCTCTCGTAGGTCTTGACCCGGATGACGGAGCCCTGCTGATACAGCTGGTCCGGCCACTCGCCTCCGCTCGCGACGGCGGAGACCCGGCGCAGCGGTGCGCCGGTGACGAACTCCCCGGGCTCCTCCCCGACGAGCAGGGCCTCCGTGATGTCCACGCAGGCCAGGTCGGCGAAGGCGGGCACCAGCAGGTCGGCGAGCACCTGCGTGTTGCGGCCGACCTCCAGGGAGCGGCCCAGCGCGGAGGCGGCCGTGGCCACCAGTGACGAGCGGCTCCGTTCCCGTTCCTGCTCGGTCACGTCCGTGAAGGTCACCGCGACACCGCGGGCCAGGCCGTCGCGGCCGGCCATGCGCAGGGCCGAGAGGGAGACGGTCCGGTCGCGTTCGGGCGCCTGGCCGAGCCGGGCGCTGGTGACGAAGTCGATCAGCGGCTCGCCGGTGGCCACGACCCGGTGCAGGCGTTCCTCCAGGGACGCCGCGTCCTCCGGCACCAGCAGCTCGCCGAGCCGGCGGCCGGCGAGGAGGGCGGAGGGGCGCGGGTCGCTCGGCAGTGAGATGCCTCTGATGAGCCGCAGCTCGCTGTCGTAGACGGCGAGACCGATGCCGCTCTGTGAGAAGAGCGCCCGGAGCAGCGCATCGTTCTCATCCCGGCGGTCGGCGACGACGGCGGGCACGAGCCGCATCAGGTACCGGGCGGCCAGAGGGCCGTCCACCGGAAGCAGGTCGAGCTGAACCCGCCGGGAACCCTCCGCGTGCAGCAGGGCCGTCCGCACCGAGCGGGAGTGCCCGCCGGCGTCGTGGTTCCGCAGCGAGGACCAGACACCGGGGTCCGTCAGCAGCTCCTCGACGGTGCGTCCTTCGAGCTCAGCGGCGGAAAGGCCGGTCAACTCCACGGCGCCGCCGGTGCAGGCGAGCACCCGTCCGTCGTGATCGAGCACGAGCAGCGCCGAATCCTCCGGCCGCTCGGACCCCGTGTTCACGATGTGGCCGCTGGTGCTCACGCGTCGATCACTCCCGGATGGCGCTCCCGAGCTCCCTGTCCTGTGCCGCAGGTGCGGCAGGCGTACGGACCCCGCGCCTTCATTGAACTCCACAGCGTGCGGGGCCGCCCGTCGGCGACCGGATCGAATGTGACAGCGAACAGTGCCCCGTCCTAGGATCACCGGCACGGCATCGCGTGTCGGTCACCGACCGGGTGAGGCATGGAGGTGCCCGTGAGTTTGCCTTACGGAGGCATTCCACAGTGTCAGTAGAGTTGAACCACACCATCGTTCTGGCCCGGGACAACCGGGAGTCCGCCGAATTCCTCGCCCGGATCCTGGGGCTCGAGACCGGCCCGGAGTGGGGACCGTTCATCCCCCTCACCCTCAGCAACAACGTCACGCTGGACTTCGCGACCGTGGACCACGAAGTCCCGCTCCAGCACTACGCGTTCCTGATCTCCGAGGAAGAGTGCGACGAGGTCTTCCGGCGCATCGAGGACGCGGGCATCACCTACTTCGCCGACCCGCAAGGGAAGCGGCCCGGCGAGATCAACCGCAACGACGGCGGCCGCGGCATGTACTTCCACGACCCGGCCGGTCATGGCATGGAGGTCATCACCCGGCCGTACGGCAGCGGCGGCAGCTGACCTCACCCCCCTCGCGTCTCCCGCCCGCCCGGTTCCGCCGGCTCACCGCCGCGGCCCCGGCGGGCGAGGACGCGCTGGGTCCGGCTCAGCAGCCGGCCCGGGGACAGCACCCGCAGTGCGGCCCGCGCCGCGTTCGCGCCCGGCGCACCGTGCACACCTCCGCCGGGGTGCGCCCCGGCGGAGGCCAGGTAGAGCCCCTGCACAGGGGTCTCCGGACGGCCGGTGCCGGGCATGGGGCGGAAGAACAGCTGCTGGTGGAGCGCGGCAGTACCGCCGTTGATGGCGCCGCCCGCGAGGTTGGCGTCCGAGGCTTCGAGCGTCGGCGGGGCGAGGACGCGGCGGGCGATGATCCGGGCGCGGAAGCCTGGCGCGTACCGCTCCACCTGCTCCTCCACCCGGTCGGCCATCGCCTCCCGTTCCCGTGGATCCCAGCGGCCGGTGAGGCCGTCGTCGCCCGCGTCGCCCTTGGTGCGATGGGGTACGTGCGTGTACGCCCATGCCGATTCGGTACCCGCCGGGGAGCGGGTGGCGTCCGCGGTGGTCATCTGCCCGAACAGCAGGAACGGCCGGTCGGGCACCTGCCCCATGGACAGCTGGGCGGCGAACCGGGTGAGCCCGTCGACGCCGTCCGCGAGATGGACCGTACCGGCGCCGGCCGCCGCTTCCGCCGTCCACGGAACGGCTCCGTCGAGGGCCCAGTCGACCTTGAAGGTCGCGAAGTCCCACTGGAAACGGCCCAGATCGCGCAGGACCCGGGAAGGCAGGTGCCGCTCGTCGACCAACTCCCCGTACAGCGCGGGCACGGACACATCGGCCAGCACGGCACGGCGGGCGGGCACCGACTCGCCGTCCGCCGTCCGCACGGCCACCGCACGGCCCTCGCGGACCACGACCTCGACGGCACGCCGGCCGCACCTGACCGCGCCGCCGCGGCGTTCCAGCCTGCGGACCAGTGCCTCGGTCAGCTTTCCCGCGCCGCCGACGGGCACGGGGAAGCCGTGGCTCTGGCCCAGCATCGACATCAGCCAGCCGTAGCCCCCGCTGCCGGCGGCCTCCGGGGGCAGGTCCGCGTGCAGCGCGTTGCCCGCGAGCAGCAGCCTGCCCGCCTCGCCGCCGAACTCCTCCTCCCCCAGGCGGCGTACGGGGAGCAGCAGGGTCCGCGCCAGCCGCAGTCCGCCGCCGGTGTGCAGGCGGGCGGCCATCCGCAGCGAGGGGATCACCGGCGGGAACGGTGTGAACAGCAGGTCGAGGATGTCCGGCCGCAGGCGTTCCCACACGTCGTACAGGTCGCGCCAGGCCGCACCGTCACCGGGCGCGAACGTCTCCAGCCCCGCCGCGGTGTCCTCGGCGCTGCGCCGCAGGACCGCGCACCGGCCGTCGGTCAGGGGATGGGCCAGCACATGGGGGGCGTGCTCCCAGCGCAGCCCGTCGCGTTGCAGTTCGAGACCGGCGATCACCGGCGAGGCGGCCGCCAGCGGGTAGAACGAGCTGCACACGTCGCTGACGAAGTCCGGGTGGACGCCGCGGTCGCTGCGTACGGCGCCGCCCGGCTCCGGTTGCGCCTCGAGGACCTCGACGCTCCAGCCGGCGTCCGCGAGGAGGTTGGCCCCGACGAGACCGTTAGGCCCTGCTCCGATCACCACTGCGTCCGGCATCGCGCTCTCCTGAGTTCTCGACGACGTCGGCCAGGCGGCTGAGCATGCGGCGGTGGCGGACGAGGAGGAACGCGTCCAGCGCCGCGTTGTGGAAGGTGCCTCCAGGACCCTTCAGCGGATGCTCATCCAGGACGACCAGGGTCTCCTCGCCCCAGGGGCGGATGTCGATGGCGATCCGCGCGCTGCCCAGCGGACCGCTCTCCGCCTCGAGTTCGAGTGTCCGCGGCGGCTCGCAGTGCCGCACGATCGTTCTGCCGTGCAGGGTCCACGGCCCGACCCGCACTGTGTACTCCAGGGCCGCTCCGACCTCCGGCCAGTCGCCGTACGCGGGCCGGCTGTCGGCGGTGCCGATGACCCAGTCGCTGTAACGGTCCCGGTCGCTGAGCACCGACCACACGGTGGTGGGCGGCTTCCTGATCACCTGGTGATGCACGGCCATGGGTCCTCCAGCGGGTGGAAGGGACGTCGTCGACCAGCGAGTGCCCCTTCCCCGGTGATCTATGGCCCCCTTCGATCACCGGTGAGGCACCGGCGGCCCCGAGGCGGACGGCGACGGCTGCTCGCGGCCCCATGGAAGCCCCCGAAAGGGGTAACCGGCCCTGGTGACCGGGAGGGGCGCCGAATGAGACGGAGGCCCGAGCATGGCCGAACAGTCCCCCCTTCTCGGCCGTACGGCCGTGGTGACCGGAGCGGCCCGTGGCATCGGAGAGGCCATGGCCAGGACCCTCGCCCGGCGAGGCGCCCGGGTCGCCCTCCTCGGCCTGGAGGAACCACTGCTCGCGCGTGTGGCGGCGAGCCTGCCGGGCGCGGCGCACTGGCCGGTCGACGTCACCGACGAACAGGCCATGACCCGCACCGCCGCGCAGGTGGAGGAGAGCCTCGGGCCCGTGTCCGTCGTGGTGGCCAACGCCGGTGTGGCGGCGGGCGGGCCGTTCCTTCAGACGTCCACGGCGACCTGGCGGCGGATCGTCGAGGTCGATCTCCTCGGCACCTGTCTCACGGCCCAGGTGCATCTCCCCGGCCTGCTGCGCACCCGGGGCTACTTCCTCCAGGTCGCCTCACTGGCGGCGATCGCGCCCTCGCCGATGATGAGCGCCTATTGCGCGGCCAAGTCGGGCGCGGAGGCGTTCGCGCACTCCCTCCGGGCCGAGGTGGCCCACCGTGGCGTGGGGGTGGGGGTCGGCTACCTGAGCTGGGCGGACACCGAGATGATCCGGGCCGCGGAGGAGCACCGGGTGATGCGGGAGCTGCGCGCGGCGCTGCCGTGGCCGGCCGGAAAGGTCTATCCGGTGCAGCCCGTGGCGGACCGACTCGTACACGGCATCGAGCGGCGCGCGCCCGTCGTGTACGCCCAGCCGTGGCTCCGTCTGGCGCGGGCGGCGCGGGGCTGGCTGCCGGGCCCCGTCGCCCTGGGAGCCCGTCTCGAACTCGGACGGCTCCGGGGCGATGAAGGTCTGGAACCGACCGGGCTGCTCGGCGCCGGCGGCGCGGCTGCCTGGACGGCGGCCGCAGCGGCCCGGCAGCGGTGACACGGAAGGCTGAACGACCGGGGCTCCGGGGGGCGGATTCCGCCTGGTGGCCCACTGGCGGCGTTCCCGGATGGCGCAATATCACGTTATGCCCGTTAGATGTAACAAAGTGTGCGCGCCCAGGCGGCGCACGACGAACGACACGGTGTACGCCTACCCGGATGTTCCGCGAACGGAGCCCGCGCCATGACCACCGACCCCCACACCAATTCCCCGTCCGACTACCAGGACGACCGCCCCCGGCCCCCCGACGGCACCGCGGCCGCCGGGTACGCCGCCCCGGTGTTCCCGGCCCGCACGGTCCCGCCGCTGCCGCCGATGCCTTCCCACCCGCCGGTCTTCCCGGCCGCGGCGGTTCCCCCCGGCCCTCTCGACCCGGTGCACCCGGAGCCCGGGACGCCGCTGCTCCCCGAGGAGCCGTCCCCGCTCCACGGGACGGGCCCGGCCGCAGGCACGGGAACCGGTACCGGCACCGGCACGGTCACTGGTGCCGGCGGGCCGGACAGGCCGAGGCCGGCCCCGGCGCAGGAGCCGGTCCCCGTGCGGACCCCGGCCGGAAGGCCGCGGGCGCCGCAGGCCGGATCGGCGGCCCCGACGCCGTGGGCGGCGGGCACCACGACCGATGCCCCGGCGCCGGTCGTCGACCCCGACGAGAAGCGGGATCCGATAGCCGCCCCGGTCGACAAGCCCGGCCCCGTGCGCAGCGCCGTCTACGCCTGGAGTCCGGCGCGCTCGGCCGCCAAGGAACCGGCCGCCGACGAAGCGGCCGCCGACGACGCTGCCGCGCGGGCCGCCGAGGACGCGGCCGCCGAGGACCTGGCAGCGGGTGCCGCCGGGGAACCGGCGCACGCGCGTGACACGACGCCGGTGCGCGACGCGATCGAGGACCCTAGCCCGCTCCGCCAGGAGACCCCGGTCCAGGGCCTCACCCCGGCCCCGTCACCCGGCTCCGGCAGCGGACAGCCGGCCGGCGACGCCGCCCGGGCCTGTGCCACTTCTCCCGCGGACGACACGGCGCCCGACGAGAGCGCGCCCAACGAGAGCGAGCAGCCCATCCACACGCTCCTGTGGACGGCCGCCACCGAGCGTCCGGTGGCCGAGGTCGCCGCCCTGGTGAGCCGGCTGAAGCGCACCGGAGAGGTCGACAGCCCCGGTGACCTGGCCCTGCGCGCCGCGGCTGTCTCCCGCCCGCTCGACGAGGTCAGGCAGCTGGTCGCCCTGCTCAACGAGTACCCGCACCCCCTGCACGAGGCGGACACCACGCTGCGCGCCGCCGCCGTCGGCCGGCCCATCGAGGACGTCGTGCAGCTGGTGAACATGATCGGCACCGACGCCAGCGAATGGCGGTCGGCCGCGACCGAGGCAGCCACGGGTGACGACCCCTCCCCGCCGGCCGGGGAGGACGTCACCCGACAAGAGGCCGCCGTCGAGCCGCAGGCCGTCGCCGCGGACACACGGCCCTCGAAGAAGACCTCCTGGTCCATGGCCGCGCTGAACGGCGCCCTGGCCGCAGGACCGGACAGCCACACCATCTCGCCGGCCATGCGTTCGGGACTGCGCTGGCCCGCCGCCGCCGTTCTCTTCACGTGCGGCGTCATCCATCTCCCCACCGACGTGGCCGGCCTGCGTTCCGGCGGTTACGCCGAGACCCTCTCGGTCGCCGTCACGGTGCTCTGCCTGATCGTCGCCGTGTGGCTCGCGGTGCGTGACACCGCGCTGGTCTGGGCGGCCGCCGCCGGCCTGGCGGTCGGTGTCGCCGCACTGCACGCGCTCGCGGGCGTCGGGACCATGAATCTGCTGCAGAGCAGCCTGGGCGCCTCCTTCGGCTGGGCCAGAGCAGCCGCGGTCCTGTGCGCCGGAGCATGCGCCTTCCTCGCCGGATCCGTCCTGCTCCGACGCAGGCAACCGGCCACGGGGGCGACGCACAACAGCTGACGCCCCGGCCCTGCCCCACGCCAGCCTTCCGCGACGCCGGCCCAGGCCGACCGTGCGGAAGGCTCGCGGCGTTCACGCCCGGCGCCCGGGGACGAGCGACGGTCCCGGGCCCTGCCCAGGAGGAGCCCCTGCCGAGGCGTCGGCCAGCGCTCCGTACGGCCTCGGCCGTCACTTGCCAGGACCGCGCCGGTCCGTAGGCGTGTCGTCCGCCCGCGGTTCGGGCTCCTCCTCTTCCCGCTCCCCCTCCGCCTGCGACGGCGTACTGCGGGGGAAGTTCGCGCGGACCTCGTCCTCCGGCCGTTCGCCCTCCGCCTGGGAGGGTGTCTGCTCACTCATGGGGCCACTTCCTCACCGTCGGAGCGGAATGTTCGTGCCTGTGCCGGACCCGGCGCCGGATCCGCCGGGCCTCACAGGTCGCCGGGTTCCCGGACGGGCGGGTGCCAATCATGGGGCGCGGTGTGCGCGGTCCGGCCGCCCACGCGTGAGGGGGTGCGCCCGGTGGAAGGCCGCCCGATGATGGCTTGAGCCCCGCAACTCACCCCACCGGAGAAGGGACGGTGGCCGACCGTGGACACCGACACCGGTTTCCTCGACCCCGCGCAGGAGAACGCGGCCGCCGCGCGGTCCGCGGAAGAGGCGGCCCGCGCCGCACTGGCCGGCACCGGCGCGTACCTCATGCCTCCGGCCGACGTGCTGACGTGCCTGGGCGCGGACGCCTCGTCCTGGGCACACTTCGCGGCCCACTGGCAGGACCTTTCCGAGGACGCGTACGCCGCCCGGCTCGGCACCCGCAGACTGAGGCGCTACGGACACTTCTCCCTCTCGCCCGCGACCGGGGAACTGCGGCTGCTGCCCCACAGCGCGTTCGTCCAGCCCGACAACACCAATCCGCTCTACGAGACGGTGGACCGCCATTTCGATCCGCTGACCGGCGCCTTCGTGGCCGATCCGGTACTGCGCCGGATCCTCGGCCTGCTCGGCCGGCTGGTGGGCGCGCTGGAGGTGGCCGAGTGGTGGAGCGTCAGGGTCCATCCCTTCCGGGTCCTCGCCACGGCGCAGGGCGCAGGGGAGCCGACGCCGGAGGGCATGCACCGGGACGGCGTCACCCTGGTGTCCTCCCTGCTCGTCGGCCGCGACAACGCCACCGGGGGCGAGAGCACCGTCTGCAGCCCCGACGGCGACGACATCCTGTCGGCCACGCTGTGCGAGCCGGCGAGCCTGCTCGTCTCCGACGACCGCGGCACCCTGCACGGCGTGTCGCCCGTCCGGCCGGTCGACGCCGCCCTCCCGGCCCGCCGCGACGTCCTGGTGACGACCCTCACGCCGGGCTGACCGGGCCGGTCCCGGCGGTGGCGACGACGAGGTCGTCGACGACATCGGCCGGCCGTGAGCGGCGGCTCCACGACGCCCGCTGCCGCTGGGCGCCGCACCCGTGCTCGTCGAGCCGCCGCAGGAAGGCGGCGACCCGCTCGAGGTCGCCGTACTCCTCCAGCCGCGGCCGTACGCGGTCGACCAGCCGCGCCGCCTGGACGGCGAACGGCAGTACCCGTTCGGTGAGGGCGTCGACGCCGCTGCCCGGCCAGCCGTCGCGGGCCGCCCGCCAGTAGGCGGCACGCAGCAGTTCACCGCAGGTACGCGGGCCCTTGTCGCCGCGCCGGACCCGCTCGGCGCAGTCCACGACCAGCGCTCTGACGAGGGCGGTGAGCGCGGCGGTGTCCGCCACGTCCGACGGCACGTCCATGACCCGGATCTCCAGCGTCGGGACCCGGGGATTGGGGCGCACGTCCCAGAACGGGATGGTCGCGTCCAGCATCGCCTCCGACTCCTCCAGGGCCGCGGTCAGGCGCTCGTAGTCGGCGAGCGAATCGACGTACGGAGGGGCGCTGAGCGCCGGGAAGCGGCCGCGGACGACGGTCCGCCAGCTCGCGTAGCCGGTGTCGCGCCCCTCGAAGAAGGGCGAGTTGGCGCTCATGGCGATCAGGAGGGGAAGCCAGGGGCGCAGATGGTTGGCCGTCAGCACGGCGACCTCCCGGTCCGGCACATGCACATGCACATGGACGGCGCAGACGGTGAAATCGTCGAGCAGGGTCCCGAACTGGCGCACGCCCGCGCGGTAGCGGGGGTGATCGCCCAGGACGCGGGCTCCCGCGCCGCCGATGACCGGCGTGCCCGTGGCGCACAGCCCGAGCCCCTCCGCGCGGCAGGCCTCGTGGGCCGCTCTCCGTACCGCCGCGAGGTGCCGGTGCAGCTCGCCGGATTCCTCGCACGGCGGGGTGCGCACCTCGAGCTGGCCCTGGTGGAACTCGCCGGAGACCAGGTCGCCGACGGTGCGGCGGGCGCGGGCGACGACGCGGCTGCCCGCCGGTTCGACGGCCCGGTCGCCGGTCCGGTCGCCGGTCCGGACGAGGAAGAACTCCTCTTCGGCTCCGATGGTGGTGGTCATGGCGCCAGCGTCCTCCGGTGGCGGCGGATGCGCGAACAGGAGGACGCCCGGGTCTCCGGCGCGGGCGCCCGGTGAAGGGCCGTCACCTGTCCTCTTCGGCGCTGTCCTTCGTCGCGCCGGGCCGGTCCCCGCGGTGCCGGGTGCCGGGGAGGAATTCCTGCACCTTGGCCTTGAAGCCCTGCCGGATCATCGATCCGCGGTCGCTGTCGCCACGCAGGATCGCGGACGCCGCGGCCTCGATCTGGTCGAGCGAGGCGTGCGGCGGGATCGGCGGCACGGCCGGGTCGGTACGGAAGTCGATGACGAAGGGCCGGTCGGCGGCGAGGGCCTGTTTCCAGGCGGACTCGACGTGCTTGGGCTTCTCGACGCGTACGCCCGCCAGCCCCATCCGTTCGGCGATGTCCGCATAGGGCAGGTCGGGGATGTGCTGCGACTCCTCGAACTGCGGGGCACCGGACATGGCCCGCATCTCCCAGGTGACCTGGTTGAGGTCGCCGTTGTTCAGCACGGCCACGATCAGCCGCGGGTCCGACCACTCGCGGTAGTACTTCGCCGCGGTGACCATCTCCATCATCCCGTTCATCTGCATCGCGCCGTCGCCGACCAGGGCGATCGCCGGGCGGTCCGGATGGGCGAACTTGGCGCCGACGGCGTACGGCACGCCGGGACCCATCGTGGCGAGCGTCCCGGACAGCGAGCCGCGCATCCGGCCACGGAACCGCAGGTGGCGGGCGTACCAGTTCGCGGCGGAGCCGGAGTCCGCGGTGACGATCGCGTCGTCGGGGAGCAGCCCGTCCAGGGCGTGGACGACGTACTCGGGGTTGACGGGGTCGGCGTCGACGGCGGCCCTGCGCTGCATGACCTCCCACCAGCGGTCGACGCTCTGCTCGATCCCGTCGCGCCAGGAACGGCTCTCCTTGCGGTGCAGCCGTGGCAGCAGCCGTCGCAGCGTCTCGCGGGCGTCACCGACGAGGTTCACCTCGAAGGGGTAGCGCAGCCCGATCATGTGCGGGTCGATGTCGATCTGCACGGCCCTCGCCTGGTCGAGCTCGGGCATGAACTGGGTGTACGGGAAGCTGGATCCGATCATCAGCAGGGTGTCGCAGCCCTGCATCATCTCGTACGAGGGCCGGGTGCCGAGCAGGCCGATCGAGCCGGTGACGTAGGGCAGGTCGTCGGGGAGGACGTCCTTGCCGAGCAGCGCCTTGGCGACGCCGGCGCCGAGGACGTCGGCCAGCCGTTCGACCTCGGCGCGGGCTCCGCGGGCCCCCTGTCCGACGAGCACGGCGACCTTCTCGCCCGCGTTGAGGATCTCGGCGGCCCGCTCGACGTCCTCGTCGACGGGCACGGGCGCGTACCGCCCGAGGCCCATGCTGGAGGGCACCATCTTGAAGGCGTGCTTCGGCGGGCTGTAGTCCAGGTCCTGGACGTCGGCGGGGATGATGACCGCGGTCACGGTGCGCCGGGCGTAGGCCGTGCGCATCGCCCGGTCGATGAGGTTGGGCAGTTGCTCCGGGACCGTCGCGGTCTCGCAGAAGTCGGACGCGACGTCCTTGAAGAGGTTCTGCAGGTCGACCTCCTGCTGGTACGACCCGCCCATGGCACTGCGGTTGGTCTGGCCGACGAGCGCCACCACCGGTACGTGGTCGAGCTTCGCGTCGTAGAGCCCGTTGAGCAGGTGGATCGCGCCCGGGCCCGAGGTGGCGGCGCAGACGCCGACCTTCCCGGAGAACTTGGCGTATCCGACGGCCTGGAAGGCCGACATCTCCTCGTGCCGGGACTGCACGAACTTCGGCCTGTTGTCGGCGCGTCCCCACGCGGCGAGGAGCCCGTTGATGCCGTCGCCCGCGTACGAGAAGACGTGGGTGACGTCCCACTCGCGCAGCCGCTGGAGGATGAAATCGGACACTTTCGTACTGGCCATCGGTGTTCCGCTCCTCACTGTGCAGTGTGCGCCGCTGTCCCGGCCTGTCCTGGGTAACCGGGCGAGCGCCGGCGGAAACCTCGCGTTCTCACCCGAACGGCGCGGCGCCCGGCGTGCCCCCGCGCTGACCGGGTACCGGTGTCCCATGAAGGCACTGGTGATCAACTGCACGCTCAAGACGTCGCCCGACCCCTCCAACACCCACGCGCTGGCGACGGTCGTCGCGGCCCAACTCGAGAAGTACGGGGCCGAGGTGGAGTTCGTCCGGGCGGTGGACATGGACATCCGTCCGGGCGTGGTGAGCGAGGCCGTCGGCCCCGGCGACCAGTGGCCGCAGGTGCACGGGAAACTGAGGGAGTCGGACATCCTCGTCGTCGCGTCACCGACCTGGCTCGGGCGGCCCTCCTCCGTCGCCCAGCGTGTGCTCGAACGCATGGACGCGATGCTCTCCGAGACCGACGACGACGGCCGCCCCGTCGCCTACAACAAGGTCGCCGGGGTGGTGGTCACCGGCAACGAGGACGGCGCGCACCATGTGATCAGCGAGATCTCCGGCGCGCTGGCCGACATCGGCTACACCATCCCCGGCCAGGCATGGACGTACTGGCACCTCGGGCCGGGGCCGGGACCCGACTACCTCGACGACGAACGCGGGCGGGACTGGTCGCACAGGACCGGCCGTGCCATGGCGGCCAACCTCTTCGGCACCGCGAAGGCGCTGGCGGCCAACCCGCTGGGCGCCCCGCCGGAGTAGGACCATGACACGGACCTACCGGCGGGCGGCGGCCTCCGTGGCCGCCGCGCTGATCTTCCTGAAGGACAATGTGCTGCTCCGGGAGCCGCTGCGCCCCGAGCACCTGAAGCCCAGGCTCCTCGGACACTGGGGCTCCTGTCCCGGCATCACGATGGTGTACTCCGCGCTCAACACCCTGATCCGCGAGCGGGACGCCGACGTCCTCCTCGTCACGGGACCGGGCCACGGCGCCCCCGCCAACCACGCCGGTCTCTGGCTCGAGGGCACGCACGAGCACTACGACCCGGCGCTGGCGAGGACCGAGGCCGGGCTCACCGAACTGGCCCGGCGCTACTGCGCTCCCGACGGCTTCCCGAGCCACCTCTCCCCCGCGGTGCCCGGCACCCTCCACGAGGGCGGCGAGCTGGGCTACGCCCTGGCCACCGCGTTCGGCGCCGCGCTCGACGCCCCCGACCGCCTGGTGGCCTGCATCGTCGGCGACGGCGAGGCGGAGACGGGACCCACTGCCGGCGCCTGGCACTCGTCCAAGTATCTCGACCCGGTGACCTGCGGCGCCGTACTGCCCGTGCTGCACCTCAACGGCTACAAGATCTCCTCGCCCACCGTGTTCGCGAGCATGTCCGACGACGAACTGCTGTCGCTGTTCCGTGGTTACGGCTGGGACCCGCGCATCGTCGACGTGACGGACGACCCGGACGGCGAACCGGTCGCCGCGGCGGTGCGCGCCGCGCACACCGGCATCCGGGACATCCAGGGGCGCGCACGCACGGGACGGGTCCTCGAGCGTCCGGCGTGGCCGATGATCGTGCTGCGCAGCCTCAAGGGACAGGGAGCGCCGGCCGAGGTCGGCGGGAAACGCATCGAGGGAACCTTCCACGCGCACCAGGTGCCGCTGGACCGTGTCCACGACGATCCCGAGCAGCTCGCCGCGCTGGAGACATGGCTGCGGTCGTACGGCCCGGAGGAGCTGTTCGACGACGAGGGCCGGCCGGTCGCCGAGGTGCTCGACGCCTGCCCGTCCGGCGGGCGGCGCATCGGGATGCAGGCGGCGGGCGACGGCGGACGGCTGCGGCGGCCGCTCGACCTGCCGCCGCTCGAGCCGTACGCCGTCGACGTCCCCGCCGGACCGGGCTCGGCGCAGGCGAGCCCCACCGAGGTGCTGGCGGACTGGCTGACGGAGATCATGCGCAGGACCGCCCCCGCCCGCGACTTCCGCATCATGTCCCCCGACGAGCTGGCCTCCAACAAGCTGGACGGCGTGCTGAGGGCGACCGGGCGCGGATATGTGTGGCCGGTCGAGGAGTACGCCGAGCACCTCACCCCCGACGGCCGGGTGCTGGAGATCCTTTCGGAGCACAACTGCCAGGGCTGGCTGCAGGGTTACCTCCAGACCGGGCGGCACGGGCTGTTCCCGACGTACGAGGCGTTCGCGTCGGTCGTCGACAGCATGCTCAACCAGTACGCGAAGTGGCTGAAGATGTCCCGCGAGGTGCCCTGGAGAGCACCCGTCAGCAGCCTCAACTACCTCCTCACCAGCGAGGGCTGGCGGCAGGAGCACAACGGCTACAGCCACCAGGGGCCCGGCTTCATCAACAACCTGCTCACCAAGAAGAGCACCGTCACCGGTGTCTTCCTGCCGCCCGACGCCAACACCCTGCTGGTCACCATGGAGCGGGTGCTCGCGGACACCGGCCGGATCAACCTGGTCGTCGCGGGCAAGCACCCTGCGGCCCAGTGGCTCACCCTCGACGAGGCACGCGCGCACTGCGACGCCGGCGCGTCGGTCTGGCGGTGGGCGTCGACGGACGACGGCGAGGACCCCGAGCTCGTCCTGGCGTGTGCGGGCGGCATTCCCACCGTCGAGACCCTGGCCGCGGCCCAACTGCTGCGCCGCGACCTGCCGCAGGCGCGCATCCGGGTCGTGAACATCGTCGACCTGTGCGCGCTCGCGCCGCCGGACCGGCATCCGCACGGCCTGACCGATGCCGGCTTCGAGGCACTGTTCGGCACGGAATTGCCGGTCGTCGTCGACTTCCACGGCTATCCCTCCGCCGTGCACCAACTGCTGCACGGCCGCCCCCACCCCGGCCGCTTCCATGTGCGCGGCTACGTCGAGGAGGGCACCACGACCACGCCGTACGACCTGCTCGCGAGCAACGGTGTCTCCCGTCACGACCTGGCGATCACGGCGCTGCGGCATCTGCGCGGCCGTCCGGCGGCGGGTGAACTGGCCGCCCGCTACGAGCTCCACCGGGACCGGCTCCGGGAGGAACTGCGGCGCACGGGCGTCGACCCCGCCGAGATCACCGAATGGACGTGGGGATCATGACGACCCCCGCAAGCGCGACCGCGTCGAACCTGCTGGTCGTCGACGCCGGGTCCTCGAGCCTCCACCTGAGCGTGCTGGACGGCGACGGCCGGGAGGTGGCCGCACGGCACGAGACGGAGGCTCCCGGGAGCGGGACGCGGCAGGTGATCGAGGAACTGCTGCGCGAGGCCCCGCCGGTGGCGGCGACCGGCCACCGCCTCGTCCACGGCGGGCCGCGGCTGTTCGGTCCCACGCTCGTCGACGACTCGGTACGGGCGGAGCTCGACCGGGCCGCGGAGCTGGCCCCGCTGCACGTGCCGCCCGCCCTCGCCGCCCTGGACGCGACACGGCAGCTGCTGCCGGACGCCCCGCACGTGGTGTGCTTCGACACCGCCTTCCACGCCGGACTGCCGGAGCCCGCCCGCGTCTACGGGCTGCCCCGTGAGTGGACCGACCGGTACGGGCTGCGCAGATACGGCTTCCACGGCCTCTCGTACGCGTGGGCCCTCGGGCGGGCCGCGGCCCTGCTGGACCGGCCCCCCGGCGAGCTCCACCTCGTGATCGCGCACCTGGGCGGCGGCTGCTCGGCGTGCGCGGTGCGCGAGGGCCGCAGTGTCGACACCACCATGGGCTTCACGCCGCTGGAAGGCATGGTGATGAGCAGACGCAGCGGCAGCGTCGACCCCGGGCTGCTGCTGTGGCTTCAGACATCGGCCGGGATGGCGCCCGAGGAGATCGCCGGGAAGCTGAACCGGGGATCCGGTCTGCTGGGCCTTTCCGGTACCTCCGGCGACACCCGCGACCTCGTACGGTCGGCGGCCGACGGCGACCGGCGGGCCGCTCTGGCCCTCGACGTCTTCACCCTGGGCGTCCGGCGCGGGATCGCCGGGTGTGCCGCGTCGCTGGACCGGCTCGACGCGCTCGTGTTCACGGGCGAGATCGGCTGTGACCAGCCCGAGGTGCGCGAGGCGGTCTGCGCGGGTCTGGGCGTGCTCGGCGTCACGGGCGGCCTGCGGCCGGTGAACGTCCGGCAGGACACCGTCGTCAGCCCTGCCGGTGCGGCGGTCCCGGTGCTGGTCGTACCGACCGGCGAGGGGCAGCAGGTCGCGCGGGAGACCCGGTCGCTGCTCACGCGACACGCCGGTCAGAAATAGCGCCCGCTTCGTGTCATACCGCCCTCCTCGGGTAATCGTCCGGCGCGACCACACCGACGTACGGACGCACGAAGGAGGTGCTCCTGAGATGGGGCACATCGAGCGAGGCGGCAATCCCGTCAGCCCGCGCAAGGACGACGAGATGAAGCACGAACTGGAGGGCTACCTCCGGTCCGGGCAGCACACGCATGTCGAGGAGGCCAACGACCCCGAGCCCGCCGCGGACGACGACATCCGGGTCGGCACGTCAGGACCCGTCCCTCCGCCCGGAGAGGAACGCGACCGGGCACGGGCGCGGACCGAGGCCGAGTCGCTGCGGCTCGAGCTGGCCCGCCACATGGACCGCACGGCGTTCCCGGCGGACCGCGCCGCGGTCGTGCGCGCCCTGGAGGAGCACCACGCCCCCGACCCGGTCGTCGAAGCGGCCCGCGATCTGCCCAAGGGGGGCACCTACCGCAACGCGGACGAGATCGTGAAGGCACTGGGGAGGCCGGGGGGCGGCTGAGGGTTTCCGAGGGAGAGGCGCGGGCCGGCGGGGGCTACGCCTGGGTCCCGGCCGACGTCCCCAGGCGGCGCCGCGGGTGGCTTCCGCGCGGCTGCGGACGCTGGGAGCGCGCCGTCACGCCCCCGCATCCAGCCGGTCCACCACCGTCAGCGCCTTGTCCGCGCGGCGGCGCGCGTCCCGGGCCGCGCGCTCCGTGCGGTCGGCCTGGTCACGCGCGTCGCGGTATGCGCGTTCCGTCCGACGATGCCGCTCCTTGGCCTCTTCCAGTTCCCGGGTCAGCGCGGCCACCCGATCACCGGTCTCGTCCCGCGCGGTTTGTGAGCGCTCGAGCACCGCCACGGCCTCGTCATGTGCCTGCTCGCGCTCCCGGGCCTGCCGCTCGGCCTCCTCCGCGTCCTGCCGGGCACTCTCGAGCTTCTCGCGGCGGCGACGGGCAGCGGCGTCCTCCTCCGGCTCGGGCGAGGGCTCCGGCCGGGGCTCACGCGAGGGCCTGGACGCCGGCTCCGGCGGCCGGCCCGGCCGCACCGTCACCCCGGCGTCCGCCTCCAGCCCGGTGAAGCCGACGGGCGCGCTGAGCGGCCGGTCCAGATGCCCGGCGGCCCACTGCCGCGCCGCCTCCGGGTCGGCGAGCACCGCGTGCAGCGTGGCTTCGATCTCGTGGAGCGCGGCCTCGCCGACGGACTGCCCTTCCTCCGCCGCCAGCTGCCTGGCCTCCCGGGCCAGCGCCCCGACCAGGAGGTGCTGCTGTCTGCCGAGCTCGCGCAGCTGCTCGCCGTCGAGATTCCTGTGGGCCTCGCGGAGGCCCTCGCCGAGGCTGATGAGCGGCCGGACCTTGTCCGGCTCCCTGCGTACGAGCATGTTCCCGGCCCAGGCGGACACGGTCGGTCTGCGCAGGGCCCGGATCCGTTCGGCCAGCTCACGGTCGCCGGCCCTGCGGGCCTCCGCCGCCCGCTGGTTGCGGGCCGCGGTGAATTCGTGGGGACGCAGCGCGTAGAGCTCGTCGAGGGTGCTTTCCAGGTCCACCGTGCTCCTCGGGATCCCGGTCCCCCGCCCGCCGGACACCATGCCGTTTCCCAGGATCCCACTCGGTCCCGGCCGTGCCAGTCGATGCATGCCGGCCGTGTGCACCGGTCCCCCGCCCCCTCGTGCGGGGGACCGGTGCGGCCGGTGCTACCCGGCCGTCGGAGCCGCACCGCCTGGCCGCGCCGTCCGGCGCGTACGCGCGTCGGCACGGGAGCCCGGCGGTTTTTGGCGGTCAGTCGGTACCGTCGAGCCCTCGCTCCGTCACGGGGTGACGGTGCAGGCGACCCCGTTGAGCGTGAACCGGTCCGGTTCCGCGAAGGTGCCGGTGTACGTCCCCTGGAAGCCGAACGACTGGGTGCCGCCCGCCTGGATACGGCTGTTGAAGCCGACGTCACGCGCGGTCACCGCGCCGCCGGACGAGGTCAGCGTGGTGTTCCAGGCGCTGGTGACGGCCTGTCCGGCGGGGAGGGTGAAGCCCAGGTTCCAGCCGTCGACGGGAGTGGTGCCGGAGTTCTTGACGGTCACCTCCGTGGTGAATCCGCCCTGCCACACGTTGGCGGTGTAGCCGACCTGGCAGCTGCCGGCCGGCTCGCCGGGAGGCTCCTCGCCGCTGCCGCCGTCGTCGCTGATCGTGGAGGAGAAGGAGTTCACCGACAGGCCCGCGCCGCCCTGCCAGGGCTCGAAGCCGGCCTGGATGCTCGTCATGTACCAGTTCGGGGCGGCCATGCCGCGGCTGACGGTCTGGTCGACGAAGTCCATGACGTCGAAGGACCAGCTGGGGATCGCGGTGGGGGCGACGAAGGAGATGACGTCGTTGCCGCCGTTGTTGCCGGTCCACACCTCCCAGGTACGGCCGCCGACGGTCGCTGAACCGTTCCGCGAGCCGATGGGCTGGATCGGACCGACGCGGTTGAACCAGATCATGATCTCGGTGCGGTTGACACCGTCGGTCCTGGGCTGCGGGTCGAGCCAGATGTCGAACGAGGCGTTGTAGACCGCGTTGTCGACGTAGCCGTAGGAAATGCTGGTGGGCGCCGACCCGATGGTCGAGATCTGCTTGGGCAGCCGGGTGCCGGGCGAGCAGTTGGTGTAGTGGCAGCCGTTGAAGATCGACGGATAGGACTTCGGCGCCCCGTTGGTGGGCACGGAGCCGTCGGCGCGGGTGAGGGTGAAGCCGGTGCCGGTGACGCCGACGCACTGGGTGGCGCTGGTTCCCCAGCGGTTGTTCTGGACGACGTAACGGTCCTGGACGGTGGTGCTGCCGTACTGCTCGCAGATCTCGACGTCGGCCTGGGCGGCGGTCCGGACGTCGGCCTGTGCGGCGGGTGCCGCCGACAGCAGCGTGGCCGGGGCTCCGAGCGTGAGCACGAGTGCGGTGGCGAAGGCGCGTAAACGGTGTCGCATGGTGACCCTTCAGCAGGTGCGGGCAGGCCGTGGGAGCGCTCCCATCGCTGCTGGACTGTAGGAGTGTTTCGAAGTCCTGACAAGACACGCCGTTGCGATTGGTGCTCCGCGTTCAAGCCTTGACCCGGTGGGGCACCCCGGCGGCCCCGCCGCCCGCCGCGTTTTCTGCGGCCGGTACCGGCGTACCGCGCACATGCCATGATCGGCTTCATGCCTTCCGTATCCGCCCCGGCCGCCTGGCCCGCCGCGCTCGCCACCCCACGACTCGCCCTGCGTCCGGTCGAGCGGTCGGACGTGCCGGTGATCAGCCGTCTGTGGACGGACCCCGAGGTCCGCCGGCACCTCGGCGGGCCGGTGGACAGCAACGTCGTACGCATCCGCGAGCGCAGATGTGTCGGCGCCCCGGGTGTCTTCGCGGTGGCGCGGCGGTCGGACGAGGCGGTCGTCGGTCTCGTCTCCCTGACCGCAGGGGCCAGGGACGACAGGACCGAGGTGTCGTACCAGTTGCTCACCGAGCACTGGGGCCGCGGTTACGCCCGTGAGGCCGTCGCCGCCGCCGTCTCCTGGGCCCAGGACGGCGTCCCATCGAGGTCACCCGGGGTGGTCGCACTGACCCAGGAGGCCAACCGCCGTTCGCGGCGGCTGCTGGAGGCGCTGGGGGCCGCACTGGTGGACCGTTTCGTCGAGTGGGACGAGGCGCAGGTGCTGTACGCGTTCCCGTCGCCGCCGGCGTGCCCGGCGGGACCCGCCGTCACTCGGCCGGCGGCCGCAGCGGCCGACGGGCACGGGGCCACCGGCCCGTAGCGTACGGGTCCCGGCGGACGGTCACGCCCTGGGTCACGCGGGGTCGGCGGCCGCGTACAGCGCGGCGACGTCGATCTTCTTCATACCGAGCATGGCCTTCATCGCCCGCTGCGCCCGCGCCTGGTCCTCGTCGTTGATCAGCTCGTCCAGAGCGGCGGGGACGACCTGCCAGGACAGGCCGTACCTGTCCTTCAGCCAGCCGCAGGGGCCCTCCTGGCCGCCCTCACCGAGCTTCTGCCAGTAGTGGTCGACCTCCTCCTGGTCCGCGCAGTTGATCAGCAGGGAGACCGCCTCGTTGAACGTGAACTCGGGGCCGCCGTTGATCGCGGTGTACGCCTGGCCGTCGAGGGTGAAGTCGACGGTCAGGACGCTGCCGGCGGGCCCCGGGCCGGCCTCGCCGTAGTACAAGATGTGCTTGATCTCCGAATTCGGGAAGACGGAGACGTAGAACTCGGCTGCTTCCTCGCCCTGGGTGTCGAACCAGAGATTCGGGGTGATGCGCGGCATGGGGTGCTCCTGAGATGGTCCGTGGCGGGTGTTCCGCACTGTCGTTCGCACTGTGCCTTGCGTGCTGCTCTCTTTACCGACCGCCGCGCCGCCCGGAATTCATCGCTCGCGTCCCCGCAGGACCGGGCGGAGGATAGAGGCGATGACAGGACCAGTGACCCTGATCAGTGAGAGCCCGGAGGACCCGTACTCGCACGGTCGAGCCGCCTCCGTGGTGCTGGACCGGCACGGCCTGGTGATCGGCTGGAGCGATCGCGCCCGCACCCTGGTGGGCTGGTCGGCCGAGGAGGTGCTCGGCCGTCCGGCGGTGGAGGTTCTGGTCCGCCCCGAGGACCATGAGGAGGTCCTCGAGGCCACGGCTGCCTGCGTCCGGCAGCGCGGCTGGTTCGGGACCGTGCCCGTCCGGACCCGCGACGGCCGCAGGCTCGGGTTCGGGATCCGGGCACGCCGGGTGCTCCGGACGGAGGGCCACCGGGAGTGGTATCTGGTGGCCGCGCCGGCGGAGGAGGTGGTGCAGTGGGAGATCGACCGGTCCGTCATGGACGGGCTGTTCAGCAGGTCGCCGATCGGTCTGTCGGTGCACGACACCGGTCTGAACATTCTGCGGATCAACCGCGCCATCGCACGCATCGGCGGCATCACCCCCGAGGACGCGCGTGGCCACCGGATCGGTGACTTCCTCGTCGAGGCGGACGCCCGGATCGTGGACGCGGGCCTGCGGAAGGTGCTGGAGACCGGCAGTCCGATGATCTTCACCGAGCAGCCGTGCCGCTTGGCCGGGATGCCCGGCAAGGAGCGGTACGTCTCGGTGTCCGCGTTCCGTATGGAGGACTCGGCCGGCAGGGTGCTCGGCGTGACCAACCTGGTCGAGGACGTCACCGACCGCCACCGGGCGCGGCGCAGGCTCGCCCTGCTCACCGAGGCCGGGGCCAGCGTCGGCACCACCCTGGACGTGGAGACGACCGCGCGGGAGCTGGTCCGGGCCGCGGTTCCGGACCTGGCCGACTGCGTGTCGGTCGACCTCCTCGAGTCGGTCAGCCGCGGTGAGGAACCCGTCCCGGACGGCGGCGCCGGTCCGGTGCTCAGGACCGCGTACCGGACCGTCACCGCGGAGACGGAGCATCTGCTGCTCCCCGTGGGCTCGGTCAACTCCTTCCCCGAGGACACGCCGCAGGCCAGGTGCCTGGCCACCGGGCTGCCCGTGCTGGAGCCGTTCATCGACGTGTCGGAAACGGTCAAGGCCCTGGGCCTGGGCGAGCCGCCGGCGGGCTACGGCGTGCACTCGTTGATGGTGGTGCCGCTGAAGGCACGCGGTCTCGTCCTCGGTTTCGTCTGCCTGTGGCGGTCCCAGCTGCCGGAGCCGTTCGAGGAGGACGACCTCACCCTGGCGAACGAGCTGGCGGCCCGGGCCGCGATCTCCCTCGACAACGCCCGTCGTTTCACCCAGCAGCACCGTGCCGCGCTGGCGCTGCAGCGCCGTCTGCTGCCACGTGAGCTGCCCGTCCACCCGGCGGTCGTCGTCGCCCACCGCTACATGCCGGCGGGAGGCGCGACCGGCGTCGGCGGGGACTGGTTCGACGTCATCCCGCTGTCCGGCGCCCGGGTCGCCCTCGTGGTCGGCGACGTCGTCGGGCACGGCATCAACGCCGCGGCCACCATGGGCCGTCTGCGCACGGCCGTGCACACCCTGGCCGACCTCGATCTCGACCCCGACGAGGTGCTCTCCCACCTCGACGATCTGGTGAACAGACTGGCCGGGGAGCAGGAGCAGGACATCGAGGGCGCGCCGGGTGAGCAGGTGGTCGGCGCGACCTGCCTGTACGCGGTCTACGACCCGGTGAGCCGGCGCTGCACCATCGCCCGTGCGGGCCATCCGCCGCCGGTGGTGGTGACACCGGAGGGGGAGGCCGCCGTCGCCGATCTGCCGGCCGGTCCCCCGCTCGGGCTGGGCGGGCTCCCGTTCGAGTCGGCCGAGCTGGAGCTGCCGGAGGACAGCGTGCTCGCCCTTTACACCAACGGGCTCGTGGAGGGCGCCTATCCGGACATGGAGGCCGGGCTGACCGAGTTGTGCGCGGTCATGGCCGGTGAGCGCCGGCCCGTGGAGGAGATGGCGCAGGCGGTGGTGGAGCGGATGCTGCCCGCCCGGCCCAACGACGATGTCGCGCTGCTGCTGGCCCGTACGCTCACCCTGGCACCGGAGTCGGTGGCCACCTGGGAGCTGCCGGCGGAGCCGACGGCGCCGGCCCGGGCCCGCCGGCTCACCGCGGACCAGCTGGCGGCGTGGGGACTCGAGGCCATGGCCTTCTCCACCGAGCTGATCGTCAGCGAGCTGGTCACCAACGCCTACCGCTACGCGGGCGGCGGGCCGCTGACCCTGCGGCTCATCCACCACCAGCGGCTGATCTGCGAGGTCTCCGACACGAGCAGCACCTCCCCGCATCTGCGCAGGGCCCGGAGCACCGACGAGGGCGGCCGGGGGCTGCTCCTCGTCGCGCAGCTCACGGCGCGCTGGGGCACCCGGCACTCACGGGAAGGCAAGACGGTCTGGACGGAGCAGACCTTCCCGCCGCTGCCCGGCGGAGCGGGCGACGACGCGGCCGTGTAGCGACCCGTAGGTGCGGGACGTGTCCGCCGCATTGGTCCGGACCAGCTTATTGCCGCGGCGATGGCCCCGCGCCAAGCTGCTGGCATGGAACTGGAGTTGCGGCACCTCAGGACGATCCGGGCCATCGCCGACGCCGGCAGTCTCACCAAGGCGGCCACCGCCCTCGGCCTCGCACAGCCCGCGCTCAGCGCCCAGTTGAGGAGGATCGAGCGCTCGCTCGGGGGGACCCTGTTCGAGCGCGGCCGGACCGGTGTGCGCACCACGGCCCTCGGTGAACTGGTCCTGGACCGCGCCCGGGTCGTGCTGCCCGCCGTGCACGAACTCCAGCAGGAGGCCGTACGGTTCGCGCGGACGGGAGCGCCGCACGGGCCACGGACCCCGCTGCGGCTCGGCGGCACGCACGGGCCGCTGCTGGGAGGGCTCGTCGACCGGCTCGCCGCGGCGGACCCGGGCGTCGCGGTGGTCACCCACACCTCGTGGTCGGAGCGGGAGATCGCCGCGTCGGCCGCCGAGGGGCGGCTGGACTACGCGCTCATCGGCGCGTGCGGGGAGAGCGCACCGCCCGGTTCGGGGACCCTCGCCTGGACCGAAGTGGCCAGGGACCCGGTGTTCGTGATGCTCTCCACGGACCATCCGCTGGCGGCCCGGTCCGGGATCGAGCTGGCGGAACTGGCCGCGGAGGCATGGACGGACGTGCCGGGCGACGGCTGTTTCGCGGACTGTTTCGCCGCCGCCTGCGTCCGGGCCGGTTTCACACCGGCGTGCGTCTACGAGACGGACATCGCCTCCTGTGTCCATCTGGTCCAGGTGGGGCGGGCCGTGGGCCTGTGCCGGGCCACCTTCCCCGACACCCCCGGCATGGTGACGCGTCCGCTCGTCGGCACGCCCCTCGTGTGGCGCCACCTCCTCGGCTGGCACCCCGAGGCGCCGGCGGCGACGCGGGCGCCCGACGTCGTCGGCCATGTGCGGGCCGCGCACAACGACGCGGTGGGCCGCAGTGCCAGCTACTCACGGTGGCTGACGGCCCGGGCCGCGGTCCTCCATAACGCCGTGGAGGGGGCCGACCGGTAGCTGCCGCGCGGAGGTTCTCGTTCCCTACGGTTTCGGCACACCTCCAACGAGACCGAGGGGACCCCCATGCTCCACAGACACGCCAAGGCCGCGTGTGTCGGTGCCGCCGCCGCGGCCGCGCTCGTCCTGACCTCCCTGCAGGGCGCCGCGTCCGCGCAGCCGGCCGGCGGCGCCGCACCCTCCGCGGCCAACACGCTCGCGGTGTCCGCCGCGCAGCCGGAACTGCTCCGTGCCATGCAGCGTGACCTCGGGCTCACCCGTGCCGAGGCCGAGCGGCGACTGGTGAACGAGGCCGAGGCGGGCGCCACCGCCGCCGTGCTCCGGCAGCGGCTGGGCGACTCGTTCGCCGGCGCCTGGGTCGAGGGGGCCGACTCCGGCACCCTGACCGTGGCCACCACCCGGGCCGCCGACGCGGCCGCCATCAGGGCCGGTGGCGCCGAGGCCCGGACCGTGACCCACACCCTGGCCGAACTCGACCGTGCGAAGGCGGCGTTGGACCGGGCCGCGGCGCGCGACTCCTCGACGGACGTGCCCGTCTGGTACGTCGACGTCCGGGCCAACGCCGTCGTGGTCCGGGCCGTGGAGAGGTCCGCCGCTCAGACCCTGATCGGGGCGAGCGGCGCGGAGCGGGACCTGATACGGGTCGTCCCGACCGAGGAGCAGCCGCGCCCGCTGTACGACATCCGCGGCGGCGACGCGTACTACATGGGCGGCGGCGGCCGTTGCTCGGTCGGCTTCGCGGTCACCAGGGGCACCACACAGGGCTTCGCCACGGCGGGCCACTGCGGCCGGGCCGGCACCAGCACCAGCGGCTACAACCAGGTGGCCCAAGGGACCTTCCAGGCCTCGACGTTCCCCGGCCGGGACACGGCCTGGGTGGCGGCGAACAGCAACTGGACCTCGACGCCGTACGTCAAGGGCCAGAGCGGGCAGAACATCCAGGTGACCGGCTCGGTGCAGCAGCCGGTCGGCGCGTCGATCTGCCGCTCCGGCTCCACCACGGGCTGGCACTGCGGCACGATCTCGCAGCACAACACCAGCGTCACGTATCCGGAGGGCACCATCACGGGCGTCACGCGGACGACGGTGTGCGCCGAGCCCGGCGACTCCGGGGGCTCGTACATCTCCGGGAGTCAGGCGCAGGGCGTCACCTCGGGCGGCTCCGGTGACTGCCGCAGCGGAGGCACCACGTTCCACCAGCCGATCAACCCGCTGCTGCAGGGATACGGGCTGACGCTGAAGACCACGACGGACCCGGGTGAACCGGGTGAGCCGGGCGAGCCGGGCGGGACCTGGGCGGCGGGCACCGTCTACCAGGCCGGCGCGCAGGTCACCTACGGCGGCGTGACCTACCGCTGCCTCCAGGGTCACCAGGCCCAGGCCGGCTGGGAACCCCCGAACGTCCCGGCGCTCTGGCAGCGCCTGTGACCGGCTGACCCACCGTCCTCCCGAGGAAGCGCGTGCCGTGGCTGCGGGGCCACGGCACGCGCTTCGCCGTTTTTACGGATGCCCGGGACTCTTGCCGTGCCGTGCCCGGCACGCTTCACTGTCGATCACCCCACAGGAGAGCAACCGTCCCTTGACCCGAAGGGTTTCCCTTGACTGCCCTGCCCGTACGCCTGACCGGCGTCAGCGCCGCCGCCTGCGCCATAGTCCTCGGCGTCGCCCTGCCGTCCTCCGCGATCAACTCGTACAACGCGACACCCGCTCCCGAGCGCACCGAGGTCGGCGCTCTCGTCGCGACCTGGGACGCCGACAACGACCCGTCGACGCCGGACCGGGTCGACTGGGTGTGCTCCGGCACGATGATCGACGCGGACACCTTCCTCACCGCCGCGCACTGCACCACCGACTGGCCGGAGAACGTGCGGTTCTACGTCTCCCTCGACCAGGACGTGCAGGCCGGTCTCGACCGGGCCGCCGCGCAGCACCCCGGTGACCCGGCCGCCGTGGCGGACGCCGTGGCCGTCCAGGGCACCGCCCACAGCCACCCCGGCTACCCGGGCCCGGCGGCGGACACCCACGACATCTCGGTCGTCGAGGTGCCTGCCGCGAAGATGCGGGCCCGCTGGTCCTTCACGCCGGCGACCCTTCCGGAGGCGGGCGCCCTCGACGCGCTGGGCGCACAGGGGTTGGACGCCACGCCGTTCGTCGTCGCCGGTTACGGCACGCAGGAGGCCGACCGCGGCCCGGGCGGCCACACGCACCCGGGCGGCGGCGTCCGGATGAAGGCTCCCGTCACCTTCGACGCGCTCAACAAGTCGTGGGTGCGCCTGGCCATGACCGCGCCCCAGGGCAACGGCGGGGCGTGCTACGGCGACTCCGGCGGCCCGAACTTCGCCACGCTGAAGGGCAAGCGGACCCTCGTGTCCACCACCATCACGGGCGACTCCCCCTGCTACGCCACCAATGTGACGTACCGTCTGGACGCCCCCGGCGCCCGGGCGTTCCTCTCACCGTTCACCAAGCTGCCCTGACGCACCCTGAGGTGAAGTCGCGGACGGCGGTCACCAGTCGCCGTCCGCGACCGGCTTTCCCGGCGCCGGGGCGTCCCCCAGGGGGACGACCTGGCCGGGTGCCGGCGGCTGCCAGGGGTCGTGGTCGTCGCCGAGCCAGTCGCCGACCGGCTGCACACCGCTCAGGGTGTCCGCCGGCGCGAGGTCGGCGGCGCCCTCGTCGTAGTACTCGTACCAGGGCAGTCCCGCGCGCGTGTAGGCCGCGCGGTCGACGGGGGACGGCGGCGGCTCCTCGCCCGTGATGCGGCGCCACTCCGGCGGGGTCACCAGATGCACGAACACCCGGCCCGACGGCTCGTCCGCCCAGTCGGAGAGACGCCGCTCGTCGCGGTAGACCTCCTGCCGCATGGAGCCGCCCACGCCGAGGCCCATAGCGGCGGACCGCGCCCGGGGCGGACCGCCGGGAGCGGCGGGCGCGGCGGGGGCTCCGTAGGCCGGGGCGGGGGGCGGGGGCATCGGGGCTCCGTAGGCGAGCGGCTGGGCGGGCGCGGGGGCGCGTGCGGCTCGCTCCGCGCGGGCCCGCTCCTCCTCGCGCCAGGCGGCCAGTGCCGCGCCGGACAGCCCGAACGCCTGGAGCTGCACACCGCCCCAGGTCTCCTCGCCGGTGACCTGCCCCTCCACCGTGGCGCCCAGACCGAGCGGGACGGCCACGAACTGACGCACCGTGCCCTTGCCCGAGTTGATTCCGTCCAGCCACGGCTGGCGGGGCAGCACGACATAGTTCTGCGGCTTCCGTGTCAGGGTGCCGCGCCACTTCTTGCCGGAGACGGCGCACACCTTGCCCACGCCCACCTGGAGCGCCGCCGGTTCACTGCTGCCCGCGAAGCTGAGCCACATCGCCTCGCGGAGGTACACCGGCAGCATCACGCCACCACGCTCGCGCATCTGCCGCGGCACGGTGCCGAGGTGGTCCTCGACCCGTCGTACGGGGAACTCGCCCAGTCCCGGCGGCAGTTGATGCGTCCCCGATTCGGGCAGGCGGAGTGTCCTGATGAACCGGACCCGTACTCCCCCGCCCAGCAGCAGACTGTTTCCGTCGACGCGTACGGCGCTCGCGGCCACGGCGAACTCCCCTCTTCCCGGCGTGTGCTCTGCCGGTAACACGAGCCGCGGCCCCTCGCGGTTCCCCACGGTCGCCCGCAGTTCCCCCGGGCCGGTTCCGGCACCTTCGGGAACCGGTCAGACCGGCGGCGCGATGTCCTGTTCCGCCCAGACGACCTTGCCCTCGGAGGTCCGGCAGGAGCCCCAGCGCCGGCACAGCATGTTGATGAGCTGGAGCCCGCGGCCGCCTTCGTCGTTGAGCGTCGCGTGCTGGATGAGCGGCAGGTCGGGGCCGGTGTCGGACACCTCGACGACGAGCCTTTCGTGGCGCATCAGGCGCAGTTGTCCGGGTCCGCCGCCGTAGCGCAGGGCGTTGCCGACCAGTTCGCTGACCACCAGTTCGGTGGTGTCGGCGAGGCCTTCGAGGTCCCATCCGGCCAGTTGCTCCACCACGAGCCGTCGGGCCGCGGAGGCGGCGCGGGCGTCGGCGGGCAGCGGCCAGACCGCCACGTTCTCGCCGGCGCGGGCGTCGTGCGCGGTCGCGACGAGCATGACCGCTTCGTCGAAGCGGTGGTCCTTTCCCCAGTCACCGGTGAGCAGCCCGCAGGACTCGAGCACGGCGGGCGCGGCGCCCGACACTGCCTTGCGCAGCCGTGCCAGCTGCACGTCGATGTCGTCCGCGCGGCTCTTGATCAGGCCGTCGGTGTACAGCAGCAGCCGGCTCGCGGGCGGCAGGGTCACCTTCGCCGGGTCGTAGGGGATGACGCCGGCGCCCAGCGGGGCTCCCACCGGTACGTCGAGGTATTCGGCGTCGCCCGCAGCGTCGACCAGCAGGGGCGGCGGGTGGCCGGCCGTGGCGATGGTGCACTCGGCGGTCGCGGGGTCGTACACCGCGCACAGGCAGGTGGCGACCTGGTCGTCCTCGAGGTCGCGGGCCGCGAGGTCCATCCGGGCGAGGACCCGTTCCGGGACCATGTCCAGGGCGAGGAGCGTTCTGGCGATGGCGCGCAGCCGCCCCATGGTGGCCACGGCGGTGAGCCCGTGTCCCATGACGTCGCCGACGACGAGGGCGGTCCGCCCGCCCGGCAGCGCCATCACGTCGTACCAGTCGCCGCCGACGCCGCTGGCGTCGGCGGTCGGGGCGTAGTCGGCGCACACGTCGAGCCCGGGTGTCTGCGGGGTGGTGCGCGGGAGGAAGTTGCGCTGGAGGCTGACGACGTGTTCCCGCTCCCGCTTGTACAGGCGCGCGTTGTCGACGAAGACCGCTGCCCTGGAGGCGAGTTGCAGGGCGAGCGTGAGATCCGTGCGGGAGAAGGGGGGTCTGCGGCCCGCCCGTACGAAGTCGGCTACGCCGAGCAGCACGCCGCGGGCGATCAGCGGGACCACCATGTAGCTGTGCACACCGGCCGCGCGCATCTTCTCCGCGGCCCGCGCGGTGGGCGCCACCCGGGCGAAGTCGTCCCGGGTGAGCCGGCTCATCAGCACCGGCTGCCGGGTCATCAGGGCGTGTACCGCGATCGTGTCCTTGTTGACAGAGGTCAGCTCGCCCACGGGGTCGGGCTCGAGCTCCACGAGCCGGGGGACGGCGGAGACGGCGATGGCCCGCATGACGGGCCGCTCCCCGGCCCGGCCGGCCTGGACGTGCTCGCCGCGCAGGGCGGACTCCAGCAGGTCGATGGCCGCACCGTCGGCGAGCCGGGGCACGACGAAGTCGGCGAGCTCCTGCGCCGTGCGTTCCAGGTCGAGCGTGGTGCCGATCTCGGTGCTGGCGTGGCTGAGCCATTCGAGGCGGTTGTGCAGGGTGAGCCGTTCGGCCAGACCGGCCGCCCGGCGGCGCAGCGCCGGTCCTCCGGTCCGCCGCCCCCATCCCGGATGTCTCACCGCACCGCCTTCCCTGCCGTCACTGGATCAAGTATGGGGCGGGTGGGGCCCGTGCGCTCCCGGACTGCCGAGCCCGATCCGGATCCGGCGACGGAAGCGGCCACGGGTGGCGGGACGGACCGGGCACAGGGGGCGCAAACGGGCGGGCTCACTGCCCGCGGGCGGCCGATCCCCGCATCGCGGACGGGCTGGTGCCGAACCAGCGGGCGACCGCGCGGCGCAGGGTGCGGGCGTCGCTGAAGCCGAGCATGGCCGCGATCCTGTGCAGCGGGAGGTCGCTGGTCGTCATCAGCTCCTCCGCCCGTACGAGCCGGACGGAGTCGACGAGCGCCTCGTAGCTGGTGCCGTCCTCCGCCAGTCTTCTGCGCAGTGTGCGCTCGCTCATGCCGCGCGCGAGGGCCTGCTGCCCGAGGGAGGGGACGTGCGGCAGGCCGCGGGCCACGGACACCTCCAGTCCCTGCACCAGGTCCTGCCGCTCCCGTCTGCGGCTGCGGGCCGCGTCGAGGAGCTCGACCACCTGGGCGAGGGTGTACGCGTCGGCGCCGGGCAGCGGACTGTCCAGGCACGTCTGCCCGAAGACGATGCGGTCGTCGGGTGCGCCGAAGGTGACGGGACAGCGGAAGTACCGCTCGTACTCGTCGCCGTACGGCGGGCGGGCGTGCCGCACGGCCAGGGAGTGCGGTGCGAACCCCTCGTGCCAGGCGTCCCTGATGAGGGCAACGATGCTGCCGAACGCCTCTTCGAGGAGAAAGGCCCGCAGGCCCGAGTCCGTGTACCTGGCGGTCGCGAGGATGGCGGCGCCCTCGGGCACCGGCTCGATGCGGTAGTCGAGCATGGAACCGGTGACGCCGTGGTGGCGGACGCCGAGCCGGAGGGCGTCCTGGAGGGTCTCGCTCGACTGGAGGCCGAGGCCGACCAGTCCCCACGCGGTGACCCGTTGGCGGCGGCCGACGGCGAGGCCGAGCGCGGGGTCGCCGAGGTCCCGCATCGCCTCCCTGATCACGGAGCTGCCCTGGCGGTAGGACACCCGCTGGCCGACCGCGCTGAGGGCGGCCTCGCTGAGACCGGCACGGCGCAGGGAAGGGCCGAGGTCGTGTCCTCGTTCCGCCGCCACGAGGGTGAGGTAGCGCAGGAGGTGGGGCGTGATGGTGGCGGACCCGTAGCGCGGGTCGGCCAGTCGCGCCGTGAGCGGAGCGCCGGCCGGCCGGCGGCTGCGTCCGGCGGGTACCGGTTCGTGCGACGGCATCGGCTCACCTCCGGGCGGCCACTGTAGGGATTCCGGCCGCGGGAGGACAGGCCCGGTGGCCGCTGAAGTCCCGTTACTGGCCGGTTGGGTCCTCTCCCCCGGCCACCCACCGCCCTTACCGTCGGTCACACCTGTCACCGACGGCGCCGGTTCCGGTAGCCGGCACGAGGGAGAAGGCATGCGGTTCCCCACAACCAGCCCTAAGGCGCTCTCCCTGCTGCTCGCGGGGTCGCTCGGCGCCCTCACCCTGGCGGCCGTGCCGGGAGCGGCACCGGCCGACGCGGCCGCGGCCTCCGGCACGGCGGCGTCACAGCCCACGACGTACCTCGTCGGCCGGGGCATCTCCGATGTCACGGGAGAGGCCGCGGAGGTGGGCATGATGGGCTACTCGAGCTTCGAACAGAAGGCGTCGGGCATCCATCAGCGGCAGCGCTCACGGGCGTTCGTCGTGGCCGACCGGACCACCGGGAAGCGGGTCGTCTACGTCAACGCCGACCTGGCCATGATCTTCCAGTCCGTGCAGCAGGGTGTCATCGCCGGCCTCAAGGCGCGCTACGGCTCGCTCTACAGCGAGGAGAACGTGCTGCTGTCCGCAACCCACACGCACGCGGGATCGGGCGGCCACTCCCACCACCTCGCGTACAACCTGGCCTCGCTCGGCTTCCAGAAGGACACCTACCGGGCGATCGTCGACGGGATCGTCGAGTCGGTTGCCGAGGCCCATGAGGACCTCGCGCCGGGCACCATCAGGCTCGGCAGGGGCGAGTTGACCGACGCGAGCGTCAACCGGTCGAGGACCGCCTTCGAGAAGAACCCGGCCGGCGACAAGGCGGCCTTCCCGGGCGCGATCGACCCGGCGATGACCGTGCTGCGGTTCCGGCAGGGCGACCGCGACATCGGCGCCATCAGCTGGTTCGCCACCCACAACACGTCGCTCACCAACAAGAACACGCTGCTCAGCCCGGACAACAAGGGCTACGCGGCGTACGAATGGGAGCACGACGACCAGGGCGTGCGCTACCTGGAGAACCAGGAGGGCTTCGTCGCGGCGTTCCCCAACACCAACGCCGGTGACATGTCGCCCAATCTGAATCTGAAGCCGGGCTCGGGCCCGACCGAGGACGAGTTCGAGAACACCCGGATCATCGGTGACCGGCAGTTCCGCAAGGCGCAGGAGATCTACGACGGCGCCGCCGTCCCGCTCAGCGGCGGTGTCGACTCCCGGATGCGGTTCGTGAACATGGAAGAGGTGACCGTCGGCGGGAAGTACACCCCCGACGGCAAGGAGCACCGCACCTGTCCGGCCATGGTGGGCGCCTCGACGCTCGCGGGCAGCGTGGAGGACGGTCCCGCGATCCCCGGCTTCACGGAGGGCATGAACAGCCCGGTGGCGAAGCTGCTGGAGCCCTTCGACATCGACCCGCCCGAGTGGCTGGTGAGCTGCCAGTACCCGAAGGCGAACCTGGTGCCCACCGGCCTGGTGAACGCGGTGACGCCGACGACGCCCACGGTCCTTCCCGTGCAGATCGTCAAGATCGGCCAGTTCTACCTGGTGGCCGGCCCGGCCGAGTACACGATCGTCTCCGGTCTGCGCATCCGCCGTACGGTCGCCCAGGAACTCGGGGTACCGCTGGAGAACGTGCTCATGCAGGGCTACGCGAACGCCTACAGCCAGTACGTGACCACGCCGGAGGAGTACGACCTCCAGCAGTACGAGGGCGGCTCGACGCTCTACGGCAGGTACACCCTGCCCGCCTACCAGCAGGAGTTCGCCTCGCTCGCGGCCTCGTTGCGGGACGGCACCACCATCGGCCGCGGCCCCTCGCCGGCCGACCAGTCGGGCCGTCAGACGTCGTTGCAGACCGGCGTGGTGATGGACAACCCGCCGTCGGGAAGGAAGTTCGGCGACGTACTGACCGAGCCCGCCGAGTCGTACGGGCAAGGAGCCACCGTCACCGCCGAGTTCGTGACCGGTCATCCGAAGAACAACCTGCGCCGGGGCGGCACGTTCCTGGAGGTGCAGCAACTGGTGGACGGCCGGTGGGTCCGCCGGCTGGACGACGGCGACTGGGACACCACGTACCGCTGGGTGCGGCTGAACGGCGTGAGCGGAACGTCCAAGGCGGTCGTCACCTGGAAGGTGGCCCCGGGGACGCCGAAGGGGACGTACCGGATCGTGCACTTCGGCGACTCCAAGAGCCTGTTCGGCAAGATCACCGGGTTCAGCGGCGCCACGCGGCCCTTCACGGTCGGCTGAGCCGCGCCCCGGGGTGCGCCCCGCGGCACGTCCGCCGGGGCGCGCCCGCGGGGCGCCCGACCACGTACGCCCCGTCGTATCCGGAATGTGATGCTCAAGTTCCGCTCAGATGTAATGACACTCGAACCATCGACTCCTTACTCTCCTCGCAAAATCGAGTGAAGGATGTCGCACCATGAAGGCCTACAAGTCCGCCGCCGCGGCGATCACCGTGCTCGCGGTCGCACTCACCGCAACCGCGTGCGGCGGCGACTCCGAGAGCGCCGGTGACGGCCCCACCCGGCAGGCGAAGGCCGAGGACCTGCCGAAGCTGCCCACCTACAAGGTCGCCACGGACGTCGACATCGACTCACCGACGCTGGAGAAGGCGCAGAAGGCCGGAAAGCTCGTCATCGGCGCCAAGAACGACCAGCCCTTCCTCGGCTTCGAGGACGAGAAGGGCAACCGGTCCGGCTTCGACATCGAGATCGCCAAGATGATCGCCGCGGACCTCGGCTTCTCCGCCGACAAGATCGAGTTCAAGACGGTGGACACCGGCGTCCGCGAGGCGGCGATCTCGAACGGCGAGGTCGATCTGTACGTCGGGACGTACACGATCAACGAGGAGCGGAAGAAGAAGGTCGCATTCGCCGGCCCTTACTACATGGCGGGCGCCGACCTCCTGATCCGCGAGGACGACCGGACGATCGCGGGGCCGTTCTCGCTGGAGGGCAAGACGGTCTGCTCGGCCAAGGGCTCGACCGCGCTCCGCGAGATCAAGAAGCCGGAGTACAACACCCGGACGGTCGAGACGGCCAAGTACACCGAGTGCGTCCAGCAGTTGCTCGAGGGCAAGGTCGACGCCGTCACCACGGACGACGCGATCCTCAAGGGCTACGCCGCCCAGCACGCGGGCAAGTTGAAGGTCGTCGGCCAGCCGTTCACGGAGGAGCCGTACGGCATCGGTATGGCCAAGGACGACGAGGCCCTGCGCGACGCCGTCTCCGACGCGCTCCAGGCGCACGACGAGAACGGCGACTACAAGCTGGCGTACGACGCGACACTCGGTCTGTCCGGCTCCCACTACGTGGGGCCGCCGATGGTCCAGCGCGACTGACCGCACACCGTGTACGGCCGTGGCGGACGGTGCCGAAAGGCGCCGTCCGCCACGGCCGTACACGTCACGCCGCGGCGTTCACCTCACGCCACGGCCGTTCACCTCACGGGCCGCGCCGGGAGCGTCACGCCTCGCCGAGGTCCGAGCTGATCCAGCGCTGCGGGCGCATCCGGATGACCATCTGCTCGCCGTGCTCCTTCCAGGCGAAGTCCACATAGGCGTCGACCTTCGCGGGGTCGAGATAGCGGGCGGAGATCTCCACCAGCTGCTCCCTGGTGGCCGGGACGCTCTCGACGACCGGACCCTCGACGGAGACGTAGCGGACCGTCGGCTCGATGCGGTCGACCATGAGGGTGAAGCGGCCGGCGGCCTCGATCGCCTTCGCCTTGCGGGAGTCCCGGGCGGTCATGACCCAGATGTCACCGCCCGGTTCGTACTGGTACCAGATCGGCACCGTCAGGGGCGCCCTGCCGTCCTCCCCCGCGTCGACCGCCAGCGCGGCGACGAGCGGCTCTGCCAGGAACTTCTCTCGGTCCTCACGGCTGAGTGCCACGGGTGACTCCCTTTGCGTCCACGGTCGGCCGCCGTCCGGGCCGTGCCCGGCCGGCATGTCCCTCACGTCAACCGCCGTGCGGGGCTGCCGTGTTCCCGTGTTCGCGCATCCCCGTGCCGCCCCTTTCGCCGTGTTCCCGTGCGGACGCAGGCCGCCCCGGCCGGGCACGAGTGCCGGCCGGGGCGGATGCGCGTGCGGCGCGGACGGTGGTCCGCCGCCGTGTCAGCCCAGGATGGCCAGAGCCTGGTTGAAGGTCTTCGACGGACGCATGACGGCCGCGGCCTTCTCCTCGTCGGGACGGTAGTAACCGCCGATGTCGGCCGGCGAGCCCTGCACAGCGATCAGCTCGTCGACGATGGTCCGCTCCTGCTCGCCGAGCGTCTTGGCCAGACCCGCGAAAGCCTCCGCGAGCTGCGTGTCCTCGGTCTGCCGGGCCAGCTCCTGGGCCCAGTAGAGGGCCAGGTAGAAGTGGCTGCCGCGGTTGTCGATGCCACCGAGCTTGCGGCTCGGCGACTTGTCCTCGTTGAGGAACGTGCCGGTGGCGCGGTCGAGCGTGTCGGCGAGGACCTTGGCACGGGCGTTGCCCGTGGTCGTCGCGAGGTGCTCGAAGCTGACGGCCAGCGCGAGGAACTCGCCGAGGCTGTCCCAGCGCAGGTAGTTCTCCTTGACGAGCTGCTGGACGTGCTTCGGGGCGGAGCCGCCGGCGCCCGTCTCGAACAGTCCGCCGCCGTTCATCAGCGGGACGACCGAGAGCATCTTGGCGCTGGTGCCGAGCTCCAGGATCGGGAACAGGTCGGTCAGGTAGTCGCGCAGCACGTTGCCGGTGACGGAGATGGTGTCCTCGCCGCGGCGGATGCGCTCCAGGGAGAAGGCGGTCGCCTTCACCGGCGACATGATCTCGATCTGGAGGCCCTCGGTGTCGTGCTCGGCCAGGTACGTCCGGACCTTCTC
Organism: Streptomyces pristinaespiralis; assembly: GCF_001278075.1. GTDB lineage: Bacteria > Actinomycetota > Actinomycetes > Streptomycetales > Streptomycetaceae > Streptomyces > Streptomyces pristinaespiralis. The sequence goes on along the minus strand of NZ_CP011340.1, from coordinate 7,627,217 downwards.
GATCAGCCGGGCGTCGTGCGCGCGGTTCTCGTCGAGCCAGAACACGGCCGGGACGCCGGTCGCGCGGGCGCGGGTGACGGCGAGCTTCACCCAGTCCTTGATGGGCGCGTCCTTGGTCTGGCACATGCGGAAGATGTCGCCGGCGCTGACGGCCTGCTCCAGCACGGCGTTGCCCGCGGCGTCGACGACCCGCACGGTGCCGGTGACCGGGATCTCGAACGTCTTGTCGTGGCTGCCGTACTCCTCGGCCTTCTGCGCCATCAGGCCGACGTTCGGGACCGAGCCCATGGTGGACGGGTCGAACGCGCCGTTGGCACGGCAGTCGTCGATGACGACCTGGTAGACACCCGCGTAGCTGCTGTCCGGCAGGACGGCGACGGTGTCCGCCTCCTGGCCGTCCGGGCCCCACATGTGTCCGGAGGTGCGGATCATCGCCGGCATGGAGGCGTCGACGATGACGTCGCTCGGTACGTGCAGGTTGGTGATGCCGCGGTCGGAGTCGACCATGGCGAGGGCCGGGCCCTCGTTCAGCTCGGCGTCGAAGGACGCCTTGATCTCGGCGCCGTCGGCGAGCGACTCGAGGCCCTTGTAGATGCCGCCGAGGCCGTCGTTCGGGGTGAGGCCGGCCTTGGCGAGGGACTCGCCGTACTGCGCGAAGGTCTTCGGGAAGAAGGCGCGCACCACGTGGCCGAAGATGATCGGGTCGGAGACCTTCATCATCGTGGCCTTCAGGTGCACGGAGAACAGCACACCCTCCGCCTTGGCGCGGGCGACCTGCTCGGTGAGGAACTCGCGCAGGGCGGCGACGCGCATCACGGAGGCGTCGACGACCTCGCCGGGGAGGACGGGCACCGACTCGCGCAGCACGGTGGTGGAGCCGTCGTCGCCCTTGAGCTCGATGCGCAGCGAACCGGCGTCGCCGATCACCGCGGACTTCTCGGTGGAGCGGAAGTCGTCGGCGGACATCGTGGCGACGTTCGTCTTCGACTCGGGGGTCCACGCGCCCATGCGGTGCGGGTGCGCCTTGGCGTAGTTCTTCACCGACGCCGGGGCGCGGCGGTCGGAGTTGCCCTCACGCAGGACCGGGTTGACGGCGCTGCCCTTGACCTTGTCGTAACGGGCGCGGATGTCGCGCTCCTCGTCGGTCTTAGGGTCGTCCGGGTAGTCCGGCAGCGCGTAGCCCTGCTCCTGCAGCTCGGCGACGGCAGCCTTCAGCTGCGGGATCGAGGCCGAGATGTTGGGCAGCTTGATGATGTTCGCCTCGGGCGTCTTGGCGAGGGCCCCGAGCTCGGCGAGGGCGTCGTCGATGCGCTGTCCCTCCGCGAGGTACTCGGGGAACTGCGAGATGATCCGTCCCGAGAGCGAGATGTCACGGGTCTCCACGGTGACACCGGCCGTCGAGGCGTACGCCTGGATCACAGGCAGGAACGAGTACGTCGCCAGGGCGGGCGCCTCGTCAGTGTGCGTATAAATGATGGTCGAGTCAGTCACCGGGTGCTCCGCTCTCCACGTCTGCAACATTGCTCGACATCAAGATATCCCGTGATCGCCCGCCACTCGACAGGGCCCTGCCCGCGGGCCGCGCCGCCTCCGGTGCGGGCGTCGGGGTCCGGGCGCACGTCACCGGCGGGCCTGAGAGCTTCCGGCCCGCCGGGGCGCCCGCACCGCGCGGGCTAGCGGCCCGCCAGCACGTCGCTGAAGTCCATGACCCGGCCCATCTCCCGCAGGGTCTCCTCGGCGGTCCGCCGGGCGTCGGCGGGAACGTCGCCGCGCTCCTCCACCAGGTCCGCGTAGATCGGTGCCTCGGAACGGTCTGCGGAACTCATCTCGAACAGGGTCCTTTCACAGGGGGTCGCCTCGTCGCCGCGCCGACCGCGGCCGAGAGCAGTGACCGAGTGTAGGAGGTGGTGTCGGCGACCCTGTCGGCGGCCCTTCCTCCCCGTCGGCGCCGCACCGGGCTCCCGTGCCGGGCAAGGGTTCGAGCGGCGTCGGGGTTCGAGCGCGTCCGGACCCGGAGCCCACCTGCGCTCGAGCGCGTCCGGACCCGGAGCCCACCTGCGCTCGAGCGCGTCCGGACCCGGAGCCCACCTGTGCTCGAGCCGGTGTCAGGGTTCGATGAGGCCGGCCCTGATCGCGTAGCGGGTCAGGTCGAGGCGGTCCCGCAGACCGAGCTTGCGCAGCAGGTTCGCGCGATGACGCTGGACGGTCTTGACGCTGATGAACAGAATCTCCGCGATGTCCTTGGAGGACCGGCCCTCAGCGACGAGTTTGAGGACCTCCTCCTCACGCGCGGTGAGGATCTGGTCGGGCGTCTCGTGGCCCTGCCTGGCCCGGTCGAGGTAGTTGCGGATCAGCGCCGTGACCGCGCCCGGGTACAGGAACGGCTCCCCGCGCATCGCGGCCCTGCACGCCGCCAACAGGTCCCTGTCCGCCACCGATTTGAGGACGTATCCGCAGGCCCCGGCCTTGAGCGCCTGGAAGAAGTACTGCTCGTTGTCGTACATCGTCAGCATGAGGATGCGCAGTCCGGGCTGGAGCGCCGCGAGTTCACGGGCCGCCTGGAGGCCGGTCATCCGGGGCATGGCGATGTCGAGGACGGCCAGGTCGACGGTGTGGCTGCGGGCCATGGCGATCGCCTCCGCGCCGTCGCCGGCCTCCGCGACGACCCGGAGACCGGGCTCACCGTCGAGGATCAGCCGCACGCCGCGCCGCACCAGCGCGTGGTCGTCGGCGAGCAGGATGCGGATCTCGTCCGGCTCGGGCACGGCTACGCCACCTCCTTCCCGGCGCGTGCCGTCCCGGCCGACACCGCCGGGACGGGGGCGGAGCCGTCGGGCACGGAGAGGGACACCCGGGTGCCCCCCGCGCCGTCCGGCGCGATGTCGAGGGTTGCGCCGATCAGCAGGGCCCTTTCCCGCATGCCGCGGATCCCCGCGCCCTCGCGGGCGAGACCGGTGCCGCGGCCGTCGTCGGCGATGCTCAGCACGACGGCGCCGGGCGCACGGCGCACGGCGAGCCGGACGTTCTCCGCCTCCGCGTGCCGCGCGATGTTGGTCAGGCCCTCCTGGGCGACGCGGTACAGCACCAGCTCGGTCTCCCGCGCGAGCGCCGGGAGCGCGGCGTCGAAGTCGCGCTCGATGCGCAGCCCGGTGTGGGTGGCGAAGTCGGAGCTGAGCGCGGTGAGCGCGCTGACCAGGCCGAGGTCCTCCAGCACACCGGGCCGCAGCCGGCGGGCGAGCCTGCGCACCTCGTCGAGGCTTTCGCGCGTGGTCTCCTGCGCCTGGCGCACCTCGGCCCGCAAGGGCTCGGGGGACTGGTCGGCGAGACGTTTCAGCGTGAGCAGCACGGCGGTCATGCTCTGGCCCACCTCGTCGTGGAGTTCCTGCGCGATACGGCGGCGCTCGGCCTCCTGCGCCGACAGCGCGCGGGCACTGCTGGTGGCGCGCTCGGTCTCCAGCCGCTCCAGCATGTCGTTGAAGGTGCTGATCAGTTCGGCGACGCCGCCCTGTCCGGGCGGTCCCGGCAGCCGCTGCCCCGGCCGGAGCAGGTCGACGGTGGTCATGAGCCGGGTGAGCCGCTCCAGCGGCGCCAGTCCGATGCGCAGCAGGGCCGCGTTGGCGACGAGCATCACACCCAGGCCGCCCACCAGGATGACGGCCTCGGTGAGCAGTACCGGCACAGAGACGGTCACCGGCGCCCACAGCAGCAGCGCCGTCGCCAGACCGAGGACCAGCGCGTTGAGGGCGAAAATCCGCCAGAACAGTGACACGGCGTACCGGACCTCCACAGTCTTCGCGGTTTGCCATCCACTATGGGTCACCGCCGGGCACGACCCGCACCCGGGGCTGCTCAGCCTGCCCCACCCATGGAGCGCCTGTCGATCGGCAGCACAGGCCGTTCGCGCCGGTCACGGGGCTCGCGGCCCCGCACCGCGTGCACTGCCGGCCCCCCGGGAAATGGGTGCTGGGACCGATGGTGCGGGCCCGGCGCACCGGCGAGGGTTGCGGTCATGAACCCTTCGCCCTCCCGCCCCCTCCGGCGGGAGCACGGTGTCCTCGCGGGAGCACGGGTCGTCCGGGCGCACCGCGAGCGGACCCCCACGGCGTTCGACTCCCTCGGAAGGACTCCTCCCATGTCGCTCGACGCGGCCCGCTCCGACTCCCTTCCCGAGCGTCTCACCGCCCACGAGGTCGGTCAGCGTCTCCAGCACGAGCGCAACTCCCGCCTGACACAGCTCGAGGCGATCGAGCAGGAGGGGAACGACGCCCCGCGCGAGCTGATGATCGCGCAGAAGACCTCCATCCGGCGGGTGCTGGCGGAGATCGACGCGGCCTTCGTACGGCTGGAGGCGGGCGGATACGGGCTCTGCGAGGAGTGCAGGCGGCCCATTCCCGTCGAGCGTCTGGAGATCCTGCCCTACGCGCGCTGCTGCGTCGGCTGCCAGCGCCGGACGTCGTGACGGGCGGGGCTCCCGGTCCTGTCCTTCGTGCACCTGGAGGGGTGATTTCGTGAACCACCGGATCGCCGACGCCGCGGCTCCGCTGTCCGCCGACGACCTTGCGGCGCTGCGCTCGAGCCTGACGGAGCAACGCGCTTTCCGCCTGGAGCAGTTGGAGCGGTTCACCCGCCCGTCGCGGGCCGGTGACGCGCTCCGCCGGCGGTCGGCCTCACAGCTCGAGGTACAGGTGAAGCTCAGCGCGTCCGCGCGCATGGTCCTGTCCGACGTGGAGGCCGCGCTGGAACGCATGGACCAGGGCCGGTACGGCCTGTGCCAGGTCTGTGCGCGCCCCATCCCGCTGGAGCGTCTCACCGTCGTGCCGCAGGCACGCTACTGCGGGCGCTGCCCGCGGGGCGGGGAGGCCGGACGGTGACCGGCTTCGGTGTCCGGCCCGGCGGGCGCCGTCGATCGGCTCGGCCCGTCTGCCGTACCTGCCCGCGCTTCGCCATCGACATCGGCAGCTCCCGCACCCGGGCCTGGTCCCCGGGCCGCGGTGTCGTCCTCGACGTCCCGACCGTGACGTCGCCGGGCGCCGAGGCCGTGTACCCCGTCCGGCGCGGTGACATCGTCGACCCCGAGGGCACCGCCCGGATGCTCGAGCGGCTGTTCCGGCGCCGGGTTCCGGGCTTCAGCCGCCCGCTGATCGTCATCACCACACCGGTGCTCGGCGGGCCCCGGTTCCGCAGCGCGGCCCTCACCGCGCTCGAGGTGCTGCATCCCCGTACGGTCCTGACCGTCCCCACCGCGAAGGCCATCGCGCTGGGAGCGGGCGCGGACCTGGGCCGGCCGCTGCTCGTCGCGGACATCGGCGCGCACGTCACGGAGGTCGCGCTGCTCTGCGACGGCGAGGTGACGGACGCGTACCGCACGTCGCTGGGCACCGGGGACATCGGCGGCTCCGTCACCTTCCGCGACATCTCGGGGGCGGTGGTCGCCATGGTCACCGACATGCTGCGGCTCGACGAGTCCGAGCAGACCCTGGACGCCCTGGGGCGGGGTCTGCTCCTGGCGGGCGGCGGCGCGTTGCGGCCGGAGTTCACCTACGACCTCACGGGGCGCTTGCGGGTCCCGGTCCAGCCGGTTCCGGCGCCGCACACGGCCGCGCTGAGGGGCGCCTCGTACGTCATGGAGTCGGCCCACCGCCACCCCGCGACCGGCGCGGAGGAGTACGTACCGGAACGGGGGACGAGGTGACCGCCCCCCTGCCCCGGGCGCAGCCACCGCCCGCGCGGGCGCGCGTACGGCTGTGGCGGTGGCGGCGCGGCCCCCTGCGCCGCCGCTCCGACGCGCTCCAGGCCTGGACCGGGCTGGTGCTGGCCCTCGCGGTGGCGGCGGCCGCGCCCGCGGCGACGGTGATCGTGCACAACTCCGTGCACGGTTCGCTGCGGGCGGGCGCCGCGGCCGACGCCCGCTCGCGGGCCCCCGTCGACGCGGTGCTGGTGCGGGACGTTCCCCGCCACCCGGAACCGGGCTCCGAGGAGGCCCGCCACACCCTGTACCCGGCCGAGGTCCGCTTCTTCGGCCCCGACGGGCGGCCGCGCACCGGGCAGGCCGATGTCCGGCCCGGGCTGTCCGCGGGCAGCACGGTCCGCGTGTGGCGCGACGCCCAGGGGCGTCTGACCGATCCGCCCATGGCGGCGGGCGAGATCCGCAGCCGTGCGCTGGGGTGGGCGGCCACGGCGGGCGTGGCGGTCGCCCTCACCGGGGCGGGCGCCTACGGCGTGACGGCGATGGCGCTGGACAGAAGGCGCGACGCCGGATGGGAACGGGCCTGGGCCGACACCGCACCCCGGTGGACGACGTCGGTGTGAGGCACCCGCCCGGGTGCGGTGCCGGTGGGGTCGTGGTGCCGGGCGCGGCCGTGTCGGTGGGGCAGAGGTGGCGCCGACGGGTGGGGTGCTGTGCCGACGGGCCGGGACCTCGCCGCCTGGGGCGCCGGCGGGCTCGCTCCGCGGCGGGTCGGCAGGTGCGGGCCGCCGCCGGTGGGGCGGACGCGATCGGGTGATCTTCGCGGCAGGCCGTGTCTCCCGGGGAACCAGGGGTTACGCGTGGCGACATGAACGTAACGACTCATGCCCTTCGCCTTCGGGCCGCACTCCCCGCATGTCTCCTCGCCTGCTCGGCTCTGTTCCTCACCGGCTGCGGCAGCGAGAAGGGGAACGAGGTGAGTCCGGCGGCCGCGCCGACCGGCAGCCCCACCGACACGGCGCGCCCCACCGGCACAGCGAGCCCGACCGGCTCCCCCAGCCCCACCGGCACCGAGACCCGGCTCACCGACGACCAGGCCGAGCGCCGCGCCCTCGTCCCGGCCGCCACCGTCACCTGGGACAAGGCGGCCGACACGGCCGTCGGCGAGGTGTCGGGCAGCAAACTGGTCGAGATCGAGCTGACACGCGCGGAGAGCGACAGCACCGCGAGTCCCGCACCGAGCCCGGGCAGCCCCCAGTGGGCCGCCGAGGTCGCCACCCAGGACGGCACCCGCCACACCGTCCACATCGACGCCGCTACCGGCCGGGTGCTCCCGTCGCAGCCCGAGGGCGAGCAGAGCGCAGAGGACAAGCGGGAGACCGCCGACCGGCTGAGCAAGGCCAAACTGACGGCCGAGCAGGCGGTGAAGACGGCGACCGGGCAGAAGAAGGGCACCGTCGTCGCCGTCCAGCTGGACGACGACGACGCCGGCAAGGTGGTCTGGTCGGTCGACGTCGTCACTCAGGACGACTGGTACAAGACGACCTACGACGTCGACGCGGCCAACGGCGAGATCCAGCGCGAGGAGGTCGACCGCGACTGACGCCGCCGCACACCGGCGGGCACAGGAAGGACAGCGCCCCTGCCGGCGGCCCTCGGACCGCCGGCAGGGGCGCTGTGCGTCGCTCAGTGCCCGGCTGTGAGCCGCCCGGCGAGCCTGTCGTGCATCTCCGCGCTGGGCCTGTTCAGCCCGACGATGGTGACCTTCTTGCCGCGCTGCGCGTACTTGTTCTCGATCGCGTCCAGGGCGGCGACCGAGGACGCGTCCCAGATGTGGGCGTCGGTGAGGTCGATGACCACGTCGTCCGGGTCGTCCTTGTAGTCGAAGCGGTGGACGAGGTCGTTGGAGGAGGCGAAGAAGAGCTCGCCGGTGACCGCGTAGACGGCCTGCTTGCCGTCCGGGTCCACCACGCCCGTGACCTCGGCGAGACGCGCCACCCGCCTGGCGAAGATCACCATCGCGGTGACGGAGCCGAGGACGACACCGATGGCGAGGTTGTGGGTGGCGACCACGGCGGCGACGGTGACGAGCATGACGGTCGTCTCGCCCACCGGCATCCGCTTCAGCGTCTTCGGCCGGATCGAGTGCCAGTCGAAGGTGGCCGCCGACACCATGATCATGACGGCGACCAGGGCGGCCATCGGGATGTCGGAGACGACCGGCCCGAAGACCACGCACAGCACCATGAGGAAGGCGCCGGCCAGGAAGGTGGACAGCCGGGTGCGGGCGCCGGAGACCTTCACGTTGATCATGGTCTGGCCGATCATGGCGCAGCCGCCCATACCGCCGAAGAAGCCGGTGACGACATTGGCCACGCCCTGGCCGATGGACTCCCGGGTCTTGCTGGAGCGCGTGTCGGTGAGGTCGTCGACGAGCTTGGCCGTCATCAGCGACTCCATCAGGCCGACCAGCGCGAGCGCGAAGGCGTACGGCGCGATGATCGTCAGCGTCTCCATGGTGAAGGGCACATCGGGCAGTCCCGGCACCGGCAGCGACGAAGGAAGCGCGCCCTTGTCGCCGACATCGGGCACCGCGATACCGGCGCCGACGGTGATGACGGTCAGGACCACGATGGAGACCAGCGGCGCGGGAACGACCTTGGTGATCCTGGGGAAGAGCACCATGAGCACCAGACCGGCGGCGATCAGCGGATAGACGGCCCAGGGGACGTCACGCATCTCCGGCACCTGCGCGATGAAGATCAGGATCGCGAGGGAGTTGACGAAGCCGACCATCACGCTGCGCGGCACGAACCGCATCAGTTTGGCCACGCCCAGCGCGCCGAGCACGATCTGGAAGAGTCCGCCGAGGATCACGGCGGCCACGAGGTACCCGAGGCCGTACTGCTGGTTCAGCGGCGCGATGACCAGAGCGACCGCCCCGGTGGCGGCGGAGATCATGGCCTTGCGGCCGCCGACGACCGAGATCACCACGGCCATCGTGAACGACGCGAACAGACCGACGGCCGGGTCGACCCCCGCGATGATGGAGAACGAGATGGCTTCGGGGATCAGCGCGAGCGCCACCACCAGGCCGGCCAGCACCTCGGTCCGGAAGACCTTCGGCGAGGCGAGCCAGTCGGGCGCGGACATGCGCAGCCGGCGTCCTTCGGACAGCGAAGAAGACATGCAACCGTTCCTGTTCGGGCGCACACGTCCATCCGCTGAACACACGCGCTGAGTATCTCGACCCCGCACGGATCCGGTGCGGAGTCCCCGGCGGCCGGGCCTTGGGGCCTGCCGGACGGAGCGGCAGCTGTGGCAGCCACCGGTCGGGCATCATCGCCCGGAAGTCTGTCGTCCCACCGCGCTGACACCTGGGCGGGGCGGCCCTCGCCGTGCACGGCACAGGTCGGGCTCTCTGCCCGGAACTATACCCTGACGTGAGGGAAGAGTTTGCGGAGGTGCCTGCGCATCGCGGGCCGACGGCATGCGGCCCATAGGATTCGAGCTCGTATTCTGAGTCGCTTCGAACCACGGAAACGTGGCGTGAGGCAGGCGTGAGGCAGAGGAGACGGCAGGGCGATGGCTGAGCGCCAGATGCAGATCGGCGAGGTGGCCGAGCGGACCGGCTTGTCGCTTCGAACGATCCGCCACTACGAGGAGGTCGGCCTCGTCACCCCTTCCGCCCGCAGCAAGGGCGGCTTCCGCCTCTATACCGAAGCCGACGTCGAGCGCCTGATGGTCATCCGGCGGATGAAGCCGCTCGACTTCTCGCTGGACGAGATGCGGGACCTGCTGGAGATCACCGACCGCATCGCGGACAGCGCGGACCCGCCGGCCGCCGAGGAGCGTGAACTGCTCCACGCCCGCCTGGACTCCTACCGCCAGGTCGCCGACGCGCGCTGCGAGAAGCTCCGCGCCCAGCTGGTGGCCGCGGAGGACTTCGCGGCGACGCTGCGGCGACGAATGGACGCGGCGAGGTAGTTCTGCGACCTCGGGCCGCGCTGGGGTGTCGATGAGCCCGGGCCGGGCTCCCCTACGGATGGCCCCGGCCGCGCTTCCGTGCGGATGACACCGGGCCCGGCTGCCGTGCGGTGAGCCGAGGGCAGGGTGCGGCGAGAGCGAACCGGCGCCGGGTGCGGCGCGCGTGCGCCCAGGGCAGGGCAGCGTGAACCGGGGGCCGGGCGCAGCACGCGTGCGCCCGGGGCAGGGCATCGTGAACCGGGACCGGGTGGACCCGGGCCGCCTCAGCCCGCGGCGGGGCAACGCGGGTCGGGTGCAGCGCGATCGAGCCCACCGGCGCGGCGTGGTGCGCACGGCGCCGGGCGCAGCGCGCGTGCGCCCGGGGCAGGGCATTGTGAACCGGGGCCGGGTGAGCCCGCGGCGGGGCAACGCGGGTCGGGTGCCGCGCGGTCGAGCCCACGTGCGCGGCGTGGTGCGCACGGCGCCGGGTCCGGCGCGAGCGGACCCGGGCAGTGTGAGCCCCGGTCGGGTGCGGCACGGTTGCCTCCGCGCCGGATGCGGCGGAGGTGCGGCGTGCCCGCGGCGGGCGAACCAGAGCCGGGTGCAGCGCGCGTGCGCCAGGGCCGGGCCGGGTCAAGCCCGCGGCGAGGCAGCGCGGGTCGGGTGCAGCGCGGTCGAGCACACGGGTGCGGCGGGCGTGAACCGGGGCCTGGTGCGGCACCGTGGGCAGGCCGCTTCCGCCGGTCGGCTCAGCGGAACTGCGCGTCCGGTTGCCCGTTCCTACGCTGACCGAATGATCATCAGATTTACTGCACGGCTGGCCTTTTGCTGCGCGACAGCCGTCGCCGCCACCGCCTTCGGCCTGCTGCCGGCTCCCGCCGCTCAGGCCGAGCCCACGCCTCGACCCGCCTCCGCCGACGCGTCGCTGCTGCAACGGCCCGGCACCCATGTCGGGCCCCTCAACGGGGCCCCCGACCTCCCCGAGGACGTCTCCGCCCTCTCCTGGCTGGTGGCCGACGCCGACACCGGCGACGTGCTCGCCGCGCACGACGCGCACCGCCGGCTGCCTCCCGCCAGCACCATCAAGACGCTCTTCGCCCTCACCGCGCTTCCGCACCTGGCCGACGCCCCGCCGCACAAGGTCACAGAGGAGGAACTCGCGGGAGTGGGCGAGGGGAGCAGCCTGGTCGGTATCGCGCCCGGACGCACGTACACGATGGACGACCTGTGGCGCGGCGTCTTCCTCAGCTCCGGCAACGACGCCGTGCGCGTCCTCGCCGAGATGAACGGCGGCTGGGCGGCCACGGCGGAGCAGATGCAGGCCAAGGCCCGTGCGCTGGGCGCGTTCGACACGCACGTGGTCTCCCCCGACGGCTACGACGAACCCGGGCAGGTCTCCTCCGCCTTCGACCTGGCGGTGTTCGGGCGGGCGGGCCTGACGGACCCGCAGTTCGCGTCGTACGCGTCCACGGTCGACGCACCCTTCCCCGGGGGCACCCGCGACGACGGCAGCCCCACCTGGACCTACGGCATCAGGAACACCAACCGGCTGCTGACCGGCGCGGACGGTGTGGAGCGCTACCCGGGGATCATCGGCGTCAAGAACGGCTACACCTCCAACGCCGGCAACACGCTGGTCGCCGCCGCCCGCCGGGACGGACGCACCCTGGTGGTGACCGTGCTGAACCCGCAGTCGGGCGGTGGCCACAAGGTCTACGAGGAGGCCCGCTCCCTGCTCGACTGGGGCTTCTCCGCCGCCGACCGTGTCGAGCCCGTCGGGTCGCTGGAGCCCCCGGTCGTGGAGAAGGCGCCCCCGGCCGGACCTGGCCCCGTCACCCCGGCCGGACCCGGCCCCGTCACCCCGGCCGCCGCGCCGCCCGCCCGGGCCGCCGCCCACTCCGCGGAGACGGGCACCGGCATGGCGTACGCCTGGGTGGGTGCGTTCGTGGGCGCGTCCGGCCTGGCATCCGTCCTCATCCTGCGGCAGCGCCGCAGACACCGTCCGCCGGGGACGGGTTCCTGATGCTCCGGCAGCTCCCGCCCCGAGGGCGTCGTCCGCCGATCGACGTGGTCGTAGGCTCGGTACATGGGTGACCTGCTGCCGCTGCTGGTGTTCGCAAGCTGTCTCGCCGCGACCCTGGGGTGCTTCGCCTGGATCGCGGTCCACGTCCGCCGCCGCGGCATCGCCGGCGCGGCGGTCCGGGCGGCTCTGGCCTCCCACGACGAGGCGTTCCGGGTGACCGCTCATGTCTCCCACTACGAGATCCAGGCGCAGGCGGAACGCCAGGGGCGGGCCCTGTCGCCCGACGGACGGTGGACGCCGGACCGCGACGGTGCGAGGTCCGCGGGTGCGGGAAGCCGGCGACCGCGAGGGGCCCGGTACCGGCGCCGGCTGCGGGGGCTGCGGCGGTTCGCCGGAGGCCCGGGGCGCGGTCGCTGACCGTCGGCCCCGCCCACCGGCTCCGGACGTACGAGACGGTCGGAGGACGTCGTGCCCGAACTGCCCGATGTGGAAGGGTTCCGGGAGGTCCTGGACTCCTGTGCGCGCGGCAAGCGGATCGAACGGGTCGAGGTGCACGACGCCGGTGTGCTGCACGGCGTCACCGTCGCGCGGCTGGGCCGGGCGCTTCAGGGCCGCCGGTTCGCCGAACCGGCGCGGCACGGGAAGTGGCTGCTGGCCCGTACCGACGGCCCGACCCTGATGATGCACTTCGGCATGACCGGACAGCTGGTGTGCTGCCGGGCCGGTGACCCGCCGGATCCGCACGACCGGGTCGTCCTCGCCCTGGGCCGTGAGGAGTTGCGCTTCCGCGACCAGCGCAAACTCCAGGGCCTGTGGCTCGCCGAGGACCCCGACGCCGATGTCGCGCGGATCCTGCACGGCCAGGGGCCGGACGCGTTGTCGCTGGACCGGGCCGCGTTCAAGGACCTGCTCTCCCGGCGTCGCGGCCGCGTCAAAGCGGCCCTCACCGATCAGTCCGTGCTGGCCGGTCTGGGCAATCTGCTCGCCGACGAGATCCTGTGGCGCGCCGGCCTGCGTCCCACCCGCCGCGCGGACCGTCTCGACGACGCCGAGCTCGGGCGCCTGCACAGCGAGATGCGCCGCACCCTGCGCTCGTCGGTGCGTGCCGGGCGCGTTCCGCCGCGGAGGTCGTGGCTCACCGGCCGGCGTGACGACAGCGACCCCACATGCCCGCGGTGCGACGGGCCGCTGAGCCGTGGACGTGTCGGCGGGCGCGGGACGGTGTGGTGTCCGCGCTGCCAGCCGGACGGTTCCTGACCGGCGCGCCGGTGAGGCGCGGCGCCCGGGGCGCTGTTCCTCACCGGCGATCAGTGCTCACGGCGCCGGACGTGCGGGTCAGTGTTGCAGGCGGCCGTTGACGCGTCGGGGAAGCCCGAGCGGGTTGTCGTCGCGCAGTTCCGGCGGGAGGAGCGCCTGGGGGGTGTGCTGGTAGGTGACCGGGCGGAGCCAGCGTTCGATGGCCGTGGCGCCCACGGAGGTGGAGGTGGAGGTGGTGGCCGGGTAGGGGCCGCCGTGATGCTGCGCGGGCGCGACCGCGACACCGGTCGGCCAGCCGTTGACCAGCACCCGGCCCGCCAACGGCGTCAGCCGGGCCAACAGCTCACCCGCCCGCCCCTGCCCCTCACTCTCCCCGGCCGACAGATGCACCGTCGCCGTCAGATTGCCCGGCAACCGCGCCAGCACCGCATCCACCTCGGCCGGATCCCCGTACCGCGCGACCACCGTGACCGGACCGAAACACTCCTCCAACAGCACATCATGCGCACCCGGCTCCGTCAGCCGGCCCGCCGGCACGGTCAAGAACCCGGCCCGCACCCCCCGCTCCCCCTCCCCGCCCGGCACCACCGGACACTCCACCCCCGCCAATGCGGCCCGCTCGGCCACCCCCGCCACGAAGTTGTCCCGCATCCGCCCGTCCAGCAGCACCCCCGCCGCCGCCCGCGCCACCCCGCCCGCCAACGCCTCCACCAGCCGGTCACCCTCCGGCGACGCCGGAACCAGCACCAGACCCGGCTTCACACAGAACTGCCCCACCCCCAGCGTCATCGACCCCGCCAGCCCCGCACCGATCTCCTCCGCCCGCTCCGACGCCGCCGCCTGTGTCACCACCACCGGATTGAGCGAACCCAGCTCCCCATGGAACGGGATCGGCACCGGCCGCGCCGCCGCCGCGTCGAACAACGCCCGCCCACCACGCACCGACCCGGTGAACCCCGCCGCCGCCACCAGCGGATGCCCCACCAACGCCACACCCGCCTCGAAACCATGCACCAGCCCCACCACCCCCGCAGGCAACCCCCGCTCCACCGCCGCCCGCCGCAACACCGCCGCCACCCGCTCTGACAACCCCGGATGATCCGGATGCGCCTTCACCACCACCGGACACCCCGCCGCCAACGCACTGGCCGTGTCCCCACCCGCCACCGAGAACGCGAACGGAAAATTCGACGCCGCATACACCGCCACCACACCCAACGGCACCTTGAAACGCCGCAGATCCGGCACCGGCGGCGTCGCCGCCGCATCAGGATGATCGATGATCACCCCCAGGAACGACCCCTCCTCCACCACATCCGCGAACGCCCGCAACTGATAACACGTCCGCGCCAGCTCACCACGCAACCGCACCCCACCCAGCGCCGTCTCCGCGTCCGCCACCTCCACCAGAACGTCCCCCGACGCCTCCAGCAGAGCCGCCGCCCCCCGCAGGAACCCCGCCCGCACACCACGATCCACCAACGAACCCCGCGCCTCCCACGCGGCCCGCACCACCACACCCACCTCCCCCGCAGAAGCCTCCACCCCGACCCGCTCCCGCCGCTTCCCGCTACGGGGGTCGACACTCCAGACTGGTGTGGTACTCACGTGCGTGCCTCCAAGACGAGGGGATGTTCCCGATACGTTCGAGATATCGGACAGCGTTCCTTATTTCGGACGCCTGCAGGCTATGCTTCTACGGAAAAGCGGTCAAGCGTGCCGGCGCCCCATTGACACGCGTTCATCTCCGTCCCTACTGTCGCGGCAGAATTTCGAACGCCTGTCGAAATATCGAACACGACTGGAGCAACTGCCTTGCGCATCACGGGAATCAGCACACATGTGATCGGCACGCCCTGGCGCAATCTCACCTACGTCCAGGTGCACACCGACGAGGGGCTCACCGGCATCGGGGAGACCCGCATGCTGGGCCACACCGACGCGCTGGTGGGCTATCTGCGGGAGGCCGAGGCCAACCACATCGCCGGGTCCGACCCGTTCGCCGTGGAGGACCTCGTGCGCCGCATGAAGTACGGCGACTACGGGCGCGCCGGCGAGATCGTGATGTCCGGCATCGCGTGCGTGGAGATGGCCTGCTGGGACATCAAGGGCAAGGCGCTCGGCGTGCCCGTCTGGCAGTTGCTCGGCGGGAAGGTCCACGACCGCGTCAAGGCCTATGCCAACGGTTGGTACACCACGGAGCGGACCCCGGAGGCCTACCACAAGGCCGCGCGCACGGTCATGGAGCGCGGGTACCGGGCGCTGAAGATCGACCCGTTCGGCACCGGCCACTACGAGCTGTCGCACGAGGAGACGCTCTACTCCGTGTCGCTGATCGAGGCCGTGCGGGACGCCATCGGACCCGACGCGGAGCTGATGCTCGAGATGCACGGCCGCTTCTCCCCCTCCACCGCCGTACGGCTGGCGAACGAGCTGGCCCCCTTCCGGCCGGCCTGGCTGGAGGAGCCGGTGCCGCCGGAGAACCTCAAGGCCCTGAAGAAGGTGGCGGAGAAGGTCGACATGCCCGTCGCCACCGGTGAGCGCATTCACGACCGCATCGAGTTCCGCGAGCTGTTCGAGTCGCAGGCCGCCGACATCCTCCAGCCGGACGTCGGCCACATCGGCGGCATCTGGGAGACCCGCAAGCTCGCCGCCACGGCGGAGACGCACTACATGCTGGTCGCACCGCACAACGTGGGCGGCCCCGTCCTGACCGCCGCGTCGCTGCAGGTCGGCTTCTCCACCCCGAACTTCAAGGTGCTCGAGCACTTCAACGACTTCGCGGACGCCGAGATCAAGAAGGTCGTCAAGGGCGCCCCGCAGGTCGACCCCGAGACCGGTTGCTTCGAGCTGTCCCACGCACCGGGGCTCGGGGTGGAGCTCGACACCGACGCGGCCGCCGAATTCCCGCAGCAGCAGGCCCGGTTCGACCTGTGGGCCGAGGGCTGGGAGAAGCGCGCCCCGAAGGGGAAGCAGCCGTGAGCCCCACGCCGCCGGGCACCGGCGGCGCGGCGGCCCCCTCGCGGGCGGTCGTGCTCGACGGCCCCGGCCGGTTCCGGCTCGCCGGACACACGCCGCTGCGCCCCGGCCCGGGTGAGGCCCAGGTCCGCGTCGCCGCCGTCGGCATCTGCGGCAGCGACCGGGAGGTGTTCCAGGGCAACCGCCCGGAGGGGTACGTCCGTTACCCCGTCACCCCGGGACACGAGTGGTCGGGGACGGTCGCCGCCGTCGGGGACGGCGTGCCCGGCTCGCTCGTCGGCCGGAAGGTGGTCGGCGAAGGTTTCCGCAACTGCCAGGTGTGCGACCGCTGCCACGCCGGTGACACCACCCTGTGCGGCGCCGGGTACGAGGAGACGGGTTTCACGCAGGCCGGAGCGATGGCCGCGACCCTCACCCTCCCGGCCCGGCTGCTCCACCCGCTGCCGGACGACGCCGATCTGACGGCCGCCGCGCTGCTCGAACCCGCCGCGTGTGTCGCCGCGGCGGCCCTCAAGGCGGACGTGCGGCCCGGTGAGCGGGTCGCCGTCGTGGGCACGGGCACGCTCGGCATGCTCGCCGTGCAGCTGCTCGCCGCCTGCTCCCCCGCCGCACTGCTGATGGTCGGCACCCGGCCGGACCGTGCCGCGCTCGCCCGCGCCTTCGGCGCGACCGAGTACCGCACGGTGGACGAACTGCCCCTGCCGGACGGGTTCGACGTCGTCGTCGAGGCCGCCGGTTCGGCGTCGGCCGCCCGCACCTCCGCCGGTCTGCTGCGGCGCGGCGGCCGCCTGGTGCTCACCGGCATCCCCGCGGCCGGGGCCGCCGGGCTCGACCCGACCGATCTGGTGGTGCGCCAGCTGGAGGTGCAGACCGTGTTCGGCGCGACCCCCGCGGCCTGGGCGCACGCGGTACGCGCCTTCGCCGCCGGGCTGCTCACACCGCTGCCCCTGGTCACGCACGAGCTGTCGCTCGACGACTTCGAGTACGCCATCGGCCTGGTGGGATCGGGCGACCCCGCGGTCGGCAAGGTACTGCTGCACCCCTGAGACGAAGACGCCGGGCGGCGGTCACGCCGCCCGGCCCGTACCCAAAGTCTCGAACGTTGTTCGCAATATCGAACCAATTCAGTCGAGGAGATCCATGTCCCCGTCCGCAATGCCTCGCTCAACACCTCGCCGGCCCGGTGAACGCGCCCTCGCCGTCCTCGGGCTCGAGGGCCCCGCCCTCGACCCCGCCGACGCCTCCCCGCACTCCTTCCCCGACGGTGGCCGCTGGCGGGTGGAGATCCCCTCCGTGGAGGGCCCCGAGGCGCTGGCCGCGGTGCTCAAGGAGTCGACCCGGCTCGACGTCCCCGTGCACCGCGTCAGCCAGGGCAGCGGCGTCTGGATGCTCGGCGACGACGAGATCACGGAGATGGTGGACGCGACCGCCGAACGCGACATCGAGCTCTGCCTGTTCACCGGACCCCGCGGCACCTGGGACATCGGCGGATCCACCCGCACCGACTCGCGGGGCGGCGGGCTGCGCGCCCGGGGGCACGACGCGGTCGCCGGCTGCGTGGAGGACGCCGTCCGCGCCACGGAGCTGGGCGTGCGCTGTCTGCTCGTCGCCGACGAGGGGGTGCTGTGGACCCTGCACCGGGCGCGGTCGCGCGGTCTCCTGCCCGCCGGCACCACGTTGAAGGTCTCCGCACTCATCGGCCCCGTCAACCCCGCCGCGTACGCCGTGTACGAGCAGCTCGGCGCCGACTCCCTCAACGTCCCCAGCGACCTGACGCTGGACCACCTCACCCAGATCCGCCGGGTGAGCCGGGCGCCGATGGACATGTACGTGGAGGCGCCTGACGACCTCGGCGGCTACATCCGTATGTACGAGATCGCCGAGCTGATCCGCCGTGGTGCCCCGCTCTACCTCAAGTTCGGCCTCTCCAAGGCCCCTTCGATCTATCCCTCCGGCCTGCACCTGCGGGAGACCGTCCTCAGCACCGCCCGTGAGCGGGTCCGCCGCGGCCGGCTGGTGCTCGACCTGCTGGCCCGGCACGGCGCCGGCGACGCGATGTCGCCGCTCGGTTCGCGGCTGCCGGGCGAGCTCCGGCGCTTCGAGGACGCAGGAGTCTGAGACACCGCGAAGGCCGGGGCGCACCGATCGGTGCGCCCCGGCCTTCGTGCCGCGCGTGCCGGTCAGTAGACGGCCGGCCAGCCGCCGCCCCAGCCCAGCAGATTGACCCCGAGCTTGGGGGTGCCGCCGTCCTGGCCGTCGTAGTAGTGGTAGACGAGCAGGTGGCCGTCGGCGTCCTTGATGACGGACTGCCCGCCCGGACCGATCACCCGGTCGTGGGACTCGAGGACGACCGTGCCGCCGTTGTTCATCATCGGTACGCCGGCGCGGTCGGTGTAGGGCCCGGTGACCCGGCTCGCCCGGCCGACCTTGATCTTGTAGGTGGACGAGGTGCCGGCGCAGCACGTGTCGTACGAGGCGAAGAGGTAGTAGACGCCGTTGCGCTTGACCAGTTGCGGCGCCTCGACGGCGCGGCTGCCGGTGGGCCGGGAGGCGAGGGAGTACCGCGTCCTGTCACCGGCGTGCTGCTTGCCGGTGCCCGGGTCGAGGCGGATCATCTTGATCCCGGTCCACCAGGAGCCGAAGGTGAGCCACCAGGTTCCGTCGTCGTCGACGAACAGGTTCGGGTCGATGGCGTTGTGGTCGCTCGACGCGTCGGTGCTGTGCACGATGCCGTGGTCGGTCCAGCTGCCCGGCATTCCGGTGGAGGAGGTCGCGAAGCCGATCGCCGACGTGTTGGAGCCGAAGCGGGAAACGGCGTAGTACATCAGGTACTTGCCGCCGTGGTAGGAGATGTCGGGGGCCCAGGCCTCCGGTACGGAGGAGTAGCGGCTCCACCAGGAGGGGACGGTGGGGAACGCGGAGCCCCCGGCGCGGAAGGCGACCCGGTCGGTGGACGAGCGCATGGCCAGTCCGCCGCCGGTGGCGTAGAGCAGGTAGGTGCCGTCGGAACGGCGGACCATGGTGGGGTCGTGCACCACGATGTCGCCGGTCACGTGCCCCGGCGCCGGGTAGGCGAGTGCCGTACCCGGAGCCAGGGCCATCAATGTGGCCAGGGGGATCGACACCAGTGCGCGTGCGAGCGGGCGGGGCAGGAGTGCTGTGCGGCTCATTGCGATGACTCCTTCTTCGGACAACCGTGCCGACGGGCCCGCTCTTCGGGCCCGTCCTACTGGCCGGCGAGACCGGTGTGCGCGATACCGCGCACGATCTGCCGCTGGAAGAGCATGAATACGATCAGCAGGGGCAGTCCGGCGATCACGAGCGCCGCCATGATCTGGGCGTAGCGGACGCCGAACGAGGACTGGACGTTGACCAGGCCGACGGGGAGGGTCATGCCGCCGGGATCGGTGGTCACCAGGAACGGCCAGAGGAAGTTGTTCCAGGTGGAGATGAAGGTGAAGATCGCGACAGCGGCCAGCACCGGCCGGGACAGTGGCATCACGATCGTCCAGAACACCCGCCAGCGGCCGGCGCCGTCGACGAACGCGGCCTCCTCCAGCTCGCGGGGTACCCCCTCGAAGAACTTCACCAGGATGAAGACCATGGCGGGGACCGCGACCTGGGGCAGGATCACTCCCCAGTAGGTGTCGACGAGTCCGAGCTGCACCATCTCGGTGAACAGGGGGGCGATGAGCACCTGCGGCGGGACCATGATGCCGGCGAGCACCAGTCCGTAGAGCAGCTTGCGGCCGCGGAAGTCGGTGCGGGTGAAGCCGTACGCGGCCATCGCGCAGGTCAGGACCGTCAGCACGGTCGTCATGACGGAGATGTACGCGGAGTTCATCATCCAGCGCATCAGATCGCCGGACTCCCAGACCTTGCTGTACGCCTCGAACGTGATCCGCGAACCGATCCACTCGAGCGGGGTCTTCGTGGTCTCGCCCTCCGGCTTCAGCGAGGTGGCGACCGCCCATGCGAGCGGGATCAGCCAGGCCACGGTGAGGACCAGGGCGATGACGAGCAGGGTGATCCGGCCGGCGCTCCAGCGGGGCCTTCGGCCCGCGGGGCCGGCGCCGGAGCCGGCGCGGGGCGCGCGTCGGGGGGCGATGGTGGCGGAACCGCTCACTTGGCGGCCTCCTCAGCTCGGCGCCGGGACAGCATCGGCTGCACCAGGGAGACGATCAGGATCAGGGCGAAGAAGATGTAGGAGACCGCTGAGGCGTAGCCGATGCGGTAGCCGGTGAAGCCCTGTTGGTAGACGTACTGCAGGATCGGCCGGGTCGATTCGTCCGGGCCGCCGCCGGTCATGATGTAGACCTGGTCGAAGATCTTCAGCGACGCGAGGACCTGGAGGACCACCACCAGTCCCGTGGTGCGGCGCAGCATCGGCAGGGTGATGTGCCACAGCCGGTTCCAGGCCCCGGCGCCGTCGAGTTCGGCGGCCTCGTAGAGGTGGACGGGGATGGCCTGGAGGGCGGCGAGGTAGAGCAGGAAGTTGAAGCCGACGGTCCACCAGACGGTGGTCGCCACGATCGAGAGCATCGCGTAACGCTCTTCGCTGAGCCATCCGATGCCCGGTTCGAGTCCTACGGCGGCCAGCATCTGGTCGGCCAGGCCGAAGCCGGACGGGAAGATCATCTGCGCGAAGAGCAGGCAGACGACTCCGGACGGGAGCAGGAACGGCGCGAACCAGCTGAGCCGCCACAGCCACTGCACCACCCGCAACTGGTGGGACAGCAGGGCCAGTCCGAGACCCACGAGGACGAGCGGGACGGTGGAGAGCACGGTGAACCAGACCGTGTTCCACAGCGAGGACCAGACGTCGGGGTCGGCGACGGCTTCGGCGTAGTTGTCGAGGCCGACGAACTCCCCTCCCGTTCCGGTGATGTTCTCGCTGGTCATGCTCATCCCAAGGCCGGAGAGCAGCGGCCAGATCAGGAACATCGCGTAGACGACCAGGAACGGGGCGACGAACACCAGGCCGTGCTCGGTCCACTTGCGGTGGACGGAGCGGACCGGCCGGCCGGGGGCGGTGGCGCGCTTGTTCACCGGTGACGGCGGTGCCGCGGTGGTGGTGGTCATGACGCGGCTCCGGGGAGTGGGTCGGGGGTGTCGAGGAGGGTCCGGAGGCGGGCCTTGGCCTCCGTGAGGGCGCCGCGCGGGCTGCGGGATCCGGTGAGCACTCCGGAGAAGACGGCGCCGAGTTCGATCCACATCCGGGAGGCGGAGCCGGCGAACCAGGCGGGCTCGTCGAGCGCCACGTCGTCGATCGCGCCGCGGTACTCGGACTGCGGTTTCAGTTCGAGGTACGCGGGGTCCTTGAGAACCGGGAGATAGGCGGGCACATGGCCGCCTTCGGCCCAGGCGACGGAGTTGCGGAGCAGCCAGGCGACGAGCTCGTGCGCGGCCTCGTTCGTCGCGCCGCCGCGGTCGGCCTGGTGCGGGAGGACGAAGGCGTGGCAGTCGGCCTGCGTGCCGGGCCGGCCGAAGAGCGTGGGCACGGTGGTCATGGAGAACGGGATGCCGGTGGTGCGGAAGGAGGAGATCTCCCATTCGCCGTTGAGGTGGAAGGCGGTCTTCCCGCCGTTGAAGATGCCGACGGAGGCGCCGTAGTCGGCGCGGCGCACCATCAGCCCCTCCTCCGCGAGGCCGGCCATGTACTCGAGCACGCGCAGCGCCTTGGTGTCGTCGAGGGCGAGGCGCTTCCCGTCCTCGGAGAGGACCTTGCCGCCGGTCTGCGAGTAGAAGGTGGCGAACAGCCGCCACGGGGTGATGCAGTCGGGTCCGAGGGTCTCGGTGACGAGGCCGGGCTGACCGGTCACCTTCTTCGCGGCGCGCAGCGCGTCGGCGAACTCCTCGGCCCCTTCGATGCGTTTGAGTTTGCCGCCCGCCATGAGTCCGGCCTTCTCGCACAGTTCGGTCTGGTAGTAGAGGACGAAGGGGTGGGTGTCGAGGGGGACGGCGTACTGCTCGCCGGCCACCTGCCCGCGCTGCCAGATGCCGGCCGGGAAGTCCTGCTCGCGGACCCCGAGGTCGGCCAGGAGGTCGAGGTCGAAGGGGTCGAGGAGCCGGCCGGGGGCGAACCCGGCGAGCCTGGCCAGGTGCAGCACGGCCAGTTCGGGCGCGCGTCCGCCGGCGCCTGCCATGCCCAGCTTCGTGTAGTAGGGGGCACCCCACTGGAGGGTGGCCGCCTCCAGGGAGACGTCCGGGTGCTCGGCACGGAACGCGTCGAGCATGCCCTGCATGTTGACGCCGTCCCCGCCGCCGAACAGGTGCCAGAACCGCAGGCGGGTCTGCCCGGGGCCGGCGGCGGTGGACGGTGCGGCGCAGCCGGACAGCGGGCCGAGGGCCGCGGTGGCGGCCAGGGCGCCGATGCCGCCGGCGAGGGCGCGGCGCCGGCTGAGGCGATGTGGATGCATGGCGGCTCGTCTCCGAGGAAGAAGGGGTCGGCGTGTGGTGCGGTGTCCCGGGAGGGGCCGCCCGGCCCCGGTGCCTGACGCGACCGGGGGCGGGCGGCGGCTTGTGCGGTGTCAGGCGCCGGCGGCCAGCCGGATCACGTTCCAGGACAGGGGCTCGAGGGTGACGTCGAGGACGCCGCCCGCGAGCACGGCCCCCTCACCCGCGTGCGGCACGACGCGCTCGGGCTCCGCGAGGGTGTTGCGGGCCTCCGGGTCGGCGTCGCTGAGGACGCTGTGCTCCTCGACGTGGGTGACGTCCAGCCCGGTGAGGGCGATCCGGAGCGGCAGCGGGTCGCTCTGGCTCCGGTTGACGGCGAAGACGGTGACGGCGCCGGTGTCCTTGTCGCGTACGGCGGTGGCGTGCAGCAGCGGGACCTCGCCGTAGGCGGCCGTCCGGTAGGTGGGCGAGTCGGCGCGTACGTCGAGGACCTCGCCGCGCCCGTAGCGGGAGGCCTGGGCGAAGGGGAAGAACGTGGTCTGCCGCCAGGCCGGGCCGCCGGGCTCCGTCATGATCGGGGCGATCACGTTGACGAGCTGCGCGAGGCAGGCGACGGTCACCCGGTCGGCGTGCCGGAGCAGGGCGATGAGCAGCGAGCCGAAGACGACGGCGTCGGTGACGCTGTAGTTGTCCTCGAGCAGCCGCGGGGCCTCGGGCCAGTCCAGGGGGTTGGCCGTGTTCTCCGCCTCGAACCGCTTCATGTACCAGACGTTCCACTCGTCGAAGGAGAGCTGGATGCGCTTCTTCGACTTGAGCCGGGCACCGACGTGGTCGCAGGTGGCGACGACGTTCTCGATGAACGACTCCATGTCCACGGCGGAGGCGAGGAACGAGTCGCGGTCGCCGTCGATCTCCTCGTAGTAGGCGTGCAGCGAGATGTGGTCGACGAGGTCGTACGCCTCCTGGAGGACCGTCGCCTCCCAGGTGGCGAAGGTGGGCATGGCCTGGCTCGAGCTGCCGCAGGCGACCAGTTCGAGGCCGGGGTCGATCTGCCGCATCGCCCGGGCGGTCTCCGCGGCGAGGCGGCCGTACTCCTCCGCCGTCTTGTGCCCGGTCTGCCAGGGACCGTCCATCTCGTTGCCGAGACACCACAGACGGATGCCGAACGGGTCCTTGTCGCCGTGGGCGATGCGCCGATCGGAAAGGGCGGTGCCGGCGGGGTGGTTGGCGTACTCCTGGAGCTCAAGTGCCTCGGCCACGCCCCGCGTACCGAGGTTGACGGCCATCATGGGCTCCGCCTGCGGCCCGATCTTCCCCAGGAACGCCATGAACTCGCTCAGTCCGAAGCGGTTGGTCTCCGTCGACCGCCAGGCGAGGTCGAGGCGGCGCGGCCGCTCCTCGGCGGGGCCGACGGAGTCCTCCCACCGGTAGCCGGAGACGAAGTTGCCTCCCGGGTAGCGGACGGCGGTGACGCCCAGTTCCCGGACCAGTTCGAGGACGTCGGTGCGCAGCCCGGCCTCGTCGGCGGACGGGTGGTCCGGTTCGAAGATGCCGGTGTACACGCAGCGGCCCAGGTGCTCGACGAAGGAGCCGAAGAGACGGGGGTTCACCTCGCCCACGGTGAAGGCGGGGTCGAGCGTGAAGCGGGCGTTGCTGTCGGGCATGGTGTCCTTCCGGGATGTTCGGGGGGTCAGGGGGTGACGACGGGCCAGCCGTCCTTGCCCCAGCTCAGAGGGTTGAGGCCGAGCTTGGGCACGCCGGCGTCGTCGGCGTCGTAGTAGTGGTAGACGAGGACGTCCCGGCCGCGGTCGCGGAGCACGGACTGACCGCCGGTGCCGACGTACCGGCCGTGGCCGGCGAGGAGGAGTTCACCGCCGCCGTCGGTCATCGCGGTGCCGTCGCGGTCGTAGTAGGGACCGGCGGGGTGCGCGGCCCGTCCGACGCGGATGTTGTAGGTGGAGTCGGTACCGGCGCAGCAGCGGTCGTAGGAGACGAACAGGTAGTAGCTGCCCTGGTGTTCGACGATGTAGGGCGCCTCGACGGCGTAGGGCTCGTCGGGGCGGGTGGCGAGGTGCAGGACCTCGGGGTCGGCGGTGCGGGGCTTGCCGGTGGCGGGGTCGAGCTCGATCATGCGGATGCCGGTCCAGTACGAACCGAAGGACATCCAGAGCCGGCCGCGTGCCTGGAGGACGGCGGGGTCGATGGCGTTGTAGTGGTCGCCCGTGGTGGTGGAGAAGACCTTTCCGCGGTCCTCCCAGGTGCCGGGCCGGCCGCTGCGGGAGGTGGCCAGGCCGATCGCGGAGTGGTTGGAGCCGAAGGAGGAGACGGCGTAGTAGAGCCAGTAGACGCCGTCGCGGTAGGTGACCTCGGGCGCCCACGGGTCGCCTTCCGCGGAGTAGGCGCGCCACCAGTCGGGGATGTCGGTGAAGGCGGATCCGGCGCGCTGCCACGTCCTGCCGTCGCGCGAGGTGCGGGCCTCGATCCCGCCGTGGGTGGAGTAGACGACGTACGTGCCGTCCTTGAGGCGGACGGCGGACGGGTCGTGGACCTCGGTGTCGCCGGTGACGGGACGGGGATCCGGATGGCCCGCGGAGGCGGTCGGGGCCGCCGGGGCGGCGTGGCCGGGGAGGACGCCGGCGCCGACGAGTGCGGCGGTGACGGCGGTGGTGGCGAGGACCGCTCGCAGGCGGTGGCCGGGCCGGGGGCGCGGGGCGTTCATGAAGGGCGGGCTCCTTCATCGGACGAGGGGATGCGGGGGGCGGAGCCGTCGATATCAACGTTCGAAATTTCGACACTCGCTCGCAACTTCGAACGGGACCGTAGAGGCGGGGAAGCCGAACGTCAATGACTTTCGCTGAAATGACGAACGACGTTCGACTCCCCGAACGTCATTGCTTGTTGAGCCCTCGTCACACCCGGGTCGGGCCCCTCCGCCACACCCGCGGAGGGGCCCCCTTTCAGCCGGCGAAAGCGGGCTGAACCATCCCGCGCCCGGCGCCGGGCACCACCAGCAGCGAGCCGGAGAGGGGATGCGGCGCGGCCTGCCCCTTGCGGGCGGACGTGACATAGAGGTCGGTCAGACCCGCGCCGCCGAACGCACAGGAGGTGGGCCGTCGCACCGGGAGCTCCACGACGCGGTCGAGGACGCCCTCCGGTGTGTAGCGGCGCAGCGCGGCCCCGTCCCACAGGGCGACCCAGACGCAGCCGTCCGCGTCGACGGTGAGTCCGTCGGGGTAGCCGGCGCCGTCCTCGACGACGGCCAGCGGACGCCGGTTCACCGGCAGGGGGTCACCGGGCCGCAGGTCGAACACGTCGATCCGGCGGGTCGGTGAGTCGATGTAGTACATCCGGCGGCCGTCGGGGCTCCACCCGGTGCCGTTGCTGACGGTGACGTCGGCGAGGACGGTCGCCGCCGTGCCGTCGGGCGCCGTCCTGGTGAGCGTCCCGCCGCCCGGAGCCTCGTCGTAGCGCATCGTCCCCGTCCACAGTGAGCCGTCGGGGGCGACCGCGGCGTCGTTGGCCCGGCGCCCCGCGACCGGATCCCGGTGCAGCCAGCGAAAGGCGGCGTCGCTGTCGTAGAGCCCCACGCCGTCACGGAGGTTGACGACGAGGCCCCCGCCCGCCCGGGGCTTGGCCGCGCCGACGTGCTGCCCGGTGGCCATGACGGTACGGCGACCGTTGGCGGGGTCGTAGGTGTGGACGCGCGAGCGGAGGATGTCGACCCACAGCAGCCGTTCGGCCGCCGGGTCCCAGGTGGGGCCCTCGCCGAGCAGCGCGTCGTGGCGGACCGCCACCTCCACGCCCTTCACGCGGCGGCCCGGTGCCCGAGGCGCTCGGACAGGTCGGCGGCGCCCTTGGCGGCCAGCTGTTCGAGCTCCGCGCGGCGTTCCTCGCTCCAGCGGATCATCGGCACGGAGATGGACAGCGCGGCGACGACCCGGCCCGAACGGTCCCGCACGGGCGCGGCGACACAGCTGACGTCCGCGTTCGACTCCCGGCGCTCCAGGGCGATGCCGGCCGCCCGCACGGCCTCGAGTTCGGTACGCAGGACGGCCGGGTCGGTGATGCTGTTGGGCGTCATGGCGGCCAGCTCGGTGCCCGGCGCGAGTCGGGTGTCGAGCTCGCTGTCGGGGAGGGAGGCGAGCAGCATCTTGCCCACCGCCGTGCAGTGGGCGGGCAGGCTGCGGCCGGCGGCGGAGACCATGCGGACGGCGTGGGTGGAGTCCACCTTCGCGATGTAGAGGACGTGAGTGCCGTCGAGAATCGCGACATGGACGGTCTCGTCGCAGGTCTCGGCGACGGAGCGGGCCACCTCCTGGCCCTCGTGGGCGAGGTCGAGCTGCTCGGCGTAGCGGCTGCCCAGCTGATAGAGGCGTACGCCGAGGCGGTAGCGGCCGGAGCGGCCGTCCACCGGCACGATGTAGGAGCGGGCCGCGAGCGTGGTGATGAGTTCGTGCACGGTGGTGCGCGGCAGCTGGAGCTTCCGGACGATATCGGGGGCCGAAAGCGTCCCGTCCCCGTCGAGGAAGAGCTCCAGAATGTCGAGAGCACGGGTGACAGCGGGCACGAGGCGTCCCATGGCTTTCCCCTTGTTCGATATATCAACGCTTGATCGGCAGAGCGAACAGTCTATCGCCGGTGCCCCTTCCCGGTAAGGCGTCGGGGATCTTCGTGTTCGACCGTCCGACCCATTGACACCCAGGTGGCTGGATCCTTAACGTCGCCCCAGAATCTCGAACGACGTCCGATATTTCGAACAATAGAGGTTGCTCGTGACCCCTCCCCCTGCTCGAACCTCCGGAGCGCGCCGCCCCGGTGGAGCGGCACTCGCCGCACTGGGCCTGGCCGCACCGGCAGAGAATCCCTCGGACGCCTCCCCGCACCGGTTCCCCGACGGCGGCAGCTGGCGCACCGAGATCCCCTCCTGCGAGGGCCCGGAGGTGCTGGCCGTCGTGCTCAAGGAGGCCGCCCGGCTGGACCTGCCGGTCCACCGCATCAGCCAGGGCAGCGGCGTGTGGATGCTCTCCGACGACGAGATCACCGAGATGACCGGCGCCTGCGCCGAACGCGGCATCGAGCTCTGCCTGTTCACCGGACCGCGCGGCAGCTGGGACATCGGAGCCTCGACCCGCACCGAGTCCGGCGGCTCCGGACTGCGGGCCCGTGGTCACGACGCGCTCGCCGGCTGTGTCGAGGACGCGCTCCGCGCGACCGCCCTCGGCGTGCGCTGTCTCCTCGTCGCCGACGAAGGGGTGCTCTGGTGCCTGCACCGGCTGCGCGCCCAGGGGGTGTTGCCGGCCGACACGACGTTCAAGGTGTCCGCGCTGGTGGGTCCGGTCAACCCGGCGGCGTACGCCGTCCATGAACGGCTCGGCGCCGACTCGGTCAATGTGCCCTCCGACCTGACGCTCGCCCACCTCACCGAGATCCGGCGGGCCAGCGCGGCGCCGATGGACCTCTATGTGGAGGCGCCGGACGACCTCGGCGGCTATGTGCGCATGTACGAGGCGGCCGAGCTCATCAGGCGCGGCGCTCCCCTCTATCTGAAGTTCGGACTGAGCAAGGCGCCCGGCTTCTACCCGTACGGCGCCCACATGCGCGACACGATGCTGGCCTCCGCCCGGGAACGGGTCCGGCGCGGCCGGCTCACGCTCGACCTGCTGGCCCGTCTCGGCGCCGACGGCGGGATGTCGCCGCTCGGCTCGCGTCTCCCCGGCCCTCTGCACCGCTTCCCCGTGACGGACCTCCCCGGGACCGGGCCGTCCGTCACCGGCCCCGCTGTCACCGATCCGCCCGTCACCGACCTTGCCACCGCCTCTCCGGCGGTCGTGCCCTCACCTAAGGACTGATGAAGATGCGCAACCGCCGAGCCGCGGTCACCGCGGTCACCGCCGCCCTCGCCCTGTCCCTCGCCGCCTGCGGCCAGAGCAGCACGGGCGGCAGCAAGCAGGAGCCAGCGGGAGGCAAGGGATCCACCGTCGGGATCGCCATGCCGACGAAGTCCTCGGAACGCTGGATCGCCGACGGCAACAACATGGCCGCCGAGTTCAAGAAGCTCGGGTACAAGACGGACCTTCAGTACGGCGAGGACGACGTCGACCAGCAGGTCTCCCAGATCGAGAACATGATCACCAAGGGGGTCGACGTCCTCGTGGTCGCGGCCATCGACGGACGTGCCCTCGGTGACGTGCTGCGCCAGGCGAGCGAGCAGGGCGTCAAGGTCATCTCCTACGACCGGCTCATCCTCGGCAGCGAGGCCGTCAGTTACTACGCGTCCTTCGACAATGAGAAGGTCGGCGAACTCCAGGCCGGCTACATCGTGGACAAACTGGGGCTGAAGGACGGCAGCGCCGAAGGCCCGTTCACCATCGAGCTGTTCGCCGGCTCTCCCGACGACAACAACACCCGCTTCTTCTTCCAGGGCGCCTGGAAGGTCCTCAAGCCGTACATCGACAAGAAGCAGCTCGTCGTCCGCAGCGGACAGACCAGGCTGGAGCAGATCACCACGCTGCGCTGGGACGGCGGCACCGCGCAGAAGCGCATGGACGACCTGCTGACCGGCTCGTACGGCTCGGAGTCCGTCGACGCGGTGCTCTCCCCGTACGACGGCATATCGATCGGCATCCTCTCCGCGCTCAAGTCGGACGGCTACGGCACGAAGGCAAAGCCCTACCCGGTCGTGACCGGGCAGGACGCCGAGGTCGCCTCGGTCAAGTCCATCATCGCCGGGCAGCAGACCCAGACGGTCTACAAGGACACCCGGGCGCTCGCCAAGCAGGCGGTCCAGATGGCCGACGCCGTACTGAACGACAAGAAGCCCGAGGTCAACGACACCACCACCTACGACAACGAGAAGAAGGTCGTGCCCGCCTTCCTGCTCGACCCGGTCAGCGTCGACGTGACCAACTACAAGCAGGTGCTGGTCGACTCGGGCTACATCAAGGCGAGCGACCTCTGATGCCGGGAGCCCCGGCGGTGGAACCCATCCTGGAGATGCGGTCCATCGGCAAGACGTTCCCCGGGGTGCGGGCCCTGTCCGACGTGACGCTGACCGTCGCGCCGGGCGAGGTCCACGCCATCTGCGGGGAGAACGGCGCCGGCAAGTCGACGCTGATGAAGGTGCTCAGCGGGGTGCACCCGCACGGCAGTTACGAAGGGGACATCCTCTTCCAGGGCGAGCACTGCGCCTTCAAGGACATCCGGGCGAGCGAGGACCGCGGCATCGTCATCATCCACCAGGAGCTCGCCCTGGTGCCGTACCTGTCCATCGCCGAGAACATCTTCCTCGGCAACGAGCACGCCACGCGCGGGATCATCAGCTGGAACGAGACACTCAGGCACGCCGCCGCGCTGCTGAGGCGCGTCGGCCTGCGCGAGCACCCGCAGACCCGGGTCGCGGACATCGGCGTGGGCAAGCAGCAACTCGTGGAGATCGCCAAGGCGCTGTCCAAGAAGGTCAAGCTGCTGATCCTCGACGAGCCGACGGCCGCGCTCAACGACGAGGACAGCGCCAAACTACTGGCCCTCATCAAGGAGTTGCGGGAACAGGGCATCGCCTCGATCATCATCTCGCACAAGCTGGGCGAGATCGCGGAGGTCGCCGACCGCGTCACCGTCATCCGTGACGGCCGCACCATCGAGACCCTCGGGGTGCGTGACGGGGACATGACGGAGGACCGCATCATCCGCGGCATGGTCGGCCGGGACCTCGACCACCGCTTCCCCGAACGCACCCCGTACACCGGGGAGCCCGGTGAGCACCCGGCGCTCGAAATCCGCGACTGGACCGTGCACCACCCGATCGACCAGCAGCGCAAGGTCGTGGACCAGGTGTCGGTCGACGTCCGCAGGGGCGAGATCGTGGGCATCGCCGGGCTGATGGGCGCGGGCCGCACCGAACTCGCGATGAGCGTCTTCGGCCGTTCCTACGGGCGCAACATCAGCGGCACCGTCCTCAAGGACGGCAAGGAGATCCGCACCCGCACCGTCCCGGAGGCGGTGGGCCACGGCATCGCGTACGTCACGGAGGACCGCAAGCACTACGGCCTCAACCTGATCGACACCATCGGCCGGAACATCACCATGAGCGCCCTCTCCAAGGTCGCCCGGCGCGGTGTGGTGGACGAACACGAGGAGCGGCGCGTCGCCGAGTCCTACCGGCGCAGCATGAACATCAAGGCGCCCACGGTCTTCGAGCAGGTGGGCCGGCTGTCGGGCGGCAACCAGCAGAAGGTCGTCCTCAGCAAGTGGATCTTCGCGGGGCCCGATGTGCTGATCCTCGACGAGCCGACGCGCGGCATCGACGTGGGCGCCAAGTTCGAGATCTACACCGTCATCGACCGACTCGCCGCGGAGGGCAAGGCCGTCGTCTTCATCTCCTCCGAACTCCCCGAACTCCTCGGCATGTGCGACCGCATCTACACGATGTCCGCCGGCCGCCTCACCGGCGAGGTCCCTCGCGGCCGGGCGACCCAGGAAGTTCTCATGCGCCACATGACCAGCACCAGCGACAAGAGGTAACCGACATGGGCCCGGCCACCACCGACGCGCCGACCAGCGCCTCCCCCAGCACGCCCCCGCCGACGCGCCACGGCACGAAGGAACTGCTGCTCGACGCGGCACGGCGCAACATGCGGCAGTACGGAATGCTCGTCGCACTGGCGCTCATCGTCGTGCTGTTCCAGATATGGACCGACGGCGTCCTGCTGCTGCCGAACAACGTCACCAACCTCGTCCTCCAGAACAGCTACATCCTGGTGCTCGGCATCGGCATGATGATCGTCATCATCTCGGGCCACATCGACCTGTCGGTCGGCTCGCTGGCCGCCTTCGTCTCCGCCGCGGCCGCGGTGATGATGGTCGAGCACGACGTGCCCTGGGTGCTCGCGCTCGTCCTCTCCCTCGCGATCGGCGCACTCGCCGGCGCGTGGCAGGGCTTCTGGATCGCGTACGTCGGCATCCCGTCGTTCATCGTCACACTGGCGGGCATGCTGCTGTTCCGCGGCGGGACCCAGATCCTCCTCGGCAGCCGCTCCCTGGGGCCGTTCCCCGAGGGCTTCCAGAAGATCGCCACCGGCTACCTGCCGGAGATCGGGCCGGTCACCAACTACCACAACCTCACGCTGCTGATGGGCTTCGCGCTGCTCGCGTTCGCCCTGTGGCAGGAGGTCAGGGACCGCCGCCGCCAGCAGAAGTACGAGCTCGACGTGCTTCCCAGGAACCTCTTCATCGCCAAGTGCGCCGCGCTGAGCGCCGCGGTCCTGGCCTTCACCCTCACCCTCGCCAGCTACCGGGGCGCCCCGGTCGTGCTGCTGCTCCTCGCGGCCCTGCTCGTCGGCTTCGGCTTCGTCATGCGCAACGCGGTCGTCGGTCGTCATGTGTACGCGCTCGGCGGCAACCAGGCGGCGGCCAAGCTCTCCGGCGTGAAGGACAAGCGGGTCACCTTCCTGGTCTTCGTGAACATGGGCGTGCTCGCGGCCCTCGCGGGCGTCGTCTACGCCGCCCGCCTCAACGCCGGTGTCCCGCAGGCCGGCGTGAACTTCGAACTCGAGGCGATCGCCGCCGCCTTCATCGGCGGCGCGTCGATGAGCGGCGGCGTCGGGACGGTGTTCGGCGCGATCATCGGCGGCCTGGTCCTCGGCGTACTGAACAACGGCATGTCGCTCGTCGGCATCGGCAGCGACTACCAGCAGGTCATCAAGGGACTGGTGCTGCTGGCCGCGGTCGGGTTCGACGTCTGGAACAAGCGGAAGGTCGGCTCCTGACGGCCGGCCCGACGCGGCACCGTGCCCCGGTCCTCCTCGCGGAGGGCCGGGGCACGGTGCTGTGGGCGTCCGCTCAGAGCGTGCCGAAGGAGTGCACGGTCGAGGACCGGTACACCTGCCCGGGCCGGAGCACCGTGGTCGGGAACTCGGGCCGGTTGGGCGAGTCGGGGAAGTGCTGGGTCTCCAGGCAGAACCCGTCGCCCTGCCGGTACACCCGGCCGGAGGTGCCCTTCAGGGTGCCGTCGAGGAAGTTGCCGCTGTAGAACTGCAGACCCGGCTCCGTGGTGGCGATGGTCATGACCCGCCCCGACGTGGGCTCGGTGACCGTGACGGCCTTCCGCGGCTGCGCGGTGATCCCCTTGTCGAGCACGAAGTTGTGGTCGTACCCCTGCCCCAGGAGGATCTGCTCGTGCCCTTGGCGGAGGTCCTCGCCGATCGGCTTGCCCAGCCGGAAGTCGAAGGGGCTGCGGGCGACGCGGGCCAGGACGCCCGTCGGGATCAGTGTGGCGTCCACCGGCGTGTAGCGGGAGGCGTCGATGCGCAGCCGGTGGTCGTGAACGGTGCCGCTCCCCTCGCCCGCGAGGTTGAAGTAGGTGTGGTTGGTGAGGTTCACGACCGTGGCGCGGTCCGTCGTCGCCTCGTAGTCGACGCGGAACTCGCCGCGAGCGGTGAGGGTGTAGTCGACCCGGACGGTGAGGGTGCCGGGGTATCCCATCTCGCCGTGCGGGCTGACGCGCCGCAGGGTGAGGCCGGTGTCGGTGCCCCGGCGGAACGGCTCGACGTCCCAGACCCGTTTGTCGAAGCCCTGGTCGCCGCCGTGCAGGCTGTTGGGGCCGTCGTTCGCCGGAAGCCGGTGGGTGGTCCCGTCCAGCGTGAACCTGCCGCCGGCAATGCGGTTGCCGTAACGGCCGATCACCGCGCCGAAGTACGGGCTCTTCGCCACGTAGTCGTCCAGGTTGCCGAAGCCGAGGGACACGTTCGCCCACCGCCCCCGGCGGTCGGGAACCTCCAGCCCCTGGACGATTCCGCCGTACGACAGGACGCGCAGACGGATGCCCTCGTTCTCCAGCGTCCACAGGTCGACGGCGGTGCCGTCGGCCAGGGACCCGAACCGCTGCCGGACGGGGCCGCGGGCTTGCCGGGTCCCCCTCGGGGCCGTCGTGGTGCCGGCGGCCGCGGCCGGGGTCGTCGCCGCGGTGGCCGCTGTCGCCGCGGCTGCCGCCGCCGCCGTCAGCACGGCACGTCTGCTGGTCGTCATGGGTGGACTCGCTCTCGTCGGTGGCCGCGCGACGCGGCTCGTTCGGGTGTGTCGGTGTTCGTCCGGACCGGTCGGCCCGGACCGCGGAAGGGCTGCTCGCCCCGGGTCGTTCGCGGGGCGGCGGGAGAGTGAAGGCGCGTGCGGGGTGCGCGCCCGGCGCGCACCCCGCACGCGTTCCTCACCCGGTCCTGATCCTCATGAAGGTCACGGAATGGGCCGGGAAGGTGTACGAGAAGGTGCTGCCGACCCCGTCGAAGGTCGAGGACCGCGGCCGGACCGGCCGCTCGTCGGCCGTGTTCTGCGCGGCCGGGTCGGCCGCGAGGGTGGTCACCCGGGCCGGCCCGGCCACCTCGGTCCCCGCACCGAGATCGATCGCCGTCCGGGCCGGTGACGCCTGGGCGTTGACGACCTTGACGATGAGTTCGCCGGTGGCCGCGTCACGGGTGACGACCTGACGGAAGGGCTCCGCGACCTTGTCGTCGGTGAACCCGCCCCACTTCCGGCCGTCGACGTAGAGCGACACCTGCCGTCCGCGCACCTCGACGTGGAGGTCGTAGGTGCGGCCGGTCTCGATGGTCGTGGCGTTCTCCGTCATGGTCTGCTTGGCCCCGCCGACGCTCTTCTCGACGGCGGAGCGGGTGTTGTTCCAGCCGCCCAGGTTCCACCAGTAGTAGTTGCCGGTGTCCTTGACACCGAAGGCGACGAGGAAGCCCTCCCTGCCGGACTTCTTGGTGGCCTTCACCCGGAGGTCGTAGTTCTGCCAGGCCGGGTCGCCCGCGGTCACGAGGGTGTTCTCCGCCGCCTCGTCGCTCTGGACGTACGCGCCGTCCTGCACGGCCCAGGACCCGGCGCCCGTGGCCTTCGTCCACCGGTCGTCGCCGGCGGAGAAGTCGTCGGACAGCAGGGTCGTGCCGTCGGAGCCGGTGACCTCGACGTCGTCGTACGCGGCGCTGGTCGCCCACGTGGACAGGCCGACGGCGCCGGTGATCGGCCCCGAGGTGGTCGGCGTGGTGGACGCGGTGGAGGGGACGACCTCGTCGCCCACGTTGGTCATGAAGAGCTTCTGCGTCTCGTAGTTGGCCGAGCCCCAGGACCTCGCGTTGTCGAACCAGATCATGTCCGGCTGCCACTGCACGTAGTCCTTGTTCGCGAGCAGCGGCGCGTACGAGGCGAGTTTCACGATGTCGGCGTTGCGTTCCAGGCCGGTCATGAAGGCCGCTTCCGCGAGGGCGTTGCCGAACGTGTTGCCCTGGGAGGCGTACTCGCCGAGGAAGACCTCGGGGCCGGCCCGGTCGTAGGCGTCGTAGCGCTCGTTGTTCTCGAGGAACCACTGCGGGCTGTTGTAGTAGTGCTCGTCGACCATGTCCACACCGGACTCACGGCTGAGCCGCCAGGCCTCGTCGAAGGTCGTCCCGGCGTCGTCGGGGCCGGAGTTGGCGATCACCGTGATGTCCGGGTGGGCGGCCTCGATCGCGGTGCGGAACTGCTCGAAGCGGGTGAAGAACTCCTTGGGCAGGTTCTCCTCGTTGCCCACCCCGATGTGGGTGAGGCGGAACGGCTCCGGGTGCCCCATGTCCGCGCGCTTGCCGCCCCACTCGGAGCTCACCGGCCCGTTGGCGAACTCGATGAGGTCCAGCGTGTCCTGGATGTGCCGCCGCAGCAGGGCGGGGTCGTCGGTGGCCCGGTTCTGACCGCAGCCGGTGACCAGCGCGGGGACGACGGGCAGCGGCATCGCGCCGATGTCCTCGGCGAACTGGAAGTACTCGTAGTAGCCCAGTCCGTAGCTCTGGTTGTAACCCCAGAAGTTGGCGTTGGTGGCCCGCTCCTCGACCGGGCCGATGGTGTCCTTCCACTGGTACGAGCGGCGGCGCTCCCAGCCGGACGCCTCGTCGTACCCCTCGTGGCTGCCGGTGTTGACCAGGCAGCCGCCGGGGAAGCGGAGGAAGCCCGGGTGAAGGGCCTCGATCTTCTCCGCGAGGTCCTTGCGCAGGCCGTTCTCGCGGCCCTTGTAGGTGTCACGGGGGAAGAGGGAGACCATGTCGAGGGCGGCCGGCCGTGCGGCGGCGACGGTGAGGCGGCCCGTCGTGGAGGTACGGCGCGCTGTGAACGTCGCCCTGTACTCGGCCCAGCCGCCGCGTGCGACGACCCGGCGGCCTTCGGCGAGCTCGCCGTGGGCGTCGTGCAGGGTGACGGTCAGCGGTGCCGCCCTGCCGGCGCGGGCATGGACGGAGAAGTCGTACCGCTTCCCCTTCTCCACCGCGATGCCGGTGTTGTAGCCGGCGTTCGTGACCAGGGCACCGGCGTCCAGGGAAAGGTAGGTGCGGTTGCGGTCGTTCAGGCGCCCGTCGTCCTCCATGGCTCTCGCGCCGCCGGAGACGGTCCACGAGGTCAGCGGGGTGTAGGCGGCGTTGTCCGCGGGCCGGTACTCGAAGGAGCGGTTCTGCACGAGTTCGGCGTAGAGCCCGCCGTCCGCGGCGCGGTTGATGTCCTCGTAGAAGACGCCGTACATCGTGTCGTCGATCTTGGCGCCCGTACCGGCTGCGTCGACGGAGATGGTGTAGTCGGCGGGTTCGGCCGCCGCGCCGGGTCCCGCGCCGAGCGTTCCGGCGAGCAGGGCTCCCAGGGTGAGCCCGAGCCGCCATCGTCTGCGTGCCATACGCACATCCTCGAAGTCGTTCGATATACCGGACAGCGATCAGAACTTCGAACGGCACCCTAGGAACCACGTCGGCGGCCGTCAACGCTTTGCGCACAACCCGGCACGGTTGGTCGACCAGCGTTCGCAATGCCGAACAAATGAGGGCCGTACCGCCGACCCGTCGAACCGGGCCCCGCATTCGGCCGCCCGGACACGACGGGGGTTGTCGCGCGCGCGGCGGCACCCATAGGGTGGCTCGCCAGCAAGCGCTTTCTACGCACTTTCGCGCGAGGAGTCCTCTTCATGACACGTCCCCGCGGCCGTCTGCGTGCCGCCGTCGTCGGCACCGGAGCCATCGCCCACGGCAGCCACCTCCCCGCCCTGGCCGACCACTGTGCAGAGGTGGAACTGGTCGCCGCCGTCGACGTGAACACGGCACAGCTCGACGCCTTCCGCGCCGCCGCGGGGAACGGGGTCGACGGCTTCACCCGTCTCGACGAGATGCTCGCCACCGCCCGCCCCGACCTGGTGCTGCTCGGCTCCCCGCCCGCCTTCCACCGCGAACAGACCGTCGAGGTGCTGCGGGCGGGCGCCTGGGTGCTGTGCGAGAAACCGCTGTGCCTGTCGCTCGCCGAGTACGACGCCATCGCCGCGGCCGAGGGTCCGGACGGCTCCCCGGGCCCCTACGCGTCCGTCGTCTTCCAGCACCGCTACGGCTCCGGCGCGGCGCACGCCCGCGCACTGCTCACCACCGGGCAACTGGGCACGCCGCTCGTCGCGCACTGCCAGACGACGTGGTACCGCGACGGCGCCTACTACGCCGTCCCCTGGCGGGGCCGCTGGTCCACGGAGGGCGGCGGCCCCGCCATGGGGCACGGCATCCACCAGATGGACCTGCTGCTGCACCTGCTCGGCGACTGGGCCGAGATACGGGCGATGGCGGGCCGGCTCGTGCACGACGTCGAGAGCGAGGACGTCTCGACGGCGCTCGTCCGTTTCGCGAACGGCACCATGGCCACCGTCGTCAACAGCGTCGTGTCACCGCACGAGGTCAGCCGGATCCGCATCGACTGCTCCGACGCCACCGTCGAACTCACCCACCTTTACGGCCACTCCAACGCCGACTGGGTCTACACGCCGGCCCCGCACGCCGCCGCCGACGAGCGCCGCGTCGAGACGTGGCGGACGCCCGCGGCGGATCTGCCCAGCTCGCACTCCGCGCAACTGGAGTCCGTCCTCGCGGCGATGCGTGCCGGGACCCGCCCGCCGGGCAGCGGCCCCGACGCGCGGCGGACACTGGAGTTCGTCGCCGCGCTCTACAAGGCGGCCTTCACCGGCATGCCCGTACGAGCCGGTGAGATCACGTCCGACGATCCGTACTACACCGCCATGCACGGCGGGCACCCCGCCTGGGCCCCCGCGGACACGGCCGGCGGACACCGATGAGCGCTCCGGTCACCGTGACCCACACGCACGGTGAGAAGGTCGTCGTGTCGCACGGCGGCGTGGAGCTGATGACGTACGTCTACCGCCCCGACCCTGAGCCCTTCGAGTCCCGCAAGCCGTACGTGCACCCGCTGCGGACCCTCTCCGGCCGCCTGGTGACGGGATACCGGCCGAGCGACCACCGCTGGCACAAAGGCCTTCAGATGACCGCGAGCCATCTGTCGGGGCAGAACTTCTGGGGCGGCAACTCCTACGTCCACGGCGAGGGCTATCTGCCGCTGCCCGACCGGATCGGGTGGATGCGGCACGACGGCTTCGACGCCGTCGGCGTGGCCGGGAACCGGCTGACGATGCGGGAGCGGCTCACCTGGATCGAGAACGGCGGCGCGGAATGGGCACGGGAGCGGCGCACGCTCACCGTCCACTCCGTCGAGCCGGCGGACGGATCCTGGGCGCTCGACTGGTCCATCCACCTCACCAACACCCGCCCGGAGCCCCTGCGGTTCGGCTCACCGACGACCGCCGGGCGGCAGGCGGCCGGTTACACCGGGCTGCACTGGCGCGGGCCCCGCGACCTCACCGGCGGCGACGTCGTGGGCCCGGACGGGCACGGCGGCGCGGGCGAGGCAGGGGCCGCCGACATGATGGGCCGCGCCGCGCCCTGGCTCGCCTTCACCGGCGAGCACGACGGCGTCGACGCGCACAGCACCCTGGTCTTCGCCCACGCCCCGGAGAACGAGGCCGCCGTCAGCCCGTCCCACTGGTTCGTACGGTCGGAGCCGACCCCGACCGTCGCCCTCTCGTGGGCCTTCTTCGAGGAGTTCACGCTCCCCTCCGGTGCCGCCTTCTCGTACCGCTACCGGATCGTGGTGGCCGACGGCGTCCTGGACCGCAGGCGGATCGAGTCCCACCTGCGGTCCTGGTGAGGGCGGAGCGCCTCACGGCATCCGGTCGCCGACCAGCGCCAGGTTCTCGATGGCCGCGAGCCCGTACAGCGCGGTGTCGTTGGTGTAGACCCAGTTGGCCTCGCTGCCCGGCACCAGCGTGACGGGCCCGTCGACCTCTTCCGTGGCCCACGGCGCCGATTCCCGGTAGCCGTCGCTGTTGTAGAACTTCTCCCAGGCGCGGCGCGCGAGCCTCTCGTCGCCGGTCTGGACGGCCGCGTACGCGTCCAGCCTGGAGTGGCCCTGGAAGAGGATCAGTGAGCCGAAGTTCGAGCCGTAGCGTGCGGCCTGCTCGGCCTTGGTCGCGTTGAAGTAGCGGCAGTAGTCGAGATACGCCTCGCGGAACGCCGGCATGTCGATCAGGTCGATCAGCTCCGCGCAGAGTTCGTTCAGGCCGAAGACGGCGGACAGGTGCGAGACGCCGACCTTGGGCTCCTTCTCGACGGCGAAGCGGCCGGTGTCGAGGTCGTACAGGCCGCTGCCCTGGACGAAGCCGTTGGGCTGGGCGGCGATCGTCTCCATCGTGGACAGGATCCTGGCCTTCGCCTTCGCCGCCTTGGGACCGCCGCGCTCCCATTCGGTGAGCCATGCGGAGACCAGTCCGCTCCAGTCGGTGCCGAAGCCGATGGACAGGGCGTGCCGGTCGGGCGTGTAGGGCTCGGTGCGGATCTTACGGATCGGGTCGAGCACGAGGAACGTCTCGTCGGAGTCGACGTTCGCGTGCATCAGGTCGCCGGTGCGTTCGTCGGCGGTGAGGAAGTAGTAGAAGCGCCGGTAGGTGGTGTTGGCGATGCGCTGCTGCTTGGCGCTGTCGGCGTAGTGCTGGATGCCGTGCCGGGTGCCGAGGCCGGCCCACTTGCCCAGGTGGTAGACGTCGACCTCGCCGGTGTGGCGGGTCATGGCCTCGGCGAAGCGGAAGATGTCGGCGCGGCCGGAGCGGAGGTAGGCGTACCAGAGCCACAGGTCAGGGGAGAGCTCGGAGTTGTCCCACGCGTAGCCGCCGACGTCGTACCGCCACTGGTGCCGGGCCGGGTCGTAGCTGTGCATGATGTCGCCGTAGTCCCAGAAGCCGTACCAGCGCCGCATGTCCACCTGGTCGCGGTAGTACGTGAAGAGGAAGTCGAGGTGGTCCTCGATCCGGGCCTTGGCGGGGTCGGACCGGTCGGGCTCGGAGAACAGGCCGCCGAACACCTTGGCCGCGACCATGTGGGCGGGCGGGGCGGCGAGCTGCGGCGGGGTGCGGACGGCGGACGTCTCCTTGGCCAGGGTGCCGGCCTCGGGCGTCGAGTCGTGGGCCCAGAAGAGGAGTTCGCTGGTGCGGGCGATGCCGTACGGGGTGCCGAAGCCGGGCTCGTAGTCCTCGTACGTGATGTTCAGGCCCTCGAGCTGCTCGGCGTAGGTGTCCTGGCCGAGACCGTCGTGGTAGAAGCGCAGGTCCATGGGCTGTGCCTCGGGTGACCAGAGCCAGAGGGTGACCTCGGCGCTGTCGGTGTGCGCGTCGCGGATGTCGAGACCGGCGGGGTGCTTCTCCCAGAAGTCGCGGAGACCGAAGGACAGTCCGCCGCTCACGCCGCCGACATAGCCGAAGCCGGACGCGCGGCGCCCACCGCCGGACGCGATCCAGCCGTGTCCCTTCTTGGTGCGCTTGCGCAGGGTGAACCCGTCGGCGGAGAGCTGGCTGAGGGTGTAGTCGCCCCACTCGGGGATCAGGTGCAGACGGCTGGTGACGCGCTGGTCCCAGGTGGCCGGATCCGGAAGTGCGCGTCCCTCGAACTGGGCCGCCTGGACGGCCGCTCCCGGATCGCGGCGCAGTCCGGTGAT
The DNA here is from genome assembly GCF_001278075.1 of Streptomyces pristinaespiralis. Lineage (GTDB taxonomy): Bacteria > Actinomycetota > Actinomycetes > Streptomycetales > Streptomycetaceae > Streptomyces > Streptomyces pristinaespiralis. The sequence continues at coordinate 7,587,039 of NZ_CP011340.1, read as the reverse complement.
GCCCTTGACGGCCTCCCGGAGCAGTCCGGTGCCGTCGCCGCCGATCCGGATGTGCCGGTCGTACGAAGGGTCCCGCATCGGCACGGTGAAGCGGACACCGAGGCCGCGGATGAAGTCGCCGTCCGCCCTGCCGGGTTCCTGGGTGCCGTCGTAGGTGATGGTGTGCACCATGCGGAACGACTCGGCGCCGGCGTAGAAGTAGAGACGGACGGAGAACGGCAGCCAGCTCCGGTTTCCCCGGCGGTGCTTGCCGTCGATGCGGACGACCGCCCGTACGGGACCGTCCTGTTCGACCTCGGTCTCGTGGATGGCACTCTCGAAGCGCTCGTAGGACTCCCGGCCCTGGTCGCCGTCCTCGATCTCGCCCTGGCGGAGCAGCACGAGGCGCCCGTTCCTGGCGATCTCGGTGCCGCCGCGGGTCACGGACCTGACGAGGGAGGACCCGCTCGTGCCGAGGCGGGCGGTGATGACGCCCGTGGAGACGTCGACCGTGCCCCCCTTGGTGGTGACGGTGATCCGACGGCCGGGTGCGGCGGGCTCGCCCGCGGTGAGCGTGAAGCTCTTGGCCGAGGTCTCGGGGCCGATGGCGTGGGCGGTCCACTTCAGGGAGCCGTCGGGCCACTGCGCGAGCGGCCACGACTGGACCGGCACCTGCCTGCCGTCGGCGGTGGTCAGCGAGAACGTCTGGTCCTTGGCGTACGCGCCCTTCGGCCAGGGCACGCCGAGGGTCGTGCCGGGGGCGGCCCCGAGCCCGTCGTCCTCCAGCCACTTCAGTGTCACCGGTTCGGGGCCGGCGGCCGCCTGACGGGGCGCCGCCTGCGCGGTCGTGCTGCCGAGTGCCCAGCTGAACTGGGCGGCCGCGCCGGCGGCCGCGGCCGCCGAGAGCAGGGACCTGCGGGAGATCGGAGACATGACGCTTCCTTCTGTGAGACCTGAGCGGTGACGGACGGGGCCTTGAGCAGGGCAGAGCAGAAGTGCTGAGACCGCGAACGCGGCGACGGACGAACTGAGTTCGTGGGAGCGCACGGAACGGGTGGTCCGGGCGGGCTCGCGGCGGTGCGGAGGTGCGGGCTCGCGGTGGTGCGGCGGTGCGGACAAGCGGGCTCGCGGCGGTGCGGCGGTGCGGACGTGCGCGCTGGGGATGGTGCGGCGTGCAGAGGTGCGGCCTACTCAAGGCCGGTGGTGACGACGTGCGGGGCTTGCGGACGTGCAGCGTGCGAAGACGCGGGCTTACGGACGTGCGACGTGCAGGCTTACTGCTGTGCGGGCTTACGGCAGTGCGGGCCTGCGGGGTCACGCTCGTGCCTGGCCTCCGGCCCGCGGGGCCACGCGCGTGCGGCCCCGCCCGTCAGCCGGCGGCGTGCCGTGCCTCGACCGCCACCGCCGCGGCCGCGACCGCCCCCGTCACGGGGACCGCCAGCGGTGCCACGGCCCAGGCGGTCCCGGCCACCACCGCGAACCCGCCCACCAGCAGCAGCGATCCCGCCGGGTCGCGCAGGGTGCGCCGGGCGGCCGCGCGCAGCAGCGCGGGCCAGGACGCGCCTGGATCCCACACCGCTGCCGCCCTGAGCACCGCGACCACGGCCCCAATGGCGGCGAGGACCGCGACCGCGCCCACGAACGGTCCGCCCGGCAGCCCGGCGCGGACGGCGGCCAGGTTGAGCCAAAGCAGCCACAGGGCCACCGGACCGGACAGTCCGACGAGCCACCCGCCACGCACCGCGGCACGGAAGTCACCGGCGAAGTGCCGCAGGCCCGTCGCCTCGTGCCGCAGGTGGCGCCGCAGATGGCGGACGCCGGCGGCGAAGGCGGCCGGGGCCGTCACCAGTGGCACGGCGGCGAGGGTCATCCACACGCCGGTGAGCAGACATTCGGCGAAGACGCCGAATCCGGTGGAGAGCCGGGACCCCTGCTGCGGCAGGGAGCGCGCTGTCATGGCCGTTCAGCCCTTCAGGCCCGAGGTCGCCATGCCGTCGATCAGGTAGCGCTGGAAGGCGAGGAAGAAGGCCAGCACGGGCAGCAGCGCGACGAGCGACATGGCGATCATGCCGCCGTAGTCGGCGACGGCGTCCTGGTCGATGAACATCTTCAGTCCGAGCGAGACGGTGTATTTCTCCGGCTCGTTCAGGTAGATCAGCGGGCCCATGAAGTCGTTCCACGCGTTGATGAAGGTGAAGATGGCACTGGTGATCAGGGCCGGCCGGCACAGCGGCAGCACGATCGACCAGTAGATGCGCAGATGACCGCAGCCGTCCAGCCGGGCGGCCTCGTCCAGCTCCCTCGGCAGGTTCCGCATGAACTGCAGCATGAGGAAGACGAAGAAGGCGTCGGTCGCGAGGTACTTGCCGAGCAGCAGCGGCACATAGGTGTTGATCAGTTCCAGCTTCTGGAACAGCACGTACTGCGGGATGAGGAGTACGTGGTACGGCAGCAGCAGCGTGCCGATCATCAGCGCGAACATCAGATTCCGCCCGGGGAACCGGATCTTGGCGAAGGCGTAGGCCGCCAGCGAGCACGACAGCAGTACGCCGGCCACCGAACCGACCGCGAGGAAGGTGGAATTGACGAAGAAGGTGGTGATGGGGATGTCAGCGATGCCGTCGGTCAGCCGCCGGTAGTTCTCGACGATGGGATCGGTCGGGAACAGGTCCAGGCTGCCGATGATGTCGTCGCTGGGCTTCAGGGAGCCGCCGATGACCCAGATCACCGGATAGAGGACCACGGCGAGCAGCGCCAGGGCACCGACGTGCCAGAGCAGTGACCCGCCGCCGCGGCGCGCGCTGGTGTTGACCGTGCCGCTCATCGGGACGCCTCCTCGTAGTGCACCCAGCGGCGCTGGGACCAGAACAGCACCGCGGTGACCAGGCCGACGGCGATCAGCAGCATCCACGCCATGGCGGACGCGAAGCCCATCCGGCTGTTCTCGAAGCCTTGCTGGTACAGGTAGCAGGTGTAGACGAGCGTGGCGTCCGCGGGTCCGCAGCTGCCGTTGCTCATGATGTAGGCCGATCCGAAGATCTGGAACGAATGGATGGTCTCCAGCAGGACGTTGAAGAACATCACCGGCGAGATCATCGGCAGGGTGATGTGCCAGAAGCGCCGCCACGGTCCGGCGCCGTCGACCTGGGCCGCCTCGTACAGCTCCTTGGGCACCTGCTTGAGTCCGGCCAGGAAGATGACCATCGGCGCGCCGAACTGCCAGACGGTCAGTGCCACCAGGCAGTAGAGGACCCAGGCGGGGTCGCCGATCCAGCCGCCGACGTCCATGCCGAGGAACGTCTGGGCCCGGTCCACCACCGCGTCGTCGGAGAACAGGGCGCGCCACACGATGGCGACGGACACACTGGCGCCGACGAGCGAGGGGGCGTAGAAGGCGGCCCGGTAGAAGGCCTGTCCGCGCCGGCTCTGCGCCAGCAGCAGCGCGACGCCGAGGGCGAGGAGCAGCTTCAGCGGCGTCCCGATGAGGACGTACTTGGCGGTGACCTCGACCGATGTGCGCCAGCGCGGGTCGGCGAACATCTCGGAGAAGTTGCCGAGGCCGATCCACTTCGGGGAGTCGAAGAGGTTGTAGTCGGTGAAGGCGAAGTAGAGGGAGGCGACCATCGGTCCCGCGGTGAGCAGCAGGAAGCCGGCGATCCAGGGCGACATGAACAGGTAGCCGATCAGGCCGTCCTTGCGTCCGCGGCGGCGGACGGGCGAGGGCGTCGTGCCGGCGGCAGGGGCCTTGTCCGCCACCTGCCGCACGGATTCCTCGAGCTGGGTCACGGGTGGCGTTCCCATCAGGAGCCGAGCGCCGTCTTCGCCTCGGTGAAGAACTGCCGCGCGGATTCCTCGACGGGGGCCTTGCCGAGCGCCATGTCGGCGGCGATCCGCAGGAACGCGGCCTCGACGACGTCCGCGCCGGCGGGGTGGGGGGTGATGGTCTCCAGCGTGCCGGCGGCGGCGATCTGCTTCTCGTACGCGGCGATCTTCTTGCTGACCGGGTCGGTGGGGTCGAACGCCTCGTACTGCTCATTGGTGGAGAGCACGCCGCGGTCGTACCCCATGATCCGGCCGACCTCGGGGTCGTGGACCATGAAGTCGATGAAGGTGGCCACCTCCGCGGGGTGCTTGGTGCGGGCGCTGCCGCTGAGCATCAGCGAACCGAGGTACTGGCCGGTCTTCTTGCCGTCGGCGGTGGGGATGGGGGCGATGGCGTACGAGCTCTTGCCCTCGGCGGAGTAGCGGGCCGTGAAGTTGTCCCAGGTGAACTCGCCGCCGGCGAGCCCCGCCGCGAGGGCGGACTTGGGCTTGATCTGCTCGACCTTCTTCTGGTCCGCGTACAGGCCCGTCCTGACGCGCTTCATCGACTCGGTCCAGTACGGGACGAGGTCGCTCTCGGTGAATCCGAGGCCCTTCTCGGTGAAGAAGGCCTTGCCGTTCTGGCGGAGGATCAGGTCGTAGAGGTACATGATGCCGAAGGGGCCCGAGTCGCCCGCGACCCCGGCCTTGTCGTGGATCTTGACGAGGGCGTCGTCCCAGTCGTCCCATGTCCAGCCCGGGGCCGGGGTGACGCCGGCCTTCTCGAAGACCCGCTCGTCGATGATCAGGCCCATGGAGTTGGAGCCGACCGGCACGCCGAGCAGTCTGCCGTCGACCACCCCGAACTTCTCGAGTCCGGCCCGGAAGTCGCCGAGGTCCAGGTTGCCCTTCTTCGCCTGAGCGTCGAGGTCGAGCAGGACGCGCTTGGCGTCGTACTTCCGCAGGAAGCCGATGGCGTTCTGGAAGACGTCCGGCGGATTGCCGCCCGCCGCCTGGGTGTTGAACTTCTTCCAGAAATCGCCGTACTGCTGGAAGTCCGTCTTGACCTTGATCTTCGGGTGCTTCTTCTCGAAGAGGGCGACCGTCCGGTTGATCTTCTTCGCCCGGTCGTCCGCGCCCCACCAGGCGTAGCGGATGGTGACGGGCCCGCCGGACGAGCCGCTGCCGGCGCCGCAGCCGGCGGCGGTCAGTCCCGCACCGGCCAGGCTCGCGCCGGCCGCCTTGAGGAAGGTCCGCCTCTCCACATGCCTGGACATACGCATGATGCACCCTCTCGCCAATGATGGATGAATGGTGAATGAATCGTTTCAGGAAAGCGCTTGCCACGAAATGTAGGGGTGCCCGAGAGACCGCGTCAACGGTTTGGACGGCCACAAATCCCCGGCATCACGTTCGGGATTACGAACACCATGCGATACCCCGGACGGCAGACCGTAACCGAGCGACCCGTCGGGCACCAGCCCTCGCACCTCGCCCCACGGCATGAATGTTCGGTATCCCGAACTGTGCACAATATTTCGGACACTTGGCCGGACCCTCTTGCAGAACCCGGGCCGGACGACGGAGGGTGAGTTCCCCCGTCACCCCTCCCCCGGCCGCCGCCTTCGCGCCCGCCCGGGACCGAGTGCTGCCCCAGGAGAGCGATGTCCCACTCGTACGTCGACGATGTCCGGCCCGGCAGCGGGTCGCTCCCGCCACGCGCCCGGTACGCCACCTCGGACGCGGCGGCCCTCTCGCTGAACGGGAGTTGGCGCTTCCGGCTGTCCGCGACCGCAGACGCGGAGGACGACTCCTTCGCCGCGCCCGGCCACGACTCCTCCGGCTGGGACGAGGTGCGGGTGCCCGGCCACTGGGTGCTCCAGGGCCACGGCGCACCCGTCTACACCAACCACCTCTACCCCTTCCCCGTGGACCCGCCGCGCGTCCCGACGGAGAATCCGACCGGCGACCATCTGCGGTACTTCGACCTGCCAGGGGACTGGGGCGGCGGCGACGCCCTGCTCCGATTCGACGGCGTGGAGTCCTGCGCGCGTGTCTGGCTGAACGGCCGCGAGCTGGGCGAGTTCAAGGGCAGCCGGCTGCCGCACGAGTTCGCGGTCGGGCATCTGCTGCGCGCGGAAGGGAACGTCCTCGCGGTCCGCGTCCACCAGTGGTCGTCCGGGTCGTACCTCGAGGACCAGGACCAGTGGTGGCTGCCCGGCATCTTCCGGGACGTGACCCTCCTGCACCGGCCGGCCGGGTGCGCGGGGGATTTCTTCGTGCACGCCTCGTACGACCACCACCGCGCCGAGGGCACCCTGCGGGTCGATTCCGAGAGGGCCGGGCGGGTCACCGTGCCGGAACTCGGCATCGACGTCGCGACCGGCGAGCAGGTCACCGTGCCGGTACGGCCCTGGACGGCCGAGACCCCCCGCCTCTACGACGGGACACTGGTCCTCCCTGGCGAACGGGTCCCGCTGCGCATCGGCTTCCGCACGGTCGCCGTCGAGGACGGTGTCATCAAGGTCAACGGCGAGCGGATCCTGTTCCGAGGGGTCAACCGGCACGAGTTCCACCCGGACACCGGCCGCGCCCTCGACGCCGGGACCATGCGCCGGGACGCCGAGCTGATGAAGCGGCACAACATCAACGCCGTCCGCACCTCGCACTACCCGCCGCACCCCGACTTCCTCGACCTGTGCGACGAGTTGGGTCTGTGGGTGATCGACGAGTGCGACCTGGAGACGCACGGCTTCGTCGAGCAGGACTGGCACGACAACCCCGTCGACGACGACCGCTGGACCCCGGCACTGATCGACCGCGCCGCGCGCATGGTCGAGCGGGACAAGAACCACCCGTCCGTGATCATCTGGTCGCTCGGCAACGAGGCGGGCACGGGACGCGGTCTCACCGCGATGGCCGAGTGGATCCGCGCCCGCGACCCCGAGCGGCTCATCCACTACGAGGGCGACCCGGGCTGCCGCGACACGGACATGTACTCACGCATGTACCCGCCCCACGACGAGGTGGACAGGATCGGCCGCGGCCTCGACGGCGGACCGGCCGCCCGCCGCGGGCTCCCTTTCATCCTCTGCGAATACGGGCACGCGATGGGCAACGGTCCGGGCGGACTCGCCGACTACCAGCGGCTCTTCGAGGCACACCCGCGCAACCAGGGCGGCTTCATCTGGGAGTGGATCGACCACGGCCTGACCGACGCACGATTCGGCTTCGCCTACGGCGGCGACTTCGGCGAGGAGCTCCACGACGGGAACTTCGTCTGCGACGGCCTGCTGTTCCCCGACCGGACCCCCTCCCCCGGCCTGATCGAGTACAAGAAGGTCATCGAGCCGGTCCGCATCGAGGCCGGTGCGGCCGACGGCGCGGCGGCCGGCGTGCGCATCACCAATCTGTACGACTTCTCCGACCTGTCCCACCTCGCCTTCGAATGGTCCTTCCAGAGCGGCGGAGAGACCGTGGCGCACGGCCCGCTGACCGTCCCGCCGACGGCCGCCGGCGCCTGGGCCGAGGTCCGGCTGCCCGAACCCCCGGTGTCGGAGAAGGGCGTGGGGAGTGTGTGGACGGTACGGGCGCTGCTGGCCGAGGACACCCCCTGGGGCCGCCTCGGCCACGAGGTCGCCTGGGGCCAGCTCGAGGCCGCACGCCCCGCCCCCGTGCAGGTCCCGGGCCATGACCGCCCGGCGCGCGGCCAGGGCCTCATCACCCTCGGCCCTGCCTCCTTCGACGTCCGCACCGGCGAACTGCGGACCATCGGCCCGGTCGCCGTCGCCGGTGCGAGGCTGAACGTGTGGCGCGCCCCGACGGACAACGACAACGGCGCGCCCTGGCAGCCCGATCCGCGGAACGGACCCCTCTGGCGCGCCCTCGGTCTGCACCGTGTGCGGCACCGCCTGGACGCGGTCGAGGTGACGGACGACGCGGTGACGGTACGCACCCGGGTGGCGCCGGCCGGCCGTGACGTGGGGCTGCTCACCGACTACCGCTGGACCTCCGACGGTGTCCGGCTGCGCCTCACGGTGTCCGTGGTCCCGCAGGGTCGATGGCGGCTCCCCCTGCCGCGCCTCGGGATCCGACTGGGCCTTCCGGCGTCGTACGGAGGCGTCCGCTGGTACGGCGGCGGACCGGGCGAGGCGTACCCGGACAGCAGGTCCGCCGCCCGGCTCGGCCTCTGGCACACCGATGTCGACGCCATGCAGACCCCGTATGTCCGCCCGCAGGAGAACGGGGCGCGGGCCGATGTGCGCTGGGCGGAACTCACGTCCCCGCAGGCGGGGTTGCGGATCGACGGCGACCCGGCGTTCTGGCTGACCGCCCGCCGCTGGACGACCGGGCAGCTGGACGCGGCCGAGCACCTCACGGACCTCGTTCCCTCCGCCGAGACGGTGTGGGTGGAGCTCGACCACCTGCAGCACGGTCTCGGCAGCCAGTCCTGCGGCCCCGGTGTGCTGCCCGAGTACCGGCTGGACGCCCGGCCGGCCGAGTTCTCGTTCGTCTTCACCCCGCTCGACGGAGCCTGACGGGCGCGGCCGTACGCGCCCTGGCCGGAGCCGGGGCGCGTACGGCGCGGGTCAGCGGTGGCTCAGCCAGTTCGCGGCGGGCAGCAGCCTGTTCTCGTAGTCGAAGAGGGCCTGGTTCTCCCAGCCGTTGCCGGACGACGGGTCGGCCGGGTCCCAGCCGTTGCCCGTGACGGCCGTCCAGGCGGGCTCCCAGTAGACGACGCCCAGGCCGCGGCCGTTCGGCACGGCCTCGACCACGTTCATCACGTCGCGCACCCAGGCCGCCTGGCCGGCCGGGCTCGCCGGGTATCCGGACACCAGCTCGCCGGGCAGGTCGATGATGTTCTCGTGGCTGTCCTTGCTGTCGAGCCGGAAGGGGTAGGCGGTCTCGACGACCATGACGGGCTTGGCGTAGCGGGTGGAGACGTCGTCCAGGTTGGCCTGGAGGTCGGAGAGCGCTCCATGCCAGTAGCCGTAGAAGGAGACGGCGATGACGTCGAAACCGACGCCCCGGGAGGTGGCGTTGTCGAACCACCAGCGGTACAGGCCGTTGTCCCCGCCGTGCGCCAGGTGCAGGGCGATCCGGGTGGAGGAGGAGACGGCCTTCGCCGCGGAGATGCCGGACTTGAGCAGCCCGGCGGTCCGGTCCCAGTTCTCCGTGGAGCCCTCCGGCCAGAGCATGCCGGTGTTGATCTCGTTGCCGATCTGCACCATGTCGGCGGTGGTGCCCTGCGCCTTGAGGGCGTTCAGGACGTCGTAGGTGTGGTCGTACACGTCCTTGGTGAGCTGGTCGTAGGAGTGCGAGGACCAGGCCGCGGGCTTCGTCTGGGCGCCCGGGTCGGCCCAGATGTCCGAGTAGTGGAAGTCGACCAGCAGCTTCATGCCCTGGGCCTTGATCCGCTTGGCGGTCTGGAGCACGCGGGCCTTGTTGTTGTAGCCGTCGGCCGGGTCCACCCAGACCTTGAGCCGGCCGTAGTTGGCCCCCGCCGACTTCAGGATGCCGAGCCCGTCACCGGTGGTCCCCGCGGCCGTGCGGTACACGCCGCCGAGGTCCTCGCTCTTCTTCAGCGTGGAGACGTCGACGCCCTTGACGCTCAGGCCGGTAGAACCCGGGGTGAAGGTGAGGTCGTCGACGTTCAGCCAGTTCCCGGCCCTCGCGTCGGAGTTGATGCTGACGGTGCACTGCCCGCCGGTCACCCTGACGGAGGTGACGAGGCGTATCCACCTGCCGTCGGGGGTGGGCGGCAGGTCGGTGCGCTGTTCCGCCGATCCGCAGTTGCGCAGCGCCAGGTAGGCCGCGCTCTGGCCACCGCTCGAGCGCACCCAGGCGCTCAGCTTGTACGTCCCGTCGGTGAGTCCGGAGAGGTATTGGTACGTCTCCACCTTGTACGCGGAGGACGACCAGTGCGTGAGGCGGTTGCTGCCGGTGCGCCCGCCGGCCTCGGTGTAGGACGCCGCGTGCTGACCCGCGGCGGAGTAGGTGGACCAGCCGGTCGTGCCCGATTCGAAGCCGGTGTTGGTGAGCGTGGCCGCCGCGCTGACCGGTTGTGCGGGCAGTGCCGTGATCAGCAGGGCGCCCAGCGCGGGCAGGGCGGCGGCTTTGAGCAGTCTGCGGAGGAAGTGTGGGGCCGTGTGCATCGTCGAGTCCCTTCGACGGTGGTGGGCGGGGATGGGCGGTGCGATGCGCCCGGGGGCGGCCGGCGATCCGGCGGCCGCGCCCGGGGGTTCTGGTGTCGTCAGGCGTCAAGCCGTACGACCTTGACGGCGCCGGCCGGGACGGCGAGGTGTCCGGCGGCGTGCTCGCCGCTGAGCAGTTCGGTGCCGGGGCGCTCGAGGGGAACCTTGGTGTCGTGCGGGGTGTGGTTGACGGCGAAGAGGTAGTCGCCGCCGTCGCCGCAGCGGCGTACCACCTCGACGTCGCGGGGCAGTTCGGTCCGGGGTGCGATGCCGGCGTCCTCGCAGGCGCTCTCGAGGACGGCGTCCAGCGCGAGGGGGTCGAGCCGGGAGGAGACGTACCAGGCGGTGCCCCTGCCCAGGCGGTGACGGGTGACGGCGGGGCCGCCCGCGGCCGGTCCGTCGGCGTACGTCCACACCGTCTCGGCCCCTCGCGGCACCACGAACTCGGTCCACACGTCGCCGGTGACCGTGGCGTCCTGCGGCCCGGTGATCCGCACGCTCTCGCCCGCCCCGAGCGGTGACCACTCCTCGACGGTCAGGCCGAGCACGTCGCGCAGCACACCCGGGTAGGCGCCGGGGTGCACGGCGTCGTGCTCGTCGACGATGCCGGAGAAGTACGAGACGACGAGGGTGCCGCCGTTCTCGACATAGGCGCGCAGATTGCGGCCCGATTCCTCGGTGGCGAGATAGAGGGCCGGGACGACGACCAGGGGGTAGGCGGACAGGTCGGCTCCGGGGTGGGCGAAGTCGACGGTCAGGTGCCGGTCGTAGAGCGCCTCGTAGAAGCTGTCGGCACGCTCGCGGGCGTCGTGGTCCTCGCTGGGCCGCCATTCGAGGCCCTGCGCCCACCACGAGTGCCAGTCCCACACCATGCCGACGTCGGGGACGGTACGGGTCCCCCGCAGCCCGGCGAGCGAGCCGATGTCGGCCCCGAGCGCGACCACCTCGCGCCAGATCCGGGTGTCGGTCCCGGCGTGCGGCAGCATCGCGGAGTGGAACTTCTCGGCGCCCTTCCGGGACTGGCGCCACTGGAAGAACATGGCGCCCTCGGAGCCGCGGGCCACATGGGCGAGCGAGTTGCGGGCCATCTCTCCGGGGCGCTTGGCGGGGTTGCGCGGCTGCCAGCTGACGCCACTGGTGGAGTGCTCGAGCAGCAGCCAGGGGGCGCCGCCGGCGACGGAGCGCGTGAGGTCGGCGGCCATCGCCAGGTTGACGTGGGTGCGGCGGCCGTCGGTCATCAGATAGTGGTCGTTGGTGACGAGGTCGACCTCGCGGCCCCAGGCCCAGTAGTCGATCGTGTCGCACTGGCTGAGCGCGGTCATGAAGTTGGTGGTGACGGGGACGCCGGGCGCGAGCCGGTGCAGGATGTCCCGCTCCATGCGGAAGTTCTCGCGCATGGTGTCGTCGGCGAAGCGGCGGTGGTCGAGCTGCTGGGCGGGGTTGCCGACCGTCGGGGTCAGCCGCGGCGGGTCGATCTCGTCGAACGACCGGTAGCGCAGGCCCCAGAAGGCGGTTCCCCAGGCGTCGTTGACCGCCTCGACCGTTCCGTAGCGGGCCTGCAGCCAGCGGCGGAAGTGCGCGGCGCAGTTGTCGCAGTAGCACGCGCTGACAGGAACGCCGTACTCGTTGTGGACGTGCCACATGGCGAGGGCGGGGTGGCCGGCGTACCGCCGGCCGAGTTCGGTGGTGATCCGTGCGGCGGCCTCGCGGTAGGCGGGGCTGCTGTGGCAGATCGCGGCACGCGAGCCGAAGGAGTGGCGCAGCCCCTCCCGGCCGACGGGCAGCGCGTCCGGGTGGGCCCGGTAGAACCAGGCCGGCGGGGAGGCGGTGGGCGTGCCGAGGTCGGCGCGGATGCCGTTCTCGTGGAGCAGGTCGAGGACCCGGTCGAGCCAGCCGAAGTCGTAGCCGCCGGGCTCGGGTTCGAGCAGCGCCCAGGAGAAGATCCCGACGCTCACCATGGTGACCCCGGCCTCGCGCATCAGCCGGACGTCCTCGTGCCAGACGCTTTCCGGCCACTGCTCGGGGTTGTAGTCCCCACCGAACGCGAGCCGGTCCGGCCCCTGGGGAGTGGTCTCCGGCATGAATGTCTCCTGAAGCGTCAAAATATCGAGAAACTGGGAACGTGCACACATCAGCTTCGATGCAGTGATGCAACATAACCGCACAGGAACAACCATTGACAAGTGTCCGGGATGTTTCCCTACTGTGAACGCTCACAGATGCAGGGCAGGCCTCCCCCGTCGAGCGGGAGGCCCCTTCGGTCAGGGAGAAGCACCCATGTCCACCACGCTGCACCGCCGCCTCGCGGCCACCGCCACAGCCGTCGCCCTCGGGGCGACGGCGCTCACCGCCTGCGGTTCCTCGGACGGCGGCGACCAGGCGGATTCCGGACCGGTCTCGCTGACCTACTGGGCCTGGGCGCCCGGCATGGACAAGGTGGCGGCCATCTGGAACAAGAAGAACCCGGACATCGAGGTCACCGTCCAGAAGCAGGCCTCCGGCGACGATCTCGTCACCAAGATCATCACCGCCTCGAAGGCGAAGAAGGCCCCCGACCTCGTCCAGGCCGAGTACCAGGCCCTGCCGACCCTCGTCAGCAACGACGCCCTCGCCGACATCTCGGACGAGGTCGGCGGCATCAAGGACGAGTTCGCCCCGGGCGTGTGGCAGCAGACGACGCTCGGCACGGACGCCGTCTACGCGGTTCCGCAGGACTCAGGGCCGATGATGTTCTACTACCGCGCCGACCTGTTCGAGGAGTACGGGCTCAGCGTCCCCGCCACCTGGGAGCAGTTCGCCGAGACCGCCCGCGCGCTGAAGAAGAAGGCCCCGGACAAGGCGCTGACGACCTTCTCCTCCAACGACTCCGGCCTCTTCGCCGGTCTCGCCCAGCAGGCCGGCGCCAAGTGGTGGACCACGGAGGGCCAGAAGTGGAAGGTCGCCATCGACGACCCGGCGACGCAGAAGGTCGCGGACTTCTGGGGCGGTCTGGTCGAGGAGGGCGCCGTCGACAACCAGCCCATGTACACGCCCGCCTGGAACAAGGCCCTCAACACGGGCAAGCAGATCGCCTGGGTGAGCGCGGTCTGGGCGCCCGGCACGCTCACCACGGCGGCCCCCGACACCAAGGGCAAGTGGAAGATGGCTCCGCTCCCCCAGTGGTACGACCACAAGAACGTCACCGGCAGCTGGGGCGGCTCCACCACGGCCGTCACCACGGACTCGAAGCACAAGGACGCCGCCGCGAAGTTCGCCACCTGGCTCAACACGGACCCGGAGGCGCTGGCCGCCCTGGTCAAGGAGGGCGGCATCTATCCGGCGGCCACGTCCGCCCAGACCAGCGGAGCCCTGGTGGAGGCGCCGGCCTTCTTCGCCAACCAGCCCGACTTCTACACCGAGGCCGCCGAGATAGCCAAGACCGCCGCCCCCGCCTACTGGGGACCCAACGTCAACGTCGCGTACGCCGCCTTCAAGGACGAGTTCGGCAAGGCGGCCAAGGCCAGGTCCGACTTCGGCGCCTCCCTCGGCAGGATGCAGGACACCACCGTCGCCGACCTGAAGAAGCAGGGCTTCGAGGTCGCGCGGTGACCCTGCCCCGTACCCGCCGCGAGGCGAACGGCCGTCGGCGGCCGTACGGGGCGAGGTCCGCCCCGTACGGCTTCCTCGCACCGGCCGTCGTCCTGTTCGCCCTGTTCTTCGCGCTGCCCGTCGGCTACGCCCTCTGGCTCAGCCTCCACAAGGTCGACGTCGAGGGTCTGGGCCTCGGCAGGAACGCCCGGACCGAGGTCTGGGCCGGCCTCTCGAACTACACCGCCGCGCTCACCGATGCCGAACTCGGCCAGGGCGCCCTGCGTGTCCTCGGCTACGGGGCGATCGTCGTGCCCGTCATGCTCGGCCTCGCGCTGCTGTTCGCGCTGCTGCTGGACACCGAGCGGGTCCGGGCGCGCGCCTTCTCCCGGCTCACGATCTTCCTGCCGTACGCCATCCCCGGCGTGGTCGCCGCCCTGCTGTGGGGCTTCCTCTACCTGCCGGACGTCAGCCCCTTCCACCACGTCCTCGGCCGGCTGGGGCTGCCGCGGCCCGATCTCCTCGACGGCGGGCCGCTGTTCCTGTCGCTGGCGAACATCGCCGTCTGGGGCGGCACCGGTTTCAACATGATCGTGATCTACACCTCGCTGCGGTCCATCCCGGCCGAGGTGTACGAGGCGGCGAAGCTGGACGGCGCCACACCGCTCCAGATCGCCCTGCGGATCAAGATCCCGATGGTGGTGCCCTCGCTGGTGCTGACGTTCTTCTTCTCGGTCATCGCCACCCTCCAGGTCTTCAGCGAGCCGACCACCCTCAAGCCGCTGACCAACGGCATCTCCACCACGTGGAGCCCGCTGATGAAGGTGTACAACGACGCCTTCGTGGCCGGGAACGTCCACGCGGCCTCCGCCACCGCCGTGGTTCTGGCCGCCGCCACCTTCGCCCTGTCCTTCGCCCTGCTCAGGGCCTCCAACTCCCGCGCCAAGCAACAAGGATCCCGATGAGCACGCCCACGCTCCCCGCGCGGCGCCGACGTGCCGCCCCGGCCGCCGGCACCACCCCCGGCACCTCCCAGGGGCCGCCGCCGAGGCGCCGCGCCGCCCTGCTGCCCACCGCCGCCCTGCTGCTCGGCGCCCTGTACTGCCTGCTGCCCGTCGCCTGGGTCCTGGTCGCCTCCACCAAGTCGGGCACGGAGCTGTTCTCCACCTTCACGTTCCTGCCCGGCAGCGGTCTCGGCGACAACCTCGCCGACCTCGACGCCTACCGAGACGGCATCTACTGGCGCTGGATGGGCAACTCCGCCCTCTACGCCGGTCTGGGCGCCGTGCTGTCCACGATGGTCTCCGCCGTCTCCGGCTACGCGCTCGCGATCTACCGCTTCCGCGGCCGTGAGGCCGTCTTCAACGTGCTGCTCGCCGGCGTGCTGATGCCCCCCGTCATCCTCGCGATCCCCCAGTACCTGCTGATGGCGAAGGCCGACATGACGGACTCCTACCTGTCCGTACTGCTGCCGCTGATCCTCTCCCCGTACGGCGTCTACCTCGGCCGGATCTACGCGCAGGCCGCCGTCCCCATGGAGCTCGTCGAGGCGGGCCGGATGGACGGAGCGGGCGAGTGGCGCATCTTCCTGCGGGTCGGCGTCCCGATGATGTCGCCCGGCCTGGTGACGATCTTCCTCTTCCAGTTCGTGGCCATCTGGAACAACTTCCTGCTGCCGTACATCATGCTCAGCGACGACACCAAGTTCCCCATGACGGTCGGGCTGTTCACGCTGCTCGCCCAAGGCTCCAGCACACCCGCCCTCTACACGCTCGTCATCACCGGCGCCCTGCTCGCGATCGTCCCGCTGATCGCCCTTTTCCTGGTCGTCCAGCGGTTCTGGAGTCTCGACCTGCTGTCCGGGGCCGTAAAGTCATGACGTCAGGGGAACGAGGGGACACAGCCATGAACCGCGGCCCGGACGGCAAGCGCCGATCGGTGACGATCCACGATGTCGCGCGTGAGGCGGGAGTCTCCCGCGGGACCGTCTCACGGGTCCTCAACGGAGGCCACTACGTCAGCCCTGCGGCACAGACGGCCGTCAACAACGCCATCCGCAGGACGGGTTACGTCGTCAACCGGCACGCCCGCTCGCTGATCACCGGAAGGTCCGACTCGGTCGCGTTCCTGCTGACCGAACCGCAGGAGCGCTTCTTCGAGGACCCGAACTTCAATGTGCTGCTGCGTTCCTGCACCCAGGCCCTCGCCTCGCAGGACATCCCGCTGCTGCTGATGATCGCCGGCAGCGAGGACGAACGGCGGCGCAATCTGCGGTACATCCAGGCCGGGCACGTGGACGGCGTCCTGCTCGTCTCCAGCCACTCCGGCGACCCGGTGGCCGGCGAACTCCAGGCGGCGGGCGTGCCGGTGGTCGCCTGCGGGAAGCCCCTCGGGCAGCAGGCCAGGATCGGCTACGTGGCGGCGGACGACCGGGAAGGCGCCCGCGACATGGTGCGCTACCTGCACGCGTCGGGCCGCCGCCGGATCGCCACCGTCTCCGGCCCGCCGGACACCCCCGGTGGCGTCGAACGTCTCGCCGGCTACCGGGAGACGCTGGCCGAGTGCGGGCTGCCCGCCGACGACCTGCTGATCGCCACGGGCGACTACAGCAGGGCCAGCGGCGAGCAGGCCGCGGAACTGCTGCTGCGGCGGGCCCCGGACATCGACGCCGTGTTCGTGGCGTCGGACCTGATGGCCCAGGGCGTCCTCGACGCCCTGGCCAGGGCCGGGCGCCGAGTGCCGGAGGACATCGCCGTCGGCGGCTTCGACGACTCGCCGGCCGCGGTGTCGACCCGCCCCGCGCTCACCACGATCCGGCAGCCGTGGGACCGGATCAGCAAGGAGATGGTGCGGATGCTGCTGGCCAGGATCGGCGGTGAGGAACCCGCCGCGCTCATCCTGCCGACGGAACTGGTCCGCCGGGACTCGGCCTGATCAGCGCGCCCCGCCTTCGGCCCGCCGTCCACGCATCGCCCGTTCCCCGTGTCGCGACGGCGGCGCCGGGCAACCGGAAGGAAGCGGCCGCACGGCACGGCGGCGCGGCCGGTGCGGGCAGTCAGGGTCGTCCGGGAGGATTTCGCCATGGTGGACGTCAAGGGATTCACCGACCTGCTCGACCCGCCGGTGTACGTCGTCACGGCGGCCGCGGACGGGCGGCGGGCCGGCTGCCTGGTCGGGTTCGCCTCCCAGTCCTCGCTGAGTCCGGTGCGCTTCGTGGTGTGGCTGTCCAAGGTGAACCACACCTACCGCGTGGCGAGTCGGGCCCCGTACCTGGGGGTGCATCTGCTCGGCCGCGACCAGCACGGGCTGGCCCGGCTGTTCGGCGGCGAGAGCGGCGACGATGTCGACAAGTTCGGGCCGGCGCGCTGGGAGCCGGGGGCGCACGGCGTTCCGGTGCTGGCCGACGCCTGCGCCTGGTTCATCGGCAGGGTGGAGGAGCGGGCCGACTGGGGGGACCACGTGGGGTTCTGCCTCACGCCCGTCGACACGGCCGCCGAGCCGCTGCCCCGTGGTGACGTGCTGCGGCTGAGCGATGTCATCGGTCTGAGCCCCGGGCACCCGGCGCCCTGATCGCGGCGGGCCCGGCGGACCGGCCCTCACGGCACGGGGCTGCGCGGAAGCTCCCCGTCGGCCGGCATCGGTTCGAAGGACCGGACGAAGGCCGAGCCCGCGCCGACCTCGCCGTAGCTGCTCTCGGGGAACTCGGTCCACGCCCCGGGCAGTCCGCTCAGCGGCTCCGACACGACGAGGCGGGTGTCCTCGGAGAGCCCTTGCAGGAACTTTATGTCGGGGTGCAGCGCGCGCAGGGTCTCGACCTCGGCGCTGTGGTACAGGGAGCGTGAACGGCGCTCGCTGGAGTAGCGGAAGGCCCACAGCCGCTCCCCGTCGGACACCGCGACGGTCATCTGGAGCGGAAATTCCACGCCGTGCCGGCGGCCCAGGGACTCCACATGGCCCGCCATGCGGGCGACGGCCGTCGGCGGGTCCTGGTCCAGCCCGAAGGTGAGCGCCAGGAAGAACATCACCTCGGAGTCCGTCGAACCCTCGATGTCGGCGAACAGCGACGGGTCGATGACCATGCAGAGGTCCCGGCGCAGCCGGTGGAAGTCGGCGATGGCGCCGTTGTGCATCCACAGCCACCTCCCGTGCCGGAACGGGTGGCAGTTCGTCTGCTGGATGGCGGAGCCCGTCGACGCCCTGATGTGGGCGAAGAAGAGGTGGGAGCGGATGTGCGCCGAGATCTCCCGCAGGTTGCGGTTGTTCCACGCGGGTCCGGTGTCCCTGATCACCGCCGGAGTGCCGCCGTCGGGCGTGTACCAGCCGATGCCGAACCCGTCGCCGTTGGTGGTCTCGACGCCCATCCGGGAATGCAGGCTCTGGTCGATCAGGGAGTGTGCGGGGCGGTAGAGCAGCGAGTCGAGGAGCACCGGCGTTCCCGTGTAGGCCACCCATCGGCACATGTGGACCCTCTCCCCTGCTCGAGGCGCACCGGCCTCTGCCTGAGGCGTACCGGCCTTTCCATCATCACGCCTCGTTTCCGTTGATCGCCATGCGAGGGGGAAGCGGCGTCCCGTCAGCCCCTCCCGTCAGGCAATCGGTTCAGACCTGAAAGGTGAGGGGTACGGTCCGGCGCGCGGACGTCCGGGGTACGCACCTGGGCGGTGCGCACCCCGCGATGCGTGATGGTCAGACGGAGGTTTCGCCGGGCAGGCCGAAGAAGTCGTTCCACTTCTGCCGTCCGCCGAGGCGGTGCCGGTCGACAGGGCCGCGTGGACGGCGGCTTCGGCGTTCTTGGTGAAGGTGACGATGTCGTCCTTGCCGTCGCCGGTCAATCGGTCGGGGAGCCGCCGAGCATGACACCGCCCGCGTCGTAGTGGACCTCGAGCTCCGCGACGGAGGTGAACGTCTTCTCACCGCCGGGCCGTCCGATGACGCGCACGCCGTCGCCCGCCGTGGGATCGAAGGAGAAGGTGTAGGTGCGGTTGGCTCCGGCGGTGCTGTCGTACGGGTACGCGGGGCCGATGCGCTGGCCGGAGACGTCGACCCACTGGTTGTCGCGCCGGACCTGGACCCGCAGGTCGCCGGCGAACCAGCCGCCGTCGGAGAACATGCCGCCCGTCGTGTAGACGACCTTGTTCATCATGTACCGGCGCGGCCAGGTGTATCCCCACCAGCTCGCGCTCTTGCGCTCGTCGTTCCAGTCGTCCTCGTTCTGGGTCCTGTTGCCGTCGCTGTAGTACGCGTCCTTGCCGAAGTGCGTGGCCCGCTGGACGGGCACGGTCCCGGGCTCGCGGCCGAGGTCGCGTCCGGGGTCGGCGGTGTTGCCGGGTGTGGTGTCCTGGCGCGGTTCCAGACGCAGCTGCCGGAGCGAGAAGGTGTAGGCCCAGTGGTCGCCGTGCGGGTAACCGCCGCCGCAGGGGCAGACGTTGGACTGCAGCCACATGGATCTGCCGTCGGCGCTGATGTACTTCGACGGGATGGTGGTCGCGTAGCCGCCGTGCTTGGTGTGGGTCCACGGGTAGCCGCCGAAGTCCTTGGTGGCGAAGTGCTTCCAGGGGCCCCATGGGCTGGTGGCCTCGTAGAACTCGAAGGTGTACTCGGTCCACGAGGTGTAGATGTAGCGGTTCAGCGGCTTGTTGTGGACGATGCCGCCCTGGCCGAGGACGGTGGTGTTCCGTACCCGGTTCTGGGTGAAGACGTCCTGGTAGATGTGGCGGTCGTCGTGGAGGACGGGCTGCCGCCCGCTGATGTCCGTGGACCAGACCGGGTTCCCCGACGCGTCGAGACCCGCGGCGTACTGCCAGGCGTTCTCGTCCATCACGGAGCTCTTGTGGACACGGGCGAGATGCAGGTCGACGGGGTCGGGCACGCTGTCGTCGAAGGAGTCCCGCCAGTTGTGGTCCAGGCCGTACGCGTAGACGTAGTCGTCCGGGGCGTTCGCGTAGTCCTTGCCGTAGTCCAGGAACATCACCGTGGTGAAGACTCCGCCGCCGAACATCGGCCTGGTACGGTCCCACGTCCAGGTGCGGCCCTTGTCCGTGGACTTGGCGATGGTCGCGGCTGGCGCGTCGTTGAAGTCGGTCGCCAGGTCCTGCACCGCCAGGTAGAGGGCGCCGTCGACGCAGGCCATGCCGGTGGGCTTGCGGTTGTGGTCGGCGGTCCAGATCTGGCTGACGTCGGTGGCGAGCTGGGTGCCGGTGAGGCCGCCGGGCATGCCGGAGATCTTCGCGACGCCGATGTCGCTGTAGGCGCCGCCGAATCCGACGCCGTCGCCGTAGGCGGTGTAGACGCTGTCGTCGTCGGCCCAGCAGTTGGGCCAGAGGTCGCCGTGGTTCTTGTTGTCGCCGATAGCGGGGGCGCCCACGGAGGCGGCGGGTGCCACGTCGACCGTGGCGAAGAAGTCGCTCGCGGGCGGCGACCCGGTAGCTGCCGCGTCGGCTCCGGCGGACGCCACGGCACCGGCCTCCCCGTCGGCGGCCGTGCTCTGCGGCGCTGCGCTCAGCGCTGCGCACACCACCAGCAACGCGGTGGCCAGGGCACGGCCGGAGGTACGCCGTCTCTGTCCGGGTGGTCGGGCGGCTCTGTGCATGGCTGGCTCCCGTGGTATCGATCAGCTCGGGAAATCGATTTCAGGCGGGACGGTACAAGCGGGACAGGGCCACGTCAACGGTTCCGACAGGGTGGCCGGCTCCGTCCCCTGACCGACACTCAAAGCGGTCAGAAACAGGAGCTCGTGGGCTCAATCAGCCAGGAAATCCAAGGGACTACGTTAAGAAAACGATTGCGTATTCCTGCGCCGGAACCGTCACGCACCCCGCTCACAGCACATACCTCCAGGGGGTATACACTGGAGCGGACGATGTCCCGTTCCGGAGGGAGCACTGCGATGGTCAAGGATGTGTACGAGGTCAAGGGCATGACGTGCGGCCACTGCGTCGCCGCCGTGACCGCGGAGGTGGAGGGTCTGGCGGGAGTGGAGAGCGTGCAGGTCGACCTGGCCTCCGGCGAGGTGACCGTCGCGAGCGAGCGGCAGCTCGCGTACGACGACGTCGCGGCGGCCGTCGACGAGGCCGGCTACGAGCTCACCGGCCGCCACGAGCGATAGCGCCCGGCCCCCGGACGCACTGCGCGGAGCGGCGGCGCATCCTGTGGTCGGGACCGTCGCGGCCGCGCTGCTCCCCGAAGCCGCGGCGAGGCCGGCGGAGTCGCCTCCGCCGGCCCGGAGCGGACCACGGCCGTGCGGCGGAAGCGGCACCGGCCGGGCGGGAGCCATGGAGACCCCGGACAGCGGACCGCACGGCAAGGGGCGGGCGGCACGCCGACCGCCGTCAGCCCACCGGGCCGGTCACGGGGTTTCGACGGCGGCCGTCTCGTCGTCCGACGCGAGGATCGAGTCCTCCAGCTTGCGCAGCAGCCTCGCGACCTGTCGGCGCTCGGACGGCGACAGCCCCGCGAGCATCCGGCGTTCGTTGTCGAGGTGCTCCTCGAAGACGGTGTCCACCGTCGCGAGACCCTTGTCGGTGAGCCGCGAGTAGACGACGCGGCGGTCGTCCGCGTCCCGCTCGCGCACGATGAGACCGTCCTTCTCCAGACGGTCGATCCGCAGGGTCACCCCGGCGGAGGACACCAGCCCGGTGTCGGCGAGCTGGCCCGCTGTCAGCCGGTACGGCGCCCCCGACCTCCGCAGAGCGGTCAGCACGTCGAAGCCCGCGACGGACAGGCCGTGCCGCTCGATCGAGGCGGTGAGCCTGGTGCTGTACCGCAGGAAGGAACGGTGCAGCCGGGCCAGGACCTCCAGCGGGCTCGTGTCGAGCTCCGGTCGCTCCCGCGCCCAGTCCTCGATCACCTGCGCGACGGCGTCCCGGTCCGCCGGCCTCGATGCAGCCATCCTCATCCCCTCGTACGGCTCCGCCGGACAGCCGTACGGCTTGTCACGGCGCTGAGAATCTTACTGCTGAGGTGATCGGCCCGAACGGGCGAGGGGACGCCACGCGGGGCGGGCCTCGGACCGGGTCACGGCCACCGCGGCGGAACGGGGCCGGTCAGGCCCGGGAGCGGCGGGTCGGCACCCGCACCACGACGAGCGCGACAAGCACGGCCGCCGCGGGCCCGGCGGCCTTCCTCAGCAGCCCGGGCAGGGCTGCCGCGCCGAGGTCGACGGCCTCCGGTCCGGCCGCGACAACGCCGCGGGCGGCCATCGCGGAAGCGGCGCCGGTCCCCGCCCAGAGGGGCCGGGCCTCGCACAGAGGGGCCGGGCCTCGCACAGCAGCTCCTCGAGGCGGGCGGCGAACTGCTCAATGATGCGGTCGCCGACCCAGGGAGGTCGTCGGCGGGGGGACGGGCGTGGCCGAGGAGGTTCCGCGGCAGCGGCCCGCGACTCGGACGACCTGCCGGGCGCGCTCGCCCAGGCCCGCCCGCAGGTGTCGAGCTCGCCGACCGTGTCCGCCGCGTCCGCGCCGATCAGCAGCGCGAGCCGCCGGCCGGGCCGGCCAGTGGCGAGCGGCGGCAGCTCGCAGCGCTGCTCGCGGCCCTCGGAAAGACACGGGGGCCGGTGCGTCGGGGTGGTGGTCACCAACCCCGCCGCACCGGCCCCTCGGCGGACCGCCGACGTGTCAGGAGTTGAGCTCCTCCAGCGTCCGCCCCTTGGTCTCGACCGCGAACCAGGCGATCAGAGCGCCCACCGCGGCCACGACCGCGAGCTGCGCGAAGACCAGGGACAGACTGCCGCCCGCGCCGATGATCGCCCCGACGGTGACCGGGCCGATGATGACGCCGAGCCGGTTCCACAGCCCGCCGAACGCCGCGCCCTTGGCCCGGTTGGAGGTCGGGTACAGCTCGGGCGAGTACAGGTAGAGCCCCGCGTTGATCGCGTACAGGAAGAAGGTCGTGCAGGAGGCGAAGACGGCGACCTGCCCGCCCGACGTGGCGCCGGCCAGCGCGAGCACCCCGAGGGACAGCGCGCCACCGCCGAGCGCGGCCATCAGCGCCGCCCTGCGGCCCATCCGGTCGATGACCATGGCGACGACGAAGGTGCCGAGCAGTCCTGTGACGTTGCTGAGCAGCGTGTAGACCAGCGCGGTGGTCAGATCGAGGCCGAAGTGCTTGGTGTAGAGGGACGGCAGCCAGGTGGAGATGCCGTGGTTGACGTAGTACGCCACGAACCACAGGCCGGACAGCACCGCCGTGCGGCGCAGGTAGCGGCCCTTGAAGATGTCGCCGAGCCGGCCCCGGCCGGTGTCCTCCTTGACCTCGGCGGCGGGCAGCGGCAGCGGTTCCGCGGTGGCACGGGCGACCTGCGCCTCGATCCGGGCGACGGCGGCCTCGGCCTCTTCCGTGCGGCCTCGCGCAAGGAGCCAGCGCGGGGATTCCTCGACATGACGGGGCAGCGCGGCGGCGATGAGCACGGGCAGGGCGCCGATGACGAACATGGCGCGCCAGCCGAGGTTGGGCACCACCCAGACGGCGACGAGGGTGGCCGCGGCGAGACCGGCGGGGAAGATCATCTCGTAGAGCAGGACGAATCGGCCCCGCTTGTCGGAGCGGGCGATCTCGTTGATGTACGTGGCCGCCACGGGCACCACGCCGCCGATGCCGAGTCCCTGGACGAACCGGAACAGCGAGAACGTCTCGATGCTGCCGGAGAAGGCGACGGCGAGGCTTGCGAGGCCCGTGACGCCGACCCCGAGGGCCACCGTACGCACCCGGCCGATCCGGTCGCCCATCCAGCCGGCGGCGATGGCGCCGAGGAGCATGCCGATGGACGCCGCGGTCACCGCGAAGGTGGCCTGGCCTGTGGTGAGGTTCCATTCCTTCATCAGGACGGGCAGGGCGGAGGCGGCCAGCAGCTGGTCGAACGCCTCGAAGAAGGTGACGGCGCCGATCAGGAACCGGACCTTGACATGCCAGCGCGAGTGCGGCAGTCGTTCGAGTCTCGCGGCTATGGAGCCAAGGGCTGGCTTGCCGGCCACAGTCGTCATGGAGGGTCCTTCCGCGAACCAGGGGAGTTGCGGAGACAGTAGGTTCCTATACCTAAGCGGTCAATGGTTAAGAGCTTAGAAATCTTGGAGCCGTACGCTCGCCCCTCATCCTCAACCTCGCGGAGACCAGGCTCAAGCCATCCCGGGCAACGATTCCACTTCGGGGTCTTGCGTCGAGAAACTTAAGCGCTTAGATTTCTAGCACTTCAGGAACGGCGCACAGCCCGGCCGACCCGGCCGCCTCCGGTGCCCGACCGCCCGAAGTCCCCCTGCCCGCCGCCTCGTCCGGAGGTCCCGCCGTGCCCACCGTCCCCACCGACATCCTGATCGCCGGCCAGTGGCGGCGCGGTGCGGGTGAGCCGCTCGACACCGTCGACCCCGCGACCGGCCGCGTCCTCGCCACCGTGGGTTCCCCGTCCGCGGAGGAGGTCTCCGAGGCGGCGGAGGCCGCCGCCCGCGCCGCGGCGGAACCCGCCTGGCGCGACCTGCTTCCGCACGAGAGGGCCCGGTTGCTGCACCGCATCGGTGACCTCGTCGAGCGCGACGCTGACGAACTGTCCGCGCTGCAGACGGCGGACACCGGCAAGACCCTGGCCGAGACGCGTGCCCTCGCGCTCAGCGCGGCCGGCACTTTCCGCTACCTGGCCGCCGCCCTCGAGACGGCCGAGGACACCCTCACCCCCTCCCGCGGCCCCTACGTCACCATGAGCGTCCACGAGCCGATCGGTGTGGTCGGCGCGATCAACCCGTGGAACTCCCCCGTCGCCAGCGACGCCCAGAAGCTCGCCCCCGCGCTGGCCGCCGGTAACGCGGTCCTCCTCAAGCCCGCCGCCTGGACCCCGCTGGTCTCGCTCGCCCTCGGCCGGCTCATCACCCGGGCCCTGGAGGAGTTCCGGCTGCCCACGGCGCTGCTGTCGGTGCTGCCGGGCAGCGGCCGGCTGGTCGGCGACGCCATCGTGCGCCATCCGCTCGTCGCCCGCATCGGCTTCACCGGCGGTACCGCCACGGGCCGGTCGATCGCCGCCGTCGCCGCACAGAAACTGATCCCCGCCTCACTGGAGCTCGGAGGCAAGTCGCCGACGATCGTGCGCGCCGACGCCGACGTCGAACAGGCCCTCGCCGGCGTGATGTTCGGGATCTTCTCGTCCAGCGGCCAGTCGTGCATCGCCGGCTCGCGGCTGTTCGTCGCCCGCGACATCCACGACCGCTTCGTCGGCGAACTGGTGGAACGCGTCCGGGCGTTGCGCGTCGGCCCGGGCACGGACCCCACCACACAGGTCGGCCCGCTGGTGCACCATCGCCACCGCGACGCGGTCGCCGCCTACGTCGACCTCGCCCGCTCCGAAGGCGCCCGCGTGCTGTGCGGCGGCTCGGCCCCCGAGGGTGAGCGGTACCGCGACGGTGCGTACTACCTGCCGACCGTCCTCGACGGCCTGCCCAACACCTCCCGCACCTGCCAGGAGGAGATCTTCGGTCCGGTCCTCGTCGCCCTGCCCTACGACGACGAGGACGACCTCGTCCGCCAGGCCAACGACTCCGTCTACGGACTCGCCTGCGGCATCTGGACCCGCGACGCGCGCGCCGCGTGGCACCTGGCCCGCCGCATCGAGGCCGGCACCGTCTGGATCAACACGTACAAGCAGTTCAGCGCCTCCACCCCGTTCAGCGGATGGAAGGACAGCGGCCTCGGCACGGAGAAGGGCCGCGACGCGATCCGCGCCTACCAGCGCCAGAAGTCCCTGTACTGGGGAACCTCCGCCTCCCCGCTCCCCTGGGCCAACTGACCCGGCACGCCCGCCCGTCTGGAGAGACTCATGCACCGTCCACCGCCCGGTCCGATCGCCCGGCTCCGCTCACTGCGCTACGTCGAACTGCACACGCCCGCCTTCACGGAGGCCGCCGGCTTCTACGAGGAGGTCTGGGGCCTTGAGAGCGTCGAGTCCGACACCGGCGCCCGCTGGCTCCGCGGCACCGGCGACGAGCACCACGTCCTGCACCTCACCGAACGGGAGCGCGTGGGCCTCGGCCGGCTCGCGTTCGCCGTCGGCACGCCCGCCGAGGTCGACGAGGCCGCCCGCAGGCTCGAGGCACACGGCATCACCCCCGTCTTCGGCCCCGGCCCGCTCGAACAGGCCGGCGGCGGCTACGGGCTGCGCTTCACCGACCCGGAGCAACGCCTGATCGAGATCAGCGCCCATGTCGACGCGGTCACTCCGGGCGGCAGGGACGCCGCCGTGCCCGTCGGCGTCACGCACGCCGTGCTCAACACCACCGACATCGACGCCGCCGTGTCCTTCTACTGCGACGTGCTGGGGCTGCGCGTCTCCGACTGGTCCGAGCACCAGATGGCGTTCCTGCGCTGCAACGCCGACCACCACTGCGTCGCCTTCAACCAGGCCGAGTGGACCTCCCTCAACCACGTGGCCTACGAGATGCCGTCTGTGGACCACTTCATGCGGGGCCTCGGACGGCTGCGCCACCACGGCATCACGCCGCAGTGGGGGCCCGGCCGGCACGGCCCCGGCAACAACACCTTCTCCTACTTCACCGACCCGTCCGGCCTGGTCTGCGAGTACACCTCCGAGGTCGCCCAGATCGTCGAGGACGCCTGGATCGCCCGGGTGTGGCGACGGGTTCCCGAGCTGTCCGACCTGTGGGGCACCGCCGGGCCGCCGTCGAAGGAGATCCGCTGCCACATGGCGGGAACGCCGGACCCCGGTCCGCTCGCCGCGCCCGTCGACGCCGCGACGGCGGACAAGGACCACGCGGACGACTCGAACCGCACCGATCACGCTGAGGAGAACGCCGCATGAGCGCCGTGCACAAGGTGGGCATCGTCGGCTGGGGCGCGATCGGCCGGGTCGTCGGCACCGCTCTCGCCGAGGGCCGGGTCGGCTCCGCCGAACTGGTCTGCGTCGTCGACAACCGCCCGCTCGGCGAGGCCGCGCCGGCCGCGCAGGTCACCTTCGAGGAGGCCGTCGAGCGCTGCGACCTGATCGTGGAGGCCGCGGGGCAGGGCGTCGTCCGCGAGTGGGGCGAGCGGGTGCTGGCCTCGGGGACGGACCTGCTGATCGCCTCGACCGGCGCGCTGACCGACGAGGACCTCGCGAAGAAGCTGCTCGCGGCCGGGCCTGGCCGGGTGTACTTCACGGGCGGCGCGGTCGGCGGCCTCGACCTGCTCCAGGCGGCCCGCTCCATGGGGCCGCTGGAGGAGGTCCGCCTGACCACCACCAAGCTGCCCGGCACCCTCGAACAGCCCTGGATGGACGCCGACCTGCTGTCCCGCATGCGGACCGCGACCGGACCGGTCGTGGTCATGTCCGGCACCGCCCGCGACGTACCGGTGAAGTTCCCCCGGTCCACGAACGTGGCCGCGTCGGTCGCGCTGGCCGTCGGCGACCTGGACACTGTGCGGGTCCAGGTCGTCGCCGACCCGGCGGCGCACCGCACCCGGCACGTGGTCGAGGCGTCCGGACCACTGGGCGCGTACCGCTTCGAGGTCACGCATCTGCCGGACCCCGACAACCCGGCGACCAGCCGGATCGTGCCGTACGCGGTGCTGCGCTCGCTGGCGGCGATCACCGGCCGGACGGGGCAGATCCTGTGAGCGCCCGCACCGGCGTGGACATCGCCGCCCGGGCGGCCGACGCCCATGTGCCAGGCGCCGATGTCTCCGACGCCCATGTGCAAGGCGCCCATGAGGCAGGCGTCCATGTTCCTGGCGCCCGTGTGCCGGCCGCCCATGTCCCCGCCGTCCATGTGGAAGAGGCCGGTGACCAGGGACCGCTGCTGCTGTGCCTGCACGGCATCGGTTCGTCGTCCGCGGCCTTCGCCCCGCAGCTCGCCGGACTGTCCCCGTACGTCAGGGTCGTGGCCTGGGACGCGCCCGGGTACGGCAGGTCCCCCGATCCCGAGGGGCCGCTCACGCTCGACGACTTCGCGGACGCGGCGGCCGCCGTCATCCGCGAGCGCGGCGCGAGCGCCCATGTCCTCGGGGTCTCCTGGGGCGGTGTGATCGCGCTGCGGCTCGCCACCCGCCACCCCGGCCTCGTCGACTCACTGATCGTCGCCGATTCCAGTCCCGGTTCGGGCACGGACGCGGCGAAGGCGGCGGGCATGCGGGCGCGGGCCGCCGAACTGGCCGAGGCCGGCCCGCGGGCCTTCGCCGAGGCCCGCGGGCCCCGGCTGGTGTCCCCCGGCGCTCCGGAGGACCTGGTCCGGCGGGTGGTCGCCACGATGGCCGCCTCGGTGCGGCTGCCGGGTTACGCCTACGCCGCCGAGTCCATGGCGTCGGCCGATCTGCGCGCCGAACTGCCCTCGATCGCCGTGCCCTTGCTCGTCCTCTGCGGCGATCAGGACACGGTCACCGGCATCGAGGCGAGCCAGGCGCTCGCCGGTGCCGTCCACAAGTCCGCCTACGTGATCGTCAAGGACGCCGGTCACCTGGCCAACCAGGAGCAGCCGGGCCGCTTCGACGCCTGGGTGCTCTCCCACCTGAGGATCACCGCGCGCATCCCCGAGTGATCCCGTTCCCCTCGACGCACCGTCCACAAGGAGCAGTCACCATGCCTCTGACCACCACCGAGTACGACAACGGCGGCGACCTCGCCTCGTACACCGACTCCCTCATCGCCACCAAGGACTCCCGCGTGGCGGACTTCGGCACCCTCTCCTTCCAGGAGAAGGCCGGCCCGCAGTACCGCCGCGGCCAGATCCGTTACGTCGGTTCCGGCGCCACCGGCAACCACGAGAACGACAGCCGGATCCTCCCCTCCGGCGGCTTCACCTTCTCCAACATGCTGCTGCCGCCCGGCGCCGAGGGCCCGGCCCACACCCACCACGACGTCGAGGAGGCCTTCTTCGTCCTCGAGGGGCAGGTCCGCGTGGGCATCCACCGCGGCCCCGACGAGGTCGAGTACCGCACGCTCGGATACCGCGACATGATCGTCGTGCCGGCCGGTGTGACCCGTTCCCTGAAGAACGAGGGTGACTCCGACGCCCTGTTCTGCGTCGTCATCGGCACGCAGAAGCCGCAGGTGCCGACCTACCCGGAGTACTCGCCGATGCACGGCGTCACCCGTGGCTGAGACGCCCCGGACCGGTGTGCGCACCGTCGTCGTCACCGGGGCGGGCCGTGGCCTGGGGCTGGCCATGGCCCGCCGGGCCGGCGCGGACGGCTTCCGGGTCGTCGTCGCCGAGCTGGACCGGGACACGGGCGGGAAGGCCGCCGCCGAGCTGCGCGCGGAGGGCGTCGACGCCCACTTCGTACGCTGCGACGTCGCCGACCCCGCGTCGGTCGCCGACCTGGCCGGGGCCGTGCGGGAGCTCGGCCCGCTGTACGGGCTGGTCAACAACGCGGCACTGGCCAACGGCGTGGGTGGCAAGGAGTTCTGGGACATCGACGTCGAGGTGTGGGACCGGCTGATGGCGGTCAACGCCCGCAGCCCCTGGCTGGTGTCGAAGGCCCTGTACCCGCTGCTCACCGCCCCTGGCCGGATCGTCAACATCGCCTCGGACGCCGCCTTGTACGGCTCGCCGCGGCTGTCCCACTACATCGCCTCGAAGGGCGCCGTCATCGCGCTCACCCGGGCCATGGCCAGGGAGCTCGGTGACAAGGGCGTCACCGTGAACGCCGTCGCCCCGGGTCTGACGGAGTGCGAGGCGACGGAGAGCGTGCCCGCCGAGCGGCACGACCTCTACCGCGCCAACCGGGCCATCTCGCGGCCGCAGCAGCCGGACGACCTCACCGGGATCGTCTCGTACCTGCTCGGCGAGGAGTCCCGCTATCTGACCGGACAGGTGATCGCCGTCAACGGCGGCTTCACCATGAACTGAACCGCAGGAGAACCGAGTTATGGATCTGGGCCTCGCCGACCGCACGATCGTGGTCACCGGCGGCAGCTCGGGCGTCGGCCTGGCCACGGTCCGCGCCCTGCTCGAAGAGGGTGCCCGCATCGCCACCTGTGGCCGCGACGCCGACCGGCTGGACAGGGCGGCCGCCCGCCTCGGCGCCGCTCCGGGCCGGCTGCTGACCGGGGTGTGCGACGTACGGGACGCCGCAGCGGTGCGGGGCTTCGTCCGGCGCGCCGCCGAGGAGTTCGGCGGCATCGACGGGCTGGTCAACAACGCCGGTCAGTCGCGGATGAAGGGCCTCGAAGAGTCCACCGCGGAGGACTGGCGCGACGAGCTGGAGCTGAAGTTCGCCGGGGTGCTGAATCCCCTGCACGCCGCGCGCCCCTATCTCGCCGCGTCCGAGGCGGCGAGCATCGTCAACATCAACGCGGTCCTCGCCAAGCAGCCGGAGCCCCGGCTGATCACCACCAGCGCCGCCCGCGCGGGCATCCTCAACCTGTCCAAGTCCCTGTCCTCGGAGCTGGCCGCCGACGGCATCCGGGTCAACTCGGTCTGCCTGGGCCTCGTCGACACGGGCCAGTGGACCCGCCGGCACGCGGCCGCCGGCTCCGGCACGAGCTACGAGGACTGGCAGGCCGAGCTCGCCGCCGACCGCGGGATCGCGCTCGGCCGCCTGGGCCGGGCCGAGGAAGTCGCGTACGCGGTCGTCGCCCTGCTCTCCCCTCGTGCCTCCTACATCACCGGCACCTCCATCGACGTCTGCGGCGGAGTCGGCCGCTCCATCCTCTGAGGAGACACCATGCGTCACGACACCGGAGGCGATCTCCTCGTCGCCGTCCTGCGCGAACTCGGCATCGACACCGTCTTCGGCATCGTCAGCGTGCACAACCTGCCGCTGGTCGAGGCCGTCGACCGCGATCTGCGGTTCGTGCCCGTGCGGCACGAGGCCTCGGCCGTCAACGCCGCCGACGCCTACGGGCGGGCCCGCGGCGGCATCGGCTGCGCGCTGACCTCGACCGGCACCGGCGCGGGCAACGCGGCCGGTTCGCTGATCGAGTCCCTGAGCGCTGGCAGCTCAGTGCTGCACATCACCGGCCAGGTCGAGAGCGAGTACCTCGGCAGCGGCCGCGGGTTCATCCACGAGACCAAGGACCAGCTGGGCATGCTCCGGGCCGTGTCGTCGTACGCGGCGAGCGTGCCCGACACCGGGCAGGCGGGCCGGATCCTGCGCGAGGCGGCGCGCGCCGCACTCGCCACGCCGGGTGGTCCGGCCAGCGTCGAATGGCCGATCGACCTCCAGTACGCGGCCCAGTCCGATGCCCCCGCGGAGCTCCCCGCGCTCGGCGTCCCTGCCCCGGGGGACGGTGAACTCTCCGCCGCCGGGGCGCTGCTGGCCTCCGCACGCCGTCCGCTGATCTGGGCCGGCGGCGGCGCCACCGGTGCCCGCGGCGAGCTGTTGCGGCTGCTGGAGGCCACGGGGGCGGGCCTGCTCACCTCCAACTCCGGTCGCGGGTCGGTGCCGGAGGACCACGGGCAGGTCGTCGGCAACTTCGCCACCACCCCCGCCGTCCGGGCGCTGCTCGCCGACGCGGACGTCCTGCTCACCGTCGGCACGCACTTCCGCTCCAACGAGACCGCCGACTACACGCTCGGGCTGCCCGCGGCGCACATCCAGATCGACGCCGACGCGTCCGCGCTCGGCCGCGTCCACCCTGCGACGCACGGCCTGCACGGCGACGCGGCCCCGGTCCTCGCCGCCCTGCTGCCGCACGCCCGGCCGGCGGAGAAGGGCTGGACCGGGCGGGTGGCCGCCGTACGCACCGAGGTGCGAGCGGCGCTGCACGACAGCATCGGCCCGCAGGCGGCGATCTGCGACGCGATCCGCGCCGCGCTGCCCCGGGAAGCGGTCGTCGCCCGTGACGTCACCATCCCGTCCAGCAGCTGGGGCAACCGGCTGCTGGAGATGTACGACCCCCGGGACAACGTCTTCCCGCGCGGCGGCGGCATCGGCCAGGGCCTCGGCATGGGCATCGGCGCGGCGCTCGCCCGGCCCGGCACACCGACCGTGGTGATCGCCGGGGACGGCGGTCTCGCCGTCCACCTCGGCGAACTCCTCACCCTCGCCCAGGAGCGGCCCCGTCTCACCCTGATCGTGTTCAACGACGGCGGCTACGGCGTGCTGCGCAACATGCAGGACCGCTACGGCGAGCGGCGTTCCGGCGTCGACCTCACCACGCCCGACTTCGAGCTGCTGGCCCGCGCCTGTTCCCTGCCGTACCTGCGGATCTCGGCCGAGGAGCACGCCGCACCGGTGATCTCCCGGGCGGTCGCGTCCGACGGGCCGACGCTGGTCGAGGTCGACCTCGGAGCACTCGGCCCGATGAAGAACCCGTTCACCCCGCCCGTGAGGATCCCGGGCCGCTAGGGCCTCTCGTTCGGATCTTGCCGGGCTCGCCTGATCCGAACGACAGACCCCAGGCCCGTCACATCCACGTACTGCCCACCGCCGGTAAGGAGGCACCAGGCCATGAGCGAGAACACGCTCCAGCTGATCGTCCGACGTATGACATGGGAGGCCGAGGGCGTGCTGTCCGTCGAGCTCGTGCACCCCGACGGCAAACCCCTGCCGGCCTGGACGCCCGGCGCGCACCTCGACGTCCATGTCGGCGGCCAGGTCCGCCAGTACAGCCTGTGCGGTGACCCGCACGCACCGGACGTCTACCGCATCGGGGTCCTCAACGAGCCTTCCTCACGCGGCGGTTCGCGCTATGTGCACACCACGCTGCGTCCCGGTCAGGCCGTGACGGTGTGCGAGCCGCGCAACCACTTCGCCCTGGAGGACGCCGACGGCTACCTGTTCGTCGCCGGCGGCATCGGGATCACCCCGCTGCTCGCGATGGCCCGGGAGGCCGCCCGCCGTGGATCCGCGTGGCGGATGGTGTACGGCGGCCGGAGCCGTGCCTCGATGGCGTTCACCGCCGAACTCGCCGCACTGGGCGGCGATGTGACGCTGGTGCCGCAGGACGAGCAGGGTCACATCGACCTGGACGCGGTGCTCGCGGAGCTCGGCGAGGGCACCCTGGTCTACTCGTGCGGCCCCGAACCGCTGCTCGCCGCGGTGGAGGGGCGCTGCCCCGAAGGCCGGCTGCGGCTGGAGCGGTTCGCCGCTCCCGTCGTGGCACGCGACGGCGACGACACGGCCTTCGAGGTCGAGTGCCGCACCTCCGGGGTGACGCTCGGCGTCGGCGCGGACACCTCGATCCTCGACGCCGCGGAGGCGGCCGGCCTGAGCGTGAACAGTTCCTGCCGGGACGGCATCTGCGGAACGTGCGAGACCCGGGTCCTCGACGGCACCCCCGAGCACCGCGACTTCCTGCTCAGCGAGGCCGAGCACGCCGCGGGCGCCACCATGATGATCTGCGTCTCGCGGTGCGCCTCCGGCCGGCTCGTCCTCGATCTGTGACCCCCGCCCTTCTTTCCCCCGCACTTTCTGGAGACACCGTGACCGACACCGCGACCGGCGCCTGGCCGTACCTGGACGTCCACCAGTCCCGCAGCCACGAACCGACACCGTACGAGTACCGGCTCGCCGCCACCCTCGAGGAGATCTTCACCGAGGAGGGCCACGAACTGGCCGACGTGGTCCGCGGCCTCAACGCGCGCAAGGTCGGCACCGCCGACGGCACGCAGTGGACCGAGGAGACCTTCCGCGCCGAGATGAACCGACTGGGAGCCTGACCATGACGCTGTCGACGTCCGCCACCGCGGACCACATCTACGCCAACGGGCTGCGCAACCAGTGGCACGCCGTCGTCCCCTCGCACTTCGTCGCCCCCGGCGCGATGCGCAAGGTGACCGCCCTCGGCGAGCAGTGGCTGTTGTTCCGCCGCTCCGACGGCGCCCTGTCGATGCTGGCCGACCGCTGCCCGCACCGCGGCGCGCCACTGTCGCTGGGCAAGCATCTCGGGGACCGGGTCGCCTGCTGGTACCACGGCGTCGAGGTCGAACCGGACGGCACGGTCTCCTCCGTGCCCGGCCTGCCGGGATGCAACCTGGAGGGCAAGAAGCTCGTCACCTCGCTGCCCGTCCGTGAGGCCGCGGGCGCGATCCTCGCCTACTTCGGCGACGAGGAGCACCCCGAGCCCCCGGAACCGGTACTGCCCGAACCGCTGACCGATCCCGGCACGGACGCCTTCCTGTGCTACGCGGAGTGGAACGTGCCGTGGCGGTACGCCATGGAGAACCTGCTCGACCCGATGCACGGGGCCTTCCTGCACCACGAGTCGCACACGATGGCGGACGGCGACACGACGGCCAAGTTCCGCATCCGTGAGACGGACCGCGGCTACTTCTTCGAGAAGACCGATCAGCGGGGCGTCAACTTCGACTGGGTGGAGCTGTGCCGGACCGGCGTGGACTGGGTGGACCTGTCCATCCCGTACCCGCCGTCCGCCGGCCCCGGCGGGCCGTTCGGCATCGTCGGCATGGCCTGTCCGGTGGACGCCGGACGCACCGGGGTCTTCTTCTGGCGCTACCGCCGGGTCGAGGGCTGGCAGCGCGACACCTGGCGCTTCCTCTACAAGACGCTGATCGAGAAGCGCCACTGGGAGGTGCTGGAGCAGGACCGGGTGATGCTCGAGGCGATGCCGGCCGACGCCGACCAGCACGAGAACCTGTACCAGCACGACCTGGGCGTGGTGCGGCTGCGCCGGCTGTTCCGGGCTGCTGCGGAGGAACAGTCCTCCGCGGGCGTGTGAGCGCCTGAACGGGCCGCGCCGCGCCGCCGGGGCCGAGGACCCGGTCGCGCACCACGCGTCGCCGGTCATGAGCGGGGACCTCACCGAGGTCGGGGGAACCTTCCGCCGAGAGGTGGTGGGCCGCGGCGCGGCCCACCACCTCTTCCGCCACCCGTGTGGTACTCACTTCTGACCGGCTTCCCCCCGCCCCCTCACGGCTGAGAACGTTCCCCCATGAGCCAGTCACACTCCGCCGCCGGTGCATGGCACCGGCCGATGGTCGCCCGCCTCTCGAGCGAGAGCCATCGCACCGCCACCGCGCTGGAGCTCTTCTTCGACCTGTGTTTCGTCGTGGCCGTCGCCCAGGCCGCCGCGGCCTTCGAGCACGAGCTCGCCGCGGGACACGTCGGCCACGGGGTCCTCGGATACGCGCTGGTGTTCTTCGCGATCTGGTGGGCCTGGATGAACTTCACCTGGTTCGCCTCCGCATACGACACGGATGACGTCCCCTACCGGCTGCTGACCCTTGTCGAGATCACCGGCGCGCTCGTCATGGCCGCGGGAGCCGCGGAGGCCCTGGAGCACGACGACTTCACCGTCATCACGTGGGGTTACGTCATCATGCGGCTCGCCATGGTCACCCAGTGGCTGCGCGCCGCGCACTCCGATCCCGAACGGCGGCGCTGCTGCGTGCGTTACGCGGTGGGCATCCTGATCGTGCAGATCGGCTGGGTGGCCCGGCTGGCCCTGCCCGACGACGGCGGCCTGGCCACGTTCGTGGTCCTGGTGCTGGCCGAACTCGCCGTCCCCGTGTGGGCAGAGAGCGCCGCCAACACCACCTGGCACCCCCACCACATCGCCGAGCGGTACGGACTGTTCACCATCATCGTCCTCGGCGAGACCATCACGGCCGCCACCACCGCCGTCCGTTCGGCACTCGACACGGACGCGGCACTCGGCGACATCGCGACCCTCGTCATCGGCGGCGTGCTGACCGTGTTCGCCCTGTGGTGGCTCTACTTCGCGCAGGACGCGCCGCGCCGGCTCACCAGCCTCAGGACCGCACTGCTCTGGGGCTACGGCCATTACGCGGTCTTCGCCTCCGCGGCGGCCGTCGGCGCCGGTCTCGCCCTGAACGTCGCCCATGCCACCGGCCACGGCCATCTCACCGACCGTGCCGCCGCCCTGGCGTACACCGTCCCGGTCGCCGTCTTCCTCACCATGGTGTGGCTGCTGCACCACCGGGCCGCCGAGCTCCGCAGCCGGACGGACCTGGTCCATCCGGCGGCCGTGCTCGCGGTCCTGGCCTCCGTCTTCACCCCCGCTCCGGTCCTGGTCACGGGCCTCGTCACCACCGCTCTCGTCGCCGCGACGCTCGTGCTGACGTGGCGCGCGGGGAGGGCCGGCGCGGCAGCCTGACCGCGGTCGGGTGGACCCCCGTCACGATCGAAAAATCATGGGGTTAGCATATGAGCGCCACCTAGCTCGAAAGATAAACCTGTGACTGTCAACGAAGACGCGTTCACCAACTGGAAGACCCGCGAGGAGATCGCGGAGTCGATGATCCCGATCATCGGGAAGCTGCACCGCGAGCGGGACGTCACCGTCCTGCTCCACAGCCGCTCCCTGGTGAACAAGTCGGTGGTCAGCATCCTCAAGACCCACCGGTTCGCCCGGCAGATCGCCGGTGAGGAACTCTCCGTCACCGACACGATGCCGTTCCTGCAGGCCCTTACGACGCTCGACCTCGGTCCCTCGCAGATCGACCTCGCCCTGCTCGCGGAGGCCTACAAGGCCGAGGACCGCGGACTGAGCGTCGAGGAGTTCACGGCCGAGGCCGTGGCGGGCGCCACCGGCGCCAACAAGATCGAGCGCGGTGACGGCCGTGACGTCGTCCTGTACGGGTTCGGCCGCATCGGCCGCCTCGTCGCGCGCCTCCTCATCGAGAAGTCCGGGTCCGGCAACGGCCTGCGGCTGCGCGCGATCGTGGTGCGCGGCGGCGGTGAGCAGGACCTCGTGAAGCGCGCCTCGCTCCTGCGCCGCGACTCGATCCACGGCCAGTTCCAGGGCACGATCACCGTCGACGAGGCGAACAGCACGATCGTCGCGAACGGCAACGAGATCAAGGTCATCTACGCCGACGACCCGTCCGAGGTCGACTACACGGCGCACGGCATCGACAACGCCATCCTGATCGACAACACGGGCAAGTGGCGCGACCGCGAGGGCCTGTCGAAGCACCTGCGTCCCGGCATCGACAAGGTCGTCCTGACCGCTCCGGGCAAGGGCGACGTCCCCAACATCGTGCACGGCGTCAACCACGACACGATCAAGCCGGACGAGCAGATCCTGTCCTGCGCGTCCTGCACCACCAACGCGATCGTCCCGCCGCTGAAGGCGATGGCTGACGAGTACGGCGTCCTGCGCGGCCACGTGGAGACCGTCCACTCGTTCACCAACGACCAGAACCTGCTGGACAACTACCACAAGGCCGACCGCCGCGGCCGCTCCGCGCCGCTCAACATGGTCATCACCGAGACCGGCGCGGCCTCCGCCGTCGCCAAGGCGCTGCCCGACCTGAAGGCGCCGATCACCGGCAGCTCGATCCGTGTGCCCGTGCCCGACGTCTCGATCGCCATCCTCAGCCTGCGCCTGGGCCGCGAGACCACCCGCGAGGAGGTCCTCGACTACCTGCGCGACGTCTCGCTTCACTCGCCGCTCAAGCGCCAGATCGACTTCACCACGGCTCCCGACGCGGTCTCCATGGACTTCGTGGGCTCGCGCCACGCCTCGATCGTCGACGCCGGCGCCACCAAGGTCGACGGCGACAACGCGATCCTCTACCTCTGGTACGACAACGAGTTCGGCTACTCGTGCCAGGTCATCCGTGTCGTCCAGCACGTCTCCGGCGTGGAGTACCCGACCTACCCGGCCCCGGCGGCCTGAGCCCGGCTGCCGGCGAAAGCTGTGTCCTCACCCCCTGCGAGGCGGCAGGGGGTGGGGACACTGTCCTACCAGGCGTCGTCCAGGAGGCGGGTCAGGGCCTCGGTCTCCGGCGGACGGGGATTGGGATACGGCCGCTCCACGACCCGCTCCGCCACCGCGCGCAGCGCGTCGCGCGGAACTCCCAGCGCCCGTAGCGTGGTCGGGCCGTCGTGGCCGCCGGCGAGCCGGCCCACGACCTCGACCGGGTCGCCGCCGGTGATCCGCTCCAGGCGTGCGGCGGCCTTCGGCGCCGCCGGGAGATCGAACGCCATGACATGCGCCAGGAGCATCGCGTGGAGCTCCGCGTGCGGCAGGTCGAACATCCCGCCGAGGACGTGCGCCAGCTGGTGGTGCAGCCCCGTCCGGGTCCGGGCCAGACACAGGCCCGCGAGCCAGGCCGACTCCTGGAGCCGCTCGCGTCCCCGGAGCGCGGACGGATCGGCGAGGACCTGCGGGAGCGTGGTCAGGATGCCGTCGGCCGCCTCCGTCGCGAGGCCGTCGCTCAGGGCGGACGCGTCCGGCGCCCAGAGCGCCTCGACCGCGTGGGCCAGGGCGTTGAGGGAGCTGGTCAGCGTGAGGCCGGCGGGCATCGACAGCGTCAGCTCCGGGTCGTAGACCACCGTCCCCGGCGTGATGGCCGGGTCGCGTCGGGTCGTCTTCACCCCGTTCTCCGTCTCGCCCAGCACCGGGGTCGCCTCCGACCCCGCGTACGTGGTCGGTACGGCGACCTGCGGCATCCCCGTACGCGCGGACAGCGCCTTGGCGAGGCCCACGGCGGAGCCGCCGCCGATTGCCACCACGGCGTCCGCAGAGGTGGCCCCGACGACCTCCATCGCCTTGTCGGTCACGGCGACCGGAGTGTGCGCGACGGCTCCGCCGAAGCGTGCCGCCAGCCGGGGACCGAGTGCCACCGCGAGCTCGTCGGCGGCGACGCCGGCCGACCCGGTCGCGATCAGCAGCACCCGCCGGGCACCGAGCCGTTCGATCTCCCCGGGGATGCGGTGGCGTGCGCCGGGTCCCAGCAGGACGCGGGAGGGCAGCGTCTCGTGGACGGTCACGGGAGCGGCGGGCTTCTCTGACATCGGTCGGTGCCTCCGTGGTGTCGTACTCGGGCGTGACGCGGCGGACGCCCGGCGCGCCGGCGGCCCTAGGTGTATGAGGGCTGAACGTTGGTGACGCCGTCCCAGAGTCGTGAGGCTGGTGGTTGCCCTTCTGCTCCGGAGTGTGGGCGGTGGTAGTTGTAGTGGATGTTCCAGACCGTGATTGCGGCGGTCCTGTCCTCCTCGCTGGTGAACTGGCGAGCGTAGAGGAGTTCCTCGACAACAATGCGCTGGTAGCGCTCCACCTTTCCGTTGTGGCGCGGGGTATAGGGCTTGGTTTTCTGGTGTCGACTTTGCGTGCCGACATCTCAGCAGCAACGTGGGCGATGGGGCGGCTCTTGCAGCGTTCGATCAGTCGACGTCGCCCTTCAACAGACAACGGAGCGTTGGCGTGCGTCGTCATGACTTCATCTCTGTGCTCTGCTCGCCTCCGGCCGGAAGGGACGCCACGATCGGCCTTGTGCTCGCTGTCCGCCTGGTCTGGGTCGCGAGCACCAGGGCGGCCAGGACGGCAAAGGCCGCGCCGGTCCACATCGCTACGGCGGGGTCTTCTCCGAACAGGCTGATGGTGATGGCGCTGATAGCGGTCCCCAGGGTGACGCCCATGGTGATGACCGCGGTGTGCACGGTGCTGACGAGGTTGCCGACACCACCGACCTCGGCCACCCGGGTGACCAGCGCCGGGTTCATCGTCACCCCGGCGAGGCCAACGACGAGCACCATCCCGAGCGCCACGGCCGGTACATGGCCGCGCAGCGCCAGCAGCCCCAGTGAGACGAACAGCAGCATGTGCCCGAACCGCAGCACCTTCACCGCGTGCTGGTCGGCGAACTTGCCGACGATCAGATTGCCGACGTAGGAGCAGAGGCCGTAACCCAGCAGGATCAGGGTCGTGGTGTCGGTGGCGAAGCCAGCGCTCTGTTCAAGGAGCGGGGTGAAGTAGGAGAAGGAAGCGTAGGCGGCGCCGACCGTGAGCAGGCTGACCAGATACCGCGACCACAACCGGGGTGAGCGCAGGTTGCGTACGTCCTGGGCGGCATCGTCCTGGGTGGCAGCCGCCAGCGGCGGAAGCGCGACCGTACTGATCACGAACAGCAGGAACGCGGCGGCCCCGAGTACGTAGAAGCTGGACTGCCATCCCCACCTGCCGGCGATGAAGTGGGACAAGGGCAGGCCGATCACGGTCCCGACCATGATTCCGCCAAGCACGACCGAGATTGCTTCACCGATCTTCTCCGGCCGTGGCGCCAGGCGTGCCCCGAAGGTGACCGACAGCCCGAACCCGGCACCGGCCAGGCATCCGGTCAGGATGCGGACCAGCGCCACCCACCAGTAGGCATGGACGAGCGGAACCATCACCTCCAGTACGGCGTAGGCCGCGACCACGGTCAGCAGGGCTCGCTTGGGTGGGCTGTGCCGGAAGACGAAGGCGAGCAGTGGGCCTCCGATCGCCATCCCCAGGGCGTACAAGGAGACCAGCAAGCCCACTTGGCCGGTGCTCACACCGAAGTCGTCGGCGATCGCCGGCATCATTCCTGCGATCTGGAGCTCGCTCATCACCACGACGAGGATCGTCAGCATGAGCGAATAGAGCTGTCGTTTCACTTCAGGACCTTCCTCCACCGATCGACGAGTCCCTGTACCGACCGGCAGATCCATTGTTTTTGATTTGAGAGTAAAAAACTGGGGCATGCGAGAGTGACGCCCGTAAGGGCGCCGATGCTCGATCACCTGAGACGCTCAGGCCGTGAGCGCCCCGAGCGTCAGTCGTGCGATCCGGTCGAGTTCTTCGAGCCGAGTGCCGGCCTGGGCCATGACTCGCAGTCCGGAGATGAGGGTGACGACGGACAGCGCGGCCTCCCGTACCGGCAAGTCCGGCCTCAAGGTGCCATCGAGCCGTCCCGCGCGGATGGCCTGGCCGAGCAGCGCGATCTGCTGCTGCAGCGCTTTGTCGAGGATCCGCTCGACGCGGGCATCTCGCACGCCCAGATCCGGATTCATGCGCGTGGTCACCGCCATGCATCCAGCGGCGTGCCCTCGGGCGGCCGCCTCGCGCTCCTCGTCGAGGATGAGGTCGAGCAGGCCGACCAAGCGCGCCGCGCCGCTGAGCCCCTCATCGGCCAGGATTGACTCCTGCCTGCCGCCAGTGACGTTCACATAGCGCTCCAGCGCCCTGACGAACAGTTCCTCTTTGGAGTCGAAAGCGTTGTAGAGGCTGCCACGCCGCACGCCCGCCGCTTCACAGAGCTGCTCGGTCGACGTGTCCGCGAAGCCGTGCACGCGGAACTCGCCCGCCGCCGCGTCGAGCACATCGGACTCTCTGAATGACCGTGGCCTACCCATCCTGCCCACCGTAACGCTTTATTGATTCCGAAGTCAAAAATCGATCGGCTTGCTGCATGTTGGCAAGCGAGCGTCACCAACGTCCTGGCCCGCAACACCTAGGACCCCGCGGAACGCGAGACGGCCACCATCGCGGCGTCGTCGCCCAGGCTCCCACCGGCCGCGTGGGCGAGCAGGTCCTGGCGGAGGCGGACGAGGATCGCGTGCGGGGCCCGGCCCGCGCAGTCGGCGAGCCGGTCCGCGAGCGGGAAGAAGGCACCGGCCTGGTCGCGGGCCTCGATCACGCCGTCCGTGTACAGCAGCAGGGTGTCGCCCGGCTCGAAGGCGAAGGTCTCCGCGGTGAAGACCGATCCCGTGAACTCGGTGAGCCCGAGCGGCGGGGCAGTACGGCGCACCTCCAGGGCGACGACGTCGCCGTCGCGCAGCAGCAGGGGCGGCGGGTGACCGCAGTTGACCAGGTCGACGGCGGGTACGTCGTCGGGGACGTCGAGGACGGCCGCGGTGATGAACGCCTCGGTGGGCGTGCCGCCGGGACCGGCCGCACCCGGGTCGTCCAGGTCGGAGGAGACGGTTCCCTCCAGGTAGGCGACCAGTGCGGGAAGGTCGGCCTGCCGGTGGGCGGCGCCCCGGAAGGCGCCGAGGAGGAGCGCGGCGTCCCCGACGGCCTCCAGGCCCTTGCCACGGACGTCACCGATGAGGAGCCGGGTCCCGTGGGCGGTGCGGGCCGCCGCGTACAGGTCACCGCCGATCTGGGCCTCGGCCTCTGCGGCCAGGTAGACGGAGGCGATGTGCAGGGGGCCGACCCGGTGCGGCAGCGGTCTCAGCACGACCTGCTGCGCCGCCTCGGCCACGGAACGCAGCTGGACCAGCTCCTTCTCGTGCCGTTCCCGCAGATGGGCGAAGAAGGTGACGAACACCGAGATCAGGATCAGCGCGATGAGCTGGAAGCTGTGGTTCAGGTCGATGAGGCTGGTGCGGACGATCGCGACCACCGCTTGGGCCAGGACGGCGACCGCGCCGATGCAGGCGGTGATCCGCGGGCCGGCGAACGAGGCGGTCACGGCGGGGGCGGCCGCCAGGAAAGGACCGAGGTGGACGGCGGGGGGAGCAAGGATGTCCACCACCGTGACCGTGACGATCAGCGCGAGGACCACGACCAGCAGCGTGTGGCCCGTCTCCCATGGCCCAGGTCGCATCCCGCGCGGCAGCCGATGACCCATGCCCCCTGGATACACCCGCACGAGGCTTCGCACCTCCGCGGTGGGACGGCGCGCCGCCGCACACGACGGCGCCCCCGGCACATGGTGACGGGGGCGCCTTTCGCCGCGAGTGCCGTCAGGTCAGACCGGACGGACGTTCTCGGCCTGCGGACCCTTCGGGCCCTGGGTGATGTCGAACTCCACCTGCTGGT
Source organism: Streptomyces pristinaespiralis (assembly GCF_001278075.1). GTDB lineage: Bacteria > Actinomycetota > Actinomycetes > Streptomycetales > Streptomycetaceae > Streptomyces > Streptomyces pristinaespiralis. The sequence continues at coordinate 7,545,093 of NZ_CP011340.1, read as the reverse complement.
TCTCCTCGAGGGAGCGGAAACCGGAGGCGTTGATCGCGGAGTAGTGGACGAAGACGTCGGGACCGCCGCCGTCCTGGGCGATGAAGCCGAAGCCCTTTTCCGCGTTGAACCATTTCACGGTGCCGGAAGCCATGCTGTTCTCCAATGTGGGACGCGGGGCATCGGCTGTCCGATGCCCTCTGGGTGAGGTGATCGCCCTGGTCCTCGGACTGCTGAACAGCAAATGCGCCCACGGGAACTCCCCGTGAGCGCACGAGACTTCGGAACCACGACTGCTGGACCTGAAACTACCCCATGAGTGACCGCCCGGCCACAGAACGCGGCTGCGGAAATCTTCACGGCGTTCGGCGTTTCCTTCATCGGGCCCACGACCTGCCCGGCACGGCCGGCACTTCTTCCCCTGCCGCGACCGGTCCCGGCGGCGTGCCGTCGCCGAACGGCCGCCCGCCCAGCGCCGCCCGGCCGTGCGGCTCGAGCCAGCCCGAGAGGTCCGGGCCGGCCGGCACGATCCGGTTCGGATTGATGTCGCGGTGCACCAGGTAGTAGTGCTGCTTGATCTGGTCGAAGTCGACCGTGTCGCCGAAGCCCGGCGTCTGGAACAGGTCACGCGCGTACGCCCACAGCACCGGCATCTCGGACAGCTTCCGCCGGTTGCACTTGAAGTGACCGTGGTAGACGGCGTCGAAGCGCACGAGCGTGGTGAAAAGCCGTACGTCCGCCTCGGTGATCGTGTCGCCGACGAGGTAGCGGGACCCTTCGAGCCGCTCGGAGAGCAGGTCGAGCCGCGCGAACAGCCGTTCGTACGCCTCGGTGTACGCCTCCTGCGACCCGGCGAACCCGGCCCGGTAGACGCCGTTGTTCACGTCCTTGTAGACGACCTCGTTCACCGCGTCGATCTCCGGGCGCAGCCCGGGAGGGTAGAGCTCCGGCGCCCCGTCGCGGTGGTACGCCTTCCACTCCAGCGACAGGTCGATCGTGATCTGCCGGAAGTCGTTGGTCACGACCTTGCCGGTCGGCACGTCGACGATCGCCGGGACCGTGATGCCCCGGTCGTAGCCGGGATCACGGGCGAGGAACGCCTCCTGGAGCCGCTCGATGCCGAGCACCGGGTCACGGCCGCCCGGGTCGAGGTCGAAGGTCCAGCTGCGCTCGTCGTGCGTGGGCCCGGCCATGCCCATCGACAGCACGCCCTCCAGCCCGAGCAGCCGCCGCACGATCACCGCGCGGCCGGCCCACGGGCAGGCCCGGCTGGCCACCAGGCGGTAGCGGCCCGGTTCCACGGGGAATCCGTCGCGTCCGTCCGCGGTGACGCGGGTGGTGATGTACCGGCTGTCGCGCGCATACTCCCCGCCAGGGTTCACATAACTCACGCCCTCCCCCTACCCGGGCCCGACAGCGTCGAACGCGCGAGCGGTGGCGACCGGTAGCGAGTGGTGAGGCCGTCGGGCGGCGAGCGTGCTCAGCGGGCCGGTCGCGCCTCCCCGGGCCGGAATCCGTCGCCTGCGCGTGGCACCGGTGCGGTGGAGCCGGCGACGCGGGCCGCGGGCCGGGCCTTGCGAAAACGGCTGTGGTTCCGACGGCCGCCTGTGTGATCATCGCGGGGCGCCGCGCACCGTGGCGCGTCCTATGCGCCCCGGAGGCCTTGTGCTCGTCCGCTCCATCACCGCCGCAGAATCCGAACGCGTCGCCACGTTCCTGGCCGAACCGCCGCTCGACTGGATCGGCGCGGACCGCTTCCGTGAGGACTGGGAGACACGGCAGTACCGGCCCGAATGGACATGGACGGCCGAGGGCCCGAGCGGCGAACTGCTCGGGCGGGCCCTGTGGTGGGGCCGCACGGACGGGGAGCTTCCGGTGGCTCTGGACTGCCTCCACGTCCACGAGGACGTACCCGACCGCACTGCGGTGGCCGTGGCGCTCCTCGAGGCCGGCCACCGTGCGTTCCGGGAACGGGGCGCCGAGCGCGATCCGATCTACAACCTCGCGCTCCCCCGGGGATGGCGTGCCGACGCCGGCACGGTGTCCGCGGTCGAGTGGCGCCGCCGTGCGGCCGGGCGCGCCGGCCTGACCGACGAGGTCGAGAGGCTGCGTTACGAGTGGACCTCGAAGGCGGGCCTGCCACCGGCCGGTACCAGGCTGACCTTCGCCCCCGGTGACGACGCCGCCTTCCTCGACGCCTTCCGCCGCCTGGCCCAGGGCAGTCTCGACGTCCGCACCGGACGTGAACTGGCCGCCAAGGACGCGGATGTCCAGGCACGCGAGGACATGCAGTTCTATCTCGACGCACCCGGCGAACGGGACTGGTGGCGGCTCGCGTACACGGCCGACGGAGCGCTCGCGGGCCTGGCCGTCCCGTCCAGCACCGGCGGTGACAACCGGAACGTCGGATACCTGGGCGTGGTCCCTGAGTTCCGCGGCCGCGGGCTGATCGACGAGGTCCTGGCCCACATCACCCGCTTCCAGGCGGCGGCCGGCGCGGAGCGGATCACGGCCACCACCGACACGGTGAACCTGCCGATGGCCGCCGCGTTCGACCGCGCAGGTTACGAGGTCACGGAGATCCGCCTGGTCATGGAGCAGCCGCCGAAGCCGTAGCCGTCACGACTCCGCGGGACCGCCGGAGGGCCCTGGGCCGGCGTACGTGTCGGAGTCGGGTCCTTCGAGCAGACGTGGGAGTCCCGTCTGATCGCAGCCGACCTTCAGGTATATGTCGGACAGCAGTCGGGTCACCACCGGGTCCGGGGTGCCCAGCGCCTCCGCGATGCGGGCGTTCGACCAGCCGCGGGCTGCCCACCTGGCCACGGTCCGTTCCTGGACGGTGAGTGAGTCGGCGGCCGCGGTACGCGGTTGGAGCGGCCACATCCCGGTCGCGTCCAGTTCCTCGCGGGCCCGCGACACCAGGGCGTCGGCCCCGCACTGCACGGCCCCCTCCAGCCCGCGGTGCAGTTGCTCGGCCGCGTCCTGCGGGAGCCCGCTGCGGCGCAGCGCCACGCCGTGGTCGATCAGCGCGCTCGCCAGGTCGTGGCCGGAGGGAGAGCACTCGAGGTGGGCGACGGCCTCGGCGAGCAGCGCGACCCGCTCGGCGACGGGGCTCACCTCGGCCATGGCGTGCAGCGCCTGTCCGACGGCGGACGGGGTGCCGAACCGGCGGGCCCTGCGGACGCCTTCGGCGGCCAGTTCCCGGGCCTTCTCCGGGTCGGTGGCCGCCTTGGCCCGGGCCAGATGGAGCTGCCAGGGACACCAGGCCGGGTTGCGCATACCGCGGGGCTCGAGGCGCTCGCCGACCCGGACGAGCTGCTGCTGCGCCTCGCGGCGCCTGCCGAGGGCGAGGAGCAGTTCGCTGTGGACGGTCTGGGAGTCCGGGTACACCACCGCGCTGGGCACGATGTCGCCGTAGTGGTAGGTGGTCGCGATCTCCTCGGCCTCCTCGGTGCGGCCGCGGGCCAGGAGGATCTCGATGAGGATGCCGATGGCGAAGTACTGGGCCGGCACCCGGTGTCCGACCCTGTCCGCGATCCGCAGGCCGTCGCGGACCAGCGTCTCCGCGGAGTCGAGGCGTCCACGGCGGTAGCGGATGTAGCCGAGGAGCGTGTAGCCGAAGGACAGGTGCGCGCCGCGCCAGCCTCTGTCCTGGCACTCGGCGATGCCCTTCTGGAACAGTTCCTCGGCCCGTCCGGGCTGGTCGCAGTACATGAAGGTGAGGGCCACCAGGACCGGGACCTCGAAGCCCCACTGCTCGTCCGTCCACGGCAGTCCGTCGCCGAGGGCCTTCTCCGCCCACTCGAGCGCCGTCGCCGCCGGTTCGCCGCGCACCATCGCGTCCCAGGCCCGCAGGCCCATGATGTAACGCTCGGCGGTGCCCTGACCGGTGAGGTGCTCGGCGAGCCGGGCGAGCTTGCGTGAACGGGCGGGCGAGTCCTGCTCGTCGGCCCGGAAGGCGTTCCACATGAACTGTTCCGCCTGCATGTGCAGCCGGGTCCTGGCGTCGGTGGCCCAGCGGGCCGCGTCGGCGACGGTCCGGGCGGCCTCCGCCATCCGGTCGGAGTGGCCGAGGGCCTGCGCCAGCCGGTAGACGATCGCCTCCCGCAGGGCCGGGTCGAGGACGGGTTCGTCCAGTGCGGCCCGCAGGTGGTTGACGGTGATCGCGGGTTCGGTCAGCAGCGCGGAGCAGCCGAGGTCGAACAGGACCTGGGCCCGGTCCTCCATCGCCGGTGGTTCGCGCAGCGCCCGGGTGAGGCAGCGCCGGGCGGCGGCGGTGGCGCCGAGACCCGCGTGGGAGATGACCGCGGCGGCCTGCCCGTGCATGGCCACGCGGAACGCCGCCGGTATGGCCCGGTAGACGGCCGTGGAGACGAGGGGATGGAAGAACTCGAGACGGTCGTCGTCCTCTTCGTTCCCGTCGCGGGCCGGATCGGCGAGGATGCGGGCCTCACGCAGTTTGGTGACGGCGTCCGCGGACTCGGCGTCCCCCAGTCCGCCAACGCTCGCGGCCCGGCTGCGGGACGCCTCCGCGCCCAGCACAGCGGCGCCCCAGGCGAACCGGACGGCGGAGGGGCCGAGCCGCTCCAGCCGCTCGACGAGGCCGCCGCCCTTCACCGCCGAGGCCAGTTCCCGGAGTTCGGGCAGGTGGGCGAGCTGGGGCTTGAGCCCGCGGTCGGCGACCCTGGCGGCGAGCTCGACCGCCTCGAACGGGTTCCCTCCGGTGACCGCCCAGGTCTCCCGGCAGAACGCGTCGTCGGCGTCCTCCCCGAGGGCGTCCCTGACGATGCGGCTGATCGCGCCGGGCGTGAGCGGCGCGAGGTCGAAGGGACGCGAACCGTGCCGCTCGGCGAGCTTCCCGAACGCCAGCGCGTCGGCGGGGAGTTCGTCGGGGCGGTAGGCGACGACGAGGAGCATCGGCAGCTCGGTGACCCGCGGCGCGAAGCCGGTCAGCCAGGCCAGCGACTCGGCGTCCGCCCAGTGGGCGTCGTCGAGCATGACCACCAACGGCGCGTGCTGCACGGCGAACCGCGTGGCGATCCAGTCGAGACCGTCGCGTACGCCCTGCGGATCGGGAGAGCTGTTGCCCGCGCCCGCCACCAGACCCACCGCCGGAGCGACGATGTCGTACCAACTGCCCAGTGTCCTGCGGTGTTCCTCCTCGCTGCCGGCCGCGAGCACCGGCTGCACGAGGTGGCGTACGACGTGGAACGCGACGCCCTGCTCCTGCTCGCCGCCCCGTGCCGAGAGCACCGTGCAGCCGCGGGCGAGTGCCCTCCTGCGCACCTCGTTGAGAAGGGTGGTCTTACCGAGCCCGGCCGGACCGGCGAAGACCAGCACACCGCCGGAGCCGGTCTCCGGTCCCTGGGACGGCCCGCTCAGCTCGGCCAACAGGCCTTCCAGCGCGGCGGTTTCCGTTTCGCGCTCCAGCAGCAGCCGGCGTGGCCGCCCCGGCTGGTCTCCCATGTACGCCATGTCCGTTCCCTCGACCGTGAGTCGTCCCGAGTTCCGAGTCCCCGTCCCGAGATCCCAACTCCCCGGGTGCGCAAAGCGTACGCACGCGAGGACGATGTGTAGTCCTCCGCACGGCTTTTTCTCTCAGGATGATCTGATCGCGGTACAGCGTGGCCGATTTTGGGTACTCTCGCCCACGCCGTCCGAGGGGGCGCGCCGAGGGGGCGCACAAGTGGCGGTGTGCGCGGTTCGCGCACCCCGTCCCCACCTCCGACCACGGTCGTTCCACCGGTGCAACACCTAGTCTCGGAAGAGCACTCGGACGTGTCGGACCCGCACACGAACCGGTCCTGCGCGCCGCTACACCCAGGGGGGCGCATGGCACACGAGACGACTTCCGGCCGCCGGCTTCCGGATCCCACGAGCCCCTCGGACCCCACCCGGCGCACCGCGGCCATCAGGATCCCGTTCCCCGCGCGCCTGAACCCCCACGCGGAACGTGCCCGGCAGCACACGCTCCAGTGGGTGCAGGAGACGGGTCTGCTCACGGGCGACGAGGCGACGGCCGAGTACGACACGCTGCGGCTTGAGCGGCTGATGGCGTACTTCTACCCCGACGCCTCGGCCGGCGACCTCGAACTGGCCGCCGACTTCAACGCCTGGTTCTTCATCTTCGACGACCAGTTCGACGGCGGGCTGGGCACCCGGCCCCACGAGATCCGCGGCGTCGTGGACGCACTCGTCGGGACCATGACGACGGACGGCGCGCCACGGCCGGCCGACGTCCGGGACACGCCGCTGGTCCGGGCCTTCCGGGACATCTGGCTGCGGTCCACCGCCGGCGCCCCGTACGCCTGGCGGTTGCGATTCCGTGACCACTGGCAGGCGTACCTCGCGGCCCATGTGGGCGAGGCACACCATCGCAATGCCGACCGTCTGCCCTCCCTCGAGCAGTTCCTCGAAGTGCGGCGGCACTCCATAGGGGTGCAGCCCTGCCTCGACTTCACCGAGCGGTGCGGCGGTTACGCCCTGCCCGACGAGCTCTACCGTTCCTTTCCGCTGCGGGAGATGCGCGAGATCACCGGCGATGTGGTGATCTTCGTCAACGACATCGTCTCGCTGGTCAAGGAGTTGGCGGCCGGCGACATCAACAACAGCGTGGTCATAGAGCGTGAGCACAAGGGCTGCACGCTCGAGGAGTCGGTCGAGCACATCACGGCCCTCGCCAACGCCCGGACGGCGCGCTTCGCCCGGCTCGCCGCTTCCCTCCCCGGGACGCTCGCCGACCTGGGCGTGCCCGCCCCGTCACGCGAGCACGTCAGCCACTACGTGGACGGTATGCGCCACGTGATGGCCGGCAACCTGTCCTGGTCCCTGGCGACGTCCCGCTACGACGAGACCGGCATCGCCGCGGTGAGCGGCGGACGCCGACGCCCCTGGGACGGTCTCACCACGGCGACGGGAACGGCCTCGCCCCGGCACCCCCGGAGGGCATGACACCGGCCTCACACCGTGACCATCCGCGCCCGGTGGCGGAGCCACCGTGCCCGTGACCGGGGTTGCTCGGCGACCGCGATGCGCATCGACTTCCAGGGGCGAGCTCGACGAGACGATTGCCCAGGCCGTCACCGGCAGTCGGGCGCTGTGGCTACTCTCTTCTCTCCATCGATCTTGATTGCAGGGAGCAGACCGTGCGCAGTGCCGCCGCGACCCCCGAGGGTGACCTGATCCGCTGGGTCGAACTGCCGGGGCAGGAACCTCCCCGTGTCTACGTGCACGGTCTGGGCGCCACGTCGCCCGCCTACTTCACGGAAGTCGCGGTCCATCCCGCGCTTGCCGGACGTCGTTCGCTGCTGATCGACCTGCTCGGTCATGGCATCAGCGACCGGCCGACCGACTTCGACTACACCCTCGAGTCGCATGCCGATGCCCTCGCTCAGGCCCTGACGTCCGCGGGCGTCGTCGGCGCCGAGCTGATCGCGCACAGCATGGGCGGCTCGGTGGCCGTCGTCCTGGCAGCCCGGCATCCGCACCTGGTCTCCCGCCTGGTCCTCGTCGACGCCAACCTCGACCCGATACCGAGCCGGCCCGGCTCCGGTGGCAGCAGCGGCATCGCCGCCTACTCCGAGCAGGAGTTCCTCGCCGGCGGCTGGGCGGAGGTCCGCGACCGGGTGGGCCCGCACTGGTGGTCCACGATGCGCCTGGCCGGACGCGAGGCCCTGCACCGCAGCGCGGTCCATCTCGCCCGCGGCACCGTCCCCGGCATGCGCGAACTGCTGCTGGATCTCAAGATCCCCCGCAGCTACCTGCTGCCCGAGGCCGACGGCCCGCTCCGGGGGACCGGGGAACTGATCGAGGCGGGGGTGGCCGTCGTGCCGATCCCGGATTGCGGGCACAACATCATGCTGGACAATCCGGAAGCCTTCGTCCGCGCCACCGCGGCCGCGCTGGCGGACGGGGAGCAGCGACCGGTCGCGGGCGACAGCGGCCCGTGACACCAGGACGGCGGTGCACCGGCCCGCCCCGACTAGGCGGGCACACTGACCTCGTCGTGGCGCGGGCCGCCGAGCACGACCTTGAGGGCGCCGGTGTCCGTGGCGCGTGCGAAGACGTCGTACGCCTCTTCCATCTGCCCGAGTTCGAAGCGGTGCGTGACCATCGCCGACGCCGCCGGGAGCCTCCCGGCCGCCATCATGCGCAGCAGCATCGGCGTGGAGTGCGTGTCGACGAGTCCGGTCGTGATCGTCACGTCCTTGATCCACAGCTCCTCGAGATGCAGCGCCGCGGGCCTGCCGTGCACGCCCACGTTGGCGACATGGCCTCCCGGGCGCACCATCCGGGTGCACTGCTCGAACGCCTCCGGTACGCCGACCGCCTCGACGACGACATCGGCTCCGAGTCCTTCCGTGAGGTCCTCGACCAGTGCCTCCGGGCCTTCGTCGGCACCGACGGTGGCATCGGCGCCCATGTCCCGTGCCGCCTGGAGCCGGGATTCCGCGAGGTCGACCGCGATGATCCGCCCCGGGCTGTAGAGCTGCGCCGTGGCGATGGTGGCGAGCCCGATCGGCCCGGCGCCGACCACCACGACGGTGTCGCCGGGCCGCACCCGCCCGTTGAGGACGCCCACCTCGTAGCCGGTGGGGAAGATGTCGGCGAGCAGGACGGCGTCCTCACTCGTCACAGCGCCGGGCAGCGGGTGCACCGAGAGGTCCGCGAAGGGCACGCGGACGTACTCGGCCTGGGTTCCGTCGATCAGATGCCCGAGCACCCATCCGCCGCCCCCGCGGCACTGTCCGTAGCGGTTCTCCCGGCAGAAGACGCATCGGCCGCACGCCGCGATGCAGGAGACCAGCACGCGGTCACCGGGGCGGACCGTACGCACCTCGCTCCCGACCTCCACCACCTCCCCGACCGCTTCATGGCCCAGGACCGTGCCGGGCGTCACCTCGGGCACGTCTCCCTTGATGATGTGGAGGTCCGTGCCGCAGATGGTGACGGCGTCGACGCGGATCACCGCGTCGGCGGCGTCCTTGAGATCGGGGTCCGGAACGTCCTGCCAGGACGTCTGTCCCGGGCCTTGGAACACCAGTGCCTTCATGACGTCGTCCTCTCCGGTCCCGCTTGCCGGCGGCCGCGCAGCGTGCGTCCGGGCCGGTTCACCCACGGCCTCTTCCAGGGTCCCGCCACCCCGTGGCACCGCAAGTCCTGTGCCGGGGGCCCTCGCGGCGGCCCGGAGGGGGACCGCCGATCGGGCGCGCCGGCCCGCTGTGCTGTGCGGGCCGGGACACCAGCGCCGTCGGTAGCCGTCCGGTCCTTGAAGCGGCAGCCGCGGTCGCCGGTGCGACCGCACGTCTCCGGTCCCTGCCGGCGTCGGCAACGCCACGGGGCGGGCGGGGCGCCTGCCGGCGTCCGGCACGGCCGGGCGGGACCGCCCGGCGTGGCCCTACGCGGCGCCGGAGCCGGTGCCGTCGAGGAAAGCGAGCAGCACGGCAGCTTCCGCGCGGAGCCGTTCGGCCCGGTCCGCGTGTGCCGGCGCGGTCAATTCCGCCGCGGCCTCCAGCCGTTCGGCGATCTCGGCGCGCACGATGTCCGCGGTGTCGTGCTCGCTCAGCTCCCGCCGCGCCACCTCGGTAGCGCCGGCGCCGACCGGTGACTCCTCGATGGCCGCCGAGCCACGGAGACCGCTGGATCCGGCGGGCACCGCCTCCGCGTTGTCCAGTGCCGCGAGCGTGGCGCGCAGAGCGCTCACCGCGACCTTGTCGCGGGCGCGCATGGCTTGGGGCAGGGCTTGACGCATACGGACACGTACAGACATGACGGTGACCCTATGGCCGCGCCCCGGGTGCCGACAACGGGATATGGCCGACCGGCCGACGCCCGCTCCGGCCGCAGAAGTGAGGTGCCGCACCCTCGCCGCGGGCCATAACGTCCCGTGGATGAGCAGCTTCAGCACGCACCGCCGACGGGTCCACGACGAGGGCCTGCCGGCGGGCGTCCGGCATACGAACCTGCGGTCGTGCCTCGTGCACTTCTCCCCGTACGGCTTCCGGGCCACGTATCACCACCTCTGCCTCAGCGCGCGGATCCCGACGCCTGTGGACAGGGATCCCGCGTCGCTCGTGCGCGCGGTCGAGAAGTTGCACCACGCGCGCCGGTTGTGGGTCGAGAGTGAGCGCGCCTTCGCCGCGAGGCGCGAAGCGAGCAAGGCGCGGGGCTTTCGACAGGTGGCGGCCGATGAGTCCTGGCGCGCCTGGCAGCGCGGGTGGCAGAACATCGCCTACTGCCCCGACCCTCGTTTTCATCCCACCGAGCCGCTCGCGGTGGTGGTCGAGCGGGTACTGCGCTCCCCGGCCCCGCCCGCCGGGACGCGTGCGACGCCGGCGTGCCGGGTGTGCGGCGGCGGGGACGGCACCAGGCCCTGGCACGATGCTCGCGGCCGCATCCATCAGCTGTGCGCGCGGTGCGGAGTCGTGCCGGCGGTGCGGCGGACCTGACGTCGCACGGGCCGTCCGGGCACCTTGGTGCCCGTCTCGTTCGGCCAGGTCGTGGCCGGCGCCGGCTCACCGAAACGCCCTCGCCGGGCGGTCACACGACCGGCGAGGGCGGCCTCCTCCGGGCGATGCCGCCAGTCGAAGGGCGGACCGGTGTGCGAGACGTCGTGCTTGAGTACCTGGGCGTCCCTGATCTCGACGGATGCGGAGGGGCGCGGGGCCACCGCTCGGAAGGCGTCGAGGGCCTCCTGCGACTCCCAGCACTCGAAGTTGTTCACCCGTCCCGACTCGATCGGGTCGGGTGAGATGGACAGATCGAGGCAGCCTGGGTGGCTGCGGGCCGCCTCAACGATGGGGCGATGGCCCTCGACGAAGCGGTCCCGGTCCATCGGATCCACGTACAACCTGCCCGCAACGATCACTGTCACGCTGCTCTTCCCTTCTCTCGTGTGCCCGGGGAGACGGATCCCCGACAGGGGCCGCCGCGCACCGGCGGCCCAAGGGGGTGGACCTTCGACGACCGCGGAACTCATCCCGGCTCCGCACGATCAGGGCGCTTGCCCCTCTCGGAGATGTTCACCGGTGAGCGTGTCGGCAGCAGCAACTGAGGGCTGCGGCGATGCCGGCCACTCCTCGCTTCGCCACCGCCGGTCGCGCGCTATGGCGGCCCGGACCCGTTCAGCCAGAAGGCGCCGTAGACGGCCGCGACCAGGGCGGCCGTTCCGGCGATGCCCACCGCCTTCGCCCCTGCGGCGCGGCTGAGCATGTTGGCGAGAGGAAGGAGCAGCGGAAAGGCGGGAATCAGCAGGCGGGGCTTGGAGCCGAAATACCCGGAGGCGCAGATCGCGAGGATCACCACCACTCCGCAGTAAACGGTCAGCGCGACGGGCTGTTTCTCGATGATGGTCCTTCTGTAGAGCCATCCGATCGCGAACACACCGGCGAGCAGGGCCAGTCCCGCGAGGAATGACGGACCGAGGAGAAGACCGGCGATGAATTTCGAGAAGGCCAGCCCGCCGTCGAAACCGTTGCCCCACTCGGCCTGTACATCGAGGTAACCCCAGGGCGTGCCCGTCCGGTGACCGACCCACAGTATGTAGCCGACGGCCCCCAAGGGGGCGACGCAAAGGCCCAGAACCATCCGGCCCGCCGGCCGGACCCCGTCCCGGTTGTCGGAGGTCGCCCATATCTGGACGAGCGCCGCGGCCCAGACCGCCGCGGTGACCGCCAGACCGACCGGACGCGTCAGGCCGGCGAGCGAAGCGAGGACGCCGGCGCGCATCCAGTCCCCGTTCATGGACCACCGCAACGACCAGACAGCCAGGGCCACGAACAGCGATTCGCTGTAGGCCATCGACTGGACTATGCCGACCGGCAGCACCGCCCAGAGGACAACGGCGAAAAAGCCGCTCCTGGGCCCGTAGAGCTGCTCCGTGACGGTGAATATCCCGTAAGCGGCAACCAGGGACGCGACCGCACTGATGAAAAGACCCGCGTGCGCGGGGCTCAAAGACGTGACCGCCGACACCAGCGATTCGAGCCATGGCAGAAGAGGGAAGAAGGCCATGTTGGAAAGGACTCTGCCGTCCGGCGCCTGAAGAGTGAAACCGTATCCTTCTTCAATGACCCTGACGTACCACAGGGAATCCCAGCGCCGCGCAAGCAGATCGGTCGCATCGCGCCCCGTGAACCAGGACCAGAGATAGAGCACCGCAAGACACAGAATACGAATCGCGGAATAAGCGAGCAGTGCAGGCACGGCCGCTCTGAGCGCCCTGAAGCCTGAATCTCCTCGTTCACCGGAAACGGCCGGCCCTTCCGGCCGGACCATCACCATAGGTGTTTCGGTTTTCTTCCGACGCAAAGAGACTCGGTGGGGACGACTTCCGCTCGGCCACGACCCGGTCGACGGTGGACCGACAGGTGACCACGAGCCCGCGCACGTCGCCCCTCCGGAACGGGGCACCATGTTCCGCCGCCCGTCCATCCGGGCCGGTCACCGGCGCCGTCCGAGCCCATGCGCACGGCCGGCGAAGGCCGGCCGGCGGCAATCGTCGGGACTGCGTCCGCAGACACGGGAACAGCGCCGAGCCCGGCGGCCGGCGGAACAAGCGGAATCACCTTTCCCCCTTTTCTTCTTTTCTTCCCGCACCCAGCGGGCAGTCGCCTCGTCCTTGATCTTCACACCACAGTCACAGCATCGTAATCGCCTTCGCGCCACTCAAGGACATTGAATACATATCAATACGGACATGCCGACTCCCCTTGAACGCCCCCGGCCAGGACACCACACGGCGAAGTCGGCATCAAAGCGCACAAAAAGGACGTCAGGTAATCGGGAGCCGCGGGTACACCGGCCGGACGGCGAGAAATGGTCCCGCCCGGTCACCGGCCGCTGCTGCTTTTCCCGAGGAAAGCCGACCAGGAAAGCCGACCGGCCGGCCGCGGACCCGGCCCAGCGGTCGTGGGGGACACACGACGTTCGGCCGTGGCTCTACTCCGGCGCGGCCAGCCCGTCGAGGCGGTCGCGGAGGGCGGGCGGCAGGTGGAGACCTTCGGCGGCGAGATTCTCTTCCAGATGGTCGATCCGCGTGGTGCCCGGGATCGGCAGGACGACCGGTGAGTGCCCGAGGAGCCACGCGAGCAGGACCTGCGTCGGGCATGCGTCGAGTTCGGCGGCCACGGCGGCGATCTCGTCGTTCGCCCCCGCCTTCCCCCAAGCGACCGGCCGCCAGGGCAGGAACGCGATCCCGGCCGCCTCGCAGGCGGCGAGCACGGGCTCGTACTCACGGTCGAGAAGGCTGTAGCGGTTCTGCACGCTCGCGATGTCGACGATCCCTCTCGCCTCCTCGAGCTCGGCGACGGTGACCTCCGACAGTCCGATCCGGCCGATCTTGCCCTCGTCGCGCAGGTCCCGCAGGGTGCCGACCTGGTCGGCGAGCGGCGTCTGCGGATCGATCCGGTGCAGCTGGAGCAACTCGACGCGCTCGACGCGCAGTCGGCGCAGCGCCTCCTCGACCTGCCCGCGCAGGACGGCCGGCCGCCCGTCGAGCCGCCACTCCCCCGACGGACCGGATCGCGCGACGCCGACCTTGGTGGTGATGAGCAGCCCGTCCGGGTAGGGGTGCAGGGCCTCGGCGAGGAGTTCCTCGTTGGCTCCCCCGCCGTACAGGTACGCGGTGTCGATGAGCGTGACGCCCAGTTCGACGGCCCGCCGGGCGACGGCGAGTGACGTCTCCCTGGCGGAACCGGGCTCGGTCGGCAGGTGCATGGCACCGAACCCCAGCCGGCGTACGGTCAGATCGCCCCCGATACGGAACGTGGTCGGTGTCATCTGCTGCTTTCGCCCCCTCGTCCAAGAGGCAACGCTAGCAGCGCGGTCGGGCGTCCCCGGCGGCTGCGGGTCACGTTCGGGCCCCGGTGGGTCCCGCCCGGCAGGCGCCCGGCGGCGTTCCCGTTCAGGGCCCTGGGCGTTCCGGTTCCCGGGGCGGGAGCCAGCGGTCGAGGTGGGCGACGAGACCGGTCAGGTCCGTGCCCGTCGCGAGGTAGGCGATGTAGCCGTCGGGCCGCACCAGGCAGTGAACGGTGCCTGCCCAGGGCGCGTTCGTTCCGAGTCTGTGGACGTGGAGGAGGCCCGCGCGTCCCCGGGCCGGAGCGGCGGGCTCCGGGGAGCCGTTCCAGCTGCCCGGCGGACCGCAGAGAAGCAGGTGGTGGCCGGGCCGGGCGGTCAGGGCCTGCAGGCCGGGCGGAGTGTCCGGCAGCCGGTCGCCGGCTCTCGGGCCGTGGCGGGGCGGCCGGGAGCCCGCGGCGGTGAGCGGGCTGCGCCGGTAGTCGACGGCGAGCTGGCCGAGCCGGCGGAAGACGGCGGCGCGCAGCGGCGCAGGACGCAGGACGAGCGGCGCGACGCGGGGCGCGAGGCGGGTGCGTGCCGACCGGATCAGGGGGTGGGCACTGGTCGCGATCTTGAAGGCGAGGTCGGTGAAGCGCAGGACGTCACGGCCGACCGGTGCGCGTTCCGCATCGTAGGTGTCCAGCAGGGCGGCCGGTGCGGTGCCCCGGCAGACCATGGCGAGTTTCCAGCCGAGGTTGAGGGCGTCCTGGATGCCGGTGTTCATCCCTTGGGCGCCGGCGGGGCTGTGGATGTGGGCCGCGTCGCCGGCCAGGAAGAAGGGCCCCGAGCGGTAGCGGCCGGCGCCACGGTTGTGGATCTTGAAGTCGGTCATCCACACCGGGTCGCGCAAGCGCAGCGGCAGGTCGACGTAGCGGTCGACGAGGGACTGGAGCATCGCGAGGCTCACCGCCGTTCCGGCGGTATCCGGTGTGTCGGGGGGTCTGATCGCGAGCATCCGCCAGCTCGCGGGCGACACGAGCGGGAAGAAGAACACCATCCCTGCGTCGGTCATACAGGCGTGCGCCGCTCCCGGCTCGAGACCGTCGGCCTCCAGGTCGGCGAGCAGGAACGTCTGCGGGTAGGAGTGGCCCTCGAAACCGATGCCGGCCTGCTGCCGCACGGTGCTGCGGGCCCCGTCACAGCCGGCCACGTAGCGCGTGGTCACCCGTTCCTCTGCCCCGTCCCCTCTCCTCAGGCGGCAGGCCACCTGTTCACCGGCGCCCACCGTCCCCACGAGCTCGACACCCCGCTCGAGGGGTGTCCCGCCGTCGGTCAGGTACCGGCCGAGGACGCTCTCCGTCTCGGCCTGCGACAGGAACAGCAGGAAGGGGTACGGCGTGTCGGCGACGCCCAGGTCGAACAGCGGCACCCGCACCGTCCTGCCCGGCAGATGCATGCTCAGCCGCACCGCCGGATTGCCGCGCCGCACCAGCTCCTCGCTCACCCCGAAGGGCGCCAGAGCTTCCAGCGTCCGCGGCTGAACGGCCAGTGCGCGGGACTCGCGGGCGCGGTCCAGGTGCCGGTCGATGATCCGGAACCGGACGCCGTACGCCCGCAGCTGGGCCGCCAGGGCCAGGCCTGTCGGCCCCGCACCCACGATCAGTACGTCGAGCGGCGGCTCCTCCATGCCTGCAGTGTCGCCCGTCGGACCGCCTCGTCCAAGGAGCGACGGCCGGTCGGCGTGGGGCTGTCGGAACCTTCCGCGGTCAGGATGCCTGCGCCCGTACGGAGGCTCCGGTGAGGCAGGGCGGTCTTGGGCCTCAGTGCAGCAGTCGGGCGACCTCGCGGGCCGCGTCGCGGGCGGGCCGGCCGACGCCGATCAGGGTGGCGGAGGCGGGTCCGGTCCAGTCGCCGTAGCCGAGGAGGTGCAGGCGCGGCTCGTCGACGGCGCGGGTGCCTTCGGTCGCGATGCGGCCGCGTGGCCCGCGCAGTCCGAGAGGCGCGAGGTGGGACAGGGCCGCACGGAAGCCGGTGCACCAGATGACGGTGTCCGCCTCGGCCGTGGTGCCGTCCGTCCACTCGGCGCCGGTGGCCGTGAGCCGGGTGAACGGAGGCCGGGGCTCGAGCAGTCCGGCGTCGCGGGCGGCCCGGACCGGCGGGACGGCGACGATGTCGCCGAGGGAGGCGACGCCGCCGCTGTCGGTGCGGCCTTCGTCGAGTGCGCGGCGACGGGCCGTGGCGACGTCGAAGAGGACACGGCCGTCGATGTCGTCGGCGAGGTAGCGCGGCGGACGCCGCGTCACCCACGTGAGCCGCACGCCGTCCAGGGCGAGGTCGGCGGCGATCTGGGCGCCGGAGTTGCCGCCACCCACGACGATCACGCGCTGCCCGGCGAAGTCGGCAGGGCGGCGGTAGTCGGTGGTGTGCAGCTGCCGGCCGGCGAAGACTCCCCGGCCGGGAACGGCGGGCAGGAACGGGCGGGACCAGGTGCCCGTCGCACTGACGACCGCCCGGCACCGCCAGGCGCCCGCGTCGGTCTCCACCCGCAGGAACGCCCCGTCGCGGTGCACCGCCCGGACCTGGACACCGTGCCGGACGGGCAGCTCGTACCGCTTCTCGTAGTCCGCGAGGTACTCGAGCACATGCCCGGCGTCCGGATACGTCTCGCCCGGCTGCGCCGGCATCAGACGGCCCGGCAGCGACGAGTACGCGGCCGGGGAGAACAGGCGAAGCGAGTCCCAGGTGTGCTGCCAGGCGCCGCCCGGCAGCGACCCGCCGTCCAGAACGGCGAAGTCGATGCCGAGGCGGCGCAGGTGGTAGCCGGCGGCGAGCCCGCTCTGGCCGCCGCCGACCACCACCACGTCGGCGCGTTGCGTCATGAAACCGGCTGCGCCGCGGTGAACTTCCTGCGCCACGCCAGGGAGACGTAGACCAGGGCGACGAGGACGGGGACCTCGATGAGAGGGCCGACGACGCCGGAGAGGGCCTGGCCGGAGGTGACGCCGAAGGTGGCGATGGCGACCGCGATCGCGAGTTCGAAGTTGTTTCCGGCCGCGGTGAAGGCCAGGGTCGCGGTGCGGTCGTAGTTCAGGCCGATCAGCTTGCCGAGCGCGAAGGTGCCGAACCAGACGACGGCGAAGTAGACGAGCAGCGGCAGCGCGATCCGGGCGACGTCCAGCGGCTGTGAGGTGATCGTCTTCCCCTGGAGGGCGAAGAGGACGACGATCGTGAACAGCAGGCCGTAGAGCGCCCAGGGGCCGATCTTCGGCAGGAAGTTGTTCTCGTACGGCTCGCGGCCGAGCTTCTTCTCACCGATCCGCCGGGTCAGGAATCCGGCGAGGAGCGGGATTCCGAGGAAGACGACGACGTTGAGCGCGATCTTCCACATCGAGATGTCGAGGCTCTCGCCGTCGCCGAGGCCGAGCCAGCCGGGCAGCAGGTCGAGGTAGAGCCAGCCCAGCAGGCCGAAGGCGACGACCTGGAAGACCGAGTTCAGCGCGACCAGGACGGCGGCGGCCTCCCGGTCGCCGCACGCCAGGTCGTTCCAGATGATGACCATGGCGATGCAGCGGGCGAGTCCGACGATGATCAGGCCGGTGCGGTACTCGGGCAGGTCGGGCAGGAAGATCCACGCGAGGGCGAACATCACCGCCGGCCCGAGGACCCAGTTGACGACCAGCGAGGAGACCATGAGCCTGCGGTCGCCGGTGACGGCGTCCAGCTTGTCGTAGCGGACCTTCGCGAGGACCGGGTACATCATGATCAGCAGGCCGACGGCGATCGGCAGCGATATGCCGCCGATCTCCACCTTCGCCAGCGCGTCGTTCAGGCCGGGGATCAGCCGGCCGAGCCCCAGGCCGAGGCCCATGGCGATCAGGATCCAGACGGCGAGGAAACGGTCGAGCGTCGACAGCTTCGCGACGACCGACCGTTCCTCGGCGGTGGCGTGCCCCGGGTCGCCAGCGGTCGCGGTCCCTTCGGCGCCGGGCGTCGCGGGTGTTTCGGCGCGGGTCGCCGCGGGTCCTTCGGTGCGTGTCACGGACAGGCCCTCTTGTTGTCGGTGGCGGAACGGGCGGACTCGGCCAGGTCGGCGAACTGGCCGGCGAGCTGGGCGATGACGTCCGGACGGAGCTTGTAGTAGGTGAAGCGGCCGCACGGCTCGGTCTCCACGACCCCGGCCTCGCGCAGCACCTTCAGGTGGTTGGAGAGGTTGGTCTGGCGGGCACCCGTCTCCTCCACGAGGTGGGTGGTGCACAAGGTCTCGCGGGCGAGCAGGGTCACGATCCGGAGCCTGAGCGGGTCGGCCAGTACCCGTAGGAGATCAGTGTCGACTGACGTCATCATGGGCTGATACTGTCACATCATGTTCGGCTGATACCAGTCCGGACTGACCTGGCTGCTGACCCAGGGGCCGGCGCGCAGTCGCCGCATGCGGCGGATCCGCGACGACAGCCGCGACGGTGAAGGCGCCGCATCATGCTCCGCCGGCCCCTGCCCCGCCCGCACCCCTCGTACCGCCTGTCCTCGAACCGCTGCCCCACCTCGTGAAGGAAGAGCCCATGTCCTCCGCCCCGCTCGCCTCCGTGCTGTTCGTCTGCGTCCACAACGCGGGCCGCTCCCAGATGGCCGCCGGCTTCCTCCACCACCTCGCGGGCGACAGGATCGAGGTCCGCTCGGCCGGCTCCGTCCCCGGCGACCAGGTCAACCCCGCCGCCGTCGAGGCCATGAAGGAAGTCGGCATCGACATCTCCGCCGCCACCCCGAAGATCCTCACCACCGAGGCCGTCCAGGCGTCCGACTACGTCATCACCATGGGCTGCGGCGACGCCTGCCCGATCTTCCCGGGCAAGAAGTACCTCGACTGGGCCCTCGAAGACCCCGCCGGCAAGGGCGTGGAGTCCGTCCGCCCCATCCGCGACGAGATCAGGACCCGCATCGAGGCCCTCATCGCCGAGATCGACGCCCAGCGGGGGTGAACACCGCGCCGCCGGGGCGACGCCACCGGGGAGCTCGGCGCGTACCATGCGTCGGCTCCCTGCGGCGCGCCCGCTTCGGGTACGGCGGGGCCTCGCAGTCACCGGCAGGCTCGCGAGGCCGCCGGCCAGGACCTGCGCATGGTGGTTCCGGCATGGACGATCCAGGTGGTCGGCCGGCTCGACGCGGGGCGGCCGGATGACGCGGACCCGGCAGCCGAGCGGATAGGTACAGCGATCGGCGGGATCGGCCGCCGACCCCCGTGGCCGAGCAGGCAAGCTCGACGGCGGTCCGGGCCTCAGGCGGGTCGGACCTGGGTGACGCGCCACAGGCGCCGGGGCAGTTCTCCTTCTTCGAACGACTGGACCTCCTCGAGCTGCCAGCCCTCGGCCAGCGCGTCGACGAGGCGGCGCGGGAAGAAGTGCACGCCGAAGCCGCCGTGTTCGTAGATGTCGTCGCCGTGGGCGGTTCCCCGGCCGTAGTGCGCGTCGCCGGTGTGGCGGACGGTGTAGACGAAAACGCCGCCGGGCCGCAGCACCCGGCGCACCTCGGCGACGGCGGCGTGGATCTCGTCGGTCGACAGAGCCATGCACAGCAGCATGTGCGCGAAGACCGCGTCCACCGACCCGTCGCCGAGCGGCAGCGGTCGGCGCACGTCATGGACGGCGGCACTCACCAGGCCCGTCAGGCCCGCCCCGTCCGCGGCGGTGCGCAGCTGATCGATACCGGTGCGGCTGAAGTCGGTGGCGATGACCGTGAGGCCGGCCCTGGCGAAGAAGAGGGTGTCCCGGCCGTGGCCCGCGCCCAGCTCGAGCACCTGGCGGGCGCCCGCGGCACGGAAGCGGTCCAGCGCGTGGACGGCCGCGGCCGACGGCTGGTCCCCGTACATCGCGGGATGGGCGGCGTACGTCTCCTGCCAGTGCCGGCGCTGGTCATCGGCCGGCGTCGGGTCGTGCTCCTGCATCAGCTCTCCGAACCTGCCCCGACGGGGGCCCTGCGCGTCCCCGCCGGCCACGGAACCGCCCCTGTCGGGACAGCACCCGCGGCGTGTCCCGGCAGTCTGTCAGCCCGTCGGGCGGCTGACGACGTCACCGTCGCCCGGGCACGCCTACCGTCCGCGCTCGTCGGCCTTTCACCTCGCCTTGGGACTGCCGGACGCTCGACCGGCACGCGCGCCCTCGCCCTGCTCGACGGGCCGGGTCGACAGGGCTAGCGCGGCGCAGCCGCCCGCATGCGGCGCCGCCCGTAGCGGGTCGTCCCCCGGGGCTTGAAGACCGACAGTGCCACCGCGACGAGCAGTACGAGGAGCGCCGCACCGGCGTCGGCGGCCAACTGGATCCGCAGACCACCGAGTTCACCTTCGGTCAGGGTCGCCTGCCGCACGGCGTCGGCCATGTGGCCGACGGGCCGCATGTGGACGAGGAGCAACACCGTGGCCAGGACGCCGATCAGGAGCTTGACCAGGACCCAGTAGTGGCGGAACAGTCCCCAGACCGTGCCCAGCGACTGGACGAGCCCGGTGAGCAGCGAGGCGAGGGCGAGCGGCACGATGACCAGCCGTCCGGTCAGCTCCATGGCCAGGTACGCGGCCCGCACGGTCTGCGGGTCCTGGCTGCCCAGTCCGGTGACGGCGAGAACGAGGAAGACGGCCACCGCGCCGATCCAGCCGACGGAGGACGTGACGTGCGCGGTGAGCGCGATCTTGCGTATCCGGGGCGGCATGGCCGTCATGGTGTGTGCCCTCCCATGCCGCCACCGGCGAGATGCACGACCAGGATCACCACGACCAGCGCGAGCGCGATGCCGCCGAGGACCTTCACCCAGCGCGGCGCACCGCTCTCATCCGGGGGCTCGGGGGTGGAAAGCGGGTCTGTCATGACGGTCCCCATCTGTGGCGCTCGTCCGCGGCCGGACCTCCGTGCCGCACGTTTTGCGAGACAGAGTGTCTTCACTATAACCAGACCGTTTCGCACCTGGCGGGCAGCATACTGAGGGGGTGCCCAAGCTGTGGAACGAGACGGTCGAGGAACACCGCCGTGCGGTGCGTGACGCGATCCTGGACGCGACCGCGCGACTGATCGCCTCGGACGGGCTGCGGGCGGTGACGATGTCGCAGGTCGCCACGGAGACCGGCATCGGCCGGGCGACGCTCTACAAGTACTTCCCCGACGTCGAAGCGGTTCTGCTGGCGTGGCACGAACGTCAGGTGCACGCGCACGTGGACCACTTGGCGAAGGTCCGGGACCGGGAAGGCACTCCGGTCGAACGGCTGCGAGCGGTGCTGGAGGCGTACGCGTCGATCGCGCACGAGCGTCACGGTGACGAACTGGCGGGCCTGCTGCACCGCGGCGAGCACGTCGCCCGGGCCCACGGGCATCTGCACGGCATCATCCGCGACCTGCTCGACGAAGGAGCTCGCGGCGGCGCGATCCGCCGCGACGTGGCAACGGACGAGCTGGCGAGCTACTGCCTCCACGCGCTCACGGCGGCCGGCGGGCTGCGGGGCAAGGCCGCGGTCCGCCGCCTCGTCGCGGTCACCCTGACGGGACTGCGCCCGGAGGACTCCGCGGGCCGGAGCGCCCCTGTCGAGTGATGTGCCGCACGCGCTGTCACAGCGATCGGCCGCGCGGTGTCTTGAGGCAGAACGAACATCGTTGTGGAAGCACGCTCGAAGGCCGTCGGCGACCAGGTCCGGCCGTGATGGAAGGTTCGACAGATGAGCGACCAGCCCGTTGACCCGGCGACCGACACTTTCGTCGCCCACCGCAACCTGCTCTTCACCGTTGCCTACGAGATGCTCGGATCGGCCGCCGACGCCGAGGACGTCCTCCAGGAGACCTGGCTGCGATGGGTCAAGGTCGACCTGGAGCAGGTCCGTGACCAGCGTGCCTACCTGGTGAGGATCACGACCCGCCAGGCGCTCAACCGGCTGCGCACCATGAAGCGCCGCAAGGAGGCCTACGTCGGCCCCTGGCTGCCCGAGCCGCTGCTCACCGCGCCGGACGTGGCGGAGGACGTCGAACTCGCCGAGAGCGTGTCGATGGCGATGATGCTCGTCCTCGAAACGCTGTCGCCGACCGAGCGCGCCGTCTTCGTGCTGCGCGAGGCCTTCGACGTGGGCTACGACGAGATCGCGGCCGCCGTCGACAAGACCCCCGCCGCCGTCCGCCAGATCGCCCACCGCGCCCGCCGGCACGTCGACGCCCGCCGCCCACGCCAGGCGGTCTCCGCGAGTGAGACCCGGGCGGCCCTGGAGTCCTTCCGGCGCGCGCTCGAAACCGGCGACCCGCAGGACCTCCTCGACGTGCTCGCACCCGACATCGTCCTGATGAGCGACGGCGGCGGCATCAAGCAGGCCGCGCTGCGGCCGATCATCGGCGCCGAGAAGGTGGCCCGCTTCATGATGGGTGGTCTCGGCAAGAACAAACTCCCGATCAGCGTCGCGCCGACCGTCGTCAACGGCAGCCCGGCGCTCCTCGTCCACCTGGACGGCGAGATCGACGGCGTCATGGCGATCAGTGTCGAGGACGCCCGGGTCACCGGCCTCTACTACGTCCGCAACCCGGAAAAGCTGAACCACGTGGCATCAGAGACCCCGCTCACGCTGCGTTGAACACCTGCGGCGGAGCCTCGCCGCCCGGCTGCCCCGATCGGGGCGGCCGGAGTTTCCGGCCGGAGGCAGCGGGGCGGCGGCGCCGTCCCCGCTGCGGGAACGTCCGCTGTCAGTTCTTGCCGAGCAGCTCGTTCATGCGCGTGATCTCGGCGCTCTGGGAGGTGACGATGTCGCCGGCCATGTCCTTGGCGGGCCGGTACGAGCCGTCGGCCTGCTCGGTCCTCGCCATCTCGACGGCACCTTCATGGTGCTTGATCATCATCTCGAGGAACGCGGTGTCGAAGGCCTCGCCGGACGCCTTCTCCAGCTCCGCCATCTCCTCGGGCGTCATCATTCCGGACATGGCGTGACCGGCGTGCTCGCCGCCCTCGTCCTCCTCGGGAACGTCCTCGCCCCACGAGTCGAGCCACCCGGACAGGGTCCTGATCTCCGGGTCCTGCGCCTTCTTGATCTCGGCGGCCAGCGCCTCGACCTCGGCGGAACCGGCGCGGGTCGCCGCCAGGCCGGCCATCTCCACCGCCTGCCGGTGGTGGGGGATCATCCCCTGCGCGAAGGACACGTCGGCGGCGTTGTGCTCGCCCTCCTGAGGGGAAGCCGAGGCGCTGGGCGCCGAGGGCGCGTGGCCGCTGTGGCCGGAGGAGCTGTCGTCTCCCCCACCGCAAGCGGCGAGCAGGACGGCCGCGGTGGCCGCGGCTGCGACAGCGGCGGCACGACGGATCAGGGCACGGTGTGCGGTCATGGTGGTGCTACTCCTGTGTTGTGCGTTCGATCGGGCACGGCTCGCGGGGCGGCACCGGCCGGAAGGCCGGGCGCGCCGGGGCTGCCCTATATGCGCAGGAGTTGCAGTTCGCTCAGTGACGGCGGGTCGTGAATGCCCAAGGGCGCCTCGAAGGCGGACGCCAAGGGGTGATCCGCGGCGGGCTGTGTCCAGGCCCCGGAGGGAACAAGGGGAGGAAGTACGGGGGCTGCGCTCGTGCCGCTCGCGGCGCACGTCGCGTCGGCGTGCGAGACGTGTCCGCCCCCGCCGTCGTGGTGACCCTCGTGGACGCCGTTGCGGTGGACCCCTTCCGCGCAGTCGCACCCGGCCGGGTCGTCGTGCGCCTCGGCGGGGGCCGTCGTACCGGCGGTGGCCGACACCGTGCCGGTGGAAGCGAAGGCGGTACCGGGCGCCAGGCCGTGCATGGCCACGAGGCCCAGAAGGACGGCCAGCACCAGCATCACGCAGGCGCGCGCCCCGAAGGGCCCGACCTCGCGACGGGTGTGCTGACTCATGCCCGCATCCTAACGAGCCACGCCCCGCCCTGCGCGCGCCGCACGCCGAGCACTGCTCTCGCTGAGCCGGCCTCCAGCAGCCCACCCGGCCGGGGTGCTGGAGGTCGGCTCAGCGAGTGCTAGCGCGAATCCCGCTCCGCTTCCTCCGCCGCCTCGGCGACGCGCTTGATGTTCGCCAGCCGCCGGTCCCAGTCGGCCGCGAGCGCTGCCATCCATCGCGCCGTCGCGTCCAGGGCCGTGGGCCGTACCGCGTACCGCACCTCGCGCCCCACCCGGGTGGCGGAGACCAGCCCGGCGGCGTCGAGCACGGCGAGGTGTTTGACCACCGCCTGTCGTGAGACGGGAAGCGGCTCGGCGAGCGTCGTCGCGGTGGCCTCGCCCTGCGCGGCCAGCAGTTCCAGGAGCTGACGCCGCGTCGGGTCGGCCAGCGCGACGAGCACGCTGTCGACGGCCTCGCCGGCGGCGCGGCTTCGGTCCGTCACGCGGATGGCTGCTCGGCGCGCGTCTTGAGTGCGTCGAGCTCCAGGGGCCAGCCCTCGCTGTGGTCCTTCCGGTTCTGGCTGCGCAGCTCCTGGGACCCGGCCAGCGCCGCGAAGCCGCTCTCGACGACGTGCAGCCGCGTCTGCTCGCCTTCCTGGGTCAGCGTGAACTCGACGAGGGTGCTGTTGTCCTCGCGCAGTTCCTCTCCGGGGAACGCGCTGGTCCAGCGGTACGCCAGGTACGTGGGCGGCTCGACCTTCTCCACCCGGACCGGGAAGTCGCCGTGTTCGGAGTTCCTGGCCACCATCGACTCGCCTTCCCTGGCCACGGTGCCCGGCAGACCGGCCTTGTCGGCCACCCAGAACCCGGGCTGCGCCACCAGCGACCACACGCGCTCCAGCGGCGCCGCGATGAGGGTCTCGCTTTCGATCCGGTCCTCGCTCATGAGGGGACTCCCTTGTTCGCTCTCCACCATCAGTGCAACTCCAGAGTTGCACATCAGATTTCCAGGCGCAACCCGGAGGTTGCACAACGGCGGTCGCCCCTGTCGGCCGGGTCGGGTGCCGCCGAGCGGCGGCACCCGCTCTACCGGCGGCTGCGTACGAGCAGATGAAGGAAGTACGGGGTGCCGATCACGGCGGTCATCAGGCCGGCGCCGAGCTGGGCCGGTGCGATCACGGTCCGGCCCACCAGGTCGGCGGTGCAGACGAGCACGGCTCCGAGGAGCACCGCGACCGGCACCACCCGGACGTGCTGCCGGCCCACGAGGGCACGGGCCGCGTGCGGTGCCACGAGTCCCACGAAGCCGATGGTGCCGGCGGCGGCCACTGCGGTGGCGCTGAGCTTGGACACAAGGCCGGAACCGGCCGAGTTCGCACCCCGCTCCAACCCGGCCGCCCGGGCGGCGAGTTGGCGCCGACCCGGCGGCCGGCGCCCAGGTGCCGCCCGGTCCGGACAGCACCTGGGCCAGGGTGGATACTGACCGCGGATACCGGCACGGAGGAGGAGCACAGCCAGTGACCAGCGACACCCGCACAGGACCGCCCGGCTTCGGCAGCGAACGCGACATGCTGCGGGCTTTCCTCGACTACCACCGCGCCACCCTCGCGATGAAGTGCGAAGGGCTCAGCGACGACGAGTTGCGTCGGCGGTCGATGCCCCCGTCCACACTGTCGCTGCTCGGTCTGGTGCGGCACATGGCGGAGGTGGAGCGCGCTTGGTTCCGCCGGGTGTTCGAGGACATCGAGGCGCCCCTGGTCTGGTCCGACGAGATCGACTTCCAGGCGGCGTACGACGCGAGCGCGTCGACCAGGGAGGAGGCCTTCGCGGCCTGGGAGGCCGAGGTGGAGAACTCGCGCCGTATCGAGCGGGAGGCGGACTCCCTGGACCGGGCCGGACATCAGCCGCGATGGGGCAAGGACGTCTCGCTGCGGATGGTGATGGTGCACGTGCTCCTGGAGTACGGCCGGCACAACGGCCACGCGGACTTTCTGCGCGAGGGGGTCGACGGGACCGTGGGCGCCTGAGCAGGGCTCGTTTCAGAAGATCAAACCGTGCTGGGCGACGAGCGTCATGGTTGCCGCCATGTCCGCCTCGCAACCGTAGGGACCGATCTTCTCCTCCAGTTCCTCCTGACCCGGTTCACGGCCCAGTCGGTCGAGCCACCGGAACAGTTCCTCCAGACCACCGGGGGAGATGACCTCCAGCAACCGGGCCGGGGTGTCCCCCGCGTTCCAGAACGTGTGCCACTCGTCGCGCGGCTTGAAAACGAGGTCACCTGGCCCGGCGACGACCTCCTCGCCCCCGAACCTCGCACCGACCGATCCCTCGAGGATGAAACTGAACTCATCCTCTCCGGTGTGCTTGTGCACGGGCGCCGCCAGCACCTTCGGGGGCAGGCGGTGTTCGACAAGTGCGAAGCGACCGCCCCAGTCGCGGCCGTTGATCAGAAAGCGGTCCCCGCACGCCTGCTCCGGCTGATAGAGCTCGCCGTCGTCAGGACCCAGAATCCGGTGTTCGACCATGGCCGCCCACTCCCTTCCGCAAGGGATCTCCGGGTCGGTCCACATCGACCATACGCGCACGCCCCCGAGCGGTGGAAGACGCACCGGACCGGCCCGGATCCATGGTTCGTCTCCGCACATGCTCCCCCACCGAAGCCGTGTTTCAGCAGGTCACAGCCTTCCGTCGGACGCCCGTGGCTCAGTGGTGCGCCGGGTCGGTCCCCAGCAGGCCGCAGCGTCTGCCCCTACCCCGCAGGCGCCGGGCGCCGGTCACCGGGCGGGGCCCCGGACGTCCGGGACGGCCGGCCCCGTTGTGAGTGGCTGCCGCGCCCGCGAGGCGGCAGTCTTGAGGTGTGGGTAGAGCGCCGATCGTTGTGCACCGGCCGTCACCGTCGGGCGGCAGGCGGGTGACGGTGCACCTGTCCGGCCGGGACGAGATCCTGGGCACCGCCTACTCCGATCACGACCTGGTGGTCTTCCTCGAGGCCGCCGGGATCGACGACCCGGACGCCGTGATCGACGACCCCGACCTGGTGGAGTGGCGCGGCGGCCGCGCCCACCAGTGGACCGCCGCCTGATCCGCCGCGCGCTGACCTGCCTTGCGAGGCCGGAAACGGCTCCGAGAGTTGGGACTCGGCTTCGACCGGCAGGACGAGGCGAAGGAGGACGGCTGTGCGGGCGCGGGATCTTGCCGAGACCTATCCGTTCGTGACCACCGACGACAGCGCTATGGACGCGGCCAGGTTGCTGGCAGAGCGGGCGCTGCCGGCCCTGCTCGTCCTCGATGCCGACGGGCATCCCTACGCCATCGTGCCCGGCTCCCAGCTGGTGCGGCAGCTCCTGCCCCACTACATCGTCGAGGATCCGCTGCTCGCGGCTGTCGTGGACGAGCGGAGCGACACCGATGCGGCCGAGCGGCTGACAGGGCTCACCGCCGCGGAATGGGCGCCCCGGAGCGCTTTCCCGCCGCCGGTCGTAGGACCTGACGCCCGTCCGATGGAGGTCGCCGCGCTGATGGCCCGCACACGCAGCCCGCTGGTCGCGGTGATCGAGCGCGATGCCGCCGGCGTGCGTCTGCTGGGCACGGTCACGGCTGCCCGGCTCATGGCGCACTTCATCGGCACCACCTGAACCGGGCGGCGGGGCCCGAGGCGCACGAGGCGGTCGGAGCGTCGTCATTGGCGTGCACGCGGGGACGCCCGTGGCACGACGTCCCGGCCACGGACCGGAGTTCCACGTACCCGGCGCCGCCCCCGCGGGACCGGCCGCGGCACGGGCGTGACCCTCACTCCCCCGTCGACCGCTACGGGCCCTGATTCAGCTGCCCGCTTCCGCCGGCGTACGACCACGCCGTGGCGGCCGGCTGGACGCGCGGACGACCAGACGCGTGGGGACCGTGACGGTACGGGCCCGTGAGCGGTCGCCGTCCAGGCGGGCGAGGGCGGTCCTGGCCGCCGCCTCGCCGATGGCCGCCGGATCCTGCGCCACGACGGTCAGCGCCGGTTCCAGCACCTCGGCCAGCGGAAGGTCGTCGAAGGCGACCAGGGCGACGTCCTTCCGCCCGGCGCGCGTCAGTTGGGCGACCACACCCATGGCCACGATGTTGTTGCCCGCGAACAGGGCGGTGGGCGGATCGGCCAGCGCCAGCAGCTTGGTGGTCGCGGCGGCGGCGGTCTCCTGGCCGTGGGCGCCGGTCACCAGGGCGCGGTCGTAGGGCAGTCCCGCCTCCTCCAGCGCCGATGTGTAGCCGGCGAGCCGCTCACGCCGGGTGTAGAGCTTCGCGGGCAGGTCACCGATGAACCCGATGCGCCGGTGGCCTTGCGCGGCGAGATGCGAGACGCCGTCGTGGACACCGGCCCGGTTGGAGCTCACGACGCAGTCGGTGGACAGGCCGACGCCGGGGCGGTCGATGAACACCACCGGCAGGCCGGCCGCCCGCGGCACCTTGAGGTAGCGGTGATCGGCGCCGAACGCGGGGACCACCATCAGGATGCTGACCCGGCGGGCCAGGAAGGTCTCGGTCAGCACCCGTTCCCGTTCGGGATCTTCGGCGGACGAGCCCATGAGCAGCGTCAGTCCGCGGCCGCGCACCACGTCCTCCATACCGCCGGCGACCGTCCCGAAGAACGGGTTGCCCAGGTCGGGCACCACCAGGCCCACGGTGGTGTCGGGGCCTCCCACGCGGATGTTCCGCGCCATCAGGTTGGGCTGGAACCCGAGTTTGGCCACCGCCGCGAGGACGCGCTCCCGGGTCTGCGGGGAGCTCGGACCGTCCTCGTTGAGCACCCGGGAGACCGTCTTGGCGCTGACGCCCACCTCTCGGGCGACGTCGGCCAGTGTGGGGCGGCGGGTCGCGGCCATGTACCACCGTTCCTGTGCGTTCGCCGGGCCCGGCCCGTCCCGGACCGGGCCCGCTGTCTTCTCCGAGCTGCTGACTCAGTGGGCTGACACGCCTGCCGCCCTTGCGGCGTCGGCGTCGGTGACGACGGTACCTCCGTCGCTCCTCACCGTGAGCGCCCCGGTCATGATGGCGACCACCTCGGCCATGGAGTGGTCGGAGGGCTTGATCAGTGCCTCGCGCCGCCCGAGCCGGTGGACATGGATCCGGTCGGCGATCTCGAACACGTGCGGCATGTTGTGACTGATCAGGACGACGGGCATGCCCTTGTCGCGGACCCGGCGGATGAGGTCGAGCACCTGTCCCGACTCCCTGACGCCCAGCGCCGCTGTGGGCTCGTCCATCACGACGACGCTCTTCGCCCAGGCCACGGCGCGGGCGACGGCCACCGCCTGGCGCTGGCCGCCGGAGAGGGTCTCCACCGCCTGGGTGAGCGACCGCAGCCCGATCTTCAAATCGGCCATGTGGGCGGCGGCCTCTTCCCTCATCCGCTTCTTGTCGAGAAGGCGGAAGGCGCTGCCGAGCACGCCGGGGCGGCGCAGTTCGCGCCCGAGGAACATGTTGGAGGCGATGTCCATGGAGGCCGCGACGGCGAGGTCCTGGTAGACTGTCTCGATGCCGTGCTCGCGTGCGCTCTGCGGGCCGCTGAAGCGGATGGGCTTCCCGTGCAGTCTGATCTCGCCCTCGTCGGGGACGATCGCACCGGTCAGCGCCTTGATGAGGCTGGTCTTGCCGGCTCCGTTGTCGCCGATGACGGCGAGGACCTCGCCGGGCATGAGGTCGAAGTCGGCGCCGTCGACGGCGGTCACGTGGCCGTACCTCTTGACGAGGCCGCGGGCCTGGAGGACGGGGGTCGCGGACGTGTCGGTGCTCATCGCGCCTTCTTCCTGGAGATCTGGTCGACGGTCACGGCGAGGATGACGAGGATGCCGGTGATCAGCGTCTGGTAGATCGACGCGACGCCCATCAGCTGGAGCCCGTTGCGGAAGACGCCGACGATCAGCACGCCGATGAAGGTGCCGAGGACGGCTCCCCGGCCGCCGAAGAGGCTCGTCCCGCCGAGGACGACGGCGGTGATGCTGTCGAGATTGTCGGTCTGTCCGGCCTGCGGATCGCCCACGCCGGTACGGGAGACGAGCAGCAGTGCCGCGACTCCGTAGACGAGCCCGGCGAGCGTGTAGATGCCGATGGTCAGCCGGGACGTGCGGATGCCGTTCAGTCGCGCGCTCTCCGGGCTGTTGCCCAGGGCGTAGACGTGGCGGCCCCATGAGGTGCTGCTGAGCGCGTAGGCGAAGGCAAGGAACAGGGCGATGGTGACGAGGGAGCCGTAGGTGATGTCGGTCCCGCCCAGCGGGAAGGTCTCGCCGAGGGCGGTGAGCGGCGCGGGCAGGTCGGTCACCGTCTGCTCGGCGGAGTAGATGTGCGTCAGCGCGAACGCCACGTTGAGCATGCCCAGTGTCACGATGAACGGCGGCAGCGGGATCATCTGCACGAGCAGGCCGTTGAGGAGGCCGAAGCCGCCGCAGACCACCAGTCCGAGGGCGATCGCGGCGAGCGGGGAAAGCGTTCCGTCAGCTGCCGTCCTGGCGATGACGATGCTGCCGAACGCCATGACGGCACCGCAGGAGAGGTCGATTCCGGCGGTCAGGATGATGAGGGTCTGGCCGATGGCGAGGGTGCCCACGACCATCACCTGCTGGACGATCAGGGAGAAGTTTCCGCCGGACAGGAACTGCTCGGTGGTCAGCGAGAAGAAGAGACAGGCGAGCACGAGTGCGGCCAGTGGGCCCGCGGTGGGTGCGGAGATCAGCCGGCGGACCGTGGTCGGTCCTCTCAGCTGGTCGTAGGGCGTGGTCGTGGCAGTCATGGTGGTCCTTGGCGGTGATCGATGCCGGACGTGCGTGCCGGAACGGGTACGGGAGACGGGACGTGAGGGAGCTGCCGGCGCCGCGTGTCCCGCCGGTGGCGCGAGGTGGCCCGGGCCTTGGAGGCCGGGTCCGGGCCGTCCGGCCGCGACGCCGGAGGCGGCCGGACGGCTACGGGGCTCAGCCCCAGCAGTTCTCCAGGCCGTACGCGGTGTCCTCGGCGTCGACCCCCGTCTGCGCCCGGTCGGTGATCAGGGTGACGCCGGTGTCGGTGTAACCGGACGCCTTCTTGCCGTCCTCGGCGAAGTCCGCGACGGCCTTGACGCCGAGGGACGCCATCTTGAGCGGGTACTGCTGGGAGGTGGCGGCGATCTTGCCTTCCTTGACGGCCTTGGTGCCGGTGCAGCCCCCGTCGACGGAGACGACGAGCACCTTCTTCTCCAGGCCCTTGGCCTTCAGCGCCGTGTAGGCGCCCAGCGCGGCCGGTTCGTTGATCGTGTAGACGACGTTGATACCGGGCGCCTTCTGGAGGCAGTTCTCCATGGCGGTCTGGCCCTTGGCCTGGTCGCCGCCGGTGTCCTGGCTGCACACGATCGACGGGTCCGTCTCGGGAACGCCGAAGCCCTTGAGGAAGCCCTCGTGCCGCTGCACGCCGACGGCGACTCCGGGTGCGAGGTCGAGGGTGGCGATCTGCGCCTTCCTGCCGGCCATGGCCGCCTTCGCGTACTGACCGATGAGCTCGCCGGCCTTGACGTTGTCGGTGGCGTACAGGGCGTCGGTGGCGTCCTGGGGATCGGTCGGGCTGTCCAGCGCGATGACCAGTACGCCCTTGGCGCGGGCCTTCTCGAGCGCGGGCACGATCGCTTTGGAGTCGTTGGGGGTGATGAGGATGCCCTTCACACCGGAATTGACCATGTTCTCGATCGCGGTGACCTGGCCCGCGTTGTCCCCGTCGAACTTCCCGGCGGCGCTGACCAGTTCGAGGCCGCTCTCCTTCGCGGCCTGCTCGGCGCCCTCCTTCATCTTCACGAAGAAGGGGTTGGTGTCCGTCTTGGTGATCAGGCCGACCTTCACGCGGCCACCGTCGGAGCCGCCCTGTGCGCCGGAGCCGCAGGCCGCCAGCGCCAGGGTCGCGGCGGCGGTGCAGGCTGCGACCCTGACCGAGGTCGTAAGGACACGGTTGTTACGGGGCATGACTGACTCCTGCTGGATTCGGGCGGGGCGGCCGTGCTGTTCAACGGCTCTGCGACGCGAGGAGATTGCTGCTTCAGCGGTGTCATCGTTGACCTATGTCATCGTTGACACCGCATGCGGAGGATGATGGACTCCGGCTCCCGGCAACGTCAATGCCCTGACGCCGTCACAAATCCGCAACGCCGCGACGGCCGCCCGCTTCGACGGCGCCGCCCTCGGGCTCCCTCCGCGGCCCGTCGCCCCCGCGCCGCCCTACCCGGAGAGAAGCAGTCATGCGCCTGCCTCAGATCACCGTCCTCGGTGAATGCGTCGCCGACGCCTTCACCGTGCCCGCACCCGCACCGGGCGAGCTCGCCCTGCGGGTACTGCCGGGCGGCGGCCCGGCGAACACGGCCGTGGCACTCGCCCGGCTGGGCACCCCCGCCCGCTTGCTGGCCCGGCTGTCCGACGACGTGTTCGGCCGGCTCTTCCGTGCCCGCCTCGAGGCTTCGGGCGTCGACCTCTCCCGGGCCGTACGCGCCGGGGAGCCGAGCACCTTGGCCGTCGCCGAGCTCGACGCGGCGGGCCAGGCCGCGTACTCCTTCCACGCGCGGGGCACCGCGGACTGGCAGTGGACGGCGGACGAACTGTCCACGGCGGACATCGCGTCCACCGCCTGCCTGCACTCCGGTTCGCTGGCCCTCGTAAGCGAACCCGGCGGCCGGGTCGTGGAGGAGTTCCTGGCCCGCGCCTCGGCCACCGCCACGATCTCCCTCGACCCCAATGTCCGGCCGCTCCTCGTGGCGCCCGAGGTCTACCGCGAGCGCCTGCCGCGCTGGTGCGCGCTCGCCGACATCCTGCGCGTGAGCGAGGACGACCTGGCGCTGCTGCTGCCCGGACACACGGTCGAACGCGCCTGCGACGCCTGGCACTCCGCGGGCGTCCGGCTCGTCGTCGTCACCCTCGGAGGGCGCGGTGCGACCGCCTCCCTGGACGGCGAGCGGGTCACGGTCCCCGCGCCGCCGATCGCCGTCGTCGACACCGTCGGGGCCGGTGACTCCTTCACCGCGGGACTTCTCCACCATCTGGGGGGCATGGGGGTGCTCGGCGGCCGGCTGACGGATCTGCGCATCGACGACGTCGCGGATGCGTGTGCGTTCGCGGCCAGGGTCGCGGCGCTCACCTGCTCGGTCAGCGGGCCGAATCCGCCGTGGCAGCGCGAGTTGCGGCAGCCGGCGGCCTCGGTCGGGCCGTAGGGCCGCGGTCCGTTCCCGTCCCGGCGGCTCTGCCGTAACCATTGACGGACCGCCCCGGGCGCGCCCATCATCACTGCCCAGCGGATGTCATCGCTGACATATGTCATCGATGACATCCGCTGCCCGGGCCGCCCCACCGCCCGGCACCGCTGTTCCGGGCACTCCCACCGCCCGGCACCGCGATCCCCCTTCGGCGTCATGCCCCCGCGGCGGACGCGGACTTGCCGCCGCCGCCCACAGTGCAGGAGAGACCATGAGCCCAGGCCCCGTGTACCGACGTGCCCGGCTGCGCCTTGTCGCCGCGGCAGCCGCGACATGCGCGCTCGCCGTCACCGCCGTAGTCCCCCGGGCGGCGGCGACCGGCACAGCGCCCCACAGCGAGACCTACCGGCCCCAGTTCCACTTCTCACCGGAGAAGAACTGGATGAACGACCCCAACGGGCTGGTGTACTTCAAGGGCGAGTACCACCTCTTCTACCAGTACAACCCGAGCGGAAACACCTGGGGCAACATGTCCTGGGGCCATGCGGTCAGCAAGGACCTCGTGCACTGGGAGGAGCTGCCGCTCGCCATCCCGCACGACGACGAGGAGATGGTCTTCTCCGGCAGCGCGGTCGTCGACCACGAGAACACCAGCGGCTTCGGGACCAAGGACAACCCCGCGATGGTGGCCGTCTACACCAGCGCCTACAAGAAGGACGGCAGGCAGGCCCAGTCGCTGGCGTACAGCACCGACCGCGGCCGCACCTGGACCAAGTACGCGGGCAACCCGGTTCTCGACATCGGCTCGAAGGAGTTCCGCGACCCGAAGGTGCAGTGGTACGCGCCGACGAAGAGCTGGCTGATGACGGTGTCCCTGTCCACCGAGCACAAGGTCCGCTTCTACTCCTCGAAGGACCTCAAGAACTGGACGCACCTGAGCGACTTCGGCCCGGCCGGCGCCGTCGGCGGCGTATGGGAGTGCCCCGACCTGTTCCCGCTGCCCGTCGACGGCGACAGCGGCCGCACCAAATGGGTCCTGGTCGTGAACATCAACCCCGGCGGCATCGCGGGTGGTTCGGCCGCCCAGTACTTCGTCGGCGACTTCGACGGCACCCGCTTCACCCCGGACGACGACGGCTCGTACACGCCTCCGCCCGGCCTGGTCGTCCAGGACTTCGAGGCGGGCGACTACGGAAACTGGACGACCACCGGCACTGCCTTCGGCGCCGGACCGGTCCCCGCGCCGGCGCCCGGCTCTTCGGGCACGAGCGGCGTCGAGGGCCGGGGGTTCGCCGACAGTTTCCACGGCGACGACGCCGAGACCGGCACGCTCACCTCGCGGCCCTTCACCGTGGACCGCGAGTACCTCAACTTCAAGGTGGCCGGCGGCCGTCACCCGCACGTCCCCGGCTCCGTCCTCGGTGACGCACCGGCGCCGGAGGGTACCGTCCTCGCCGACTTCGAGCAGGACGGCTACGGATCCTGGACCACCACCGGCACCGCCTTCGGTGACGGCCCCGCCGCGGGAACGCTCCCCGGCCAGCAGCAGGTGTCCGGGCACACCGGCGACCGGCTGGTGAACAGCTTCCGAGGCGGCGACTCGACCACGGGAACCCTCACCTCGCCCGAGTTCACCCTCACGGCGAAGTACGTCAACTTCCTCATCGGCGGCGGCCGGCACCCCTCCGGAGCGGAAGCGCCCACCGCCGTACGCCTCGTCGTCGACGGCCGGACCGTACGCAGCGCCACCGGCGCCGACTCGGAAGCGCTCAACTGGGCGTCCTGGGACGTCGGCGACCTCGCCGGACGCAAGGCGCGCATCGAGGTCGTCGACGAGAACACCGGCGGGTGGGGTCACATCCTGCTCGATCAGGTCATGCTCTCCGACACCCCGGCACGGCCGCGTTCGACCGAGACGGCGGTCAATCTCCTCGTCGACGGCAAGGTCGTCCAGAGCGTGTCCGGCGCGGACAGCGGAAGCCTGGACTGGGCGTCCTTCGACCTCCGCGCCCACCAGGGCAAGCAGGCCACCGTCCAGCTCGTCGACATGAACAAGGGCGGCTGGGGCCACATCATGGCCGACCACTTCGTCGCCGCGGACGAACCCGCGACCTCCAGCGTCCAGCGCGCCCACTGGGTCGACCACGGCAAGGACTACTACGCGGCCGTCTCCTGGGAGGACGCGCCCGACGGCAAGCGCCGCATGATCGGCTGGATGAACAACTGGCAGTACGGCAACAACATCCCCACCTCCCCCTGGCGCAGCGCGCAGAGCATCCCGCGAGAGATGGCGCTGCGCACCGTGGACGGCCGGATCCGCCTGACGCAGCAGCCGGTGACCTCCGTGCAGTCGCTCCGCACCGGGCAGGCGGTCGGTGTCCGCGACCTCACGGTCACCGACGGCTCCATGCCCCTGGCCGGGGGACGGGCCGACGGAAAGGCGCTCGATGTGCAGGCCACGTTCACCCTCGGTGACGCCGAGCGGTTCGGGCTCAAGGTCCGCACCGGCGAAGGGCAGGAGACGATCATCGGCTACGACGCGAAGACCCAGGAGCTGTACGTCGACCGCACGAAGTCCGGCGCGGTGGACTTCCACCATGACTTCCCCGGCGTCCAGCGCGCGCCGCTGGCGGCGAAGGACGGCAAGGTCAGCCTCCGGATCCTGGTCGACTGGTCGTCGGTGGAGGTGTTCGGCGGCGACGGCCAGGCCGTGATCACCGACCAGATCTTCCCCGACCCGGACAGCGAGGGCCTCCAGGTGTTCGCGGAAGGCGGCTCCGTCGGCGTGGACAAGATCAAGGTCTGGCAGTTGCGGTCCTACCGCGACTGACCCGCTCACCCCCGGTGAAGCGGGCGGGGCGCCGCCCCCGCCCGCTTCGCGCCGTGCCGGCCGCGGCCACGCCCTGCGGCCTCCCGCCGCTCGGCGGAGAATTCGCGGAGCCGTCCCGGCCCGCCTCTTCTCCGGAATTCAGAGCATGATGAGCAGACGCGTCTTCGGCTTGAGCTTTCGGTTCACCGAACGACTCTGCACGTACACCTCCAGCTTGGGATTGTTCCCCGCCTTCACGGAGACGGTGCCCTGAATACCCGTGCCGAACAGAAGGCTGCGTGCCGCGTCGCCCGTATAAGCGCGATCGGTGTCCTTCTCGACCACGATGACTTCCTTGTTGGGCTGCACCTGGGCCCGGGCTCCCAACTGGTAGTAACAAGAACCGCGTTCGTACGTCACGCCCGGGTGCGAATCGACGAAGGGCCGGATCTCCATCTCCTTGTCGACCTTCAGGAGCCGGTATTTGTCGGCCGCGATCGGTTCGAGGTTCGCCCGCACCTCGTCGATCGATATGTCCTGGCCGACGGCGAACAGATTCTTCGTGCCGCGCACTCCCTGCTCACGGCCCCGCAGGAAGCTGGTGGCGGCAGCGCGCACGGTGCCGATCGCCTCCTCGACGCCTTCCTTGGAATCCGCGTCCCAGATGGCGATGTTGCCGGCCGGGAACCCGTAATCTGGGCGGTGCGCTTGGCCAGGGAGTTCGGGACGAGGATCGCGGAGGTCCAGTGGCCCGGAAGGCTGCCCATCTTCGCCGCGATCCTGTCGAGCCAGGGGCCGAGGACGGCCATGTCGCCGTCGTGCCGCCGGTCGCCACCGGAGGCGTTCTCCTCGCCGTCCGTCACCACGATCTGGAGGAAGCTGTGCTCGCCGTATTCCTCCCAGATATGACCCAGGTCGTCCAGGGACTTCAGAGAAGCCTCGATAAGGGCCGTAGCGCCGTTGTTCACCTTGTACAGGCCCCGCATGGACGGCAGATGCTTCACATCCATGTCCCAGACCAGATTCTCCACCCTGTGGTCGAAGGAATAGAGGCTGATCCGGGTCTCATGACCGAGGCTGTCCGACTCGGCCTTCAGGCCCGCCACGAACTCGTCAACGACGCGAATGAGCTGACTCTGGTGCTGATACATGGAACCTGAACAGTCCACTACCAGCGCGACGTGATTCACCTTGTGCTGGATCCTGTTGGCGGACATGTTTCTGCTCCTTCTGCGAGGCTCCCCGAGTAGTGCTTGAACTCTATGGGCAGGCACTGACAACGGGCTTTGACGCACGATCACCTGTCCGCGGTCGGCGTGTGCTCGTTCCAGGGAGACGTCTGCCGACGGGGTCGGAAGCCGGCGACGGCCGCGTCGAAGAGGCCCGGCTTGCCCTTGCCGTCGGGACGGCAGCCTTGTCCGCGATCCTCGAGAGAACGCCCTCCACCCCGACGTCCTGGCTCCCCAGAGTCGTGAACGCCAGGAAACGCCTTCGCGGCCGTCCGGACCATCACCGACTGCTGAGGGAACCGCGCGTGGACGGACTGACCCGCCCGCGACCACCGCGGTGCCGTGCCTTTTCCGCGGGAGGACGGGAGCAGTCCGAGGCCGATGTGCGCGGACCGGTTGTGGTTGTCGATGCCCCACAGCGTCGCGGTGCCGACCAGCGTGCCGCCTTCGCGCTCCACCACGGAGAACGGGACGTGCCCCTGCTCCTTGTCGTCCCCCACGAGCCGCGGATCCTTCGAGCCGGGCGTGATCGGCCGCCACGGTCCGCCTTCGGCCCGCGAGTAATTGACCACGTCGTCGTAGAGCTCGGCCCGCAGGACGGGGATGTCGTCCTCGTGCCGGGCCCTGAGCCCGATCTTGTTGCCCGTCAGCATGCAGGCTTCTTGTCCGACCGGGCCGAGCGGCAGCAAACAAATAGGCGGTCGCCTCGGTGGGAGGCCCACCGGGAGGCACCGAAGATCAGCGGCCACCGCCGGCCCGCCTCCGGCCGATGACGGCCGCGGCCTGCTCCGGATGCCGCTCCAGCCATATCCCAAGGTGTTCCCGGACCGCTTCCTCGACACCGAAGCGCGCTTCGGTGTTGTCCAGCTCGGCGCACGTGGCGCCACGGAACCCGGGCTGGTCCAGCTTCACGGACACGACCGCCGTGAGTCCCTTGCCGATGCGGTCGGCGCCGAGGTCGGCGTCCGCCGACGTGAGCAGTCGTCGCTGCCGCGCGTACGCGTTGACCGCGGCTGCCACCCCGTCGCGGAAACCCTCCGCGTGCGTGCCGCCTTCGGGTGTCGGCCGGCTGTTGGCGTAGGTGCGGACCCGTTCCTCGTCGGAGTCGCGCCACTGGAGGGCCACCTCCACCGCCCCCGCCATCCGCGGGTCCTCCCGCTCGAAGCCGATGACGTCCGTTTGGACGAGGGCCCCGGTACCGCGCCCTTCCCCGAGGAGGAGGACGAAGTCGCGTGTCCCGCCGGGCGAGTGGAACCGTTCCGACCGGCATTCGCCCGCAGAGCGCTCGTCGGAAAGCGAGATGTCCAGGCCCCTGTTGAGGAAGGCCAGCTCCCTGAAGCGTTCCGCCAGCACGTCGAACGAGCACTCCACTGTCTCGAAGATGCCGGCGTCGGGCCGGAAGGCGAGGGTGATCCCGCTTCCCACCGCCGGTCCCGCCGCGGTGGGCGGGCCGACCGCGACACCGCTGGCGTACACCTGGACCCAGCGGACCCCGTCGCGCCGCACCTCCGCCGTCAGGCTGCTCGCCAGGGCGTTGGGGACGCCCAGCCCCAGTCCGTTACCGAGAGGGCTCACGGCTATGGCTCGGCGGCCGCCCGCATCCTGCTGGGCATGAATACGCGTCAGCATGTCTTCGAGGCAGGGCCCGACAGCTTCTCCGACGGCTTCGGCGGGGACGCCCGGCCCGTCGTCGGTGACACGGACCTCGCCGTCAGGCATGAGAGCCACGGCGACGGAGCCGGCGCGACCGGCCACGTTCTCGTTCACCGCCCGGCCGACCACCTCGAAGACCATCTGGTGCAGGCCGCGTTCACCGGTCGAACCGACCCACATCCCAGGCCGTTTCCGAACGACCTCCAACCCTTCGAGCACCTCGATGTGGGTGGCGTCGTACATGTGGGCGGCGTCGCTCATGAAGTCCCCCTGCGGTGGGTGTCCAGCGAAGCCCCCAGCCTAGGCGGACGACCAGAAAACACCAGGTCAGCGCCCGTTCGTCGAGGGTGTGGGCGGCCGGGTGAGTGGCTGTCGGGAGTCGGCCCGCCCGGGACCCCTGCCCGGCGGCCCGAGGGCGGCGGAAGGCCTGTGGAGACCGTTTGCGCCCCCTCTCACCGATGGTTCCGAGCCCTCGATTTCACCGAGTCGACGCCGGCGTCGCCCCGCCCGTTCAGCTTGAGGCAGACGTCAGGGCTCGGTCACTCCTGCCGCTGCGGCCCCTCGGCTGCGGGAACCAGGTTGTGCCATGCATGTCGGCAAGTGCCTTTGCCGTACGTCTGCCTGCGGCGGGCGTCGGCGACGGAGAACACCGGGACGAGGACACGGAACGCTTTGACGTGTTCGTCGGAGGGGAGGGCTGCGAACCCGTAGCGGGGTGGGTCCATGCAGATCATCACCGAGGGGTTGGCCGTGGGCTTCACCCCGGACCGGGCAACTCCCCCGTGGCCGTCC
This sequence comes from Streptomyces pristinaespiralis, assembly GCF_001278075.1. Taxonomy (GTDB): domain Bacteria; phylum Actinomycetota; class Actinomycetes; order Streptomycetales; family Streptomycetaceae; genus Streptomyces; species Streptomyces pristinaespiralis. The sequence continues at coordinate 7,505,839 of NZ_CP011340.1, read as the reverse complement.
GCCGTCGTGATGTGCGCTTGCATCGCATAGCCGGCGACTTCCTGCAGCACCGCCGCCCGGCCTGCCGGGGGGAGGGCGGTGAACCAGGCGGTCCCGTCGTCCAGCGTGCGGAGCTGTTGCGCGACCTCGTTGACGACCCGTTCGGTGTCGCGCCTGATGGCTCGCCCGTCTTCACCGCTTGTCCCGGTCATCTCTCGATCGTTCCACACCCCCGTTTCGCGGCGAGATCCGACGGCAGTCATCACCTCCGAACCTGCCCGACACCAATGGTCCGGTGGACAGGCCTAGACGTCCGTCCTGATCACCACGTCGAGCATGCGCGGCCCGTGCACCCCCTCCACGCGCTCCAGTTCGATGTCGGAGGTCGCGGACGGGCCGCTGATCAGGGTCGTGGGCCGGGCCGGCACCAGGCGGGCCAGGGCGTCCGGGACGCCGACCTCGACGGCGGACAGGTCGACCACGCAGACATGCAGGTCGGGCACGAGGGACAGGGCCCGTCTGCCCTGGTCGGCCGAGCCGTCCAGGAAGATGGTGCCGGTCTCGGCGCACGCCACCGCCGAGGCAGTCACCACGCCGTCCAGCGCGTCCAGGCGGGGTGCCGGGATGTCGGCAGAGTCCACCTGGACCGTGCCGTCGAAGGCGGCGAGCCACGACCGGTCGAGCCCCGCCGGTACGCCGACGGTGCGGGCGCCGCGCTCGCGCAGCACGCGCGCGAGGGTCTCGGCGGTGCCGGCCGCGGTGCACGGGTGGACCTGAGCCTTGTAGTCCACCAGCCGGTCGGTGAACAGCGCGAGGCGCTCCCGGTCGGGCAGGGTGGTGCCGGTGCGGTAGGCCCTCGGCACCGTGACGGGCGGCTTCGGGGCGAGCGTCAGGGCGTCCCGGACGCGGCCGAGAACCGTCTCTCGTGCGCTCATCGCTGCTCCTCGGTCGAGTCGTGCCCGGTCAACGGGTCCTGTTCTGCGCGGTCCTGCGCCGGGCGGGGTCGGGCCGCGTGGTTCTCCGCGTCTTCCGCCTCCGCGCGCAGCGCGTTCGCGCCCTCGGCGGAGGCCAGCCATGCGCGGAAGGTCTCCTTGGGGGGCGCCGGGGTGTCCCGGCTGTCGCTCCAGCCGCTGAACGGCGGAGGCAGACGCGAGATCTTCCCGTCCCGTCCGGCGGCGATCCGGCCGAGGCGGGCGGCCTTCTGTGCGGAGGTGTAGAGGCCCGGCCGGGCCATCACGCCGGCGGCGGCCTTCATGGCGATCTTCTCCGCCGTCCTGCCCGACTGCTCGGTGTGCTGATGGCGCAGCTCCACGAGGAGCGACGGGATGTCGATCTTCACCGGGCAGGCGTCGAAGCACGCACCGCAGAGGCTGGAGGCGTACGGCAGGGAGGAGTTGGGGTCATTCTTCGCCTCGTGCATGCCGGCCAGCTGCGGGGTGAGCACGGCCCCGATCGGGCCGGGGTACGTCGACCCGTACGCGTGCCCGCCGGCCCGCTCGTACACGGGGCAGACGTTCAGACAGGCCGAGCAGCGGATGCAGTTGAGCGCCTCGCGGCCGACGGCGTCGGCGAGTGCGGCGGTGCGGCCGTTGTCGAGGAGCACCAGGTGGAAGTCCTGCGGGCCGTCCCCGGGCGTGACGCCCGTCCACAGCGAGGTGTACGGGTTCATGCGCTCGCCGGTGGAGGAGCGCGGCAGGAGCTGGAAGAAGACCTCCAGGTCCTGGTGGCGCGGCAGTACCTTCTCGATGCCCATGACGGTGATCAGGGTGTCCGGCAGGGTGAGGCACATCCGGCCGTTGCCCTCGGACTCGACGACGGAGAGGGTGCCGGTCTCCGCGATGCCGAAGTTCGCCCCGGAGACGGCGACCTTGGTGGTCATGAACTTCTCGCGCAGGTAGGCCCGTGCCGCCGCCGCGAGATGAGCCGGTACGGAGTCGAGCTTCGGATCGACCCCGGGGATCTCCTTGAGGAAGATGTCGCGGATCTCGTCCCGGTTGCGGTGGATGGCCGGCACCAGGATGTGCGACGGCTTGTCGTCCGCGAGCTGCACGATCAGCTCGGCGAGGTCGGTCTCGTGGGCGGTGATGCCGTGCTCGGCCAGGTGCTCGTTGAGGCCGATCTCCTGTGTGGCCATCGACTTGACCTTGATGACCTCCTCGCTGCCGGTGGCGGCGATCAGGCGGGTCACGATCGCGTTGGCCTCGGCCGCGTCCCGCGCCCAGTGGACCGTGCCGCCCGCCTCCGTGACCTTCTCCTCCAACTGCTCGAGCAGTTCGGGGAGTCGGTTCATCGTGTCGGTCTTGATCGCGGAGCCCGCGTCCCGCAGCTGCTCCCAGTCGTCGAGCTCCGCCGTGACGGCGATCCGCTTGGCGCGGATGGTGTGGGTGGCCTTGCGCAGGTTCCCGCGCAGCTGCTCGTTGCGCAGTTCGCCGTGCGCGGCCTTCGGGAACGTCTGCTCCCCGCGCAGGTTTCCCTCGCCGTACGGCGCGCGGGGCGGCGTGGCGGGCATGCCGAGAAAGGTGCTGCGACTCATCGTGCGACCTCCGTCAGGGGGTACGGCGAGGTACGGGTGGCGGCGAGGATCTGGGCGAGGTGCAGGGTCGTGGTCCCGGCCTTGATGCGGGAGAGCCCGCCCCCGATGTGCATGAGGCACGAGGAGTCGCCCGCCGTGCAGACGGCCGCGCCCGTGCCGGTCACCGCCGCCACTTTGTCGCCGAGCATCGCGGTCGAGGTCTCGGCGTTCTTCACGGCGAACGTGCCGCCGAAGCCGCAGCACGCGTCCGCCTCGGGCAGTTCCACCAGGTCGATGCCGTCGACGGCGCGCAGCAGCCGCAGCGGCTTGTCGCCGACGCGCAGCATGCGCAGGGAGTGGCAGGTGGGGTGGTAGGTGACCCGGTGCGGGAAGTAGGCGCCGACGTCCACGACATCGAGCACGTCGACCAGCAGCTCGGACAGCTCGTACGTCTTGGCCTTGACGCCGGCGACACCGGACCGCAGCGCCGCGTCCCCGTAGCGCTCGGCGATGATCTCGTGCTGGTGCCGTACGGAACCGGCACACGAGCCCGAGGGCATGACCACGGCCTCGATGGAGCTGTCGCCGAACTGCTCCGTGAAGTTCCGCACGAGCGGGACCGGCTCCCGCTGATAGCCCGTGTTCACGTGCATCTGCCCGCAGCAGGTCTGCCCCGGCGGGAAGACCAGCTCATGGCCGAGCCGGGTGAGCAGCAGCGCGGTGGCTTTCACCGCGTCGGGGAAGAGTGTGTCTCCGAGGCAGGTGGCGAAGAGTCCGATTCGCACGGGAGGGCCTCCACGATCTCGTATGGTCCGACCATACTAACGACAATCCACAAATTGGTCTTTGGCAGTGGACCGTTTCGGTCCCGTGCGTGGTGTGCGTCGGGCGCGCTCCGGGCCGGCGGATCGGCGCGGCTTGCTGCTCCGCCTCCGGCCCCCGGTCCGCGTCTACGTATCCGCGTCGGCGTCCGTGTCCGTGTCGGCGTCCGCGTCCGTGTCCGTGTCCGTGTCCGTGTCCTGCACGAGCTTGCCGTGGAAGCCGCGGATGTGGCGCTCGGCGAGGTCGGCCGCTCGGGCGCCCTCTCCCGCGCGGACCAGGCGCAGCAGTTCGGTGTGCTCGGCGTTGAGAGCGGCCGCGGTCGCCGGCCAGGTCCCGTCCGCCTCCTCCGCCTCCAGGATCAGCGTGCGCACGGACTCGCGGACCGCGGACGTCAGCGTGGAGATCAGCTGGTTGCCGGAGCTGCGGGCGATCTGGATGTGGAAGCGCGTGTCCAGTTCGTTGAACTCCGCGACGCCGATGTCGTCCCGCTGCATCCGGTCGAGGATCTCCGCCGCCTCGGCGAGCGGTTCCTCGGGCGCCGAGCGCGCCGCCGCCTCGAAGCTCGACCGCTCGAGCACGACCCGGGCCTCGAGCACGTCCTGGAGGTCGTAGCTCCCGAGTGCCAGATGCAGTCGCAGCAGCCGGCCGAGGGCGTCGTCGGGATTGCGGACGATGCGTGCCCCGGAGTCGGGGCCCCGCCCCACCTGCGCGGCCAGTACACCGATCGTCTCCATCACGCGCAGGGCCTCGCGCAGCGCGGACCTGCTCACTCCCAGGACAGGCGCGAGCTCGCGCTCGGGCGGCAAACGGTCGCCCGCCTTCAACTCGCCGGACAGCAGCCGTTCCTCGATGCTCTCGAGGACGAGCTCATGTGTCCTTGACTGCCGCACGGGACGCCATTCGGCTGCCATCGCCCCACCTTCCGGACCTGCTTGTCGTTGAGTCCGAGCGTATGTCACGGCTCCGTTATGGTCCGACCATGAAAGAGGCGAAGGCCATAGGCGGTGAACAGGCACCGGCGCAGGCCGAAGCCGGCACCGAGCATCAGACGTTCCCCTCGGCGGGGGCGAGCCGGGCGGCAGCCGCGTCCCAGGCGGACGTGTCGCCGCTCGGGGTGTAGCGCCTGAGCTGCTGGGTGGAGGCGATGAGCCGGCGCATGGCGCCCAGGTCCGACACCAGTCCGGCCGCTCTGGCCTGAACGAGGATGTTGCCGAGGGCGGTGGCTTCCGTGGGACCGGCGATGACGGGGAGTCCGGTGGCGTCGGCGGTGAACCGGCAGAGCAGTTCGTTGCGCGAGCCTCCACCGACGAGGTGGATGTGCGTGATGTCGCGACCGGCGAGTTCGGCCGCCCGGCGCAGTGTGCGGCGGTGGGCCAGGGCCAGGCTCTCCAGGATGCAGCGGACCACGGCGCCTCGGCCGTCCGGGACCGGCTGGCCGGTGCGGCGGCAGTGGTCCCGGATCCGTTCCGGCATGTCGCCCGGGGCGAGGAACTCGGGGTCGTCCGGGTCGATGACCGCGCCGAACGGCTCGGCGCGGGCCGCATCGGCGAGCAGCGCGGGAAGGTCCGCGGACGGGCCTTGCCTTTCCCAGGTCCGGCGGCACTCCTCCAGCAGCCACATGCCCATGATGTTGCGGAGGTAGCGGACGGTGCCGTCCACGCCCAGCTCGTTGGTGAAGTTCGCGGCCCGGGAGGCTTCGGTGAGGACCGGGGCCTCCAGCTCGAGGCCCGCCAGGGACCAGGTGCCGCACGAGATGTAGGCGAAGTTCGGCTCGGTGGCCGGAACGGCGGCGACGGCGGAGGCGGTGTCGTGCGAGGCGACGGTGACCACGGGTGTCCGCGCGTCGAGGCCGGTAGCGGCGGCGACGTGCGCAAGGAGGGTGCCGGCCGGGTCACCGGGGCGGCGGAGCGGGGGCAGCAGAGCGGGGTCGATGGACAGCCGGTCGAGGAGTTCCCTGGACCAGGTGCCGGTGCGGGCGTCGAAGAGGCCGGTGGTGGAGGCGTTGGTCGCCTCCGCTCCGACGGATCCGGTCAGCAGGTGGATCAGCAGGTCCGGGATCAGCAGCAGGGTGCGGGCAGCCTGCAACTGGGCGCTGTCCGCGGCGGCGGCGAGCTGGAAGACGGTGTTGAACGGCAGGTGCTGCAGTCCGGTGGTCCGGTACAGCTCCTCGGGTCCGACCCGCGGCCACACACGTTCGGCGGCGCGGTCGGTGCGGTCGTCCCGGTAGTGGTAGGGAGGGCCGAGGAGGACGCCGTCGGCGTCGAGGAGACCGTAGTCCACCGCCCAGCTGTCCACCCCGACGGAGATCACACCGCCGGCGCGGGCGGCTTCCCGCAGGCCGTCGAGGGTGCCCTGGAAGAGGGCGAGGACGTTCCAGTGCAGCCCGTCGGGCAGGACGACGGGGGTGTTGGGGAACCGGTGGGCCTCGGTCAGATCGAGGGAGTCGGGCCCGACTCGGCCGAGGATCACCCTGCCGCTGGTGGCCCCGAGGTCGACCGCGGCGAATGCGGAGGGAGAGCCCGAGGAGGCCGGGGTGCTGGTCACGTGGTGGTACCTCCGCTGTGCGCGGCGACGAGTGGGGAACAGGACGGGCACGCCATCGCGGGCCGGCGGCGCCGACGGGACGGAGCCCCGTACGGCATCGGACCACCGGCCCGTGGTGCGCCCTGATGCCGCCGCGTCGGGCGCACCGGCATCAGGGCTGCTTCGGATCAGCGCAGGAAGGCCGCGGCGACGCCCGCGTCCACCGGGATGTGCAGCCCGGTGGTGTGGGACAGGTCGCCGCCGGTGAGGGCGAAGACCGCGTTCGCCACGTGCTCGGGCAGCACCTCACGCTTGAGGAGCGTGCGCTGGGCGTAGAACTCGCCGAGCTTGTCCTCCTCCACGCCGTACACGGCGGCCCGCTGGGCGCCCCAGCCGTGGGCGAAGATGCCCGAGCCGCGGACGACTCCGTCTGGGTTGACGCCGTTGACGCGGATGCCGTGCTCGCCGAGCTCGGCCGCCAGCAGCCGGACCTGGTGCGCCTGGTCGGCCTTGGTCGCGCCGTAGGCGATGTTGTTGGGGCCCGCGAAGACGCCGTTCTTGGAGGCGATGTAGATGATGTCGCCGCCGAGCTTCTGCGCGATCATCACGCGGGCGGCCTCGCGGGAGACCAGGAAGGAGCCGCGGGCCATGATGTCGTGCTGGAGGTCCCAGTCCTTGGCCGTGGTCTCCAGCAGCGGCTTGGAGATGGAGATGCCCGCGTTGTTGACGACCAGGTCGACCCCGCCGAAGGCGAGCACGGCCTCGCGGAAGGCGTGGGCGATCTGCTCCTCGCTGGTGACGTCCACGGTCACGGCGACGGCCCTGTCCGGTCCGCCCAGTTCCTCGGCGACGGTCGCCGCGGCCGTGCCGTCGAGGTCGGCGACCACGACGCAGGCGCCGTCGGCGACCAGCCGGCCGGCGACGGCCCTGCCGATGCCGGAGCCGGCGCCGGTGACCAGCGCGACCCTGGTGGCCAGCGGCTTGGGCGCCGGCATCCGCCGGAGCTTGGCCTCCTCCAGGTCCCAGTACTCGATGCGGAACTTCTCCGACTCCTCGATGGGGCTGTAGGAGGAGACGGCCTCTGCGCCGCGCATCACGTTGATCGCGTTGACGTAGAACTCGCCGGCGACGCGTGCGGTCTGCTTGTCCTTGCCGAAGGAGAACATGCCGACGCCCGGCACCAGGACGATCGCGGGGTCGGCGCCGCGCATGGCCGGCGAGCCGGCGACGGCGTGCCGCTCGTAGTAGGCCCGGTACTCGGCGCGGTATTCGGTGTGCAGCTCCGCGAGGCGGGCGACCGCCTGCTCGAGCGGCGCGTCGGCGGGCAGGTCCAGGACCAGCGGGCGGACCTTGGTGCGCAGGAAGTGGTCGGGGCAGGACGTGCCGAGGGCCGCGAGGCGCGGGTGTTCGGCGCGGGAGAGGAAGTCCAGCACCACCTCGGAGTCCGTGAAGTGACCGACCTGCGGGAAGTCGGCGGACGCGACGGCGCGGACGTGCGGGGCGAGAGCAGCGGCGCGGGCCCGCCGTTCGTCGTCGGGCAGCGGCTCGTGGCCCTCGGTGACCGGACCGAACGGTTCGGGGCGGCCCTTCTCCGCGAGGAACGCCTCGGCGGTGCGGATGATGTGGAGCGAGTTGGCCTCGCACTCCTCGGACGTGCCGCCCCAGGCGGTGACACCGTGGCCGCCGAGGACGCAGCCGATGGCCTGCGGGTTGGCCTCCTTGATCGCGGCGATGTCCAGGCCGAGCTGGAACCCGGGGCGCCGCCACGGCACCCACACGACCTTGTCACCGAAGCATTCGGCGGTCAGCTTCTCGCCGTCGGCCGCACAGGCCAGTGCGATACCGGAGTCGGGGTGCAGGTGGTCCACATGGGCGGCGTCGACCAGGCCGTGCATGGCCGTGTCGATGGAGGGCGCGGCGCCGCCCTTGCCGTGCAGGCAGTAGTCGAACGCGGCGACCATCTCGTCCTCGCGCTCGACACCCGGATAGACGGCCTTCAGGGCGCGCAGCCGGTCGAGGCGCAGCGCGGCCAGTCCTTCGGCCTTCAGCGTGCCCAGGTCGCCGCCGGAGCCCTTCACCCACAGCAGTTCCGTCTCGCCGCCGGTGACGGGATCGGTGGTGGTGCCCTTGGCGGACGTGTTCCCGCCCGCGTAGTTGGTGTTGCGCGGGTCGGAGCCGAGCCGGTGCGACCGCGCCAGGAGCCCGGCGACTTCAGGGTGGATGGCGGAGGCCATGATGCTTCTTTCCTTCGGGATGGGTGACGAGGGAGGTTGCTCGAGGACGCGGACGGGGTCGGAGCGGCGGCTACGCGCCCCAGCCGGCCTGCTCGCCGCCCACGCGCTCCGCGGCGATCCGCTCCTGCCAGCCGTCGGCGCGGTAGGCGGCGACCGGGTCGGGGTTCAGGCCCTTCTCCTCACGGACCTCGGCCAGCAAGGGCCGAACATCGGTGTTGTAGGCGTCCATCAGGACGGCGTTGGCCGCCAGGACGTCGCCCTCGGCCTGCGCGGCGGCCAGCGCTTCGGCGTCGACCAGCAGGGCCTTGGCGGTGGCTTCCTGGACGTTCATCACCGAGCGGATGATCGCCGGGATCTTCGCCTCGACGTTGTGGCACTGGTCGAGCATGAAGGCCACGCCGGTGGCCGGGTCCAGGCCGCCGTTCTTGATGACCTCGTGCAGGATCCGGAAGATCTGGAAGGGGTCGGCGGCGCCGACCATCAGGTCGTCGTCGGCGTAGAAGCGGGAGTTGAAGTCGAAGCCCCCCAGCTTCCCCTCGCGCAGCAGCACGGCCACGATGAACTCGATGTTGGTGCCGGGCGCGTGGTGGCCGGTGTCCACGACGACCTGTGCCTTCTCGCCGAGCTTCAGGCAGTGGGCGTAGGCGGTGCCCCAGTCGGGGACGTCGGTGGTGTAGAAGGCGGGCTCGAAGAACTTGTACTCCAGGAGCATCCGCTGGTCCTCGCCCAGGCGCTCGTAGACGGCCCGGAGCGCCTCGGCGAGGCGGTCCTGGCGGGCCGCGACGTCGTCCTGGCCCGGATAGTTGGTGCCGTCGGCGAACCAGAGCTTGAGGTCGCGGGAGCCGGTGGCGTCCATGATGTCGACGCACTCCAGCAGGTGGGCCACCGCCTTGCGGCGCACGGCGGCGTCCGGGTGGCAGACGCTGCCGAGCTTGTAGTCGTCGTCCTGGAAGGTGTTGGAGTTGATCGCGCCCAGTTCCAGGCCGCGGTCCTTCGCGTGCACGGCCAGCGCCGCGTAGTCGTCCACCTTGTCCCAGGGGATGTGCAACGACACCCGGGGCGTGATGCCGGTGAACTCGTGCACCTTCGCCGCGTCGTCCAGCTTCTCGCGCGGGGTGCGCGGCACGCCGGGCTGCGCGAACACCTTGAAACGCGTTCCGGAGTTGCCGTAACCCCAGGAAGGCGTCTCGACGCGCTGGCCGGCGAGTGCGGCTTTCACGGCAGTGATGTCAGGCATGTCCACCTCTAGATACGCAAGTTGCCCCGTCGCGGGAGCCCAAGGACCCGATCATGTGAATCGATTCAGGATGTCGCCGAAGCTAGTACTTGACGCAGTTGCCGTCAAGGACCCCTGCCGAGCCCGGCGAAGCCGATGCCGCCCCGTGGTCACACAGGACCCCAGGACGCTCCCGGGCTTATCAATGCGCAGTTCACAGCCGTCTCCCGCCACCTCGACCGCTCCGTGTCGGAGAGTTCGGGCGACCGCGTGGGGCTCAACCTCTTGACTGCCCGGACACGCTGGAGCTAGCTTCCGGGCAACCCCATTGAAACATTTCACAGCGGGGTGTCCGCTCGGCACACGTACTGGAGAGAACTCATGACTCATCCCGAACCGGAGACCACTCCGGTGCTCGCCCTGGAGGGAGTGAGTAAAGCCTTCGGCGCCGTCCGGGCCCTGCGCGACGTGTCCCTGCGACTGTACGCGGGCGAGGCCCACGCCCTGGCGGGCGAGAACGGTGCGGGCAAGTCCACGTTGATCAAGACTCTCGCAGGCGTGCACCGTCCGGACACCGGTACGGTCCTCCTCGACGGCAAGCCGGTGGACTTCCACAGCCCGGCGGACGCCCGGGACGCGGGGATCGCGGTGATCTACCAGGAGCCGACGCTCTTCCCCGACCTGTCGGTCGCCGAGAACATCTTCATCGGCCGGCAGCCCCGCCGTTCGCTGGGCAGGGTGGACCACCGTGCGGTCAGGAAGGCGGCGGCCGACCTCTTCGCGCGCCTCGGTGTCGCCCTCGACCCCGACCAGCCGGCCCGCGGCCTGTCCATCGCCGACCAGCAGCTGGTGGAGATCGCCAAGGCCCTCTCCTTCGACGCGCGTGTCCTGATCATGGACGAGCCGACGGCGGCTCTCACCGGCAGCGAGGTCGCCCGGCTGTTCGGCGTCGTCAGGACGCTCCGCGAGCAGGGCTCGGCGGTGCTGTTCATCTCGCACCGCCTGGAGGAGATCTTCGAGCTGTGCCAGCGGGTCACCACGCTGCGGGACGGCGCCTGGATCGCCAGTGAGCCGCTCTCCGACCTCGACGAGGACGGTCTGGTGCGCCGCATGGTCGGCCGCGATCTGGAGGAGCTCTATCCCAAGCAGGTGACCGAGATCGGCGAGGTCGCCCTCAGCGTGCGCCGGCTGACGCGCGAAGGCGTGTTCACCGACGTGTCCTTCGACGTACGCCGCGGCGAGATCGTCGGCCTGGCCGGCCTCGTCGGGGCGGGCCGCAGCGAAGTGGCCCGGGCCGTCTTCGGCGTCGACAGGTTCGACGCCGGCGAGATCGAGGTGCTCGGCCGCGCACTTCCTCCGGGGGCCCCGAGTCTGGCCATGGCCGCCGGGATCGCCCTGGTGCCGGAGGACCGCCGGGCACAGGGCCTGGTGATGGACATGTCCATCGAGAGGAACATCGGCCTCACCGGCTTCGCGGCGACGTCCCGGGCCGGGCTGATGAGCCGGCGCTCCGAGCGCAGCCGGGCCGTGGACTGGGCGACCAGGCTCCAGGTGAAGTACGCACGCCTGGCCGACGTCGTCGGGACACTCTCGGGCGGCAACCAGCAGAAGGTCGTCCTGGCCAAATGGCTCGCCACGGCTCCCCAGGTGCTGATCGTCGACGAGCCGACACGCGGTATCGACGTCGGGACGAAGGCCGAGGTGCACCGCCTGCTGTCCTCGCTCGCAGCCGATGGCGTGGCCGTGCTGATGATCTCGTCCGATCTGCCGGAGATCCTCGGCATGGCGGACCGGGTCCTGGTGATGCACGAGGGCCGGCTGACCGCGGAGATCCCCCGGTCCCAGGCGACCGAGGAGACCGTGATGGCCGCCGCGACGGGCCGCACCGACCGAGAGAGGAAGGCGGCATGACCATGACGGTCGAGCCGGTGCGACAGGAGGTCGCGCCCGAGTCCGTCGCCGCACGGCGGCTCGTGGACAAGATGTTCAAGGCACGCGAGCTGGCGGTCGTCGCCGTGCTGGTGCTCATGCTGGGCGCCACGCAGCTGTCCAACGGCGAGTTCCTGTCGCAGCAGGGCATCAAGGACCTGATGCTCAACGCGACCATCCTGGTGCTGGTCGCGGTCGGCCAGGCGATGGTGGTGATCACCCGCAACGTCGACCTGTCGGTCGGCTCGGTGCTGGGCATCTCCGCCTTCGCCGCGGGCCTCTATCTCCAGGACGGCGGCCACCCGCTCCTCGCGGTCCTGCTGGCCGTGGGCCTCGGCGCGCTCTTCGGCGTGCTCAACGGGGCGCTGGTGAGTCTGGGCAAGGTGCCGGCGCTGGTGGTGACCCTGGGCACCCTCTACATCATCCGCGGCATCGACTCGATCTGGGTCGGTTCCCGCCAGATCACCGCGAGCGATCTGCCCGACGCCTTCGTGGACTTCGGCCACGACGGTATCTCGGTGGTGCCCTACCTCGCGCTGCTCAGCCTGGCCGTCCTGGTCGTCGTGGCCTACTTCCTCCGCGGCTACCGCAGCGGACGGGACATGTACGCCCTCGGGTCGAACCCGGAGGCCGCGCGGCTCGCCGGCGTCCCGGTCCGGACCCGCATCATGACCGCCTACGTGGTCTGCGGCGCCCTCGCCGGACTCGCCGGCGCCCTGTACCTCGCCCGGTTCGGCAACGTCGACTCCAACACGGGCAACGGGTACGAGCTCATCGTGGTCAGCGCCGTCGTCGTCGGCGGCGTCGCCTTCACCGGCGGATCCGGCTCGGTCTACGGCGCCGCGCTGGGCGCCCTGCTGCTGACGTCCATCAACAGTGTGCTCCCGGCCCTGGGCGTGAGTTCGGTATGGGTCACCGCCATCAACGGCTTCCTGCTCCTGCTGGCCATCGCCGTCGACCGGATCCTGGCGCTGCGGGTGGCCGGCGCCCTGCGCAAGAAGGCCGCACAGACGAGGAGTGCCCGCCATGCCTGACAACACCGCCAAGTCCCCCGTCCTCTCCCGCCTCGGCGGGGCGGTGCGCTGGGACAGTTCGGTCGGCGTGCTGCTGGTCGTCCTGCTGATCTGTTCGTTCTCCTTCGTCGAGAACTTCGGCAACGCGCTGAACGTGTCCTTCCTCATCGGCAACACCCTGCCCATCGCCCTGATCGCGCTGCCGATGGCGATGCTCGTGGTGTCCGGAGAGGTGGACCTCTCCGTGGCCTCCACCGCCGGCCTGTCCAGCGCGGTGATGGGCGCCCTGTGGAACGCGGGCATGGCGATCGAGACGATCATCCCGTTGTGTCTCCTACTCGGAGTGGTGTGCGGTCTGATCAACGGACTCCTCGTCACCCGGCTCGGCCTGCCGTCGCTGGCCGTCACCATCGGCACGCTCGCCGCGTACCGGGGCATCGCGCAGATCGTTCTCGGTTCCGACTCGGTGACCGACTTCCCGGCGCAGTACCTCGACTTCGGAGCGGGGCGGTTCGGGGACACCTTCCTCCCGTACGCCGTCGTCCCCTTCGTCGTGCTGCTGGCGATCGCCGTCGTCCTCCTGCACGCCACGCCCGTCGGACGCTCCCTGTTCGCGATCGGCGCTTCCGAAGAGGCGGCCCGCTTCGCCGGCGTCCGGGTCAAGCGGCTCAAGCTGGCCATGTTCGTGTCCACGGGCGCGATCGCCGCTCTCACCGGAGTCTTCTGGACCCTGCACTACGCCAGTGCCCGCTACGACAACGCCACCGGGCTCGAACTGTCCGTGATCGCCGCCGTGCTGCTCGGTGGTATCGACTTCGACGGCGGCAAGGGCACGATCGGCGGCGCCATCGCCGGAGTGTTCCTGCTCGGCACGCTGCAGAACGTCATGAGCCTGCTCAACGTCTCCGCCCAGTCCCAGATCGTGGCCACCGGGGTCCTGCTGGTGATCTCCGTGCTCGCTCCCCGGATCGGCCGCCAGGTCGCCCAGGCCCGGGCTCGCAGGAGAACCGCCGCGTCCCCACCGCTGACGGCCCCGTCCTCGTAGCTCCTTGCCGCACCCCGGCTCCGGCCGGCCCCGCCCCGCTCTCCCTCCCGCACAGGTAAAGGAACGTCCCATGTTCACACCCACCGCCGGATCGCGCCGCCTGACTCTCGCGCTCGCCACCGTCACGGCCCTCGCCCTCGGCGTCACCGCCTGCGGCGGCACGACCAAGGACTCCGCGTCGAAGGACGGCGGCACCGCGGCCGCCGGCAAGGCCGACCCCAACGCGGAGACCAAGAAGGACCTCACCGTCGCCTTCCTGCCCAAGCAGGTCAACAACCCCTACTTCACCACCGCGGACAACGGCGGCAAGAAGGCCGTGGAGGAGCTGGGCTCGACCTACAAGGAGGTCGGCACCAGCAGCGGCACCGACACCGCCGGTCAGGTCAGCTACGTCAACACCCTGACGCAGCAGCAGGTCGACGCGATGGCCGTCTCCGCACAGGACCCCGGCGCTCTGTGCACCGCGCTCAAGCAGGCCATGAAGAACGGCGTCAGTGTCGTCACCTACGACTCCGACACCAACAAGGACTGCCGCCAGGTGTTCGTCTCCCCGGCCTCCGCCGAGGACCTCGGCCGCACCCAGGTCCAGTTGCTGTCCGAACAGATCGGCGGCAAGGGGGAGATCGCGATCCTGTCCGCCGCGCAGACCGCGACGAACCAGAACACCTGGATCGACTTCATGAAGGACGAACTGAAGAAGCCCGAATACAAGGACATCAAGCTCGTCAAGGTCGCCTACGGCGACGACGACGCCCAGAAGTCCTTCCAGCAGACCCAGGGCCTCCTCCAGGAGCACCCGGATCTGAAGGGCATCATCTCCCCCACCACCGTGGGCATCAAGGCGGCCGCCCAGTACCTGTCCGGCTCCAAGTACAAGGGCAAGGTCAAGCTCACCGGCCTGGGCACCCCCAACGACATGCGCGCCTACATCAAGAACGGCACCGTCGACGCGTTCGAACTGTGGGACCCGGCCAAGCTCGGCGCCCTGGCCGCCCACGCCGCCGTCGCCCTCGAATCCGGCCGGATCACCGGCGCGAAGGGCGAGACCCTCACCGCGGGTGACCTGGGGACCTTCACCATCGGTGAGGACGGCGTCGTCTCGCCGGGCGAGCCGACCGTGTTCGACAAGTCCAACATCGACAAGTTCGACTTCTGATCCGTACGGCAGGCTGTGGGGCCCCGGGACTCCCGGGGCCCCACACCCGACAGCAAGGTGACTCGATGCAACGCGTCTGCTTCCTGCTGAAGGTCCGCTCCGAGAGGGTCGCGGAGTACCGCGACCGCCATCAGGACGTGTGGGCCGACATGCGCGCCGCGCTCTTTGAAGCCGGCTGGCACAACTACTCCCTCTTCCTGCGTGAGGACGGCCTGCTCGTCGGCTATCTGGAGACCGACGACTTCGAAGCCGCCCGCGCGGCCATGGAGGCGACGGAGGTGAACGCACGCTGGCAGGCCGAAATGGCGGAGTTCTTCGAGGAGCTCGAGGGACAGGCGCCCGACGCCGCCATGCGTCCTCTCACCGAAGTGTTCCACCTGGCGTGAACCAGGTCCCGGCTCCGTAGGATGAACGTTCCCTGTCGGACCTATTCGAGGACGGGGATGAAACAGCAGGAGACACACATGACGGACTCCATGCCGACTGTCGGCATCAAGGACGTGGCACGGGAGGCGGGGGTCTCCGTGGGCACGGTGTCCAACGTGCTCAACCAACCGAGCCGCGTCTCGCAGCAGACGCGGCGTCATGTGGAGCAGGTGATCGCGCGGCTGGGCTACGTGCGCAGCGAGTCCGCCCGTCAACTGCGGGCCGGGCGCAGCCGCGTGCTGGCGCTCCTCGTCCTCGACATGGGCAACCCGTTCTTCGTCGACCTCGCCCGCGGGGCCGAGCGCACGGCACGGGACGCGGGACTCGCGGTCATGGTGTGCAACAGCGGGCAGAACGCCAAAGAGGAGGCGGAGTACCTCGACCTCTTCGCCGAACAGCGGGTCCGGGGGGTGCTGGTCACCCCTGCCGACCCCAGCGGGCAGAGCCTGCTCAGGTTCCGCCGGCACGGCATCCCCTACGTCCTCGTGGACCGGGTGGCGGGGGACGCGGAGGGCTGCTCGGTCTCCGTCGACGACGTCGCCGGCGGCGCGCTGGCGATCCACCACCTCACGGGCGCCGGTCACCGCTCCATCGCCTTCATCAGCGGGCCGCCGCACCTGCAGCAGGTGCAGGACCGGCGGACGGGGGCGCTGGAGGCCCTGGCCCAGGCCGGTCTGCCGCCCCATGCGCTCCAGGAGGTGCCGACCGAGCGCCTCGACGTGGCTGCCGGACGTGACGCGGGGGCCAGGCTGCTGGGCCTGGCGGAACGGCCCACCGCCGTCTTCTGCGCCAACGACCTGCTGGCCCTCGGTGTGCTCCAGTTCATGTACACGGCGGGCATCAAGGTTCCCGAGGAGATGGCCATCGTGGGCTACGACGACATCGAATTCGCCGCCGCGGCGACCGTTCCGCTGACCTCCGTCCGGCAGCCCGCCCGCACCATGGGCGCCATGGCGGCCGGCCTCCTTCTCCAGGAGACCGGTGATCAGGCGGACGAGCACCGGCACGAGCACGTGGTCCTCCAGCCCGAGCTGGTCGTCCGCGGCTCGAGCCTGCCGGCGCGCTGACGCCCCTGCGCATTCTTGCGGGCCGGTGTCGGGCCGGCGGAAGGAAGAACGCAAAGAGCCGGACCGGGCCGACGCCCGGTCCGGCTCTTGCTGCCTGCTACCTCTGCCCGGGCGGCAGGTCGCCGGCGGCGTACACCGAGGTGAAGGTCCAGTCACCGGAGCCGATCTCGTAGACCGCCTCGCCCTGCTCGGTCCGCAGCAGCTCCGCACCGTCCGGGGCGGTGACGTCGCCCGAGGTGAACGGCACGCGTACCTCTGCCGTGCTGCCGGCGGGCACCGTCAGCCGCAGCCGGTAGCGGTCGCCGTCGCGCTGCCAGTCGGTGCTAGCGGTGCCGTACGGGGTGCGGTAGGAACCCGAGGCGGAGGTGAGGTCACCGACGACGGCCGGGTCGATGAGCAGTCTGCGGTAGCCGATGGAGCCGGGGGCCTGCTCGATTCCGGCGACCCGGTCGGTGAACCAGGAGTCGATGGCGCCGAGCATGAAGTGGTTCTGGGACTGGCCGGGGCCGCCGTCCCAGGACTCGCCGAGCGTGGTGTTGCCGTTCAGGACCTGGTAGCCGTAGCTCGGGCTGGTGGTCTGCGTGGCGATCTTGTGGATGATGTCGTCGCGGCCGGCCTCGGTGAGGACGCGGAAGGCCGCCGGGAGCGAGATCTCGCCGAGGACCAGGTGGTGGCCGGCCTCCTCGACGCTTCCGACGAAGTGGTCGAGAAGGCGGGCGCGTTCACCGTCGGGGACGGCTCCCATGTCGAGGGCGAGGGCCTCCGCGCCGTGGCCGCCGCCTCCGAAGGTCCCGGACTCCTGGTCGTAGAACCTGGCGGTCAGTGCCTCGGCACTGGCGTCGGCCTTGGCACGGTAGACCGCCGCGCCCTCCTGGTCGCCCAGGACCTCGGCGATGCGGCTGAGCCCGTCGACGACCCGCCAGTACCCGTAGGTGCCGGCCACCGCCCGCGGGAAGGTCCGGTCGGGGGTGAACCAGTCGCCGAGGCCGTAGTCGAGGATGCCGCCCTGGACCTTCTGTTCCAGGAAGGCCACGTACTCCTTCATCTGCGGGTAGTACGTGGTGAGCGTGTCCCGGTCGCCGT
Source organism: Streptomyces pristinaespiralis (assembly GCF_001278075.1). Lineage (GTDB taxonomy): Bacteria > Actinomycetota > Actinomycetes > Streptomycetales > Streptomycetaceae > Streptomyces > Streptomyces pristinaespiralis. The sequence continues at coordinate 7,488,834 of NZ_CP011340.1, read as the reverse complement.
AGGTGGTGTAGAGCTGCCAGGGCACGAGGACGAAGGCGCCGCCCCAGTTGGCGTCGTTGCGGTAGCCGCCCGGCAGGTTCGTGTATTCGGGGACGGTGCTCGGGATCAGCCCCTCCTCGGTCTGTGCGTCGGACATGTCGCGCACGAGCTTGCGGAAGTAGGCCTCCATGTCGTAATTGCCGGTGAGCGTGGGGAACAGCAGCTGGTTCTGCTCCAGCCAGCCGAGCTTCTCGCGGCTCGGGCAGTCGGTGAGGACGCTCATCATGTTGCCCTCGACGGCACGGCGGATGATCGAGTGGATGCCGTTGACGAGCTGGTTCGAGCTGGTGAAGTCACCGGCGGAGACGTTGTCGGTGTGCAGGACCTTGCCGCGGACGGTGACACTCGCGCCTTCGGGCAGTCCCTTGAGCTCGAGGTAACGGAAGCCGTGGTAGCTGAACTTCGGGTGCCAGGTCTCCGCGCCGTCGCCCCGGGTGGTGTAGGTGTCCCACAGGGGTCCGCCGACGTTGCTGATGGACTGGAAGGCGTGGCCGTCCTTGAGGCTTTCCGCGGGCAGGATGCGGATGTCGGTGCCGGCCGGTGCCGAGACGGTGATCTCGGGCCAGCCGGCGATGTTCCGGCCGATGTCGAAGATCCGGCTGCCTTCGGCCGCCTCCTCGACCTCCTTGCCCGTGAGGGTCTCGATGACGCGGATCGGTTCCGTCTCGCGGGCGCTGAGGAGGGCGGGCTTCTCCGCCGTGCCCGGGCCGGACACGGTGGCGGCCTCCTTCCATGAACCGCGGTTTCCTTGCGGCTTGTTCCAGTCCGGGATCTCGCGGCGGGCGTCGTGGTCCTCGCCGCCGTACCAGTTGGAGGAGGTGGTCGGACCGAGGGTGGTACGCCAGTCGCTGCCGCTGCTCACACGGCGCACGGTGCCGTCGGCGAGCGTGATCTCCAGCTGGGCGACGAGCCCCGGGTCGCTGAGGTTTCCGTACAGCTTGCGGTAGCGGTCGGCGGTGCTCACCACGTTCGACATGCCGTTGCCCAGTTCGACACCGATGGTGTTGTGTCCTGCGCGCAGCCGCTCGGTCACGTCGTAGGTGGCGTACTGGACGCGTTCTGCGAAGTCCGTGTTGGCCGGCTCGAGGACGGCGTCGCCGACGGGCTCGCCGTTGATGCTCGCGTCGTAGACACCGAGGCCGGACACGTACAGCCGCGCCCTGCGCACGTCCTTCGGCAGCGTGAAGTCCTTGGCGATCAGCGGCAGTCCGGCCGGGAGGTACGGCTTCGGCGGCTGCTGTCCGGTGACCCGGGCAGCGCGGGCGAACGGGCCGCCGGCCGAGTCGCCGGTGGAAAGGGTGTAGTCGACGGGGAAGTGCGGGACGCGTCCGTCGTCGGTGAGGACGTCGGCCCGCGGGTAGAGCGCGACCTGGTCGAAGGTCTTGGCGGACTTGAGGTCGAGGGTGAGCACGACGGGCGCGTCGGACACGTCGGGCCCGGTGTGCGGGGCGCTCGAGTATCCGGCGGCCGTCTGCAGCGCGCTGTTGGGCAGACCGTCGACGGCGAGGGCCGGCTCCCACGTCTTGCGGACCGTGCCGGTCTCGGAGGCGGTCACGACGGCGCCCTTCGCGAGACCGGCGGTGCCGGTCCCGGAGTCGCGTACGTCGATCTCGCCGAGCTGGAGGCGCCAGGACCGCGCGGGAAAGTCGTCGGCGAGCGGCAGCCCGAGCCTCGTGACGTCGAGGCGGACGTAACGGGCGGTGGTGCGCGGCAGATCGACGATCACGGGCTCGACGGTGCGCCTGCTCAGCTGCCAGTCGGGGTGGGTGATCCAGTCGGCGTCCCAGTCCTGCTGCTTCGTCAGGCCGGTCTCGAAGACGGCGGCGTCGCTCCAGCCGGAGTCCCTGCCGTTGTCGCCGGACCAGAGCATGACGCGCCAGTACACGCGGCTGCGGGAGCCGAGTTCCTTGCCGGCGTAGGTGGCTCGGGGAACGCCGGAGGCGACCTTGCCGGAGTCCCACAGGTCGGGTCTGCCCTGCCGGAGCCGGCTCAGGGAGGTGGCCGCCTGGACCCGGTAGGCGGACTGGACGACACCTCTGGCCCGGCTGGTGGTGCTCCAGCTCAGATACGGCGTCGTGTCGTCGATGCCGAGGGCCTGCGTGAGGTGCTGGGTGCGCAGCTCGACGGGGGTGATGCGGGCGGGGGCCTTCGCGTCGGCGGTGACGGCCGACGGCAGTACGGTGACCAGCGCGGTGAGGCCGGAGGCGACGAGGAGTGCGGGGCGCCGGCGGGCGCGCCGGGTGAGAGCTCTGCTCATGGTGGTGCTCCTTGCGGGTGCGGGGTGGGACACGGCCGGGTCAGACACGGTTCAGGACGGCCGTGACGCGGCGGTACGGCCGCAGCGTCACGGGGCCGAGCAGTCCCGACGGGAGCGGCTTCCTGCGTTCGTTGGACAGGGTGTTGGAGACGCGGACGCCGACGGTGTTCCGTCCGGGGCGCAGGACGTCGGTCACGTCGGTGATGTACGGACTCCACAGCAGCGGCGGCAGTTCGGTGCCGTTGACGGTGACGGCCGCGACCTCGCGCACCTGGCCGAGGTCGAGGCGGAAGCCGCGCCCGTCGAGCGTGGCCGCGTCGAGGTCGACGGTGGTCGTGTACGTACCGCTGCCGGAGAACAGCGGGTCGAGGTCGGTCCAGCTGCCGAGGGGTCGGGTGACGGGCGTGGCGCCTTCCTTCTCGAGGGTCAGCGTCCAGTCGCCGCCCAGCTCCACGGCGTGCAGCGGGCCGGTGACCTCGGCGGTGCCGCGGTAGGTGTGCCGGTCGTCGGTGCCCGCCAGCGGGTAGCTGCCGGGCGCGTCGGCGACGGCGGTGACGTGCAGGGTGTTCCTCCCCGCGGTGACGTCCTCCACGGGCAGGGCCGCGTCGGTGAGGTGGGCGCCGGGCCGGGTGGAGGGGCGGACGACGATCGCGACGGTCTCGTAGGGGCGCAGGCGCAGCGGCAGCCGGACGCCCTTCCCTCCCCGGTCGCGGCGGTACACGGGCGCGGGCCGCGCGACGCCGGTGGCGGGGTCCCACAGTTCCGGGACGCCGTCGGCCGGCAGTGCGGCGACCGTCTCGACGGCCTGTCCGCTCTCGTTGTTGACGAGGAAGGCCATGTCCTTGCCGCGGGCGGTGCGCAGGATCCTGACGGCGCCTGCGGGCGGTTCGAGCACGGCGGCGGCGACTCCGGCAGCGTGTGCGGCCTCCCGCAGGCCGGCGGCGTCGGTGACGCGTACGGCCGTGCCGGCGCCGGTTCGGCGGCTGCCGGGCGCTGTGTCGCCGAAGAGCGCGGACAGCGCCCGTTCCAGGCCGCGGTCGCTGCCGTTCGCCTCGTGGCGGGGAAGGTCCCCGACGGCGACGACGGTGCCGCCGCCGCGTACGAACGCCGTGAGGGTCTTCACGGCGGCCGCGTCGAGCGTCGGGGTGAGCGGCAGGACGACCAGGTCGTAGTGGGCCTCGCCGACGCTGAGCCGGCCGCCGCGGGTGACGGCGTGGGCCAGCAGCCCGCGGTCGCCGCTGAGCGCTCCCTCGTGGACGAGGTCGAAGTCGACCTGGGCGCTCTCCAGCGCGTACGCGGCGTCGCTCAGCGCGCTGTCGACGGCGCCCTGCTTCTCGGTACCGCGCCACTGCTCGGCCGCCCGCTGCGGCTGGACGATCGCCGTCCGCGCGGCGGACGTGCCGCGCGCGACCTCCATGACCCGGCCGATCCAGTCGGCGAGCGGTTCCATGGCCCACCACCAGGGGGCGCGCGGGCCGAACGGCGGCGGGAAGAACACCCGGGTCTCGTCGGTCCACAGGGCGTGCAGCACGGTGAGGTTGATGCCGCGGGCGGCGTTGGCGCCCACGAGGGCGCGGGCGAAGTCGGGCGCGACCTGCCAGCCCATGTTGCCGAAGGCCTCGAGCAGGGCGCGTTCGCGGCCCATCTGGTGCGCGACGCTCACCGGGTTGCGCGGAATCATCGTCGGCTCGCCGGCCACGTACTCGGCGGTGATGATGTCGCCGCCGGGGACCTGCGCCCACTGGTGGACCTTGTGCAGGTCACCCGTGGAGGCGATGCGCTTGGAGGGTGACGTCTCGTCGTACAGGGGGTTGGTGACAAGGGCGACGTGCCGCTTCTCGTACCAGCGGGACTGCTTCTCGAAGTAGGCGGCGAAACGGTCGGAGACGGCCTGCCAGTACCGGCCGCGGGCGATGCGGCCGTCGCGTCCGAGGTCGTCGAAGGCCGAGGCGTACGCGGTGCCGGGCTCGACGCCGACGGCGCGGAGCGCGTCCTCGAGCGCCGGCGACCAGGGGAAACGCTTGAAGTGGGCCTCTGCGGAGGCGAAGTACGGCTCGTCGTCCCAGAATCCCGGTACGACGTTGCCGAAGTAGCGGCCGAACCGGCGGTGGTACTCCCCCGGCACCATGTCGAGGAACAGGTCGACGGGCTCGTCGTCCAGCAGGTCGACGTAGCTGCGGCTGTAGCCCTGGCTGTCGTCGATCAGCGGGCTGCCGCCGAACACGTCGATCTGCCAGCGGCCCGCGGGGACCTGCCAGGCCCTTCCGGCCCGGAGGTCCGCGGTGAGTTCCACGATCCGGTCCGTTCCCGTGGCGCCGACGGGACGGGCGACGGCGGCGACGGGCACGGCGGTGCCCTCGGTCTGCGGGCGGGCCGGGAAGTCGCCGGCGCAGGCGGGATCGTCGAAGGTCTGGGCGTACAGGGTGGTGCCGTCGGCGGCGGTGACGGTCAGGCTCTCCCACAGGGCGCGCTGCGCGTCGACGGCGCGGACGCCGACGCTGCCGGCGGCGTGGTGTCCGTCGGTGACGGTGGCCTTGTCCCTGCCGTCGAGGGTGACGCCGAGGGTGTCACCGTGGACGGTGACGGCGAGCGTGTGGAACCTGGTCCTGTTGAATCCGTCGGTGCGGCTGCTGCGGGCCAGTTCGACCGGCGCCGCGCCGGCGGCGAGACGCAGGACCGTGACGACGCCGGTCTGGTCGAACTCCACGGCGTAGCCGTCGGTTCCGGTCGCAGAGGCCCGGACCACGAGCCCGGCCGCGCCGTGCTCGGCCTTGGCGCTGCCGGTGACGGTGAGGTCGGCCCACTGCGTCCCCCGGGCGAGCACGGCGGCTCCGCCGAGGACATCGGCGTCGGCCACCAGACGGCCGGCGTCGGTGCCCACGCCGGTGGTGGCGGTGAGATCGGCGGTCGCGGGCCCCTCGACGACGGTGGTGGACCGCCACAACGCCTTGAGCCGCAGGTCGGGCCGGGGGGCGTAGGTGCGGGAGCCGACGGTGCCGCCCTTGACGATGTACTCACCGGCACGCCCGCTGGGGAAGTGGTCGTCGTTGAACAGCCACACGCGCATGCCGGTGCGCTCGGCGACGCGCAGGACGTGCCCGACGATGCCGAACCATTCCTCGCTGAAGAACACCGGCTGCATCTCGGCGTTGTCGAAGGGGAAGACGATGACCTCGTACATGCCCTTGGAGCGCAGGTCGGCCATCTGGGCGTCGACGAGTTCGGGCGTGACGGTGCCGTTCCAGTACCAGTAGACCGTCGGCCGGCTGTCCCGGCGGGGGTCGGCGAAGTGCTCGGGGGCGTAGCCGCTCCCCCTGGCGGCCGCCGCATCCTCGGGCCGCGCGGCGTGGGCGGTACCGGCACCGGGCAGGCCGACGGCGAAGGCGGCTCCGGCCGCGCCCGCGGCGACGACGAAACGGCGTCTGGACAGGTCGGATTCGTACAACGGAAACTCCATCGTTCGGGGTGGATTGCCGGCGGGCGCGTCCGGGCGGCGCCGGCGGGGCGCCGTCAGTGGGCGGCGAGCGCGGCCACTTCGGCGGCCGACAGGGCACGGTTGCGCAGCCGGAAGTCGGCGATCGCGCCGTGCAGGAACGGGTGCGTGGGGTTCTGCGAGCGGCCGAGGTAGTTACGGGTGGTGGCGCCGAGCAGCAGCGGGCTCATCGCCATGGCGGCATTGCGGCCGGCCTCGGTTCCGTCGACGTACAGCACGCCGGTACCGCCGCCCAGGGTGAGGGCGACATGGACCCATCTGCCCTGCGGCAGGGGACCGGCGGCGTCGATCACGTCCTCGCCCTCCATGCCGGAGATCTTCATCGCGGCGCGTGCCCGGCCGGCTCCGGTGCGCGGCGTGAGGAACAGGTAGGTGCCCTTGTGGAAGCCGAGGTCGAATACCCGGGCGGAGTTGGTGAGCGAGTCGACGCGGACGCGGACGGCGATCGTCAGCTCGGACAGTGCGGCGGGCAGTGCGGCGGGAAGGGCGACGTGGCCGCCCGCCCCGTCCAGCAGCACCGCCGCGCCCGCGGTGTGAGAGGTCCAGGAGGCGCCGGCGGCGAGCGTGGCAGCGGGGAAGGTCCCGGCGGCGTCGGCCGCGGTGGCGCCCCGGCCCTCGTCGAGGGGGTAGTGGGCGATGTCGCGTTCACGGACCGGCCGAGGGGTGACGGCCCAGTAGACGGTGTAGTTCTGGTGGTGGATCTTGTAGAAGGGGCGCAGCACCACCTCGCGGCCGTCGGCCACGGCGGTGAACTCCAGCGGGACACCTGCCACCGGCTTCAGGGTCTTCGGCCGGATGTCGGGGATCGTGGCGAGCTCGGTGCCTCCGTACGCTCCGGCCAGTACGACCGGACCGTAGGAAAGCGACTGCACCTGCGGATTGTCGGGAGCGGCCTGCCAGACCGGTTCACGGGGGAGGATCAGCTCCACCGTGTCGCCGCGGCGCCAGCGGCGCTCGATCGTGAGGTACGTGCCCGGTCTCGCGGGCGCGCCCGCCGGGCGGCCGTTCAGCCGGACCGTGGCACGGTCACCGACGGCGGCGAGCCACGCGGGGATCCGGATCTTCAGGGCGAAGCGCGCGTCACCCGAGGTGACGGTGAGGCGGGTGCGGTCGGTCTCGGGGTGGCCGGTTTCCTGGCGGAGCGTCACCCCCTTCTGCTGCCACGTGACTTCGGAGGGGATGAACAGGTTCACGTACAGGGCGTCGGCGTCCGGGCCCGCGGAACGGAAGTAGATGCTGTCGGCGAACTTGGTGTGCGTCTCCATGCCGGTGCCGTGGTCGCAGGAGAAGTTGTCGTAGTCGCTGCTGTAGCTGCCGGGAGCGGCGCCGAGTCCGCCCTTGGGCTGCCGGCGCGAACCGGCCCACAGGCCGGTGTAGTAGGTGACGAAGCCGTGCTCGGAATCGGGGTCCTGCTCGCCGAGCATCTGGTTGAGGAGGGTCCACTCGTAGTGGTCCATGTACGCGGCGGTGGACGGGTCGTGCAGGAAGAGCTGCCGGCCGAGCTTGAGCATGTTGTAGCTGTTGCAGTTCTCGCAGGTGTCCTCGGACAGCCTGCTGACGATCTCACCCGGAGGCCCGAAGAACTCCTGGTTGGAGTTGCCCCCGATGGCGTACGAGTGGTGGCGGACCACCGTCTGCCAGAAGTGGGTCGCGATGTCGAGGTAGCGCTTCTCCCCCGTGGCCTCGTAACTGCGCACCGCGCCGACGACCTTGGGGATCTCGGTGTTGGCGTGCCGGCCGGCGAGTTCGTCGCGGCCTGCGGCGAGGGGCCCGTAGAGCTCCTCGTGGTCGAAGCGTCGCGCGGTGCGCAGCCGGGCGGGGTCGCCGGTCTCCAGGTAGAGGTTCGTCAACACCTCGTTCATCCCGCCGAATTCGACCCGCAGCAGGGACTGCATCCGGTCGCGGGCGAGAGGTGCCGTGCGGGAGTCCACCCAGTCCGCCATGGCCGTCAGCACGGTCATGGCCTGCTCGTTGCCGCTGAGCCGGTACTGGTCGAGCAGTCCGGCCATGATCTTGTGCAGCGTGTAGTACGGCGCCCAGGGCTTTCCCCCGGCTTCGAGCTGGTCGAAGACCGTCTCCGGGAAGGCGGACAGATAGCCGGGGCGGTATCCGGCGGCAGGTGACCGCGCCTGGCACTCGGCGAGCGCCGCGACCAGGTGTCGCGCCTTCTCCGCGTAGGCGTCGTCGCCCGTGTTGGCGTGGGCCTGGGCGAGCGCGGAGAGCAGATGGCCGGTGCTGTGACCGCGCAGCAGGACGTCCGGGGCCTCCCAGCCGCCGCACGGCTCCGCGCCCGACGGCAGTCCGACATTGCGACGGAAGGTGTGCAGCAGCCGCTCCGGGTCGACGAACAGCAGGTAGGCGCAGGTGCGCCGCATGTTGGCGAGGAACGGGCTCTTAAGGAGCCGCACCTCGGTCAGCGGGAACGGATCGAGCGCCGGCCGTGCGACGGCCGCTGTGGACCCGGTGCCGGTGTCGGCCGGCGGTGCGGCGTCCGGGACGGAGGTCGGGGCCTCGGCGGCCACCGCCGGTACCGCGGCCGCCACGGTGGAGGCGGCCGCGGCGGCGGTGGCGGCGAGGACGCGGCGGCGGGTGGGGCTGGGCGCATGGGGTCGCGCGGACAAGAGCCGGCTCCTTCGGGGAAGGGAAGAACCACTCGGTGACGGGCCGTTGCGCGCAGGGGCGGCGGGACGCGACGCGCTCCGGTACGGCCGGCCCTGCGGGAGTTGAAACGTTTTTGTAACGCCGAACGGCAAGGTAGGCGGAGGCTTCATGCACGTCAAGAGTTCCGGCAGACCCGCCCGACCCCGGGGACCTCGCACGACGTAGCGGATTCGGGAAAATACCTGCTGGTAGCCCGATCTGACCCACTGACACGGACGATTTATCCGCCCCGGCCAAAGCCTTGCGGGCCGCGCCGCGGCGTGCGTATGTTCCAACCCGGCAATTAAAACGTTAAAAAGTAGGTGCGCGATGAGACACACCCCTGGACCGGAAGACACATCGGCGGACAGCAGTCTTCGGCGGCGGGCCCTGCTCAAGATGGCGGCAGCGGCCGGCGTCGTGGCCGCGCTACCGGCTGCCACGGCCCACGTCGCGGCGGCCGCCGGAGCGCCGGCCGCACCCGCGACGGCACCTCACTCCGGCGGTGCCTTCGCCCGTTCGTTCGCCGCCCCCGGGGCACGAGTACGCCCCAAGTTCCGCTGGTGGTGGCCGGACGCGCTGGTCGACGCGGACGAGATCGAGCGCGAGATCGACCAGATAGCCGCCGCCGGCTTCGGTGGCGTGGAGATCGCCGCGGTCACCCACAGCGTCTCCGAGCCGATCAACCCGTCCCGGCACGGATGGGGCACACCCGCCTGGGTCGCCGCCGTCGAGACGGCCCTCCACCGGGCCGCCGTGCGCGATGTCGTCGTGGACCTCACCATCGGTCCGGCGTGGCCCGCCGCCGTACCGGGCATCACGCCCGACAGCACCGCCGCGACCAAGGAGTTGGCACACGGCGTCGCCGTCGTCACCGGAGCGACGGCGTTCACGGGACCCCTCCCCGAGCCGGTGACCGCCGCGTCCTCCGGCGTCACCGCCCGGAAGCTGCGGTCCGTGCAGGCCGCCCGTGTCGTCTCCGGGACCTCGCCCACCGCCTTCCCCGCCCAGCTCGAGAAGGCCTCGGTCACCGACCTCGCCGCCCATGTCTCGGCGGACCGGCTCGACTGGACCGCGCCGGACGACGGGACCTGGCTCGTCATCGCCTGCTACGAACGCGGCTCGGGCCAGCGCCCCGAGGGCCCCGCGCACACCAGCCCGCTCAGCTACGTCGTCGACCACTTCAGCGAGGCCGGCACCCGGGCAGTGATCGACTTCTGGGAGAGCCGCATCCTCACCCCGCGCATGCGCAAGCTGCTGCGGGAGACCGGCGGCGCCCTCTTCGAGGACTCGATGGAGATGGAGACGCACGCGACGCTGTGGACGCCGAGCATCATGGCCGAGTTCGAGCGCCGCATGGGCTACTCGCTGCTCCCCTACCTGCCCGCGCTGCTCCAGACGAAGGAGAAGTACGCCTTCTCCTTCGACGCCGCCACCAACAAGGCGGTCCGCCGTGACTACATGGAGGTGGTCACCGAGCTGTACGTCGAGAACCACCTGCTGCCGGTGCAGAAGTGGGCGAACGGTCTCGGCCTCGAACTGCGTATCCAGCCGTACGGCCTGCAGACCGACGCGATGTACAAGTCGGCGCTGCTGGACGTGACCGAGGGCGAGTCCCTCGGGTTCAAGAACCTCGACGACTTCCGCTGTCTGGCCGGCGGCCGGGACATGGGCGGCAAGCTGGTGCTCTCCAACGAGGCCGGCGGCACGGCGGGCGGCGCCTACGCGACCACCTGGGACGCCACGCTCAAGAAGCTCGTCACCCAGTACGCGGCCGGCGTCAACCAGGCCGTGTTCCACGGCTTCGCGTACGCCGACGCCCCCGGCGCCGCCTGGCCCGGATTCGCCGCGTTCTCGCCGTACAACGGCGGTACCGGCTACGGCGAGGCGTGGGGTCCCCGCCAGCCCACCTGGGGCCACGCGGCGGACATCGCCGGATATCTGAGCCGTACGCAGCAGGTTCTCCAGACCGGTGTCAACAAGGTGGACATCGGCGTGCTGTGGCAGAAGGGCTACGCCGGATCCGGCCTCGGCGCCTCCTGGTTCACGGCCGACGGCGTACCGGTCGGCTGGACGCATCTCTTCCTCAGCCCGCGCCTGCTCTCCCTCCCCGGCGCTGTCGTGCGCGAGCGCCGGTTCGCCCCGGACGGCCCGGCGTACAAGGCGCTCCTCGTCGACGGTGACGTCATGATCGGCCGTGAGCACACGCTCCAGCTGGACGTCGCGGAGAAGCTCGTCGGCTACGCCAGGCAGGGCCTTCCGATCATCGTCATCGGCGACTGGAAGGACGGACACGTGCCCGGCCTGCCGAGGTCCGGCGACAACGAGCGCCTGCTGCGGCTGATCGCCGAACTGCTGGCGCAGCCCAGTGTGTTCAACGTCCCCGACCGCCCCGACGTCCCCCGGGCCATCGCCGCGCTGGGCCTGCAGCGTGACGTCGAGTACGCGCAGTCGTCGATGCTCCTGCACACGCACCGGGCCGACACGGAGGCCGACTACTACTTCTTCGCCAACGACGCCGTCAGCAAGAAGGGTTCGACCGGCGCGCCCATCAGCCACGACGTCACGCTCACCACCCGCAGGCCGGACGTCGTCCCGTACCGGCTGGACGCCTGGACCGGCACCGTCGAACCGCTCACGTCCTACACGCGCCTCGACGACGGACGCATCCGGCTGCGCATATCGCTGGCGCCGGGAGCCACGACGATCATCGCGACGGCCCGGGCCGGCAAGTGGGCTCCCGGCCCCGCACCCACCTGGAACGCGACGTCCAGCGAGGCGTCCGAGGTCCGCCGCACGAAGGACGGCCGGCTGGAGATCCGTGACAGCCGGCCGGGCACCTACGCCACCACGCTCCAGAACGGCGCCACCGTCAGCGCCACCATCGAGGACGTCGCCGAGCCGATGGCGCTCACGGGCTGGACGCTGACAGCGGAGGACTGGACTCCGGGGGCCACCGCGTCGAGCACCACCAAGAACCTGCGCACGATCGAGCTCGACGGGCTCAGGCCCTGGCCCGAGATCCCCGAGCTGGCCGATTCGTCGGGCGTGGGCAGGTACCGCACCACTGTGACGCTGGGACCGGCCTGGTCCGGCGGCCACGGAGCCCTGCTGGAGCTCGGCGAGGTCTTCGACACCTACCGGGTCTCGGTCAACGGACACGCACTGCCGCCCGCGGACCAGCTGACGGCCGTCGTCGACGTCGGCCCGTGGCTGCGCCGCGGCACCAACACCATCGAGGTGGAAGTGGCCACGTCACTGCTCAACCGGCTGCGGGTCTCCAACGCACCGGTGTTCGGGGTGGCCAAGCGGCAGAACTACGGACTGGTGGGGCCGGTGCGACTCGTTCCGTACGGGCGGGCCGTCACGGAAGTCCGACGGTCCGCTTCGGCCGGCGGCCGTCCCGCCCTGGCCTGACCGCACCGGCCGGTGGGTCGGCCCGCAAAAAAAGGGGGCCCGCGACCCCGGCCCCGGACGCTCCCGGGGTGGCCTGATCCGTCGCGGCAGCCGGGGCGTGGGCTCGCCGACTTCGACGCGCTCTGCACGAAGACGGGGCCCAGTTGCTGCCGGAGACAACCGTTCGCCCTACGATCACGCCCATGTCGATCACACCTTCCATACCCGTCCTGCAGGGGCGCGGCGGCACCGTCCTGAGCGCCGAGCAGGAGGGGCTGGTCCTGGAACGCCCCGGCGAGGAGCTGACGATCCCCGCCGTGGCGATCGCCCGCGTCCACGCCGAGGCGCGGAGCGTCACGGTCGAGCTGAGGGCCCCTGCCGGGGCCACGCCGTCCATCCACCGGATCGAGGATGTGAGCGAGGCTGCGGCTGTCGTCTTCGCCGACGCCGTGAACGCGCTGCTGCCCGAGCGGACCGAGGAGGTCGACGGCGGCGCCCTCCTCGTCCTGCGCACCTTCGCCAAGACCCGGCGCCAGAAGTTCCTGCGCAGGCTCAAGTGGTTCGTGTTCGGCTGTCTGGGCGGGGTCGTCGCCCTGTGCGTGACCGCCGGGATCGCGGGGGTCACGGGCCTCGCCATCGCCATCGTGCCGATCGGTGCCATCGCGACCGCGAGCCTCGGGGTCGGCGTGTACTGCGTGTGGACGTGGAACCGCGAGCGGCGCCTGCTCAAGCACGGCATCACCGTCGTCGCGTCGCGAGCCGGCAGGCCGGGGGCGTACCTCTACACGGACAGCACCGGCACGACCCGCGTCCTCTCCCACTGGGGCGTCGAACCGTACGTCCGGGCCAGTTACGACCCCCAGGACCCGTCGGACGTGCTCGTGCCTCAGGCCCCGTTCATGCGACGCTTGAACATCACCCTGGGGGCGTTCATCCTCTTCTGCGGGCTCAACGGCGCCGGGCTCGCGATCTGGATGACCGTCATGACCGTCCTCGGCGAGGAGCTTTAGCCGGCCCGGCACGCCCAACGGCGGCTGCCCCAGAACTCGCCGGCGTCTCAGGCGAGCAGATCTGTCAGCGGTACGCCGGGATCGGCGAGCCGGGCCGCGTCGACGGGCTGCGCGGAGGTGACGAGGGCGCGGATCGGGTCGGTGACGTCCCAGACGTTGACGTTCATACCGGCGAGCACCCGGCCGCCGGCCAGCCAGAAGGCGATGAACTCGCGTGCCTCCGTCCGGCCGCGGAAGACGACCTGGTCGTATCCGCCTGGCTCCACGTATCCGGTGTACTCCATGCCCAGGTCGTACTGGTCGGTGAAGAAGTACGGCACGCGGTCGTAGGTCACGTCCTGACCGAGCATCGCCCGGGCCGCGGTCTGCGGCTGGTTCAGGGCGTTGGCCCAGTGCTCGACGCGGATGTGCTTGCCGAGCAGCGGGTGGAAGGCACAGGCTACGTCCCCGGCCGCGTGGATGTCCGGGTCCGAGGTGCACAGCCGGCTGTCGACGCGGATGCCGTTGTCGGTCTCCAGGCCGGCGGCCGCTGCGAGCCCGGTGTCGGGGGTGATGCCGACCCCGACGACGACCACGTCGGCGTCCACACGGCTGCCGTCGGCCAGCAGTACGCCGTCCGCCCTGCCGCCGGCGCCGGTGATCCCGGCGACCTGGACGCCGCAGCGCAGGTCGACGCCGTGGTCGGTGTGCAGTTCGGCGAAGATCTGGGACACCTCACGGCCCAGCACCCGCAGCAGCGGCAGTTCCGCCGCCTCCAGCACCGTCACCTCCGCACCGGCCGCGCGGGCCGCGGCGGCCGTCTCGAGGCCGATCCATCCCGCGCCGATCACGGCCACCCGTGAGGCGGCCGAGAAGGCTTCCTTGATGCGGTCGCTGTCGGCGAGGCGCCGCAGGTAGAGCACGCCGTCGAGGCCGGCTCCGGGCACGGTGAGCCGGCGCGGCGACGAACCGGTCGCCAGCAGCAGCTTGGCGTAGCCGATGCGGCTGCCGTCGGCGAGCGTCACCTCGTGGGCGGCCGGGTCGACAGCGGTGACGGCGGTGCCGAGGCGCAGGTCCACCCGGTTCTCGGCGTACCACCGGGGAGGGTGGACGTAGACGGTGTCGCGTTCCTCCTTGCCCAGCAGGTAACCCTTCGAGAGCGGCGGTCGCTCGTAGGGGTGCTCGCTCTCCGCGCCGATCAGGACGAGCGGGCCGTCGAAGCCCTCCTCGCGCAGGGTCTGTGCGGCTTTGGCGCCGGCGAGACCTGCTCCGACGATCACAAACGCCTTGTGCTCAGGCATGGTCCGCTCCTCTTGTCGCGTCGGGTCTCGCGGGGGGGGCGGTCCGGGCCCGCCCGGTGCGAGCTGATCAGTCGGGTGTTCTCCGGCCGTCGGGCCGGTCGGCGGGCTCCTTCGCGCAGCTCCCGGCCGCGGGCCCGGCGGGGCTGTCACCGCCGGACGCCGCGCGCAGCTCCACGCAGCAACGTCCCGGACGGGGCGCGAGCACGGCGTCGATCCCCGCGGTCCCCAGACCGGCGAGGAAACCGCCCAGGAACGCGTGATTGATGCCGCACACCAGCCCCGGAGAGCGGGCGGCGAGCGGGTGGAAGGGGCAGTTGAGCAGCCTCAGTTCGGTGGGCGCCGGCCGGTCGGGCTCGAAGCCGTGCTGCTCGAGGACGGCCTCGCTGAGGGTGATGGACCGCTCGGGTCCCAGCCGGCCGGGACGGCTGCCGGCACGGGTGGCGGCCCCGAGCTCCTCGCCCCGTCGGCGTGCGGTGCGGAGCGCGGCGGCGTGCGCGTCCTCACCCGGCTCCTGCTCGATGACGGCGTCGATGAGGATCTCCGCGAGCACATCGGGACGGCGCTCGGGAATGCTGATCCGGATGTCGGTGTCGGCCGGTTCGTAGACCTTCGGCCTGCGGCCGACCCGGGGGACGCCGCCCGGGCTCTCGTATCCGGCGCGCAGCAGCCCCGCCGCGACGAGCTTGTCGAGGTGGAACGCCGCGAGCTTGACCGAGACCCCGGCGTCGGCGGCCACCTCTTCCCTGGTCACCGGGCGGTGGGCGCGCCGGACGAAGCCGTACATCGTCCGGCGGAGCTCGTCGGCGAGGACCGAGACCGCCTCGACGCCCGCGGCTGCGGGCGGGGCGTGGTGGGTCCTGTCGGAGGTCATGTCACCAGAATAACGCTAAACAAGGCGGGTGTAACCCTGGAGCCGTCCGATTATTCGAGGACCTTGACCGATCTCTCGAATAAGACCAATACTGATTGGTGAAACTCGAGAGAGGACGTCCATCATGGCCGGCGAACTGCAACAGCAGGAGCAGCACCTTCACCCCGATCTGCACCTGGCTTGCGAACTCACCTCCGAACAGGTCACGGCGCCCGCGCTGCGCGTGGTGCGCGAGGCGGCCGAGCCGGACCTGGCGGCCGCCGAGCTCGCCGCCGGGCAGTTCCTTGAGGCCCTGGGCATCAGCACCGACTCCGAGAGCCTGCGCGGCACCCCCGGGCGGATGGCCCGCGCCTACGCCGAACTGTTCAGCCCCCGCCCCTTCGACCTGACCACGTTCCCGAACGACGAGGGATACGACGAACTCGTCCTCGCCCGCGGCATCCCCCTGCGGTCCGTGTGCGAGCACCACCTCCTGCCGTTCGTCGGCACCGCCCACATCGGCTACCTGCCCGGCAGCCGGATACTCGGCCTGTCGAAACTGGCCCGCGTCCTCGAGCACTTCGCCTGCCGCCCCCAGGTGCAGGAGCGGCTCACCAAGCAGGTCGCCGACTGGATCCAGACCCAGCTGGAACCCAAGGGCGTCGGCGTCGTGATCCAGGCCGAGCACACCTGCATGACCCTGCGCGGCGCACAGGCGACCGGCACGACCACGATGACCTCCACCCTGCTCGGCCTGCTGCGCACGGACGGCCGGTCCCGCAGCGAGTTCCTGGCGCTCACGGGCCCGCCGCGCTGACGCCGGCGGCGGACCGGCCCGCCGCCATCGGCGGCCGGCCGTTTCGGGCCCACCGCGCGGGCCGGCTCGACCAAATCGCGAGCGCATTCCGGTTGCGCAACTCGCCGCCACCGACTCAACCGGTGACGGACCTGGCGCAGGCAGAGCCGCGTTCGCAGCACATGCGCACGGCCCGCGACGGTCGGCCGGATCGGAGGGACAACCGGCGCCGACTGCTAAGCTGCCAGGGACGTTGACCATGAATCGAGGAGACGCAGACGTGGTTGGTGACGACGACATCTCCGGGTGAGATCCGGATCTGACGGCCACCGGACGCGCTGAAGAAGCGCCGCCGAAGGGCCCGTTCGTCGTACCCCTTTTCCGCACGTCTGCCCAGGGCGGAGCTGTCTTCGCCCTCAGCGATCCCGAGGTCTCTTCCATGTCCCACGCCATCGTCTGCTCGAACCTGTCGTTCGCCTGGCCCGACGACACCCCGGTCTTCCACGACCTGTCCTTCACCATGTCCACCGGCAGCACGGGCCTGGTCGCGCCCAACGGCTCCGGCAAGAGCACCCTGCTCAAACTGATCGCGGGCGAACTGCGGCCCACCACCGGCTCGGTGACCGTCAGCGGCACGCTCGGTCACGTGCCGCAGACCCTCCCCCTGACCGGTGACCTCACCGTCGCCGAGGTGCTCGGCGTCTCCGAGGTCATCCGCGCGCTGGACGCCGTCGAGTCCGGCGACGTGAGCGAGGAGCACTTCACCACCATCGGCGACGACTGGGACGTCGAGGAGCGCACCCGCGCCCAGCTCGACCGTCTCGGCCTGGCCGGCCTCGCCCTCGACCGCAGCCTGAACACACTCAGCGGCGGCCAGGTCGTCTCGCTCGGCCTCGCCGCACAACTGCTCAAGCGCCCCGACGTCCTGCTGCTCGACGAGCCGACCAACAACCTCGACCGGGACGCCCGGCACAAGCTGTACGACGTGCTGGCGGACTTCAACGGCCTGCTTGTGCTGGTCGCCCACGACCGCGCCCTGCTCGACCGCATGGACAGCATCGCCGAGCTCGGCAGCTCACAACTGCGCTTCTACGGCGGCAACTTCACCGCCTACGAGGAGGCGGTGCGTGCCGAGCGCGAGGTCGCGGAGAAGAACGTCCGCAACGCCGAGCAGGAGCTGAAGCGGGAGAAGCGGGAGCTGCAGCAGGCCCGCGAACGCGCCGAGCGCCGCGCGAGCAACGCCGCCCGCAACCTCAAGAACGCCGGCCTGCCGCGCATCTTCGCCGGCAACATGAAGCGGGGCGCGCAGGAGTCCGCGGGCCGCGCCGGCCAGACGCACGCGTCCCGGGTCGGCGAGGCAAGGGGTCGCCTCGACGAGGCCGAGCGCGCGCTGCGCGAGGAGCAGCGCATCACCCTGGACCTGCCCGACACGCAAGTGCCCGCCGGACGCAACCTGTTCCTCGGCGAGGGGATGCAGGTCCGGCACGGCGGAGAGGACGTGTTCGCCGAGGGCGGCGTCGACCTCTTGGTACGCGGGCCCGAGCGCATCGCGCTGACGGGGCCCAACGGCGCCGGCAAGACCACCCTGCTGCGGCTGATCACCGGTGAACTCGCCCCGAAGAGCGGTGAGATCAAGCGCAACGACGGCCGCATCGCCTATCTCTCGCAGCGCCTGGACCTGCTGGATCCGGACCGCACCGTGGCGGAGAACTTCGCCGCGTTCGCGCCGGAGCGGCCCGAGGCGGAGCGGATGAACCTGCTCGCGCGCTTCCTGTTCCGCGGCCCCCGGGCGCACCTGCCCGTCGGGGTGCTCTCCGGCGGGGAGCGGCTGCGTGCCACCCTTGCCTGCGTCCTGTGCGCCGAGCCGGCTCCGCATCTGCTGCTGCTCGACGAGCCGACCAACAACCTCGACCTGGTCAGCGCGGGCCAGCTGGAGAGTGCGCTCAACTCCTACCGGGGCGCGTTCATGGTGGTCAGCCACGACGAGCGGTTCCTCGCCGAGATCGGCGTGAACCGCTGGCTCCGGCTGGCCGACGGCACGCTCGAGGCGACGGGAGCCCCCGCGGTGTGAGCCGCCGGTGTGTGCAGCGGCCCGCGTCCGAGGCCTCGTGCCCGGCGGGCGGATCACCGATCGCGTCGGACGGTTCCCTGTGCCCCAGCCCGCTCTGCTCGCCCATGACCTCGTCCGCGACCTGGGCGGCCGCCGCGTCCTCGACGGCGTGTCCCTGACCGCGTCCCCCGGCCACCGCATCGGCCTGATCGGGGAGAACGGCGTCGGCAAGTCCACCCTGCTGCGGGTGCTGGCCGGCGTGGACGAACCCGACGCCGGGAGCGTCTCGCGCCCGGCAGGCCTCGGCTTCCTGCACCAGGAGATGCCGTTCGACACCGGGTCCACGATCGCGGCGGTGCTGGACGACGCGCTGCGCGAGGCCCGCGAGGACCTCACGCAGCTCGAACGCCTCGGCGAGGAACTGGCCCGTGTCCCGGAGGACGATCCGGGCCACCCCGCTCTGCTCGACGCGTACGGCAGGCGGCTGGAGCGGGCCGAGGAACGGGAGTCCTGGGACGCCGACCGCCGGGCGGCCCTGGTGCTGGACGGGCTGGGTCTCGGCGCGCTCGCCCACGACCGGACGCTCGGCTCGCTGTCCGGCGGACAGCGGGGCCGGCTGGCGCTGGCGGCGCTGCTCGTGCGGCGGCCGCCGGCGCTGCTGCTCGACGAGCCGACCAACCACCTCGACGACGGCGCCGCCGCGTTCCTGGAGGAGCAACTGCGCGGCCTGCCCGGGGCCGTGGTCGTGGCCGGCCATGACCGGGCGTTCCTCGACGCCGTGTGCACCGACCTGATCGACCTCGATCCGGCGGTGGACGGCCCGGTCCGCCACGGCGGCAACTACAGCGCCTACGTCTGCGAGAAGCGCGCCGAGCGGCAGCGCTGGGAGCGCCGGTACGCCGAGGAGCAGGAGGAACTGGAGGCGCTGCGGCACGCGGCGGGGGTGACCGGGCACCGGCTCGCACCGGACCGAGGGCCTCGCGACAACGAGAAGATGGGCTACGGCCACCGGGCGGGCCGCGTGCAGAGCCAGATCTCCCGCCGCGTGCGCGACGCGAGCCGGCGGCTCGAGGAACTGGAACACACCCGGGTGGCAGCGCCGCCGCTCCCGTTGCGATTCGCCGCACCGCAGCCGGCGCCGCTGACACAGGAGGGACCGGAACCCCTGGTGTCCCTGCGGGACGTTCGGGTGCCGGGGCGGCTCGCGCTGTCCGGCCTCGAGGTGTCGGCGACCGAGCGGCTGCTGGTCACCGGCGGCAACGGGGCGGGCAAGTCGACCCTGCTCGCGGTGCTCGCCGGCCGCCTCGCGGCAGAGGGCGAGGTGCGCAGGCGGCCCGGGCTGACGGTGGGGCTGCTGACGCAGGACACCGTGTTCGACCGGCCGGAACGGACGGTCCGGGACACGTACGCCCTGGCGCTGGGCCCGGAGCGGGCCGAGAGGGTGCCGCTGGTCCGCCTCGGTCTGCTGGCCGAGGCGGACCTGGACAAGCCGGTCGGGCAGGTGTCGGTGGGGCAGCGCCGCCGGCTGGCGCTGGCGCTGCTGATGGCCCGGCCGCCCCGGCTGCTGCTGCTCGACGAGCCCACGAACCACCTCTCGCCGCGCCTGTGCGACGAGTTGGAGGCGGCCCTGGGCAGCGGACCGGGCGCGATCGTGGTCGCGAGCCACGACCGCTGGCTGCGCCGCCGGTGGCAGGGCCGTGAGCTGCGGCTGGAGCCGGGAGAGGGACAGCCGGAGGCGATGCGCCGGTCCGCAGGGGTGAGCTGCGGCGACACCGGCTGAAACAGTGACGAGCCTTGCACCTCAGCGCGGTCACCTGTCAAGATGGTGACGTGAATCTTGACCATGTCTTCGTGTGCGGGCACCCGGCGCTCGACTTCGCGGCCACCCTGCGTGCCCGGCGCTCGACCCGCTTCGAGATGTTCGCGACGCCGGACCGGCTGACCGCCTGGTACCTGGAGTCCGGGCTCGTGGACACGATCATGCCCGGCGGGGAGGACGACGTCCGGGAGGCGATCGCGGTGCGCGAGGCCGTCTACCGGCTCATCACCGACCGCCGCCTCGGCGAGGAGTTCGACCGGGAGGCCCTCGCGGTGCTCAACGCCGCCGCGCGCCAGGTCCCGGCGACGCCGCAGCTCACCGTGGCGGGCCGGCACACCGACGCGACGCCCGCACAGGCCCTGGCCACCGTCGCCCGGCAGGCCGTCGAACTGCTCAGCGGCCCGGACGTCCCGCTGCTCAAGGAGTGCGGAAACCCCGAGTGCACGCGGGTCTACATCGACCGCTCCCGGGGCATGCGGCGGCAGTGGTGCGGTATGGAGTCCTGCGGCAACAAGATCAAGGCGGCGGCCTACCGCGCCCGTAAGAAGACGGCGCCGGCCGCTGCTCGGTGATCTCCTGACACAGCTGTTCGCCGACCACGGGGAACCGTGGCCGGCGAACCGTTCGGGACGACCGCGTCAGCGGCCGGGCGGTCCGAGGGCGGTCTACAGCCCCAGGTCGAGAGCCAGGCACGAGTAGAACTTCCATGAGCCCTCGGGGTCGTACGAAGTGGCCTTGCCCTGCGTGTCCTGCGCCCCCTCGCTCATGTCCTCGAAGCGGATGCGCTCGGGGAGCCTGCCGTAGCGTGCGTGGCGTGCCGCCACCGCGGCGGTGTCCGAGGTGAGTTCCTTGTTCATGGGTCGTACCTCCACTTCGACGGTCGGATGGTGACGGTCAGACGGTGATGGTCTTGTACTCGGTGTAGGTGCCGAGGCCCACCGCGCCGTACTCGCGGCCGATTCCGCTGGCCTTGAAGCCGCCGAAGGGACCGTCGAAGGCGACGGGAGCGCCGTTGACCGTGACGGTGCCGGTGCGAATGCGGCGGGCGACCGCCAGGGCGTGCTCCTCGTCGGAGGACCAGACGCCGCCGGACAGGCCGTACGCGGAGTCGTCGGCGATCCGTACGGCGTCGTCCTCGTCGTCGTAGGCGATGACGACCAGGACCGGGCCGAAGATCTCCTCCTGCGCGATGCGCATCGAGTTGTCGACATCGGCGAAGACGGTGGGGGTGACGTAGTTGCCCTTCTCCAGGCCCTCGGGGATCTGCGGGCCGCCGGTGACCAGGCGGGCGCCCTCCTCGATGCCGAGCTGGATGTAGGTGCGCACCCGCTGCTGCTGGTCGGGGCGGATCATCGGGCCGATGAAGGTGTCGGGGTCGTTCGGGTCTCCCACCTTCAACGACTCGACCAGGTCCCTGAGCGCCGTGACGACCTCCTCGTACCGGCCGCGCGGCGCGAGGATCCTTGTCTGGGCGATGCACGACTCGCCGTTGTTGAGCAAGGAGCCGAACTTCAGGCCCGCGACGGCCGTGTCGATGTCGGCGTCCGGGAGGATGACCGCGGCGGACTTGCCGCCCAGCTCCAGACTGACCCGCTTGAGCTGCTCCCCCGCGATCGAGGCGATACGGCGGCCGGCCCTTGTCGAGCCGGTGAAGGCGATCTTGTCGACCTGCGGGTGCGACACCAGGTACTCGCTGGTCTCCCGGTCCGCGGGCAGGACGCTGACGACACCGTCGGGCAGCCCTGCGCGCTCCAGCAGTTCGGCCAGGAAGCCCATGCTCAGCGAGTTCTCCGGGGACACCTTGAGGACCACCGAGTTGCCGGCGACCAGGGCCGGGATGATTTTCGAAGTGGCCGACGAGAACGGCGAGTTCCACGGAATCACGGCCGCCACCACACCCACCGCTTCACGGCGCACCACACTGCGCACCGGTGACGCCGGGTCGGAGGAAGCAAGCGTCTCCTCCCAGGCGAACTCCTCCGCCGCCTGCAGACAGGCGTTCGCCTGCCGGGTCAGACCCGGCTGCCCGGCGCGGGTGAACCAGAGCGCCGAGCCGTTCTCCATCGAGATCAGCTGCGCGACCTTCTCGGCGTTCTCCTCGCGCAGTGCGTTGAACCGCCGCAGGAGCGCGATCCGCCGCGCCGGCGGGGTGGTGCGCCACACGCCCGCGTCGAACGAGGCCCGCGCCGCTGCCACCGCACGGTCCACGTCCGCCGGCCGCGCCTGGGCGGCCCGGCCGATCACCGACCGGTCGTGCGGTGAGGCGAGGTCGAGGAGCGCCGGGTCGCTCGGCTCCGTCCAGGAGCTTCCGATGAACAGCCGGTCGTAGACGATCATGTGGTTCTCTCCTTCGGTCCGCCGGCGCACCGTCAGAGGTGGTCGGCGTCGACGACGGCCTGCGCGAAGGCGGTCGGCGCCTCCTGCGGCAGGTTGTGGCCGATGTCGGCGATGGTGCGGTGCTCATAGGGGCCCGTGAAGTGGTCGCGGTAGGCGGTGCCGTCACCGGGCGCGGTGAAGGGGTCGAGGGCCGGGTCGAGGGTGATCGTGGGGACGCCGATGGGCGGCCGGGCGGCGAGCTGCGCCTCGTAGCGGCTGTAGCGGCGGTCCCCTTCGACCAGGCCGATTCGCCAGCGGTAGTTGAACAGGACGACGGCCGCGTGGTCGGGGTTCTTGAAGGCCTCCGCGGTGCGCCGGAAGGTGGCGTCGTCGAAGTCCCAGTTCGGCGAGACGAGGGTCCACACGTAGCGGCACAGGGCGAGGCGCTCGTCGACGCTCTCCATCGCCTTCTTGCCGCGCTCGGTGGCGAAGTACCACTGGTACCACCAGTTGTGCTCCACGGCCGCGGGGGCGGGCGACTGCTGGGCCTTGAGGTCGGTGATGAGGTAACCGCCGGTCGAGACGAGGGCCTTGACGCGCTCGGGCCACAGGGCCGCGATGATGTCGGCCGTGCGCGAGCCCCAGTCGAACCCGGCGAGCACCGCCTTCTCGATCTTGAGGGCGTCCATCAGGGCGATGATGTCGAGCGCGACGGCGGACTGCTCGGCGGTGCGGGGAGTACGGCGGGACAGGAAGCGCGTGCCGCCGTGGCCGCGCAGAAAGGGAACGACCACGCGGTACCCGAGGTCGGCGAGGAGCGGGGCGACGTCGACGTAACTGTGGATGTCGTAGGGCCAGCCGTGCAGGCACACCACGACCGGGCCGTGGGCGGGCCCGGCCTCGGCGTACGCGATGTCGAGGACGCCCGCCCTGACGTGCCGCAGCGTGCGGAAAGCGGTGTGGGTGCCGGGGGTGACGGCGGGCACGGTGCGGGCGGGTACCCCGCCCGGTGCGGGCGATGCCGTCGCGCCGCCCTTGGCGGACGCGAGGGGCTGCGGGCCGGTCAGCGAGACCGCGGCCGCGCCGGCGCCCAGGCCGACGGCCCTGGTGAACATACGCCTGTTGATCATGCAAAACCCTCCGTCACGTCTGTCCTGCGACCGGCCCGCGGCCAGAGACCTCCGCCCGCACCTCGAAAACGAGGCCTCGGCGGCTGGTGATGCGATGACACTCGCACGACTGGCGTCACCTGTCAAACCGGTGACGCATGCGGATCGCCTTTCGTGAAGGGGGCACCGAAGCGCCATAAGGACCCACCCAACGGGCAGTTGGGCAAAGAGACCAACGCCCTTCATCACCACCTTGACAGGTGACTCAACCGCTCACCATGATGACGTCACCTCTTGAACCGGTGACGCACAGATGTCCCGGACCTGAGGCCGACCCGAACCTTCGTCCCGGATGGGGAGCAGAGCCATGGCAGTCACCTACACCGCCCGTGTCGACGTCGACGGAGAGGGCCGCAACGGCGGACACGTCCGCTCCGCCGACGGCCTCCTCGAAACCCGGCTCGCCGTCCCCAAGGAGTTCGGCGGCGCCGGCGACGCGACCAACCCGGAGCAACTGCTCGCCGCCGGCTGGGCCGCCTGCTTCCTCGGTGCCCTGCGCCGCGCCGCCGCCAGTCGCAGGATCCGGCTCGCCGGAACCACCATCACCGCCGAGATCACGCTCACCCACGGCGACGACGGCGAGTTCTCCCTCTCCGCGGTCCTCAGCCCCGTACTCGGCGGTGTGGACCAGGCGACCGCCGAGTAACTCACGCGTGCCGCCCACCGGATCTGCCCGTACTCCAAGGCCACGCGGGACAACATCCCCGTCACGCTCGACGCCACCGGCACCGCGGCCTGACCCATCCCTGATCCGGGTCCCGTGCCCCTGCCCTCCGGCACGGGACCCACCCCCACCCACCGAGGACGGAAACGGACGAGGACATGCTCGCGACGGCACGAACCCCCGACCGACTGATCGAACCGCCCCGGCCCGACGGCCAGATATCCCCCGATTCCGCGCCCGCATGGCAACTGCCCTCCCCCGTCGGCCGCGCATGGCCGGCCGACGCCCAGGTCTGGGGCTGGGCGGGGACCGTGGTGCTGTTCGGGTACGGTCCGGCGGCTTCCAGCTTCACCTGACGGCGCAGGGACCAAACGTCGCAGAGCCCCCGAACAGGCCCACAAGAGCTGCCGAGTTGATCGGGGTCGACATCAGCTCCGTCAGGCAGCCGACGCCGCGCGGCCGCTACAGTTACCGCCGAAGGGCGGGGGCGGCTGTGGACTTCGGAGTATTGGGCCCGCTGACGGTGTGGCGGGCCGGCGTACCGCTGGAACTGGGCACGCCGAAAGGGCGGGTGCTCCTGGCGGTCCTGCTGTGCCGGGCGGGCCGGCCGGTCGCCGATGACGCTCTGGCGGAGGCCATCTGGGGCGAGGCGCAGCCGAAGAGCGCCGCCAAGAACGTGCAGACCTACGTCCACCGGCTCCGGCAGCACCTGGGGGATCCGGGACGCATCACCCGGCAGGGCCAGGGCTATGTGTTGCGTGCCGACCGCGACGAGCTGGACGCCGCACGTTTCGAAGATCTGGCGGGCATGGCCCGAGCGGCGCTGACGGCCGGCGATCCGGATCAGTCGCGTCGGCTCTTCGACGAGGCACTGGACCTCTGGCGGGGACCCGCGTACGCCGGGATCGCCGACGTCCCGGCTCTGACCTCGGAGGCCGCCCGCCTCGACGAAATGCGGCTCGGCGTGCTCGAAGAGCGGATCGACGTCGACCTCCGGCTCGGTCGGCACAGCGAGCTCCTCGGCGAGCTGACCGCGCTGACGATGGAACACCCGTTCCGCGAGCGGATGTGGGCCCAGCTCATGCTGGCGCTCTACCGCTGTGGCCGGCGGGCGGACGCGCTGCTGGCTTATGCCCAGGTGCGTGGCGTCCTGGCCGAGGAGACCGGTCTGGAGCCCGGGCCGAAGCTGCGGGACCTGCACCGGACCATCCTCGGCGGGGACCCCGCACTGGATCCGGCGACCACGGCGGAGGAGCCGGAACACCCGACCGCCGACACCGCCCGGATGCTGCCTCCGACACTCGGCGACTTCAGCGGCCAGCAGGCGGAGCTGGCGGAGATCGAGGCGGTGCTCCGCAAGGACCGCGCAGCTGACGAACCGGCCGCGGTGGTGACCATCTCGGGCCCCGGCGGGATCGGCAAGACCGCGCTCGCGGTGCAGGCCGCGCATCGCCTCAGG
The DNA here is from genome assembly GCF_001278075.1 of Streptomyces pristinaespiralis. Lineage (GTDB taxonomy): Bacteria > Actinomycetota > Actinomycetes > Streptomycetales > Streptomycetaceae > Streptomyces > Streptomyces pristinaespiralis. The sequence continues at coordinate 7,463,596 of NZ_CP011340.1, read as the reverse complement.
TCCTCGTACCCCGATGGGCAGCTGTTCGCGGCACTGGCCGGCGCACGCACCCAGCCGGTCGACCCGGTCACCGTGCTCGGCCGCTTCCTGCGTGCGCTCGGAGTGCCCGCCACCGCCGTGCCGGACGACCCGGAGGAGCGCACGGATCTCTACCGGGGCCTGCTCGCGGAACGCCGGATCCTGGTGGTGCTCGACGACGCGTACGACGAGGAGCAGTTGGCTCCCCTGATGCCGGCCAGCGGTACGTGCGGGGTGATCGCCACCGGCCGCGTGCGGCTGGGCGGTCTGGGTGGCGCGCACCGGACGGAGCTCCGCGCGATGTCCGAGGCCGACAGTCTGGCCATGCTGCGCAACAGCACGGACGGCCGGTCGGCCTCGGCCACTCCCGCGGAGCTGTCCGACCTGGTCCGGCTGTGTGCGCGGCTGCCGCTCGCGCTGCGGATCGTCGGGTCGCTCCTCTTGTCACGACCGCACTGGCGCCCGGCGGACCTCGTGTCGCGGCTGGCGGACGAACAGCACCGGCTCGACGCGCTCCGCTATCGCGATCTCGAAGTGCGGTCCAGTTTCGGGCTGAGCTACGAAGGGCTCCGGCCCGAGGCACGGCGGCTGTTCCGGCTCCTCGGGCTGCTGGAGGCACCCGACTTCCCGCTCTGGGCGGCTGCCGCAGCGGTCGACACCGAACTGCGCGCGGCCCAGGAACTCCTCGACGAACTGGTCGACGTCCACCTGCTCGACGTCACGGGAACGCCCAACGGTCAGGCGCGTTACGGCTTCCACGACCTGATCCGCGCCTACGCGAGAGAACGCGCGGAGCTGGAGGAGCCGGCCGAGGCGCGGGACGATGCGGTCGTCCGCGTCCTCAGCGCCCTTCTGGCCCTCACGGACATCGCCGACCGCGACCACATGGGCCAGAACATGTTCCAGCGGGACGCCTCCCGGTGGCGGCCGGAGCGGGTCGAGGCAAGCCTGCCGCCTTCCGTACCGCCGATGACGCTGCTGGACTCGGAGCGCGTCCCGTTGGTGACGGGTGTGCGGCAGGCCGCGGAGCTGGGCAAGGACGAGCTCTGCTGGGAGCTGGCCGTGGGCGGCCACGCGCTGTTCGAGACGGAGCGGTACTTCGACGACTGGCAGGAGTGCTACGAGACGGCGATGGGCCTGGCCAAGGCCGCGGGCAACGTGCGTGGCCGGGCCAGACTGCTCATCTCGATGGCCGGGCTGCGCTACACCCGGCGTCGGTACGGTCCAGCCGAGGAGTCCAACACCGAGGCCATGGTCCTGTTCGAGCAGATCGGGGACCGGCGCGGTTACCTGGAGGCGCTGAGCAACGCGCCGTTCTTCCTCGTGCCCAACGGACGTCTGACCGAGGCGATCACGGCGGGAAGCGAGGCCTACGCACGGCTCGACGCCGGCGGGCAGGTCGCGGCGGCCCTGCACGCGTACTCACAGGTCGGCCTCGCCCACCTGCAGGCGGGGAGGCCGACAGCCGCGGTGGAGGTCTTCACGGAGATCGTCGCCGGGGCCCGCCAGCAGGGGATCCGGACCCTGATCGCGCGGGACACCTACTGGCTCGGCCATGCGCAGCTCGCGCTCGGCCGTCACGCGGAGGCGGAGAAGTCGTTCGCCGAGCTGACCGCGTACGCCTCGGACATCGGGCCGTCGGGCGCCTTCTACCTGGCCCACGCCTGGGGCTGCCTCCACCTGGCCCGAGGTGAGTACGCCGATGCGCGCCGCCGTCTCCTCGAAGGCGTCGAGGTCGCGCGCGCCCTCCATGACCCCATGTTCGAGACCCGTGTCCTCATCGACCTGCTCGATCTCCACCTGCACGACCGGCAGGATCCGCAAGCCGCGATCGCGCAGGGGGAGCACGCGGTCGAGGTGGCCCGCCGTATCGACTACCCGTACCTGCTTGCGGGAGTGCTGGACAGGCTCGCCCGGCTGCGGGCGGCGGCGGGAGACGACGGCGCCGCGAGGTATCTGGCCGACGAGGCCGCTGCCGTGGCTTCCACGATCCGCTGAGCCCTTGCCGCCCACCACGTATTCCCGGCGTGTGCCGGCCGTATTCCGGGATGTGTCACGGTGCGCCTCGGCAACGAAAGGCCGTCGGCATGCCGTTCCGGCAGGTCCGGCCGTGTTGCCGGTCATTTCTTGCGGCAATTGAACGTTCGAGCTGTCGTATCGGGCAGCTCTCGTTACCAGTGAGGTAATAGTGCACAAGGGACGCTTCGTGTTCGCGGCTGCTGTGGTCACCATGGGGCTCGGGCTGTCGGCCTGCAACAGCGACGAGGAGGGGTCGGCGGCGCAGGACTCGCCGGCGGCGTCGGCGCCGGCCCCCGCCCCGGCATCGTCCGAGCCGAGCAGCGGGAGCACGACGGCCGGCAGCGACGACGGTGCCGCTCCTGCCGAGGGGGACGTCACCGCGCCGGGCACGAAACTCGCGGTCGGCGACAGGGCTGTCCTGCCGTTCGAGTACACGAGCCAGAAGAAGGGCACCATCGCCGTGACCGTCACGGCGATCGAGAAGGGCACCGAGGCCGACATGGCCGCCTTCGGCGACAAGGCGAAGGGAATGACGCCCTACTTCATCAAGATGAAGGTGGAGAACGTCGGCGGCACCGACCTGTCGTACGCGTCGCTGAAGCTGGACGGTGTGCTGGAGGGCGGTGGCGGCACGGGCGTCGTACTGATCGGCGACCTCCCGGGCAAGTGCGACAACGAGACCGCGCCCAGCGACTTCACCACCAAGGGCGCGTCGTACGAGACCTGCGCGCTCAGCGCGACGAAGACCTCGCCCGTCACGGCCGCCGCGTTCGACGAGGGTGACGCGTACAGCGACAGCCCGGTCGTCTGGTCCGACTGAGGGCGCGCGCCTGCCCTTGTCTCGCCGGTCCGTCCGCGGCAGGCGGCCCCGGTCGTCCTCGCCCCGGCGGACCGGCGGCGGGCCCGGGACCGGCTTCCGCCATCACACTCTCAGGCGGGGCTGCGGGCCTGTTCGGAGTCCGGCTCCGGCATCGGACCCTGCTCCGGTATCGGGCCCTTCTTCTTTCCGGCAGCAGGCAACGTGATCAGCAGCACGGCTGCTCCGAGGAGTGCGATGACCGCGATCCAGCCCGCGCCGACGTGCATGGCCTGGATGAACGCATCATCGGCGGCGTGGGCAAGAGCGGGCCGGTCGACAGCGGTGGCGACGTGGCGGGCCTGTTCGGCGGAAACCCGCGCCTGATCCTGCACCGGGCCGGGGGCACCCTCCAGTGAAGGTTCGATCGCGCGTCGGTACACGATCGACATGATCGTGCCGCCCACGGCGATTCCGATCACACTGCCGGTCTGTCGCACGGTGTTGGTGACGGCCGATCCCGCACCGGCCTGTTCCAACGGCAGGTCGCTGATCAACGCGGCCGTAACGGGGCCGATCACCATGCTGATCGAGAGGCCCTGTATCAACAACAGGATCTCGATCCAGATGAGTGGAGTGCGGAGTTCGAGGAACCCGTACGCGCCCATGGTCAGCGCAGCCACGGTCAGCGCCGGCACGGCGACAGCGCGCAGCGACAGGCGGCGAACCAGGCGCGCGGCGAGCGGCGCCCCCGCGAGCGCACCCAATGCGGTCGGGACAGTGGCCGTACCCGCCTGCATCGGCGAAAGCCCGAGCGCGCCTTGCAGGTAGAACGCGTTGTAGAAGGTGATGGCGGCCACGGCGAAGAGCAGCAATCCGAGCGCCACATTCCCGCCACCGAATGCACGTTTCGCGAGCAGTCGCGGATCAAAGCCGGGCACCTTGACGCGCAGTTCGACGAGTACGAAAACGGCCAGCAGAACCAGGCCGACAACGACCGGCGCCCACACGTCGGCATGACTCCACACAGCCACCTGCCCCGCCCGGATCAGCCCGTAGGCCAACGCCACGAGCCCACCGATCGAGAGCAACATTCCAGCGGGGTCCAGTGGCCGCAGAGTGGGGCTGCGGAAATTCGGAACCAGCACGGCGAGCCCGACCAACGCCAATGCCGCGACCGGGACATTGACCAGAAAGACCGAACCCCACCAGAAATGATCGAGCAGGAATCCCGCCAGCACCGGGCCGGCAGCCATTCCGACACCTGCCGATGTCGAGAAAATCCCGATCGCGGCAGCCCGTGCGGGGCCGGTGAAGGTCCACATGAGGATGGCCATCATGGCGGGCGTGATCAGCGCGCTGCCCACGCCCATCACAGCACGAGCTGCGATCAGCTGGCCCGCATCGCTCGCGTACGCCGCCCACAGCGACGAGCCGGCGAAGATCACCAACCCACTGGAAAACACGGTCCGGTGACCGAACCGATCGCCCAATGCGCCGGCGGTGAACATCAATGTGGCGAAGGCCAGAGTGTACGAACCGGTCGCCCATTGCAGCTGACCGGGATCGGCCCCCAGTCCACGGACCGGGTCCGAAAGGGTCTTCAACGCGGTACTGAGGACGGTATTGTCCAGCCAGATCAGCAGCGAACAGAACATAAGAACGGCAAGAATCAACTGCTGCCTGGACTTCGGCAACGTCGGAGGCGCGGTCATGGACACCTTCGGATATCGATCGGCGGGAACCAGAACGACTGGACCATAAGCAAACTCCACGACACCGTCAAGCTTGAATTTTCTTGTCAGGACTGTTGCGTCCGAACGGCCAATATGCCCTCTGCCGAATTTGCGAACTCGACAATTTCGTGCCCTCCGGCGGATGTGCGAACCCGCCAATTTCATGCCCTCCGGCGGATGTGCGAGGCGAAGGATTTCATGGCTTTCGGAGGGTTGCCGCTGAGCGGATTTCGTGCCCTCCAATGAGCTGCCGCACCGTGTTGAGCCGGAACGCAACCAGCGAATGCGTACAGGTATCCGTCCAGGCCCAGCCGTTTCGCATGCTGTCGGTCCAGGGCCTGCCACTCGGCGACCTTCGCCCGTCGATGGCTCGTCAGGGAACTGCCGGTCCAGGGCAAACCACTTGAACGGGTGCCGGGTGAGCGTGGCAGGCTGGCGCGTCTTGCGCGTCCGGCGGTCGCCGGCTTCAGACGCCGGGCAGCCGGGCAGGGCACTGCGGCCGGCGTGGGCGGCGGCGGCGCTGCGGGCGGGGCCGGCCGATGCGGCGTCGAGGGCCGAGGGGGCGAGCGGGACGAACTCCGAGCCCTGCAGCACTTGTAGGGAGTCAGGCAGCGTCGTGCCAGGGTTTGTTCGCAGCCCAGTGCCGGACCCAGCCGGCAAAGCCGGATTCACCAGTGGTGAAGCCGAACTGCGCTCCGAAGGGAACGGCACCGACGTCGGTGATGAGCCAGACGTGCCCTCGGTGCGGGCCAGTGACGACGAGGTGCCAGTTCATCGCGCACCCGTCGGTGCCCAGCACGATCGAACCATGGTTGTAGACCTGCTCAAGGACCTCGTCGGAATCATCGGACGCGTCCGGGTCCTCCTCCCACATCCACGCCTCCGTCAAGGGGAACGGTTTGCTCAGGTCACGATCCCGCTCGTCATCGCCCCAGTCGCCCGGCAGGTCCGCGACCGGGAGCAGTCCATAATCCGGCGGCCCGGAGCAGGAGCCGTCCGTCATCTCGGCGACGAAGGTGCGATAGGGCTCAGGCAGCACGATCCCGTGGTCTGCCTCGAAGGCGTGGACCGCCTCCCAGCCGAGCGCTGACTCACCACCGTCATCGATGTCGAAGGCAGCTCGAAGCGATGCCGGCTCGGCGGGGTCAGCTTGATCGATGTTCATGCGGCAGAGATAGCACCCGGCTCTGACAACGCTCCTTCAAGGCCCGTGCCGCAGCCGGGCAGTTGCACACTCGAGCACCTCGATCGCCCGCCTGCCCCGCGTCAGCCACACATGTCCGATCGCGGCGGCTCTGACCTTGCGGCAGCTTCTAGGATCTGCGCATGGCAACGAGACTCGTGCAGATCAATATGAAGGCCCAGGACGACTCCGAGCTCGGTCGGTTCTGGGCGGAGGCACTCGGTTGGGGTGTCGACAGCGAGGCGCCCGGCGTGACCAACCTCGAACCCGTGGGCTTCGCCTACCCCGACCCCGTGGCCGTCTGCATCGACATCGTCGCCCGCCCGGAACGGAAGACGGTGAAGAACCGGGTGCACCTCGATCTGGCCACCACCTCGACCTCCCATCAGGTGGAGCTGATCGCGCGCCTGAAGGACCTCGGCGCGACGCTCGCCGACGTGGGTCAGGGCGACGTCCCCTGGACGGTCATGGCCGACCCGGAGGGCAACGAGTTCTGCGTCCTGGAGCCCCGCCCGATCTACCGGGACACCGGGCCGATCGCCGCGGTGGTCGCCGACTGCACCGACCCACGAGCGATGGCCCGGTTCTGGGGCGAGGCGATGGACTGGACGCTGCACGAGGTCACCGACACCCACGCGACCATGCGATCCGCCCAGGGCGTCGGTCCCTACCTGGAGTTCGTCCGCACCCCCGACACCAAGAGCGTGTGGAACCGCGTCCACCTCGACGTCTGCCCCTACCCCGGTGACGACCCGGCAGCGGAGGAAGCCCGACTGCGCGCCCTGGGCGCCACCGACCCTGGTATCGACCGGTCCGCGATCTCCTGGACGGTTCTGGCCGACCCGGAAGGCAACGAGTTCTGCCTCCTCAGCCCTCGCTGACCTTGAGCAACGCTCCCGCCCGTTTGCGCCTCAGCGGCAACGACCGCGTGGCGTCAACGAGACCGTCGCGGCGCCCCCGGCGCCGCCCCCATGGTGGGCGCACGCACCCCGGGTCGATGAACTATGGTGTCCCACCACATACGCCGCTGACCTGCCCCTTCCTACGGTGTGGCGACACGGAAACGTCCCCGCCAACTGTCCGGAAGTGGTGTCCATGGCCGCCCCCGCAACCGCCCCGCCCGAGCCCAGCTCGCTCAAGCGCATCGTCGCCGCCAGCCTCATCGGGACCACCATCGAGTGGTACGACTTCTTTCTCTACGGGTCGGCCGCCGCGCTGGTCTTCAACGAGCTGTTCTTCCCGGATTCCGACCCGCTCGTCGGAACCCTCCTCTCGTTCCTCACCTACGCCGTCGGCTTCGCCGCGCGTCCGCTCGGCGCGCTCGTCTTCGGGCACTACGGGGACCGGCTCGGGCGTAAGAAGCTGCTGGTGCTCAGCCTGCTCATGATGGGTGGTGCGACCTTCGCGATCGGACTCATGCCGACCCACGCGACGATCGGCTCCGCCGCGCCCGTCCTGCTGACCGTGCTGCGACTCGTGCAGGGATTCGCGCTCGGCGGCGAGTGGGGCGGCGCGGTTCTGCTCGTGTCGGAGCACGGCGACGCCAAGCGGCGCGGCTTCTGGGCCTCGTGGCCGCAGACGGGCGCACCGGCCGGGCAGTTGCTCGCCACCGGTGTGCTGTCCGCGCTCACCGCGCTGCTCTCGGACGCCGCCTTCTCCTCATGGGGCTGGCGCATACCGTTCCTGCTGTCCGGCGTGCTGGTGATCGTCGGCTTGTGGATTCGTCTCTCTGTCGATGAATCCCCGGTCTTCAAGGCCGCGTTGGCCCAGGCCGAGCAGCGCAAGGCGGAGGCCGGCCAGGTCGAGAAGATGCCCGTCGTCGCCGTGCTGCGTCACCACTGGCGCGATGTCCTGATCGCCATGGGCGCGCGTATGGCGGAGAACATCAGCTACTACGTGATCACCGCGTTCATCCTCGTCTACGCGACCACCGCCGTGGACCTGAGCAAGCAGACCGCACTCAACGCCGTCCTCATCGCCTCCGCCGTGCACTTCGCGGTGATCCCGATGTGGGGTGCGCTGTCCGACCGCATCGGGCGCCGGCCGGTGTACATGATCGGCGCGATCGGCGTCGGGGCCTGGATGTTCCCGTTCTTCGCGCTCATCGACACGGCGAGTTTCGGTGCTCTGCTGCTCGCCGTCACGGTGGGTCTCGTGCTGCACGGGGCGATGTACGCGCCTCAGGCGGCGTTCTTCTCCGAGATGTTCGCGACGCGGATGCGCTACTCGGGCGCCTCGATCGGCGCGCAGTTCTCGTCCGTCGCGGCCGGTGCGCCCGCACCGCTGATCGCGACGGCCCTGCTGGCCGACTACGACTCGTCGACGCCCATCGCCCTGTACGTGATCGCCGCGGCACTGCTCACCGTGGTGGCCATCGCCTGCGCACGGGAGACGAGGGAGCGGGACCTGACCTCGCTGGACAGCGGCGATGACGGGACCAAGGACGCTCCGGCCCCGGCGGACGCCCGTACCGCCTGATCCGCCGGCCCGCCGGCCGACAGGCCGGCAGCTCATACGCGAACCGCGCGGACTCTCCGGAGTCCGCGCGGTTCGCGCATGCGGGGGCCCTGTCCGGGTCGAGCCGGAAGGTTCCGTCGCGGAGCATCCCGAAGAAGGGAACGGAGAACAGGGACTCGTCAGCCCGTGGACACCTGGAGAACAGGGACCCTCGGCCCCTTACGGACACCCGGGACACGGGAGGGAAGTCGCGCTCCCGCCCTGCACGGAGGCCCCGGGGCTCTCAGGAGCCGGCCGACGACGACATCGCGTGCAGCCTGAGCGCCAGTTGGATCTCGAGGGACCGTGCCGGCGACTGCCAGTCAGGTCCCAGGAGCCGGCCTATGCGCTCGAGCCGTTGAGCCACGGTGTTCACATGGACGTGCAGGTCGTCCTTGGTGCGGGCCGGGCTCATACCGCTGGCGAAATAGGCGTCCAGGGTGCCGACCAGGTCGGTGCCGCGCCGCCGGTCGTAGTCGACGATCTCCCCGATGGTGCGGTGCACGAAGCCGTCGATGTCACCCGGGTCGGCGAGCAGCAGCCCGAGGAACCCCAGGTCCTGCGCGGCGGCGCCCTCCCCGACGCGGCCGAGGAGGCGCAGGGCGTCGAGGCAGCGGCGCGCCTGGGCATAGGCCTCGGCAACCGGCGCCGGGTTCCCGGCCGGTGAGTCGACCGGCGAGGAGGCGCCGACGGTCACCGGTTCGCGGAGCGTGCCGCCCAGTTGCCGGGCGGTCTGGCGTGCGAGGTCCGCCGCCGTGTCGCCGGGGCCGAGGGGCAGCAGCAGGACCGTGCCGCCGTCGCGTGCGGCGGCGAGACCGGAACGGGTCGCGGCCAGGTGGGACGCGGCCGACCAGAGGCGCTGACGGTCCGCCGTCTCGCGCGCGGAGACCGCGGCGCCGTCGAGGGAGCCCCCACGGGCGTGGCCGCCTGCACGGGTCCACGAGCCGGGACGCGCGGCGGTCCTGCGGCCCGTGGCGGGCTCGGCGCCGGTGACCTCGGCGTGGGTGGCGGTCTCCTCCGCCGTGCCGTCGATGCGGGCGGCGAGCACCACGTGCGGGACGTCCAGGTCCGCGCGCAGCCGGGCGGCCCGCTCGCGCAGCAGCCGCGGATCGCGGTCCGGCGCGTCGAGCAGGTCGTCGAGCAGCTCGCCCCGGACGCGCTGTTCGGCGTCGTGCGCCGACCGCCTGGCGAGCAGGAGCAGTGAGGTGACCATCGCGGCGCGCTCGAGGGTGCGCCGGTCGACGGGGTCGAGCGCGGGGTGTCCGCGCAGCACCAGCGAGCCGAAGACCTCGCCGCCGGCGGCGACGGCCGCGACCCAGTCGTCGCCGTGCCGTGTCGCATGGCCGCCCGAACCGGTGGTGTCCGGGCCGGCCTCGGTGAACTCCACGGTGCCGTCCAGCACTTCGGAGAGCGCGGCAGCCACGTCCTGGACTCCCCCGCCGCGCAGGACCAGCTCGGTGAGCCGGTCGTGGACGTCGGAGGCCCGCTCCAGGACACCGCTGTGGTCCTGGATGATCGCGTTGGCCCGCTCGAGGTCGGCGAGCGCGGAACGTGTCTCCGCGAGGAGGTTGGCGGTGTCGATGGCGACGGCCGCGTGGGCGGCGAAGGAGGCGAGCAGCGCGACCTGCTCGCGCTCGAACACCCTGGCCCGCCGGTCCGCCGCGAACAGGACGCCGATGACCTGGCTGCCGAGCATGAGCGGCACGCCGAGGATGGCGACGAGGCCCTCGTCCTTGACCGCCGCGTCGATGGTCCCGGTGTGCTCGAAGCGGGCGTCGTCGAAGTAGCTCTCCGTCACATAGGGCCGGGCGGTCTGGGCGACGAGTCCCCCGAGCCCCTCCCCCATGCCGAGCCGCACCTGCTGGAAGCGGGCCGACACCGAGCCCTCGGTGACGCGCATGTAGGTGTCGCCGGCCGCGGGGTCGTTCAGGCTGAGGTAGGCGACCTCGGTACCCAGCAGCGACCGGGCGCGCTGCACGATCGCACGGAGCACCGCGTCGAGGTCGCGCAGACCGGCGAGGTCGTGCGCGGTCTCGAAGAGGGCGGACAGCTCCGCCTCGCGGCGCCGCCGCCCCTCCAGCTCCGCCCGCACGCGCAGGGCCAGCTGCTTGGCGTGTTCGAGCGCGGCCAGCTGCTCGGGCCCGGCGCCGTCCGCGCGGGCCAGGAGCAGCGGCCTGTCGTACGCCTCCGCGGCGGCGCCGCGTGCGAGGAGCTCCAGGTAGTGGGCTTGATCGTGGGACATGGACACAGGATTCCTGCCGTACGGGCGGTCGCACCAGCCCTGTGGACAACCGTGCGGCCCCCGGCCCTGCGGCAGGGCCGGATCCGCTCGCGCTCGATACGCCTGACGTGATCGATACGGCTAGTGCGCCGTCCAGCCGCCGTCGAGGGTCAGCGAGGTGCCGGTGATGAAGGAGGCGTGGGGCGAGCACAGGTAAAGGGCGGCCTCCGCCACCTCCTCCGGCTCGACCAGCCGCTTGATCGCGGAGTCCTTGAGGAGGACCTCGGTGAGCACACGGTCCTCCGGCAGGCCGTGTGCGGCGGCCTGGTCGGCGATCTGCTTCTCGACGAGGGGCGTGCGCACGTAGCCGGGGTTGACGCAGACGGACGTCACGCCGTGCGGCGCGCCCTCCAGGGCGGCCGTCTTGGAGAGTCCTTCGAGGCCGTGTTTCGCCGCCACATAGGCGGACTTGTAGGCGGAGGCACGCAGTCCGTGTACGGACGAGATGTTGACGACCCTGCCCCAGCCCTGTGCGTACATGTGCGGCAGCGCGCCCCTGATCAGCCGGAACGGTGCTTCGAGCATCACCGTGAGCACGGTGTGGAACACCTCGGGCGGAAAGTCCTCGATGGGCCGCACCAGTTGCAGGCCCGCGTTGTTGACGAGGATGTCCGTGCCGGATGCCGCCGCCTCCGCGGCGTCCAGGTCGGTGAGGTCGAGCAGGTACGGTTCCACGGCCCCGGCCAGGCCCTCGCTGTGCGCGGCGAGCATCGCGAGTCCTTCGGCGTCCCGGTCGACGGCTCTGACCTTGGCCCCGGCGGCCGCGAGCCTGAGGGTGCAGGCACGGCCGATGCCGCCCGCGGCACCGGTGACGAGTGCGGTACGGCCGCCGAGGTCGACGGACAGGGGGGACGCCGCGGCTGCAGGGACGGGGGTGCCGGGCGGTGTGGTGGGCGCGGTCATGTCCGGCACATTAGGCAGCGATCATCCGGCGACCGATGTGGTCGCAACCCATACTTCGCTACGCCTGGGTGGGTTGGAACCATGCTGGTCCCTCGGACAGCGCGTGTTTGATCCGGAAGATCGCGAAGTCCTGGAGCTCCGGCAGCGCGTCGACGGGGAACCAGCCCACCTCGAGGGACTCCTCGTCGTTGACCCGCGCTTCGGCGGCGCCGCCGACGACACGGCAGCGCATGGTGATGTCCATGTACTGGCACACGTCGCCGTTGGGATAGGTGACGGGCCTCGGCAGCGCCTGCACCAGCACGACCCGCTCGGCGACACAGCGCACGGCGGTCTCCTCGTACACCTCGCGTGCCGCCGTCATGGCCGGCTGTTCGCCGGGCTCGGGGATGCCCCCGATGATCGACCAGTTGCCCGTGTCGGCGCGGCGGCCCAGCAGCACCCGCCCCGCGTCGTCGAAGACGACGGCGCTGACACCCGGCAGGAACAGCAGTTGGTGGCCGGCGGTCGCCCGGATGGCGCGGATGAAGTCGGGAGTTGCCATGCCCGGGACCCTACCTCCGCCCCGGCCGGGCCCCCGGCAGCGCTCAGGCCGCGTCCGCCCCCGTGGCAGCCTCGCCCGTCGCGCGCCGCCGCGTCCGCACCTTGCCGAGAGCGACCGCGCCCAGGCCCCCGGCGGCGAGCAGCACCAGGGCCAGTTCGGGCGCGCTGCCGAGCCGGGTCGCGGGCGTGAGCGACGACCGCAGCGGCACCTCGGCGACCAGCGCGTCCGGCGTGAACATCGCCGTCTCCTGGACGATCTCCCCGTCCGGCATGATGACGGCGCTGACACCGCTGGTGACGGGGACGACGACGGACCGGCTGTGTTCCACGGCCCGCACGCGCGACATCGCCAGCTGCTGGTACGTCATCTCGCTCCGGCCGAAGGTGGCGTTGTTGCTCGGTACGGAGATGAGCTGCGCCCCGTGCGTGACGGTGTCGCGGGCGGCGTCGTCGAAGGCCGCCTCGAAGCAGGTGACGAGGCCGACCTGGGTACCTCCGAGGTCGAAGACCCCCACCTCGTGCCCGGGCCCGAAGTCGCGGCGGACCCGGTCCACGTCGGAGTTGAAGATCCGCACGAAGGACCGCATCGGGATGTACTCGCCGAACGGCTGCACATGACGCTTGTCGTAGGTGTCGACGGGCCCGCGGGCGGGGTCCCACTCGATGAGGGTGTTGCGGAGCTTGCCCGTCTCCGGGGTCAGCACGGCGCCCACGACGGTCGGCACACCGATGGCCCTGACCGCCCGGTCGATGACCGCGCGGGCGTCCGGGTTGCGGTACGGGTCGAGATCGGAGGAGTTCTCCGGCCACAGCACGAAGTCCGGCCGGGGCTCCTTGCCGGCCGCCACGTCCTGTGCGAGCTGTTCCGTCCGGCGGGCGTGATTGTCGAGAACGGCCCTGCGCTGGGCGTTGAAGTCGAGTCCGAGCCGGGGGACGTTGCCCTGGATCGCGGCGACGGTGGCCGTGCCGTCCTCTGCGGAGTCGTCGACCAGCGGCCGGGAGGCCAGGGCCGCGACGACGGGCACGAGGAGGGCCAGGAGCGCCGCCGTGGCGGCGGTGCGCCGAACGGCCGCACCACGGCGGTGCGCGAGCACCTGCCGCGCACACTCGTAGAGGCCGAATCCGCAGAGCACGACGGCGAAGCTCAGCACGGGGGTGCCGCCGAGCGCCGCGAGCGGCAGGAAGAAGCCGTCGGCCTGACCGAACGCGATCTTGCCCCAGGGGAAGCCGCCGAAGGGTACGCGGGCGCGCGCTGCCTCGCCCGCGATCCAGACGGCGGCGGCCCATACCGGCCACGCCGGCAGCCGTGAGACGAGGGCGATGCCCATGCAGGCGAACGCCACGAAGAGCGCCTCCGCCGCGACCAGGGCCAGCCACGGCACCGGGCCGACCTCCTCGCCCGTCCAGGACAGCAAGGGCAGCAGGAAGCCCAGGCCCGCGAGGTAGCCGAGCCCGAACGCCGAGCGTGGACGGCGTCCGTGCAGCGTCAGGCCGAGCAGGGCGAACGCCGGGACGGCCAGCCACCACAGCGGACGCGGCGGGAAGCTCGCGAACAGCAGCAGGCCACAGAGCGCGGCGGCGCCCGGGCGCGCGAACCGGCGCAGCAGCGGCCGGCCCTCGGTGGAGGCGGGGCCTGGGGTGTCGACGGAGGTCATGATGGCGCTCACCTGGCGGAGTCTACGGCGGAGGCCTGTGAGCGGCGCAGTCACGTCCACCTCACCCAGCAGCAACGTTTCTCCCCAATCACTCCACACATGTCCGGGGCTCCCGTTAGCGTGTTCGCCGGTCCCGCGCACACCACGAGCCGTTCAGGTCGGTTCCGGCCGTCGCGCATCGGGCGCCCGTCGGCGTCCGGCCCGTTCCGGCCACGTGCGGGGCCCGTCACAGTCGGGGGGCGACGGGATGGGTTCAACGGGCGGTCCGCCCACGGGCCGGGAACGCCGAGGCGATCCGGAGGCGGACCCGGAACACGGGCGCGGGACGCACTCCGGCCCGGAACGCGGGCACGGGCACGGGCACGGGCACGGTACGCACTCCGAACCGGAACGCGGGCGGGGGACGCATGCCGACCCGGAACGCGGCCCAGGTCCGGACACGCGCGGCCAGGGCACGGACGCCGGCCCTGAACGCCGCAACGGCACGGACGCGGCGGGGGTCGTCGTCCTTGTCGGCTGCGCCGTGTGGTCGCTGGTCAGCGCGGCCGGGCGGGACGGGCGGCCGGAGGGCGTGCTGCTCGCCGTGTTCGCCGTCACGGCCGGATACGCGTGCGGGCGGATCTCGGGCTCCCTCCTCCCGGTCGGCGGCTTCGTCGTCACCGCGTCGGGTGCCCTCGCGGTTGCGGTCGCGTCCCATGATGGGGTGGTACCGGGAGCCGCCGCCGGTGCCGTCACTCCCCTCGGACAGACGGGTGCCGTCGCCGCCCTCCTGGTGCTCGGCACGGGGGCGGCCTGCTGCGCGGCGTCCGCCGCCCGTACCGCGAGCGGCAGGACGGCATCGCACCTGTTCGCGCTGGCCGTGGCCTGCTCCGCGCTCGCACTGGCCTCCGTGCCCGCGTTCGCGGCCTGCGTGACCGTGATGCTCTGTTCCCTCGCCGCGGCCCTGATACGGCGGCGCACCGCCGTTCTCACGGCACTCGCGCTGACCACCGGCCTCGTCGCGGGCGCCACGTGGGCCGTCGCGGAGGACGCCCTCCCCTCCGGGCTCGCCACCTCTGTGGAGGCGCCCCTCACCGTGCACAGGGTCGAACTGTGGCGGGACGCCGTCACCCTGGCGCGGCAGGAGCCCGTCCGGGGTGTCGGGCCGGCTCGCTTCGGCCGGCTGAGTCCGACGTCGGTCCAGTCGCCGGCCTCGGGGAACAAGCCCCACTCGGCACCGCTCCAGCAGGCGGCGGAGCAGGGAGTGGTCGGCGTCGCGCTGCTCGCGGCGGTCTTCGGCTGGATCCTGTACGGGCTGCGGCGTTCGCCCCGCCCGGCGCCGGTGACGCTGAGCGCAGCCGCCGCGCTCACGGCCGTGGCGGTACTGGCGTGCGTCGGCAACGTGCTGAGCTTCGCCCCCGTCACGACCGGGGCCGCGCTGCTCGCGGGACTGGCCACGGCACGCACGACCCGGGAGGGACAGGACCTGTAGGACACGGCAGGGCGCGGGAGCGGGTGCGCGCACGGAGAACCCGGAGTCGCCGGGACCGCCCGGCCGGGCACGGGGGCGGTCACGGAAGATCAGGGAGACGCGGGCCGCTCCCCGCGGGCGGGGTCACGCCCCTGGGGCCTTGCTCGCACCCGTCGCCCCTGGCGCCCCGGGCGCCCCGGCCCCCTTGATGTGAGCGATCCTGGCGCGGAGGACCCGCACCGCCATCGCCGCGTCGTCCACCGTCACGGTGAACCTGCCGCCGTCGTTGAGTGTGACCGCGAGACCCTCGCCGCGCCGGACGACGACAGCGGTACCACGCTCCGGACGCCAGCGGCAGCCCCAGCCGCCCCACTGCCGGGGCGTCACCCGGTGGACGAACTCCGCGCTCACCACGTGCGACAGGGGGATGTGCCTGCGCGGCACGCCGATGTGGCCGCAGCGCACGTCCAGCGCATAGCCGTCGATCTTGACCGCGACGTGGACGAAGGCGAGCGTCCCGTAAAGGATCATGAGGCCTGCCGCCACACAGCCGATGACCGCCATCAGCATCGCGGCGATGCCGGTGGTCCACGTGGCCCCGACGGCCAGCTTGATGCCGAGGGCCAGACAGCCCAGGCCCGCCACAGCGAGCAGCCACTGCATGCGGTTGGTCGCCCGGCCGGTCCAGACCTCTGGAAGGGGCTCCGAGCCGCGCCCCTCGTGGCGGAAGTGGTGCCTCATGCCTAGGACCCTACCCAGCATCCGGACAACCAGCACCGATGCGACGAAACGACCGTAAGAGCGGGCAAGACACCTGTGAAGGTGTCGTCACCGCTCGGCGACGGCGTCGGCGTCGCCGCCGGGAGCGGATCCCGGTCCACGGTCGTCACCAGCAGCAGGACGCGGACGGCAGCCGACGCCGGGAGCAGGTCACCGGTGGCGATCGGCGGCCGACGCCAGGAGCAGACCCCGGTCGACGGCCGCCACCAGGAGCAGTTCGCGCACGCCGGCCACCGACAGGAGCAGGCCACCCGACAAGGATCGCCGGCCACCGACAGGGATCGGCGGCCACGCGAGGAGCACATCGCGGACGACGGCCGGCGCCCGCCGAAAGAGCTGCGAGCGGTTCAGCGCGCGGGAGTCACCGCAGGCAGCAGGCGGCCCTCGGCGTAGCCGAGCGCCTCCGCCGGAAGAGTGGCTTCCGTACCGCTGAGCAGCACCGTGAGCCGGCCGCTCGGCGACGCGTCGGGCGCGGGCTCCGCACCGATCCGGCGCAGGGCCTGCGCGGCGACGGCTCCCGCCGAGCCGTGCAGGACGAGGGGCGGCAGGCCGGGCTGCTGGACCGCGGCCCGGATGCGCTCGGAGACCAGTTCGTAGTGGGTGCAGCCGAGGACGACGGCCCGGACGTCGCGAGGGGTGAGCGCCGCCGCCGCGGCGACGGCCCGGTCGATCGCGTCCTTGTCCGCCCGCTCCACCGCGTCGGCGAGACCGGGACAGGGAACCTCGGTCACCTCGACCGAGCCGGCGAACTCCTTGATGAGCCCGCGCTGGTACGGGCTGCCCGTGGTCGCCGGGGTCGCCCAGATCGCGACCGGACCGCCCCCGGCCGCGGCGGGCTTGATCGCGGGGACCGTACCGATGACGGGGATCGACGGCTCGAGCTCCGCCCGGAGCGCGGGCAGGGCGTGCACGGAAGCGGTGTTGCAGGCGACGATGAGCGCGTCGGGCTTGTGCGCGGCGGCCGCCCGCGCCACGGTCAGCGCGCGCCCGGCGACATCGTCCGGTGTACGAGGGCCCCAGGGCATGCTGCCGGGGTCGGAGGACAGCACCAGATCGGCGTCGGGGCGCAGCGTACGCACCACGGCCGCCGCCGCCAGCAGACCGATTCCGGAGTCCATGAGCGCGATCTTCACCCGGTCACCATAGTCGACCGCCCTCACGGCGGACCTGGCGTGGGGCAGACTGCGGCGAATGAGCGCTCTTGCCTGGACCGCCGTCGGATCGCTGGCCGCCTGGGGGTGGCTGCTGCTCGGCCAGGGGTTCTTCTGGCGGACCGACCAGCGGCTGCCGGACCGCGAGGATCCATCGCACTGGCCGGATGTCGCCGTCGTGGTACCGGCGCGGGACGAGGCGGACGTGCTCCCCGTGAGCCTGCCGACGCTGCTCGCCCAGGACTACCCGGGCCGGGCCGGGATCGTGCTCGTCGACGACAACAGCGGTGACGGTACGGGGGACCTGGCGCGGTCACTGGCGGCGCGGCACGGTGGCCTGCCGCTGCGTGTGGTGACGCCGGGCGAGCCCGGCCACGGCTGGACCGGGAAGCTGTGGGCCCTGCGGCACGGCATCGCCGCCGCCGGCGAACGCGAGCCGGAGTTCCTGCTGCTCACCGACGCCGACATCGCCCACGCACCGGACAGTCTGCGGCAGTTGGTCGCCGCGGCGCACACCGAGGGGCTGGACCTCGTGTCGCAGATGGCGCGGCTGCGGGTGGCGAGCGGCTGGGAGCGACTGGTGGTCCCGGCGTTCGTGTACTTCTTCTCGCAGCTGTATCCGTTCCGTCGGATCAACAAGGAAGGGGCGCGGACCGCAGCCGCGGCGGGCGGCTGTGTGCTGCTGCGCACGAAGGCCGCGACACGGGCCGGAATCCCGGACTCGATCCGCCAGGCGGTGATCGACGACGTCGCCCTGGCGCGTGCCGTGCGGCGCACCGGCGGCAGGATCTGGCTCGGTCTGGCCGACCGGGTCGACAGCGTGCGCCCGTATCCACGCCTCGCGGACCTGTGGCGGATGGTGTCGCGCAGTGCCTACGCCCAGCTGCGTCACAGCCCGCCGGTGCTGGCGGGGACCGTCGCGGGGCTGGCGCTGGTGTATCTCGCCCCGCCGGCGGCGCTGTTGGGCGGGCTGCTCGGCCGGGACGCGGTGGCCGCGTGGGCGGGGGCGGGGGCGTGGGCGGTGATGGCGGGCACGTACCTGCCGATGCTGCGCTACTACCGCCAGCCGCCGCTCCTCGCGCTGACCCTGCCGTTCACCGCCGCGCTGTATCTCCTGATGACGGTCGACTCCGCGGTGCAGCACTACCGGGGGCGCGGCGCCGCGTGGAAGGGACGCACCTACGCGCGGCCGGAGGCCGCCGGCGACGCCTGAGCGCGACCCGGGGCCGGGCTCACCGCGACGCGTGGCCGGGGCGGGCGTCGGCCGGCACCCGCCCCTCGATGCCCGCGGGGGGCGTCACTTGCGGCCGGGGGTCCAGTTCATGCCCCAGCCGTAGGCGTGGTCGATCGTGCGCTGCGGGCTGACACCGCGTTCCGGGACCAGGAAGCGGGCCTCCCGCTGGACGACGAGGTCGGAGCCGGTGTTCGTGATCAGGGCCAGGGCGCAGACCGTGGAGGGGACGGTGCACTCGCCCAGCGAGAAGTCGATCGCCGCTCCGTGCTGCGGCTGCAGGGTCACCGTCGCGTCGAGGTCGGCGAAGCTGCGGGCGCCCTGGTAGACGGTCACGAAGATGACGACGCGGCGGATGTCCTGGCGGCGGTCGAGGTTGATGGTGAGGTTCTCGCCCGGGGTGCCGCCGGTGCGGTCGTCCCCGTCGAGGTGGATGAACGGGGGCTGGTTCAACGCCCCGAAGGCGTTGCCGAGGGCCTGGACGACGCCCTTGCGGCCGTCGGAGAGTTCGTAGAGCGCGCACAGGTCGAGGTCGAGGTCGCCGTGCATGGCGATGGCGCGGCCGAGCTTGGCGCCCCAGCCCTGGAACTGCTTGCGGACCTGCCAGCTGAGGTTGACGCGCATCGCGCCGGAGGTGCCGCCCTGCTTGGTGAGGGAGACGCTCGGCGACTCCTTGGTCAGCGTCACCTTCGTGAGGCGTACCGGGGCCGGCGGCGCGGCGGGGGTGGCCGGCGCGGGCGGTGCCGGCTGTGGGGCCGGGGCCGCCGGCGGGGGCGGCGGGGTGGCGACGGGCGGCGTGACCGCGGGGAGGGTGGCCTGGGTGACGGCGGCCTCGGTGACGGGGGCCTGCTGCGGTTCGTCGACGGTGATGCCGAAGTCCGTGGCGAGTCCTTCGAGGCCGGTGCCGTAGCCCTGCCCGACGGCGCGGAACTTCCATGCGCCCTGGCGCCGGTAGAGCTCTCCGAGCACGAAGGCCGTCTCGACCGTGGCGTCCTGGCTGTCGTAGCGGGCGATCTCGTCGCCGGAGGCGGCGTCGAGCACCCTGATACGGAGGCCGGGCACCTGTCCGAAGGTGCCGCCGTCCGCCGAGGCGGCCAGCACGACGCGCTCGATCGAGCTCTCGACGCGGTCGAGGTCGACCGCGACGGAATCGGTCGTGGTGCCGGTCGCGGACTGCTTGCCTTCGTGCCGTACGGCTCCCGAGGCGTGCGCCGGCTGGTTGTAGAAGACGAAGTCGCTGTCGGAACGGACCTTCCCCGACGACTGCAGGAGGAGTGCCGACGCGTCGACGTCGGGCACCCCCGGTGCGGAGTGCCAGCCCAGCTCGACGCGGACACTCCGCACCGACACCGGAGTGTTCGCTCCCTTAAGCATGGACATGCTCTCCCCCATCTCGATTCGTTGCGCCCGGAAGATCGTTCATCGTCAACCTATTCCGCATACATCCCCCACAGGGGGGCCGACCCGTGGGTAACCCTCTCTCAGCTTGCGCTTTACACGATCACGAGACGTCAGAAGGCCCGTTTCCCCCAACTTCGCCCACATTAGTGAACCGTGGTCACTCACAGCTGATGAAACAACCCTCTTATCGGGCTCCCCAACCAGCACATCGTGGGCTTAACTTATGTGCCATGACCTCCCCCCGCGCCACCTACGGCGGCGGTTACTACTCCGCGCCGGCGTTTCCCGACACCCCGATCTACGACTCCCTGGTCGCGGAGCGGGGCACCCCTCAGATCGCCCCGATCCGAGTGCCTGCCGCCTACGACACCGGCAACAGCTACCTGCCGGCGCTCCCCGCGGCCCTGCCCGCCCTCCCGGCGGCACCCTCCCATCCCGCCCCGTCCTACGGTTACCCGCAGCCGATGCAGCAGCCGGTCCCGCTGCAGCAGGCGCCCGCCCCGTACATCCCGCAGCAGGCGGGCCCTCCCCGGGGCTACCCGGGACCGCAGTACCAGTCCCAGCCGCAGCGGCCGGTGTCCACGGGCTACGAGGCCATGCGGCCCGCGGCGGCGCGACCCGCTCCGGCGCCCGCGCCCTACGAGGATCCGTACAACCGCCCGTACCAGGGCCGGGGGTACTGAGCGACGGCGAGGGCGGCCCGTCCGGACAGTGCTCCGGCGCGGAGGCAGGGCGGGCCGCCGCTCGACGAGCAGGGGCACACCGGAGATCGCCCCGCACACCCGCGAGTTCCCTCGCCGCGCGCTCATGCATCCCCGCGCGCGGCGGACATGAGGCCGTGACCGGCTCACTCCTCCCTGATCACACAGAGCGACCGCCCTCGTTCCCTCGGCCCGCGCCCGACCGTGCCCCGCACCCGTCACGGAGAATTCCCGCCCGGCGGGAACAGATCGCGGTGGCAGGCTCGTTGGACCGTGCGCGGGACGGACTCGCGGGGTGACGTTCTTCTCTCTTCGCACCACCCGCGCTTGTGCCGTGCCCTGCCGGGCTATCACGGACAAGGGAAGGGGGTGCGGAAAGTGCGGGCAGCCGTCGGCATCTGGCGCTGGCGCCGCAATCCCCTGCGGCGTGCCACCGATCTGTGCGAGGCATGGCTCGCACTGGTCGCCGCCCTGCTCATCGTCACGGCCGCCCCGGCGGTCGGCTGGGTCACCGGCGCGCTGACCGAGGAGTCGCTGCGCCAGGCGATCCGGGTCCAGCGCCTCCAGCGGCATGCCACGACCGCCACCGTGCTCGGGCCCGCCGAATTCCCGCGGCCCACGGCCTTCGACCCCGAGACCGCCGCCGCCGACGGACGCCGCAGAGCGGTCGCCGCGAAATGGACCGCCCCGGACGGCAGCCGGCACTCCGGCACGGTCCCCACCACGCTGCCCGCGCCCCGCCCGGGTGACACGTTCCCGCTGTGGACGGACGGTTCCGGCCGAATGGTGCCCCGCCCGATGGACACCGCCACGGCCGAGGTGCACGCCGCACTCGCCGGCGTCGGCGCCGCTCTGGCCTGGGGCCTGCTCGTCGAATGCGCCCGGAGGCTGGTCCTTTGGCGGCTGGTGCGCCGCAGACACGCCGCGCTGGACCGGGCCTGGGCGGCGGTGGGTCCCGACTGGGGACGGACCGGCGCAGGAAGCTGACCTGCCACATCCCGTCAACTCCCGCCCGCCGCGCGCGCTACGGTGGTGCGACGCCCTTCGGGGTCAGGGAGGCGTTCCCCTCAGAGACGCACCATTGCACGGAACACGAGGTGGGGGCAGAGCAGCACGATGGCACAGGGCACGGTCCAGGTGACGCACACCGGAACCTCGCGGTGGCGGCGCCGCACAGGCGAGTACCCCTCACTCGCCGCTGCCCTGGAGGCCGCCGGCGACGGGGACATCCTCACCGTCGCCCCCGGTACCTACCGGGAGAATCTGGTCGTCCGCCGGGCGGTCACACTGCGCGGCCCCGAAGGCTCCGCCGGGTCGGTGCGCATCGCCCCGGCCGACGGTGTGCCGCTGACCGTCCGTGCCTCCGCCACCGTGCAGGACCTGCATGTGGAGGGCCAGGACTCCGCCGCCCCCGCCCTGCTGGTGGAGGACGGCACGCCCGAGCTGATGGACCTGCGGATCGTCACCAGGTCCGCCGTCGGCCTCGAGGTACGCGGCGCGGCCCGGCCCACCGTGCGGCGCTGCACCATCGACAACCCGGCGGGCGTCGGGATCGGCGTACTGGACGGCGCGGGCGGTGTGTTCGAGGAGTGCGAGGTGGTGGCGGCCGGCCAGTCCGGCGTGTCGGTGCACGGCGGGGCGCATCCACGGCTCGAGCGCTGCCGGGTGCACCACACCTCCGGCGCGGGCCTGAGCGTCTCCGGCGAGGGCAGCGGTCTGGAGGCGATCGGCTGCGAGGTGTACGAGATCAAGGGCACCGGCGTCCAGATCGCGTCACGCGCCGGCGCGCACCTGACCGACTCCTCCGTGCACCGCACATCGGCCGACGGTGTCACCCTCGACACCGACGCGGTCCTGACCCTCTCCGACTGCGACATCCACGACATCCCGGAGAACGCGATCGATCTGCGCTCCCGGTCCGTGCTGACGCTCACCCGCTCCACGGTGCGCCGCTTCGGCCGCAACGGCCTGTCCGTGTGGGACCCGGGTACCCGCGTGGACGCCAACCAGTGCGAGATCCACGACAGTACGGGCGACTATCCGGCGGTCTGGGTCAGTGACGGCGCGACGGCGGTGCTCGACTCCTGCCGGGTCCACGACGTGCCCGACGCGCTGTTCGTCCTCGACCGCGGCTCCCGCGTCGACGTCGTCGACAGCGACCTCTCCCAGGTCCGCAACACGGCGGTCTCGGTGAGCGACGGCGCGACGGCGCAGCTCGACGACTGCCGTATCCGCGAGGTCTCGACCGGCGCCTGGTTCCGCGACCACGGCAGCGGCGGCACGCTGAACGGCTGCACCATCGACGCCGCCCAGACGGGCGTGATCGTCACCAAGGGCGCGGACCCGGTGATCGAGCGCTGCACCGTCACCTCCCCCGCGGAGGCCGGTTTCTACGTGTCCGCGGAGGGCCGCGGCACCTTCCGCGGCTGCCGCGTCACGGGCAGCGGAGGTTACGGCTTCCATGTGATGGACGGCTGCCGTACGACGCTGAACCGCTGCCGCACGGAGCGTTGTGCGCGCGGGGGTTACGAGTTCGGCGAGGAATCGGGGCCGGTCGTCGAGGACTGCACCAGCGACGAGAGCGGGATCGCCCGCCCCGGCGCCGAGCCGGCCACGGCCACGCTGACGGCGACGAGGACACCCGGTCTGCTGTCCGCGGTCCCCGCGCAGAGCGTGCAGTCCGCGCCCGCGCCCGCGCCCGCGCCGCCGAACGAGCCGGTGCGCAACTCGAACGACGTGCTCGGCGAACTGGACGCCCTGGTCGGCCTCGACAGCGTCAAGCGTGAGGTCCGTACGCTCACCAACATGATCGAGGTGGGCCGCCGCCGGCAGGAGGCCGGACTCAAGGCCGCCTCCGTACGCCGCCACTTGGTCTTCACCGGCTCCCCGGGCACGGGCAAGACGACCGTCGCCCGGCTGTACGGCGAGATCCTCGCCTCCCTCGGGGTGCTGGAGCGCGGCCATCTCGTGGAGGTGTCCCGGGTGGATCTGGTGGGCGAGCACATCGGCTCCACCGCGATCCGCACCCAGGAGGCGTTCGACCGGGCGCGCGGCGGAGTGCTGTTCATCGACGAGGCGTACGCGCTGTCCCCCGAGGACTCCGGCCGGGACTTCGGCAAGGAGGCCATCGACACCCTGGTGAAGCTGATGGAGGACCACCGGGACGCCGTCGTGGTCATCGTCGCCGGCTACACGGCGGAGATGGAGCGCTTCCTCGCGGTCAACCCGGGCGTCGCGTCACGCTTCTCACGGACCATCACCTTCAGCGACTACGACCCGGAGGAACTGCTGCGGATCGTCGAGCAGCAGTCGCAGGAGCACGAGTACCGGCTGGCCGAGGGCACGTCGGAGGCGCTGCTGAAGTACTTCACGGCGCTGCCCAAGGGACCGGCCTTCGGCAACGGCCGTACCGCGCGCCAGACGTTCGAGTCGATGGTGGAGCGGCACGCGGGGCGGGTCGCCGAGCTCGCGGAGACGAGCACCGACGACCTCACCCTGCTCTACGCGGAGGATCTGCCCGAACTGCCCTGAGCCTGCCGGGGCACGGCCGGTGTGAGCCGGTCGAGCAGGGCCGCCCGCTCCTTCGCGAAGTCCGGATGGGCCTGGTAGTCGGAGTGCCCGAGGATCGGCTCGGGCAGCGGATGGCGCTCCGAACGGCCGTAGACCACCGGGTCCTTGAGCGCTTGCCGGTCGACGTCGGTCGGGTCGTCGCAGCCGTCACCCGCCGGGTCCGTCTCCGCGGTGATCAGCATCGGCCCGCCGATGGGGTCGGTGCGCCGCCACAGGTTGCGCCAGCAGTCGACCTCACTGCTGAGTTCCAGCAGCGCCTTGGGCCCGAAGTAGGCCGGGAACCAGCGCCCGTACAGGCGCTCCAGCGGAGATCCGTACGTCAGGAGCGCCACCCGTTTACGGGTGTCGGCGGGCAGTTGCCACACGGCGGCCGCGGCGAGGACGCTGCCCTGCGAGTGCCCGGAGATCACCAGCCGGCCGCCGGTCCGCCCGGTCCAGGTGCACATGCGCCACGTCAGGTCGGGTACGGCCCGCTCGGCGTAGCACGGCGGTGCGAAGGGGTGCGCGGCGCGCGGCCAGAAGGTGCCCACGTCCCACAGGATGCCGATGGTCCGCCGGGCGGAGGCGTCGCGGTAGGCGCGGCGGCCCATGGTGACGAACAGTATGAAGCCGAAGCCGATGAGCCAGGACCCCAGTGCCTGCGCGGCCTCCGCCGCCGATTCGGCGGGCCCCTCGCCGAAGGACCGGCCCGGCACCTCGCCGCTGGCCCACGCGCCGCCGACGGCCGCGGCGCCGAGCAGCAGGGTCGCGCCGGAGACGACGCCGACGATCAGCGGCGCGACGTCGGTGAGTGCCGCGCGGGCGCGGGTGCCGGCTATCCGGCGGGTGCGGACACGGTCGCGGCGGCCTTCTCCGGGGT
Organism: Streptomyces pristinaespiralis; assembly: GCF_001278075.1. Lineage (GTDB taxonomy): Bacteria > Actinomycetota > Actinomycetes > Streptomycetales > Streptomycetaceae > Streptomyces > Streptomyces pristinaespiralis. The sequence goes on along the minus strand of NZ_CP011340.1, from coordinate 7,438,823 downwards.
CGCCGTCGAAGTACTCGGCCTCGATCTGCGGCACGAGGCGGCGTGCGGTGTGCCATGTCCGTACGGCGAGCAGTACGGCCGGTACGAGCAGCACCGCCAGCAGCACGGGGATGACGGACGCCTGCCAGCTCAGCAGGACCGGCGGCCCCGGGATGGTGCCTTCCCCGTCCATGCCGGGGGTGCCCGGTCCGTCCAGCCAGTCCGCGACGCGCTGGGCGACGCCGCCGGTCATCACGCCGCCGAGCGCGCAGGCGAGCATGGCCACGGCCGGTCCGCCGAGTCCGTGCAGCACGGTGCGGGGGTGCCGGGCGCGGCGGTGCAGCCGCCGGGCGGCCACGGCCAGGGCGACGACGAGCGCACCTTGGGCGAGGACGATCACCCGGAAGGTGACGTCGCCGGGGAGGGTGCCGGCCGAGGTCCATCCGGGGCGTGACCAGGAGGCGTAGAGCAGCGACAGGGCGAGCAGGACCAGGGCGGCACCGGGCAGGCAGCGCACGGCGGCCCGGTCGATGCCGGCGTCGACGCGCCGCTCGCTGCGGCCCCGGCGGGCCACCACCCACAGCACGGCGGCGGCACCGGCGACGAGCGCGCCTTCCAGGAGGATGCCGCAGACCTTCAACAGGGCGTTCTCGCCGCCCCGGTCGTGGCGGGCGGCGGCACCGGCGACCGCGGCGGCGACGGTGAGTAATCCGGCCGCGGTGTGCGCGGCGCGCAGCCGGGCGACGAGCCGCCGTCCGTACCAGAACCCGGGCCGTCCCAGAGCGGGCCGGACGAGCGGCTTCCGCTGTCCGGCGGACCCGGGGTGGTCGCCGCCGTCCTCGTGATCGCCGTCCTCGCCACGCCCGTTCCGGCCGTCCTCGCCACGCCCGTTCCGGCTGTCCTCGCCACGCCCGTTCCGGCCGTCGTGGTCGCCGTCCTCGGCCTCCGGAGTGTCCTCGTCGCCCTCGTCGTCCTCGTCCCCGGCGGCCGTGTCCCCGGCGCCGGTCGGCGGGCGCTGGGACTCGTAGGCGCTCCAGGTCCGGTTGGACAGGTACCAGAGCAGTGCGACCAGCGCGGCGGGCACCACCGCCGCGACGGTCAGGCGCCGCCCCGGCTGGGACCACCAGCCTTCCCTGGCAGCGGACATGAAGCCGAGCCACGACCGCTCGTCGCTGCACGCGTCCGACCCGGCGCACTGCCAGGCCAGCAGGTCGAGGGCGACCTCACAGGCCGCCGCGGTCAGCAGTACGGTCAGGGTGAGGGCGACCAGGCGCACCAGCGCACCGTAGAGACGGGTGGTCGTGCGTCTCCCCTTCGCCCTGGGCCGCATCCAGTGAGCGAGGTTGACGACCATGAACGGGAGCAGCAGCAGCCACAGTGCCCGGGCGCCGTTGCCGGACGTGAGGTTGGACCAGCAGTACGCCTCCGGGATGGGCCGGTCCCGGTAGTCGCCGGGGCGGTCCTCCGCCTCCGCGTCGTCGGTGCGGCGGTACACGGCTGCCTTCTCGTCGCCGGTTATCCGTACGGTACGGGGGTCGCCGAGCATGTCCTGCGGGGTCGCTCCGCCGACGCCGTGGACGAGCAGCTCGAGCGCGGGACCGCCGCTTCGCGGTTCCTGGGTGGCAGGGGACACTGCGGTGACTCCCTCATCTCGGGACGAGCCGGAACGGAACACAACGGGACGGAACGGGTGGAACGCGAGGGGCCGGTACGGCGCGGCCTCGTCCGGCGTGCCCCCCGCAGCAACGATGGCGACAGAATCGCGGATCACGACAGGCCGCCGCACCGCTCTCACGGAATCTCCCCGAGCCCGAGGGGCAATACGCGTGCGAGGATGAGAAGCCTTGGCCACGGCCCCGTGGAGGGCGTGGACGGCGTACGGCTACCAGGAAGGACCGGCCCCGGCGGTGAGCGACAACCAGAACCTCCTCGCGGAGCAGCGGCGTGCTCTGATCCTCGACGAGGTGCGCAGGCGGGGCGGGGTCCGGGTCAACGAACTCACCCGCAGGCTGAACGTCTCCGACATGACGGTGCGGCGCGATCTGGACGCTCTGGCGCGGCAGGGTGTCGTGGAGAAGGTGCACGGCGGCGCCGTCCCGGTGGTCGAGGCGAGCACCCACGAGCCTGGCTTCGAGGCGAAGTCGGCGCTCGAGCTGAGGGCCAAGGAGGACATCGCGCGGGCCGCGGCCGCGCTGGTGGCGCCGGGCAGCGCGATCGCCCTCTCCGGCGGGACGACGACGTACGCGCTGGCGCACCATCTGCTGGACATGCCGGACCTGACGGTCGTCACCAACTCGGTGCGGGTGGCCGACGTCTTCCACACGGCACAGCGGTCGGGCGGCGCGGGCGGGCGGCGGCCGGGCGCCGCGACGGTGGTGCTCACCGGAGGGGTGCGCACGCCGTCGGACTCGCTGGTCGGTCCGGTGGCCGACCAGGCGATCCGCTCGCTGCACTTCGATGTGCTGTTCCTCGGCGTGCACGGCATTTCGGTGGAGGCCGGCCTGTCCACGCCGAATCTCGCGGAGGCGGAGACAAACCGCCACCTCGTGCAGGCCGCGCGCCGGGTGGTGGTGGTCGCGGACCACACCAAGTGGGGGACGGTGGGCCTCAGTTCGTTCGCGGGGCTCGCGGAGGTGGACACCCTGGTCACCGACGCGGGGCTGCCTGCCGCGGTCCGCGAGGAGATCGCCGAGCATCTGCCCTCCCTGGTCGTGGCGGGCGAACAGGCCGACGCGCAGGACGGCTGAGCACCGTGAGCACCTTCCGCATCGGGCGGATCACCGGCCTGCCGGCCGCCGAGTGCTGGTCGAGGGTCACCGACTGGCCGGCGCACGGGGCGGCGGTGCCGCTGACGGCCGTCACGGTGTCGGGCCCCGGGCCGGCCGGGGTGGGCACGACGGTCGTCGCGCGCAGTGGTGCGGGCCGGTTCGGCTTCGACGATCCGATGGAGATCGTCGAGTGGGAGCCGCCGTCGGAGGTCCGGCGGGGCCGCTGCCGGCTGGAGAAGCGCGGCAGGGTCGTCACCGGCTGGGCCGAGATCGAGGTCCATGGCACGGAGACGGGTTCGGTGGTCCTGTGGGTGGAGGAGCTGCGTGTGGCGCTGCTGCCCCGGCGACTGGACCGGGTGGTGGCCCGGGTGGGCCGCCTCGTGTTCGCCCGCGCGCTGGACGCGCTCCTGAACGGCCGGGACCGGCACTGAGGGCGGACATCGGAGCGGGCTGCGGCTATGGTGTGCGGTCCCGTCGCCCGCCGCTGCAGTGAGGACCCCCATGGCACGTCAACTCCGCCCCGTGGACCTGGAGTTCGTGGAGAGCGCACCGCTGCGTCTGGTTTTCTCCGCGCACCTCACGGCGTCGCCGCAGGCGTTGTACGCGGCACTCGCCGACGATGTCGCCGGCTGGCCCGCATGGTTCACCGCGGTGACCGCGGCCCGGCCCGTGGACGACGGCGCGGGACGCGAGATCAGGCTCAAGGGCGGCACGGTGTTCACGGAGACGGTCCTCGCACGGGAGCCGGACATCCGCTACGCGTATCGCGTCGACCAGACCAACGCCCCTGGCCTGCGAGCCCTGTTGGAGGAGTGGCGGATCGCCCCGACGCCGACCGGCTCCCGGGTGCAGTGGACGTTCGCGGCCGACGGCCCCGGGCCGCTGCGTATCGTGCTGCGCCTGGGCCGTCCCGGGCTGGGGCGCGCCTTCAAGGACGCCATGCGCAATCTGGACCGCCGGCTGGACCGTTCCTCCGGCTGACCGTCAGGACCGGCGGGTCAGCAGGGCCAGACGCCGCCGGCGAGGAACTCCTCGATCGCGACCGTGTACGGGTGGATGTCCAGCCCCTGTTCGGCGAGCCAGGCGTCGGAGTAGTACTTGTCGAGATAGCGGTCGCCCGGATCGCAGATGAGGGTGACGACGCTGCCCTTCTCGTCTGCCGCCACCATCTCGGAAACGATCTTGAAGGCGCTCCACAGCCCGGTGCCGGTGGAGCCGCCCGCCTTGCGCCCGATGGCCTGTTCCAGGGCTCGTACGGCGGCGACGCTCGCCGCGTCCGGCACCTTCATCATCCGGTCGATGGCTCCCGGCACGAAGCTGGGCTCCATACGGGGCCGGCCGATGCCTTCGATCCGCGAGCCGCAGTCGCTGCTGGCGCGGGGGTCGCCGTGGGTCCAGCCGTCGAAGAAGCAGGAGTTCTCCGGGTCGGGGACGCAGATGCGGGTGTCGTGCTGCATGTAGTGCACGTAGCGGGCGATGGTCGCCGAGGTGCCTCCGGTACCGGCCGTCGCGACGATCCAGGCCGGCTCCGGGTACCGCTCGAGACGCAGCTGCTGGTAGATCGACTCGGCGATGTTGTTGTTGCCGCGCCAGTCGGTGGCCCGTTCGGCATAGGTGAACTGGTCCATGTAGTGGCCGCCGGTGCGCTCGGCGAGCGCGGCCGACTCCTCGTACATCCTGCGGGGGTCGTCGACGAAGTGGCACTGTCCGCCGTGGAACTGGATCAGGCGGATCTTCTCGGCGCTGGTGGTGCGCGGCATGACGGCGACGAAGGGCACCCCGACCAGCTTGGCGAAGTACGCCTCGGAGACGGCGGTCGAGCCGCTGGACGCCTCGATGACGGGCTTGCCGGGTCTGATCCAGCCGTTGCAGAGCCCGTACAGGAACAGCGAGCGGGCCAGACGGTGCTTGAGGCTGCCGGTGGGGTGGGTGGACTCGTCCTTGAGGTAGAGGTCGATCCCCCACGCCTCGGGTAGCGGGAAGCGGAGCAGGTGGGTGTCGGCCGACCGGTTGGCGTCGGCCTGGACCTTGCGTACGGCGTCCTTGAGCCATGCCCGGTAGCGCGGATCGCTGCGGTCGACGTCGACGGTCACGGCCGGCGCGCCCGGTGCCTGCTGCTGCCCGGTGCTGTTCATAACGTCGCCCTCCGTCTGCGGTCCTTGGTGCCGTCCTCCGGCCACACCGGCAACAGTAAGCCCGCCACCTGCGTAAACGTTCACTTTGGGTATCCATAGGCGCTGCTTGTGGCGTGACTGCGTCGGGCGTACTGGTGTGCAGGGCGCGAGTTGTGCACACTTCCAGAAGAGTCGCTGCAAAGGGGGCGGACGCAATGGCCATGGCAGAGCCGGAATTCAGCGCCACGGGGGTGCGTATCGAGCGCTGGCCACGCTCGCTCACCCGGGCCGGGCAGGTGCTGATCAAGGACGGCAGGCTGGCGCTGATGACCAGTTACGGCCGGGTGATCGAGAGCGCGCCGGTGCGTGCGGTCACCGCGGGACGCCCGTGGTTCGCGGGTGACGACAGCACGGTGGCGACGCTCAACGGCAAGCGTTACCGGCTGACCATGGGGCAGCGCAGCCGGCGGCCGGACGCCCGTGCCCTGGCCGGGCGTTTCCTCGAAGCGGTACGCGGGGCCGGCGGTTCCGAGCGCTGAGACGCGCGGTGGTGCCGTGAGTTGCGGGCCCTTGAGCGATGGTCCACGCTGGTTCCACATCACTCAGGGTGCACCGGCGGTCACGCTGCGATCCAGCCCCGCCGGTCTGATCAGCAGGTCGGCCAACTGCTGGATCGCTTTTCTCGTCTTCTTCCGGACTATTTCGGGGAGTCGCAGCCGTGATCAGCCAGCCAAGCAGGCACTGCACGGTGGAGCTCCAGGCCCTGCCGTCGCGGATCGGTCAGGTCCGCAGAATCATCTCGGCGCAACTACGCTACTGGCATCTCGATCCTTTGATCGACCAGGCGGCGCTGGGCGTCACCGAGCTGCTGACCAATGTCCACCGGCATGCTCGGCCGGACAAGATGTGCACCGTGGACGTCGAGCTGCTGCTCGACCGGCTCACGGTGTCCGTACACGACCACGATCCGCGGATGCCGACCGTGCGCAGGCCCGGGTCGTCCGCCACATCGGGACGTGGCCTCGCGCTGATCGCCGCCATGAGCGAGAGCTGGGGCGTGAGACCGCAGGGCGACAGCGGCAAGGTCGTCTGGTTCACTCTCCCGGCCCCCTCCCCCGCCGTGACCATGCCGCCCTGCGCGGCGGTCTACGGTGCGACGACCATCGGCCCGTTCACCGGGCTGCCGCCGGCCGAGATCCTGCCGGTCGTCCCGGAGACGGAGACGGTTGCCGCCCGGTCGGCCGTTGCCGGCTGACCGGGCGGACAGGGGGCCGTACGTCATTCGGCGGCGATGGCGCGCAGCACGTCGAGACGTGCGGCGCGGCGTGCGGGCCGCCGGCCCGCGAGCGCGCCCGCCACCAGACCGACCGCCGCGACGACGGCGAGTTGCAGCGGTGGGACCGCGAAGGCGAACGCCGTCCCGCCCGATCCCTCCGACGCCTCGACGAGCACCCATCCCAGCAGCCCTCCGAGCGCCAGGCCGCCGGCGGTGCCGAACGCCGCCACCAGCACCGACTCCCAGTGCACCATCGACCGCAACTGCGACCGGGTCTGCCCGACGGCCCGCAACAGGCCCAGTTCCCGGGTGCGTTCGTGGACGGCGAGCGTGAGGGCGTTGGCGATGCCGAGCAGCGCGATCACGACGGCGAGGGCGAGCAGCGCGTAGACGAGGGTGAGCATCATGTCGATGCCACCGGCCGCGCTCCGCGCGTACTCGTCGCGGGTCTGCACCTCCGGGTTGCCGAAGTCCGCCGCCGTCCTCTCGACCGCGGCCGTGCCGTCGGCGGTGCTCACGCCGTCCTCGAAGGTGACGGAGACCAGCGTGTCGGAGTCCTGGCCGCGGTGCGGCGCCCACGCCTCGCGGGTGACGACGTAGTCGCCGGCGAGCTCGGACTCCTCGTAGACGGCCCGGACGGTGAAGGTCTGCCGCGCGCCGTCGGTGAACGTCAGCTCGGCGGTGGAGCCGGGCCGCCAGCCGTGCTCGTCGGCCTCCGTGTCCGCCACGGCGAGGCCGGTGGTGCCCAGCGCGGAGAGCGAGCCCCGCACCTCGCCGAGTTCGAACGCGTCCGCGAGCGCGGCGGGGTCGGTGACGGTCAGCCGGCGCCCCGCGCCGTCGACCTCGGCGACACCCCGGCCGAGTCCGACCGCGGTGCGCACCTCGGGCAGTGCCTCGATCGCGGGGGCGAGCTTCGGGCTCAGGCCGCTGCCGCCCGCTCCGAACGCGGGCGTGCTGACCGCGACATCGCCCGCGAAGGAACGGGAGACCGTCTCGTCCATGGTCGCCTTGAGCGAGGCCCCGAAGACGGTGAACAACGAAACGACGGCGACGCCGATCATGAGTGCGGCGGCCGTGGCCGCGGTGCGCCGAGGGCTGCGCAGGGCGTTGCGCCTGGCCAGCCGGCCCGACACACCCGGCAGCCGGTCCAGCGGGCGGCCCATGACGCGGACGGCGCGGCCTGCCGCGACGGGACCGAGCGCCACGAACGCGGCGAGGACGAGTGCCGCACCGGTCGCGGCGAGCGTGACCGAGGGGACGGCGAGCACGCCGGTGAGGATGGCGGCGATCCCGGTGAGCGCCAGGGTGCCGCCCGCGTACGCCCGCTTCCGTGAGGCGGCGGAGTCCTCCACGGTGCTCTCGCGCAGCGCGGCCAGCGGCGCCGTGCGTCCGGCGCGGACGGCGGGCATCAACGCGGAGCCGAGACAGACCAGCAGGCCCACGGCGAGCGGAAGCAGCATCGAGACGCCGCTGACCTTCAAGGCGCCCTCGGGGAAGGGGAACCCGACGGCCGGGAACAGCGCCTGGAGCCCGGCGGCGATACCGATGCCCACGAGCAGCCCCGCGGCGGAGGCCGCGAGGGCCACGACGGCGGCCTCGACGAGGGTGGCGCCGACGATCTGTCGGCGGGTCGCGCCGAGCGCCCGCAGCAGCGCGTTCTCGCGGGTGCGCTGGGCGATGACGATGGCGAAGGTGTTGTAGATCGAGAAGGTGGCGACGAACAGGACGATGCCGGAGAAGACCAGCAGCAACGTGGTGAACAGGCTCAGGAACTGACCGGAGATCATCTCCTGGTTCTCCCGCGTGGACTGCTCTCCGGTGATGGCCTCGACGTCGTCGGGCAGTACGGCTCCGAGGGCGTCGACGAGCTCCTGCTGGGTGGTCCCGGGACCGGCCCGCACCTGGATGGACGCCGCCTCTCCCGGCCTCGGGGTGAGGTACTTCTCGGCGTCGGCGCGGGTCATCGCGGTGAACGTGGTCCGGCCCATACCGTCCTCGCCGCCGAAGGCGGCGAGCCCGACGACGGTGACACGCAGGGGGTCGGGGGTGCGCAGCACGGTGGCGTCACCGATCCTCAGCCCGCCGGCCTCGGCGGCGCCTCGGTTGATCACCACCTCACCGCTCGCGGCCGGTGCGCGTCCCTCCGCGAGCCGGTACGGGTTGAGTTCCCGGTCCTGGATCCAGTTGCCGGCGACGGTGGGCGGGCCCTGTCCGCCGACCGGTTCGCCGTCGGAACCGATGAGCTGGCCGGCGCCCCGGATGTCGGGTTCGGCCGCGGCGACGCCGGGCGTCCGCTCGATCCGGGCGACGAGGTCGGTGCGCACCGGCTGCCGGGTGCCCTGGGCTTCTCCGGAGACGGTGACGACATCAAGACTGCGTACGACGGCGTCCGTACCGCCGGTGGCCGAGGCGAAGAGGCTGTCGAAACTCGCGCGCAGCGTGTCGCCCATGACGAGCGTGCCGGTCAGGAAGGCCACTCCGAGCAGCACGGCGGTGAACGTGCCCGCGAAGCGGCGCCTGTGGGCACGCAGGGACGTCCGGCTGAGGCGCAGGGAGGCGCCGGTGGCGGTCATGGTGACACCTCCCGCTCTTTGTGCCGGGTGCCGTCGAAGGCCTTGAGGCGGTCGAGGACCCGTTCCGCCGTGGGGGCCTCCATGCGGTCGACGAGACGTCCGTCCGCGAGGAAGACGACCTCGTCGGCGTGGGCCGCGGCGACGGGGTCGTGGGTGACCATGACCACCGTGCGGTCGGTGCGGCGGACGGTGCCGGCGAGGAGCCGGAGCACCTCCTCGCCGGAGCGCGAGTCGAGGTTCCCGGTCGGCTCGTCGGCGAAGACGACCTGGGGCCGGCCCGCGAAGGCGCGGACCACCGCCACGCGCTGCTGCTGGCCCCCGGAGAGCTCGCTCGGCCTGTGGTGCAGCCGGTCACGCAGCCCGACGGTGTCGATGAGCGCGTCCAGCCACCGGCTGTCGGGCCGCTCACCGGCGAGGTCCATCGGCAAGGTGATGTTCTCCGCCACGGTGAGGGTGGGCAGGAGGTTGAAGGCCTGGAAGACGAAGCCGAGGTGCCTGCGGCGCAACAGGGTGAGCCGGTGGTCGTCGAGGCCGCTGAGGTCGGTGTCGCCGATGAACGCCGAGCCCGACGTGAGGGTGTCGAGCCCGGCGGCGCAGTGCATGAGGGTGGACTTGCCCGAGCCCGAGGGCCCCATGATCACGGTGAAGCGGCCGGCCGTGAAGTCGACGCTCACCCCGTCCAGGGCCCTCACCTCGGTGTCGCCGCTGCCGTAGACCTTCACGGCGTCGACGACCCGGGCGGCGGTCCGGGTGTCCGTCCCGGTGGTGACGGTGCCGGTCATGCCGCACCGTCCTTGGAGACGCGGCCGAACTGCTCCTCCAGGACCGACAGGCGGCGCCAGTACTCCTCCTCGTCGATCTCGCCCGCGGCGAAGCGGCGGCCGAGGACGGCGAGCGGCGAACTCTCGGCGATCGGCGGGCGGGTGCCCTGCCACCGCGCGGGACGGCCGCGCCAGACGCCGGTGCGGCGCAGGACGGTGACGGCGCCGACGACGACGGCGGCCCAGATCAGCGGGAAGAACAGGACCCACGGGCCGGGCCCGTCATAGGCGAGTGCGTTCATCTCGATCAGCTCCTCGGGTGGCGACGGTGCGCTTTCCTTGTCGCTTCGAGGCTCCCGCCGGCAGGGGGTGCGAGTCGTCGTACGGCCAGCGGCAGTGTGCGTACCACCCGCGGAGTACGCGGGGCCCGCGCGGCTGCTTCGCTGCGGGACCTGGCTACTGTACCTACTGGTATGTACAGTGGGCTCATGAGCACTTCCGAGCGGTTGATCGAGGCCACTCGTGAGCTGCTGTGGGAACGCGGCTACGTGGGCACCAGCCCGAAGGCGATCCAGCAGCTCGCGGGCGCGGGCCAGGGCAGCATGTACCACCACTTCACGGGAAAGCCGGACCTGGCGCTGGCAGCCGTCCGGCGCACCGCCGAGGAGATGCGGGCGGCCGCGGCGGCCTCCCTCGACGGCCCCGGCACGGCGTACGAGCGCATCGCCGGCTACCTGCTGCGCGAGCGGGACGTGCTGCGCGGGTGCCCCCTCGGCCGGCTGACCATGGACCCGGACGTCATCGCCGACGACCGGCTGCGGGCACCGGTCGAAGAGACGCTCGACTGGCTGCGCGGTCGGCTGGCGTCGGTCGTCGAGGAGGGCACGGAACGCGGCGAGCTGAGCGCGGCGCTCGTCCCGGCCGACATCGCCGCGACGATCGTCGCCACCGTCCAGGGCGGCTACGTACTGGCCCGCGCGTCCGGCTCCCCGGCCGCCTTCGACGCCGGGGTGCGGGGACTGCTCACCCTTCTGGATCCTTCCGCCGACGACAGGAGCTGAGCGCGCCATGCAGGTGATGCAGTACGAGATCACGCTTCCCGCCGACTACGACATGGGGATCATCCGCGAGCGGGTGGCGACCCGAGGGCATCTGCTCGACGACTTCCCCGGCCTCGGGCTCAAGGCGTACCTGGTGCGGGAACGCGGCGCGCACTCGCCGGTGAACCAGTACGCGCCGCTGTATCTCTGGGCGGCGCCGGAGGGCATGAACCGCTTCCTGTGGGGCCCCGGGTTCCAGGGCATCGTCGACGACTTCGGGCGGCCCGAGGTACGGCACTCCACGGGGCTCGCCTACTACGAGGGCCCCGCCGCCGGGCACCGCCCGGTCACCGCCGTCCGGCGGCGCCACGCACTGCCGCCGGGCGCCGCACCCGCCCCGCTGGTGGACGAGGCCGTACGGGAGACGGAGCGGCTCGCCGCACTGGACGGGGTCGTCTGCGCCGCGCTCGCTGTCGACCCACGCCGCTGGGAGCTGCTGCACCTCACGCTGTGGGCCGACGACCGGCCCGGGGCCGACGGCGACCGCTACCAGGTGCTGCACCTCTCGCAGCCGGAGCGTGCGGCGCTGCCACGCGGCAGACACTGGTGATCACCGATGCGGGGGGCCCGCGGCGGGCGGGCCCGGCCGCCGCCCCTGCGGCTTCCCGCCCCTGCGTGCCAGGTGCCGCCTCGTCCACATCTCATGGCCGACGCGCCCCGCGATGGCGCCGCCGTAGACGACCACTCCGACGCCCACGAGCCAGGACTGGACCACGAGAACCGTGCCGAACGGGCCGTAGGTCACCGCGTTCGACGCGATCAGCGGGGAGAAGACCAGCTGGGAGAAGACCCGCAGCCCGAGCAGTGCGATGGCGGTCGCGACAGCGCCCGGCAGCAGGGCCCGCCAGCGGACCCGTCCGCAGAGCAGGACCCGCTGGGACGCCCAGAAGAACAGCACCGTGCCCGCCAGGTCACCGATCGCCCCGATGGCCAACGACAGCACCGACTCACCGGGCAGCGGCGTGCTCACGAAGAGCATCAGGTAGACGATCAGCATCCCCAGCCACACGACGTGCCGCCACATCGTGTGCCAGCGGGCCGCCGGCAGGTCCCAGACCTTCTCGTACGTGGTCTGCACGGCGGAGCCGAAGGTGAGCCCGAAGACGGCGAGCGCGGCGAGACCGAAGGCAGTGGTCCGCTGAAGCGCCTGGCGCGGCAGACCGAACAGGCGCTCCACCTCGTCCTGCGAGGACTCCGCGAGCCCCAGCGCCTGGCTCATCCACCGGGCGAAGCCCTGGCCGCTCGCCGGGTCGGTGGCCGCGACGACGATCAGCAGCGGCACGAGCGTCAGGAAGCCGAGCGCGGCGAAGCCCATGGCCCGGTGCATCAGTTCGAGCCGGCGGCCGCGGCTCCAGCCGACCCCGAGCGGCGACTCGGCCAGCTTGCGCCACAGGCGCATCAGACGGTGCGGGCGGGCGGGGTCGTAGCTCACATGTCGTGGCCTACCCGAAAGCACCGGCGACCCGGCCACGGTGCCTCCGGACGGGTGGCCGGTCCGCGCTCGCCCGGCGCTCCCGAGGCACCGGACGGGCACGGGGCGCCTCCGGCGCGCCGGGTCCGCGCAGGCGTGCGCCGGGGGTCCGGGTCACGCCCTGTCGACGGGCCGGCTCCCGTACGTCCGCGGCCACATGGGGACACGGCCCGGCCAGCCCCAAGGCACGCGGCGGACGCCGGGCCAGCCGGGTGCCGACCGGCCCCTCCGAGAGGCGTGCCGGGCGGCGCGGCATCGGCGGGGGCGGCGTCAGCGGGGGGGCGGCGTTCAGCGTCCGGCACCCGGCGCCGCCTTCGGAAGGCAGCGCCGACGGACCGAGCCGGCCGATCGGGCCGGCGGACCTTTCGGACCGGCCGTCAGGCGAACGCGCCGGCGGGCGACTTCGCACCCTGCCGTCAGGCGAGCGCGGCCAAGGGGTCGTCGAGGACCGGCTGCCACGCCAGTTCCGCCGCGCCGACGAGGCTGTTGTGGTCGAGGGTGCAGGCCAGGATGGGGACGCCGCCGCTCCTGCCCCACAGGCTGCGGTCGGCGACCACGGCCCGCAGCCGGTCGGGGTCGGCGTCGAGCAGTTCCCGGTGGAGGCCGCCCAGGATGATGCGGTCCGGGTTGAGGATGTTGACGAGGCCCGCGAGGCCCAGTCCCAGCCGGTCGATCAGTTCCTCCGCCGCGGCGCGCACGGACGGGTCGTCGTACTCCCCGCGGAGCAGATCCCTGGCCCGTTGCAGCAGGGAGACCTCGGGGCCGGGGTTGCGGCCCGCCGCGGTCAGGAAGGCGAGCGGGTCCGTCTCGACGTCGAGGCAGCCACGGCTGCCGCAGTGGCAGGGGCGGCCCTCCGGGTTCACCGTGAGGTGCCCGACCTCGAGCGCCAGTCCCGAACTGCCGCTGTGCAGGCGCCCGTCGAGCACGAGCGCGCCGCCGACGCCGCGGTGGCCGGTGGCGACGCACAGCAGGTGCTGTGCGCCCCGGCCGGCGCCGTGCCGGTGCTCGGCGAGGGCCGCGAGGTTGACGTCGTTGCCGGTGAAGGCCGGTCCCGTGATACCCGCCGCGCTCACCCGCTCGGCGAAGATGTCGCGAACCGGGGCCCCGGCCGGCCAGGCCAGGTGCAGCGGGTTCAGCGCGGTGCCCTCTGGCTCCGCGACCGCGGACGGCACGGCGAGTCCGGCGCCGACACAGCGCCGGCCGCTGCGGCGCAGCAGTTCGGCGCCGGCGTCGACGACCTCGCCGAGCACCTGGGCGGGGTCGGCCTGCACGGTGACGCAGCCGGGCGCGGTGGCGACGATCCGGCCGCCGAGGCCGACGAGCGCGGCGCGGAAGCCGTCGGCGTGCACCTGTGCGGCGAGGACGACCGGGCCGGTGTCGTCGACGGACAGCCGGTGGGAGGGGCGGCCCTGCGAGCCGGCGGCGGCGCCGGGCCGGGAGTCGACGCGGATCAGGCCGAGCGCTTCCAGTTCCGCCGCGACGGCACCGGCGGTGGCGCGGGTGACGCCGAGCTCGGCGGTGAGCACGGCACGCGTGGGCGCACGTCCGGTGTGAACCAGCTCCAGGGCGGGGCCGAGCGCACTTCGGCCCCTCTCGAGTCTCGTCCGGGTGGTCGTCGCCTTGCCGTTCATGGAGGCGAGTCTCCCATGATCCCGGAGGTGCGAGCGCTTCCGTGCGGGGAATCCGGCCGCCTTGAAAGGAAGCGGCCGTACCCCCTATCCTCACTTTGTGCCGCTACTAAACAAACCCCGGACAGTCGTACCGGGCGGACCCGGCGGAGACCCCGCCCCCGCCTTCCTGTCCCGCCTCCGCGTCGCCCTCACCGTCTTCTTCGCCCTCGACGGCTTCCTCTTCGCCGGCTGGGTCGTCCGTATCCCGGCGATCAAGCAGCAGACCGGGTCGTCCGCGAGCGACCTCGGCCTCGCCCTGCTCGGGGTCTCGGCCGGCGCCGTCGTCACGATGACCCTCACCGGCCGGCTCTGCCGCCGCTTCGGCAGCCACCGGGTCACCGTCGCCGCCGCCGTACTGCTGTCCCTGAGCATGGCGCTGCCGCCGCTCACCCACTCCGCGCTCGCACTCGGCCTGGTGCTCCTCGTCTTCGGCGCCGCCTACGGCGGGATCAACGTCGCCATGAACAGCGCCGCGGTCGACCTCGTGAAGACGATGCGACGGCCCGTCATGCCCGCCTTCCACGCGGCCTTCAGCCTCGGCGGCATGCTCGGCGCAGGCCTCGGCGGCCTCGTCGCCGGGGGCCTGTCCCCCACCACCCACCTGCTCGCCCTCACCGGCATCGGGCTCCTGGTCACCGCCGCCGCCGGGCCCGTACTGCTCCGCCACCGGGCGCCCGCGGCCGGGACACCGACGGCCTCCCCCGCGCCGCGCCGCCTCGAGGGCCGCACCCGACGGCTCGTGGTGCTCTTCGGCGTGATCGCGCTGTGCACTGCGTACGGAGAGGGTGCGATGGCCGACTGGAGCGCGCTGCACCTCGAGCAGGACCTGCACGCCCACCCGGGCCTCGCCGCCGCCGGCTACTCCCTGTTCGCGCTGACCATGACCGTCGGGCGGCTCACCGGCACGGCGATGCTCGAACGGTTCGGCCAGACCCGCACGCTCGTCCTCGGCGGGGCGACCGCCGCCGCAGGCATGCTGATCGGCGCCCTCGCCACGTCGGTATGGGTGGCGCTCGCCGGTTTCGCCGTCGCGGGGCTGGGCCTGGCGAACATCTTCCCCGTGGCCGTCGGACGGGCCGGTGAGCTCGCAGGCCCCGGCGGTGTCGCCGCCGCCTCGACCCTCGGATACGGCGGCATGCTGCTCGGCCCGCCCGCGATCGGTTTCCTCGCCGACTGGTTCTCGCTGCCCCTGGCCCTGACGACGGTGGCCGTACTGGCCGCCTGCGCGGCGGCCATCGCGTACGGCGCCCGGGGGGCCGCCGTACCCGGTGCGGCTGAGTAGCGGTACTCAGGCGCCGCCGGGCCGGGCCGTCGCAGCATGGGGCGACGACCACCACGGGAGAAGCCATGCACACACGCCTGACCGCCCTCGCACGACTGACCTTCGGCAACCGGCCCGCCCAGGCGTATCTGGCGCTCGTCGCCGTCGCGGCCGTCCACGTCGCCGTCGACACGGCGTTCGCGCAGCACGCGGACGCCTCGTTCGCGGGTGTGTGGCTGTTCTTCCTGGCCGCACCCGCCATCTTCGGCCTCCTGGCCGCGGGAATGTTCTTCGGCGACTCGTCGGCCGAGTCCGCGGCCTTCCTGTATCCGGCGCTGGTCCTGGCGGTACTCGTCCAGGCCCTCGCCCTCGGCGCCTTCACCCGGCTGCTGAAGGACAGAACGGCCACCGCCCGCCCGCGCGGTGTCTGACGGCGTCCTCTCGAGAGCCGGGCGGTCCACTGGCACAATCGGCGTCATGGAGACCTCTGCCCTGATCAAGTCGCTCGTCCAGGAGGGACAGTTGCTGGCCCTCGCCGCCGAGGAGGCGGGGCCGGACGCCGCCGTGCCCACCTGCCCGGCGTGGCAGGTGCGCCACCTGCTCCGGCACACGGGGATGGTGCACCGCTGGGCAACGGTCTTCGTCGCGGAAGGGTGCACCGAGTACCGCCCGGAAGCCGGCGAACCGGATCTCGACGGCGACGAACTGCTCGAATGGTTCCGTGAGGGCCACGGGCTGCTGGTGGGCGCACTCAGCGAGGCCCCGCCGGACGTGAGCTGCTGGTCGTTCCTGCCCGCGCCGACGCCGCTCCACTTCTGGGCACGGCGGCAGGCCCACGAGACGGCCGTCCATCGCGCGGACGCCCAGTCCGCCGCCGGCGGCGACCCGGGGGAGGTCGCACCGGAGTTCGCCGTGGACGGCGTCGACGAACTGCTCTCCGCGTTCCACGCCCGGGGCAAGAGCAGGGTCCGCACCGAGACGCCCAGGGTGCTGCGCGTGAGGGCGACGGACACGGGCGACGTGTGGACCGTACGGCTGTCGCCGGAGCCGCCACGCACCGGACGCACGGAGGAGGGGCCCGCCGACTGCGAGGTCAGCGGCACCGCGGAGCGCCTCTATCTGACGCTGTGGAACCGGCTCCCCCTGGACGCCGTGTCCATCACCGGTGACACCGGTCTGGCGCGGCTGTGGCGGGAGCAGTCGGGCATCACCTGGTCGTAGTCCCCCGCCGGGGATCGCCGGGACGGCCGGATCAGGCTTCCGGCGTGTCCAGCCCGGAGCTGACGGCGTGCTTGTCGCCGGTGCCGCGGTGGCGGAGGTACGCCCAGAGGTCGAGGTGCTTGCACGCCCACACGGGGTCGTAGGCCGCCGTGGGCAGTTGAGGGATACGTTTGCGGCCGGTGCCGTCGAGCCGGTACGGCACCTCGAAGGCCGTGTTCCAGTGGTCGAGGTCGGCGGCGAAGCGATCTTCCGCTTCGCCGGCCTCCATTCCCAGGTACTGGGCGATCTCGCCCCAGGAACTGCCGCGCTCGCGCTCGTAGATCACCGCCGAGGCGAGAGCGCGTTCCGCGAGCTCCACGAGCTGGGCCGCCTGGCTCACCCGGCCGCCCGGGCCGGTGTCCGGGTCGTGGCCGGTGGGAACAAGACCCTCTGCGCTCTTGGAAACGTCCACGGCGTGGTCGCAGAGGACCAGTCGGGCCAGGGCGGAGCGGGAGAACCTGGCGCGGTCGGCGTCGTAGGGGGTCGTGTCGGTCACGGGCACAGCGTCGCAGGTCACCTCCCGCCCCGGGTACCGGATTTCGCCGCGGAGCGGGTCCTCTCCCGGTGACGGCGCCGGGAGGAGAGCCGCTTCCGTGCCGCGCGGCGCGAGGGTGTCAGCCGAGCCAGCCGGGGCGCACGAGGCCCGACTCGTAGGCCAGGACGACCAGTTGGGCCCGGTCGCGGGCGCCGAGTTTCACCATGGTGCGACTGACGTGCGTCTTGGCGGTGAGCGGGCTGACGACCAGGCGGCGGGCGATCTCCTCGTTGGACAGGCCGATTCCGACGAGGGCCATGACCTCCCGTTCCCGTTCCGTGAGTTCGCCGAGTCCCTGGGCCTCGGCCGGGCCCTTGGAGCGGGCGGCGAACTCGGCGATCAGGCGGCGTGTCACACCGGGCGACAGCAGCGCGTCCCCCTCCACCACGGCCCTCACCGCACGCAGCAGTTCCTCCGGCTCCGTGTCCTTCACCAGGAATCCGGAGGCACCCGAGCGGATGGCCTCGAAGACGTACTCGTCGAGCTCGAAGGTGGTGAGCATGACCACCTTCACGTCCGCCAGGCGTTCGTCGCCGGTGATCCGGCGAGTGGCTGCCAGGCCGTCCATGACGGGCATCCTGATGTCCATGAGCACCACGTCCGGGCGCAGTTCGCCCACCAGGCGCACCGCTTCCTCGCCGTCGGACGCCTCGCCCGCGACCCCGATGTCGGGCTGGGCGTCCAGCAGCGCCCGGAAACCGGCCCGGACCAGCATCTGATCGTCGGCGAGCACTACACGGATCACGGCGACTCCTTGGGCTGCACGGGAAGGTCGGCGAGGACCCGGAAACCGCCGTCCGGCCGCGGACCCGCCTCGATGGTGCCACCGAGTGCGCCGGCCCGTTCCCGCATGCCGATCAGGCCGTTGCCGCTGCCGCCGGCGTCGGAGCCGGTCGCGGGCCCCTCGTCGTCGACCTGGAGGACGAGCCTGCCGGGCGAGTGCGCGATCCGTACGCGCGCGGTGCGGGAGCCCGAGTGCCGTACGACGTTGGTCAGGGCCTCCTGGACGATGCGGAAGGCGGCCAGGTCGGTGCCGGGCGCGAGCGCCGCCGGTTCCCCGACCCGCTCGACGTGGACGGTGAGGCCGGCGCCGGCTGCCTGTTCGACCAGTTCCGGCAGGCGGTCGAGGCCGGGGGCGGGCGCGCGGGGCGCGTCGCCGGGTGCGCGCAGTGCGCCGAGGACCTGGCGCACCTCGCCCAGGGCCTCCTTGCTCGCCGCCTTGATGGTGGTCAGGGCGCTGCGGGCCTGCTCCGGGTCGGAGTCGAGCAGCGCGAGGCCGACTCCCGCCTGGACGTTGATGACGGAGATCGAGTGCGCGAGCACGTCATGGAGTTCGCGGGCGATGCGCAGCCGTTCCTCGTCCGCCCGGCGTCGCTCGGCGGCGGCGCGCTCGGCGCGTTCCCGTGCCCAGACCTCGCGCCGCACCCGTACCAGCTCGGACGCGGCGACGATCGCGATCACCCAGGCGGTGATGAACACCTCCTGGCCCCAGGGAGCGGCGTCGTCACCGCCCGGGGGGAGGTACCGGTACAGCCGGTGCGCGATCAGCAGGTGCCCGGCCCAGAGCAGGCCGATGGCCCACCAGGCGGCGCGCCGGTGCCCCGCGACGATCGCGGCGAAGCAGGCCACGGCGATGGTGAGGAAGACCGGCCCGTACGGATAGCCGGCGGCGAAGTACACGAACGCGATGGCGCAGACGCCGAAGACGGTGACGACGGGGTACCGCTTGCGCAGCAGAAGCAACGCCGGGCCGGCGAGGAGGAGGACACGCGCGAACACGTCTAGCGGCTCGCGGGTGTCCTGCTGACCCTCGGCGGCGAAGCCCGTGCCGACCATGACGAAGACGGCGAGGGCGACGGTCGACAGCCAGGGGAGGCGTGCGCTGTCGTGCCGGTCCAGGAAAGCCCGCATCCACGGCGGCCCGCCGTGTGACCAGGGCGGGCCTCCGCGGTTTCCGGTGCTCTGCTGTTCCATGCGGCCACGCTAGACCGGCGCGGTCCCGCCGGGCGTCAGCCGGGCGTGGCGATCACGCGTACTCCCTGGGGAGTACGCGTCGCCGGGCTCGTTGAGGCCTGCGGCCCCCGGGGAGCCCGGCCCTGGCGATGCACGCGGCGCGGCGGGCGCGGCGCCCACCGGCTCACGCGGCCGGCCGGCCGCACGGCGACGGGCAGCGGCCACCGGCTCACGGGTGTGGAGATCGACGACGTGCGGGAGCGGCGTGCGCCGATGCCTGCGGCGCCGGCGGTGCAGGAGGCGGGGGATCCGCGCAGGGCCGGCGAACCGGCCTCGCAGGGCGAGGCGTTGTGGGCCCCTCGGCGAGCTCGCCGAGGGCTCACGGGACCGTGGCCGGAGGCGGTGCGGCGCCGCTGGGCGCAGCAGCGGATTCCCGTGCGCTGCGCGCCCTGCGCGGGCGGGTGCTGCGTCAGGACCCGGCGCTGATGCCCGGTGACGTGCCGGCGGCCTGAGGACGCAGTCCCACCTCGTGGGCGATCCGGGTGACCGTGTGCTCGAAGAAGGCCTCCCGGTCCTCGACCACCTTGTTGAAGTGGCCGAAGAGCTCGAAGGAGATCGTCCCGAAGACATGGGACCAGGCGGCGACCATCGCGGTGACGACGGCCGGCGGCAGGTCGGGGGCGATGTCCGCGGCCATGCGCTCCGCTTCCGCACGCATCCCACCGGACAGCGGTGGCAGAGCGAGACCGTGCGTGCGGTGGGCGTCGCGGAGGACGGAGACGAGCGCGAGGGGGACACGGGAGGCCGCGGCGACTGTGTCCTGGGGTGCGCTGTAGCCGGGGACGGGTGAGCCGTAAACGAGTGCGTACTCGTGCGGGTGGTCGAGGGCCCAGGCGCGTACGGCGGAACAGGCGGCGGTCCAGCGGGCGCAGTGGCCGGCGTCGGGCGGGGCCGCGGCGAGGGCGGCCTCCGCGGCGGCTCCGGCGGAGTCGTAGGCGTCGATGATCAGGGCGGTCAGCAGGTCGTCGCGGCTGGGGAAGTAGCGGTAGAGGGCGGACGAGGCCATGCCGAGTTCGCGGGCGACGGCTCGGAGGGAGAGCTTGGCCGCGCCTTCTGCCGCGAGCTGCGCGCGGGCCTCGTTCTTGATGGCGGCGGTGATCTCGGTGCGGGCCCGTTCCCTGGCCCCTCGGATGGTGCTCATGGGGGAACACTCTGTCACGTTGCAGAGCAGTAGCCAACAACGAGAGCAGTGCTCTTGCTTTGGAGCGCCGCCACATGCACACTGTTCTCAAGCGAGAGCGGCGCTCTCGAATTGAAGCACCGGTCACGCTCAGGAACACCGACGAACCGGTCCACGGTCCACACACGGGAGAAGGCCATGTCGAAGGCGCACTACATCAAGCCCAACCGGTTCGACACGATCCTGAACAACGCCGTCGGCTGGCTCGCCCGCCGGGGCATCAGCCTCATGGGCACGGCGGAGCTGTCCGTACGCGGCCGGACCAGCGGGGAGTGGCGGGCGATCCCCGTCAACCCGCTGCCCTACGACGGCGGCCCGTACCTGATCTCCGCCCGCGGCCACTCCCAGTGGGTCCGCAACCTCCGCGCCGCCGGTGGCGGGCAACTCAAGGTCGGCCGCAGAACACAGCAGTTCACCGCCGTGGAGCTGCCCGACGACCAGAAGCCGGAGCTGTTGCGCACCTACCTCGAGCGCTGGGGCTGGGAGGTCGGCCGCTTCTTCGGCGAGGTCGACGCCCGCTCCACGGACGAGGAACTCCTCGCGGCGGCCCACCGGCACCCCGTCTTCCGGATCACCGTGACCGGCTGAGCCCCTCACCGAGGGGTGCGGCCCAGGGCGGCGAGCACGGGGACGCCGGGCGCGCGGGCGCCGCGCTCCGCGACCGGGCCGCTCACCGGGCCGGGCGGTGCGCCGGGCCGGGCGGTGCGCCGGGCCGGGCACGTACCGGACCGGACCTGCCGGCCCGGGCAGCCGCGTACCGCTTGGGACCGTGTCGGTCGGACGTGACCCATCGGTCACGACCGGGCCGCTCACCGGCCGGACACGTACCGGACCGGACCTGCCGGCCCGAGCCGTACCGGCTACGCCGGAACCACGCCGGACCATGGCCCGGACCCAGCCGCAAACCGCCCCGGAAGGAGCCCCCGGCCAGGCGTGCCCCCGCCCCCGCCGACCGGTCAGGGCGCCGGCTGCGACGCCGCCCGCTTGTCCAGGACGTCCAGCGCACGCCGGGCCAGCGGGTGCGTGCGCACCAGGCCGGCCAGCGTCGTCGACCCGCGGGTGATGTCCGCGAACGCCTTCCACGCCGGGCGGAAACCGGTCAGGACCGCGTGCAGCAGCCCCGGCCGCCGCTCGAAGACGGTGAGCATCCGCCGCCCGACCGCCATCTCGACGCCGAGCCCCGACTTGACGGCGAACGCGTAGTTCAGCGCCTGCCGGCGCGCGTCGACGGCGTCGTGGGCCTCCGCGATCCGCACGGCCCACTCCCCCGCGAGCCGTCCGGACCGCAGTGCGAACGAGATGCCTTCCCTGGTCCAGGGCTCGAGCAGCCCGGCCGCGTCGCCGCAGACCAGGACCCGGCCGCGGGAGAGCGGCGAATCCTCGCTGCGGCAGCGCGTCAGGTGGCCCGAGGAGATCGCGGGCTCGAAGCCGGCGAGACCCAGCCGGGCGATGAAGTCCTCCAGGTACCGCTTGGTCGCGGCCCCTTCGCCGCGCGCCGAGATCACACCGACCGTCAGCGTCCGCCCCTTGGGGAACACCCAGCCGTAACTGCCGGGCATCGGACCCCAGTCGATGAGGACCCGGCCCTCCCAGTCCTCCGCGACCGTCTCCGGGACCGGGATCTCCACCTCGAGCCCGAGATCGACCTGCTCGAGCTTCACACCGACATGTGCGCCTATCCGGCCGGCGCTGCCGTCGGCGCCGACGACCGCGCGCGTCAGGACCGTCTCCCCGTCCGACAGCACCACGGCGACAGTGCGCCGGTCCGGCACGGCGGGTCCGTGCTGTTCGACGCGGGACACGGACGCGCCGGTGCGCAGCACCGCTCCCGCCTTCTGCGCCTGCTCGACCAGACCCGCGTCGAACTCCGGGCGGTTGATGAGCCCGAAGAGCATCCGCTTGGAGCGGCGGGTGCGGGCCAGCCTGCCGTTGAGCGAGAAGGTCACCGCGTGAACCCGGTCACGCAGCGGCAGTTCGAAGCCGGGCGGCAGACTGTCGCGGGACGGTCCGATGATCCCCCCGCCGCATGTCTTGTAGCGGGGCAGTTCGGCCTTCTCCAGCAGAAGCACCCTGCGGCCGGTCACCGCCGCCGCGTAGGCCGCCGACGCCCCCGCGGGCCCTCCGCCGACCACGACGACGTCCCACACGGGGTCGCCAAGCTCATTTGCCGCCTCTGCTCCGGTGGCATCGTTCTCGCTGCTCACGATGTACTTCTGCTCCCGATCCGACCTGTGGCCAGTGCTCTCGACGGCATCCTACGGCGCGGGCGCCCCCCACCCCTTGTGGGAGGATCGACCACACATTCGCCGTACACATATCGCACAACGTCGTGCCCCCGAGGAGCGTGCCCATGACCGCCGTACCGATCGCAGAAACCGTCGCGTCGCTGCTTCCCCGCGCCAAGGCGGAACTCGCGGAGCTGGTGGCGTTCCAGTCGGTCGCGGACCCGGCCCAGTTCCCGAAGAGCGAGTGCGAGGCAGCGGCCGCATGGGTGGCGGGCGCCCTGACCGCGGAGGGCTTCACGGACGTGGCCGTCCTGGACACCCCCGACGGCACCCAGTCCGTCTACGGCTTCCTGCCCGGCCCGGCCGGCGCCCCGACCGTGCTGCTGTACGCGCACTACGACGTGCAGCCGCCGCTGGACGAGGCGGCGTGGATCTCACCGCCGTTCGAGCTGACCGAACGGGACGGCCGCTGGTACGGGCGGGGTACCGCGGACTGCAAGGGCGGCTTCATCATGCACCTGCTCGCCCTGCGCGCCCTCAAGGCGAACGGCGGTGTGCCGGTGGGCATCAAGATGATCGTGGAAGGCTCCGAGGAGCAGGGCACGGGCGGTCTGGAGCAGTACGCGGAGGCCCACCCCGAGTTGCTGGCCGCGGACGCCGTGGTCATCGGCGACACGGGCAACTTCCGTGTCGGTCTGCCCACGGTCACGGCCAGTCTGCGCGGTATGACGCTGCTGCGGGTGCAGATCGACACCCTCGGGGGGAACCTGCACTCCGGGCAGTTCGGCGGCGCCGCCCCCGACGCGCTGGCCGCCCTCATCCGGGTGCTGGACTCGCTGCGGGACGAGGACGGCTCGACGACCGTGGACGGGCTCGCGGCGGACGCGACCTGGGACGGGCTCGCCTATCCGGAGGACGACTTCCGCAGGGACGCCAAGGTGCTCGACGGGGTGGGCCTGATCGGCGACGGCACGGTCGCCGACCGGATCTGGGCCCGGCCGGCCGTGACCGTGCTGGGCATCGACTGCCCGCCCGTGGTCGGCGCGACGCCGTCGGTACAGGCGTCCGCGCGGGCGCTGATCAGCCTGCGCGTGCCGCCGGGCCAGGACGCGGCGGAGGCGAACAAGCTGCTCGCCGCCCATCTGGAGGCGCACACGCCGTGGGGCGCGCGGGTGGCGGTCGAGCAGATCGGCCAGGGCCAGGCGTTCCGCGCGGACGTGACGAGCCCCGCGTACGCGTCGATGGCCGAGGCGATGAAGGTCGCGTACCCGGGCGAGGAGATGCAGGCCGCGGGCATGGGCGGCTCGATCCCGCTGTGCAACACACTCGCCGCTCTGTACCCGCAGGCGGAGATCCTGCTGATCGGCCTGAGCGAGCCGGAGGCGCAGATCCACGCCGTGAACGAGAGCGTGTCGCCCTCTGAGCTTGAGCGGATGTCGGTCACCGAGGCGCTGTTCCTCGCCAACTACGCCCGGTCGAAGCGGAGCTGACCCGAGGATCTGCCGAGAGCAGAGATCCGTGCGGCGGGCCGTGCGCCTGCGTAGGTTCGCCGCATGGACTTCATCCAGGTGTCGCCCCGGCTGTACATGTTCCGCTTCCCGATCGGTCAGGCGTACGTGTGGCGGGACGGCGACGATCTCACGCTGGTCGACGCCGGACACGCGGGCAGCGCACCGCTGATGGAGGAGGGGCTGCGCGGTGCCGGGCTGGACCCGGCGCGCGTCCGGCGGATCGTCCTCACCCACTGCCACCGCGACCATGTGGGCGCGGCCGGGGTACTGGCGGAGCGGCACGGCTCCGAGATCCTCGCCCACCGGCTGGACGCCCCGGTGGTGCGGGGCGAGCGGCCCGTACCGGAACCGGTCCTGCTGGACTGGGAGGTTCCGTTGTACGAGCACGGGCTGACCGTGCCGCCGGCGCCGCCGACCCGGGTGGACCGCGAGCTGGAGGACGGCGACGTGCTGGACTTCGGTGGCGGAGCGCGGGTGGTGCACTCCCCCGGCCACACCGACGGCTCGATCGGTCTCCATCTGCCGGTCCACGGGGTGCTGTTCACAGGTGACTGCGTCGCCGGTGTCGGCGAGGTGATGCTGGGGGTGTTCAACGTGGACCGGGCTGCGGCGCGGGCGTCGATGCGGCGCCTCGCGTCGCTCGCGCCCTCCACGGTCTGCTTCGGGCACGGCGACCCGCTCACCGAGGACGCCGCGGCGGTGCTGCTGGCCGCGGCCGAGGCGACCACCGACTGAGGGCCCGGCCCGCGGCCAAGGCCCCGCCCCCCTCGAACTCCTGCCACCCTGAGCCCGCTGCCCGGCACCGCCGGAGCGCCGCCCCACCCGTCTGCCGGGTCCCGGCACCGTTCGCCACGTCCCGAGCCCGGGCCGCGCGCCGCGCCCCGTGGCTGCCGGAGCGCCCGGCGCGTCCGCCCGACCGGTGCCGCCGGGTCCCGGAACCGTTCGCCACGTCCAGTGCCCGGGGCCGTTCGCCGCGTCCTGGGCCCGGGCCCAGGTTGCCGTGCGCCGCCTCCTGGGCCCGGGCCTGGGTTGCCGTACGCCACGTCCCGCCCGGTGGCCGTACGCCGCGTCCCGTGACCCGAATGCCGTTCGTCCACGCCCGGCAGGCCGCTCGGCCCCGCCCTGGGCGCGGCGCGCCGCCGAGGGGACCGTGAGCCGTCAGGAACCGCCGACCGGGACGCCCGCCTCCAGGTTGAGGACCGTTCCACGCTCCCGGGCCCGCAGGGCCCACCGCAGCCGCTCGTAGCGGACGGGCGGCAGCATGCCGGCCGCTTCGTGCTCGGTGGCGAACTTCCAGCCGCGGAGTTCGGAGCCGGGGAGCAGTACGCGTGCGGCGTCGCCCTCGGGGAGCCGGCCGCCGTCGAACAGCAGCCGCAGTCCGCCGAAGCCGGGCGGCGCGGGAGGCTCCCAGTCGACGAGCAGCAGCCGGGGAACCTCTGTCAGTTCGATGCCGAGTTCCTCCGCGACCTCCCGCATGCCCGCGCGGGCCGGCGCCTCGCCGCGCTCCACGACGCCGCCGGGGAACTCCCAGCCGGGCTTGTAGGTCGGGTCGACGAGGAGCACCCGGTCGTGTTCGTCGAAGAGCAGCACACCGGCGGCGAGGGTCTCGGCCGCCGGTTCGGGCGTCTGGACGATGTCGCTGGCGGGCGCCGCGCCCGTGCGGACGGCGTCCGCGACGGCTGCGGCGACGGCCCGGGCGCCGAGGCGGCTGGTGTCTATGACGTGCGCGTCGCCGGCCAGCCAGCCGAGCGCGGCCTGATAGCGCTCGATGTTCCCGACGGCCCATCGTCGGACGCGTTCGCTCTCCTCCGCATCGTCGGGGAACGCCTCACGGGCGGCTATTCGTTCGCGCAAAATCGTTTCAGCAGGTGCCAGCAGCACATGCCGCACCGCTATCCGGCGGGAGGCGAGACCGCCGAAGATCTCGTCACGGTAGTCCTGCCGCAGCAGGGTCATGGGCGCCACCAGCACGCCGCCCAACTCGGCGAGCAGCGCCGCCGCCGTGTCCACCACGAGCCGCCGCCAGATGGGCAGGTCCTGATAGTCGCCGACCTCGGCCAGCCGCTTGGCCGGCAACAGGTGCCGCATGCCCGCGCCGATCAGTTCGGGGTCGAACAGTGTGCTGTTCGGGATCAGGTCGATCAGTTCGCGTGCGGTAGTGCTCTTGCCCGCTCCGAACGCACCGTTGATCCAGACGATCACGGGTCCCCCTCTTCCGTAGCCCACAGTGGATTGCCCGCAACACCCTGCCACGCAAACCCGGTACCGGAACCGGTTGGCCGGTCAGCCGTTCCAACTGTGGCCGGGCCGTGACACCGGCCGGGGACCGTCGTTGGAGCGGGAGAGACGAGGGAGTGCGTCATGCGCCGCACAGTGTTGGAGAAGTTCCCGGCGGGTGATCCGCGGGGCAGTCGGCAGGCGGAGGAATACGCCCGTCACCGCAGGGACGAGGGTCTGGCTGCGGAGGTCGTGATGGACCTGGACTCGGACGCGTTCCTGGTCGTGGTGCCGCAGCAGCAGAGCTCGGAGCGGGGCTGGTGACGGTGGACCGATGACCGGACCGGTGACGGAACGGATCCATGGCCCCTTGGACGCCCGGACACCCGGACGCCCGGTCGCAGCGCGGTGGATCACGCGCCTGCCGGGCCGGCGGCCGACCGCTCCTTGGTACGAGCGGGTGAACGGCCGCGCGGGCCGTTCGGCCTGAACCCACGCGGAGGGAAGAGTGGCACTCACGCGCGCCCTCGCGACCGACCGCACCGCGGACCCGAAGTCACCGGCGCGAAGAGCGGGAGAAGAGCGGGAAGGGAGATGCATGAGTTCTGATCACGAGCGGCCGGACTCGCGGCACCGGCGGCCCTCCGGCGTGACCAGGGCGACGGTCGAAGCGCTGGGGGCGCTGTCGAAGGCTCTGGAGACGACCGAGCGGGCCCGCGGCGCCCTCTACAGCTTTCACCAGCTCACCGGCAGCGCGGACCTCGTTCTGGACGACGCGGTGCGCCTCCTGCGCGAAGCCGGTCACGGCCGGGAGGCCGACCGTGTGGAGAGGGAGGTCCTCGGCCGGAACGTCATTCCCGATCATTGGACGTTCCAGATCATCGAGGCATACAACGCCACCTACTACCGGCCCTTCCAGCAGCTCGAAGAGGAGATCCGCAGCGAGCTCGCCGACGGCCGGGACCACCTTTACGAGGCGGAGATGAAGGAAGAACGCCGCACCAAGCATCACCCCGACCACACCGCGTGCTGAGCGGCTCCCCTGCTCAGGACCCCGAGCCTGCTCAGGACCCCGAGCCGGCCGGTGCTCCGCTGCGCCTGGCAAGCCGCGGGCGCGTCCGCGCAACACCGCGGCGGCCGTAGGACGTCGGGCGCCGTCGCCCGCGCGATGGCACGGGCGACGGCGCCTCTGTCCCCGCGGTGCCCCGCAGGGATGCGCGGGGAGAGTCCGTGTCAGCCACGCCGTCCGGCGGCGCGGCGGGCGACGAGGAGACCGGGGACCGCGACCACCCCGGCCGCGGCGGCCGAGGCGAGCCAGGGCTGGGACGAGTTCCGGGGGACGGCCGCGCCGTCGGCCCCGGAAGCGGATTCCATGCCGCTGAAGCTCTGCACCTTGAGTGCCAGGTTCTTGTCCTGGGCGCTGCCCCAGGCGTAGACGACGTTGCCGGTTCCCTCCTTGAGGTCCAGGTCGGCCGGGCCGACGGCCACGGTGTCCGTGCCGGCCAGCACGACATCGGCGGAGACGGCGCCCGCGTCGACCTCGGTGGTGGCCTGCTTCGGGTTCTCCAGTCCGGTGAACAGAGGTTGTCCGCCTGCCCGGACGTCCACGGCGGGAGCCGCGGCGACGTGGCGGACGGTCAGGCGGGTCTTGCCCGCTTCGAGCGCGGACATGTCGTTGACGAAGGCGGTCAGCTGCGGCTTGCCGTCGGCCGACAGATGCGCGGCGATGGTCGCGTTCGCTCCCGCCGGCACGTCGATCGACTTCTCGACGGCCGGGGTGCCGCCGGGTCCTTCGCCGGCTGCGAAGACCTGGATGTCGTAGGTGCCGGCGGCGAGCGACTGCGGCTCGGTGAGGGTGCCGGGCTTGAAGTCGCCGAGCAGTTCATCACCGTTGGCGTAGACGTCGACGTCAAGTCCGGGTACGCCGTGGAACACCGACACCATGGCCTTCTCGTCCTGGGCGGAGGAGGCCATGGCGGGTGCGGCGGCGGCGAGTGCGAACACGCAGACGCCGGCTGAGGCCACGAGGGTGAGGGGGGTCCGAGAGGTCATGAGGATCAGTCCTTCGGAAGAGGGCTCCGCCGTGTTGCGAAGTCTCGTTGTCGTTTCCGGTGTGGCGCCCCCGGCGGATGCGGACCGGTTCGGGCCGGGACCTACTCGTCCGTGTCGGACGGGCGGTTCTGCTCGATCCGGTGGCGGAGCCGGTGCAGGCCCCTGCGGGCGTGGCTCTTCACCGTTCCGAGGGGCAGGCCGGTGCGCTCGGAGATCTGGCGCTGGGTCAGGTCCTCGTAGAACGCCATGCGCAGCACCTGGCGCTGCGGCAGGGGGAGGCGGGAGATCTCGTCGGCGAGCAGCACACGGTCCAGGACGGAGTCCGGCCCGGCGTCACCTCGCCGCAGTGCGGTCGCGGTCGACGCGTCGGCCGCCGCGTCGATCAGCCTGAGCCGCCGGGTCCTGGCCGCCAGCGCGTCGACGATCTTGCGGCGGGTTATGCCGACCAGCCAGGCGCCGAGCGGGCCCTTGTCGGGCCGGAATCCGCTCCTCCCCCGCCAGGCGGCCAGGAAGACCAGCTGGGTGACGTCCTCCGCCTCGCGCGCGTCGCCGAGGGTGCGGGTGGCCATGGTCCGCACCAGCGGGCTCCATTGCCGGTAGATCGTGGCGAACACGCGCTCGTCGGCGGCGAAGAGGCCACGGGTCAGCTCTGCCTCCTGCTGCCTCTCCTCGGCCGGCGGTCGCAGGTGGTCGCGAGGTCGCGTGATCGTGCTCATGGTCCTGTTCCTTCTGCCGGACGACGTGCCGGAGCCGGAGGGGTCCGGCGGTCGTGTGCCGAGGCGGTCGTCCTTCAGTCTTGGACGCACAATCGACGCAAGCAACATGCATCGTTTGTGCGTCGTAAGCTGAGGTCATGACCAGCGCGCGGGAGGACACCGGAGAGAGCGGGGGCCTGACCACGGGCGAGGTGGCGAGGCGGCTGGGAGTGGCGCCCACGACGGTGCGCTCCTGGGACCGCCGCTACGGCCTGGGGCCCGACGCGCACACCGGCGGGAAGCACCGCCGCTGGACCGCCGCGGACATCGCCCGGCTGGAGCGGATGTGCGCCCTGACCACGACGGGGGTACCGCCCGCCGAGGCCGCGCGGCTCGCACGTGAGGGCGCACCGCTCGATACGCGGCAGCCCTCCGCAGAGGCCGCCGGCGTATCGCGGTCCGGCCCTGTGCGCAGCCGTGCCCGCACCGGTCTCCAGTTGGGCGACGTCCGCCAGGAATGCAAGGGGCTTGCCCGCGCGGCCCTTCGGCTCGACGCGGCGGCCCTGGACGAGCTGCTCGCCTCGGTGATCACCGCTCACGGTCTGGTGACCGCGTGGAACGAGGTCATCATGCCCACGCTGCAGGCCGTGGGCCGCAAGTGGGAGACCTCCGGCGAGAAGTACGTGGAGGTCGAGCACTTCCTGTCCTGGCACGTGGCAGGCGCCCTGCGGCGCGGCTCCCCTCCCGTCGCCGCCGAGCGGCCCGGTGCCACGGTCGTGCTCGCCTGCGTGCCCGGCGAGAGCCACACGCTGCCGCTCGAGGTGCTGGCCGCCGCCCTCGCCGAGCGCGGCCTTCCGGTGCGGATGTTCGGCGCGGCGCTGCCCGTCGAGGCGCTCGTCGAGGCGGTGCGGCGGACCGGACCTGCGGCCGTCGGCCTGTGGGCCCAGTCCCGTACCACCGCGAGCCGGCCGTTGGCGCAGCATGTGGCCGCCATGGAGTGGGGTGTACGCGGTGCCCGCAGGCAGCCGGTCGTGCTGACGCTCGGGCCGGGCTGGGCCGGTCGGACGCTGCCCGGCCTGCTCCGCCCCACGGGGCTGGTCGAAGCGTTGGCCGCTGTGGAGTCGGTCGTGCGGCGATGAGGTGTCATCGCCTCGGTTTCGCTGGGGGCGGCGTCCGGCCTCGGTGGCCGGTCTGCCGGTGCTCGCTCAGATCCGGCCGCGGGCGTGCTTGAAGCGTGCGAGCCCCTCCGCGAGGTCGATCAGCGGGTCGGGATAGTCCAGGCGGGCGCGTCGGTCCGCCGGCAGCCGCCACGGCTCGTGGACGGCTCCGTCCGGGATCTCCCGCAGTTCGGGCACCCAGCGGCGCACGTACTCTCCTCGCGGATCGAAGCGCTTGCCCTGGACCACCGGGTTGAGGACGCGGTGCGGGCGGGTGTCGGTGCCGGTTCCGGCGACCCACTGCCAGTTGAGCTGATTGTTGACGATGTCGCCGTCCACCAGCCGGTCGAGGAAGTAGCGGGCGCCGATGCGCCAGTCGACGTAGAGCGTCTTGGTGAGGAAGCTCGCCACGAGCAGGCGGGCCCGGTTGTGCATCCAGCCTTCATGGCGCAGCTGCCGCATCGCCGCGTCGACGACGGGAAAGCCGGTGGCGCCCTCCTTCCAGGCGGTGATGTCCTCCGCCGCGTCGTCCTGCGTGCGCCACCGGTCGTGGCGGGGCCGGTAGTCCTCGACGGAGGACGCGGGCCGGGCCGCCATCACCTGGTGGTGGAAGTCGCGCCAGCACAGTTGGCGCACGAACGCCTCCGCGCCGGTTCCGCCGTGGGCGGACGCCTCGCGCACCAGCTCGAGAGGCGACAGAGCGCCGAAGTGGAGGTAGGGCGACAGGCGGGAGGTCATGTCGCCGGCCAAGCTGTCGTGCTGGACGTCGTAGGCGTCCAGGCCGGACGCCTCCCAGTCGTGGAACCGCTTACGCCCCGCGCTTTCCCCGCCGGCCGGCAGACCGGGCGAGATCCTCGGCACCGCGTCGCGGGACGGCAGCGGCTCCCCGTGCATCGTCACGGGGACGGGCACGGTGCGGGGCGCCCGGCAGGGGTCCCGCAGCCGCTGCTGCGACCAGCGCCGGAAGTAGGGGGTGAAGACGGAGTAGTGGTCGGAGCCGGCCGGCGTCACCGCACCGGGGGCGACGACGGTGATCACGGCATCGTGCGTCCGCAGCGTGGCGCCGCGTTCCCGCAGCACCGTGCGCAGCAGTTCCTCCCGTCTGCGGGCGTAGCGGGTGACGCCGGCCGCCATGTGCACCTCGCCGGCTCCGCACTCGGCGGCGATCGCGCCCACCTGCTGGGCCACCGGTCCCGAACGGACCACGAGCCGACCGCCGCGCTCACGCAGTGAGGCGTCGAGGTCGGCCAGGCAGTCGGCCAGGAACGCGCACCGGTTGGGGGCCTCGAACCCCGCGGCGCCGATGCCGGGATCGAGGACGAAGAGCGGCACCACCTCGTCCGCCGCGCGCAGCGCGGCCCGCAGGGGCGGGTGGTCGTGCAGGCGCAGGTCGGAGGTGAACAGGACGACCGCGACGGTCATGGCTCCACTCCTGATTCATCGCTGCTGTGAGGGCTGCTTTCGGGCACACGGCGTGTCCTGGCTGCCCGGATGCTCTGCCGGAGCGGTTTCGGCCGCGAGGCCCGGCGGTCGCGTGCCGGCGCACCGCGGCACCCGCTGTCCGGGCGCCACGTCCGCACAGCGACTTCGCCCGGGGGCGGGCCGGCGGATGCGTCATGCCGATGCGGGCTTCATGCCCCGCTGGAGGATCCGCGGGCGGGCGCCACGTCGGCGCGGCCGCCGGCGCCGAGCAGGCCCGTGCCCTCGAAGGGTTCCGCTGCCGCGAGACGCGGCAGCTCGCGACGGGAGAGCATCGTGACCACGGGGGGCATGGCGGCCCGCACGAGTTGCGTCGCCCGTAGCCACGACGGCATGTACACGGTCGGACGGCGCCGTTCGACCGCCGCGACCAGCCGGCCGGCCACCTGCGCGGCGGGGTACACCCTGCGCGCGGGCGGCGGCATGTGGCCGCGCAGCTCGCGCAGGACCGCGTGGGCGTCGGCGTCCCGGATCATGTCGGTGTCGGTCCAGTTGATGTAGGCGATGCCCACGCCCACCTGCCGGTGGGCGAGTTCGGCGCGCAGTGAGTGGGCGAACGACTCCACCCCGGCCTTGGACGCGCAGTACGCGCTCATCATGGGAGCCGCGCCGATGGACGCGAGCGACGCGACCTGCAGGAAGAAGCCCCGGGTGTCGAACAGCGCAGGGAGGAAGGACCGGGCGGTGACGGCGCTGCCGATCAGGTTCACCTCGATCACCCGGCGCCATGTCGCGGGGTCCGACTCGGCGAAGGGCCCGCCTTCCGCCACACCCGCGTTGGCCACGACCACGGAGGGGGCACCGAGTCGCTCGCGGACCTCGGCGGCGACGCGCGCCATCCCCGCGTCGTCCGTGACGTCGACCTCCCAGCACAACGCCCGGCCCGGACCGGTGAGTGAGTCCCGGACCCGGGCCAGCGCGTTCTCCTCCCGGCCGAGGAGGGCGACGTCGGCGCCACGGTCGGCCAGCCTCCGTGCCACGGCTTCTCCCAGGCCGCGCGCCGCTCCGGTCACGACGGCGGTCCGGCCGCGCAGCGGGCTCACCTTGGCTGCCATGGAAGGTCCCCTTTCGGCCGAGATGTCCTGCTGCTCACGGTAGGCGCGTGCCGCCGGGGCGGCACGCGCACATACGTGCTACGCCGTGCGTCCCGCCTCGCCGCCCGCCCGGGAATCCACCGTGGCGACCTTGGCGAGGGAGCTCGGCCACCACGCCCTGGGGCCGATGTCGACCACGAGCGCCGGCACCAGCAGGGAGCGGACCACGAGGGTGTCCAGCAGGACGCCGAACGCCACGATGAACGCGATCTGCACCAGGAAGGCCAGCGGGATCACCATGAGCGCCGCGAAGGTCGCCGCGAGGACCACTCCCGCCGAAGTGATGACCCCGCCGGTGGTCGCCAGTCCGCGCAGCACGCCTTGCCGGGTGCCGTGGGTGAGCGCCTCCTCCCGAACCCGGGACATCAGGAAGATGTTGTAGTCGACGCCGAGAGCAACCAGGAACACGAACCCGTACAGCGGGACGGACGCGTCGGTGCCGCTGAAGCCGAGGAGATCGAAGACGAGGGTCGCCACCCCGAGCGTCGCCAGGAAGTTGAGCGCGACCGTCGCCACCAGCAGCACGGGCACCAGCAGTGAGCGCAGCAGCAGTACCAGGATCAGCAGAATGATGCCGAGCACGACGGGGACGATGACGGTCCGGTCCCTGGCGGCGGTCTGCTGGGTGTCGTACTGCTGCGCCGTGTAGCCGCCGACGAGCGCGTCGGCGCCGCTCACCGCGTGCACGTTCTCGCGCAGCCGCTCGATCGCGTCCTTCGCGGCGTCACTGTCGGCGGCCGCCTCGAGGGTGGCGTCGATGCGCACCCGCCCGTCCACGACGAGGGGTTCACCGGCGCCCGGCCTGCCAGAGGCGGAGACGGCACCGGCCGAGGCCACGCCCTCGGTACCCTCCGCCGCGGCCGTCACCTGAGCGGCCCGTTCCGCGTCGGCGATGATCACCGCGGGGTTGCCCGAGCCGCCCGGGAAGTGCTTGCCGAGGCTCTCCTGTGCGGCGACGGACGGGGCGTCGTTGACGAAGATCTCGTCGAGCGGCACACCCTTCGAGGACAGCGCCGGGGAGAAGGCGGCGAAAGCCGTGAGCACGAGGGCGGTGGCGACCCACACCCGCCGCGGCCGGCGGTCGACCAGTGCGGCGACGCGGCGCCATACGCCGTGCCCCTCCGCGGTGCCGTCCGACGGCTTCAGCCTGGCCGGCCAGTAGGCGGCACGGCCGAGCAGAACCAGTACGGCCGGGAGGAACGTCAGGGTCGAGAGCACGGCGCAGACGATGCCGATGGCGCCGACCGGCCCGAGGGCGCGGTTGTTGGTGAGGTCGCTCGCCAGCAGAGCCAGCAGTCCCAGCGCCACGGTCGCCGCGCTGGCGGTGATGGCACCGAACGAACGGCGTACGGCGGCCAGTGCGGCGGCCGTACGGTCCTCGCGCACCGCGAGTTCCTCCCGGAAGCGGGCGGCGAGCAGCAGTGCGTAGTCGGTGGCGGCGCCGATCACGAGGATGGAGAGGATGCCCTGCACCTGCCCGTCCACCCGGACGATGTCCCGGTCCGCCAGCGCGTAGACCACCGCGCACGCGAGGCCCAGCGCGAAGACGGCCCCCAGGATGATCAGGAACGGCAGCAGCACACTCCGGTAGACCAGCAGCAGGATGAGCAGTACGGCGCCGAGCGCCACGCCCAGCAGCAGCCCGTCGATGCCGGCGAACGCGTCGGACAGGTCCGCCTGGCTCGCCGCCGGGCCCGCGATCCGGGCCGTCGCGCCCGGTACGTCGCCCGCCGCCGCGCGTACCTCGTCGAGGACGGCAGGCAGTTCGTCACCGAGATCCGGTTCCAGCTGGATGACGGCCTGCATCGCGGCGCCGTCCTTCGACACCAGCGCGGGCGAGGGCCGGCCGACGATTCCGGGCCGGCCGGCGAGCTCACCGACCACCCGGGTCGCGGTCGCCTGCTGGGCTTCGCCGACCCGGTTCCCGTCCGTCGTCCATACGACGATGGCGGGCACCGTCTCCGCGTGGTCGAACGCCTCACGGGCCTCCAGCGCCTTGGTCGACTCCGCGCTGCGCGGCAGGAACGCGGCCTGGTCGTTGGTCGCCACTTCGCCGAGCTTGCCCGCGTACGGGCCGAGCGTCCCGCCGATGCCCAGCCAGACGATCAGGAGCGTCACTGGTACCAGCCAACGGGCCCAGCGCGGTGTGCTTCTCATTCAACAGTCCCTGGTCACGACGGATAGTTCAGTCATCGAGTATGTCAATGATCGAGAAACTATATACTGGGGGAATGCGCAGCGCCGACACTCCCTCCCCCGTACTTCCCTCCGAGGACCCGGTGGGGTTGCAGGACTTCGCGGTGCTGTTGCGGCGTATGAACGGCGAGTTCAACCGCATCGCCCAGGAGTTCGCCCAGTCGCAGGGTCTGCACCTGACCGACGTGCAGGCGCTGATCGCGATCCTGGACGGTGATCACGCCGACGAGGCGGGGCCGATGACGCCCGGCAGGCTGCGCAAGCAGCTCAACCTGACGTCGGGCGCCATGACCGCGTGCCTCGACCGGCTGGAGAAGGCCGGTCACATCCGGCGGGTCAGAGCGGCCGACGACCGCCGGGTGGTGCACCTGCACTACGCGGAGGGGGCCAAGCAGGTGGCCCGGGACTACTTCCAGCCCCTCGCCCGGGGCACCGACGCCGCGCGTGGCCGTTTCACCACGCAGGAGCTGCGGGTGGTGGTCCGCTTCCTCGCCGAGATGAACCGGGAGCTCGCCGCGCTGCGCCGCTGACCGCTACCCGGTGCGTTCCCGGCCGCGGCGGGCTCACGCCGCGCCAAACGTTGCCCGCTTCCGCTCCCGCGGGCCGGGTGCGGTGAGCCCTCGCCGATCCGCGGGACACGGCAAAGAGCCCTAGTAGTGCTTTGTTAGCTGGTCTTGTCGCGTTGGGTGTGTGGTATTTCGCCGGCTGTATGAGGGCTGGGGAGCTTGCGGCGGTCTTTGACCTCGATCACTCGACCAGCCCAACGAGGGCGCCCAGGACAGGAAGCGGGCTCCTCCGGCTACCCGCGGTTCAAGCGCACGATCACCTCCCGCGGGCTGCACGACTCGTTCACTCCCGAGCAAGCAGAGCCACGCGACCGCATCCTGACCAAGCCTCACCCTGACGTGGGGACGCGCAACCAGCGGTCGTGATCAACTGGGAGTGATCTGTGAACAGTGCTGAACTGATGAAAACGGCAGGAATAGCGCGACTTCTGCGCCTGCGCTGGAAGTGATCACGCGTCACTGATCACAACCACTTGCATGGAGCAGCCATGATGAACGCCATCCGCCGAAGGAGACCCGGCTGCCGGGTCCTCCTGAGCTGTTGCGCCAATGTCTTCGCAGCGGCAGCCATCGTCGGTCTCGGGGCCACGGAAGCCGGCGCGCAGGTGCCCACGTGCTTCGGCGTCCCCGCGACGACCACGGGCACGACCGGGACATCGGGCCGGGACGTGATCGTCGGCACCGCGGGGCCCGACGTCATCAACGGCCTGGGCGGCGACGACCTGATCTGCGGTCTGGGTGGCGACGACCGCCTGAGGGGCGGCCCCGGCAATGACTCGATCGACGGCGGTGACGGCAACGACGGAGTTGTCGGGGACAGCTTCGACGCGACCGGCGTTACGGGCGCCACCGGAACGGACCGTCTGCTCGGCGGCGCGGGCGACGACAGCCTGGTGGGCGACAACTCCGCGGGTTTCCAGGGCACTGCCAGTGGGGCAGCGCGCGACTCCCTGTACGGCGGCCCGGGCGACGACAGCCTGGTCGGCGACACCAACGGGGAGAGCGCCTCCGGCGGCGCGAGCGACCGCCTCGAAGGCGGCGAGGGCAACGACGGCCTCATCGGCGACTCGGTGGCCTTCTTCAACGCCTCCGGGGCCGGCGACGACGTGC
The DNA here is from genome assembly GCF_001278075.1 of Streptomyces pristinaespiralis. Lineage (GTDB taxonomy): Bacteria > Actinomycetota > Actinomycetes > Streptomycetales > Streptomycetaceae > Streptomyces > Streptomyces pristinaespiralis. Next base: position 7,402,560 of record NZ_CP011340.1, on the reverse strand, counting down.
TCCTGGAAGGTCCCGGCGAACTCGGCGACGCGACGGGCGACAGCGTCTCTATTGTGGGGAACGCGAGCGGGGCCGGCGGTGACGACATCGTGGACCTGGGTGCGGACGGCGGCACGATCGCGATCGGCGATCACGCTGCTTCCCAGGGCACCGCGATCGGCTCCGGCAACGACCGGATCACCGGGGGCAGTGCGGGCGAGTTCGAGATCGTCGGAGACAGCGGCTTGGGAGACCCGAGCGGAGCGACCGCCGGGCACGATCAGATCTCCGGGCGCGGCGGGGACGACGTCCTCTTCGGTGACAACGTGGGCCCGGACGGATCGGTCACCACTGTGGGCGGGTCCGACCGGATCGATGCGGGATCCGGTAACGACACGCTCAGGGGCGGACCCGCGAACGACTTCTTGAACGGCAGCTCCGGTACAGACGACTGCGACGGAGAAGCGGGCGTCGACTTCGAGACCAACTGCGAGGTGTGACCCCGGCGGCGAGGACCTGGGAGAGCATCCCGCTGCAGCCTGAGACCGGTCTCGCGCTGCGGGATACCGACGGCCCCGCGGAAGTACTTGCTGGTGACGATGTTGACCGCGTTCACGGCACTGTTCTCGTATAGCTACGGCGAACGGACATGTAGGGGTGCCGGTAAGAACGTGGGACCCGCTGTCTGACCGGCAGCGGATCCCACGGCGACTGATTCACGAACTGCTGCAGGGCCTGCATGTTCCCGTCCGGCAGACGCTCGGCCATCGGCTGGACCGACTTGCGCCGGCCATCCAGCATCAGGCCCCGCAGATAACACTCGCCCCACCGCCGCTGATCCCGCCGCGGCACCGAGGCGAACACATCGGCAACGAACTCCGATAACTCACCCTGGAGTCGTTCCACTTCCCCCAGCCTCATGCCAAGAAGATGCCCAACACCACGCAAGATCACCCGACGTAACGAAGCACTACTAGCCCTTGGTGGAGCCCAGCGTCAGCCCGGCGATGAAGTGGCGCTGGAGCAGCAGGAAGACGACGAGCGTCGGCAGCGCCACGATCACCGACCCCGCCGCCAGCAGGTTGTAATCCGTGAAGAACTGGCCGCGCAGGTTGTTCAGCGCCGAGGTGATGGGCAGCTTGTCGCCGTCGGAGATGAACACCAGCGCCCACAGGAAGTCGTTGTACATCCAGGTGAACTGGAGTGTGCCGAGCGCCGCCAGCGCGGGCCGGCACAGCGGCAGCGTGACGCGCCAGTACTGGGTCCACACCCCCGCGCCGTCCACGATCGCCGCCTCGAGGATCTCCTGCGGCAGGGTGCGCATGAAGTTGGCGAGCACGAAGACGCAGAACCCGATCTGGAAGCCGGTCTGCACCAGCACGACGGCCCAGTACGAGTCGAACATCGTCATCGAGTCGGACATCCAGTACGGCAGCGGGATGCGGTTGAACAGCACGTACAGCGGGGTGACGATGACCTGCTGCGGCAGCAGGTTGCCCGCGGTGAACAGCATGAGCAGCACGATCGATCCGCGCAACCGCAGCCGGGCGACGGCGAAGGCGACGAACGAGGCGAAGAAGAGCGCGAGCAGCACCCCGGGGACGGCGATGATCAGGGTGTTGACGAAGTACTTCGTCATCCCCGAGTCGGTGAAGGCCTGTTGGTAGTAGTCCAGGGACAGGTTGTCCGGCCAGGAGAAGTAGCCGTGCTCGGAGGTCTCCTCGTACGGCCTCAACGAGGCGTACACAGCGAGGATCAGCGGGGCGAGGAAGGCCAGCGACACGGCCATCAGGAAGGCGTGCACCCCGAACCGGCCGGGGCCGCGCCGCGGCCGGCTCCGTACCGGGGCCACCGCCGTGGTGCGGGTGGGGGGCGGAGCGGTGTCGAGTGTCATCGGTTCTTCTCCCCACGCATCTCCTGGACCAGGAACGTCACGACGAACCCCATGGACACGAGCAGCAGGACCACGGCGATGGCCGAGCCGAACCCGATCCGGCTCGCCTCTCCGATGATGTTGTCGGTGACGAGGACGGAGAGCAGTTCCAGGCCGTTGCGGCCCTTGTTGACGGCGTAGACGATGTCGAAGGCGCGCAGGGCCTCGATGACCGTGATGACGCCGACGATGATGTTGACGGGGCGCAGGGTCGGCAGGACGACGCGGAAGAACGTCTGCCGCTCGCTCGCGCCGTCGATGGCCGCCGCTTCCTTGAGGGCCGGGTCGACGGCCTTCAGCCCGGCGAGGTAGAGGATCATCACGTAGCCGGTGTGGCGCCAGGCCGCGGCCAGCAGGATCATCCAGATGTTCAGATCGGGGTCGCCGAGCCAGTCGGTGGGGTTGGTGCCGCCTCCCAGGACGGCGTTGAGTGCGCCCTGGTCGCGCGAGAAGACGAGCTGGGCGATGAATCCGACGACGGCCAGGGACAGGACGACGGGCATGTACAGGGCCGACTGGTAGAAGCGGCTGAACCGCACCCCCCGGTCGACGAGCACGGCGAGCAGCAGTCCGAACGGGGTCGACACCAGCCCGAGGAAGGCCAGCCAGAGCACGTTGTGGCGGACGGCCGGCCAGAAGGCCGGGTAGTTGGTGAAGAGGTTCTCGTAATTGTCCGTGCCGACCCAGGAGATGTCCCCGATGCCGTCCCAGCTGGTGAAGGACAGCACCACGGACGCGAGGGTCGGCCCCCAGACGACGAAGACGTCCAGCAGGACCGGTATGCCGAGGAGCACTCCGATGACCCCGGCGTCGCGGCGGGTGAAACGTCGCCGTCGTCCAACGGTGCGCGTCGGCACGGGCGGTGCCTCCCGTTCCCTCATCATGGGCATCAGCCGGCCGATGGGCATCAGTCGGCGGCGAAGATCGTCTTCTTCTGGCGCTCGATGCCGTTGACCAGACCGTCCACGTCCTTCGGGTCGTTGATGAAGCTCTGGATGGCCGGGATCATCACCACCGAGGAGAAGTCCGGCCGGGTGTCACGGTCCAGGAACTGCGAGATCTGCTTGGCGCCGGAGACCAGTTCCACGGCCTTCTTCTGCAGCGCGGTGTACTTGGAGGTGTCGGCCCGGTCGCTGACCGCGATGTTGTTCGGATCGCCCGCGAGGTAGATGTCCTCGGCCTCTCCCGTCGACAGCCACTTCAGCAGGTCCTTGGCGCTCTCCATCACCTTGTCCTGCTTCAGGGACTTGGACTTCTTCGCCAGCAGGAACCCGTCGATGGGCGCCTCGACGGCGTCCTGGCCGTGCTCCGGGTTGATCACCGGGAACGGGAAGAAGTCGATGTCGTCCTGTTCCTCCTCCGGGAACTGCTGGCCGGGGTGCGGGAGTCCGAAGACGGCCATCCCCGCCTGCTTCTTCTGGAGGCTGGTGGCCGCCTCCTGCCAGGTTCGGCCGTTGGCCGCGGGCTGGCAGTACGGAAGCAGGCTGCGCCAGGTGTCGAAGACCTGCCGGACCTCGTTGCTGGTCCACGCCTCCTCGCCGGCCATCAGCCGCCGGTGGAACTCGTAACCGTTGGTCCGCATGTTGATGTAGTCGAACGTGCCCATCGCGGGCCAGCCGTCCTTGTCGCAGAACGCGATGGGAACGAGCTTGTCCTTCTGCATCTGCCGGGCCAGCGCGATGTATTCGTCGAGGGTCCCGGGCGCCTGGTACCCGCGCTCCTCGAAGACGCTCCGGCGGTGGAACACCGCCCACGGGTAGTAGTAGTACGGCGTGAGGTACTGCTTGCCGTCCTCGCCCGTCGACTGGGCCTTGAGCGCCGGCGAAAAGCCCTCGTACGACCCCCAGATGTCGCTGATGTCGTGCAGCAGCCCCTTCTTGGCGAAGAACTGCATGCGGTAGCCGGCGAACCACATGAAGACGTCGTCGGGCTTGCCCTGGAGATAGCGGTTGATGTTCTCCTGGAAGGTGTTGTGGTCGACGGTGTTGACCTTGACCTTCCGCCCTTCCTTCGACTGTTTCTCGTAGGCGGCGAAGGCGGCGGCGAAGGCCTTCTTCGGCACCGGGTCGGAGGAGTTGGACCCCAGGCGGATAGTTCTGCCGTCGCCGCCGGGGCCGCTTCCGCAGGCGGCGAGCACCGCGGGCAACGCCACCGCGCCGGCGCCCGCCGCCGCGCCCCTGAGCAGACTCCGCCGGGACACCCGGCCTCCGGGCACGGCGGAACCGTCGAACGAGACCTGCGCCATGTTGCCTCCTCGGGCTGCAACCCAACACAACCGAACGCGAGGCTTGGATCTCACCCTCAACAAGGCATGTCGTCAAGGGGTTGAACGAGCCTTCTCCCAACAGACTCCAACAAGCCCTACCGCAAACGCGCGCCCCACGGCTCCTGTCACATCGCAGGGCTCCACGGGGTCTACTTCCTTGAGACCCGAGAGAGGAACGAGATCCAGTGGACGAGCACGCCTGGTCGAAGGAGCGCTTCGAGGAGCACCGGCCCCGCCTGAAGGCGGTGGCCTACCGGATGCTCGGCTCCGCGAGCGAGGCCGAGGACGCGGTGCAGGAGGCATGGCTGCGCGTCGACCGCGCGGGGACGAGTGACATCGAGAACCCCGGCGGTTGGCTGACGACGATCGTGGCACGGGTGTGTCTGAACATGCTCCGCACCCGCGAAAGGCGGCGAGAGGAACCCCTCGAGCCGGCGACCGCCGACAAGGCGGACGGACCCGACCCGGAGCAGGAGGCGCTGCTGGCCGACTCGGTCGGACTGGCTCTGCTGGTGGTGCTCGACATGCTGTCGCCGGCCGAGCGGCTCGCGTTCGTGCTCCACGACATGTTCGCCGTGCCCTTCGACGAGATCGCCCCCATGATCGAGCGCTCCCCCACCGCGACCAGGCAACTGGCGAGCCGCGCCCGCCGCCGTGTCCGGGGTACGGCCCCCGCGCCGGAGACCGACCGGACCCAGCAACGACGGGTCGTCGAGGCGTTCCTCGCCGCAGCTCGCGGCGGGGACTTCGACGCGCTGGTGGCGGTTCTCCATCCGGACGTCGTCTTCCGCGCGGACCGGGCCGTCGGACCGACACCGGAACCTCTCGTGTTCCACGGCGCCGAGGCCGTGGCCAGGGGTGCGTCGGCGGCGTCGGAGCGGGTCCGCTTCAGCGAACCGGCGCTGGTGAACGGCTCGGTCGGCCTGGTGATGGCGCCGCGCGGCCGGCTGTTCCTGGTCCTCGAGTTCACCATCGAGGACGACAGGATCACCGAGATCGACGTGATCGCGGAGCCGGACCGCCTTCGCGAGGTGCACCTGGCCCTCCTGGACAGTCCGGCGTGACGCGGTGGCTCGGCGGGCACGAGCCGGGGCGCGGGCCGTCTCTGGCCGGCGCTTGCCGGGCCTGCCCGGGCCGACCGCGCGGGACGTCACGCGACCGCGCCGGACCGGGCCGGGGGACGTCACGCAACCGCGCCGGGCCGCGCCCGGGGGACGTCACGCAACCGCGCCGGGCCCGAGACCTGCGAACGCGCGCCTTCAGGAGGCGCGCCGCTCAGGCCCGCCCGGCCGGTACCGCCGCCTCCCCCTGCCCCAGCGTGGCCGCGGCCGCCGCGCCCACCAGCCCGGCGTCCGTGCCGGTCACCGCGGGCGCGACGGTCAGCCGCTGGACGAAGGAAAGGGCGGCGTAGTCACGCAACGCACGCCGCAGCGGGCCGAACAGGACCTCGCCCGCCCCGGCCACGCCCCCTCCGACCACGGCGATCTCGATCTCGACGAGCGTGGCGGTGGCCGCGATCCCCGCGGCGAGCGCCTGGGCGGCGCGCTCGTACGAGGCGGTGGCGACGGGGTCCCCGGCGCGCGCCGCCTCCGCGACGGCGGCGGCGGACGTGTCGCCGCCGGGTCCGGGCCGCCAGCCGTTCTCGAGCGCCCGGCGGGCGATGTTGGGTCCGCTGGCGATGCGTTCCACGCAGCCGCGCCCGCCGCAGGGGCACAGGTCACCGTCGAGGTCCACGCTGATGTGGCCGATGTGTCCGGCGTTGCCCGACGGCCCGGCGTGCGGCTTGCCGCCGAGCACCAGGCCGCCGCCGACGCCGGTGGAGACCACCATGCACAGTGCGTTGTCGTAGCCGCGGGCGGCGCCCTGCCAGTGTTCGGCGGCGGTCATCGCGACGCCGTCGCCGACGAGGGTGACGGGCAGATGGCGGCCGACGGCGTGCGACACCCGGTCCACGAGGGGGAACGCGCGCCACCCGGGCACGTTGACCGGGCTGACCGTACCGGCGGAGGCGTCGACAGGGCCGGCGCTGCCGATGCCGAGCGCCGTGGCCCGGACCCACAGCGGTGAGGCCGTCAGCTCGGCGAGGATGCTCTCGACCGCGCGCATCACCGTCTCGCCGTCGTCGTGGGCGGGTGTGGGGCACTGGGCGCGGTGGAGAATCGCGCCGTTGCCGTCCACCAGCGCGCCGGCGATCTTGGTGCCGCCGATGTCGAGAGCGGCGACGAGGCTGTTATGCATCGGTACGGGATCCCCCGGGAGCTGTCGGACCTGCGGTTTCCATAACAGTCTCCATTCCCCTGACAACGTTGTCCAGGGCCTATGCTCGACGCCACACGCTACAAATACGAAGAACGTGACCGCCCAGACCCATAAGGACAGCGCACCGTGGCCGATTCGACCCGTCCTCCGACGCCTCCGGGCAGCCCTCGCGGCCCCGAGCCCCGCTACGGGAACCGGCCCACGATGAAGGACGTGGCGGCACGGGCCGGTGTCGGGCTGAAGACGGTCTCACGCGTGGTGAACGGCGAGCCGGGTGTCACGCCGGACACGGAACGCCGGGTGCAGGAGGCCATCGAGTCCCTCGGGTTCCGCCGCAACGACAGCGCGCGGGTGCTGCGCAAGGGCCGTACCGCCTCGATCGGCCTCGTTCTCGAGGATCTCGCCGACCCGTTCTACGGTCCGCTGAGCCGCGCGGTCGAGGAGGTCGCGCGGGCCCACGGGGCGCTGCTCATCAACGGTTCCAGCGCCGAGGACCCGGAGCGGGAGCAGGAGTTGGCGCTGGCGCTGTGCGCACGCCGGGTGGACGGTCTGATCGTGATTCCGGCGGGCGACGACCACCGCTATCTGGAGCCGGAGATGAAGGCGGGCGTGGCCACGGTGTTCGTCGACCGTCCGCCGGGCCGGATCGAAGCGGACGTGGTGCTCTCCGACAGCTTCGGCGGCGCGCGGGCCGGTGTGGCGCATCTGATCGCCCACGGCCACCGCCGTATCGCCTTCATCGGCGACCAGCCGCGCATCCACACCGCCGTGGAGCGGCTGCGCGGCTACCGGGCCGCCATGGAGGACGCGGGTCTGGTGATCGACGACTCGTGGGTGGCCCTCGGCTCGACGGCGCCCGAGCGGGTCCAGGAGGCCGTGAAGTCGGTGCTGGCGGGCCCGGAGCCGGTCACCGCGATCTTCGCCGGCAACAACCGGGTGACGGTGACCGCCGTACGGGTCCTCGCCGGGCACGACCAGCGCGTCGCCCTCGTCGGGTTCGACGACATCGAGCTCGCGGACCTGCTCGGCATCACCGTCATAGCCCAGGACGCCGCGGCCCTGGGGCGCACCGCGGCGGAGCGGCTGTTCCGCAGGCTCGACGGCGTGAACGACGAACCGTCCCAGGTGGCCCTGGAGACGGTGCTCGTCCCCCGCGGCTCCGGGGAGATCCCGCCGCCGTCCTGACCGGGGCGGGCCCGGCCGGGGCGGCGTGAGTCAGCAGACGGGGAGGCCGGGTACCGGCTCGTCGTTGGCGCCGCCCTGGACGTAGACGTCGCTCACCCAGACATTGCGGTTCCCGCTGTCGTCGTCGGTCTTTGCCCACCAGACGTTGGTCCACTCGCCGGAGGTCTCGCGGCGGCCGAGATTCGCCTGGCAGTAGAAGTAGTTGGTGCCCGCGTTGAGGACACCGACCTGGGCGCCGCCGTCGTTGTAGGACTGCGCGGTCTTCCAGACCTGGCAGTTGTACTTGCCGGCGCCGATCGCGTGGCACGCCGGCGCGGGCTCGGAGTCGCCGCCGCCCGTCGTACCGCCTCCGCCGGTCGAACTCCCGCCCGTGGAACCGCCGGAGGCGCCGCCGTCGGAGCCACCCCCCGAACCGCTCTCGCTCCCGCCGGTCGAATCGCCGGCGTCCGGTTCGGCCGCCGCTCCGCCCGGAACGGGCGCCTTCGACGCCGGAGACGGTGACTTCGTCCCCTCGCCGCCCTTCTCGTCGGGCCCGCTCCCGGCGCTCGGGGACCGCTCGCCCGCCGGGCCGGTGCCCGGCGTGTCACCGGAAGGGCCCGCGCCGGCTGAGGGGCCGGCGGCCTCGCCGCCCGCGAGGTCGCCTCGGGTGGTGCCGCCGTCGTCCTTGCCGACGAGCGCGTACGTCACGCCGCCGCCGGCGAGCAGGACCGCGGCGACGGCTGCGGCGATCATCACCTTGCCGCGGCCGTGCCGGACCGGCCCGCCGCCGGGAGGAGTTCCCGGAGGCCCGGCCGCCTGCGGCGTGTACGACGCCACGGGTCCGGGCACCGCACCGGCCGCCGGCGCCGCGTACGTCCCCGGAGGACCGGGCACCGCGCCGCCCGCGGCGGGCTCCGGCTCCGCGGGACCGAAGCCCTGCGGCTGGTAGGGCGCGGCGCTGAGCACCGTCGGCACCCTGGGCGGTGCCTGTTCGCGCGGTCCGTCCACCGGCGGTCCGAGCGGCGCCGTGTGTCCGGCGGGATCCTCGCCTGCGGCGACGGCGGACAGCATCCGCGCCGCCGCGTCGGCGTCGGGCCGCCGTGCCGGGTCCTTGTGCATCAGCTGCCGCAGTACGGGCGCGAGCGGACCGGCGCGCAGGGGCTCCGGCAGCGGCTCGGCGACGATCGCGGTGAGCGTCGACCAGGTGGAGGTCCGGCGGAACGGGGAGGAGCCCTCGACCGCCGCGTACAGGGTGGCGCCGAGCGCCCACACGTCGGAGGCCGGGCCCGGATCGTTGCCCTGGGCACGCTCGGGGGCCAGGTAGTCGAGGGAGCCGACGATCTCACCGCTGCGGGTGAGACGGGACGTGGAGCCGTCGCCGGGATCGTCCATGGCCGCGATGCCGAAGTCGGTGAGCACCACCCGGCCGGAGCGGTCCAGCAGGACGTTGCCCGGTTTGACGTCCCGGTGCAGCACACCGGCGCGGTGCGCGGCTCCGAGCGCCTCCAGCACCCTCGCGCCGATGCCGGCGGCCTCCCGCGGGTCCAGCACGCCGCGGGTGTTCAGCACGTCGTCGAGCGAGGGGCCGTCGACGAGCTCCATCACGATGACCGGCCGGCCCTCGTGCTCCGCGACGTCGTGGACGGCGACGACCCCTGGGTGCCGGACGCGGGCGGCGGCCCGCGCCTCGCGCTGCATCCGCACGGTCAGGTCGGCCAGTTCGGGCGCCGACGAGTCGGTGTACGTGCGCAGTTCCTTGACGGCGACCTCGCGTCCGAGGACCTCGTCGACCGCCCGCCAGACGACGCCCATTCCGCCGCGGCCCAGTTGCCCGACCAGCCGATAACGCCCGGCCAGCCGTTCGTTCTCCCCCGTTGACACCGCTGCCCCGCTCCGTGGATCCGAAAAAGTGACGGATCACAGACTAGAGGGGGCAGCGCGCCGCGGACGCCGGGTGTTACCCGGCCGTGGCGGTCAGGTCGCCCCGCCGCGGCCGGGCGAAACCGTCGAGAGAGGCACGGTCGAGGCCGGTCAGGCCGGTGACCTCCGCCTCGTCGAGGGCGCCGCAGTCGATGCCGCGCAGCAGGTAGGAGCTGAGCGCCTTGGCGGTGGCGGGCTCGTCCATGACGTCGCCGCCGACGTGGCCCGCGTAGGCGGCGAGGCGGGCCGCTGCCTGCTCGAAGCCCTCGCGGTAGAACGCGAACACCGCGGCGTACCGGGTGGGGAGCTGGCCGGGGTGCATGTCCCAGCCCTGGTAGTAGGCGCGGGCGAGGGCGCGGCGGGTGAGGCCGTGGTGGAGCCGCCAGGCGTCGTGGACCTTCTCGGCGGGTCCGACGGGCAGCACGTTGGTGGACCCGTCGCACACACGTACTCCGGTGCCGGCGGCGGCCACCTGCATGACGGCCTTGGCGTGGTCGGCGGCGGGGTGGTCGCTGGACTGGTAGGCGGCGCTGACGCCGAGGCAGGCGCTGTAGTCGAAGGTGCCGTAGTGGAGTCCGGTGGCCCTGCCCTCGGCCGCGTCGATCATGCGGGCGACGGTGGCGGTGCCGTCGGCGGCGAGGATCGACTGGCTGGTCTCTATCTGGATCTCGAAGCCGATGCGGCCGGGTTCGAGACCGCGGGACTTCTCGAACTGCTCCAGCAGCCGCACCATCGCGGTGACCTGCTGCGGATAGGTGACCTTGGGGAGGGTCAGCACCAGGCCGCCGGGCAGTCCGCCGCGCTCCATCAGGCCGGTCAGGAAGATGTCGAGGGTGCGGATGCCCCGGTCGCGTACGGCGGCCTCCATGCACTTCATCCGGATGCCCATGTACGGGGCGGCGGTGCCCTGTTCGTACGCCTCGGAGATCAGCCGCGCGGCGCGTGCGGCGTCGGCGTCCTCGTCGGGGCCCGCGTAGCCGTCCTCGAAGTCGACGCGCAGGTCCTCGACCGGCTCACGCTCCAGCTTGGCGCGAACGCGCGTGTACACGGGCTCCGCGAGCTCGTCCGCGAGGCCCAGGACCCGGGCGAAGGTGCGGGCGTCGGGCGCGTGCTCGTCGAGGGCGGCGAGGGCCCGGTCGCCCCACGAGCGGATCGTGTCGGCGGCGAAGTCGTTGCCGGGGACGTAGACGGTGTGGACGGGCTGGCGGGTGCCCGGATCTCCGGGGTAGCGGCGGGCGAGCTCCGCGTCCACCGTCGCCAGGGAGGCGCTGATGTCCTCGCTGACCGCGCCCGCGAGGCTTGTCGCCACCTTCTCCTGCTGACCCATTCCCACACCCTCCGCACACTTCGGGATCCGTGGTGCCCGCATCACGGATTCAACATTCTGTTGAATGAAGTTAAGGGGCGGCCGTGATCTGCGTCAATGGTGCGCCTCAAAGGACCGGGGCCGCGCGGTGGAATCACCGCGCGGCCCCGGGCCGAAGAGAACCTGCAGATCAGCCCTTGCGGGTCTTGACCTCTTCGGTCAGCTGCGGGACGACCTCGAAGAGGTCGCCGACCACGCCGTAGTCGACGAGGTCGAAGATCGGGGCCTCTGCGTCCTTGTTGATGGCCACGATGGTCTTCGACGTCTGCATGCCCGCGCGGTGCTGGATCGCGCCGGAGATGCCGGAGGCGATGTACAGCTGCGGCGACACGGACTTGCCGGTCTGGCCGACCTGGTTGGTGTGCGGGTACCAGCCCGCGTCGACCGCGGCGCGCGAGGCGCCGACGGCCGCGCCGAGGGAGTCGGCGAGCGCCTCGATGATGGCGAAGTTCTCCGCGCCGTTGACGCCACGGCCGCCGGAGACGACGATCGCGGCCTCGGTCAGCTCCGGGCGGCCGGTCGACTCACGCGGGGTGCGGGAGGTGACCTTGGTGCCCGTGGCCTGCTCGGAGAACGACACCGACAGCGCCTCGACGCTGCCCGCGGCCGGGGCGGCCTCCACGGCGGCCGAGTTCGGCTTGACCGTGATGACCGGGGTGCCCTTGGTGATGCGGGACTTGGTGGTGAAGGAGGCGGCGAACGCGGACTGCGTCGCGACCGGGCCCTCGTCGCCGGCCTCGAGGTCGACGGCGTCGGTGATGATGCCGGAGCCGATGCGGACTGCGAGGCGGGCCGCGATCTCCTTGCCCTCGGCGGAGGACGGGACGAGCACGGCGGCCGGGGAGACGGCCTCGTACGCGGCCTGCAGCGCGTCCACCTTCGGGACGACCAGGTACTCGGCGAACTCGGGGGCGTCGGCCGTGAGGACCTTCACCGCGCCGTGCTCGGCGAGCGCGGCGGCGGTGCTCTCGGCACCGGAGCCGAGAGCGACGGCGACGGGCTCACCGATGCGGCGGGCCAGCGTCAGCAGCTCCAGGGTGGGCTTGCGGACGGCGCCGTCCACGTGGTCGACGTAGACGAGAACTTCAGCCATGGGACTTCTTCTCTCCTGCTTGCGAAGTATGAAGGGGGCGGTAGAGGGCCGAAGCCTCTAGATGAACTTCTGGCTCGCGAGGAACTCCGCGAGCTGCTTGCCGCCCTCGCCCTCGTCCTTGACGATCGTGCCGGCGGTGCGGGCCGGGCGCTCCGCGGCCGAGTCGACCTTGGTCCAGGCGCCCTCGAGGCCGACCTCTTCCGCGTCGATCTCGAGGTCCTCGAGGTCCAGGGACTCCACCGGCTTCTTCTTGGCGGCCATGATGCCCTTGAAGGACGGGTAGCGGGCCTCGCCCGACTGGTCCGTCACGGACACGACGGCCGGCAGGGACGCCTCGAGCTGCTCGCTGGCGGTGTCGCCGTCGCGGCGGCCCTTCACGGTGCCGTCCTCGACGGAGACCTCGGAGAGCAGGGTGACCTGCGGGACACCCAGACGCTCGGCGAGGATCGCCGGCAGCACGCCCATGGTGCCGTCGGTGGAGGCCATGCCGCAGATGACCAGGTCGTAACCGGTCTTCTCGACCGCCTTCGCGAGGACCAGCGAGGTACCCATGACGTCGGAGCCGTGCAGGTCGTCGTCCTCGACGTGGACGGCCTTGTCCGCGCCCATGGACAGCGCCTTGCGCAGGGCGTCCTTGGCGTCCTCGGGGCCGACGGTCAGCACGGTGACCTCGGCGTCGTCCGCCTCGTCCGCGATCTGCAGCGCCTGCTCGACCGCGTACTCATCCAGCTCCGACAGCAGGCCGTCGACGTCGTCGCGGTCGACGGTCAGGTCATCGGCGAAGTGCCGGTCGCCGGTGGCGTCGGGCACGTACTTCACACAGACAACGATCCTCAGGCTCACGCCGGCTCTCCTACTGCATCGTCTCTACTGGACTGCCTTGTGAACGCAGCATAGGCGTCCGATGGGGCGGATCCCGGTCGGGGCGGGCCGCGCTCCGAACGAAATATTACTCGTCAGTACACCCAGTGTGTTCCCGCTAAGCAAGCGCTTTGAACTGTGACCTTGACAACGGAGCGTCCGTCGCCTCCGCACAGCTCACTCCTGCAGAGCCGTGAAGCGTCCCTGGTGGTAGAGCAGTGGCCGGCCGCCGCCCGCCGGATCCCCGACGACCGCCTCGGCGATCACGATGCGATGGTCGCCCGCGGGCACACGGGCCACGACACGGCACACCATCCAGGCAAGCACACCGTCCAGCACGGGGACACCTTCCGGCCCTTCGCGCCAGCTCGTCGGCGGCGCGAAGCGGTCGGCGCCACTGCGGGCGAAGGTGGCGGCCAGCTCGCGCTGGTGCTCGCCGAGTATGTGCACGCCGACATGCCCGGCCTCCGCGACGACGGGCCAGCTGGAGGAGCCGGTACCCACACCGAAGGAGATGAGCGGCGGCTCGGCCGCGACGGAGGTGAGCGAGGTCGCGGTGAATCCGACCGGACGCGGGCCGCCCGCGGTGATCACCGCGACACCGGCGGCGTGCTGCCGGAAGACGGATCGCAGGAGGTCGGGGGAGGCGAGCTGAGCGGCGCCGAGATCGGGCGAGGCCGTCATCGAGTGTTCCTTCTTGGGGAGCGGACTATGCGACTGCGGCTGCACGGGCAGCCTGACAGCGGGCGCTCGCATCACGGGAGAGATCGGCATGAACCCGCCCGTCGAGAAGGAGTTCTGGAAGCACGGGAGCCAGCCTGGCGATACATGGCGTACACAGTCAAGTGCGCACCGGAAGGTGCGACCAGGGTCACGGGTGTCATATCGCCCGCCCCAGCGCGGCGATGACGTCGGCCTTTCGGGGTGTGCCCGACGCCCTGGTGACGATCCGTCCGGCGGCGTCGAGGACCAGCACGGTCGGCGTGCTCACGATGCCCAGTTCGCGCACGAGGGCGAGTTGCTCCTCTGCGTCGATCTCGACATGGACGACGCCGTCGACCATCGCGGCGACGTCGGCGAGGACGCGCCGGGTGGCCCGGCAGGGCTGACAGAAGGCGGTCGAGAACTGTACGAGGGTGGCGCGTTCACCCGGTCCCCGGCCCAGCTCCGGCTCGCCAAGCCGACGTTCCGCGTCCTGTCCGTGCACTTCTCCGCCTTCCGACCTGCGCCGTGTGTTCACTTCCCCGAGCTGCAGCGTTCCCGGCCGGGCGGGGATTCCCGCAGGCCGCGCCGGTGGCCGGGTTCCCGTCCGTGAAGTGACGAGAATCTCGCGCCGGCAGGCGTCCAGGACTGGTCAGCACGGCGCACATGGGGCACGATCGGCCCAAAGCCAAAAACCTACGGCTGCGTAACTTCCAACCGGGCGAACCCTCCCCGGGCATGACGAAAGGGTCCTCCCCCCATGGCAGAGCTCGTCTATCGGCCGGTCATCGGCGCCGCTCTCACGATGTTCAAGGCGCTCGACCTGAAGATCGACACTCAGGGGTCGGAGAACATTCCGCGCACCGGCGGAGCGGTGCTGGTCAGCAACCACATCAGCTACCTGGACTTCATCTTCACCGGCCTCGGCGCCCTGCCGCAGAAGCGCCTGGTGCGCTTCATGGCGAAGGAGTCGGTCTTCCGCCACAAGATCTCCGGCCCCCTGATGAGGGGGATGAAGCACATCCCCGTGGACCGCAAGCAGGGCGAGGCGGCGTACGCGCACGCGCTGGACTCGCTGCGCTCGGGCGAGATCGTGGGCGTCTTCCCCGAGGCGACGATCTCCGAGTCGTTCACGCTGAAGTCGTTCAAGTCGGGAGCGGCGCGGCTTGCGCAGGAGGCGGGCGTCCCGCTGATCCCGATGGCGCTGTGGGGCACGCAGCGGCTGTGGACCAAGGGCCGCCCGCGCAACTTCAAGCGCTCCCACATCCCGGTGACCATCCGCGTCGGCGAGCCCGTCGAGGCGCCCGCCGACCAGTACGCCGGCGCGATCACCCGGCGACTGCGCGAGCGTGTCCAGGAGCTGCTCGAGGCCGCCCAGCGGGCCTACCCCGTGCGCCCCAGGGACGCGGCCGACACCTGGTGGGTGCCCGCCCACCTCGGCGGCACGGCGCCCACAGCGGCCGAGGTCCGCGAGGCGCACTGAGCCTGCCCGGCCGGACGAGGGCCTAGCGCGGGTCATGGACGGTGATCCGCGCCCCCGGGCTCAGCTTCTCCAGTGATTCGGCGAGTTCGGCCGCGGCGGCCGCCGCTGCGCCGCCCGCCGCGGGACCCATGCCTTCGAGCAGGAACAGGGCGTTCACCGAGTCCTCCGTCAGCCGGGTGCGCACTCCCTGGCGCCAGTTCCAGCGGCGGCAGGTGACACCTTCGTCGTCGCACCAGACGACCTCGCCCGGCTCCGGGTGCTCAACGGTCTCCTCGCCCCCCGCCACCGTGACGAACGGCTCCTGTCCCGTGGCCCTGACGAGCCTCATGCCACCCTTGATCCGGTCGGTGTCCTCACCGCCGACGGGGATCAGGTGCGCCACGCTGATGGCGTTGTAGACGTCCACCAGGATGTTGATCCGGGGCAGCCCGCCGTCCGTGAGCGCCCTCCTGGCCAGCGCTTCCGCCGAGTTGCGGGTACGGGACGGCTTGGCGCCGAACGCCGTGTACGCCGCACGCCAGGCGGCCATACCCGCCTCCTCGTGGGGCGCACGCCCGTCGAGGCGGCTCGCGAGCCGGCGGGCGGCCTCGTCCAGGAGCGCCGAACTCCCGTCATTACTGGGTCCGTTGGTGAGTCCGTGCGCCTCGACGGCGACATGGGTGAAGCCGGGCGCGAGTGCGCGCACGTCGTCGGACACGGTGAGCCTGAGAGTCATCGCCTGCTTGCCTCGAACATTTCAGAGAGAGGTCGGGAGCGCCTGCCACAGGCGCGCCCGGTCGGGAGCCCCTTGCAGAGCTGCCAGGACCACGGGGTGCGGTGCAGCGTAGAGTACCGGATAGTCCATGTCACTGGACTCCGGTCGTGGTGCGTACGGCAGGCGCTCCCCCGCCAGCGAGAACGGCACGGACCCACCCGGCCGGCCACCCCGGGGGTCCTGCCGGTGCCAGGCCCCGTGGAACCGCACCGCCACCAGACCGTGCACCACCCCGTCCAGCCGCTGGTAGCACAGGGCCGCCGGGATGTCCTCGGCACGCAGCAGCGCGACAAGGGCGTGGGACTTGGCGTAGCAGATGCCGGTGCGCTGCCGCAGCACGTCGGAGGCGCGCCAGGTGACCCGGGGGTCGCCCGTGTCGTGCGAGTGCGGCACGGCATCACGGACGTACTCATAAGCAGCCCGGGCGTATACGTATGAATCCGCCGCACCACGGGCGAGATCGGCGGCAACCTCCCGGACGACCGGGTGCTCGTGATCGATTGCGTCGTCAGCAGCCAAATAGGCCGAAAGTTCGGGGTCTTGCTGGATGAACTCCATGCCCCGGGAGCATAGAAAGACGACCGACCGACAGTCAATGACTTATCGGTCGGCCGTATATCTATGCAGTCTGCGGACCTGTCTTCAGGGCCGGCGCGCCATCTCTTCCTTCAAAGCCTGGAGGAAGGCGTCTACGTCGTCCTCCGTGGTGTCGAACGAGCACATCCAGCGCACGTCACCGGCCGCCTCGTCCCAGAAGTAGAACCTGAAGCGCTTCTGCAGCCGCTCGCTGACGTCGTGCGGCAGCCGCGCGAAGACGGCGTTCGCCTGCACCGGGTAGAGGATCTCCACCCCGTCCACCGCGCGCACACCGTCCGCGAGCCGCTGGGCCATGGCGTTGGAGTGCCGGGCGTTGCGCAGCCACAGGTCCTTGGCGAGCAGTGCCTCCAACTGCACGGAGACGAAGCGCATCTTGGAGGCGAGCTGCATGGACAGCTTGCGCAGATGCTTCATGTGGCTGACCGCGTCCGGGTTCAGGACCACGACCGCCTCACCGAAGAGCATGCCGTTCTTGGTGCCGCCGAAGGACAGGACGTCGACACCGACGGCGTTGGTGAAGGCCCGCATGGGCACGTTCAGCGAAGCAGCGGCGTTGGCTATCCGGGCTCCGTCGAGATGGACCTTCATGCCGTGACCGTGGGCGTGGGCGACGATCGCGCGGATCTCGTCCACGGTGTAGACGGTGCCCAGCTCGGTGTTCTGGGTGATCGACACCACCTGCGGCATGGCCCGGTGCTCGTCCTCCCACCCCCACGCCTGCCGGTCGATGAGCTCCGGCGTGAGCTTTCCGTCCGGCGTCGGCACGGTCAGCAGCTTCAGCCCGCCCATGCGCTCCGGCGCGCCGCCCTCGTCGACGTTGATGTGCGCCGACTCGGCGCAGATCACGGCGCCCCAACGGTCGGTGAGCGCCTGGAGGGCGGTCACATTGGCGCCGGTGCCGTTGAAGACCGGGAAGGCCTCGGCCGTCGCACCGAAGTGGCTGTGCACGACACGCTGGAGATGGTCGGTGTACTCGTCCTCGCCGTAGGCGACCTGGTGGCCGCCGTTGGCGAGGGCGAGCGCGGCGAGGATCTCCGGGTGGGCGCCCGCGTAGTTGTCGCTGGCGAAACCGCGCACGGAGGGATCGTGGTGGCGCCGCGCGTCGGTCTTTACGGTTCCGGGGTCAGCCACAGACGCTGTCCATTCACTTCCTGAGCGGGGCGGTCCCACAGTCCGGCGATGGCGTCGGCCAGCTCCGTCACGTCGGTGAAGCCCGCGAACTTCGCATTGGGACGCTCGGCGCGCATGGCGTCGTGCACCAGTGCCTTGACGACCAGGATGGCAGCAGCGGCCTTCGGGCCCTGCTCGCCCCCCGCCTTGCGGAACGAATCGGCGAGGGCCAGCGTCCACGCCTCCGCGGCTGCCTTGGACGCCGCGTACGCCGCGTTGCCCGCCGTGGGTTTGCTGGCCCCGGCGGCGCTGATCAGCAGGTAGCGGCCCTTGTCGCTGCGCAGCAGACCGTCGTGGAAGGCGAGCGAGGTGTGCTGGACGGTGCGGATCAGCAGCTTCTCCAGCAGCTCCCAGTCGGCGGGGTTGGTCTCGGTGAACGAGGCGCCACCGCGCCAGCCGCCCACCAGGTGGACCAGGCCGTCGATCCGGCCGAACTCCTTCTCCGTCTTGTCGGCCCACTCGCGGGCCGCGCCCAGGTCGAGCAGGTCGACGGTGTCACCGGTGACGGTCGCCCCGCCGTGGGCGTACCTGGCCGCGTCCACGGCCTCGGCGAGCCGCTGGGGGTCGGCGTCGGAGGCGACGACGACGGCGCCCGCCTCTGCGAGCCGGAGCAGGGTGGCCCGGCCCGCGGGACCGGCCGCGCCGGCCACCGCGATCACCGCACCTTCCAGGGCGCCACTGCCGTTGGTGTCCATGCTGGTCGCCTCCTCGGTTCGAGAGCTCACGCGGCAGCCCCCGGAGCGGAAGCGGCGGTGATCCCCTTGGTCGAGGCGATCACGTTCTTCAGCTTCTTGGAGAGCGCCTCATAGAACATGCTCAGCGGAAACTCGTCCGGAAGCACGTCATCCACGAGCTTACGAGGCGGCAGGGTCAGGTCGAGGGCGTCGGGCCCCTTGGCCCAGCGCGACCCGGGGTGCGGGGCGAGGTAGGTGGAGACCAGTTCGTACGCGGCGAACCAGTGGACCAGCTTGGGGCGGTCGATGCCCTCGCGGTAGAGCTTCTCGATCTCGCCGCAGAGCTGGTTGGTGACCTGCGGGGCACGCTCCCAGTCGATCTTCAGGGTGTTGTCCGTCCAGCGGACGACGTCATGCTTGTGCAGGTAGGCGAAGAGCAGCTGACCGCCGAGGCCGTCGTAGTTGCGCACCCGGTCGCCGGTCACCGGGAAGCGGAACATGCGGTCGAAGAGCACCGCGTACTGCACGTCACGGCCGTGCGGGTTGCCCTCGGCCTCCAGCTTCACGGCCTCCTTGAAGGCGGTGAGGTCGCAGCGCAGCTCCTCCAGGCCGTACATCCAGAACGGCTGGCGCTGCTTGATCATGAACGGGTCGAAGGGCAGGTCGCCGTGGCTGTGGGTGCGGTCGTGGACCATGTCCCAGAGCACGAAGGCCTGCTCGCACCGCTTCTGGTCGGCGACCATCTCGCGGATGTCGTCGGGCAGTTCGAGACCGAGCACCCGCACGGCCTCGTCGGTGACGGCGCGGAAGCGGGCGGCCTCGCGGTCGCAGAAGATACCGCCCCAGGTGAAGCGCTCGGGCGCCTCGCGCACGGCGATGGTCTCGGGGAAGAGCACCGCGGAGTTGGTGTCGTAACCGGCGGTGAAGTCCTCGAACGTGATGCCGCAGAAGAGCGGGTTGTCGTAGCGGGTGCGCTCGAGCTCGGCGAGCCACTCGGGCCACACCATCTTCAGGACGACCGCCTCGAGGTTGCGGTCGGGGTTGCCGTTCTGCGTGTACATCGGGAAGACGACCAGGTGCCGCAGTCCGTCCTCGCGGGAGGCGGCCGGCTGGAAGGCGAGCAGCGAGTCCAGGAAGTCCGGCACCACGAAGCCCTCGTCGGCCCACTTGCGCAGGTCGGCGACGAGTGCCCGGTGGTAGGCGGCGTCGTGCGGGAGCAGCGGGGCGAGGTCCTCCACCGCGCCGATCACACGCTCGACGGCGGCCTCGGCCTCCTTGCGGGAGGGCGCGTCGTCCGCGTCGAAGTCGATCGAGCCGTCCTTGGACTGCCAGGGGCGGATCTCTTCGACGGCATTCTTGAGCAATGTCCAGCTCGGATGGCCGGCCACCGGGCCGGCCTGGGATATGCCCCCTGCAGCCACGTCCTGCACAAGAATTTCCGTCATGTCACTTCCTCCACAGGAGAACCTCGCGTCAAGACACCGTATCCGTGTGCGGTTCTCCCTCACAAGTGCGGGCGGGGGAAATTATCCTGTGCGACCCCCATGATCGCCGCAGTTTTTGCGGTGGCGGGTGCTCATCGCGACCGCATCGGTGTCCTGCCAGGGCCGACAGGCCCGGCCCCGTCAAGCTCGCGGGAGACGCGCCCACGCACGGGTGAAGGGGTGCCGGGCCGCTGCGCCCCCAGGGCGCCGACGCCGTCGGTGTGCGGCTTCAGGACACCCCGCGCGCGAGCGGTTCCGTCTTCGGGAGGGGCCGTTAGGCTGCCTCGATACCGCCGGGCGCCGGGCTGCGTCCCGCGGGAGCCGCCGTCGACGGAAGCGAGAGAATCTTGACTTTCCTCACCATCGGTCATCGCGGGGTCATGGGCGTCGAGCCGGAGAACACCCTGCGTTCCTTCGTTCGCGCCGAGCAGGCCGGCATGGACGCCATCGAACTCGATCTGCATCTGAGCAAGGACGGCGCGCTCGCCGTCATGCACGACGCCGACGTGGACCGCACGACCGACGGGAGCGGCGCCATCGCCGAGATGACGCTCGCCGAGCTGCGTCAGCTCGACGCGGGCGGCGGCCAGCGGGTGCCGGTGTTCGAGGAGGTTCTCGACGCCGTGCGGTGCCCGCTCCAGGCGGAGATCAAGGACGTGGCCGCGGCGCGCGCGCTGGCCGAGGTGATGCGCAGGCGCGACCTGGTGCCCCGGGTCGAGGTCTCCTCGTTCCACGACGACGCGATCGCCGAGATCTCGGCACTGGTGCCCGGGGTGCGCACGGTGCTGATCGCCAGCCGCTGGGGCGCCGACGTCACGGACCGTGCGAAGGCCGTCGGCGCCCAGGCCCTGGCACTGAACATCCGCCGGCTGACGCTGGAGACCGTCGAGACGGCGCACGCCCAGGGGCTGCGGGTGATCGGCTGGGTGGTCAACACACAGGAGCACCTGCGGCTGGTGCGCGCCCTCGAGCTCGACGGCGCGACCACGGACTTCCCCGAGATCCGGCGCACCGGCCGTTTCACGGCCTGACGGCCGCCCGCTCCCGCGCGCGCCGGCTCCGCCCGAGGGCACCGGCGGGCGCGCCCGGGGGCCGCTCGCTCAGGCGAGGTCCTTCACCAGGAGCTCGAAGGCGAGATCGTCGCGCCGCGGGATGCCGAACCGCTCGTCGCCGTACGGGAAGGGGGTCATCCGGCCCGTACGGCGGTAGCCGCGGCGTTCGTACCAGGCGATCAGGTCCTCTCGCACGGAGATCACGGTCATGTGCATCTCCGCCACGCCCCAGGTCTCGCGCGCGCTGCGCTCCGCCTCCGCGATGATCCTGCGGCCCAGACCGGCGCCCTGAAGGTCGGGGCGGACCGCGAACATGCCGAAGTAGGCGGCGTCGCCACGGTGCTCGAGCTGGCAGCAGGCGACCGGCTCCCCGTCGCGCTCGACGATCATCAGACGGCTGCCGGGGGCGGTGATCACCTCGCGCACCCCCTGCGGATCGGTGCGCTGACCGCCGAGGATGTCGGCCTCCGAGGTCCAGCCCGCGCGGCTCGATTCACCGCGGTACGCCGACTCGATCAAGGCGACGAGAGCCGGGACGTCGGCCTCGGCCGCGTCGCGGTAGGTGAGCTCGGCCGAGTCCCTGGGCGGGGCTGTGTCCATGGAGTGGCTCCGTTCCAACTGGGTGCGGTCCGCACGAGAGTAACCCGGCCCCCGCCCGTGCCCCGCGCCGGTCCGCCTGAGCCGTTCCGCGCTCGCCGCGCTCCCCCTCGCACTTCCGTGTACTCCCCCGTACCCCCGTGCGCTCGCGTACGCGGACGGGAGCTGGGCATCGACTCCTCGACCGCCGCCGAAGCCGGCCGAAGGGGGAGGTACTCCGTGCACGGACCCGCGATGTCCGGCTGGATGCTCGTGGTGCTGTGCACCGCGACCGGCTCGTACTGCCTGATCCGGATGCGCAGTTGCCGGGGACCGGGCAGAAAGGCGGCCGGCGGTGAGGCGCTGATGGGGCTCGGCATGGCCGCGATGGCCGTGCCCGCCACCCTGTTCACCCTGCCGAGATGGCACTGGATGGTGTACGCGGTGGTGTTCGGCGCGGCGGCGGTGCACGCGGTGCGGCCGGCCGGGAACGGCGGGCGCCATCTCCACCATGCCGTCGGCTGCATGGCGATGGTCTACATGGCGGCCGCGATGGCCGGCCCGGGCGCTCACGGGGCGCACACGGCCGGCGGCGTCCCGCTCCTCACCGGCGTGCTGCTCCTCTACTTCGCCGGGTACGTGCTCCGCTCGGGCCTTCGGCTCGTCCCGCTCGCCCCGGCGGGCGGCGGTCCGGTCCCGGTGGCGGATCCGGCCGGTTCCCGGCCCGAGTTGGTGCCGGCCTGCAGGGTCTCCATGGCGACGGCGATGCTGGCGATGCTGCTGGCCCTGTGACGGGCGCTCCCGTGCCGGCGTTGACGCGATCGTGCCGCCGCGTCCGCCGCCGTGGCGTGCGTCACTTGACGCGCACGGGCATACCCGCAGGTAGCCCCGCGCTCATAGGCTGCCCCCATGATGGTCTCGCTTGCGCTGCTGATGCTCGGCGCACTGGCCGCCGTCGTCGCCCCGCGCCTGGTGTCGCGTGCCGACTGGCCGGAGCGCGAGCCCGTCGTCGCCCTGTGGGTCTGGCAGTGCGTGGTCGCCGCCGTGCTGCTGTCGTTCGCGCTGTCCATGATCTTCAGCGCTGCCGCCGCCTGGCAGTTGGTGCGGGGCCATGTCTTCGCGTCCGCGCCGCACGGCGTCGTGGAGGCGTACGCGCTCGGGGCGACCGAGACGTGGTGGTCCGCCGCCCTCGCGGTGGTCCTGGCATTCTGCGGCGTGTGGACCGGGGCCATGCTGGCGCGGGAGATCCACCGGGCGCACGTCCGGCGCAAGCGGCAGCGCGCCGAGCTGCTCGTGCGCTCCCCCCTGATGCCGGACGAGGTCCCCGGAAGTGAGCCCCTGGTCGTCCTGGAGGCCGAGCGGCCGGACGCGTGGTGGCTGCCGGGCGCCGCGCCCCAGCTGATCATCACCACCGCGGCCTTGCGGCGGCTGAAGGGCCGGCAGCTCGACGCGGTCCTGGCGCACGAGCAGGGCCACGCACGGGCCAGGCACGACTGGCTGCTGCACTGCTCGGCCGCCCTGGCCAACGGCTTTCCGCAGATCCCCGTCTTCGCCGCCTTCCGTGACGAGATGCACCGGCTGGTCGAACTGGCGGCGGACGACGTCGCCTCACGGCGCTACGGACGGCTCACGATCGCGCTGGCCCTGGTCGAACTGAACGAGGAGCGCGGGGTGTTCGGGCCCTGCCCCACACCGGGAGCGGAACTGCCGCACCGTGTGAACCGGCTGCTGACGCCGGTGCCCCGGCTCACTCCGGCCCGCCGGCTGCGGCTGACGGCGGCCGCCGCCCTGGTCCCGGTGGTTCCGCTGCTCGTGGCCTTCGTGCCGGGACTGCGCGCGCTGGGATAGCCGTACGGCCGCAAAGAAGACAGGATTTGTTCATGTCTTCCCCCCACTCCACGGACCCCGTCGCCCCCCACCACGGCAATGACGCCTCCCCCCGCACCGCGCGGCCCGAGCGGAGGGCCCGGGCGAGCGCCCTGTGCGTCCGCGCCTGCGCGGTGTCGGCCGGGCTGAGCGTTCTGCTGCTGGTGGCGGTGGTCCTCACCTGGTCACCGCTGATGTCCTTCGACCGGGCGGTGGTGGACGCGCTGCACGGCTCCGCGGTCGAGGAGCCGACGTTCACGCACGTCAACCGCGTACTGACCGACTGGGTGTGGGACCCGTGGACCATGCGGCTGCTGTCCGCGGCGGCGGTCGTCTGGCTGTGGCTGCGCGGGGAGCGTCTCCTGGCGGTGTGGGTGGGGCTCGCCAGTGCGCTCGGGACGGGCCTCCAGCAGGGCGTGAAGGCCCTCGTAGGGCGGGAGCGGCCCCTGTGGCCCGACCCGGTCGACTCGGCGCACTACGCGGCTTTTCCGTCCGGGCACGCGATGACCGCCGTGGTCACCTGCGGGCTGCTGCTCTGGCTGTGCAGGCGGCACATGGCCAGGGCCGCCTGGATGTGGTGCTTCGCCGCCGCGGCCGTCTCCGTCGCCGGGGTCGGTTTCACCCGGCTCTACCTGGGGGTGCACTGGCCCTCCGACGTGATCGGCGGCTGGCTCCTCGGGGCGTGCGTCGTCACGCTCGCCGTGGCCTCCTACAGGCGGGTGGCCTTGTCCCGCGGCCACTGAGCGGCCGAGGATCCCGGTCATGACGATCAGGACTGTTCTCTTCGACTTCTCCGGGACGCTCTTTCGCATCGAGTCGGCCCGCAGCTGGCTCCGCGCGGTGCTGCGGGAGCACGGGTCGCCGCTGTCCGCGGACGAACTCGACCGGTGCGCCCGGCGGTTGGAGGCGGCCGGCGCGCTGCCGGGCGGAGCCCACCCGCAGCGGATCCCCGGACACCTGGCCGAGCTGTGGGCGGTACGGGACACGGACACGGACCGGCACCGTGCCGCGTACACGGGACTGGCACGCGAGGTGCCCCTGCCGGACGAGGCCCTGTACGACGCCCTCTACGACCGTCACATGACGCCCGCGGCCTGGAGCCCCTACGCGGACGCCGCCGAGGTGCTGCGCGGGCTGCGCGAGCGGGACGTCGGCGTCGGCGTGGTCAGCAACATCGGCTGGGACCTGCGTCCGGTATTCCGGGCCCATGGTCTCGACGATCTGGTCGACACGTACACCCTGTCGTTCGAGCACGGGGTGCAGAAGCCCGATGCCCGGCTGTTCCGGACGGCGTGCGAGGGCCTGGGGCGCGATCCGCGCGAGGTGCTGATGGTGGGCGACGACCGCCGCGCCGACGGCGGTGCCGCGGAGCTGGGCTGCGCCGTCCACTTCGTGGACCATCTGCCGGTGGACGAACGGCCCGCGGGGCTTCTTCCGGTGCTCGGACTCGTCGACCGGCGGCCCGCGCCGTAGGAGACTGGAAGCAGAACAAAGCCACCCGAACCGGACGATCCCCCGCGTCGCCCGGTTCGGGCAGCACCACCCGTCGGCCCCGGCCCCCGAGGGCCGGACGACGGGACGCGCTGAGTATATTGGCTGTGAGCCAGTCAACGCAGGAGCCAAGCATGTCCCCGCGAAGCGCATCGGTCAATGAAGAGCTTCGTCGACGTTCTCGCCAGCGGCTTCTGCAGGCGACGGTGGAGCTGGTCGACGAGCGCGGTTACGAGGCCACGACGCTCGGCGACATCGCCGACCGGGCCGGTTCCGCGCGCGGCCTCGTCTCGTACTACTTCCCGGGCAAGCGGCAGCTGCTGCAGTCGGCCGTGCACCGGCTCATGCACCTCACGCTCGAGGCGGCGCTGGAGAGGGAACCGCGTACAGAGGACGGCCGCGAGCGGCTGGCGAGAGCCATCGACGCGATCCTCGGCCTGGCGACCGAGCATCCGGTGCTGATGCGCACGCACATGGCGGGACTCCTGCAGGCCGACGGCTTCGTGCAGTGCCCGGAGCAGCAACGGCTCGCCTCATTGCTGCGGGACACGGTGGAGCGCTACGGATCACGGGACGTCGACACCGACTATCCGCTGCTGCGCGGGCTGCTGATGGGCGCGGTCTTCGCCCTGCTGCTGCCGGGCGTACCGATGGCCCGCGCGCGGCTGCGCGCGGAGCTGTTCCAGCGGTACGGGCTGGACTGGGAACTGGGTGCGCCGCCGGGCGGTCCCCCGCCCGGCGGCGCGTCACGTCACATCCCGGATCAGTCGTCGAAGTCGTCGAAGTAGTCCGGCTGCGTCTGCACGTTGAGCTCGTGCATCCGCACCTTCGCGCCGGCGTCGGTGCGCCGGTCGCTGATCTTCAGGACGTCGAAGCCCTTGGACATGTCGTTGGAGTAGATGTAGCCGTTGTAGTAGTACGCGGACCAGGAACCGGCCACGGAGAGCCTGTCGGTGCTCAGCGGCCCGCGCTCGAAGTAGGCGATCTCCTTCGGCTTCGAGGAGTCGGTGAAGTCCCACACGGAGACGCCGCCCTGGTACCAGGCCTGGACCATGATGTCGCGGCCCTTGACCGGGATCAGGGAGCCGTTGTGGGCCACGCAGTTCTCGGTCGCGGCCTGGTGGCGCGGGATCTTGAAGTAGCTGCGGAAGACCAGCTTGCGCTTGTCGCCCTTGCCCACGATGTCGTAGATGCCGTCCGCACCGCGGTTCGGGCCGATCTCGGCGTTGCAGGTGGCCGCGCCGCCGCCGCCGAGCTCGTCGGTGAAGACGACCTTGTTCGCCTTCTGGTTGAAGCTGGCCGAGTGCCAGAACGCGAAATTGACGTTGTCCTGGACCCGGTCGATGACCCTCGGGTGCTCCGGGTCCTCGATGTCGAACAGGATGCCGTCACCCATGCAGGCACCGGCGGCCAGGTCCTTGGAGGGCAGCACGGTGATGTCGTGGCAGCCCGTGGTCTTGGAGACGCCCGGGTTGGTGGGCGAGCCCGGGTTGCCGCCGCCGTCGGGTCCCTCGCCCGGGAAGAGCACCGGGAAGTTCACGATCGCCGACTTCTCCGGGGCCTTGCGCGGCACCTTGATGACGGAGATCCCGTCGTGCGGCGGCTGGCAGTCCGGGAACGCGGCGTTCGGCGAGTACGAGGAGACGTACACGTAGACGTTCCTGCGCTCGGGCACCAGCGTGTGGGTGTGCGAACCGCACGCCGTCTCGACCGCGGCGACGTACTTCGGGTTCTTCTTGTCGCTGATGTCGAAGATCTTCATGCCCTCCCAGGACGACTTCTCGGTCGCCGGCTGGGACGTGCTGTTGCAGGAGTTGTCGCTCCGTGAGGAGTCGGTGGACAGGAACAGCAGGTCGCCGGAGACGGTGATGTCGTTCTGCGATCCCGGACACAGGACCTGCGAAACGGTCTTCGGGCTCCGCGGGTTGCTGATGTCGTAGATGACGAAGCCGTCGTAGTTGCCGGCGAACGCGTACCTGCCCTGGAAGGCCAGGTCCGAGTTGGTGCCGGTGATCGCATCCTTGGGGATGTTCGTCACGTGCTCGATGTTGTCGCTGTGAACGACCTCGTCCACGCCGGGTATCTCGCCGTCGCGGATGGCCGACCTGGTCTCCGCCGACTCGCTCGCGGAGATGCCCTCGCGGGCGGTGGCGTCTCCCGGATCGGGAATCGCCGCCGCCGGCCCCGCCGCCAGCATGGTGGCGAGCAGTCCGGCGGCCGCCGCGGCGACACCCAGTCGTCTGCGTCGCACTCGGGTGGTGTGCAACAGGATCACTACGGTCCTCCCCTGGTATCCGTTCATGGTTGAACGGTTCACGGACCCCGGCAGTATCTTCCCTAGCATGCACATCTCAACAGATGGCAACACGGACGTAATCAAGGTTTCTGACCGGCGACACGTGCGCAGTAAGTGAAGGCGGCCGTTCCAAGAGGCCCGAGTTCCCCAGGAGGTCACCCGTGTTGAACCGCCCCCGTACCGCGCGTCTGCGCAGATCGGCCGCGGCCGCGGCGGTCGCCGTGGCCGTACTGGCCCTGGGCGCATGCGAGTCGGAGTCCGACGGCCGGAAAAAGGCGGCGGGCGGGGACGGTCCCTCCGTGGTGGCGCCCGGCAAGCCCGGCGAGCCGGCCAGGACCCTGTCCGCGGAGGAGGCCGCCGCGGCGCTGCCGGACGACAGCCCCAACTCCGCGGACTTCGGCTACACGCAGATGATGATCGAACACCACGAGCAGGCACTGCAGATGACGGCGCTCGCTCCGCAACGGGCGGAGTCGACACAGGTGAAGCGGCTCGCCGAGCGGATAGCCGCCGCCCAGAAGCCCGAGATCGACTCGATGCGCGGCTGGCTCGCGAACAACGGCGGCCCGAAGAAGGACGGCGCCCATGGACACGACCACGGCGCGATGCCCGGGATGGCCACGCAGGCGCAGCTGAAGCAGCTGCGCGAGTCCGACGGGAGCGCCTTCGACGAGCTCTTCCTGAAGCTCATGATCACCCACCATCAGGGCGCCGTGACGATGGCCGCCGACGTGCTGTCCGAGGGGAACAACGTCCAGGTCGAGGAGATGGCCAACGACGTGATCGCGCAGCAGACGGCCGAGATCGGCCGGATGCGGAACATGTGACGCGGGCAGGGGCCGGACCGCCTCGGGACGCGCCGGGAAGGACGCGCGGGCGCAAGCCTCCCCAGTGACGCACTCCGGTGCGATGCTGGAGATCCCCCTGCGGGAAGGAGCGCCACGTGCTTCGCGTCGCCGTCGTCGGATCGGGTCCCAGCGGGGTCTACGCCGCGCAGGCCCTCGTCGGCCAGACCGCTGTGCCCGATGTCCGGGTGCACATCCTGGACCGCCTCCCCTGCCCGTACGGGCTCGTGCGCTACGGCGTGGCTCCCGACCACGAGAAGATCAAGTCGCTGCAGAACAGCCTGCGGGCGGTCCTCGAGGACGACCGGATCGATTTCCTGGGGAACGTCGAGGTCGGCAGGGCGGGCCTCGGTCCGGCGAAGC
Source organism: Streptomyces pristinaespiralis (assembly GCF_001278075.1). Classification (GTDB taxonomy): domain Bacteria; phylum Actinomycetota; class Actinomycetes; order Streptomycetales; family Streptomycetaceae; genus Streptomyces; species Streptomyces pristinaespiralis. The sequence goes on along the minus strand of NZ_CP011340.1, from coordinate 7,374,366 downwards.
TGCTGGAGCTCTATCACGCGGTCGTGTACTGCGTGGGCGCGGCCAGGGACCGCAAGCTCGGCGTCCCCGGCGAGGACCTGCCCGGCAGCCACTCGGCCACCGACTTCGTCTCCTGGTACAGCGCCCACCCCGACGCTCCCCCGGACGCGTTCGCCCTCGGGGCGCGGTCGGCCGTCGTCATCGGCGTCGGCAATGTGGCGGTCGACGTGGCGCGCATCCTCGCGCGGGGCGCGGACGAGCTGCGCGGGACGGACGTCCCTGAACGGGCGCTCGCCGCACTGGCGGCCAGCCAGGTGCGCGATGTGCACATGGTGGGCAGGCGCGGCCCGTCGGGCGCCAAGTTCACCACCAAGGAGCTGCGGGAGCTGGGCGCCCTGCCCTCGGCGGACGTCATGGTGGACCCCTCGGATCTCGCGCTGGAAACGGCGTACGCCGATCCTGCCGCCGTGCCCGCGATCGTGCGGCGCAACCTCACCGTCGTACGGGAGTGGGCCGCCAGGCCCCTGCAGGGCCGGCCTCGCCGCATCCATGTGCGGTTCTTCCTGCGGCCGGTGGAGCTGCTGGAACGTGACGGCCGCGTCGGTGGTGTCCGCTTCGAGCGGACCGAGCCGGACGGCACGGGCGGCGTACGCGGGACCGGCGCGTACCAGGACATCGAGGCGCAGCTGGTGCTGCGCGCGGTGGGATACCGGGGCGTGCCGACCGAAGGGCTGCCGTTCGACGCCGATCGCGGAGTGGTGCCGAACGTCGCGGGACGGGTCGTGCGGGACGGTCGCTTCTCGCCCGGCGAGTACGTGGCGGGCTGGATCAAGCGCGGCCCGAACGGTGTGATCGGCACCAACCGCCCGTGCGCGAAGGAGACCGTCAACTCCCTGCTCGAGGACGCGGCCGCCCTGGTGGGGCGGCCCCTCGCCGCGGATCCGGAGGCCGAGCTCCGGGCCCTCGGGCAGCAGCCGGTGCGGTGGCGCGGGTGGCTGGCGATCGAGGAGGCGGAAGCGGCGCTGGGGCGCGCCCTGGGCAGGCCGCCCGTCAAGATCCCGGACTGGGCGGGGCTCCTGGGGGCGGCACGGGAAACCGGCTCGGGCGGCCCCGGCGAGGCCGGGCACTGACGAGGGCGAACGCCGGCGAAGGCTGGTCCCGGGGGCGTGTCAGTCGTCGGCGAGGCGGCGTTCCTGGGCCTCCGCCGCTTCGAGGACCCGGTCGAGCAGGCCGGGGAACAGCGCTTCGAGGTCGTCCCGCCGCAGGCCGTTCATCTTCGCGGTGCCCTGGTAGGTCTGGCGGATCACGCCGTTCTCGCGCAGCACCCGGAAGTGGTGGGTGGTCGTCGACTTGGTGACCGGCAGCTCGATGTCGGAACACGTCAGGTCCGCCTCACCGGCCGCGAGTTCACGCACGACACGCAGTCGCATCGGGTCGGCGAGGGCATGGAGCACGTTCTCCAGCCGGATCTCGTCGCGGCCGGGGTGGGCGAGCACTCGAGGGCTGGTCACGGTGGTCACGACGGCTCCGCTTCGTCCGGGGAGGTCCATGGTACGAGGCCCTTCGTAGTTCGACGCCCCTCGTGGTTCCCCTCTCACGTCGTCCCTCACCCGGAACCGGTGACCGGCGAAATTCGGCGGCTCTCGTAGTTCGATATCCCTCGTAGTTTGACTTCCATCGTACTACGGTGTCTATCGTACGAGGAGTACACCGGACCTCTCCCGAACGGAGCCCGCAGTGAGCGCGTTGTTCGAGCCCTACGCCCTTCGGTCACTGACCATCCCCAACCGCGTCTGGATGGCGCCGATGTGCCAGTACAGCGCCGAGGTCTTCGGCCCGAACGCGGGCGTCGCCGGCGACTGGCACTTCGCCCACTACGCCGCCCGCGCCGCCGGCGGCACCGGCCTCATCCTCGTCGAGGCCACCGCGGTGAGTCCCGAGGGACGCATCAGCCCCGCCGACCTCGGCATCTGGAACGACACCCAGGTCGCGGCGTTCCGCCGGATCACCGCGTTCCTCGAGAGCCAGGGCACGGTGCCCGGCATCCAGATCGCCCATGCCGGACGCAAGGCGTCGACCGACCGGCCGTGGAACGGCGGCGAGCCGGTCGGTCCGGAGCAGCACGGATGGCAGCCCGTGGCGCCCAGCGCGATCCCCTTCGTCGAGGGGCATCCCGTACCGGACGAGCTGACCGGGGTGCAGATCGCCGAGATCGTCGGGCAGTTCGCCGACGCGGCCCGCCGCGCCCTGGACGCCGGGTTCAAGGTCGCCGAGATCCACGGCGCGCACGGCTACCTGATCGGCGAATTCCTGTCACCGCACAGCAACCACCGCACCGACGAGTACGGGGGCTCCTTCGACAACCGCGTGCGCTTCGCGCTGGAGGTCGTGGACGCGGTGCGCGCCGTCTGGCCCGAGGAACTGCCGCTGTTCTTCCGGATCTCGGCCACGGACTGGCTCGAGGAGGGAGGCTGGACACCGGACGACACCGTCCGCTTCGCCTCGCTCCTCAAGGAGCACGGCGTGGACCTCCTGGACGTCTCCAGCGGCGGCAACGCGGCCCGCGTGCGGATCCCCACCGGCCCCGGCTACCAGGTTCCGTTCGCGGCACGGGTCAAGGCGGAGACCGACCTGCCGGTGGCCGCGGTCGGCCTGATCACGGACGCGGAGCAGGCGGAGAAGATCCTCGCGAACGGCGAGGCCGACGCGGTGCTGCTCGGCCGCGAGCTGCTCCGCAACCCCTCGTGGGCGCGTCACGCGGCACGCGAACTGGGCGGCGATGTGCACGTGCCGCAGCAGTACCACCGCTCGGTCTGAGCGGTGTCGGGCCGCGCCGCGGAGGCGGTCGGCAGCCGCCTCCGCGCGAGGCAGCTGCGGCTGCGGTGTGCCCGCGCGGGGTCCGCGTTGCAGCGGGCCCGCGCGGGCCCGCCTTCCGCGCGGGCTCGCTGCGCCCGCCACATTTTGCGCACAGTCGCGGGTCGGCGCGCAGGCGCAGCGCAGTACGGGTCGGTGCGGGCGGGTCGCGCGCCGCGGGTCGGCGCGGTGCGGGTCGGTGCGGGCAGTCTCGACGCAGGCGGGCGCGGTGCGGGTCGGCGCGGGGTCCGCGTTGCAGCGGGCCCGCGGGGGCCCGCCTTCCGCGCGGGCTCGCTGCGCACGCCACGTTTTGCGCACAGGCGCGGGTCGGCGCGCAGGCGCAGCGCAGTACGGGTTGGTGCGGGCGGGTCGCGCGGCGCGGTGCGGGTCGGTGCGGGCGGGTCGCGCGGCGCGGGTCGGCGCGGTGCGGGTCGGTGCGGGCGGGCGCGGTCGGGTCGGCGCGGGCAAGCGTGGCTCGGCCCCCGCCGGGGCGGCGCGTGGACGCGTGGGGCCGGGGCGGCCGATGTGTCCGCGTTTCCGTGTCACCGATGAGTTCCGGGGCTGCCGGCGGTCAGCACTTCCATTGCCGGGCCGGTCCGGGTGAAGGGCGCCCACCTGCGCCGAGAGCGTCCTGCGGGCCACTGTCAGTGGCCGGGTGCAGACTGGCCCACAACCGAGACAAAGGCGTCCTGGAGGTAGCAGGTCATGACCGATGTTCTTCTTACCGTGGGCACACGCAAAGGGCTCTTCATCGGCCGCAGGAGCGGCGGCACCTGGGAGTTCAGTAGCCCGCACTTCAACGCGCAGGCCGTGTACTCGATCGGCATCGACACCCGCCGCGCCGTGCCACGGCTCCTCGTCGGCGGCGACAGCGCGCACTGGGGCCCGTCGGTGTTCCACTCGGACGACCTGGGAAAGACCTGGACCGAGCCGGAGAAGCCGGCCGTCAAGTTCCCCCAGGACACGGGCGCGTCGCTGGAGCGCGTCTGGCAGCTGCACCCCGCCTCCGACGCCGACCCGGACGTGGTCTACGCGGGCACCGAGCCCGCGGCGCTCTTCCGCTCGGAGAACGGCGGCGCCAGCTTCGAGCTCGTCCGGCCGCTGTGGGAGCACCCGACGCGTTCCCAGTGGGTGCCCGGCGGCGGCGGAGAAGCCGTCCACACCGTGATCACCGATCCGAGGGACCCGCTGGCCGTGACGGTCGCCGTGTCCACGGCCGGGGTGTTCCGCTCGAAGGACGGCGGGGAGAGCTGGACACCGTCGAACCAGGGCGTGTCGGCGGTCTTCCTCCCCGACCCGAACCCGGAGTTCGGCCAGTGCGTCCACAAGATCGCGCAGGACGCCGTAGACCCCGACCGTCTGTATCTGCAGAACCACTGGGGCGTGTTCCGCAGCGACGACGCCGGGGCGAAGTGGACCGACATCGGGACCGGGCTGCCGTCGGACTTCGGCTTCGCCATGGCCGCGCATCCGCACCGCGCGAACACCGCGTACGTGTTCCCGATCACCGCCGACGCGGACCGTGTCCCCGCCGAGCGCCGCTGCCGCGTGTACCGCACCGGTGACGCGGGCGAGACCTGGGAGGCGCTGTCGGCCGGCCTGCCCGAGGGCGATCACTTCGGCACGGTGCTCCGGGACGCCCTGTGCACGGACGACGCCGACCCGGCGGGCGTCTACTTCGGCAACCGCAACGGCGAGGTGTACGCGAGCGCGGACGACGGCGACAGCTGGCAGCTGCTCGCCTCACATCTGCCGGACGTGCTGTGCGTGCGGGCGGCCGTCATGAAGTGAGGGGGAGACTCACGTCGGTCCGGAGACTGCGCGAGCGCCGGGGCGCGGCGGAGGGAGGAGATGCTGCGCACGGCCGGTGAGGAGCATCAGCAGCGCCGAGATCGGCGCGCTGATCTCCTCCCCCGTGCCGCGGGCCCGGTCGGTGTCGGTGGCGACGAGCCGCGCCTTCGGCAGCGGCCACGGCCGGGGCGGGAAGCGCAGGGTCCACACCCGGTCCGCCGCGTCGGCCGCGGCGGGCTCCGGCATGGTGCGCTCCCGTCCCAGGGCGAGGGCGATGTCCTGGCCGAGGCCGGCTATGTGAAGCGGATGCCGGACCCGACCGACAAGCGGGCCAGGCCGGTCCGCGGCGCCGGGCGGGCCTCGGCGGCCAAGACCGTCGCCGACGCCGTGGTCGCCGAGGCCGAGAAGGAGGGGAAGGCCCACCTCGGCAAGCGCCGGATGACACAACTGCGCGAGGCGCTGACCCTGTTGCGGGAGATCACCGCCCCGTACGCGTGCTGCGTCCTCGTTGTGGCTACGGGAGCCGCCAGTCGACCGGCTGGGCCCCCTGCCGGAGCAGGAGTTCGTTGGTACGGCTGAAGGGCCGTGAACCGAAGAAGCCCCGGTCCGCCGACATCGGCGAGGGGTGCGCGGACTCGATGGCCGGCAGGTCACCCAGCAGGGGGCGGGCATTGCGGGCGTCACGACCCCACAGCACCGACACCAGCGGCTTGCCCCGGGCGGCGAGCGCCCTGATGGCCTGCTCGGTCACTTCCTCCCAGCCCTTGCCGCGGTGCGCCCCGGGCTTGCGAGGGGCCGTCGTCAGCGCCCTGTTGAGCAGCAGCACACCCTGACGGGTCCAGGGAGTCAGGTCGCCGTTCGACGGGCGGTCCACGCCGAGGTCCGTGTGCAGTTCCCGGAAGATGTTCTCCAGACTGCCCGGCAGCGAACGGACCTCGGGTGCGACCGCGAAGCTGTGGCCGATCGCCATTCCCGGTGTGGGGTAGGGGTCCTGTCCCACTATCAGCACCCGCACCTCGTCGAAGGGCTGCTGAAAGGCGCGCAGAACATGCTGCCCTGCCGGCAGATAGGTCCGGCCCGCCGCGATCTCCGCACGCAGGAAGTCACCCATCGCCGCGATGCGCCCGGCGACGGGGCGCAGCGCCTCGGCCCAGCCGGGCTCCACAAGTTCACTCAACGGTCGTGCTGCCACGGCCCGTCACTCTACCGGCCCACACAGTGCCCTCCGACCGGCGGTGCAGTGCCCGGGCCCCGCAGACGTCGACGCCCGAGGACGCCCAGCGGACCCTGAGCGCTCGCGCCCGCCGGGGAGACCGCGGGGACGCGGACGGGCCGCACTCGACCGCCGGTCCGGAACAGCGCCCCTACGGCCCCAACCTCCCCCGTCGCACACCGACATGGCCGACCTGGGGATAGGCTGCCGCCGTCGTTGCCGGTCCCCTTCTTCCTGGAGTCGCGTGAACGAGCTGTCGCCGCGTCAAGACGCCCGCCCCCTCACCCGGCGGCTGCCGTGAGCTGGGTGCTGGGTGTGGACTCGGGCGGCTCCGGACTGCGCGTGGCGCTCGCGGAGGCCGGGCAGCCGGCGCAGGCGCGGACCGCCTTCTCCGCCGAGCCGGTGCGCACCGGCGGCGCGGGGATCGACGCCGGGCACATGCGGGAGCAGTTGGTTCCCATGGTGCGGGAGCTCATGGAGAAGGCCGGGACCGGCCGGCTGTCCGCCGTGGTGATCGGCGCGGCCGGGATGGCCACACTGGGCGGCCGGCTGCGGGCCGAACTGCCCGCCGCGCTGGAGAACGCGCTCGGCGTGCGGCGAATGGGCCTGGCCGCCGACGCGGTCACGGCGTACGCGGGCGCGCTGGGCGACGTGCCGGGGGCGGTGGTGGCGGCCGGCACCGGAATGATCGCCCTCGGCACCGACCTGACCTCCTGGCGACGTGCCGACGGCTGGGGCCACCTGCTCGGCGACTGCGGCAGCGGCGCCTGGATCGGAAGGGCCGGGCTCGAGGCGGCGCTGCGCGCCCACGACGGCCGGCGGGGCGGCTCGGCCGCACTGCTGGAGCGGATGGAGTCGACGTTCGGCCCGGCCGCGGAGGTGCCGGGGATGCTCTACCCCCGCACGGACCGGCCCGCGGTGCTCGCCTCCTTCGCCCCCGAGGTCGGCCGGTGCGCCGGGCACGACCCGGTGGCGGCGGGCATCCTCGAGCGGGCCGCGGGGCACATCGCGGAGGCCGCAGCCGCCGTCTGCCCTCCGGCGGACGAGGTGCCGGAGGGCTGCGAGGTCGCCCTGACGGGCGGACTGCTGAAGCTGGGCGAACCGCTGCTCGGCCCGCTGCGTGCCGAGCTGGCCGGGCAGCTGCCGCACGCCCGCCAGGTGCCCGCGGACGGCGACCCGCTCTTCGGTGCGCTGCGCCTCGCGGCCTCCCTCGCGGCCGGTGAACTGCGGTTGCCGGAGCATCCGACGATGCTCTACGTCCCAGGTGGGACGGGGTGGCGGGACGGTCACGAACGCCCCACGGGATAAACCGGGACAGATGACGCTCGTCCGCCCCCTCCCCGAACAGCCGCTCAGGCAAAACCAGTAGCATGCGGCGCCATGAGCTCCTCCACTGGGCCTGCACCCGGCCTGCCTGTACGAATGCCGCGACCCCGCCAGTCCGGGCGACACCGTCGCCCGGAGCCCGTGGCGGCTCCCGAGGGCGCGCCCGCCCTCGTGCTCGCTGTGCCCGGCGCCCCGTCGCCCACCACGCGCAGCCTGGCCGAAGAGGTCATAAGCATCGCCCGGTCCGAGCTGCCCGGCCTCGACGTCGCCATCGGCTACCTCGACGGTGACGACGCCGACTACCCCACGCTGCAGAACGTGCTCGCGCACACCGCCGCACGGCGTACCGAGCGCTACGAGATCGCCAAGGCCGCCGGTCGTGAGGTGGCGGAGCCCGAGGGACCCGCCGCGGTCGTCGTGCCGCTGCTGGCGGGCCCGGACAACGCGCTGATGCGCCGCGTCCGACAGGCCGTCATGGACAGCCGCGCCGCCGCGGAGCTGACCGACGTCCTGGGCCCGCACCCGCTGCTGGCCGAGGCCGTGCACGTACGCCTCTCCGAGGCCGGTCTGGCGCGCGCCGACCGCGCCCGGCTGTTCACGGTGGCCACCGCCGCCGACGGCATCATTCTGGCCACCGTGGGCGGCGAGGAAGCGGTGCAGGCCGCGGGGATCACCGGCATGCTGCTCGCCGCGCGCCTGGCCGTGCCGGTGATGGCCGCCGCGCTCGACGAGGAGGGCTCGGTCGCCGCGATCGCGGAGCAGCTGCGCGGCTCCGGGTCGGTGCAGCTGGCTCTCGCCCCGTACCTGGTGGGTCCTGAGCTGCCCGAGGGCCTGCTCGACGCCGCCGCGAAGGACGCGGGCTGCCCGGCCGCGGAGGCGCTCGGCGCGTACCCGGCGATCGGCAAGCTGGTGCTGTCGCAGTACACGACCGCGCTGGGCATCGCGCCGCAGCCCGGGACGCCGCCCCACTGACGTCACCGGGCGGCGGTCACGGCCGACGAGGAGCATCACGCGCAGGGCCCGTGCCGGGCGACACGAGTCGCCCGGCACGGGCCCTGCGTGCGTCGTCCGGTGACCGGCGCCCCATGGCGCACACCCTCGTGCGCCCCGGCCTCCGGGCCACCGGCATCGGCTCCCCGTGCCACGTGCCCACCGGCGTACCGACGGCGCACCCCGGCCGCCCGGCCACCCGCGTAGGCCTGCGGCCCCCGTGACCACGCCGCATGCGCCGCCACTCTCCGGCCCACCGGCGTACGCACGCCCCTGTGCGCCCCAGGCCCTCCGGCCACCGGCATCGGCTCCCCCGCGCCACGTGCCCACCGGCGTACCGACGGCGCACCCGGCCGCCCGGCACACCTGCGTGGGCACCCGGCCCACGTCACGCCAGTGCGTCCGCCACCCGCCCTCCGGCGTGCATGTCGGCGCCCCCCTCCTGGGCACACCTGGACGTTCCGGGCACCGGAACCGCGGCACTTTCCCTGGCCGCGCGCACCCCCGCCGCCGGGCCACCCGCGTAGGCCCCGGTCCCCGTCCCGCACATCCCGTCCGCCAGCCGCAACCTGACCCGCCCCCGGGTCGCCCCGGCCGGGTCCGGGCAGAGGCTTCAGGCGAAGACCACGCAGGACGCCGCCGGAACGGCGAGGGACCCGCTGTGGTGCGGGATGCCCGTGGACGGGTCGACGGTGAACCAGGTCACGTCGCCCGAGCGCTCGTTCGCCGCGTAGAGGCGACGGCCCGTCGGATCCAGTGCGAGGTCCCGGGGCCAGTGCCCGCCGCACGGCACGTCGGTGACGAACGTCGCCCGCTCCCCCGTAGCGTCGAGCGCGAGCACGGCGATGCTGTCGCGCCCGCGGACCGCGGCCCACAGGTGCCGGCCGTCGTGCGAGACGACCGGCGCGGACGGGTGGACGGGACCGGCCGTGCCGTCAGGGACCACCGCCGTCTCGCCGACCGGTTCCAGCAGGCCGGCGGCCGGGTCCCAGCGGCAGAGCGTGACGGTCGGCTCGAGTTCACCGAGCACGTAGGCGTGCCGCCCGTCCGGGTGAAAGGCGAGGTGACGCGGCCCGGTACCCGGCCGCAGCGGCATCTCGCGGTGGGGTGTCAGGGCGTCCGCGGCGGTGTCGAGCGCGCAGATCCGTACGGAATCGGTCCCGAGGTCGACGCTGAGCACCCAGCGCCCGGTCGGGTCGGGAAGCACCTGGTGGGCGTGCGGCGCGCTCTGGCGTTCCACCACCGGGCCGTGTCCCTCGTGCCGCATGACGCCGCCGAGCGGGCCGGGCGCGCCGTCGGTGCCCACGGGCAGGACGCTCACGCTGCCGGAGCCGTAGTTGGCGGTCATCAGGTGCCCCTGCGAGACCGCGATGTGCGTCGGGGAGGCGCCGCCCACCGGCACCTGCCGGCCGATGGGCCGCGGGTCTCCGCCTGTGGCGGCGAAGGCCGCCACCGCCCCGTCCTCGGTCTCGGAGACCGCGTAGAGGACCGTGCCGGCGGGCGTCGTCACGGCGGCCAGGTAGGAGGGGTCGGCGACGGCGTCGGTGGCCCCTGTCTCGATGAGCGCTCCGGTCCCCGGGTCCACGGTCGCGGCCACGATGCCGCGTCCTCCCGCCGAGGTGAACGAGCCGATGAAGGCCCGCCCCGCACTGTTCTCGGCCACTGTGCCGCCCCTCTTCGGCCCGCCGGCCGTCCGTCGTGGATCACTGCTGCCGCCACGAAGGTAGCAGCTTGGTCCAGACCAATCCGGTGACAGGCCGGGGAACGCTCGGCGGCCCCGGAGGAACGGCTCAGGCCGCTACGAGCGGTGCGCGTGGCGACGTGCGGACGGGAGCGGCCAGCTCCGCGAGCGCCCGCTCCAGGCCGTGCAGGTGCGCGAGTGCGGCCTCGGCCCCCGGGTGGTGCCTGGGCACGGGAACGGCCGCCACGGGCGCCGGGGCGGAGGGCGGCGCCACCAGGGCGTGGACGGCCGCCTCCACCCGCCGGCAGGCCGCCGCGAGGCGGGCGTCGTGCGAGGCGCGCGGGTGCGCCGCGACCGCGGCCAGCCCCCGCACCTCGCGCGCACAGTCGTCGAGGAGCGCCAGCACCCGGCGGGCGCGCGCCTTGCGGGCACGGAGCGGCGAGAGGGGATGCGTCAGCGGCGCGAGCGACAGCCGGACCCTGGCGAGCAGCCCTTCCAGCTCCGCGACGTGCGGGGCCGGGTCGGCGTCCACCGCGCCGGCCAGCCGTGCGGCGGCCTCGGCGGTGCAGCGGTGCACACTGCGCACGGCCTGCTCGATCCAGGCGTGGGTGGTGGCGTGCGTGGTGACGGGAAGGACGAACAGCACGGCGAGCATCGCTCCCGCCGCGCCCACGGCCGTCTCCGCGAGGCGGAGCAGCAGCAGGGCCGGCTCGAGGAAGCCGAGCAGCCCGTACAGCAGGCTGACCAGGACCGTCACGGCGAACATCATCCAGCTGTACGAGACGGCCGCGGTGTAGAAGATCCCGAAGACGCACACGGCGGTGAGCACCGCCGTGGGGACGGTCGCTCCGTGGAGCGGGACGGCGACGAGAACTCCGGCGCCGATGCCCAGGAACGTGCCGAGGACCCGGCGGAAGCCGCGGACCAGGGTCTCCCCGCGCGAGGAGGTGTTGACGAAGACCCACCAGGAGGCGCCGACGGCCCAGTACCAGCGGTCGCCGGAGACGACCTGGCCGGCGACGAGCGCGAAGGCCCCGCCCGCCATCGCCTGGACGGCCTGCCGGGTGGTGATCCGGGCGAGTCCCGAGCCGCCGGGCAGCACCGGGACGACCGGTGCCGGCAGCCGCCGCTCGTAGCACCAGAGCCCGAAGCGGACGGCCGAGGAGGCCAGCACGGCCAGCAGCACGGCGGCGTACACCTCGGGGAGCTGGCGGGGCGCGGTGTGCAGGAACTGCGCCACGAAGAACGTCATGAAGGCGAAGGTGCCGAGCGCGTGGCCGCGCGGACCCCACCGCCGCGCGTACACACCGGCGCCGGCCACGGCGAGGAAGGCCAGGTCTCGGGGCACGGCGTGGTCGTGCAGGCCGGCGGCGAGAGCCAGTACGGGAAGGCCGACGACCGGCAGCAGCGCGGTGGTGACGGCCTGGCCGCGGACCGTGCGGTCCGTGACGGTGAACAGGGCGAGGAGCGCGGAGAGCCCGCCGGTGACGACCGCGGGCAGAGCGAGACCGGCGAGAGCGCAGACGGCGACCGCCAGGCCGATGCCGAGCACGGCCCGCACGGCACTGCGCAGGCGCAGCCGTCCCGGGTCCGCGGCGACGAACATCCTCTTCAGCACTGCTTACCGCCCCCATTTCGTTCGGGTTTCTTCCGGGCATGAAAAAGGCGCCGCGGAATCCCGCAGCGCCATCGACACGTCTATGACAACACCTTCCGGCACGCTGGCTCAACTCATCCCGATCCGACTGGGCCATTGGCTCAGCGGAGCGCGCGACCGTGAGCCACGGAGCCGGCCATTGGCCCACGGCCTGTGGGCCCCGGCCCTCCGACGGGGCCCGGGGCGCGGACCACCCGGCCTCCCCCGGGGCGTGTTGCGACGTCGGCCTTCGCCGTCCGGTCGTGGGTCCTCGCCGTCCGGTCGTGGGTCCTCGCCGTCCAGGGGTACCCGCCCCCATCCGGGCGGTGGCGGCACGGGCCGAGGCGGCACCGGCGGGAGAGCGGCCGCCGTACGGACGAGACGCGCAGGAGGTGCGGTCACATGGCAACGGCAACGGAGACGGTCGCCATCGACGCCGGCGACGTCACCCTGACGGGTGATCTGGTACTGCCGGAAGCGGCTCCGGGCGTCGTGTGCTTCGCCCACGGGAGCGGCAGCTCGCGGCACAGCCCGCGCAACCGGCAGGTGGCCCTGACGCTCCAGCGTGCGGGGCTCGGCACGCTGCTCATCGACCTGCTGAGCGAGGAGGAGGAACGCGTGGACCGGGTGACAGCCGAACTGCGCTTCGACATCCCGCTGCTCGGCCGGCGGGTCACGGCGGCCGTGGACCGGCTCGCCGAACGGCCGGACACCGGGTCCCTGCCGGTGGGTCTGTTCGGTGCGAGCACGGGCGCCGCCGCGGCGCTCGTCGCGGCGGCGGCCAGGGCGGACCGGGTGAGCGCCGTGGTGTCCCGGGGCGGCCGTCCGGACCTGGCGGGCACGGCGCTCGGACGGGTACGGGCGCCGGTCCTGCTGATCGTGGGCGGGGAGGACCGCGTGGTGCTGGACCTCAACGAGGAGGCCGCCGAGCAGCTGACCGCCGAATACCGGGTCCATGTGATCCCCGGGGCGACCCATCTCTTCGAGGAACCAGGGACCTTGGAGGCGGCGGCGGACGCGGCCCGGGACTGGTTCCTGCGTATGGGCGGCGCCGGAGGACGGTGAGCCGGGCACGGCCGGCCGGGATACTGGTCTTGCTCGATCGACTCGCTGACCACGGGAGGCACACGCATGGTGGACGACGCGCGGCGGAGCGGCAGTTGGGGGCGGCAAGGCACAGGGGGGCGCCACGCTGTCGTCGTCGGGGGGAGCCTCGCCGGGCTGCTCACGGCGCATGTGCTCGCGGACCACGCCGACACGGTGACGCTCGTCGAGCGGGACCGCTTCCCCGAGGGCGCCGCACCGCGCCCCGGTGTCCCACAGGGCCGGCACCCCCATGTGCTGCTGGAGGGCGGTCAGCTCGCGCTGGAGGACCTGCTGCCGGGCTTCATGGCCGAGTTGAGGGCGTCGGGTGCGCCCCGGGTCGGCATGCCGTCGGACATGGTCCAGTGGCAGGGCGGCCGTTGGTTCAGCCGTACGGAGGCCACGACGCACCTCTACACCGGCTCGCGCGGCCAGGTGGAGCACCTGGTGCGCCGGCGCGTCCTCGCCCGGCCCTCGATCAGGGTCCTCACATCGACCGAGGCCGTCGGACTGCTCGGGGACTCCACGCGCGTACGGGGCGTCCTGGTGCGCGATCGCGGCGCGGGAGCCGGCCAGGAGCCGCGGCCGCTCGAGGCGCATCTGGTGGTGGACGCTTCGGGTCGGGGCTCGCGCGCGCCCCAGTGGCTGTCGGCGATCGGGGCGGAGCCGGCGGAGGAGGAGACCATCGACACCGGCCTCGCGTACGCCTCCCGCGTCTATCACAACAAGGGCGACAACCTCGGCTCCCGGTCGCTCGGTTACTACGTCCTGCCCGGTCCGTCGCAGGTGTACGGGGGCGGGGTGCTGCCCCTGGAGGACGGCCGGTACCTGGTGACCCTCTCGGGACTGCGGGGCGACGAACCCCCCACGGACGAGGAGGGGTTCACCGCCTACGCGGCCCGTCTCCCGCATCCCTTCATCCACGACTGGCTGCGCGAGGCGCGGCCGGAGGCGCCGCCGTTCGGCTTCCGCGGCACGTCGAACATGCGCCGCCGCTACGACCGGCCCGGACGCCGGCCGGCCGGTTTCCTCGCCGCGGGCGACGCGCTGTGCACGTTCAACCCCATCTAGGGGCAGGGCATGGCGGTGGCCGCGATGAGCGCGGTGGCACTGCGCGACGCGCTGGCCGACCCCCGGCGGACACCGACCACACGCCGGGTCCAGCGTGCGCTCCTGGAGGCGTCACGCCAGGCCTGGGACATCTCGGCGGGGGCGGACAAGCAGATGCCGGGGGCGGTGGGCAGCGCCGTGACCGTCAGGGCCGCCGACCGGGCGGCCGGCTGGTACCTGTCCCGCGTCCAGCACCGCTACCCGGGCGACCCGGTCGTCGGACGGGCGTTCCGTTCCGTACTGACGCTGACCGCTCCGCTCAGCGCCCTGTTCGCGCCGAAGGTGCTCCGGGCGGTGCTCCTCGGCCCGCCGGCCCTGACGCCCGCCGAGCCCCCGATGACAAGGGAAGAGGTGGTGCGCTGAGTGGTACGCGCCGCCGTGGGGCGACCCCTCGAAAGCGCATCAAGTGTTAGAAAAGAGACATGACCGGGCCGACCGCCCGGTCCGGAGCGCGGTACGTGGCCTTTCGCCGGGCGTCCGCCCGGCGTCGGCGCCCATCTCCGGGAAGTGGAGCGCTATGAACGGGCACAGGCCCGACACATCGAGGCGCCCGCTGTGGGGACCGCGGGAGTCCCTGCTGGGCGCGCGCACCGTCGCCGGGCAGGTACTCCTCCTGCAGATCGCGGTCGCGGTGCTGCTGATCATCGCCGCGGTGGCCGCGCTGGTGCTCCAGGCGAGGAATCAGAGCGAGCAGGAAGCGGAGAACCGGTCGCTGGCGACCGCCGCGGCCTTCGCCCACGCCCCCGGAACGGCGGCCGCGCTCACGTCGCCGGACCCCACCGCCGCGCTCCAGCCGCTCATCGTCGGTGCGAGCCAGGAGGCGGGCGTCGACTTCGTCACCGTGATGGCGAAGAACGGGATCCGGTACGCCGACACCGACCCGCGCCTGATCGGCGCGCGCACCGCCGGCGTCGAGCGAGCGGCAGCCGGTGAGGCCTTCACCGAGATCTACGAAGGCGCTCCCAGCGACGCCGCACGGGCGGTCGTCCCCGTCGTCGACTCCCGGGGCGACGTCATCGGCCTGGTGGGGGCGGGCGTACAGATCGAGAACGTGGGCAACGCGGTGGACCGGCAGCTCCCGATGCTCCTGTTCTCCGCCGCCGGGGCACTGGCCCTGGCCACGGGCAGCGCCCTCCTGGTTAGCCGCCGGCTGCGCCGCCAGACGCACGGCATCGGTCCCGCCGAGATGACCCGGATGTACGAGCACCACGACGCGGTCCTGCACGCGGTGCGCGAGGGCGTCCTGATCGTCGGGGGCGACGGGCGGCTGATGCTGGCGAACGACGAGGCCCGGCGGCTCCTCGAACTGCCGCCGGACGCCGACGGACGCCTCGTCACCGACCTCGGCCTCGACAGCGGCATCGCCGCTCTGCTGGCCTCCGACCGTTCCGTGACCGACGAGGTGCGCTCGGCCGGGGACCGGCTGCTCGCGGTGAGCACCCGCCCCACGGTTCCGTACGGGGGGCACTCCGGCAATGTGGCGACCCTGCGGGACACCACGGAACTGCGGGCCCTGTCCGGCACGGCCGAGACCGCCCGGCAGCGTCTGAAGATCCTCTACGACGCCGGCGGGCGGATCGGCACGACGCTGGACGTGGTGCGGACCGCGGAGGAGCTGTCCCGGGTGGCGGTCCCCCGGTTCGCGGACTTCGTCACCGTCGAGCTGCTGAACCCGGTGCTGCACGGTGACGAGCCGTCGGGCGCTCCGACGGAGATGCGCCGCGCCGCGCTGACCGGCATCCGCACGGACCACCCCTTCCAGCCGGTGGGCGACGTGATCCGCTTCCTCTCCCCCGCGACGCCGATGGCCGCGGCCCTGTCGGGCGGGCACGCGGTGCTCGAGGCCGATCTGACCGTCGCCGACGGCTGGCGTGCCCAGGACCCCGAAGGAGCGGACAACGCCCTCGCGTACGGGGTCCACTCGCTGATCACTGCTCCGCTGCAGGCCCGTGGCGTGGTGCTGGGCATGGTCAACTTCTGGCGTTCGGAGCGCGACGAGCGCTTCGGCGAGGAGGACCTGTCCTTCGCCGAGGAACTGGCCACGCGGGCCGCTGTCGCCATCGACAACGCCCGCCGCTTCACCCGCGAGCACACCATGGCCGAGACGCTGCAGCGCAGCCTGCTGCCGCATGGTGTGCCCAGTCACAGCGCCGTCGACATCGCCTACCGGTATCTGCCGGCGCAGGCCCGGGTCGGCGGCGACTGGTTCGATGTGATCCCGCTGCCGGGGGCACGGGTCGCCCTCGTCGTCGGGGACGTGGTGGGCCACGGGCTGCACGCCGCCGCGACGATGGGCCGGCTGCGTACCGCGGTCCACAATTTCTCCACCCTCGACCTTCCCCCGGACGAACTCCTCGCCCGTCTCGACGAATTGGTCGGCCGCATCGACCAGGACGAGCCGGGCGAGGGCACCGAGGGGATCACCGGCGCCACCTGCCTCTACGCCATCTACGACCCGGTCTCCGGTATGTGCACGCTCGCTACGGCCGGGCATCTGCCGCCGGCCCTCGTACGTCCGGACGGCAGCGTGGAGTTCCTTCCGCTGCCCGTGTCCCCGCCGCTGGGCCTGGGCGGTCTGCCGTTCGAGTCCGCGGAGGTGCGGCTGCCGGAGGGAAGCCGTCTGGTCCTCTACACCGACGGGCTCGTGGAGCATCGCCACCGTGATCTGGACGCCGGTTTCCACGCGCTGAGCACGGTTCTCGCGGGCCGGGCCGACCGGAGCCCGGAGGAGATCTGCGAGGCAGTGTTCGACGCCATGGTGCCGGCGACCCGGCGGGACGACATCGCCCTGCTCGTGGCCGGCACCCGGCTGATCGACAAGAGCCGGATCGCCACCTGGGACGTCCCGCGCGACCCCGCGGCGGTGGCGCCCGTCCGCAGCGCGTGCAGCCGCAAGCTGGACGAGTGGGGCCTCGATGCGGCCGGGTTCACCACCGAGCTGGTCCTCAGTGAACTGATCACCAACGCGATCCGGTACGGCAGCGAGCCGATCCGGGTGCGGCTGCTCTACGAGCGGAGCCTCATCTGCGAGGTGTCGGACGGCAGCAGCACCTCTCCCCACCTGAGGCGTGCGGCCTCCACCGACGAGGGCGGCCGTGGCCTGTTCCTGGTCGCCCAGCTGTCCGCCCGGTGGGGAACGCGGTACACACCGACCGGGAAGGTGATCTGGACGGAACAGTCGCTGACCGACGGGCAGGTGCCGCCCGGGGGCACGCTGCTGGACGACTTCGAGTGGTGAGCCACGGGGCACCGGCCCCGTCCGGGCCCGTCCCACTGGGCCATTGGTACGGTGGAGGTCCCTGATACGCGCCGCGAAAGGGCCCGACGGACCATGGCGGTGGACGAGCTCGACACCCGCATCCTGCGTCTGCTGATCGAGCAGCCGCGCACGAGTGTGCGTGAGTACGCCCGCATCCTCGGCATCGCCCGCGGGACGCTGCAGGCCAGGATCGACCGCCTCGAGCGTGACGGCGTGATCACCGGGACGGGGCCCCACCTCTCCCCCGGCGCGCTGGGGCATCCGGTACTGGCCTTCGTGCACATCGAGGTCACCCAGGGGCATCTGGACGAGGTGGGCGACGCCCTGGCGGCCGTGCCCGAGATCATCGAGGCGTTCTCGATCACCGGCGGCGGGGACCTGCTGACCCGGGTCGCCGCGCGGGACAACGGACATCTCGAGGACGTCATCCAGCGGCTGATCAATCTGCCCGGCGTGGTGCGCACCCGCACCGAGATGGCCCTGCGCGAGCGGGTGCCCTACCGGCTGCTGCCGCTGGTCGAGGCCGTCGGCCGGTCGGCCGGTGCGCCGCGCTGAACCGGCGCTTGGCATGCTGGACGGCATGAGCACTGCGCGTACCCCCTCTGTCATCTTCGATCTCGACGGCACGCTCGTGGACAGCGAGCCGAACTACTTCGAAGCGGGACGCCGGGTCCTCGCGGCGCACGGGGTGCTCGATTTCGACTGGGAGCAGCACACGCGGTTCATCGGCATCGGCACCCGGGAGACACTGGAGATCCTGCGCGCCCGGTACGCCCTCGACGCGCCGCTCGACGAGCTGCTGGCCGCGAAGAACCGCGCCTACCTGGAGCTGGCGAGCGCATCGACGGACGTGTTTCCCCAGATGCGCGCGTTCATGGAGCGCCTGTCGGCCCGGGGCGTGCCGATGGCGGTGGCCTCCGGTTCCTCACGGGCCGCCATCGAGGCCGTGCTCGCCGGTACCGGTCTCGCGGCGCACATCGCGGTGACCGTGTCCGCGGAGGAGGTCGGCCGCGGCAAGCCGGAGCCCGACGTCTTCCTGGAGGCGGCGCGGCGCCTGGCCGCGGCACCGGCCGACTGCGTGGTCGTGGAGGACGCGCCGCCGGGGGCGGCGGCCGCCCGCGCGGCGGGGATGAGGTGCATCGCCGTGCCGTACGTCGAGGACACGGCGGAGGACACCGCGTTCCTCGCGGCGGACCTGCTGTTCAAGGGCGGGCAGCGGGAGTTCACGGCGGAGGCCGCGTACGGGTGGGTCATGGGCGGGGCGTGAGGCTGCGGGCGCACGTTCAGAGACCGCCCTCCCCCAGTTGCCCGCGCAGCCGCTGGGAACGCAGCACGAGCAGCATCTCGAAGCGGCGGTCGGGGTCGTCGATCAGGTCGCCCCACAGTTCGCGGATCTGCCGCAGCCGGTAGCGGGCCGTCTGGGGGTGGATGCCCAGACGGTGCGCCACCTCGGGTGCTCCGCCCGCGGTCTCCATCCAGGCGAGCAGGGTCTCCGCAAGGCGGCGGGCCTGGGTGGGGGCGGCGTCGCGGAGGGGCGCCAGGCAGCGGCGGGCCGCCGCGTCGATCAGCTCCCCCGACGGCAGTAAGACCAGTTCCTCCGTGCGTTCCGTGCAGTGCAGCACCTCGCCGTCCGGCAGCAGTCCGCTCTCGATGAGGCGGACCGCCGTCTCCGCCCAGCGCAGCGACCTGGCGGCGGCCGCGAGCGGCACCGGCGGGCCGATCGCACCCGACCAGCCGGCCGTGGCACGGCGCAGGGTCTCCGCACGGCCGGCGGTGCACGGTTCCGGCACGACGATGCGCGGCTGTTCGCTCTCCATGTCGAGGAGGATGCCCTGTTCGACGGCCGGTGCGACGGCTTCCCTGGCGGGGCGTACCAGAACGCCGACGGCGACGGTGGCGGGCAGGTCCCAGCCGATGCGGGCGGCCCTTTCCGCGAGCGTCCCGGCCGGGTCGCCGCGGTGCTCCACGAGCAGCAGGTCGATCAACTGGCGTTGCAGGCGCAGCCTTTCGCCCGCACGGCGGGCAGCGGCCTCGGCGTAGCCCCGTACCGACTGTTCCACCAGGCCGTCCAGGTACTCGAAGCCGGATTCGGCGAGTTCGTACATGGCGGGAGCGGCGATGTCGACCTGCTGGCCGATCTCGGCGAACCGCCGCCAGGCCAGTCTGACGCCGAGCCGGTAGGTGGCCTGGAGCGAGTCGAGGCTGCGGCCGCCGCGGCCCTCGCCGCGGCCGAACTCCTGGAAGACGTCCGGCGGTACGCGGGGACGCCCGGTGCCTGACGCCAGGTTGTGCACGAAGCCCTCGATGGCGCGGCGGATGCCGACGAGCGCCATCGGCTCGCCCGACTCGTCCCCCGTGAGCCTCAGTTCGGGGTGCTCGCGCCGTATCTCGCCGAGGATCTCCTGGGCGAGCTCCTGGGCCCCGGCGAGGGCGATCGCGGCGAACCGGTCGAGCTGCGCCTGGGGGACCTCGCTCCACGCGGGGCGCGTCATCGGGCGGGCCGCCCGGTGTCGTAACTGATCAGCGGGGTGTTCGGCTGCTCCGGGGTGCTCTGCAGCGCGGCCACGATGCCGAGGGCCGTGCCCACGGCGAGCGCCGCGGCCAACGCTGCGGTGACGGCGGCGGCAAGAAGTCTGCGCATGTCGGGTCAGCTCCTAGCTGGAGGCGATCCCCACCCGTCGGCCGGCCCCCACCGGCTGAACGCACAGTGTTGACAGTACATTGACATTCCGTCAAGTGGCTGCCTACTGTTCTGAGCCCTCGAGGGCTGACCGGCCCGGGGTCCGTGCATCTCCCTGCGACTTCTTCCGATCCAGGAGTGCCGGATGCGCCGTACTGCTTCACCGACCTCGCTTCTGCTCTTCGGGGCAGGAGTCTTCCTGCTCGTGCTGGCTCCCCTTCTCGCCTGGTACGTGGCACCCCAGGCCAAGCGCACACCCGTCGACGTCGACACCACCACCGTGTTCACCGGCACCGGCAGCTACTTCGACACCTCGAAGGTGAGAACCGTGCACGGGCAGCGGATCACGGTGACCCGTCAGGTACGGGGCGACGTGGCCGACAGCGAGAAGAGCGGCAACGCCGTGTGGGACGTGTCCACCTCCGTCGACAGCGACGCCACCCTGCCGGCCGCCGACACCCGGGACTCCTTGCAGTGGACGCTGGAGCGCTGGGTGACCGACCGGGCCACCAACGAGCCGGTGCACTGCTGCGACGAGTCCCCCGTCTTCGACGGCGAGGCCTACCTGAAGTTCCCCTTCGACGTCGAGAAGC
Source organism: Streptomyces pristinaespiralis (assembly GCF_001278075.1). GTDB lineage: Bacteria > Actinomycetota > Actinomycetes > Streptomycetales > Streptomycetaceae > Streptomyces > Streptomyces pristinaespiralis. Next base: position 7,354,172 of record NZ_CP011340.1, on the reverse strand, counting down.
GCTCCTACCGCTGGTGGGACGGCACGCTCGGGGGCGTGATCCGGCTCCGCTACAGCGGCACGGCGAAGATCCAGGGTTACGAGGGCCTGCGGTTCACCGGCAGCGTGCCGCCGACCAGGACCGGGGTGCGCCAGGTGCCGGGACGGCTGGTCGGCAGGGACAAGGCCCCGCAGGTGCTGGCCGAGGAGTGGTACTCCAACAGCGCCGTCGAGTTGGTCGTGGACCGGCGCACCGGGCGGATCGTGCACGCCGCCATCGGTCCCCGTAAGACGCTGCGCGCGCCGGGCTCGGACAAGGACGCGGTGGTGCTGCTGGAGAGCGAGCGGCTCGCGTTCACGGCGGAGACACAGCGGCAGCAGGTCGAGCTCGCCTCACGCGACAGCGGCAAGCTCGCCGTCCTCGGTTCCACCGCTCCGGTGGGCGCGGCGGCACTGGGCGGCCTGCTCGCGGTGATCGGCGCCGCGCTGGTGGCACGCGGTCGCCGTCCGGCTCCGGACCGCGCGAATGCTCACATGATGACGAGTCCGCCCGCCTGAGAGGCGCACAAGTTGTCATACCGGTGAGTAGCCGCGCGCCGACGGCGTATCCAAAACTGGCTGTCCCCACCACAGCACGGCCCCCCGGTCACCCCCCACCGTCCCCGACCCGGCACCGCCACCCCCCCATTCCCCTCCGCACCCCGAAACGAGTTGGAGCACCCATGCCCCAGCACGTACCTCCCCCACTGCTCGAGGCGCGGCAGCAGCCGCCGGCCCGCCCGCACCAACGCCAGGCCGTGCTCCCGGAGTTGTCCGGAAGCCCCCGGCACATCGTCTTCCTCGCCCACCGTGACCTCGGCAACTCCGCCGCCGGCGGCTCCGAACTGCTCGTGGACCAGCTCGCGCAGGGCCTCACCGCGCGGGGCCACCGGATCACCCTGCTGTGCGGCGGGCCCGCCGTGCACCGCTCGTACCGGGTGGTGTCGGCCGGCGGCCGGCTCGGGCACTACGCCGGCGCACGGTCCGCGTTCGCCCGGCAGGTCGGCGCGTGCGATCTGCTGGTCGAGGTGTGCAACGGCATGCCGTACCTGGCCCCCCTCTGGCACCGCGGTCCCACCGTCTGCCTGGTCAACCACGTCCACACCGAGCTCTGGGACATGCGCTTCCCGCCGCCCGTGGCCCGTGCCGGACGGCTGCTCGAACACTGGGCGCTCGCCCGCGCGCACCGCGGCAACCTCATGGTGGCCGTCTCTCCGTCCACGGCCGGCGCCCTGCGCGCGATCGGCGTGCCCGACCGCCGGATCCGGGTCGTGCACAACGGCGTCGACGAACCGGCCGCGCGCAGCCCGCGCTCGCGGACGCCGATGTTCCTCGCGCTGGGCCGGCTGGTCGACTACAAGCGCGTCGATCTGCTGCTGCGCCTGTGGGAACGGGTCCGGCCGGTCACCGGTGGCCGGCTCGTCGTCGTCGGCGACGGGCCGGAGCGGGCCCGTCTGGAGCGACTCGCCGGTGAGGGCGTCGAGTTCACCGGCCATGTGCCGGAGGAGGAGAAGCACCGCCTGCTCTGCGAGTCGTGGCTGCTGCTGCATCCCGCGGCCGTCGAGGGCTGGGGCCTTGTGGTGACGGAGGCCGGGGCACGGGGCACCCCCACCCTGGGCTTCGACGTACCCGGCCTGCGCGATTCGGTCCAGGACGGCGTCACGGGCCTGCTGTGCCGCGGCGAGTCGTCGTTCGCCGCGGCGTGGTGCACGCTGGCCCTCGACTGCGACCGGCGCGAGGACATGGGGAAGGCCGCCGCCGAGCGCGCCGCCGCCTTCCGCTGGAGCAGCACGGTGCGGCATTTCGAGGCCGTGGCCGAGGAAGCGGTGGGCCGCTCACCCGTTCCACGGAGCGGGACACCCGCCACCACGAACGGCGCGCGGACGTGAAGGACCCTTCGTTCCGGCGTTCCCTCACGCTCTTCCGGGCGTTCATGCGCGAACAGGCCGACCCCGCCCGTGCCTACGGGCTGCTCGCCCGCGACGCGGCCGACCAGGTGGAGCGGTACATGAAGCTGGACGGCCGGGTCGTCGTCGACATCGGCGGCGGCAGCGGTCACTTCACCCGTGAGTTCAGACGGCGCGGCGCACACGGCTACCTCTTCGAACCGGACGTCACCGAACTGGCGGCCTCTCCGGGCGAGGGAACGGTCGTCGCCGACGGATACCTCCTCCCCCTCGCCGAGGGCGCGGCCGACGTCTGCTTCTCGTCGAACGTGCTGGAACACGTCGCCGACCCGCGGACCTTCCTGAGCGAGATGGTCCGCGTCACCCGGCCCGGCGGACTGATCTACGTGTCGTTCACCAACTGGCTCTCGCCGTGGGGCGGTCACGAGTGGGCGCCCTGGCACTATCTGGGCGCGGAGCGGGCCCGTGCCCGGTTCGAGCGCCGCAGCGGGCGGGCCGCGAAGCACCGGCTCGGCGAGAACCTCTTCGCGATCGGTGTCGGCCCGACACTGCGCCATGTCAGGGGCCGCGGCGATGTGGACCTCGTCTGCGCGCGCTCGCGGTACTGGCCGGTCCTCCCCGAGCTCGTCCCGCGTGTGCCGGGCCTGCGTGAGTTCGCCACCTGGAACCTCCTCCTCATTCTCCGGCGGTGTTCATGACCAGCGCTGTCCACACACGACCGCCCGCCCGTCCCGCGGCCGGCGGTCCGCCCTCCGGCCGGTCGCCGGAACCCCGGTCGCGCCGTTGGCTGGTGGGCTTCTGGGCGGCGGTGTTCGTGGCCTTCCTGGCGGTGTCGCCGGGCCGGATGACGTTCGAGACGAAGCTCGGCGTGGTCGCCGACCCGTGGCAGTTCCTCAGCGACCTGAGCGGTCTGTGGCACGACCGGTCCGGCTTCGGCGGCATCGCCGACCAGTACATCGGCTACGCCGTCCCCATGCTGCCGTTCCACGCGCTGGCGGATCTGGTCCAGTTGCCCGTCTGGCTCGCGGAGCGGCTGTGGCTCTCGATCGTGGTCACCACGGCCTTCTGGGGGGCGCTGCGGCTGGCGGAGCGGCTGGGTGCCGGCTCGCCGGGCAGCAGGCTCCTCGGCGCGGCCGTCTACGCCCTGTGGCCCACGTACACGATCGTCGTCGGCTCGACCTCCGCGGCCGCGCTGCCCGGCGCGATGCTGCCGTGGGTGCTGCTGCCGCTGACGAACCCGCACACCGCGCCCCGGATCGCCGCAGCCCGTTCCGCGCTGCTGATCCCCCTGATGGGCGGCGTGAACGCCGCGTCGACACTTGCCTCTCTGCTGCCCGTCGGGTTCTACCTGCTGTGCCGGCCCGGCGGTCCGCGCAAGCGGGCGCTCATCGCCTGGTGGACCCCCTCGGTGGTCCTCGCCACCGCCTGGTGGATCGTTCCGCTGCTGCTCCTCGGCGTGTACGGCGAGAACTTCATGCCGTACGTGGAGTCCTCGCAGACCACCACCGCCACGATGTCGGCGACCGAGGTGCTGCGCGGCGCGGGGAACTGGGTGGGCTATCTCAACTTCGGCGAGGCGTGGCTCCCGGCCGGCTGGACCGTCGTCACCTCGGCCCTTGTCGTCATGTGCTCCGCGCTCGCCGCCGCACTGGGGCTCGCCGGTCTCGCCCGGCGGGATCTGCCCGAACGCCGCTGGCTGGTGGTGACCGTGCTCACCGTCTGCCTCGTCACGCTGGCCGGGTACGGCGGGGCGCTGGGCGGCCCCTTCCACGGGACCGTGCGGGACTGGCTCGACGGCCCGCTGGTGCCGTTCCGCAACGTCTACAAGTTCCAGACGGGAGCCGCGCTGGCGCTGGCCCTGGGCCTGACGCACCTGACCGCCGTCGTCTCCCTCGTGCCGAGGCTGCGCGGGCGGCGCCTCGTCCCGGCGGCGGCCCTTCTCGTACTGCCGGGCCTGTGCTGGCCGTATGTCAACGGCTCGATCCTCCAGCCCGGTTCGTTCCAGCGGCTGCCCGCGTACTGGGAGACGACCGCCGACTGGCTGGCGGACAACGCGGCCCAGGACCGGGCCCTCGTCGTGCCGGCGACCGCGCACGGCATCTACACCTGGGGCTCTCCCATCGACCAGCCGCTGGACGTCCTCGCGCGCTCACCGTGGGCGCAGCGGGACTACGTGCCCTTCGGCACACCGGGCAACCGCCGTGCGATGGACGCCGTCGAGCAGGCGCTCACCACCGGAGGCGAGGTACCGGGCCTGAGCGCCTTTCTGCGGCGGGCCGGGCTGCACCACGTCGTGGTGCGCAACGACCTCGACCCCCGCCAGCTGGGCCACGTCCCGACCACCACGGTGAAACGGACCCTGGAGGCGTCCGGTTACAGGCGCGTCGCCGGCTTCGGCCCCGTGCTGACCGGCGGGCGGATCGCCGAGGACACACCGGTCCAGGTCGAGGGGCTGTTCCCCCGCCAGCGGGCCGTGGAGATCTACGAACCCCCGGCCGGCACCGCTCGCCCCGGCAAGGCCCGGCTGACGCCGGCGTCGGCGGCGGCCGTCGTCAGCGGCGGTCCGGAGTCCCTGCTGCCGCTGTCCGCGGGCGGGCGGCTCGACGGCCGGCCGGCCGTTCTCGCCGGCGACGAACTCCCGGGCGTGGACCGGCCGTCGCTGTACGCGGCGGGGGACGGGATGCGCCGCGCCGACACCCGCTTCGGGCTGGTCAACTCGAACACGTCCCACACCTACACCCGCGAGGAACGCAACGCCGCCGAGGCGGTGCAGGACCCCGGTGCCGAGCCGCGGCAGATCCTGCCCCTGACGAGCCCTGGGCACCAGACCACCGCCGTGCTCCGGGGCGCCGCCTCCGTGAGCGCGTCGTCCGCGGGGAACTGGCTCTTCCACCTGCCGCAGTACGACCCGGTCAACGCCTTCGACGGCAACCCCGCCACCGGCTGGGCGGAGGGCTCGCCCGGCTCACCGGAGGGCGAATGGGTCAGGATCGACTTCAACGGGCCGACGACCGTGCCGGCCACGCTCCGGCTGACCCCGCTGCCAAGCGGCAACGTCCGCGCCGCGCCGACGGCCGTCCGTGTCGAGACCGACCTCGGCAGCCGTACGAGTGCCCTCCGGCCCGACGGCTCCGTCCAGCAGGTCGACGCCCCGGAAGGGGCCGCGTCCTGGCTGAAGGTCACCGTCCTTGAGTCCCAGCAGGGGCGCCCCGGGCTGACGGGGGCCGGGTTCGCCGAGATCACCGTGCCCAGCGTCCAGGTCACGCGCATGCTCCGGCTTCCCGAGGACGCCCCGAAGGAGACCGGCGGCTCCGTCGTCTACTCGCTCCAGCGCGGCAGCGACCCGGGCGGACTGTCCGCGGTGGCCGCCGAGGTGGGGCTGCACCGGCAGTTCACCGCGGCCCGCTCCGGCGCGTACACCGTCCGTGCCACCGCACTGCCCGTGCCGGGCGAAGCGCTGGACAAGCTGCTGTTCGAACTGACCGGTCAGCGCGACAAGATCGTCACGAGCGCCGACTCGACGGCGGCCCTGGGAACGAACCTCAGCCCCCGCAACCTCACGGACGGCGACCTCACCACGGCCTGGATCGCCGGTGAGCGTCCGGTGCTCCATCTGTCCTGGCCGAAGAAGACCTCGGTCGGCGAGATCGTCTTCGCGGCGGCCGGCGGGCTCTCCACCCGGCCCGAACAGGTGCAGATCAGCTCGCCCGACGGGACCGCCGTCGCCGCCGTGGACGAGAACGGCATGGCCCGGTTCCCGCCCATCACCACCGACCGGATGGACATCACCGTCTCGCGGACCGCGCCGCTGACGCTGCACAACCCGGTCGCCGACGACCAGTTGCAGCTTCCGGTCGGCCTGAGCGAGATCCACATCCCGGCCCTGAAGGAGTTCCGCGCACCACAGCCGGACCCGGACAAGACGTTCACGCTGCCGTGCGGCAAGGGGCCGGTCCTCTCCGTCGACGGGCAGTTCCTCGAGACCCGCGCCGAAGGCCGGGTACGGGACCTGACCGGGCGCCGGCCCGTCGACGTCTCGCTCTGCACGGACGGGAGCCGGGTGGACCTCGACGAACGGACCCACACGGTCGAGGCCGGGGACGCGGGCCCCCTCGCCGTCACCGGCGTCACGCTCACGACCGGTACGCCGGCGTCCGCCGGGCCGGAACGGGCCCTGGAGGTCCGGGAAGGCACGGGTGACCACCGGTCCGTGCGGGTCGGGCCGGGAGACGCCTCGTACCTCCAGCTCCACGAGAACCACAACCCCGGCTGGAAGGCCACGCTGGACGGTGAGGAGCTGACCCCGCTGCGGATCGACGGCTGGCAGCAGGGCTGGCTTATCCCCGCGGGGCAGGGCGGCACGGTGGAGCTCGAGTACGAACCGTCGTGGATGTACCGCGCCGGGCTCGCCGGCGCGGGGCTGCTGCTCGCCGTGCTGGTGTGCCTCGCGCTCCTCGGGCGACGCGGCCGGGCCGCGGAGCACACCGCGGCGGCGCCTCCCGCGCCCGGGCCGCTGCTCGGCACGGTGGCCCTGACCCTGGTGGCCGTGGTGGTCGCCGGCCCGGTGGCGGTGGTGGTGCCCGTGCTGGCGGTCGTGGCACGGCTGCGACCGGTGTTGCTCGTACCGCTCGCGTTCACGGCGATGGCCGGAGCCGGCGCGGTGGCCGTGCTGGGCGCGGGTGACGGGCTCTCACCGGACCGGGGCGCGTACGGACCGGCGGCTCAACTCCTCGCCCTGACAGCCCTGTTCGCGGCTCTGGTGAGCGTCGGGCGGGAACATGGCGGCCCCACCGGCGCCCACCGGTACGGCGGACCGGCCGCCCCGCGGGCGACGGTCCCCGACGCAGGCCGCCCACCCGGTTCCGGCACACCGGAACCTCGTCCGCCCCGGCCGCCCGGTGCACCGGCGCCCCCGGCGTCCGGCAGCGGCGGACCGCCGCCCCACCACCCCGGAAGGAGTCTCTGATGGCGACGGTCGAACGCCCCACATCCCCCGACGCGGCGTACCCGGACCTGCCGCGGGTGCCGTTCCCGGTCGTCGACGAGGTCGCACGGCACTGCGCGCAGGACACGGAACCCAACACGGTGCACATCGAGATCCATCTCCCCGGCGCCATCGAACCGGACCGGCTGCGCTCCGCTTTCGGCGAGGCCCTGTGCCGGTATCCGCGCGCACTGATGCGGGAGCGGGCCCGCGGGCCGCTCGCACGGCGCTACGAGTGGGAGCTGACGCGCCGGCCCGACACGGAGGTGGTGACGTTCCCGCCGCGCGCGGCGGGCGCCCTCGCCCGGGCACGGGACCGCGCCCTCGCCGAGGCGCCGCCCCTGACGTCCTCGCCGCCGCTGCGGCTCGAGGTCGTCGAGGAGCCCGGCAGAGACGGCTGCGTGCTGGTGTTCACGCTCAACCACACGGCTCTCGACGGCCCCGCGTGCCTGCGGCTGGCGGCCACGGCGGCGGAGATCTACAGCGGTGCGCCGGCCCCCGCCCTGCCCCCGCCGGCCCGGCCGGCACCCGCCGGACGGCCGCACCGGGCGGGCGGCCCGACCCTGCCCGGCAGACCCGCGCGGGTCGCGGCAGGCACCCCGGGGCCGGTGCCGGGCAACGCGATGCTCGTCACCGAACTGCCCGTGCCCCGGCGGGAAGCGGGAGCTTCCTACACCGTCAACGACCAGCTGATGGTGGCCACCGCCCTGACCGTCGCCGGCTGGAACCGGGCGCACGGCGCGCCGCGCCGGCCGCTGCGCATCACCATGCCCGTTGACGACCGCAGCCGGGGACCCGAGATGCCCATCGGCAACGGCACCCGTCTGGTCGAGGTCGGCTTCACGGCCACAGAGACGGCCACAGGGACCGACGGCTTCGACCTCGCGCTGCTGCTGCGCCGCACCGCGGAACGGACCCGCGCCCTCAAGGCCGAGCCACGGCCTCAACTGGGCCACGGAGCAGGCCTGTTGACACTCCCCGTCCTGCCGGTCGCGGCGCGGGCGGGGCTCACCCGCGGCCTGCGGCTGCTGGCCGCGCCGTGGACCTCGACGACGCTGCTGAGCAACATCGGCCGCATCCCGTACCCGCTGGACTTCGGCGACGCCGGGCGGGCCTTCGCCGTGTGGTTCTCCGCGCCGGCCAGGATGCCGCGCGGGCTCACCGTCACCACCGCCTCCACGGATGGCCGGCTCCATCTGGTGCTGCGGTGGTCGCGTTCCCTGCTCTGCGACGACGACGGCGTACGGCTGCGCGAACTGTTCGTCCACCATCTGACGGCGATGGAGGCCCTGTGACCGGCACCGGCTCACCGGCCCTGCGGGACTTCTACGAGGATCCGGCCGTCCCGGTCGCCTCGGGCGACGCCCGCAGCAGACGCCAGGCACGGCTGCTGGCCGAGGCCCTCGGCACGTCGCCGGGGCAGCTCGTCGTCGACGTGGGATGCGGCGACGGCAGCGCGGCGCGGGCTGCGGCGCCGTTCCTCCGCGGCCACCGGCTCGTCGGCGTCGACTGGTCGCACGACGCGCTGCGCCGCGCCCGCCCGCACCTCGGGAACGTGGTGCGCGGCGAACTCGACTGCGGGCTGCCGCTCGCCGACGGGTGCGCGGACGCGGTGCTGTTCAGCGAGGTCATCGAGCATCTGGTCGACCCGGACCACGCACTGGACGAACTGCGTCGGATCCTGCGGCCGGGCGGCCATCTGATGCTCTCCACGCCGAACCTCGCGGCCTGGTACAACCGCGCCCTGCTGCTGGCCGGGGTGCAGCCCGTGTTCTCCGAGGTGAGCCTGCGCGGGATCCACGGCCGGCCCGGCTCGCAGGTGGTGGGCCACCTGCGGCTGTACACGGCCCGTGCCCTGCGCTCGTACCTCACGGCCGCCGGATTCCACGACGTGCGGATCACGGGCGCGCCGTTCCACGGGGTGCCGCGCGGGCTGCGGCTGCTGGACCGGGCGGCGTGCGCGGTGCCCGGTGCGGCGTCCGTCCTCCTCGCGCACGCCCGGCGGGGGTAGCGGCCGTGTGGTGGGGCGTGGGCGCGGCGCTGGTGGCCAACCTGCTGTACAGCGTGGGTTTCGTACTGGAGAAGAGAGCCCTCGGCCGGCTCCCGGCGCTCTCCGCCGGCAGGCCCGTGCACGTCGTCCTGGTGCTGCTGACCAGTCCGGCGTGGATCGCCGGATCGCTGGCGCTGGCCGCCGGGTTCGCGGCCCAGCTGATCGTCTACCGGGCGCTGCCGATCGCGGCCGCGCAGGGCATCTTCGTGTCGGGCCTCGTGCTGCTCCTGCTGCTGTCGTCGGCGGTGCTCGGCGAGCAGCCGTCGGGCCGCGAGCGCTACGCCCTCGGCGCGGTGCTCGTGGCGCTCCTGATGGTCGTCGCCTCCGTCCGCGAGGACGAGGACACGGTGAGCGGCGGAGCTCCGTGGACGCTGGTGCTGCTGGTGAGCGTGCCGACACTCGCCGCGGGCGTGTGGCTCTACGGCCGGGTCGAGCAGCGCTCCCGCAAGCGCCACCGGCTGCCGACCAACGGCATCGGCTACGGCGTGGCCGTGGGCCTGCTGTACGGGGTCAGCTCGCTGGCGATCAAGGGCGCGTCGAGTCGCCTGACCACGGCCGACGTCACCGACGCGGCCCACTCGCTGTTCACCTCGCCCTACCCGTACCTGCTGATGTTCACCGCGGCGGCCGGTCTCGTCATGTCGCAGACGGCGCTGCAGCGTTGCCGCGCCTCCCTCATCGTGCCCGTCTGCACGACGGTGACGTGCCTGTTCACGGCGGTGCTCGGGACGATCACGTTCGGGGAGCGGCTGCCGGAGGATCCGCTCCTGCTGACTCTGCGCGTGGCCGGTACGGCGCTGGCGCTGTCCGTGCTGCTCGCGCTCCCGCGCCACGATCCGGCCCCGCGCACGTAAGGGCTGCCGCACTCGACCGGACCGACCGGACCGACCGGATCCGATCACCCGAACCCAAGGAAGGTGCCATGGACGCCGACGACCCGCTGCTGCGCATCCTCGCCTGCCCGCTCGACAAGGGCCCGCTGACGCTGCTCAGCGAACAGAACATCCTCTACAACCCGAGGCTCCAGCTCAGTTACCCCATCGTGGACGGCATCCCGCAGCTGCTTCCGTCCTCGGGGAGCAGGGTCACGGAGGACGACCACGCCACGTACCTGCGGGCGGCCGCCGAGTGACCACGCTTGCGGCAGCGGTCGCCTCCCGCCTGCCCACCCGCTGGGTCGGCTCCGCGGCCTGCGCCCTGTATCCGCGCTTCGAACCGGAACTGAGTCGGCTGGCCGACTTCTGCCCGCGAGGAGGCACGGCGATCGACATCGGCGGCTGGTACGGCCCCTGGTCCCGCCGGCTCGCCGCCCGCTGCGAGCGGGTCGTGACCCTGGAACCCGTGCCCCACCTGGCCCGGCACCTCCGGTCGACGCTGCCCGGCAACGCCCGCGTCGTACAGGCGGCCGCCGGGGACCGTGAGGGCACCGCCCGGCTGTGGCTGCCGGCGGGCGACCGCGGGGACCGGGGGGTCTCCTCGCTCGCCCGCCGGGAGATCCACTCACACAGCGTGGACGTGCGGACGGTCACGGTCGACAGCCTCGGGCTGCACGGCGTGCGCTTCGTGAAGGTGGACGTGGACGGCGAGGAACTGGCGGCGCTGCTCGGGGCTTCCGGCCTGCTCCGGAGGGACCGCCCGGCGCTCCTCGTCGAGCTCGAGACCCGTATCCGCCCCATCGCCCCGGTGGTCGCCCTGCTGACCGGCCAGGGCTACCGGGGCTGGGTCCTGGCCGCCCGCTCGTGGATGCCGCTGGCCGACTTCGACCTGGCCGGCCACCAGTCCAGGACGGAGCACCTGGTGCACCGGGGCCTGCTGCGCAGGGCCCTGATCCCGAGGGACGGCCGGTACATCAATTCGGTGCTCTTCCTGCCGGACGGACGCGTCCCCGGCGGCACGGCGGCGCCCTAGGGCTGTTGCGAAAGGCGCTGGTCACGCCTCCGGACCGTATCGGCCACTGGTTGCAGCCACTCCTCACCGCCGCTCGCCCAGGACTGCGACCAGGACTGCGACCAGCGCGGTCCCGCCGAGGTGCGCCGTGTCCCGTGGCCACGGCCCGATACCACGCGAGGCGAGTCCGATATATGGCGATATTCAGATGTTCGCCGCTTTGATGCGAAGATGTCCGTATGGATGTACGGAACAGGAACCGTGTCACCGAGACCGGGAGGACCGACGGTCCGGTGGTGATGCTGGCGCACGGGTTCGGGTGCGACCAGAACCTGTGGCGCCTGGTCGTCCCGACGCTGGAACGCGACTTCCGGGTCGTGCTCTTCGACCACGTGGGGGCCGGCCTGTCCGATCTGTCGGCATGGAACGAGGAGCGGTACGCGGCGCTCGACGGCTACGCCGATGACGTGCTGGAGATCTGCCACGAGCTGGATCCCGGCCCCGTGGTCTTCGTCGGACACTCGGTCAGTGCGACGGTCGGCGTACTGGCAGCGGTGCGCGAACCGGAACGCTTCTCCGGGCTGGTCCTGCTCACCCCGTCGCCCTGCTACATCGACGATCCCGCGACCGGCTACCGGGGCGGCTTCAGCGCCGAGGACATCGACGAGCTGCTGGAGTCCCTGGACTCGAACTATCTGGGCTGGTCGGCGGCGATGGCGTCGGTGATCATGGGCAACCCGGACCGCCCGGAACTGGGTGAGGAGCTGACCAACAGCTTCTGCCGCACCGACCCCAGGATCGCCCGCGTCTTCGCCCGCGCCACGTTCCTGTCCGACAACCGGGACGATTTCGCCGAGGTGCGTGTCCCGACGCTGATCGCGCAGAGCGCCGAGGACGCGATCGCCCCCCGCGAGGTGGGGGCGTTCGTGCACGCGCAGATCGACGGGAGCGAGCTGGTCACCCTCGACGCGACCGGGCACTGCCCGCAGCTCAGCGCGCCCGAGGCGACCGCAGCGGCGATCGCCTCCTTCGCCGCCCGGGCGGGCCGGTGACGTCCGGGGACGTCCCCGGCCGCGCATCCGACGGCCCCTTGGACCCGGACCCCGGCGGCGTGGCGAGCGGCAGCCAGGTCTCCGCGCTGCTCGAGGACAGCGCGGAGGACCTGTACGAGAACGCGCCGTGCGGCTACCTCTCCACCCTCCTCGACGGGCGGATCGCCAAGATCAACCGCACCCTGCTGGACTGGCTCGGTCACCGGCGCGAGGACCTGGTGGGCCGCAAGCGGTTCGCCGACCTGCTCACCGTCGGCGGGAAGCTCTACCACGAGACCCACTTCGCGCCGCTCCTGCGACTCCAGGGAGAGGTCAGTGGTATCGCGCTGGAGCTGAAGGCCGCCGACGGCGGCCGGCTGCCGGTCCTGGTCACCTCCGCCGTCAAGAGGGACAGCGACGGCCGGCCCCTGCTGATCCGCACCACCGTCTTCGACGCCCGTGACCGCCGCGCGTACGAGACGGAACTGCTCCGCGCCCGGCAGGAAGCAGACCGGGAACGGGAACGCCTCCAGCGCCTGGCCACCACACTCCAGCGGACGCTGCTGCCGCCCGCGCTGGAGAACGTCCCCGGCCTGGATGTCGCCGCGCACTACCACATCGCCTCGGTCGACGAGGTCGGCGGCGACTTCTACGACCTGTTCCCCCTGAGCGCGGGCACGTGGGGACTGTTCCTCGGCGATGTGCGCGGCAAGGGTGCCACTGCGGCGGCCATCACCTCGCTGGCCCGCTACACCCTGCGGGCCGCCGCCGTCTACCACCCCGACCCGGCCGCCGTGCTCGACAACCTCAACACCGTGCTGAACCACGAGTACCAGGCCGATGACCCGAACTTCTGCACCGTCGTCTTCGGCCTGCTCACCCCCGCCGACCGCGGCGGCTTCGACATCACCCTCGCCAGCGGCGGGCACCCGCCCGCGCTGCTGATGCGCGCCGACGCCGGCGTCGACTACGTGCACACCCCCGGCGGGCAGCTGATCGGTGTCCTTCCCGACGCCGACATCGCCACCGCCACCCTCCACCTGGGCCCCGGCGACACGCTGCTGCTCTACACCGACGGCCTCACCGAGGCCCGGACCACCATGGCCGGCGAACGCTACGGCGACGAGGCACTCCTGGACCTCGCCCGGTCCCTGGCCCCGACGACGGCCACGGCCACCATCGCGGCGCTGAGGGACCTCCTCGACAACCTCGGCACCGGAGTGGACGACGACACCGCCCTCCTCGCCATCACCGTCCCCCGCCCGGGTGATGAACAAGGCCCGCAACGCGGCTGACGACGCCGAACCGCGCGCAGCCGATCCCTGGGAAGTCCGGGTGGGTTCCCCCTGAAAGCGGCGCCGTGACGCTGTGCCATACTCAGCGCGCTCACTGCCCGTCCCGAAGTCGTGGGGAACACCGTTGAAGCCCGACCTCGCCGCCCTCGGCGCCGGACCCGTGTCCGCCCTCCCCGCCCGGGCCGCCGCGCGGACACAACGCCCCGCCCCGGCAGTCGCCGGCCCCCGTCGGGGCAGGAACACGTGAGCGGTATAGAACTGACGACCCCGTATCTGGACACGGACGCGGACCAGCTCTCCTTCACCCTCGGCCGGCCCGCACGCGAGGCTCTCGCCGTACGCGACCTCACCGTCGGCGGCCTCGACGTCCAGCTCCGGCTCCTCGGCGCGTCCCACCAGGTCTTCGCCGGGCCGGTCCGGGAGACCGTGGCCTGCCTGCCGGGCGTCGCCGGGGGGCTGCCCGGGTCCGAGGTGCACGAGTTCGACGAGTGGCACTACCGCTTCACCGCCCGCGTCCGGCACTTCACCGCCGCCGGGTTCAGCGAAGAGGTGCACCGGATCCGCAAGCGGTCCGACGACGCCGCCGAGTCGCTGCACGGCATCTTCCCCGGCTCCCCCGAGGCGGTCACCGCGCTGACCGTCGAGCGGCTCGGCACCGGTCTGGGCTGGCGCACTTGGCACACCTACCCGCAGAGCCGCCAGATCGTGGCGACATTTACCCGGCTGGAGGCCCGATGAAGACAGCCCGACTCATCAGCGTGACGATGCTCGCCACGATCGCGCTCACCGCCTGCTCCAGTGAACCGGACGACGGCAACGACGTACCGTCCACCTGGATACGCCAGCAGTACACCAGCAGCGGCCTGGGTTATGTCGACACCAGTGACACCACGTCCAAGGTCGCGAAGGAGATCGACGGGCACACCTCGGCCCGTGACCGTATCGACGACTCCGGCAAGGTCTTCCTGCGCTACCGGGACGACATCGTCTCGATCGTCCCGCACCAGAGCGGCAGCCGGATAGAGATCGACGACTACCGCACCGGCTACCGACGCTGGAAGTCCAACATCCGGTCCGTCTGGCCGGACCCGGACAGCAACGAGTTCCGTGGCGGCGGCCCCGGATCCGGCAAGTGACCGCCCGCCGCGCCTAGTTCCGACTCCGGTCGCGCACCCACCCGCACCCCTCGACGACGTCCCCGAAAGGCATACCCGTGGCAGAGATCTTCGAGTCGGCAGGCGTCGCCCTGCTCTACGGTCTGGTCGGCTTCATCGTCATGGCCGTCGGCTTCATAGCCCTCGACCTGGTGACCCCCGGCAAACTCGTCCATGTGGTGTGGACCGAGCGCAACCGCGGCGCGGCGGTGCTCCTCGCCGGCCAGACGATCGCCATCGGCCTCGTCATCGACCAGTCCATCCGGGCGAGCGAGTCCGAGCAGGGCCTCGGCCTGGGGCTCCTCAGCACTCTGCTGTACGGGCTGTCCGGCGTCGTCGTGATGACGTTCATCGCCGTCGTCGTGGGTCTGCTCACCCCCGGCCGGCTGGGTCACGCCGTGCTCGACGACAACGGTGACCGCCCCCACCCCGCCGCCTGGGTCCAGGCCGCGATGTACATCGGCACGGCCTTCATGGTCGGCGCCGCGGTCTCCTGAACCGGACGATGGGCGCCACCACTTCGGACGACACGGCTGCGGACGAGGCGCCCGCGGGTGGGGCGACCGCGGGCGAGGCGACCGTGGGCGGCAAAGCCCCGGAAGGCTCGGCCTCCGACCGGGCAGCGTCGGCCCCGACCGCCGGAGGGACCACCGCCCCAAAACCCGCCACGGAGAACCCGCCGACCGCCTACTCGCGGGGGGCGCGCTTCCTGCTGCTGTTCGCGGTGTTCCTCTGCGCGGCCTGCGGCCTGGTGTACGAACTGGCCCTGACGGCGCTGGGCAGTTACCTCATCGGCAACTCCGTGATGCAGACCTCCGTGGTCATCTCCGTCATGGTCTTCGCCATGGGCATCGGCTCGCTGGCGGCCAAGCCGCTGCAACGGCGGGCCGTCGGCGCCTTCGCCCTGGTGGAAGGAGTGCTCGCGCTCGTCGGCGGGCTCTCGGTGCTCGTCCTTTACGTGTCGTTCGCCTGGCTGCGGATCTACATGCCGTCGATGGTGGTGGTCACGTTCGCCGTCGGCCTCCTCATCGGGGCCGAGATCCCGCTGCTGATGACGCTGCTCCAGCGGATCAGACGGCAGGAGGCGGGCAGCGCCGTCGCCGACATGTTCGCCGTCGACTACATCGGGGCGCTGGTCGGCGGGCTGTGCTTCCCGCTTCTGCTGCTTCCCGCGTTCGGGCAGCTCAAGGGCGCGCTGGTGGTGGGCGCCGTCAATGCCGTGGCCGGAGTCGTCGTCGTCCTGTGGATCTTCCGCCGCAAGACCCGCCGTGTCGTACGCGTGTCGCTGCTGGCCGGCATGGCGGCCGTCCTCGCCGTGCTGGGCACGGTGTACGCGCTGGCCGACGACATCGAGGTGACCGCACGGCAGCAGCTGTACCGCGACCCGATCGTGCACGCCGAGACCACGCCCTACCAGGACATAGTCGTCACCCGGTCCACCGCCTTCACCGGGGACCCCGACATGCGGCTGTTCCTCAACGGCGATCTGCAGTTCTCCTCCGTCGACGAGTACCGCTACCACGAGGCCCTCGTCCACCCGGCGCTGTCGGGCAGGCGGTCCTCGGTGCTGATCCTCGGCGGCGGCGACGCGCTCGCCCTGCGCGAGGTCCTGCGCTACGACGACGTCGAGGACGTCACGCTGGTCGACCTCGACCCGGCGATGACCAGGCTCGCCCGCACCTTCGGGCCGCTGCGTGAGCTGAACCGGGACGCGCTGAGCGACCGCCGGGTCACGGCCGTCAACGCCGATGCCTTCAACTGGCTGCGGGACGCCACACGGCGCTTCGACACGGTCGTCATCGACTTCCCCGACCCCGACAGCGCGGCGCTCGCCAAGCTGTACTCGGTGGAGTTCTACCACCTGCTCAAGCAGGTCCTGAAGCCCGGGAGCCAGGTCATGGTGCAGGGCGGGTCCCCGTTCTTCGCCCCGAAGTCGTACTGGTCCATCGCCGCGACGATCGGCGAGGCCGGCTACCGCACCACCGAGTACCAGGTGGACGTACCGAGCTTCGGCAACTGGGGCTTCATCCTGGCCACCCCCGGCACCGACGGCCCGCCGCCGGCCCTGCGCCTGGCCGAACAGGCGCCGCCCCTGCGGTTCCTGGACGACGCCGTCCTCGAGGCCGCCGCCGTCTTCCCGCTGGACCGCCGTCCTCTGGACGTCCGGGCGAGCACGCTGATGGACCCGGTGGTGCTGGAGTACACGCTCAACGAGTGGCAGAACTACTGAGTCCTTCGGGCACGTGGGGCGGGGCGGCGCGGTACGGCCGTCCCGCCCCCTTGTTTTTCACGGCACTTCGCCTGATTTCCGGCACTGACCGCAGCTCACGCCGGCGACGTCCGGCAGGACCTCTCATCGATTTCGTACTGAGGGGTAGGCCCGCGCCCGCTCTTGCTATACGGTCCGTCTAACAGCTTGCTAGACGTCGCGTCTAACAAGCTGCGGCGGTATCCCCGGCGGCGAGGACGGCCGCCGGCGTCCGCCGGCCCCGACAGCGGAACAAGGAACATCACACCACTCGTTGCGAGGAGCCGCACCATGTCCAGCAGCACCCTCCGGCCCAAGTCGCAGGAACGGCCCCACGAGCAGGACGTCGCCCGGCGGTTGCTCGACTCGGCCGCCGTGCTCGCGTACGACCCCGCCACAGAGGTGGACTGGGAGACGCCGCTGGACAAGGACTTCCACGGCGCCAGCCCCGAGTGGAGCACCCTCTACGGCACCGCGTACTGGAACGAACTGACGGACGCCCAGCGCAAGGAGCTGACGCGGCAGGAAGCCGCGTCCGTCGCCAGCACCGGCATCTGGTTCGAGATGATCCTTCAGCAGATGGTCCTCCGTGACATCTACGCGAAGGACCCGACCGACGCCAGGTTCCAGTGGGCGCTCACCGAGATCGCCGAGGAGTGCCGGCACTCGATCATGTTCGCCCGCGGCGCCCAGAAGCTCGGGGCCCCCGCGTACCGGCCGCACCGCCTCGCGGTCGAACTCGGCCGCGTCTTCAAGACCGTCGCCTTCGGCGAGGCGGCGTACGCCGCGATCCTCGTCGCGGAAGAGGTTCTCGACGTCATGCAGCGCGACTGGATGCGCGACGAGCGGGTTGTGCCGTTCGTCAGGACGATCAACAACATCCATGTCGTCGAGGAGTCCCGGCACATGAAGTTCGCCCGTGACGAGACGCGTAGGCGCCTCCGGGGAGCGGGCCGGATCCGGCGGCAGATCAACGCCTTCGTCGTCGCTGTCGCGTCCTACGTCATCGTCACCAGCATGGTGAACAGGAGCGTCTACGCGAACGCCGGACTCGACGAGCGGCGCGCTGTCGACGAGGCCAAGGCCAACGAGCACCACAAGTCCATGATGCGGTCGAGCTGTTCGGGCCTCATGGAGTTCCTGGCCTCGGCCGGTCTGCTCACCGGTCCGGCCCTGTTCTTCTACAAGCGCGCCAACCTGATCTGACCCCAGGCCGCGACCCGACCCGACGACCCGACCGAACCTGAGCCGAGCCGAGCCGAGTTGACGACATGACCTATGCCATCACGCAGACCTGCTGCAGCGACGCCACCTGCGTCGCCGTGTGCCCGGTCAACTGCATCCACCCCACCCCGGAGGAACGGGCCTTCGGCAGCACGGAGATGCTGTACATCGACCCGAGATCCTGCATCGACTGCGGCGCCTGCGCGGACGCCTGCCCGGTGGACGCGATCTTCCCCGTCGACAGCCTGTCCGGGTCGCAGCAGGAGTACGCCGCGATCAACGCGGCCTACTTCGAGGACCAGGTGCCGCAACCGGCGGGCGACAGCCCGAACTTCCACGTCTGGGGAGCGCCGGAGTTCAAGCGGGTCCTGCCGGCCGACTTCGCGCCGATCCGGGTCGCGATCGTCGGCACCGGCCCGGCCGGCATGTACGCGGCGCAGGACCTGCTGCTGCACACCGGCGCCGAGGTGACGCTGGTCGACCGGTTGCCGGTGGCCGGCGGTCTCGTGCGCTACGGCGTGGCACCGGACCATCCGGCGACCAAGAAGGCCGGTGACGCCTTCGGGCGGTTCCACACGCATCCGCGGGTGCGGATGCACCTGGGCGTCGAAGTCGGCAAGGACGTCACGGCGGAGGAGCTCGCCGCACACCACGACGCGGTGATCTACGCGGTCGGTGCGTCGTACGACCGCCGCCTCGGCATCCCGGGAGAGGACCTGCCCGGCAGCATCTCCGCGACGGCGTTCGTCGCCTGGTACAACGCCCACCCCGAGGTCGCGGCGGACGCCGTGGACCTGTCGGCCGAGCGCGTGATCGTGGTCGGCAACGGCAACGTCGCCCTCGACGTCGCCCGGATCCTGGTCAGTGATCCGGAGACGCTGGCCGGCACCGACATCGCCGACCACGCGCTGGCCGCCCTGCGCGCCGGGAAGGTGCGCGAGGTGGTGCTCCTCGGCCGCCGCGGCCCCTCGGACGCGGCGTACACCAGGTCGGAACTGCTCGCCCTCAAGCACCTGCCCGGCGTGGAACTGGTCGTGGACGACCACGATCCACGGATCGGTGCGGGCATCACCGGTGCCGGCCCCAAGGACAAGGCCGCCGATCTGAAGGACGTCACCCGCCGCGCGGTGGACTGGTCCCTCCCGCCCGCCCCGGGGCGGCGCATCGTGTTCCGTTTCCACTCCGCACCGTCGGAGATCCTCGGCGAGGACTCCGTGCGCGCCGCGCGCGCCGTGCGCACCACGGGCACACCGGAAGCGCGCGAGATACCCGCCGGCATGCTGATGCGGGCCGTCGGCTACCGGGGAGCACCGATCGCCGGCCTGCCGTTCGACGAGGCCACCGGCACCGTGCCGCACGAGAACGGCCGCGTGACGGGGATGCCGGGGACGTACGTCGTGGGCTGGATCAAGCGCGGGCCCTCCGGCGGCATCGGCGCGAACCGCACGTGTGCCGCCGAGACGGTCGGCACGCTCCTCTCCGACGCCGTCGACGGCACGCTGCCGGCGCCCGCCCGTCCGGCGAAGGCGTTCCAGCGGCTGGTCCGCAGCCGCAACCGCCAGGTCGTGGACGCGTCCGGGCTGGCGGCGATCGAGCGGGCCGAGGTCGCCCGAGGCCGGCGTGAAGGCCGGCCGCGGGTCAAGCTGGCCACGGTCGCGGAGCTGGTGAAGTCGGCGAGGTCCGGCCGTCGTCTGATACCACGCTGACCGACGCGCGGCCGCCGCGCCGCCCTGGCTCCGACGCCCCCGGTGGACCGCTCCCCGGGGGCGTCCGCGTGCGGCCGGGGTCGAGCGTGGCCGGCCCCGTCAGCCCAGGAAGCTCAACCTGACCCGGCGGTCCGGGTTGTCCTTGTTGGTGTCGACCAGGCACACGGACTGCCAGGTGCCGAGCTCCAGCCGGCCGCCGATCACGGGCAGCGTCGCATGGGGCGGGACCAGTGCGGGCAGCACATGGTCCCTGCCGTGGCCGCGGCTCCCGTGCCGGTGCTGCCAGCGGTCGTCGGCCGGGAGCAGGGTGTGCAGCGTGGCCAGCAGGTCGTCGTCGCTGCCCGCCCCGGTCTCGATGACGGCGATACCGGCGGTCGCGTGCGGGACGAAGATGTTGAGCAGGCCGTCGGCACCGTTCGCGTTCTCGCTGAGGAAGCGCTCGCACTCCGTGGTCAGGTCGGTGACCGCCTCGTCGGAGCCGGTGCTGATGGACAGGGTCGTGGTGGTGAAGGTTCCGGGCATGACCCCATCCTCTCGTCCCGCGGCCGGTGGGGCCCCGCGGGAAGATCCGTGCCGCCCGCCCTGTTGGTAGAAACGTGAACGACTTGGGAGCTCGGGAAGTGGACGTGGTGGTCGTCGGCGCGGGGCAGGCCGGCCTGTCCGCCGCGTACCACCTGCGGCGCGCGGGCCTGCTGCCGGACCGGGACTTCGTGGTGCTCGACCACGCCCCGCGGCCCGGCGGCGCCTGGCAGTTCCGCTGGCCCTCGCTCACCTACGGCAAGGTGCACGGCATGCACGCCCTGCCCGGCATGGAACTGACCGGCGCGGACGACGAACGGCCCTCCGCGGAGGTGATCGGCGCGTACTTCGCCGACTACGAACGGCGTTTCGGCCTGGGTGTGCACCGGCCCGTCGGGGTCGCGGCCGTCCGTGAAGGGGACGGCGGACGGCTGTCGGTGGAGAGTTCCGAGGGGGTCTGGTCGACGCGGGCGCTGATCAACGCGACCGGGACCTGGGACCGCCCGTTCTGGCCGCGCTACCCGGGACAGGAGACCTTCCGCGGCCGGCAGCTGCACACCGCGGACTATCGCGGCCCGGACGAGTTCGCGGGCAAGCGGGTGATCGTGGTCGGCGGCGGAGCGTCCGGGACCCAGCATCTGATGGAGCTGGCCGAGGTGGCGGCAGGGACGACCTGGGTGACACGACGGCCCCCGGTCTTCCGGGAGGGTCCGTTCGACGAGGACGCCGGGCGGGCGGCGGTCGCGCTGGTCGAGGAACGCGTACGGCGCGGACTTCCGCCGAGGAGCGTCGTCTCGGTGACCGGCCTGCCGCTGACCGACGCGGTCCGGGAGGCCCGCCGGACCGGGGTGCTCGACCGGTTGCCGATGTTCGACCGGATCACACCGTCCGGGGTCGCCTGGGACGACGGCCGGAGCGTCGAGGCCGATGTGATCCTGTGGGCGACCGGCTTCCGGGCGGCGATCGACCATCTCGCGCCGCTGCGCCTGCGTGAGCCGGGCGGCGGCATCCGGGTGGACGGCACCCGGGCGGCGCGCGACGCCCGCGTGCACCTCGTCGGCTACGGCCCCTCGGCCTCGACGATCGGTGCGAACCGCGCCGGACGGGCCGCCGTACGGGAGATCACCCGGCTGCTCGAGAAGGAACCGGCACCCGTGTGACCGCCCATCCGTGCCGGCGTCTCAGTCGCCCGTGGCACGGGCCTTCGCCCGTGCGGCGTTGAACTCCGCCACGTGCAGCTGATGTTCCTCGTAGCTGCTGGTGAAGCGGGTGTCGCCCGGTTCCACCGTCACGAAGTAGAGCCAGTCCCCCGGCGGCGGCGAGACCGCCGCGTGCATCGCCTCCTCCCCCGGGTTGTCGATGGGTGAGGGCGGCAGGCCCTGGTTCTCATAGGTGTTGTACGGGCTGCGCAGCCGGGTGTCCGCGGTCGTGGTGTCCACGGTGCTGCGGCCCAGCGCGTAGTTGATGGTCGAGTCCATCTGGAGCGGCATGCCCTGGGCGAGCCGGTTGTGGATGACGCGGGCGACCTTGCCCATGTCCTCGGCGGTGTCGGCCTCGGCCTGCACGATGCTGGCGATGTTCACCGCCTGATGGAAAGTCAGGCGGTTGCGGGCGATCCCATCGGCGATGCGCCGGCTGCTGAAGCGCTGGGCGGAGGTGTTGACCATGAAACTGAGCAGGCCGGCCGGGGTGCTGGTGGTGTCGTAGGGATACGTGGCCGGGAAGAGGTAGCCCTCCGGGTTGCCCCGGGCGTCGGCCGGGAGCTTCAGCTTCGCGGTGGCGGCGGTCTTCCCGGTGGTACCCGGCGGGGCCTCGAGCGCCTTGTCGACCGCGGCGTACACCTGGGTGGCGCGCCAGCCCTCCGGGATGACGAGCTTCTGCTGCAAAGGCGGCGGGGGGCGGTGCTGCTTCTCCGGCTCGGCGGTCAGCAGCGGCACGAGGACCGCTGCGGCCGTCACCACCACGGCGCCCGCCACCAGCACCAGCCGACCGCGGCGCGTCAGGCGGGGCCGGCGCCCGGACCGTCCCGGCGGCGAGGGCTCGTTCGTCATACGGGCACGCTAACCCGGTGCCCGGGCCGATCCGGGGAGCCGGCGTCCGACGACACGACGCCCCCGCCGACCACCCAGCCGGGCGCGAACAGACGAACGCTAGCGCGGTTGTTCCCCAGAACGTGTGGTCGTACGGGCTCGGCGGGCCCAACGCCCTTGCCGCACGGGATGCTTACGGTGCGCAAGCGACGGGCTGCAGACCGCGGCGACTGCGCAGTCCCATCATGAGCACCATGTACGAGGAGACAGCATCACCATGAACTTCATCACCAACCTGCTGGCCGGCGTCGTCCACTTCGTGGGTTGGCTCGTCTGACGATCGTTCACGAAAGGCGCCGCCGCTCCCCGTCCCACGGGAGCGGCGGCGCCGTCGCGTGCGGGCGGACCGGGCGGGGCAGACCGTGCGGGGCAGGGGCGCGCGGGGCAGGGCGCGCGGGCGCCGAGCGGGCGCCGTCAGGGCGTGACAGGGGTCAGCCGGGCGTCCCTGCGGACGAGGGCGGCGTAGCGGCCGTCCCGCTCCATGAGTACGCGGTGGCTGCCGCGCTCGGCGATGCGCCCTTCGTCGAGCACGACGATCTCGTCCGCGTCCCTGACGGTGGAGAGCCGGTGGGCGATGGTGATCGTGGTGCGCCCGCGTGACAGGGACTCGATGGCTTGCTGCACCGCGTGCTCGGTACGTGTGTCGAGTGCGCTGGTCGCCTCGTCGAGAACCAGGACCGGCGGGTCGCGCAGGATGGTGCGGGCGAGGGCGAGCCGCTGCTTCTCCCCGCCGGAGAAGCGGTAGCCCCGCTCGCCGACCAGGGTGTCGTACCCGTCGGGGAGGGACGCGATGTGGTCGTGGATCTGCGCGGCGCGGGCGGCGGCCTCGAGCTCCTCGTCGCCGGCGTCCGGCTTGGCGAAGCGCAGATTGTCGGCGACGGAGGCATGGAAGAGATACGTCTCCTGGGAGACGACCCCCACCGTCTGAGCGAGCGTGTCGAAGGCCATGTCCCGTACGTCGACGCCGTCGATGGTGACCCGGCCGTCGGTGACGTCGTACAGCCGGGGGACCAGGTAGCTGAGGGTGGACTTGCCGGAGCCGGTCGGGCCGACCACCGCGAGGGAGCCCCCGGCGGGGACGGTCAGGTCGATGCCGTCGAGGGTGGGCCGCTCCTGCGCGGGATCGTAGGAGAAGCCGACCTTCTCGAAGCGGACCTCGCCCCGGACCTTGCCGAGTGCCACGGGCTGCGCGGGCTCGGTGATGTCGACGCGCAGGTCGAGATATTCGAAGATCCGCTGGAAGAGGGCGAGCGACGTCTGCATCTGCACCCCGGTGGAGAGCAGGCTCACGGCGGGCCGGAACAGGCCCTGCTGGAGCGAGACGAAGGCGACGAGCGTGCCGATGGAGATCGCGGGCCCGCCGGTCCGGAGCGCGAAGCCCGCGGCCCAGTAGATGAGGGCCGGCATGGCCGCCATGACGATCCCTATGGTCGACATCCGCCAGCGGCCGGCCATGCTCGAGCGCACCTCGAGGTCGACCAGGCGCTCCGACTCCTCGGCGAAGGACCTGGTGAGGGAGTCGGCCCTGCCCATGGTGCGGCCGAGGAGAATGCCGCTGACGGACAGGGACTCGGTGACGGTGGCGGCCATCGCGGCCATCTGCTTCTGCCGCTGGGTGGTGATCTTCTTCCGCTCGCGGCCGACCCGGCGGCTGATCCAGACGAACAGCGGCAGCAGGACGAGGGAGACGACGGTGAGCCGCCAGTCCAGGGCGAGCATGGCGACGACGCTCGCGACGACCGCCGTGAGGTTGGAGACCAGGGAGGTGGCCGTCGACGTCACGGTGGCCTGCATGCCGCCGATGTCGTTGGCGATGCGCGACTGGACCTCGCCGGTGCGGGTCCTGGTGAAGAAGGCGAGCGGCATCCGCTGCAGCTGTGCGTAGACCCCGGTGCGCAGGTCGTGCATCACCTGCTGGCCCACGGTGGTGGAGATCAGCGTCTGGAGCACACCGAAGACGCTCGTCATCACGGCGGTGGCGATCATGCCGAGGGCGAGCAGGCTCAGCAGCCCGGTGCGGCCCTGCGGGATCGCGGTGTCGAGGATCTCCCGCAGCAGGAACGGCGAGGCGACGGAGACCAGCGACGAGGCGCCGACGAGCAGGCCCACGACGGCGAGCCGGCCGCGGTAGGGCCGGAAGAGCCGCAGGATCCGCCGCACCTCGGCGGGCGGTTGGTCCGGGTCCTTGGGCGGTGGTGTCCAGGTGGTGTGTTCGGGCCGCAATGGTCTCCTCAGGCAGGGATGCGATGTAAGAGCCTAGCTCATTGTTACCTATACTCACAATGAACAAGGTCCTGATATTGTTCCCGGCATGAGCACCCCCGACGCCGACGGCCTGCTCGCCGAGCAGCTGCTCCGGCTGACCCGCCGGCTCCACCGCAGCCAGAAGCGCCAGCTCCAGTCGGCGGACATAGCCATCACCCCCGCCCAGTCGCGACTGCTGCGCACCGTCGCGCACTACGAACAGCCGCCCCGGATGGCGGATCTGGCGGAGCGTCTCGAGGTGGTCCCCCGCGCCGTCACCAGCCTGGTCGACGGCCTGGAGGCGGGCGGGCGGGTCCGCCGGGTGCCCGACCCGGCCAACCGCCGGGTCACCCGGATCGAGTTGACCGACAAGGGCCGCGCCACGCTGCGCGCCCTGCGCGACGCGCGCCGGGCAGCCGCCGAGGACGTGCTCGCCCCCCTCACCACGCAGCAGCGCGAGACCCTCGCCGGCCTGCTTTCCACGCTGGTCGACAGCCCAGGACCGCACTGCTGACCGACCGGACCCCGGCCCGGGGCACCGGCATTAAATCGTTTGCTGCCGCCCGTCCCAGGGCGGGAGGCTGGCAGGTCTGTGCCGACCTTCCGAACGATCTGGGACATCATGCAGATTCGCGACCTTCCGTATGTCGACCCCGGTCTGCCGGACGTCCGGTCGGGGCCGGGTTTCCTCCTCTGGCTCGGACGCCGGCAGCTGCGTGGCCAACTCCGCTCGCTGTCCTGGGGGATGCTGCACTTCGTCTCCGTCATGGCGCTTCCCTACGGGGTCGGCAGGGCTGTCCAGGCGGTCGTGGAGAAGTCCGGCAGTTCCCTCGCCGTGGCGGGTGCGCTGCTCGCCGTCTCCGCCGTCTGCATCGCGGTCGGCGACACCATGCTCCACCGCACGGCCGTCACCAACTGGATCACCGCCGCGGCGCGCGTCCAGCAGCTCCTGATCCGCAAGACCTCCGAGCTGGGCTCCGCGCTCACCCGGCGGGTCGCGGCCGGCGAAGTGGTGGCCGTGTCCACCGGCGACGTCGAGAAGATCGGCTGGTTCGTCGAAGCGGTCTCCCGTTTCCTCGCCGCCGCCTTCACCGTCGTGCTGGTCTGTGTCGGCCTGCTGATCTACCAGCCCGCCCTCGGCGTCCTCGTGGCCGTCGGCGTCCCGGTGCTCGCCCTCGGCGTCCTGCCGCTGCTCCCCCGGGCCACCCGTCTCGCGGACGTCCAGCGGGAGAAGGCGGGCCGCGCCACGGAACTCGCCTCCGACACGGTCGCCGGGCTGCGGGTGCTCCGCGGCATCGGCGGCGAGGAGCTCTTCCTGAAGCGCTACCGGCACGCGTCCCAGGAGGTCCGCACCGCCGCCGTCCGCAGCGCCCGTATGTGGTCGGCCATCTCCGCCGTCCAGGTGCTGCTGCCGGGCCTGCTGCTGATCTCGGTCGTCTGGTACGGCCTCGGGCTCGTCGGCGAGGGCCGGATCACCGTGGGCGAACTGGTCACCGTGTACAGCGCGGTGATGCTGCTGAGTTACCCTCTCCGGCACTTCGAGGAGATCGCCATGGCGTACTCCTTCTCCCGGCCCTCGGCGCGCCGCGCCGCCCGGGTGCTGTCCCTCGAGCGGAGCGCCCGGCAGGACTCGCCCACGGACGACGCACGCGAGCCGGCCGGCGATCTCTACGACCCGGCGACCGGCCTTCTCGTCCCGGCCGGAACGCTCACCGCCGTCGTCTGCGGCGACCCGGACGCGGCGGGACGGCTCGCCGAACGACTCGGCGGCCACCCGGCGGAACCGGACGGCCTGCCCTCCGTGCTGCTCGGCGGCGTCGCGCTGGACGACCGGCCGCTCGAAGAGGCCCGCACCGCGGTGCTCGTCCAGGACAAGGACCCGGTGCTGCTCTCCGGCACCCTCACGGAACTGCTCGACGTCCCCGCCTCGGGCGCGGTCACCGCCGAGCGGGCGCTGACCGCGGCGGAGTCCGGTGACGTCCTCGACGCGCTGGCACAGGCGTCCCTCGACAACGACCCCATGAAGGCGCCCATCACCGAACGCGGGCGCTCCCTGTCCGGCGGCCAGCGGCAGCGGCTCGCGCTGGCGCGTTCGCTGGTCACCGACCCCGAGGTGCTGGTGCTCGACGAGCCGACGTCGGCCGTCGACTCGCACACGGAGGCGCGGATCGCGGACGGCGTGCGGAAGCTGCGCGCGGGCCGCACCACGGTCCTGTTCACGTCCTCGCCGCTGCTGCTCGACCGTGCCGAGCGGGTCGTCCTGGTCCACGAGGGCGAGGTCGTGGCGGTCGGCGCGCACCGCGAACTGCTGCGCACGGAACCCCGTTACCGGGCGGTCGTGACCCGGGAGACCGAATCGGAGCAGCGCCTCGTGGCCGCCCCGCGCGGCCCCGTCGCGGCACGGTTCACCAAGGCCGGCACCGAAGACATCGAGGAGACAGCATGATCGGCCTGGCGCCACCGGAGTACGATCCGGCGGCCCTCCGCACGGCGACCACCCTGCCGGTGGGCACGCCGGCCACCGTGCGCGCGTACGTGAGCGAGCTGCTGCGGCGGCACCGCGGCGCCTTCGCGCTCCTCGTCACCGTCAACACGGTCGCCGTCGTCGCCTCGATGGCCGGTCCGTGGCTCCTCGGTTCGCTCGTGGAGAAGGCGGCGGACGGAGCGCGCGACCTGCACCTGGAACGCACGGCCGCCCTGTTCGCGGTGGCCCTCGTCGTCCAGGCGGTCTTCGTCCGGCTGGTGCGCCTGCGCGGGGCGATGCTGGGCGAACGGATGCTCGCCGATCTGCGCGAGGACTTCCTCGTGCGCTCGGTGGGGCTCCCTCCGGGTGTGCTCGAACGCGCCGGGACGGGCGACCTGCTGTCCCGTATCACCACGGACGTCGACCGCCTCGCCAACGCCATGCGCGAGGCCGTGCCGCAGCTGACGATCGGCGTCTTCTGGATCGTGCTGCTCCTCGGCGGGCTCACCGTGACCGCGCCGCCGCTCGCGCCCGCCGTACTGGTGGCGGTGCCCCTGCTCGTCGTCGGCTGCCGCTGGTACTTCAGGCGCGCACCGTCGGCGTACCGCTCGGAGGCCGCCGGTTACGCGGCGGTTGCGGCCGTGCTCGCCGAGACCGTCGACGCCGGCCGCACCGTGGAGTCGCACCGGCTCGGGGCGCGCCGCGTCGCCCTCTCCGACCGGCGCATCAAGGAGTGGACGGCCTGGGAGCGGTACACCCTCTATCTGCGGTCCGTCCTCTTCCCCGTCATCAACCTCACCCACGCGACCGTGCTGACCTCCGTGCTGATGATCGGCGGCGTGTTCGTGCTGCAGGGCTGGATCGGGATCGGCCAGCTGACCACCGGCGCGCTGATCGCCCAGATGATGGTCGACCCGGTGAACCTGATCCTGCGCTGGTACGACGAGCTCCAGGTGGCGCAGGTGTCCCTGGCGCGGCTGGTGGGCGTGCGGGAGATCGAACCGGAGGCGGGCGACGACCGGTTGCGTCCCGACGGCCGGGACGTCCGCGCCGACCGGGTGCACTTCGGTTACCGCGAGGGCGTCGACGTGCTGCACAAGGTCTCGATGGAGGTGCCGCCCGGCACCCGCATGGCCCTGGTCGGCCCGTCCGGCGCCGGCAAGTCCACGCTGGGCCGGCTGCTCGCGGGCATCTACGCGCCGCGCAGCGGCCATGTCACGCTCGGCTCGGCCGAGTTGTCCGGCATGCCGGCCGAGCGGGTGCGGGAGCACGTGGCCCTGGTCAACCAGGAGCACCACGTCTTCGTCGGCTCGCTGCGGGACAACCTCCTCCTCGCCCGCTCCTCCGCCGGGGACGAGGAGCTGTGGACCGCGCTGGGCGCGGTGGACGCGGACGGCTGGGCGCGGGCGCTGGACGACGGTCTGGACACCGAGGTCGGCTCCGGCGGGCTCTCGCTGACCCCGGCGCAGGCACAGCAGATCGCGCTGGCGCGCCTCGTCCTCGCGGACCCGCACACGCTGGTGCTGGACGAGGCCACCTCGCTGCTGGACCCGCGGGCGGCCCGCCACCTGGAGCGCTCGCTGTCCCGTGTCCTCGACGGCCGCACGGTCGTCGCCATCGCGCACCGGCTGCACACCGCGCACGACGCCGACGTGATCGCGGTGGTCGAGGAGGGCCGGATCAGCGAGCTCGGCAGTCACGACGAGCTCGTCTCCGCGGACGGTGCGTACGCGGCGCTCTGGCGCTCCTGGCACGGGTAGCCCCGGTAGCCGGCCCCCGCCCGTTCCGCGCGGGGCCGGCCGCCGGGCACCTCAGATGAAGTTGAGCGCGGCCGCCCCGCCCACCCCGCCCAGCAGCATGAACGCCGGCATGAGCACCTTCAGCTCCACCCAGCTCCCGGCCCGGAAGCGCATCGGCTTCGGCGGGCCCACGGCGTACCAGCGCTTGTTGCCGATCGGGATCGGCCACAGGATCGGGCAGCCGGAGACGGTGAGGGCGTCGCCGATGTCGTGGACGAGGGCGCCGAGGACGATCGGCAGGCCCAGCCACAGGTACTCCTGGCCGGGGGCGGTGAACAGCCAGTCCGCGCCGTTGCCGGGCTTGTCCAGGACGCCGGCGAGGATCCACGCGCTGGTCGCTCCCAGCAGCCAGACCAGGATGTCGCTGGAGACCCGGGCGGCCCGCCACAGCAGTCCTTCCACGGCCAGCACCATGTGGACGAAGAGGATCGCGAGGACGGCCCACCGGCCGCCGAAGATCGCCAGGGCGGAGGCGCCCGCGCCGATGAGGACGGCCCACAGCCAGGTGTGCGTCAGCGTCCGGTGCCCGCCGGTCCTGCGCTTGTCGCCCTGTTTCCGTGTCGCCTTGTAGACGGCGAACGACAGCTTGTCGACGATCTCGCACAGCCCGCGTGACACGGGCCCGAAGGCCCGTGAGATCGTCGCCGCCTTGTGATCCAGGTCGGGCGCCAGTGCCGCGCCCGCGCAGATCAGCGCTCCGACGACGAGGACGGGCCACGGCATCGGATGCCCCGCCGCGGCGGTCGCCGCTCCCACCCCCAGCCAGGCGGCCGCCCCGGACAGAGAGTGCGCCGGTCCCATCATGTGCGTTCCCGCCCCATCGTCGCCCCATCGCTGTTGTGCCTGACCCCAGTTGACAGGGCAGCGTATCGGTCATGATCTTGCCGCTCACGGCCGGTTCCCTCATCCGGGCCCGGGACAGGCAAGATGGGGGTGTGACCCTTATCGATCAGCTGCCGCCAGACGCCGACCCCGATGCCCTGTACGAAGCCTTCTCCTCCTGGGCGGAGGGCCAGGGCATCACGCTCTATCCGGCTCAGGAGGAGGCGCTGATCGAGGTGGTCTCCGGGGCGAACGTGATCCTTTCGACCCCGACCGGCTCAGGGAAGAGCCTGGTCGCGGCGGCCGCGCACTTCGCGGCACTGGCGAACGACCAGGTCACCTTCTACACCGCGCCGATCAAGGCCCTCGTCTCAGAGAAGTTCTTCGACCTGTGCAAGCTGTTCGGCACGGAGAACGTGGGCATGCTGACCGGCGACGCGTCCGTGAACGCCGACGCGCCGGTCATCTGCTGCACCGCGGAGGTGCTGGCCTCGATCGCCCTGCGCGACGGCAAGCACGCCGACGTCGGCCAGGTGGTGATGGACGAGTTCCATTTCTACGCCGAGCAGGACCGCGGCTGGGCCTGGCAGATCCCGATCCTGGAGCTGCCGCAGGCCCAGTTCATCCTGATGTCGGCGACCCTCGGTGACGTCTCGATGTTCGAGAAGGACCTGACCCGCCGCACCGGCCGTCCCACCACCGTCGTCCGGTCGGCGACCCGGCCGGTGCCTCTCTCGTACGAGTACCGGCTGACGCCGATCACGGAGACGCTGACCGAGCTGCTCGAGACGAAGCAGGCGCCGGTCTACATCGTCCACTTCACCCAGGCGCAGGCCGTGGAGCGCGCCCAGTCGCTGATGAGCATCAACATGTGCTCGCGCGAGGAGAAGGACAAGATCGCCGACCTGATCGGCAGTTTCCGGTTCACCACCAAGTTCGGCAAGAACCTGTCCCGTTATGTCCGGCACGGCATCGGTGTGCATCACGCGGGCATGCTGCCCAAGTACCGGCGGCTGGTGGAGAAGCTGGCCCAGGCCGGCCTGCTGAAGGTCATCTGCGGCACCGACACGCTCGGCGTCGGCGTCAACGTCCCCATCCGCACGGTGCTGTTCACGGCGCTCACCAAGTACGACGGCAGCCGGGTGCGGACGCTGCGGGCACGTGAGTTCCACCAGATCGCGGGGCGTGCGGGCCGGGCCGGCTTCGACACCGCGGGCCTGGTCGTCGCGCAGGCGCCCGAGCACGTCATCGAGAACGAGAAGGCGCTCGCGAAGGCCGGCGACGACCCGAAGAAGCGCCGCAAGGTGGTCAGGAAGAAGGCCCCGGAGGGCTTCGTCGCCTGGTCGGACAGCACCTTCGAGAAGCTGATCGCGTCCGAGCCCGAGCCGCTGACCTCCCGCTTCCGGGTCACCAACATCATGCTCCTCTCGGTGATCGCCCGGCCCGGCAACGCCTTCGAGGCCATGCGCCGGCTGCTCGAGGACAACCACGAGCCGCGCAAGGCCCAGCTGCGCCACATCCGCCGGGCCATCGCCATCTACCGCTCGCTGCTCGACGGCGGAGTGGTGGAACAGCTGGACACCCCCGACGCGGAGGGCCGCACCGTCCGGCTCACCGTCGACCTCCAGCAGGACTTCGCGCTGAACCAGCCGCTGTCGACGTTCGCCCTCGCCGCCTTCGACCTGCTCGACCCCCAGTCCCCGTCCTACGCGCTGGACATGGTCTCCGTCGTCGAGTCGACGCTGGACGATCCGCGTCAGATCCTCGCCGCCATGCAGAACAAGGCGCGCGGTGAGGCCGTCGGCAGGATGAAGGCGGACGGCATCGAGTACGAGGAGCGCATGGAGCGTCTCCAGGAGATCTCGTACCCGAAGCCGCTGGAGGAGCTCCTGTGGCACGCCTACAACGTCTACAAGAAGTCGCACCCCTGGGTCGGCGACCACCCGGTGTCGCCGAAGTCCGTCATCCGTGACATGTACGAACGGGCGCTGACGTTCACCGAGTTCACCTCCTGGTACGAACTGGCCCGCACCGAGGGCATCGTGCTGCGCTACCTGGCGAGCGCGTACAAGGCGCTCGACCACACCATCCCGGACGACCTGAAGACGGAGGACCTCGAGGACCTGATCGCCTGGCTCGGTGAGATGGTCCGCCAGGTCGACTCCAGCCTGCTGGACGAGTGGGAGCAGCTCGCCAATCCGGAGGTGGAGACGGCCGAGGAGGCGCAGGAGAAGGCCGACCAGGTCAAGCCGGTCACGGCGAACGCCCGCGCCTTCCGGGTGCTGGTCCGCAACGCGCTGTTCCGCCGGGTGGAGCTGGCCGCCCTGGACCGGGTGGGCGAACTGGGCGAGATGGACGCCGAGTCGGGCTGGGACGCGGATGCCTGGGGCGAGGCGATGGACGGGTACTGGGACGAGTACGACGACCTGGGCACCGGCCCCGACGCCCGCGGTCCGAAGCTCCTGTCCATCGAGGAGGACGCGGCGCACGGCCTGTGGCGCGTGCGGCAGACCTTCGCCGACCCGAACGGCGACCATGACTGGGGTATCAGCGCGGAGGTCGATCTGGCGGCCTCCGACGAAGAGGGCCGGGCGGTCGTGCGGGTCACGTCCGTCGGCCGGCTGTGACAGGGAGAACTCAAGGATGACGAATCCGGCCGAGCGTCTGGTCGATCTGCTCGATCTGGAACGGATCGAGGTCAACATCTTCCGGGGACTCAGCCCGAACGAGTCCCTCCAGCGTGTCTTCGGCGGGCAGGTGGCGGGTCAGGCCCTGGTCGCCGCGGGCAGGACCACGGACGGCGACCGTCCGGTCCATTCGCTGCACGCCTACTTCCTGCGTCCGGGACGCCCCGGGGTGCCGATCGTGTACCAGGTCGAACGGGTCCGGGACGGCCGCTCGTTCACCACCCGCCGGGTCACCGCGGTGCAGGAGGGACGCACGATCTTCAACCTGACGGCGTCGTTCCACCGCCCCGAGCCGGGCAGCATCGAGCACCAGCTGCCGCCGCGTCTCGACTTCCCGGACCCCGAGTCGCTGCCCACCGTGGCGACGGAGATCCGGGAGCATCTGGGCGAGCTGCCGGAGGCGCTGGAGCGGATGGCCCGGCGCCAGCCGTTCGACATCCGCTACGTGGACCGGCTGCGCTGGACTGCGGACGAGATCAAGGACGCCGACCCGCGCAGCGCCGTCTGGATGCGTGCGGTCGGCCCGCTCGGCGACGATCCGCTGGTGCACACCTGCGCGCTGACGTACGCGAGCGACATGACGCTGCTGGACGCGGTGCGCATCCCGGTCGAGCCGCTGTGGGGGCGCCGGGGCTTCGACATGGCCTCGCTGGACCACGCCATGTGGTTCCACCGGCCCTTCCGCGCCGACGAGTGGTTCCTCTACGACCAGGAGTCGCCGATCTCGACGGGCGGCCGTGGGCTCGCCCGCGGCCGGATCTACGACCGTGAGGGCCGGCTGCTGGTGTCGGTGGTGCAGGAGGGCCTGTTCCGGCCGGTGTAGCCGGCCGCCGGGCCGTGGCCCTCCGGCCACGGGGGAAGATCGCCGTCCCCGGCGGCGTTGTCCGACGTGACGCCCGTACTCCGCCGTGGGCGCACCTGTGTTTTCATCGGTCGTCCACCGGTGCGGCCGTCCGGCCGCGGGGCGGCGACCCTGTGAGGAGCTTCGATGACTCTGTACGACATCCCGCTGCGCACCCTGTCCGGCGAGGCGACCTCGCTCGGCGACTACCGGGACCAGGCGGTCCTGGTGGTCAATGTGGCTTCCAAGTGCGGACTGACCCCGCAGTACGCGGGCCTCGAGCGGCTGCAGAAGGAGTACGGCGACCGGGGCTTCACGGTCCTCGGCGTGCCCTGCAACCAGTTCGGGGGCCAGGAGCCGGGCAGCGCGAGGAGATCGCCACGTTCTGCTCGGCGACGTACGGGGTGTCCTTCCCGATGCTGGAGAAGACGGACGTGAACGGCGAAGGCCGTCACCCCCTGTACGCGGAGCTGACGAAGGTCGCGGACGCCGAGGGCGAGGCCGGCGACATCCAGTGGAACTTCGAGAAGTTCCTCATCTCCCCGCGGGGCGAGGTGACCCGTTTCCGTCCCGGTACCGAACCGGAGTCGCCGGAGGTGCTGGCGGCCGTCGAGGCAGTACTGTCTGCCTGACGTCGCGGGGTGCGACGTCAGGGCTGCCATTTCCCGGGGGGGATGCGGTGGGGAAGAAACGCGGTGACGACGACGCCATGTGGCCGGTCGGCGTCGGCTTCGTCGGCGGTGTGCTCGGTCTGGCGCTGGGCGTCTGGGCCGCCTACGAGGCGTTCGTGGGCGGCACACTGCCCCTGATCGGGTACGAGATGCCGTACGGATCGTTCGTGCTGGGGATCGTCCTGGGGGTGGTGGTCTCGCCGGTGCTGTTCAAGCTCGGTTTCGTGGCGCTGCTGCTGCCCTCGATGCTGATCGAGAAGCTGACACGGCGCTGAATCGGTACACGGAAGGCTCCGGCTCCCCGAAGGGGTGTCCGGAGCCTTCGTCCTGCCCGCCGGGGTCAGCGGATGGGCATGCCCGACAGGGTGCGGGCGATCACCAGACGCTGGATCTCGCTGGTGCCCTCGAAGATCGTGTAGATCGCCGCGTCGCGGTGCATGCGCTCCACCGGGTACTCGCGGGTGAAGCCGTTGCCGCCGAGGATCTGGATGGCCTGGGCGGTGACCTGCTTGGCGGTCTCGCTGGCGAACAGCTTCGACATGGAGCCCTCGGCGGAGGTGAACGGCTTGCCGGTGGTCGCCATCCACGAGGCGCGCCACACCAGAAGACGCGCGGCGTCGATCCGGGTGCGCATGTCGGCCAGTTGGAAGGCGATGCCCTGGTTGTCGATGATCGGGCGGCCGAACTGCTCCCGGGTCGTGGCGTAGTCGAGCGCGACCTCGTAGGCCGCGCGGGCGGTGCCGACGGCCATGGCCCCGACGGCGGGGCGGGAGGCCTCGAAGGTGGCCATAGCCGCGTTCTTCACACGCTCGCCGCCACCGGCCTTCGCCCGCTCGCGGGCCCTCGCCAGGCGCTCGTCCAGCTTCTCCTTGCCGCCGAGCAGGCAGCCGCCGGGAACGCGGACGTCCTCGAGCACGACCTCCGCGGTGTGCGAGGCGCGGATGCCGTGCTTCTTGAACTTCTGCCCCTGGGACAGACCGGGCGTGTTCGGCGGGACGATGAACGAGGCGTGGCCCTTGGAGCCGAGTTCGGGATCGACCACGGCGACGACGACGTGGACGCCTGCGATACCGCCGTTGGTCGCCCAGGTCTTGGTGCCGTTGAGCACCCACTCGTCCTTCGCCTCGTCGTACACGGCGCGGGTGCGCATGGAGGCGACGTCGGAACCGGCGTCCGGCTCCGAGGAGCAGAAGGCGGCGACCTTCACATCGTTCGCGTCGCCGTACATCTGCGGGATCCAGGTGCCGATCTGCTCCTCCGTGCCGTTGGCGAGGACGCCCACGGCGGCGAGCCCGGTGCCGACGATGGAGAGCGCTATGCCGGCGTCGCCCCAGAACAGTTCCTCCATCGCCATCGGGATGCCGAGGCCGGTGGGGTCGAAGAACTGCTGGGCGTAGAAGTCGAGGGAGTAGATTCCGAGCTTGGCCGCCTCCTGGATCACGGGCCAGGGGGTCTCCTCACGCTCGTCCCACTCGGCGGCGGCGGGTCGCATGACGTCCTTGGCGAAACCGTTGAGCCAGTCACGGACCTGCTTCTGATCCTCGTTGAGATCGAGCGTGAACTCGGTCATGTCCCCTCCAGAACACTTGCGACAACCTGCATGTTACCTGCGGTAACAAGCAGTCTGTTACCGACCGGTAGCCCCTGTCAACCAGCCATGGCCCGATCATGTGACCATTGCGGCAGGGTGTTACTTTGCGCAAGCGTCACGCAATCGTCCGGGCGGGGAGAAACACATGGAGACCACACAACACCAGCGGTCGGCCGACCAGCGGCGCCGGGAGCTCCTCGAGGCCGCCGACCGGGTGGTGCTCCGGGACGGGCCCCACGCCTCCATGAACGCCATCGCCGCGGAAGCGGGCATCACGAAGCCGATCCTCTACCGTCACTTCGGTGACAAGGGCGGCCTCTACCGGGCCCTGGCCAAGCGCCACACCGACGCGCTCCTCAGAGCGCTGCAGGTGGCCGTGGACGCGGACGTCGACCGCAGGGAGCGGGTCGCCGGCACGCTGGACACGTATCTCGCCGCGATCGAGGCACGGCCCCAGGTGTACCGCTTCCTGATGCACCCGGCGGAGGACAACCAGCCCTCGGAAGCGGGCTTCGACGTGGGCCGCCACTCGGCGCCGCTGCTGCGGCGCCTCGGCGAGGAACTCGGCACGGTCATCGCCGACCGCGTCGACCTGGGCCCCGGCGGAGACTTGGTGGCCCGCGTCTGGGGCCACGGCATCGTCGGCATGATGCATGCGGCGGGCGACTGGTGGCTCGGCGAACGGCCGTGCTCGCGGGCGGAGTTGGTCGCCAGCCTGACGGATCTGCTGTGCGGCCGCCTCTTCCAGGTCGAGGACCGGGCGGACGGCCCCGGCTTCTGAGGTCCGCGGCGCCCGTTCTCCCCCTTCCCGCCGCATCGATGTGCGGCCCGGCCGGCGTTCGAGGCGCGGGGGTCCGGGGGGCAGGGGGCCGCCCCAAACACCGCGCGGAGCGCGGAGCCCGGTATCGGGAAGGGGCGGGGTGGGGGGAACAGCCCGCCGCAGGCGCTACGCCCCCGGCCGGACCCGCTCCACCCGCTCCGGCGTCCCCCAGGACGCCTTCCGTACCGCCCTCGCCAGCCGCGCCCGCCGCCACGGCGTGAGCCGGTCCGCGTACACCAGCCCCTCCAGGTGGTCGCACTCGTGCTGCAGGCAGCGCGCGAAGAACCCGGTTCCCTCCACCCGCACCGGCTCGCCCTCCCAGGTCACGCCCTCGACCACCGCGCGGTCGAAGCGTTCCGTGCCGGCCTCCAGGCCGGGCAGCGACAGACAGCCCTCCGGACCGCGGACCGTGACGCCGTCCGCCTCCACGAGGCGGGGGTTGACGACGTGTCCGAGGTGGCGGACGTCCTCGTCGTCGGGACAGTCGTAGACGAACACCCTCGACCCGACACCGACCTGGTTCGCGGCGAGACCGACACCCTGGGCCGCGTACATCGTCGCGAAGAGGTCCTCGACGAGTCGCCCGAGGTCCGGGCCGAAGTCGGTCACGGTCTCACAGGGCTTGTGCAGGACCGGATCCGCGAGCAGGCTCATCGGCCTGACGCGTCCGGTACTGCCGGGGATCGGCCGGTTTCGCATGGCGCCCAGCGTACGTTCCCACCCGTTCACCCGTGACCTCCACCTTTTCCGACGGTGCCGCGGTGCGGGCGGCCGACCGGAGCTGGATAGGCTGAGTCCCGACCGATGCAAGGAGGATCAAGGACGATGTCAGGCAACTCGGAGCCCCTGACGCCGCGAGCCAAGCTGGCCGTGACGGCGGGCAAGGCCGCAGCAGCGGTGTCCCGCGCCGCCGGGCGCGGCAGCGGATCGGTGATCGGCGGCCGGGTGGCGCTCAAGCTCGACCCCGATCTGCTGGGGAGGCTGGCGCAGCACCTGGACGTGGTCCTCGTTTCTGCGACCAACGGCAAGACCACGACGACGAGGCTGATCGCCGAGGCGCTGCGGGCCAGTGGCCCGGTCGTCTCGAACGCGCTCGGCGCCAACATGCCGGCGGGTATCACCTCGGCGCTGGCGGGCGGCTCGGACGCCCGCTTCGGTGTGATCGAGGTCGACGAGAAGTACCTCGCCGGTGTGGCGAGGGATGTGACGCCCAAGGCCATCGCGCTGCTGAACCTGTCGCGCGACCAGCTGGACCGCGCCGCGGAGACCAGGATGCTGGCCGAGAAGTGGCGTGAGGGGCTTGCCGGTTCGAAGGCGATGGTCATCGCCAACGCGGACGACCCGCTGGTCGTGTGGGCCGCCTCCTCCTCCCCCAACGTGGTGTGGGTCGCCGCAGGCCAGGAGTGGAAGGACGACGCCTGGTCCTGCCCGTCCTGCGGCGGTGTGATGCAGCGTCCGGGCGACGACTGGTTCTGCGGCGAGTGCGGTTTCCGCCGTCCGGCGCCGAGCTGGGTGCTCAGCGGTGACCACGTCATCGACCCGCACGGCTCGGCCTGGCCCATCCACCTGCAACTGCCCGGCCGCGCGAACAAGGCCAACGCCGCCACCTCCGCCGCTGTCGCCGCCTGCTTCGGTGTGCCGCCACAGGTCGCCCTGGAGCGCATGTACCAGGTGCAGGCCGTGGCCGGCCGGTACGACGTCGTCTCCTTCCTCGGCCGTGACGTCCGGCTGCTGCTGGCGAAGAACCCGGCCGGCTGGCTCGAGACGTTCTCGCTGATCGACCCGCCGCCGACGCCGGTGATCCTCTCCGTCAACGCCCGCGGCGCGGACGGCACGGACACCTCCTGGCTGTGGGACGTCGACTACACCCGTCTCGCCGGCCACCCGATCTACGTGATCGGCGACCGCAGGCTGGACCTCGCGGTGCGGCTGGAAGTGGCGGGCCTGGACTTCCGTGTGTGCGAGTCGGTCGACGAGGCGGTGCAGAGCGCCCCGCCCGGCAGGATCGAGCTGATCGCCAACTACACAGCCTTCCAGGACGTACGCCGTCGTGTCGGCAACTGACCGGTGGACGGACGGAGAGGACCGATGAGAATGAGTGACAGCAGCCTGCGTCTGGTGTGGGTCTACCCGGACCTGCTCAGCACCTACGGCGACCAGGGCAACGCCCTCGTGGTGGAGCGCCGTGCCCGCCAGCGCGGTCTCGACGTGATGCGCATCGACGTACGCAGCGACCAGCCGGTGCCCACCTCCGGCGACATCTACCTGATCGGCGGCGGTGAGGACCGTCCGCAGCGGCTGGCGGCCGAGCGGCTGCGCCGCGACGGCGGCCTGAGCAGGGCGGCGTCGAACGGCGCCATCATCTTCTCGGTCTGCGCCGGCTACCAGATCCTCGGCCACGAGTTCATCAACGACCTCGGTGAGCGCGAGCCGGGCCTCGGCCTGATCGACGTGGTGTCCACCCGCGGCGAGGGCGAGCGCTGCGTCGGTGACGTACTGGCGGACATCGACCCGCAGTTGGGCCTGCCCCAGCTGACCGGTTTCGAGAACCACCAGGGCATCACGCATCTCGGCCCGACGGCGCGTCCGTTCGCCCGGACCGTTCTCGGCCGGGGCAACGGCACCGGTGACGGCACGGAGGGGGCGTACAACGACACCGTCTTCGGCACGTACATGCACGGCCCCGTGATGGCCCGCAACCCGCAGATCGCGGATCTGCTGCTGAAGCTGGCCCTCGATGTGAACGCGCTGCCGCCCACGGACGACCGCTGGTACGAGGCTCTGCGGGCGGAGCGGATCGCGGCCGCGACACAGCCCGCCTGACGGTCCCTCCGCTCACCCGAGCACCCATTCTGCGGCCCCTTCGCTCAGCTGAGCGGAGGGGCCGTGGGCGCGGTCCCACCAGGCGGACGCCCGTTTCAGAACCCCCGCCCCGCGCCGGTAGGGTGGCACGGAACCGACCGGACGACGTGGTCCGGGAGTCCGCCCACGTTGTAAAGGTTTTCGGGCAATGCGCATTGGTGTGCTCACTTCCGGCGGCGACTGCCCCGGTCTGAACGCCGTCATCCGTTCCGTCGTGCACCGCGCCGTAGTCGACCACGGTGACGAGGTCATCGGCTTCCACGACGGCTGGAAGGGCCTCCTGGAGTGCGACTACCGCAAGCTCGACCTCGACGCGGTGGGCGGCATCCTGGCCCGCGGCGGCACGATCCTCGGCTCCTCCCGGGTCCAGCCCGCGCATCTGCGCGACGGCGTGGAGCGGGCCAAGGGACATGTGGCCGATCTGGGCCTCGACGCGATCATCCCCATCGGCGGTGAGGGCACCCTCAAGGCGGCCCGTCTGCTGTCCGAGGGCGGTCTGCCGATCGTGGGCGTGCCCAAGACGATCGACAACGACATCTCCTCCACCGATGTCACCTTCGGCTTCGACACCGCCGTGGGCGTCGCCACGGAGGCGCTCGACCGTCTGAAGACGACGGCCGAGTCGCACCAGCGCGTCCTGATCGTCGAGGTCATGGGCCGGCACACCGGCTGGATCGCGCTGCACTCCGGCATGGCGGCCGGCGCGCACGCGATCGTGGTGCCGGAGCGCCCCTTCGACATCGAGGAGCTGACCAAGCGGGTCGGCGCGCGCTTCGAGGCGGGCAAGCGGTTCGCCATCGTGGTGGTCGCGGAGGGCGCGAAGCCCCGCGAGGGCTCGATGCAGTGGGACGAGGGCGGCAAGGACATCTACGGCCACCAGCGGTTCGCCGGCGTGGCCCGTCAGCTCTCCGTCGAGCTGGAGGAGCGGCTCGGCAAGGAGGCCCGTCCGGTGATCCTCGGCCACGTCCAGCGCGGCGGCACCCCCACCGCCTACGACCGTGTCCTCGCGACCCGGTTCGGCTGGCACGCGGTGGAGGCGGCGCACCGCGGCGAGTTCGGCATGATGACGGCGCTGCGCGGCACCGACATCACGATGGTGCCCCTCGCAGAGGCCACCGAGACCCTGAAGACGGTCCCGGTGGAGCGGTACGAAGAGGCCGAGACGGTCCTCTGACCCGTCCGCCGAGCCGCATGGAATCCGGTGAACCGCCCCCGGTCGCAGCCGCGACCGGGGGCGGTTCTACTCTGGTGCGAGCAAGCGGACATCCCGTACGAATCACCGGTACGGGTCAGGAAGCCCTCCGGGAGTGCACAGATGGATCACAGCGGGCACGGCACGACGATGGATCTGCCGCCGTTCACGCTGGGGCGGGGCCTCGAGTTCTCACCGGACGTGTTCTTCCTCGTCGGCTGCCTCCTCGCGCTCGGCCTGTACGGCTGGGGTGTGGCACGGCTGCGGAAGCGCGGCGACAGCTGGCCGGTGAGCCGGACCGTCTGGTTCACCGTCGGTGTGCTGAGCATCGCGCTGATGATGTGCACCAAGCTGAACGACTACGGCATGGTCATGTTCAGCGTGCACATGGTGCAGCACATGGTGATCAGCATGCTGTCGCCGATCGTGCTGCTGCTCGGTGCTCCGATCACGCTGGCGCTGCGCGCGCTGCCCGTCGCCGGCCGCGGCCGCAAGGGGCCGCGCGAGGTGCTGCTGATGCTGCTGCACAGCCGCTACATGCGGATCGTCACACATCCGGTCTTCACGATCCCGCTCTTCATCGCCAGCCTGTACGGGCTGTACTTCACCCCGCTGTTCGACTTCCTGATGGGGTCGAGGACCGGGCACATCGCGATGATGGTGCACTTCCTCGCGGTCGGCCTGGTGTTCTTCTGGCCGATCATGGGCGTGGACCCGGGGCCGCACCGGCCCGGTTATGTGATGAGGATGCTGGAGCTGTTCGCCGGCATGCCCTTCCACGCCTTCTTCGGCATCGCGCTGATGATGGCGACGGAGCCGATGATCGGGGCGTACCGCAATCCCCCGGCCTCCCTCGGCATCGACGCGCTCTCCGACCAGAACGCGGCGGGCGGGATCGCCTGGGCCTTCAGCGAGATCCCGTCCGTGGTCGTACTGCTCGCGCTGGTCTTCCAGTGGTACCGCTCGGACCAGCGGCTGGCCAAGCGCAGGGACCGGGCGGCGGACCGCGACGGTGACCAGGAGCTCGCGGCGTACAACGCCTATCTCGCCTCGCTCCAGGCGCGCGGCAACTGAGGCCCGCGAGAGTCGTCACCGGCCGGTAGCGCCGGGCCCTACTCAGGGGCGACGATTGTCCTCGACGGCCCCCGCCGTCGAAGGAGGGCACACATGTCCGGTTCGACGAAAGCGATGGGTGTGCTGACCGTCGGGGCCCTGGTGGTCGTGACGGCGTACACGGCGGCACTCGGCAGCAACGGCTGGCTCTGGTTCGCCTGGGTGGTGCTCGGCGCGGTGACGATCGGAGTGGTGGCCTCGAAGGGCACCTGAGCCGGTCACGTCCCCGCTCCGCCGCGGGCGGGCGGTCAGAAGCGGAAGACGGCCCCGGTCGCCACCGCGAGTTCGCAGGCGTTGGCGAAGGTCTTGTGCCAGGCGGTCGGCCTGCCGCGCCAGGCACCGGTGGCACTGACGGTCACCGGGTCGTACTGCTTCGTGCACGGGTGCCGCTCCCCGGACAGCCGGTCCAGGTCCCCGCGGGCCGCGTCCAGTGCCGCGCACGCGGCCTCGGCCTCCGGGTGGGGGCCCGCGGGCGCCGGGCTGCAGTGCAGCAGTACGCCGCGGATCCAGGTGTTCTCCGCGCCCGACAGGGTCAGGAACAGCCCGCGCGACGGCTTGGCGGCCGGCGCCGCGTCGGGGACCGCTTCGGGCAGTTCCGCGACAGCGACGGTGCCGGGCCGGTCGGGCACGGGCGAGGCGGACGACGCCGCGGCGGGCACGGCCACGGCGGCGGTGAGTAGGGCGGCTGCGGCAAGGGCGGCGCTGCGGTGCATCCGGTACTCCTGGCGGGGAAGCCGACTCGCGGGCGGCAGGGCGGGGCGAGGCTGGGGGCGTGTCCGGCGATCAGGGCGGACACGCCC
Organism: Streptomyces pristinaespiralis; assembly: GCF_001278075.1. Taxonomy (GTDB): domain Bacteria; phylum Actinomycetota; class Actinomycetes; order Streptomycetales; family Streptomycetaceae; genus Streptomyces; species Streptomyces pristinaespiralis. The sequence continues at coordinate 7,312,154 of NZ_CP011340.1, read as the reverse complement.
ATAGAGCACTCTCCGGCCACGGCGCGGCGCGGTGCGCCGCGCCGTCGGGTAGCACGCACGGGTGCGCCGCGTTGCGCCGTACGGCGTCGCCGGGCGATCGCCCCGCCGGCTCCGCCGCCGCCCGTCCCCACCGGACCCGCCGCTTCAGCTCCCGGGCGCCACCCCGGCCAGCCCGGCACGCTCGAGGCAGCCCGCGATCGCCTCGGTCTCGCTCTCGTCGAGACGCCGCATCGGCGCGCTGACGGCGTTCGTGGCGATCACTCCGAGCAGCGTCAGCGCCGTCTTGAACGCGCCGAGTCCGGCGGCGGTGGCCGACGCGGTGCCGGGACGGGCCGCGCGGACGATGTCGAAGAGGGCCACGAGCCGGTCCTGCTCCGCCTTGGCGGCGGCCCAGTCGCCGCGCAGCGACGCCTCGTGGAGCCGTACGTAGCCGTGCGGGTCGACGTTGCCGAGGCCGGGCACCACGCCGTCAGCGCCGCACAGCATCATGGCGTCGACGACCAGCTCGTGGCCGGTCAGCACGGAGAAGCCGGGGAGCTCCCGGGCGCCGAGGGCGAGCCGGCGGAAGGAACCGTCGTCGCCGCTGGAGTCCTTCACGCCGGCGAGGACACCGTCCGCCGCGAGGGCGAGGAGCATGTCCGGGTCGAGCTTGCTGTGCACGCACACCGGCACGTCGTAGGCGAGCAGCGGCAGGTCGAGTGCGGCCGCCACCTGCCGGAAGTGCCGCTCGGTCTCCGCCGCGTCGGTGCGGGTGTAGAACGGCGCGGTGGCCACCACGGCGTCCGCGCCGAGTTGTGTGACGGCCCGTCCGCGCTCGACGGCCCGGTCGGTCGTCGTCTCGATCGCGCCGACGACGACGGGAACCTGGCCGCCCGCGGTCGCGGTGACGATCCGTACGGCCTCGTCCTGCCGGTCGGGGGTCAGATAGGCGGTCTCGCCCGAGCTGCCCAGTACGAACAGGCCGGTGACGCCGGCGTCCAGCAGGTGGCCGACCAGCCGCTCGAGCGAGGCCCGGTCGATGCCACCGTCCTCGGTGAGCGGTGTGACCACGGGCGGGATGACGCCGGAGTAGCGGGGGGCGCGGTCGTTCACGTGGTGCTCCTTGCTGCGGCCGTCCGCTCGGACGGCCGGGTCGCGGTGGACGGGGTGTCGTCCCTCTGGGGGTGGACGCAGTGCCAGCGGTGCTCGCCCCGGGCCAGGGTCGCGGCGGGGAAGACGGTGGCGCACTCGTCGTCGGCCTTCCAGCACCGGGTGCGGAAGGGGCAGCCGCTGGGCGGGCGGGTCGCGGACGGCACCGCACCGGTGAGCACGATCCGCTCGGTGGTCTCGAGCAGGCTGGGGGTCGCGGAGAGCAGGGCCTCGGTGTACGGGTGCCTGGGCGCCCGGGTGACATCGTCGGCGCGGCCCTCCTCGACGATCCGGCCGAGGTACAGCACGGCGAGCCGGTCGGCGAGGTAGCGCATGGTCTGGATGTCGTGCGAGATGAAGACCATGCCCAGGCCGAGCCGTTCCCGCAGCTCGACGAGGAGGTTGAGCACCTGGGCCCGCACGGAGACGTCGAGTGCGCTGGTCGGTTCGTCGGCGACGATCAGCTCGGGTTCGAGGGCCAGCGCGCGGGCGATGGCGACCCGCTGGCGCTGGCCGCCGGAGAGCTGGCCCGGGAGCGCGCCGAGGGTGTGGCCCGGCAGGCCGACCAGCTCGGTCAGTTCCTCGACGCGTTCCTCGCGCTCCTGCCGCGTGCCTCGGCGGTGGACGTCGAGGGGGTCGCGCAGGATCTGCCGTACGGACAGCCGCGGGTTGAGGGCGGTGGACGGGTCCTGGAAGACGACGCCGACGGCGGAGCCGAAGTCGCCGCGCCGCTCGGCGGCGGACATCGTCCACAGGTCCCGGCCGCGGAAGACGACCTCGCCCTCGGTGGGGCGTTGCAGGCCGGTCAGGACGCGGGCGAGGGTCGACTTGCCGCAGCCGGACTCACCGACGAGACCCACGATCTCGCCCCGTTCGACGTGCAGCGAGGCGTCGGTGAGGGCGTGGACGGAGTCCCTGCGCCAGATGCCGCCGCTGCGGGCCTTGTGACGTACGTGCACGTGGTCGAGCCGGATCACAGGGCACTCCTCTCCAACTGGGCTGCCGCTGCCGGGTGGTGGCAGGCGAAGCCGTGGTCGTCCCGTTCGCCGCGCCCGGTGAGGGCGGGCCTGGTCGTGTGGCAGAGCTCGGTCGCGGCCGGGCAGCGGGAGGCGAACCGGCAGCCGGAGCCGAAGCTCTTGGGCGCGGGGACCACACCGCGGATCTGATGCAGTCGCCGGGCGCCGGCCTCCAGGGAGACGACGGAGCCGAGGAGGCCACGGCTGTAGTGGTGGGCGGGGTCGCCGAGGACGGAGCGGGTGGCGCCTATCTCCGCGAGCTGGCCGGCGTACATGACGGCGACGCGGTGGGACAGGTCGCCGACGAGGGCGAGGTCGTGGGAGACCAGCACCATCGCGAAGCCGAGTTCGTCGCGCAGCTTCACCAGCAGCTCGACGACCTGGGCCTGCACGGTGACGTCGAGCGCCGTCGTCGGCTCGTCGGCGATGAGCAGCCGCGGGTTGCGGGACAGGGCCATGGCGATCAGGACCCGCTGTCGCTGGCCCCCGGAGAGCTCGTGCGGGTAGCTGCGCAGGGTGCGTTCGGGTGACAGGCCGACCAGGTCGAGGAGTTCGGCCGGGGTCCTGGTGCCGCCGCGGGAGGTGAGCTGCCGCAGCTGGGTGCCGACGAGCACGGACGGGTTCAGGGAGGAGAGCGCGTCCTGATAGACCATGGCGATCTCGGGCCCCATCAGTTCCCGCCGCTGCCTCGGCGGCAGGGACAGCAGGTTCCTTCCTCGGTAGAGGATCTCGCCGCTCACCTCGGCGTTGCGGGCGAGCAGGCCCATGACGGCGAGGCTGGTGATGGACTTGCCGCAGCCGGACTCGCCGACGAGGCCGAGGGTCTCGCCCTCGCGGACGGTGAAGGAGATCCCGCCGACGACCTGGGTGTCGCCGTAGCGGTCCGGGAAGCGGATGGCGAGGTCGCGTACGACGAGGAGTTCGGTCACGTCCTCCCGTACCGGGGTGATGGTGGGCCCGGTCTCCTGGATACGGGCGGCGAGCCTGGCCAGCGAGGCGTCGACGGCCCGGGCTTCCTCGACGGCCAGGGTGTCCTCGACGGACTCGACCGACTCGACCGGCTCGACGGCCACGGTGGCCGGCGCGGCCTCGGGGGTGGTCCCGCCGTCGCTGCGGGCCTTGTCGGGTGCGGCGGAGGCGTCGGTCATGCCCTCGGAGAGGATGTTCAGCGCCAGGACCGTGACCAGCAGGGCGAGTCCGGGGAAGAAGGTCGCCCACCAGCCGCCGGCCAGCAGGATCTGCCTGCCGTAGGCGAGCACGCTGCCCCAGCTGGGGTCGGGGTCCTGCACACCCGCTCCGATGAAGGAGAGACTGGCCTCGAAGATGATCGCGTCGGCGACCATCACGGTGCTGAACACCATGACGGGCGCGGCGCAGTTGATCGCGACGTGGCGCAGCACGATGTAGCCGCGGCGGGCGCCGATGACCTTCTCCGCGGCGACGTAGTCCTCACCGTACTGGGAGAGGACGTTGGCGCGGACGACGCGGGCGAGTGACGGGGTGTAGACGAAGGCGATGGTGAAGATGATCACCGGGATGCTGGTGCCGAACACGGCGACGAGCACCGCGGCGAGCGCGATCGGCGGGAACGACATCACGATGTCGAGGGTGCGCATCACCGACTCGTCGCCGAGTTTGCGGGAGGTGGCGGCGATCGAGCCGAGCACCGCGCCGACGACGAGGGCCACGGCCGTCGCGCCGAGCCCGATGATCAGCGAGTAGCGGGCGCCGTGCACCACCCGGGCGAAGACGTCGCGGCCGGCCCGGTCGGTGCCGAACCAGTGGTCGGCGTCCGGGGACTGGACCGGGGTCCCTGTCGCCAGCGGGCTCTGGGTGAGCAGGGGCGCGAGTACCGCGCCGAGGACGACGACGACCAGGACCGCGAACGCGACCTTGGAGGTGACGGGCAGTGTCCTGAAGCGGACGCCGGGGCGGGAGAGTTTCTTGGCGAGTCGGCCGGGGGCGAACATCTCACACCGTCCTGATGCGCGGATTGACCAGCAGGTAGAGCAGGTCGACGATGACGTTGACGACGAGGAACGCGATGGCGATCATCAGCACGGTTCCCTGGACGAGCGCGGTGTCGCCGCCGGTGACGCCTTCGAGGATCAGCTTGCCCATGCCGGGCAGGTCGAAGATCGCCTCGATGACGACGGCGCCGCTGAGCAGGTAACCGACCTTGATGCCGAGCACGGTGAGCGGGGTGACGAGCGCGTTGCGCAGCACGGAGCGCACCACCAGGAACGGCGGCAGGCCGTTGCCGCGGGCGGTGCGCACGTAGTCGCGGTCGAGCTCGGCGACCATCGAGGTGCGTACGAGGCGGGCGAGGGAGGCCGCGACCGGCACGGCGAGGGAGATCGCCGGCAGGGCCATGGTCCGCAGCCAGCCCGTGAACGAGTCGGCGGGATTGGTGTAACCGCCGGTCGGGAAGACCGGCATGTTGAGCGCGAACTGCTGGATGAGCAGCACCCCGAGCCAGAAGGACGGGACGGCCACCCCGGCCATCGAGAGCACGCGGAACACCTGGTCGGGCCAGCGGTCCCGGTACATCGCGCCGGTCACGCCGAGCGCCACGGCCAGGATCACGGCCAGGACGAGTCCGAGAATCGTCAGCTGCAGGGTGAGCGGGAAGGCGGCGGCTATCCGGTCGGCGACCGGCTGGCCGGGCGGCACGGTGACGCCGAGATCGCCCTGGAGCAGCTGCCCGAGGAAGTTGATGTAGCGCAGGGGCAGCGGGTCGTCGAGGCCGTGCGCGGCGGCGAAGGCGGCGCGGGCCTCGGGGCTCGCACTGTCGCCGAGTGCGTTGTACGCCGGGTCGACCGGGGAGAACTGCATGACGACGAAGACGAGCAGGGCGATACCGAGGATCATCACCGGCATCATCGCGAGACGCCGCAACGCGAGCCGGAGGAAAGCAACCATGGTCGGGTTCCTAGGAGTTGGTAGGCCGGGCCGGGTGCCCGCCCGTCAGGAGGCGGGCACCCGGCCGGTCAGGGAGCCGGATCAGGCGCGGCCGACATCGACGAACGACAGGCCGGTGGTCGGCAGCGGCTTGAATCCGGGCAGGGCCTTCTCGTCCCAGGCGGTGGGCAGCTTGCGGTGCAGGATCGGGTAGAGCGCGGCCTCGTCCGCGAGCAGGTCGGTGACCTGTCCCCACAGCTGCTTGCGGGTGGCCTCGTCGGCGGCCTGGGCGGCCTTGTCGAGCAGCGACTTGACCTGCTTGTAGGCGGCGGAGCCGCTCCAGCCGTAGCGCTTCTCCGGCCAGAAGCCGTAGTAGAACCAGCGCAGCAGCAGGTCGGCGTCGTTGCCGAAGACGGACGGGTCGCCGGGGGCGACGAGGACCTCGAAGTCGCCCTTGTCGACCTTGGCGTACTGGGCCGGGGACTGGGCGATGTCGAGCCTGACCTTGATTCCGGCCGCCTCCCAGCTCTCCTGGAGCATCGGGGCGACGTCCTTGACCCAGCCGGTGTCGGTGGTGAGGACGGTGAAGGAGAGGTCCTTCACGCCGGCGTCGGCGAGGAGCTTCTTCGCCTTGGCGACGTCGCGCGTGTAGATCGTGGCGGCCTTGTGGTAGTCGGGGTGGGTGGTGGGCACGTAGCCGGTCGCCGGGGACGCGTTGCCGACCAGGGCGGTGGAGATGATCTTCTCGGTGTCCAGGGCGTAGTGCAGCGCCTGGCGCACCCGCTTGTCGGCGAACCGCTTGTCGGCGGTGTTGAACATCAGGAAGAGCAGCCCGAAGGACTGCACCGACTCGACGCGGTGCTTGGCCTCGAGGCCCTTGATGTCGATGTACGGCACGTCCTCGATGGCCTGGACGCGGCCGGACTGCATGGCGCTGACCCGCGCGGAGGGGTCCGACATCAGGCGCCAGATCATCTTCTTGGCCTTGGCGGGGCGCGGGCCGTTGTACTTGTCGTACGCCTCGAAGACGATCTTGTCCTCGCGGGTGGCGGAGACGAAGCGGTACGGGCCGGTGCCGACCGGCTTGGCGTCGAAGGCCTTGGCGTCGGCGCCGGCGATCTTCTCGGGCACGATCCGGACCACGGATATGCGCGAGGGGAAGAGCGCGAAGGGGTACTTGAGCTTGAACTCGACGGTGGCCGGGTCGACGGCGGTGACCTTGTCGACGAACGGCACGAACTGCGCCATGAGCGACGCGTTCTTCGGGTCGAGGACGCGCTGGAAGCTGAAGACGACGTCGTCGGCGGTGACCGGGGACCCGTCGTGGAAGGTGGCGCCCTTGCGCAGGGTGGCCCGGTAGGTGGTCGCGTTGATCTTCTGCGGCATACCGGTGGCGAGCGCGGGCCGGGCCACGAGGGTGGCCGGGTCGAGGTCCACCAGGCCCTCGAAGATGTGCATGTTGGCGGCGTAGGGGGTGGCGCCGGAGGTGATCATCGGGTCGAAGCCGGTGGACAGGGCGTAGGAGAGGCCCGCCTCGATGGTGCCCGTGCCGTCGGACGCCGCAGCGCCGCCGTCACCGCCGGTGGAAGCCGGGCCTCCGCAGGCGGAAAGGCCCGCCGTGATCGCCGTCGCGACACCGATGGCGCTGGTGTATCGCAGGAAGGTGCGGCGCTCGACGCCGGCTGGTCTCCGCTCGGACACGGGTCCTCCAGGCAGGAAAGATGAGGTGGATCGGGATGCGGGAAAGGTGATCGCTCTTCACGAGGATCCATCAGACGTCAGATGTCCGATGCCTTGATAGCGTTGGAACGTAGCTTGACAAGCGAGAGGGGTCAAGAGGTGGGGAGTTCAGACATGCCGGGCGCACGGTCGGGCCGGCAGCTGCTTCGACAGGAAGTCGTGGACGGGATCAAGCGGTACATTCTGGAGAACAAACTCCGCCCGGGCGACTCACTGCCCACCGAGCCCGCCCTGTGCGAGGCCCTCGGAGCGAGCCGGTCGAGCGTCCGCGAGGCGGTCAAGATCCTCAACGCCCTCGACATCGTCGAGGTGCGCCACGGCCACGGCACCTATGTCGGCCGGCTCAGCCTGTCCGCCCTGGTGGAGAGCCTGACCTTCCGCGGACTGCTCAGCCCCGACGACGACTTCCAGGTCCTGGCCGACCTGGTGGACGTGCGGGAACTGTTCGAGCGCGGCATGGCCGACCGGATCGTCTCGTCGCTGACCGCGGACCAGCTCGACGCCCTCGACGGCCTGGTGCAGCGGATGCGCGAGGTCGGAGCCGGCGACGGGCAGGGCTTCGTCGAGGCCGACCGGGCGTTCCACGCACTGCTGGTCGCGCCGCTCGGCAACCAGCTGATCGGCCAGCTCTCCGTGGCTTTCTGGGACGTCTACTCGATCGTGGCCCCCCACCTCGACGGCTTCACGCACGCCGACGAGACGGCGACGATCGCCGCGCACCAGAGCATCGTCGACGCCGCCAGGTCAGGCGACATCGCGGGCTTCACCAAGGCCCTGGGCGAGCACTACGCCCCGGTCCGGCGCCGGCTGGCGGAGGCCCAGGCCCGCCCGGCCGGGCAGGGCTGACCGGCACGGCTCCCGGGGCTCCAGGAGCGGGAGGCCCGACCGTGACCCTTGACGGCCGCCCACGGCGGTCTCTAGGGTCCGTTTGCCGACGGGACATCTGACGTCTGCTGTCGAGACGCCCATGCACCGTCGGCACCTCCCGCTCCCCTCCTCATCCCTGGGGCCCTTCCATGCCGTTGACGGACCTCTCCCTCGCCGAAGCTCTGGCGCTCCGGCCCGAACTGCCCGAGCCCGCGGACCTCGACGCCTTCTGGGCCCGCACCCTGCGCGAGACGGCCGGTTCACCGGACGGACCCTCGTTCACCCGGACCGACAACGGCCTGGTGCACGTGACCACCTACGACGTGACCGTGCCCGGCTTCGCCGGCCAACCCGTGCGCGGCTGGCTCCACCTGCCCGCCGGCGCGGTGGAGCCCCTCGGATGCGTGGTGGAGTTCCTCGGCTACGGCCGCGGGCGCGGGCTCCCGCACGAGCAACTGCTCTGGTCGACCGCCGGGTACGCCCATCTCGTCATGGACACCCGTGGGCAGGGCTGGTCGACTGCCGGGGGTGACACACCCGACCCGTGCGCGGTCGTCGGGGCCGTACCCGGGTTCGTCACGCGGGGCATCGAAAGCCCCGAGGACCACTACTACCGGCGGCTGTTCACCGACGCGGTGCGCTGCGTCGAAGCCGCCCGGTCGCACCCGGCGGTCGATCCGGACCGGATCGTCGTCACCGGGATCAGCCAGGGCGGCGGCATCTCCCTCGCCGTCGCCGGCCTGGTGCCGGGCCTCGCCGGAGTGATGCCCGACGTCCCGTTCCTGTGCGACTTCCGGCGCGGCGCCCGGATCGCGCCGAGTCCGCCGTACACCGAGATCGCCGAGTACCTGAAGCTGCACCGCGACCGCACGGAGACGGTCTTCACGACCCTCTCCTACTTCGACGCCGCACTGCTCGCCAAGCGCGCCACCGCTCCCGCGCTGTTCTCGATCGCCATGATGGACGACATCTGCCCGCCGTCCACCTGCTTCGCGGCGTACCACCAGTACGCGGGGCCGAAGGACGTCCGTGTCTACGAGTTCAACGGGCACGAGGGCGGGGGCGGTCACCACCAGCGCGCACAACTGGCGTGGCTGCGCGAGCTGTTCGGCGCCACACCGTCCGACTAGGGGTGTCCGGCGGGCCGGGCCCGCCGACCTCCCTGGCTCGCCGCTCCCATCGGAGGCACTCTCGTGCGCAGACGTTCCCTGCTCCTCGCCACCGGCACCACGGCACTGGTCGCGGCACTGGGCGGCCGGGCCGCCGCCGCGACATCCGCGCCCGTCGTGGACCACACCGCACCCGTGGACCTGGACGGGACCGAGTATGTGGACCTGTCCGCCGACGTGGGCCGTGTCGCCCCTCTCGGCACGGGCACCGTCCTCGTCACGTTCCGCACCACCGGCCACCGTCAGGCGATGACCCTCCTCAGCGCCTCCGACCCGGCCGAACCTTCGAGCAACATCACGCTGAACCTCAGTGCGGGCTGCCTCCAGTGGTCCGCCCGGGAGAACGGCGCCGTACTGGTCGACGTCAGGACCCGCACCCGGTACGACGACGGGGTCACCCACACCGCCGCGATCACCGTGGACGGCACCTGGACCCGACTGTGGATCAACGGCCGGGCCGTCTTCGACACACGGCAGCCCCACTTCTTCCGCTCCATCGGTGGTCTGAGCACCCTCGGTATCGGGCGCAACGTCGACAGCGACCACCCGGGCGGCGAGTGGTTCTGGACGGGAAGGATCGAGCGGGCGGCCGTGTGGGACCGGGTGCTGACCGAGGCGGAGCTGGGCGCGCAGAGCGTGCGGACCGACGTGCCGGACATGGGCCGCATCGCCACGATCCTGAACAGCAACACCCCCGCCACCTGGCTCTTCACCGGCGACAGCCTCACCCACGGCGCGCTGCACACCCACGGTTGGCGCTCCTACCCGGAGCACTGGACGGAGCGGGTGCGCTGGGAGCTGGGCAAACCGAAGAACCGCGACTTCGTGATCGACACCGGCGTCAGCGGCGCCACCAGCGCCGACCTGGTCAACGAGTTCGACCGCCGCATCAGGGCGTTCTCACCGCAGGTGGTCTCGGTCATGATCGGCACCAACGACATCGCCACGGCCGGTCTCGGCCCGGAGACCTACCGGCAGAACCTGCTGAGCCTGATCCGCTCGGTCCGCGCGCTGCCCGGCCCGCCCGCCGTGGTGCTCCAGTCGCCCAACCCGGTCGATCCCGCACGTTGGCCGGGGCGCGTGGGCCTCGACCGCTACGCGCAGGTCATGGCGGAGGTGGCCGACCAGGAGCGGACCGTCTTCGTCGACCACTACCGGCACTGGACGGCCGGCGGCCGGGTGCCCCTCGAACTCCTCGCCGACGGGCTGCATCCCGACGAGCAGGGCCATCTCCACCTCGTACACAAGATGATCAGGGACCTGCGCGTCTTCGACGCCGACAGCAAGGTCTGCTCGCTGGTCATTCCGTAGCCACGCGTCCCCCACCAGAAGAGGATCCGTTCATGCAGCGCAGAATGTCTCTCGCCGTGCTGTCCGCAGCGATGGTCGTACTGAGCACCACCGGCGTGGCCCACGGCGCCGAGCAGCCCGTGCAGGGCCAGTTGTACTCCCAGGACATCGCCACCCAGGGTGTCGGCTCGCCCTACTACCGCATCCCCGCCCTGACGAAGACGAACGCGGGCACCCTCCTCGCCGCGTACGACGCCCGGCCCACCCTCGCGGACCTGCCCGGCAACCTCTCCGTGGTGCTGCGGCGCAGCACCGACGACGGTGTGACCTGGCAGGCGCAGCAGGTCGTCCGCAAGGAGGCCGCGCCCAAGGGCTTCGGCGACCCGAGCCTGCTCGTGGACCGGGAGACGGGGCGCATCTTCGTCTTCTACGCGGCCTCCGTGAACCAGGGCTTCTTCGGCTCGGCGACCGGCAACGACGAGAACGACCCGAACGTGCTCCAGGCCGACTACAGCTACTCGGACGACGACGGGCTCACCTGGAAGCACGAGCGGATCACCGCCGAGATCAAGAACCCGGCCTGGGCGGGGATGTTCGCCGCCTCCGGCGAGGGTATCCAGCTGCGGCACGGCACCTACAAGGGCCGGCTGATCCAGCAGTACGCCATCCGCAACAACAACGCCAACTACGCGGTGAGCGCCTACAGCGACGACCACGGCGCCACCTGGAAGATGGGCAACCCCGTCGGCCCCGGCGGCGACGAGAACAAGACCGTGGAGCTCTCCGACGGGCGCATCATGCTCAACAACCGCTCCGCGCCCTACCGTACGGTCGCCTACTCGACGGACGGCGGCGTCAACTACACGCCGTTCCAGCAGGACACCGAGCTGCCCGACCCGGCGAACAACGGCTCGGTCATGCGCTTCGCGCCGAACGTCGACGCGAGCCACCCGCGCGCGAAGTGGCTGATGTTCAGCAACACCGCCACCACCAACAGCCGCAGCAACCTGACGGTCCGTCTGTCGTGCGACAACGGACAGAACTGGCCCGTCAGGAAGGTGGTGAACGCGGGCTCCTCCGCGTACTCGACGCTGACGCCGCTCACCGACGGCACCGGCGGCAACCCGAGGACGGGTCTGCTGTGGGAGCGGGACAACTACCGCCACATCACCTACTCGTCGTTCGACCTCCAGTGGCTCGGCGGCGTGTGCGCGCCGGTCACGGTCACGCCTCCGGCTTCGCTGCCGGCCGGGAGGACCACCGAGGTCACCGTGCGGGTCGTCAGCCAGAACGACGTGACGCTGCCCGGCGGTTCGGTGTCGCTGAGCCTGCCCGCGGGCTGGAGCGCGCCCACGGTGGCGGTGCCCGCGCTCAACCCCGGCCAGGGCGCGAACATGAAGATCCCGGTCACCGTCCCGGCGAGCGCCGCCGCGGGCAAGGTGCCGGCCACGGCGACGTACCTGGTGCGCGGCTGGCAGCGGTCGCACGGGGAGACCTCCCTGACGGTCACCGCTCCCTGACGCACGCCTCCTGACCGACCTGACGCGCCCTTCCTGATCCACGACCCGGCCGGTGGACCTCTCGTCCCGGCCGGGTCGTGCCGTCTACCGCTCCGGAGCGAGCCTTGTCCGCAGGGCGTCGAAGTGGGTGCTCATGGCGAGGACGGCGCGGGCCCGGTCCCCCGCGGCGACCGCCTCGACGATCTCCCGGTGGTGCGCGCAGGTCGCCGCGGGGTCCTCACGGCTGTCGCCGAGCACGCCGCGCACCTGGTCCATCGCCGCCCAGAAGGCGTCCAGCACCTCGCTCAGCAGGTGGTTCTCGAGCGAGCGGTACAGGGCGAGATGGAAGGCGCGGTCGGTGCTCCGGGCGATCTCCCCTTCCGCGGCCTCCGCCTCCATGGCGTCGACGAGGCCGCGCAGCACGTCCAGGTCCTCCTGCGGCACGGTGGTGACCACACTGTCGATGAGCCCCGTCTCCAACGCCTCCCGGACCCGCATGAGTTCGTAGAGGCTCGGCTCGCCGTTGCGATGCCGTACCGCCGCGCGGAAGGCGAGGCCCTCGACGAACGGGGCCAGCGACAGCGAGCCGACGAACGTGCCGAAGCCACGTCTGATCTCCACCACGTGCAGCGCCTGAAGGGCCTTCAGCGCCTCGCGCACCGACACCCGGCTCACCTCGAAGAGCTCCACCAGTTCGGCTTCCGTGGGCAGCGGGCTGCCCGGCGCGAGTCCGCGCTCGACGATCAGCTGCCTGATCCACGACTGGACGTCCTCGGTCACCGTGCTGCGCACCACTGATGAGCTCCTTCCTGGGCGGATGCGGTCAAGAGCGGGCTGCCCTCTTGACCGATCGAGCGGGGTCCTGCCTAAAGTGAGCTCGACATAAGACATCTTACGTCTCATGTCGCGGTGCACGTCCATCCCTTCGCAACCGGGAGTAGCCCCATGCCCCTGACCGCCCCTCTCCGCGGTGTCGTGCCGCCCGTCTGCACCCCGCTGCACCCTTCGGGAGAGGTCGACACCGCCTCACTGGCCCGGCTCGTGGAGCATCTCGTCGCCGGAGGGGTGCACGGCCTGTTCGCGCTGGGCTCGACCAGCGAGGTCGCGTACCTCACCGACGAGCAGCGGGCGACCGTCCTCGAGGTGGTGGTCAACGCCGCCGACGGCCGGGTGCCGGTGCTCGCCGGGGTCATCGACACCACGACGGCGCGCGTCGTGGAGCACGCGAAGGCCGCGGCCGCGACGGGCGCGGACGCCGTCGTCGCCACGGCGCCGTTCTACACGCGCACCCATCCCAAGGAGATCGCGCGCCACTTCCGGCGTGTCCGCGCCGCCGTGGACCTGCCGCTGTTCGCCTACGACCTGCCGGTGTCCGTGCAGAGCAAGCTCTCCGCCGCGCTGGTCGGCGAACTCGCGGAGGACGGCACGCTGGCCGGCCTCAAGGACAGCAGCGGCGACGAGGGCGGGCTGCGCCGCCTGATCGTGGCCCTCGGCGGACGCGACGGCCGCTTTGGCGGCCCCGCCCCGGACTTCTCCGTCCTGACCGGCTCCGAGCTCACCGTGGACGCGGCACTGCTGGCGGGCGCGGACGGTGTCGTGCCCGGCATCGGCAACGTCGACCCGGCGGCGTACGTGCGCCTGTACGACGCGGCGCGCGCGGGCGACTGGGAGGTCGCGGCGAAGGAGCAGGAACGGCTCGTCGGCCTGTTCGGCATGGTGGACGCCGGCCCGGAGGAGGACATGGGCCGCAGTTCGTCGGCGCTGGGCGCCTTCAAGCACGCGCTTCAGCTGCTGGGCGTGATCCAGCACGGTGACACCGCGTTCCCCCAGATACAGCTGAGCGCCGAGTCCGTCGCCGTCGTCTCCCGTCACCTCCGTGCGGCCGGCCTCCGGCCGGTCCGATGACCGGCAGCGCCTCCCCTGCCGAGGCCGCCACGGGCGGGCCGAGGCCCACGGGCCCCGTCGTCGCACTCGACCTCGGCGGGACGAAGATCGCCGCGGCACTCGTGGGGCCCGGCGGGCAGGTCCTCGCCAGGCACGCCCGGCCGACCCCGGCGACCGCCGGGCCGGCCGCCGTGCTCGACGCGCTCGCGGACGCGGCCGGGACCGTGGCCGGCGGTCAGGCGGCCGTCGCCGTCGGAGTGGCCGCCGCCGGGGTCATCGACCCGCGTACCGGCACGGTGACCAGCGCGACCGACTCGCTCCGCGGCTGGGCCGGCACGGCCCTGGGCCCCGGCCTGGCGGACCGGTGCAACCTGCCCGTCGCCTGCGACAACGACGTCCGCGCCACGGCCGGTCCCGAGCTCGACGGCCTCGGCCCGCGCGCGTCGCTGCTGTTCGCGGCCGTCGGCACGGGTGTCGGCGGGGCGGTCGCGGTCGACGGCCGGATGCTGCACGGGGCCGCCGGCATCGCGGGGCACCTGGGACACATACCCAGCTCCGCCGCGGAGGGCCTGCCCTGCACCTGCGGTTCGACCGGGCACCTGGAGGTCATCGCCTCCGGTCCGGCGATCACCGCGCACTACGAGCGCCTCGGCGGCAGGCCCGCCGACCGGCTCGAGACCGTGGCCGCGCTCGCGGCCGAGGGGGACCCCTCGGCGATCCGCGCGATCACCACCGGCGCGGCCGCCGCCGGCCGTGCCCTCGGCGGACTCGCCAACACCCTCGGCCCCGACCGGGTCGTCGTCGGCGGCGGTGTGCCCCGCATCGGCCCCCTGTACTGGGACGCCCTGACCGCCGCGTTCACGGCGGAACTGATGGCGCCGCTGCACCACCTGCGCCCCGAGCCGCCGCGGTTCGGCCACGACGCGGCCGTGGTCGGCGCCGCGGCACTCACCCGTACCCTGCCCCTTCACTCCCCCGGAGCCACACGATGACCGACAACGCCCATCTCACCGCGGCACTCGACGGCCGGCTGATCGTTTCCTGCCAGGCGCCGCCCGGCGACCCGATGCGGCACACCTCGACCCTGGTGCGCCTCGCCCGCGCCGCCGAGGCCGGCGGCGCCGCCGCGATCCGGGCGAACGAACCGGAGGTCGTCGCCGCGATACGGGCCGAGGTCGGCCTGCCGGTGATCGGGCTCTGGAAGGACGGCGACACCGGCGTCTACATCACCCCGACGGTCCGGCACGCCCTCGCGGTCGCCGAGGCCGGCGCGGCGGTGGTGGCGGCCGACGCCACGGACCGCCCCCGCCCCGACGGGAGCTCCTTCGCCGAACTGGTCACCGCCGTCCACGAGGCCGGCGCCCTCGTCATGGCCGACGTGGCCACCCTCGCGGAAGGCGTCAAGGCGGCCGCGGAGGGAGCCGACTTCGTCTCCAGCACGCTGTCCGGCTACGTCCCGGGCTCCCCCGCCCAGGACGGCCCGGACCTGGAGCTGGTCGAGGCGCTCGCCGCCGCGGTTGCCGTTCCCGTCGTCGCCGAGGGCCGCATCGCGACGCCGCAAGAGGCCGCCCAGGCCCTCGCCCGCGGTGCCCACAGCGTCGTCGTCGGCACCGCCATCACCGCCCCCACCGCGCTGACCAGGCACTTCGTCAAAAGCATGACCCGGCCGTAACGTACTGCCCGCGGGCGTGGCTCACCGTCGAGCCCCGCCTCGCACTCTGGAGAGACCGTGCACGACACCGCAAAGCCCTCGCTCCCCTGGTACCGCGAGGTCACCCCCACCCAGTGGAAGTCCTTCACCGCCGCCTGGATCGGCTACGTCCTCGACGGTTTCGACTTCGTGCTGATCACTCTGGTGCTGACCGAGATCAGTGACGAGTTCGGCCTGAGCACGGTGCAGGCCGCGAGCCTGGTCTCCGGCGCCTTCATCACCCGCTGGCTGGGCGGCGCGATACTCGGCGCGGTCGGTGACCGCTACGGCCGCAAGCTCTCCATGGTGCTGAGCATCCTGCTGTACTCGCTGGGCACCTTCGCCTGCGGCTTCGCCTGGGACTACACCAGCCTGTTCGTCGCCCGCCTCGCCATCGGCATGGGCATGGCCGGCGAGTACAGCGCGAGCGCCACCTACGTGATGGAGAGCTGGCCCGCCCGCGTCCGCAGCCGGGCCAGCGGTTTCCTGATCTCCGGTTTCTCGATCGGCTCCGTGCTCGCCGCCCAGGTCCACACCTGGGTGGTGCCCACGCTCGGCTGGCGCTGGATGTTCTACATCGGACTCGTGCCGATCGTCATCGCCCTGTGGATGCGCCGGGCGCTGCCCGAGGCGGCCGAGTGGAGCGAGACCGTCGAGGAGCGGGGCGCACGGCCCGCCCCGTTCCGCCCGCTGTTCCTCACGCCGGCCCGCGCCACGGCCAACGTCGTCCTGGCGGCCGTCGCGTCGGTCGCCCTGTTCGCGGTCTTCACTCCGCTCGGCAACGGCATGGTCCCCGTGCTCTCCGTGGTGGCCGGTGTGTGCCTGGCCGCCTTCGCCGTCCAGCTCGGCGGCCCGCGCGGCTGGGTGCTCTACGTGGCGATGATCGTGACGATCTTCTTCGCTTTCCTCTATTCGTGGCCCATCCAGGCCCTGCTGCCCACGTACCTCAAGACCGAGCTCGGCTACACGACGGACCAGGTCACCGACGTCCTGTACTTCGCCGGCTTCGGCACCATGGCGGGTTGCTGGGCGGCCGGCTTCCTCGGCGACCGGATCGGCGTCAGGAAGGCCTACGCGATCACCTTGCTCGCGTCGCTCGCGTTCGTCTTCCCGGTCTTCGCCGTCGACGACAACCTGCTGCTGCTCGGCGCGCTGCTGTTCGTGCTGCAGGCCACCAGTTTCGGCATCTCCGGCCTGCTGCCCCGCTGGATCGGCGGCCACTTCCCGACCGAGAGCCGGGGCGCGGCGCTCGGCTTCACCTACAACGTGGGTGCGCTCGGCGGCGCCGTCGCGCCGGTCCTCGGTGCGCATCTCGCGTCCGGCATGGATCTCGGCCGCTCCCTCGCGGTGCTCACCTTCGCCGGGACCGTCATCGTCGTCGTGCTCGTCGGGTTCGACGTGCCCGGCCGGCTGAACCGGCTGACCGACCCGGACGGCCCCGCCGACCACCTCGCCGGAGGTGCGGCGGCTGACACGGAGGGCAACGCCAAGGAGGCCGCGGCCCGTCTCTGACCGGCAGCTTCGTGTCGGGTTTGTCCCTGTATCGTGCGGGCAGTCGGGCCTTGCCGGGGGACTCGCCCGTATTCCCGGGGCAGCGCCGGGTCACCGATCGCAGGAGGATGTCATGGCCGAGCACGGCAGTCATCGCACGCACGCCGAGCACGACCGGGACAAGGCGGAGCAGCTGTTCGAGCAGGCCGGCCGTGTCGAGGACCCCGAGCAGTCGGAACGCCTCCGGTACCGGGCCGAGCGTCTGAGGGCGCGCAGCGAGGCGGAGCTGCGCCGGGAGACGGGTGCGCAGGTCGACGACCCGGACGAGGAGGGCCCGCAGTGACCCGCGGGTCCTGCGGGCCGCCGCCGGCCCGCAGGACCGGACCCGGTCACATGTGGCGGCTGGCGTAATGACGCTCGATCTGCTCGATGTAGTCGGCGTCGTTCTCGTGCTTGCCGCTCTCGAAGTCGGGTGAATCCTTGACCTCGGCCCTGGTGCACCCCAGCCGTACGGTCTCGCTCCCGGTGTCGATCTGCGAGACCAGCCCGGCAGGCACCAGGACGCGTTTGCCGAGGATCCACGGCCCGGTGTCGACGACGAGGTAGGAGCGACCCACTTCTTCGGTGTGCTTGTCGACCTTGCCGATCGACCCGTCGGACGCCTCGACCGCGTATCCGACGAGCTGCGCCCCGGGCACGTACTGCGCGGTCTCGGGGTAGCCCCACATGTCGCCTGCCATGGTCGCCTCCTTCGCTGCGCGGGCCGGCCCCGCACACCGCGCGGGTACCCGGGCGCCCTTGCCTGACACCGTCGGCCCCGGGGAAGGGAGCCGCGTCCCGCGCGCCGTCACGCCTTCCGGGAGGAGACCATGTGCGCGAAGACGACCACGTTCTCCTTGTAGTCCTTCGCCTTCTTGTCGTACTCGCCACCGCAGGTGATCAGCCGCAGTTGCGGGTCGGGGGTGTCCGCGTAGACCCGGTCGTTCGGGAAGTCCGACTTGCTGAAGCTCTCGACCTCGTCGACCGAGAAGGTGACGGTCGTCCCGTCCTTGCGCACCACGTCCACCAGGCTTCCCGGCTTGAGCGAACTGAGGTTCATGAACACGCCGGGCCCGGTCTTCGTGTCGAGGTGCCCGGCGACGATCGCAGTGCCGGCCTCCCCCGGTGTCACTCCCTCACGGAACCAGCCGACGAGGTTGTTGTCGTCCGGCGGCGGCGCGTCGAGCTGACCGGACGCGCCGATGGACAAGGGCATGAAGGGCGCGTCCACGGCGATCGGGAGAATCTTCAAGCGCGTCGGCTCGGCGCGCGGGAGGCCCGGCCGGGTACTGGCCGAGGCGCTGGGAGCAGCGCTGGGCCCGGTACCGGGAGCCGCGCCGGGGGCGGCGGACACGGAGATCAGCGGCGCCGCGGTGGGGTCGGCGTCATCCGTGGTGCCGACCGAGTTGAAGATCAGCAGGATGCCGAGCACGGCAGCGGCCGCGGGCCAGAGCAGGGAGCGCCCACGGGGACGCTTGGCTGCCGGTTCCTTCGGATGCTGTTGCAGGGCCATGAGGGCACACCTTTCACCGGGAGGGACAGTGGCGACGTCATTCACGGTCGGCCCGTTCGCGGCACCGCACCACCCGGGACAGCGGCATCCGGGCGATGCTGTGGCCCCGACGAGTGACCCGGGCGCACCGTCGACGCCTCGATAAGGGCAGCGCCGCAGGGACGCTGACCGGTCGTCAGCACTTGCGCGGATACTGACCGGCCGTCAGGGACCCGGCCGTGGCCGATGGTCACGGCACGCGCCGGCCGAGCGTGTCGACCGCCGCGATCACACGGTCCCAGAACTTCTCCACGTCCAGATCGACCGCGACCAGTGCGTTGACGGGCCGGTCGAGATACTTGTGCACGTCCACGACGGTCGCCCCGCGCGTGTACCGCCCGTGCAGCTCGACGGCCACGTTCGCCTCGACGCACCGGACGATGTCCGGGTCGATGACCCGGGCCACGGCGACCGGGTCGTGCAGCGGAGGCGCGGCGAACCCCCACAGCCGGCGGTAGGCCGAACCGAAGTACGTCATCAACTCCACACAGAGGCGGGCCAGTCGGGTGTCCAGGCGCTCCAGCCGGGCCAGCACCTCGGCCGTGGCCAGCGCCTGATGGGTGACGTCGAGGCCGCACATGGTGACCGGGAGACCGCTGCCGAAGACGATGTCGGCGGCCTCGGGGTCCACATGGATGTTGAACTCGGCCGCCGGCGTGGTGTTCCCGAGGCCGATGGAGCCGCCCATCAGCACGATCTCCCGGATGTGCCGGGCACTGTCCGGATGACGTGTCAGCAGCAGCGCCACGTTGGTCAGCGGACCGGTCGGGACGAGGGTGACCGGCTCGCGATGGGCGGAGAGGACCCGGTGCATGAGGTCGACCGCGTGTTCCGGCACCGCCTCCACCGCCGGTTCCGGGAACCGCGGCCCGTCCAGCCCCGACTCGCCGTGGACGTCTCCGCCGACCCTGAGGGGCTGGACGAGCGGGCGCGCGCAGCCGGCCGCGACGGGCACGCCGGTGATCCCTGCGACGGTGCAGACCCGGCGGGCGTTGAGGGTCGTCTTCTCCAGTGTCTGGTTCCCCGCGACGGTGGTGATCGCCAGCAGTTCGACCGCCGGGTCCCCGGCGGCCAGCATGAGGGCCAGGGCGTCGTCATGTCCGGGATCGCAGTCGATGATGACGGGGACGGGCACGGCTCCACCTTGATGTCGAAAAGGCGGCCGCCGCCCCCGCAGGGGCAGCGGCCGCACAGGTCACCGCGAGATCCGGTCAGGCCACCGTGCCGGCAGCCTTGCGGCGACGCAGCATGTAGGCACCGGCGCCGAGGCCGCCCAGCAGGAGCAGGCTGCCGGCCGCCATGCCGCTGCCGGAGGAGGCCAGGCCACCGCCGCCGGTGTGCATACCGCCACTGGGCTTCTCGCCCTTCCAGCTGTCCGACTTCTCGTGGTCACCCTTGTCGGACTTGCCCGACTCACCATCGGACTTGTCCCACTCGTCGTTGGTGAGGTTCGCCAGGGCGCCGCCGCCGGTGTGCACACCACCGTGCGGCTTGTCGCCCTTGTCGTAGTCCTTGCCCTTGTCCTTGTCCTCGTCCTTCTTGTCCTCGTCCTTCTTGTCCCACTCGTCGTTGGTGAGGTTGGCGAGGGCGCCGCCGCCGGTGTGCATGCCACCGTGCGGCTTGTCGCCCTTGTCGTAGTCCTTGCCCTTGTCCTTGTCCTCGTCCTTCCTGTCCTCGTCCTTGTCCTTGTCCCAGTCGTTCCCGACCGAGGCGAGGGCACCGCCGCCGGTGTGCATGCCACCGTGCGGCTTGTCGCCCTTGCCGTAGTCCTTGTCCTTGTCCTCGTCCTTCTTGTCCTCGTCCTTGTCCTTGTCCTTGTCCCAGTCGTTCCCGACCGAGGCGAGGGCGCCACCGCCGGTGTGCATGCCACCGTGCGGCTTGTCGCCCTTGTCGTAGTCCTTGTCCTTGTCCTTGTCCTCGTCCTTCTTGTCCTCGTCCTTGTCCTTGTCCCAGTCGTTCCCGACCGAGGCGAGGGCACCGCCGCCGGTGTGCATACCACCGTGCGGCTTGTCGCCCTTGTCGGACTTCCAGTTGTGCTCGCTGCTGTACGAGGAGTCGTCCTTGTCCGAGTCGACGACGGCCAGGGCGTAGGCACCGGGCGCGGCGATGGCGAGCGCGGCCGTGGCTGTGGCCGAAGCAATGAGAATGCGGGCAGAGCGCATTGCGAGGTCCTTTCGTCGCAGCTGCGTCAGCTGACATCCCGTCGGCTCGTCGGTCCACAGCGGCGACATGCTCAACCGTCAAGGCGCTGCGCCCTCCTCACCACTCGGGTTGGTGCTTGCGTGGAGGGACGTCCCTCATTCAGTTCTATGGGCGGCCCGGCAGCGGGGGTGTCCGGGGTGCTCCGCGGCCCACGGCCGACAGCCGCCCCGCCGTCTTGCGGGCGAGGACGCATACCCCTTGACCAGCGGGTACTCGGCCGCGAGGAGGTGTCTGTGATTCCCGAGCCAGGGAGCGAGAAGCGCGACAAGCGGCGTAAATGGGGCCGGGGCCCCTCAAGGGTGAACGGTGACGGCCGTGCGGCGGCCCTGCGGGCGGTCGGACGGGCGACGCCCGCGTTGGCCGCCTCGCGAAATCGGCTGCCACCGGTCAGGAAGAGTCGAGGAGGATGTCATGGCAGCGTCCGACCAGGTCAGCACGGAGCTGTGGGACGAGTTCCACACGGTGGTCAACATGACCTCGCGCGAACTGCAGGAGTGGCTCAGCGTCGAAGCAGCGTCGGAGGAGACCGAAGAGGTCCCGGATCAGGCCGGCCCGCCGACGGGCCGCAAGGTCCTCGAGATCCTGGGCAAGCGCCGCACCGACCTCACCGCGGACGACACCCGCGTCATGCAGCGGGTCTGTGACGTCGTCCGGTCGCAGCGCAACGCCGAGATGGAACCGGAGGCAGGTGACGCCAACTGGCGGCACAGCCTGATGAACATCGGTCACGATCCGCTCAAGCCCGCGTGAGGCCGCGCTTCCGGCGAGGCCGGAAGCAGCGCGCCGTACGGCCTGCCGGGCGTGCGGCGCCCCCGTCCGTCGTCCGTTCGTCGCCTGGCACCGCGACCGAACGCTTCACTCGATCGTGGTCGCCGTGATCACGCCCGCCCGCCGTCGCTCGCCACGCCGCAGAGCCCGGCGCAGCCCCGCTGACGTGCGGTGACGTGCGGGAGCCCTCGTCCGCCGACGGCCGAGGGCTCCCGCATGTGGGCGACTCCGGCACGCGGCGTGGCCGTGTGCCGCGGCCCGGCGGTCAGCCGGAGCGGGCGCGGCGCGTGCTCGAACGATTCGCCTTCTGGACCGCCTCGAGCAGCTCGGACTTCGTCATGCGGGAGCGGCCGCCGATGTCGAGCCGCTTGGCGAGGTCGTACAGGTGCTGCTTCGTGGCCTGCTCGTCGACGCCTTCGGCGCTGCGCGCAGGCCGGTCCCTGGGCATGGCGGCCCGGGGGTCCGAAGGGCCCTTGCGTCCCTTCTCCTTGCGTTCCCAGTGGTCGGCGACCTTCTCGTGCGTGTGCTTCAGGGCGCTGAACGCGACACGGTGCGCCCGCTCCCCGTCGCCGTACTGCTCGACCGCTGAATCATGTGCCTTGATCCAGGTGCGCTGAGCGTCCTCGGGCGAGCGTTCGAGCGTGGACGGAAGCTCTTCGCGTCCTGGCACGGCAATCACCTCCTGCGTGGGTGCTGGGACGAGTTCCCTCCTCTTCCGGGCCGAAACGGCCCGCGCGCCGGCGCGGCAGGCCCTTCACCTGCCCGTTCGGCGCAAGTGCGCCCCACCGCCAGGGACTTCGGGACGGCGGGGAGCCGCCGGCGGACGCGGTGTCAGTGGAGCTCTCCGTCGAGCCACTGAAGCACTTCGGGCGTGACGGGGTCGGAGATGTCCGCGTATCCGTCGTGCTTCTCCAGGTACTTCTTGACGTACGGGCAGACCGGCACGACCCGCTTCCGGGTGGCGCGGACGTCACTCAGGGCGTCGTGCACGAGCCGGGAGGCGAGGCCCTGTCCGGAGAACGCTTCGTCGATCTTGGTGTGGTAGAAAACCCGCTGGTCACCACGGTCGCGGTAGGCCGTGAACCCCGCGAGCGCGCCGCCGGCCCGGATCTCGTAGCGGTGCTCCGCCGGCATGTGGCGGACGGTGGGCTCGGCGGTCTGTTCCGTCATGGCGTTTCCTTTTGCCGGCGGGGCGGGGTTCTTACGGGGGGAGATGATCGCGTTGGGGAGGGCGGGGGCGGGGAGGCGGTGGCCGTCGTATCCCTCGACCCGGCCGAAGCGGTCCGACTCGCTCTGCCACTCCCCCCTGGCCCGGACGATGTCGTCGTGCGTGCGGCCGATGAAGTTCCACCACATGACGATCTCCTCGGGGAACGGCGGTCCGCCCAGCAGGATCAGCCGTGCTGCCACGGGCGCCTGGTTCGTGAGGGTGAGCGTCGTCCGGCCGGGGCCGGCGTAGCCGAGCTCGGTGGGCCGCAGGGCCGTCCCGTCCATGACGACGTCGCCGGTGTCGACGAGGACGCCGTGCTCGAAGCCGGGGTCGACGTCGAGGGTGACACCGGCTCCCGGGGCCACGGACAGTTCTGCTCCGAGGAGGGGCGTGAAGGTGCGCACCGGGGACGTGACGCCGGCGAGCGAGCCCAGGAAGACGCGGGCCTCTCCGGCGTCCAGCGCTACGGGGTCGGGCACGTGGTGCTGGAAGTCCGGCTCGGCGTTCCGGTGCTGCTCGGGCAGCGCCACCCACAGCTGGACACCGTGCAAGAGCGTGGTCCGGGGGGTCGACACCTCCGAGTGGCTGATCCCGTGTCCGCCGGTCATGAGGTTCAGCTCGCCCGGCCGCACGAAGGCGTGACTGCCCAGGCTGTCGCGGTGTTCGATCTCGCCGGTGAAGAGCCAGCTCACCGTCTGCAGACCGGTGTGCGGGGGGGGGAGCGACGTCCATGCCGCCGGTCTCAGCGACGTCGTCGGGGCCGTAGTGGTCGGCGAAGCACCAGGCGCCGATGAGCGTGCGGGCCCGCTGGGGCAGGGTGCGCCGGACCGTCATCGCGCGTGGGCCGCCCAGCGGGACGCTCCGCGCGGTGAGGACTTCGACGGCAGGCCGGGAGTCACCGTCCGCCCGGGCACCGCAGGCCAACTCGGCAGGGTGCACTTCTGTATTGCTCACCGCGAGCCTCCGTCACAAGAAAGTTTTATTTTCAACATTCACCATGATAGGACGGGCACCGAGTGATCGCGCGACCAAGGAGTGCACGTGGCAGAAACGTCGGCAGCGAAGACCGGTGGGCGGGTCTTCATCGACAGACAGAGCCCGGACGCCTACCACGCGCTGACCGCCACGGCGGAGGCGGTCAAGAACACCGCGGCAGAGGCGGGACTGGACCGGATCCTCGTCGAGCTGATCAACATCAGGGTCTCCCAGCTCAACGCCTGCGCGTACTGCCTGAGCCTGCACACGAGAAGGGCCCTGCGTGCCGGCGAGACCACACAGCGGCTGGGCGTACTGGCGGCCTGGCGCGACACCGCGCTGTTCACCACCAGGGAGCGGGCGGCACTCGCCCTGTCGGAGGCCACCACCCGCCCGGCGGACGTCGGCGCACAGGACGCGGCGTACGCAGAGGCGCGGGCGGCGCTGTCGGACGACGAGATCTCCGCCGTGATCTGGGTGGCGATCACCATGAACGCGTTCAACCGCGTCTCCGTCATGAGCAAGCACCCGGTGCGCCGTGATCCGGCGGTGCCGCCGCAGGTGTGACGCCAGCCGGGGTCGTGGCCCGCGTACCGAGCGGGCCACCTCGTCCTCGCACCGGACCGGAAGCGTCGCATGTCCGTCCTGAGATGCGGGGTATCGGGCTACGATCGATCGCCCGGGACCGTAGGCCGGTCCCGTCAGCGGGGCCGGTGACCTGATGCCCCATCATGTAAGGGAGCGAGGAGCCAGCATGAGTCCGATCAGGCCCGATCACGGCCGACCTCGTCCGCAGTCCGGCTGAGTCCGCGGGTGCGGGCAGTGACCTGGCAGAACACGGCCTCAGTGCCGGTCCGGGGAGAGTTGGGAGACATGCCGTGTTCTATTACGTGCTGAAATACGTGTTCATCGGGCCGCTGCTGCGGTTGCTCTTCAGGCCGCGGATCGAGGGGCTGGAGCACATTCCCGCCGAGGGCGCGGCGATCGTCGCGGGCAACCATCTGTCGTTCTCCGACCACTTCCTGATGCCTGCGATCATCAAGCGGCGCATCACGTTCCTCGCCAAGGCGGAGTACTTCACCGGGCCCGGCCTCAAGGGCCGGCTGACCGCCGCGTTCTTCCGCAGCGCCGGGCAGATCCCGGTCGACCGGTCCGGCAAGGAGGCCGGGCAGGCCGCCATCCGGGAAGGGCTCGGGGTGCTGAACAAGGGCGAGTTGCTGGGCATCTACCCCGAAGGCACGCGCTCGCACGACGGCCGGCTCTACAAGGGCAAGGTCGGCGTCGCGGTCATGGCGCTCAGGGCCGGGGTGCCCGTGGTGCCTTGCGCGATGGTGGGGACGTTCGAGATCCAGCCGCCCGGACAGGTGATCCCGAAGGTCAAGCGGGTCACGGTCCGGTTCGGGGAGCCGCTGGACTTCTCGCGGTACGCGGGCATGGAGAACGAGAAGGCGGCGATCCGCGCGGTCACCGACGAGATCATGTACGCCATCCTCGAGCTGTCCGGACAGGAGTACGTCGACCGCTACGCCGCAGAGGTCAAGGCCGAACAGCAGGAACAGCAGGAGCAGGAGCAGCGCGGCGGCAAGCCGAAGAGGCTCCCCCGGCGCCGCTCCTGAGCCCTGGCATGCGAACGGCGGATGCGCACCACGGATCTGCGCTCCGCTAATTTTCCGGCCGCCGCGCCGCTGCGCGCCTAGCGTGCCAGGCATGAACCGAGGAAACGCGTTCGTGCTGGGCGCTTCAGGACAGATGGGACGGGCGACGGTGGCCGCCCTGGTCGCGGACGGATGGGAGGTGCGGGCGGCCTCCAGGGGCGGTGACGTCGACGAGGCCTGGCCCGACTCCGTGCGGGCGGTGCGGGTGGACCGGGAGGACGACGCGGCCCTCGCCAAGGCACTCGGAGACGGCTGTGACGTCCTCGTCGACATGGTCGCCTTCGGCCGGGGGCACGCCCGCCGGCTGAGGGCGATGTCGGACCGCATCGGGTCGGCCGTCGTCATCTCGAGCGGCGCCGTCTACGAGGACGACCAAGGGCGCGGCTTCGACACCCAGGGCCGCCCCGACGGCTTCCCGCGGTATCCGGTGCCGATTCCGGAGTCCCAAGCCACGGTGGCCCCCGGGGAGTCGACGTACGCGACCCGGAAGGTGGCGCTGGAGCGGGAGCTGCTGGCCGCCGGTGAGGAGCTGCCGGTGACGCTGCTGCGGGCGGGCGCCGTCCACGGGCCGCACTGCCGCACCCCGCGCGAGCTGTACTTCGTCAAGCGCGCCCTGGACGACCGCCCGGTCCGTGTGCTGGCGTACGGCGGTCTCAGCAGGTTCCATCCCGTCCATGTGTCCAACGTGGCGGAGCTGGTCCGGCTGGCGGCGCGCCGGCCCGGCTCGCGGGTGCTGAACGCGGGTGACCCCCAGGCGCCCACGGTGGCCGACATCGGCGACGCGATCGACGCGGTGCTCGGCCGGCGGACCGAGACCGTCCTCGTCGACGGGCCGCCGCCGTCGCCGTCGGTGGGCGAGACACCGTGGTCCGGTGCGCATCCGGTCGTCTACGACATGAGCGCCGCCGAGAAGGAGTTGGGCTACCGCGCCGTGACCGGGTACGCCGAGTCCCTGCCGGCGACCGTGGAGTGGCTGGCCGCGCGCCTGCACGGCAAGGAATGGACAGAGGCGTTCCCCAAGATGGCCGCGAACTACGGGAAGGGCACCTTGTTCGACTACCCGGCGGAAGACGCCTGGCTGGCGGAGCACCGGGCCGGCTGACCGGGACGGGAGGGGCGAGGGCCGGCTTCACGGGCCGCCGAGCAGGAGCTCACGTGCTTCGTCGAGCACCCGCCGCAGGGCGAGGGCGTCCACCGCCAGCGCGGTGACCAGGGCGGCCGGTCCGGCGAGCGGGGTGAGCACCGCGGTGGGGCCCAGGGACACCGGCTCCGGCGGCTTGTCCTCGTACACCGGGTCGACGACGAGGAGTTGGCCCGCTGCCCGGTGGCCGGCGAGCACGGCGGGCCCGTCCCATCCGCCCGGAGCGCCGGGACCGCAGGAGAACCCGGTGTCCAGCAGGGGCCGGCCGGCGCGGTGGACGGTCAGGCGGGTGGTGAGGGTGCCGGGCTGCTCGCCGAACCGGCCGAGGACCTGCTCCTCCCGCACCACCAGCCGCGCCGTGGCGGCGAGCCGGACGCGGGTGCGCATCCGCAGATCGCTCCCCTGCGCGCAGATCAACTGCTCCGGAAGCCAGTGCAGTTCGGCGTCCTCGCCGACGTCGAGCGTGGTGTCGTACCGGGCGTGCCGCCGCTCGGCGCCGGGCAGGGCGATGGTGGCGGCGGCCGAATCGACGGTGAGGCGGGCGCCGTCGCGCACCTCGGCCTCGACGGCGAGCCGGTCACCGCCGAGGGGTGCGCTCATGGCGCCGACCAGGGTGACCCGCAGTCGCGGTCCGGTCGAGCGGGTGCGGCGCAGCGCCAGCGGTCCGTCGCTGGTGAGGACGGGCAGACCCGTGCGGTCGGCGACGATCCGGGCAGTCGCGTGGACGCTCATCCGGGACTCATCCGGTCCACGCGGCGAGCTGCGCGCGTACCCAGTCGGCGACCGGCGCGATCCCGTCCGGTGCGCGCAGCGAGGTGAAGACGACGGGGAGTTCGCCGCGCTGCTCCTCGGCGTCGCGCGCCATGCGGCCGAGGTCGGAGCCGACGTACGGGGCGAGGTCGGTCTTGTTGACGACGAGGAGGTCCGCCGTGGTCACGCCGGGGCCTCCCTTGCGGGGGATGTCGTCGCCGCCGGCGACGTCGATGACGAAGACCTGGGCGTCGACAAGGCCCTTGGAGAACGTGGCGGTGAGGTTGTCGCCACCCGATTCGACGAGGATCAGGTCGAGCGGGCCGACGCCGTCCTCGAGGTCCTCCACGGCCTCGAGGTTGGCGGAGATGTCGTCACGGATCGCCGTGTGCGGGCAGGCTCCGGTCTCCACGGCCTGGATGCGCTCCGGCGGCAGCACCGCATTACGCAGCAGGAACTCGGCGTCCTCACGGGTGTAGATGTCGTTGGTGACGACCGCGATGGACAACGTGTCGCGGAGCGCGGCGCACAGGGCGGCGACCGTGGCCGTCTTCCCGGAACCGACGGGCCCGCCGAGGCCGATCCGCAGCGCCCGGCGGCTGCCGTCGGGGCGGGCGGCGTCCGCGCCGACGGCGGCCGGGGTGTCGTGCTGGTGGCCGATGTGCATGCTGCGGCTCCTTGATGCGTGGGGACGGGCGGTCGGGAAGGCGGAACGGGTCAGGAGGCGAAGAGACGGACGGGCCAGGCCGCGTGCTGCTCCGCCCAGATGTCGAGCAGCGGCGCGGAGGCGGCGGGCAGGTCGTCGACGCCCCGGCGGGCCGCGGCGGCCGCCGCGGCGGCGACCTGGTCCATCTCGGGGGCGAGACGGGCGAGGACGGCGGTGGCACGGAACGGGTCCAGGGACAGCAGCCGTACGGCGGCCGTGGCGGCGCCGCCGACCGCCTCGTACGCGGCGCAGTGCGCGGCGTCCTCCGGTCCGAGGCCCGCCGCGCGGGCGGCGCTGCCGAGGACCACCGGCTGGTGCGCCCCGCGCGGGAACGCCGCGGCCAGCGCGTCCAGTCCGGGAGCCGGCCACGCGGCCCGCGCGGCGCGCATCAGCTGACGGCCGAGCTTGCGCGAGGTGGCGCGCAGTGCGGGCGACGGCGTGCGGGCGTCCGCCGCCGCGTCGAGCACGACGGGGTCGTGGCCGAGCGCCGCGGCGGCGGCGAGCCCCGCGGCGGTGAGCCCGGTCGTGTGCAGCCGCCCCCGGCAGAACGCCGCGAGGTCGTCGGCGTCACGGACCCGTCCCGCCTTCACCGGCGCCTCGACCCCGCCGGAGTGTGCGTGGCCCCCTGCGGGGAAGCGCCCGTCGCAGAGCACGAGCAACGCGGCCCGTACGGCGGCGGGCGCCTCCCGGCGGCCACCGCCCCCGGCCCCCCGCCGACCGGGACCGGCGACCGGCTCTGCGTGACGAGCACCGGCGGCAGGTTCTGCCACGCGAGCCCCGGTGGCAGGTTCCGCCGGGCGGGCACCGGCCACCAGCTCCCCATGAGGGGCAGCGGCGGCCGGCTCCTCTTCGCGAGCCCCGGTGTGAGGTTCTTCCACGCGAGCCCCGGTGGCAGGTTCCGCCACACGAGCCCCGGTGTCAGGTTCCGCCACGCGAGCCTTGGTGGCAGGTTCTGCCAGGCGGGCACCGGAGGCAGGTTCTGCCAGGCGAGCACCGGCAACCAACTCCCCATGAGGGGCAGCGGCGGCCGGCTCCTCCGCGCGGGCACCAGCAACCGGACGCCCGTCACGGGCAACGGCGGCCGGCTCTGCTCGGCGAGCACTGAAGGCACGTTCTGCCTCGCCGGCGCCCGGCTCCTCCTCCGGAGCGCCCCGGGCAGGCTCCGCCTCACGCGCACGGGCGGTCGGCGGCCCGTGCCTGACGTCCGCGTCGCTGTCGGTGCCGGTGTCGTCGAAGGGGCGCATCAGAAGAGGAAGTACCGCTGTGCCATGGGCAGTTCCGCCGCCGGTGCCGGCTCGACCGCTTCCCCGTCGATCGTCACCGTGAAGGTGTCGGCGTCGACCTCCACGCGTGGCAGCGCGTCGTTCTCGCGCATGTCCGCCTTCGTCACCCGCCGGGTATTCCTGATCGGCACGAACCGCTTGGCCAGGCCCAGCCGTTCGGGCAGGTCGTCCTCGATCGCCGCCTGTGCGACGAAGTTGAAGGATCCCCTCGCCGCCGCGCGCCCGATCGCTCCGAACATCGGGCGCGGCATCACCGGCTGCGGGGTCGGGATCGAGGCGTTCGCGTCTCCCATCTGCGCGTACGCGATCTGGCCGCCCTTGATCACCAGCTGCGGCTTGACCCCGAAGAAGGCCGGGTCCCACAGCACGAGGTCGGCCAGTTTGCCGGTCTCGACCGAGCCGATCTCCCCGTCGAGGCCCTGGGCGACCGCGGGGTTGATCGTGTATTTGGCGACATAGCGACGCGCCCGGTGGTTGTCGGCGCGGCCGTCGCCGGGGAGCGCGCCGCGGCGCTTCTTCATCACGTGCGCGGTCTGCCACGTACGCAGCACCACCTCCCCGATGCGCCCCATCGCCTGCGAGTCGGAGGAGATGATCGAGATCGCTCCGAGGTCGTGCAGGATGTCCTCCGCCGCGATGGTGGACGGCCGGATCCGGGACTCGGCGAAGGCGAGGTCCTCCGGGACGGCGGGGTTGAGATGGTGGCAGACCATCAGCATGTCGAGGTGTTCGTCGATGGTGTTGACGGTGTGCGGCCGGGTCGGATTCGTCGAGCTGGGCAGCACATGGGGCTCGGAGACGACGGTGATGATGTCGGGTGCGTGCCCGCCGCCCGCGCCCTCCGTGTGGTACGCGTGGACGGTGCGGCCCGCGATGGCGGCGAGGGTGTCGCCGACGAACCCTGCCTCGTTCAACGTGTCGGTGTGGATCGCGAGTTGCACGCCGGTCTCGTCGCAGACCCGCAGGCACGCGTCGATGGCCGCCGGGGTGGCGCCCCAGTCCTCGTGGATCTTGAATCCGAGCGCGCCGCCGCGCAGCTGGGAGTACATGGCGTCGCGGGAGACGGTGTTGCCCTTGCCGAGCAGGCCGATGTTGACCGGGCAGTCCTCCAGCGCCTCGAACATCCGGCCGAGGTGCCAGGGGCCGGGTGTGACCGTGGTGGCCTTGCTCCCTTCCGCCGGGCCGGTGCCGCCGCCGACGAGGGTGGTCACGCCGGTGGCGAGCGCCTGTTCGACGAGGGTGGGCGAGATGAAGTGGACGTGCGCGTCGATGGCTCCGGCGGTGACGATCTTCCCGTTGCCCGCGATGATCTCCGTCTCGGGGCCGATGACGAGGTCGGGGTGGACGCCGTCCATGGTGTCCGGATTACCGGCCTTGCCGATGCCGGTGATCCGGCCGTCCCGGATCCCGATGTCGGCCTTGACGACACCCCAGTGGTCGAGGATCACCGCTCCGGTGATCACGGTGTCGGGCGCGCCCTCCGCGCGGGTCGTACGGGCCTGGCCCATGGACTCGCGGATCACCTTGCCGCCGCCGAACACCGCCTCGTCACCGGCACGGCCGGGACCGCCGGAGCGGTCGTCCTCGATCTCGACGGTCAGGTCGGTGTCGGCGAGCCGGACACAGTCGCCCGTGGTGGGGCCGAACAGGTCGGCGTACACGGCGCGGTGGAGTTCAGCCATCGAGGGGTCCTCCGGTCTCCCCGCGCAGCCCGGCGACGATCCGGCGACCGGTGAGGGGCACGAGTTCGACGTCGACCGGGATGCCGGGCTCGAAGCGCACGGCGGTGCCGGCGGCGACGTTCAGTCGCTTGCCACGGGCGGCGGTGCGGTCGAACTCGAGGCCGGGATTGGCCTCGGCGAAGTGGTAGTGGGAGCCGACCTGGACGGGGCGGTCCGCGGCGTTGACGACGGTGAGGCGGCTGACCTCACGGCCCTGATTGAGGAGGATCGGGCCTTCGCCGTGGAGGATCTCTCCGGGAATCATCGCGGCCTCTCCTCAGACGATCGGGTCGTGGACGGTGACCAGCTTGGTCCCGTCGGGGAAGGTGGCCTCCACCTGGACGTCGTGGATCATCTCGGGGATGCCGTCCATGACGTCGTCGCGGGTGAGCACCTTGCGCCCGGACGCCATGAGTTCGGCGACGCTGCGGCCGTCGCGGGCGCCTTCGAGGATGTGCGAGGTGATGAGGGCGACGGACTCGGGGTGGTTGAGCTTCACCCCGCGCGCCCTGCGCTTCTCCGCCACGTCGGCGGCCACATGGATGAGAAGCCGTTCCTGCTCGTGCGGGGAGAGTTGCACGCGTCCACCTCACTGTCGTCCGGCCCGGAAGCTCCCTGGGCGTGAGGACCGTAACGCGCTTCAACAGTCTGTTGACCCTTACGCGGGACTCTCACGACCAAGGGTTGAACGTTAGGACGCGGATTTTTCCGGCGCGTTAACTGATCTTGGGATCCCGCATGGACATCAAGGCCCGCAGGCCGTCCTCGAGGACCTCGACACGCACGTCGCCGAACAGCGCCTGCTGCGCGATGAACCCCTGGGCGGTGGCGATCAGGGTCCGTGCCACATGGTCGGCCTCGACGTCCGCCTCCATCTGCCCGTTCACCCGATAGGCGTGCACGAGCTCGGCCCATGCCTGGCGCATGCCGTTGTAACCGGTGGCGAGGATCGCGGCGAGGCGTTCGTCGCGCAGGGTCTCCGTCCACGTCTGGACGACCAGTCGCGCGAAGGCCTGACGGTCACCTCCCGGCACCTCCTCGACGAGCATGCGGCGCAGCACCCGGCCGAGGAGCACGTCGGGTGTCGGCGGCGGCGTGGTCGCCGCGGCCTCCTGGAAGGCGGTGCGGATACTGCTGAACGCCTCGTCGGCGATGGCCGCGATCAACTCGTCCTTGCCGCTGAAGTAGCGGTACACGGCTCCGGCCGACAGACCGCACTCCCGCAGGATGTCCTGCATCGACGTGGCGTGGAAGCCGTTACGGGAGACGCAGCGGGCGGCGCCGGCAAGGATCTGGCGGCGGCGGGCGTCGAGGTGCTGCTGGGATACGCGTGCCATGCCACAAAAGTAAAACGAACATTCCTTCTTGACAAGGACGTGGCGCGGCAGGACAGTGGCCGCAGAGGTAAAACGAACGATCCTTCTCTATAAGGAGCTCCTCATGTCCGCTGTACCGGCCCGCCGCATGATCGCGGTGATGGTCCTGGTCCCGGTCGTGGTGGCACTGGCCCTCTGGGCCTTCGCCTGGCCGGCCGCCAGGACCGCCCCGCGCGACCTGCCCATCGGCGTCGCGGGGCCCGCGGCGGCGGTCACCCAGATGAAGCAGGGGTTGGAGCAGCGTGAAGGCGCTTTCGAGGTCCACCGCTACGACGACGAGGCAGCGGCCAGGGCCGCGGTCGAGGACCGGGTCGTATACGGAGCCGTCGTCGCAGGGCCCGAGGGCACGAAGCTGCTGACCGCTTCCGGAGCCGGTCCCGTCGTCGCCCAGCTCCTCAAGGAGGCCGTCACCGCCCAGGCCCCCGCCGGCGCCCAGGTGCAGGTCACGGACGTGGCCCCGCTCCCGTCCGGGGACCCGCGGGGCACCGCGCTGGCGGCGAGCGCCCTGCCACTGGCCCTCGCGGGAGTCGCCGCGGGCGCGCTGGTGACGATGGCCGGCCTGCGCGGCGCCCGGGCCGCCGCGACACTGCTCGGCGCCTCCGTACTGGTGGGCATCACCGCCACGGCGATCACGCACAGCTGGCTGGGGGTGCTTCAGGGCGACTGGTGGGCCGAGGCCGCCGCGCTGAGTCTGACGGTCGCCGCCCCGGGAGCGACCGTGGCCGGTTTCGCGGCCCTGCTGGGAACGCCGGGCATCGGCCTCGGCGCGCTGCTGATGGTGCTGATCGGCAATCCGTTCTCCGGCGCCGCTTCCGCGCCGGAGCTGCTGCCGGAGCCGGTCGGCGCGGTCGGCCAGTGGCTGCCGCCGGGCGCCGGGGCGACGCTGCTGCGGTCGGTCGCCTACTTCGACGGGCGCGGCGCCGCGGCACCGCTCCTGACGCTGTCGGTGTGGGCGGCGCTCGGCCTGGTGGCCGTGCTCGCGGGCGGCAGGCGCCGCGCCCCGGCCCTCGCGGAACCGCGGCACCCCTCCCCCGTACCGGTCGCCTGACCGGCCGGCACCCCGGCCGCCCGACCGGCCGCGCGTCCCCGCTGTAGCGGACGGGGGCGCGCGGCCTTCGCATGCCCGGAGCACAGAGGGACCGGCCTTCGGACGCATCAGAGAAGGACCGGCCTTCGCAGGTCCGGACACACCAAGGGGCGGACCGGCCTTCTAAGCGTAGGCGTCCGGGCCGCCTTCGGGCATGCCGCGCCCGACCGACCTTCGTGCGTGCGCGCCCGGGCCGGGCCGCGCCGGATGCCGCCGTAACGGACCGGCGCCTTACGGCCGGGCGGCCCCCGCTAAGGGCGGTCCCGGGGAGGGCGGTGCTCGGCCGCCAGGCCGAAACGGCCACGGTCGGGAGAACCGGAGGACGCCGTACCGAAGGAGGACACGGAGCTGATGATCTGCTCCTCCGCCGCCTCCTGCGCCTCCGCCTCCTGCTCCAGCCGCTCCAGGTCCGCGGCGGAGACCAGCGCGACGAGCGGCTTCCCGTGCCGGGTCACCACCACTCGCTCGCCGCCGTAGACGACACGGTTGATCAGATCGGCGAGCTCGGCGCGAGCTTGCGTCACCGGAATTTCGTAGGCCATACCCCCATTCTACCGGACTGTACGTACTGTACATTCTTTACAGCACGTGGGGACTTCTCCACGCCCGTGACGACGAGAGGTGTGCCATGTACCGTCCGTCCGCCCGCTACGTCCTGCCGGAGCTCACGGAGCGCACGTCCTTCGGGACGCGCACGCTCGATCCGTACTCGAAGCTGATGTCCGAGCGGATCGTCTTCCTCGGGACCGCCGTCGACGACACGGCGGCGAACGACGTCATCGCACAGTTCCTGCACCTCGAGTACGAGGCCCCCGACCAGGACATCTGCCTGTACATCAACTCCCCCGGCGGATCGCTGAGCGCCATGTCCGCCATCTACGACACGATGCAGGTCGTCATGTGCGACGTGGCGACCACGTGCCTCGGCCAGGCGGCCTCCACGGCGGTCGCCCTGCTCACCGCGGGCACGCCCGGCAAACGCATGGCACTGCCCGGCGCGCGGATCGTGATGCAGCAGCCCTCGTACGAGGAGCCGTTGCGCGGACAGCCGTCCGATCTGGAGATCCACGCCGCCGAGTTGCTACGGCTGCGCGAGCAACTCGCCTCGACGCTGGTGCGCCACACCGGCAACACCCCGGAGCGCATCGCGGCCGACCTGGAGCGGGACAAGATCTTCGACGCCGCAGGGGCTCGGGAGTACGGCCTGATCGATCATGTCGTCACGAGCCGCAAGCTCTCGGCCGCGCCGCCCACGGCGAGGTGAGGCGGATGCTGCCGCCCGAGCTGCCACCGCTGCCGGCACTGACCCGCGCCGAGGCCGAGTTCGTCGACGCCTACCTCGAAGTCGTCGACCTGCTCGGCAGGATCAACCCCGCCCGCACCACCCACACCTACGGAGCCCTGCGCGCCGCGCAGGCTCTGGTCGGGCGCGCGGCCGCCCTCAAGGACGCCCTGACGCTCATGCACATCCGGGGCGAGAACGAGGTGTACACGCAGACTCTGACGGAGGCGCTGCGCGTCCTGGACGGCGAGCGCAGGACCAACCGGCTGACCATGCCGCCCGTTTCCACGAGTTGACGGACGATCCGCTGCCGCCGCCGACACGGCGCGGCGGCATCCGTACCCCGTTCGGTGGAGCTTCGCCCAAGTTGTCGCACAGCCTCGGACTTGCGTCGGGACGACCACCGATCTGGCGCAATCGGGCGCTTCAACTGCTGGTACGGGACGGGTGCGGAGCGAGGCAGAAGGGGTCCGACAGGCCTGCCCACCCGAAAGGTCCAGTCGTGATCAGCTTCACAAAAGCCGTTTCAGCTCGGAAATCGGACATCGGTGGGTAACGATCCGTGGGACGACAAGCCCCCGCCACCTCGACGGGGCGGTCCGGGCGGACGCTGAATCCTGCCGCCGCACCGGATGTCTGGTCGACGGAATTGCATCGGCAGGAGTGGAGGACCCGAGCAGTACGGCGTGACCGGTGATGCCGGACACGCCTTGGGGTGAAGCCGCCGCGGCGGCCGGGCGTCTTCGCCGTCCGAACCCGACAGGTCACCCTTCACAGGCGGCTGACGAAGGGTTGCGCATGACTGCGCAGATGCATCTCCCCCACCTGTTCTCACGGGCGGGCGCCGTATCGGCACTCACGATCGCCGCCGTCGGCGGCACACTTCTGACCCCCGGCAGCGCTGCGGAAGCGCATGCGATCAGCAGCCACGCGCACAAGGCGCTCAAGGTGGCCGCGTCGAAGAAGGGCTCGCCGTACCGGTACGGCGCCACGGGTCCGTCCCGCTTCGACTGTTCAGGGCTGACGCTCTATTCGTACAAGAAAGCGGGCAAGAAGCTGCCGCGCACCGCCCAGCAGCAGTACAACCGGACCCGCCACATCTCCGCCTCCCACCGGCAACGCGGTGACCTGGTCTTCTTCCATGCCGGCGGTGCCGTCTACCACGTGGGGATCTACGCCGGGAACGGGAAGATCTGGCACTCGCCCAAGACGGGTGACGTGGTCCGCCTGGTCAAGATCTGGACGAAGAGCGTCAAGTACGGCCGCGTGCGCTGACGTGCCGCCAGGCCCTGCCGGGCCTGGGTGGTGTCCCTTGCGCCGCCGACCGGATCAGCGGGGCCACGCGGAGCGCGCTCCGCGCACCGACCGGGACGCGCCTTCGACGGCGCGGGCGGTCCGCTGCCCCGCGCGGGCACCGGCCGAGCCGGGCGACCGGCGGCGCCACCTCCGGGAACGGGAGCGGAGCCGGCGGCACGACCGCGCCCGGCGAGCAGCGGCGTGCGCGGCAACGGCCCCTCTGCCGAGACGCCCGCGGGAGCCGGCTCGGGAGCAGGCGCTGACGGCGGCCGGCGAGCCGCTTGCGGAACGCGCCGTCGGATGCGGGACGACATGCTGGGGCGCGCCGTGTCTGCGGGCCGGGCGCGCCGCGTGCCGGACGAGACGGGCGGGGCCCGCCGGACACTGGGCGGGGCGGGCCAGCCAGGCCCCGGGACGAAACGGCCGGGCGCAACGGGCGCTGGACGGGTCGGGCCCGGGCTCACCGGGTGGCGGACGGACCGGGCCGCCGGGCCGGTCAAGATGCCCCAGGTGCGTCATGAGGTCGGCGGGGCTCAGCAGCATGGCGGCACGTTGCGCTGCGACACGTTCGCGACACGGCGGGATCCGCGCCCCGGCGTGGCTTCCTCTGGTGGTCGTCGCCCCGGGGAGGGGCGCCGCGACGGCCTCGACGCCTCTGCCGGTGCGGCAGTTGTGCTTGGGCGTCCGCAGGACGGTTCCCCCGGGGCGCAGCGGGGCGAGGAGCCGCGTGCGGCCGCGAGGTCGCTGCGGCGGTGCGGTCGCTACGGGCGGGCATCTGGGGCCGGGCCATCGGGGAGGCAGGGCGCGGCCGGGGGCCGAGCGGTCAGCTCTGCACGGGAACGGACCACGGCAGCGCGATCCAGACGGTCTTTCCGCCCTCCTCCGTGGGCGTGACGGACAGCCGGCCGCCGTACTCCGCGGTGAGGGTGCGGATGATGACCATGCCGCGCCCGTTGTCCTGGCGGACGGCGGCCGGCAGCCGCTGCGGCCAGCGCGGATGGCTGTCGGTGACGCCGACGCACAGCTGCTCGTCGCGCTCGAGGCGCAGATCCACCGTGAACGTCGGGGACTGCCCGAAGGTGTGCTGGACGGAGTTGGTGGCGAGCTCGGAGACGATCAGCCTGACGGTGTCGACGGTCTCGGCGTCCGGCTCCAGCCCCCATTCGCACAGGACGTCCGTGACATATCTCCGAGCGGCGGATACCGACACCGGATCGCTCGGCAGAGTGGCGGATGCTTCTTGGTGGTCTGCCATGGCGGCGCTGTCCCTTTCCCACCGCGGCCGGGCTCCGACTCGTAACGGATGAAACGCGGGAACGGCCACGGATTACGCTTCTGCGTCAGACTGCCACTTATCGTCCGTCGGGCGCGTCGATCCACCGAGATACGTACATTTCTGTCGCTCGATGCGGTGAACTCTGCAACGGCAGACCGTATTTACGGTCCCGCAGGGGGCTGCGGGGACGGCCCGGGGGTCAACTGCCGGGCGCCGTCCGGATGATCGTCGAGAGCGCCGTGCCGATCTGCCGGTCCGTGAGGTCCGCCCGGGCGGTCAGCCGGATCCTGGAGATCCCGTCCGGCACGGACGGAGGCCGGAAGCAGCCGACGACGAGTCCGGCGGCACGGCAGTCCGCCGCCCAGCGCAACGCCGCGTCCGGGGACGGTGCCTGCACGGAGACGACCGCCGCGTCCGGGCGGGCCGAGGTCAGCCCGGCCTCGGTCAGCCCGCGGTGCAGCGTCGCCGCGACCTCGCGCGCGCGTGCGGCGAGCCCGGGTTCACCGCGCAGCACCCGCACACTCGCGAGCGCCGCCCCGGCCGCCGCGGGGGCGAGCCCGGTGTCGAAGATGAAGGTACGCGCGGTGTTGATCAGGTGGTCGATGACGCGGGCGGGCCCGAGGACCGCACCGCCCTGGCTGCCCAGCGACTTGGAGAGCGTCAGCGTGGCGACGGTCCCGGCCGCGCCGGCGAGCCCTGCGGCGTCCAGGGCGCCGCGGCCGCCGTCGCCGAGGACGCCCAGCCCGTGCGCGTCGTCGACGAGGAGCGCGGCGCCGTGCTCACGACAGACGTCGACGAGGCCCGGCAGGGGCGCCGCGTCGCCGTCGACGGAGAAGACGGAGTCGGTGACCATGAGGGCGCGCCGGCCCGGGTGGGCCTCGAGCGTCTTGCGTACGGCCTCGACGTCGGTGTGCGGGACGACCGCGGTCTCCGCACGGGAGAGCCGGCACCCGTCGACGATGGAGGCATGGTTGCCCGCGTCGGAGACGACCAGGGCGTCACGGCCGCTGAGCGCGGTCACGGCGGCGAGGTTCGCCGCGTAGCCGGAGGACAGGACGAGGGCGGCCTCGAAGCCGCAGAAGTCGGCGAGTTCACGTTCCAGTTCGGCGTGCAGTTCGGTCGTGCCGGTGACGAGCCGGGAACCGGTGGCCCCGGCGCCCCACCGGCGGGCGGCCCGCACGGCGCCTTCCGTGACCTCCGCGCGGCGGGTGAGGCCGAGGTAGTCGTTGCTCGCCAGGTCGAGGAGGGCACTGTCGGCGGGCCGCGGCCGGAGGGTGCGGACCAGACCCGCCCGCTCGCGGCGGCGCGACTCCTCGTCGATCCAGTCGAAAGGATTCTTCGGCATGGCGCTCCGGTCCTTTTGTAGGCAGCGGACAGACCCTAGCCGGGCGGGCCCGGGTATCGGGTGTGGCCATGCACACACCTCAAAACGCGGGTGTTGTGGACTTCCTCCTTGGCCGGGGCGTGTGCGGTAGGCCAGGATCGGCGCCATGGACCTCCTGAACACACTGGTGGAGAAGGGGCTGCGGCGTGAGCTGCCGACCCGCGAAGAAGCGCTCGCCGTGCTGGCGACCTCCGACGACGATGTGCTCGATGTGGTGGCCGCTGCCGGCAAGGTGCGCCGTCAGTGGTTCGGACGGCGGGTGAAGCTCAACTATCTGGTCAACCTGAAGTCGGGCCTGTGCCCGGAGGACTGTTCGTACTGCTCCCAGCGGCTCGGGTCGAAGGCGGAGATCCTCAAGTACACCTGGCTGAAGCCGGAGGAGGCCTCGGAGGCCGCCGCGGCCGGTGTGGCCGGTGGCGCCAAGCGGGTGTGCCTGGTCGCGAGCGGGCGGGGCCCGACCGACCGGGACGTGGACCGGGTGTCCAGGACGATCGAGGCGATCAAGGAGCAGAACGAGGGCGTCGAGGTGTGCGCGTGCCTGGGTCTGCTCTCGGACGGCCAGGCCGAGCGGCTGCGCGACGCGGGCGCCGACGCGTACAACCACAACCTCAACACGTCCGAGGGGACATACGGGGACATCACCACCACCCACACCTACGCGGACCGCGTCGACACGGTCAACAAGGCGCACGCCGCCGGACTGTCCGCGTGCTCCGGCCTGATCGCCGGCATGGGTGAGAGCGACGAGGACCTGGTGGACGTCGTCTTCGCGCTGCGGGAACTCGACCCGGACTCGGTCCCGGTGAACTTCCTGATCCCCTTCGAGGGGACGCCGCTCGCCAAGGAGTGGCACCTCACCCCGCAGCGGTGTCTGCGCATCCTCGCCATGACCCGGTTCGTCTGCCCGGACGTCGAAGTGCGGCTGGCCGGCGGGCGCGAGGTGCATCTGCGTTCGATGCAGCCGCTGGCGCTGCACCTGGTCAACTCGATCTTCCTCGGCGACTACCTCACCAGCGAGGGCCAGGCGGGCAAGACCGACCTCGAGATGATCGCGGACGCCGGTTTCGAGGTGGAGGGCACGGACACGACGACGCTGCCCGAGCACCGTGCGGCCGGCGGCGGCTGCGGATCGGTGTGCGGCGACGGCGAGTCGGGAGGGTGCTCCGCGGAGCCGGCCGAGGCGGAGGCGACGGCGGCCCCGGCGGCCGAGGTGTCCGCGGCGCGCACGGATCTGGTGGCGGTGCGCCGCCGGGGAGCCGGGACGGACCTCGCGCCCAATGCCTGAGTTCGGCCCCGGCGAGATCCGCGCGCTGGACCGGGCGCACGTCTGGCACCCGTACGGCCCGATGCCGGGCCGCAGCGACCCGCTGGTCGTCGAGTCGGCCTCCGGCGTACGGCTGCGGCTCGCCGAAGAGGCCCACGGGCAGCGCGAGTTGGTCGACGGCATGTCGTCGTGGTGGTCCGCCGTCCACGGCTACAACCACCCGGTGCTCAACGAGGCGGCGACCGCGCAGCTGGGGCGGATGAGCCATGTGATGTTCGGCGGGCTCACCCATGAGCCCGCCGTGCGGCTCGCGTCCCGGCTGGTGGAGATCACCCCGGAGCCGCTGCGGCACGTCTTCCTCTGCGACTCGGGGTCGGTGTCCGTGGAGGTCGCGGTGAAGATGTGCCTCCAGTACTGGCGTTCGCTGGGCCGCCCCGCCAAGCAGCGGTTGCTGACCTGGCGCGGCGGCTACCACGGCGACACCTGGCAGCCGATGTCGGTGTGCGATCCCGAGGGCGGGATGCACGAGCTGTGGCAGGGGGTGCTGCCCCGGCAGCTCTTCGCCGACGCACCTCCCGCCGACCACGAGGAGGCGTACGCGCGGAGTCTGCGGGAGCTGATCGCCCGGCACGCGGACGAGCTGGCGGCGGTGATCGTGGAGCCGGTCGTGCAGGGCGCGGGCGGCATGCGGTTCCACTCCCCCGAGTATCTGCGGGTGCTGCGGGAGGCCTGCGACGAGCACGGCGTACTGCTCGTGTTCGACGAGATCGCGACCGGTTTCGGACGGACGGGCGAGCTGTTCGCGGCGGGGCACGCGGACGTCGCACCGGACGTGATGTGCCTGGGCAAGGCGCTGACCGGCGGTTATCTGACGATGGCGGCGACGCTGTGCACCTCGGAGGTGGCCGAAGGCATCTCGCGGGGCGAGGTCCCGGTGCTCGCCCACGGCCCCACGTTCATGGGCAACCCGCTGGCCGCCGCCGTCGCCTGCGCCTCGATCGACCTGCTGCTCGGGCAGGACTGGCAGCGGGAGGTCCGGCGGCTGGAGACGGGTCTGCGCGACGGTCTCGCGGAGGCCGCGGACCTGCCCGGGGTGAAGGACGTCCGGGTGCTCGGCGGCATCGGCGTCGTACAGCTGGACCATGACGTCGACATGGCCGCGGCCACGGCGGCGGCCGTCCGGGAAGGGGTCTGGTTGCGGCCCTTCCGCGACCTCGTCTACACGATGCCGCCGTACGTGACGGACGACGAGGACCTCGCCCGCGTGTGCCGCGCGGTGCGCGCGGCGGCAGCGGCGGGCTGAGGCCGCCGGGTCACGTCGCAGCGGACAGCGGACAGCGGAACGAACGAAGGACACACAAGCTCATGGCAGTGATCGTGGTGACCGGCACCGGCACCGAGATCGGCAAGACCGTCGTCACGGCGGCGGTCGCCGCGGCGGCTCTGGCGAACGGGCTGTCCGTCGCCGTCCTCAAGCCCGCGCAGACGGGGCTGGCGGCGGGCGAGGACGGCGACGTCGACGTGGTGCGTCGGCTCGCCGGCGAGGTGACCCCCACCGAGCTCGCCCGGTTCCCCGAGCCGTTGGCGCCGGCCACCGCCGCACGGCGGGCGGGGCTCGCGCCGGTGCGGCCCAAGGAGGTGGCGGAGGCGGCCGGGAAACTGGCGGCCGAGCACGACCTGGTGCTCATCGAGGGCGCGGGCGGCCTCCTCGTACAGCTCGACGACGACGGGGCCACGCTGGCGAACGTCGCCGCCGAGCTGGGCGCGCCCGTGCTCGTGGTCGCCCCCGCCGGCCTGGGCACGCTGAACATGACGGCGCTGACGGCGGAGGCACTGCGCGCACGCGGCCTGGAACAGCTGGGCGTGGTGGTCGGGAGCTGGCCGGCCAGACCCGATCTGGCGGCGCGCTGCAACCTGGCGGATCTTCCCCGGGCCGCGGGCGCACCCCTGCTCGGAGCCGTGCCGGAGGGTGCGGGCGCACTCGCTCCGGCCGGATTCAGGGCGCGGGCGGCGACGTGGCTGGCGCCGCGTCTGGGCGGCCGGTGGGATGCGGAGGAGTTCGCCGCCGCCCTAGGCTGACGCCCATGCGTGCAAAGATCGACGAGATCGTCTTCGACTGCCACGACCCCGCCCACCTGGTGCGTTTCTGGGCCGCTCTCCTCGGCGGCGATCCGGTGGACCGGACCGACGACTGGTCGTACGTCGATCCGCCGGAGTTCGTACGCGTCGCCTTCCAGCAGGTGCCGGAGGGCAAGACGGTCAAGAACCGCCTGCATCTGGACCTGGACGCCGGTGACATCGACGCGGCCGCGGACGAGGCGGTCCGGCTGGGGGCGGAGCGCGTGGGGGCGATCGTGACCGACGACCACGGCCGCTTCCTCGTCATGCGCGACCCGGAGGGCAACGAATTCTGCTTCGTGGCGGGCACGGACGGCTGATCCGCGCACGGCCGGGGGAGAATGACGGAGACCGGCCCGTCTCCGAAGGAGGCCCCCATGGTCCCGCTCCAGCGCGGTACGAACGTCCCCCGGGACGCCGTCCACCATCCCCTCTTCGCCCGCTTCTACGCGAAGATGAGCGTGACGGCCGACCTGAAGGGCGGTATCGCCGCCCACCGGGCGGAGCTGCTGAGAGGTCTGACCGGCCGGGTGATCGAGATCGGCGCGGGCAACGGTCTGAACTTCTCGCACTACCCGGCCACCGTCTCCGAAGTGGTGGCCATCGAACCGGAGCGCTCACTGCGGAAGCTGGCCACGGAGGCCGCCCTGCGCGCCGAGGTCCCGGTGGACGTGGCGCCCGGCGCGGCCGAGGCCCTGCCGGTCAAGAGCGAGGCGTTCGACGCGGCGGTCGCGTCGCTGGTGCTGTGCACCGTACGGGACCTGCCGAGGGCGCTGGCGGAGATCCGGCGGGTCCTGCGGCCCGGTGCCGAGCTGCGGTTCTTCGAGCACGGGCTGGCGGCCGGCCGCGGTCTCGCGACCACTCAGCGGGTCCTGGACCGCACGGTGTGGCCGCTGCTGTTCGGCGGGTGCCACACGGCGCGGGACACCGTCGCCGCGATCGAGGAGGCGGGCTTCGAGGTCGGGCCCTACCGGCGGTTCCGTGTGCCGGACCACGGGCCGCAGCTGCCTACGTCGCCGTGCGTGCTGGGCGTCGCCCGCCGTCCGGTCACGGACGGCCAGGACCCTCACCCGCAATAGGATGAACCTGCCAGGGTCCGGCGATCCGAAGGCGGTCATCATGGCAGAGCGTCACCTCGAAGTGCGGCGGCGAGCGGCCGCGTCACCTGCTTCCGTCTGGGCCGTGGTCGCGGACTTCCCGAACCTGGCGGGCATCTGGAACGGGCTCAAGGGCTCTCGCGCCATCGGCGATCAGGCCCGAGGTGTGGGTGCTCGCCGCCAGGTCGATCTGAAGCCGGTGGGCTCGCTGGTCGAAACGGTCACCGCCTGGGAGGAGGGGCGCGCGCTGGCCACCGAGAACCGGCCATCGGCCCTCGTGCCGATGAAGCGGGCCGCGGCCAGGATCACCCTCGACCCCGAGGGTGCCGGGACAGCCATCACCTTCGACTACCGGTATGTGCCGCGGGGTGGCCCGATGGGACAACTGACCGGTCCCGTGATCGACAGGATGCTGACGGGACAGTTCGAGGGCATGCTGGCCGCCGTGGAAGAGGCCGCCCGCAGGCCGGGCTGACGAAGCGGATCGACCGGTGCCGGGGACCGGCGGGTCACTCGCTCCAGCTCCGCAGTTCCTCCGCGATGCGCGCGATGTCGGCACTGCCGTCCTTCACCAGGCGGGCCAGGTCGCGTACCTGCTCGGGCGAGGTGACGACCTTCAGTCCACAGGCGACGAGATAGCCGTAGGCGACGGCCGAGGCGTACATGGCGTTGGAACGCTCCAGCGCCGGCACGTGCAGCAGCAGTTGCAGCAGCGCGGCGGCCCGGGAGGCCGGGTCGCTGTAGACGGGGACGCCGAATATCTCCGCCTCGTGACGGCTCACGGCGGCGACGAGCGCACCCCAGTCGGTGACCTGGGGGTCGCCGGGGGTCTTGTGCTCGGCGACCATGAGCAGCCAGGCGAGGTCGATCCGCAGGCTCAACGCTTGTCGCCGAACTCCTCGGCGAAGACCGACTCGTACTGCTTCATGAAGTCGGCCGCCGCGTCGACGAAGGTGCGTCCCGCTTCGCCGGCGTCCTGCTTGACGAGTTCCTCGATGTAGCGGTTCACGCTCACGCCGCGTTGCATCGCCCGCTGGCGGGCGGTCTCCGCGGTGGACTCGTCCACGCGTACGTTCAACTGTGTCTTCGCCACACTTCGAAGCTAGCGCGAAGCTGCTAGCGGTGGCAAGGGCTGCCCGGCCGCGCCGGCGGAGGTGCCGCCCCTCGGGAACCACCGGCACCGTCGGGAACAGCGGACACCCGCCGTCAGGAACAGCGGACACCGGGCCGTCAGGAATCAGGGGACCGTTGCACGGCGCAGGATGCTCGCCGTCTCACAGCGCGGAAAGCCTGTGGCGGGGCCGGCGGCGGGCGTGCTTGGCTCGCCGCCATGACCGATCTGCTCATACGCAACGCCGCTCGCGACGAGGCCGAGGCCGTGCTGGCCTTCTGGAAGGAGGCCGCGGAGGGCACCAGCATCACGGACGACGTGGACGGCGTCACGCGCCTCATCGACCGGGACCCCGAAGCACTCATCCTCGCCGAGTCGGACGGCGTGCTCGTGGGCTCCGTGATCGCCGGCTACGACGGCTGGCGCTGCTCCCTGTACCGGCTGGCCGTGCTGCCCTCCCACCGCCGACGCGGCATCTCGACGGCCCTGCTCGACGCGGCGGAGAAGCGGTTCGTCACGGTGGGCGGCCGCCGCGGGGACGCGATGGTCCTCGAGGCCAACGAGCAGGCCCACCGGGCGTGGACGTCCGCCGGATACGCGCGCGAGGACCACTGGCGCCGCTGGGTCAAGCCGTTCACC
The DNA here is from genome assembly GCF_001278075.1 of Streptomyces pristinaespiralis. Lineage (GTDB taxonomy): Bacteria > Actinomycetota > Actinomycetes > Streptomycetales > Streptomycetaceae > Streptomyces > Streptomyces pristinaespiralis. The sequence goes on along the minus strand of NZ_CP011340.1, from coordinate 7,267,547 downwards.
TGACCTCCACCGCCCTCCCCGACCCTTTGCCGGTCCTTTACCATGGGTGCACTGTCCACTTCCCGTACGAAAGGTGTGAGCGTCCGCCCATGGGCGAGCCTCCTAGTAGCCGACATCGCGCCAACCTTCTCCCCCTGCCGGATCATGGGATGGAGGTGAACCGATGACCGAAGTGCTTCTGCTCGCCGTGGCGCTGCTGCTCTCCGTCGCGTGCGGAGCCTTCGTCGCAGCCGAGTTCTCCCTCACGACGGTCGAGCGCAGCGATCTCGAACGAGCGGCCGAGCGGGGTGAACGAGGCGCGGCCGGGGCGCTCAAGGCCGTCCGCAGCCTCACGTTCCAGCTCTCCGGCGCACAGCTCGGCATCACCGTCACCAACCTGGTCGTCGGCATGCTCGCCGAGCCGTCGATCGCCGCGATCATCCGCGGCCCGGTCGAGGACCTCGGCTTCTCCCCTTCCGTGGCGTCGTCCGCCGCGCTGGTCATCGGTACGGCCCTGTCGACCGTCGTCCTGATGGTCGTCGGCGAGCTCGTCCCGAAGAACTGGGCCATCTCCTCCCCGCTTGCCGTGGCCAAGGTGGTCGCCACACCGCAGCGGATCTTCACCGCCGCGTTCCGGCCCCTGATCGCCCATCTCAACAACACCGCCAACCGCCTGGTGATGCGGCTGGGCATGGAGCCGACAGAAGAGCTCGCCTCCGCGCGCAGCCCCAAGGAGCTCGTCGCGCTGGCCCGTCACTCGGCCAAGGAGGGCGCGCTCGAGGCGGACACCGCGGAGCTGTTCGTCCGCACCCTCGGCCTCGGCGAACTCACCGCGGAGAACGTGATGACCCCCCGGGTGCAGGTCACGGCTCTGGAGGTGCAGGCCACTGCCGAGGACGTCGCCAACGCGACCCGGGCCACCGGCCTGTCCCGCTTCCCCGTCTACCGGGGCAACCTCGACACCGTCGTCGGCATCGCCCACATCAAGGACGTGCTGGCCGTGCCCGCGGAACAGCGCCGGCGGCTGCGCGTCTCCGAACTGCTGCGGGAACCGGTCCTCGTGCCCGAGTCACTGACCGTCGACCGGCTGCTCGACCGGCTCCAGGGCAGGTCCACCATGGCCGTCGTCATAGACGAGTACGGCGGCACGGCCGGCGTCGTGACGATGGAGGACATCGTCGAGGAGGTCGTCGGCGAGGTCCGCGACGAGCACGACCCGCACGAGACGCCCGACCTGGCGCCCGCGGGCGAGGACGCCGACGGACGGGCCCTGTGGTCCGCCGACGGCGCCGCGCGCACCGACCAGCTGGCGGCCATCGGCCTCCAGGTCCCTGACGGCCCCTACGAGACGCTCGCCGGAGTGGTCGCCACGGAGCTGGGGCGCATCCCCTCCGAGGGTGACCGCATCGACATGGACGGATGGCAGCTCGACGTCGTCGACGCTTCCGGACGACGCGCGGCACGGGTACTGATGCACGCGCCGCCGGTGGCCGCGGAAGCGGCCGACGAGATCCAGGAGGCCGGACGATGATCGCGATCCAGCTCTTCATCGGCTTCCTGACGCTGGTCGTCAACGCCTTCTTCGTCGGCGCGGAGTTCGCGCTGATCTCCGTCCGCCGCAGTCAGATCGAACCCGAGGCGCAGGCGGGCAACCGCCGGGCGCGCAGCGTCCTGTGGGGCCTGCAGCACGTCTCGGACCTGATGGCCGCCGCCCAGCTGGGCATCACGCTGTGCACGCTGGTCCTCGGCATCGTCGCCGAGCCGGCCATCGCGCACCTGCTCGAGCCGGTCTTCGACGCGGTGGGCGTGCCGCACGGCGCGGTGCACCCGATCTCGTTCGTCATCGCCCTGTCGCTCGCGACGTACCTCCACATGCTGCTCGGCGAGATGGTGCCGAAGAACATCGCGCTGGCGGAGCCGGTGCGCAGCGCGCTGTGGCTGGGCCCGCCGCTGGTGGCGCTGGCGCGCGGCCTGCATCCGGTCATCGTCATGGTCAACGCCTTCGCGAACACTCTGCTCAAGCTGCTGCGGGTCGAGACGAAGAACGAGGTGACCGCCACCTTCTCCGACGACGAGCTGGCGAACCTGGTGCAGGACGCGGGCGAGGCCGGCCTGCTCGACGACCGCTCCGCGGAACGTCTGCGGGACGCGCTCGAACTCGGCCGCCGGCCCGTGCGCGACGTGGTCATGCCGATCGAGCGCGTGGTGTACGCCCAGGCGGGCACGACGCCGGAACAGCTGGAGCGGCTGTCCGCCGAGTCGGGCTTCTCCCGCTTCCCGGTGGTGGACACGGGACGGCGCATCCTCGGCTACCTCCATGTGAAGGACGCCCTGGACGCGGCACCCAGGGACGTGGCGTTCCCTGTGTCGGCGATGCGGCCGATCGCCCGGGTCCGGGCGACGACCCCGCTCGACGACGTCCTCACGGCGATGCGCCGCAGCCGTACCCACCTGGCGGCCGTCCTCGACGAGAACGGCCGGCCGGAGGGCCTGGTCACGATGGAGGACATCCTGCGGGAGCTGGTGGGCAGGCCGGGGTGACGGTGGTGATCCCGGGGACTCTGTCCCCGAACCCCCGCGTCTCGATAGCCGGCGGGGCCGGTGCCCCGCCGGCATTGCCCGGGAGTCCGTGCGCCGGCGGGGCCTGATCCGCCACGGCGGGTCGAGGCGGGAGCCGCGCGGCGGCGATCCTGCGCCGCCTCGGGCCGGAGGCCCCGCCCGGCCCGCGTCGGGGACTCGCCGCCATGCGAGAAGCGCGGGGCCGGTCCCCCGGCCCGGTCCGGGACTTGGCCGATTCGAAAAGTACGGCTCGGTCCCCCAGCCGACCGCAGGGCAACACCGACAGCACGACCCCAGGCCCTCCACCACCCCGGACCGGGAGGTCAGGGACCACACGGGTCAGGCCGGGACCCGGCGCGCTTCGAGCAGCGCGGGGCCGGTCCCCGGCCGGCCGCAGGTACGGCGTGGCCGTACGGGGTCCGGCCCGGCCCTGCCCCGGTTCGGGTCCCCGAACCCGGGCCGGGTTCGGGGATATGGGGTCGTCAGGCCGCAGGGGGCCGGGGAACAAGCCAGGGACTACGTCGCCGTGGTGCTCAGCCACGCGTCCAGGACCGCGGTGCCGCCACGGACCGTGAAGCGGTCCGCTTCCGGTCGGCGGCGGCCGTAGAGCAGGAGCAGGAGGTCGGCGACGTCGGCCGTGACCGTCACGTCGGCCGCTTCCGCGGTGGCCGTCCACGAGAAGCCCGCCGCGCCGAAGGTGATCGTCCACGCCGCGCCGGTGTCCCTGGCGAGGAGCCGGACCGAGCCGCCGGCGAGGGGCGCCTGCCGCTCGGTCGTCCGCGTGCGGCGGGGCAGGTTCTCCAGGAACTCCGCGATGCCGTCCGCCGCCGTGCCCGGCTCGACGCGGGGCTCCTGCCCGAGCGCCAGTTGCGCGTCGGCGCAGTGGATCACCGCCTCGAAGAGCAGCCGCCGCGGGTAGAAGGCGACCCGCTGGTCGGCGCCGTAGGACCACATCGGCAGGTCCGGGTCGACCGTGCGCAGCGTGCGCAGGCAGGACTCGGCGCCGCGGGCCAGCCACTGCGGGTACGCCGACGGATCGTCCGGCAGGTCGAGGGGCACCTCGCGCGCCAGGACGGGCTCGGTGGCCCGTGTGCGCACGACGTGTTCCGCCCAGCGGTGCGTCGTGCCGTGGTGCTCGACCAGATCGGCCAGGGTCCATCCGGGACAGGTGGAGACGGGCGTCGCCGGGTCCGCGTCCCGTACCGCCGCTGTGAAGTCGGCCACGACGTGCGCGATGGACTCGCAGTACCGCTCGTGCTGGTCGTCGTCGAGACCGAAGCTGTCGGGCACCCGGAGCAGACTGTCGCGCCAGCCGCCCTCCGGGTGACGTCCGGCCGCCGCGCGTACGCGTTCCGCGAGCTCACGGCGGTCCGCGGGAGGGAGCCTGTCCAGCAGGAACGCGGTGGATTCGAGCCACTTCACCGCGGTGTCCGGGTCGAGCACGTCGTCGTCGCAGGTGTCGATCAGGGTCACCACTTCGGCCAGCGCTTCGGCCAGCCCGTTGAGCAGCGCGTCACTCACGAAAGCTCCCCTCCGGATACGGAACCGACGGACCCTACCGCACGGTAGGATCGCTGCGCCATGGAGATCAGTGCCAACTACACCAGCTATGTCGCGGTCGGTGACTCGTTCACGGAGGGCATGTCCGATCTGCTGCCGGACGGCTCCTACCGCGGCTGGGCGGACGTCCTCGCGGGCCGGCTGGCGGCCCGTACGCCCGGCTTCCGCTACGCGAACCTCGCGGTGCGCGGCAAGCTGATCGGACAGATCGTCGCCGAGCAGGTCGACGTCGCCGCCTCGATGAACGCCGATGTGATCACCCTCGTCGGCGGACTCAACGACACCCTGCGGCCCAAGTGCGACATGGTGCGGGTGCGCGACCTCCTGGAGGAGGCGGTGGAGAAGCTCGCGCCGTCGTGCAGGCAGTTGGTGCTGATGCGCAGCCCCGGCCGCCAGGGCCCGGTGATGGAGCGGTTCCGCCCGCGGATGGAGGAGCTGTTCGCGCATGTCGACGCGCTCGCGGCACGGCACGGCGCGCTCGTCGTCGACCTCTACGGCTCCGCCGCCCTCGGCGATCAGCGGATGTGGGACGCGGACCGGTTGCATCTGACGGCCGAGGGGCACCGCAGGGTCGCGGAAGCGGTCTGGCAGTCGCTCGGCCTGGAGGCCGAGGACGACTGGCAGTCACCCCTTCCCCCGGCGCTCCGGTCGAGCTGGGCAGCGCGGCGGGTCGCCGACGCGCAGTTCGCCCGCCGGCACCTGGGGCCGTGGATCGGCCGGCGGCTGACCGGGCGCTCCTCAGGCGACGGCCGTCCCGCGAAGCGGCCCGACCTGCTGCCTTACGAGCCCTACCGGCCGCCGTCGGCCGGCGCGTGACGCCCTCGTAGCAAGCTACAACCATGGGCGGGGCGCTGAGCTGCGCAAACCCACAGTAGAATCTGCTCACGTGACTGCTGTGTCTGCGAAGCCTCGCATCCCCAATGTTCTTGCCGGCCGCTACGCCTCCGCGCAGCTCGCCGTGCTCTGGTCCCCCGAGCAGAAGGTGAAGCTGGAGCGTCAGCTCTGGCTGGCCGTGCTGCGCGCGCAGAAGGACCTCGGGATCGAGGTACCGGACGCCGCGCTGGCCGACTACGAGCGGGTGCTCGACCAGGTCGACCTGGCGTCGATCGCCGAGCGCGAGAAGGTGACCCGCCACGACGTGAAGGCCCGGATCGAGGAGTTCAACGCCCTCGCCGGCCACGAGCACGTCCACAAGGGCATGACCTCCCGTGACCTCACGGAGAACGTCGAGCAGCTGCAGGTCCGGCTCTCGCTCGAGCTGATGCGTGACCGCACGGTCGCGGTGCTCGCGCGACTGGGCAAGCTCTCCGGCGAGTACGCGGAGCTGGTCATGGCCGGCCGCTCCCACAACGTCGCCGCCCAGGCCACCACGCTCGGCAAGCGGTTCGCGACGGCCGCCGACGAGCTGCTCGTCGCCCACGGGCGTCTCGAGGACCTGCTGGGCCGCTACCCGCTGCGCGGCATCAAGGGCCCCGTCGGCACCGCGCAGGACATGCTCGACCTGCTGGGCGGTGACGCGGCGAAGCTGGCCGAGCTGGAGCAGCGCATCGCCGCCCACCTGGGCTTCGGCCACGCGTTCACCTCGGTGGGCCAGGTCTACCCCCGTTCGCTGGACTACGACGTCGTGTCCGCGCTGGTGCAGCTGGCCGCCGCACCTTCCTCCGTGGCCAAGACGATCCGCCTGATGGCCGGCCACGAGCTGGTCACCGAGGGTTTCAAGCCGGGCCAGGTCGGCTCGTCCGCGATGCCGCACAAGATGAACACCCGCTCCTGCGAGCGCGTCAACGGCCTGATGGTCATCCTGCGGGGTTACGCCTCGATGACCGGCGAGCTCGCCGGCGACCAGTGGAACGAGGGCGACGTGTCCTGCTCCGTGGTCCGCAGGGTGGCGCTGCCCGACGCGTTCTTCGCGCTCGACGGGCTGCTGGAGACGTTCCTGACGGTGCTCGACGAGTTCGGCGCGTTCCCGGCGGTCGTCGCCCGTGAGCTGGACCGCTACCTGCCGTTCCTGGCGACCACGAAGGTCCTCATGGGCGCGGTGCGTGCCGGTGTCGGCCGTGAGGTGGCGCACGAGGCGATCAAGGAGAACGCGGTCGCCTCCGCGCTCGCGATGCGCGAGCAGGGTGCGGAGCGCAACGAGCTCCTGGACAAGCTGGCCGCCGACGAGCGCATCCCGCTGGACCGCGCGCAGCTGGACGAACTGATGGCGGACAAGCTGTCGTTCACCGGTGCCGCCGGCGACCAGGTGACCGCCGTGGTCTCCAGGATCGAGGAGATCGCCAAGCAGCACCCGGAGGCCGCCGCCTACACCCCGGGCGCGATCCTCTGACCCGCCCCACCCCGGCAGAGCTGGAGGCCGCCCGCGACCGCGTCGTCGAGGACGTGGTCGCGGACGGTCTTTCCGTGCTGTTCTGCGGCATCAACCCGGGCCTGATGTCGGGTGCCACCGGGCACCACTTCGCGCGCCCCGGCAACCGGTTCTGGCCGGTGCTGCACCTTTCCGGCTTCACGCCGCGACAGCTGCTGCCGTCGGAGCAGCGCGAGCTCCTCACGTACGGGCTCGGCATCACCAACGTGGTGGCGCGGACGACCGCCCGCGCCGACGAGCTGAGCGCCGAGGAGTTCCGCGAGGGTGGCAGGCTGCTCGCCGCGAAGGTGGAGCGGCTGGAGCCGCGGTGGCTGGCGGTGGTGGGCGTGACCGCGTACCGCACGGCGTTCGGGGACCGGGCCGCCCGGATCGGGCCGCAGGAACGGACGATCGGCGGCGCGCGGGTGTGGGTGCTGCCCAACCCCAGCGGGCTCAACGCCCATTGGACGGCGCAGACGATGGCCGAGGAGTTCGCCCGCCTGCGGCAGGCCGCCGGTCTGTCCTGAGGGTCGTCCCCGCGGGGGAGGGCATCACCCCGTGCCGCATGCCGCGCCGGGCACGGCGTCGCCCGCCGAGCGCCACTTTCGCGCCACGCGACGCGAGAGTGGCGCAATCAGACGTTGCCGCTCCGCTTCACGAGGCGCAGCCTGTGAGCTGTGGGAGCGCTCCCACACTTGTGCGGGAGCGCTCGCGCCGTCGGAACCCCAAGAATCCGGCATTCCCCCACGGAAAGAAGGCGATCATGGATTGTCATGAACACAACATGCGACGCCGTCTGACGCTCGTCCTGACGACCCTCGTCGCGGCGCTGCTCAGCCTGATCCCCTGGAGCGGCACCGCCGTCGCCCACGGATCGGTCGTCGACCCGGCATCGCGCAACTACGGCTGCTGGCTGCGCTGGGGCAGCGACTTCCAGAATCCGGCCATGGCCCAGCAGGACCCGATGTGCTGGCAGGCGTGGCAGGCCGACCCGAACGCCATGTGGAACTGGAACGGTCTCTACCGCAACGGATCCGGCGGCAACTTCCAGGCGGTCGTCCCGGACGGGCAGCTGTGCAGCGGCGGCCGGACCGAAAGCGGCCGCTACAACTCGCTGGACACCGTGGGCGCGTGGAAGACCACGGACGTCGGCTCGAACTTCACCGTCAAGCTGTACGACCAGGCCAGCCACGGCGCGGACTACTTCCTGGTCTACGTCTCGCGCCAGGGCTTCGACCCCACCACCCAGCCCCTGCGCTGGAGCGACCTCCAACTGGTCGCCCGCACCGGCAAGTACGCACCCAGCCAGAACTACTCGATCCCCGTCAGCACGTCCGGCTACAGCGGTCGCCATGTCGTCTACACCGTCTGGCAGGCCTCGCACATGGACCAGACCTACTTCCTGTGCAGTGACGTGAACTTCCGCTGATCCACCGGTCCCCGAGCCGTCCCGCCGGACACCGTGCAGTCCGGCGGGACCCCACCGCCCACACGCACGGCCGCGGCGTTCCCCGGACCGGGGACCGCCGCCGCACGGCCACTGCCCACCGACCGGAACGAGCATCCTCGTCACTGGAGCTGCCGACATGCCAAGACGCCGCTGGGCAGGGCCCCTTCTGCTCACCCTCCTGCTGACCGCCTTCGCCCTTCTTCCCGCCGCCGCTCCCCCGTCCTTCGCGGCCGCTCCCGCCACGACGGCGGACACCGCACCGGTCCGGACGACGGCGGACACCGCACCGGTCCGGACGGCAGCGGCGACGCGGGCCGCGGCCGTGCCTCTGCCGTCGCTGAGCACGACCACCACCCAGGTGGCCTCCGGGCTGAGACGGCCCACCGCCATCGCCGCCCCCGACGACGGCACGGGCCGGCTGTTCATCACCGAGAAGTCCGGCACCGTCCGCGTCTACCAACCGGAGACGGGACTGTCCCGGACCCCGCTCCTCGACATCACCTCGGCCGTGGACGAGTCGGGCAACGAGCGCGGCCTCCTCGGCATCGCCCTCCCGCCCGACTTCGCCGACAGCCAGGACCTGTATCTGGCGTACACGGCGCTGCCCGACGGCGCGGTCACGCTCGCCCGCTACCGGCTCGACGAGTCCCGCCTCGAGGTCCTGCTCGCCCAGGAACACGCCGAGTACAGCAACCACAACGGCGGACAACTGGCGTTCGGCCGCGACGGCAACCTGTACTGGAGCATCGGAGACGGCGGCGGCTCCGGCGACCCCTTCACATCCGGCCAGCGGCTGGACACCCTGTTGGGCAAGATCCTGCGCATCGACGTGAGCCGTGCCTGCGGCCCGCTCCCCTACTGCGTCCCCGCCGACAACCCGTTCGTGGACACTCCCGGCGCCCGTGAGGAGATCTGGCTGTACGGGCTGCGCAACCCGTGGCGGTTCTCCTTCGACCAGGCCGACGGCTCCCTGTGGATCGGCGACGTCGGCCAGGGCCGATGGGAGGAGGTCGACCACCTCCCGTCCGGGCGTGGAGGGCTGAACCTCGGCTGGTCCTGCTCCGAGGGTCTGGAGAAGTTCGAAGGCGGCGACTGCGCGCCCGGCGAGACGTACACCGAGCCGGTCTTCACGTACTCCCCTTACACCGGCGGCTGCTCGGTCATCGGCGGCCATGTCTACCGGGGCCGGCAGTACGCGGACCTGGTCGGCGGCACCTACATCGCCACCGACTACTGCTCGTCCACGGTCTGGGCACTGCGCCCCGACGGCAGCGGCGGATACGAACAGGCCGAGATCGGGGAGATGCCGACGCAGGTGACGTCGATCGGCACGACCGTCGACGGCGAGTTCTACGTGGTCAACGACCTGCCCGGCGGCCTGCACCGGGTGTCGTTCCAGCGGGAGGAACCCACCTGCCGGGTGGACCGCACCGTGCGGACCTGGGGCACCGGAACGACGGTCGACCTCACCGTCACCAACACCGGCAGCGCTGCGGTGAGCGGCTGGACCCTCGCGTTCCCGCTGGCGCTCGGGCAGAGTGTGGTCTCCGACTGGAACACCGACCTGACCCAGGGAAGCAACACGATCGCGGCGGCCAACGCACCGTACAACGCCGACATCGCTCCCGGTGCGAGCGTCTCCCTGGGCTACCTCGCCGACCACACAGGTGACGCGTCGCCGCCGCCTCGGTTCACGCTTAACGGGGACGCCTGCGCCGTCGGCCGCTGAACGGCCGTCACCCTCGCACCGCTCTCCCCGGTGCGGGGGTGACACGCCGCGACGAACGCCTCAGGGCGGGTCGACGTCCGTGACGACCGCTATCAGCCGGTGCTCGTCCTCGCCTTCGGCGCGTGAGACGCCCACGGCTATCCAATGGCCCTCGACCCGCCAGAGGTGCAGGTCCTCGACGCGGTGGCTCAGCTCGCCCCACGGCGGCGGGACCGCCTCTCCGCAGATCGTCCCGATGAACACCGACCACAGGGCGAACCACTGGCCCTCCCCCCAACGGCTGCTCAGCGCCCCCACCAGCGCCTCGCACTCCGCCTCGTACGGCTCGCGCGACCGGCCTTCCGCCCGCTCGGTGGCGTCCACGCCGTCCGCCGGCGTGGGCAGCTCCGCCAGGTGGTAGCCGGGGCCGCTGTCGCCGAGCTCCGACCTGCCGCGCCGGGTGGGGAACGCCCGGCCGCGCAGCCGGTCTATCGCGGCCAGGTGCTGTGCCGTGGTCATGCCTCCATTGAACCTGCCGCCACTGACAGTTGGCACACCGTCACCCGCCCTCCGACCACCCCGTCCCCCTCCCGTGACGCGACGCGCCGCCGGCAGCGAGTACGATCCGGCCAACACGGGGCACGAACTGGGAGGACACACGTGGGGCGGCTGACCGGCGGGGACCCGTCGCTGCTGCGGCGGATCAACTCCGCGGTGGTACTCCATTCCTTGCGCGGCACGGATTCCTCCACGCTCACCGACCTGACCCGGATCACCGGTCTGTCGCGGCCCACGGTCGAGGGTGTGGTCGAGGGCCTGATCGAGACCGGGCTGGTCGTCGAGTTCGTTCCCGAGGAGGGCGAGGCACGCAAACAGGGGCGGCCGGCGCGGCGGTTCAGGTTCCGTGCGGAGGCCGGGCACCTGCTGGGCATCGAGATCGGGGCCCACCGGGTGGCCGCGCTGCTCTCGGGGCTCGACGGGCGCATCATCGGGGCCGGTTCGCGGGACGTCTCGGAACGGGCCGGTGCCGACGACCGGCTGGAGCGGGTCCGGGCCGTCGTCGCCGACCTGCTGCGGCGGACCGGTGTGGCGCGGAGCGGTCTGCGCGCGGTGGGCGTCGGCTCACCGGGGATCGTGGAGGCGGACGGGACCGTACGGCTCTCCACGGCGCTGCCCGGCTGGACGGGGCTTCCGCTGGGCGAGCGGCTGCGCAGGTCGTTCCGGTGTCCGGTGCTGGTGGAGAACGACGCCAACGCGGCGGCGGTGGCCGAGCACTGGAAGGGCGCGGCGACGGACTCCGACGACATCGTGTTCGTGCTCGCCGGCCTCAGTCCCGGTGCGGGATCGCTCATCGGCGGGCGGCTGCACCGCGGTTACGGCGGGGCGGCGGGCGAGATCGGCGCGCTGCACCTGCTGGGCCGCGACGAGACGCCGGAGAAGCTGCTGTCGACGACCGGGGAGCCGCTGCACCCGCTGGACGAGCAGGCGGTGGCCGACGTGTTCGCCCTGGCCAAGAGCGGCGACGAGGGCGCGCTGGCGGCCGTCGAACGGTTCAACAAGCGACTGGTGCACGATGTGGCGGCGCTGGTGCTGGCTCTCGATCCGGAGCTGGTCGTGATCGGCGGCTGGGCCGCCGGACTGGACGGCGTGCTGCCTCCGCTGCGCGACGAGCTGGCGCGGTACTGCCTGCGGCCGCCGCGGGTGGCGCTGTCCATGCTGGGCGAGGCGGCGGTGGCGACCGGCGCGCTGCGGCTGGCGCTGGACCACGTGGAGGAGCAGCTCTTCGCCGTCGAGGGCACGGTGACGGCCCGCCGGTGAGCAGCGCGGCTGGCCCTGGTCCGCCGAGGGGCGTGTGAGCGTTGCGGGGACGCTGCCCGCCCGGTCGCCGTGTTCGCGGCGGACCGGGGCGGGCGGAGTCGGACCCGGGTCCGGTGGCTCAGGACGCGCGGCGCTGCTGACCCTCGTGGCTGATCTCGACGTCGCCGGTGTCGCCGAAGGTGAGGCGGCAGGTGTCGGCGCGGTACGTCGCGACGGAGACCGCTGCGGTGCGTCCCTCGGAGAAGTACCGGGTGGTGACGACGAGGACGGGCGCTCCGGGCAGCCGGTCCAGTTCCCTGGCGTCGACGGCGCCCGCGGAGCCGAGCTCGACGGCACGGTCCTGGCCCTCGAGGTCGAGGCGCTGCAGTTCGCGCAGGACGCTGCGGGCGAGGGCCGGGCCGGACGGCGCCTCGATGGCGGGGAGGTCGGGCACCGACGAGGACGGCACGTAGAGCAGTTCGGCGGCGACGGGCTGGCCGTGGTTCACCCTCAGCCGGCGCACGGTGTGCACCTCTTCGTCCGCCTCGGTGTCGAGCAGCCGGGCCACGGCCGCCGACGGCACGGCCACGGTGCACTCGGCCGCCTGCCAGGCGTCGTGGCCGGTGCCGGGCCAGTCCTGGCGCGAGGTGGTCACGTCGACGCCCACGCGCGGCGGGGCGACGGTCGTGCCGACGCCTCGGCGGCGCTGGAGGCGGCCTTCGAGCTCGAGCTGCTCGAGCGCCTGCCTGAGGGTGGCGCGGGCGACGCCGAAGCGTGCGGCGAGGTCGCGTTCGTTCGGCAGGATCTCGCCGACGGTGAAGTCGGTGTCGAGTGCTTCGGCAAGCACGGTCTTCAGGTGCCAGTACTTGGGCTCCTGCACCGTTTCCAGCTGCGTGGTCCCCACCCTGATCCTCCGCAATCGCCGTGTCAGCGGCGGCTTTTCCGCGCCCTTGTTTATTAAAGGTTCCTGCACTATCCCTGCGACCATAGGACGGGCCTCCCCCTTGGTCAAGACCAATCATGCGGATGTAACGCTCCGCAGCGGCCCGGATTCGCACAGCGTTCACGCGGCCTTCGTACTGAGCGCGGCCGGACAGCGCAAGACCCCGCGACCGGATTACGACCACGGGGTCCGACGTGCGAAGAAGGGGCCTCAGTCCGTGCGGGGCCCGGCGAAGGCGAGGAGCTTGTCGGGGTTCCGGACGATGTAGACGCATTGGATGCGGCCGTCCAGCACTTCCACCTGCATGATGCTGTCCGGCTTGCCCCCGGACAGGACGAGGAGCGCCGGCGCCCCGTTGACCTCGACGAAGCGGACCTCCGGGTCCGGAACCGACTGCTGCGAGATGGCGACGAGGAAGCGTCCGACCTTGTCCGCGCTCTGCATGACACGAAGGGGCGCCTTGGACTTGCCGCCGCTGTCGCCGACCAGCCGCACGTCCGGGGCGAGGATGGAGAGCAGCCCTTCCAGGTCGCCCCCGGAGGCGGCGGACAGGAACCGCTCCGTGAGGTCGCGGCATTCGGCCGGATCCACGTCGAACCGGTGCTTGCGCTCCTCCACGTGCTTGCGCGCGCGTCCGGCGAGTTGGCGTACGGCCGCCTCCGACTTCTCGAGCGTGGTGGCGATCTCGGCGTAGGGGAAGCCGAACGCCTCGCGGAGCACGAACACGGCTCGCTCCAGCGGCGAGAGCGATTCGAGGACGACGAGGACGGCGAGCGACACGGATTCGGCGAGCACCGCCCGTTCCGCCGTGTCGGGGACCGAGGGACCGAAGTCGGTGACGATGGGCTCCGGCAGCCACGGTCCGACGTACGACTCCCGACGGGACTGCACGTGCCGCAGGCGGTCGATCGCGAGGCGGGTGGTGATCCGTACGAGGTAGCCGCGAGGCTCCTTCACGTCGTCGCGCCGGTCGGCCGACCAGCGCAGCCAGGCCTCCTGCACCACGTCCTCCGCGTCGGCGATCCGGCCGAGCATGCGGTAGGCCACGCCGGTCAGCACGGGCCGGTGTTCTTCGAAGAGGTCGGTCACGGTGTCTGTTGCCACCCGTCAATCCCAGCCGACGGCGGGCCGACTGTCCAGCAGGTTCCGGTGCGACGCGGGCTGCATCCGCTCTCTCCGCTGTCGGGGACCTCGGTGGCCCCGCCACGGGCGCGGCCCCGAGCCGGACGCGTACGTCACGGCCGGCCTCTTGAACTCCAAGCTACCGGGCGGTAATTGTTACTGACAGCCTGTCTACCCCAGCGCAGGGAGCGTGCAGTCATGGCCGCAGAGATCTCGTTCTCCGTCGAGACCGCCAGGGGCAGCCGCACGCTGTCCGTCACCTACGAGCGCAGGGGCGCCGGCGAGCCGCTGCTGCTGCTCCACGGCATCGGTCACCACTGGCAGGCCTGGGAGCCGGTGATGGGCATACTCGCCGCCGACCGCGACGTGATCGCGGTCGACCTGCCGGGCTTCGGCGCCTCGCCCGCGCTGCCGGACGGCCTCCCCTACGATCTCGCGACGGTGTCGACGGTGCTCGACGCTTTCTGCAGGGCTCTCGGCGTCGAGCGGCCCCACGTCGCCGGGAACTCCCTCGGCGGGCTGCTCGCCCTCGAGTTGGGCCGCGAGAAGCTGGTCCGCTCGGTGACCGCGCTCTCCCCGGCCGGCTTCTGGTCGGAGGCGGAGCGGCGTTACGCCTTCACCACCCTGCGGGCCATGCGGGTGGGGGCACGCTCACTGCCGCTGCCGGTGATCGAGCGGCTGTCCCGGTCGGCCGCGGGGCGTACGGCGCTGGTGAGCACCATCTACGCGCGGCCCGGCCGCCGTTCGCCCGAGGCAGCCGTCGCGGAGACGCGCGCCCTGCGCGGGGCGACCGGATTCCACCAGACGCTCGCGGCCGGCGGCGGTGTGCTGTTCGGCGACGACGTCCGCGACGTTCCCGTCACCATCGCCTGGGGCACCAAGGACCGGCTGCTGCTGCGCCGCCAGGGCGTGCGCGCCAAGTACGTCATCCCCCGCGCCCGGCTCGTCAGGCTGCCCGGCTGCGGGCACGTCCCGATGAGCGACGACCCGGCGCTCGTGGCGCGCGTGCTGCTCGACGGCAGCGCCTGATCCCGTCCGGTGGCGCCGGCCACCGGCCGGCCCGCCCGGCGCCGTGCGGCAGATGCCGCCGGCGACCGGTCCCGCGCCCGTGCGGCGGGCATCCCGACGAGGAGCAGTTGGCTCCCCTGATGCCGGTCACAGCGCCGGTTCGTCGGCAACGCCTCGCACGAACTGCGTACGCCGCTGGCCTCGGCGACCGGCCCGGCGGCCGGTGATGGACGGGACGCCACCCGCGGCATGGAGAATGACCTTGCGCCGCGCGGCACGAGACGCAGGCGGCTGCGCGGGAGACGAGTGAAGCACCCCGACCGCCCGACGGCGGCGGGACGGAAACGGAGCCGTGATGGATCAGCAGCACTTCTCGGAGATCACCTCGTTCCTCGAGGACCGGCTCCGCCCTCTCTTCGATCCGGAGAACGGCAGCGAGCACGGCTTCGGCATGGACGACACCTCGCGTGCCCTGCGTGCGCTGCTCGGTGCCGTCAGGAGCGCGGCGGCCGTGCAGGGGGTCTGCGAACAGCGCGCCACGGCCGACGCGGAGTTGAGGCGAGTCGTCGACCAGACGCTGGCGCACCACTGGGACCAGCTGGTGGGCATCGCCCGGCACTGGGAGGACCATCCCGACTTCCGCCCCGCGTTCAAGCGCGGTTCCTGGGACTTCGAGCCCGAGCCGGCCGCAGCGGGCGAGGGCCGGGACCCGGCGGCGCGGCAGGTCTGACCGGGCGGCGTGGCGCGACGCCCCGCGTCGGGCCCGGCCACGACGCTCCTGGGGGCGCGGCGTGTCGTTCACCCGCCGTTCGCACAACGGACGCGGCCTGACGCTAGGCATGGCTCGGCACACCGGCCGAACCGCCTGGAGGCGCAGCAATGTCACAGACCCCGCAGAGTTCTCCCCCCGCCCGCCGTTCCGTCCTGCGCGGCACGGTGGCCGCCTCCGCCGCGCTGGCGCTGCCCGCCGTGGGCGCGGCTCCGGCGCTCGCGCTGAGCGGACGGCCGCGTGCGGCCTGGGGCGTGCAGACCGGTGACGTCACGGCCACCTCCGGGCTGGTGTGGGTGCGTTCCGACCGGCCCGCACGGATGATCGTGGAGACGTCGGCGACCGGCTCGTTCCGGCGCGCCCGCAGGTGGGACGGCCCGCTGCTCGGACCGGGGACCGACTTCACCGGGACGACGGCTTTGCGCGGCCTGCCCGCCGGCCGGCAGGTGCACTACCGGGTCACGCTCGCCGATCCGGACGATTACCGCCGTACCGGCGAGGCGGTGTACGGGACGTTCCGTACCGCGCCGGCGAACCGCCGGCGCGGCGTGCGGTTCCTGTGGTCGGGCGACATCGCCGGGCAGGGCTGGGGCATCAACCCCGACATCGGCGGCTACCGGGCGTACGAGGAGATGCGCCGTCTGGACCCGGACTTCTTCCTGTGCAGCGGGGACACCGTGTACGCCGACGGTCCGCTCGTGCCGAGCGTGACGCTGCCGGACGGGCGGGTGTGGCGCAACGTGGTCACACAGGAGAAGTCGAAGGTCGCCGAGACGCTCGACGAGTACCGGGGCAACTTCCGGTACAACCTGCTCGACGAGAACGTCCGCCGGTTCAACGCGCAGGTGCCCACGATCGTGCAGTGGGACGACCACGAGGTGCGCAACAACTGGTACCCGGGGCAGATCCTCGACGACGCCCGGTACACCGAGAAGGACGTGGACGTCCTCGCGCGGCGTTCGATGCGCGCGTTCGCCGAGTACTTCCCCGTCAGCACGCTCTCCACCTCCGGGCACGGGACCGAGGGGCGTATGCACCGGGTGGTCCGCCACGGGCCGCTGCTCGACGTGTTCGTGCTGGACATGCGCACCTACCGCGACGCCAACTCGCCGAACCGGCGGGCGGACGAGGGCGAGGGCATCCTCGGTGCCGCGCAGCTCGCGTGGCTGAAGCGGGAACTGGACCGGTCGAACGCGGTGTGGAAGGTGATCGCCGCCGACATGCCGCTCGGTCTCGTGGTGCCGGACGGCTCCGCGAACTTCGAGGCCGTGGCACAGGGCGATCCCGGCGCACCGCTGGGGCGCGAGCTGCAGATCGCCGAACTGCTGCGGCACATCAAGCACCGCCGGATCACGGGCACGGTGTGGCTGACCGCCGATGTGCACTACACCTCGGCCCAGCACTACGCGCCCGAGCGCGCCGCCTTCAAGGATTTTGCGCCGTTCTGGGAGTTCGTCTCCGGGCCGCTGGCCGCCGGCGGATTTCCGGCGAACGCGCTGGACGGGACGTTCGGTCCCGACCGGGTCTTCGTGCGGGCGCCGCAACGGGCGAACGTGTCTCCGATGGAGTCTCCGCAGTATTTCGGGGAGGTCGACATCGACGGCGACAGCGGCGAGCTGACGGTGCGGCTGCGCGCCGAGGGCGGAACGGTGCTGTTCGCCAAGACACTTCAGCCTGGGCGTGTCGGCCAGTGACGGGACCCGGCGCGGATCCCGCGGACGCGTACCGGAGCGGAAACCGGTACGTATTGCACCATGGAAGCGAACACTGCACGCCAGAATCGGCCAAAACCGGCCGATAGCGCTCCAGATAGGCGCTTAACCCATCAGTCACAAAGCGTTCGTGATCACGCAACACCGGTCGGTCACAGTGAAGCCATGACAGATGTGACTTCCGCGAAGAGCGCCCGCCGTCCGCACCACTGGCGGCGGGACCTCGTCGAACTGGCCGCCATGTTCACCGCCGTCGCGGTCGCCGACACCATCGCCAAACTGATCGGGCACACTCCCGACGGGCCGTTCCTGCTCATCGCCTCCGCGGTGGCGCTGGCCGCGACGGCCACGTTCCACACATGGTGGGCACGGCGCCACAGTCATGCGCCTCCTCCGTCCGGGGCGGCCGTCGACACCCCGGCCACGTCCGAGGGGACAGCCGGGGAGCAGAGGCCCCGCGAGAGCGCCCTGTGGCGGATGCGCACCACCGTCAAAGACACCCCCGGCAGCCTCGCCGCCCTGTGCAACGCCCTGGCCCGGCTCGACGTCGACATCCTGACGCTGCAGACCCATCCGCTGGCCGAGGGGACGGTCGACGAGTTCCTGCTGCGGGCGCCGGCGTCCCTCCAGGCACCGCAGCTCACGCGCGAGGTCGCCGCGGCCGGCGGCAGCGGCACCTGGACGGAGCGCGCCGACGCGCACGACCTCGTCGACACGCCCACCCGGGTGCTCGGCCTCGCCACCCGTACCGCCCTGGATGCCGCCGAACTCCCTTTGGCACTGAGGCAGTTGCTCGGCCGCTGCACCATCCGGTCCCGTCCGGCCGTGTCGCCGACGGGCCGTCCCACCGGGGAGATGCCCCCGGTCGAGGGCGTGCTCGAGGAGACGGTGATGCGCCTGCGTGACCCGAACGGCGGCGCGATCACCGTCGAGCGCGCCTATCTGCCCTTCACCCCGACCGAGTTCGCCCGCGCCCGCGCCCTGGTCGAACTCGACGCGCGGCTCGGGCCCCGCGTCCCCCGCAGCCAGGACATCCTCACCCTCCCCGAGGGCAACGAGATCTCCGTGCGCCGCGCCGACCAGGACGACATCGACGCGGCTCTCGCCATGCACGGACGCTGCTCCGCCCGGACGCTCGAGATGCGCTACCACGGCCCGGTCCGGGACGCGGACCGCTACCTCAACCACCTGCTGAGCCCGCGCTTCGGCCGGACACTGGCGGTGGAGACGGCCTCCGGCCGGCTCGTCGCCCTCGGCCACCTGCTGTGGGACGGCGACGAGACCGAGGTGGCGCTGCTCGTCGAGGACGACTGGCAGCGCCGCGGCATCGGCACGCAACTGCTGGAGCGACTGGTCGGCATGGCGGCCGAGGCCGGCTGCGACAGCGTGTACGCCGTCACCCGGTCGTCGAACACCGCGATGGTCGCCGCCATGCGCGGCCTCGGACTGCCGCTCGACTACCAGATCGAGGAGGGGACGCTGGTGGTCACCGCCCGACTGGATGCGGCTGCCGGCCGTCCGCGCTCCCGTTACGAGCGGACGGAGCCGACCGGGCAGGGCGAGCGCTGAGCGCCTCCGTCAGGTCACGCCACAGGTCCTCGACGTCCTCGAGACCGACCGACATCCGCAGCAGCCGGTCACTGACACCCGCCGAGCGCCGGTCGTTCACGTCGACGATCCGGTGGCTGATGGAAGCCGGGTGCTGGATCAGTGTGTCGACGCTGCCGAGGCTCACCGCCGGCGTGATCAGCCGTACCCCGGCGATCACGTCGTGCGGGTCGCCGTACACCTCGAAGGAGACCATCGCGCCGCCGATGCTCGGGTAGTGGACCCGGGCCACCCGCGGGTCGGTGGTGAGCCTGCGGGCGAGGTCGGCGGCCGTGGTGGACGCGGCCCGCACCCGCACCGGCAGCGTCGACAGCCCGCGCAGCAGCAGGTATCCGGCCATCGGGTGCAGCACGCCGCCGGTCGCGAAACGGACCTGGCGCAGCTTGCGGGCGAACTCCTCGTCGCAGGCGACCACACCGCCCATCACGTCGCCGTGGCCGCCGAGGTACTTGGTGGCGCTGTGCAGGACCAGCCGGGCACCCTCCTCCGCGGGGCGCTGGAGCACCGGGGTGGCGAAGGTGTTGTCGACGAGCAGCGGCACCGAGCCGCAGGCGTGCCGTACGGCCCGAAGGTCCACCTCGGCGAGCGTCGGGTTGGCCGGGGTCTCGACCATGACCAGTCCCGTGTCCGGCCGCAGGGCGTCGGCGATGCCGGCCGGGTCGGTCCAGGTGACCTCGGTGCCGAGGAGTCCGGCGTTCAGCAGATGGTCGCTGCAGCCGTACAACGGCCGGACGGCGACGACGTGGCGCAGGCCCATGCTCGCCCGCACCAGCAGCACGGCGGTCAGGGCCGCCATGCCGCTGGCGAACGCGACGGCGCTCTCCGTGCCCTCGAGCTTGGCGAGCGCCGTCTCGAACCGGGCGGTGGTGGGGTTGTCCAGCCGTGCGTAGACGGGCGGGCCCTCCGGCCGGGCTCCGGTCGTGGCGAACGCGTCGATCCGCGCGGCCTCGCCGGCGGCGTCGTACGACGGGTAGGTGGTCGACAGGTCGATCGGCGGGGCGTGCAGGCCGAGCTCCGCGAGATCCTCGCGTCCTGCGTGCACTGCATCGGTGGCCAGGGCCCGGGTCACGGGCACGGCCGAGGCTGCGTTCTCCATGGCCGCACTGTGAACAGTTACCGGGAGGTAGCGGGTGGCCTCCGTGCTACGTTCGGCGAATGGCTGATTCCGTCGCACTGGACCCGATCGATCTCCAGATTCTCCGCCTGCTTCAGAACGACGCCCGGACCACCTACCGGGACCTCGCGGCGGAGATCGGCGTGGCCCCCTCGACCTGTCTGGACCGGGTCACCAGACTCCGCCGCTCCGGCGTCATCCTCGGGCACCGCCTCGCCCTCGACCCGGCGCGCCTGGGCCGGGGGCTGCAGGCCCTGCTGTCGGTCCAGGTACGCCCGCACCGGCGCGAACTGATCGGCCCGTTCGTCGAACGCATCCGCGCACTTCCCGAGTCGCTGGCGCTGTTCCATCTGACCGGCCCCGACGACTACCTCGTCCACGTCGCGGTGACCGACATGGCGGACCTCCAGCGCCTGGTGCTCGACGAGTTCACCTCGCAGCGCGAGGTGGCCAGGGTCGAGACCCGCCTGATCTTCCAGCAGTGGGAGTGCGGGCCCCTGCTGCCCCCGGCGGCATCCGCGGGCGGATGATCCACTTCGAGCCGGATGTCAGGCGACCGGGGCCCAATGGTGGTGACGAGGGACGTGTTCGTACGAGGATGGGTCCCATGCCAGACACTTCCAGCAGCCCGCTGCCCCGTCAGGTCGCCGACGCCTACGTCGACGCACTCATCGAACTCGATCCGGCCCTCGGCACCTACCTGGGAATCAAGGAGAGCTCAGGGCTTCTCCCCGACTTCTCGCCCGCAGGGACCGAAGCGCTCGCCGACCTCGCCCGCGAGACCCTGGCCCGGCTCGACGACGCGGAGAAGCTGCCGGGCGCCGACAGTGACGTCGAGCGCCGCTGCGGACGGCTGCTGCGGGAGCGCCTCACCGCCGAACTCGCCGTCCACGACGCGCAGGAGAACCTGCGCGCCGTCAGCAACATCCACTCCCCCGCCCACACGGTCCGCGAGACGTTCACCGTCACTCCGGCGGAGACCGAAGAGGACTGGGCGGCGATCGCCGAGCGGCTGCGCGCCGTCCCCCGGGCGCTGGAAGGTTACCGCCGGTCCCTGGCCCTCGGTCTCGAGAAGAAGCTCTACGGCGGCCCGCGGGCCACGGCGACCTTCATCGAGCAGCTGACGGAGTGGAGCGGCGGCGACATCGGCCGCGGCTGGTTCGAGGAGTTCGCCGCCGCCGGCCCCGCCACGCTCCGCATGGAACTCGACGTCGCGGCCGGAGCGGCGACCCGGGCCGTGACGGAACTGCGCGACTGGATGCGCGACGTGTACGCCCCCGCCGTGGCGGACGCCCCGGACACCGTCGGCCGTGAGCGGTACGCCCGCTGGTCCCGCTACTTCAACGGCACCGACCTCGACCTCGACGAGGCCTACGCGTACGGCTGGTCCGAGTACCACCGGCTGCTCGGCGAGATGAAGAAGGAAGCGGAGAAGATCCTTCCCGGCGCGGGCCCCTGGGAGGCACTGGCCCACCTCGACGAGCACGGCGAGCACATCGAGGGCGAGGACGAGGTCCGGATCTGGCTCCAGAAGCTGATGGACGAGGCGATCGAGGCGCTCGACGGCACCCACTTCGAACTCGCCGAGCGGGTACGGAAGGTGGAGTCCCGGATCGCGCCGCCCGGCGGAGCCGCCGCGCCGTACTACACGGCCCCGTCGGAGGACTTCTCCCGGCCGGGACAGACGTGGCTGCCCACCATGGGGGCGACCCGGTTCCCCGTATACGACCTGGTGTCGACCTGGTACCACGAGGGCGTCCCCGGCCACCACCTGCAACTCGCCCAGTGGGCCCACGTCGCCGACCGGCTCTCCCGCTACCAGTCCTCCGTGGGAATGGTGAGCGCCAACGCCGAGGGCTGGGCGCTGTACGCGGAACGCCTGATGGACGAGCTGGGCTTCCTCAAGGACGCGGAACGGCGCCTCGGCTACCTGGACGCCCAGATGATGCGGGCCTGCCGGGTCATCGTCGACATCGGCATGCACCTCGAGCTGGAGATCCCGGCGGACTCGCCGTTCCACCCGGGCGAGCGGTGGACGCCGGAGCTGGCGCAGGAGTTCTTCGGCATGCACAGCGGCCGTCCTGCGGAGTTCGTGGAGAGCGAACTCACCCGGTACCTGTCGATGCCTGCCCAGGCCATCGGCTACAAGCTCGGCGAACGGGCCTGGCTCCTGGGCCGCGAGAACGCGCGCCGGGCGCACGGGGACGCGTTCGACGCGAAGGCATGGCACATGGCGGCACTCTCGCAGGGCTCGCTGGGGCTGGACGACCTGGTGGAGGAACTGTCCCGTCTGTGACGGCGGGGGCGGGGCGTTTACCTTCGCGGGGCCGTTCCCCTACCCGCCCCTCTCCCGAAACCGGGGCAGGCCCCGGACCCCGTACCGCGCTTCGCGCGGTGCCCTCGATCTCCCCCTACGGCCTGGCGGCCGCGGGGGTGCCCCCGGGCGGGCTGGATTTCGCTCCGCGGAATCAGCTGCGCCGGAGATCGAGGCGCGGGGGTCCGGTGGGGCCCCGCCGCCAGGCGTAGGGGGAGGAGCCCCCGCACCAGGTCCGGGCAGAGCCCGTTCCCGGGAAGGTGCGGGTGGGGAAAACGCCCCGCGCAGGGCCCCACCTCCGCCCGCCCGCACAGGGTCAGCGGCGGAACCCGCCCTCCGAGTCGATGACCTGCCCGGTGATCCACTCCGCCTCGTCCGTCGCCAGCCACGCGATCAGGCGCGCCGGATCGTCCGGCATGCCCCACCGCCCCGCCGGGAACATCGCCGCGACGGCCTCGTACGCCTCGCCGTCCAGGTAATCCGTGTCGACCGGGCCCGGGTTGACGCAGTTCACGGTCACGGCGAGGCCGGCGAGCGAGGTCGCCAGAGAGCGGGTCGCGGAGGCCAGCGCGCCCTTGGCTAAGGCGTAGGCGATCTCGCCGGGCATGCCGCCCCCGCTGTCCTGGCCGGAGGTCATCATGATGATCCGGCCGCCGGGCGTCCGCGCGGGCAGCGCGGCCCGCGACCGCGCGTACGCCTGGACGAGCAGCATCACGGAGCGTGCGTCGACCGCCCAGTGCGCGTCGAGCATGGCGGCGTCGAGCGCGTCCAGCGGACCGTCGAAGCCGCTCAGCGCGTGGTTGGCGACGAGGATGTCGAGACGGCCGCCGAGCGCGTCGGCGGCCGTCGCCAGCAGCTCGGCCGGGGCGTCGGCGTCGGACAGGTCCGCGGGGCCGTGGCACACGAGGGCCTCGGGGTCCCCGAGAGCTTCCCGCACGCCCGCGGCGACCGCTTCGGGCCCGCCGGGCTCCGCGCCCCACGGCTGGGCGGCGTCGTGCGGAACGTGGTGGTGGAGGTAGACGCTCGCGCCGTACGCGGCGAGGCGCCGGGCCACCGCGTAGCCGATGCCGCCGGTGCGGCTGGCTCCGGTGACAAGGGCGTTCCGGCCGCGCAGCGGGAGAGGGTCGCGGCGCAGCGACTCGGCGGAGGGTGAGGGCATCCTGGGCATGGCCATGCATCATGATCGATGCGTTGAGCGTTGTCATGCGGATTCCGGCACCGGGGCCGGGGGCGAAACCCGTTACCGCGGTGCGGGTCCGTACGGCACGCTTCGGGTCATGCGCACTCTCTTCCTCTCCCCCCGGATCACCGCCACGGGCAAGGCACTTGCGGTTGCCGCCGTCCGGCGGGGCATGCGTACCAGCACGCTGTACGACCGGCGGGTGCCGGAGGATTCCCAGGGCGTGCCGGGAGGCTCCCTCTACGCCGGTCCCCTCTTCGCGGACGCGGTGGCCGGCGACCTCGGACTCGGCCTGTTGGAGGCGCCGGAGGCATGGCTGGCGGGGCTTCCCCTGGAACTGACGTCCCGGCGGATCGAGTTGACGACGGTCGCGGAGGCCCGGGGGCTGCGCAGGCCGGCGTTCGTCAAGCCGCCCAACGACAAGAGTTTCCCTGCCAGGGTCTACCCCGACGGCAGTGGGCTGCCCGGCCCCGACGCGGTCGAGGACGACACTCCCGTGCTGGTCAGCGACATCGTGACGTTCACGGCCGAGTACCGGCTGTTCCTGCTCGACGGCGCGGTGGTGGCGGGCAGCCGGTACGCCGTGGGCGGCGAACTGGACGTTGCTCCGCTGGAGGAGGACCCGTGCCGGGAGCAGATCCTCGCCTTCGCCGCCCGGCTGGACCCTGCCGCCCTGCCGAGCGCGATCGTCGTCGACGTGGGGTCGGTCGACGGGGACTGGGCCGTCATCGAGGCCAACGCGGCGTGGGCGAGCGGCCATTACGCGAGCGACGAGGACGCCGTGCTCGACGTCGTCCTGCGGGCGGCCCGGCCGCGCGGGGAGATCCCGGCGAGGGACACCGGCTTCCTGCGGCCTTCTCCGGTCGTCGTGCGCCGTTGAGCGGGGGCCGCCCACCCGCTCGGCGGTGGCGGCCTCGTCTGCCGCCACCGGACTCCGCCCAGGGGCCCTCGGGCGCGCGCCGCGGGTGAACGGTCGTGCCTGTGGGCCGGCGCCTCGGTGCGCAGGCATGGGGCCGGTGCGCGCGGATGCGTGGCCCGGGTGCGCGGGCCCGCACCGGGCCCGGCGCACGGCCCCGTGTGCGCGGCCCGCACCCGCCCGGTTCAGCAGCCGCAGTCGGCCGCGTCGACCGGAGCGGTGAGCGGGTCGGCGTCGCGGACCGCGCGGCCCTCCCAGGTCTCGTACTCGAAGCCCTCCCTGACCCAGTACTCGAAGCCGCCGAGCATCTCCTTGACCTGGAAGCCCAGTCGGGCGAGGGCGAAGGCCGCGCGGGTCGCTCCGTTGCAGCCGGGGCCCCAGCAGTAGGTGACGACCGGCACGGACCTGTCGAGGAGTTGCCCGGCCTGCTCCGGGACGAGGGCGGTCGGCAGGTGCACCGCGCCAGGGACGTGGCCCTGGTCCCAGGACTCGGTGGAGCGGGAGTCCAGGACGACGAACCCGGGGTCGCCTCCGGCGGCCAGCGCGGCCGCGACGTCGGAGACGTCGGCGTGGAAGGCCAGGCTCGCGCCGAAGTACGCGGCCGCGGCGGCCGGGTCGGCGGGCGGCACCCGCAGGACGGGGTTCGCCGTCCGGGTCACGGGGGTGTTGCTCTGCGTGGTGGTCATGTCCGAAAACCTACGGTCGGTGATCGTCTCCAGGAAGTGGGATTCCCCGGCGTTCGGCTTGATCGGCCGGGCGATCCCCTGTTGTGTGTCGCCATGACGGGATATTCACCGGACGCCACCGACTGGCGCATACTCGAGGCCCTTCAGACCCAGGGCCGGGCCACCTTCGCCGAGTTGGCGCGGGCCGTCTCGATGTCTTCGAGCGCCGTCACCGAGCGGGTGCGGAGGCTGGAGGAGGCGGGCGTCATCGAGGGGTACGCGGCGGTCGTGGACCAGGAGCGGATCGGGCTGCCGATCCTCGCCTTCGTGCGGCTGCGCTATCCGAACGGCAATTACAAGCCGTTCCACGACCTGCTGGACGCGACGCCCGAGATCCTCGAGGCCCACCATGTCACCGGCGACGACTGCTTCGTACTGAAGGTCGCCGCCCGCTCGATGAGCCACCTCGAGCAGGTCTCTGGCAAGATCGGCGCGCTGGGGTCCGTGACGACGAGCGTCGTCTACTCGTCGCCCCTGCGCCGCCGCCCGATCAGTCGCTGAGGGCGGCCTCCGTCCGCAGCCTCACGGCCGATCCGCTTCGGTCCTTGACGACCTCCAGTTGCGCGGGGATGCGCCGGCGCAGGTCGCCGACATGGCTGACGATGCCGACGCTGCGGTCCCGTTCGCGCAGCGAGTCGAGGACGTCGAGCACCTCGTCGAGGGTCTGGTCGTCGAGGCTGCCGAAGCCCTCGTCGATGAACAGGGTGTCGAGCCGCATGCCCCCGGCCTCGTCGGTGACCACGTCGGCGAGGCCGAGCGCGAGGGCGAGCGAGGCGAAGAACGTCTCGCCGCCGGAGAGGGTCGCCGTGTCGCGTTCCCTGCCGGTCCAGGCGTCGACCACGCGCAGTCCGAGGCCGGCCCGCTTCCCGCCGGTGCGGGCGTCGGAGTGGATCAGGGTGTACCGGCCGGAGGACATGCGCTGAAGCCGTACGGTGGCGGCGGCCGCGACCTGTTCCAGGCGGGCGGCGAGCACGTACGACTCGAGGCGCATCTTGCGTTCGTTGTCGGCGGAGGTGCCGGCGGTGAGGGCGGCGAGGCCGGCCACCATGTCGTACTCCTCGCGCAGCGGGCGCAACCCGAGGGTCTCGCCGGTGGCCTGCCGGGACAGCCGGTCGAGCTCGGCGCACCTCTGCCGTGCGGCGTCGAGCGCCGAGGCGGTGTCGCGCAGTGCGCGCTCGGCGGCCTCGTGTACTGCGCGGGCCGCGTCGGGCGTGGCGGGTGGCCGGTCCGCCGCGGCGCGTGCGTCGTCCTCCGCGAGCCGGTCGGCGACGGCGGCGGCCTCCGCCTGCCAGGCGTCGATCCGGTGCTGGATGTCGCGCTGTTCGGCGTCGGTCAGCAGTCGTGCCGCCGCGTCCGCGGGCGTGTCGAAGCCGGCGCGGAAGGCGGCGTCGGCGAGCCGGTCGTCGGCCTCCTTCAGCCGCAGGGCGGTGCTGTCGACGGCGCGGACGGCGTCCGCCGCGGCGGTCAGCAGAGCGGCCCGGCCCTCCAGTTGCGCGGCCCGCTCGGCGACGCTGCGGGCGCCGTCCCGTGCTCTGGACAGGTCGTCCTGGAGCTGGGCCAGCTCCTGGTCGAGGGTCTCCCGCCGGGAGGTGCGGGCGGCGCTGCGCCGTTCCGCCTCCTGCCGGGCGGTGACCCGCTTCTCGTACTCCCGCTCCGCGCGTTCGAGTGCCTCGCGGGCCCCGTGCGTTGTGGCCGCCAGGTCGCGTGCGCCGGCGTGCTCCCGCTCCAGTTCCTCCACGGCGCTGCGCAGTTCCGCGACCGCCGGGTCCTCGCCGGACCGGGGCACGGGGACGGTCACGCCGGGCCGGGAGTGCCCGGCGGACGTCGGCTCCGGGCCGCGGGCCCTGGCCGCCGCGGACGCGCGGGACTCGCCGAGCACGGCCAGCTCCCGCTCGGCGTCGTCCTTGGCCTTCTGCGCCTGTACGTACCGGTCGTACGCCGCGTCCTCGGCGGCACGGTCCACGTGCCCGGTGTCCGCACGGGCGGGCGCGGGGTGTTCCACGGAGCCGCATACGGCGCAGGCTTCGCCTGGGACGAGCGCCGAGGCCAGTTCCGTGGCGATGCCCTGGAGCCGGCGCTCCTTGAGGTCGAGCCAGGCCGCCTTGGCCTCGTTGGTGCGCTCGTGCAGGGTGCGGAGCCGTTCGGCGGTCCTGTCCGCGCGGGCGGCGAGGTCGTCGCGTTCCTGTGCGGCGCGCAGTCGTTCGCGGGCCGGTTCGAGCCTGCCCGCGAGGTGTTCGGCCCGGGTGGCGGCCTCCTGCGCGGCCGTGATCCGTTCCTGGTGGCCGCGGCGGACGCCGTCCCATTCGGCGAGCCAGTCCGCCGCCTCGGCGAGGATGTCGTCGTCGGCCCGGGCCTGCCGGTCGAGGTCCGCCAGCTCGCGCGTGATGTCCGAGGCGCGGGCCTCGGCCCTGCGGGCGGCTTCCAGGCCGCCGAGCTCCTGGCGCAGCGCCCGTTCGGCGCCGGTGAGCTGGTCCGCGCCCGCGTCGGCGAGTCCGACCGGGAGTGACGTCCTCGTCCGTTCGCGTCCGGCCTCGGCCGCGCGGTGTTCGCGCTCCGCGGCGTCGCGCACCCGCAGGGCCGGCTCGACGAGCGCGGCCTTGCGTGCCCGGTCCAGCCGGGCGCACCGGTTCTCGTACTCCGCGCGCCGGGACTCCAGTGCCTCGGAGCGGGCCAGCGCCTCCGCGTACCGCCGCTGGAGCCGGTCCAGTTCCTGCTCGCTCTCGAGGTCCCGGCGGGCGGCCGCCTGCCGGCTCTCGGCGGCGGCGAGGGCGTACTCGGCGATGTCGAGCCGCTCACGGGAGGCCGTGCGGGCCACCGCGGCCCACTGCAGGACGGCGTCGGCGAGGCCCGGGTCGCCGGGCTGCTGCTCCGGACGGGCCCACTCCGCGGCCGCCGGTCCGGCGGCCTGTTCGATCCGGTGGGCGACGGCGAGCAGCCGCTCGTCGCCGGCCCTCACCTGCTTCTCGGCGGCGCGCCGCAGCTCGGCGAGGTGGTCCTCGACGGCGGCGAACCGGCGTGTGTCGAAGAGCCTTCCGAGGAGTTTGCCGCGGGCTTCCGCGTCCGCTCGGAGAAAACGGGCGAAATCACCCTGCGGCAAGAGCACGACCTGGCAGAACTGCTCGCGGCTCATCCCGAGGAGCTGGGTGATCTCCTCACCGATCTCCTGGTGCGACTTGCTGAGCGGCCGCCACTCGCCGCTCGCCGTGTCGTACTCGCGCAGTGTGCTGTGCGCCCGCTCGGTGACGAACCCCTGGCCGCGCGCCTTGGGGCGGGGCTGTGCCGGGCGGCGGGTGACCTCCAGCCGCCGCCCGGCGACGGTCAGTTCGAGGCTGACCTCGGTCGGTGTGCCGGCCGGGGCGTGGTCGCTGCGCAGCGAGGTGCCCGGGCTCTGGCGCGCGCCGGGGACCGCACCGTACAGCGCGAAGCAGACGGCGTCGAGGACGGAGGTCTTGCCCGCTCCCGTCGGCCCGTGCAGGAGGAAGATCCCGGAGCTGGCCAGTGCGTCGAAGTCGACTTCCTGGGTGGCCCCGAACGGCCCGAACGCGGTGACGGCCAGTCTGTGCAGTCTCACCCGGCCACCTCGCGCACGCCGGCGTCGACCCGTACGTCCTCGAAGGCGGTGCGCAGCACGGTGCGCTCGCCGTCGTCGGGGCCGTTGCCGCCGCGTACATGGGCCACGAAGTCCTCCGCGATCTGCTGGTCGCTGCGCCCGCGCAGCCGCTGGGCGTACGAGGCGGACGCGTCCGAAGGCGCGCGGTCCGGCTCGAACACCAGGCTGAGGACGTGCGGGAAGCGCCGGGTGAGCCGTGCCATCGGATCCGCCGGGCGCACGGCGTCGGTGAGGGTCGCCTCCACGAACGACTCCTCGTGGCGGTCCAGCTCGGGACTCTCCAGCAGTTCCTCGATGGAGCCGCGCAGCCGGGCCAGGGGCCTTGGTACCGGGCACTCGATCCGCTCGGCGGTGACGGCTCCGGACGCGTCGAGATCGACGAGCCACATCGTCTTGCGGTGGTCGGTCTCGGAGAAGGAGTAGGCGAGCGGGGAGCCCGAGTAACGGATCCGCTCGGTGATCGTCTGGCAGCCGTGCAGGTGTCCGAGGGCCACGTAGTCCACGCCGCGGAAGACGCCGGCGGGGACGGCGCAGACACCGCCGACGGTGATGTCCCGCTCGCTGTCGCTCTCCTCGCCGCCCATGACGAAGGCGTGCGCGAGAACGACGGAGCGGGTGCCCTCCTCGCGGGTGGCGAGGTCGGCCCGTATCCGCTCCATCGCCGCGGCGAGCACACTCTCGTGGGCGGCCTTCTCCGTCCCGAACTCGGCCCTGACCAGTGACGGTTCGAGATAGGGCAGTCCGTAGCAGGCCACCGGGCCGTGTTCGTCGGCGAGCAGTACGGGGGTGCCGCAGCCCGCCGGGTCCGTGCGCAGATGTATGCCGGCCCGGTCGATGAGTCCTGCTCCGACGCCGAGGCGGCGTGCCGAGTCGTGATTCCCGGAGATCATCACCGTCGGGACGCCGGCGTCCGCCAGCCGGTGCAGCGCGTCGTCGAACAGCGCCACGGCGGCGAGCGGCGGGACGGCCCGGTCGTACACGTCTCCGGCCACCAGCACCGCGTCGACCTCGCGCTCGCGCACCGTCGCCACCAGGTGGTCGAGGAAGGCGGCTTGGGCGTCGAGCATGCTCACCCGGTGGAACGACCGGCCCAGGTGCCAGTCCGACGTGTGCAGGAGTCTCATGATCCGTGAGCGTATCGGTGGGGTCGGACAATGCGGGCGGCTTCACGCATCTCCGTACGCCTCGCCCCCGAGTTCCAGGCCGGCCGTGCCCGCCGTGACGTCCGCCAGCCAGGCGCGGAAGGCGTCGACGTCGGCGTCGGGCAGCCCGATCCCGATACGGACGGTGTCCGTGTAGGTGACGTCCCGCACCTGGCGTCCGGTCGCCCGGAGGTCGTTCTCCAGCTTCCCGGCCCGCTGGTGGTCGACGGTGACGGTGGCGAGCCGGAACCTCTTGCGGGTGACGGTGCCGAGGGCGTCCAGGGCCTCGCCGACGACTCCGCCGTACGCCCGGATCAGCCCGCCGGCGCCGAGCTTGACGCCGCCGTAGTACCGGGTGACGACGGCGGCCACGTAACGGATCTCCCGGCGCAACAGCATCTGGAGCATGGGGACCCCGGCCGTGCCGCCGGGCTCACCGTCGTCGCTCGCCTTCTGTACGGCCGCGTCGGCGCCGACGACATAGGCGAAGCAGTTGTGCGTGGCGGTCGGGTGCTCCCTGCGGATACGCGCGACGAAGGCCTGGGCCTCCTCCTCGGTGGCGGCCGGGGCGAGCGCGCAGATGAAGCGCGATCGGTTGATCTCGGTCTCGTGGACACCTTCGCGGGCGACCGTCCGGTACTGCTCCTGCATCCGGCCACCCTATGCGCCGTCCGGGGCGGCCTCGGCCACCGGGGAATCACGAGGCCCTCCCGCCCGTTCTCGTGGCATGTACGCAGACGCAGAGACGATCCGCAGAATCCTGACGGCCACCGGTGACACCTGGGCGGTGGTCGGCCTGTCCAACAACGAGGAGCGGGCGGCGTACGGCGTGGCCGACGTGCTCCGGCGCTACGGCAAGCGCATCGTGCCGGTGCACCCGAAGGCCGAGACGGTCCACGGCGAGAAGGGGTACGCGAGCCTGTCCGACATCCCCTTCCCGGTGGACGTCGTCGACGTCTTCGTGAACTCGGGCCTGGCCGGCGCGGTGGCCGACGAGGCCGTCGGGATCGGCGCGAAGGCGGTCTGGTTCCAGCTCGGCGTGATCGACGAGGAGGCGTACGCGCGCACCACGGCGGCCGGCCTGGACATGGTGATGGACCGGTGCCCCGCGATCGAGATCCCGCGGCTGGGCTGAGCCGCCCGCGCCCGGTCGGGGCGGGCGTCCCGGCCGGCCCCTCCGTCAGATGCCGAGGCCCTCGACGACCACGGCACCGGGCAGGGCGGCGAACGCCTTGCCCGGCAGGATCAGCTTGCCGCGCCTGCGGCCGCTGCCGACGAGGACCCATTCGGTGTCCACGACCGCCGGGTCCACGAGCAGCGGCCAGTCGGCGGGCAGCCCGATCGGGGTGATCCCGCCGTACTCCATGCCGCTCTCGCCGGTCGCGGTCTCCATCGCCGCGAACGACACCTTGCGGGCGCCCAGTTGTCTGCGGACGGCGCCGTTGACGTCCACCCGCGTACGGGACAGGACCAGGCATCCGGCGAGCGTCGTGGCGCCGCCCCGCTTCCCGGCGACGACGACGCAGTTCGCCGACTGCTCGAGCAGTTCGGGGCCGTAGTGCTCGACGAAGACGGCGGTGTCGGCGATCTCCGGGTCCGTGTCCACGTAGAGGAACTGCTCGGCCGGCACGTCGCCGCGCCAGGCACGCACGGCGGCCGCGACGGGCGCGACAAGGAGGTCGAGGCAGTCGGGTGCGGGGGTGGCATCGTCGAAGTTCCCGATGGGTGCGCGCATGCGCCGCACGGTAACACCGCCCGTACGGCGGCGATCGGGTGTCTCAGCGGACGGGCGGGACGGAGACGGCCATCAGGAGCTCGACGACCTCGGTGCCGTCGTTGCGGTAGGCGTGCGGGACGTTCGCCTCGAAGGTGGCGGAGGTGCCGGCGGGGACCGCGTGGGGCTCCCGGTCGACGACGAGGGTCAGTTTGCCGGCGGTGACGTGCAGCAGTTCCGTGGTCCCGTCGGGGTGCGGGTCGGAGGCGCTCTCGTCACCGGGCATCAGCCGCCACGACCACAGCTCCAGGGGTCCGCCGCGCTCGTTGCCGACGAGCAGTGTGGTGGAACTGCCGGTGGAGGTGGACCACATACGGACGGCCTGCTCCGGGGGAACGATGCGGACCTGGGCGCCCTGCTCGTAATCGAGGAGCGTGGTGATGCTGACGCCGAGGGCGTCGGCGAGTTTCACCGTCGTGCCGACGCTGGGATTGGTGCGCGCCTGCTCGATCTGGATGATCATCCCCCGGCTGACCCCGGAACGGGCGGCGAGAGCGT
Source organism: Streptomyces pristinaespiralis (assembly GCF_001278075.1). Lineage (GTDB taxonomy): Bacteria > Actinomycetota > Actinomycetes > Streptomycetales > Streptomycetaceae > Streptomyces > Streptomyces pristinaespiralis. The sequence continues at coordinate 7,235,712 of NZ_CP011340.1, read as the reverse complement.
CCAGGGTGAAGCCCCGTTCGCCGCGCCAGTGCTTGAGGTTACGGGCGAGCGACTGGGTGAGCTGGTCGAGGTCCGACACATTCCGTCCAATATCCTGGATGACAGAGTTCAATAAATTGCACTACCGTGTGGTGCACCGAATCGTTCACCGCACTGTACTGCGAGGCATCGCATGACCGCACTCTTCGCCCTGGCCACCAGCCTCCTGTGGGGACTGGCCGACTTCGGCGGCGGCCTGCTCACGCGACGCACGCCCGCGCTCACCGTGGTCGTCGCCTCCCAGTCCGTCGCGGTGGTGGTCCTCGGCGCGATCGTCGTCGCGACCGGCGGCTTCGCCGAGGCCGGACCGCGCCTCTGGTACGCCGTGGCGGCCGGCGCGGTGGGACCGGTGGCGATGCTCTGCTTCTACAAGGCCCTCGCACTCGGCCCGATGGGTGTGGTGTCACCCCTCGGTTCACTCGGGGTCGCCGTCCCCGTCGGCATCGGACTCCTGCTGGGCGAGCGGCCCGGAGTACTCCAGTTCGCCGGCATCGCGGTGGCCGTGGCCGGCATCGTGCTCGCCGGCGGGCCCGAGCTGCGCGGCGCACCGGTGCAGCGCCAGGCGGTCCTGATGACGCTCGTCGCGGCCTTCGGGTTCGGCGCCGTGCTGGCCCTGATCGCGGAGGCGTCGACGACGCTCACCGGACTGTTCCTGGCGCTGTTCGTCCAGCGCGTGACCAACGTCGCCGTGGGCGGGGCCGCCCTGTGGGTGTCGGTCGGGCGCGGCGGCCGGGCCCTGCCGGAGGACGGCGGGCTGCGGACCGTCCTGCGCTCGCTGCCCGCGCTCGCGTTCGTCGGCCTCGCGGACGTGGCGGCCAACGGCACCTATTCGATCGCCGCGCAGACGGGGCCGGTCACGGTGGCCGCCGTCCTCGCGAATCTCTATCCGGTGGTGACGGTCTTCGCGGCGCTGCTGATCCTCAAGGAGCGGCTGCGCGCGGTGCAGGCCGCCGGCGCCGGGCTGGCACTGGTGGGCACGGTCCTGCTGGCGAGCGGCTGATCAGCGCCCTTCGAGCTCGGGCACGGCCCGGCCGGGCGCCGCCGCCTCCGGCGGCGTCCCGCTCCCGACGACCGCCCCGGGTCGGGCACCGGCCTGCGGCAGTTCCTTCTCCAGCTCGGCGAGCGCCCGCAACTGCTCCGGCGTGACGCCCTCCGGGATGGGCACCGGTGCGGGCGTGCGCAGCGGCGGCTGCCAGCCACCCGCTTCGTCCCACCGGCGTACGACGCGGGCGGGAGCGCCCGCCACCACCGAGTGGTCGGGCACCTCGCCCCGCACGACCGCGCCCGCCGCCACGACCACGTTGCGGCCCAGGCGGGCGCCGGGAAGGATCACCGCGCCCGTCCCCAGCCAGCAGCCGGGACCGATCGAGACGGGATCGGTGCGGGGCCACTGCTTGCCGACCGGCTCGTGCGGGTCGTCGTAGCTGTGGTTCGTCGAGGTGATGTAGACGTACGGACCGCAGTACGTGTCGGAGCCGATGGTCACCCGGGTGTCGGCGATGACGTGACTGCCGCGCCCCAGGACCACACCGTCCCCCAGGGTCAGGATGGGATCCGGGCCGAGATCCAGGCCCGGCATCATCCCGGCGGTCAGGGTCACCTGCTCGGCGATGATGCAGTGCTCGCCCAGCTCGATCCACGGCTCACCGAAGACGGTCCCCTGCGGGAAGGCGAGCCGGGTGCCGGCACCGATCCGCCGGAAGCTGAGCCGTCCGGGACGGTCGCCCGTGACGGCGCCCGCCTCCTGCACCCACTGCCAGCCGCGGTGGACCGCGCGTGCGAGTCCACGGCGCCACCAGACGGCGGGCGATGAGAACGTGTTTCTGTTCTTCGGCACCCGCCCACGGTAGTCGGCCGCGCCCGGCACCACGGGCGTGACGTGTTGTGATGTTCGCCCCAAGGGCCATCCGCCGCCCGCCGTTTACCACGGGAAGCGGCTCCCGCAGGCGGCTTCGCGCGCAACTCCACCGTTCGTGGGCAGTGCGCGCACTCCGGGGTCCACGGCCTCGCCCCTGGCTAGCATGAGCACCGCACGCTTTCGGAGGATCACTGTCGGTGATCGGCGTCAACACGTCGCCCGTGGCAGGCGATCGGGCCGATGCGCCGGCCGGCCGTCTGGTCCCACAGCTCTTCCCGCACTCGAGCAGCGAGGGATCGCGGAATGTCAGTGGCCCCCACCCCGCACCGGACACCTACGTCACGGCGCTCCCCCTTGTCCCTGCCGCTGACCGCGCTGCTGGCGGCCGCCGCGGCCGGCGGAGCGGTGATCGTGGCGGCCCCCGCCCCCGCCCGCGCATGGGTGGCCGCCACCGTCTGCGTCGCCTGGCTGGGCGTCGCGTACACCGCCGGCGCCGCGACGGTGACGCTGCGCCGACGCCGGGGCGTGAGGGACGCCGCGAGCGGCGAACTGCGTACGCTCCAGGCCCGGTCGGCACAGCTCGCGGCCGAGTCGGCGCACCTGCTCGACGTCGTCGTCCCCTCCGTCGTCAGGCGCCTGCGCGACGGCGCCACCGTCGAGGACACCCTGACCGGCACGCCGCGCCCGAAGGACGACCGGTTGCGGCGCGTGCTGGAGGCGTTCGCCACCGAGGTCGGCGCCGCGGAGCACCGCGCACAGGCGTCCGCGGCCGACTGTGCGCGGGCGGTGCGGCAGTTGGCGCTGGCCGCGGACGCGATCGACCGGATGACGACGGTCGCCCTGCCCGCCGCCGTGGCGCATCTGCGCACAGGCGCGTCGGCCGAGACGGTGATGGCGGGCCTGGACCGGCCCGCGGACGCCCGGCTGCGGGTGCTGCTCGAGACGACCGTGCGGGAGCTCGCCCTCAGCGAGCGACGCGCCGCGGCAGCGCAGGGCGCGAGCGCGAAGGCGCTGAGCCGGGTGCAGGCGAAGGCCGTGACCATGCTCGCCGACCTGCGCGAAATGCAGGACCGGCACGGCGAGGAGGTCTTCGGTGACCTGCTGAAGCTCGACCACAACGTCTCCCAGCTCGGACTCCTGACCGACCGGCTGGCGCTCCTCATGGGCGGCCGGGCCAGTCGCGCCTGGAACCGACCGATCTCCATGGAATCCGTCCTGCGCGGCGCGGTCGGGCGCATCGCCGCCTACCAGCGGGTGCGGCTGCACTCCTCCAGCACGGCCGCCGTCGCCGGCTTCGCCGCCGAGGGCGTGATGCACCTGCTGGCCGAACTGATGGACAACGCGGCGAACTTCTCCCCGCCGGTCGACGAGGTCCATGTCTACGTCGAGGAGCGGACGGCCGGCCTGGTCGTCACCATCGAGGACTGCGGTCTGCGGATGTCCGACGCGGCGATGCGCCGCGCGGAGGAGGCGGTGGCCGGCAGGGTCACCGACCTCGCCACCCTCCAGGGCACCCGGCTCGGCCTGGCCGTGGTCGGCAGACTGGCCGTGAAGTACCGCATGAGCGTCAGCTTCCGGCCGTCGTCGCGCGGCGGTACGGGTGTGGTGGTACTGCTGCCGCCCCAACTGCTGGCCCAGCCGCGCAACGGCCTGCCGGAACAGGCGTCGACCGGGCATGTGACCCCGGCCCACGGCATCACGGTCCCCCTGCCCGACGCCCGCACGACGTCCGGGGTGGGCACGGCGGGGACGCCACCGTGGGAGGGCGCGGCGGCCGGAACCACGTCCTGGGACGACACGGCAGCCGGGGTCGGCGGAGCCGCCGCGACCTGGGGCGACACGACCGCCGAGGCGGGCACGGCCGGAACCACCTCGTGGGAGAACACGACAGCAACCACCGCAGCCGGACCCGGCACGGGCGGAACCACGTCGGCCGCGGGCACCGCCGGGACCATGTCGGCCGCCGACGTGGGCGCGGTCGACGCGAGCTCCTGGGACGGCACGACTGCGACCACCACGGCCGGGGCCGGGACCATGTCGGCCGCCGACGCGGGCACGGCCGGTACGACCTCGTGGGACGGCACGGCGGCGACCACCGCCCCCGGATCCGCCGGCCCCGTGCCCGGCACCCCGCGTGGTGTGCGGCGGGTGGCGACGACCGGTGGGCTGCCGGTGCGGCCGGCCGGCCGCACGATGGCGGCCGCGGACCGCGGTCGTGAGGCAGGGGCGCCGCCGTCGGAGGGCCACGCCGCGCCCGGCCGGGACGCGGGCACGCAATTCGACGCGTTCCACCGCTCCCGCCGTCCCCTGGGCTCCGGGTCCGCCGCCGCGGAAGCAGGCCCGCCCGCCTCGTCCGAGGCGCCGGCGCATACGGATCCGCACCCCGGTCCCTCCGCAGAGGCGTCAGGGACGGCCCGGCCGTAGCCGGGCGCGGCACACCGCCGCGTCAGCCCGTCCCGTCCCCATCCCGTACCCCGGAACCGACAGGAGGCACAGGCCGGCACCCGGTTCACCGGACGCCGTCCCACCCCCATCATGCAGACGACCGACAACAGCCTCACCTGGCTCCTGGAAGGCCTGCTGGAGCGCACTCCCGGCACCCGGCACGCCCTCGTTCTCTCCCGCGACGGGCTGAAGCTGTGCTGGACGCGGCACCTCATCCGTGACCAGGCCGATCAGCTGGCCGCGATCTGCTCCGGCATCCAGGCCCTCGCCCAGGGCGCCTCGATCGAGTTCGGCAGCGGCACCGGCGGCGTCCGGCACTCGATGACCGAGTTCCACGGTGGGCTGCTGTTCATCGTCGAGGCGGGCTCCGGCGCGCATCTCGCGGTCGTCGCGGGGGAAGGCGCCGACCCGGGCACGGTCGGCCACCGGATGACCGAACTGGTCGAGCAGATCGGCGGCCATCTGCGGGCAGCGCCCCGGCTCCCGGCCCAGGAGAGTCCGCGCTGATGACAAGGCGTCCCGTCGACACGGGCGATCCGGAACGGCTGTACACCGTCACCGGCGGGCGCTGCCGTGCCGACGACGACTCGCTCGACCTGGTCACGTTGATCGTCACCGAGTGCGAACCGTCGCACGGCATGCAGTCGGAGCACGTGCGGATCCTCGAACTCTGCCGTGCCCCTACGGCGGTCGTGGAGATCTCGGCCGAACTGCGGCTGCCCGTGACGGTCGTACGGATCCTCCTGTGCGACCTGCTCGTCACGGGCCGCGTCACCGCCCGCCATCCGCCGGTCGGCCGCTTCCGGGGCTCGCTGCCGGACACCGACCTCTTGAAGGAGGTGCTCGATGGACTCCGCAACCTCTGAGCTTTCCGGAACCTCTGAGCTTTCCGGCCGCACGCCGCTCGGCAGGGATTCGGAGAACGGCCTCAAGATCGTGATCGTGGGCGGCTTCGGGGTCGGCAAGACGACGCTCGTCCGTTCCGTGAGCGAGATCCGCCCGCTGAACACGGAGGAGGTGATGACACAGGCCGGCGTCGGCATCGACGAGACCGGGGGCGTGGCGACGACGAAGACCACCACCACCGTGGCCTTCGACTTCGGCCGGATCAGCCTCAACGACCGTATGGTCCTGTATCTGTTCGGCGCACCCGGACAGGAGCGCTTCTGGTTCCTGTGGGACAGGCTGTTCGCCGGCACGCTCGGCGCGGTCGTCCTCGTCGACACCCGGCGCATGAGCGACTCCTGGTACGCCATCGACCGCCTCGAGCACCGCGGGACGCCGTTCGTCGTCGCCGTCAACCGGTTCGACGACGACCCGTCCGTCTTCTCCCTCACCGAGATCCGCCAGGCCCTGGCGCTCGACCCGCACGTCCCGCTGGTCGAGTGCGACGCGCGGATCCGCTCGTCCGGCAAGCACGTCCTGCTCAGCCTCGCCGACCATCTCCGCGAACTGGCCACGGCCCGGGAGACGACACCATGAACGACCCGATCGGCACCGCGGCACACGTGCCGCACCCGCCCGGCTGCCCCGCCCACGAGGAGGCGGTCCGGCTCAGCGGCCCCGAGTACCGGCAGAGCCCCTCGGAGCTGTACCGCTCCCTGCGCGGCCGGTACGGCTCCGTCGCGCCGGTCCTGCTGGACGCGGACATTCCGGCGTGGCTGGTCCTCGGCTACACCGAGGTCACGTACGTCACCGCACACGACGAGCTCTTCGCCCGCGACTCGCGGCGCTGGAACCAGTGGGGAGCCGTTCCCCCCGACTGGCCGCTGCTGCCGTTCGTCGGGCATCAGCCGTCCGTGCTCTTCACCGAGGGAGCGGAGCACCAGCGGCGTGCCCGTGTCGTCACGGAGGCGCTCGAGGCCGTCGACCAGTTCGAACTCGCCCACTGGTGCCGTGAGATCGCCGAACAACTGATCAACGCCTTCGCCGGCAGCGGTCGGGCGGAGCTGATGACGGCCTACGCGCACGCGCTTCCGATGCGCGCCGCCGTGCGGATGTGCGGGATGCCGGCCCACGGGGCGGACACCGAGGGCCTTGTGCGGGACCTGCGGATCTCGCTGGACGCGGCGGGGAACGACGCACCGGTCGCCGCGTACGTCCGGGTCCAGGAGCGCATCCAGCGGCTGGTCGAGGACAAGCGCGGCGCGCCGGGTCCCGACGTCACCTCCCGGATGCTGGCGCACCCGGCCGCGCTGACGGACGAGGAGGCCGTGCAGGACCTGATCGTGGTCATGGCCGCGACCCAGCAGCCGACGGCCAACTGGATCTGCAACACGCTGCGGCTGCTGCTGACGGACGACCGCTTCGCGCTGAACGTGTCGGGCGGCCGGCTCAGTGTGGGCCAGGCGCTCAACGAGGTGCTGTGGCTCGACACCCCGACCCAGAACGTCATCGGCCGCTGGGCGGTGCGCGACACCACGCTCGGCGGCCGCCGGATCCGAGCCGGCGACTGTCTGATGCTGGGGCTCGCGGCCGCCAACACCGATCCGCGGATCTGGCCGGAGGGACACATCAGCGCCGAGAACTCGGCGCACCTGTCCTTCGGCAACGGCGAGCACCGGTGCCCGTATCCGGCACCGCTGCTCGCCGATGTGATCGCCCGTACCGCGGTGGAGACACTGCTGGAGCGGCTGCCGGACGTGGTCCTCGCCGTGGACCCCGACGAACTGACCTGGCGTCCGTCGGTCTGGATGCGGGGACTGACCTCGCTGCCGGTGAGCTTCACACCGGTCGTGGACCTCGGGGAGTACCGGAACGGCTCTCCGCGATAGGGGCGGTCCGCCGAGCGGCCGCGGTGGCGGCCCGCTCCCCGCTCCTCATCGGCTGGGCCCGGCCCGCTCACCGCACGCCTGTATGAAGGGCGTTGTCAGCCGGCGTGGTTCTCCGGATCCAGCCACGGCCTGCGCCCCGGTCCGGTGGGGTGCGTGCCCGCGACGCCCATGACCACCGAGTAGAGGCTCGTCTCCGCGGTGATGAAGAGACGGTTGCGCTTGGCTCCGCCCCAGGCGATGTTGGCGACCGCCTCGGGGACGTGGAGCCGCCCGATCAGGGTGCCGTCGGGGTCGTAGCAGTGCACTCCGTCGTCCATCGCCGCCGCCCAGAGCCGGCCGGCGTCGTCGAAGCGGAGGTTGTCGAATCGGGCCTTCGGCCTGGCCCCGGCCTCGGCGAAGATCTTGCCGCCCGACAGGGTGCCGTCATCGCGCACGTCGAAGACCCGGATGCAGCCGGCCCGGGTGTCGGAGACGAACAGTTGCCGCTCGTCGGCCGAGAAGACGAGGCCGTTCGGGGCGCCGAAGCAGTCGGCGACCAGCCGCACTTCGCCGGTGTCGGGATCGATGCGGTAGACGTTGTTGGAGCCGATCTCGCTGTGGGCGCGGTAGCCCTCGTAGTCGCTGGTGATGCCGAAGTCCGGGTCGGAGAACCAGATCGAGCCGTCCGATTTCACCGCCGCGTCGTTCGGGCTGTTCAGGCGCTTTCCCTGCCAGCGGTCCGCCAGCACCGTGACCCTGCCGTCGTGTTCGGTCCGTGTCACCCGGCGGTTGCCCTGCTCGCAGGTGACGAGTCGGCCCTGCCGGTCGAGGGTGTTCCCGTTGGTGTGCCCGGCGGTGCGGCGGAAGACGCTCACGGCGCCCGTCTCCTCGTCCCAGCGCAGCATCCGGTCGTTGGGGATGTCGCTCCAGACCACCTGCCGCCAGGCGGGCAGATAGATCGGTCCCTCCGCCCAGCGGCAGCCGGTGTACAGGACCTCCAGGCCGTCGTCGCCGTTCATGCAACGGCCGGTCCGGAACCGGTCGTCGAACATCTCGTACAGCGCGGCGCGCTCACTGGTCATACGACACTCCCCTCCAAGCGCTGAATGTTATTCAGCATATGACGAAGATTGCATGACCTCGTATGGCCACCGCAAGGTGGATCCGAACGGAGAGTCGTGGATCACACCCGCCCACGGGGGCCGTACCCCGCGGTGCCCTCCGGTGCTCCGTCGGTTCAGCCGCCAGCTGGTGTGAAGCGCACGGGCAGCGACCTCGGTCCACGGGTGAACACGCCCTGTTCACGGGGGACGAAGCCGTCGGCGAGCCGCAGGTCCGGCATGGCGTCCAGCAGTTGGCCGACCCCGGTTCGGACCTCCGCCCTGGCGAGCAGCGCGCCCACACAGAAGTGCCGCCCGAGCGCGAAGGCCAGATGGTCGGCGGCCGCGGAGAACGCGGTCGTCGCGGTGAGGTCGTCGCGGAAGATGTCGAAGCGGTCGGGGTCGCGGTACCGCTCCTCGTCGCGGTTGGCCGCGCCGATCAGGCAGGTCACCGTGGCACCCGCCGGAATGGTGCCGCCGCTGACGGTGACCTCCGCGGCGGTCTGCCGCATGATCATGTGAACGGGGGGCGTGAAGCGCAGCGTCTCGGCGAGGGCACGGTCGATCAGGCTGCGGTCCTCGCGTACCGCGGCCATCTGGTCCGGGTGGACCAGCAGGTTGGCGAACATGCCGGCGATGGCCTTGTCGGTGGTCTCGCCGCCCGCCGCGAGCAGCAGGCTGCAGAACGCCTTGATGTCCTCGTCGCTCATCCGCACGCCGTCCACCTCCGCCGCGCAGAGCGTGGAAAGCAGGTCCTCGCCCAGGTTCTCGCGCCGCTCCTGGATGATCGGGATCATGTACTCGGTGAATTCGACGCGGGTCCGCTCACCGGCGGCGGCCACGTCGGGATCCCTGGCGAGGTTGCCGAAGTAGGCGACGACGGAGGTGTACCAGCCGTGGAAGCGGTCGTGGTCCGCCTTGTCCAGACCCAGCATGTCGGCGATGACGTTGACGGGGAACCGGGTGGCGAAGGAGTCGACGAGATCCACCTCGCCCTTGTGCCGGAACGCGTCGATCAGTTCACGGGAGTTGCTCTCGATGACCGGCAGGAACTTGTCCCTGAGGTCGCTGCCCCGGAAGGCGGGAGCGACGAGCGCCCTGCGCACGGCGTGCTCACGCCCGCTGAGCTGCACGATCGTCCTGCCGTGGACAGGCTCGAGCTGCCAGTCGTAGTTCTCGGTGGTGAACACCGACTCCTTGTCCTTGAAGGCGCGCTCGACGTCCTCGTAGCGCGAGAGCAGATAACTGCCGGTGGGTTCGTGCCAGAGAAGCGGGGCGTGCTCGCGCATCGACCGGTAGGCGGGATACGGGTCGGCGGCGAACTCGGGCGACAGGATGTCCGGGATGTGCTGTGCGGTGGCCATCGGGCTCCCTCGTCAGCAACGGGCGATGTCCGTCAAGTTATTGAGCCGCCGACAAGGACGACAGACGGCAGGCGGCGCTCACGGGTGCGCGCCCGGGAGCGGACCCGCGCCCCCTGCCGCATGTCGCGGGATCCGGGGGCTTACGGTGCAGGTAGGCGCGGGACACCCGGTGAAGCACGAGGGAGCAGGCATGACGGAGCGGGCATTGGTTGCGGGCGTGGGCGGCAAGGAGCCCGCGATCGACCCGGAGGCGTTCGCGGCGCCGACGTCGGTGGTGATGGGTGACGTGTCCGTCGCCGCGGGGGCGAGCGTCTGGTACCAGACGGTGCTGCGCGCCGACTGCGGGCCGATCACGATCGGCGCCGGGAGCAACATCCAGGACAACTGCACGGTCCACAGCGACCCCGGCTTCCCCGTCACCGTGGGCGAACGTGTCTCGGTCGGCCACAACGCGATCCTGCACGGCTGCACGGTGGAGGACGACGTGCTCGTCGGTATGGGGGCCACGGTCCTCAACGGGGCGCACATCGGCACCGGTTCACTGATCGCGGCACAGGCCCTCGTACCGCAGGGGATGCGGGTACCGCCCGGCTCCCTGGTGGCGGGAGTGCCCGCGAAGGTGCGGCGCGAGCTGACGCAGGAGGAGCAGGACGGCATCAAGCTCAACGCGGCGGTCTATCTGGACCTGGCGGCCCAGCACCGGGACGCGCACAAGGACTGAGGGTCCGGGCCGGGAGCCCGGCGCGCCGGGACGAGGGCCTGCTCACCGGGCCCGCCCCGGCGGGCCGGCGCACCACGCCGGGCCGGCGAACGGCCCGGGCTCGGGCGTCCGCCGCGGGTGGCGGGTCAGTCGGCGACGGGGACGGGCTCCGGCTCGGGCGCCAAGGTCGTCGGCTGCTGCGCCGCCTTCTTCGCCCGGCTCTTGAGCACCAGCATCGACGTGACGCCGACCGCCACCGCGAGGACGAGCCCCAGCCAGGAGAAGCGCTTGAGCCAGGCCTCGGCCACGACACCGACCGAGTAGACGACGGCCGTCGTGCCGCCCGCCCAGAGGATGCCGCCGAAGACGTTGGCGATCAGGAACTTCCAGTACGGCATCCGCAGCACACCGGCGAGCGGCCCGGCGAAGATCCTCAGCAGGGCGACGAAGCGGCCGAAGAAGACGGCCCACATGCCCCACTTCTCGAAGGACCGCTCGGCCATCGCGATCTGGGCCTCCCCGAAGTGCTTGGGGAACTTCCCGCCGAGCCAGGCCAGCAGCGGTCGGCCGCCCTTGCGGCCGATGGCGTACCCGATCGAGTCGCCGATGATGGCGCCCGCGGTCGCGCAGGCACCGAGGATGTAGGGATCGATGTCTCCGTGCTGGGAGGCGAGGAGCGCCGAGCTGACGAGGACGATCTCTCCGGGGAGCGGGATACCGAGGCTCTCGAGCCCGATCACCACTCCCACCAGGAGATAGATGCTGACCGCCGGGACAGTCTCGAGCCATTCCTGGACGTGCACGCCGTTCCTCCCGGTACCACCGGGCCCGCTCGCCCGACGCGCGCCCCGCCGGCGCACGCCGGGCAGCCTACCTGGTCGCACGGGTGCGTCCCGGCGCGCGAAAGGCCGCCCGGTCACCTGGGGGGTGCCGGGCGGCCCGGTGCGGTGCGGTGGCCGCGCTCAGCTGTTGGGGCGCAAGGTCCAGATGATGTGCATCTCGCCGGTCACGGCGCCGTCGGCGCGCTGGATGGCGACCGTGACGGGGAACTCGGGGCGCTGCCCCGCGTCCAGCTCCTCGACGACGTCGGCGACGGGGCGGCCGAGCGTCGCGGTCGCCGTGAGGACGCCCTTGGCGAGCTTCTTGTAGCTGGTCTCCGCCTTCACCGGGAGCGGCACGGAGCGGCTCAGCTGATCGCCGAACGCGGCCAGGACGACGGCGCCGCTCGCCGACTCGGCGAGGGTGAACATCGCACCGGCGTGCGGCCCGCCGACGTGGTTGTGGTACTCGGGCTGGTCCGGCAGCCGGAGTACGGCTCGCTCCGCCGTCGTCTCCAGGTACTCGAGGTTGAGGGTCCTGACCATGGGGACGGTGGCGGCGAGCAGTTCGCCGATGGACATCTGGTCTGCGCTCATGCCCGGATGTTACCCGCGAGTAGATGCGCTTGGCCATCCCCCCGCGGGGCCCGGACGTAGAAGAGGCCCGCCCGCACCTCTATGGTTACTGGCCATGTGGCCAGGACAGCAGCCGCCCGGGGGCGAGCAGAACCCGCAGGACCAGAATCCGTACCAGCAGCCGGGGTACCAGCAGCCGAATCCGTACCAGCAGCCGGGATACCAGCAGCAGGGGTACCAGCAGCCCAACCCGTACCAGCAGCCGACCGTGCCGCAGTACGCCGTGCCCGGCCAGACGCCGGGAGCGCCGCAGCCGGCCGGGGACGACAAGAAGAAGACGACGATCATCGCGATCGTGGCGGCCACGGCGGTGGTCGCGACCGCCGTCGTGACCGGCATCGTCGTGCTGCCGGACGACGAGAAGCAGTCGGGCAAGGGCGGTGACGTCGCCGCCTCGAAGCCGGCCGACCCGAACGCCTCGGACAAGCCGAAGGGCTCCGACGAACCGGCCCCGTCGCCGACGGGCAACCCGCGCGGCGGTGAGGCCGAGCCCACCATCGCCGGCTGGAAGGTCGTCACCAACCCCAAGCACGGCACCCAGTTCGACGTGCCCGCGGAGTGGGAGGTGGCGAGCTCCGGCATGGCCACCGGCTTCGAGGACGAGAAGAAGGGCGACGGCTCTCTCGCCGTTGTCATGTCGGCCCCGGCTCACTACAAGAGCAAGTGGTGCCTCATCGACTCCGACAAGGACGGCAGCGAAGAGGACTACGGGATGGCCAGCACCGGCACCAAGGGCGGAAAGGGCGCCAAGAGCACGGCGGAAGCCGCCTACAACGAGGCCGGCAACTGGGTCTGGGCCGCCTTCGCCCAGACGGAGCCGAAGGGAACCGTCAAGATCACCAAGGCCGTGGACTACACGACGAAGTCGGGCCTCAAGGGCAGTCTCTCCACCGCCACGGCCAAGGGCGTGAAGAAGGACAACAAGTGCGAGACCGACGGTAAGTCGATCGCGTTCAGCTTCAAGAACACCAAGGGTGACTTCGCCAGCTGGGTGCTGTACTCCAACACGGGCGTGCCGGACGAGGTCCCCGACGCCACGATCCAGCAAATCCTCAGCACCGTACGGCTGGCCGGCAGCTCGGGCTGAGCCGCCCACCGCCGTCCGCGGACAGCGACACGACATGTCGTTTGGCAAGTCCGGGCGGCAGCAGGGATAGTCCTCCGGTGACATCTCCCGCTGCCGCGCCACGCCGCGCATCGCGCCGCCCCGAGTGGGCGGGCCGCAACTACACACTGCTGACCGCCGCCGCGATCATCACCAACCTGGGAAGCCATGGTGCGCTGATCGCGGCGGCGTTCGCCGTGCTGCAGGCGGGCGGCGACGGCGGGGACGTCGGTCTGGTGGCGGCCGCCCGCACGCTCCCGCTGGTGCTGTTCCTGCTCATCGGCGGCGCGATCGCCGACCGGCTGCCGAGGCACCGGGTGATGGTCGCCGCCAACGCCCTCAACTGCGTCTCGCAGGCGCTGTTCGCCGTCGTCGTGCTGTCCGGCGAACCGCAGCTGTGGCAGATGATGCTGCTGACCGCGCTGTGCGGCACCGGCCAGGCGTTCTTCAACCCCGCCGCCGAGGGCATGCTGATGTCCAGCGTCAGCGGGGAGCAGGCGAGCCGGGCCTTCGCCCTGTTCCGGATGGCCATGCACGGTGCGGCCATCGGCGGCGCCGCGCTCGGCGGAGCGATGATCGCCGCGATCGGACCGGGCTGGGTCCTCGCCGTGGACGCTGCGGCCTTCGCCGTCGCGGGCGCGCTGCGTGCGTTCCTCGACGTGAGCCACATCAGGCCGCGGGAAGCGGGCGGCGGACTGCTCGCCGACCTGCGCGACGGCTGGAAGGAGTTCGTCGCCCGGCCGTGGCTGTGGGCGATCGTGGCCCAGTTCTCGGTGGTCGTGGCCGTGGTGGGAGCGGCCGAGTCCGTCTACGGGCCGCTGGTCGCCAGGGACGAACTCGGCGGCGCGGCGCCCTGGGGAGTGGCGCTCGCGGCGTTCGGCGTGGGCACGCTCGGCGGAGCGCTGCTGATGATGCGGTGGAAACCGCGCCGGCTGCTGCTCGCCGGAACGCTGTGCGTCTTCCCGCTGGCGGCCCCGTCCGCGGCCCTCGCGGTGCCCCTCCAGGTGGAGGGCCTCGCGGTGGTGATGTTCGTCAGCGGCGTGGCCATCGAGGTGTTCGGTGTGGCCTGGATGACGGCGCTGCACCAGGAGATCCCCGAGGACATGCTCTCGCGTGTCTCCGCCTACGACTGGTTCGGCTCGGTCGCGATGCTCCCGCTCGCCACGGCCCTCGCCGGCCCGGCGGAGTCCCTGTTCGGACGGCGGGCGTCCCTGCTGGGGTGCGCGGCGCTGGTGGTGGTCGTGACCGCGGCGGTGCTGTGCGTTCCTGACGTACGGAACCTGAAGCGGCGCGGGGCGACGGTCGCGACGGGCGGTCCGCCGGCGCCTGCGGCTGCGCCGACGCTGTCGAAGGAAGCGGCGCCGCAGGCATAGGGGGGCGGGCGCGTGACGCCTGCGGCGGGCTGTTCCCCTACCCGCCCCTTCCCGAACCGGGCTCCGCCCGGGCCCGTACCCCCTGCGGGCGGCGTACCGCGCTTCGCGCGGTGCCCTCAAGCTCCCCCTACGGCCTGGCGGCCGTGGGAGGTGCCCCAGGCAGGCTTGATTTCGCTGCGCGAAATCAAGCCGCGCCGGCAACTTCAGCCCCGCCGGCGTTTGAGGCGCGGGGGCCCGGGGGCAGAGCCCCCGAAACACCGCGCGGAGCGCGGTGCCGGGTCCGGGCGGAGCCCGGTTTCGGGAAGGGGCGGGGTGGGGAAAACGCCCCGCGCAGCGGACCGTCACCCCACCGTGAACGCTCCGTCCGGCGGCTGTGGCGACCGCACCGCCTTCGTGTCGTCCACCGGCCCCGCGCCGCCCCGCAGCCGCGTCAGCGCCGCCCCCTGCTCGACCCGTGCCGGGAACGCGTCGGACGCCGTCCGCCGCGCCAGCGGCCCCGTGTCGATCGGCGACTGCGAGGCGAGCAGCACCGCGTTGCCGAAGCGGCGCCCCCGCAGCACCGAGGGTTCCGCGATGAGGACGAGTTCGGCGAAGACCTCCGCGAAGGTCGCGAGTTGGGAGCGGAGGAAGGTGAACGGCGCGCCGTCGGCGAGGTTGGCGGCGTAGACGCCGCCCGGCCGGAGCACCCGTTCCGCGGCCCTCGCGTACTCGACCGTGGTCAGGTGCGCCGGGACCCGTGACCCGCCGAAGACGTCCGCGACCACCATGTCCACGGAGTCCGCCGCCTCCTCGGTCCAGGTGCGCGCGTCGGCACGGTGGACGGTGACGCCGGACCCGTCCGGCAGCGGCAGATGCTCGGCGACCAGGTCGACGAGCCCGGCGTCGTACTCGACCACGTCCTGACGGGAGCCTGGCCTGGTGGCGGCGATGTAGCGCGGCAGCGTGAGGGCGCCGCCGCCGAGGTGCAGCACACAGAGCGGCGTGCCCTCGTCGGCCGCGCAGTCGACGACGTGGGCGAGCCGGCGCAGGTACTCGAACTCGAGGTGCGTGGGATCGTCCAGGTCGACGTACGACTGCGGGGCGCCGTCGACGGTCAGCAGCCAGGCCCGCTCGTGGTCCACGTCGGGCATGAGCTTGGCGGTGCCGCCGTCGACGGCGCGCAGGACGGGGATCGGCTCGTTCACCGGGCCATTCTCCCCGTCCCGCGCCCCGCCTCACAGCACGGCCGTCACCGTGCCCGCGCCGACCGTGCGGCCGCCCTCGCGGATCGCGAAGCCGAGCCCGGGCTCGAGCGGGACGTCCCGGCCGAGCTCGACGGTCAGCGTCACCGTCTCGCCGGGCCGTGCCACGCCGGTCCCGCCGAGGTCGATGTCGCCGACGACGTCCGCGGTGCGGATGTAGAACTGCGGCCGGTAGCCGGTGGAGACCGGTGTGCTCCGGCCGCCCTCACGGGCGGACAGCACGTACACCTGCGCGGTGAAGCGCCGGCTCGGCACGACGCTGCCGGGCGCGGCGACGACGTGGCCGCGTCGGACCCGGTCGCGGTGCAGACCGCGGAGCAGCAGCGCCACGTTGTCCCCGGCCTCGGCCGACTCCATCGGCTTGCCGAAGGTCTCCAGTCCCGTCACCACGCTCTCGGTGTCCGCGCCGAGCACCTGCACGCGGTCGCCGACCCGTACGGTGCCGCGCTCGACGGCCCCGGTGACGACGGTCCCGCGCCCCGTGATGGTGAGCACGTTCTCCACCGGCAGCAGGAACGGCGCGTCCGTGTACCTGACCGGCATCGACACATAGGTGTCGACGGCGTCGAGCAGTGCCTCGACGGCGGCCGTCCAGCGCGGGTCGCCCTCGAGCGCCCGCAGCCCCGAGACACGCACGACCGGCGCGGCGTCGCCGCCGTACCCGTGTGCGGTCAGGAGCTCCCGGACCTCCAGCTCGACGAGGTCGGTCAGCTCGTCGTCCCCCGCGTCGGCCTTGTTGATGGCGACGACGATGTGGTCGACGCCCACCTGGCGGGCGAGCAGCACGTGCTCCGCGGTCTGCGGCATGACGCCGTCGAGCGCGGAGACGACGAGGATCGCGCCGTCCAGCTGGGCGGCGCCGGTGACCATGTTCTTGACGTAGTCGGCGTGACCCGGCATGTCCACGTGGGCGTAGTGGCGGGTGTCGGTCTCGTACTCGACGTGCGCGATGTTGATGGTGATGCCCCGCGCGGCCTCCTCGGGCGCCCGGTCGATCCTGTCGAACGGCACGAACGTGCCGCTCCCCCGCTCACTGAGGACTTTGGTGATGGCGGCGGTCAGGGTGGTCTTGCCGTGGTCGACGTGGCCCATGGTGCCGATGTTCAGGTGCGGCTTGGTCCGCACGTATGCCGTCTTGGGCATGGCGCGTTGGTTCCTTCCCGGAACTCGAAGTGTGGGACCCCTGGGCCTGGCCGACCCTCCCCCTGCGGGGTCCGCCGGACGATCCGGGAAGGGTCAGCTTCGGGCGCCGTCGAGGGGCGCCGTGACAGCACCGGCTGCGGGAGGAACGGCAGCCTTCGGCGCGTCCGCGACTGCGGACCGCGCTGCGAGGAAGGCGTGCCTGAACATGGGTGAATGATCGCCCGCCGAGGGTGCGGGCGTCGAACGGTTTTCCCGGCGGGCCGCTTCACGCGGGAGCGGATCGCCGGGGGCCCGTCATCCGCGCCGTCACAGGTGCTTGAGCGCCTCGCGGGCGGACAGCGGCGACAGGCGGTCCCGGGCGCCGTCGACGAACTGCCGTACGGCGTCGGGGTCGGTCGCGGCGTACTGGCGCAGGGCCCAGCCGATCGCCTTGCGGACGAAGAAGTCGGGGTGGCCGGCCTGACGGAGGCAGTGGTCGAACAGCCTGCCGCTGTCCGTCGCGGCCCGGAAGCGCAGTTGGTGCAGGAGTGCCGTGCGCACCACCCACACGTCCTCGTCGTCGATCCATTCGTCCATCACGGCCCCGAGCGCCGGATCGGCGGCCACCAGGGGTCCGACGACATGAACGGCGAGCACGTCGACGGTGTCCCACCAGGGCACGGTGGTGACGAGCCGGCGTGCCACCGGCAGGAAGCCGGAGGAGCAGCGGCCGACGTGGCGGCGGAGGTAGTCGGCGGCGAAGTAGTGGTACTCCCGCTCGGGCAGTGCCCAGCAGCGCAGGGCCACGGCCGTGCAGTCGGCCTCGTCGGGCCGGGGCGTGCCGGCGAGCACCGTGCGGGACAGCTTTCTCCGTTCGGGCGTGGGGATGCCGAGGAACGGGGCGACGCCCTTCATGTACGCGGCGGCCTTGGCGGCACGGTCCGCGTCCGCCGCGGCCGGATACACGACGACGAGCCGGTCCATGACGGTCCCGGCGAGATCGCTGCGCGGTACGACGTGCGTCATACGGCACACAATAAGGCGATCACGGGCGGCTGTCGGTTAGTCTCCCCGGATGCTCGACCCCGTCCCCAGGCCGGCATCCGGCCTCGCCTTCCGCTGTTCCAGGGCGCTGTTCTCGCCCTGGTCGCGGCTGTCCCTTCTCGCGGTGGTGCTGGCCTCCGCGGCGGTGACGGTCCTGCTCTACGAGCCGCAGCGGCTGCTCTCGGCGGGCTGGCCGCCGCAGTTGGGCGGGCCGGCGGCCGTCGTGCTGTTCGGCGTCGGGTACGGGGTGTGCACGGCGGCGTTCGTGCCGCGGCCGATCCTCAATCTGGCGGCGGGGGCGCTGTTCGGTTCGCAGGCCGGGCTCGCGGCGGCACTCGCCGGCACGGTGCTGGGGGCCGGCATCGCCTTCACGCTGGGCCGGTTGCTCGGTCAGGAAGCGCTCCGGCCGCTGCTGCGGGGCCGCTGGCTGAAGGCCGCCGACGGTCAGCTCAGCCGGCACGGTTTCCGTTCGATGCTGGCGATCCGGCTGTTCCCGGGTGTGCCGTTCGCCGCCGCCAACTACTGCGCGGCCGTGTCCCGCATGGGCTATCTGCCCTTTCTCCTGGCGACCGGTCTGGGCTCGATCCCCAACACGGCGGCGTACGTGGTCGCCGGCAGCCGGGCGGGCTCGCCGACGTCTCCCGCCTTCCTGATAGCGATGGGCTTCATCGTGGTGACGGGCCTGGCCGCCGCCGCGGTCGCCTGGACCAAGCGCCACCGCCTCCGCGGCACCGAGGATCGGGGCGCCGGCGACACCGAGGGCCGCACCACCGAAGCCCGCATCGCCGGCACTTCCGACGCCCGCGTCGCCGAAGGCGCGGCACCGGCAGCCGAGTCGCCGAAGGCATCGAACACCGCAGCGGCGTAGGAGTCCCCGGCCGCTGCGGCACGCGCGCGGGAACACCGTGCGCCGGTCCCGCCGCCGCCTCTTGGGACCCGCGTGCGACGGGCGCGGGCGGGGCCGTGTCCCGCCCCTGCGGCGGGGGCTGCGGCAAGCGCTTCATTTTGGGGCGCTACGCTGCCACCCGGCGCCGGCCCGATGACGTACGTGAGTCGTATCTCACGGGTCATGTGCCTTCGCGCGCGCCTGACAGACCGTGATCAGCTCTTGGGTGGCGTAGCTTTCATGTCTTGGTTCGAATCATTCATCCTCGGGCTCGTCCAGGGGCTGACGGAGTTCCTCCCCATCTCCTCCAGCGCGCATCTCCGGCTCACCGCCGCGTTCGCTGGCTGGCACGACCCGGGGGCCGCGTTCACCGCGATCACCCAGATCGGCACGGAGACGGCCGTCCTCATCTATTTCCGCAAGGACATCGCCCGGATCGTGTCCGCGTGGTTCAGGTCGCTCACCGACAAGGCGATGCGCGGCGACCACGACGCGCAGATGGGCTGGCTCGTGATCGTCGGCTCTATCCCGATCGGTGTGCTGGGCGTCACGCTGAAGGACCAGATCGAGGGCCCGTTCCGTGATCTGCGCCTCATCGCCACGACTTTGATCGTCATGGGCATCGTCCTCGGCTTCGCGGACCGGCTCGCCGCCCGTGACGAGGCGGGCGGCCGGCACCGGGTGGTCAAGGAGCGCAAGACGCTCAAGGATTTGAGCGTCCGCGACGGTCTGATCTACGGCGTCTGCCAGGCGATGGCGCTGATCCCGGGCGTCTCCCGCTCCGGCGCCACCATCAGCGGCGGTCTGCTGATGGGCTACACCCGTGAGGCGGCGGCCCGTTACTCGTTCCTGCTCGCGATCCCCGCCGTGCTGGCGTCGGGGCTGTTCGAGCTCAAGGACGCGGGCGAGGGCGGCCATGTGTCGTGGGGGCCGACGATCTTCGCGACGGTCATCGCCTTCGGTGTGGGCTACGCGGTGATCGCCTGGTTCATGAAATTCATCACTACGAAGAGCTTCATGCCGTTCGTGATCTACCGGATTCTGCTCGGAATCCTGCTGTACATCCTGGTGGGGACGGATGTGCTGAGCCCGCACGCGGGTGAGTCGGGGGACTGAGCGAGCAGTTCGCGGGGAAGACGGGCGCGGCACCGAGGCCGTAACCTGGCAAACATGTCCGCCTTTCCCCGCGAGTCCGAATCCGAAACCTTGTTGTCCGCATCCGAGCTGAACGCACGGATCCGAGAGCTGTGGGCCGACGGCGCGCTGCCCGAGGACCGGCGTCCGGAGTACGAGGCACTGGTGGTGGAGTGGGCCGCTGCGGCACGCGAGGACGTACAGCGCGCCGCGTAGCGAGCAGCGGCCGGCGCCGGCACCCCGTGCTGCCGCTGCCCGGCCGCGCCGCCCGGCGGCGGGCAGTGTCCCTCCCCCGCTCGGCTAGCCTGAGTGCACGATGAACCGTCTGACCACGCCATGGGGCGCGTACGAGCTCGCCCGCTTCCCCGAGGACCCGCGCGACACGCTCCGCGCCTGGGACGCCGCCGACGAGTACCTGCTCCGCCATCTGCACGGCATCGACGACGCCCCGCCGGTGGACCTGTCCGGCACGGTGGCCGTCGTCGGCGACCGGTGGGGCGCGCTGGTCACCTCCCTCGCCGCCCACGCGACCGGGGAGATCATCCAGATCACCGACTCCTTCCTGGGCCAGGAGGCGACCCGCGGCAATCTCCGCCGAGGGGGCGTCGAGCCGGGCGCGGTGAGGCTGCTCACCGCGAGGGACGAACCACCGGAGCACATCGACGTGCTCCTGATCCGGGTGCCGAAGAGTCTCGCGCTGCTCGAGGACCAGCTGCACCGGCTGGCGCCGTCCGTGGACGCGGACACCGTCGTCGTCGGCACGGGCATGGTCACGGAGATCCACACGTCCACGCTGAAGCTGTTCGAGCGCATCCTCGGGCCCACCAGGACGTCACTCGCGGTGAAGAAGGCGCGGCTGATCTTCTGCAGCCCCGACCCGGCCCTCCCCCGGCTCCCGAGCCCGTGGCCGCTGCGGTACGCCCTGCCGTCCGACACCGGGGTCCTCGCCGGCCGCACCGTCACCAACCACGCGGGCATCTTCTGCGCGGAACGCCTCGACATCGGCACCCGCTTCTTCCTCCGCCACCTGCCGCGGCGCCACGGCCCGGCGCGGGTCGTGGACCTGGGCTGCGGCAACGGCGTGGTCGGCACGGCGGCGGCACTGGCCGATCCCGAGGCGGAAATCACCTTCGTCGACGAGTCGTACTCCGCCGTGGCCTCCGCGGAGGCCACCTTCCAGGACAACGTGCCGTCCGGCACGGCGAAGTTCCTGGTCGGCGACGGGCTGTCCGCCCTCGCGGACGCGTCGGTCGACCTCGTCCTGAACAACCCGCCGTTCCACTCGCACCGCGCGACGACCGACACGGCGGCACGGCGGATGTTCGCCGACGCGCGCCGCGCGCTGCGTCCCGGTGGTGAGCTCTGGGTCGTCGGCAACCGGCATCTCGGCTACCACGTGCGGCTCCGGCGGCTGTTCGGAAACTGCGAAGTCGTCGCCGGCGACCCCAAGTTCGTCGTGCTCAAGGCCGTACGGCGCTGAGCCTCAGCGGGCCGGCCGCGCCTGCGTCTCCTGCCAACGGCTGTACGGGACACGGGAGATCTCTCGCACGCCGCCGAGCGTGCCCCACTCGTCCCTGCCGAGCCGGGTCAGCGGCGCCAGCCTGGTCACCTCGGGGTGCCCCTCCGCCATGACCTCCTCGCTGACCGCGGCATGCACCACCCTGCCGAAGACGACGGTCGAGTCGCCGAGCCGCAGGGTGCTGTGCAGTTCGCACTCGAGAGCCACGGGTGATGCCGCGACCCGCGGCGGCTTCACCCGCAGGCCGGGCTCCCTGG
The DNA here is from genome assembly GCF_001278075.1 of Streptomyces pristinaespiralis. Classification (GTDB taxonomy): domain Bacteria; phylum Actinomycetota; class Actinomycetes; order Streptomycetales; family Streptomycetaceae; genus Streptomyces; species Streptomyces pristinaespiralis. The sequence continues at coordinate 7,214,318 of NZ_CP011340.1, read as the reverse complement.
TAACGCCGACGGCGTCGAACTCGCTGACCCCACGGGGGAAATCCGTCGCCGTGGCGTTGATCTGCTCGAACATGCTCTCCGGCGCGAAGTTCACCACGAACTCCCCCGTCTCCTCGATGTTGCGCAAGGAGTCCTTGCGCCCGACCGAGGTGAACTGGACGACCGGCGGTGCCACGCACGAGATCGTGAAGAACGAGTGCGGGGCGAGATTGTCGGTGCCGTCCGCCGAGGTGGTGGACACCCAGGCGATGGGGCGTGGCACGACGGTCGCCGTCAGCAGCCGGTAGAAGGCGTCGCGGTCACAGCGGGCGGGATCGAAGTCGATGCGCATGGGTGGAGTATGGCCGGTTGCCGACGCCGTGCGGGTGACGGGTGTGCACGGCTCTTGGCCTGGCACGCCGCCTGGCCGACACTGACCCGATGACACAGCGCGTGGATCTGGCGACCGTGATGGACAGGCTCGCCGTCGACGATGTCGTCACCGGCTACGCGGTGGCCGTCGACGACGGCGACTGGGACGCCTACCGGGCGCTGTTCACCGGCGACGGCCGGGCCGACTACCGCGGCTCCGGCGGTATCGAGGGGCCGGCGGCCGAGGTCGCCGAGTGGCTGGCGCGTGCGATGCGGCTCTTTCCCGTCCGTCAGCACCTCATCGTGAACCGGCGGGTGACTGTCCAGGACCTGGGCGGGTATCCGGGTGACCGGGCCGAGGTGCGCGCCGACTACCTCAATCCGATGCGGACGCAATCCGGCGACGAGTTCGTGTCGGGCGGCCGTTACGGCTTCGTCCTGACCCGCGAGGAAGCAGGATGGCGGCTGCGGTCCGTGGTGATCGAGGAGAAGTGGCGGCGCGGCGGCGGGCAGCCCGTCGACGCCTGACGCGGCGGGAACGCGGCGCCCGGCGACGCTGAGGCGAGAGGTACGCCGCGCTCGGCGACGCCTGAGGGCGCCGCGATGTACTCCTCGTGGCCCCTGGGACGGGAGAGGCGCACTGTTCGTCGGCGCCGATCTTCGCGCACACTGGTGGTGAACGGCTCGTGGCCCCTCGAGGCCGGACGAGGAGGCGCTGCATGCGGATTCCGGTCGGCAGGCGGGACAGGACGCGGTACGACGGGCACGAGCAGTTTCTCCGTTCACGGGGGCCGCGCGGCGCCGTCGCGGTCGTGACGGGCGCGCTGCCCGTGCTCGCCTTTCCGGAGCCGTCCCTGTGGTGGTTCGCCTATCTGGCCCTGGTCCCGTGGATGCTGCTGCTGCGCACGGCGCCCAACGCCCGTCGTGCGGCGTTCGAGGGCTGGCTCGGCGGTGCCGGTTTCATGATCGCCATGCATCACTGGCTGCTGCCGAGCCTCCATGTCTTCCTGTTGGTGCTGGCCGCGCTGCTGGGCCTGTTGTGGGCGCCGTGGGGGGTGCTCGTGCGCCTCATGCTCGGCGGGACGCCCTCGACGGCCCGCGCGGTGGCGGCCGTCGGCGCCGTCCCCGCCGGCTGGCTCATGATCGAACTGGTCCGCTCCTGGGAGGGGCTGGGCGGCCCGTGGGGCCTGCTGGGCGCGAGCCAGTGGGAGGTGACGCCCGCCCTGCGGCTGGCCTCGGTCGGCGGTGTCTGGCTGGTGAGTCTGCTGGTGCTGGCCGTCAACACGGTGGCCGTGCTGCTCCTGGCGGTCAGGAGCGCCCGTCGCCCCGCGCTGGCGGCGCTCGTCCTCTGCTCGACCGCCGTGACCCTGGTGTGGGTGTGGGCGCCCCAGCCGCGTGAGTCGGGCCGGCTGCGGATCGCGGTGGTCCAGCCGGGGGTCGTCGGCGGCATGCTCAGCGCGGAGCGGCGCTTCGACCGCGGCGAGGAGCTGACGCGCGAAGTGAAGGGGCGCGATCCCGATCTGGTGGTCTGGGGCGAGAGCAGCGTCGGCGCGGACCTCGGGACACGGCCCGATCTGGCCGAGCGCCTCGGCGCGCTGTCCGGCGAGGTCGGCGCCCCCGTCCTGGTCAATGTGGACGCGCGGAGTGAAGACGCCTCCGGTGCGCCGGGGATCTACAAGAGTTCGGTGCTCGTCGGCCCGGACGGGCCGACCGGGGACCGGTACGACAAGATGCGGCTCGTTCCGTTCGGTGAGTACATCCCGGCCAGGTCGCTCCTCGGCTGGGCCACGTCGGTGGGCCGCGCGGCGGGCGAGGACCGGCTGCGTGGGAACGCTCCGGTGGTGATGACGCTGCCGGGTGACGGCACACAGGCACCCGGTCCGCGGCTCGGGCCGCTGGTCTGTTTCGAGTCGGCGTTCCCCGACATGAGCCGGCGGCTGACCCGGGACGGCGCGCAGGTGCTGGTGGCCCAGTCGGCGACGTCGTCGTTCCAGGAGAGCTGGGCCCCCGAGCAGCACGCGTCGCTGGCGGCGCTGCGCGCGGCGGAGAGCGGCCGGCCGATGGTGCATGCCACGCTCACCGGCGTGAGCGCGGTGTACGCGGCGGGCGGCGAGCGTGTCGGAGCACCGCTCTCGACGGAGAGGAGCACCGCCGCGGTCTACGACGTGCCGCTGGCGACCGGCAGCACGCTGTACGTCAGGTTCGGTGACTGGGCGGTGTACGCGTCGGTGGCGCTGCTCGCCGTGCTGGGTGCCGCCGGCGGTCTGCGTGTCCTCAGGCGGCCTGCTCCAGGGCGAGCCGGACCACCCGCTCGCACAACTCGTGAGTCCTCAAGGCGTCCTGTGCGCTGAGGACCTTCCCCGCACGTACGGAGTCGAGGAAGGAGTGCACGACCTGCTCGATGCCGCGCTGGCGGGCCACCGGCACCCAGTCGCCGCGCCGCCGGACGCTGGGCTGGCCCTTGTGGTCGACGATCTCGGCGAGGTTGCGCACCTCGCGCTTGGAGTCCTGCCCCGAGACCTCGAGGATCTCCTCCGTCGAGCCGCTCATCCGGTTCATGACGCCGATGGCGGTGAATCCGTCCCCCGACAGCTGGAGCACGATGTGGTGCATCAGCCCGTCGACGACGCGTGCCCGTACGTCGGTGTGGTCGACGGTTCCCGGAAGGAGGAAGCGCAGGGTGTCCACGACATGGATGAAGTCGTCGAGCACGAGGGTGCGCGGGTCCTCGGGGAGGCCGACGCGGTTCTTCTGCATCAGGATCAGTTCGCGCGGGTGCTCGAGGCACTGGGCGTAGCCGGGGGCGAACCTGCGGTTGAAACCGACGGCGAGGCTGGTGCCGCGCTCCTCCGCCAGCGCCACGAGCCGTTCGGAGTCGGCCAGTTCGTAGGCGAGCGGCTTGTCGACGTAGGTCGCCACGCCGGCCTCGAGCAGCCGGGTGACGATCTCGGCGTGGGCGGAGGTCGACGCGTGGACGAACGCCGCGTCCAGCCCCTGGGCGAGGAGGGAGCCGAGGTCGGTGTGGCAGCGCTCGGGGGGGATGTGGTGGGTCTCCGCGGTCCGGGTCAGGGTGGCCGGCGTGCGGGTGTGCAGGTGCAGCTCGACCCCGGGCAGAGTGGTGAGCACCGGCAGGTACGCCTTGCGCGCGATGTCGCCGAGCCCGATGCAGCCGACCTTCACGGGGTTCCCCCTCACATGCCCGGCCGGCTCACCGCCGTGCCGGTCGTTCTTCGTGCGCGCCCGGCTCTCCGTGCGCGTCCTGTGCTCCGGCAGCATACGTGCGCCGTGGTGGCCGCCAGTCGGCGATGCCGTCGAAGGTCCGCAGGACCAGGCCGGGGCCGAGACGGGAGACGGTGGACATGAGGGCGTCGCGGACGGCGACCGCGGGTGTGCCGCTCAGCGACATCAGCCGGGCGACCTGTGCCGACTTGCGGACGATCGCCGCGGTGCGCGGCTGCCGCTCCGCGCTGTAGGCGGCGAGCCCGGCGCCGAGGTCGAGGCCGGTGGCCGTGTGGTGGGCGAGGACGATCGCGTCCTCGATGGCCTGGTTGCCGCCCTGGCCGAGCGTCGGGGCCATGGCGTGGGCGGCGTCGCCGAGGAGCACGGTACGGCCGCGGTGGTAGGCGGGCAGCGGCCGGATCATGTGGTGGACGTCGTTGCGGAGCACGCTCTTCGGTGCGGCGGCGGCGATGATGCCGGGGACGGGGTCGTGCCAGTCGCCGAACCTGCGCAGCAGTTCGGCCTTCTCACCGTCGGGTGCCTTGCCGCCCTGCGGGGCGGTGGCCGCCGCGTAGGCGTAGACGCGGCCGTCCTTGAGGGGCTGGGTCCCCCACAGGGAGCCGGGGCCCCAGGTCTCGTGCGGTTCGAAGGGCAGCTCCGGCGCGGGGACGACCACGCGCCAGGTGGTCAGCCCGGAGTAGGCGGGCCCCGGGTGGGCGGGGAAGAGGGCACGGCGCACCGCGGAGTGGATACCGTCGGCGCCGATGACGAGGTCAGCCTCGATGTCGCCGTCGGGGGTGGTCACCCGGGCGGGGCGGCCGCCGGCGATGCCCGCGTCGGCCAGTTCGCCGGGGCAGCCGGTGCGGACGGTGCCCTCGGGCAGTCTGCGGGCGATCCGGTCGATCAGGGTGGCGCGGTGGACGAGCACGAGAGGCCCGCCGAAGCGTTCGGCGGCGGCGCCGCTGTCGGTGCGGGACAGCCAGCGGCCGGCCGGGTTCCGCATCCCGCCGGCGCCCTGCCAGGCGGCCAGGCCGCGGATCTCGTCGCCGAGTCCGACGACGTCGAGCGCGCGCTGGGAGTTGGGGGCGAGCCCGATGCCCGCGCCGACGGGCTCGAGGGACGCGGCCCTCTCCAGGACGGTGACCTGCCAGCCGTGCTGCCGCAGGGCGACGGCCGCGGTGAGGCCGCCGATCCCGCTGCCGACGACGACGGCGTGAGCGGTTTTCCGCGGTACGGGCATGTCTGCTCCTTCACTCGGTAACTACACCTGTAGTGACACGGCCAACGCTACTACACCTGTAGTTGCGACGGTAGATTGACCGCATGGCCGCACGCACCGCCCCGCCCGGCGCCCCTCGGGCAGAACTCATCGCCGACACCGCGCTCGCGCTCCTCGCCGAGCGCGGCATGCGCGGGCTCACCCACCGCGCCGTGGACGAGGCGGCGGGTCTGCCCCAGGGCTCGACCTCCAACCACGCCCGCACCCGCCAGGCACTGCTCGAGGCGGCGGTGCGCAGGCTGGCGGACCGCGAGGCGGCCGTCCTCACCGTGGCGGAGTTGCCGTCGGCCATGGGCGGCAGGGGCGACCTGCTGGACGCCATGGCGCTCGCGCTGCACCGCTATCTGACGGGTCACCCCGAACTGCTCGTCGCCCGCTACGAGCTGGCCCTGGAGGCCACCCGGCGCCCGGAGCTGCGCGAGTTCTACGACCGGACGGGCAGCCGCTTCCGTGCCCCGCTCAACGCGCTGATGGCAGAGGCGGGTTCGCCGGAGCCGGAACGGCACGCCCTGTCCCTCGTCGCATGGTGCGAGGGGCTGATGTTCGCCTGCGCCGTCGGCTCCTACCACGCGGCGGTACCGAGCGCGGAGGAACTGCGCCAAGGGTTCCAGGAGTTGTTGCGCGGCATGCTCGGCCCACAAACCGGACAAAGCGAATAACTCGTGGCCGTAAAGCGGGAGGTGACGCAGGATGATCGTCATGACCACCGATACACGTACCGAGCCGTCCACCACCGCCGACGAACGCGCCATGCTGGAAGGCTTCCTGGACTACCACCGCGAGACGCTGATCATGAAGTGCGCCGGTCTGGACGACGCACAGCTGCGGACGGCCGCGCTGGCGCCCTCCGAGCTCACCCTGCTGGGCCTCGTACGCCACCTCGCCGAGGTCGAGCGCTACTGGTTCCGCGAGATCATGGAGGACGAGGACCTGCCCGACCTGTACTCCACGGAGGAGGACGGGGACAGGGACTTCCATGTGACCGCGCAGGACACCTGGGCCGAGGCGCACGCGACCTGGCTCACCCAGGTCGCCGATGCCCGCAAGGTCACCGAAGCGCACGGACTCGACGACCTGTCCCTGTCCCGCGGCCGTGGCGGTGAGCCGTTCAGCCTGCGCTGGATCCTCACCCACATGATCGAGGAGTACGCCCGCCACAACGGCCACGCCGACCTGCTGCGCGAACACATCGACGGTGTCACGGGCGAGTGACCCGGCGGGACCGGCAGGCGGCTCAGCCGGCCCGTAGGGTGCGCTCCAGGCGGTCGATGGCGGCCCGCACCCCGCGGCCGTAGCCGTCGTCCCCCAGGGCGTCCGTGGACGCGCGTGCCCGGTCCAGATGGGCGCGCGCCTCCTCGGGGCGGCGCAGCTTGACGTAGTCCGCCGCCAGATTCAGATGGAGCGAGGGGTACAGGGCCCGCACAGCGAGCGTCTGGTGCCGGGCGAGCCGTTCGTCGCTCAGCCCGTCGGCCGCCGACAGGGCACGCAGATCCCAGGCCAGCTCGTCCGCCGGGTCGTCCTGGACGTCCGCCATGCAGTGGGCGAGTGTGCAGCGGTGCAGGGCGTCCCCCTCCTCGCCGATCTCCGACCAGAGCAGGGCGAAGCGATTGCGCGCCTCCTCGCGGTCTCCCCCGTGCAGCAGCATCATCGCCTGCCCGATCCTGGTCATGACGATGTCCTGCGACGCCTCCTGCTGCTCCATCACTGTGGCCTCCTCGTCCGCGGCGAAGTGCTGCTTGAGGAAACCGACGCTAGCCGCCGCCGGGGCCGATCCCGCACAGGCTCGGGCGGCGGCCCCGGCCTGTCAGCCGGGTGCGCCGATTCAGCCGATGTCGGGGATGCGCCAGTCGATGGGCTCGTGGCCCTGCGCGGCGACGGCCTCGTTGATCTGGGTGAACGGCCGCGAGCCGAAGAACTTCTTCGCGGACAGCGGCGAGGGGTGCGCCCCCTTCACCACGGCATGCCGCTCCTCGTCGATGAGCGGCAGCTTCTTCTGCGCGTAGTTGCCCCACAGGACGAAGACGGCCGGGTCCGGCCGGGAGGCCACCGCGCGGATCACCGCGTCGGTCACCTTCTCCCAGCCCTTGCCCTTGTGGGAGTTGGCCTCGCCGGCCCGGACGGTCAGCACCGCGTTGAGCAGCAGCACGCCTTGGCGCGCCCACGGCATGAGATAGCCGTTGTCCGGGACCGGGTGGCCGAGCTCGCTCTGCATCTCCTTGTAGATGTTGCGCAAGGACGGCGGGGTCTTGACGCCCGGCCGCACCGAGAAGCAGAGACCGTGCCCCTGGCCCTCGCCGTGGTACGGGTCCTGGCCGAGGATGAGCACCTTCACCCGCTCGTACGGCGTGGCCTCCAGTGCGGCGAACACCTCCGCGCTCGGCGGATACACCGGCCCGTTGGCCCGCTCCTTCTCGACGAACTCGGTGAGCTCCTTGAAGTACGGCTTCTGCAGCTCTTCGCCGAGGACGCCGCGCCAGGACTCGGGCAGCAAGTCGGTGTCGGTCACGTCAACAACCTCCGTCTGAGGGCAGGTTCCGAGATCACGGAACCGGGATCTCAGAACCTACCCGGGGGCACTGACAGCGCTACCAGCTGGCCTTGCGGTACAGCTCCCACACCTGCATGACGGTCTGCGGGTCGAGCGAACGCTCGCCGCCGCCGATCTCCTCGCTGGCCGCCACGTACAGTTTGCCCTGCCACAGCGGCAGCAGGCGAACGTCGTCGACGAGGATCTCCTGCGCCTTCTCGAACTGCTTGGTGACCGCTCCGCGGTCGCTCTCACGCCGGGACTGCACGAGCTGCTCGGAGATCTCGGGCGCCTCGTACGGGGTGCCGAGGACGTTGTTCGGGCCGACGAACGGCGCGATGAAGTTGTCCGGGTCCGGGAAGTCCGGGAACCAGCCACGGCCGAAGACCGGGTACTGGCCCGCCTGGTAGCCCTTCTGGAACTCGGCCCACGGCTTGCCCTGGATGGAGATCTTGAACAGGCCGGTCGCCTCGAGCTGCCGCTTGAGCTCGGCGAACTCGGGAGCCGTCGCGGAGCCGTACCGGTCGGTGGTGTACCAGAAGCTCAGCGACACGGGCTCGGTGATGCCCGCGTCCTCGAGGATCTCCTCCGCCTTCTTGACGTCCGGCTCGCCGTAGCGGTCGAAGAACTCGGTGGTGTGCCCGGCGATGCCCTTGGGGACCATCGAGTACAGCGGCTCCGCCGTGCCCTTGTAGACCTTCTCCACCAGCGCGCCGCGGTCGACGATCTGGGCGATCGCTCGGCGCACCGCCAGCTTGCCGGCGCCCGGGTCGGACGGGTTGAAAACGAGGTAGCGGATGTCGGCGCCGACCGTCTCGACGAGCTGGAGGTGATCGTTCTCCGGCTTCTTCTCCTGGAGTTCGACGACCTGCTCCGCGGTCAGACCGCGGTTGATCGCGTCGATCTCCTGCTTCTTCAGGGCCGTCATCATGAGGGCGGAGTCCTGGAAGTAGCGGATCGTCACCGCGTCGTTCTTGATCTTGGCGAAGCCCTTGTACTTGGCGAAGCGGGTCAGCTCGGCCCGCTCGCCCTTCTCGTAGGAGGCCAGGGCGTACGGGCCGGAGCCGGTGAGCTTGCCGTCCTCACGGAGCTTGTCGGCCGGGTACTCGGAGGGCGGCACGATCGACATGGCCGGGGTGGCGAGGATGAACGGGAACGTGGCGTCGGCCGTCTTGAGCCGGAAGGTCACAATGCGGTCACCGGTCGTCTCCACCTTGTCGAGCGACCCCAGCAGACCCTTCGGACCACCCTGCACGGCGATGGTCCGGATGCGGTCGATGGAGTGCTTGACCGCGGTGGCGTCGAGCTTGTCGCCGTTGGTGAAGGTGAGACCCTCCCGCAGCTCGCACTCGAAGACCTTGTTGGCGGTGTCGGCGAAGCGGCACTCGGCCGCGTCGGACTGCGGCACGGTGCTCCCCGTCGGGAAGCTCACCAGGGTCTGGAAGACGTTCCGGTACAGCTCCCACGAACCGTCCCAGGCGGCAGCCGGGTCGAGAGTGCTCGGCTCGCTGGTCGTACCGACGGAGATCTTCTGTTCACGGTCGGCGTCCTCGTCCGAGAACAGGCCGCACCCCGCCAGCAGAGATATGGACGCTAGGGCTGCAGCGGCCTGCAGACAGGTCCGGTAGAACACGTGCACGCTCCTCGTTCAGCCATGGGTCGGCGAACCATACCGCAGCGCCCCGCCGGGTCAACCTGGAGGCCCGGCGGGGCACTTGGATCATTCAGGAACAAACCGCCTCAGGGCGGTCCGATGGGCGTCAGTGGACGCCCGCGTTGAGGAAGATACCGCCGTCCACGACGAGCGTCTGCCCCGTGATCCAGTCCGACTGCTCGGACGTGAGGAACGCGGCGGCGCCACCGATGTCCGAAGGCACCCCGAGCCGCCCCAGCGGGTAGGCGGCGGCCGCCTCGGCCTCCCGGCCCTCGTAGAGCGCCTCCGCGAACTTGGTCTTGATCACCGCGGGGGCGATGGCGTTGACGCGTACGGACGGCGCGAGCTCGTGCGCCAGCTGGAGCGTCAGGTTGACCATGGCCGCCTTGCTCATGCCGTACGCACCGATGAAGGGCGACGCGGAGACACCGGCGACCGAGGCGATGTTCACGATCGCACCGCCGTTCTCCTTCTGCCATGCCTTCCATGTCTGCTGCGCGAAGCCGAGGGCGGAGATCACGTTGGTCTCGTAGACCTTGCGCGCCACGTTCAGGTCGAGTTCGGCGATCGGGCCGAAGACCGGGTTGGTGCCGGCGTTGTTGACCAGGAAGTCGACGCGGCCGAAGGCCTCCATCGTGCGCTCGACCGCCGCCGCCTGGTGGGCCTCGTCGTGGGCCTTGCCCGCCACGGCGATGACCCGGTCGGCGCCGAGCCGCTCCACGGCCTCCTTCAGGGCCTCCTCGCCGCGGCCGGTGATGCACACCCGGTCGCCGCGGGCGACGAGCGCCTCCGCGATGCCGTACCCGATGCCCCGGCTCGCGCCGGTGATCAGCGCGACCTTGCCGCTGTCCGCGACCTGCTCCGCGCCTGCTGTCTGTGCTGCCATGTCGTTCGGACCCCGATTCAGTTGAGCGGGCCGCCGGCCACGTACATGACCTGGCCGGAGACGAATCCGGCGTCGTCACCGGCGAAGAAGGCGATCGCATTCGCGACGTCCTCGGGCCGGCCCACGCGCTGGACGGGGATCTGGGTGGCGGCGGCGGCCTGGAACTCCTCGAAGCCCATGCCGACACGGGCCGCCGTCTGCGCCGTCATCTCGGTGACGATGAAGCCGGGGGCGACGGCGTTGGCGGTGATGCCGAACTTGCCGAGCTCCTTGGCCAGGGTCTTGGTGAAGCCCTGGAGGCCGGCCTTGACCGCCGCGTAGTTCGCCTGGCCGCGGTTGCCGAGCGCCGAGGACGAGGACAGGGAGACGATCCGGCCGAAGCCGGCGTCGACCATGTGCTTCTGGCAGGCCTTGGCCATCAGGAACGCGCCCTTGAGGTGCACGTTGACCACGGTGTCCCAGTCGGACTCGCTCATCTTGAAGAGCAGGTTGTCGCGGAGCACACCGGCGTTGTTCACCAGGATCGTCGGCGCGCCGAGCTCGGCCGCGACGCGCGCCACGGCGGCCTCCACCTGCGCGGCGTCGGAGACGTCGCAGCCCACCGCGAGCGCCTTGCCGCCGGCTGCGGTGATCTTCTCGACCGTGTCCTTGCAGGCCGCCTCGTCGAGGTCGAGTACGGCTACGGCGCGGCCGTCGGCCGCGAGCCGGACGGCGGCGGCGGCGCCGATGCCGCGCGCGCCCCCGGTAACGACAGCCACACGCTGCTCGCTGGTGGACATTCTGGTTCTCCTCGCCCTTGAAGCCCGTCGATCCCTGTGCCGGTGATGCTCACGGCCCTTGACTGAGCAACCGCTTAGTACCTTCGGCAGACAGGACGCTAGAAGCCCTGGCACGCGGTGTCAACGGCACCAGGGATCCACGGCGCATGTCACATCGATCAGCCCGCGTCCGTCAGCGCACCAGCAGGTCGAGCAGACGCTCCACCTCCGCCGCCGGATCGGCGGTGAGCCCGGTGTGCACCGGTCCCGGCTGAACGACCGTGGACCGGGGGGCGATCAGCCAGCGGAAGCGCCGGCCCGCGTCGTCACGTGCGGCCTGTCCCGCGTCGTCACCACCCCGGCAGACACCCTCCACGGCATGGAGGGCCGCCCGTACCCCGGTCACGTCAGCCGCCGGGTCGAGCGCCCGCAGCTTCGCCTCGTCGAGGTGGGTGCGGGCGGCCACGAAGGTCCTGGCACGGCAGTAGACCACCACGCCCGCGTTGAAGCACTCCCCGCGCTCGACCCGCGGCACCACGCGCAGCAGCGCGTACTCGAAAACATCGCGGTCGTTCACCGGCGTGCGTCCTTCTCGTCCGTCTGCGCGTGCTTCTTCGGGGCGTGCGGCCACGGCGTCGCGTGTTCGGTCAGCCAGCCGGGCGCCTGGGACGGCCGGGACTTCGTCGGGGGGTTCAGCGTGATCCGCTCGTGGATCGTCGCGGCACGCGGCAGCAGGGCCTCCACATAGGAACGGCGCAGCGCGTCGGTGGAGTCGAAGCCCGGCTCGTCGACCAGCCACTCGTCGGGTACGTCCGCCGCGACCTCGGTGAGCAGTTCCTCCGTCACCAACGGCGCGAGCTCGGCGGCGGCCGCCGCGACGTCCGGGCCGAAGGGGGCCAGGGCGTGGTCGGACGCGTCGTACGGCTTGGCGGCGGAGGCGGCCGCGCCCGGCCAGTTGTGGTGCCAGATCATGGTGGCGCCGTGGTCGATGAGCCAGAGGTCCCCGTGCCACACGAGCATGTTGGGGTTGCGCCAGGACCGGTCCACGTTGTTGATCAGCGCGTCGAACCAGACGACCTTGCCGGCCTCGGCGGCGGAGACCTCGTAGGCGAGCGGATCGAACCCGAGCGAGCCCGGCAGGAAGTCCATGCCGAGGTTGAGCCCGCCACTGGCCTTGAGCAGCTCCTGCACCTCCTGGTCCGGCTCCGAGAGACCGATGACCGGGTCCAGCTGGATCGTGACGAGGTCGGGCACCCGCAGCCCGAGCCGCCGCCCGAGCTCCCCGCAGATGACCTCCGCGACAAGGGTCTTGCGCCCTTGCCCGGCGCCGGTGAACTTCATGACGTAGGTGCCGAGATCGTCGGCCTCGACGATCCCGGGGAGCGAGCCGCCCTCGCGCAGGGGCGTGACGTAACGGGTCGCGGTGACCTCTGTAAGCATTTTCCCAGGCTATCCGGTGGCTGTACTTCAGGATCAACGGCGTGGCCGGAACCGTCACTTCCGCGCGTCCGACCCTTCGCCGACTCCGGGCTTCCCCTCCGGCGGAGCCGGTCGCGCGGCGACGCGGAAAGGGACCGCCCGATGTCCGCCTCGGGACATCGGGCGGTCCCCGGGTCGGACCTGTGCACTCCCCCGGCCGCGTGGCAGCCCATCGGCTACACGCCGACCTGCTCACCGTGCGACGCGGAGGCCGAAGGTGCCTGCGCGGCGGCCGCGGCGGACTTCTCACCCCGCATGACCAGCAGGGTGACGACGCCACCGACCGCCGCGATCACAGCGGCGCCGATGAACGCGGACGAGAATCCGTCGGTGAGCGCGGGCAGGTTGCCCGGCTCGCCGGCGCCCTGCGACATCGCCACCGCTGTCAGGGCGGCCAGACCGAGGGCCGAACCCACGTTGTACGTCGTGTTGACGATGCCGGACGCGAGACCGGCCTGCTCCTGCGGGGCGCCGGACATCGCGGCCATCATGGCCGGGATGTAGGCGAGCGACATGCCCAGCGCGGCGACCAGCGACGCGGGCAGGACGTCGATCAGGAACGTACCGGTCGGCTCCACGGCGGAGAGCCACAGCAGGCCCGCGGCGAGGACCAGCAGACCGCCGGCGATCAGCGGCTTGGCTCCGAACCTGCCCATCAGCCGGGCCGTGACGGCCGTCATGAAGATCATGAGGAGCACGGTCATGGGCAGCAGGGCGGCGCCGGAGGCGAAGGCCCCGTGGCCGAGGACCTGCTGCAAATAGAGGTTGAGGAAGTACCACATCGGGATCCAGGCGGCGCCCAGCAGCGTCATGGCCAGGTTGGCCGGGCCGAGCCGCGGCACACGCCAGATGCCGAGCGGCATGAGCGGCCGGCGCACCGACCGCTGGATCACGAGGAACAGGATCAGCAGAGCGGCGGCACCGGCCAACTGCAGCACGGTTCCGGTCGACCCCCAGCCCGCCTCCGGTGCCCGGACGACGGCGAAGACCGTGAGCGCGAGCCCGGCGGTGACGGCGGCCGCGCCCAGCACGTCGACGGAACCGCGACGGCTCTCGACGGACGGCAGCAGCCGGGTCGCCGCGAGGGTCGCCAGGCCGATCGGTACGTAGACGATGAACACCCACGGCCAGCTCAGCCACTCGGTGAATACACCGCCGAGGAACACACCGGCGGTGCCGCCCGCGGGAGCGGCGGCACCGTAGAGGGCCATCGCCTTGCCGAGCTCCTTCGGGTCGTGCCCGAAGAGCATCATCAGGAGCGTCATCGCGGCCGGGGCGATGAGCGCTCCGCCGGCACCCTGGACGGCGCGGCCGAGGACCTCGACCCAGGCGGTCTGGGCCGCCGCGGCGACGACGGAGCCGGCGATCATCACGACCCAGCCGGCATTGAACACCTTGCGTGCGCCGAGCAGGTCGGAGAGACGTCCGCCGAGGAGCAGCAGGCCGCCGAAGGCGATGACGTACGCGTTGAACACCCACTGGAGCTCGCCCTGCGAGAAGCCGAGGTCCTTCTGCATCTCGGGGAGCGCGACCCCGATGATCGAGGTGTCCATGATCACCATGAACTGGGCGGCTGCGAGCACGGCGAGCGCCCACCACCGCCGGGGATTGACCGTTGACATGACCGTTTCTCCCTTGCTTGCGTACCCCCAGGGGGTATCTGTCGATCGCAAGATACCCCCAGGGGGTATCAAGGGGCAAGGGTTCTTCCGTGGTCTTCGGCGATCCGGCGCGCAGGCATTTCGAGCTGCGGCATCACGTCTCAGGCAGCAAGCAGCAATGGAGTTCGTGACCGTGAGCGCCGGGGCGCCGGGGCGACGGGGCGACGGGGCGACGGGGCGACGGGGGCGGAAACGGCTCGAGGCCGCGACCGGTCCCCCGTTCCGGTCGCGGCCTCTCAGGTGTGCGGAGGTCGGTGCAGGGTCAGCAGCAGGCGCCGGCGCGAGCGTCGGTGTCGTCGGCGGCCGGCCCGGCGCAGCACGAGCTGCCCTGTTGCTTGGTCAGGTTGGCGGCGTCGGCCTTGACGACGTACACCTCCCAGGGCTCCCGGCCGGGGCCATGGACCCAGACCTTGTCCTGGAGGGCGTAGCAACAGCTGGTGTCGTTCTCCTCAGCCGTCGCGAGGCCCGCCTCGTCCAGTCGGGCGGTGGCCGCGTGAACGGCCTCGGTGCTTTCGACCTCCACGCCGAGGTGGTCCATACGCGTGTCCTCGTCCGCCGCGCCCTCGATGAGGACGAGCTTGAGCGGGGGCTCGGCGATGGCGAAGTTGGCGTAGCCGTCACGGAGCTTGGCCGGCTCGGCGCCGAAGAGCTTCGTGTAGAAGGCGACGGATGCGGCCAGGTCGGGGACGCGCAGGGCGAGCTGTACACGGGACATGACGGTCCTCCTGCTGGATGGGGTGGTTGAGCGTCAGCAGCCGCCGGAGATGGCGGGGGCGCCGACGCCGATCTGGAGGGTGGCGGGGGCCGCGCAGCAGCCGCCGCCGTCGGACTGCGCGGTCTCGGGCTCGTCGAACAGTCCCGCTCCGCCGCACACGCCGGTCTCGGGGAGGGTCAGCTCCACGCGCTCGGCGGCCTCCTGGTCGCCGGCCAGGGACGCGGCGACGGAGCGGACCTGCTCGTAGCCGGTCATCGCGAGGAAGGTGGGGGCGCGGCCGTAGGACTTCATGCCGACCAGGTAGACGTCCTTCTCCGGGTGGGAGAGCTCGTTCACGCCGTGGGGATAGACCGTGCCGCACGAGTGCTGGTTGGGGTCGATCAGCGGCGCCAGCGCGACGGGGGCCTGGAGGCGGTCGTCCAGACCGAGGCGCAGCTCGTCGAGGAACGTGAGGTCGGGGCGGAAGCCGGTGAGCACGATGACCTCGTCGACCGGGTCCAGGCGGCGGCCGTCCTCGCCGACGAGAACCAGACGGCCGTCCGTGTCGCGTTCGACGGCCTCGGTGCGGAAGCCGGTGACGGCGTCGGCGTAGCCGCCGTCGACGGCTGCCTTGGCGGCGAGGCCGAGGGCGCCGCGGGCGGGGAGCTGGTCGGCCTCGCCGCCGCCGAAGGTGGAGCCGGAGATGCCGCGGCGCAGGATCCACACGCCGTGGGTGCCGACGCCGTCCTGCGACCTGGCCAGGTCGGCGAGGTAGGCGAGCGCGGTGAACGCGGAGGCGCCGGAGCCGATGACCGCCGTGCGGCGGCCCGCGTAACGGGCGCGTACGGCCGGGTCCTTGAGGTCCGGGACGCGGTAGGTGATGCGGTCGGCCGCCGCCTTCTCGCCGAGGGCGGGGAGGCCGCTGCCGCCTGCCGGGCCGGGGGTGGCCCAGGTGCCGGAGGCGTCGATCACGGCGCGGGCGGTCAGCCGCTCCTCGCGGCCGTCGGCGTGCTCGACGTGGACGACGTAGGGCCGGCTCTCACGGTCGGCGTCGACCACCCGGTCACGGCCGGAGCGGGAGACGCCGGTGACGGTGGCGCCCAGGCGCACCCGGTCGCCGAGGACGGCGGCGAGCGGCCGGAGGTACCGCTCGGCCCAGTCGCCACCGGACGGGTAGGTGTCGGCGTCGGGCCTGACCCAGCCGGTCGGGGCCAGCAGCTTCTCCGCGGCAGGGTCGACGACTTCGCCCCAGGTGGAGAACAGCCGCACATGGCTCCACTCGCGCACGGCGGCGCCGGCCGCGTCACCTGCCTCGAGAACGAGGGGCTCGATGCCGCGCTCCAGCAGATGGGCGGCGGCCGCGAGTCCGATGGGGCCGGCTCCGATGACGATGACGGGGAGCTGCTGGGTGCTCATGGTGATGGATCTCCTCGGTGCGGTGGGGTGGTCAGCGGGAGTGGATGAGCGCGGTCAGCCGAGCGTGCGCCTGTCGTTGCGCAGCTCGGCCGGCACTGTCGCTGATCCGGGCGCACGAGTCGCAGAAGCTGACGCCGGCCATGTGGCGGGCGGTGCGGCGCGCCTTGGCGGCGCTGAGCGCGGTGCGGATCGCTGTCGTCACGACAACCCCCTGTTTCGATGTCTGTCGATACATCGGAGCTTGCCACTCGTATCGACGAGTGTCAACATAGACACATGTCGAAATCAGAAGTCGCGCAGCTGCCCGTCCTCGAGAGCGAGATCGTGGTGCCGTGCTGCCCGCCGATCGCCGCCGGGGAGCTGTCACAGGCGGACGCGGAGAAGATGGCCGCCATGTTCAAGGCGCTGTCGGACCCCGTGCGGTTGCGCCTGTTCTCCAAGGTGGCCTCGCACCCGGGCGGCGAGGCGTGCGTGTGCGACATCGCCGATGTCGGCGTCTCGCAGCCGACCGTCTCGCACCACCTGAAGAAGCTGCGCGAGGCAGGGCTGCTGACGTCCGAGCGGCGCGGCACATGGGTGTACTACCAGGTCGCCCCGTCCGTGGTGGCGGCGATGTCCGCCATGCTCGATCTGCGCACCTGACCGTCCCGTAAGGGAGGTCAGCCGGTGCGGCCGGCAGCGCGGTCGAGCGCCTCGACCTGCCCGACGACTCGTCCGGTCGCGCCGGTCAGCCGGTCCGGCCAGGCGGCCGGCAGTGTGGCTCGAGCGCTCGACCTGCGCGCCCGGTCCGCCCCCGGTCGGGCCGGTCAGCCGGTGCAGTCGGGCGGGCAGCAGCGCAGCAGGTACTCCTTGAGCGCATCCAGACGGTTCGCCATGGTGGCGCCGTCCGCTCGGTAGAAGACCTGCTTGCCCTCCTTGCGGGAGAGGACCAGGCCACCACGGCGCAGCAGGCTCAGGTGCTCCGAGGCGGTCGACGGCTTCAGTCCGCAGCGCTCGGCGATCTCACCGACGCCGAGCTCCCGGCCGCCGGCGAACTGCCGCATGATCAGCTGGCGGGTCTCGCTCGCCAAAGCCTTGAGGAAGTCGGCCGTCGCCCGGTCGACCCCCGCGTCCGGATCGCTTCCTGCTGCCACAGCCCCGTCTCCAACATTTCGACAGTTCCCGAAACAACGATGTATTGGAGTTCACCTTCTCATGGAACACGCCGACCTCGTCGTCGTCGGAGCAGGCCAGTCCGGCCTGGCCACCGCCGCGCTCGCACCCCGTCACGGCTTCGCCCGCACCCTGGTTCTCGAAGCCGCCGACCAGGCGGGCGGGGCTTGGCCGCGCTACTACGACAGCCTCACCCTCTTCTCCCCCGCCCGTTACTCCTCTTTGCCCGGGATGCGCTTCCCCGGCGATCCGGACCGCTACCCGAGGCGGGACGAGGTGGTCGACTACCTGCGCGACTACGCGAGCCGCCTGCCCGCCGACATCCGCACGTCCACCGAAGTCACCTCCGTGACCCGCCGGGACGGCACCTGGGTGGTCGGCTCGGACGACGGCAGGCAGATCACGGCACGCGCGATCGTCGCGGCGACCGGCGACTACACGAACCCGTACCTGCCGGACGTGCCCGGGCGGGACGGGTTCGCTGGGCAGCAACTGCATGCCGCCGAATACCGCAGGCCCGGCCCCTTTACCGGCCGGCGGGTCGTGGTCGTGGGCGGCGGCAACTCCGCCGTCCAGATCGCCGCCGAACTCGGCGCGGTCGCCGACACCACGCTCGCCACCCGCCGCCCCATCGGCTGGACGCCACAGCGACCGCTGGGCCGGGACGTGCACTGGTGGTTCGAGCACACCCGCTTCGACACCGCGCCGCTGCGCCGGCTGCTGACCAGGGTGCCGGTCTCCGTCCTCGACGACGGGCACCACCGCTCCGCCCTCGAGGAGTACGGCGTGGACCGGCGGGAGATGTTCACCCGCCTCACCCGGGACGGCGTGCTGTGGGCCGACGGTACGAAGGAACCGGTCGACGCGGTCGTCTGGGCCACCGGGTACCGCCTCGCCTTCCCCTACCTGACCGGCAGCGGGGCCCTGGACGCCGACGGCCGGCCCCGGCACCGCGGCGGCCTCGCCACCGCCGTGCCGTCGCTCGGGTTCGTCGGCATGGAGTTCCAGCGGAGCTTCTCGTCCAAGACGCTGCGCGGCGTGGGCCGCGACGCGGCCCACGTCCTGTCCCGGCTGGGTCGCCGGCGCGGCGCGCCGGGGCCGTCGTCAGGGCCGTCGTCGAAGCCGTCCGGCGATCAGCGGCGGATCCCGTAGGGCCGGGGGCCCGGCCGTCCCGGGTTCACGGGGTGCAGGCCTCGGCGATCGACAGGCTGTTCTCGTAGAGGTGGTGCCGGGTGATCCGGCCGTCCTCGACGGTCAGGCGCAGCGCGAACGGGCCCTCGAAGGACTTCCCCGTGGCGCGTACGGTCCCCGACAGGTGCCCCATCAGGACGGCGTCCTTACCGTCGACGAGGAAGGTGTCGACGGAGGCGCGCGCGTCCTCGGGCACGGTGTACTCCGTCAACTCCGTGAACTGCGCGGCGCATTCGGCGGCGGTGGACCTCGGGCGGATCCACGGGACGGCGGGGTTCTCCGCGAGCAGCCAGTCGACCTCGTCGGCGAAGAGCTGGACGAGCCGCCCCGTGTCCCCGGCGATCCGCGCGGCGAGGAACTCCTGCACGGTGGCCCGGGTGGCCTCGGCGACGGAACTCGCGGTGGTGACTGCACTGGCCGTGGTGGCAGTGGACCTGACGGACATGGCGCTCTCCTCGCGGCTGCGGCCGGATCCCGGCGGGGGTTCCCGTCGATGTGCTCGATCCTGCCCGGGGAGGGAGGAGCGGTCGATTACCCCAGGGGTAATGAGGCCGCCACAGCAGGGCGGAGGGCCGGGCGGCAGGCGTCGATCACGGGGCAGTGAACCGCCGCACCACGCAGGGCGCGGCATCCATCACGAGGGGGACGAGCCGCGACAGCCGGGGCAGAGGGCCGCGCGGCGGGCATCGATCGCCCCGTCGGAAGGAGCCGCCGCAGCCCTGGCAGGGGGCGCACGCGAGCATCGACGATGACGGGCGGGCCGCGCGGCAGGCTAGGAGGCCCGCGGCTTTCGCCGGTCGGCCGTCTTCTTCGGCGTGGCCTTCTTGGCGGTGGACCCGGCAGTGGACCCGGCCGCGGTCTTCTTGGCCGCGGTCTTCTTCGCGGGCGTCTTCTTGGCCGCCTTCTTGGCCGTCTTCTTCGGCTTGGGCATCTCGTGCACCGTGGCGTGCTCGCCCTCTCCCCGGGACTCGCGCGCCTGCGCGACGGAGGCGTTGAGGGCGGCCATCAGGTCGACGACCTGTCCGCCCGGCTCCTGCGCCTCCGCGACGGGGGCGGGCTGCTTGCCCTGGGCCTTGGCGGCGATGAGCTCCTCGAGCGCCTCACGGTAGTGGTCGGTGTAGTGGGAGATGTCCTCCTCACCCATCGCATCCATGAGCGCGATCGCCCCGTCGACCTCGGAATCCTCGATCTCCACGGCCGGCGGCGCCAGCGAGGCGGGGGACCTGATCTCGTCCGGCCAGTGCATCGAATGCAGGACCAGGGCGTCCCCCTTGACCCGCAGCAGCCCCAGGCGCTCGCGGCCCCGGAGCGCGAACTTGGCGACCGCGACCTTCGACGACCGCTCCAGTGCCTGCCGCAGCAGCTTGTACGGCTTGGCCGCGACCTGACCGTCACCCTCCAGGTAGTACGAGTCGCCGATCCGTACCGGGTCGATCGACCCCGCCGGCACGAACGCCACGATCTCGATCGCCTTCGCCGTCGGCAGCGGAATCTCCGCCAGGTCCTCGTCCGTCACGGCGACCAGCTGGTCCTTCGCGACCTCGTAGCCCTTGACGATCTCGTTGTCGGACAGCTGCTTCCCGTCCAGCTCGCAGACCTTGCGGTAGCGCACCCGGCCCATGTCCTCCAGGTGGACCTGCCGGAAGGAGATGTTGTGGTTCTCGGTGGCGGGCACGACCTTGATCGGGATGGTGACCAGGCCGAAACTGATGGCGCCGGACCAGATGGGACGGGGCATGAGCTACCTCCAGCAGGGCCCGAGCACTGTCGCTGCACCCTCCTCACCGTAGAACGCAGAGAGCACGGCCGCGCGTCTTGGCCGAGGGGCGGCGTACGCAGCCGCCGCAGGACTCGGTCAGGCGTGCAGGGTGGGCCGGTAGACGAGTTCCTGGATGTGCCCGTCGAGCGTCCGGTGGTCGATCAGCTCGAGGTCGAAGTCGGCCGCGCCCTGGAAGATCGGGTCCAGCCCGCTCCGACCGGTGATCACAGGGAAGAGCGTCACCTGTACGCGGTCCACCAGGCCTGCGGCCATCAGCGCCCGGTTCATCGACAGGCTGCCGTGCGAGCGCAACGGCACCTCGGACTCCTTCTTGAGCCGGGCAACGACGTCGACGGCATCGCCACTCACGACGTTCGCGTCCGGCCAGTCGAGGGGTTCCTCCAGGGTCGTCGACACCACCGTCGCCGGCAGGCTCCTCATCCGCGTGACCCACGGGTCACGCACCTCGGACTCCTCGGTGCTCGAGGCCAGCATCCGCGCGAACGCCCGATACGTGTTGGCACCGAAGACCATCCGCTGCTCCTCGCGGTACAGGCCGAGGCGGTGATCGAGGAGCTCGGGCCCCTGCTTGCCCCAGTAGCCGGTCCAGTCGCCGCCTGCGGCGCCGAAGCCGTCGAGGCTGGAAAAGACGTCGAAGGTATAGGTAGCGGTCATGGCGCTCTCCTCGATCGCGGTGGACGCGTGTCGGGGATAAGACCGGCGAACGCGTCGGAATTCATCGCCCTGGGCTTCTGGGGTCCGTCCGCCTCGGATCGGCGTCCACGGCCACCCTCCCTTCCGCGATCCAGCGACTCGTCCGGCAAGGCCGGGCGGCGGCGTGGCTCACCGCAGGTTGGACGTCAGCCCCGCACGCCCGCGCCGGTCCACCGTCACTTCTGCGCGTGCTCGCCCACATAGAACAGCAGCCACACGAAACCGGCGAACAAGTGGCTCGCGAAGACGTACACGAAGACGCGCAGCATCACACCGCGCTCCTTCCACTTCTCCAGGTCCTGCTCCTGGCGCTTCGCCTTGCGTGCCACGTCGTCCCTCACAGTCGTCTCGGTCAAGCGGCCCTGGGCACGTGGCCGGAACCTCACAAGCGGCGGTGGGCCCCGTCGGTCGCCGCGCCGCAGTCCACACGTGCCGGCAGGCCACGCACTCGTCAGGACACGTCCGACTCCGCCCGGCGCAGCTCGGCCAGCAGTTCCTGCTGCTCGGTCAGCAGCACCGACAGAACGCGGCGGGCAGCGGCGAGCAGCTCCGCCACGTCCCCGCCCGCCAGCTCGTAGACGACCGTCGAACTCTCCCGGGTCGCCCTGACGATGCCCGAGCGGCGCAGCACCGCCAGTTGCTGCGACAGGCTCGACGGCTCGATCTCGATCGCCGCCAAGAGGTCCCGTACCGGCATCGGCCCGTCCTGCAGCAGCTCGAGAACCCGGATTCGCACCGGGTGCCCGAGCATCCGGAAGAACTCGGCCTTCGCCTGGTACAGCGGTACCGGCAGAGCGGTCACGCTTCACCCACCCCGTTCGCCGTCGCCTCGGCCGCCGCGCCCACACCACGCTCCCGACCTCGGCACCTGTCGAATTGAAGAATTCTTCACATCATAAACCCGGCCCGCCCGGCGGAGAGCCGCACGGCACCCGCCGGGGGGCCTGCCCGGGCGACAGTAGGGTTCGGTCGCATGAAGGACCCCGCCCTGGAGCTGCTGCGCACCCGTCCGGATCTCGCCGACCTCGCCGCGTTCCCGTTCGACTTCGACATCGCTCGCGCCTACCACGTGGAGGATGTCCGGCTGGCGTCCGGCGCCCCGCTGGAACCGGTCGCCGGGGACGACACCGGCGGCACCTACTTCGTCTGCGGGGACGGCGCGGTGCTGTACGCGTCCTCAGAGGGCGAGGCCGTACTGATCGCCGACAGTGTCACCGAGGCACTGGAGACGATCATCAGGCTGCCCAGGTGGTGCGAGGGCATACGTCCCGGCCTCGACGAGGAGCAGCTGCTCGCCGCGGTCCGCGAGGGCGACGAGGAGGCACGGGAGCAGTTCGCCCCCGAACTGGACGCCCGACGCGCGGCGTTGCTGAGCGGCCTGGGTCTGCCCGACCGCCCCCTCTTCGAGCTCGCCGCCATGGCGGAGTCGGCCGCGCGACGCACGGAACCCGACCATGTGCTGCTCAATGCCCACGAGCTGGGGGCGTACCGCCTGCCAGGCGACCCTCCGCGCCGCTCGCTGCGTGACGTCGTGCTGGCGCCGGGCCGGGAGGCCCTGGAGAGGATGCGGTCCGGCGAGCCCGGCTCCTGGGAGGAGGTGGGCGCCGACGCCGTACTGCGGGCCGGGGTGATCCGGGCCGCGCAGTACGACCGCCGGGCGGACGACCTGCCGTTGCTGTGCTTCCTGCTGGAGCGCGAGAACACCGAACGGACCGACTGGTTCCATGAACGCCTGTCGGCTGCCGTCCTTGTGGGTCTGCACGGCCGCACGGAGGATGTGCAGCTGCTTCGAGAGGCGACCGGTGGCTGGGTGACGGACGCCGAGGGCGCCGTCAGCCGGGCCCGGAAGGAGGACGAGGAGTGCCACGGCCAGGACCCCGCGGCGGAGAGCGAGTTCACCTGGATCGAGCTGGCCCGCCGGCAGGGCCGCACGGAACACGCCCGGGTCGCGCTGATCCGCATGCTGGACGACACAGGCCCCGACGCGGAGCGGCTCCGGGAACTGAGCCGCGCGCTGGAACGGCTCGGCGACCACGCCCAGGCGGCCCGGGCTCAGTCCGACCTGCTGTCACTGCAGGACACGGGATGGGACCGGGCAGCGGAAGCACACGTCCTGGCCCGGCTGGAGCTCCGCAAGGGCGATCTGGGAGCGGCGCGGCGGGCGTTGGAACGCGCGCGGACGGCGGTGGGACTCGACGGCGCCGCACCCGACGCGACGGTGTCCGAGTGGCACCGCCGGGGTCTCGGCCGGATGATCACGCAGCAGCACCTGGAGCTGGTCATCACGGCCGTCGAGGCCGGTGAGGCGGACCTGGCGCGAGAGACGATGCGGCACGGGAAGGTCCTGCTGAAGTCGATCGCCGACGGGTTCCGCTCCTCGCTGGGCGATCTGCCGGCCCGGGCTACGTGGGCCGTCGCGCGGCTCGGCCGGGGACCGTCGTAGGCCCCCTCACAGACAGGTCCGTCGCCCGCGGTGGCGGTCCGATCGACGTACGTGCCACAGGGGTCGGCCGGCAGGGCGGAGGCCTGTCGGATCCGGTTCAGTCAGCCGTCCGCCGCAGGACCAGGGAGACGAAGCCCCAGCAGTCGCGGTAGACACGCAGCCACCCGGACCGGTGGGCGGTGGCGGCCGCGAGCGCCTGCGCACCGTCCGGATCGTCACGGTGGTCGAGCGCCCAGCCGGCCAGCGATCCCGTCCAGGACCACTCGTAGGCGTCCAGCTCCTGGCGGGTGCTCACATGCCCGTGGACCGGTGTCCAGCCGGCGTCGACGACCCGCTCCACCGTGGTCGCCAGGTCCATGAGGTCCCCGAGCATCTCGACGGCCTCCGGCGAGGGCGTACGTTCCCAGAAGCCGTCCCCGATCAGGACGCGGCCCCCGGGCGCCAGGTGCGTGCGGGCCGCCGCGAGGGTGGGAAGCAGGCCGCCGAAGGCGTGCGTCGCCCCGGAACTGATCACAAGGTCGAACGCGTGCGGGGAGTCGAAGTCCGCCGCGTCGTGGCGATGGAGGGTGAGGCGCTCGTGAACGCCCCGCTTGATCGCGGCCTCTCTCGCCCGGGACAGGGCGTCTTCGGAGACGTCGACGCCTTCTCCCTTCAGAGCGGGTTGCGCGGCCAGGGCACGCAGCAGCCATTCACCGCCGCCGCAGCCCAGGTCCAGCACGCGCTCGGCGCCGGGCCGGAGGCCGTGATCGAGCAGTCGGCGCACCGAGTCGTCGTCCAGCGGGGAGGCCACTGGGTGGTCGGCATGGGCGAGGAGGGAGATCTGTTGACGGTCCACCGGCGCAGCTTGGCAGCGCCGGTGGACGCACGCACCTGCTTTTCGGGGCCCAGGGGCCGGGGGGTGTGGTTCCGGTGCCGGACGCGACCGGATGCGGGTGCCGGTCGCGGCCGCAAGCCTGTGCCGGACGCTGCCGCGGAGCCCGTGCCGGACGCTGCCGCGGAGCCGTGCCGGTCGCGGCCGCGTGCCCGTGCTGCCGCGTGCCCGTGCCGGTGCTGCCGGATGCCGGTGCCCGTGCCGGTGCTGCCGGTCCCGGACGCGTAACGGCCCCCGCGTCAGGGCACCGGACGCCGGACCGGCGCCGCAGGGACGGCTGCCGGTCCCCGACCGGACCCGCGCGGGAAGGTCCGCCGGCTGGACGGCCCCGAGGTGCACGGAAGGCCGGACGCCGATCAGCCCGCGGACGGGGACCCGCGGTCGCCGCCCGTCCCGGGCCCGCCCCGCAACCCGTCCCGACGGGTGTCCCGCTCACCTGCGACCGTCGCGCCGTCCCCGACGGCCGCGCCCCCGTCCACACCGGTGCCCGCATCGGCGTCTGCACCACCCGCACCGGCGACGGGCGGACCGGTCACCACCACCTGGGCGGGCCGCAGCAGATGGTCACCGACCCGGTAGCCGGGCCGCAGCACCGCGCTGCAGACGGGCCGCTCCTGTTCCTCGGACTCCGTGTAGTCGAGCGCCTCATGGGCCGTCGGATCGAACGGCTCGCCCACCTCGCCGACGGACTGCAGCCCGAGCGCGGCCAGTTGCTCCTCGAGGAGATCGGCGACGGAGGTGAACCCCTTCGACGTCTCGCCGTGCTCGCGCGCCCGGACGACGGTGTCCAGGACCGGCAGCAGGGCGCCGAGGACGTTGGACACGGCGATCTGCTGCACCGCCCTGCGGTCGCGTCTCACGCGCTTGCGGTAGTTGTCGTACTCGGCCTTCGTCCGCTGCAGATCGGCGGTCCGCTCGGACAGCCGTGACCGCAGCTGCGCGATCTCGGGCGCCGCCTCCCCGGCACCCACCGCCTGCCCCTGCTCCCGCTCCGGCCCCGGATGCGCCGTCGGCTCAGCAGAGTCGGGCTGCCGATGCGCGTCCGGACGGGCATCCGCACCGGACCTGACCGTCACCGCCGCGTCGGTGTTGGCCGCGGGACCGGGCCCGGCCTCCTCGGTGGTTCCGCGCAGCTCGAGCGTGACCGGATCGCTCCGGCGACGGTCGCGGATGATCACGGGCGGACGCTGTTCCTTCCTGTGGGTGCGCCGGTCGTTCGGGACGCTCATCCTTCGCCTCCCTGCCGCCTGTCCTCGTCGACGATCTCGGCGTCGACGACGTCGTCGTCGGCCTGACCCGCTCCGGCCTGACCCGCTCCCGTCTGTCCCTCACCGGCCTGTGCGCCACCGGCGGCACCCGCCGCCCCCGTGGCGCCCTCGGGCCGCGCCTGGGCGTAGATGGCGGAGCCGACCTTCTGTGCGGCCACACTGACCTTCTCCGTGGCCTCACGGATCGCGGTCGTGTCGTCGCCCTTGAGCTTCTCCTTGAGGTCTCCGAGCGCGGTCTCCACCTCCTGCCCGGCATCCTGCGGGACGTGCTCCGCCTGGTCGCGCAGCAGCTTCTCGGTGCTGTACACCAGGCCTTCCGCCTGGTTGCGTGTCTCGGCCGCCTCCTTGCGGCGCCGGTCGTCCTCCGCGTGCTGCTCGGCCTCGCGCATCATGCGGTCGATGTCCTGCTTGGGGAGGGCGGAGCCACCGGTGACGGTCATCTTCTGTTCCCTGCCCGTGCCCAGATCCTTCGCGGTCACGTGCATGATCCCGTTGGCGTCGATGTCGAACGTGACCTCGATCTGCGGCACCCCGCGCGGGGCCGGCGGCAGACCGGTCAGCTCGAACATCCCCAGCTTCTTGTTGTACGACGCGATCTCACGTTCGCCCTGGAAGACCTGGATCTGCACGGACGGCTGGTTGTCCTCGGCCGTGGTGAAGACCTCGGACCGCTTGGTCGGGATCGTGGTGTTGCGCTCGATGAGCTTGGTCATGATGCCGCCCTTGGTCTCGATGCCCAGGGACAGCGGGGTCACGTCCAGCAGCAGGACGTCCTTGACCTCGCCCCGCAGCACACCGGCCTGGAGCGAGGCACCGATGGCGACGACCTCGTCCGGGTTCACGCCCTTGTGCGGCTCCTTGCCCGTCAGTTCCCTCACCAGCTCGGTGACGGCGGGCATCCGGGTCGAGCCGCCGACGAGGATCACATGGTCGATGTCGTCGACGCTGATGCCGGCGTCCTTGATCGCGTTGTGGAACGGGGCCTTGCAGCGCTCCAGCAGATCCGCCGTCAGCTGCTGGAACTGGGCGCGGGTGAGCTTCTCGTCCAGGTGCAGCGGGCCCTCCGCGGAGGCCGTGATGTAGGGCAGGTTGATCGTCGTCTCGGTCGCGGATGACAACTCGACCTTGGCCCGCTCCGAGGCTTCACGCAGCCGCTGCAGGGCCATCTTGTCCTTCGAGAGGTCGATGCCGTAGCCGTTCTTGAACTGCTTGACCAGATGGTCGACGACGCGCTGGTCCCAGTCGTCACCGCCGAGGTGGGTGTCTCCGTTGGTGGCCTTCACCTCCACCAGGCCCTCCCCGATGTCCAGCAGCGAGACGTCGAACGTGCCGCCACCGAGGTCGAAGACGAGGACCGTCTGGTCGTTCTCCTTGTCCAGGCCGTACGCGAGCGCGGCGGCGGTGGGCTCGTTGATGATCCGCAGCACATTGAGACCGGCGATCTCCCCCGCCTCCTTGGTGGCGGTGCGCTGCGAGTCGTTGAAATACGCGGGCACGGTGATCACCGCGTCGGTCACGTCCTCCCCGAGATACGCCTCCGCGTCCCGCTTCAGCTTTTGCAGCACCCGGGAGGAGATCTCCTGCGCGGTGTAGCGCTTGCCGTCGATGTCGCCCGAGTCCGGGAAGCGCCACTGCGCCTCTCCCATGTGCCGCTTGACCGAGCGGGCCGTGCGTTCGACGTTGGTGACCGCCTGACGCTTGGCGATCTCCCCCACGAGCACTTCCCCGCTCTTCGCGAAGGCGACCACGGAGGGCGTGGTCCGCGCTCCCTCCGTGCTGGCGATGACGGTCGGCTCGCCGCCTTCGAGGACGGACACCACCGAGTTGGTCGTACCGAGGTCGATACCCACTGCACGGGTCATCTCAGCTCTCCTTCCTGCACGCACTCGTCGGCGCGCCCACCGGGCCGCGCCGCGCCGGAGGTCCGACCGCGGTGGGCACCGCCGCACCGATCATGCGGAGACGGCGGTTCACGGCCACTGCCACGGGTCGGCCTCCATGGCCCATCGCAGCAGCAGGGTCAGCGGATCCGAGGAGTACGGGGCCTCCTGCGGTTGGACGTGTACCCGGACAGGGCCCGCGCGCACGCTCGGCCCCGGCCGCGCACGTCCCGCGAACCCCGACGGCTCCGCGACCGGGCTCTCGGCGGGTCGCGGACGAGCCGGAGGGCCGGGCGCCCGGTCGTCGGTCACCGGGATCCGCCGCGCTCCGGAGGTCCGGCCGCGGTGACGGTCCGCGTCGTAGCGTCGCCGCAGCTCCGGGTCGCGGAGGACGGCGTACGCCGCCACGACGGCGGCGAGCTCCTCGAGCCGCACCGACCCGCCGTCCGGGCGGGAGTCCGGGTGCAGGGCCCGGACCTGGCGGCGGTAGGCCGTGGTGATCTGGCGGGACGTCGCGGACGGCTCGACGCCCAGCACGGCGTAATGGTCACGCGAGAAGGACGGCCCCGGCATCTCGCCCACCTCCTCTCCGCGCTCTCCGAGCGGGGCGGCAGCACCCTGGAACCGGGATGATCCTCATCAAATATGTACATAAAACTTGAGTCGGGTATTGTCAAGGCTGTCGCTGCGGAGATACCTAGAATGGAAGCTGCAGGCCGCATCCGACGGGATGGAGGTGGACGACGTGATCACCGAGATGGCAGTCGAGC
Source organism: Streptomyces pristinaespiralis (assembly GCF_001278075.1). Taxonomy (GTDB): domain Bacteria; phylum Actinomycetota; class Actinomycetes; order Streptomycetales; family Streptomycetaceae; genus Streptomyces; species Streptomyces pristinaespiralis. The sequence goes on along the minus strand of NZ_CP011340.1, from coordinate 7,186,346 downwards.
GCGTGGAGTTCACCTGCGGCAGGTGTTGGCACGAGTGGAGCGCCGACTACGACGTCCAGCAGTACCGCGACGAACAGGGCGGACAGTGGGAGTACTTCTCCCGCGACGGCACCCCGGTGCCCTCCCCGTACACGCCGGCCGGCGCGCCGCCGTGTCCGATCTGCGGCCGCCGATGGGTGGGCCGCATCCTGGCGCGGCGGCCGGTCCCCATGCCCCCGGGAGCGACCCACACGCCCCGATTGAAGATCACCGACGCCTCAGGGCACCGCTCGGAGCGGCACGGGGCACGGCTCCTCGGGTCGGCCGCCCACGTCCAGCCCGAGCCTCTGGGGCCACCGGCGGAGGAAAGCAGCGAGCCCCGCGTTCCCCGCTGACCGACGCCGGCCGACGCGGACCGAGGCCGGCCGACGACCGAGGCAGACCGAGGGCCGAGGCAGACCGAGGGCCGGCCGCCCCGGACCGAGAGGCCCCTGAGCGAGAACGTCTCGAAGGAGGTGCAGCGCCATGGCCCGCCTTGCAGTCCGGGGCGAGGAGCTGATCGTCGAACTGACCTGGTGGGAGAAGATCACCGCACGGCACTCCGACGTCCGGGTGCCGCTCGCGGCGGTGGAGAAGGTGACGGTGGAACGCGACTGGCGGCGCGCCCTGCGCGGTGAGCCTTCCCGTGGCGTATGGATCGGTGACCTGCTGCAACTCGGCGTGCGCGAGCAGGCGGACGTGCGGGACTTTGTCGCGATCCGCCCCCGGCGGGGGCCCGTTGCGCGTGTCGACCTTCGCCCGGAGGCGTCGCCGTTCGCCCGCATCGCCGTCTCCGACCGCGTCCCTCAGACGACGGCGGACGGCATACGTACGGCCGTGAGCCACCACCTGCTCACGGCGGCCGGACCCCGGGGCGCCGACCCCGGCCCGGTGCCACGCAGAAGGCCCGCCTGGCTGCCGGGCCGCTCCCCGGCGCCGGCTCCCCCGGCCGGCATCTGAGGCCGGCCGCCCAGCACTTCCCCGGCGGCACCTGAGCAGGGACGCACCGGTCGCAGACCGCCGCAGACCGCAGACCGGCACCGCGTCGTGGCCCGGCCGGGACCACGACGCGGTTCTGCGGCTGCCCGGCCCAGGGGCCCGGCCGCCCTCCTCGTGAGCGCTGGTCTAGGCCGTGAGCACTGATCTCGGCCGTGAGGGTCGATCCCGGCCGTGAGCACTGATCTCCGCCGTGAGCGTTCATCCAGGCCGTGAGGGTCGATCTCGAACGTGAGCATCGAAGTCGACCGTGAGCGCTGTGGCTGCGTGACCGGCCCCCAGAGAATTTCCCGATTCCGTGAACGTCGCGGCCCGCCGACGCGTACAACATCACGAACCGGCCGGTACCGGGGCCGGAAGAGACGAGGGAGCCAGCATGACCGGAACGCAGGGGACCGCCCGGACCGTGGCGCGCCGTACCGTCGTCGCCGCCGTGGGCGGGGCCGGTCTCTCCGTCGCCCTGACGGCGTGCGGCGGCTCGGACGACTCGGCGCAGTCCGTGTCGGACAAGCCGGCCGGTGAGGGTGGCGCCGCCGCCGGCGGCGGCACAGTGATCGCCAAGACCACCGACATCCCGGAGGGCGGCGGCAAGATCGTCGGGGACGTGGTGATCACCCAGCCGGTGGCGGGCGAGTTCAAGGCCTTCTCCTCCAAGTGCACGCATCAGGGCTGCGCGGTGTCGGGCGTCTCCGACGGCACCATCAACTGCCCCTGCCACAACAGCCGGTTCGACGCCACGGACGGCAGCGTCAAGGCGGGACCCGCGACGAAGCCGCTGCCGCCCGCCACGATCACGGTGGAGGGCGACTCGATCAAGCTCGCCTGACGCGGGGCGGCCCTTTCCAGCAGGACGCCACCTCGTCGGTGGTGGCGATCGTCGCCACGAGCGACAGGGTGTTGCGGATCATCGCGGGGGTGTACTCGGCGGGCACTCCCGCGATGGCGTCCGCCACGACGACCGCGGTGTAACCCAGGTTGACCGCGTCGAAGACGGCGTTGGGCACCGCCACGTTCGCCGACACCCCGGTGACGACGAGGGTGCGGCAGCCGAGGTTGCGCAGGATCGGGTCGACGTCCGTGCCGGCCAGCGGCGACAAGCCGTGCAGTCTTCGCACGACGATGTCCTCGGGCGCCACGTCGATCGGCGGGGCGATCCGCACCGCGGCGGAGCCGGTGTGCTGCTGGACGGGCAGCCGAGCGGCGGCCCTGAACAGCCGTGCGTTCCGGTTGGACCCCCGGCCGTCGGGACGCTGCTCGGCCACCGCGTGCAGCACCTGCACCCCGGCGTCGTGCGCGGCGGCGACCAGCCGGGCGACGTTGCGGAGGGCGCCGGAGGAGCTCGCCGCGGCGGCGAGTTCCGGCAGCGCGCTGTCCTTTCCGACGACGCCCTGCTGACATTCGACGGTGAGGAGCGCCGTCGTGGACGCCTCGACCTGCTCCAGAAGCTGATGGAAGGATGGCACGCGGCTCCTCCTCGGTGTCCCGGCCCCTCGGCACGGGGAGGCGCGACGGTACCCCCCGTTGCGCACAGGAGGAAGAGCCTCCATGCTGACCGGGCAAGCTTTCTGACGAGCCGTCAGCTCGACCCGTCGTGTCAGCCGTTTCCGGGAGGCCGTGCCATGACCGCCATTCAGCGACGGGGCCGTCGCATCATGATGTCCCCCGCCGAGCTGGACGCCTTCCTGACGGAGCAGCGGACCTGCCGGGTGGCCACGGTGTCGCCCGACGGACGTCCGCACGTCAGCGCGCTGTGGTTCGCCTGGGACGGCACGTCGCTGTGGCTCTACTCCCTCACCCGCAGCAGGCGCTGGGCGGAGCTTCGCCGTGATCCGCGGGTCGCCGTGGTCGTCGACGCCGGCGAGGAGTACGGGGACCTGCGGGGCGTGGAGCTGTCCGGCACGGCCGTGTTCGTGGGCGAGGCCCCGCGAACCGGTGAGCCCTGCCCCGAACTGGCCGTGCCGGAAGCCCTGTTCGCCCGGAAGAACTTCGGGCTCGACGCGATGCCCCACGACGGCCGGCACGCCTGGCTGCGGCTCACCCCGGACGCGGTCGCGTCCTGGGACTTCCGCAAGCTGTCAGCCCTCTGACTCCGCGACCGGCCCGGCGGCGGCGCGCAGCGCCTCCACCGCCGCCCTGATGGAGGGCCTGCGGTCGGCGTCGGTACGCCACACCGCGTAGACGTGGCGGCGCATCCGCTGCCGTACGGGGACGAGCGCGACGCCCTCGGGAACCGGCCCCCGGCCGAGCCGGGGAGCCACGCAGACCCCCAGCCCCGCGGCGATCAGGGCGAGCTGGGTGTGGTGTTCGCCGGCCCTGTGCCCGATCCGCGGTTCGAAGCCCTTGGAGCGCAGGGTGAACATCAGCCACTCGTGGCAGAACTCGCCCTCCGGCCAGGACACCCACTCGTCGTCGGCGAAGTCCTCGAGGTCGACCTCCGCACGGTCCGCCAGGGGGTGACCGGCGGGCATCGCGACATCCGGCACGTCGTCGAGCAGTTGCGCTTGCGCGAGGCCACCCGGGACGGGCAGCCGCTTGTTGCTCCAGTCGAGCACCACCGCGAGGTCGAGGTCCCCGCGGATGACCGCCCTGACACCGGTCTCCGGCTCCAGCTCCGTGGACAGCACCCGCAGCTCCGGGTGGTCGCGGCGCAGGGTCGAGATCGCGGCCGGGAACAGGCCGCGGGCCGCGGTGGGGAAGGCCCCGATCCTGACCTCGCCGACCGCCTGGCCGCGCCGCGCCTCGATGTCGGACTGGGCGAGCTCGACCTGGGAGAGGATGCGCGCGGCATGGTCGGCGAGGAGCCGGCCGGCGTCGGTGAGGCGTACGCCGCGCCCGTTCTTCGCCAGCAGCTGCTGCCCGACCTCCCGCTCCAGCTTCGCCATCTGCTGGGAGACGGCCGAGGTGGTGACGTGCAGCCCGTCGGCGGCGGCGCTGACGGAGCCGTGCCGGGCCAGCGCGTCCAGGGTGCGCAGTCGCTCCAGGTTCAACATGTAAGCAATGCTAAGCGAAGCAGTCGAGAAATTCTCGCTTGTCCTAAGAGGTGTGACCCGCGATCGTTGGGGTCATGAGCAGCGCAACGACCGAGGCCGACGAGGCCCGCGCCCGTACCCTCCCCCCGGCCCCGCCCGGGTCCGCCACCGCCGCGACCGCCACCGCCGTCCGCCCGCCCCGGCGGACCGTCGACTGGCGCATCCGTTTCGCGGTGCTCTCCGCGGTGTGGGGCTTCAGCTTCCTTCTCATCAAGGTGGGCACGGGAGCGTACGCGCCCTTCCAGGTCACCTTCGGGCGCCTCTTCTTCGGCACGGCGGTGCTCGCCGTCGCCATGGCCGTCCGCCGTGACCGGCTGCCGAGCGGCCTGCGCACCTGGGGCCACCTGACGGTCGCGGCCTTCCTGCTCAACGCGCTGCCGTTCTCGCTCTTCGCCTACTCCGAGCTCACGATCCCCTCGACGCTCGCCGGCATCTGCAACGCCACCTCACCGCTGTGGGGCATGGCGCTCTCCCTCGTCGCGCTCTCCGAGGACCGGCCGACCCGGCGCCGCGTCGCGGGTCTCGGCATCGGGTTCCTCGGCGTCCTCACCGTTCTCGGCGCGTGGCAGGGCTTCTCGGGCCTCGACTTCTCCGGCACGGCCATGGCACTGCTCGCCTCGCTCAGCTATCCGATCGGCTGGATCTACGTACGCCGCACCCTGGCCGGCTCCAGCCACTCGCACCTCTCGCTGACAGGTGCCCAGTTGGGCCTGGCGACCGTACAACTCGCCGTCGTGACACCGCTTTTCACCACCGTGCCGGACTCCTTCCCGCTCGTCCCGCTGCTCGCTGTGATCGCGCTCGGCGTCCTCGGCACGGGACTGGCCCTGCTCATCCAGTACGGGCTGGTGGCGGAGGTCGGACCGACGACGGCGCAGATGGTCACGTACTTCATCCCGGTCATCGCCACGGCGGCGGGTGTGGCGCTGCTCGACGAGCACCTGGCCTGGAACACCCCGGTGGGCGCGCTGATCGTCCTGGTGGGCGCGGCGCTGACGCAGAGCCGGCCGAAGCGGACCTGAATCCCAGGTCCGGTGGGGGCGCCGCGTGACTCTACGGCGCCCCCTGGACGGCGGACCTGCTCCCGGTCGGTACGGACCGGACTTCGGGCGGGCCGCGGACGGGATCAGCCGTAGCTGCGGGCGGGCATCGGGCCGACCGCGGAGGCCACCGCGTCGGCGAGCGGCTCGATGTCGGCGGCCGTCAGGCCGGAGACGGTAAGGCGCACCCCGGGGGGCGAGGACATCCGGAAACGCGCCCCTGGGGCCACCGCCCACCCGGCGTGCAGCAGCCGCGCCACCGCTCCGGTCTCGTCCTGGACGGGCACCCATACGTTCATACCGCTGCGGCCGCGCGCCTCGACACCCCGCCCGGCCAGCGCGCCGATCAGGGCGTCGCGCCGTTCGCCGTAGGACCGGGCGACGACGCCGGGGTCGATGGCGCCCGAGGCCCACAGGTGCGCGACGGTGTGCTGGAGCAGCCGGCTCACCCAGCCGGGCCCGAGACCGAGCCGCCCCTGTACGCGGTCGATGGTGACACTGTCCCCGGTGAGGACGGCGACCCGCAGGTCGGGCCCGTAGGCCTTGGCCGCGGAACGCACGAACACCCAGTTGTCGGTCGGCCCGGCGAGGGGGTGGAGCGACTGGTCCACGATGGCGTGTCCGTGGTCGTCCTCGATGAGCAGGGTGCGCGGGAACCGTGCGAGGACAGCACGCAGTTCGTCCGCGCGCCGGCGGCTCAGCACCGCGCCGGTCGGGTTCTGGGCCCGGTCGGTGACGACGATCGCGCGGGCCCCCGCGCCGAGCGCCCGCTCCACCTCCCCGGGCAGCGGCCCGTCGTCGTCGAGTGCGACGGGCAGGGGCCTCAGGCCGAGCGCGGTGACGAGATCGAGCAGGCTCCCCCAGCCCGGGTCCTCCACGGCGACGGCGTCGCCGGGCCGCAGATGCGCGGCGAGGACCCGTTCGATGGCGTCCAGCGATCCGGACGTGGCGGCCAGCGGCCCGGCGGGGACCCCGTCGGCGTCCATCGCCGCGCGGGCGAGGCGCGCGAACTCGGGGTCCAGCGGCGCTCTTCCGTACAGGCCGGGTTCCTGCGCGTACCGGCGGGCCGCGGCGGCGAGCGCCTCGTGCAGCGGCGGCAGGAGCGCCAGGTCCGGGTTGCCCTCGCCGAGGTCGCGCACGCCGGGAGGTGCGTCGACCCGGATCGATCCGCGCGCGGTACTGGCCGGGCGGGGGCGCACCCGGCTGCCCCGGCGGCCGGCGGTCTCGATCACCCCGCGCTCGCGCAGGGTGCGGTAGGCGGCCGCGACGGTGTTCGGGTTCACCCCCAGCTCGGTGGCCAACTCCCTCATCGGGGGCAGCACTCGGCCCGGTTCGAGCTCTCCGGAGCCCACTGCCCGCTCGATGCTCACGGCAATCTCGGATGCACGCCGCCCAACGATCCGATACTCTCCTAGCACAAAACACATTATGCACTAGTGCAATGGAGACGGCAATGCCGGAGACCGCGGAAGCCCCGTACGAGCCGACCGACCGGACGATTCCCACCCGATCCCGGGAGCGGGCATCGTACGACCGCGAGCTGGTGCACTCGATACTCGACACGGCGTACGTCTGCCACCTCGGTTTCGTCCGCGACGGGGCCCCGGTCGTCCTGCCGACGCTGTACGCCCGCGTCGGCGAGCGGCTGTACGTCCACGGGTCGACCGGGTCGCGTCCTCTGCGGATGGCCGGCGAGGCGGACCCCGGGCTGCCGGTGTGCCTGACGGTGACGCACGTCGACGGCCTCGTCCTTGCGCGCTCGGCCTTCCACCACTCGCTCAACTACCGGTCCGTGGTGGTCCACGGCACCGCCCGGCAGGTCACCGACCCGTCGGAGAAGCGCACCGCGCTCGACGCGCTCGTGGAGCACGCCGTCCCCGGCCGGTCCACGGACTCCCGCCCGGCGAACACCAAGGAACTGGCGGCGACGGCGGTGCTCCGCCTCGATCTGGCCGAGGTGTCGGCGAAGACCCGCACGGGCGGCCCGAACGACGACCCGGCCGACCTGGACCTCCCCTACTGGGCGGGCGTCGTCCCCGTCACCACCACCCGCGGCCTGCCGGACCCGTCGCCGGACCTTTCCCCGTCCACGCCGCTCCCCGCCTACCTCTGACGAGCTCACCGCGTCGGCGCACCGGGCGGCGGCCCTGCCGCACAGGGGTCGGCAGGGCCGCTTCTCGCGCCCCGGGGGCGCCTCACGCCGGGGCCGGCACCCTCCGCCGGACCACAGCACCCCGCGCCTCCGCAGCCGCGAGACCGGCAACCGCCGTGAGCAGCAGCAGCGTCCCCGCCACCGTGGCCGGCGTCAGGCGCTCGCCGAGCAGGGTCACCGCGATGACCGCCGCGCTCACCGGCTCCAGCAGCATGATCACCGAGACGGTCGCCGACCTGACCACGGCCGCGCCCGCGAAGTACAGGGCGTAGGCGAGCGCCGTCGGCACGGCCGCGACGTAGACCAGCAGGCCGAGGACCCTGGCGACCTCCGCCGTGTGAGGCAGCAGCCCTTCGCCGATCGCCATCGGCAGCAGTCCCACGGATCCGATCGCGAACGCCCACGCCGTCGTGGACAGCGAGTCACCGCCGCCGCCGTCCCGGCCGAGCCACCGCGTCAGCAGCGTGATCGCCGCGTATCCGGCGGCCGACAGCACGGCGAGCGCGATGCCCGCCGGCCGCACCTGAGCACCCTCGCCGCCGAGGACCAGGACGCCGAGCCCCGCCAGCGCTCCCGCGACGGCCAGGATCCCGCCGCGTCCCAGCCGTTCACCCATGGTGAGCCGTGCCCCGACGGCGATGAGCACAGGACCGGCGCCCAGCGTCACGGCGGTGCCCACGGCGAGGCCGGTCACCTCGACGGCCGCGAAATAGGCGCTCTGGAAGACGGTCAGGCCGACTCCCGTGGCGACAATGCGCAGCACCCTCCGCCGCCGCGGTTCGGCGGGCGCGACGGTCCCCCGGCGACGCCGGGCGCGCACCGCGAGGACGGGAAGCAGCAGCAGGAGCCCGCCGGCGCACCGCCAGAACGACAGGGCGAGCGGCCCCAGATCGCTCACCTCGAAGACGAGCGAGGCGGCGGCGCCGGCGGTGCCCCAGGCGAACCCGGCGAAGACGAGGCAGGTCAGACCACGGCCCACGGACATGATGGCGGGCACGCCGACAGCAGGAGTTGAAGAGGAATTCGACACGTGACTTCTCCGTATGAAGAACGGGACGGCTGATCGCTCGGCTCAGTCACGCGGGCAGCACCGACCGCTCGGGGAGAACACCCCGAGCCGGATCTTCTTGAGAACGTCCGCCCGCGCTAGGCGGCGGGCGGCGGAAGTACGGTCGAATGCATGATCGCCACCCTACGGCGCACGGTGACCGGCGGACAACTCCCCCGGGGCGGTCCCGTCGCCGGCCGCCGCGGGCAGGGCCTCCGGCCCGCCCGCCGCCACCGGCCCGGACGGCGGCCGGGGCGCCTGGGACTGTGCGATGAACGCCCCGAACAGCACGACCGCGCCACCGAAGATCTGCGGCGCGGAAAGGTGCTCACGCAGCAGCACCCAGGCCAGCACGGTCGCGATGACCGCCTCCAGGCACGCGACGACACCGGCCACCTGGGGAGAGAGCCTGCGCACCGACACGACACCGGTGACGTACGCGAGCACGGTGGCGACCAGCACGATCCACGCCAGCAGCATCGCGGCCGGGACCTCCGTTCCCCCCATACCGGCGGTGCCGGCGAGCAGCGACCAGTCCATGCCCCACGGCCGGGCCACGACCGTCAGCACCACCGCGCCGATGAGCAGCCCGTACGCGATCACGCCCAACGGGTCGGGGGCGTCGTCGCTGTCGCCACCCTGGTCGGAGAGGACGAAGTAACCCACCTGGCAACAGGCGGCGCCGAGGGCGAGCAGCAGGCCGAGCACGTCGAACCGGAGCCCCGCCCACACCTCGACGACACACGCGAGACCGGCGACCGCCAGGACGACGCCCGCAGCGGCGGCCCTGGTCACCGGCCTGCGCTGGACGAAGCGGACCCAGCCGAGCACGAGCGCGGGCGCCAGGTACTCGATGAGCAGCGCGACGCCGACAGGGATGCGGGAGATCGCCGCGAAGTAGCAGGCCTGCACGCCCGCCACGGCCAGCAGTCCGAAGCCGGCCAGCAGCGCGGGCCGTCGCCTCAGCAGGCCACGGTGCCGCCAGGCCAGGGGCAGCATCACGAGCGCGGCGCCCGCGACCCGTAGCCACACGACATGGAGGGGGTCGAGCCCCGCCTCGATCAGCGGCTTGGCCGCGACACCCGATCCACCGAACGCGAAGGCCGAGCCCAGGGCGAGTCCCAGGCCGGCGCTCCTTCCCTGAGACGCTTGCATCGGCACATCATGGCAGCAGCCGTCAGCACCGTCACCCCTGTGACACATGTCGAGACGCTTCCGGGCCCTCCCCGGGCGCCACTACGCGGCGGGCCCCGCCGACACCCGCTCCGCGATCCGCGCCGCCAGCAGCGACACGTCGACCCCGGCCCTGCGCAGCACTTCGGCGGCCCGGCAGTCCCGGTCGGCGGCGATGCGGGCCAGTACGTCGATCCCCTCCGCCCTCGCGTCCCCGCGGAGCCTCGCCCCGGCCAGCGCGCCCGCCAAGGCGGCCACGGCCGACGGCGACCAGCCCGGCAGCTCGGGCAGCGCGACACCGTCCGGCCGGCCGGGCGCCCGGGACCTGTCGGGCGCCACGGGGTCCGACGACGGCAGCCGCCGCGTCGCACCGCCGTCCCGTGTCACCGGCAGTGCGCCCGAGTCCTCGACGGAGCCCTGCCAGGCGAGCCCGTAGCCGATGCTGCGCTGGACGAGGTAGCCGAGCACCCGCGCCACTTGCGTGGGCGACCCGAACACCGCCCGGACCTCGGGGTCCTGTTCCATCAGCGAGTGGAGGAGATGGGCGGTGTCGATCTGCCTGTCGCCGTCACGCAGCATCCGCCTGCGCGCACCGGCGGCCACCGAGGCCAACTCCACGGTGAGCGCGGCCTCGAGGTCGGCACGGACGGGGGCGGCAGGGTGCTGCCGGGGCAGCCAGGGGGCAGGACTTCGCACGCCTTCCACCTCATCAGGCATCCGCGGCCCCGGCGTCCACGCGGGGGAGCATTTACGCATCCCACCGGAGTTGGGCACACCCGGGCGATTCCTCCTCCTTACGGATGAGAAGGCGCCGGCCTTCCCCTGACCCACCCCCTGCGACCCCGGCGGTGACGAACGGCCGCCCAGGCATTTCTGACGGTGCGTCAGTATTGAATGTTCCCGCCCTCAGGGCTACGGTCCGCGCACCGGAACCCGACACGAAGGGGTGGTCGCATGGCCGAAGTCAGTGCGGAGGCACGCATCCAGGCACCGGCCGCGAAGGTCTGGGCCCAGCTCACCGACTTCGCCTCGCACGGCAGCTGGAACGCCACCCACACCAGCTACCCGGCGGGCGGCCCCGAACCACTGGAGGAAGGCGCCACCTTCGCGGAGAACATGAAGCTGATGGGCTTCCCCGCCGAGGTGACCTGGACCGTGGAGGAGCTGGAGACCGAGCGGGTGCTCGCCATCAGGGGCAAGGGCCCGATGTCCGTCACCGTGGGCACCCGCTACTCGCTCACCCCGGCCGGCGGCGCGACCGACGTGCGCATCGACGGGGAGTTCACGGGTGCGGCCGTGTCGCTCATGGCGGGCAAGCTGAAGGACTCGGCGACCGCCGCCCTCAACGAGTCGCTCCGCAAACTGGGCGGACTGGTCACCTGACCCGCGGCCCGTCCCTGCCGAGCCGGTGATGGTCACCCGACCCCCGCGAGCGGCACGGACCGGGCAGCCCGCCGCTGCGAGCCGGGCGGACCGGAGCCCGACTCCCCGACCGGACGGACCCGGCGCCCTCCCAGGCCTCACCGGACCGCGCCGGCCGCAGGGACAGCAGAAGGGCCCCGCGTCGCCGCGGGGCCCTTCACACCTGGCTCAGTGCTCGTCGGCCAGGATCAGGTAGAGCTTCTTACGGGCCTCGTTGATCACGGCGACGGCCTTCTGCCGCTGCTCGGCGTTGCCCGACTTCCAGACCTGGCCGAACGCCTCCATCAGACCGAAGCCGGCCTGCCGGATCTCGTTGACCGTGTCCCAGTCGACACCGCGGCCGGCCTCCTCCCAAGGAGCCTCCGGCCCCGATTCGGCCTCGGCCCGCCCGGTGTCGGTCAGCGTGAACAGCTTCTTGCCGCCGTCGCTCTGGCTCACGATCAGACCCTCGTCCTCCAGCATCTGGAGGGTCGGATAGACGGACCCGGGGCTGGGCTTCCACGCCCCGCCGCTGCGCTCGTCGATCTCCTGGATCATCTCGTAGCCGTGCATCGGGCGGTTCTTCAGCAGGGCCAGGATCGAGGCGCGCACGTCGCCGCGCCGCGCCCTGCCCCGGCCGCCACCTCGCCCGCGCCCGCCGCCGAAGGGCCCGCCGAACGGCGGCCCCCAGGGCCCGAACGCCGCGCGGCGGCCCTCGTACTCACCCCAACCGTGATGGCCGGGCCCGCAGTGTCCGCGGCCGCCCTCCGGCCCGTTTCCGTGTGAACGCATCGCTACGCTCCTTCCATCGTTGATCAGTCGCGATGCGTCAACGATATATCGGAACCTGTCGTACGACAAGACCCTTCCGGGCCGCCGACCCCGAATTGGCCTTGGCCTGCCCGTTCACCGGAGCTCTACGGTCGGCCCATGCGGATTCGAATCGTCGACGCCTTCACCGACCGTCCCTTCGGGGGCAATCCCGCCGGAGTGCTGCTGCTGGACTCCGCCGGGTTCCCGCCCGACACCTGGCTCCAGCACGTCGCCGCGGAGCTGAACCTCTCGGAGACCGCGTTCGCCCACCCGCTGCCCGCCGGCAGCGACGCCGACTGGGCACTGCGCTGGTTCACCCCGGCCACCGAGGTCGACATGTGCGGCCACGCCACACTGGCCACCGCCCACGTGCTGCACACCACGGGAGCGGCCACGGGCACCGTGCGCTTCACCGCGCGCTGCGGAATCCTGCGGACCACCGCGCACGAGGACGGCACCGTCACCATGGACTTCCCGACCGCCCCGCTGCGGGAGGTGGCGGCCCCCGACGGGGTCGCCGAGGCCCTCGGCGCGAAGGTGCTCTCCGCCCATGACACCGGGCCCCACATCGGTGACCTGCTGGTCGAACTGGCCGACGAGCGGTCCGTGCGCGCGCTGACCCCGGATTTCGCCGCCCTGGTGGCGCATTCCGAGCGCGGCATCATCGCCACCGCCGCCGCGGCGGACGCGTCCGCCGGCTACGACTTCGTCTCCCGCGGCTTCTTCCCCCGGGTCGGCATCGACGAGGACCCGGTCACCGGCAGCGCCCACACGGCGCTCGCGCCCTTCTGGTCCGCGCGCCTCGGCCGCGACGAGCTGACCGGCCTCCAGGCCTCCGCCCGCTCCGGCCTGGTCCGTACCGCACTGCGCGGCGACCGCACCCTGCTGACCGGACGCGCGGTGACCGTGATCGACGGCGAACTGCTCACCGCTCCCTGAGCGCTCCACGACGGAGGGGGTGCACGGCAGTCGCCGTGCACCCCCTCCGTCGCGCTGCCGGGCCGCCGGTCAGGGCGTGGGAAGCCAGTCCACCCTCCCGGACAGCAGCCCGTATCCGACGAAGGCGACGATGTCGAGCAGCGCGTGCGCCGCGACCAGCGGCCCCACCCGGCCCCACCTGCGGTACAGCAGGACGAAGACGACGCCCATCACCATGTTGCCGATGAACCCGCCGATGCCCTGGTAGAGGTGGTACGAGCCGCGCAGCACCGAGCTCGCGACCAGTGCCGCCATCGGTGACCAGCCGAGCTGACCGAGTCTGCGCAGCAGGTACCCGACGACGATCACCTCCTCCACCACGGAGTTCTGGATCGCGGAGAGGATCAGCACCGGATACTTCCACCAGACCTCGGGCAGCGCCTCCGGCACGACGGTGAGGTTGAAACCGGTGGCCCTCGCCAGCAGGTAGAAGGCCAGCCCGGCGCTGCCGATACCGGCCGCGACGAGCGCGCCGCGGCCGATGTCGGACCAGGGCCGGCTCCGGTCGAAACCGATCGAGGAGAGCCCCGCCCGCTCGCGCATCAGCAGATGCGCGACGAGCGCGACGGGCACCAGCGCCGTCGCGATCCCGAAGAGCTGCCAGGCCAGATCGAGCCATGGCCGCCCCGGCGCGAAGGAACCGTTGAGGGTCGCGGCCTGGTCCTTCAGCCCGCCGGGCTTCGTCAGCGATCCGATGAAGCTGATCAGCGCGGACACACCGCTGGCGCCGAGCGACAGCGCGAGCACGAGCACCGTCTCCGACCGGAGGGTCCTGCGCGACACCGCCTCCCGCGGAAAGGACCCGGCCGCGTCTCCCGCCTGCGCCTGCACTACAGCCTCCAGTTGCTCCACCGCATGGGACGTCACAGCTTGCCCGACGAACCTACGGCGGTCGCAGCCAGGTCCCGCGCACGCGCCTGCGACCGCGCCGGACCGCCGGGCGGCGGTACGCCCGGTCGGTCAGGAGCGGGCCCCCGGGAAGCCGACCGGCCATGTGTGCACCGGCTGCCCCTCACGCATCAGCTCGCAGTAGCGACGGGTCATCGCCGCCAGCGCCGCCTCGCGCTCCAGCCCCGCCTCACGTGCGCGGTGATAGGTGTCCGCCTGCCAGGAGGCTCCGTTCGTACGGCGACGGCACCGCTCCTCGATCACTCCGAGATACAGGTCGCGATCGGCGGGCGCCACGTTCCACGCGTCGAGACCCGCCGCCGCCAGGGGGAGCAACTCGTCCCGGACGAGCTTGACGACCGGGACCCGTGTGACGCCACCACGGCCGGGACGGGGCCACTGGAGCTCCGCGTCGATACCGTGCCGGCAGGCGTTCTCGAAGTTCTCGTCGGCGGCGGCGAAGGGCAGCCGCGTCCACACCGGACGGGCGTCCTCCGCGAGTGCCCGCACCAGGCCGTAGTAGAACGCGGCGTTGGCGATCACATCGGTCACCGTCGGTCCGGCGGGCAGCACGCGGTTCTCCACCCGCAGATGGGGGACCCCGTCGACGACCGCGTACACCGGCCGGTTCCAGCGGTAGATCGTGCCGTTGTGCAGGACCAGCTCCTGCAGCCGCGGCACTCCGCCGTCCTCGAGCACCCGCAGCGGGTCCTCGTCGTCGCAGAAGGGCAGCAGCGCCGGGAAGAACCGGATGTTCTCCTCGAAGAGGTCGTACGCCGAGTCGACCCAGCGCTCACCGAACCAGGTCCGCGGCCGCACCCCTTGCGCCTGGAGCTCCGGCGGGCGGGTGTCCGTGGCCTGCTGGAAGAGCGGCGGCCGCGATTCGCGCCACAGCTCCTTGCCGAACAGGAACGGCGCGTTGGCCCCGACGGCGACCTGCACGGCGGCCACCGCCTGCGCGGCGTTCCACACGTCGGCGAACCGGCCGGGGGTGACCTGCAGATGCAGTTGCACCGACGTACAGGCGGCCTCCGGCGCGATCGACCCGGACGTGCAGGTGAGCCGCTCCACCCCATCGATGTCGAGGGTGAAGTCCTCCCCGCGTGCCGCCACGATCTGATCGTTGAGCAGCATGTAACGGTCCACGTCGGAGAGGTTCGCGGACACCAGATCCTGCTGTGTCAGCGTCGGCAGAATGCCGATCATCACAATCCCGGAACCGAGCTCCTGCGCCTTGCGATCGGCATATCCCAGCCCGGTGTGCAACTCCTCCGCCAGCTGGTCGAGCACACGGCCGCCCAATCGGTGCGGAACGATGTTTACTTCCAGATTGAACATGCCGAGCTCGGTCTGAAAATCGGGACTGGCGATACGGGAGAGAACTTCGGCATTCATCATCCGGGGCATCCCGTCCGCGCCCGCGAGATTCAGCTCTATCTCGAGCCCCATCAGATTCTTGGGCCGGTCGAACCTCTTCTCCGCCAGAAGCCGCCCCAGGGCGGCCAGGCACTGTTGCAGCTTGCCCCGGTACCGTTGCCGATCGGACAGGTCGAACCCGCCTGCCTCGACCTTCTCCCCCATCGAAGCGTCCCTCCTCGAGTGGGTCCCACGTGGCGAGGACCGCTCACGTCACGGACGATAATGCCCAGCCTCATTGATCCATAACGCCCCGCGCGGAGTCCGCGGCCGGTAGGCTGGACACAGACGCCCCGCAGGCACATTCCACCGGCATGAGGCGAACCGCAATTGCAGGCATGGACGGCGACGAAAACCACAGGCTCGATTCGGCCTACCGCGCCGGAGCCGAAACCGCAGGCCGCGGCCGTGACAGCCTCGAAAAACCGCAGAAATGCCGCGTGAAACAGGCCGGTTCACACCTTGCCCGAAATACCCACGACGGGTAGCGGAAACATTACGTGAACACGGGTCGTATAAACTCCGCGAGGGCGGTGAGTTCGTATCCGGTGTCTTCCGGCCGCTGGCCGCCCCGCACGCAGACAGTGCCGTCCGCACCTTCACGCTCCACCGTGTCTCCTGAGTGAGAGGCGACCCATCATGCCGCTGCTTGTCCCCCCTGCCCCCGCGCCTGCCCTGCGCAGCGTTCTCGCGGCACTCGGTTCCCCCACAGCCGTCCGCGAGGCCCGAACCCCCGCTCTGAGGTCCGTCCAGGGGCCCCTGAGCGCCGAACTGCCGCTGCCGGTCCATGTGCTGGACCGGATCGTGCCGAGCGGCCGCACCCCGCACAGCAGGCTCACCGGCTGGCGTTTCCTGATCCGCAGCGGTGATCGCACCGTGGCCGCGGCGGACACCGTGCTCACGCCGGACGGCTGGACCTTCTCCCACTTCTTCGAGGGCCCCTACCTCGACTCGACCGAACGCGCCCTGCGCCAGGCCGAGTCGACCGGGACGCCGTTCCAGCCCAGACTCCTGTCCGTTCCCGAGCTCTACATGCTCACCCTCTGGCTGCACGGCGACGTCGAGGCCGACGCCGCGGCCGGCACCCCGCAGCCTTCCGACGTCCTCGTCCCGCTCGCCCCGGCGCCACCGGGCATAGCCGCCCACCGGCCGCACCGGGTGGCGGACCTGCTGCCCCTCATGACCCTTCGGGTGACGCCGGCCCCGCTGCTGGACTCGCCCGCCGCCTGACAAGGAGAGCATCCCGGACATCGCACGCACAGGAGGCACCCGGTACGCCCCGCGACCATCCGGTCGCGGGGCGTACCGGTGCCCAGGGCACTGGCCCGTTGTGACTAGCCCGGCCGGGCCACTGCGAACCACCCGAAAGGACAGCCCTGTTGAACTGAACCGTCCGAGCGGGTGGTGCGTCATCAATCAGTAGGAAGAGCTGCTGTGAAATGCCTGCGGAGCGACGTCCGTGGGTGAACACTGGGACCGACCGACAGATACGGGGGGGGCGGCCATGAACACCTCATCGAGCCGCACGACAGACACCACATCACAGCGAAAGAACCCATCCATGTGCCAGCACCAGCCAGCCTGTCCCACATCCGACTCCGCCGACCGTGAGGCGGCTCGCCTCGTGGCGCACCACCCGGAACAGGGCTGGAGCCTGCTGTGCAACGGCGTGCTCCTCTTCGAGGACACCGGCGAGCTGCTGCCCGACGGCCGGATCATCGCCCCGCGCCGCACACGGGACGCCGGCCCGCTGGTGACCGCCGCCTAGGCGCTGCGGGAAGACAGAAAACAGAAGGGCCGGCCCGGAGAGTCTCCGGACCGGCCCCGACGCATGTGCCGTGCGGCTCGCGTCAGTTGTCGTACTCCTCCAGCGGCGGGCAGGAGCACACGAGGTTACGGTCGCCGAACGCTCCGTCGATACGGCGCACCGGCGGCCAGTACTTGTCGGCCGCGTTCACGCCCGCCGGGAAGACGGCCTCTTCGCGGCTGTACGGGTGGTCCCACTCGCCCCCGAGCGCGGCCGCGGTGTGCGGAGCGTTGCGCAGCGGGTTGTCGTCGGCGGACCACTGGCCCGACGCGACCTTCTCGATCTCGCCGCGGATCGCGATCATGGTGTCGCAGAAGCGGTCGAGCTCGGTCAGGTCCTCGCTCTCGGTCGGCTCGATCATCAGCGTGCCGGCCACCGGGAAGGACATGGTCGGCGCGTGGAAGCCGTAGTCGATCAGACGCTTGGCGATGTCGTCGACGCTGACGCCGGTCGCCTTGGACAGCGGCCGCAGATCGACGATGCACTCGTGGGCGACCAGGCCGGCCGGGCCGGTGTAGAGCACCGGGTAGTGCGGCTCGAGGCGCTTGGCGATGTAGTTGGCCGCGAGTACGGCGACCTGGGTGGCCCGCTTGAGGCCCTCTCCGCCCATCAGCCGCACGTACGCCCACGAGATCGGCAGGATGCCGGCCGAGCCCCACGGAGCCGCGGAGATCGGTCCCACGCCGGTACGGGGGCCGGCCGCCGGCTGCAGCGGGTGGTTCGGCAGGTAGGGCGCGAGGTGGGAGCGCACACCGACCGGGCCGACGCCCGGGCCGCCGCCGCCGTGCGGGATGCAGAAGGTCTTGTGCAGGTTCAGGTGCGAGACGTCGCCGCCGAACCGGCCCGGCTTGGCGAGGCCCACCAGGGCGTTGAGGTTGGCGCCGTCGACGTACACCTGGCCGCCGGCGTCGTGCACCTGGGCGCAGATGTCGGCGACGTGCTCCTCGAACACACCGTGCGTCGACGGGTAGGTGATCATCAGCACGGACAGTTCGTCGCGGTACTGCTCGATCTTGGCGCGCAGGTCCTCGACGTCGATCTCGCCGTCGTCGGCGGTCTTCACCACGACGACCTTCATACCGGCCATCACGGCGCTGGCGGCGTTGGTGCCGTGCGCGGAGGACGGGATGAGGCAGACGGTGCGGCCCATGTCCCCGTTGGCGCGGTGGTAGGCGCGGACGGCCAGCAGGCCCGCGAGCTCGCCCTGCGAGCCGGCGTTGGGCTGGATGGAGACCTTGTCGTAGCCGGTGACCTCGGCGAGGCGCTCCTCCAGCTCGTGGATCAGGGTGAGGTAGCCCTGGGCCTGCTCCACCGGGGCGAAGGGGTGGATCTGGCCGAACTCCGGCCAGGTCACCGGCTCCATCTCGGTGGTCGCGTTCAGCTTCATGGTGCAGGAGCCGAGCGGGATCATGCCGCGGTCCAGCGCGTAGTCACGGTCGGCGAGCCGGCGCAGGTAGCGCAGCATCGCGGTCTCGGACCGGTGCTGGTGGAAGACCGGGTGGGTCAGGTACTCGTCGTCGCGCAGCAGCGCGGCCGGCAGCGCGTCCACGCCGGCCTCGTCCAGGGCGTCGATGTCCCCGTCCACGCCGAAGGCGGCCCAGACGGCGGTCAGCTGCTCGCGGCCGGTGGTCTCGTCGCAGGAGAGGGAGACGTGATCGGCGTCCACCAGGTGCAGGTTGACCCCGCGCTCGCGGGCGGCGGTCACCACGGCGGCGGCCTTGCCGGGCACGCGGGCGGTCAGGGTGTCGAAGTACGACTCGTGCAGCAGCTCGACGCCGCCGGCCCGCAGTCCTTCGGCGAGGATCGCGGCGTAACGGTGGGTGCGCCGGGCGATCGCACGCAGGCCGTCCGGGCCGTGGTAGACCGCGTACATGCCCGCCATCACGGCGAGCAGCACCTGCGCGGTGCAGATGTTGCTGGTGGCCTTCTCACGGCGGATGTGCTGCTCGCGGGTCTGCAGCGCCAGCCGGTAGGCCTTGTTGCCGTCGGCGTCCACGGAGACGCCCACGAGACGGCCGGGAAGGCTGCGGGCGAACTTCTCACGGACGGCCATGTAGCCGGCGTGCGGTCCGCCGAAGCCCATCGGGACACCGAAGCGCTGGGTGGTGCCGACCGCGATGTCCGCGCCGAGCTCGCCGGGCGGGGTGAGCAGCGTCAGAGCCAGCAGGTCGGCGGCGACCGTGACGATCGCGCCGAGCTCGTGCGCCTGCTCGATGACGGGCTTGAGGTCGCGCACGGCACCGGAGGCGCCCGGGTACTGAAGCAGCACACCGAACACGCCGCGCTCGGCGATCTCCGCGGGGATGCCCTCGCTGAGGTCGGCGGTGACGACCTCGACGCCGGTGGGCTCGGCACGGGTCTCTATCACGGCCACGGTCTGCGGCAGGGTGTCGGCGTCGACCAGGAAGACGCCGTTCTTGACCTTGCCCACCCGGCGGGCCAGCGACATGGCCTCCGCGGCGGCCGTGCCCTCGTCGAGGAGCGAGGCGCCGGAGGTGGGCAGCCCGGTCAGGTCGGCGACGACGGTCTGGAAGTTCAGCAGCGCCTCGAGCCGGCCCTGCGAGATCTCGGGCTGGTACGGCGTGTACGCCGTGTACCAGGCCGGGTTCTCCATGACGTTCCGCAGGATGACCGGCGGCGTGAACGTCCCGTAGTAGCCGAGGCCGATCATGGGGGCGAGCACCTGGTTGCGGTCCGCCAGGGTGCGCAGCTCCGCCAGGACGTCGGCCTCGGTGCGGGCGTCGGGGAGGTCCAGCGCCTCGGCGCTCTTGATGACGTCCGGTACGGCGGCGGCGGTGAGCTCGTCGAGGGAGCCGTAGCCCACATGGGCGAGCATCTTGGCCTGGGCACCGGCGTCGGGCCCGATGTGCCGCTGCTCGAACGGAATCCCCTGCTCCAGCTGGGAGAGCGGAATGCGGTTGGCGGTCATGGTGGGAGGCCTCCTGGTCTTCGCGACCTGCGAGGGGCATCACGGCACGGATGCCCGGACGGCCTCCCCCTCTGTCATCTCGACCTGAGAGCTTCACCGGGCGTCGTGGAGCGACATCCCGGCTTTCACCGTCGGTGAGAGCGGATGCCGTCCGACGCCCGCTCTGCTTTCCAGAGTGACCTCGTCCGTGCGGTACAGGTGCCTGAGAGATTCCGGGGAGGATTTGCTCCTTCGGCGCCTCCGGACTTCTCTCCGGAGGACTCTCCCGCACAGGGTCAGCGGCCGTTTGCCAGGGTACCAGCGTGCGTCGCGCACGATCGCTCGAGTGGCCGACACCCGGAATGTGGACTTCTGTAGTCGTTGGGGAACAGTTGCGACCATTTGGAGGGACCGTGCAGACCGACATCGATCCGCGCAGCCTGATCGGCCGCAAGGCGTTCGACCGCAACGGCACCAAGATCGGAACCGTTGACGAGGTGTACCTGGACGACGCCACGGGCGTTCCCGAGTGGGCGGCCGTGCGCACAGGCCTCTTCAGCCGCGACGCCTTCGTCCCTCTCGAGCCGAGCGAGCTCGTCGACAACACACTGCACGTTCCCTACGACCGCGCGCTGATCAAGGACGCCCCCGACTTCGGGGTGGGCCGCCATCTGTCGCCCGAGCAGGAACTCCAGCTCTACCACCACTACGGGCTCGACCTCTCCGGTCCGCCTCCCGCACCGGCACCCGCGTCCGGCGACCGCTCCTTCGGCCGGGTCGCGGGCCAGGAGGACTGAGCCGCCCGCACACGGGCGTCCAGGGGACAGGGGTCCGGCCCGCAGGCCGGGCCCCTTGCCACCGCCGCTGTCCCGCCGCCTCTCCCCCGCCGCGCCCGTCAGCCCGGACGCCGGTCCGGGACGGGCTGACGAGCAGTGACCGATGGGTCCGGCGGCTCGCCGCCGCCTGCCGCCGAGGCGGGTGGCACCGTATCCGTGGGGGCCGCCGAGGCCCGTGGCGCCGTCTCCGTGGGGGCCGCCGAGGCCCGTGGCGCCGTCTCCGAGGAGGCCGCCGAGCCGGCGGCGGGCGGCGGGGAGGCGGTCCGCGTTCTCCCCGCCTCGTCACCCGGTGTCTCAGCCGGGCCGGCCTGCCCGCTCCCGGCCACTTCCGGCGGCGCCTCCGGCCGCGCGGCGGGCCGCACCAGCGGCAGCGGGTCCGCCGCCTGAAGGTCCTCGTCGTCCACCCGGAACGTCCGCACCCTGCCGGGCAGCGACCACGGCTCCTCGAACCGCACGGTGACCCTGCCGACGCCACTGCCCTGGACCCAGCCCGGCCCGTACGTCGCGTGGTGCACGTCCTGCCCGGCCGCCCAGCGCCGCTCCGCCGGCTCGGACAGGCCGGCCTCGGCACGGTGCGGCTCGCCGGTCTCGGACCCGGCGCCCTCCGGCACGATGGGCGCGCCCTCTTCGGGCGCCGTCCCGGCCGCCTCGGCCTCCGCCTCCGCCGCGGCCTGCGCGAACAGGTCCTCCTGGGTGTAGTCGGCGAGCCCCGTCACGCCCACACCCAGCAGCCGTACGCCCCCGGTGGTGTCCACGGACTCCAGCAGCCTGCCGGCTGCCTCACGCACCACCGTGGGGTCGTCCGTGGGCCCGCGCAGCGTCTCCGACCGCGTCAGCGTCGAGAAGTCGTACCGGCGCACCTTCAGCACGATGGTCCGGCCGGAGTGGCCGCTTCCGCGGAGCCGCTGCACGCACCGCTCGGCGAGCCGGTCCACCTCGAGCCGGACCCGCACCCGGTCGTGCAGGTCCACGTCGAAGGTGTCCTCGACGGACACCGACTTCGCGTCCCGCTCGGCCACCACGGGCCGGTCGTCGTGCCCCAGCGCCATCCGGAACAGCGATGCCCCGTGCGCCCTGCCGAGCAGCCGTACGAGCTCGTCCTCGCCCGCCTCGGCGAGGTCCGCGACCGTCGTCATACCGGCCCGCCGCAGGTGTTCCCCCGTCGCGGGCCCCACACCGGGCAGGGTCCGGACGGGCATCGGCCCGAGGAGGTCCCGCTCGGTGCCGGGGTCGATCAGCACCAGACCGTCGGGCTTGGCCTGCTCGGACGCGATCTTGGCGATCATCTTGGAGCCGGCCAGCCCGACCGACCCCGTCAGTCCCGTGACGGTGCGGATGTCGGCGCGCAGCCGCTCCCCCGTCGCACGGGCGGAGGGCGCGTCATGCGCCGCGCCCCCGGCCTCCAGGTCGACGAAGGCCTCGTCGAGGCTCAGCGGTTCCACCAGGGGCGACAGACGCCCCAGAAGCTCCATGACCTGCTCGCTCACGGAGCGGTAGAGCGAGAAACGTGGTACGAGAAAGGCCGCGTTCGGTGCGAGGCGTCTGGCCTGCGCCATCGGCATCGCCGAATGCACGCCGAAGCGTCGGGCCTCGTAGGAGGCCGTGGCCACCACACCGCGCGGACCGAGCCCACCGACGATCACCGGCTTTCCGCGCAGCGACGGCTTCGCCGCCTGTTCGGCGGCGGCGAAGAAGGCATCCATGTCGAGATGCAGGATCGTCGGCGCGGTTCTCACATGTCCGATGCTCCCCCACAGCACTGACAACGGGGAGCGGCGAGCACCGTCAGACGGCCCGGTCGCGTCTGCGCCTGGCCAGCTCGTCCGCGGGGTTGTGGCCCACCAGGGTCTCGCCCGTGTCGATCCGCTCGCCGTGCAGCTGCGAAAGGGCCGTCTCGACGTCCCGCCACACCACGCCCACGGCGATCCCGAAGACGCCCTGGCCGCCCTGGAGCAGGCCGACCACCTCGTCGGGCGACGAACATTCGTAGACCGTCGCGCCGTCGCTCATCAGCGTCATGCGCTCGAGGTCGCGGAACCCCCGGGCCCGCAGGTGCTGGACGGCTGCCCGGATGTTCTGCAGCGCCACTCCGGTGTCCAGGAAGCGCTTGACGATCTTGAGGACGACCACGTCGCGGAAGCTGTAGAGCCGCTGCGTGCCGGAGCCGTAGGCGGGCCTGACGCTCGGCTCCACGAGACTCGTGCGCGCCCAGTAGTCGAGCTGCCGGTAGGTGATCCCGGCTGCCGCGCAGGCCGTTGGCCCGCGGTAGCCGATGGTGTCGGTGGAGGGCGCGGCTGCGCTGTCGTGCAGCGGATACGGCCCGCTTTCCACCGGACCGGGTCCGGGGCCGCCCCCAGCCGTACTGTCGCCGCTGCTTCTCACGCCGACCTCCGTCCTTGACCTGCCACCTCGAAGGTAGGGAGTCACCAGGGGTGCGTCAACGATCGCCACACTCGGCACGCCGAGTGATAATCACCCTGAGAGTGGTTTCCCGTGCCCCCATCCGGGGAAAGGCTGCTCGAATGCGCCGACACGGGGCGGTCAGCCGCCCCCCGCGTGGCGGAACCGTCACTGGTTGCTGGACCCGAAGTCCTCGGGAGAGATCTGGTCGAGGAACTCGCGGAACTTCTCCACCTCGTCCTCCTGCTCGTCCGGGATGGCGATGCCCGCGTCGTCCAGCACCCCGTCACTGCCGTAGATCGGCGTGCCGGTGCGCAGGGCGAGCGCTATCGCGTCGGACGGCCTGGCGCTCACCTCGACCCCGCTGGCGAAGACCAGCTCCGCGTAGAAGACGCCTTCGCGCAGGTCGGTGATGCGGACCTGGGTGAGCTCCTGGCCCACCGCCTCCAGCACGTCCTTGAAGAGGTCGTGGGTCAGCGGCCTGGCCGGTGCCATGCCCTGCTGGGCGAAGGCAATGGCGGTCGCCTCCCCGGGACCGATCCAGATGGGGAGGTACCGATCGCCTCCCACTTCACGCAGGAGCACGATCGGTTGGTTCGAGGGCATTTCGACCCGGACACCCACAACGTCGAGCTCGTTCACACAGCAACCCTAGGACGTGCGCGACCGGTTTGGGTAGTCGGGCTGGTCCAAGATCAGTGGAGCCGCACTCCGAGGGCGGTCTGCACCAGTGCCGCGTGGAGTCTCACGGACAGGGTCACGAGCTCTTTCGTGGTCGCCTCCGCATGGGCTCTGGTCTGCGGATTCCGGTGCCGGCGCAGCGGAGCGACGACCTGTTCGACCAGGCCGGCATCGCGGTCGGCGGACGCTTTCATGGCGCGCAGGTGCCGGGGCTCGAGACCGAATCTGCCCAGCTCTGCGACCATCCGTGCGACCGTGACGGCCTCCGGCTCGTAGGCGCCGTCCCCGTCCGGGGTGAGCAGGCCGTACGACTCCCACTCCGCGAGCTCCTCCTCGGAGACCTCGGCGGCGGCCAGCAAGGCCGCACGGCCGATGCGGCCCGAGGACGGACGCTCGGCATCCGGGTCCCAGGAACCGTCGAAGAGCTCCCGCTGCGGACCCTGGGCGGGCAGCTGCACCCGCTCGCCCCGCTCGAGGGCGTCCAACTGCTCGCGGATCACCTTCAGGGGCAGGTAGTGGTCACGCTGCATCCGCAGGACGAGCGCGAGCCGCTCGACGTCCCGGGCCGTGAATTTGCGGTACCCGGAGGGCGTACGGCTCGGCTCGACCAGGCCCTCGGACTCCAGGAAACGGATCTTGGAGATCGTGACTTCCGGGAATTCGTCGCGCAGGTGCCCGAGGACCGCGCCGATGCTCATCGGGCGGTCACCCGCGGCGGCGGTGCCGTGACCGGCACCGCCCGTCGGTGTTCGCAGCATGTGCCTTCCCTGGGGGTCACCCCGGACAACGTCTGGGGAGGTTTACACGCCCCGCTGGCTCGCGTAGAAGACCAGCCGGTACTTGCCGATCTGAACCTCGTCGCCGTTGGCCAGGACCACGGAGTCGATCCGCTCACGGTTCACGTACGTGCCGTTGAGGCTGCCGACGTCGGAGACGGTGAAACCGCCGTCCGGGCCGCGCCTGAATTCCACGTGCCGCCTCGACACCGTGACGTCGTCGAGGAAGATGTCGCTCTGCGGATGACGTCCCGCCGTGGTCAGCTCACCGTCCAGCAGGAAGCGGCTGCCCGAGTTGGGCCCGCGGCGCACGACCAGGAGCGCGGAGCCGAGCGGGAGCGCCTCGACGGCGGCCTGGGCCTCCGGCGACAGCGAGGGAACGGCGGTCTGGCCGGTCACCTCCGAGTCGTAGGCCTCGATGCCGGAGATCGAGATCGTCGACGTCGTCTCCGACGCACGCTCGGCCGGCGCGCCACCCCTCAGCGGCGCACCGCAGTTGGAGCAGAACCGACCGGCCTCGGTGTTCCGGTGGCCGCACCTCGAACAAACCGGCAAACCCGCCATGGACGGATCCTCCTGCCGCGGCTGTCCCGCGTGGGGATTGGTCGCATACGGGTCGGAGGCAAACCCTCCACCCGCACTTGAGGTTGATGGATCCCCGAAACCTATGCCGCGGGCACCGGCAGGGTCAACAGACGACGCGCCCTGTCCGCCCGAATTGTCACCACCGGCCACCTCGTCCCGGAACAGCGGGCGCTCGCCGCCCTGCTCCTCGCTCTGGCCATGACGCGGCGCGCGATGGCGGGCGTTGCCGTCCTCGCGTGAGCTCTTGCCGAACAACTTCGCAAACAACTTCACGGGCGTTTCCCCTTGACCGAAATAGACCCGCCCGTGGGGCAGGACGAACCCTCAACCAACACACCTGCCGAACCGGACACCCTCACAACGTCCGTACCCTCCGGACAGTTTCCACCACGCACCACATATGTGATGCGTCGCCCCCCTGCAATCCTCTGCCCGGGTCCGGCAGTCCCCATGTCCCCCCGCTTCACTGCGGTGACGACCGAGCGTAGTCAGGCCGCTCCGCCGGTCGCAAGGCGTCGACAATGATCTTCTCTGATCGCTCCACAGTGGCCGTGGCCTGCTCCTTCTCCAGGGTCTGCACGACACCCCCGGGGATGTTCAGCGCCGGCTCCAGATCCTGCGGCTTGCCGATGACCTTGAAGGTGTACGGAGCGCTGATCCGCTTGCCGTCGACCTCTATGTTCCCGGCGGACCCCGAGAAGAAGGTGTCCGTCACGACCCGGGTGCCGTTCACCTGGACCGCCTCCGCCCCAGCGGCGCGCAGCTCCTGGATCGTGTCGAGGAGCATGTCCGACTCCACGGTGCCGGCGGGGTCCTGGATCGTGAGCGTGATGCCCGGCCCCTCAGCCGCGACCGTACCGGCCAGGATGCCGAGCTGCTGCTCCTTCTGCTGCGTCTGCTTCCGGGCCTCTTCCGCCTGGTCCGAGCTGTTCTCGAGCTCGGTGCGCTGGTCCTCGAGGCGCTGCTTCTCGTCCTCGAGCCGCTGCGTGCGGTTGTCCAGCTCGTCGAGAATGCGGACCAGGTCCTCCTGCCGGGCACCGCGCAGCGCGCTCTCGTCGCTGTTCGAACGGACCTGGATGGCCAGGCCGAGACCGAGGACGAACAGCAGCACCGCGACGATCAGTTGGGCGCGCGTCACCCGCGGCGGCCACACCGCCGCACCGAGCCGCTGCCGCCCGGTCGGGCCCTCGGCCCGCGACGGACCGGGTTCCTGCGCAACGGGCGGCGCGGGCGGCTGCGCCTGCGGCAGCGGCTGGGCACGCGGGGTCCGCGGCTGCGGCGCCTCGTTCCTGGGAGTCTCTTCGCTGCTCATCGTCACGCCCGGAAGACGTGCCGGCGGATGGCCGCGGCGTTGGAGAAGATCCGGATGCCCAGCACGACGACCACACCCGTGGACAACTGCGCGCCGACGCCCAGTTTGTCGCCGAGGAACACGATCAGCGCGGCCACCACGACGTTCGAGAGGAAGGACACGACGAAGACCTTGTCGACGAAGATCCCGTCCAGCATGGCCCGCAGACCGCCGAACACCGCGTCGAGTGCGGCGACGACCGCGATCGGCAGATAGGGCTCGACCACCGCCGGCACTTCGGGCCGGACCAAAAGCCCGACCACGACTCCCACGACGAGGCCCAGTACCGCGATCACGATGTGCCCTTCTCTGATTCGGCCGCTCCCTGCCCACTGCCCTGCGGGGCATCGGCGGTCGTCGGCTCAGCTGTTCGTACGATCAAGCTCGTGGCCGCGGGCAGACGCACCGACTCCTCGTCGGAGATGCTGGTGCGGATACCGAAGTCCTCTTTCAGGACCTGGAGATACTGCCCGTCGGCGCTGCCTTGGAAGGCGGTACGCAGCCTGCTGCCGTCCCCCACCGCGAGCACCGTGTACGGCGGCACCAGCGGCCTGTTGTCGACCAGTATGGCGTCGCCCGCCGCGCGGATCGCCGACAGGGCGGTCAGCCGCTGCCCGTTGATCGCGATCGCCTCGGCGCCGGACTCCCAGAGGCCGTTGACGACCCGCTGCATGTCCCGGTCCCGTACCCGGCCGGTGTCGGAGAAGCCGCTGCTCTCGCGCGGCCCGTCGCCGCCCTGGTCGGTCCCCTTGGCGTCGTCCACGACGAGTTTGACGCCGGGGCCCTGCACCTCGGTGGCACCCGCCAGCAGCGGTACCGTCGCGCCCTGCTCCTCGCCCTGCGTGTTGAGGGCCTTGCGCTGCCGCTCCTCGACGTCGGACCGCAGGGCCTCGACGTCCCGCTCCACGGCGTCGGCCTTCTTCGTCTGCGCCTCGACGCGGTCGATCAGCTCCTCGCGCTCCTTCGCCAGCACCGGCGCGGAGATCTGCGCCTCGGCGGCTCCGAGCGTGACGACCGCGGCCGCGAGCACGAGCCCGGCGGCCAGTCCCAGCTTGGCGCGCAGCGTACGGGGCATGCCGCCGCCCTCGGCCCGCCGGGCAGCCGCCTGTGCGTACCCGTCGTCGAGGCTGTGCTCCATGACGTTCGTCAGCAGCGACATCGACGCATCAGGGCGCGCGGGCGGAGAACCTGTGCTCCGAACGGGGGGCTGCTGCGACATGCCGCACATCGTCGCACGTCGCAACCGCTACCGCCGAATGGCCCCACCGGTGTGCCGGCGGACGCCCCACGGGCGTCCGCCGGCACACCGGCAATTCCGTCAGTGACCTGCGCTGTCCACGACGGAGGACCATTCGTCCAGGAGCGCCTGGGCCGACGCGTCGTCCGGCCCCTCCGCCCACAGATGGGTGACGGCCTCCGACGGGTCGGGGAGCACCATCACCCACCGGCCGTCGGCCTCCACCACCCGCACACCGTCGGTGGTGTCCACGTGCCGGTCCCCCGCGGCCTCGACCACGCGCCGCATCACCAGACCCTTGACCGCCCACGGCGTCGCGAGATCCCGTCTGAGCACATGGGCCCGCGGGATCCGGGCGTCGATCTGGCTCAGGGTGAGCTGCGTACGGGCGACCAGGCCGACGAGCCGCACGAACGCGGCCGTACCGTCGAAGACACTGCTGAACTCCGGCACGATGAAGCCGCCACGGCCGTCGCCGCCGAAGATCGTGGTCTCCTCCCGGCACACCCGGGTCAGGTCGTCGGGGGACGTCGTCGTCCACTCGACCTGCGTGCCGTGGTACGCCGCGACCTGCTCGGCGATCCTCGTCGTCGTGACCGGGAGAGCCACGCCGCCGCTGCGCCGCTCCGCGGCCACCAGGTCGAGCAGCACCAGCAGCGCACGGTCGTCCTCGACGATCCGGCCCCGCTCGTCGACCAGCGAGATCCGTTCACCGACGGGATCGAAGCGGACACCGAACGCCGCACGCGCGGAGGCGACGATCTCCCCGAGCCGGACGAGGCCGGACCTCCGGGTGTCCGCGGACTCCGTCGGACGCGACTCGTCGAGACCGGGATTGATCGTCAGCGCGTCGACCCCGAGGCGTCCCAGCAGGCTCGGCAGCACCAGACCGGCGCTGCCGTTGGACGCGTCGATGACGACCTTGAGGCCCGACTCGGCGATCCCCGTGGTGTCCACGTTCCGCAGCAGGGATCCGGTGTACGAGTCGAAGACGCTCGACGGGAAGTGCAGATCGCCGATCTCGCCCGGGAACGCACGCCGGTACTCCTGACGCGCGTACACCCGGTCCAGCTTGCGCTGCCCACCTTGAGACAGGTCCGCGCCGCGTTCGTCGAAGAACATGATGTCGACGGAGTCGGGCACGCCCGGTGACGTACGGATCATGATGCCGCCCGCGCTTCCACGGGCCGTCTGCTGGCGCGCCACGGGCAGCGGCACGTTCTCCAGGTCGCGTACGTCGATGGCGCTGGCCTGCAGTGCGGAGATCACCGCTCGCTTCAGGGCCCGGGCACCACGCGAGTGGTCACGTGCGGTGGTGACCGTGGCGCCCTTCTTCAGCGTGGTGGCGTACGCGCCGGCCAGGCGCACCACGACCTCCGGCGTGATCTCCACGTTGAGGATGCCGGACACGCCTCTGGCACCGAACAGATGCGCCTGTCCCCGGGACTCCCAGATGACGGACGTGTTCACGAACGCGCCGGCCTCGACGGTCTTGAACGGATAGACCCGGACGTTGCCCTGGACGATCGATTCTTCGCCGACGAGGCACTCGTCACCGATGACGGCGCCGTCCTCGATGCGGGCGGCCCGCATGATGTCCGTGTTCTTGCCGATGACGCAGCCGCGGAGATTGCTCTGCGGGCCGATGTAGACGTTGTCGTGGACCACGGCCTTGTGCAGGAACGCACCGGTCTTCACGACGACGTTGGATCCCACGACGGTGTGCTCGCGGATCTCGACGCCTGCTTCGACCTTGGCGTAGTCACCGATGTAGACCGGGCCCCGCAGCGTCGCGTCGGGATGCACTTCCGCGCCCTCCGCGACCCATACGCCGGGAGAGATCTCGAAGCCGTCGAGCTCGACGTCCACCTTGCGCTCCAGGACGTCGGCCTGGGCCTTCACATAGCTCTCGTGAGTGCCGACGTCCTCCCAGTAGCCCTCGGCGACATAGCCGTAGATCGGCTTGCCTTCCTTCATGAGCTGCGGGAAGACGTCCCCGGACCAGTCGACGGGAACGTCCGGCTGGACGTAGTCGAAGACCTCGGGCTCCATGACGTAGATGCCGGTGTTCACCGTGTCGGAGAAGACCTGTCCCCACGTCGGCTTCTCGAGAAAGCGCTCGACCTTTCCCTCTTCGTCGACGATCGTGATGCCGAACTCCAGTGGATTCGGCACCCGTGTCAGACACACGGTGACCAATGCGCCCTTCTCCTTGTGGAAGGAGATGAGGTCGGTCAGGTCGAAGTCGGTGAGGGCGTCACCGGAAATCACGAGGAACGCGTCGTCCTTCAACGCTTCCTCTGCGTTCTTCACACTGCCGGCAGTGCCGAGTGGCTTCTCCTCATTGGCATAAGTGAGCTCCATTCCGAGCTCTTCGCCGTCACCGAAGTAATTCTTCACGAGTGAGGCGAGAAATTGCACGGTTACAACGGTCTCGGTGAGCCCGTGCCGCTTGAGCAGCCTGAGCACATGCTCCATGATCGGCCGGTTGGCCACCGGCAGGAGCGGCTTGGGCATGCTCGAGGTCATGGGGCGAAGTCGGGTACCTTCGCCGCCGGCCATCACGACGGCCTTCATGTCGGAAGCGTCCTCCTTGAAGAGACGACTGTCTGGCCGACTTCACCCGTCCAAAAGTGACCACTGGTGACGTGTGGTGACACGCGCGGCCGGCGACACAGCGCGCTCCCACACCGACGAGGTCAATCGGCCATAGTGTCCGCTTTGACGAGACGGCGGACCTGAATCACATAGAGGATCCCTGCCCACCAATACAGAGTTGTACCCCATCCCGCGAACGCCCATCCGAAAATCGCCGCGAGTGACGCAAGCCACCCCGTTCCGTCACTCAGGAGCAGCAAGGGGAACGCGTACATGAGGTTGAAGGTGGCGGCCTTGCCCAGGAAGTTCACCTGGGGAGGCGGATAGCCGTGGCGACGGAGGATTCCCACCATCACCAGCAGCATCACTTCACGTGCCAATAGCGCGGCCGTCAGCCACAGCGGCAGAATCTCCCGCCAGGTGAGGCCGACAAGGGTCGACAGGATGTAGAGACGGTCGGCAGCCGGGTCGAGGATGCGCCCCAGGCTGCTGATCTGGTTCCACCGTCGGGCCAGCTTGCCGTCGAGATAGTCGCTGACGCCGCTCAGCATCAGAACGAGCAACGCCCAGCCGTCACTCTTGGGTCCGCCGAACTCGGGGCGGAGAATCAGCCACAGGAACAGCGGCACGCCGACGAGGCGAGCCATGCTCAGGATGTTGGGGATGGTGAGTACCCGGTCCGTTTGAACGCGGGTCTCCTGGACCTCCACCCGGGGGCCTCCTGTGTGGAACGGTGCCGACGATGCTCCCTGACCTTACCTGGAGCGGGTGACTGCCTGTGCA
The DNA here is from genome assembly GCF_001278075.1 of Streptomyces pristinaespiralis. Taxonomy (GTDB): domain Bacteria; phylum Actinomycetota; class Actinomycetes; order Streptomycetales; family Streptomycetaceae; genus Streptomyces; species Streptomyces pristinaespiralis. The sequence goes on along the minus strand of NZ_CP011340.1, from coordinate 7,155,432 downwards.
GTGGCCCCCTGAACGCAGGAAAGCCCCGCACCAGAGGTGCGGGGCTTTCCCACAATGATTGTTCGGCGGCGTCCTACTCTCCCACAGGGTCCCCCCTGCAGTACCATCGGCGCTGAAAGGCTTAGCTTCCGGGTTCGGAATGTAACCGGGCGTTTCCCTAACGCAATGACCACCGAAACTCTATGAAGATGTCCGAACTACCAGCCGGCAACCCCACCAAAAGGCAGGGTCGGGCGAGTTCGTTACTTCAGAACTAACACAGTGGACGCGAGCAACTGAGGACAAGCCCTCGGCCTATTAGTACCGGTCAACTCCACCCCTTACAGGGCTTCCATATCCGGCCTATCAACCCAGTCGTCTACTGGGAGCCTTACCCTCTCAAGGAGGTGGGAGTCCTCATCTCGAAGCAGGCTTCCCGCTTAGATGCTTTCAGCGGTTATCCTTTCCGAACGTAGCCAACCAGCCATGCCCTTGGCAGGACAACTGGCACACCAGAGGTTCGTCCGTCCCGGTCCTCTCGTACTAGGGACAGCCCTTCTCAAGACTCCTACGCGCACAGCGGATAGGGACCGAACTGTCTCACGACGTTCTAAACCCAGCTCGCGTACCGCTTTAATGGGCGAACAGCCCAACCCTTGGGACCGACTCCAGCCCCAGGATGCGACGAGCCGACATCGAGGTGCCAAACCATCCCGTCGATATGGACTCTTGGGGAAGATCAGCCTGTTATCCCCGGGGTACCTTTTATCCGTTGAGCGACGGCGCTTCCACAAGCCACCGCCGGATCACTAGTCCCGACTTTCGTCCCTGCTCGACCCGTCGGTCTCACAGTCAAGCTCCCTTGTGCACTTACACTCAACACCTGATTGCCAACCAGGCTGAGGGAACCTTTGGGCGCCTCCGTTACCCTTTGGGAGGCAACCGCCCCAGTTAAACTACCCATCAGACACTGTCCCTGATCCGGATCACGGACCCAGGTTAGACATCCAGCACGACCAGAGTGGTATTTCAACGACGACTCCACCTGAACTGGCGTCCAAGCTTCACAGTCTCCCACCTATCCTACACAAGCCGAACCGAACACCAATATCAAACTGTAGTAAAGGTCCCGGGGTCTTTCCGTCCTGCTGCGCGAAACGAGCATCTTTACTCGTAGTGCAATTTCACCGGGCCTATGGTTGAGACAGTCGAGAAGTCGTTACGCCATTCGTGCAGGTCGGAACTTACCCGACAAGGAATTTCGCTACCTTAGGATGGTTATAGTTACCACCGCCGTTTACTGGCGCTTAAGTTCTCAGCTTCGCCACCCCGAAGAGTGACTAACCGGTCCCCTTAACGTTCCAGCACCGGGCAGGCGTCAGTCCGTATACATCGCCTTACGGCTTCGCACGGACCTGTGTTTTTAGTAAACAGTCGCTTCTCGCTGGTCTCTGCGGCCACCCCCAGCTCACCGAGTAAATCGGATCACCAGTGATGGCCCCCCTTCTCCCGAAGTTACGGGGGCATTTTGCCGAGTTCCTTAACCATAGTTCACCCGAACGCCTCGGTATTCTCTACCTGACCACCTGAGTCGGTTTAGGGTACGGGCCGCCATGAAACTCGCTAGAGGCTTTTCTCGACAGCATAGGATCATCCACTTCACCACAATCGGCTCGGCATCAGGTCTCAGCCTTGATGTGAGGCGGATTTGCCTACCTCACGGCCTACACCCTTACCCCGGGACAACCACCGCCCGGGCTGGACTACCTTCCTGCGTCACCCCATCGCTTACCTACTACAAGTCTGGTTCGTCGGCTCCACCACTCCGACCTCGTCCGAAGACTCAGCCGGCGGCTTCACGGACTTAGCATCGCCTGATTCGATATTGGGCGTTTCAAAGCGGGTACCGGAATATCAACCGGTTGTCCATCGACTACGCCTGTCGGCCTCGCCTTAGGTCCCGACTTACCCTGGGCAGATCAGCTTGACCCAGGAACCCTTAGTCAATCGGCGCACACGTTTCTCACGTGTGTATCGCTACTCATGCCTGCATTCTCACTCGTGAACCGTCCACAACTCGCTTCCGCGGCTGCTTCACCCGGCACACGACGCTCCCCTACCCATCCCAGCGGGCGTTGGCCCTCATGCTGGAATGACACGACTTCGGCGGTACGCTTGAGCCCCGCTACATTGTCGGCGCGGAATCACTTGACCAGTGAGCTATTACGCACTCTTTCAAGGGTGGCTGCTTCTAAGCCAACCTCCTGGTTGTCTCTGCGACTCCACATCCTTTCCCACTTAGCGTACGCTTAGGGGCCTTAGTCGATGCTCTGGGCTGTTTCCCTCTCGACCATGGAGCTTATCCCCCACAGTCTCACTGCCGCGCTCTCACTTACCGGCATTCGGAGTTTGGCTAAGGTCAGTAACCCGGTAGGGCCCATCGCCTATCCAGTGCTCTACCTCCGGCAAGAAACACACGACGCTGCACCTAAATGCATTTCGGGGAGAACCAGCTATCACGGAGTTTGATTGGCCTTTCACCCCTAACCACAGGTCATCCCCCAGGTTTTCAACCCTGGTGGGTTCGGTCCTCCACGAAGTCTTACCTCCGCTTCAACCTGCCCATGGCTAGATCACTCCGCTTCGGGTCTAGAGCGTGCAACTCAATCGCCCTGTTCGGACTCGCTTTCGCTACGGCTTCCCCACACGGGTTAACCTCGCTACACACCGCTAACTCGCAGGCTCATTCTTCAAAAGGCACGCAGTCACGACTGCATGTGCAAGCACATACAGCGACGCTCCCACGGCTTGTAGGCACACGGTTTCAGGTACTATTTCACTCCGCTCCCGCGGTACTTTTCACCATTCCCTCACGGTACTATCCGCTATCGGTCACCAGGGAATATTTAGGCTTAGCGGGTGGTCCCGCCAGATTCACACGGGATTTCTCGGGCCCCGTGCTACTTGGGTGTCTCTCAAACGAGCCGTTGATGTTTCAGCTACGGGGGTCTTACCCTCTACGCCGGACCTTTCGCATGTCCTTCGCCTACATCAACGGTTTCTGACTCGTCTCATTGCCGGCAGACAATGAAAGAGAGATCCCACAACCCCGTATGCGCAACCCCTGCCGGGTATCACACGCATACGGTTTGGCCTCATCCGGTTTCGCTCGCCACTACTCCCGGAATCACGGTTGTTTTCTCTTCCTGAGGGTACTGAGATGTTTCACTTCCCCTCGTTCCCTCCACACTGCCTATGTGTTCAGCAGCGGGTGACAGCCCATGACGACTGCCGGGTTTCCCCATTCGGAAACCCCCGGATCAAAGCCTGGTTGACGGCTCCCCGGGGACTATCGTGGCCTCCCACGTCCTTCATCGGTTCCTGGTGCCAAGGCATCCACCGTGCGCCCTTAAAAACTTGGCCACAGATGCTCGCGTCCACTGTGTAGTTCTCAAGCAACGACCAGCCACCCATCACCCCACCCCTAAGGGCGAGTTCACTGGGGCCGGCATCCCGAAGGACGAGCAACGCTCGCACCCTCAGACACCCAACAGTGTGCCCGGCACGATCTTCCTGAGGAGAACCACGTTCCACGCTCCGAAGAGCAGTACTGGTGAGTCCCTCACAACCGATCGTGCCGAATAATCAACGTTCCACCCATGAGCAACCGTGCGAGTCATTCGCTCGCAGTCGGCCATGTGCTCCTTAGAAAGGAGGTGATCCAGCCGCACCTTCCGGTACGGCTACCTTGTTACGACTTCGTCCCAATCGCCAGTCCCACCTTCGACAGCTCCCTCCCACAAGGGGTTGGGCCACCGGCTTCGGGTGTTACCGACTTTCGTGACGTGACGGGCGGTGTGTACAAGGCCCGGGAACGTATTCACCGCAGCAATGCTGATCTGCGATTACTAGCAACTCCGACTTCATGGGGTCGAGTTGCAGACCCCAATCCGAACTGAGACCGGCTTTTTGAGATTCGCTCCGCCTCACGGCTTCGCAGCTCTTTGTACCGGCCATTGTAGCACGTGTGCAGCCCAAGACATAAGGGGCATGATGACTTGACGTCGTCCCCACCTTCCTCCGAGTTGACCCCGGCAGTCTCCTGTGAGTCCCCATCACCCCGAAGGGCATGCTGGCAACACAGAACAAGGGTTGCGCTCGTTGCGGGACTTAACCCAACATCTCACGACACGAGCTGACGACAGCCATGCACCACCTGTATACCGACCACAAGGGGGGCACCATCTCTGATGCTTTCCGGTATATGTCAAGCCTTGGTAAGGTTCTTCGCGTTGCGTCGAATTAAGCCACATGCTCCGCTGCTTGTGCGGGCCCCCGTCAATTCCTTTGAGTTTTAGCCTTGCGGCCGTACTCCCCAGGCGGGGAACTTAATGCGTTAGCTGCGGCACCGACGACGTGGAATGTCGCCAACACCTAGTTCCCAACGTTTACGGCGTGGACTACCAGGGTATCTAATCCTGTTCGCTCCCCACGCTTTCGCTCCTCAGCGTCAGTAATGGCCCAGAGATCCGCCTTCGCCACCGGTGTTCCTCCTGATATCTGCGCATTTCACCGCTACACCAGGAATTCCGATCTCCCCTACCACACTCTAGCCTGCCCGTATCGAATGCAGACCCGGGGTTAAGCCCCGGGCTTTCACATCCGACGTGACAAGCCGCCTACGAGCTCTTTACGCCCAATAATTCCGGACAACGCTTGCGCCCTACGTATTACCGCGGCTGCTGGCACGTAGTTAGCCGGCGCTTCTTCTGCAGGTACCGTCACTTTCGCTTCTTCCCTGCTGAAAGAGGTTTACAACCCGAAGGCCGTCATCCCTCACGCGGCGTCGCTGCATCAGGCTTTCGCCCATTGTGCAATATTCCCCACTGCTGCCTCCCGTAGGAGTCTGGGCCGTGTCTCAGTCCCAGTGTGGCCGGTCGCCCTCTCAGGCCGGCTACCCGTCGTCGCCTTGGTAGGCCATCACCCCACCAACAAGCTGATAGGCCGCGGGCTCATCCTTCACCGCCGGAGCTTTCAACCGCAGACCATGCGATCCGCAGTGTTATCCGGTATTAGACCCCGTTTCCAGGGCTTGTCCCAGAGTGAAGGGCAGATTGCCCACGTGTTACTCACCCGTTCGCCACTAATCCCCACCGAAGTGGTTCATCGTTCGACTTGCATGTGTTAAGCACGCCGCCAGCGTTCGTCCTGAGCCAGGATCAAACTCTCCATGAATGTTTACCCGTGATCGGGTGCACATCCGAAGAGCGGAACAACCGGTCGGAATAAGACCGATTGTTCACAGCGTCCTCGCTGTGATTGCCACCCCGCAAGCGGGATGGACTTTTTCAAAGGAACCTCGACCATCCGAAGATGGACGGGGTATCAACATATCTGGCGTTGATTTTTGGCACACTGTTGAGTTCTCAAGGAACGGACGCTTCCTTTGGACCCTTCTCGGGGCCCTCCGGGCGCTTCCCTTCGGTGTTTCAAACACTATCAGGCTTTTCCGGTCCTCCTGACCACCACCCTGCGGACGCCCAGAGGACGTGCAGTGGTTTAGACCAGTTAGGATCTCGCCTTGACAGGTGCTGCCGACAACCCCCGACTCAGCGTCGTGTTGGGGTCCAGCCGAGGTACGAGACTACAACTTCACCGGCAGATGACGCAAATCCCTTCCGGTGCACACCTAGGTCCGTCAACTGGTAGATCAGGGGCGGAACTAGGACTTCTCATGACCTACTCTTCACAGCAGCGCGTCGTCCGGTACAGCAGCGACGGCGCCTGACGAATCTCCGCCCCTGGGAGGCTCCATGACCACCACAGTGACGTCCCCTCTTGCCGGCCGGGCCATCGGTCTCGCGGCCGTGCCCGATCCGGTGTTCTCCGGTGCGATGGTCGGGCCCGGGACGGCCATCGACCCCGTGCGTGAGCCGTCCGAGGCGGTGTCTCCGGTGGACGGCATCATCGTGTCCCTCCACCCGCACGCCTTCGTCGTCGTCGACGACCAGGGGCACGGTGTGCTGACGCACCTCGGTATCGACACGGTGCAGCTCAACGGCGAGGGCTTCGAGCTGCTCGTCAACAAGGGCGACACGGTGCGGCGCGGTCAGTCCGTGGTGCGCTGGGACCCGGCGGCCGTGGAGGCCGCGGGGAAGTCCGCCATCTGCCCGGTCGTGGCACTCGAGGCCACACCCGACTCCCTGTCCGACGTCCGTGAGGACGGGGACGTGAAGGTCGGGGAAAGCCTCTTCGGCTGGCAGTGACCCGCCGACGTCGGTGACGGCGAGTCGGACATCCATCGCGGCGGCCTGGACCGCCGCCCAATCGGAGACGGTGAAATGGAGACAACGCTGCGAGGCGTCGGCGTGAGCCACGGTGTGGCGATCGGCGAGGTGCGGCACATGGGCACGGCGGTTCTCGAGCCTCCGGCCAAGCAGATCCCCGCGAAGGACGCGGAGCGCGAGCAGGGGCGCGCCCGCCAGGCCGTGGAGGCGGTGGCCGCCGACCTGATCGCGCGGGGCAACCTGGCCGGTGGCGAGGCGCAGGCCGTGCTCGAGGCCCAGGCCATGATGGCGCAGGACCCGGAGCTCATGTCCGACGTCGACCGCCGTATCGCCGTCGGCAGCAGCGCCGAGCGCGCGGTGTACGACGCGTTCGCGGCCTACCGGGCCCTGCTGGCGGGGGCCGGTGAGTACCTCGCCGGGCGGGTCGCGGATCTGGACGACGTGCGGAACCGGATCGTGGCGCGGCTGCTGGGCGTGCCCATGCCGGGCGTTCCGGACAGCGACGAGCCCTATGTACTGATCGCGCGCGACCTGGCGCCGGCGGACACGGCACTTCTGGACCCGGCCCTGGTGCTCGGGTTCGTCACGGAGGAGGGCGGGCCCACGAGCCACAGCGCCATTCTGGCGCGGGCGCTCGGGGTGCCGGCCGTGGTCGCGCTGCCGGGTGCGGGCGAGCTCGCCGAGGGCACGCTGATCGCCGTCGACGGCAGCACCGGCGAGATCTTCGTCGAGCCGAGCGACGAGAAGCGGGCGCAGATGGAGCGTGCCGCCGCGGAGCGGAAGGCGGCGCTGTCGGCGTCGAGCGGGCCGGGGGCGACCTCGGACGGGCACAAGGTGCCGCTGCTGGCCAATGTCGGAGGTCCCGCGGACGTTCCGGCGGCCGTGGACGCCGGTGCCGAGGGTGTCGGTCTGTTCCGTACCGAGTTCCTCTTCCTGGACGACAGCAAGCAGGCGCCGTCCGAGGAGAAGCAGGTCGAGGCGTACCGCAAGGTGCTCGAGGCGTTCCCCGAGGGCCGTGTGGTGGTGCGGGTGCTGGACGCCGGCGCGGACAAGCCGCTCGACTTCCTGACGCCGGCCGACGAGCCCAACCCGGCGCTGGGTGTGCGCGGGCTGCGATCGCTGCTGGACCACCCGGAGGTGCTGCGGACGCAGCTGTCGGCGCTGTCGAAGGCGGCGCAGGGGCTGCCCGTCTATCTCGAGGTCATGGCACCGATGGTGGCGGACCGTACCGATGCCAAGGCGTTCGCGGACGCGTGCCGCCAGGCGGGGCTCCGGGCGAAGTTCGGGGCGATGGTGGAGATCCCGTCCGCCGCCCTGCGGGCGCGGTCGATCCTCCAGGAGGTCGAGTTCCTGTCTCTGGGCACGAACGACCTCGCGCAGTACACCTTCGCCGCCGACCGGCAGGTGGGTGCGGTGTCCCGGCTCCAGGACCCGTGGCAGCCGGCGCTGCTCGACCTGGTGGCGCTGTCCGCCGAAGCCGCCAAGGCCGAGGGCAAGAGCTGTGGTGTGTGCGGTGAGGCCGCCTCCGATCCGCTGCTGGCCTGTGTGCTCACCGGCCTCGGTGTGACGTCGCTGTCGATGGGCGCCGCGTCGATCCCGTACGTGCGGGCGACCCTGGCGAAGTACACACTGGCGCAGTGCGAGCGTGCGGCCGCCGCGGCGCGTGCCTCGGACACCGCAGAGGAGGCGCGGACGGCCGCGCAGGCGGTTCTGTCCGGGGAGTAGGCGCTCCCGGCGACGGTGCGGAACGGTTCAGACGGGGCTTCCCGCCGCGGCGGGAAGCCCCGTCTGCGTCAGTGGTGGCTGTCCGGGTCGTCCGTGGTGACGGGGAAGCCCGCGCAGTATTCGACGCCCGGCTCCGGGGACAGCGGGTCGCCGGTGGCCGCGTCGGTGCAGTAGGCGCTGAACACCTCGCCTGCGGTGAGCGGCTCCAGCCTCCCCCGGTGGAGACGCCAGCCGTGGACGCGGTCGGCGGTGTCCGGTCCGCTGGTGCGCAGGACCAGTCCGCCGGTGCCCTCGAGCGCGATGCCGGCTGCGAGGACGGTGACGAACTCGGCGCCTTCCTCCGCGTCGATCTGCGCGGAGGAGGCGGAGGGCGTCGTGCCGCCCTGGGCGTGGAGCACGGCGAGGAGCTGTTCGTCGGGGCCCGGGACGCTGCAGACGAGGTGGTGCTCCCCCGGCCCGGCCACTTCGAGGAGGCGCATCAGGATGTTCGACGCCCGGTCGAAGGCGGACCTGCCGATGTCCTGACCGCAGTCGGCGCACATGCCGAGGTCGGCGAGGAGCAGGGTGGCGTACTCCCAGGTGGCCCGGCGGACGGTCCTGTTGATCAGTTGGGGCAGCAGGTTTCCTAGCGGCTGGCCGGTGTAGGGGACGTTCGCGCCGCGGCCCGCGAGCTCCGCGGTGAATCGGCTGCGGCCCGCGGGGGCGTCGGCGTCGATGCCGGCCTCCGCACAGTATTCGGCGAACTCTTCCGGGTCGAAGAGGGCGACGGACGTGTGCAGTTGCCGGGCGGAGAGGGTTTTCAGCAGTTGCTCGGACTGCCGGAGGTAGGTCGTGTAGTCGTCGAAGGCGAAGGTGCGGTAGCGGCGCATGCGCGTGAAGTCCTGTTCGTCGGCGAGGATGCCGACCGTGCTCGGGACTTCGCGGCGCAGTGCGCGCCGCTGTGCTGCGTCGGTGCCCGCCCGCTTGGACTGCTTGGTGTGCGCCATGCCGATTCCCCCAGTGCGCTGTCGATCATTCGTGACTCACGGTAGTGGGAGGCACTGACAGTCGGCTCCGGCAGCCGCCGGGGGACCCCGGACCCGTCGTACGAGCGGGTCCGGGGCGCGGCTCACGTGCGGTTGCGGGCGATGGCCTCGTAGAAGGCGAGGAGCTCGAGGTTGTCGACGGAGCCCGGGTTGACCGCCTTGGCGAGCGGGGTGCCCTGGAGGAGCCTCTTGACCGGGACCTCGATGCGCTTGCCGGTGAGGGTGTGGGGGACGCCGGGGACCTCGATGATGTCGTCCGGCACGTGGCGCGGGGAGAGGTTCTCGCGGATGGACTGCTTGATCCGGGCGCGGAGGCCGTCGTCGAGCGCGGCGCCTTCCGCGAGGTGGACGAAGAGCGGCATCCAGTAGCCGCCGTCCGGTTCCTCGAGGCCGATGACGAGGGACTCGCGGATCTCCGGGAGGCGTTCGACGACCTCGTAGATGTCGGCGGAGCCCATGCGGACGCCCTGGCGGTTGAGTGTGGAGTCGGAGCGGCCGTGGATGATCACGGAGCCGCGGTCGGTGATGGTGATCCAGTCGCCGTGCCGCCACACGCCCGGGTACATCTCGAAGTAGCTGTCGCGGTAGCGGCTGCCGTCGGGGTCGTTCCAGAAGCGGATCGGCATGGACGGCATCGGGTTGGTGACCACGAGCTCGCCGACCTCGCCGACGACCGGCTTGCCCTCGGGGTCCCAGGACCGGAGGTCGGTGCCGAGGCAGGCGGCCTGGAGCTCACCGATCTCGACGGGGAGGGTGGGGACGGCGCCGGCGAAGCAGCTGCACACGTCCGTTCCGCCGCTGACGGAGGCGATCCACAGGTCGTCCGCGACCTCGTCGTGGAGCCAGCGGAAGCCGTCGGGCGGCAGGGGGGAGCCGGTGGTGGCGACGCACTTGACGCGGGAGAGGTCGAAGTCCCGTCCGGGGTGGACGTCGGCCTTGGCGCAGGCCATCACGTAGGCGGCGGAGGTGCCGAACAGGGTGGCCCCGGTGCGTTCGGCGACGCGCCACTGGGCGCCGGTGTCGGGGTAGCCGGGACTGCCGTCGTACAGGACGACGGTGGTGCCGGTGAGCAGGCCGGAGACGAGGAAGTTCCACATCATCCAGCCGGTGGAGGTGTACCAGAAGAAGCGGTCGCCGGGGCCGAGGTCGCAGTGCAGGCCGATCTGCTTGAAGTGCTCCAGCAGGATCCCGCCCTGCGACTGGACGATGGCCTTGGGCAGGCCGGTGGTGCCGGACGAGTAGAGGACCCACAGGGGGTGGTCGAAGGGGACCTGCTCGAAGACGGGCTCGGTGTCTCCCGCGGTGACCGCGGACCAGTCGAGGGTTCCCTCCGGGGCTTCGGTGCCGAGCAGCGGGATGTGGACGACCGCGCGCAGCGTGGGAAGTTCCCGGCGGAGTTCGGCGACGGTCCCCGTGCGGTCGTGCTCCTTGCCGCCGTAGCGGTAGCCGTCGACGGTGAACAGGACGACCGGTTCGACCTGCTGGAAGCGGTCGAGGACGCTGCGGGCCCCGAAGTCCGGGGCGCAGGAGGTCCACACGGCGCCGACGGCGGCGGTGGCGAGGAAGGCGGTGACGGCCTGCGGGATGTTGGGGAGGTAGCCGCTGACACGGTCGCCGGGGCGTACGCCGAGGGCGCGCAGTTCCGCGGCGAGTGCTCCGACCTGGCGGCGGAGCTCGGACCAGCTGATGGGCGTCGGCTCATGTGTCTCGTCCACATGGAGGAGAGCGGGGTCATGTGCGCGTGCCGGGTCCTGCGCGGTACGCAGGGCGTGCTCCGCGTAATTGAGGGTGGCGCCGGGGAACCACTGGGCGCCGGGCATCGAGCGGTCGCCGAGCACCTGCGCGTAGGGGGTGGAGAAGCGGATCTCGAACCACTCGGCGACCGCCTGCCAGAAGGTCTCCAGCTCTTCGACGGACCAGCGGTGCAGCGCCTGGTATCCCCCCTCGGCGGGAGCCCCGTGGTGCTCGGCCGCCCAGGCCTGGAAGCGGGTGATCCGGGCGGCGGCGATGCGGTCGGGGTCGGGCTGCCAGAGAGGGGCGTGGTTCGCTGCTGAGGTCATGGGGCGGCTCCCGGGCTGGCTCTACGCGGTGTATGCGTGCGCCGCGCACGAGCGGGGTGTGCGCGGACGCGGCTGACAGGACGATGCCATGTGATCGTCATTCGCACCAGGGCGGATCCCCCATGGTCGGCGTGGTGAATATGTGCTCCCACCATGGGTGAACGGCAGTTGAACAGCGCGTCGGGGCCCTCTGCGCGGTGGCAGGGTGAACGGCATGGACGGTCGTGATCTGGTGCGCGCGGTGACAACTCTCGGTACGGCACAAGGACTGCGGGTGATGCGCTCGGCGTGGCGCCGGCACCGGGCCGACGCCACGGGGCTGCCGCCCCGGGGCGCCGAGCGGGCCAGAGTGCCGGGGCCGGCCGAGGGTGCGGAGCCGCTGCCGGGCGGCGGTACCGTCCGGTTCGCCCGTTCCGAGCTGCACATCATCGTGACGGTGGGCGGGGCGGTGTTCCGTGGCTGGGACGGCGCGCGGCCGGAACCGTCGTACGCACTGGCCGGTCCTCCCCCGGAGCCGGATCCCCGGGCCGGGCTGGAGCCGGACAAGGACGGCGGCTGGCAGGTGGTGTCCGAGCGTCTGACGGTCGTCGTCTCGCGGCACGGCGCGGTGGAGATCCGTACGCCCGGTGGTGTGGTGCTGCGCCGGGACCTGCCGCCGCGCTGGTGGGAGCCGGTGGAAGGGGGGCCCGCCCGCTGGGTGCAGCGCAGTGAGATCGCGGCCGACGCGCGGCTGTTCGGCCTCGGTGGCCGTGCGTCGGGCCCCCGGCTGCGTGACGGGACGTACCGGCTGTGGAACACGGCGCCGCGGGCCGGGTTCGGCCCCGGCGACGATCCGCTGCACGTCACGATGCCGGTGCAGACCGTGGTCGCCGACGCGGGCTGCCATCTGGCGTTCCACGACAACACCTGGGACGGCCGCGTCATCGTGCGCGAGGGGCGCGAGGGTGCCGGTTCGGGGCACGACAGGCCGGGCACGGTCGAGGTGCGGATGGACGGCGGGCCGCTGCGCAGCTGGGTGCTGGTGGGACCGCCGGCGCGTGTCCTCGGCGGCTGGGCGCAGCTGACCGGCGCGCCCGCGCTGCCCCCGTCCTGGGCGCTGGGCCCGCAGCACGTACGGCCCGGGGGCGAGGAGGACGTGCGTCGCGCGGTCGACGCCCATCGGGAGCACGGGCTGCCGCTGTCGGCGGTCCACGTCGGCGGCGGCGGGCCACGCCGTGCGCCGGCCGGGCCGGCGGCGGACCTCGAGGGTTTTCCCCGGTTGTCCGCCCTGGCGAAGGATCTCCGTGATGACGGGGTGCGGTTGGTGCGTGCGGTGGGTCCCGCGGTGGGCGCCGGGCCGATGGAGGCGCTGTACGGGCACGGCTCGGCGGCGGGGCTGTTCGTCCGGGACGCGGGCGGCGCGGAGGTGCGGGGTGTGTCCGGCCGGGGCGACTGCGTGTTCCCCGATTTCACGGATCCGAGGGTGCGTGAGTGGTGGGGTGAGCTGTCCGGGCAGGGGGCCTCGGAGGGCTTCGCCGGTATGTGGCTGGACGGGAACGAGCCAGTGTCCTGCACGGTGTTCGCCGGGGCGACGCTTCCCCGTTCGTCACGGCATGTGCTGGAGGGACGTGGCGGCGACCACCGGGAGGCCCACAACGTGTACGGGCTGGCCATGGCGCGGGCCGCGTACGAGGGGATGCGCGGGGTGTTTCCCGAGGAGCGGCCGTTCGTCGTCTCCCGTTCCGGCTGGGCGGGCATGCAGAGGTACGGGGGCGCCTGGGCGGGGGACGTGACGGCGGGATGGCCGGGGTTGCGTGCCTCGCTCTCGCTGGTTCTGGGCCTCGGGCTCTGCGGTGTCCCTTACTCGGGGCCGGACGTGGACGGCGACGACGGGCCGTCCGCCGAGCTGTTCCTGCGCCGGCTCCAACTGTCTTCTTACATGCCGCTGTTGCGTATGCGGGCGTCCGCGTCGCCCTGGGTGTACGGGCCCGAGGTGATGGCGCAGGCGCGGGCCGTACTGGTGGAGCGGAGGCGGCTGGGGCCGTACTTCATGACGCTGGCGCATCTGGCGCGGCTGGCGGGGGCGCCGTACGTGCGCCCCCTGTGGTGGCGTTCGCCCGGGGACCGGGCGCTGCGGGACTGCGAGGACGCGTTCCTGCTCGGCGACTCGCTGCTGGTGGCGCCGGTCCTGGAGCCGGGGGCCGACCGGCGGGCGGTGCGGTTGCCGCGCGGACGGTGGTACGACACGCACTCGGGCCGGCCGTACGACGGCCCCGGGCAGGTGCTGGTGGACGCGCCGCTGTCGCGGATCCCGGTGCTCGCACGGGCGGGGGCGGTGCTTCCGGTGCTCGACGACGGCGGTGCCCAGGGCGACGCCTCACAGGCCGCCGGTACGCGGACAGGCCGGGTCGGGCTGGAGGTGTGGGCGCCGGCCGCGGGCCGCAGGGGCGGCGGGCTCGTGGTGCGTGACGCGGGCGAGGGGTGGGCGGAGCCGGAGATCGAGCGGTACACGTCGCGGCTGGCGGGAGGACGTGTGGTGGTGGAACGGGCCACGGACGACGGGCAGTCGGCGGTGGAGGGGCCGGTGCGGGTGCGGGGCCTGGAATGAGACGTGGGCGGCCTCAGCGGTCGTAGGCGCCGGCGAACCAGTTGCGTACCGCGACGGTGTGCAGCGGGAACGCCAGGGTCTCCACGGCGTGCAGGAGCCGCCGCCCGCCGGTCTCCGCGGTCGGGACGAACGGTGGCAGGGCGGCCGCCGGGCGTTCCGGCAGCAGTCCGAAGACGAGCAGGTGGGCCGGGGAGCTGAGGACGTCCGCGAGCCGCACCTCGTGCTCCGGGACCTCGAGGCCGGTCTCCTCCCGCAGTTCGCGCACGACGGCGTGCCGCCAGTCCTCGCCGTGGTCGATGAAACCGCCGGGCAGGGCGGTGCCGCCGCGGGCGGGTTCGATGCTGCGGGTGATGACGACGAGCCCGGTGCCGTGGGCGGGGTCGCGCACGGGCTGGAGGGCGACGGCGACCGGCAGCGGATTGCTGTAGGCGGTCGTGCCGCAGGCCGGGCAGGTGCGCGGCCGGCCTGCGTCGGCGCCGTAGGGCGCTCCGCAGTTGCCGCAGTGGGAGTCCTTGGACACGCGCGGACTGTATCCGATCACTCTTTCCGCGAGGGGCGGTTACTGATAAACGGTGGGGCCATGACTCGACTTGGTTCAGCTGTCCGTGTTCTGACCGCCGCGGCCGCGGCTCTGCTCTGCGTCACCACGGCGGCTCCCGCCGCCGGGGCCGCTCCGGAGCCGAAGGCGCCACGGGAGTTCGTGGCGTTGCGCACCGTGGCGCCGACGATCATCCAGGAGATGCGCTACACGACGGAGCACAACTTCGTGGGTGAGCCGGTGGACGGTTACCGGCAGCCGGTGTGCATCCTGACGCGCCCGGCGGCGGAGGCTCTGCGCAGGGCGCAGTCACAGCTGCTGCGGCAGGGCTACTCGCTGAAGGTGTACGACTGCTACCGACCGCAACGCGCCGTCGACCACTTCGTGCGGTGGGCCAAGGACCTCCAGGACGAGGAGATGAAGCAGGAGTTCTATCCGAAGGTCGACAAGTCGCGCCTGTTCGCGGACGGTTACATCGCGGAGAAGTCCGGCCACAGCCGGGGCAGCACGGTGGACCTGACGATCGTGAAGCTGCCGGCGGCCCCCACCCGTCCGTACGTCCCCGGTGAGGCGCTCGTGCCGTGCTACGCGCCGCAGGAGGACCGTTTCCCGGACAACTCCGTCGACATGGGGACCGGCTACGACTGCTTCGACACGCTGTCGCACACCGACGACCCACGGGTCGGCCCCGAACAGCGGGCCAACCGTGACCTGCTGCGGGGCACGCTGGCCGCGGTGGGGTTCGTCAACCTCCCCGAGGAGTGGTGGCACTTCACGTACAAGCCGGAGCCGTTCCCCGGCACGTACTTCGACTTCCCCGTCGCCGTGCGTTCGGTGGCAGGGCACCGGGCGGGCTGACGCCGCGCGTCATGACGGCTACGGTGCCGGAATGGCGCAGCAGCAGACGTTCGAGTCGTACGAGGAGTTCTGGCCCTACTACGTCGCGATGCACTCACGGGCGGCGACCCGGTGGGTGCATCTGACGGGCACGCTGACCGGGCTCGCGGTCAGCGTGTACGGGCTGGCGCGGGGGCGGAAGCGGTATGCGGCCGCCCTGCCGCTGATCGGGTACGGGACGGCGTGGCCGGCCCATTTCCTCATCGAGGGGAACAACCCGGCGACGTTCGGGCATCCGGCGTGGTCGCTCCGCGGCGACGTGCAGATGATCCGGATGATGCTGTCGGGGAGGGACGGGGAACTGGCCGAGATCGCCGCCAAGTGGCTGGCGGAGAACCGCTGACGGCCCGCTCCCACCGTGGCACACTTCTGACACACCGTCAGTTCTGCGTGCCGGGGAGGGACCTTGACCCACACACCCGTGGTGACCGGATGGTTCACGGACGGCGGCGAGGAAGGCTTCCGTCTGCTCGGCACCCGTTGCCGGGACTGCTCGTCGGTCTTCTTCCCCCGTGAGGACGCCTTCTGCCGCAACCCGGCGTGCGCGGGTGACGTGCTGGAGGAGGTGGCGCTGTCCGAGCGGGGCCGGGTGTGGTCCTACACCGACGGGCGCTACCGGCCGCCGGCCCCGTACGTGTGTGACCCGGACGTCCCGTGGGAGCCGTACGCGCTGGTCGCGGTGGAGCTCGAGGCCGAGCGGATGGTGGTGCTCGGTCAGGCCGCGCCCGGTGTCCGGACCACCGACCTCGCGGTCGGCATGGAGGTCGAGGTCGTGCCGGGCGTGCTGGCGGACGGCAGCCCGACCTGGCACTGGCGGCCGGTCGGGACCACGGCATGAGCGGCGACGTCGCGGTCCTGGGCGCCGGGATGCACCCGTGGGGCAAGTGGGGCCGCGGTTTCGTCCGGTACGGGACGGCCGCCGCGCGCGCGGCGCTCGCGGACGCGGGTGTCGAGTGGCGGCAGGTGCGGTCGGTGGTGGGCGCCAACACCGTCCGCGGCGGGTATCCGGGCCAGGTGTCGGGGGCGGCCTTCGCCCAGGCGCTCGGCTGGCAGGGCGCCCGCGTGACCAGCGTGTACGCGGCCTGCGCCGCCGGCGCCCAGGCGATCGCCACGGCCCGTGCGCAGATCCTCGCCGGCCTGGCCGATGTCGTCCTCGTCGTCGGCGCGGAATCGGCGCCGAAGGGCTTCTTCGCCCCCGCCGGCGGTGACCGGCCCGAGGATCCCGACTGGCTGCGTTTCCGGATGCTCGGCGCCACGAACCCCGCCTACTTCGGGCTGTACGCCCGGCGGCGCATGGCCCTGCACGGCGACACCACCGAGGACTTCGCGCTGGTCAAGGTGAAGAACTCGGCGTACGGCGCGCTCAATCCGTACGCCCGCTACCGCGAGCGGGTGAGCGCCGAGCAGGTCGCGGCCTCCGCGCCGGTCGCGGACCCGCTGCGGCTCCTCGACATCTGCGCGACGTCCGACGGCGCCGCGGCGCTGGTCCTGTCCGGCATGGACTTCGCCCGCCGGCACGGGGCCACGGACCCGGTCCGCATCCGCGCGGTGTCGACCGTCACCCCCGGCTATCCCCGCCAGGGGCTCGACCTGCCCGACATCGCCACCGACTCCGCCGCGGCACTGCCGCCCGCACGGCCCTTCCGGGCCTCCATCGCCCTGGCCGCCTACGAGGAGGCCGGGCTCGGGCCCGAGGACCTGTCGCTGGCCGAGGTGTACGACCTGTCCACCGCGCTGGAGCTCCAGTGGTACGAGGACATCGGGCTGTGCCCCGAGGGCGAGGGCGCGGCCCTGCTGCGCAGCGGCGCCACCGGGCCGGGCGGTCGTGTTCCGGTCAACCCGAGCGGAGGGCTCGCGTCCTTCGGGGAGGCGGTGCCGGCGCAGGCGATCGCCCAGGTCTGCGAACTGACCTGGCAGTTGCGCGGCACGGCCGGCGACCGGCAGGTTCCGGGCGCGCGTGCCGGGATCACGGCGAACCAGGGGCTCTTCGGCCATGGTTCCGCCGTCGTGGCCGTGCGCTGACCGGCCCTGAGGATCTTGACGTTCCTGGCGGCGGTGTCCAGCACCGCCCGTGAACTGCGCATGCTGTCCGCGACCTTGACGGCCCATCACGGCAGGTGAAAACTGCCTGTTCGTCGGCAGCCCCCGCAGGCCGCCGCACACGCTCACCACGCTCGTCACGGACGCCGGGCATGGCAGGGACCTGCCCTGCCCTCGGCTCCGCAGCCATGGAATCCATGGAACGCACATGGAGCGCGAACCCTGCACGGAGGGCCGGGGCCGGTGTCCCGGGTGAGGGCCAAGGAGCCGCCATGAGCAACTCGGACATATTTCTCGGTGAGGTCATAGGAACCGCGATACTCATTCTCTTCGGCGCCGGCGTCTGCGCCGCCGTCACCCTGTACCACTCGAAGGCCAGGGCAGCCGGCTGGGTCGTCATCGCCTTCGGCTGGGGCTTCGGCGTCCTGGCCGGCGCGTACACCGCCGCACCGCTGTCGGGCGGGCATCTCAACCCGGCCGTGACCGTGGGACTCGCCGTCGACACCGGGGAATGGAGCAAGGTACCGCTCTACATCCTGGCGCAGATGGTGGGCGCGGTCCTCGGCGCCGTACTCGCCTACCTCGTCTACTTCGCGCAGTTCCAGGCCAACGCGGACACCGCCCACGCCCAGCCGACGCTCGGGATCTTCGCGACCGGTCCGGAGATCCGCAAGCCGTGGGCGAATGTCCTCACCGAGGTCATCGCCACGATCGGTCTCGTGCTCCCGCTCCTCGCGTTCGGGAGGAACGACGGCATCGGCATCGGGCAGATCCCCGGGCAGGACGCCGGGATCTACGGCTCGGGCATCTCCATCCTGCTGGTGTCGCTGCTGGTCGTCGGCATCGGTCTCTCGCTCGGCGGCCCGACCGGCTACGCCATCAACCCGGCCCGCGACCTGGGCCCGCGCATTCTGCACGCCGTGCTGCCGATCCCCAACAAGGGGACCTCCGACTGGGGTTACGCCTGGGTGCCGGTGGCCGGGCCGGTCATCGGCGGGCTGCTGGCCGGACTCATCTTCAACGCGGCCTTCTAGGTCTGGGGCCCCCCTGCGCCTCCGGCCCTCCCGCCGGCCGGCCCGGGGCCGATTCCGAAGCCGATCCGACAAGGGGACGCCATGACGGACAGGTTCGTCGCAGCCATCGACCAGGGCACCACGTCCAGCCGTTGCATCATCTTCAACCAGGACGGCGCCATCGTCGCCGTCGACCAGCGCGAACACCGCCAGATCTTCCCGAAGCCGGGCTGGGTGGAGCACGACGCCACCGAGATCTGGTCGAAGGTGCAGGCCGTCGTCGCCGGCGCGGTGGCCAAGGCCGGCCTGCGGGCCGACCAACTCAGCGCCCTCGGCATCACCAACCAGCGCGAGACGACGCTCATGTGGGAGCGGGCCACCGGAAAGCCCGTGCACAACGCCATCGTGTGGCAGGACACCCGTACCGCCGCCCTCTGCCACGAACTGGGCGGCGCCGACGGGCAGGACCGCTTCCGCGACGCCACCGGCCTGCCGCTCGCCAGCTACTTCTCCGGACCCAAGGCCGCCTGGCTGCTCGACAACGTGCCGGGGCTGCGCGCACGGGCCGAGCGGGGCGAGATCGCCTTCGGCACCGTCGACTCCTGGCTGATCTGGAACCTCACCGGAGGCACGGACGGCGGTGTGCACGTCACCGACGTCACCAACGCGTCCCGGACGATGCTGATGGATCTGCGGACCCTCCAGTGGGACGAGGAGATCCTCGCCGCCATGAACGTGCCCAAGGCGGTGCTGCCCGAGATCCGGTCCTCCTCCGAGGTGTACGGGACGGCCGTCGGACAGCTCGCGGGCGTGCCGGTGGCCTCCGCGCTCGGCGACCAGCAGGCCGCCATCTTCGGCCAGGCGTGCTACGACACCGGAACGGCCAAGAACACCTACGGCACCGGCAGTTTCCTGCTCCTCAACACCGGCAACCGGCCCGTCCCGTCGAAGAGCGGGCTGATCACCACGCTCGGCTACAAGATCGGCGACGAGTCGCCCGTCTACTGCCTGGAGGGCTCCATCGCCATCACGGGCGCCCTCGTGCAGTGGTTCCGCGACCAGCTCGGCATCATCCGCTCGGCGGGCGAGATCGAGACGCTCGCCGCGAGCGTGGAGGACAACGGCGGCGCTTACATCGTGCCGGCCTTCTCCGGCCTCTACGCGCCCTACTGGCGCTCCGACGCGCGCGGCGTCGTCACCGGCCTGACCAGGTACGTGACCAAGGCCCACCTGGCCCGGGCGGTGCTGGAGGCGACCAGCTGGCAGACGCGGGAGGTGGTCGACGCGATGTACCAGGACTCCGGCGTGCAGATCACCACGCTCAAGGTCGACGGAGGCATGACCGCCAACCATCTGCTGATGCAGCATCAGGCGGACGTGCTGGGCGTGCCGGTGATCCGGCCGAAGGTGTCGGAGACGACCTGCCTGGGAGCGGCCTACGCGGCCGGACTGGCGACCGGTGTCT
This sequence comes from Streptomyces pristinaespiralis, assembly GCF_001278075.1. Classification (GTDB taxonomy): domain Bacteria; phylum Actinomycetota; class Actinomycetes; order Streptomycetales; family Streptomycetaceae; genus Streptomyces; species Streptomyces pristinaespiralis. The sequence goes on along the minus strand of NZ_CP011340.1, from coordinate 7,135,816 downwards.
GGGCGGACCTGGACGAGCTCAAGACCCACTGGCAGCGCGATGTCGAGTGGTCACCGCGGATGGAGGCGGAGGTCCGCGAGCGCGAGTACCACAACTGGCGCAAGGCGGTGGAGAAGAGCTTCGGCTGGGAGGAGGAGGCCGGCGGGAGCTAGGGGCCGCCGCCCGATCGCCCCTGGTCCCGACGCCCCTGGCCTGTCGGGTCCCGTGCGGCGAAGAGCTCACGGCCCGTACCCCGGTCGGTGGGGGTACGGGCCGTGTCGGTCCCAGGTGCCGGCGGTCGCGGCGTGTCGTCGCAGGCGCCGGCCACCTGGCGGGGCGGCCCCGGCCGCGGCCGGTGGCGGTCTCAGGTGCCCGCGGTCGCGGCGTGTTCGCGGACCTGATCCGCACGGGTCAGCGCGTGCTCGACGACCGCGACGAGGATGTCCTTGACCGACTCGCGTGAGCGCGCGTCGCCCATCAGCAGCGGCACCTCCGGGTCGAGGTCGAGGGCCGCCCGTACGGACTCCTCCGGGAAACGGTTCGCCCCCTCGAAGCAGTTGACGGCCACCGCGAACGGGATGCCCCTGCGTTCGAAGTAGTCGACCCCCGCGAAGCAGTCCTCCAGGCGGCGGGTGTCCGCGAGGACCACCGCGCCCAGCGCGCCCTGCGCCAACTCGTCCCACAGGAACCAGAACCGGTCCTGTCCGGGGGTACCGAACAGATAGAGGACCAGGTCCTCGCGGAGGGTGATCCGCCCGAAGTCCATGGCGACCGTGGTGGTCGTCTTGCCCTCGACGCCGGCGATGTCGTCCACCGGCCGTCCGGCCTCGGTGAGCGTCTCCTCCGTGCGCAGCGGTTTGATCTCGCTGACCGCACCCACCAGGGTGGTCTTGCCGACGCCGAAGCCGCCTGCCACCAGGATCTTCAGCGTCACCGGCTCGATCGGCGCCTTGCGGCGGCTAGAGCGCCCGAAGACCATTGATCACCTCGCGGAGAATGCTCACGTCCGGCAGTTCGGCCGGCGGAACGGGACGGGTTACGTGTACGAGTGCGTCGTCGACGAGGTCACCGACGAGGACGCGGACCACACCGACCGGCAGGTCGAGACCGGCCGCCAGTTCGGCGATGGACTGGGGGGTGCTGCCACAGCGTTCGACGATCTCGACGTGTTCCGGCGAGAGCGTCTGGTCACGGCCCGGGTCGTCGGCCGCGGCCTCCGGCACGACCAGGGCGATCAGGTCGAGGCGGTGGCGGCCGGCATGGCTGGTGCGGCCGCGGGTCATCGCGTACGGGCGCACCACCGGGCCGGCGTCGGCGTCGATCCAGTGGTGCGACCTGCGGCCGTGCCGCAGCGATTCACTCATCGCCTCACCCTCCGGCGGCCTGACCGGTCCGTGGCGCCGTGACGAGGTGCGCTCCGACGCGCTTGACCATGAGCGTCATCTCGTACGCCACCTGCCCCACGTCGGAGTCGGCGTCCGCGAAGACGGCCAGGCAGCTGCCGTCCCCCGCGGCGGTGACGAACAGGAACGCCTCGTCGAGCTCGACGACGGTCTGGCGGACCTGACCCGCGTCGAAGTGGCGGCCGACTCCCTTGGCCAGGCTGTGGAAGCCGGACGCGACGGCGGCGAGATGCTCGCTGTCCTCACGGGTGAGCTCCCGGGAGGTGCCGGTGGCAAGGCCGTCGCTGGAGAGCACCAGGGCCTTGCGGATACTGGCGACGCGGTCCACCAGCTCGTCGAGGAGCCAGTTGAGCCCACCCGGGCGCTGTGCCCCGAACCGGTCCCCTGTGGCGTCCGTTGCTGCGGCGTGCGGTGCGGTCATCGACCGTCCCCCTCCGATGTCGATCCTGGTGCGGTCCGGCCGTCGCCGACGGCCGGGTCGGTGCCTTGTTCTGCCGCGGCTTCCTCGGCGTTGCGGCGGCGGCCGCGCTGCCAGCCGCGCTGCATGGAGGCCATGCGGCTGCGGACCTCCTCCGCGTCGCGCTCCGGCTCCCCCGCTTCCGGTGAGGCGGCGCCCGGCCCTGCGGCGGAGCCCGACGCACGGAGCTGGGGCGCGAGGCTGGCCTGCCGTACGCGGCGGGGCAGGCCGTCGAGCAGCGGCGCGGTGTCGCCGTCGGACTGCCGCGCCGGCCACGGTGGTGCCCCGTCGCCGGACGGCGGCACGGGCGCCGGACCGGACACGGGCCCGGACCTGCCCCGCTCGCGGCGCTCGGCCGTGAGTGGCGTGGGCGCCGCCGACAGCGGCGGCCTCGCGAACGGGGTGGGCTCCACGGCCCGCCCGGAATCCGGTGTCGGATGGCCCCGGCCGTCGGTTGCTCGCTCGTCGACCCTGCGGCCGTGATCGGCGACGAGTGTCGGGGGCCTGCGCCGCGGGAGGGGCACCGGGCCGGCGCGGTGCTCCTCCGACCGCTCCCGTGCCTGCTGGTGCTGCTCGCCCGTCGCCTCGCCGCGGCGCCGCGGGCGGAAGATGCCGCCCCGCTCGCTCTCACTGTCCTCGAGGTCGGCGAGGCGGCCGGGGTCCGCGGGCAGTGTCGGGTCGTCGCCGAGCAGCGAGCGGTCGCGCTCGTCGGGGCCCAGCGCGCCGATCGGGGCCTCCAGCTCGACGGGGCCGTCCAGGACGGCCGCACCCCCGAGGCCGCTGGGCAGCTTCGTCAGGGCCGGCTGCCTGCCGTCGCCGCGCCTGCCGGCGGCACTCTCGCTCTTGCGGTCGAGCCGGAAGCCGGTGCCCTGGGTCTCCGGCGCCTCTGTGAGCAGGGCCGCCGGTATGAAGACCACGGCGGTCGTGCCGCCGTACGGGGACTGCTGGAGCGAGACCCGGACGTTCTGGCGCTGGGCGAGGCGGCTGACGACGAACAGGCCGAGCCGGTCGGTGTCGGAGAGCTCGAACTCAGGTGTCTCCGCGAGGCGCAGGTTGGCCTCGAGGAGGGCGTCGGCCGCCATGCCGAGACCGCGGTCGTGGATCTCGAGGGTGAAACCGTTGGCGACCCGCTCGCCGAGGACCTGGACGCCGGTGTGCGGCGGCGAGAACACCGTGGCGTTCTCGAGGAGTTCGGCTATGAGGTGGGTGAGGTCCGCGACGGCGGGGCCGCCGACGCCGATGCGCGGCAGCCTGCGCACCTCGATGCGCTCGTAGTCCTCGACCTCGGCGACCGCGGCACGCACCACGTCCATCAGCTGGATGGGCTTGCGCCACTGCCGTGAGGGAGCCGCGCCCGAGAGGATGACCAGGCCTTCCGCGTGGCGCCGCATACGGGTGGTGAGGTGGTCGAGCCGGAAGAGGTCGGCCAGTTCCTCGGTGTCCTCCGTGCGCCGCTCCATGGTGTCGAGGAGCGAGAGCTGACGGTGGAGCAGGACCTGGTTGCGGCGGGCGAGGTTGACGAACACCTCGGAGACTCCGCGCCGCATGTCCGCCTGGCGCACCGCGGCCTCGACCGCCGCCCGCTGGAGGGTGTTGAGGGCCTGTCCGGCCTGGCCTATCTCGTCCTTCTCGTACTCGAGCCGCGGGGCCTCCGTCTCGACGTCGACGTGCTCTCCGGCGGCGAGGCGGCGCATGACGCTGGGCAGCCGCACTCCGGAGACCTCGTGGGCCTCCTTGCGCAGCCGGGAGAGGTCGCGGACCAGGTCGCGGCCGATGCGGACGGACACGATGACGGAGACGAGCAGGGCGAGGAAGCCGAGCACGCCCGCCACGCCCGCCTTGACGAGGACACCGTACGCGGCGGGTTCGACCCGGTCCTGGTAGCGGTCGCGGGCGTCCGCGGCCTCTCGGTCGAGGTTGTCGAGGACCGGGGTGGCGGCCTGTTGCCAGCGCTCGGCCTCCGACGGCGGGAGCCCTTCGGAGGGCCCGGCGGCGATGATGCGTTCCTCCGCGTCGCGCAGGGGCGCCGTCTCGGGGCTGCGCCAGTACTGCTGGAACGTCCCCCGGTCGCGGGCGGGCAGCATCTCGAGGTTGGTCTCGTAGTAGACCTGCCGATGGGCGGCGTGGTCGCTGAGTTCGCGGATCTCCCGGGCCGTCGTCTTCCGGGTCGTCAGCGCGGAGGCGATCAGGGCATCCTCGCGGGAGAGCATCTCGCGGGCGCGGGAGAGGCCGACCAGCGCGCGGCCCTGTCGTTCGAGCTCGACGTCGTCGAGGGCGTGCAGCGTCAGCAGGAACCCGTGCGACGGCTCGATGAGGCCGTTGTAGAACTCGAGCGCCTGTGCGCGGGTCACGGTGTTCGTGTCCACGGACCGGCGCAGGGCGTCGAGCCCGTCGAACGCCTCCATCAGAGAGGTCAGCCGGCGCGACGAGTCGGAGGTCAGGTCCTCGCGGACCGAGGACGACTGCGCGTTGCGGCGCACGGCGGCGACGGCGGTGTCGGTGGCCGAACGGCGGGTGTTCATGGTCTGCTGCGCGCCGGAGGCACGCCGGTCCGCGAGGTAGACGAGTGTCTGCCGGCGTTCCTGCTGGATGACGTCGATGGTGTCCTCGACGGGCATGCCGACCTTCTCCGCGACGGAACTCGCCGCCAGCAGCTGATTCGCCTCACGACCGGTCAGTACGGTGGCGAAGCCCCACAGGGCCGTCAGCGACAGCAGCGGGACGAGCAGCAGCGCCACGATCTTCCGGCGGATGGACTTCCCGCGAAAGCGCATGGCCTCCCCCTGCTCGACCCGAACGGTGCGGGTGGTGTTCCGTCAGCAAACGGCGTGAGCCTACTACTGCCGCACAGGCAACTCGAAGACACGTCCGGACGGTTTTCGGCCTTCGTCACGCCGTCTGATCATGGGATGTCCCGGTATTCATGGAGATGGCGTTACCGGGAGTACCGGGCGACGGCGTCGGCACGTCGTTTTCGTGACCCGGGCAGATGGCTGGATCTCTTCGCTCCCCGGGAATCATCACGCCTGGTCGTACGTCATTCCTTGCGGGGGTACCGGGGGTTCGCACTCGCCACGCACAAGGATCCGGCCGTTGTCGGCGGTGAAATCCGATTTCGGGGTGCGTGAAGTGCACGGCGGTGCGCTGCGGTTGCGTCGCGGTTGCGCGGCAACCGGAGTAGGACGCCAGATTCCGGGCAGCCACCGTTAAGTCGGACAGAGGTGGGGAGTGACACGATCCATGGACACGGACGAGCGTCGTGAGGCGACGCCGGCGGTGGACGACCTGTGTGTGCCGCGGCAGCTCTGGGTGGAGGAGCCGGCGACCAGAAGGCGTATGGCCGAGCCTGTCCGCAGAGCGGCGGTCCGTGCGGTGATCATCGTGTCGCTGACGATGATTCAGGCGATGACCGCCTTGCTCTTCACGCTCTCCGGAGCGTGGCTGGCCTTCCCGTTGGTCCTGAGCACGGTGGCGGGCACGGTGGTCGCCACATGGGCGGTGCTCGACGTGTGGGTGACCCGCCAGGTGTGGAACCAGCGCAACGGCGTGGTGTCGGTGCCCAGCAGCACCGCGCGCCAGTTGCGCCGCGAACGCCGCAGGGCCCGCCGTGCCGCCCGCGCAGCCGCGCGGGGGGCGTCCCGCATACGGCAACGGGCCGGCGGAAGGCTCTCCCAGGCGTAGCGGCGCCCGCGCGGCACACGGCCGCACGCACCCGGCGGTGCACGGCGCGCGCCCCGGCGGTGCTCGAGCCGGGGCCGCGCCGGCACAGCGGGCCGCCACTACGGCCGGCCCTGCCCGGTGGGTCGGTCGTCGGCCGGTCGTGGGCCGGTCGTCGCTCGTGTCCGGTCAGACGAGGCCGGCCCGCTACGGCCGGCCCTGCGTGGCCGCGTCCGGGGAGCGGTTCGCCGACTGCTCCCCCGTGGCCTGCTCGGGCACCGGAGCGCGCTTGAACATACGGGTCGCGGTGATCTCCCCGTGCACCGTCCCGTCTGCCGGGTCCACCTGCGGCAGTCCCGGCCGCAGATGCTCCTCCACGCTGATGTACTTCAGCCCTGCCCGCAGATCCGCGTCGTTGCGCAGCCGGATCACCAGTGGGAACTCCGCCAGCGCCGTCGTGTCGAACAGCCCGGTGGTGTAGAGGAGTTGCACACCCAGCGCATCGGAGACCGCGCGCTGGAGCTCGAGCAGGTACGTCGCGTTGGCCCGGCCGATGGGGTTGTCGAGGAAGAGCGTCCCGGCGTGCCGGTGCTTGTCCCTGCCCCGGTCGTTGCTGCGCAGCGCGGCCATCGTGCAGTACAGGGCGATGGCCGCGGTCAGCAGCTGGCCGCCGGAGAAGACGTCGCCCATCTGTCCGACCGGGACCCGCTCGGCACGCAGCACCGCGTCGGGCTTGAGGATCTCCACGGCCACGCCCCGCGGTTCGAGGGCGGCCTGCACTCCGCGCAGCAGCAGCGACATCCCGTCCCTGCGCAGGTCGGAGTTCTTCTTGACCGCCGCGCGGGTCGCCTCGTCGATGACCTCGCCGAGCCGCTCCGCGAGGGTCGCCTGGTCCGGCTCCTCGAAGCGGATCCGCAGGAACTCCTGCCCCGACCACTCGCCGAGCCCTTCCGGCAGGCGGGAGAGCCGCTGGGCCGAACGGAGCGTCGCGAGCGCTGACTCCACGAGGCCGCGCAGCCGGTCGACGATGGTGTCGCGGTTGCGCTCGAGCTGCTCCAGCTCGTCGGTGAGCACGCGCAGCCTGGGCGCGAACGCCTCGGCCCACTTGGCCGCGTGCTCGGGCAGGGCGGCTGCGGGCAGTTCGCGGATCTGCTGCCGGGCAGGGGTGCGCACCTGCTCGTAGCGGGTGGAGTTGGCGTGCCGTACGAGCACGTCGCTCGCCTCCCGTACCGCCGCCTCCGCGGTGGACAGGTCGGCGGCGCATCCGCGCAGCGAGCGGCGTGCCTCGGCAGCGGAGTGGCGTGCCTCCTCCAGGGTGCCGGGGTACGGCTCCTGGCTCTGCGCCGGCTCGTCGTCCTGGTGGTGGTCGCGCAGCAGGTCCCGCAGGAGCGCGGCCGTCTCGTCGAAGCCGCCCGCCGCGTCCTCCGCTGCCCGGTGGGCGTGGAGAAGTCCGGCGTGTGCGGCGCGGGCCGTCTCCAGCGTGTCGTTGCAGGCGGCCAGTCCCGCGGTGGCCGTGCGCAGGAGTGCCTGGGCGTGTTCGGCGTCGGCCGGGACGAGTTCGTCGGGCAGCGCGGTGTGTGCCTCGCCGTCGGCGGGGGCGAGCCGTTCGGCCTCGCCGCGCAGCCGGCCCAGCTTCTCGCTGGCCTCGGAGGCACGCGTCTCCAGCATCTGCACCAGGGCCTCGGCGCGGACGACGGCCGCCTGGCGGGAGGGGCCGTCGGCGCCGTCCGTGCCTTCCAGGAGCTGGGCGGCGCGGGTGCGGACCTTGTTGGTGAGCCGGTCGAGTTCGGCGAGGGCGGCGCTCTCGTCGCTCTCGGCGCGGGCCTGTTCGGCGCGCAGGTCCGCTCCGACGCCCACCTTCTCGTAGAGCTGGGAGGCCGCGCGGTACGCCTCGCGCAGCGCGGGCAGCGAGGGGCGCGGGGTCCGGTCGTCCGGCTCCGGCAGGCTCTCCGGCGCTCCGGCGATCTCGGCGCGCTCCGCCCGCAGGGCGCGGGCGGTGCGGCGTGCGTCGTCCGCCGCGCGCTGGGCGGCCCGGCGGTCCTCGTCGGCGGCCTTGGCCCGCTCCAGGCAGGTCGCGGCGCGGGCCTCCGACTCGGCGGCCTCGTCGGCCAGTTCGCGGAGCTTCACCTGCCAGCCGGCCCGTTCGCGGAGCCGGAAGGCGAGGCCGGCGAGGGCGTCCGCGACCCGGCGGGCACGCTGGGCCGCTTCCTGCCGCTCGTCGCGCACGCGGGCGGCGTCGGCCGCCGCCTCCTCCGCCTCGGCACGGGCGGTGCGGGCCTCTTCGAGCGTCTGCTGCGCTTCGCGCGCCGCCTCGCGGGCCGTACGGGCGCCTTCTGCGAGCTCGGCGAGCATTCCGGGCGGGCAGTCCGCCCGCCATGCGCCGAGCCGGGCCGCGAGGGACCGGTCGGCCGCGAGGCGGGCGGCGAGGACGCGGATCTCCTCGTCCCGCGCGGCCGCCCTGGCACGCAGTGCGTGACGCTCCTCGTCGGCGGCGTGCTCGTCGTGCATGGCCGGGTTCGGCGGCACGAGGAACACGTCCTCTTCCCCGCCCGCGTTCCCCGGCTGCGGTACGGGGGCGAGCAGTGCGGCGGCGGTCCCGACGGCCACGGCGGAGCGGGGCAACAGGGCCGCTGTGGCAAGGACCTCGCGTGCACGGGTGTGCGAGGCGGGGTCGGTGATCACGACGCCGTCGACCAGTTCGGGCCGGGCGGCGAGCACGGCGGCGTGGTCGGCGGGGTCGACGGACTGGGCGAGATAGCGCCAGCCGGGCAGGGCGGGGATGCCGTGCTCGCCCAGGTACTCGACGGTGGCGAGGACGTCGGGGCCGGGCGGCAGCAGGCCGCCGTCGCCGAGCGCGCCGAGGATGCGGGCGTCGTCGGCGGCGGCGGTCCGCAGGTCGAACAGCTGCCGTTCCGCGGAGGAGACGGACTGCTCCAGCAGCTCGCGCAGTTCGCCGGCGAATCCGTCGAGCTCCTCGACGGTGAGGGGCCCTTGGCCGGTACGGCGGGGGCCGGGGCGGCCGCCGCTGCCGGTGGGTGCGTCGGCGTGGGCGTCGCCGTCGGCCGCGGGAACGTTGCCGGCGTCCGCTGCGTCCGCCCCGGTGCTCCGGCCGTCGGATGCCGCGGTACGCGGGGAGGGGACCGGGACGGGCAGGCGCGCGGGGGCGAGGCTCAGCAGGTCCGCGAGGCGTTCGTCCGCCGCGATGGACTCCGCGGCTCGGCGCTCCGCTTCGTAGGCGTGCTCCGCGGCGCGCTCGGCGTCGGCGGCGCGGGCCGCGGCCAGTTCCGCGCGTGACTCCGCGGCGGCTGCCTCCTTCGCCCGCTCCGCCGTCGAGCGGGCCGCCTCACGGGCCTCGTCCCATCCGGCGACGGCGGTCTTCTCCGCGTCGCTCGCCGCCAGCGCGGCGCGTGCCGGGTCGGCGTCGGGAGCGGTGTCGTCCAGCCATCCGGCCCGTACGGCCTCGGCGGTCTCCTGCTCGACCTCGCTGAGCCGCTGGCGCAGGTGGCCGATCTCGCTGCGGGCGCGCTGCGCCTCGGTGGCGGCGACGGTGGCGTCGCGGTGTGCCGCCTCGCCCGTCTCCTGCAGCGCGCGGGAACGCTCTTCCTCTTCGTTGGCGACGCGTTCGCCGTCCTCCGCGGCGGTGTGCAGGGCGCGCACCAGGTCGCCGGCGGCCTTGGCCCGGGCGGCGAGCGCGGGGGCCGCGTCGCGTTCGGCCTCGCGGATCGCCGCGGCGACACGGGCGGACCGGTCGCCGGCCGCCCGGTGGCGCAGCACCGCCTCCGCGGCCAGCCATGCGGAGTGCAGCGTGCGTGCGTCGATCAGTTCACGGCGCTGCGCCGCGGCGCCCTTCTCCGCGGCGGCGAGTGCCAGCGAGGCGTGCCGGTAGGCCAGTTCGGCGGCGACGAGGGAGCTGCGGTCGCGTTCGCGCTCGGCGCCGGTCACCGTGTGCGCGGCGGCGGTGACCTGCTGGGCGAGGTCCGCGGCGCGGGCGCGCTCGTCCGCGGCGCGGGCGGAGAGCCGGCGTGCCAGGGTGCGGGTGCGGCGCTCGGCGCCGGCGTGGACGTCGCGTGCCCTGGTCCTTGCCTCCGCGGCGTCGACGATCCGGCCGAGGAGGTCGACGGAGCCCGCGGTGAAGTCCCGTTCCGCGTTGAGCTCCGCCCGGCGGCCCAGCTTGTTGCCGAACGAGCTGACGAGGTCGGCGAGACCGTCCGTGTCGCGGGTGTCGGTGACGGCCCGCAGCAGCAGATCGGTGAAGTCGGAGTCCTTCTTCACCGCGAACAGGCCGGCCGCCTCGCCCTCGTCGGCGTTCATCTCCCGCTGGTACCGGAACAGTTCGGGGTCGAGGCCGAGGTCGCCGAGGTGCTCGTTCCAGCGGTCGTGGATCTCCTCCCAGTGCACGTCGAGATGCGGATACGCCTTGCCCGCCTCGGTGATCGCGTCCCGGAAGCCCTTCATGGTGCGGCGGCGTCCCTGGGCGCCGGAGACACCCTCGACGGGCGGACGGACGGCGGTGGACTCGGCCACGGGGAGCGAGTCGAGGCCGAGGCCGGGTCCCGGCCTGAAGGAGTACCAGGCCTCGGCGAACTTGCGCGGGTCGTTGGACACCTGGCGGCCGCGCCATTCGCTGACCTTGCCGACGACGACCAGTTCGCCGGTGAGCGTGTGCTGCCATTCGAGCGCGACGTGCCCGCAGTCGTCCGCGAGCAGGAACTTGCGCAGCACACCCGAACTGGCGCCTCCCAGGGTGTTGCGGTGGCCCGGCAGCATCACGGAGAAGATCAGCTTCAGCAGGACGGACTTGCCCCCGCCGTTCTCGAGGAAGAGCACACCCGCGGGAGCGGGCCGGCGCGGCGGGCCGACCGGCTCCTCCTCGAAGAACTCCGCCTGCGTGGGGGCGGGATCGGGCACGGGCTCGCCGACTCCGCGCAGGTCGAGCACGGTGTCGGCGTAGCGCGCACCGGCGGGACCGATGGAGTAGAGGCGGACCCGGGACAACTCGTACATGGCGGCGGACTCTCAGTCGTCTAACAGTTGCGCGGGCGGTTACGCGTGGAAGGGCAGACCGGCGTCGGCGGCCAGGTCGAGGTCGTCGCCGTCGGGCGGCGCCACGAGCGTGGCGGAGCCGTCGCCGACCGGGACGACGCCCAGCTCCAGCAGCTCGGCCATCGCGGCGCTGCCCGCCATGTCGCGGACCTGCAACTGGTAGCGGGCGGTGGTTCGGTACGCGCCTCCGGCGTCGTCACCGGTCCGCTGGAGGAAGCCCGAGTCGGTGAGGAAGGCGACGGCCTTGCCGACGATGCCGGTGGTCGAGCCCGCGAGGCGGCGGGCGTCCTTGGTGGCGCCGGTGGCGCTGCGGCGCGCGTAGACCCGCCAGGCGGCCTCCAGGCCGGGTGCGTCGCTCGCCGGGTCGGTGTTCTCGCCCTGCTCGTCGGCGCGCTCCTCGAGACGCCGGCAGGCCTGACGTACGAAGGCGTCGACGCCGTTGACGGTGATCCGGCCGATGTATCCGTCGTCGGCGAGGTCCTCGGGGCGAGGGAAGGCCAGCGCGGCGACGGCGAGATGGGCCAGGCCGTGCAGGAAACGGTCGGCGGACTCGGCGGAGGCGCGGCGGGCGTAGTCGCCCATCCGGACGGCGAACACCGAGTCCTCGCCCGCGGTGACGGCCATGCCCGCCCGCGGCGACACCTCCAGCACGACGAGGCCGAGGCCGGTTGCGACCGCGTCGGCGAGGCGGGCGAAGGCGGGGTCCTCGCGGTAGCGGCGCAGCAGTTCGGCGTATTCGGCGTCGCGGGCCGGCAGCAGTTTGGGCTGGAGCCCGAAGGAGACGAGCCGTGCGGCGTCCGCCGCGTCGGCGGGTGTGACGCCGCCGGGGCCTGGCGCGGCGGCTGACATCGGGCCGGAGGGGGGTCCCTGCGGGGCGGCCGGGTCGCTCCACGCGGCGGGGGGCTCGGCGTGGTGGTCGCTCACGGGGCTCCTCGGTGGGGGGTGGTCGGGGCGGTGGTGGGGGCCGGGCACGGCGGTGCGGCGGCGGGACGGCCGGTCCGGCGGGAGGTCATGTCGCCTCCGAGCGGGCCGCGGCCATGCCCACCGCGTCGAGCAGCGCCGTGCCGACGATGAGGTCGGCGCCGCCGAACTCCGGGTCGTCGAGCTCGGTGCCGTCGTCGACGGCGAACAGCAGCCGCTGCTCGCCCTGGCGGTACGCGGTGCCGACCGGCGGGCTCGCCGCGTGGACTGCCAGCAGCGCGACCAGGTACGGCAGGTCGGGGTCGCGGCGGCGGGCCTCCGCGAGCAGCCCGGAGAGCCGGCGCGGCGCGTCGTGCTCGAGGTCGAGCAGTTCCATGGCGCTCGCGAGCTGCTCCTCGCTGAAGCGGCTGTCGTCGGGGGTGGCGATCAGATCCGGTTCCGGCATCTCCGCGCCGAGGTGTTCCCGCTCGGCCGGCGGGGTCAGCAGCAGATCGACCAGGTCGCCGACGCGTACGGACGACGGTGTGCGCAGCCCGGTGCCGCTCGCGAAGAACGCGTCGGTGACGCGGATCGCCGACTCCACGGGCAGCGGCAGCAGCGGAGCCAGCAGCTGGCCGTACAGGTCGAGGCCGCTGCGGGCGGCGGGCCGGGCGAAGGCCTGCCGGTCCTGCTCGGCGCGGAACAGCGGTCCGGCCTCCAGCAGCCTGGACTGGAGCTGTGTGTGCCGCCGGATGCAGTCCTTGACTATGTCCACGAGCTCGGCGGCGCGCCGCTTGTGCTCGGCGGTCTTCGGGTCGGCGCCGGTCTCGGCCTCGTCGCGTGCCTTGCGGATGTTGGTGAGGATCGCGTTCTCGTGGCGGTAGCGGTCGGCCACGTGGTCGAGCGCCTCGGCGATCATGTCGGGGACGGTGTTGAGCCAGTCGACGGCGCGGACGTTGCGCCGGGTGGCCTCGAGGGTGCGGCGCAGTGTCTCGCTGTACTGCACGGTCCGGTAGCGGGCCTGCTCGGCGGCGAGTTGCGCGTCGGCGAGGCGGCCGCGGCTGATGAGCACCTCGAGCTTCACCTCGGCGGCGATCTGGGCGCTGGTGACGTCGGTGTCGAGGGCGCCGACCAGCACGTTGACCGCTTCGTCGGTCGTGCGCAGATAGACGGTGCCGTCGCGGCCGGGGACTTCCTCGATGAGCTTGAAGTCGTAGTCGCGGCGGGTGTAGACGCCGTCCGGGCCGAAGGTGCCGTAGACGGCGCGGAAGCCCCGGTCGACGCTGCCCACGTTGATCAGGTTCTCCAGCACCCAGCGGGCCACGCGCTCGTGCTCGGCGGCCGGCCGCCGCGGGGCCTGGGCGGCTACACGCGGGACGAGGCGCGCGACTATCTGGTCGTGGTCGGCGCCGGTGTCGAAGTCCATGTTGAGCGTGACGAGGTCGATGGCCGCGAGGGCGACCTCCGCCATGGCGTAGACCGAGTACTCGCCCGCGAGATTCGCCTTGCGCACGTCCAGGTCGTGCAGGGGCGCGGTGCACGCGAGCGCGCGGAGGCGCCGCGCGAGCCCTTCGTCGGCGGCCGGGCCCTGCGCGGGGCGCGGCCCCGCGCTGAGCTGGGGCGGAGCGAGGTCCGTCGAGGCAGGCGAAGTCACGGAGCACAGATTAGGTCCTCGCACCGACAACGGTCGAAACGACGCAGAGCGCCCTTCGGCACGGACCGTCCGGGACGGCCGTGTTCCAGGGAGCCGCCCTGCGTGGCGGCCTCGGCGCTCGCTGCCCTGAGCCCTCTGGGGAGGACGCCGGGCTCCTGGTGCAACCGGCCGGTAGGGCAGGCCGGTTGGGGCCGCGGAAGCCGGAGGGCGGGCGTCCGTTCGCCGCGGTGCGGGCCCGCACCGCGCAGCGGCAGCGGCAGCAGGAACGCTCAACACGACTCTTGCCGTATCGTTCAACAATCCTCTACCTTGACGTGACTGTACACCGCCAGATGCTCCCCTCCCGCTCCCCTCCCCCAGCGAGGTGCAGATGAGCACGCCACAGGTCCGGCAGAAGCACGATCAACTCCCCGAGGACAGCGGCACGTTCGCCTGGCTGCGCGCCCTCGGCCCACGCGGTCGGCGCGCCTTCGGCGGCGCGTTCGGCGGTTACGCCCTCGACTCGTACGACTACTTCACCCTGCCGCTGAGCATGGTGGCGATCTCCGCGTACTTCAGCCTCGACAACGGCCGGACCGGGCTTCTCACCACCGTCACCCTTGTCGTCTCCGCGGTCGGCGGCGCCCTCGCCGGCATCCTCGCGGACCGTGTCGGCCGCGTGAAGGCACTGATGGCGACGGTGATCACGTACGCCGTGTTCACCGTGTTGTGCGGCTTCGCGCCCAACTACGAGACGCTGCTCGTCTTCCGTGCCCTGCAGGGCCTCGGCTTCGGCGGCGAGTGGGCGGTCGGCGCGATCCTCGTCGCCGAGTACGCCACGGCCAAGCACCGCGGCCGCACACTGGGCGCGGTCCAGAGCGCCTGGGCCGCGGGCTGGGCGCTCGCCGTGATCGTCTACACACTCGTCTTCCGGTTCGTCGACGCCGACACCGCGTGGCGCGTGCTGTTCTGGACCGGCGCGCTGCCCGCGCTGCTGGTGATCTACGTGCGCCGCAACGTGAGCGATGCCCCGAAGGCGGCGGAAGTGCGCCGCGCGGGCACCGCACGCGGATCGTTCACCACGATCTTCAAGAAGGACCTGCTGCGCATCACGCTGTTCGCCACGCTGCTGTCGACAGGCGTCCAGGGCGGCTACTACACGCTCGCCACCTGGGTCCCCACCTATCTGAAGACCGAACGCGGGCTGACGGTCGTCGGCACCGGCGGGTATCTCACGTTCCTCATATCCGGCGCCTTCATCGGCTATCTGACCGGCGGCTACCTCACCGACCGGATCGGCCGGAAGAAGAACATCGCGCTGTTCGCGGTGCTGTCCTCGGTGGGGATCATCGCCTACACCAACATTCCTCCGGGCTCCAACAGTCTGCTGCTCGTGCTCGGTTTCCCCCTCGGGTTCTGCATGTCGGCGATCTTCAGCGGGTTCGGTTCGTTCCTGAGCGAGCTGTACCCGACGGCGGTGCGCGGCACGGGGCAGGGCTTCACCTACAACAGCGGCCGCGCGGTGGGCGCGTTCCTGCCCACGCTCGTCGGCTTCCTGTCCGACAGCTGGGGCGTGGGCGGCGCCCTGGTCCTCGGCGCTGCCGGCTACGGCCTCGCCGTCCTCGCCCTGACCGGCCTGCCGGAGACGCGCGACCGCGAACTCCTCTGACCGCCCCGAAACGGCCCGGTCCCGCAGGCGACGTGGGACGACGCTCCGGAACGCCCCCGCTCAGTCCCCCGCTCCCGGCCCGGGCCGCGCGCCGGGAACGGCCGGTGACACAGCGGCGAGCGCCGCGGACAGGGCGAGGTCCGAGCTGCGGTCGAGGCGGGCGCTCGTGCCGCGGACCCAGTGGTGCACCTCGTCACCTGCGAGGCGCAGCAACTGCGGCAGCAGGTCGGTGCAGCGCCGGGCCGTCCAGGCGGTGCCCGCCGTCGCCAGCCACAGCAGCGACGCGGCCGCGGTCACAGG
Source organism: Streptomyces pristinaespiralis (assembly GCF_001278075.1). Classification (GTDB taxonomy): domain Bacteria; phylum Actinomycetota; class Actinomycetes; order Streptomycetales; family Streptomycetaceae; genus Streptomyces; species Streptomyces pristinaespiralis. The sequence continues at coordinate 7,120,775 of NZ_CP011340.1, read as the reverse complement.
CGGTTGGTCGGGCTCGGCGTCCGGTGGGAGGCCGTCGGCGAGACCGCGGGCGGCGAGGAGTTCGTGGAAGCGCCGGGCGAGCATCCGGTGGCCTCGCTCGCCCGGGTGCAGCCGGTCTGCGCTCCACATGGCGCGATCCGCCACCCATGCCGCCTCGGCGGCGTGCAGGTGGACGGTGTCGTACCGGTCGGAGAGCGCGTGGACCACGGCGTTGACCGCCCGCTGGCGCCGGGCCAGCGGGCGGGCGAGCGGGGCGGGCAGGCCGAACATGGCGCCGGGGTCGGGCAGGCACGCCGTCAGCAGCACGGTCCCGCGGGCGGCGAGTGCGGACGTGACGCCGTCCAGCCGCCGGGCCACATCGGCTATGTCGAAGGTGCGGCGCAAGGTGTCGTTGACGCCGACGACGACGGACGCTACGTCCGGCGAGAATGCCAGAGCGGCGGGCGCCTGGATCTCGGCGACGTCCTTACTGAGGGCGCCGCTGACGGCGAGGTTGCGGAAGACCACGGACATGCCGGCGCCGCCCATCGTGCCCGCGAGCAGCGCCGCCCATCCCCGCCGGCCGCCTGCGACGGGATCCCCGACCCCGGCGGTGAGCGAGTCCCCGAGCGCCGCGAACCGTACGGTCCGCACGGCCCGTCCGCCCCGCCCCGGACCCGTGCGACGGAACTGCACGGCGGGGCCTGCGGGATCGGGGGCCTTGTTGTCCGTACAGGGCCCGGCGCCACCTTCCGCCACTGTCACGGGCTGCCGGAGACGGTCCGGTGTGCCGGCCGGCGCCGTCATCGCCCGCTCCCCGGACCGGAGGCCGGGTCCCCCGCCGGCAGCGCCTGGTGAGCCGCGAGGAACGCCGCCACCGACCGCTGCCAGCCGAAGAGTTCGGCTCGCGCCCGTGCCACCCGGCGGCGCGCCTCCGCCGGCCGGGAGAGCAGCTCCAGCACGGCGGCCGCGAAGTCCGCGCCCGTGTCGGCCGCCGCGATCCCCGCGTCGCCCACGACCTCGGGCAGCGCCGAAGAGGCGCTGGCGACGACCGGCGTGCCGCAGGCCAGGGCCTCGAGGGCGGAGAGCCCGAAGGTCTCGGCGGGGCCGGGGGCCAGGCACACGTCGGCCGCGGCCTGGAGGTCGGCGACCGACTCCCGGTCGGGGACATGGCCGAGGAACCGGACGGGCAGCCGGTCCGTGTGCGCCCGGCGTACCAGCGAGGCCTTCAGCGGCCCGTCGCCGGCGACGACCATCGACACCCGCAGGCCCCTCTCGCGCAGTGCGGCGAGCGCGTCGAGGGCCGTAGCGGGACGTTTCTCCACGGAGAGCCGAGAACACAGCAGAAGCAGCACGTCGGCTCCGGCCGCGTGCCGTGCGCGCAGCAGCGCGCTGCGCCGTTCCGGCCGGCAGCGCCGCAGGTCGACACCGAGAGGCGCCCGTACGACATTGCGTGCCCCGATGCGCACGAACTCGCGCTCCGCCCACTCCGTCGTGCAGACGATCCGTGAATAGGCCCACGCGCTGCGGCGGTTGAGCCGGTCCGCGGTGCCCGCGGCGACGGACCCCGTCAGGCCCCACGTGCGGAGCACTCCGTCGGCCGTCTCGTGCGAGACCATCACCGAAGGGATCCGCCGCCGCCGTGCCCACTCGCCGGTCCAGCGCAGGGTGGTGCGGTCGGAGACCTCGAGCCGGTCGGGCGCCAGTTCCTCCAGCACCCGGCGGAGCCTGCGCCGTCCGGCGAGCACCCGGTAACCGCCGGTTCCCGGGATCTCCGGTCCCGGCAGGGTGATGACGCGCCCCTGATCGGTGTGCCGGTCGCTCTCGACGTCACCGGGCACGACGAGCACCGGCTCGTGGCCGGCGGCCAGATATCCGCGGCCGAGTTCGGCGAGCGCGGTCCGCAGCCCTCCGGACGAGGGCGTGACGAAGTTCGCCAGGCGTACGATGCGCAGCCCGTGTTCCCCGCTCATGCCGCCACCGCCGTCCGCGCGCCGAGCACATCGGCGTAGTGGTCGAGCAGCAGGTCGCCGACCACCGCCCAGGTCCGGCCCTCGACGGCGGCGAGCCCGGCCCGCCCGTACGCGGCCCGCAGGGCGGGGTCGCCGGCGAGCGCGACGACCGCCGCACGTACGGCGTCGGCACTGTGCGGCTCTACGAGCAGCCCGGTCCGGCCGTGGGCGACGAGGTCGAGCGGGCCGCCCGCGGCCGGCGCGATCACGGGAATCCCGCAGGCCATGGCCTCCTGCACGGTCTGGCAGAACGTCTCGTAGGGGCCGGTGTGCGCGAAGACGTCCAGCGAGGCGAAGATCCGCGCGAGATCGTCGCCGGTCCGCCGGCCGAGGAAGGTGGCGCCGGGCAGTGCGGCGCGCAGGGCCGCCCCACTGGGTCCGTCGCCGACGACGACGAGCCGTACGCCGGGCAGCGCGCAGACCCCGGCGAGGAGTTCGACGTGCTTCTCCGGGGCGAGCCGGCCCACGTAGCCGACGATCACCTCACCGTCCGGCGCGAGGGTGCGGCGCAGTTCCTCGTCCCGCAGCTCCGGCCGGAAGCGTGTGGTCTCCACTCCGCGCGGCCACAGCCGCACCCGCTCGACACCGTGCTCCTCGAGGTCGCGCAGGGCGGCGGTGGACGGCGCGAGGGTGCGGTCGGCGGCGCCGTGCACGGCCCTGATGCGCCGCCATGCGGCACCCTCACCGGCTCCTACGTAGGTACGCGCGTATCCGGCCAGGTCCGTCTGGTAGACGGCGACGGCCGGCAGGCCGAGACGCGCAGCGGCCGCCATGCCGCGCACACCGAGCACGAACGGGCTGGCGAGGTGGACGAGGTCGGCCCGGTGCGCGGCGATCGCCGCCGCGACCCGGCGGCTGGGCAGGGCGACGCGCACCTGCGGATAGCCGGGCAGGGGCAGCGAGGGCACGCGCACCACCGGGTAGGGGGCGGCCGCGTCGCAGCTCGTCGCCCCGGCCGCGGCCGGGGCGACGACGAGCGGTTCATGACCGCGGGCGGCGATATGCCGGGCGGTCTGCTGGGCGCAGTGCGCCACACCGTTGACGTCTGGCGGAAAGGATTCGGTGACGATGACGACACGCATACCCGTGTTGTCGTCGGCCCCGGAGTGGCTGCGCCAACGTGGATCTTTCCGTGTGTGGAACGTCCCATGAGCGTTTGTGTCCGCGCCGGACGTCGACCGTCGGCGGGCGCCGCGGTCGCCGCCGCACGCCTCCCCCGAAGGCGTCGGTCCGGCGGGGTGCCGCAGTCACCGGATCATGCGGCGCCTGGGCCGGTCCCGGAGCCGCGTGTCACACGGTCGGCCGGTCCGGTCCGATCCGGCTGCGCACGGCGGTCTGCACCTCGGCCTCCTCCGCGGGGTCGGCGGCGAGCCTGCGCAGCCGGTCGGCGACGCGTACGTCACCCGTCTCCGCGTGCAGAGCGGCGACTTCCCTGGTGGTCTCCTCGCAGTCCCACAGGCATTCGACGGCGAAGCCGGTGGCGAAGGAGGGATCGGTGGTGGCGAGGGCCCGTGCGGCGCGGCCCCGCAGGTGCGAGGAGGCCGTCTCCCGGTACACATGGCGCAGCACGGGGGCGGCGCAGGCGATGCCGAGCCGTCCCGCCCCGTCGACGAGGGTCCACAGCCGGGGCGAGTCGGGCCCGTCGCCCCGCACGGTCTCTCGCAGGGCGCCGAGGACGAGCTGCGCGTCGGCGGCGACGCCCCGGCAGGCGAGCACGCCGGCCGCGGATGCGCCCAGGGCGTCGGGGCGCTGCACCCAGGCACGTGCGCGGTCGACGGCCTCCTCGCCGCACATCCGCTCGAAGGCGGCGACGGCGGCTTCGGCGACGGTCCTCGAACCGGCGCCCACAGCGGTCTCGATCAGGTCGAGGACGACGGCGTCGCGTGACTCGGCCAGGTAGTGGAGGGCGGCGCAGCGTGCGCCGTCCGGCCCGCTGCGGGCGGCTTCGACGATGGCCGGACGGTCCTCCGGTCCTGCCACTGCGGTCAGGCACCGCGCTGCCGGGACATGCAGGGCGCTGCCTCGCTCCAGACCTTGGTCCGCCCAGTCCAGGACCGCCTGGACGCTCCAGCCGGGCCGGGGCCCGGAAGGCCGCATCTGGCGTTGCCAGCGGTCGAAGGAGCCCGCTTCCTGCGCGGCCCTGATCCTGGCGCCCACGGCTTCCCGCGGGTCCTCCGCCCACAGCCGCCAGGGCCGCGGTTCGAAGGAGTCCCGCACCGCGACGGCCAGTTCGGCGTCGCCCTCGGGGCTCGCGGGGAACCGGGACAGGATGGGCAGGGCCAGCGCCCGCAGTCCCGCGTCGTCGTCGCGGAGGGCGAGCTCGTCGAGCGCCCAGGCCCAGTTGGCGCCGTTCCTGGCGTACTGCCGGAGCAGGGCGAGTGCGTCGCCCCTGCCGTAGGAGGCGAGATGGCCGAGCACCGCGAGGGCCAGACCGGTCCGGCACTCCTCGGTGTCGAGGTGGTCGTCGGCGTCGCACAGGTGCCGCTCGATCTCCTCGAGACTGCCGTGGAGATCGAGGAAGAGGCGGGCGTAGTAGAGGGAGCGGTTCTCGACCTGCCAGTCGTGGCGGGGGTCGCTGAGCACGCAGTGGTTGAGGGCGGCGAGGGCTTCGGCCCGCGGGGCTGCGAGCGCGTGCAGCGTGCCGTCGCCACGGCCCCTCTGCAGCAGGCCGAGCAAGGTGCCGCTCGGCGCTATGACTGGATCGAACATGGGAAAATGCCTCACATCAAGCTGTCGACGCAACCGGGGACTGATGTGCCTAGGCCACGCAGCAGCATGCAGGGCCGCCCGTCGTCATACGCGTCTTCCGCTCGGTGTAGACCATCTTCCTCTGCCTCTCTTCGGTGGCCCCAGGGGAAACTCCCGGTTGATGTCGTCCGGGATGGGGCTGACGTCATGATGACCCACCCATTTCGCCACCGCGACCACATTTACGGCGCCCCCCGCGGTGGCCCCTGCACAGCTGCCCGCGAGCCGCTCAGCGGGCTTCGAACAGCTCCAGAAGATCCGCCTTCCCGAACATCCGCGCCGTATCCGCCGCGGACGGGGTGCCCGCCTCGGGGTCGGCGCCTCCGGCGAGGAGAGCGCGGATCACGGCGTCCTCCCCCTTGAAGACGGCACCGGCGAGAGGGGTCTGCCCGCGGTCGTTGGCCCGGTTCGGCTCTGCGCCGCGGGCGAGGAGCGCCTCCACGGCGGCAGCGTGGCCGTGATAGGCGGCGAGCATGACGAGCGTGTCGCCCTTGTCGTTGGTGAGGTCGGCCGGGACGCCCGCGTCGACGTACGCGGCGAGTGCCTCGGTCTCCCCCTGGCGCGCCAGGTCGAAGACCTTGGTCGCGAGTTCGATCACCTCGGGGTCCGGGACCTCACTCATCGGACGTACCGCCTTTCACGTTCTGCCTGGCCCGCACGGCAGGAGCAGCCGTACGAGTGAATCGACAGGGTACTGCCCGGCCGGCGACATGACCCGGCGCGCCCGGGGCAATGCATCCCGCCGCGGAGGCACTGTGCCGCGCGTTCGGGCCCTCTGCCCGCCGGGCAACGACCGGCTGCCCGCCAGTGCAGTGAAATGCTCAGAATTTCACTCTTTTGCACCTTTTGTCGCATAGATACTTTCGGTAAGCCTGGAAGAACTCATGGTGACTGTCCCCTCACCCAGGAGAACCTCATGATTCTGTCCATGTCAGGCGTCGTGCTCCTCGGCATCATCGTCTTCCTGTTCTTCAGGAAGGACGGCCTCAAGGCCTCGCACGCGCTCGTCTCCGCGCTGTTCGGCTTCTTCCTCGCCGGCACCGCGATCGCCCCCAGCATCCAGGCAGGCACGACGAGCCTGGCCGGTCTGCTGGGCGGGATCAAGTTCTGACCGCCCGTCCCTTCGGCACCCACAGGAGACGATGTGGCCCGGCGTCCACTCCCCCGCATTCTGAGCAGCGGCAGCGCCCAGATCACCCGCAGCCGAGAGATCGCGCGCACGGCCGCCGACAGCGCCACGGACGTCCTCCATCCGCTGATCACGGTCTCCCGCGGTCTGCGGAAACTCGCCGCGAAGGGCCGGCAGAAGTGGGCCGGCACCCCCAAGGAGCGGCGTGGTCCGACCCTGTTCCTTGTCGCCGCCTGCATCCTGGTGGTCGCGCTCATCCCGTACGGGCCACTCGTCGCCCTGATCACGGTGATGGCCGCGGCCGCCTGGCAGGGCCGCGTCCGGACACCGGTCAGGACCGGACCCGACGAGGCGGAGACCGCCCGGCTGCAGGCGCTGTACGAGGCACTCGTCCCGTACTTCTCCGTCCCCGAGGACCCGGCTCCGCTGTTCGCCCACCGCGGGGAGTGGAGCAAGGCCTTCAGTGAGTACGAGTTCGACGGCAACGGCCGCCTCACCCGGCTGCGCGTCACATACCCCGCGTACTTCACCGACGGCGAGGCCGCTGCCCGGGCCCGGATCGAGCAGCTGCTGCACGCGAAGTCCGGGCGCGGGCGCGAATACCTCTTCACCTGGGACGAGGAGGGCAACGAGCTCGTGATGAGCGTGCTGCCCGCCCTGTCCACCGACATCGCCGCCCAGCGCTTCGTCACCGTCCCCGGCGAGACCGTCCTCGGCTTCACCGACGCCGACGCGGTCCAGCGCACGGTGCCGGTCGTCCAGGGCGACATCACCGTCCAGGCGCCCCCGGTCGTCTGGCGCACCGGACCGCGCTCCACCGAGCCGCACCTGCTGGCCGTCGGCGGACCGGGCAGCGGCACCACGACCCTTCTCCGCTCCATCGCCCTGCAGGCGCTGCAGCACGGGGACGTACTGATCGTGGAGGGCAGCGGAACCGGCGAATACTCCTGCCTCATCGGCCGCGCGGGCGTGCTGGCCGTCGAATGCGGTCTCGCCGGCGCGCTGTCGAGCCTGGAATGGGCCGCCCATGAGACGGAGCGACGGCTCATCGCCGCCAACAGGGCCCGGCAGGCGGGGCAGCCGGCCCCCGAGGACACGAGGCGGCCGCTGTGGATCCTGGTGGACCGGCCCGGCGTCTTCGGACACCTGGCCGCGGCTGACGGGCACGTGGACCCCCAGGAGCTGCTGTCCGTGCCACTGCGGCACGGACGGGCCGCGCACGTGACGGTGGTCGTGGCCGAGCAGTTCGACAGCGTCGACGCGCTGACCGAGGCGGTACGCACCCACACCCGTGCCCGGGTGGTCCTCGGCGGGGCCGGCGTCGACGACATCCGATCCGTGCTCGGGGAGATCCCGCGCACCACGCCCGTCCCCGACGTCCCGCCCGGCCGGGGGTACGCGCGGCTCGGCAACGGCCCCGTCCTGCGGCTCCAGGTCCCGGCCACGCCCGACCCGTTCGACGACGCGACGACGGAGGCCCACCGGCAGGCGGTCCTCGCCCTGCTGCCCGCCGGGCCGGACACTCCGCAAGCGCCCCCGGCGGCGCCGGTGATCCCGGCGAAGCCGCTCTGCCCGCCGACGGTCCCCGCGGAGCCCTAGGTGTTCCGGACGCCCCCGGCGCGCGGCCGGCCGTGTGCGGGCATTCGGGCGGGGCGCCGGGCCCACGGCACGGGGGCCGGGGTCGCGGAGACCGGCGGCGGATGCTGATGCCCACCCCGCAGGAGCCTCCCGTAAGCGGTCCCGGCCCCCGGGTGACCCCGAGGCCGGGCCCCGTCGCAGCAGGCGACGGCCTTCCCGCTCCCGGCGTCATCGGCATCGGACTCGCAGCGGTGCTGACGTTCGCGCTGGCCCAGGGCTCCTGGCAGTGGTTCGCCACGTTCACCGGGGTGACGCTCCTCGCGGTGATGCTCGCCTTCCAGCGACGGGCGGAGTGGACGCCGGACATCCGCTCGCCGTACATGCGCGGACTGGTCGCGTACGCGCTGGTCGTCGGCCTGTGCGTGGCGGTCGCGCTCGCACCTCTGCTGCAGCGCCGGGCCTGGCTGTTCCCGATGCCGGCCACGCGCGGCAAGTGCGGGCTGATGGGCAGGTACGAGGCCCTTCAGGTGAAGGCCGCACTGGGGGACCTGGCCGGCAGTGACGGCACCGCCCTGGCGTTCGCCCAGGACGTGCGGGCCCGCGAGGCCGTGGCCGACTGCCTGGCGGCCACGACGACTCTGTGGCTGCCGGTGTACGGGGTCGGGGCGGCGGTGCTGGTGGGTGCCGCCGCATGGTTCCAGGACCGGGCCCGCGCCCGGCGGACCCCCGTCGCCCACTGAGGTCTTCGGCCGGGGGTCTTCGCCATGATCAGGCCCGCGGCAGCCGACCGACGCCCGCGATCAGCGCACCTGGGCCGGTCGGCACAGCGCCACCGGACCGGGCCCGGTCCGGTGGCGCACGGAAGTGGCATCCGGGCCGCTACGCCACGAACGTGCGCGGGGCCTCCGTGCCCGTCGTCGCCCCCTTGGAGACCAGACGCGCCGCCGCGGCGAGACGGGCCGCCGCCTCCTCCGCCACCGGGCCGCCCACGGTGAACGGCAGTCGTACGTAGCCCTCGAAGGCGCCGTCGACACCGAAACGCGGTCCCGACGGCACCCGGACGCCCACGCGCTCGCCGACCTCGGCGAGGCGGGAGCCGGAGAGGCCGCCGGTGCGGACCCAGAGGGTGAGGCCGCCGCGGGGGACGTCGAACTCCCAGGCCGGAAGTTCCTTGCGGACCGCGGCCACCAGCGCATCGCGGTTGTCGCGCGCCTGCTCCCGGCGGATGGAGACGGCCTCGGTCCAGCCGCCGGTGCGCATCAGCCAGTTGATGGCGAGCTGCTCCAGGACCGGCGTGCCGAGGTCGGCGTAGGCGCGGGCGGCGACGAGCGAACGGATCACGTCGGGGGCGGCGCGGACCCAGCCGATCCGCATACCGGCCCAGAAGGCCTTGCTGGCAGAGCCGACGGTGAGGACCGTGGAGCCCGCGGGGTCGAACGAGCAGACGGGCGGCGGCATCTCGATGTCGGGGTCGAGGTGCAGTTCCGACATGGTCTCGTCGACGACGAGCACCGTCCCTGCCGAGCGTGCCGCCTCCACCAGGGCGCGGCGCTGATGCTCGTCGGCGAGCGCGCCGGTGGGGTTGTGGAAGTCGGCGACGACGTACGCGAGACGGGGCGCGGCGTCGCGCAGCACCTGCCGCCAGCGGTTCAGGTCCCAGCCGGTGAGGCCTTCCGCCATGGCCACGGGTACGAGCCGTGCGCCCGCCTCGCGCATCAGCTGGAGGATGTTGGCGTAGGAGGGCGATTCGACGGCGATGCGTTCGCCGCGGCCGGCGAACAGGTGGCAGATCGCGTCGATGGCGCCCATCGCGCCGGTGGTGACCATGATCTGTTCCGGCATGGTCGGGATGCCGCGTTCCGTGTAGCGGTCGGCGAGCATCTGGCGCAGGGCGGGCAGTCCGGCCGGGTAGTCGCCGTGGGTGTGTGCGTAGGGCGGCAGTTCCTCGAGGGCGCCCTGGACGGACCGGGTCAGCCACGGCTCCGGCGCGGGCAGCGCGGCACAGCCCAGGTCGATCATGGAGCCGAGCGACTCCGGCGGCAGGGGCTCGAGGCCGCGGGCGGGCAGCGGGTTCCCGGCGGGTACGGCGGTCCAGCTGCCGGCGCCTCTGCGGGACTCGAGGAAGCCCTCGCCGCGCAGCGCCTCGTACGCGGCGGCGACCGTGGTGCGGCTGACCGAGAGGGACAGCGCGAGTTCGCGTTCCGCGGGCAGCCGTGCGGCGACCGGGACGCGGCCCTCGAGGACGAGCAGGCGGATGCCGTCGGCGAGCGCGCGGTAGGCGGGCGGCTTGCGGGTCCCGGGCCCCGCGGGGCGCGCCTGCTGGGAGGTGAGCTGCCGTGCGAGCTGGGCCGCACCCACCGCAGAAGTCCACTGCGTCATGGAAGTCGGTCCACCTTCCTCGAATTGGCCATGGTTGCCGGATGTTCCATAGCCACAGAGTGTCATGCGTCAGTCCACGAACACCAGACAGGGGGCGCCATCGTGTCCGCGCATCTCACCCGCCGACTGCTCCAGCTGTACGTCGGCCTCGCGCTGTACGGAGCGAGTTCCGCCTTGCTGGTGCGCGCCGGGCTCGGCCTCGAGCCGTGGGGGGTGCTGCATCAGGGGCTGGCCGAGCTGACCGGGCTGACGATCGGCGTGGTGTCGATCATCGTGGGCGCCGTGGTGCTGCTGCTGTGGATACCGATCCGCCAGCGGCCCGGCCTCGGGACCGTGTCCAACGTGTTCGTCATCGGCATCGCCATGGACGCCACGCTGGCCCTCGTACCGCAGGTGACGACGCTCGCCGGGCAGATCCCGCTGATGGCCGCGGGGATCGTGCTCAACGGCGCGGCGACCGGCCTCTACATCGCGGCCCGCTTCGGACCGGGACCCCGGGACGGCCTGATGACCGGCCTGCACCGGCTGACGGGCCGCTCGATCCGGCTGGTGCGCACCGCGATCGAGGTCGCGGTCGTCGCGACCGGGTTCGCGCTCGGTGGTTCCGCGGGCATCGGAACGGTGGCGTACGCGCTGGCCATCGGGCCGCTGGCGCAGCTTTTCCTTCGGGTGTTCGCCGTCCCGGAGGAGGGCGGACGCAGCACGGTGGTCGCCAAGGGGTCACCCTCACAGGCCATACTGCCGCGGTGACCCGCATACCCCATCCCTATCTGGACCACCCCGCGACGCTCGCCTTCGCCCACCGCGGTGGGGCGGCCGACGGCATCGAGAACACGGCGGAGGCCTTCCGGCGGGCCGCCGCGGCCGGATACCGCTACTTCGAGACCGATGTGCACACGACGGCGGACGGGCACCTCGTCGCCTTCCACGACACCACGCTGGACCGGGTGACGGATGCCCGTGGGCGGATCGCCGCACTGCCGTGGAGCGAGGTCCGCAGGGCGAGGGTGGCGGGCCGCGAGCCGCTGGCGTTGTTCGAGGAGCTGCTGGAGGAGTTCCCCGCGGCCCGTTGGAACGTGGACCTGAAGGCGGAGTCCGCGCTGGTGCCGCTGGTCGAGCTGATCCGGCGGACCGCGGCGTGGGACCGGGTGTGCGTCGGCTCGTTCTCCGAGGCCCGGGTGGCCCGGGCGATGAAGCTCGCGGGTCCGCGTCTCGCGACCTCGTACGGGGTGCGCGGCGTGCTCGGCCTGCGGCTCGGCTCGTACGGGATACCGGCGGCGGTGCGCAGCGGGGCGGTGTGCGCGCAGGTGCCGGAGACGCAGGGCGGGATCCGCGTGGTGGACCGGCGCTTCGTGCGGGCGGCCCACCGGCGGGGTCTGCAGGTCCATGTGTGGACGGTGAACGACGCCGACCGGATGGCCCGGCTCCTGGACCTTGGCGTGGATGGCATCATGACCGATCATCTTGAGACGTTGCGCACGGTGCTGACCGACCGGGGAGTGTGGGTCTGATCGCGCCCGCGCGGCCGCGGGGGCACCGGCGTCTGCGACGGCATGAGCGAGGGGGCGCCGAGTGAGCGCGGACACGGCGGACAGCGCCGAGGGCACCGGCGAGGACGACGGTGCACGCAGACGCGAGCAACGGGGCTGGTACTTCTACGACTTCGCGTGCTCCGTCTATTCGACGAGCGTGCTGACGGTCTTCCTGGGGCCTTATCTGACCTCGGTGGCGAAGGCGGCGGCGGACGCCGACGGCTTCGTCCATCCCCTGGGCATCCCGGTGCGGGCGGGTTCCGTCTTCCCGTACGCGGTGTCGGTGTCGGTGGTGCTCGCGGTGCTGATCATGCCGTTCGCCGGGGCGGCCGCGGACCGCACGGGCCGCAAGAAGCCGCTGCTCGCCGTCGCCGCGTACGTGGGGGCGGCGGCGACGACGGGGATGTTCTTCCTGGACGGCGACCGTTATGTGCTGGGCGCGTTCCTCCTGATCGTGGCGAACGCAGCGCTGGCCGTCTCGATGGTCCTCTACAACGCGTACCTGCCGCAGATCGCCGGCCCTGAAGAGCGTGACGCGGTGTCCTCGCGGGGCTGGGCCTTCGGCTACACGTCCGGTGCCCTCGTGCTGGTGCTGAATCTGATCGTCTACTCGGGGCACGAGACGTTCGGCCTCTCCGAGGGCGACGCGGTCCGCATCTGCCTGGCCTCGGCCGGTCTCTGGTGGGGCGCCTTCACGCTGATCCCGTTGCGCAGGCTGCGCGACCGCAGGATCGCGCCGTCCGGCGAGGGCGCGGTCGGCTCGGGGTGGCGGCAGCTCGTCGCGACGCTCCGGGACATGCGCCGGCATCCCCTCACCCTCTCGTTCCTGCTCGCGTACCTCGTCTACAACGACGGCGTGCAGACGGTCATCTCCCAGGCCTCCGTCTACGGCTCCGAGGAACTGGGCCTGGACCAGACCACCCTGATCACGGCGGTTCTGCTGGTGCAGTTGCTGGCGGTCGCGGGTGCGCTGGGCATGGGCAGGCTGGCCCGTTCGTACGGGGCGAAGCGCACGATCCTCGCCTCGCTCGCGGTGTGGACCCTGATCCTGGCGGCGGGCTACTTCCTGCCCGCGGGCGAGCCGGTGTGGTTCTACTGCCTCGCGGCCGGTATCGGACTGGTCCTGGGCGGCAGCCAGGCGCTGTCGCGGTCGCTGTTCTCCCACCTCGTGCCGCGGGGCAAGGAGGCGGAGTACTTTTCGGCCTACGAGATGAGCGACCGGGGACTGAGCTGGCTCGGGCCGCTGGTGTTCGGTCTGGCGTATCAGATGTCGGGCAGCTACCGTGACGCGATCATTTCTTTGGTGATCTTCTTCGGAGTGGGATTCGTGCTGCTCGCGAGGGTTCCCGTAAGGCGTGCGGTGGCCGCTGCGGGGAACCCGGTACCGGAGCGGATTTAGACGCCTGAGTGAAAGGCCGGTAGTGTACGCCTTTGGCTTGCCAGGCGGACCGTTACTGCGTGCTGGAATAGTGAAATCAGTGGGTGACACTTTCTGTCAGATGTGACAAACCGGGCACTGGTGGGTACCCCAACCAATGGCAAAGCAGCGGCACGACGGGCGACGCATGACCCGGAACGGGAATCTTTACCGCCGACCGGACGTTGACCGGATGACGACGACAGCGACACCTGTCCTGTGGGCGACAAGCCCGGGAGGCACGATTCATGAGTGAGCGAGCTCTCCGCGGCACGCGACTTGTGGTTACCAGCTACGAGACGGACCGCGGCATCGACCTGGCCCCGCGCCAGGCGGTGGAGTACGCATGCCAGAACGGACATCGTTTTGAGATGCCGTTCTCGGTCGAGGCGGAGATTCCGCCGGAGTGGGAGTGCAAGGCGTGTGGCGCCCAGGCACTCCTGGTCGACGGGGACGGCCCCGAAGAGAAGAAGGGCAAGCCGGCGCGCACGCACTGGGACATGCTGATGGAGCGGCGTACCCGCGAGGAGCTGGAAGAGGTGCTGGCCGAACGGCTGGCGGTCCTTCGTTCCGGCGCCATGAACATCGCGGTGCACCCGCGCGACAGCCGCAAGTCCGCGTAGCCCGCACAGGCGCGCGAAGCGAGCAGCACGAGAGCCGCGGCCGGCCCACACACCGTGTGGGCCGGCCGCGGCTCTCGTCGTGTTCCCGCCCGGGTTCTCGTACGGCCGGTACGGACAGGTGCGGCGCCCGGGCCGCAGAACCAGGGGCCGCACCGGTCCGTCGTGGTTCAGGTCCGCCGGAGATCAGGGGGTCAGCGGGGGCCGCCGGCCGGGCTCGTCGTCGCGGGGCGCCGTGCCGTGGTGCCCGGTGCCCTCCTCGCGGATGACCTCGCCCTGGACGACCTTGCCGTCCGGGCGGCGCATACGGGCCTGCTGGAACGCGTCGCCGAGGCCGCCGGGGACCGCGGCGTTCATCCGCCGCTCCAGCGAGCGTTCCGCGGCCCGGCCGAGCCGGGCCCGGACCGGCGGCACAAGAAGCAGCAGCCCGGCCGCGTCGGACACGAGGCCCGGCAGCATCAGCAGCAGACCGCCGAGCATCAGCAGCCCGTTGCCCTCGGCGCGGCCGGGCGCCGCGGGCTCGGGGTCCGGCTGCTGCCGGCCCGTCTGCTGCTGAAGCGTCTCGGTGAGGTTGGCGAAGGCCCGCCGCCCCGCCCGCTTGACCACCGCGGCCCCGAGCACCGCGGCGCCGACCAGCAGCCCGAGGACGGCGAAGCCGCCCGCGGCGTCCGCCACGACGGTCAGCAGCCAGATCTCCAGGACCAGCCAGGCGGCGATGGCCAGGGGGACGAGAGTGCGGGCGCGGGAGCGCCTCGGGGCGGTCGGGGGCGGTGCGCCGGTCGTCATGCTCCCAGTGTGCCTGGGCGCCTGCCGGAGCGGCGTAAGGGGGCTGTCAGGAGGACCGAGGAGGCCGGGGCGGTGCGGACTTGCGGCCGAGGAGGCGGCCGGCCCGCTCCTCCACCCCCCACGCGGTGACCCGCCAGAGGGCCTCGACGACGATGTCCCTGTTCATCTTCGAGTCGCCGTGCTCGCGCTCCACGAAGGTGATCGGGACCTCGACGACGTGGAAGCCGGCGGCAACGGCCCGCCGGGCCAGGTCGACCTGGAAGCAGTAGCCCTGGGAGGCGACGTCGCCGAGGCCGAGGCCTTCCAGGGTCTCGGCGCGGAAGGCCCGGAAGCCTCCCGTGACGTCCCGCAGCGGCACACCGAGCAGCAGCCGGGAGTAGGTGCTGCCGCCGCGCGAGAGGATCTCGCGGTGCTTGGGCCAGTTCACGACCCGCCCGCCGGGCACCCAGCGGGACCCGAGAACGAGGTCGGCGCCCTTGAGGGCGGTCAGCAGCCTGGGCAGTTCCTCGGGCTGGTGGGAGCCGTCGGCGTCCATCTCGACCAGGACGCCGTAGTCGTGCTCGATGCCCCAGCGGAAGCCGGCCAGGTAGGCCGCGCCGAGACCTTCCTTGCCCTTGCGGTGCAGGACGTGCACCTGCTCGTCCTGCACGGCGAGCTCGTCGGCGAACTTGCCCGTGCCGTCAGGGCTGTTGTCGTCGGCGACGAGCACGTCCGCGTCGGGCACGGCGGCGCGCACCCGGGAGACGATCGACCGGATGTTCTCGGCTTCGTTGTAGGTGGGAATGATCACCAACGCTCTGCCGAGCGGGCCGTACCGCCTCCCCTGGGGTCCACCATGGGGAACCGCACCACCGTCGTTCACTGCTGCCCCTTAAAGTCCGTCGCAGAGCCCAACCATAGCGAGCCCCCGAGGGGCGCTTCCCGCGGCACGGATCTTCGCGATGAAGACGGAACGACCAGGACACGGCGTCGGGGCGGAACGGCGGGCGGACCCGGCCGGACGCAGCGGATCGGGCCCGGCGTCCTTCGGGCCGACCTGGGGCCCGCTGGCTGCGGGTCGACCGAGAGCCGTTGTCTACTGAACGCCGGGCCCCACCCGGGTCCCACCTGCCGATCGGCGGAAACCTTCCCTCTGCCCCCGAGGCGCGGGCGCTGAACCTGGCTCCCAGTGGTGGTGCGCCGGTGCGGCACACCACCCCATGACCCAGCGGCGTTCGACGACTTGCGTGGAGGTTGCCGGTCGGAGTTCTTCGGTGGACTCATGCGAACCTACCGGCCGGTGGGCGCTCGCTGTCAACAGTCGCCTGATCAGCGAGAATTACCGGAACGGCCAGGTCAGAGGCGAAGATCCGCAGGTCGAGGCGGAACGGCGGGAATACGTCCGGGCGGTGCGAAATGTCCTTACGTCACCCGTTCGGTCCCTCGAAGACGGTATGTCCGCCCACCACTGTCCGCACGCATTCGGGCAGTTCGGCGCCGGGTCCGAGGTCGGGCAGACCGGGCGTGCCGGAACGCGGGTCGGTGGACCAGCGGGCGACCCGGTCGTCGGGCGCCTGGACGATCAGCGCGCCGGTGCGCCAGACCGCGTAGTCGGCCGGGGCGCCCGGCACGAGCACGCCTGCGTCGTCCTGGCCGACGGCACGCCAGCCGCCGCGGGTGTGGGCGGTGAACGCCGCCCGTACGGAGATGCGGTGCTCGGGCGTCCGGTGGAAGGCGGCGGCACGTACCGTCCCCCACGGGTCGAGGGGCGTCACCGGGCTGTCGGAGCCGAAGGCGAGCGGCACCCCGGCGCGCAGCAGCGCCGCGTACGGGTTGAGGGTGCGGGCCCGCTCGGCGCCCAGGCGCTGGGCGTACATGCCCTCCTCGCCGCCCCAGGCCGCGTCGAAGGCGGGCTGGACGGAGGCGGTGAGGCCGAACTCGGCGAAGGCTGCGATCGTTTCGGGGGTGAGCATCTCGGCGTGCTCGATGCGGTGCCGCGCGGCGCGGATCCGGTCGAGCCCCAGCCGGTCGGCCGCCGCCCGCACGCCGTCGACGACCGCGCTCAGGGCGGCGTCGCCGATGGCGTGGAACCCGGCCTGCAGCCCCGCCCGGGTGCAGGCGGTCACATGGGCCGCGACGGCCGCCGCGTCGAGATGGGCGCTTCCGGTGGTGGTGGGGGCGTCGGCGTACGGGGCGTGCAGGCACGCGGTGTGCGAGCCGAGGGAGCCGTCGACGAACAGGTCCCCTGCCGCGCCGGAGGCGCCGAGTTCGCGGATGCGCCGGGCGTCCTTCTCGTCGGTGACCTGTTCGGCCCAGTAGCCCACCACCCGCGGGCCGGGCTCGGCACGGGAGAGGGCGAGCAGGGAGGTGAAGTCCGCCTCGTCGGAGATCTCGGGGCCCGCGCACTCGTGGATGCTGCCGATGCCGAGGGACGCGGCGCGGGAGAGCGCCGCCCGTTGCGCCGCCCGCCGCTGGGCGGGGGTGACGGCCCCGTGGGCGGCGGCGCGCACCGCGTGGTGGGCCGCCCCGGTCAGCGGGGCGTCGGGGTGGAAGCCGGCCAGGCCGGTGACACCGGGGACCAGGTCGAGCAGGGCGGTGGTGACGACGGCGGAGTGCACGTCGACCCGCGGCAGGTACAGCGGCCGGCCGCCGGACGCCTCGTCGAGTTCGGCACGGCTCGGGGGCCGCTGCTCGGGCCAGCGCGTCGCGTCCCAGCCGTGACCGAGCAGGACCTGGCCGGCGGCGGGGTGGGCGGCGCCGTACTCCCGTACGAGGCGCAGGGCCTCGGCGAGGGAGGCCGCTGCGGACAGGTCGAGGCCGGTGAGGGCCAGACCGGTCGACGTGGTGTGGACGTGGGCGTCGGTGAACGCGGGGGTGACCAGGGCCCCTTCGAGATCGACCACTTCGTCGACGCCGGTGGCGAAGGCGTCGGCGGCGCCTTCGGATCCCACCCAGGCGACGCGTCCCTTCTCGACGACCATCGCGGTGGCGAAGGGGTCGGCGGGGCTGTGGACTTCTCCACCGCGCAGCAGCACGGTGCGGTGTTCGCTCTGGGGGGCGGTGCTCTCGGTCATGGGGCAAGCCTAGAGAGCCGCCGCGCACGCCCCGTACCGGGCCGGTGGTCCGTGGCCTGGGCCCTGGGACCACCGGGTGTCAGATCCGCGGCGGGCGGGCCTCGTACGGGGTGGAGAGGACGACCGTGGTGCGGGTGGAGACGCCGGAGAGGGAGCGGATCCGGGTGAGCAGGTGCTCCAGTTCGAGGGGTGTCGCGACGCGCACCTTGAGGATGTAGTTCTCGTCGCCCGCGACGCTGTGGCAGGCCTCGATCTCCGGCACGCCGGCGAGCCGGTCCGCGATGTCGTCGGGGGCGCTGGGGTCGAACGGCTTGACCGAGATGAACGCGGTCAGCGGCAGCCCGACGGCCTCCGGGTCGACGACCGCCGCGTAGCCGCGGATGACGCCCCGCTGCTCGAGGCGGCGGACGCGCTGGTGCACCGCCGATGTGGACAGGCCGGTGGCCTTGCCCAGGTCGGTGTAGCTCATCCGCCCGTCCTTGACGAGCAGGTCCACGATCTGACGATCCAGCTCCTCCATGCGGATCAACCTATGGCCCCGGATCGCTTCCGGCACAGTCCCCGGGCCTCCGGACGGGCATCACGGGCCCCCATGTGACCAACGCCACAGGTTTGCCCGGTCGATGCGCCGTGACCCCACGGTTACCCGACCTGCACGGTGGGCATTGCTTGCTGTGGTCGAGGCCGCACATGCCTGGTCGGCCCATCCAAGGGGGAGATTCTCCATGCAGAGTGTCAAGACTGTGTCTTCCAAGAGCACCGGACGCACCGAACCGGAGCCTGTTGATCCGGCCGAGCCGGCGGAGACGGACGTTCTGGACGCGTACGACACCTTCGAGATGTTCCGGGTGATCTGCCCGGACTGCGCTCAGCCGATCGCGCTGCTGGCGGACGAGGACGTCCTGCCCGAGCACGCGCTGTGCCCCACCCCGTGGAACCCGTTCGGTCTGACGGTCTGCTCGGGCACCGGCCGGGACGCCTCCCTCGCCCGTCCCGCGGACGAGTCGCTCGAGGTCCAGGAGCAGGACACCGCGCTCCTGCTGACGCTTCCGCAGGGCCTGGACTGGCGCACCCAGCCGTTCTCGCACGTGGGTGGCCCCGGCTCGCGGCCGCTGAAGGTTCCGCCGATGCGTCGGGCCGCCTGAAGGACGTGCCCCGGGGAGTTCTCCGGCTCCCCGGACAGCGAGCGTGACCGCCCGCCCCTGGGGACATCCCCAGAATTCCGCCGACGCGTCGGCCCGCGCCCGGCACCACGGGAACCCGGATCGCGGTGCCCCGCGCCGCGGCGGGGGACCGTGCAGCGGCGGGGGACGGTGCAGCCCCTGCACTGGCGCTCGAATAGTCCTGCCGGTAACCGCTTCCGCGCGTGGCGCGTTGGCCGGGCATGAGCCTGCACCGCCCGACCACGCAAGGCCGTCGGCGCCTGGTTGTGCCCGTTCGTGAAGAATCGGTTCCGCACCCGGCCGACCCGCCCATCTACCGTGAGCTTCTCCAACTGTGGGCGAGCCGGGGCAGAACGCTGCCCGGGCGCCGCGACCCCGAAGGGGCCGGACTCGCGGCGCCGCCGGCCAGGAGCGGACGGGTCAGCGCGTCTCAGGTCCCGCCAGATGGCGGGCGATGACCATCCGCTGGATCTGGTTCGTCCCCTCGACGATCTGCAGGACCTTGGCCTCGCGCATGAAGCGCTCCACCGGGAAGTCCTGCGTGTAGCCGTAACCGCCGAGGACCTGGACGGCGTCGGTGGTGACGCTCATCGCCGCGTCCGTGCAGAACAGCTTCGCCATGGCGGCCTGCCGGGAGAACGGCCGTCCCGCGTCCCTCAGCCGGGCGGCGGCGAGGTACAGCGCCCGCCCCGCCTCGATCCGGGTGGCCATGTCCGCGAGCATGAAGCGCAGGCCCTGGAAGTCGGCGATGGGACGCCCGAACTGCTTGCGTCCGGTGGCGTAGCCGAGTGCCTCGTCCAGCGCGGCCTGCGCGACGCCGATGGCACAGGCGGCGATGCCGAGACGGCCCGAGTCGAGGGCGGAGAGCGCGATGGCGAAGCCCTGGCCCTCCTCACCGATACGGCGCGAGTCCGGAATCCGGACGCCGTCGAAGTGGAGCTGGGCGGTGGGCGACCCCTTCATGCCCATCTTCTTCTCGGGTACCGCCGGGTTCAGCCCCGGGGCGTCGCCCGGCACCAGGAACGCGGTGATACCGCGCGGGCCTTCCACGCCGGTGCGTGCGAGGACCGTGTAGAAGTCGGCGACGCCGCCGTGGGTGATCCAGGCCTTCGTCCCGGTGACGACCCAGTCGTCCCCGTCCCGGACCGCCTTGGTGCGCAGCGAGGCGGCGTCGGAGCCGGAGGCGGGCTCGGAGAGGCAGTAGGCGCCGAGCAGGCCGCCGCCGAGCATCGCGGGCAGGTGCTCGCCCTGCTGCTCCTTGGTGCCGTACCCGGCCAGCGCGTGGCAGGACAGGGAGTGGACGCTCACCCCGAGGCCGACGGTGAGGCGGGCCGCCGCGAGCTCTTCCAGGACCTGGAGATAGACCTCGTACGGCTGGTCCCCGCCACCGAATTCGGAGTCGTAGGGAAGGCCGAGCAGTCCTGATTCGGACAGCAGCGAGAAGACCTCGCGCGGGAAGTGCCCGGCGTCCTCCTCCTCGGCCGCGCGGGGGGCGATCTCCCGCTGGACGATGTCGCGGACCAGGGTGATCAGATCCCTGGCCTCTTCGGTGGGCAGCTGACGGTCCACCGGCTGCGGGGCGCGGTCGGGCATGGCGGCGCTCTCCTCCCTGTCGGGCGCTGCGGCGGTCACGCGCAAGGGTGTGGGCGCGCCGCCGGTTGTTCTGCCAGGCCGATGGTGCCCTTCCGGATCACGAAAGAGGCTGCATAGCGGCTTGTGGCGCGCCTGAGTATGCCCGATCGGAAGGCGGGCGTCACGGGTCACCCGGGGGCGAAGTGACGGCCCGGGGCAGCGCCTTCGGGCAGGTGAGGGCGTCGCGGGCGGAAGGCCCGGTACTAGATCAGGCCGACCTGCGTGATGAGCATGGCCAGGACCACCACGAGCGTCCAGCCGAAGACGTGCTCGAGAAGGTCGGATCCTTCGTCCGGGCCGCCGGTACGGGTCGTCGGCAGGGTGCGGTCGGCGGTTGCTGCGTTCGAGGTCATGGCGCGTCTCGTTCGGTCGTCCGGCAGGTGGCTCCCCCTGGGATCTTCCGCCCGTATCGGACGGAAGACCGTGGCCACACAACAGTGCCAGCGACACGGGCCCCCGGGGTAGAGACGTTCGTCACTGCCGCCGGGGGCCGCGCGGTGCGTCAGTGGACGCCGACGGCCGCCAGAGCCGCACGCTGGGCGGCCGTGGGGTGCGCGGGCCAGTACAGGTAGCAGACGCCTCCTGTGCCGGAGACCACCTTCCCGGTGGCGTTGTAGCGCTTGGTACGCAGCCAGATCTTCTCCCACTCGGCACGGCGGTAGACGCGGCGGACCGCCTCGTTGTCGGGTGAGGCCGGATCGTTGGCGATCACGTCACCGTCGGCGGTGAAGCCGATCACCGTCATGAGGTGGCCGGCGGTGCCGTAACCCGCTCCCGTCAGCTCCTCCTTCAGGAACGACTGGGACGTTATGGCCGGGATTCCGGCGGCGATCAGCGTCTCCAGATCGGTCAGCGAGGTCAGCCGGGTGACGACGGCGCTCATGTCGCGGTAGGTCGCGGCATAGGCGGCGTTGAAGGGCCAGTTGCCGCAGCCCTCGTACTGGTGGTCGAAGGTGAAACGGGCGGCATGACAGACCTGCGGGTCCTCGAAGTCGGGATTCACCCAGGCCAGGTCCTCCGCGGACGGCCTGCGGCCCCAGTACTCGATGATCATCTGCGACGACGTGGGGCTGCACCACGCCTCGCCGCCGTTGTCGTACTCCGGGTACTGGCCCACATGCGTGTTCTGGGAGTACCTCGGCACGATCAGTTCGCGGGCGAGGCCCGGCTCCGACGCCGGCACTCCGAAGCGGTCCGGGATGTCGGAGGTCATCGCGCCCACCCGCCACACGGTGGGTGTGAGCGTGGTCCCCGGCCGGCGGTAGAGCGTGAGGCGCAGCCGGTAGGAGTCGAGGCGCAGTCCGCTCGCGGCGTCGTCGACGGAGAAGGTGTCCGTCCAGATGCTCGCCCTGCCGTCTTTCTGGTCGTCGACCGAGGTCCGGCGGATGTCCCGGTCGCCCGCGGCCCAGCGGCCCATCACGAACCAGGGCGTGGCGCTGCCGTCCGAGTACGCGCCGCTCAGCTCCACCTGGAGCCAGGTCCCGGCGGGTGTGTCCGCGTTCCAGGAGGCGATGGCCTCGGTGGCGGGCACGCGGGAGCGGTGCACCGGCGAGGTCCAGGTCGCGTACTCCCACCTCGCGGTCGTGCCGGTGTGCGGGTCGGTGTAGTCGGTGGTGCCGGCCGGCTCGGCGATCACCACGCCCGGACGGCGGCCGGCGACGGCCTTCGTGCCGGCGCGGTCGCCGCAGCGCCAGTCCGTGTAGGAGGACCAGAAGCGGTTGTCCACGAGCGGCCGCGCGCGCCGCGACGGTGCCGCGGGGACGGCGGCCGTACCGGTCGCGGCGGCCGACTGCCCGGCGGCGAGGGACAGGGTTCCGGCGGTGGCGGCTGCCGCGAGCGCGGCACCCAGAACGTCTCTGCGCGAAGTAGGTCTGGCCATGGGACCCCCAAGTCAGGAGCGCGACAGTGGGGCCACTATCGCGGTTCGCGACTCGCTTCTGCCAGGGATTCGACTCGCGTCGCGGAAGCAATATTGGTCTCGACCACTGGGGGTTCGGCCGTCGGAGGGAGCGAGGTGACCTGGGGCGCCGCACCGGACCGGGCTGCCGCGCCTGGAGGGCGCCTCTTAGGGTGGCCCCATGGACGACCTCGACCGCCGGGCCGCCGGGCTGCGCACGCTGCCACCCTCCTGCGGGCCTGTGCGCCTGGTCGCGGTGGACGGTCACGCGGGCTCGGGCAAGAGCACGTTCACCGGCCGGCTGGCCGGCGCGCTCGGCGCGGAGGTGCCCGTACTGCACCTCGACGATCTGGCCACCCACGAGGAGCTGTTCGACTGGACGGGGCGGATGCTGAGCCAGGTGATCGAGCCCTTGACGCGGGGCCGGGACGCGGCCTACCACCCGTACGACTGGAACCTCCGGCGCTTCCTCGCGCCGCGCGTGCTGCCGGCGGCGCCCGTGGTCCTGGTGGAGGGGGTCGGGGCCGGGCGGCGGGCGCTGCGCCCGTATCTCGCGGCGCTGCTGTGGATGGACCGGGGTGCCGAGGAGTCCTGGGCGCGCGGCAGGGCGCGTGACGGTGCGGCGCTCTCCGGGTTCTGGGACGGCTGGACGGCGGCGGAGATGCGCCATTTCTTGTCCGATCCTTCAGCCCCGTTCGCCGACGCCCTGATACGCGAGTGTCCGACGGGCTACGAGTGGCTCCAGATGCCCGCCGGGACTGCAGGTTCGCACCAATCGATCACGCACAGTGATGGCCTTCCCCCGGCATTCTGAGGCGTCGGGATTACGTCTCAAGAGTGCCTCAACTCTGCTTGACCGACGGGGCGTACAGGTCTTACGTTTCCAATGTGCGGCTTTCCGAAGCCGCCGCAGACGCGAAGCCCCCGGTTGTTCCCCCGTGATCGGGGGCTTCGTTCTGCCCGTTTTCCTTCTTCTTTCACCCCTTGCGAGCCGCTGCCGCTCACCCTGGGTCACCATCTCCGCCCCGTCACCCGGCCGTTGTGGCGCTCTTAATCACCGCCCCGTGCGCAGGTACGATGCACGACTGGAAGCCCTCGACGGCTGCCGCGCCACAGCGGGGCGCCCAACTCCCCATTGCGGTACGGCTGTTCCGGCAAGCGGTCAGGGCCTCCATCCGGCGCGACAACACTGGTGCACGGTTTGTAGGGGGGGAGTGGGGGGACCCTATGGACATCGGCACGCAAGGGTCACGGACGCCGGCGGACCTGGCCTGGGTGCGTGGCGTGGACGCCTGCACCATGGGCGCGTACCCGCAGGCCGAGGAGGAGTTCCGCACGGCCGTCCGGCTGGACCCGGGAATGGCCGACGCCTGGCTCGGGCTGCACGCGCTGCGGGTCGACACCTCGACGGCGCTGCTCCACATGTACCGCAGCCGCGACCGCTTCGGCGAACAGCGCGCCCGTCATCGCCGCACCCTCAACTCCTGGTACTGGCTGGGCTGGTGGGTGCAGCCGGTGCTGGAGAGCGGGCGCGACCTGCTGCTGGCGCACGCCTCCCACTGGCTCGACGGCCGCCATGTGCCCGAGCTCGACCGGGCGCTCGCCGCCCTGCCGCCGGTGGACACCGATCCGCAGGTGCGTTTCCTGCACGCCTGCCGGGCGTATCTCGTCAAGGACTGGGAGCAGCTCGTACGCCATACCGAGCCGCTGGTCGACGACCCGCTGCTGGGCATCGAGGCCGGGCTCTTCGGCGGCATGGCCCGGGTGCGGCTGGAGATGTACGGGCAGGCGGAGCCGCTGCTGTCCGCCGCCCTGATGCGCTGCCGCAGCGAGCAGCCGCAGCGCAAGGAGCTGCGGTACTGGCTGGCGCGGGCGCACGAGGGCACCGGCCGCAGCGCGGCGGCGCTGCCGCTGTACCGCGCGGTGCACCGCATCGATCCGGCCTTCATGGACACCGCCGCCCGCCTCGCGGCCATCGCCGAGTACGACGGGATCGACGTGTACGACGACTCGGTCGGTCTCGCCGCCGTGTCCCTGGCCGGATACGGCGGTGAGACGGCCGACGTCCAGGCCGAGGGCGAGACGGCCCAGGGACCGGAGTCGCGGTTCGGCGGCGACACCGGCGTCACCGTGCCGGGACCCGCACCGGTCGCGCCGGCCGACGGCCCGCGCCGCAGATCGGCCACGCCGTCCCCGTCCTCTCCCCCGCGGTTCCCGGCCGGGCCCACCGACCCGGCCCTCCTCGCCCAGGCGCTGGCGGAGCTGGAGCGGATGGTGGGGCTCGAACCGGTGAAGCGGCAGGTGAAGGCGCTGTCGGCGCAGCTGGAGATGGCCCGGCTGCGGGCCGTGCAGGGGCTGCCCGTCCAGCCGCCGAAGCGCCACTTCGTCTTCTCCGGCCCCTCGGGGACGGGGAAGACGACCGTCGCCCGTATCCTCGGCCGGGTCTTCTACGCCCTCGGGCTGCTGGGCGGCGATCATCTCGTGGAGGCCCAGCGGTCCGATCTGGTCGGCGAGTTCCTCGGCCAGACGGCGGTGAAGGCCAACGAGCTGATCGACTCGGCGCTGGGCGGCGTGCTCTTCGTCGACGAGGCGTACAGCCTGTCCAACTCCGGTTACAGCAAGGGCGACGCGTACGGCGACGAGGCCCTGCAGGTACTGCTCAAGCGCGCGGAGGACAACCGCGATCACCTGGTCGTCATCCTGGCCGGCTACCCGGAGGGCATGGACCGGCTGCTCGCCGCCAACCCGGGGCTGTCGTCCCGTTTCACCACCCGTGTCGACTTCCCTTCGTACCGGCCGCTGGAACTGACCGCGATCGGCGGGGTGCTGGCCGCCGACAACGGCGACGTGTGGGACGAGGAGGCCCGCGACGAGCTCCGCTCGATCAGCGGCCATGTGGTCGACCAGGGCTGGATCGACGAACTGGGCAACGGCCGCTTCCTGCGCACGCTGTACGAGAAGAGCTGTGCGTACCGCGATCTGAGGCTGTCCGGCTGTCCCGGTCCGCCGACCCGCGAGGATCTGTCGACGCTGCGGCTGCCCGACCTGATGCAGGCGTACGGGGAGGTCCTGTCGGGCCGCGGTCCGGCCGGCCGCGGCCCGCAGGAGCCTCCCTTCGGGTGATCCGTACGCTGCTCAGCCGTTCACGAGCGCTCCGGCGTCGCTGTCCCGAGCGTCGGTGACGGCGGGCGCGGGTGCGCTGGTCACCGCCGGGGCGCAGGCCGTCCGGGGAGTGCCGGGCGCGACCCGGTGGGAAGGGTCACGCACCTCGCCGACGAGCATCTCCAGTACGTCCTCCATCGCGACCAGCCCCAGCACCCGTCCGGACGCGTCGGCGACCTGCGCGAGATGGGTGGCCGCACGGCGCATCACCGTGAGGGCGTCGTCGAGCGGCAGCTCGGCGCGCAGCGTCGCCATCGGCCGCCAGACGTGCTGGGGCACGGCGCGCTCCCCGTCCTCGAGGTCGAGGACGTCCTTGACGTGCAGGTACCCCATGAACGGGCTCCCGCTGTCGGCGCAGACCGGAAAGCGCGAGTAGCCGGTGCGTACGGTCAGGTCCTCCAGCTGCCGCGGGGTGACCGACGGCGCGACCGTCACCAGCGCCGGGCGCGGGATCAGCACGTCGGTGACCGGGCGGCTGCCGAGCTCGAGGGCGTCCTCCAGCCGTTCCTGCTCGGCGGGCGCCAGCAGTCCGGCGTGGCCCGCGTCCTCCACCAGCCGGCCCAGCTGCACGCTGGTGAAGACGGCCTCGACCTCGTCCTTCGGTTCGACGCCGAAGGCCCGCAGCACCAGCCGCGAGCAGGCGTCGAGCGCGGTGGTGACGGGACGGCAGAGCCGCGCGAAACCGACCAGGCCCGGGCTGAGCCACAGGGCGGTGCGCTCCGGCGCCGCCATGGCGAGGTTCTTCGGCAGCATCTCGCCGACGACGAGGTGCAGGAACACCACGACGGCCAGGGCGATCGCGTAGCCGAGCGGATGGACGATCCCCTCGGGCACGTGTGCCGCGTGGAAGACGGGCTCCAGCAGATGGGCGACGGTCGGTTCCGCGACGGCGCCGAGGGTGAGGGAGCAGACGGTGATGCCGAACTGGGCGGCGGCCATCATCTGCGGCAGGTTCTCCAGACCGTGCAGGACCCGGCGGGCCCGCGAGGAGCCGGCCGCGGCGAGCGGCTCGATCTGGCTGCGGCGTACGGACACGAGGGCGAACTCGGCACCCACGAAGAACCCGTTCGCCACGACCAGCAGCAGTGCGAAAAGCAGTTGGAGAGCGCTCACCGGGTGGCCCCCGTCATGGCCTCCGCCTGCGTGACCGTGCCGGCGGTGCGCACCAGGCGGACGCGTTCGGCGCGATAGCGGTCGACCTGGCGTACGGACAGCCGCCAGCCGGGGAGTTCGGCGCGGTCGCCGGGGGCGGGGATGCGCCCCAGCAGGTCGGCGACGAGACCGGCGAGGGTCTCGTACGGACCGTCGGGCACCTCGAGGCCTATCCGGCGGAGCGTGAGCACACGGCAGCTGCCGTCGGCCTCCCACGCGGGCCGTCCGTCCTCCGGGGCGACGGGCGCCAGTTCAGGACGGGCGTCGGACTCGGCGTCGTGCTCGTCCCTGACCTCGCCGACCAGTTCCTCGATGATGTCCTCGAGGGTGACGACACCGGCCGTGCCGCCGTACTCGTCGACGACGACGGCTATGGGCTGTTCGCTGCGCAGCTGTTCGAGCAGCTGCTGCACCGGGAGGGTCTCCGGCACCATCAGCGGGGCGACGGCGATCCGTTCCACGCCGACCCTCCGGCGTTCCTCCGCCCGTACGGCGAGGGCGTCCTTGAGGTGCACCATGCCCACGATCTCGTCGATGCGCTCCCGGTAGACGGGGAAGCGTGAAAGGCCCGTGGCCCGGGTGAGATTGAGGACGTCCGCCGCGGTGGCGTCGGACTGGAGGGCGCTCACCTTCACCCGCGGGGTCATCACATGCTGCGCGGTGAGGTGACCGAGCGACAGGGTGCGTACGAAGAGGTCCGCGGTGTCCTGTTCCAGCGTGCCGGCCCGCGCCGAATGGCGGGCCAGGGACATGAGCTCGACCGGGGTGCGCGCGGAGGCCAGCTCGTCGGCCGGCTCCACGCCCGCCAGTCGTACAAGACGGTTGGCGGCGGCGTTCAGCAGGGTGATGACAGGACGGAAGGCGGACGAGAAGGCGGTCTGCGGGCCTGCCACGAATCTCGCCACCTGGAGCGGCCTGGACACCGCCCAGTTCTTGGGGACCAGTTCGCCGATCACCATCTGGACGGCGGACGCCAGCAGCATGCCGATGACCACCGCCACCCCGGGCACGGCCCCTTCGGGCAGTCCGGTCGCGGTCAGGGGCCCGCCGAGCAGCCCGGCGAGTGCGGGCTGCGCGAGCATACCGACGACGAGCGAGGTGATGGTGATGCCGAGCTGGGTGCCGGAGAGCTGGAAGGACAGCTCGCGCAGCGCGCCGACGACGCGGCGGGCCCGGCGGTCGCCCTCGGCCGCGGCGCGTTCGGCGTCCGGGCGTTCCACCGTGACGAGCCCGAACTCGGCGGCCACGAAGAAGCCGTTGGCGAGGATGAGAAGGAATGCTGCGGCGAGCAGCAGAAGCGGGACGATCATGCCGCCGCCTCCTGGGAGGGGGCGGCGCAGGTACTACCGGACGATCCGTCCATTGCTGGAGGGAGTCACTCCTCGGGTCGCAGGGTGGCCCCGCCGGCCGACGGGCCGTGCGATGCGGGGCGGGGCGCGCTCGGCGCCGCCGCCACCAGAGTAGACAAGCCGGGGCCGCGGAGGGCAGGGGCGCTGCCCCAAATGTCGGTCGCCGGGCTCAGTGTTGGTCCGGGCGGGTGCCGCCCGGTTGCTCCGGCCGGGTCCCCCGGGTCTCGGCGAGGGCCCGCAGGGCGCGGGCGTCGTCGACGGCGCGCGCCCTGGCGATACCGGGCTGGATGCCCAGCACCGGCAGGCTGGTGCCGTCGCTGAGGTCGAGGAAGACCCAGGGGTCGCCGGCGCGCAGATTCACCCGCAGGATCTCCGCCCATGCCAGCCGTCGCGTACGCGTGAGGTTGACGACGGTGACACCGTCTTCGTCGGCGACGACCTTCGGCCGGCTCAGCAGGGCGAGCACCGCGAGGAAGAGCAGGGCCGTGAAGATGAAGCTGACCTGCTCGGGCGGGCTGAGCTTGTCGAGGAGCAGCGTGACGGTGGTGACGGCGGCGAACATGGCCACGCCCACGGTCAGCAGGACGATCCGGGTACGGGTCGGCCTGAAGGTGACCGGGAGCGCGGGCGGCCGGGGCGCCGGAGCAGGTGCGGACATGGTGTGTCGTCGGTCTCTCAGAGGCGGCAGGCGTGGATGGCCGTGGTGAGGATGGCCCGCGCGCCGAGCGCGTACAGGTCGTCCATGATCCGCTGGGCCTCCTTGGCCGCGACCATGGAGCGCACGGCGACCCAGCCCTCGTGGTGCAGCGGGGAGATCGTCGGCGACTCGAGGCCGGGAGTCAGGGCGACGGCCTGCTCCAGGTGCTCGACCCGGCAGTCGTAGTCCATCATCACGTAGCTGCGGGCGACCAGGACGCCCTGGAGGCGGCGCAGGAACTGCTGCACCTTCGGGTCCTCGCCGTCCGCGCCGGTGCGGCGGATGACGACGGCCTCCGAGGTCATGATCGGCTTGCCGATGACCTCGAGTCCCGCGTTGCGCAGGCTGGTGCCGGTCTCGACGACATCGGCGATGACCTGGGCGACGCCGAGCTCGATGGCGGTCTCGACGGCACCGTCGAGGTGGACCACGGAGGCGTCGATGCCGCTCTCCGCGAGGTGGGCGGCGACGATGCCCTCGTAGGAGGTGGCGATCGTCATGCCCCCGAAGTCCTCGACGCCGGCCGCCGTGCCCGGCTTGGTGGCGTAGCGGAACGTGGAACGGGCGAAGCCGAGCTGGAGGATCTCCTCGGCGTCGGCGCCGGAGTCGAGCAGCAGGTCACGGCCGGTGATGCCGATGTCGAGCTTGCCCGAGCTGACGTAGATCGCGATGTCACGCGGGCGCAGGTAGAAGAACTCGACCTCGTTCTCGGGGTCGACGAGGACGAGCTCCTTGGACTCCTTGCGCTGCTGGTAGCCGGCCTCATGGAGCATCGCCGACGCAGGTCCGGACAGTGAACCCTTGTTGGGGACGGCGATGCGCAGCATGAGACGGGCTTCCTTTGTTCGCGTGATGTGTACGTGCGGAGGGGTGGGCTGGCTCAGAGGTGGGCGTAGACGTCGTCGAGGGAGATCCCGCGCGCGACCATCATCACCTGGACGTGGTACAGCAGTTGCGAGATCTCCTCGGCGGCGGCTTCCTTGCCCTCGTACTCGGCGGCCATCCACACCTCGGCGGCCTCCTCGACGACCTTCTTGCCGATGGCATGGACGCCCTTGCCGACCAGCTCGGCGGTGCGGGAGGTGGCGGGGTCGCCCTCGGCGGCCTTCTGCTGGAGCTCGGCGAAGAGCTCCTCGAACGTCTTATTGGACATGGTGGTCCCAGACTACGCGGAAGCGGCCGCTGCTCAGCGCCAGGGTTCGGATACTGAACGCAGGATGGTCGCGGTGGCGACCGCCGCCGTGACCGCCTCGTGCCCCTTGTCCTCGTTCGAGCCCTCGATGCCTGCCCGGTCCAGGGCCTGCTCCTCGGTGTCACAGGTCAGCACGCCGAAGCCGATGGGGACGCCCGTGTCGACGGAGACCTGGGTCAGGCCCTGGGTGACGCCCTGGCACACGTACTCGAAGTGCGGCGTGCCGCCGCGGATGACGACGCCGAGGGCGACGATCGCGTCGTAGCCGCGGCCGGCGAGCACCTTGGCCACCACCGGCAGCTCGAAGCTGCCCGGGACGCGCAGCAGCGTCGGCTCGTCGATGCCGAGCTCGTGCAGTGCGCGCAGCGCGCCGTCGACGAGGCCGTCCATGACCTTCTCGTGCCACTGGGCCGCGATCACCGCGACCCGCAGGTCTCCGCAGTTGCGGACGGACAGTTCGGGCGCACCCTTGCCGCTCATGTTTCTCCCTCAGCCGTTCTTGTGCTCGTTGCGCAGTGACTACTGGTTGCCGCAGGTCGTCGCGGGGACCGCGTCGAGCCAGGGCAGATCGTGACCCATCCGGTCGCGCTTGGTGCGCAGATAGGTCAGGTTGTGCTCGCCCGCCTGGACGGGCATCGGTTCGCGTCCGAGGACGGTGATCCCGTGCCTCACGAGCGCGGTCGACTTGTCCGGGTTGTTGGTCATCAGCCGCACGCTGCGCACGCCGAGGTCGGCGAGGATCTGGGCGCCGGCCGCGTAGTCGCGGGCGTCGGCGGGCAGGCCGAGCTCGAGGTTGGCGTCGAGCGTGTCCCTCCCGCGCTCCTGGAGTTCGTACGCGCGCAGCTTGGACAGCAGCCCGATGCCGCGGCCCTCGTGCCCGCGCAGATAGACGACGACGCCCCGCCCGGCCCGTGTGATGCTCTCCATCGAGGCGTTGAGCTGGGGACCGCAGTCGCAGCGCAGCGAGTGGAAGATGTCGCCGGTGAGGCACTCGGAGTGCACGCGCACGAGGACGTCTTCGCCGTCGCCGATGTCGCCGTGCACCAGGGCGACGTGCTCGACGCCGTCGACGGTGGAGCGGTATCCGTACGCGGTGAACTCACCGGCCGCGGTGGGCAGATGCACCTCGGCCTCGCGCTTGACCGTGGGCTCCTCGCTGCGGCGGTAGGCGATCAGGTCCTCGATGGAGATGATCGTCAGTCCGTGCTTGCGGGCGAACGGGACGAGCTCGGGCAGCCGCAGCATCACGCCGTCCTCGCCGGCGATCTCGACGATCGCACCGGCGGGGCGCAGGCCCGCGAGGCGGGCGAGGTCCACGGCGGCCTCGGTGTGGCCGGGGCGGGTGAGGACGCCGCCGGGCTTGGCGCGGAGCGGGAAGACGTGGCCGGGGCGTACGAAGTCGGCGGGGCCGGCCTGTCCGCCGGCCAGCAACTGGAGGGTGACGGCGCGGTCGGCGGCGGAGATGCCGGTGGTCACCCCGTAGGCGGGGCCCGCGTCGACGGAGACGGTGAAGGCGGTCTGCATCGACTCGGTGTTGTGGCCGACCATCTGGGGCAGTTCGAGCCGCTCCAGCTCGTCGCCCTCCATGGGCGCGCAGATCAGGCCCCGGCACTCGCTCATCATGAAGGCGACGACCTCGGGCGTGGCCTTCTCGGCGGCGATGACGAGGTCGCCCTCGTTCTCGCGGTCCTCGTCGTCGACGACGACGACGGGCCGGCCCGCCGCGATGTCGCGTACGGCCTGCTCGACCGGGTCGAGGGAGAGGTCCTCGATGCCGTCGGCGGCGAACCAGGCCGGGCTGCGGGGGGCGGCCCGAAGTGCCTCGGGGAGGGTGGTGGGGGGTGACGGGCGGGCACTCATGCTGCCGCTCCTTCCAGTGCGGGCCGGCCGTTCGTCCGCGAGCGCAGCCACCAGTCGCGCAGGCCCCACAGGACGAGCGCGCCGTAGAGGATGTAGACGAAGCCGGAGAAGGCGAAGCCGTTGGCGAAGTTGAGCGGGACGCCGACCAGGTCGACGAGCAGCCAGGCGAACCAGAACTCGACCATGCCGCGGGCCTGGGCGATCATCGCCACGAGGGTGCCGACGAAGATGTACGCGTCGGGCCACGGGTCCCAGGACAGCGACGGGTACAGGGTGAACAGCCCGCCGACGGCCGCGGTGCCGAGCACCGCGCCGCCGAACAGGTAGGCACGCTCGCGCCAGGTCGCGAACCGGACGGCGATCGAGCCGTCCTGCGCCTGCTTCCGCCCGCGGGTCCACTGCCAGTAGCCCCATGCCGCCACGG
The DNA here is from genome assembly GCF_001278075.1 of Streptomyces pristinaespiralis. Taxonomy (GTDB): domain Bacteria; phylum Actinomycetota; class Actinomycetes; order Streptomycetales; family Streptomycetaceae; genus Streptomyces; species Streptomyces pristinaespiralis. The sequence goes on along the minus strand of NZ_CP011340.1, from coordinate 7,089,014 downwards.
CCATGACCACGACCTGCTTGCCGGCGCTGCCGGTGAGGTGGGACGTGGCGAAGGCGGCGAAGAGGATGACGCCGGAGAGGAACTGGGCGGGCCAGGTCCATATCGAGCGCCGCCAGCCGAGGGCGAGGGCGATCAGGCCGACGGTGTTGCCGATCATGTCCGACCACTTGATCTGCTGTTCGAAGGCCGTGAAGGCCTCGCCGTTCAGCCAGTCGATGGCGCTCACTCGGCACTCTCCTCGGCCTGCGTGCCGAGCAGCCGCTCGACGTACTTGGCGATGATGTCCACCTCGAGGTTGACCGGGTCGCCGGGCTGCTTGATCCCGAGCGTGGTCAGGGCGAGGGTGGTGGGGATGAGGCTGATCGTGAAGTGGTCGGTGCCCGCGTCGACCACGGTAAGGCTCACACCGTCAACCGTGATCGAGCCCTTCTCGACAACGTATCGAGCGAGACCGGAGGGCAGCGAGATCTTGACGATCTCCCAGTTCTCCGACGGTGTGCGCTCGACGACGGTGCCGGTGCCGTCCACATGGCCCTGGACGATGTGGCCGCCGAGACGGGCGCCGACCGCGGTCGGCCGCTCGAGGTTGACGCGGGAACCGGCCCGGAGCACACCGAGGCTCGAGCGTTTGAGCGTCTCGGCCATCACGTCGGCGGTGAACTCACCGTCGCCGGTCTCGACGACGGTCAGGCAGACGCCGTTGACGGCGATGGAGTCTCCGTGCTTCGCGTCCTCGGTGACGAGCGGGCCGCGCAGACGGAAGCGGGACGCGTCGCCGAGGTCCTCGACGGCGGTGACCTCGCCCAGCTCTTCGACGATTCCGGTGAACACTCAAGCTCCCTTGGGGACGGTGGCGGTGACGCGCAGGTCGGTTCCGATGCGGACGGTCTCTGTGACATCGAGCCGCAACGCGTCGGTGATGGTGGTGATTCCGGCGTCGGCGAGGGCGGCGGGGCCGGCGCCGAGAAGTACGGGGGCGAGATAGCCGATGACGCGGTCGACGGCGCCGGCGGCGACGAAGGCGCCGGCGAGCGTCGGGCCGCCTTCGAGGAGTACGGACCGCACGCCGCGCGTGTGGAGCGTGGCGAGCAGGGCGGCGACGTCCAGGCCTCCGCCGGACGCGCGGGGCAGCCGCCAGACGTCCGCGATGTGCGCGGTCGCGTCGGGCAGGACGTCCTCGGCCACCGCGACGGCGGTGGGCGCGGCGTCGTCGAGGACCCGGGCGCCCGGCTTCACCGCGACCGCCTCTGTGTCGATCACGACTCGGAGCGGCTGGGTGGCGCCCGCGACGCCGCGGACGGCGAGGTGCGGGTCGTCGGCGCGGGCGGTGCCGGAGCCGACGACCACGGCGTCGGCCTCTGCGCGGAGCCGGTGGACGTCGGCACGGGACTCGGGCGAGCTGATCCAGCGGCTGGTGCCGTCGGCGGCGGCGACGCGGCCGTCGAGCGTCGCCGCGTACTTCCAGGTGACGTGGGGGCGGCCGAGGCGTACGGAGGTGAGCCAGCCGGCGTTGCCCGCGGCCGCCTCTTCGGCGAGGAGTCCCTGTTCGACCTCGATCCCCGCGGCGCGCAGGGTGTCGGCGCCTCCGGCGGCCTCGCCATTGGGGTCGGCGACCGCGTAGACGACGCGGGCGACCCCGGCCTCAACGAGTGCCTGCGCGCAGGGGCCGGTACGGCCGGTGTGGTTGCAGGGCTCGAGCGTGACGTAAGCGGTGCCACCGCGGGCGAGGACGCCGGCGGCGCGCAGGGCGTGGATCTCGGCGTGCGGTCCGCCGGCGCGCTGGTGGAAACCTTCGCCGACCACGTGTCCGGAGGCGTCGGTGATGACGCACCCGACGACCGGGTTGGGGCTGGTGGAGCCGAGTCCGCGGGCGGCGAGCGTGATCGCCCGACGCATGGCGTCTGCTTCGGCTGCGGTGGCCACCGGGTCCTCCTGCCTCTTCGGGCACGGACTCCGGGGCCTGTCGATGACGACAGGGAGCGGGAGAACACCACAGGGGGACGCCGAGGCCCGAACGGCGATCGCCACACGCAGAACGGCGATCGACAGACGGCCGGCGCACCTGACGGTGACACCCGCCGCGCACTGCCTCCCATCCGGACTTTAACCGTCGGTCCAGGAATCTCACCTGGTCAACCGGCCGCTGGCTGCGGACGGGTCGCGGACTGTAACCGCCGGTTCGGAATTGCACCGACCCCGGAGTGCGCTGCTGCTGATACAGGGCCAGTGTGCCACGCCCGGCGGTGAGCCATGCGGGTGATGTCTGTGGACTCGCTCACATACCGGCACGCGGCGTCACCCGCCGTCATATTCGGCACCTACTGGTCCAGACCTATTGACGCACTGGTCTAGTCCTCTTAATGTCTGCGACACCTCCGCGGACCAGGCCCGCCGGTGTGCGCACACCAGGGCCAATCCCTTTCCCCCATCTGTCAGTTGTGCGAGGCCGAACCCCCTGCGCTCCTGGCGGGCGATACAGGGGATCCCCACCAGGAGGAACTGATCGTGCAGTCCCCCACCCGTACCAGAGCCGGGGCGTCCCTGCTCGCAGCCGGTGCCGCCGCAGCCGCGCTGCTGGCCGGCATGGTCTCCCCCGGCGTCTCCCACGCCGCGTCGCAGGAGAACTGCCGGCCCGACGGGCTCTACGCCACCCCCGGCGTCGACGTCCCGTACTGCTCCGTCTACGACACCGAGGGCCGCGAGAAGATGGGCGCGGACCACCAGCGCCGGGTCATCGGCTACTTCACCGGCTGGCGCACCGGCAAGAACGGGCAGCCCGCCTATCTCGCTTCCGACATCCCGTGGGACAAGGTCACCCACATCAACTACGCCTTCGGCCACATCGACTCCGCCAACAAGCTCTCCGTCGGCGCCGACGGGGAGAAGAACGCCGCGACGGGGATGACCTGGCCGGGCGTGGCCGGGGCGGAGATGGACCCGGCCCTGCCGTACAAGGGCCACTTCAACCTGCTCAACAAGTTCAAGAAGCAGCACCCGGACGTGAAGACGCTGATCTCCGTCGGCGGCTGGGCGGAGACCGGCGGCTACTTCGACGACAACGGCGTGCGGGTGAACTCGGGCGGCTTCTACTCGATGGCCACCAACGCCGACGGCTCGGTCAACCAGGCGGGCATCAACACCTTCGCCGACTCGGCCGTCGCGTTCATCAAGAAGTACGGCTTCAACGGCGTCGACATCGACTACGAGTACCCGACCTCGATGAAGGACGCCGGCCACCCGGCCGACTTCCCCGTCTCCAACGCCCGCCGGGGCGGCCTCAACAAGGGCTACGCGGCGCTGATGAAGACCCTGCGCGAGAAGCTCGACCGGGCGGGCGCGGCGGACGGGAAGCACTACATGCTCACCGTGGCGGCGCCCTCGTCCGGCTACCTGCTGCGCGGCATGGAGACCTTCCAGGTCCAGAAGTACCTGGACTACGTCAACATCATGTCGTACGACCTGCACGGCGCCTGGAACGAGTACGTCGGCCCGAACGCCTCGCTCTTCGACGACGGCAAGGACGCCGAACTGGCCTCCGCGAACGTCTACGGCAGCGCGCAGTACGGCGGCATCGGCTACCTCAACACCGACTGGGCGTACCACTACTTCCGGGGCTCCATGCCGGCCGGCCGCATCAACATCGGCCTGCCGTACTACACCCGCGGCCACCAGAACGTCCAGGGCGGCACGGACGGCCTGTGGGGCAAGGCCGCCGCCACCTCCTGCCCGGCCGGCTCCGGCCTTACCAAGTGCGGTGACGGCGCCGTCGGCATCGACAACCTGTGGCACGACAAGGACGACAACGGCAAGGAGTCCCCGGCGGGCTCCAACCCGATGTGGCACGCCAAGAACCTCGAGAAGGGGATCGTCGGCGACTACGTCACGCAGTACGGCTTCCCCGCGAACACCCGGCTGACCGGCACCTACGTGCGCAAGTACGACTCCACGCTGGTCGCCCCCTGGCTGTGGAACGCGGAGAAGAAGGTCTTCCTCTCCACCGAGGACGAGCAGTCGGTGGCCGCGAAGGCGGACTACGTGGTCGACCGCGGCATCGGCGGCACGATGGTCTGGGAACTCGCGGGTGACTACGACTGGAACGCGGCGAAGGGCCAGTACGAGATCGGCGACACGCTGACCACGTCGATGTACGAGAAGTTCAAGGCGGCCGCGCCCTACGGGGCGAAGAAGTCCAACACGCCGCTGCCCACCGAGGCGGTGGACATCGCCGTGGACTTCACCGAGTTCAAGCTGGGCGACTCCAACTACCCGATCACGCCCAAGCTGAGGATCACCAACAAGACCTCGGCGACGCTGCCCGGCGGCACGGAGTTCCAGTTCGACTACGCGACCGCCGCCCCGGCCAACGCCTCCGACCAGTCCGGCTTCGGCACGAAGGTGATCAGGAGCGACCACACCGGCGGCAACACCGGCGGTCTGAAGGGCGACTTCCACCGGGTGTCACTCAAGCTCCCGGCCTGGCAGTCGCTGGCCCCCGGCGGCACGGTCGACCTGTCCTTCAACTACTACCTGCCGGTCTCGACCCCGTCGAACTGGACGGTGAACATCGCCGGCAAGGCGTACGCCCTCGCCGGCGACCTGGGCCGCGGCACGACGCTGGTCGAGCCCGGCTCCGGCTCCTCCCCCTCGCCGTCCCCGTCCGAGCCCGGGACACCCGGGGCGTGCACCGCGCCGGCGTGGAACGCGACGTCCGAGTACGGGGGCCAGGTGACCGTCTCCCACGCCTCGCACCAGTGGAAGTCCAAGTGGTGGACGAAGGGCGAGGAGCCCGGCACGACCGGGGAGTGGGGTGTCTGGCAGGACGTCGGCGCCTGCTGAGTCCTGTCTCGCGGAGCAGCCCGGCGGCGGTCACCGGCCCTTGCCGCCGCCGGGCCCGGGTGGTGCGATCGAAGCGAGGAAGTCGTCGACCATGGCGATCTGTACATCCTCGGGGAATCGGCCGGGGTCGAAGAGGGCCTGGACGACGAGTCCGTGTGTGAAGGCGACCGCAATGGCGGCGAGTTGTTCCGGATCGGTGGCGGCGGGGAGCTCGCCGAGGTCGCGTGCGGCTTCGAGGTGCGGGCGGATCGTCGAGCGCAGCCGGGTGTAGCGGCCGGCCTGCTCCGTGGTCAGCCCTTCGTCGGCGAGGGAGAGGTCCCAGGAGCTGACCCAGATGCGGTTGCGGGCCGTGTCGCCCGGGGTCAGCGGCAGGATGTCCAGGAGCATGGCCCGAACGGTGGAGAGGCCCGCGACGGGCCGTGCGCGGCGGGGCCGCTCCGCCGTGCGTTTCTCCAACAGGTCCAACGCGTGCGTGATCAGGGCCCGTTTGGTCGGGAAGTAGTGCATGAGCATCCCGGTCGAGACCTCCATCTCGGCGGCGACGGCACGCAGGGTCAGCCCGCCGAACCCCTTGCCGGCGAGTACGCGCCACACCGCCTCCGACACGTCCTCGCGGCGGGCTTCACGATCTCCGGGTGCGGGTGGCATGCTGCCACCCTACGTACCGAACGCTTGTTACGCACAGAGCGAGGCTTTCATGAACACCCTGCCGCTCGGCGACCATGCCGAACTCGGCCCCCTGGAGCCCTGGCAGGCACAGGAGTTCCTCGCGCACATCGACCGCGCACGGGTCTCCGTCGACCCATGGATCCCCTGGGCGACGCTCACCACCGATCTCGACTCCGCCACCGCCACCCTCCAGCGCTACGCCGACCGTCTGGCCCAGGACACCGGCCGCATACACGGGATCCGGCTCGACGGCACGCTGGTCGGCGGCGTCATGTTCACCCGCTTCGACAGCGCCTCCGGGGTGTGCGAGATCGGCTGCTGGCTGGAGCGGGCCGGTGAGGGACGGGGCCTGGTGACACGCGCCTGCCGGGTGCTGATCGACTGGGCCTTCCAGGACCGCGGGATGAGCCGCGTCGAATGGTGGGTGGCGTCGGGCAACACCCGCAGCATCGAGGTCGCGCGCCGACTGGGCATGACCCGCGACGGCGTGCTGCGACAGCGTTTCCCGTACCGAGGTGTGCGGCAGGACAGCGAAGTCTGGTCCGTCCTCGCCACGGAATGGCCGCCCGCCGGGGACGCGTCCGGGGCCGGCGTCCGGGCCGAGCTCGACCGGCTGATGGGTGTGTTCACCGGCGCCTTCACCAACACCGGCGGCACCCGGCCGGACCTCGGCGCCATCCGCGACATCTTCATTCCAGAGGGACGGATCATCTCGAATGTCGGAGACGAGCCCGTGATCCACGACATCGACGGGTTCATCGAACCCCGCCGAAAGATGCTCACCGACGGGACGCTCACGGAGTTCTCCGAATGGGAGGTCGCAGAGCGGACCGAGATCTTCGGATCGATCGCCCACCGGTTCAGCGAGTACCGCAAGTCCGGCTACCACCACGGCGAGTGGTTCGAGGGCTCCGGCCACAAGACCACCCAGTTCGTCCGGACCCCGGCCGGCTGGCGGATGTCCTCGCTCGCCTGGGACGACGCGCCGGCCTCCGTCTCCGGATGACCGTGCGGGCGCGCGCGGTCAGCCGAACAGCTCCCTGCGCGCCGCCTCCCCCGCCGTGAGCAGCGCGCCGCTGAGGACCGCCGCGTCGCCGAGTACGCCGGCCCGGACCTGAGTAGGCAGCGGGGACAGGGCCGCCACTCGCGCTTCGACGCGCGACGCCAGCGCCTCACCGCCCGCATGGCCGGTCTCGCCGCCGAGGACGACGCATCCGGGATCCAGGACCGCGGCGACCGCGGCGGCACCGAGGGCGAGCCGGTCGGCGAGGGCGTCGAGGAACCCGCCGTGGTCAGCCGCGACGGCCGCCGCCACGACGCCTGCCGCCGACTCGCCCACGAGCCCGTACCGCTGCCCCAGTTCGCGGATCGCCGCCGTCCCGGCCAGCGAGTGGAACCCTCCGTCGCAGTCGACGGCGGAGGGTATGCCCGCGGTGCCCGGCACCGGCAGGAAGCCGATCTCGCCCGCGCCGCCCGACGCCCCCCTCCTCAGCCGGCCGTCGAGGAAGATTCCCGCGCCGACCCCTTGCCCCAGCCAGAGGAAGGCGAAGGAGTCGCGGTCGCCCGCGGCGCCGAGGCGCTGTTCGGCCAGGGCCGCGAGGTTGGTCTCGTTCTCCACGATCACCCGGGCGGGCAGCCGCTGCTGCAGTGCCGCCACCAGCATGCGGTGCCAGGCCGGAAGGCCGGTCGTGTCCCGCAGTTCGCCGGTCGACGGGTCGATGAGACCGGGCGCGCCGACGCAGACGCTGTGCAGCGCGGCGGCCCCGGCGTCACGGGACGTGCGCTCCACCAGCGCGGCGGCCCGCTGCACGACCGGGCCGGGCTCGCTGTCACCGCCGATCGGCAGGGAGGCTTCGGCGAGACGCGTCCCGAGCAGGTCCGCGACGACCACGGCCACGCTCTCGGTGCGTACGTCGAGCGCCGCGAGGTGCGCGCGGTCGGCGACGATCCCGTAGAGCCGGGCGTTCGGTCCACGGCGGTCGGCGCCCGATTCGCCGACGACCCGGATGAGCCCGGAAGCCTGGAGCCGTTCCACCAGGTCGGCGACGGTGGGGCGGGAGAGACCGGTCTCGGTCTTCAGCTGTCCGGCCGTCAACGGTCCCTGCTGCTGGAGGAGTTCCAGGGCGAGCCGGTCGTTGATGGCCCTGGCGGTGCTCGGGGATGCGGGCATGCCCGGGATCCTTCCAGACGGGGTACCGCCACTATTTATCAGGCAGGGTTCCTGATAGTTTACCGCTCACGTTCTCGGGGAGGGGTATGCGCATGTCCAGCGAATCCAAGGCCGGGCCGCAGCGGCTGAAGCGGGCCCGCTTCGCGGTGGCGGCCGTGTTCTGTGTGCACGGCGCCGTGACGGGAAGCTTCGCGACCCGGATCCCCTGGATCCAGGACCACGCGGGGGTCGGCGCGGGCCAGCTCGGCCTGGCGCTCGCCTTCCCCGCGCTCGGCGCCTCCGTGGCCATGCCGCTGGCCGGGGCCATAAGTCACCGGCTCGGCGCGCGCTCGGCTCTGCGCGTCCTGCTCGCGCTGTGGACGCTGAGCCTCGTCCTGCCGGCCTTCGCGCCGAACCTGTTCACCCTGTGCGCCGCGCTGTTCGTGTACGGCGCCACCTCCGGCATGTCCGACGTGGCGATGAACGCCCTGGGCGTGGAGACGGAGAACCGCCTCGACCGGTCGATCATGTCGGGGCTGCACGGCATGTGGAGCGCGGGCGCGCTCATCGGCTCCGCGGGCGGCACGCTCGCCGCCCACCTGGGCAGCGACGCGCGCCTGCACCACACACTGGCGGCCCTGACCCTGACCGCGCTCGGGCTGATCGCCTGCCAGGGCGTACTGGACCTGCACAGCTCCGCCGACGAGGAGCCGCCACCGCGGTTCGCGCTGCCGCCGAAGTCGGCGCTGGTCATCGGCGCGGTCGGTTTCTGCGCCGTGTTCGCCGAGGGGGCGAGCCTGGACTGGTCGGCCGTGTACCTGCGCGACGTACTGGACACCTCCCCGGGCCTGGCGGCCGCCTCGACCACCGCGTTCGCGCTGACCATGGCGGTGGCACGGCTCGCCGGTGACCGGATCGTGGACCGGTTCGGGCCGGTGCGGACGGTGCGGGTCGGCGGAGTGACCGCGACGCTCGGCGGGTTGCTGGTGGTGGCGGCGCCGCATCCGGCCCTGGCGATGTGCGGATTCGCGCTCATCGGGTTCGGTGTCGCCGTGGTCGTGCCGCTGGCGTTCGCCGCCGCGGGACGCAGCGGCCCCAATCCGAGCCAGGCGATCGCCGGTGTCGCCACGATCACCTACACGTCGGGGCTGATCGCCCCCTCGGCGATCGGCGCGGTCGCCGACGTCACGAGCCTGGTCGTCTCCTTCGCCCTGGTGACCCTGCTCGCCTTCGGCCTGGTCCTCGGGGCCGGGGTGCTGCGGTCGGCGGGGCGGGAGAGCGCCAGGTCCGGCGCTAAGGAGCAAGTGGTCAACGACCCGCGGCTGTGAACGCTTCCCGGTGGGCCGGGCCCCCGGCCCACCGGGAAGCGACGGCGGAAGGGGCCGGCGCCGGCGATTACCATTGCGCCGATCGTTGACGACTACACGAACTGGAGCGGCCCGTGAACCTCGGCGTGCGCTGGACCCTGCACGGCGACGGGCGGACACCCGCTCCCGGTGCCGTCGTACGACCCGACGAGCGGCTGTCCTGGCCGCGTACGGCGGGCCTCGGCGCCCAGCATGTGGTGGCCATGTTCGGGGCGAGCTTCGTCGCCCCGGTGCTCATGGGTCTGGATCCCAACCTCGCGATCATGATGTCCGGTGTCGCGACCGTGATCTTCCTGCTGGCGACCCGCGGCAGGGTGCCCAGCTATCTGGGCTGCTCGCTCTCCTTCGTCGGTGTGGCCGCGACCATCCGGGCTTCCGGCGGCGACAGCGCCACCGTCACCGGCGCGGTGCTGGTCGTCGGCGCCGCGCTCTTCGTCGCCGGCCTGGCCGTGCAGCGCTTCGGGGCGCGGATCATCCACGCCGCGATGCCGCCGATCGTCACGGGCGCGGTGGTCATGCTGATCGGGTTCAACCTCGCCCCCGTGACCGCCACGACCTACTGGCCGCAGGACCAGTGGACCGCGCTGCTGGTCATGCTCTTCACCGGTCTCGCGGTGGTGTGCCTGCGCGGCTTCTTCTCCCGTATCGCGATCTTCCTCGGCCTGATCTTCGGCTACGCCCTCTCCTGGGCGCTCGACCGGGTCTTCGGGAAGATCCACTCCCCCGCGGGCGGCGCGGAGGCCGTGGACCACTGGCGGCTCGATCTGTCCGGTGTCGCCGAGGCCGACTGGATCGGCCTGCCGTCGTTCCACGCGCCGGGCTTCGAGTGGTCGGCGATCCTGGTCGCCCTGCCCGTGGTGATCGCGCTCATCGCGGAGAACGCGGGACACGTCAAGGCCGTCGGTGAGATGACCGGGGAGCCCCTGGACGACAAGCTGGGCACCGCGATCGCCGCGGACGGCGCCGCCTCCATGCTGTCCACCGCCGTCGGCGGGCCCCCGAACACCACGTACTCCGAGAACATCGGCGTCATGGCCGCGACCCGCGTCTACTCCACGGCCGCCTACTGGGCCGCCGCCGGCTTCGCCCTGCTCTTCGGCCTGTGCCCCAAGTTCGGCGCGGTGGTCGCCGCGATCCCGGGGGGCGTCCTCGGCGGGATCACCGTGATCCTCTACGGCATGATCGGCCTGCTTGGCGCCCAGATCTGGATCAACGCGAAGGTGGATCTGCGCAATCCGCTGAACCTGGTGCCGGCCGCGGCGGGCATCATCATCGGCGTCGGTGGCGTCACCCTGAAGATCACCGATACCTTCGAGCTCGGCGGCATCGCGCTCGGCACCATCGTCGTCATCACCGGCTACCACGTGCTGCGCGCCTTCGCTCCCGCCCATATGAAGGAGCGGATGAAGGACGAGGAGCCGCTGCTGGACTCCGGCACCTCCTCGTACGACGCGGGTGCCGACACCCAGGAGCCGGCCGGACAGAAGGCCGCCGCCAGGACCCCTGAGGGCCCTGGTCCGGACCCGACGACCGGCCGGTAGTCACTGCGGAAACGTCCCTCTTTCCGGGGAAGCCCCGGCCCGTCACCGTACGGACGGGCCCGGGGCTGGCACCCTGCCCCCATGGCGCAGACGGAACAGTTCGCGGTGCGGGCGGCCCACGGTCCTTCCCCGGTCGGGTCCGTGGTGGAGCGGATGCGCTCGCTGCGTTCCGACCTGCCCCCGGCCGACGGGCTCGCGGTGTTCAACCGCGTCTACCTCGCGGTCACGGAGGAGTTCGGCCGGCACGCCGAGGGCGGGCACTTCACCGACCGTCCGGCCGCCGACACGCTCGCCGTGCTCTTCGCCCGCCGCTATCTGGCGGCCGTGGACGACGCGGACGGGGGCCGGCGGCCGCCGGCCTGCTGGCGGCCGCTGTTCCAGTACCGCCGCCATCCCGGCGTACGGCCTCTGCAGTTCGCGCTCGCCGGGATCAACGCCCACATCGGGCACGACCTGGCCCTCGCGGTCGTGGAGACCTGCCGTGCGCTCGGCCGTGAACCGGCCGACCTGGAGAGCGGGTTCGACCGTGTCGGCGACATCCTCGTGCAGTTGGAGGAGCAGATCCGCGAGGATCTGATGCCCGGCCCCGACCTGCTCGAGATCGCCGATCCGCTGACCCATCTGGTCGGCGCCTGGAGCCTCGAACGGGCCCGCGAGAGCGCATGGTCGGCGGCGCGACTGCTGTGGGGACTGCGGGACCTGCCCGACCTGGCCGAGGAGTTCACCGAGCGTCTGGACGCCGGTGTCGGCCTGGTCGGGCGCTGTCTGCTGACGCCCTGGCGCTGAGGTCCGGCCCTCAGTCCTCCGGCAGTTCGACCGGCGCGATCTCGTCGTACAGGTCGCCCGGGCCCGGGTTGGACGGGTCGGTCGCGCCACCGAAGTGGGCCATCACGCCCCACACGGCGTTGAGCGCGGTCTGCACCGCACCCTCGGCCCAGCCCGCCGTCCACGAGATGTCGTCGCCGGCGAGGAAGATGCCGCGCTTGTCCTCGGGCAGCCGGTCCTGCATGAAGTGCGTGAACAGCCGGCGCTGGTAGCGGTAGTGGCCGGGCAGGTTGGCCTTGAACGCGCCCATGAAGTAGGGCTCGTTCTCCCACGACACGGTCACCGGGTTGCCGATGATGTGGCTGCGGATGTCGACGTTCGGGTAGATCTCACCGAGCGACTTCAGCATGACCTCCATCCGCTCGTTCGCGGACAGCGGCAGCCACTTCAGGCTGTCGTCGCACCAGGTGTACGACAGGCAGATGACGGCCGGCTTGTCCGGGCCGTTGTCCAGCAGGTACGTGCCGCGGGTCATCCGGTCGGTCAGCGTCATCGACATGGTGTCGCGCCCGGTCGACTCGTCCTTGTCCAGCCAGAACGGCCGGTCGACCGGCACGAACAGCTTGGAGGACTCCATGTAGTGGGTGCGCTCCATCGCCGTCCAGTGGTCGATGGGGAACAGCGCGTCGTCACAGGCGATCTTGGACAGCAGCATCCACGACTGGGCGGTGAAAATCGCCGCCCGGTAGGTGCGGATGTCGCCGGCCGCGTCGGTGACCGTGATCCGGTTGCCCGCCGTGCGGGACAGCCGGGTCACCGCCGGGCGGGGGGTGCCGTCGTGCAGGGAGGACAGTGACGTCCCGAGCGGCCAGTGGACGATCTTCTGCGGTTCCCGCTCCCACAGCCGCAGCGGCAGCTGCTGGCTGCCCTCGACGATGCCGCGGTGGTGGTCGTCGGCCTCCGAGTAGACGACCCGCAGGATCTCCAGGATGGAGTTGGGGAAGTCGGTGTCCCAGCCGCCCGTGCCGAAACCGACCTGCCCGAAGATCTCCCGGTGCCGGAAGGACTTGAAGGCCTCCGAGTCGCACAGGAAGCCGTAGAAGGTCTGGTTGTCGAGCTTCTCGACGAGCTTCGCCCAGATCTCGCGGATGCGCGGGACGTCGCGCTCGCGCATGGCCTGGTTCATGTCGGAGAAGTCGGCGCCCTCCTCCAGGCAGGCGTTCCACGCGTCCATCACGTCGCGGTAGACCTGCGGCAGGTCGTCGATGGTCTCCGCGTAGTGCGACTCGCCCTTGAGGTCGACGACGGTCGACGGCGTGGAGGGGGCGAGCGGGTTGGGGAACGGCGAGGTGGTGAGGCCCACCAGGTCGATGTAGTGCTGGAGCGCCGTGGAGGACGGCGGGAAGCGCATCGCGCCCATCTCGGCGGTCAGCTCGTCCGTGCCCGTGCCCTCGAAGCCGACGGTGCGCAGCCGGCCGCCGATCCGGTCGGCCTCGTAGACGACGGGCCGCAGGCCCATCTTCATCAGCTCGTACGCGGCGACGATGCCGGAGAGGCCGCCGCCGATGACGGCGACCTCGGCGCCGTGCTCGGTCGCCGGTATCTGGCCGAGGCCCGCGGGGTGCGCCAGGAAGTCGTCGTAGGCGTAGGGGAAGTCCGGACCGAACATGGTGATCGGCGGCTGCGCGTCGCTGTGCTGGACGGCGGTGGTGGGCACCGTGGACGTCATGGGGTACGGACTCCTTGCGGGGAAAGGGCGAAGCGGTGGGGCGGGGAGGCGGGGCCGGCGGGCGTCAGGTCAGCGAGCCGTACAGGCCCGGCCGCCGGTCACGCAGATACGGATTCGTCTCGCGCGAGGCGCTGAGCAGCTCCGGGTCGACCTCGCCGATGACGAGCTCCTCCCCACGGCCGGCGCGGGTGCGCACCGTGCCGTCGGGGGCGGCGAGACAGCTGAGGCCGACGAACTCGAACTCGCCTTCCGGGCCGGTCCTGTTGACGTACGCGACGTACATCTGGCTCTCGAAGGCGCGGACCGGGACCAGGGACTCGGCGACGAACTGGAAGGGGTGCATCTGCGCGGTCGGGACCAGCAGCAGATCGGTGCCGGCCAGGGCGTGGGCGCGGACGTTCTCGGGGAACTCCACGTCGTAGCAGATCAGCATGCCGATGCGGATGCCGTCGAGTTCGGCCTGGACGACGCTCTCCTCACCCGGGGTGAACCACCGCTGCTCGAAGCAGCCGAAGAGGTGCGTCTTGCGGTAGTTCGCGAGGCGCTGCCCTGACGCGTCGATCAGCTGGGCGGAGTTGTGGACGACTCCCGGGTCGTCTGCCGTGCCGCTTCCGTCGTCCGCCCGCTCGGGGTAGCCGTAGAGCACCGCGATGCCGTGGCGTACGGCGATGTCGGCGACGGCGAGCGCGCCGGGCCCGTCCGCGCGCTCGGCCAGCGTCGGCACGTCGTCACCGATCGCGTATCCGGTGAGGAACATCTCGGGGCAGACGAGCAGCCCCGCACCGGCCTCGGCGGCCCGGCCCGCGGCCTCGTCGAGCACCTTCAGGTTCTCCGCCACCGAGCCCGGACGGCCGGAACTCTGGAGCAGGGCGGTGCGCAGGGGCATGGGTGACCTCGGGCATGGGACGGGTGAACGGGAGACGTCTATGAAGGTACGGTCCGGCGATCGGCCGGGACAAGGCGCGAGCGTTGCGCGCGGACGGTCGATGTGTTGCGTCGTTCGGGCCGATGTCGGCGATTCGTTGCGCGGCCCGCGGGCCGATCGGCGGACGGGCCCGGCGGGCCACCGTGCGTCGCGCTCCGGTCACCCGCAGGTGCGCCCCGCAGGGCGCTCACCAGCGGATCGGGCGTCGGGGCGGCCCCGGGGAGCCGGGCCGCCCCGAGAGCCGTGCGGCTTACGCGGGAGCGCCGGAGGAGAACCGCCGCAGCAGCGGGGAGAGCACCAGGACGGACTTGGTGCGCTCCACGAACGGCTCACCCGCGATGCGTTCGAGCACCCGCTCGAAGTGGCGCATGTCGGAGGCGAAGACCTGGACGATCGCGTCCGCCTCACCGGTGACGGTGGAGGCGGACGCGATCTCCGGGTAGCGCTTGAGCCCGCGCTCGATCGCCTCGGGAGAGGTGTTGCGGCTGCAGAAGATCTCGATGAACCCCTCGGTCGCCCAGCCGAGCGCCTTGGGGTCGACCCGCACGGTGAAACCGGTGATGGCGCCCTCGGCGCGCAGCCGGTCCACCCGTCGTTTCACCGCCGGGGCGGAGAGCCCCACCATCGAGCCGATGTCCGCGTAGGAGCGGCGGGCGTCCTCCGCCAGGGCATGGACGATGCGCTCGTCGAGGTCGTTCAGCAACTTTCACACCATGCTCGGTCCGTGCCGGGGAGCAGCGGCTCCCTGGTCAGGACAGTATCCATCAGGGATGCGGGCGTGTGCCCCTGGCGCGGCCTCACCGCAGTGCGGACCTGCGCATGCCGTAGCCGAAGTAGACGGCCAGGCCCACCGCCATCCAGACCCCGAACACGATCCAGGTGATGGTGTCGAGGCTGAACATCATCCACACGCAGAACCCGAAGCCGATCACCGGGAAGAGCGGCGACAGCGGCACCCGGAAGGTCCGCTTCATGTCCGGGCGGGTCCGGCGCAGCACGACGACGGCTACGTTGACCAGCGCGAACGCGAACAGGGTTCCGATGCTCGTGGCGTCGGCCAGCCGGCCCAGCGGCACGGCGGCGGCGAGCACACCGCAGAACAGCGAGACGAGGACCGTGTTGGCGCGGGGCGCGCCGCTCCTGGCGTGCACCCGCGAGAACACCTTGGGCACCAGGCCGTCGCGCGACATGGCGAACAGGATGCGGGTCTGGCCGTAGAGCACCGTCAGCACGACGCTGGCGATGGCGATGACGGCGCCCGCGGCGAGCAGCACGGCCCAGAAGCTCTGCCCGGTGACGTCCTCCATGATCCCGGCGAGCGCGGCCTCGGACTCGCCGAAGCCCTCCCAGGGGCGGGCGCCGACGGCGACGGCCGCGACGAGCACGTACAGCGCCGTGACGATCAGCAGGGACAGCATGATGGCGCGCGGCAGGTCGCGCTGGGGGTTCTTGGCCTCCTCGCCGGCCGTGGAGGCGGCGTCGAAACCGATGTACGAGAAGAACAGCGACGCTCCGGCGGCGCTGACGCCCGCCATGCCCAGCGGCATGAAGTTCTCGTAGTTGCCGCTGCGGAAGCCCTGGACGCCGACGGCGCAGAACAGCACCAGGGCGGCGATCTTCACCACGACCATGACGGTGTTGGCACGGGCGCTCTCGCGGGCCCCGCCGAGCAGGAACACCATGGCGAGCAGCACGACGAGGAGGGCGGGCAGGTTGAAGAACCCGCCGTCGCCGGGAGGCGCCGACAGGGCGTCCGGGATGGTGACGCCGATGGTGCCGGCGAGGAGTTCGTTGAGGTACTCGCCCCAGCCGACCGCCACGGCGGCGACGGAGACGCCGTACTCGAGGATGAGGCACCAGCCGCAGACCCAGGCGACGAGCTCGCCCATGGTGGCGTAGGCGTACGAGTAGGAGGAGCCGGAGACCGGGATGGTGCCGGCCAGCTCCGCGTAGGAGAGGGCCGAGAAGAGCGCGGTCAGACCGGCGATCACGAACGAGACGGTGACGGCGGGGCCCGCCTCGGGGACCGCCTCGCCGAGTACGACGAAGATGCCGGTGCCGAGTGTGGCACCGATGCTGATCATGGTCAGCTGCCACATGGACAGCGAGCGGCGCAGCGCACCGCCCTCGCCCTGCCCGCCTTCCGCGACCAGCCGCTCGACCGGCTTCCTTCGCATCAGCCGGGCCGCGGTCCCCCGGCCTCTTCCGTTCGACGGCTCGGTCGTCGGTGGCGCTGCGCCTTGGTCCAGCACGTCGTTGGCTCCTTCATCGCTGCGGGTCGGCGGGACGGCCCGACGGCGGCCCGCGGGCAGGCAGAAGGAGCCCGCGCATGGGTGAGGGAACCGCCGAGCAGACGGTCACCGCCACTCCTGGTACGGGGGTCGAGCCTACGAGTCCGCTGCTCACAGCCGTAATGCACCGTTGTTGCGCATCGGCGGCCGATCATTGCGCGCTGACGGGAGCCACGGGGAAACATTGCGCTCCGGTGAAACATGAGCGTCATGACCGCCTCGGCCGTCCGGCCACCGAACCGTCGGAAACCCCGGCGCTCCCCATCGTTGTGTGAGATACCGGAGCGCGGGGTTGATACTCACGCGACTTCTGGGTATGCGAGCGATGATGAACACACAGCCGCAGGTGGTGATCGAGGAATCACCCCATCAGGAGAGCAGGCACAGCGCGGGTGCCCGTACGGCCACCGCGGAGTTCCTGCGGCAGCACTGCGCGTGGGCCGACGCGGACGCGGTGCTGCTGGTCGTCTCCGAGCTCGTCACCAACGCTGTGCGCCACACCGCCGGCTGGTGGCGGCTGCGTCTGACGGCCGGACACGACACCCTGATCGTCCAGATGGACGACTCCAGCCCGCTGCCGCCGGTCCCCCGCCAGCCGGACCTCGCGGGCGGCGGCGGTTTCGGATGGCACATGGTGCAGCGGCTCGCCGGCCGTGTGGAGGTCTGTCCGCTCCCCGACGGCAAGAGCATCCGGGCGACTTGGGCGCGCCCCGCCACGGCCGGCTGCTGACCGGCACAGGCTAGCCCGCTCCTCCGCCCGCCGGTTCTGTGCGTCCGTCAGGATCCGGCGACCTGCCGGGGCACGGCGCAGGCCGGAGCGGACGACGCGCACGGCGAAGCGGCACACGACCCACGGAAACAGAAGCGGCGCCCTGGCGGCCAGGACGCCGCTTCCACCCGTGGGGGGGTCCACTCTCTTGCCGCCGCCCTGTCCGGTCCGGGCGGCGCAGTTCGGCGGGCGACCACGGCCGCCCGCCCGTACCGCACGGGTCACTCCACGACGAGCAGACCTTCACGAAGCCGTGCGGTGATCCGTGACAGCAACCGGGAGACATGCATCTGGGAGACGCCGAGCTCCGCGCCGATCTCCGACTGCGTCATCTCCTCGCCGAACCGCATCTGGAGGATCTGCCGGTCGCGCTCGTCGAGCTCCTCGATCAGCGGCTTCAGCGCCTGCACGTTCTCAGCGATCTCCAGTTCGGCGTCCGGTGCGCCCAGCCGGTCGGACAGCGGCACGGCCCCGTGGTCGGAGGCGTCGTCCATCGGCATGTCGATGGAACCGGCCGTGTAACCGTTGCTCGCGACCACACCCTCGATGATCTCTTCCTCGTCCATCCCGAGGTGTTCCGCGAGTTCGGCCGTGGTGGGCGTGTGGTCGAGCTTCTGCGAGAGCTCGTCGACGGCCTTGGCCAGGTCGATCCTCAGTTCCTGGAGCCGGCGCGGGACGTGCACGGCCCAGCTGGTGTCGCGGAAGAAGCGCTTGATCTCGCCGATGATGTACGGGACGGCGAACGTCGCGAACTCCACCTCACGGCTGAGCTCGAAGCGGTCGATCGCCTTGATCAGGCCGATCGTGCCGACCTGGATGATGTCCTCCATCTGCTCCGCGCGGTTGCGGAACCGGCCCGCGGCGTACTTCACGAGGGCCAGGTTGAGCTCGATCAGGGTGTTGCGCACGTATTGGTATTCGTGGGTGCCTTCCTCGAGAGAGGCAAGCCGCACGAAGAATGACTTCGAGATCTCACGTGCGTCCTTGGGTGCAACCTCCCCCGGGTTCTCCACTGCCGGAAGCCCCAGCTCCACGATTTCCGGGCGCTGCGCTTCAGGCCGCGTGAGTTCGGTCGGGACCGTGCTCGCCGTGGACACTTCGTCCTCCCCTGCTCCGATGTCAGTGCGAAGAAGCGCCTACCCGGGACCCCGTGCCACATGCGTACAAAGTTGAGTTGGCCGAAAACACACAAGGTCCGGCCCCCACATCCTCGGAGGGCCGGACCATGTGACCGCGGGTCAGCTCCAGCTGGCGTGCAGGGGCTTGCCCTCCGCGTAACCGGCGGCGCTCTGGATGCCGACGATCGCCTTCTCCGCGAACTCCTCCAGGGAACCCGCGCCGGCGTACGTGCACGAGGAGCGGACACCCGCGATGATCGAGTCGATCAGGTCCTCCACGCCCGGACGGCTCGCGTCGAGGAACATCCGCGAGTGCGAGATCCCCTCTTCGAACAGGCCCTTACGGGCACGGTCGTACGCGGACTCCTCGCTGGTGCGGTTGCGCACGGCGCGCTTCGACGCCATGCCGAAGGACTCCTTGTAGAACCGCCCGTCGGGGGCCTGCTGAAGGTCGCCCGGGGACTCGTACGTGCCGGCGAACCACGAGCCGATCATGACGTTGGACGCACCGGCGGCCAGCGCCATCGCCACGTCGCGGGGGTGGCGCACACCGCCGTCCGCCCAGACGTGCTTGCCGAACTTCCTGGCCTCCGCGGCGCATTCGAGGACGGCCGAGAACTGCGGCCGGCCCACGCCGGTCATCATGCGGGTGGTGCACATGGCGCCGGGGCCCACACCGACCTTGACGATGTCCGCGCCGGCCTCGATCAGGTCGCGCACACCCTCCGCCGCGACCACGTTGCCGGCGACGATCGGCACCTGCGGGTCGAGGGCGCGAACGGCCTTGACGGCGCTGATCATCGATTCCTGGTGGCCGTGCGCCGTATCGACGACCAGCGTGTCGACGCCCGCGTCGAGCAACTGCTTGGCCTTGCCCGACACATCGCCGTTGATGCCGACGGCAGCGGCGATCCGCAGCCGGCCGGCGGCGTCGACCGCCGGGGTGTACAGCGTCGCGCGCAGGGCGCCCTTGCGGGTCAGCACACCGGCGAGCCTGCCGGAGGCGTCCACGGCGGGCGCGTAGCGCCGGTTGGCGCCGTCGAGGGTGTTGAACGCCTCGCGGGGGTCGATGTCCGCGTCGAGGAGCAGCAGGTCCTTCGACATGACCTCGGACAGCTGGGTGAACCGGTCGACGCCGGCCAGGTCGTGGTCGGTGACGATGCCGACGGGCCGGCGGTCCTCGTCCACGACGACGCCCGCGCCGTGCGCCCGCTTCGGCAGCAGGGACAGAGCGTCGGCGACGGTCTGGTGCGGGACCAGCACGATCGGGGTGTCCAGCACATGGTGGCGGGTCTTCACCCAGGAGATGACGTCGGTGACGACGTCGATCGGGATGTCCTGGGGGATGACGACGAGCCCGCCGCGGCGGGCGACGGTCTCGGCCATCCGGCGGCCGGCGATGGCGGTCATGTTGGCCACGACCAGCGGCACCGTCGTGCCGGTCCCGTCCGGGGAGGAGAGGTCCACGCCCTGCCGGGAACCGACGGCCGAGCGGCTCGGCACCATGAACACATCGTCGTACGTCAGGTCGTACGGCGGCTTGATGTCGTTGAGGAAACGCACGTGCTTAACATCCCAGTCGATCGGAGTCGGCCCCCCGGCGATGCAGCCGGAGGAAATCGCACGTACTTCATTCTCCCATGCCGGCACCCCTGAACAGCTCAGGACAATCGTCCAGGTCAGAGGGGGTGCCTTGGTGCGATCGCACCAAGCCGCCGGCAGCCGGTCCGGCCGGCGCCGCTCAGTCGTCGGGGTCGGCGCGCTCCAGCGCCGGGCGCGGACCGGGCGCCGCCGTCAGCAGCAGGTCGGCCGCCGCCGTGTCCGTCACGAGGCTGGTGACCAGACCCGAGCGGAGCACGGCCCCGATCGCCTCGGCCTTGCGGGGGCCGCCCGCGATGGCCACGACCTCGGGAATGCGGCGCAGCCGGTCGGCCTCGACCGTGATGCAGCGCTCTCCCAGGTCACGGCCGACCCTGCGGCCCTGGGTGTCGAAGAGGTGGGCGGACATCTCGGCGGCCACACCGAGCGAGGCGTAGTGGGCGCGCTCCTCGTCGGAGAGCATGTCGTGGACCGTGGAGATACCGGGCTCCCAGGAGCCGATCGACACACAGGCGACGGTGACCTTGTCGAAGTAGTCGAAGGCCCGCGCGATGCCCGTCTGGTGGCGCAGCGCCGCCGCCGTCGCGGGGTCGGGCAGCAGCATGGGGGCGTAGATGGGGTGGGCCTCGCCACCGGACACCTGCGCCGCTCTTCGTACCGCCTCCACCGAGCCGCGCTCCGCGGTGCCCGCGTCGTACACGCCGGTGAGCTGCACGACCGTGCACGGCGGCAGCCGGTCGAGGGCGGCGGCCATGTGGATCGTGGACCGGCCCCATGCCAGGCCCAGCACATCGCCCTCGGCGACGAGTTCACCGAGCAGATCGGCGGCGACCTCACCCAGGTTCTCCGGGTCGGGCGACTCGTCCGCGCCCTCCGCGGGCGACTCGACGACGACCGCGTGCCGCAGCCCGAAGTGGGCGCGCAGCGCGTCGGAGCGCTCGGCGTCCAGCTCGGCGGGTACACGGATCTCGATGCGGACGAGATCACGCTCGAGAGCGGTCTCCAGGACCCTGGCGACCTTGAAGCGGCTGACGCCGAACTCCTCGGCGATCTGGATCTTGGACTTGCCCTCGAGGTAGAAGCGACGGGCCATGGCCGCCGCCTGCACAAGCTCAGCGGGCCCCATCCGCAGGGCAGACCGTCCCGCCGACCTAGCAGACACCGCGATCTCCTCACTGCTGTTCATGCCGTACAAACTTGCCGCTGTACACACTCCGGATCCGCCATCCTGTCAGATCCGTGTGGCCTTGATCAGCCCTGCCGGGCCAACATCGGTTGAACAAGCGCGGGCACGGTTCAGTGCCCGCACGCCCAGGCCGCGGAAGCGGTCACCGCCGCCGCCTGGTCACGCAGTTTGCGCACCGCCTCCGCGGGATCGTCCGCACCGTAGACGGCGGAGCCAGCCACGAACACGTCGGCGCCCGCCTCCGCGCACTGCTCGATCGTCGACGCCGACACCCCGCCGTCGACCTGCAGCCACAGCTGGAGGCCGTGCTTGGAGATGAGCTCCCGGGTGCGACGGATCTTCGGCAGCATGATGTCGAGGAACGCCTGACCACCGAAGCCGGGCTCCACGGTCATGATCAGGAGCATGTCGAGCTCGGGCAGCAGATCCTCGTACGGCTCGATCGGGGTGGCCGGCCTGAGTGCCATCGAGGCCCGCGCGCCCTTCGCCCTGATCTCGCGGGCCAGCCGCACGGGGGCGGCGGCGGCCTCGACGTGGAAGGTGACCGACCCGGCCCCCGCCTCGATGTACCGGGGAGCCCAGCGGTCGGGGTCCTCGATCATCAGATGGCAGTCCAGCGGGGTGTCCGTCGCCTTCGCGAGCGACTCGACGACCGGTACGCCCAGGGTGAGGTTGGGCACGAAGTGGTTGTCCATCACGTCGACGTGGAGCCAGTCGGCACCCTCGACGGCCTTGGCCTCCTCCGCCAGGCGCGAGAAGTCCGCGGAGAGGATACTGGGGTTGATCTGAACGGCCATGCGCCAAGACTGCCATGTCCTTGGGCACTTCCCCTCCCCGGGACGGCACTCGGTATGGACCAACGAGAAACCGGACCGGCCCAGCCCCCCGCAATTCCGGCGATTCGGTCCCCCGCAGAGTCAGATACGGGAGCGTCATGGCGGACGCGGAACACGACACGGCACCCCCGCGGGCGGCCGGCAGAGGAATCGCGCACCTCGTCTGCGGACGGCGCAGCAAGTGGGTCGTCCTGGTCCTGTGGCTGGCGGTCATGGTGCTGGCCTTACCCCTGGCCCAGAAGCTGACGGACGCGCAGGACAACGACGCCGCCTCCTGGCTGCCCGGCAGCGCGGAGTCCACCCAGGTGCTGACCGAGGCCGAGGACTTCCGGCCCGAGGTGATCCCCGCGATCGTCGTCTACGCACGCGAGGACGGACTCACCGCGGCCGACCGCGAACGGATCAGCGAGGACGTCACCGCGGTCAAGGAGCTGCGCGACCACGGCGTGCGCGGCGCGGAGACCCGCGGCCCGGTGTTCGACCGGCCGGCGGATCCGCGGGCGGCCCAGGTCTTCGTACCGATCACCATGGACGAGGAGGGCTGGGAGCGGATCGCCCCCGCCGTCGACTCGATCCGCGCCGAGACGGGAGAGAGCGCGGGCGGCCTGTCGGTGCACGTAACCGGGCCCGGCGGCACCTCGGCCGACTTCTCGGAGGCCTTCGAGGGCATCGATTCGACGTTGCTGTTCTCCGCGATGGCCGTCGTGATCGTGATGCTGCTGATCACCTACCGCAGTCCGACGCTGCTGCTGGTCCCGCTCTTCTCCGTGATCGCGGCCCTCGGCGCCGCCCAGGCCGTGATCTATCTGATGGCCGAGCATGCCGACCTGACGGTCAACGGTCAGAGTGCGGGCATCCTGACCGTCCTCGTGTTCGGCGCGGGCACCGACTACGCGCTGTTGCTGGTCGCCCGCTACCGCGAGGAGCTGCGCCGCCACGAGGACCGGCACGAGGCGATGGCGCTGGCACTGCACCGGGCGGGGCCCGCGGTGCTCGCGAGCGGTGCGACGGTGGTCCTCGGCATGCTGGTGCTGATGGCCGCGGAGATGAACTCCACGCGCGGTCTCGGTCCCGTCGCCGCCATCGGCGTCGCCGTAGCCCTCGTGGCCATGCTGTCGCTGTTCCCCGCACTCCTGGTGATCTTCGGCCGCTGGATCTTCTGGCCGGTGATCCCGCACCTGGGCTCTCCCGAGCCCACCGAGCGTGGCTTCTGGGCCCGTACGGGACGGTCGATCTCCCGCCGGCCGCGAGCGGTGTGGGGTGCCACGGCCGTCGCTCTCGCGGTGTGCGCACTGGGGCTGACACAACTGCGGGCGGAGGGCATCCGTAACGCCGATTCGTTCACCGGCAAGCCCGACTCGATCACCGGCCAGGAGGTCCAGGCCAGGTACTTCCCCGCAGGCAGCGGCGATCCCCTGGTGGTGATCAGCAACGCGGGGCAGGCCCGTCAGGTCGGCGAGGCCGTGGCCGCGACGCCCGGTGTGGTGCCCACCTCGCTCGGGCTGCCGCCCGGTACCGCGCCCGTGCACGAAGGCCGGGTGCTGTTCGAGGCCACGCTCGAGGATCCCGCCGACAGCCAGGCCGCCAAGAACACGGTCGAGCAGGTCAGGGACGCCGTGCACGCCGTAGCCGACGCGGACGCCCAGGTGGGCGGCGGCACGGCGGCGCTGCTCGACATGGACGCCGCGACGACCCACGACAACTTGCTGATCATCCCGCTGGTGCTGCTCGTGGTGCTGCTGATCCTCATGGTGCTGCTGAGATCCCTGATCGCGCCGCTGCTGCTGATCGGCACGGTGGTGCTGTCGTTCGCCGCCGCGCTGGGGCTGAGCGCGCTCGCCTTCCGGTACCTCTTCGACTACGCGGGCGAGTCGACGGACTTCCCGCTGTTCGTCTTCGTGTTCCTGGTGGCGCTGGGCATCGACTACAACATCTTCCTCACGACCCGCATCCGGGAAGAGGCCCGCAGGCAGGGCGCCGCGCCCGGCGTGGTCACGGGACTCGCCGCGACCGGCGCGGTGATCACCTCGGCCGGTCTGGTCCTCGCGGGTACGTTCGCCGCCCTCGGCACGCTGCCCATGGTCGCGTTCGCCGAGATCGGCTTCGCGGTGGCCCTGGGCGTCCTGCTGGACACCTTCGTCGTCCGCTCCGTGCTGGTCACGTCGCTGTTCCTGGACGTGGGCCCGAAGGTGTGGTGGCCCCACCGGCTGTCCCGCGAGGAGCCCCGGCCGGCCCCGCGGCCGTGAGCCGGCCGGGGGCCTCCTGAAGGATCTCGCGACTCGTGTCACAGGGCATCGCGCTGACCTGGTGCTCTGCCACCTGTCTCACCGTGCGGCACGGGAGATCCGTCTCACGAGGTGGCTGTTTCCTCGGCGCAACGGTCGCTGCCGAGCAGGGGCTCGGCGCGGATGCGGCAGAGACGGCCGAGCGGCGATCGCCTTGGTAGGCGCTGCGGCGGGTCGCCACGTGCAGGCGGTGCGGTATGCGCAGCCGGCGGACGTGGGCTCGGGGCCACCACAGCCGATCGGCAGGCGCCGCCGCCCTCACCGTGCCGACGCGGCTCACTCGTGTGGCGGGGGCCCGGCCAGAGAGAACAGCTGCCCGTAACCTGTGACGTCGTCGGTGGTCGTACCGGCCGCACGCAACATCGCCCACAGCAGCACTTGGTTCGGCGTCAACACCGGACGCTCCAGACGTGCCTCCAGCCGCTCGATCACGCCGACCGCGCGAAGGCCGTTGCCGCCCAGCACCACGGCATCGGCGCTGTCCGGAACATGTGCGATCACCCAGTCGTACAGGTCGGCAGGCCGGATCAGAGTCTGCCCGCTGGGCAGAGAGCAAGGAGCTGAGAACGGAACCTCGAAGCCCGTGCCCTGGTAGTAGCGCCGCCCCAGCGCGTTCAACTCCGTGTCGAACCATGGCGGATCGACCAGCGCCAGCCGCGAGGCCCCCACGGAGTGCAGAGCGTCCACCATCGCCGCGCAGGTGGCGACTACCGGAACGCCTCCGGCCCGGGTGCACAGGCGCTCCAGCATCGCCTCCTCGGCCGAGGCACCGATGACGTATGCCGAGCTGGTGAAGGCGAAGCCGATCGCCGCCACTGGTGCGGCGGCCAGCCGCTCGGCGGCCTCGTCCACGTACGGAGGATCGGCGAATGCCCGCACCGGCGCCAGAGGGATCGTCTCGTCCATCCCGCCGCCCGGCCGCATCGCACCGAACGGCACCCGAGCGGCGTGAATGCCGACATCGGCGGGAGCCATCGCGCGGAGTTCGGATTCTGGTCCCACGTCCGCGTGCGGGGTGAGCACCCCGAGCCTGACCCGCACATTCCAGCCGTCGTTCTGCCACATCCTGCGTGCTCCCTTGCGGGCCTGCCAGTAGCGGGTTCCCCGACATGATGTGAGCCCGGCGGTGTCCGGACACGGAATGACACGCCGGTCGACGGCATCGGCCCAGGCCCCCGTCCCGTGCCGGGCCGCCGGCGAGCTGATGCGGCTCGGCGGCGCGCCGGCTCAGTCCTCGGCAACGCGGATGATCGTCTTGCCGTGAGTCCGCTTGTCCGGTGTGAACGCGGCGACCGCTTCGGTGAGCGGCCGCACGGCACCGATGATCGGCTTGAGGCGTCCGTCCCGCACCCGTTGGGCGAGGTCGCCCAGGCGGACGCGGTCGGGTTCGACGACGAAGAAGACAGCGCGTCCGTCGCGGGGGTGGACGGTGACGGGCTCGGCGATGGTGACCAGGGTGCCGCCGGGGCGGACCAGAGCGGTGGAGCGTTCGAGGATTTCGCCGCCGATCACGTCGAACACCACGTCGACGGGGCCGATGTCCTCCAGCTTCTCGGCCTGGAGGTCGACGAAGGCGTGGGCGCCCAGACCCAGCGCGGTGTCGCGGTCGTCGGCGCGTCCTGTGCCGATCACCTGGGCGCCCGCCGCGCGGGCCAGCTGCACGGCGATCGAGCCGACGCCGCCCGCGGCGCCGTGGATGAGGACGCTCTGCCCCGTCTGGAGGTCGGCATGGTCGAACAGGGCCTGCCAGGCGGTGAGTCCGGAGATGGGCAGCGCGACGGCCGTGACGTGGTCGACGTCGGCGGGCAGCGGCGCGAGGTTGCGGGCTTCGACCGCGGTGTACTCGGCCAGGGTGCCGTTGCGGGCCCAGTCGGTCAGGCCGTACACGCGCTGCCCGATGGTCAGGCCGGTGGTGCCGTAGCCGAGTTCGGTGACGACGCCGGACAGTTCGTGGCCGGGCACACTCGGGGTCCGATCGCGTCCGGCCCGGTCGGTCCAGGTGCCGGGCCAGTCCAGCTCGCCCGGCGTGAAGCCGGCGGCGTGGACCTTCACGATCACGTCGTTCTCTGCGGCGTGCGGGTGGGGCAACTCGGCAAGGGCCAGGCTGCCGGCACCGGCCTCGCGGTCCTGGACGGTGATGGCTTGCATGAGGGGTTCCTTCGAGGTCGGGAGGTGGGCGCCGGCGTGGGCCGCGGTGGTCACCTTCGACATTAGGATCCAGGCAGCCCGAGCATGGGGGCCATTCCTTCCCGCTTCGAGTGGGCCATTTGCTCAAGAGGACACTGAGAGTGACGTCTGGGCCGGTCATCGTTGCCCCAACGGAGCGAAGTGGCTGACGAGGCGCGCCGCTACGAGTCTGTCCATGGAGGGTCTGCATCACGTCCGGTCGCACTCGAACGAGTGAACCGGCTGACAGCCCGTCCCAGGTGCGTGGCCGATCGGCCACCGGGTGGCCAGGTCGTGAGATTTGGTCACGGAATGTGAGATCCCACAACTCCGGCAACGTCAGGCGGTGCGCCGCAGCAGGGCCAGGTACATCGCGTCCGTGCCGTGCAGATGAGGCCACAACTGCACGTCGGGGCCGTCACCGAGGGCCGGGACACCGGGCATCAGCGGGCGGGCGTCCACCCACTCCGCCTCGACGGCCGGACCGCCGCGGCCGCGCAGGACGTCCTCCACGACGACCCGCGTCTCGGCGAGGTGCGGCGAACAGGTCGCGTACCCCACCACGCCGCCGACCCGTACGGCCTTCAGCGCCTCACGCAGCAGCTCCCGCTGGAGCGGGGCGAAGCCCTCGAGGTCAGAGGCGCGGCGGCGCCAGCGGGCTTCGGGACGTCGACGCAGCGCGCCGAGTCCCGAACACGGCACGTCGACGAGCACCCGGTCGAACACGCCCTCGCGCCACGGCGGACGCGTGCCGTCGGCCGCCACCACCTGGTACGGGCCCGGGTTGCCGGCGAGTGCCCGCTCCACCAGCCGGGCACGGTGCGGCTGCTTCTCGGCGGCCAGCAGGGACGCGCCCCGGCCGGCCGCGAGCGCGCCGAGGAGCGCCGCCTTGCCGCCGGGCCCCGCGCACCCGTCGAGCCAGCGCTCGTCGCTGCCTTCCACCGGGGCGTTGGCGAGGGCGATCGCCACCAGCTGGCTGCCTTCGTCCTGGACGCCCGCGCGTCCGTCCCGCACGGCCTCGATGGCGCCGGGCTCGCCGCCCTCGGCCAGCCGGACGGCGTAGGGGGACCAGCGGCCGGGCAGGACGGAGTCCTCCCCCAGCACGTCGGTCAGCTCGCCGGTCGTCGAACGCCCTGGCCGCGCCACCAGCGTCACCTCCGGCCGCTCGTTGTCGGCCTCCAGCAGGTCCTCGATGCCGGCGCGTCCGCCGCCGAGCGAGTCCCACAGGGCGGAGACGATCCACCGGGGGTGCGAGTGCACGACGGCCAGATGGTCCTCCGCGTCCTCGTCGTAGGGCGGGGCGACCCGCTCGAGCCAGGCGTCCATGTCGTGCTGCGAGATCTTGCGCAGTACGGCGTTCACGAACTTCGCGCGTCCGTCGCCGAGCACCACCCGTGCCAGTTCCACGCTCGCGGAGACGGCCGCGTGCGTGGGGATGCGCGTCCCCAGCAGCTGGTGCGCGCCGAGCGCGAGGACGTCCAGCACCGGCGGGTCGACCTCGCGCAGCGGCCGGTCGATACAGGCCGCGATGATCGCGTCGTAGGTGCCCTGGCGGCGCAGCGTCCCGTATACGAGCTCCGTCGCGAGCGCCGCGTCCCGCCCGTCGAAGTCGTCCTTCTCGCGCGCCTTCTTCAGCAGCGGCGGCAGGACGAGGTTGGCGTACGCGTCCCTCTCGTCGACGGCCCGCAGCGCCTCGAAGGCCAGGATCCGGACGGGGTCCTTCTTCGGGCGGCGGTACGGCTTGGCGGGACGGTGACGGGACTGCTCACTCAAAAGGTGCTCCGCGTTCGATGAAACGTGATGCTCTCAGCCTACGACCGGCGCGCCGACCCTCTCGCCAGGAGCGATGCGCACACCCCGCGCCCAGTCCGCGGCCCGCATCGGCTTCTTGCCCTGCGGCTGGACCCACAGCAGCTCCACGGCATGGGATCCGGTGCCCACGTGCACGTGGTTCTTGCCGGCGTCGAGCTCGCCCGGGGCGAGGTCCTTGCGGTCCGGCAGCAGCGCGACCTGGACGAGCTTGAGGCGCTCGCCGCGGAAGGCCGTCCACGCGCCCGGCGCGGGGGTGCAGCCGCGCACGACCCGGTCGACGCGCAGCGCGGGCGCGGTCCAGTCGACGTGGGCGTCCTCGACGGTGATCTTCGGGGCCAGGGAGACGCCGTCGGCGGACTGCGGCACGGGCCGCAGGGTGCCGTCCTCGATGCCGTCCATCGTCGCCGCGAGAAGTCCCGCACCGGCGAAGGCGAGGCGCGTCAGCAGATCGCCGCTGGTGTCCGTGGGGCGCACGGGCTCCGTGATCACCCCGTAGACCGGTCCGGTGTCGAGCCCTTCCTCGATCCGGAACGTCGCCGCGCCGGTCATCTCGTCACCGGCGAGAATCGCGTGCTGCACCGGGGCGGCGCCGCGCCAGGCCGGCAGCAGCGAGAAGTGCAGGTTCACCCAGCCGTGGACGGGCACATCGAGGGCCGCCTTGGGCAGCAGGGCGCCGTAGGCGACGACGGGGCAGCAGTCAGGGCCGATCTCCCGCAGCCGCGCCAGGAAGTCCTCGTCGCGCGGCCTCGCCGGCTTGAGGACCTCGATCCCGGCGTCGGCGGCGCGCTGCGCGACCGGGCTCGCGACCAGCCGCCGCCCACGGCCCGCGGGCGCGTCGGGCCGGGTGACGACGGCGGCGACCTCGTGCCGGTCGGAGGCGATCAGGGCGTCCAGAGCGGGAACGGCGACCTCGGGAGTACCTGCGAAGACGAGCTTCATCGGTGGCTGACTGCCTCTCAGACTGGGACGTGCGGTGACGAGCAGCACACCAGTCTATGAGCCGTGGCAGCAGGGGGCGTACGGGAGCCCGCGCGCCCCGTGCACAGGCACATACGCCCTGAAGCGTGACCAGACCGCCCACCGGCGCGTTGGTCAAGAGAGATTGACCGAAGCGGGCCGCCCCGGACGCGACCCGACCCCTTTTAACCGCCGGTTCGAGAGGCTTGTCAATGGCCGACCACGCAACCCACGACGCCCAAGCCCGGGCCAGCCTGCATCTGCTGGTGCGGGACATCGAGCGGGTCCGCCGGCAGGTGGACGCATTGCGCACGCTCACCGCCCAGCTGGGGAACGTCTACCGCCCCCGCCGCTCCGGCCCGTCCACGGGCTTCGTCGTCTACGGCAGGGCGCCCGCCCCGACCGTCCGCCTCGCGCAGGAACTGCGGGACAGCGTCGAAACCCTCGTGACCGCGGCCGTGGACTTCGACCGCTCCCTCGGCTTCTCCTGGGACGCCGTCGGCTCGGCCCTCGGCGTCACCAAGCAGGCGGTGCACCGTCGTTACGGCTCGCGGCGGCAGGCTCCCGCGGCCCAGCCGGAGACCGAGGGCGGCGCGACGCGTACGCTCCCG
The DNA here is from genome assembly GCF_001278075.1 of Streptomyces pristinaespiralis. Taxonomy (GTDB): domain Bacteria; phylum Actinomycetota; class Actinomycetes; order Streptomycetales; family Streptomycetaceae; genus Streptomyces; species Streptomyces pristinaespiralis. Next base: position 7,059,403 of record NZ_CP011340.1, on the reverse strand, counting down.
CCGCCGCCGGGCCTGTCCGCCGTCCCCGCGGTGCCTGCGGCACGCTCGATGCCGCCCCAGCCGGCCGACACCCGCCCGAACGCCTTCCCGGGCCCGCGCAACGGCTGACACGCGCCGGGGTCCGGCGCACTGTGCCGCCGGACCCCGGCCACGCCCCCCACGCCCCCGGCCGTGTCAGCCGATGTCCGGTGGGTCGATGCGGAGGCGCACCTGGTCCTGGCCGCCCCGGGCCAAGCGCGCGGCCTGGGCCGATTTGAGGGCGGCGGCCAGCGCCGAGCCGCTTCCCGGCGGCACCCGGAGCAGCGCCCGGACCGCCGCAGGCGCGTCGGGCCGGCGGGCGCCGGGGCGCTCGGGGACGGGCAGCGGTACGGGGCCGAGTACCTCCGCGTCCGGCGGCAGCTCCACGTCCGCCAGGAAGGCCGTCACGGCCGGAGCCGCTCCGACGACCTCCGCCATCCGCGACACCGGCGGAAAGCCGAGCTCGGCGCGCTCGGCGAGCTCGCGCAGGGCGTGCCCGACCGGGTCCCAGCGGACGAGTGCCTGCACGGGCCGCAGGGTCGGTTCCGCGACCACGACGACCACTCCGCCTTCCGACTGGGGGCGCACGAGCGCGGCCGCGGCGATCCAGCGGCGCAGCGCCTCCTCGCCGGCGCGCAGGTCGGGCCGGCCGAGCATGGCCCAGCCGTCGAGGAGCGCCGCGGCCGCGTACCCGCCGTCCGCGACGGGCTCCGCGCCGGGCGTGGAGACGACGAGTGCGGGACGCGACGGCACGCTGTCGAGGATGTGGTCGCGCCCGGAGGTCCGGACCGGCACGGCCGGAAACGCGCGGCCCAGTTCCTCCGCGGTGCGCCGGGCGCCGACGATCTGCGCCCGCAGCCTGGTGGCCCCGCAGGCGCCGCAGTGCCATTGGGTCTCCCCGCGCCCGCACCAGCCGCACCTCAGGTCGCGCTCGTCGGGTGCTTCGAGGGGTCCGGCGCAGTGGCGGCAGCGGGCGGGCGTGCGGCAGCGCTCGCAGGCGAGCCTCGGCACGTAGCCGCGCCTCGGGACCTGGACGAGAACGGGCCCGTCGGCGAGCCCGTCCCTGACCGCCTGCCAGGCGATGCTGGGCAGGCGGGCCGCACGGGCGGCCTCGTCCCTGGCGAGGTCGTGGTCGCCGACCGTCCGGACCACCGGGGCGACGGCCCGGGCCTGTGCCCGGTCGGCGACGAGCGGCGCAGCCCAGCGGCTCTCGACGAGCTGGGCGGCCTCGACGGTGCAGCTGGTGCTGCCGAGCAGGAACCCGCACCGGTCGTGGGTGGCCCGTAGCTCGAGGACTTCGCGGACGTGGGGGAAGGGGGCCCGGTCGTCGCTGTGGCTGGAGTCGCCGTCGTCCCAGACGACGACGAGTCCGAGGTCTTGCACGGGGGCGAACATGGCGGCCCTGGTGCCGACGGCCGCTCGGACGGAGCCGCGGCGGACCGCCAGCCATTGCCGGTAGCGCTTCTCGGGGCCGGATTCGGCGGTCAGCAGTGCGTGCCGCCCTTCGCCGAGCAGGGCCGTGAGCGCGGCGTCCACGCGGGCGACGCGCCGGCCGTCGGGGACGACGACGAGGGCGCCCCGCCCGGACGCGAGGGTCGCGGCGACGGCGCGGGCGAGTTCGTCGGGCCAGTGCGGTCCGGGCAGCGCGGTCCACACGGCGCGTGGCGCTCCGCCGGCGGCCAGGGCCTCGATGAAGGCCGGGCCCCGCTCGTACCGCTGCCAGGTGGCGGGGGCAGGGGCGGGGGGCGGCGGCAGCGGTTCCGGGGAGGGGGCGGCCTCGGCCCTGCCGTTCCTCGGGGGCACGGCGAGCTGGAGCACGTCGGCGAGGCTGCCCGCGTAACGGTCGGCGACGGCGCGCGCGAGGGACAGGATCTCGGGGCTGAGGACCGGCTCCGGCGAGACGACGTAGGCGAGCGCGGCGAGCGCCCCCTGGTAGTCGGATTCGGCGCGCCGCTCGATGAGGAAGCCGTCGATCAGGCCGCCGCCTTCACGGCGCCCGCCGCGGACGCGGTGCGCTCCGGCGCCGAAGCGCACCCGCACCCGCACTCCGGGCCTGGCGTCGGCGTCCAGCTCCTCAGGGACGGCGTAGTCGAAGAACTGATCGAGGTGGAGGGCGCCCTTGTTGACCATGACCCGGGCGACCGGGAGCTCCTTGGCGAGCGCCGCTCCGCGCCAGGTGCGTGGCTTTGCCTTGGGCACCTTGGCCTTGCGGACGCTCTCGCGGATGAGGGCAAGCTGCTCCGGCCCGTCGCCGACGGGCTCGGACGGCTGCTTGTCCTCGCTGCTCACAGCCAAATCCTGCCAGAGACCACTGACAGCGCCGCACGCCCGGCGCCCCTCCGGCAGCGGCCCGCGCCGGCATGCCGGAAGCCCCGGACCGCCCGAGCGGTCCGGGGCTTCTCATGAAGCCGTGTACGGCCTTCGTGGAGCCGTGTACGGGGTGGGTTACAGGCCCGCCGCCGCACGCAGCGCGTCCACGCGGTCCGTGCGCTCCCAGGTGAAGTCGGGCAGCTCGCGGCCGAAGTGGCCGTACGCCGCGGTCTGGGCGTAGATCGGCCGCAGCAGGTCGAGGTCGCGGATGATCGCGGCCGGCCGGAGGTCGAAGACCGCGGCGATGGCCTGCTCGATCTTCTCGACGTCGACCGTCGCGGTGCCGAACGTCTCGACGAACAGGCCGACGGGCTCGGCCTTGCCGATGGCGTAGGCGACCTGGACCTCGCAGCGGGAGGCGAGGCCCGCGGCGACGACGTTCTTGGCGACCCAGCGCATCGCGTACGCGGCGGAACGGTCGACCTTGGACGGGTCCTTGCCGGAGAACGCGCCGCCGCCGTGGCGGGCCATGCCGCCGTACGTGTCGATGATGATCTTGCGGCCGGTCAGGCCGGCGTCGCCCATCGGGCCGCCGATCTCGAAACGGCCGGTCGGGTTCACCAGGAGGCGGTAGCCGTCGGTGTCGAGCTTGATGCCGTCCTCGACGAGCTGCTTCAGGACGTGCTCGACGACGAACTCACGGATGTCCGGGGCGAGCAGCGAGTCCAGGTCGATGTCGGAGGCGTGCTGCGAGGAGACCACCACGGTGTCGAGGCGGACGGCCTTGTCGCCGTCGTACTCGATGGTGACCTGGGTCTTACCGTCCGGGCGCAGGTACGGGATGGTGCCGTTCTTGCGGACCTCGGACAGGCGGCGGGAGAGCCGGTGCGCCAGGTGGATCGGCAGCGGCATCAGCTCGGGCGTCTCGTCGCAGGCGTAGCCGAACATCAGGCCCTGGTCGCCGGCACCCTGCTTGTCGAGCTCGTCCTCGTCGCCCTCGACGCGCTTCTCGTACGCGGTGTCGACTCCCTGGGCGATGTCCGGGGACTGCGCGCCGATGGAGACGGAGACGCCGCAGGAGGCCCCGTCGAAGCCCTTCTTCGAGGAGTCGTAGCCGATCTCCAGGATCTTGCTGCGCACGAGCGTGGGGATGTCGGCGTAAGCCTTGGTGGTGACCTCACCGGCGACGTGCACAAGGCCGGTGGTGATCAGGGTCTCCACGGCTACCCGGGAAGTGGGGTCCTCCCGGAGGAGGGCGTCGAGAATCGTGTCGCTGATCTGGTCGGCGATCTTGTCGGGGTGACCCTCGGTCACGGACTCCGAGGTGAAGAGACGGCGGGACACATCGCTCCCTGGGGTTGCAGCGGCTGCTGGCTGATCATTGACGGACCGGCAGGGGGCTGCGCCCCGCGACGTTCCGCGACCAGTTTATCGGTCGCGCTCCGGGACCGGACAACCCGTCTCGCAGGCTGGGAGTCCGCTGACCTGGGGCCACGGCCGAGACGGTACGACGATAGCGTCTGGGAGTGAGCGATTCGCCACATTTCACAGGTTTGCGTGGTCGGCCCGTCGCCCCGTGTCGCCCTGCGTTCACGGGAGCTTCGCGGCAGCCCCTGGGAGAGCGCGGGACAGGCTCAGGCGAGCCGGGGCACGACGAGGTCCCAGACCGTGTCGGCGAGGGCTTCCTTGGGTCCGTGCGGAACCGGTGTCTCACCGCCGTCCGCGGCGAGCACGACGGCCTCGTTGACCTCCGCGCCGAAGGTCCTGTGCTCCCCCACCTCGTTGACGACGAGCAGGTCGCAGCCCTTGCGGCGCAGCTTGTCGCGGCCGTTGGCGAGGACGTCGTCGGTCTCCGCGGCGAAGCCGACGATCACCTGTCCGGGGCGGGCCCGGTCCGCGGAGATCTCGGCGAGGATGTCGGGGTTGCGCACCAGCGTCACCACCGGGGCCTCCACGCCGTCCTTCTTCTTGATCTTCCCCTCGGCGTAGGCGGCGGGGCGGAAGTCCGCGACGGCGGCCGCCATGACGACGGCGTCGGCGTCCGCGGCGGCCTTGAGCACGGCCTCCCGCAGCTGCACCGCCGTGCCGACGTGGACGACGTCGACGCCTGCCGGGTCCGGCATCCCGGTGTTCGCCTCGACGAGGGTGACGCGGGCCCCGCGGGCGGCCGCGGTGCGGGCGAGCGCGTAGCCCTGCTTTCCGGAGGAGCGGTTGCCGAGGTAGCGCACCGGGTCGAGGGGTTCGCGGGTGCCGCCCGCGCTGACGACGACATGACGGCCGGCCAGGTCGGGCGCCTCGACCCCGCGGGCGAGGACGCGGCGGCAGATCTCGAAGATCTCGCCCGGGTCGGGCAGCCGCCCCTTTCCGGTGTCGACGCCGGTGAGCCGGCCCACGGCGGGCTCGATCACGACGGCGCCGCGGCGGCGCAGGGTGGCGACGTTCTCCTGGGTGGCGGGGTGCTCCCACATCTCCGTGTGCATCGCCGGGGCGAAGACGACCGGACAGCGGGCGGTGAGCAGGGTGTTCGTGAGGAGGTCGTCGGCGAGCCCGTGGGCGGCCTTGGCGAGCATGTCCGCGGTGGCGGGCGCCACGACGACGAGGTCGGCGTGCTGTCCGATGCGTACGTGCGGGACCTCGTGGACGTCCGACCAGACGTCGGTGTGGACGGGCTGCCCGGAGAGCGCGGACCAGGTCGGCGCGCCGACGAACTGCAGCGCCGACGCCGTCGGCACGACCCGGACCTCGTGGCCCGACTCCGTGAGCCTGCGCAGCAGCTCGCAGGCCTTGTAGGCGGCGATGCCGCCGCTCACGCCCAGCACCACCTTCGGCCTGACCGCCGCGTCCACCGAACCGTCCACTGCGTCCACCACCGCGTCTCCCGCCTCCACTGGTGCCCACCGGTCGTTGGGCCCGGATCGTTACGTCCTCATGCTGCATCACTCGCGGACGAGCGTCCCGCACCGCCCTCGACGCACACCACAGGCCCGGCGGACAGTCCGCCGGGCCTGTGGATAAGAACTGGCCGCGCTTACTGGGCCGGGCCCTCGATGGCCTCGGAGGTCAGCAGACCCGCGTTGATCTCACGCAGGGCGATCGAGAGCGGCTTCTCGTGGACGTGGGTGTCCACGAGCGGCCCGACGTACTCGAGCAGGCCCTCACCGAGCTGCGAGTAGTACGCGTTGATCTGACGCGCGCGCTTGGCGGCGTAGATCACGAGGCTGTACTTCGAGTCGGTCGCCTCGAGCAGCTCGTCGATCGGAGGGTTGATGATGCCCTCGGGCGCGGTGATGGAAGAGGACACGCTATGCCTTCCGAAGAACTTGCAGAAAGATCGGACAAAAGATCAAACAACTGCCATCAAGGCTAGCAGCTCACGGGCCACGTCCTCGACGGAGGTGTTGACCAGGGTGGTGTCGAACTCCGACTCGGCCGCCAGTTCCACCTTGGCGACCGTCAGCCGGCGCTCGATGACCTCGGGGGACTCGGTGCCGCGGCCGGTGAGGCGGCGGACCAGTTCCTCCCAGCTCGGCGGGGCCAGGAAGACCAGCCGGGAGTCCGGCATGGACTCCTTCACCTGCCGGGCGCCCTGGAGATCGATCTCCAGCAGCACCGGCTCGCCCGCCTCCAGGCGGTCGAGGACCGCGCGACGGGGTGTGCCGTAGCGGTTGCCCGCGAACTCGGCCCACTCCAGCAGCTCGCCGTTGGCGATCAGCTTGTCGAACTCCTCGTCGCTGACGAAGAAGTACTGGACGCCGTGCTTCTCGCCGGGACGCGGCTTCCTGGTGGTCGCCGACACCGAGAGCCAGACGTCGGGGTGGACCTTGCGCATATGAGCGACGACCGTGCTCTTGCCGACCCCTGAGGGGCCGGAGAGCACGGTCAGCCGCGGACGTACCTCTGCTGCCATGCAGCGATTATTCCAGCCTCCCGGGAGTGCCCGGGAACGTCAGGCGGCGCCGCCGCCGAACTCGCGCTCGAGGGAGGCGATCTGGTTGGAGCCGAGACCACGGACCCGGCGGCTCTCGGAGATGCCGAGCCTCTCCATGATCTGCTTGGCGCGGACCTTGCCCACGCCGGGCAGGGACTCCAGGAGGGCGGAGACCTTCATCTTGCCGATGACGTCGTTCTCCTGGCCCTGCTTGATGACCTCGTGGAGCGAGGCGCCGGAGTGCTTGAGTCGATTCTTGACCTCGGCCCGCTCCCGGCGAGCCGCGGCGGCCTTTTCGAGCGCGGCTGCGCGCTGTTCAGGGGTAAGGGGCGGAAGAGCCACGCCTACGTCACCTCGGATGTCGAACTGTCGGATACGGGACCGGTGAGGAACCTAGTCGCCCCACACCAGGGGGAGCAACGAGCAACGCAGCGCTTCTGCCCTGCACGTTCTCTTCGACGGAGACTAGCGGCCAAGGCCGCTCCAGTCAGCGAGAACAGACGAAAAGTCCTGGTCAGCATCGACCGACCAGGACAATTCAGGCAAAAAGACCGGGATTTGCGTGAAGAAACTGTCAAAGAATCTTCCGGCCGTTCACCGGCGCCGCTCCCGCGCCGCTCCTCGGCCCGCCCCGCGAGGGGTCACCGACGCCCCCGATGGAGCCGTCGCGCGCGTGCGCCGCTGGTGACGGCGTTACGCAGAGCCGACGCCGTATGCACACAGAGCTCCCACGGCGGGACGCGGCGGCGGCCGTCACACCGAGGCGACCGCAGCGCGGATCTCGTCGGCGAACCGAGCGGCCGCGTCGCGCAGTCCCGCCGCGTCCGGCCCGTGCTTGAGGACGCCGCGGCTCACGCTCGGCACCACGTTGCGGACGGCCGCGCCGAAGACCCCGGGAAGGTCGGCCGGTGTCGCGCCCTGCGCGCCGATGCCCGGGGCGAGCAGCGGCCCGTTGATGTCGAGGTCCACGCCCGCGTCGCCGAGCGTCGCACCGACGACCGCGCCCACCGGGCCCAGGGGCTGCGCATCGGCGTTCTCCGCGGCCATGTGGTCGAGCATCACCTGGGCCAGCGACTTCCCGCCGGCCGCGGTCGAGCGCTGCACCTCCGCTCCCTCCGGGTTGGAGGTGAGCGCCAGCACGAAGACTCCGCAGCCGCTCAGCACGGCCTGGTCCAGGGCCGGGCGCAGCGATCCGAAGCCCAGGTACGGGGAGACGGTGACCGCGTCGGAGAACAGCGGGGAGTCCTTGCGCAGGTACGTCTCCGCGTACGCGCCCATGGTCGAGCCGATGTCGCCCCGCTTGGCGTCCATCAGGACCAGCGCACCGGCGGCGCGCGCCTCCGCCACGGCCTTCTCCAGCACGGCGATGCCGCGCGAGCCGAAGCGCTCGAAGAACGCGGACTGCGGCTTCAGGACGGCGACCCGGTCGGCCAGTGCCTCGACGGTGGTCCGGGTGAACCGCTCGAGGCCGTCGACGTCGTCGTTCAGCCCCCACGCGGTGAGCAGCGAGGCGTGCGGGTCGATGCCGACACACAGCGGTCCGCGGGTGTCCATGGCCCTGCGGAGGCGTGCGCCGAAGGTTTCCTGGAGGGTCATGAAGCGGCCTTTCGCGTCTCGGCGCCGACGGCCTCGGCGAGGGTGGCGTAGGGGCTCGCCGCGAGGCGCGCGGCGAGGCCCTTGTGGATGGCGCGGGCGTAGAAGGGACCCTCGTAGATGAAGGCGCTGTAGCCCTGGACGAGGGTGGCGCCGGCGAGGATGCGCTGCCAGGCGTCCTCCGCGTTCTCGATGCCGCCGACGCCGACGAGGGTGATGCGGTCGCCCACACGGGCGTAGAGGCGGCGCAGGACCGCCAGGGAGCGCTCCTTGACGGGGCGGCCGGACAGCCCGCCGGTCTCCTTCACCAGCTCTGCCGGGGACGTCAGGCCGAGGCCCTCGCGCGCGATGGTGGTGTTGGTGGCGATGATGCCGTCCAGGCCCAGCTCCAGGGCGAGGTCCGCGACGGCGTCGACGTCCTCGTCCGCGAGGTCGGGGGCGATCTTGACGAGCAGCGGGACGCGGCGGTCCGTCACCGTGCGGTCGGCCGCCTCACGTACGGCGGTCAGCAGCGGACGCAGCGACTCGGTGGCCTGGAGGTTGCGCAGGCCGGGGGTGTTCGGCGAGGAGACGTTGACGACGAGGTAGTCGGCGTGGGCGGCCAGCCGCTCGGTGGAGGTCACGTAGTCACCGACCGCCTCCTCCTCCGGGACGACCTTGGTCTTGCCGATGTTGACGCCGACGACGGTGCGGAAGATCTCGCGGCGGGCGGCGAGCCGCTCGGCCACGGCGGCCGAGCCGTCGTTGTTGAAGCCCATCCGGTTGATCAGGGCGCGGTCGGCGACGAGCCGGAAGAGGCGCTTCTTGGGGTTGCCGGGCTGCGGCTGCGCGGTGACCGTGCCGATCTCGACGTGGTCGAAGCCGAGCATCGACATGCCGTCGACGGCGACGGCGTTCTTGTCGAAACCGGCCGCGAGACCGAAGGGGCCGTGCATCCGCAGGCCGAGCGCCTCGGTGCGCAGTTCCTTGAAGCGGGGCGCCAGGACCGCGGCGGCGAACGTGCGCAGGACGGGGACGCGGACCGCGAGCCGGATCCAGCGGAAGGCCAGGTGGTGGGCCTGCTCCGGGTCCATCCGCTTGAAGACCAGGTCGAAGAAGAACTTGTACATGGGAAGTGGTGTCCTCATGAGGAGGGGGACACCGTTTCCGGTGTCCCCCTCGTCGTTGCTAGTCGCGGGCCGCGGTCAGGTGTTCCGCGTGTTCCTGCAGTGAACGGACGCCGACGTCGCCGCGGTTGAGCGCGTCGATGCCCTGGACGGCGGCGGCGAGCGCCTGCACCGTCGTCAGGCACGGGACGCCCCGCGCGACGGCGGCGGTGCGGATCTCGTAGCCGTCGAGGCGGCCGCCGGTGCCGTAGGGGGTGTTGACGATGAGGTCGACCTCGCCGTCGTGGATCAGCTGGACGATGGTCTTCTCACCGTCCGGCCCCTCGCCCTCCGACTGCTTGCGCACGACGGTCGCGTTGATGCCGTTGCGCTTGAGGACCTCGGCGGTCCCGGAGGTGGCCATCAGCTCGAAGCCGTGAGCAACCAGCTCGCGGGCCGGGAAGATCATCGAACGCTTGTCGCGGTTGGCGACGGAGACGAACGCGCGGCCCTTGGTGGGCAGCGGGCCGTACGCGCCGGCCTGCGACTTGGCGTACGCCGTGCCGAAGACCGTGTCGATGCCCATGACCTCGCCGGTGGAACGCATCTCAGGGCCGAGGACGGTGTCCACACCGCGGCCGTGCACGTCGCGGAAGCGCGACCACGGCATGACGGCCTCCTTGACGGAGATCGGCGCGTCGAGCGGCAGGGTGCCGCCGTCGCCGTTCCTCGGCAGCATGCCTTCCTCGCGCAGTTCGGCGACGGTGGCGCCGAGCGAGATACGGGCGGCGGCCTTGGCCAGCGGGACAGCGGTCGCCTTCGAGGTGAAGGGCACGGTCCGGGAGGCGCGCGGGTTGGCCTCGAGGACGTAGAGGATGTCGCCGGCCATCGCGAACTGGATGTTGATCAGTCCGCGCACGCCGACACCCTTGGCGATGGCCTCCGTGGAGGCGCGCAGCCGCTTGATGTCGAAGCCGCCGAGCGTGATCGGGGGCAGGGCGCAGGCCGAGTCGCCGGAGTGGATGCCGGCCTCCTCGATGTGCTCCATCACGCCGCCGAGGTAGAGCTCGTGGCCGTCGTAGAGGGCGTCGACGTCGATCTCGATGGCGTCGTCGAGGAAGCGGTCGACCAGCACCGGGCGGGTCGGGGAGATCTCGGTGGACTCGGCGATGTACGCCTCGAGGCGCGCCTCGTCGTACACGATCTCCATGCCGCGGCCGCCGAGCACGTACGACGGGCGGACCAGGACCGGGTAGCCGATCTCGTCGGCGATGGCCTTGGCGCCGGCGAAGGTGGTGGCGGTGCCGTGCTTCGGCGCGGGCAGCCCGGCCTCGGCGAGCACCTGGCCGAACGCGCCGCGGTCCTCGGCGGCGTGGATGGCCTCCGGCGGGGTGCCGACGACCGGGACGCCGTTGTCCTTGAGCGCCTGGGCCAGGCCCAGCGGGGTCTGGCCGCCGAGCTGGACGACGACACCGGCGATCGGGCCGGCCAGCGACTCGGCGTGCACGATCTCGAGCACGTCCTCGAGCGTCAGCGGCTCGAAGTACAGGCGGTCGGAGGTGTCGTAGTCCGTGGAGACGGTCTCCGGGTTGCAGTTGACCATCACGGTCTCGTACCCGGCGTCGTGCAGCGCGAAGGAGGCGTGGACACAGGAGTAGTCGAACTCGATGCCCTGGCCGATGCGGTTCGGCCCGGAGCCGAGGATGATCACCGCCGGCTTGGAGCGCGGCGCGACCTCGGACTCCTCGTCGTAGGACGAGTAGAAGTACGGGGTGCGGGCGGCGAACTCGGCGGCGCAGGTGTCGACCGTCTTGTAGACCGGGCGGATGCCGAGCGCGTGGCGGACCTCGCGCACGACGTCCTCGCGCAGGCCGCGGATCTCGGCGATCTGGGCGTCGGAGAAGCCGTGGCGCTTGGCGTCGGCGAGCAGCTCGGGGTCGAGCTTCTCCGCGGCGGCGAGCTCGTCCGCGTGCTCCTTGATCAGGAACAGCTGGTCGACGAACCACGGGTCGATCTTCGTCGCGTCGAAGACCTCCTGCGGGGTGGCTCCGGCGCGGATGGCCTGCATGACGGTGTTGATCCGGCCGTCGGTGGGACGGACCGCCTCGCGCAGCAGCTCGTCCTTGTCGCCGGTCTCACCGGTGAAGGCGAACTGGCTGCCCTTCTTCTCCAGCGAGCGCAGGGCCTTCTGCAGGGCCTCTGTGAAGTTCCGGCCGATGGCCATGGCCTCGCCGACGGACTTCATGGTCGTGGTGAGGGTGGCGTCGGCCGAGGGGAACTTCTCGAACGCGAACCGCGGGGCCTTGACGACGACGTAGTCGAGGGTCGGCTCGAAGGAGGCCGGGGTCTTCTCGGTGATGTCGTTCGGGATCTCGTCCAGCGTGTAGCCGACGGCGAGCTTCGCGGCGATCTTGGCGATCGGGAAGCCGGTGGCCTTGGAGGCGAGGGCGGAGGACCGCGAGACACGCGGGTTCATCTCGATGACGATGATCCGGCCGTCGTCCGGGTTCACCGCGAACTGGATGTTGCAGCCGCCGGTGTCGACGCCGACCTCGCGGATGATCGCGATGCCGATGTCGCGCAGCCGCTGGTACTCGCGGTCGGTCAGCGTCATCGCCGGGGCGACGGTGATGGAGTCGCCGGTGTGGACGCCCATCGGGTCGAAGTTCTCGATGGAGCAGACGACCACGACGTTGTCGTTCTTGTCGCGCATCAGCTCCAGCTCGTACTCCTTCCAGCCGAGGATGGACTCCTCCAGGAGCACCTCGGTGGTCGGCGAGAGGGTGAGGCCCTGGCCGGCGATGCGGCGCAGTTCCTCCTCGTCGTGGGCGAAGCCGGAGCCGGCGCCGCCCATGGTGAAGGACGGGCGGACGACGACGGGGTAGCCGCCGAGGGTGTCGACGCCCTTGATGACGTCGTCCATCGAGTGGCAGATGACCGAGCGGGCGGACTCGCCGTGGCCGATCTTGGCGTTGACGGCCTCGACGACGCCCTTGAACAGGTCGCGGTCCTCGCCCTTGTTGATCGCCTCGACGTTGGCGCCGATGAGCTCGACGCCGTACTTCTCCAGCACACCCTGCTCGTGCATGGAGATGGCCGTGTTGAGCGCGGTCTGGCCGCCGAGGGTGGGCAGCAGCGCGTCGGGGCGCTCCTTGGCGATGATCTTCTCGACGAACTCGGGGGTGATCGGCTCGACGTACGTGGCGTCGGCGATCTCCGGGTCGGTCATGATCGTCGCCGGGTTGGAGTTCACCAGGATGACGCGCAGGCCCTCGGCCTTGAGGACGCGGCAGGCCTGGGTGCCGGAGTAGTCGAACTCGGCGGCCTGACCGATGACGATCGGGCCGGAGCCGATGACCAGGACGGACTGGATATCGGTGCGCTTAGGCACGCTCGGCCTCCATCAGGGCTACGAAGCGGTCGAAGAGGTACGCGGCGTCGTGCGGGCCGGCGGCCGCTTCGGGGTGGTACTGGACGCTGAAGGCCGGCTGGTCGAGCAGCTGGAGGCCCTCCACCACGTTGTCGTTGAGGCAGACGTGGGAGACCTCGGCACGGCCGTAGGGGGTGTCGGACACCTTGTCGAGGGGGGCCTCGACGGCGAATCCGTGGTTGTGCGCGGTGACCTCGACCTTGCCGGTCGTGCGGTCCTGCACGGGCTGGTTGATGCCGCGGTGGCCGTACTTCAGCTTGTAGGTGCCGAAGCCGAGCGCGCGGCCGAGGAGCTGGTTGCCGAAACAGATGCCGAACAGCGGCGTCCCGCGCTCCAGGACCGCCCGGATGACGGTCAGGTCGGCGGTGGCCGGGTCGCCGGGGCCGTTGGAGAGGAAGACACCGTCGGGCGCGACGGAGTAGACCTCCTCCGCGGTGGCCGTGCCGGGCAGGACGTGGACCTCTATGCCGCGCTCCGCCATGCGGTGCGGCGTCATGCCCTTGATGCCCAGATCGAGCGCGGCGACGGTGAACTTCTTCTCGCCGATCGCCGGGACGACGTACGCCTCTGTGGTGGCGACCTCCGCGGACAGGTCGGCGCCCTTCATCTCGGGCGCCTCGAGGACCCGGGCGAGCAGCGTCGCCTCGTCCGCGAGGGCGTCACCTGAGAAGATGCCGACGCGCATCGCGCCGCGCTCACGCAGGTGGCGGGTGAGGGCGCGGGTGTCGATGCCGCTGATGCCGACGACGCCCTGGGACTCCAGTTCGTCGTCGAGGGTGCGGCGGGAGCGCCAGTTCGAGGGGATACGGGCGGGGTCGCGCACGACGTAGCCGGCGACCCAGATCTTCTTGGACTCGTCGTCCTCGTCGTTGACGCCGGTGTTGCCGACGTGCGGCGCGGTCATGACCACGACCTGGCGGTGGTACGACGGGTCCGTCAGCGTCTCCTGGTAGCCCGTCATGCCGGTGTTGAACACCGCCTCGCCGAAGGTCTCCCCCACGGCCCCGTAAGCACGGCCGCGGAAGGTGCGGCCGTCCTCCAGGACGAGTACGGCGGGAGCGGCGGCGGCTCCCCGGGTGGAGGTCGTCATCGTGCGGTGCCTTCCGTCGTCTTGATCATGTCGTTCAGGGTGTCGACCCATTCGCTCTGCCCGGCCGCGTGGTCGGAGCGGAAACCCGAGTCGATCAGCTTGTCGCCGTGCGCCCAGGTGACGATCAGCAGACCGCCCTCCGCGAGGACCTTGCCGGCGATGCCCTTGTCGAGCCGGGCCTCGCGCAGCGCCCCCACCGGTACGAAGAAGTCCTGCGCACCGGGACGCACCACGGCCAGTCCCGAATCGGTGAGCGTGAGCTCGACGCGGCTGCGGGTGCCGAGCCCGTGGGCGACGATCCGGTCGAGCCACTGCCCGGCGGTCGTGGACCCGTGGTAGCGGCCGGTCATGGCCAGTTTGGTGTCACCCGGCTCCGCGGGCACGCCGGGCAGCTCGGGCAGGTCCGACTGGAGGCTGCCGCGCCACTTCCATCCCTGGCGCATCAGCCAGTAGACGAAGGCGACGAAGGCCAGCAGTCCGACGACCCAGCCGATGCGCGCGGCCCAGTCCGTCACCTCCGCCGACTTCTGCTCGGCGGCCAGAATCATCAGTGCAGGTGTCACGCCAGCTTCCCGTCCACAACCGTTGCCCGGCCCCGCAGGAAGGTGTGCGTGACGCGTCCCGGCAGCTCACGGCCCTCGTAGGGGGTGTTGCGGCTGCGGGAGGCGAAGCCCGCGGGGTCCACCGCTCCACGGTATGCCGGATCCACCAGGGTGAGGTTCGCGGGCTCACCAGCCGAGACGGGCCGTCCGTGGCCCTTGGCCCCGCCGATGACGGCGGGCTTGAAGGACATCCGGTCGGCGACGCCCGCCCAGTCGAGCAGTCCCGTCTCGACCATCGTCTGCTGGACGACGGACAGCGCGGTCTCCAGGCCCACCATGCCCATGGCGGCGGCGGCCCACTCGCAGTCCTTGTCCTCGTGCGGGTGCGGGGCGTGGTCGGTGGCGACGATGTCGATCGTGCCGTCCGCCAGCGCCTCGCGCAGCGCCATGACGTCGCGCTCGGTGCGCAGCGGCGGGTTGACCTTGTAGACCGGGTTGTACGAGCGGACCAGCTCGTCGGTCAGCAGCAGGTGGTGCGGGGTGACCTCGGCGGTGACGTCGATGCCGCGGGACTTGGCCCAGCGGACGATCTCGACGGAGCCGGCGGTCGACAGGTGGCAGATGTGGACACGGGAGCCGACGTGCTCGGCGAGCAGGACGTCACGGGCGATGATCGACTCCTCCGCGACGGCCGGCCAGCCGCCGAGCCCGAGCTCCGCGGAGACGATGCCCTCGTTCATCTGGGCGCCCTCGGTGAGGCGCGGCTCCTGGGCGTGCTGGGCGATGACGCCGCCGAAGGCCTTCACGTACTCCAGGGCGCGCCGCATCATCACGGCGTCGTCGACGCACTTGCCGTCGTCGGAGAAGACGGTGACGCCGGCCGCGGACTCGTGCATGGCGCCGAGCTCGGCGAGCTTCTTGCCCTCGAGGCCGACGGTGACCGCGCCGATGGGCTGGACGTCGCAGTAGCCGGACTCCTTGCCGAGCCGGTAGACCTGCTCCACCACGCCGGCGGTGTCGGCGACCGGGAAGGTGTTGGCCATGGCGAACACGGCCGTGTAGCCGCCGCTCGCGGCCGCGCGGGTGCCGGTGAGGACCGTCTCGGAGTCCTCACGGCCCGGCTCGCGCAGGTGGGTGTGCAGGTCGACCAGGCCCGGCAGCAGGATCTGCCCGTGGGCCTCGATCACGGTCGCGTCCCCGGCCTCGATGCCGGTGCCGACGCGCTCGACGGTCGCGCCGTCGATCAGTACGTCCTGGGGCTCGCCGCCGAGTACCTTCGCACCGCGGATCAGGGTCTTGCTCATGGTCTTACTTCTCCTCGGTACGGGTGTTCGTGGTGGGGGCGTCGGACTCGTTGCCGCCGAGCAGCAGGTACAGCACCGCCATGCGGATCGACACGCCGTTGGCGACCTGCTCGATGACGGTGCAGCGGGGCGAGTCGGCGACCTCGGCGGTGATCTCCATACCGCGGACCATCGGCCCGGGGTGCATGACGACCGCGTGCTCCGGCATCCGTGCCATCCGCTCGCCGTCCAGGCCGTAGCGCCGGGAGTACTCGCGCTCGGTGGGGAAGAACGCGGCGTTCATCCGCTCGCGCTGCACCCGCAGCATCATCACGGCGTCGGACTTGGTCAGGGTCGAGTCCAGGTCGTAGGAGACCTCGCAGGGCCAGGTCTCCACGCCGACCGGTACCAGGGTCGGCGGGGCGACGAGGGTGACCTCGGCGCCGAGGGTGTGCAGCAGGTCCACGTTGGAGCGGGCGACCCGGCTGTGCAGCACGTCGCCCACGATCGTGATGCGCCGGCCCGCCAGGTCCTGCCCGAGCCCGGCGTCCCTGCCGACGAGGCGGCGGCGCATGGTGAAGGCGTCCAGCAGGGCCTGGGTCGGGTGCTGGTGGGTCCCGTCGCCGGCGTTGATGACGGGGGCGTCGATCCAGCCGGAGTTGGCGAGACGGTAGGGGGCGCCGGACGCGCCGTGCCGGATGACGACGGCGTCGACGCCCATCGCCTCCAGGGTCTGGGCGGTGTCCTTCAGCGACTCGCCCTTGGAGACGGACGAGCCCTTGGCCGCGAAGTTGATGACGTCGGCGGAGAGGCGCTTCTCGGCCGCCTCGAAGGAGATCCGGGTGCGGGTGGAGTCCTCGAAGAAGAGGTTGCAGACGGTACGGCCGCGCAGGGCGGGAAGCTTCTTGATCGGCCGGTCGGCGACCCGGGCCATCTCCTCCGCGGTGTCGAGGATGAGGACGGCTTCGTCGCGGGTGAGGTCGGCGGCCGAGATGAGGTGACGCATCATCGGAGGGTTTCTCCAGGTCTGTGGAGGTTTGCGAGGCATGCGGGCGCACGGAAGGGCACGCCGTACGAAGGGGTGGTCGTACGGGGGTGCTAGCGCTCCCCGGCGGGGGCGGTCTCCCGCACACCGAGCAGGACGGTGTCGCGGCCGTCCTCCTCCGAGAGCTGGACCTTGACCGTCTCGCGCAGCGACGTGGGGAGGTTCTTGCCGACGTAGTCGGCGCGGATGGGCAGCTCGCGGTGGCCGCGGTCGACCAGGACGGCGAGCTGCACGGCCCGGGGCCGGCCCAGGTCGCCGAGGGCGTCGAGGGCGGCGCGGATCGTGCGGCCGGAGAAGAGCACGTCGTCGACGAGGACGACGAGACGTCCGTCGATGCCGTCACCGGGGATCTCGGTGCGGGCCAGCGCGCGGGCGGGCTTCATCCGCAGGTCGTCGCGGTACATGGTGATGTCGAGGGAGCCGACCGGGATCTTGCGGCCGGTGATGCCTTCGAGCTTCTGGGCGAGCCGGCGGGCCAGATACACACCGCGGGTCGGGATGCCGAGGAGAACCACGTCGTCGGCGCCCTTGGCGCGCTCGACGATCTCATGGGCGATACGGGTCAGTACCCGCGCGATGTCGGGGCCTTCGAGAACGGGCCTGGCGGCATCGGAACTGCTGGAAGCGTCCATAGGAAACGGACCTCCTTCTCCGCCTCACGGGACGGACCTTAAAGGACGTCGGAATTGCGCGCTCAACGTTACCAGGGCTTGATGGATGCACTGATCCGGGTCCCCCGGCCGCCGGCCGGAACCGGTCCGGACCCATTCGGCTTGACTCATCCAAGTAACGCTGCGTAACCTCACAGTGAGTTACCAGCCACGCGGCGGAGCCGCACGTCGTCACTGCGTCCGGGGAGCTATATGTCCAGCGAATACGCAAAACAGCTCGGGGCCAAGCTCCGCGCCATCCGCACCCAGCAGGGGCTCTCCCTCCACGGCGTCGAGGAGAAGTCCCAGGGCCGCTGGAAGGCCGTTGTCGTGGGTTCCTACGAGCGCGGCGACCGTGCCGTCACGGTGCAGCGCCTCGCCGAGCTGGCGGACTTCTACGGCGTCCCGGTGCAGGAACTGCTGCCCGGCACCACGCCCGGCGGCGCCGCGGAGCCGCCGCCGAAGCTCGTCCTTGACCTGGAGCGCCTGGCGCACGTCCCCCAGGAGAAGGCCGGCCCCCTCCAGCGGTACGCGGCGACGATCCAGTCGCAGCGTGGCGACTACAACGGCAAGGTGCTGTCGATCCGCCAGGACGACCTGCGCACCCTGGCCGTGATCTACGACCAGTCGCCGTCGGTCCTGACCGAGCAGCTCATCAGCTGGGGCGTGCTGGACGCCGACGCGCGCCGTGCGGTGGCGCACGAGGAGAGCTGATCCCCGCTCTGCCCGCACTCTTGAAAAAACGTCACGCCGGAGGGCGGGGCCGGATTCCACCGGCCCCGCCCTCCGGCGTTCCCGGTCCCGGGCACCGACCGGGGCCGCTCCCCCGCCGGCTCGACGGGCGCGGACCGACAGCGCCGGTGCTCACGGCCCCTCGGCCGGCCACGACGGAAAACACCAGGCCCGGGGCGGAAGACTCTCGTCTTCCGCCCCGGGCCTGGTGAAACCGGCCGGGCCGCGGATCAGTCGCGGCGCAGGCTCGGCTTGAGGTCCTTGAAACGGCCCAGCAGGCCGTTCACGAAGGCCGGTGACTCGTCCGTGGAGAACTCCTTGGCGAGCTGCACCGCCTCGTCGATCACCACCGCGTCGGGGGTCTCGTCCTTCCAGACCAGCTCGTA
This sequence comes from Streptomyces pristinaespiralis, assembly GCF_001278075.1. Classification (GTDB taxonomy): domain Bacteria; phylum Actinomycetota; class Actinomycetes; order Streptomycetales; family Streptomycetaceae; genus Streptomyces; species Streptomyces pristinaespiralis. Next base: position 7,041,311 of record NZ_CP011340.1, on the reverse strand, counting down.
CGCGCCGAGCCGGAGGATGTTGCGGTCCACGACCGGCATACGGTCGATGGTCCAGCCGACGGCGTAGGTAGCGATGAGCTCGTCGATGCGGTCCGCGTGCTCCGCGTACCCCTCGACGAGGTCCATCGTGTACTCGGCGACCGGCGGCTGCCGCTCGTCGGTACGGGCGTGCCGGACCCAGTCCGCGAGGACCGTGTGCACGGTCGCCCCGCGCTGGTCGGCCTCGAAGAGGATCTGGAAGGCGCGCTTGCGGGCCTTGTTACGGGCAGCCACGGTTAGCTGTTCACCCGGCCGAGGTAGTCGCCCGAGCGGGTGTCGACCTTGATCTTCTCACCAGTGGTGATGAAGAGCGGGACCTGGATCTCGTAGCCGGTCTCCAGGGTGGCGGGCTTGGAGCCACCGGTGGAGCGGTCGCCCTGCACGCCCGGCTCGGTGTGCTGGACGGTCAGCTCGACGGCGGCCGGGAGCTCCACGTAGAGCACCTCGCCCTCGTGCTGCGCGACGCTGGCGGTGAAGCCCTCGATGAGGAAGTTCGCGGCGTCGCCGACCTGCTTGCGGTCGACCATCAGCTGGTCATAGGTCTGCATGTCCATGAAGACGAAGTACTCGCCGTCCATGTAAGAGAACTGCATGTCGCGGCGGTCGACGGTGGCCGTCTCGACCTTCACGCCGGCGTTGAAGGTCTTGTCGACGACCTTGCCGGAGAGCACGTTCTTGAGCTTGGTGCGCACGAAGGCCGGGCCCTTGCCGGGCTTGACGTGCTGGAACTCGACGACGGACCAGAGCTGGCCTCCGTCGAGCTTGAGCACCATGCCGTTCTTGAGGTCGTTCGTGGAAGCCACGGTTGCGGAATCTCCTGGACTGACGCTGGGTGGACGACCAAGTCTTTCGCACCGCGGCTCGCTACAGCGCGAGCAGCTCCTTGGTCGTGATGGTGAGTAGCTCGGGTCCGCCGTCCGCCTCCTGGCGCACGACGAGCGTGTCATCGATCCGGACTCCGCCCCGGCCCGGGAGGTGGACCCCCGGTTCGACGGTGACCGGCACACAAGCGTCCAGTTTACCCATGGCCGCAGGGGCGAGCTGCGGGTCCTCGTCGATTTCGAGCCCGACACCGTGCCCGGTACGCGGCGGGAGCTCCTCGCCGTGGCCCGCGACATCCAGGATCTGCCGTGCCGCGTGGTCGACGTCGCGGTACGCGGTACCGGGGAGCAGAGCCTCCCGGCCGGCCCGCTGAGCGGCGAAGACGAGCTCGTAGAGCTCGATCTGCCAGTCGGCCGGGGTCGTGCCGATCACGAAGGTGCGGCCGATCTCGCAACGGTATCCGCGGTAGTTCGCGCCGAGGCAGACCGAGAGGAAATCACCCTCCTCCACCCGCCGGTCACCCGGCCGGTGCCCCGTTCGTCCCGAGTTGGGGCCGGTGGCGACGGACGTCGCGAACGCGGGGCCGTCGGCGCCGTGGTCGACCAGACGGCGCTCCAGCTCGAGCGCGAGATGCCGCTCGGTGCGGCCCACGAGGATGGACTCGAGCAGTTCACCGAGCGCCTGGTCGGTGATCTCCGCCGCGATACGCAGACAGGCGATCTCGTCCTCGTCCTTGACGATCCGCTGCTGCTCGACGGCGAGCCCGAGATCGGCGAGACGCAGCCGGGGCGCGACCGACCCGAGGGCGCGGTGCCGGGCGACCGTCAGATGGTGCTCCTCGACCGCCAGCGACTCGACGCCCTCCGTGCGCGCCAGCTCGGTGGCGGCGACCGCCGCGTCACCGGCCGGCGTCTGCATCACGACGAGCCGCAGCCCCTCGTCCGGCCGGCCGTCGGCGGGATCGCCGGTCGGCTTGCGGGGACAGACCAGCACGTCGTCCGCCGGTCCGAGAAGCAGCACGGCGCCGGGCGGTGCGCCTCCGGCGAGATAGCGGACGTTGGCGGGCCGGGAGATCAGGGCCGCCGCGCTGCCGGTCGCGGCACATCGATCCCGCAGTCGGCCACGACGGACCCCATACACCTCAGACATTCTTCGAGCGTACGAGCGCGGGGGGCCGCGGGCCCGGTGACACGGCCGAGCGGGTCCCCGCGACGAAACGCGTCCCCTTGCGGCCGGCGGCCGCGGGCACCCCCACGTCCCTTCAGAAACCGGGACCACGTGGACCGGAGCACCGCCCCGTCCGCCCGGACAGGGCGCAACGCTCCACGTGGACCGGTACCTCGGGCCGGACACCGCCCGGCCCGAGGTAACGCGCCATGCTCCGCCCAGGCCGGCGTACGGCGCGGAGCGCCGCCCGGACCGAGGTACCACGCCGGACACCGCCGGACCAGGACACCCACGGCGCTCCGCATGGACAGGAGTACGGCGCTTCGCCCGGACCGGGACACCGCACCGGACGCCACGCGGACCGGAGCACGGTGTCGGCCGCCGGGACCGAAGTACCGCGCCATGCTCCGCCCAGGCCGGCGTACGGCGCGGGGCACCGCCCGGACCCGAGGTCCCCCGCCGGACCAGGACACCCACGGCGCTCCGCATGGACGGGAGTACGGCGCTTCGCACGGACCGGGACACCGCACCGGACGCCACGCGGACCGGAGCACGGTGTCGGCCGCCGGGACCGAGGTACCGCGCCATGCTCCGCCCAGGCCGGGACACGGCACCGAACGCGCCCGGACCGGGGCCGCAGCGGGGCACCACGCCGGACGCCACCCGAACCGGGGCACGGCGACGGCAACCGCCGGGACCGAGGTACCGCGCCACGCTCCGCCTGGACCGGGATGCCACGCCGAGCACCCCCTGCGCCGAGGACACCGCGCCATGCTCCGCCCGGACGGAGGTACCGCACAGGACTCCACCCGGGCCCCCGGGCACCGCGTCGCCCGGCATCATCCGACCGCGCGGTGGGGTCGGGGCTTTGCCCCTGGGTCCCCCTACCGCAGGCGCCGGCGAGGTCGGATGCCTTGGCCGCCCGCGGGGGCACGTCCCACGGCCGCCGGGACGTAGGGGGACAACGACGGCACGGCCGAAGGGCGTACGGGGTCCGGGGCGTGCCCCGGTTCGGGAAGGGGCGGGGTGGGGAGCAGGCGCGGCCCGTCTACCAGCTCGGAGGGCTCGCGATCGCTCGGGCCAGCACGTCGTCGAGGACGCGCGCCGTCGTCTCCACGTCGTACTTCGAGTTGTCGATGATCGGCAGGCCCGAGCCGTACCACCCGGCCATCCGGCCGTGGATGCCGGCGACCTCCTCGTCCGACAGGCGCCGGTTCCCGCTTCGTTCCGCGTTGCGTTCGAGGACGATCTCGAGGCCCGGCAGGAGCACCACGGGCAGCAGGCCGGGGCCGACGTGGCGCTTCCAGCCGCCGAGGCCGACGGCCGGCCGGTCGGGGAAGACCGCGTCGTCGAGGATGCAGGAGATCCCGTTCGCCAGGAAGTTGCGGGCGGCGAAGCCGCAGGTGCGGCGGGCGAGGCGGTACTGGGCCTCCGAGTTGTCGTTCCAGCCCGACTGGGGGTCCGCGAAGCCCGAGCACACCCATTCGCGCACGTCGTCGAGGCTGATGTGCGCCGTCGGCACCCGGCGGGTGTTGGCCCAGTGGCGCGCCACCGTGGTCTTTCCCGCGCCGGCGGGGCCGATCAGCAGCACGGCGAGCATCGCGGTGCCGGTACCGCTGTCCGCCGGGGGCGGCGCCGGTATGGGGACCGGCCCGCCGGGCGGGAGCTGGATGTGGCCCGTCGTCTCACGGGAGGGCTGCTGCGGCGCACCGTGCGGTGCCGGGCCGGTCCAGCCGGGAGGCGCGGAGTGCCCCGGAGGGGATCCCTGCGGGGGTGGCGGCGGAGGTCCGGCGGGCGCCGCGGGCGGCGGAGGTGGCGGCCCCGCGGGAAGCCCCGGGCCGGGGCCCGGGTGCTGTGCGCCGTGTATCCATCCGGTCGGTCCCTGCCCCGGTCCGTGGGGCGGCGGCAGCGGAGCCCCCACTGCGTGCTGCATCCGGTGCCACTCCGTCTCGTACGACTGACGCTCTGTCGGACGGCCTGCGGCCGCCGTGCTACCGAACGGTACCCTCCCGGTGCCGCTCGGATGTGCGACCGGGCCCGGCCGCCGTAGCGACAACGGCCGGGCGCGGCTCGAAGTGCCCTGCTCGACGCGGCGGCGCGTCAGCCGCCGATCTCCTCCGCCAGTGCGCGCAGCGCGAGCCGGTAGGAGCCGATGCCGAAGCCGGCCACCGTGCCGCTGGCCACCGCGGCCACCACCGAGGTGTGGCGGAAGGCCTCGCGGGTGTACGGGTTGGAGATGTGCACCTCGATGAGCGGCGCCGTGCGCTGGGCGGCGGCGTCACGCATCCCGTACGAGTAGTGCGTGAAGGCACCGGGGTTGAGAACGACCGGAATTGAACCGTCCGCGGCCTCGTGCAGCCAGCGGATCATCTCGCCCTCGTCGTTCGTCTCGCGCACGTCGACGTCGAAGCCGAGCTCCTTGCCGAGGACCCGGCAGGTGTCCACCAGACCGGCGTAGGAGGTCGCGCCGTAGACGTCCGGCTCGCGGGAGCCGAGCCGGCCGAGGTTGGGGCCGTTGAGCACGAGCACCCGGCGGCTCATGCGGAGACCTCGCCGTATGCGGCGAGCAGCACGGCCGGGTCCGGGCCCTCCAGCACGGTCGGCTTGGCCAGGCCGTCGAGGACGATGAAGCGCAGCAGGTTGCCGCGGGACTTCTTGTCGACCTTCATGGTCTCCAGCAGCTTGGGCCACTGGTCGCCGCGGTAGGTCAGCGGCAGTCCGACGGACTCGAGGACCGAGCGGTGCCGGTCGGCGGTGGCGTCGTCCAGCCGTCCGGCGAGACGGCCGAGTTCGGCGGCGAAGACCATGCCGACCGAGACGGCCGCTCCGTGACGCCACTTGTAGCGCTCGTTCTTCTCGATGGCGTGCGCGAGGGTGTGCCCGTAGTTCAGGATCTCGCGGAGTCCGGACTCCTTGAGGTCGCTGGAGACGACGTCGGCCTTGACCTGGATGGAGCGCACGATCAGCTCGGCCGTGTGCGGACCGGCGGGCGTGCGGGCGCCCTGCGGGTCGGCCTCGACGAGGTCGAGGATGACCGGGTCGGCGATGAAGCCGGCCTTGATGATCTCCGCCATGCCGCTGACGTAGTCGTTGACGGGCAGCGAGTCCAGCGCCGCCAGGTCGCACAGCACACCGGCCGGCGGGTGGAACGCGCCGACGAGGTTCTTGCCCTCCGCGGTGTTGATGCCGGTCTTGCCGCCCACGGCCGCGTCCACCATGCCGAGGACGGTCGTCGGGACGGCGATCCAGCGCACGCCGCGCAGCCAGCTCGCCGCGACGAACCCGGCGAGGTCGGTCGTGGCGCCGCCGCCGACGCCGACGATCACGTCGGTGCGGGTGAAACCGGTCTGGCCGAGCGCCTTCCAGCAGTACGCCGCGACCTCGACGGTCTTGGCCTCCTCCGCGTTCGGCACCTGGATCGCGACGGCCTCGTACCCCTGATCGGCGAGGTCCGCGCGCAGCGCCTCACCGGTCTCCGCGAGCGCCTCGGGGTGCAGAACCGCCACCCGCTGGGCCCTGGTCCCGATCAGGCCCGGCAGCTCGCCGAGCAGCTGCCGGCCGACCAGCACCTCGTACGGGTCCGTGCCGGCCGTTCCGCCGACCTGGATGCGGGTCACTGCCTGGTCAGTCATGCGTCCTTCAGCTCCAGTGCGTCGAGGACCGCCTGCGCGACCTCTTCGGGGGTGCGGTCGTCGGTGGCCACGACGACGCGGGCCACCTCGGTGTAGAGGGGCCGGCGGGCGTCCATCAGCTCGCGCCACTGCCGGCGGGGGTTGACGGCGAGCAGCGGGCGGGCCGTGTTGAGCCCGACGCGCTTCACCGCCTCCTCCACGTCCATCGACAGGTAGGCGACGGGCAGGCCGGTGAGCAGTTCGCGCGTCCCGCCGTCGAGGATCGCGCCGCCCCCGAGGGCGAGCACGCCCGTGTGCTCGGCGACGGCGGACCGGACGGCCGCGCGCTCGAGGTCGCGGAAGTGGTCCTCGCCGTCCTCGACGAAGATGTCGGAGATCTCGCGGCCCTGAGCGGCGACGATGTCCGCGTCGGTGTCCCGGAAGGCCACACCGAGCCGGTGGGCGAGGAGCTCGCCGACCGTGGACTTGCCCGAGCCCATCGGCCCGACGAGGACGATCAGCGGCGCGCTCATCGGATGTTCAGGTTGTCGAGGTACGAGCGGACGTTGCGGCGGGTCTCCGTGACGCTGTCGCCGCCGAACTTCTCCGCGACGGCGTCGGCGAGGACCAGGGCCACCATCGCCTCGGCGACGATGCCGGCGGCGGGCACCGCGCAGACGTCGGAGCGCTGGTGGTGGGCGGCCGCGGGCTCACCGGTCTCGACGTCGATGGTCCGCAGGGCGCGCGGCACGGTCGCGATGGGCTTCATCGCGGCGCGGACCCGCAGCAGTTCACCGGTGGACATGCCGCCCTCGGTGCCGCCGGACCGGCCGGACGTGCGGCGGATGCCCTCGTCGGTGGGCACGATCTCGTCGTGCGCCTTGGAGCCGGGCACGCGGGCCAGGTCGAAGCCGTCGCCGACCTCGACGCCCTTGATGGCCTGGATGCCCATGAGGGCGGCGGCGAGACGCGCGTCGAGCCTGCGGTCCCAGTGGACGTGCGAGCCGAGGCCGACCGGCACGTTGTACGCGAGGACCTCCACCACTCCGCCGAGGGTGTCGCCGTCCTTGTGGGCCTGGTCGATCTCGGCGACCATCGCCTTGCTCGCGTCGGCGTCCAGGCAGCGGACGGGGTCGGCGTCCAGGCGCTCCTCGTCGGCGGGAACGGGGACGACACCGTACGGGGCCTTGGCAGCGGCCAGTTCGACGACGTGGGAGACGATCTCGATGCCCGTCGTCTCCTTCAGGTACGAGCGGGCCACCGCTCCCAGGGCGACGCGTGCCGCGGTCTCACGGGCGCTCGCGCGCTCCAGGATCGGGCGGGCCTCGTCGAGCGCGTACTTCTGCATGCCGGCGAGGTCGGCGTGACCGGGCCGGGGGCGGGTCAGCGGGGCGTTACGGGCCAGCTGCGCGAGCTCGTCGGGGTCGACGGGGTCGGCCGCCATGACCTTCTCCCACTTCGGCCACTCGGTGTTGCCGACCATGACCGCCACCGGCGAGCCCATGGTCAGGCCGTGGCGCACGCCGCCGAGGAAGGTGACCTCGTCGCGTTCGAACTTCATCCGGGCACCGCGTCCATAGCCGAGGCGCCGCCTGGCCAGGTGGTCCGCCACCATCTCGGTGGTGATCGGCACACCGGCGGGAAGACCCTCCAGCGTCGCCACCAGTGCGGGTCCGTGCGACTCGCCCGCGGTCAGCCAACGCAACCTGCTCAACGGTGCTCCTCATGCTCGCGCGTGGAACTGCGACGGCGCGGCCCGGGGAACCTCCCGGCAGTGGCCGGGGAGGCGCGACCCTGGCCCGCCTCCCTCGATCCTCCCATGTCCGCGCCCCGCTCCCGGCCACCGGTCCACCTGGCGGACGCCCGTGGACAGCCGGTCAGGAGCCGGTCAGTGGCCTTCGCCGCGCTGCTGGGGCGCGTAGGCCCCCAGGTAGTCGGCGCCGCTGGGCTGCTGCGGAGCCTGCTGCACCTGCTGGGCGGGGGCGTACGGGCCGAGGAAGTCGGCGCCGCTGCCCTGGACGCCGGGGGCCGCGGGCACCGGCTGAGGGTTGCGCGCGGCACGGCGCCGGGCGATCTTCTTGCGGATCGAGGACACCCAGCCGAGGACGATCAGCAGGAGGATCAGGCACAGAATCGGGATCTGCAGCCAGTCCGGCAGGAACGAAAGGATGCCCTCGAAGATGTTCTTGGCGACAGACGCCTGCGGCTGACCGGTTTCCATGGCCGGACTCCCCCTGTGCTGTTGACGTGCTCCTGATCGAACGCGCCGATCCTAGCGGGCTCGGAGCGCGTGTTCACCAGCGATACGCATCGCGCGCAGCGGCGCGGGTGAGCGGCCCGTCATCTGCTCGACCTGGAACACCGCCTGGTGCACCAGCAGGTCGAGCCCGCCCACGACCCCGCCGCCGTTCCCCGACCAGGCCGCTGCCAGGGCCGTCGGCCACGGGTCGTACAGCACGTCGAAGAGGGTGCCGGGCGCGGCCGGGACCTCGGCCGCGAGGGCGTCCGTCGTACCGGCCGGCGTCGTGGCGATCACGAGGGGCGAGCGCAAGGCGTGGGCCGCGTCAGCCCAGTCGGCGGTGCGGACGTCGACGCCCAGCCGCTCGCCCCAGCCGCGCATCTCGGCGGCCCGCGCCTCACTGCGCACGTACGCCGTCACCGGGCCGGTGCATACGCGGGACAGGGCGGCGACCGCGGAGGAAGCGGTGGCTCCCGCTCCGAGGATCGCGGCGGAGTCCACCTGCTCGACGCCCCGCTCGCGCAGGGCCGCGACCATTCCGGGGACGTCGGTGTTGTCACCGACGCGCCGGCCGTCCTCGGTGAACACGACCGTGTTGACGGCCTCGACCGAGGCGGCGGTGTCACTGATCCCGTCGAGCAGCGGGATGATCGCCCGCTTGAGCGGCATGGTCAGCGACAGGCCCGCCCACGACGCGTCGAGCTCCGCGACGAAGCCCGGCAGGGCCGCCTCGTCGACCTCGAACCGGTCGTAGGACCAGTCGGTGAGGCCGAGTTCGGCATAGGCGGCGCGGTGCAGCACCGGGGACAGCGAGTGCGCGATGGGCGAGCCGAGGACGGCCGCCCGGCGGGGCGGCGCCATCAGTTGCCCCGCGAGTCGTTGAACTTGTCCACCAGCTTCTGGTGCTCGGCGAGCGTCTTGGCGAACTCGGTCTTCTTCATACCGTCCGTCGCCACGAAGTACAGCCAGCCGTCGTCCGTCGGGTTGAGGGCGGCCGTCAGGGCCTCGTTGCCGGGGTTGCTGATCGGCCCCGGGGTCAGGCCCCGCTGGGTGTACGTGTTGTACGGGTCCTGGTTGCTGTTGATCTCGTCCTCAGAGATGTCGATCTTGCTCTGACCCTTGAGGTAGTTGAAGGCGGAGTCGAACTGGAGCAGCTGGTTCGTCTCGGTGTTGGTGGGCTTGAGACGGTTGTAGATGACCTCGGACATCTTGCGGAAGTCGTCGTGCGTCTTGCCCTCGACCTGCACCAGGCTCGCCAGGGTGAGGAGCTCCCAGGGGTTCTTGAGCCCGAGGCCCTTCGCCTTGGACTCCAGGCCGGCCTTCTCGTACTCCTGGTTGGCGCGGGCGACCATCTTCTTGAGGATCGCCTCCGGCTTGTCGCCCTGCGAGACGGGATAGGCGGCCGGGAAGAGGAAGCCCTCGAGCGGGTCCTTGACGTCCTCGTGGTTCTTCGCCCACTCGGGCAGGCCGAGGCTGTCCGCCTTGGCCTCCGCGACCGACTCCGTCGTCCCCGGCTTGAGCTTGAGCTTCTTGTCGATCGAGGTGTAGACGGTGGCGTTGCGGGTGCCCTCGGGAATGGTCAGGTTGTTGCGGCTGGCGGGGTTGAGCATCGCCTCGACCGCGCTCTCGCCCGACTGCTCCTTCTTCAGGAGGTAGACGCCGTCCTGGATGGTGCCGCCCTTGGGGTTCTTCGTCTGTGCGGAGACGAACGCCTCGACGCTCTTGACGACCCCGGCCTCCTTGAGGATGCCGCCGATCTCGTAACCGCCGGCTCCCTTGGGGATCGTCACCTCGACGGTTGCGGAGACACCGGTGCCCGAGAAGTCGGGGGCTTCACCGAACTGGCCCTGCCAGAACTGGTATCCGAAGTATCCGACGGCGCCGAGGCCGCCCGCGAGCACCGCCGCGACCACCAGGCAGGCCAGGCCGTTGCGGCCGCCCTTCTTGGTCTTCTGCTTCCCGCGGCGGTCGCGGCCGCCACGGTCGCCGCCGCCACGCGCGTCCTCGTCGGGACCCTCGTCCTCGTCGCGGCCGTCGTCGCCGGTGAAGAAGGGGTGCGTCTCCTCCTGTGCGGCCTCGGCCTCCCAGTCGGTGGCCGGCTCGGGCTCGGCCCGCCGCCGGCCGGGCGGCTGCGGCGGCGGGTAGGCGTCGGGGGTGCCGTAGTAGTCGGCCTCCTGGCGGGTGGCGTACCCGGCGGGCTCGCCGCCATAGGTGGCGGAGGGATCAGAGCCGTAGGGCGCCGCGGCGTGCTGACCGGTGTCCCAGCCGCCGTCGTAGTGCTGTTGCTGCTGGTTCTGCGGCTGCTGCTGGTACGGGTCCTGGTACTGCTGCTGACCGCCCTGCTGGTACGGGTCCTGGTACTGGCCCTGCCCGGTGTCGTACCGGCCCTGTCCGGTGTCGTACTGGTTCTGCGCGTACTGGCCCTGCCCGGTGTCGTACTGACCCTGGCCCGTGTCGTACTGACCCTGCCCGTACTGGTACTGCTGGTCCTGCTGGTCCTGCTGGTACTGGCCCTGCTGCGCCTGCGGGTACTGCTGCTGCTGCTCGCCTGCGTACGGAGCATGACCGGCCGCGGGCTGCTGTCCTCCCCACCCCTGGTCCCCGTACAAGGGGTCCTCAGGGTGCCACGGTTCGGAGCCGGGGCCCCGGCCATACTCAGTCATCGATCCCCTAGGGCCGCGAGACGGCGCGGAACGTTCCGCCTCTTTTCTGTGCGGCGGCTGTTCGAACACCGCCGCATCGCGCGGAACGTTACCGTATCGCGATCAGACAATCGGTTCGACGCCCTCGCCCGGGGCATTGCCTGACGCTCGTTCGGACTCCAGAGCGTTCTGAAGGATCACCACAGCGGCAGCCTGGTCGATGACGGACCTGCCCTTTTTGGACTTCACGCCCGAAGCGCGCAGTCCCTGAGTGGCCGTCACTGTGGTCATCCTCTCGTCGACCAACCGGACGGGCACCGGCTTGACGCCCTGTGCGAGCGTCTGTGCGAAGCTCCGGATCTTCTTGGCCGCCGGCCCTTCCCGTCCGCTCAGCGAGCGGGGCAGGCCCACCACGACCTCGATGGGCTCGTATTCCTCCACCAGTTGCCGCAGCCGCCGGTGGGCGGCCGGGACGTCACGTCCCGGCACGGTCTCCACCGGCGTGGCGAGGAGCCCGTCGGGGTCGCACGAGGCGACCCCGATCCGGGCGTCCCCGACGTCGATCGCGAGGCGACGTCCGCGGCGCATCTGCGGCCTGTCCTCGGTCACGCGGTCTCGGCGACGAGGCGCTCGACGGCGGCCACGGCGTCGCCGATGGCGTCCGGGTTCTGACCGCCGCCCTGGGCGACGTCCGGCTTGCCGCCTCCGCCGCCGCCCAGCGTCTTGGCGGCGGTGCGGACCAGGTCGCCGGCCTTGAGACCGCGCTCGCGGGCGGCCTCGTTGGTGGCGATGACGGTCAGCGGACGGCCGTTGGCCGTGGTGAACACGGCGACGACGGCCGGGCGGTCACCCGGAATGCGGCCGCGGACGTCGAGGACCAGCTTGCGCAGGTCGTCGGCGGACGTGCCGTCCGGGACGGTGCCCGTGACCAGGGCGACGCCGCGGACGTCCTTGGCGCCCTGGGCGAGCCCGGCGGCGGCGCCGAGCACCTTCTCCGCGCGGAACTTCTCGATCTCCTTCTCGGCGTCCTTCAGCTTGCCGAGCATGGCGGCGATCTTCTCCGGCAGCTCCTCTGAGCGGCCCTTGACCAGCTCCTGGAGCTGGGCGACGACCGTGTGCTCCTTGGCGAGGAAGTTGTACGCGTCGACGCCGACGAGGGCCTCGACACGGCGCACGCCGGAGCCGATGGAGGACTCGCCGAGCAGCTTCACCAGTCCCAGCTGGGCGGTGTTGTGCACGTGCGTGCCGCCGCACAGCTCCTTGGAGAAGTCGCCGATGGTGACGACGCGCACCCGCTCGCCGTACTTCTCGCCGAACTCGGCGATGGCGCCCTGCTTCTTGGCCTCGTCGATGCTCATGACCTCGGCGTGGACGTCGAGTTCACGGGCGAGGACCTCGTTGATCTTCTGCTCGACGTCGGTGAGGACCGTGCCGGGGACGGCGTTCGGCGAGCCGAAGTCGAAGCGGAAGCGGCCCGGGGAGTTCTCCGAACCGGCCTGGGCGGCCGTCGGGCCGAGGGCGTCGCGCAGCGCCTGGTGGGTCAGGTGGGTGGCGCTGTGGGCGCGGGCGATGGCCCGGCGGCGGCGTACGTCGATGACAGCGTAGGCCGAGGCGCCGACGGTGACCTCGCCGACCTGGACGACACCCTTGTGGACGCTGACGCCCGGGACGGGCTGCTGTACGTCGCGGACCTGGATGACGGCCCCGGAGTGCAGCTTGATCCGGCCCTGGTCGGCGAGCTGGCCGCCGCCCTCGGCGTAGAACGGGGTGCGGTCGAGGACGACCTCGACCTCGTCGCCCTCGGAGGCGGCCGGGGAGGAGACGCCGTCGACGAGCAGGCCGACGACCGTGGACTCGCCCTCGGTGGAGGTGTAGCCGGTGAACTCGGTGTTGCCCGAGCTGTCGGCGATCTCGCGGTAGGCGGACAGGTTGGCGTGACCGGTCTTCTTCGCCTTGGCGTCGGCCTTGGCCCGGTCCCGCTGCTCCTTCATCAGGCGGCGGAAGCCGTCCTCGTCCACGGACAGGCCCTGCTCGGCGGCCATCTCGAGGGTGAGGTCGATCGGGAAGCCCCAGGTGTCGTGGAGCAGGAAGGCCTTGTCACCGGGCAGGACGGTGCCGCCCTTGGCCTTGGTCTCCGTGACGGCGGTGTCGAGGATGTTGGTGCCGCCCTTGAGGGCCTTGAGGAAGGCGGCCTCCTCGGCGAGGGCGACGGTCTCGATCCGCTTCCGGTCGGTGATCAGCTCCGGGTACTGCAGCCCCATGGTGTCGATGACGACGTCGACGAGGTCCTTCACGACCGGGCCGGTGGCGCCCATCAGACGCATGTTGCGGATGGCGCGGCGCATGATGCGGCGCAGCACGTAGCCGCGGCCCTCGTTGCCGGGGGTGACGCCGTCGCCGATGAGCATCGTGGACGTGCGGATGTGGTCGGCGACCACGCGCAGGGAGACGTCGGAGCCGTGGTCGGCGCCGTAGCGGACGCCGGTCAGCTCTGTGGCCTTGTCCATGACGACCCGCAGGGTGTCGGTCTCGTACATGTTCTGCACGCCCTGCAGGATCATGGCGAGACGCTCGAGGCCGAGGCCGGTGTCGATGTTCTTGCTGGGCAGGTCGCCGAGGATCGGGAAGTCCTCCTTGCCCTCGCCGGCGCCGCGCTCGTACTGCATGAAGACCAGGTTCCAGATCTCCACGTAGCGCTCGTCGTTGACGGCGGGGCCGCCCTCCTCACCGAACTCCGGACCGCGGTCGTAGTTGATCTCGGAGCAGGGGCCGCAGGGGCCGGGGACGCCCATGGACCAGAAGTTGGGGCCCATGCCCAGACGCTGGATGCGCTCGGCCGGCACGCCGATGACGTCGCGCCAGATCTGCTCGGCCTCGTCGTCCTCCTGGTAGACGGTGATCCACAGCTTCTCCGGCTCGAGGCCGTAGCCACCGTCCGCCACGGAGCTGGTGAGCAGCTCCCAGGCGAGCTTGATGGCGCCTTCCTTGAAGTAGTCGCCGAAGGAGAAGTTGCCGCACATCTGGAAGAACGTGCCGTGCCGGGTGGTCTTGCCGACCTCTTCGATGTCCGGCGTACGCACGCACTTCTGCACGCTGGTCACCCGCGGGGCGGGCGGCTTGACCTCACCGAGGAAGTACGGCTTGAAGGGGACCATGCCCGCGGGGACGAGGAGCAGAGTCGGGTCGTCCGCGATGAGCGACGCCGAAGGCACGACGGTGTGCCCGCGCTCCTCGAAGAAGCTCAGCCAGCGGCGGCGGATTTCAGCCGACTCCATCAGTGGTCCTCATTCCGGTTGTACGAATGCTCGCCGTGCGGCTCTTCGCCGTGCGGCTGCTCGGTGTTCGAATGCTTGCGGTGCGACTTCCCGCCCGGCTTCCCGCCGTGCAGGTAGGTGATCTGCGCGGGCTCGCCCCGCCCGACCGCCGCCCGGCCCCGCTGGGCCGGCAGCTCGCCGTCGACGGATGCGTGCAGCCCCAGCACCTCGGCGAGTTCGCCTTCGCGCTGCACCATTCCCGCGCGTACGTCGAGCGCGAAGTCCTTGAGCTTGTGGCCCGCGTCGACCGCCTTGTTCGCGGCCTGGGCGGCGAGGCTCTCCGGGGTGAGCTGCTTGAGCTTGCGGTTGACCTTGGTGGTGGCCCACACGCCGGCGGCTGCGCCGGCGGTGAACCAGAACGTGCGGCGGAACATGGTCCTCAGCCCTTCCGGTTCCTGCGCCGGGCGGCCGGCACGGTGCGGCCGACGATCACCGAACGGCGCGACGGCGCGGCGGGCTTGTCGTCGCCCTTGCGGCTCATGGCACGGCGGACGCCGTATCCGAAGGCGGCCACCTTGACCAGCGGGCCGCCGAACGTGGAGGCGACCGTCGTGGAGAGCGCGGACGCGTTGGAGGTGACCTCCTGGACGTCGGTCGCGATGGCGTCCACCCGGTCGAGCTGGGTCTGCGCGGAGCGCACGGTCGCGGAGGCGTCGGCCAGCAGGGGCACCGCCTGTTCGGTCACGTCCGCCACGAGTTTGGTGGTCGCCTTGAGCGTCTGGGCCAGCCTCACGAGCACCACGGCGAGGAAGGAGACCAAGATCGCCCAGAAGACGGCCACCAGAATCCCGGCAACCTCTCCACCGGTCACTGCGCACCGCTCTCTGCATCGTCTTCGGGTATCGGGAAATCGCCCTCCGAGCCTATCGCGCCCTCGGCGGCGGCCCGTACCGCATTACCGGCGCGCACCGGTCCGCTCCTCCGGACCGATTGTACGCAGTGCTTACGCATGAGTACTCTGCGTGTCCTATGCGACGTCGCCACAGCAGTCTTCCCGCGGAGCTGAACCGTTTCGTGGGTCGCAACGACGAGTTGACCGCGCTCATCGGCGCCCTCGACAGCTCCCGTCTGATCACCGTCGTCGGACCGGGCGGCGTCGGCAAGTCCCGCTTGGCGGTGCACGCCGCGGCGGCCGTGCAGAATCGGTACGCCGACGGGGTGCGACTGTGTGAGCTGTCCCTGTTACGGGACCCGGATCTGCTCGCCCACGCCATGGCGGAGACGCTCGGCGTCACCGACCACACCACGAGGCCGCCCCGCGAGGTGGTGACCGACGAACTCGCCGGCAGCCGCCTGCTGCTCGTCGTGGACGGCTTCGAGCAGATCGTCGACGAGTGCGCAGAGCTGCTGCGGGACGTGCTGCGCCGCGCTCCCGGGGTGCAGGTCCTGGCGGTCGGCCGCAGACCGCTGCGGCTCGACGGGGAGCAGATCTTCGAGCTGGCCTCGATGACCGAGGAGGACGCCGCCGCGCTCTTCACCGCCCGGGCCACTGCCGTGCTGCCGCACCACCGGGCCACCGATGCCGAGAGGCCCCTGGTGCGCGAAGTGTGCCGCCGCCTCGAGCACATCCCGCTGGCCCTCGAACTGGCCGCCGGACGCCTGCCGGCGCTCTCCCTGGACCAGTTGCTGCACCGGCTCGACGACCGCTTCGCCCTCCTCACCGGCGGCTGCCGGGGCGCCCTGCCGCGCCATCGCACCCTGCGCACCGCAATCGGCTGGAGCCATGAGCTGTGCTCACCGGAGGAACGGCTGCTGTGGGCCCGGCTGTCGGTCTTCGCCGGACAGTTCGACCTGGACGCGGTCGAGTACATCTGCACCGGCCCCGACCTGCCCGCCGACGACGTGCTCGACGTGCTCGGCGAACTGGTCGCCCAGTGCGTGGTCTGCCGCGAGGAGACGCCGGCCGGCCTGCGTTACCGCCTGCTGGACACGGTCCGCGAGTACGGGGCGGAGTGGCTTCGCGCGATCGGCGACACGGAGCGGCTGCGCAGACGGCACCGCGACTGGTACATGGGACTCGCCACGTGGTGCGAGCTGGAGTGGTTCAGCCCCCGTCAGCCCGAGGTGGCGGCCTGCGCCGACAGCGCGCTCCCCAATCTGCGGGCGGCGCTCGAACTGTGCCTGGAACAGCCGGAGGAGGCGCATCTGGGCCGGCATCTGGCAGGGACCCTCTGGTTCTACTGGGTCGGCTGCGGCCGGCTGGCCGAGGGCAGGCACTGGCTCGACCGGTGCCTCGCCCAGGACTCGGGGCACGAGGAGACACGGCTCAAGGCCCTGTGGGTGCTCGGCTACGTGGCGATCCTCCAGGGCGACCCGGCGGCCGCGGCGGCCGCTCTGCACGAGTGCGCGGAACGCGCGGACCGGGCGGAGGACCGGCTCGCCGCGGCCTACGCGACGCACCGCAAGGGGTGCCTGGCGCTGCTCGCCGACGAGATGCCGCGCGCCGAGGGGCTGTTGCGCGCGGCGCTCGCCGCGTACGAGGAGCTGGGCGAGCTCAACAGCAATGTCCTCATGGGCCGGGTCGAGCTGGCCATGGCACTGGTCTTCCAGGACCGGCTGGACGACGCGGTCGCGCTGTGCGAGGCCGTCAAGGAGGTCTGCGAGGAGCACGGCGAGCAGTGGACCCGGGCGTACGCGCTCTACGTGCTCGCCTACGCGGCGTGGGGGTCGGACTCGTACGACAGGGCGCGGGAGTTGCTGAACGAGTGCGTGGCCATCGACCACCGGTTCAACGACCTCGTCGGTCTGGTCCTGGCCCTCGAACTGCTGGCCCTGGTGACGGCGAGCGAGGGGGATCCGGCGGAGGCGGCGGTCCTTCAGGGAGCGGCGACCACACTCTGGGGCTCGGTGGGCCCTTCCCTGTTCGGTTCCGGCTACTTCGGTACGCCGCGTGCCCTGTCGGAGGAGCGGGCGAGAGGGCTGCTGGGTGACGAGCGTTTCGAGGAGTGCCTACGCGACGGCCGCGAGCTGCCCCTCGACGCGGCGGTGCAGCGTGCGCTGGCGGCGCCCGGGGGGCGGCGGCCGGGACCGGTCGGGACGCAGCGTGTACGGCTCCGGGAAACGCGGGAGCCCGCCGGCTCCCCCACCGGGAACGGTGGGGAAGCGGCGGGCTGAAGCGCTGTGAGCAGCCGCCTTGCCCGGCTACTGCCGGGAGGGGCCGCCTTGATCAGCGGGCGTAGTACTCGACGACGAGCTGCTCGTCGCAGATGACCGGAACTTCCTTGCGCTGCGGGTCACGGTCCAGGCGGAACGCCAGGGCCTTGAGGTTGACCTGCAGGTAGCGCGGGGTCTCACCGTCGGCGGCGAAGCCACCCTCGCGGGCGACCTGGAAGAGGGTCTTCTCGCGGGAGCGCTCGCGGACCATCACGACGTCGTCGGGACGGACGCGGAAGGACGGCTTGTCGACCTTGCCGCCGTTGACCTCGATGTGGCCGTGGACGACCATCTGACGGGCCTGGTAGATGGTGCGGGCGATGCCCGAACGCAGGACCAGGGCGTCGAGGCGGCGCTCGAGCTCGACGACCAGCGCCTCGCCCGTCTTGCCCTCGGCCTTGCGCGCGCGGTCGTAGGCGCGGGCCATCTGCTTCTCGCTGATGTCGTACTGCGCACGCAGGCGCTGCTTCTCGAGCAGACGGACCTTGTAGTCCGAGTTCTGCTTGCGGCCACGGCCGTGCTCGCCCGGCGGGTAGGGGCGGGCTTCGAAGTACTTGACAGCCTTCGGCGTCAGCGCAATACCGAGCGCACGCGACTTCTTGACCTTGGGACGCGACTGGTTAGGCACGTTCTCCAGACCTCCGTTGTGGGTTAGGTTAGGCTCACCTTACTCAAGGAGATCGCATGTCTCGCCCTGGGAACACCAAGCGCATCACGGACAGCACAAACAACGCCGATGCCTCTTCGGGCATCGAGGTGACGGAGGTCCGATCAGCTCATGGTCAGCCGCGTCCCAGCGGGCTTGAAATCACTCGGATGCCGTCAGCAGCCGAGCGCACACGAACTCTCGTACAGAGTACATGCTCAGCGGTACTGCTCGTCCCGGGCCTGGAGGGCGCCCGGCCGGAGCAGTTGACCCCCCATGCCAGGGCGGTCGGCACCGACGGCGAGGTCTTCCTGCTGTTCGCCGCCGACTCACCGGCCGTGCGGGCCGCGACCCACGCGCAGGACGACGAGCTCTCGGCGGTGCTGGAGCTCACCGATGTCGCGCCCGTCGCCGTGCGCGACCGTATCCGGGGCCGCGCCTGGGTCTCCGGCTGGCTGACCAGCGTCCCGGGCCTCGCGGCCGAGCCCGGGTACATGATGCTGCGCCTCGAGGTCGGCGAGGCGAGCGTCGACGACCTGTGGGGCGCCGCCCGCGTGGAGCCCGAGGAGTTCGCGAACGCGGCCGTCGACCCGCTCGTCTCCCACGAGACCGAGCTGCTCCAGCATCTGCACTCCGCGCACAGCGACCAGGTGCAGGCGCTGAGCTCCCTGCTCGGCGAGCGGGAGGGGACGGCCGAGGAGGAAGGACGGCGGGCGGTGCCGCTGGCGCTGGACCGCTTCGGACTGCGGGTGCGGTTCACCGGCGAGCGCTGCTTCGACGCCCGCTTCGACTTCCCCTCCCCCGTGGGGGACGTCACGGAGCTGCGTCGCGCGATGCACACCCTGTTCGAGGCGGCGTCCCACTGACGCCGCTCAGTCGCCCTCGCCGCGCAGGCGCGCACGCACCTTCTCCACCACGTCCGCGTACCGCGCCTCCGCGCCGTAACGCGTCGGTTCGTAGTAACGCTTGCCGTGGACGGCGTCCGGTGCGTACTGCTGGGCCGCGATACCGCCGGGGACGTCGTGCGGATAGACGTATCCCTGGGCGTGGCCCAGCTTGGCGGCGCCCTTGTAGTGGCCGTCGCGCAGATGGGGCGGGACCGAGCCGGCCAGGCCACCTCGCACGTCCTGCTGGGCCGCGGAGATCGCCGTCGTCGCCGCGTTCGACTTCGGGGCCAGGGCGAGGGCGATCGTGGCATGGCTCAGCGTCAGCGCCGCCTCCGGAAAGCCGATCATGGCGACGGCCTGAGCGGCCGCCACCGCCGTCGGAAGAGCGGTCGGATCGGCCAGGCCGATGTCCTCACTCGCCGAGATCATCAGCCGCCGGGCGATGAACCGCGGGTCCTCCCCCGCCTCGATCATCCGCGCCAGATAGTGCAGCGCCGCGTCCACGTCCGAACCGCGGATCGACTTGATGAGCGCGCTGGCGACGTCGTAGTGCTGGTCGCCGTCGCGGTCGTACTTCACCGCCGCCCGGTCGACCGTCTCCTCCACGGTGACCAGGCTGATCCCGTCCTCGCCCTTGTCGAGGGCAGCGCCGGCCGCGGCCTCCAGAGCCGTCAGCGCCCGCCGGGCGTCGCCGCCCGCGATGCGCAGCAGATGCGCCTCCGCGTCCTCGGGGAGCGACACGGCACCGCCGAGCCCCCGCTCCTCGGTGAGCGCCCGGCGCAGCAGGCCGCGGACGTCGTCGTCGGTCAGCGGCTCCAGGGTGAGCAGCAGCGAACGGGAGAGCAGCGGGGAGATCACCGAGAAGTACGGATTCTCGGTGGTGGCGGCGATCAGCGTGACCCAGCGGTTCTCGACCGCGGGGAGCAGCGAGTCCTGCTGGGCCTTGGAGAAGCGGTGGATCTCGTCGAGGAAGAGGACGGTCTCCTTGCCGAAGCCGCCCGCGGCGCGCTTGGCGCCCTCGATGACGGCCCGGACCTCCTTGACGCCCGCAGTGATCGCGGAGAGCTCGACGAAGCGCTTGTTCGTCGCCTTGGAGACCACGTAGGCCAGCGTGGTCTTGCCGGTGCCGGGCGGGCCCCACAGGATCACGGACGAGACGCCGGCCGGTCCTCCCCCGTTGGCGCCCTCGCCGACCAGCCGGCGCAGCGGTGAACCGGGCTTGAGCAGATGCCGCTGGCCGACGACCTCGTCGAGGGTGCGCGGGCGCATCCGGACCGCCAGTGGACTGCTGGTCGGGTCCTTCTCCTGGCGTTCTTCGGCTGCGGCGGTAAAGAGGTCGGGCTCCACGATGTGAAGCCTATGTCAGCCCACCGACAGCGCCGGATCCGGTCAGGAGGTCCAGAAGTCCCACCAGCGGGTCAGGATCAGCATGCCGATGACACCGGTGTGCAGGACCGGCAGCACCCAGGTGAACTCGTCGAGGAAACCGCGCAGCCAGGCCGGTGCGGGCAGCAGTCCGTTGCGGACGTTGTGCGAGGTCACGTACCAGAACATGAAGATCGTGGCGACCCAGGCCAGGCAGCACCACAGGCAGAGCGCGTTGATCTCGTACAGCGACTGCTGCATCAGCCAGGTGCAGAAGCCGACGCCGAAGAGCGTGCCCGCGTTGAAGGTCAGCCAGTACCAGCGGCGGAAGCCGGCGCCGGCGAGCAGGCTCATGCCGACGCAGACCACGATGCCGTAGGTCACAAGGCCGAGCATCGGGTTGGGGAAGCCGAAGGCCGCGGCCTGGTCGCTCTCCATGACGCTGCCGCAGGAAACCACCGGGTTGAGGCTGCACCCCGGGGTGAAGGTGGTGCCGGCGATCTTCGCCTCGAGGATCTTGAACTTGTCGATCGTGATGACCCACGCGGCCAGCACACCGGCGGCGCCGGTGACGACGAGCAGCCAGGCGAAGGCTCTGCCGGCGCCGACCCTGCGCACACCGGGCGCGTCCTCGTCGGGGGACACGTCCTTGGCCGCTGCACTCGTCATTTCGCCGTTCCATCGCTCCGGGGCTGCTGGGCACGGCCATTCTGCCGCACCGGTACGGATCTTCTCCGTTCGATCCGGATAAGGAAGATCCCGTCCGGCCGGCCCGCCGGGCCCGTAACGGAGCGGGGGCCCGGGGCAGTTGTCCGCCCCGGGCCCCCGCGACCGCCGTTGCCGGCCGGACCGCGCGGCGTCTCAGCCGAGCCGGCCGCGCAGCCGGGTGAGGATCTCGGCGACCGGCACCGGCTCCTGCTCGCCCGACTCCATGTCCTTGAGCTGGACCACGCCGTCGGCGAGATCACGCTCACCGGCGACGATCGCGTACCGGGCCCCGCTGCGGTTGGCGTTCTTCATCGCGCCCTTGAGGCCCTTCCCGCCGTACGAGAAGTCGGCCGCGACGCCCGCCTTGCGCAGCTCGGTCACCACGCCGAACAGGACGCGCCGCGCCTCGTCGCCCAGCGGCACCGCGTACACGCTGGTGGCGGCCGGGATGTCGAGCTCGACGCCCTCCGCCTCCAGGGCGAGGACCGTACGGTCGACGCCGAGCGCCCAGCCGACGGACGGCAGCGCGGGGCCGCCGATCATCTCTGACAGGCCGTCGTAGCGGCCGCCGCCGCCCACCGCGGACTGCGAGCCGAGACCGTCGTGGACGAACTCGAAGGTGGTGCGCGTGTAGTAGTCGAGGCCGCGCACCAGCTTCTCGTCGTCCTCGAAGGCGACGCCCGCCGCGGTCAGCAGTTCACGCACCTGCTCGTGGTACGCCTTGCACGCGTCGCACAGGTAGTCGCGCAGCATGGGCGCGCCGGCCAGCTGCTTCTGCACCGCGTCGCGCTTGTCGTCGAGGACCCGCAGCGGGTTGATCTCGATACGGCGGCGGGTGTCCTCGTCGAGGTCGAGGTCGCGCAGGAAGGTCTGGAGCGCCTCGCGGTAGACCGGACGGCACTCCTTGTCGCCGAGCGAGTTGAGCAGGATGCGGAAGTTACGCAGGCCCAGCGAGCGGTACGCCTGGTCGGCCAGAATGATCAGCTCGGCGTCCAGCGCCGGATCCTCTGTGCCGATCGCCTCGGCCCCGACCTGGGAGAAGTGCCGGTAGCGGCCGGCCTGCGGGCGCTCGTAGCGGTAGTACGAGCCCGAGTACCAGAGCTTGACCGGGAGGTTGCCGGCCTTGTGGAGGTTGGCCTCCAGCGCCGCGCGCAGCACGGACGCCGTGCCCTCGGGCCGCAGGGCCAGCTTGTCGCCGCCCTTGGTCTCGAAGGCGTACATCTCCTTGGTCACGATGTCGGTGGACTCACCGACGCCGCGCGCGAACAGCTCGACGTTCTCGAATCCGGGCGTCTCGATGTAGCCGTAGCCCGAGTTCTTCAGCGGAGTGGAGATCGCGTCACGCACCGCGAGGTACGTCGCGGACCGCGGCGGGATCAGGTCGTACGTGCCCTTGGGGGCCTGGAAGGTATTCACCTGTGAAGTCTCGTCACATTCCTCGTCGGGGAGCGGGCCGACCGCTCCCGAGGCCGGCGGCCACTTCCCGCAGATACGGGTTGGTGGCGCGCTCGCGGCCGATGGTCGTCTGGGGGCCGTGGCCGGACAGCACCACGGTCGAGTCGTCGAGGGGCAGGCACACCCGTGCCAGCGACTCGAGCATCTCGTCCATGTCGCCGCCGGGCAGGTCCGTGCGTCCGATGGAGCCGGCGAACAGCAGGTCGCCCGAGAAGAAGACGGACGGGACGTCCGCCGACTCGGGCATCTTGAAGGTCACCGACCCCTTGGTATGGCCGGGCGCGTGCGAGACGGAGAAATCGAGGCCGGCCAGGCTGAGCGCGGCGCCGTCGGTGAGTTCCTTGACGTCGTCGGGCTCCCCGACGGTCAGCTCACCCATGAGAGGCATCCCAATGGAGCGGCCGAGCGCCTTCTCCGGGTCGCTCATCATGTAGCGGTCCTCGGGGTGGATCCAGGCCGGGACGTCATGGGCGCCGCAGACGGGGACGACGGAGGCGACGTGGTCGATGTGCCCATGGGTGAGGACGACGGCGACGGGCTTGAGCCGATGCTTCTTCAGCGCTTCCTCGACGCCTTCGGTGGCCTGGTGGCCCGGGTCGATGATCACGCACTCCTCGCCTGCGGCGGGGGCGACCAGATAGCAGTTGGTCCCCCAGGCCCCGGCGGGGAACCCGGCAATAAGCACGATCGTCCTCAGTTCGGTCGTCGTCGGTCGGCCGCTGCGTGGTTTGCAGTGGATTGCAGCAGATCAGAGCCTACCGGCGCTGCTCATCACACAGCCAACCCGTATACGGTACGGGCAAGCCCGGCGGTCGGCCTCATCCGACGTACGCGCCTTGAACGACCTTCGACCCACGAGTTACAAGGAGAAGACCCGGTGGTCAGCAGCGATCAGCGACGGCGGCAGCTCGCCAGGGAGAAGTTCGAGCGCCAGCAGCAGCGCAGGGAGCAGGCGCGGAAGAAGGCCAAGGTCCGCAACTCCGTGATCGCGGCGGCGCTCGCCGTGGTGCTCGCGGGCGGCGGCGCCGTCTATGCCATCGGCCTCACCGGGGACGACAAGAAGGACGACGCCGCGCCGCTCGATCCCCCGCCGAGCGCCTCCGCCTCCGAGAGCAGCACGCCGGAGCCGGCGATGGCGATCGACAAGAAGGCCAAGTACTCGTTCCGGCTCGAGACCAACGGGGGCGACATCGCGATCGCGATGGACGCCGCGAAGACGCCGCACACGGTCAACTCGTTCAAGTCGCTCGCGGACAAGGGCTACTTCGACGGCACTAAGTGTCACCGTCTGACCACGGAGAACATCTTCGTGCTGCAGTGCGGTGACCCGAAGGGCGACGGCACCGGCGGTCCCGGCTACACGATCCCCGACGAGAACCTCGACGCGCTCGGCAAGGCCGGCGCCGACGGCACGGTGACGTTCCCGGCGGGCACGGTCGCGATGGCGAACACCAGCCAGCCCGACTCGGGCGGCAGCCAGTTCTTCCTCGTCTACAAGGACACCAAACTCCCGCCGACCTACACGCCGTTCGGCACCATGGACGCGAAGAGCCTCAAGGCCGTTCAGGACGTGGCGAAGGCCGGTGTCGAGGGCGGTGGCGCGGACGGTCCCCCGAAGAAGGCCGTGACCATCGAGAAGGCCACCGTCCCGAAGGCGTAGCCGGGCAATTTCGGCCGCGCTGAGTGCGGACAGCCGGGTGGCCGGTCGCCTAGATTGGGCGTTGTACGGCGCGTGCTGGACGCGCGCCGTGGAGGGCGGGCGAGGCCCGTCCGGGAAACTGTGGACGATGCCCGGGGGACGAACCCCTCGTCGGCATCAGGTTGAGGAGGCGCTGTGAGCAGCGACCCGTGGGGCCGCGTCGACGAGACGGGCACCGTGTACGTGCGTACTGCCGAGGGCGAGCAGGTCGTCGGATCGTGGCAGGCCGGGACTCCAGAGGAGGCTCTGGCCTACTTCGAGCGCAAGTACGAGGGCCTGGTGGTCGAGATCGGCCTCCTCGAGCGGCGGGTGAAGACCACCGATCTGTCGGCCAAGGACGCCCAGGCCGCCATCGACCATCTGCGTCAGCAGGTGGACGAGCACCACGCGGTGGGCGACCTCCAGGCGCTCCGGGTGCGTCTCGACGCACTCGTGGCGACGGTCGACAAGCGCCGTGAGGAGCGAAAGGCACAGCGGGCGAAGCAGACCGACGAGGCGCGCAAGGCCAAGGAGGCCCTGGTCGCCGAGGCGGAGGAGCTGGCCCAGAGCGAGCAATGGCGGTCGGCGGGCGAGCGGCTGCGTGCGCTGGTGGACACCTGGAAGGGCCTGCCCCGGCTCGACCGGAAGTCCGACGACGAACTGTGGCACCGGTTCTCGCACGCGCGCTCCGCGTTCTCCAAGCGCCGCAAGGCGCACTTCGCGTCGCTGGACGCGCAGCGCGAGGAGGCCCGCAGGACGAAGGAGAAGCTGGTCGCGGAGGCCGAGGCGCTCTCCGGGTCCACGGACTGGGGTGTCACCGCGGCCCGCTACCGGGACCTGATGGCGCAGTGGAAGGCCGCCGGCCGTGCCCAGCGGGAGGCCGAGGACGACCTGTGGAACCGCTTCCGCGGCGCCCAGGACGTGTTCTTCGCCGCCCGGAGCGGCGTCTTCGCCGAGCGTGACGCCGAGCAGGCGGAGAACCTCAAGCTCAAGGAGGAGCTCGCCGCGGAGGCCGAGAAGCTGGTGCCCGTGACCGACCTGAAGGCCGCCCGTGCCGCCTTCCGTTCGATCAACGAGCGCTGGGAGGCCATCGGCCACGTGCCGCGGGACGCCCGTCCCAAGGTCGAGGGCCGGATGCACGCGGTGGAGCGGGCCCTGCAGGAGTCCGAGGAGAACGAGTGGCGCCGGACGAACCCGGAGGCGCGTGCGCGTGCCGAGGGTCTGACCGGCCAGCTCCAGGCGGCCGTCGACAAGCTGCGCGGCCAGATCGACGCGGCCCGCGCGTCGGGCAACAACGCCCGCGCCGACAAGCTCGCCAAGGAGCTCGAGGGCCGTCAGGCGCTGCTGGACCAGGCGCTGAAGGGTCTGCACGAGTTCGGGGGCTGAGGCCCTCCCCTGCCCCGGTGGGCCGGAGCCCGGCGACACACCGTCGCCGGGCTCCGGCCGTTCAGCGGCCCGGCAGGGTGCCGTCGGCGAGGTCCAGGGCGTGCTTGAGCACCTCGCAGGCCTGGATGTGGTTGCCGGACTCCTGGAGGAGGTCCGCCAGCCGCCGGCACACCTCGACGGCCTCCGGCCCGTACGCCTTGTGGACCTGCTGGAAGGCGGACTCCAGCACGGTGATGGCTTCCGGGATCTGTCCCGTCTCCGCGAGCACGTCGGACAGCTCAAGCTGGACGGCCAGCAGGTTGCCCTGGCCGGCGGGCGGCTGCTCCTGAAGGGCGAGGCGCAGGACGGGCAGCGCGTCCCGGGTGTTGCCCGCGGCGCGCAGCATGCGGGCGACGTTCAGTCCGGTGGCCACGGCGGCGGCCCGGACATCGGCGGCGAGCACCGGGCCCGCCGGTGCGCGTTCTCCCGCCCTCGCCTTGTTGCGGGCGAGTGGCAGGGCGCCGACGGTGTTCTCCTGGGAGCGCTGCGGGACGGGGCGGTTCTTCGCCTGGAGACGTGCCTTCAGCACCCGGTACAACGTGTCGAGGTCGAGCAGGTCGGGCCCGTCCGGGACGCCCCGGCGGAGGATCTGGAGCAGTTCCGCGGTGAAGGCGGTGTACCGCTCGCCGTCGGGTGCGAGCGCCACCCGGTCGCGGGGCGAGGCGGTCAGTACGTACGCGCCGTCGACGGCCGCCTGCGCGGCGAGCCCGGAGCCCGACAGGGTGCGGGCCGCCCGGCCGCTGAAGCAGCAGTCGAGGACGACGACCTTGCGGCGGGCCCGCGCGGACCGGAGCGCGCCTCTCAGATGCTGGTAGGCCACCGCCGTGTAGCCGATGCCTTCCCTCGAGCCGACGAGCCCGAGGTACAGGTCGGCCGACTCCGCGTCCCTCATGCCGTGCCCGGCGTAGTACACGAGCAGGGTGTCCGTGGCCTCCTCGGCCGCCTCGTGGACCGGGTCGAGCATCCCGGAGGACGTCTGCGGGTCCGCGACGAGCGTGCAGTGCTGCACGGGCAGCCCCCAGACCGTCGGGTCGCACAACTCGCCCGCCAGGTCCACCAGGTTGGCCTCGACCGCCGGCAGCTGTTCGAGATGCAGGTACGAGGCGGTGCCTATGAGGACGGCACGGGACAGGCTCGGGTCAGCGAGCGCCGTCATCGTTCCGCGTCTCCAGAGCGGCCATGATTCTGCGCAGTGTCTCCGGGTCGTCCGCGGCCTCCTTGGCGAGGCGGACCTCCACGCCGTCGCGGCTGAGGACGACCGCGGGCGGACGCCGCAGGGACGAGCGCCACTGGAGCACGGAGACCACCAGGGCGCTGGTGGACAGACCGCTGGCGACGGCGAACTGGGCGAGGTCGAAACCGGGCCCCATGCTCCCGGGCTCGGGTGCGGAGCCGGCGCCGATCCTGCCGCGTACGCGGCCTTCGAGGCTCTCGTCCTCGTGCACCCAGCGGAGCAGCGAACGCAGCGCGTCCTCACCGTCCCCCGTTGCCGTGACCCTCACGGTGAGGTGATGCACCGTTTCCGTCCTTCCGTCGGTCGACCATCTTGTTGACCTGGGCGAACAGTTCGACGGCTTCCGGCCCGGCTCCCAGGCGCGCCAGACAGATGCCGTGCCAGTACTGGCTGGTCAGCGTGGTCTCGTGGTCGGGCCCCAGGGACGCCACGCAGACGGGGACGATCACCGCGAACATCTGCGCGGCCTCCTGGAGGCGTCCACGGAGCACCAGGTTGACGGCTTCGCGCAGCCGGGACGCGGCGTTCTGGGGAGTCATGCTGCTGAGGACCAGGCGGCGGACACCGACGCTCAGGGTCGGCGGGAAGCCCGGTGCGTGGTGATGGGAGTGGTCCCCGGGCGGCGGCACAGTGGCCGTCCAGTCGTACTCGGGTCCCTCGGCCGCCGCGTCGGCAGGGGGGACGGCGGGCGGCGCGAAGATCCCCTGGACCGCTTCCGCCCGGGCCTGTCCGGCCACGAGGCCGGCCAGGGCGGCCTTCCCGTCGTGGACGAGCGGGGCGAGCACCTCGGCGACAGCGGTCGCGGAGTAGGGCCGGTCGGCCGGCTCCCTGGCACACAACTGGTCGACGACGAGTGTCAGTTCGTCGGGGAGGCCGTGGCGGCCGTGGGTCGGTGCCACGCCCTGCACCGCGCGTAGGAGTATCGCGCCGACGTCGACGGCGTCGGCGAACGGCAGTTCGCCGGTGATCGTCTGGTACAGGCAGACGCCCAGTCCGTAGAGGTCCGCCGCGACGGTCGGGTGGCCGCCCTGGATGATCTCGGGGGCCATGAACTGCGGCGTGCCGGGGGACGTGCCCGCCCGGGTGATGGCATCGGTGCCGACGAGCTTGGCTACGCCGAAGTCCTGGAGGACCACCCGGCCCTCGGGGGTGATGCCGATGTTCGAGGGCTTCACGTCGCGGTGCAGCACGTTCGCGTCGTGCGCCGCCTGGAGCGCATGGGCGACGGACAGGCCCACCCAGGCGACGACCGGAGCGGGCAGCCGGCCGGTCTCCTGCACCAGAGCGGCGAGGTTCAGCCCCTCCAGCAGGGGCATGACCAGGTACGGGATGCCCTCGTGCACGCCGTAGTCGAAGAGCGTCACCACACCGGGGTGCACGATGCGGGTCAGCGCCGTGGCCTCGCGGGCGAACCGCTCCCTCGTCTCGGCGTCCTCGGGCATGCCCTGGACACCGGAGAGGAGTTTCACGGCGACCTTGCGGCCGAGGCGTACGTCCGTCGCGCGGTGGACCTCGCTCACCGAGCCGGTGCCGATGAGCGCTTCCAGGCGGTACCGCTCCGCGACTAAGTCCTTGTCTCCCATGCCGCCCCCCCCTGCCCGCGATCTACGGCCGTCGCGCCGAGGTCACACGGTAGACGTCGTAGACGCCCTCCACACCCCGCACGGCCTTGAGGACGTGTCCGAGGTGCTTGGGGTCGCCCATCTCGAAGGTGAAGCGTGAGGTGGCCACCCGGTCGCGGGAGGTCTGCACGGCCGCCGAGAGGATGTTGACGTGCTGGTCGGAGAGGACCCGGGTCACGTCGGACAGCAGACGGGACCGATCGAGGGCCTCGACCTGGATGGCGACGAGGAACACCGACGACTGGGTGGGGGCCCATTCGACGTCGAGGATCCGTTCGGGCTGCTGCGAGAGCGAGTCGACGTTGACGCAGTCCGCGCGGTGCACGGAGACACCGCTGCCACGGGTGACGAACCCGATGATCGGGTCGCCCGGCACCGGCGTGCAGCAGCGGGCGAGCTTCACCCACACGTCCTCGACGCCCTTGACCACGACACCCGGGTCGGCGCTCTTGCGGCGCTTGCTGCGGCCGTGGGACGGCGGGGTGGACTCGGCGAGGTCCTCGCTGGCGGCCTCCTCGCCGCCGAGGGCCTGCACCAGCTTCTGGACGACGCCCTGCGCGGCCACATGGCCTTCGCCGATCGCCGCGTACAGCGACGAGATGTCGGGGTAGCGCATCTCGTGCGCGAGGGTGACCAGGGAGTCCCCGGTGAGGATCCGCTGGATCGGCAGGTTCTGCTTGCGCATGGCGCGCGCGATGGCGTCCTTGCCCTGCTCGATGGCCTCGTCGCGGCGCTCCTTGGAGAACCAGGCGCGGATCTTGTTGCGCGCCCTCGGCGACTTGACGAAGCCGAGCCAGTCGCGGGACGGGCCCGCGCCCTCGGCCTTGGAGGTGAAGACCTCCACCAGGTCGCCGTTGTCGAGGGTCGACTCGAGCGGCACGAGGCGCCCGTTGACCCGCGCCCCTATGGTGCGGTGACCGACCTCGGTGTGGACCGCGTAGGCGAAGTCGACCGGGGTGGCGCCCGCGGGCAGCGCTATGACGTCGCCCTTGGGCGTGAAGACGAAGACCTCGTTGCGGGAGAGGTCGAAGCGCAGCGACTCCAGGAACTCGCCCGGGTCCTCCGTCTCCTTCTGCCAGTCCAGCAACTGCCGCAGCCACGCCATGTCGTTGACGGTGTCCTGGCCGGCCGTGCCCTTGCCGGCCTTGGGGACGTCGGTGCGGATCTTGGAAGCGCCGGCTACGGTCTCCTGCTTGTACTTCCAGTGCGCGGCGATGCCGTACTCGGCGCGGCGGTGCATGTCGAACGTGCGGATCTGGAGCTCGACGGGCTTGCCGTTCGGTCCGATGACCGTCGTGTGCAGCGACTGGTACATGTTGAACTTGGGCATCGCGATGTAGTCCTTGAACCGCCCCGGAACCGGGTTCCAGCGGGCGTGGACGGTGCCCAGTGCCGCGTAGCAGTCGCGGACCGTGTCGACGAGGACGCGGATACCCACCAGGTCGTAGATCTCCGCGAAGTCACGGCCGCGGACGATCATCTTCTGGTAGACGCTGTAGTAGTGCTTGGGCCGGCCGGTGACGGTGGCCTTGATGCGGGCGGCGCGCAGATCGGACTGGACCTCGTCGGTCACTATGGCGAGGTACTCGTCGCGCTTGGGCGCCCGCTCGGCGACGAGGCGGACGATCTCGTCGTACATCTTCGGGTAGAGGATCGCGAAGGCGAGGTCCTCGAGCTCCCACTTGATGGTGTTCATGCCCAGGCGGTGGGCCAGGGGCGCGTAGATCTCGAGGGTCTCGCGGGCCTTCTTCTCCTGCTTCTCCCGCTTGAGGTAGCGCATGGTGCGCATGTTGTGCAGCCGGTCGGCGAGCTTGATGACCAGGACGCGCGGGTCCTTGGCCATGGCGACGACCATCTTGCGCACGGTCTCGGCCTGGGCGGCCTCACCGAACTTGACCTTGTCCAGCTTGGTGACGCCGTCGACGAGCAGCGCGACCGAGTCGCCGAAGTCCCGGCGGAGCTGGTCGAGGCCGTACTCGGTGTCCTCGACCGTGTCGTGCAGCAGCCCGGCCATCAGCGTCGCCGGGTCCATGCCCAGCTCGGCGAGGATCGTGGTGACGGCCAGCGGATGCGTGATGTACGGGTCGCCGCTCTTGCGCTTCTGGCCGCGGTGCCAGCGCTCCGCGACCTGGTACGCGCGCTCGATCTGGCGCAGCGTCGACGTCTCGATCTTGGGGTCGTTGCTGCGCACGATCCGCAGCAGCGGCTCGAGCACCGGGTTGTACGGGGACGAGCGCTGCACGCCCAGGCGCGCGAGGCGGGCACGTACCCGGTTCGAGGAGCCGCCGGTGCGGGCCGAGCTCGGGGGCAGCGGCTTGGGGGCCGTGACGGGGACCTGGCTCACTCGCTCGGGCGCGGCCGGCCCCGGCCTCTCCGCCCGCTTCGGCTCGGGCGTGACAGGGGGTGCCGCGGCCTTCTCGGCCTTCTGGTCGGGCTGCGCGGCGGCGGGCTGGGCCTCGTCTGGCAAGAGCGCTCCTTGGGGGTCCCCCCAGACGGAGTCTGGGGGAGGGTCCGGGTCCCCCGGGACAGGCCCGGAAAGGCCATGGTATCGACCTCGGCCGCCCGGATCGCGCGGGGAGGGGAGGCTGCTCACAACGCGAGACGGGCACCCGGTTGTTCCCGGGTGCCCGTCTCGGCGGTCGAGCGGCCTCAGCCGCGGGTGAAACCGCAGCTCACAGGCGCCTCAGATGGTGATCAAGGCCTCCAGCGGGGCACCGGCGAGGGCCGGCTCCAGCCGAGCCCGGCCGCCCAGGAATCCCAGCTCCATCAGGACCGCGACGCCCGCGACCTCGGCGCCGGCCCGGCGGATCAGCTCGAGGGACGCCTCCGCGGTGCCGCCGGTGGCGAGGACGTCGTCGATGACCATGACGCGGTCACCCGCGCTGAGGTCCTCGGCGTGCACCTCGATCTCTGCGGTGCCGTACTCCAGCTCGTACGCCTGGGAGAGCGTCGCCCCGGGGAGCTTGCCCGCCTTGCGGACGGGGATGAAGCCCATGCCGGCGCGGACGGCGACCGGCGCTGCCAGGATGAAGCCGCGCGCCTCCAGGCCCACGATCTTCGTCGCGCCGTGCCGGACGCAGAACTCGGTGAACGCCTCGGTCAGCGCCGTGAAGGCCACCGGGTCCGCGAGCAGGGGCGTGATGTCCTTGAACATCACCCCCGGCTTCGGGTAGTCGGCGACGTCACGGATGCGGCTGAGCAGGAGTTCCTGGGTGCTGAGCGTCATCAACGCCTGCCCGAGGGGCGGCCGCGGCCACGGCCGCGGGGTCCGACGACCGCACCGGCGGCCGCTGCGCCGTCGGGCACCGCGGCGTCCGACGCCTCGTCCTGCTGGTCCTCCCCGGCCTCGCCCCTGGCCTCGGCGGCCGCGCGCTTGGCGAGCACCCGCTTCTTCAGGGCCTTCATCTGCGGGTCGCGTTCCTTGAGGTCGGCGACGAGCGGAGTGGCGATGAAGATCGAGGAGTAGGCACCGGCCGCGAGGCCGACGAACAGCGACAGCGAGATGTCGTTGAGCATGCCGGCGCCGAGGAAGCCGCCGCCGATGAACAGCAGGCCGGCGACCGGCAGCAGCGCGACGACCGTGGTGTTGATGGAACGCACCAGGGTGCTGTTGATGCTGCGGTTGGCGATCTCGCTGTAGGTGAAGCGGGTCTGCTTGGTGATGTCCTTCTGGCCTTCCTTGAGGCTGTCGAAGACGACCACCGTGTCGTACAGCGAGTAACCGAGGATGGTCAGCAGACCGATGACCGTACCGACGGTGACCTCGAACCCGACGAGCGAGTAGATGCCGACCGTGATGGTGATGTCGTGGATCAGCGCGACCAGGGCCGCCACGGCCATCCGCCACTCGAAGGCGATGGCCAGGTAGACCACCACCAGGAGCATGAAGACGCCGAGGCCGGTCCAGGCCTTGTTGGCGATCTGCTCACCCCAGCTGGGGCCCACGAGGTCGGCGTTGATCTTGTCGGCCTCGATGTTCAGGGCCTTGGCGAGCTCCGCCTGGACGCGGTCGGCCTCGGCCGTGTCCACGCCGCTGATCTGGATGCGCAGACCGCCGGTGCCCAGCTCCTGGACGATCGGGATGTGGTCGGAGATCTCCTCGGCCACCTCGGTGGCCCGGGTGACGCCCACCTCCGACTTCGGGGTCGTGAAGACCGCTCCGCCCTTGAACTCGATGCCCATGTTGAGGCCCTGGACGGCGAGGGCGACGATCGCGGTGATCGTGATCAGGATGGAGACGCCGTACCAGACCTTGCGCTTGCCGACGAAGTCGTAACCGACCTCGCCCTGGTAGAGCCTGGCGCCGAGATTGCCGAGTCGCGACATCTCAGGCCTCCTTCGGGTCGGTCGTCGGGGCGGTGGTGCGGCGCGAGCGGCGCAGCGGCGGCTTGGCGCCGAGCCGCTTCGGGTCGAGTCCGGACCACGGGTGGCCGCTGGCGAAGAACTTCCGGCGGGCCAGGAGCGTCATCACCGGCTTGGTGAAGAAGAAGACCACGACCACGTCGAGCAGGGTGGTCAGACCCAGCGTGAACGCGAAGCCCTGGACCTTTCCGACGGTGACGACGAACAGCACCGCGGCGGCGAGGAACGACACGAAGTCGGAGACCAGGACGGTGCGACGGGCGCGCGGCCAGGCGCGCTCGACGGCGGGACGCAGGGTGCGTCCTTCCCTGATCTCGTCCCGGATGCGTTCGAAGTAGACGATGAACGAGTCGGCGGTGATACCGATGGCGACGATGGCGCCGCAGACCGCCGGCAGGTTCAGCGCGAAGCCGATGGCCGGGCCGAGCAGCGTCATGATCGTGTACGTGAGGATCGCGGAGACGCCGAGGCTCAGCAGAGCGATCAGCGACAGGCCGCGGTAGTAGACGACCAGGTAGATGACGACCAGGGCGAGGCCGATCGCACCGGCGATCAGACCGGCCTTGAGCTGTTCGCCACCGAGGGCGGCGGTGACGGTGGTGACGCTGTCCTCCTCGAAGGACAGCGGCAGCGCGCCGTAGGACAGGATGTTGCCCAGGTTCTGGGCGGACTCCTGGTCGAAGCTGCCGGTGATCTCGGCGCTGGCGCTCAGGGTCTGGTTGACCTGCGGGGCCGAGACCACTTCACCGTCGAGGACGATGGCGAACTGGTTCATCGGGGGCTGCTGCTGCGACAGCCGGCTGGTGATCTTCTGGAACTTCTTGGCACCGGCCTCGGTGAAGTCCATCGTGACGATCCACATGCCGCGCTGCTGGTCCAGCTGGCCCTTGGCGTCGTCGACGTCCTTACCGTTCACCTCGGCGGGGCCGAGGATGTACTTCTCCCACTGGCCGGCGCTGTTCTTGCCGCAGGCGACGCTCGGCTCGGTCGGCTTGACGTTGTCGCCGAGCTTGCCGCGGGCCTTGTCGTCGGTGCAGTCCAGGGCGGTGAACTGCTTCTCCAGCGCCGCGGTGGCCGGGTCGGCCGACGGCGTCGGCGCGGGGCTCTCGCCGGGCGCGGGGCTCTCGGACGCCTTGGGCGAGCCGGACGTCGAGGCCGACGGGCTGGGGCTGGCGGCCGGGGCCTTGAGGCCCTCGGTGACCGCGCGGCCCTGGGTGGTGGCACTGGGCGACGGCGTGCCGGACGGCGGGGTGGCCGTCTCCTTGTCCTTGTCGTCCTTGGGCGCACCGCTGGTCGAGGCGCTCGGCGAGGGCTCCGGGGCGGCCGGGCCGCCGGCGGCCACCGTCAGAACGGGCCGGAAGAACAGCTGGGCGGTGGTACCGACCTGCTCGCGGGCCTGCTCCGAGTTCGTGCCCTTGGGGATGTTCACAATGATGTGACTGTTGCCCTGGGTCTGAACCTCGGCCTCGGAGACGCCGAGCCCGTTGACACGGCGCTCGATGATGCCGACCGCGGTGTTCATGTTGGTCTCGTTGACCGCGTTCTCCTGGCCAGGCTGGTTCTTGGCCTCGAGCGTGATGGTCGTACCGCCCGCCAGATCGATGCCCAGACGCGGCGTGAGCTGACCGGCCCAGAACATCCCGCCCGTGAGCGCGACCATGGCGATCAGGATCAGAGCCAGGGCACGCCCCGGCTTGCCCTGAGCCCCCGCGGGCCTTCGGCCCCTGTTCGGTGCTGCCACCTTCTCGTTTCTCCCTGTCCAACCGCCCACGGCGCAGGGTGTGCGCCCGGGGCGGCCACGAAGTGTTGTGGGGGCCTGCCCCCGCGATCAGTCGGCACGCCCGGGGGACCGCACGGACGCCTGCCGGCGCCGCCGCGGTCCCCGAATCGTGACTACTTCGCGTCGGCCTCGCCGTCGGCCTTGCCGTTCTTCGGCTCGACGCCGTCCTTCTCGGCCTCGTCGCCCTCGGCCTTCTCGGTCTTCTTGCCGAGGTCGAGCTTGGCGTCGTCCGCGGGCGCGTCCGCGTCGTCGGCGCCGGTCAGCGAGGAGGCGTCGTCAGGAACGATCTCGGTGTCGGCCGAAGGGTCGTCGCCGTGGACGATGCGGTTGTACTCCTCGTCGGAGAGCACGGCACCGATCGCGTTCTTCGCGAACACCAGGTGGACGCCGGGAGCGGCCTCGAGGAGGACCGTGTCGTCGTTGACCTCCTTGACGGTGGCGTAGAGGCCACCGATGGTCCGCACGCCGGTTCCGGGCTGCATCTGGTCGCGCATGTTGGCGGCCGCCTGCTGCTTCTTCTTGGCGGAGCGGGTCATCAGGAACATGGCCCCGATGAGCACGATGAAGGGGAGGAGGGTCAAGATATCCACGGGGGAATTCCTTCGCATGACCGCGCTGAGTGAGCGGCCGATCTACGGGGGTGGGCACGCCGACCTGTACGGGCGGCATCGGCGGAGTCTAAGCGAGTCCGCATCGATGGAACAACGCCCAGCATCGCACCGTGGTTCCTGCGCGTGCGAGTCTCCTCGCCGTCACGTCCCGAACAGACCCTGTTGTCCGCTTGCGCCCTGCGCCTGCTGGGGCGGGGTCAGCCCGAGGTGCGCCCACGCCGCGGGTGTGGCCACCCGGCCACGGGGCGTACGGGCCAGCAGTCCCTCCCTCACGAGGAAGGGCTCCGCGACCTCCTCGACGGTCTCCCGCTCCTCCCCCACGGCCACCGCCAGCGTCGACAGGCCGACGGGCCCGCCGCCGAACAGCTTGAGCAGGGCCTGGAGCACGGCCCGGTCGAGGCGGTCCAGACCGCGGGTGTCGACCTCGTACACCTGCAGCGCGGCGGCGGCCACCTCGCGGTCGACCCGGCCGTCGGCCTCCACCTGGGCGTAGTCGCGGACCCGGCGCAGCAGACGGTTGGCGATACGGGGCGTGCCGCGGGAACGGCCGGCGATCTCCGCGGCGCCGTCGGGGTCGATCTCGACGTCGAGGAGCTGTGCGGACCGGTGGATGACGCGTTCGAGCTCGACCGGTTCGTAGAACTCCATGTGGGCGGTGAAGCCGAACCGGTCACGGAGCGGCGGCGGCAGCAGACCGGCCCTGGTGGTGGCGCCGACCAGGGTGAACGGCGGCAGCTCCAGCGGGATGGCGGTGGCGCCGGGCCCCTTGCCGACGATCACGTCGACCCGGAAGTCCTCCATCGCCATGTACAGCATCTCCTCGGCGGGCCGGGACATCCGGTGGATCTCGTCGAGGAAGAGGACCTCGCCCTCCTGGAGGGAGGAGAGGATGGCCGCCAGGTCGCCCGCGTGCTGGATGGCGGGGCCGGAGGTGATGCGGATCGGCGCGTTCATCTCCGACGCGATGATCATGGACAGGGTGGTCTTGCCGAGACCCGGCGCGCCCGAGAGAAGGACATGGTCGGCGGTGGCGCCACGCTGCCGGGCGGCGCGCAGGACGAGGTCCAGCTGCTGGCGGACCCGTTCCTGGCCGACGAACTCGTCGAGCGTCCTCGGCCGAAGGGCCGCCTCGACGGCACTGTCCTCGGTGTCGGCGGAGGGCGTGACCAGCCGGGCGTCCGCGGCGGTGGTGGTCTCGTCTTCCCAGTTCACGTGTGTCTGCCTTCTCAAGGGTGGTGGGTGGGGCGGGCAGGGGCACAGGCCCCCTCGGACGGGTCAGCGCGCCCGGCTCAGCGACTGGAGCGCCGCCCGCAGCAGCGGGCCCACCTCCGGGGCCGCGCCCATCGCCTCCGCCTGCGGGGCCACCGCGGCGACCGCCTCGTCGGCCTCCCTGGTGGCATAGCCGAGGCCGATCAGCGCGGCATGCAGCTGATCGCGCCACGACCGGCTGACCGGAGCGCCCACGGCGGGGCCGGTGCCGAGCGGCTCGCCCAGCCGGTCCTTCAGCTCGAGCAGCAGTTTCTGCGCGCCCTTCTTGCCGATGCCGGGCACGGCGGTGAGCGCCTTCTCGTCGCCGGTGGCGACGGCGAGCCGCAGCGCGTCGGGGCTGTGCACGGCGAGCATGGCCTGCGCCAGCCTCGGTCCGACGCCGCTCGCCGTCTGCAGCAGCTCGAAGACCTGGCGCTCGTCGTCGTCGGCGAAGCCGTACAGCGTGAGCGAGTCCTCACGGACGACGAGCGAGGTGGCGAGCTTCGCCTCCTGACCGATCCGCAGTCCGGAGAGGGTGTTCGGGGTGCACTGGACGGCCATTCCGATGCCGCCGACCTCGATCACCGCGGTGGTCGGTGCGAGCGCGGCGACGGGGCCGCTCACGAAGGCGATCATGCGGTACGTCCTTTCGATGCGTACGTCGTGCGGTGCGCGGCGACGGCTTGCTGGAGGCGGTTCTGCGCGGGGGCACGCCAGATGTGGCAGATGGCGAGGGCGAGGGCGTCCGCGGCGTCGGCCGGCTTCGGCGGGGCGTCGAGCCGCAGCAGCCGGGTCACCATCGCACCGACCTGCGCCTTGTCGGCCCGGCCGCTGCCGGTCACGGCTGCCTTGACCTCGCTGGGGGTGTGCAGGGCCACGGGGATGCCCCGCCGTGCCGCGCACAGCATGGCGACGGCGCTGGCCTGGGCGGTGCCCATCACCGTGCGCACATTGTGCTGGCTGAACACCCGCTCCACGGCGACGAATTCGGGCCGGTACTCGTCGAGCCAACGCTCGATGCCCTGCTCGACGGCGACGAGCCGGGCACCCAGCTCGGCGTCGGGCGGGGTCCGTACGACTCCGACCCCGCGCATCGTCAGCGGACGGCCGGCGACGCCCTCCACCACGCCCACGCCGCACCGGGTCAGCCCCGGGTCCACGCCCAGTACGCGCACGCGCCCCTCCCATCGTTCATCTGTTTGTGCAGGCTATCGGCTGCCACCGACAGAGCACGGACGGGCCGACGGGAGCGTGTCCCGTCGGCCCGTCCGTGTGTGCCGTTTGACTGTGCGTCAGGCGTCGACCTTCTCCATGACCTCGTCGGAGACGTCGAAGTTGGCGAAGACGTTCTGCACGTCGTCGCTGTCCTCGAGCGCGTCGATGAGCTTGAAGATCTTGCGCGCGCCCTCTTCGTCCAGCTCGACCTGCATGGTCGGGACGAAGTTGGCCTCCGCCGAGTCGTAGTCGATGCCGTTCTCCTGGAGGGCGGTGCGGACCGCGACCAGGTCGGTGGCCTCGCTGAGCACCTCGAACGACTCACCGAGGTCGTTGACCTCTTCCGCGCCGGCGTCGAGAACCGCTCCGAGGACGTCGTCCTCGGTCAGCTCGCCCTTGGGGACGATCACGACGCCCTTGCGGTTGAAGAGGTACGACACCGAGCCGGGGTCGGCCATGGAACCGCCGTTGCGGGTCATGGCGACACGGACGTCGGAGGCGGCACGGTTGCGGTTGTCGGTGAGGCACTCGATGAGCACCGCGACACCGTTCGGGCCGTAACCCTCGTACATGATCGTCTCGTAGTCGACGCCGCCGGCCTCGAGACCGCCGCCGCGCTTGACCGCGGAGTCGATGTTCTTGTTGGGCACGGAGCTCTTCTTGGCCTTCTGGATGGCGTCGAAGAGCGTCGGGTTGCCGTCGATGTCGGCGCCGCCGGTACGGGCCGCCACCTCGATGTTCTTGATCAGCTTCGCGAAGAGCTTGCCGCGCTTGGCATCGATCACGGCCTTCTTGTGCTTCGTCGTAGCCCATTTAGAGTGGCCGGACATCTGCCTGTCTCCTTCGCGTAACCCTTTACTGAACGAACCCCAGAGATCCTACCGGGATCCCGTCAGGCGTTATCGCGCACCATGTCCACGAAAAGCGCGTGCACCCGGTGGTCGCCCGTCAGTTCGGGATGGAAGGACGTCGCCAGCGCATTGCCCTGGCGTACGGCCACGATGTGTCCGTCGTGCTCCGCGAGCACCTCCACCTCCGCGCCGACCGACTCGACCCAGGGGGCGCGGATGAAGACGCCCTCGACCGGGTCGCCCTCCACACCCTTGATCGCGACGGCGGCCTCGAAGGACTCGTTCTGACGCCCGAAGGCGTTGCGGCGGACGATCATGTCGATGCCGCCGAACGTCTCCTGACCCGACCGCGGGTCGAGGATCTTGTCGGCGAGCATGATCAGGCCGGCGCAGGTGCCGTACACCGGCATGCCCGCCCGCAGCCGCTCGCGCAGCGGCTCCATCAGACCGAACAGCACGGCCAGCTTGGAGATGGTGGTGGACTCGCCGCCCGGGATCACCAGGGCGTCGATCTCCGCCAGCTCCTCGGGGCGCCGGACCGGCCTGGCCACGGCGTCCGCCGCGGCCAGGGCGATCAGGTGCTCCCGGACGTCGCCCTGGAGTGCCAGGACACCGATCACGGGCGTCGTCATCACCAGCCCCGGTTGGCGTAGCGCTCGGTCTCGGGCAGGGTGTCGCAGTTGATGCCGACCATGGCCTCGCCCAGGTTGCGGGAGGCGTCCGCGATGATCTTCGGGTCGTCGTAGAAGGTGGTGGCCTTCACGATGGCCGCCGCACGCTTGGCCGGGTCGCCCGACTTGAAGATGCCGGAGCCGACGAAGACGCCCTCGGCGCCGAGCTGGCGCATCAGCGCGGCGTCCGCGGGGGTGGCCACGCCACCGGCGGAGAACAGCACGACCGGCAGCTTGCCGAGCTCGGACACCTCCTTGACCAGCTCGTACGGGGCGCGGAGCTCCTTGGCGGCGGCGTACAGCTCGTTGTTGTCGAAGCCGCGCAGCTTGGCGATCTCGTTCTTGATCTGACGCAGGTGGCGGACGGCCTCGACGACGTTGCCCGTGCCGGCCTCGCCCTTCGAGCGGATCATGGCCGCGCCCTCGGCGATGCGGCGCAGGGCCTCACCGAGGTTGGTGGCGCCGCACACGAACGGCGTGGTGAACGCCCACTTGTCGCTGTGGTTGACCTCGTCGGCCGGGGTCAGCACCTCGGACTCGTCGATGTAGTCGACACCGAGCGACTGGAGGACCTGGGCCTCCACGAAGTGGCCGATGCGGGACTTGGCCATGACCGGGATGGAGACCGCGTCGATGATCTCCTCGATCATGTTCGGGTCGGACATCCGGGCCACGCCACCGTCCTTGCGGATGTCGGCGGGCACGCGCTCCAGGGCCATGACGGCGACGGCGCCGGCGTCCTCGGCGATCTTCGCCTGCTCGGCGTTGACCACGTCCATGATCACGCCGCCCTTGAGCTGCTCGGCCATGCCGCGCTTGACGCGAGAGGTGCCGATCGCCGAAGAGTCAGCGGTCTGCGGGAGGGGGCTGGTGGACACGGGGACCTCACTCGATGACGACGTTGCGATGCGTCACCGATGGAACATCCACCGACCAGTCCACTGCAAGGGCCAATGGAAAGCCGGTGGATCGTTTTCGCCGGTCAGGTGGGCCGGTCCGCGAGCGCCGAGGGCGGCTCGTCGTCCATTTCGAAGGCCAGCGGGAACGGGGCGTGGCCCGCGAGCCGGAACCAGCGGACCGTCCGGTGCCGTCGCAGCGCGCGCGCCGCACGCACGGAGTCGTTGTGGAAACGACGCGCCATCGGCACCCGGCGCACC
The DNA here is from genome assembly GCF_001278075.1 of Streptomyces pristinaespiralis. Taxonomy (GTDB): domain Bacteria; phylum Actinomycetota; class Actinomycetes; order Streptomycetales; family Streptomycetaceae; genus Streptomyces; species Streptomyces pristinaespiralis. The sequence goes on along the minus strand of NZ_CP011340.1, from coordinate 7,001,409 downwards.
GCCTGCGCGAGCTCCCCCGCGGCCTCCTCGCCGCCCGGCACCTGACGCACCGCCTCGACCTGCTCCTGCGCGCCGAACACGGCCCGCAGCGCGGCACTCAACTCGCTCTCCGCGACCTCACGGTGCTCCTCCTCGGCCTGACGGGCCTCGTGGGCGGCCTCGTAGAGCACGATCGACGCGGCGGGATCGAGCACGCCGGAGGTCGCGAGCTCCTGCGCCACGGAGGCGCGCCGCAGGAGTTGGGCATCGAGCGCGGCACGGGCGGCGTCGATCCGCGCGTGCAGCCGGTCGAGCCGCCCGGCGGTCCAGCTGAGGTACATGCCGATGGCGACGAGGGCCACGACGATCCAGATCAGGGTGCTCACGGGCGGCAAGGCTACCGGGCGGCCGGCGGGCCGCTGCGCCTCTCCCCACCCCGCCCCTTCCCGAGACCGGGGGCTCCGCACCCGAACCCCTCCCCGGAAGGGGAACGTTCCTGCGGGGCCGACGCCCCCCACGCCCCAGGAGCGGCGGCTCCGCGCCACGGTGCGCGTGCCGACCGGCTCCGTCGGGGCCGACGCCCCATGCCCCCGGTACGGCGGCTGCGCGCCGCACTCGCCCGTTGTGGGGCGACCCTTCAAGGCCGGCGTGCCCACCCAGGTGGGCAACCCCGAGTGAATCGGGTTCAGCTGGGGGCTGACGCCCCCACACCCCCGGAACGCAGCTCCGCGCTGCATGCCCCAGCGAGGAGCCGGAACACCGGCCACCGTCCGCCGGTCGCCGGTCGCCGAACACAGGAGGGCGGCCCGGCCGACAGAGGACCAGGGCGGTGCGGGGGCCACCGGCGGCGTGGGGCCGGACGAGACGGGCCACCTGCACCCCCATCGGCGCAGCCACGCCCCGCAGGAGCAACGCCCCGCGCCCGCCCGAGCCGTGCCCGACGACACCACGCCGCATGGGGCCACGCATACCTGACCGGGCCCCGCCCGGAAACGCCGCGCCCGACAGCGCAACGCCCCCGTGTACGCCCGGGCGCGCCCGGGTCAGTCGCGGGCGGCCAGGCCGAAGCGGGCCCGGAGGCCCGTGCGTTCGTCCGTCGCCACGGACGCCGCACCGTCCGTCACGGTCTCGTACACCGCGAGGATGTCCGCCCCGACCGTCGACCAGTCGAAACGCCGCACGTGCGCGCTGCCCCGTGCCCGCAGTTCCGCCCGCCGTTCCGGGTCACGAAGCAGCGCGACCGCCGCCGCCGCGAGCGCGTCCGCGTCCTCGTTGGCGAAGAGCTGGCCGGCGGCGCCCTGGTCCAGGACCTGCGCGAAGGCGTCGAGGTCGGCGGCGAGGACGGGCGCGCCCGCCGACATCGCCTCGACGAGGATGATCCCGAAGCTCTCGCCGCCGGTGTTGGGCGCCACGTACACGTCGACGCTGCGCAGCAGCCGCGCCTTGTCCTCGTCGCTGACCATGCCGAGGAACTCGACCCGGGAGCGCATGCCGGCCGGCAGCGTCGCGACGGCCTCTTCCTCGTCGCCGCGCCCGGCGACCAACAGCCGTGTGTCGGGGCACTGTTCCAGGATCGTGGGGAGTGCCTTCATCAGGACGGGCAGCCCCTTGCGGGGTTCGTCGATGCGGCCGATGAAGCCGATCGTGTTCCCCTGCCACTCCTTCTTCGGCTCGGCCTTCTCGAAGAAGCCGACGTCGACGCCGTTCGGGATGACGACGGCGTCGCCGCCGAGGTGCTCGACGAGCGTCCGCCGCGCGTACTCGCTGACGGCGATGCGCGCGCTGATCTTCTCCAGCGCCGGCTGGAGGATCGGATACGCGGCGATCATGGCGCGGGAGCGCGGGTTCGAGGTGTGGAACGTGGCCACGATGGGGCCCTGCGCCGCCCAGCACGAGAGCAGCCCCAGTGAGGGCGACGCGGGCTCGTGGATGTGGATGACGTCGAACGTGCCGTCGTGCAGCCATCGCCGTACCCGGGCCGCGGAGAGGAACCCGAAGTTCAGCCGCGCCACGGAGCCGTTGTACGGGACGGGCACGGCCCGTCCGGCCGAGACGACGTACGGCGGCAGCGGTGTCTCGTCGTCGGCGGGTGCGAGCACGGACACGTCGTGCCCGAGCCGGATCAGGTGCTCTGCGAGGTCACGGATGTGGAACTGCACACCGCCGGGTACGTCCCAGGAGTACGGGCAGACGATGCCGATCTTCACGCCCGGCGCTCCTCGAGGTCCGCGAGCCACAGCTTCTGCAACATGTGCCAGTCCTCCGGGTGTTCGGCGATGCCGGTGGCGTAGGCATCGGCCAGCGCCTGTGTCATGGAGGACGTCTTCTCGGCGCGCGTACCTGTCTCGGGTACCTCGACGGGAGCGTGGACCCGTCCGTGCATCTCGGGCTCCTCGCCGTACCAGAGCGTCACCGGCAGCAGCAGCGCCCCGGTCTGCTGTGCGAGCAGCGCCGGTCCGGCGGGCATGCGTGCCGTCTCGCCGAAGTACTTGACCTCGACCCCGGACGCGGACAGGTCGCGGTCGGCGACCAGGCACACGAGGCCGCCGGCGCGCAGCCGGCGCGCGAGGATGCCGAAGGCCGCGCCGCCGGAGTGCGGCAGCACCTCCATGCCGAGGCTCTCGCGGTAGGCGACGAACCGGTCGTACAGCGACTCGGGGCGCAGGCGTTCGGCGACCGTGGTGAAGGGCACCCCGAGGGTCCTGGTCACCCAGACTCCGGCGAGGTCCCAGTTGGCCAGGTGCGGCAGCGCCAGGATGACGCCCCGGCCGGAGGCGAGGCCGTCGGTCAGGTGGTGCACGTCGTGGATCGAGACGTTGCGTGCGACGCGTTCCCTGCTCCAGGTGGGCAGGCGGAAGGATTCCATCCAGTAGCGCATGTACGAGCGCATGCCGGCCTTGGACAGCTCCGTGAGCCGCTCGGGGGTGGCGTCGGGCACGACCCGCGCGAGGTTGGCCTCGAGTCGCAGCACGCCCTTGCCACGCCGCTTCCACGCGGTGTCCGCGATGGTGCGGCCGAGGCGGGCGGCCATCGGCTCCGGCATCTTCTTGACGGCGCTCCAGCCGAGCCCGTACAGGGCGTCCGTCAGCCTGTCCCGCATCATGACGCCTCCGCCCCGCTGCCCTGCGCCGCCGCGGCGTCGGCCTCGGCCGACTCGCGCCGCACGGTCACGACCCGCTGCCCGAGCGTCACCAGGCTCCCCACCGCGACGATCCACAGCGCGATCGGCAGCAGGATGTCGATGCCGGGGACGCCGAAGCCGTGCAGGCCCGCGAGGCCCGCGGCGACCAGCGAGATCACCAGCCGCTCCGCGCGCTCCACGAGCCCGTTGACGGCCACGGGGAGGCCGATCGATTCTCCGCGAGCCTTGGTGTACGACACCACCTGGCCGCTGGCCAGGCAGAAGATGGCCACCGCGCACAGCACGTTGTCGTCGCCGCGCCCGGCGTACCAGAGCGCGAAGCCGCCGAAGATCGCCCCGTCGGCGACCCGGTCCAGCGTCGAGTCGAGGAAGGCGCCCCACCGGCTCGAAATCCCCGCCTGGCGTGCCATGTTGCCGTCGACCAGGTCGGAGAAGACGAACAGGGTGATGACGATCGTGCCCCAGAAGAATTCACCACGGGGGAAGAAGACCAGCGCTCCCGCCATCACTCCGGCCGTGCCGATGAGAGTCACCGCGTCGGGGCTGACCCCGCGGCGGAGCAGAAACGCGGCGAACGGTGTGAGGACACGCGTGAAGAATGCACGCGCGTACTTGTTCAGCATGGCCTTCCCGAGGGTTCGGTGGGCCGCGTGGCCCCTACGGCCACCGGCTGGCCCATCGTAGCCACGACCGTCCGGGCGCAGCGCCGCGCACCCGTCCCCGGAGGCGGCGTCCGACGTATGGACGCACAGTGACGGGAGTGGAAAGCTCGAAAGACCACCGCGGGCAACGCCGGAGCTGCCCCGGACGCCCTTCGGGACGCCTTCATGGCTCCCCCGCCGCCCGCGGCTTCCTTCCCTCGCCGTGCAATCGAGCCGTGAATCGATCGGGAGGCAAGATCATGGGCGACAAGGCGCACGCACACCACCCCGGGGCCGCCGGCAGAGCAGTAACGGCCGACCGCCCCGCATCCGTACGGAATGTGGTGCTGGTCGGCCACAGCGGATCAGGCAAGACGACCCTGGTGGAAGCGCTGGCGCTGACCGCGGGAGCGGTCAACCGCGCCGGCCGGGTCGAGGACGGTACGACCGTCGCCGACCACGACGAGATCGAACACCGCCAGCAACGCTCCGTACAGCTCTCGCTCGTCCCCCTCGAATGGGGCGGGTGCAAGATCAACCTGTTGGACACCCCCGGATACGCCGACTTCGTCGGCGAGCTGCGGGCCGGTCTGCGGGCCGCGGACGCGGCCCTCTTCGTCGTCTCCGCGGCGCAGGAGGCGGAGGCCGTGGCCGGCGCGACCCGCATGGTCTGGGAGGAGTGCGCCGCGGTCGGCATGCCACGCGCGATCGTCGTGACGCACCTGGAGACCGCGCGGACCGGCTTCGACGAGCTCACCGCCGTCTGCGCCGGCCTCTTCGGCGGCGACGACCCCGACGCCGTACTGCCGCTGTACCTGCCGCAGTACGGACCCCAGCACGCGGACGGGCACGCGCCCGTCACCGGCCTGGTCGGCCTGCTCACGCAGAAGATCTTCGACTACTCGTCCGGGGAGCGGAAGGAGAACCCGCCGGACGAGGAGCAGACACCGCTGATCGAGGAGGCCCGTGGCCGCCTGATCGAAGGGATCATCGCCGAGAGCGAGGACGAGACCCTCATGGACCGCTATCTCGGCGGTGAGGAGATCGACCTCAAGACGCTCATCGACGACCTGGAGAAGGCCGTGGCACGCGGCACCTTCCACCCCGTCCTCGCCGCCGCTCCCGCCGTGAACGGCGCCAAGCACGGCCTCGGGACCGTCGAACTGCTCGACCTGATCACCGGCGGCTTCCCCACGCCCCTCGAACCGGAACCGCCGACGGTCACCACCCCCGACGGCGCACCGGGGCCGCGGATCACCTGCGATCCGAACGGTCCGCTCGTCGCCGAGGTCGTCAAGACCGCATCCGACCCCTACGTGGGGCGGATATCGCTCGTCCGCGTCTTCTCCGGCACGCTGCGGCCCGACGACACGGTCCATGTGTCGGGGCACGGGCTCGCCGACCGCGGCCACGAGGACCACGACGTGGACGAACGCGTCGGCGCCCTGTCCGCCCCCTTCGGCAAACAGCAGCGCCCCCTCCCCCACGCCATCGCCGGGGACATGGCCTGCGTCGCGAAACTGTCCCGCGCGGAGACCGGAGACACGCTCTCCGCCAAGGACCGGCCGCTTCTCATGGAGCCGTGGGCGATGCCCGACCCGCTGCTCCCGCTGGCCATCTCGGCCCACAGCAAGGCGGACGAGGACAAACTCTCGCAAGGGCTCTCACGCCTCGTCGCGGAGGACCCGACGATGCGGCTCGAGCAGAACCAGGACACCCACCAGGTCGTCCTGTGGTGCCTCGGTGAGGCGCACGCCGACGTCGCCCTCGAACGGCTCCGCAACCGCTACGGCGTGCAGGTCGACGTCGTCCCGTACAAGGTGTCGCTCCGGGAGACGTTCAACGACAGCTCCGCGGGCCGCGGCCGCCACGTCAAGCAGTCCGGCGGACACGGCCAGTACGCGATCTGCGAGATCGACGTCGACCCGCTGCCCCCGGGCTCGGGGATCGAGTTCGTCGACAAGGTCGTCGGCGGCGCGGTGCCACGCCAGTTCATCCCCTCGGTCGAGAAGGGCGTACGCGCCCAGGCGGCCCGCGGTGTCGCCGCCGGCTATCCCCTGGTCGACGTGCGGATCACCCTGCGCGACGGCAAGGCACACTCCGTCGACTCCTCCGACGCCGCCTTCCAGACGGCCGGAGCCCTCGCCCTGCGCGAGGCCGCCGCGGACACCCGCATCAACCTGCTCGAACCGGTCGCGGAACTGCAGGTCCTCGTCTCCGACGAATACGTCGGACCGGTCATGAGCGACCTGTCCGGCCGCCGCGGCAGAGTCATCGGCACGGAACAGACCGCCGGTTCCCGCACCCTCGTACGGGCCGAGGTGCCGGAACTCGAGATCGGGAGATACGCCGTGGACCTCCGCTCCATCTCCCACGGCACCGGCCGGTTCAGCCGCCGCTACGCCCGGCACGAACCGATGCCCCAGCAGGTCGCCGACAAGGTACGCGGAGCGTCGAACGGCGGCTGACGCCACGCCGCTTCGCCCCACCGCCCGCCCACGGCCGGCCTCGGCCGCCGGGCGGGCGGACGGCCGAACGCCCCCTTAACCGAGGGCCGCAGCCTCGATAGGCTGACCGCACCGACTGGGCTGCCCAGCTCAGAAGGTGTGCGGGGCACGGTAGTTGGGAACAGGCCGCAGTGCACGAGCACGCGGCGATGGGGGCGGTAGTGGCCAACGACGTATTCGATTTCACTCCCGGGGCACAGGTCCCGCTCATGGGGGCGGCCGGACAGACCGCGGCGACGCACGCCCTCGCATCGGCCGCCTACCGGGACTCGGAGCTCAAGGAGATCCTCAAAGCCAACAGCGAGTGGCACAAGTCAGAGGTGAAGCCGGGAAGGATCTCGCTCTTCGAACCCAACCTCGGTGAGGCCTTCTCACGCGCCGTTCAGGTCAGGATGCTCGGCGGCGCCCGCAAGGCCCTCATCCAGTCCTTCGGCACCGAACCCCAGTCCGTCGTCGAACACTGCCTCGCCGCCAACCGCCTGCGCCGCGAACGCGACAGCAGACTCACCGCCGTGATGGCCGTGTGCGGACTGCTCTTCCTGCCCGGCCTCCTTCTGTGGCTGGGTGTCTTCCAGCTCCGCCGCACCCTCGCAGGCTCCCAGAACAGGGGCGCCGGCGCCCTCGGCAGCCTGCTCCTGGCGGCGATCGGCATCCTCGCCGTGATCTTCCTCGTCCGGCTCCCCTTCGGGGGCTTCTGGGCGTACTACATCCGCGCGATGCTCGTCGCGCCGATCCTCGGCTGGTACCTCGCCAAACGCATCTGCGAATCCTCCGCCCAGGACATGCGCGCCCGCTGGGACGCCCTCCTCTCCGGCGGCGGCATCGGCGCCAAGGTGCCCGAAGCCGTACCGGGGAACCCTGGCGACGCCGCCCGCGAGCAGCTCCGCCAAGGGCTGGAGAAGCTCACCGCGGAGCAGCAGTCCAACGTCGTCTTCTACGCCGGTCCCAAGGGGATACTCGGCATGGGGACCCGCTGGGGCAGCTGGCAGATGGCGGAGGAGCTCGTCTCCCAGGACCCGGCCAAGGAGATCAACCAGTTCCGCAGCTGGGACGTCATACGGGCCATCCACGACAAGCTGAAGCTCCTGGAACGCGGTCCGCTGAACTCGGGCGGCTTCCCGCCCCCGTCGGTCAAGCACTGGATCGTCTCGCCCGTCGGCGAGAACGCCGGCGCCGTCGCCCGGCCGGAGGGCCAGGAGGTCGAGACCTTCCAGATCAAGGGCCACGAGATACAGCGCATCTGCAACCACCAGCAGTTCGGCAGCGGCAACCGCCACTATCTGGGCGTGCAGTTCACCCTCTGGGACGGCCAGCTGGTGATCACCATGATGATCACCGTCACCGTGCTCCACGAGACCCTGCGCGTCGAGGTCACCGGCCACGCACTCGGCCCCGTGCACTCCCTGTTCACCACGAAGCCGGAGCCCAAGACGGTCACGGTCAGCAAGACCGTCCGCTTCTGGGAGACCGTCGACCGGGTCCTGCCCCTGGTGGACGCCAAGGAGGTCGTCCGCCTCGCCGTCCGGGCCCCCTTCACCTGGTACCCGCCGCTGCTCGACTACCTCGGCGGGAAGCTGGTGCTCCCGGAGCCCTTCGGCCTGCGGCACGCCTGGGCGGAGAAGCCGTGGCGCCACCGGTTCATGGCCGACGACGCGATGCGCGCTGCCGCGCCCGTGCTGCGGGTGGCACACACCGCCGCGCTGAAGGTCCTCGAGGACAACGGCGTCGACACCTCGAAGTTCGGCAACCGCGCCACCGTCGTCAGCGGCTTCGTCCAGGACCCGACGCCCGGCAAGGCGGACGTCTACGACGCGTGAGCGTCAGCCCTTCGGCCAGTGCTCGGCGAGCATCCTGCGGGTGTCGCCGAGCAGCTGGGGCAGCACCTTGGTGTTGCCGATGACGGGCATGAAATTGGTGTCGCCGCCCCAGCGGGGCACGATGTGCTGGTGCAGATGGGCGGCGATACCGGCGCCCGCCGCCGAGCCCTGGTTCAGGCCGATGTTGAACCCGTGGGCGCCGGACGCCGCGCGCAGCGCGGTCATCGCCTGCTTCGTCAGCTTGGCGAGCTCGGCGGTTTCGGCGTCGTCCAGCTCCGTGTAGTCGGCGACATGACGGAACGGGACCACCATCAGGTGCCCGCCGTTGTACGGGTAGAGGTTGAGCACGGCGTACACCCGCTCACCACGGGCGATGACCAGGCCGTCCTCGTCGCTCTTGGACGGGATCGAGCAGAACGGGCAGCCGTCCCCCGAGCCGGGGCCCGTGGGCTTGTCCTGGCCCTGGATGTACGCCATCCGGTGGGGCGTCCACAGTCGCTGGAACGCGTCAGGCGTCCCGACTCCGATCTGCTGCTCCGGCTGCTCTGTCGTCATGCGGGCCAGCATATTCGGCGCTGCTCGCGGCATGCGGCGAGGGGCGGCCCCGGAAAGGGACCGCCCCTCGCTGTCGCACTCAGACCTGGACCCGGCGCTCCACCACGTCGGCGATCTTCGCCAGGGCGTCCTCGCGCGGGATGCCGTTCTCCTGCGAGCCGTCGCGGTAGCGGAAGGAGACCGTGCCGGCGTTCATGTCGTCGTCACCGACGATGATCATGAACGGGACCTTCAGCTTCTGCTGGTTGCGGATCTTCTTCTGCATCCGGTCGGAGGAGGAGTCCACCTCGACCCGCAGGCCCTTCTTCTTCGCATCCGCCGCGAAGTCCTGCAGGTACTCGACGTGCGCGTCGCCGATCGGGATGCCGACCGCCTGCACCGGGGCCAGCCACGGCGGCATCGCGCCCGCGTAGTGCTCCAGCAGCACGGCGAAGAACCGCTCGATCGAACCGAACAGCGCGCGGTGGATCATCACCGGGCGGTGCTTGGTGCCGTCGGGGCCGGTGTACTCCAGGTCGAAGCGCTCCGGCAGGTTGAAGTCGAGCTGCACCGTCGACATCTGCCAGGTCCGGCCGATGGCGTCCTTGGCCTGGACGGAGATCTTCGGCCCGTAGAACGCGGCGCCGCCCGGGTCCGGGACCAGCGGGAGGCCCTGCTTCTCCGCCACCTGCCGCAGCGTCTCCGTGGCCTCCTCCCAGACCTCGTCAGAGCCGACGAACTTCTCCGGGTCCTTGGTGGACAGCTCCAGGTAGAAGTCGGTCAGACCGTAGTCGCGCAGCAGGTTCAGCACGAAGGTCAGCGTCGAGTCGAGCTCGTCCGCCATCTGCTCCTTGGTGCAGTAGATGTGCGCGTCGTCCTGGGTGAAACCTCGGGCACGGGTGAGGCCGTGCACGACGCCCGATTTCTCGTACCGGTACACGGTCCCGAACTCGAAGAGACGCAGCGGCAGTTCACGGTACGAACGCCCGCGCGCGTCGAAGATCAGGTTGTGCATCGGGCAGTTCATGGGCTTGAGGTAGTAGTCCACGCCCTCGTCGAGCTGCATGGGCGGGTACATGCCGTCGGCGTACCAGTCCAGGTGGCCCGAGGTCTCGAAGAGCTTCCCCTTGGTGGCATGGGGGGTGTAGACGAACTCGTAGCCCTCCTCCTCGTGCCGCTTGCGGCTGTAGTCCTCCATGACCCGGCGGATGATGCCGCCCTTGGGGTGGAAGACGGCGAGGCCGGAGCCGATCTGCTCGGGGATGGAGAAGAGGTCGAGCTCGCTGCCCAGCTTGCGGTGGTCGCGCTTCTCCGCCTCCGCGAGGAACTCGAGGTGCGCCTTGAGCTCTTCCTTCGACGGCCAGGCGGTGCCGTAGATGCGCTGGAGCATCGGGTTCTTCTCGCTGCCGCGCCAGTACGCGGCGGCGTTGCGCATCAGCTTGAACGCCGGGATGTTCCGGGTGGTCGGCAGGTGCGGACCGCGGCATAGGTCCTTCCAGCACAGCTCGCCGGTCTTGGCGTCCAGGTTGTCGTAGATGGTCAGCTCGCCCGCGCCGACCTCCACGTCCGCGCCGTCGTCCGAGGACGCGGAGCCCTTGAGGCCGATGAGCTCCAGCTTGTACGGCTCGTCCGCGAGCTCCTCGCGTGCCGCCTCGTCGGTGACGACGCGGCGCGAGAAGCGCTGGCCGCGCTTCTGGATCTCCTGCATCTTCTTCTCGATGGCCTTGAGGTCATCGGGGTGGAAGGGCTTCTCGACGTCGAAGTCGTAGTAGAAGCCGTCCTTGACCGGCGGGCCGATGCCGAGCTTCGCCTCGGGGAAGAGCTCCTGCACGGCCTGGGCCATGACGTGCGCGGTGGAGTGGCGCAGGATGTTGAGGCCGTCCTCGGAGGAGATCTCGACGGGCTCGACCTCCTCGCCGTCCTTCGGCTCGTAGCTGAGGTCCTTCAGCTCGCCGCCCACACGGGCGGCGACGACGGTGCGCTCGGGGAAGAGGTCGGCGGCCGTAGTGCCCGTCGTCACCACGCGCTCTTCCCGCTCGGAATCGCGTTGGATGATCACACGGACGTCTGACACCGGTCTCTCCTGACTGAAGGCGGGCGCGTACCCGATACGAAGTGCGTACGCATCTCGAATCGTACCGAGCCGGAGGGACCGCTCGCGAAACGGTTACGGCGGCGGCCCCCCGCCCTCCTGCTCGCCCGCCTCGTCGAAGAAGTCGGGAATCTCCTGGAGCGACTTCATCAGCCGGTCGCGCTCCGCCTCGTCGACCGGCACGGGCGCCACCCCGGACGCGTCGGTCAGCCGGCGGAAACCGCCCCGGCTCTCCAGCCGTCCCGCCACCCGGATCGGCAGTCCCACCAGGTGGGCCTGGCCGGCCGTCCGGTAGGCGTCCTCGTCGAGCGCCACGCGTACGTGCGGGACGTCGGCGCCCGCGAGCACCCGCAGTCGCACGGTGCCTGCGCCACGCGGTCCCGAGCGCCGCATGCGCACCACCGTGCCGGTGATCCGTACCGGCACGGACGGCTCGTCCTGGAGGTAGCGGGCGCCGGCCTCGCGCAGCACGGGCAGGTCTCCGGGTGAGAACTCGACCGGTTCCATGCGCGCTGCGCAGCCCTGCGGAACCCCTGCGGCCGGTGACCATTCGACGGCGACGCGGGCCCCTTCCGAGCCGCGGACGAGCGCGATGACCGCCTCGGTGAGTTCGCGGCTCACCCCGGCCCTGACCGCCGCGTCGAACGCCTCTGTGCCGCCCGTCGCCCGCTGGTAGTCGATGGCCTCCCTGGTGGCCTGCACGGCGTGGCAGAGCCGAACGGCCAGTGCCCGCCCGGATTCGACGGGTACGAAGGCGGTCAGGGAACGGCCGCCCGGCGCCGGTCCGACGAGGACCCCGCCGAGCAGCGCCTGCGCCTGCCTGCGGTGGCGCCCGCCGTAGTAGCCGGCGCGTTCGCGGGCGGCGAGCGCGCCGGCGAGCAGCATCTGCCGGGCGGCCGAGCGGAGCTGTTCCTGCACGGTCCACGAGGCGGTGCCCGAGGGGCCGCCGGCGGGTGTGTCGCGCCACCAGCGGATCTCGTCGCTGGGGACCGTGAGTCCGACGAGGACGTCCTTGGCGGAGGGCGCGGCGCTGCGGACGAGAGCGGTGATGGCCTCGCCGAGCAGGTCCTCGCAGTCGGGGAAGGCCTTGCTCTCCGGCACGAGCAGGCTGGTGCCGCCGGTCAGGGGCCCCGGTGGGGTCCAGCGGGTGTAGCGGCCCGCGGCGCCGCCGCGGCGCCGCCAGCCGTGCCGGTCCAGCAGTGCGCCGAGGACGACGGGGTCGACCTCCGCCGGGTCCGGTTCGACCGCGCCGCGCCACGGGCCCGGGGGCTCCGCGGCGCTCGGGTGCGGACGCACATGGTCGTCGAAGGGCCGGTGCATCAGGGTCTCCCTCCCGCCCCGACGCGCGTCATGATCTCGCAGAGCGCCCGGTCGTCGAAGATCCGCGAGGTCGGGATGCGCACGGTGGTCCGGTGCCTGCCGGTCACTGCTTGGCCGGCCAGGTTGGTCCAGTAGCAGCAGTGCCTCAGGTCGAGCCGGTCGTGACTGGCCCGCAGCCATTCGTCCTGGGTCCTCGGGACGAGCATCACGACCAGGATCTTGTGCACCGAGACGGGGGTGCGGGCCAGCTTCACCAGGTGATCGTTGTCGAGGGTGAAGGAGAACGCGGGCCCCGGCGGGTGCGGTGGGATCTGGTAGGTGCACTTGAGCTGCACCTTGATGGTCACTTCGTCGTCGACCGTGTGGCCGGCCGAGCTGTGGCTGAGGTGCCAGTCGATCCCGTTGTCCGGGAACGGCTGGGAGAGCGAGCACCCCGCCGCGGCCGCGACGGCGTGCAGATAACCCACCTGGAGCGTCTCCATGCAGGCGGTGGTGGCGAGTGCTCCGCGCAGCGGGGGCGTCCGCTGGGGCTGGGGGCGCCTCCCGCTTGCGGGGGACAGCCCTCCCGGCTCGGGCTGGGCGAGCGCCATGTCGATTTCCTTCCCCGTCACCTGTGTTGTCACCGGCCTGCGTACGGTGCAAACAGCCCGGGTATCACCGATTCGGGCAGGGGTTGTCGCCATCTGCCGGGTACGTGCGAGGAGTTCGCGGATGACGCACTGGTATGACGGCCCGCTGGCCGCATTTGACACAGAGACAACCGGAGTGGACGTCGAGGAGGACCGCATCGTGTCCGCGGCGGTCGTGGTCCAGGATTCGCCCGGCGGGCGGCCGAGGATCACGCGCTGGCTGGTGAATCCCGGGGTGCCCGTGCCGCCGGGCGCCATCGAGGTGCACGGTCTGACCGACGACCACCTTCAGCGCAACGGCCGTTGGCCCGCGCCGGTGATGGAGGAGATAGCCAGGTCACTGGCCGAGCAGTGCGCGGCGGGCCGGCCGCTGGTGGTGATGAACGCGCCGTTCGACCTCACCCTGCTGGACCGGGAGTTGAGGCGGCATCGGGCGTCGTCGCTGAGCCGCTACCTGGACCGTTCGCCGCTGTGCGTGCTGGATCCGCGGGTGCTGGACAAGCATCTGGACCGCTACCGCAAGGGGCGGCGCACGCTCACGGACCTGTGCGCGCAGTACGAGGTGGTGCTCGACGGGGCGCACGACGCGGCGGCCGACGCGCTGGCGGCGCTGGAGGTCGTACGGGCGGTGGGGCGGCGCTTCAACGCCCGTCTGGAGCGGCTGTCGCCCGCGGAACTGCACACGCTCCAGGCGGTGTGGCACGCGGCTCAGGCACGCGGGCTCCAGGCGTGGTTCGCCCGCAGCGGTACGCCGGAGACGGTCGATCCCGCGTGGCCGCTGCGGCCGGGACTCGCTGCCGCGGCCTGACGGTGGAACAAGTGAGGCCGGTCCGTCGACGACGGACCGGCCTCTCCCGGTGGGCGATACTGGGTTCGAACCAGTGACCTCTTCGGTGTGAACGAAGCGCTCTCCCACTGAGCTAATCGCCCGGGAACGGACTGAACAATACAGGGCACCGCGGGCTGGGTTCAAACTCCTTCCAGGTAGGCCTCGAGGCCGCGCTTCCCGCTGCGCATCATGAACGCGTGGTTGGCCCGGAAGACCGGGCGGCACGGGACCGAGAGCCGTCTCATCAGCGGCCTTCGCACGACGACCTCCTGCTCGTACAGCGCCCGGGTGCCCCTGCCGCCGGCCCGCACCGTCCATCGCGACCAGCCGTCGAGGTCCCCCGCCATCCGCACCTCCAGCACACCGGCAGAAGGATCGCTGCGCTGTGTGCGGCCCGTGACGCGCAGGTCGTACGGGAGGAACGAGCGGAACCGGGCGGTGCCGACCCCTTCCTCGACCTCCGTCACCTCACGCACCTGCGGCCACCAACGGGGATAGTCCTCCACCCGTGACAGCACCTCGTAGACCTCGTCCGGCGCGGCGGCCAGGTCCCAGACACTGCGGAAGCGGTAACGGCACCAGTCCATGGGCCCAGTCTGCGCCCCTGCCGGCCGGTACTCACCGGGAATTGAGTATCCGCACCCATGCCGCCGGCTGTGGCCGGGGCCACACTTCGGCCATGGAGAACGTGCCACCACCGGCCGAGGAACTGGCGACACTCGACCGTGAGCTGCGCCAACTTGAAGCGCGCCGTGCCCAGTTGCTGGCCCGCAGGGCCTGGCTGCTCGCCGCGCTGCGGCCCGCCACGCCCTTCGCGGCGCCGGCCGCCCCGCCGCCCGCCGGTTACGGCCGGCCCTTCGCCGCACCGGCCGCGGCGGAGACCTCGCCCCCCGGCGTGCAGAACCTGCTGCTGACGCTCGGCGGGCTGCTGCTGGCGATCGCGGCCATCGCGTTCACCCTCGTCAGCTGGGGCGCGATGGGGATCGGCGGCCGTTCCGCGGTGCTCGGCGCCGTGACGCTCGCCGCACTGGGCACGCCGGTGGTCCTGCTGCGCAGGGGTCTCGTCGCGACGGCCGAGTCCGTGGCCGTGCTCGGGCTGGTGCTGACGGTGCTCGACGCGTACGCCCTGCACCGGGTGGGCCTGCCGGAGACGGACGGGCTCGGTTACTCGGCCCTGGCGTCCGCGGCGCTCGCCGCGCTGTGGTCGTCGTACGGCGTCGCGCTGCCCCGGCTGGCGACCCCGCTGCCGGCCGCCGTCGTGGCCGCGCAGCTCCCGCTGCCGCTCTGGGCGCTGACGGCGGACGCCGCCGCGCCACCGATGGAGTGGGCGCTGCTGCTGACCGCCGCGCTGGACGTCGCCGTCGTGCTGTGGACGCGGCCGGCCTCGGTGAAGGTGGTCGCCTGGGCGGCCGCCGCGACGACGGGCGGCGGGGCGCTGCTGCTCGGCGTCATCAGGTCGCTGGCGGCGGACGACGTCGCTGCTTCCGCCGGCCCGGCGGTGCTGCTGAGCACGGCGGCGGCCGTCGCCCTGTTCGCCGCGTGGCGCACCTCCGCCGCGTGGGTCTCCGCCGTCGCGGGCCTGGCCGTGGTGGCGGGCGCCGGCGGCGTGGTCCGCGCCGCGGTACCGGGCGGCTGGGCGGTGCTCGGGTACCTGCTGTGCGCGGTCGCTCTGCTGGGCGCCGTACGGACCCCGCTGCCGCGGCGGCTGCTCGGCGGCCTCGCCGGTGCGGCGGCGGCCGTGCACGCGGCGGCGCTTCTCGCGGCACTTCCGCTGACGGCGCTGGCGCTGGCGGGTCCGGCGACGACGCTGACGGACATCTGGTCCGGCGGCTCCGCCCTGCCCGACCTGGACGCCACGACGACGACCTTGCTCCCTGCCCCGCTGACGCTGCTGACCGTCGCGGCGGTCCTGGCCGCCGTGGCCCGCCACCGGGACGATGCCGAAGACACCCAGGGCCCGGATCAGGCGGGGCAGGACTCCCCCGCCCCGGCGCCCGGAGCGCCGTGGTCCCCCGCGGCGGTGCGGCGCGCTCACGGCGACCGGATACGTGCGGCCGCCCGGTCGGGCGCGGTCGCGGCGGCCTGGGCCGCCGCGGTCACGGCGCCGGTCGTGTTCGGCTTCGGTCACTGGGCGGCCGTCGCCTGGCAGCTGATCCTCACCCTCGCGGTCCTCGCCCTGTCCACGGCCGTGCGGCGCACGGACGTCTCGATCACCGCGCTGGTGTGCGGGCTCGGCGGTTCGGTGAGCGTGGCGCTGCTGTCGCTCGCGACGCGGCCGGCGACCTTCGCGGTCCTCGGTGTGCTCGTCGCGGCCCTCGCGCTCGCGGCCGTGCGGACCAAGGGACCGGCACAGGCGTTGCTCGCCTGCGCGGCGACGTTCTACGCGGCCGTCTTCGCCGGGGCGGGCGCGGCGGCGCTCGATCTCCCGCCGCACCGGGCCGCACTGGTGCTGCTGGCCGTGCCGGCGCTCACCGCGGTGCTCGGCGCCGTGCTGCGTCGCCACCCCGCAGCCCTGCCCGTGGAGATCACCGGCGCCGCGGCCGGCCTGGTCGCGCTGCCGCTCGCGGCGGGCGACGGGCCGACGCTGGCCCTGGTCCTGGCGCTGTGCGGTGTCGTCGCCGCCGGTACGGCCGTGCGGGAGGAGCGACGCCAGGTGGCCGGCCACCTGGCCGCCGTGTGCTTCGTGACGGCCTCCTGGGTCCGGCTGGCGGCCTCCGACGTGACGGCCCCGGAGGCGTACACCCTGCCCGTCACCGCCGTGGCGCTGGCCCTCGGGGCGCTGCGCCGCAGGAAGGACCCGCAGGCCTCCTCGTGGACGGCGTACGGTCCCGGCCTGGCGGCGACCCTGGTGCCGAGCCTCGTCGCAGCCTGGGGCGACGAGCACTGGCTGCGCCCGCTGCTGCTGGGGCTCGCGGCCCTGGCGGTGACCCTCGCCGGCGCGCGGCTGAGGCTGCAGGCGCTGCTCGTCCTCGGCGGCGCGGTGCTGGCCCTCGACGCGCTGCACGAGCTCGCCCCGTACGTGGCGCAGGTCGTCGGAGCGCTCCCCCGCTGGCTGCCGCCCGCGCTCGTGGGCCTGCTCCTGCTGGGGGTGGGGGCGACGTACGAGCAGCGGCTCCGGGACGCCCGCAGGCTGCGGGAGAGCCTGAGCCGCATGCGGTGACGGCGGCGGAAACGACGAATGCCCCGGAGACCGTCAAGTCTCCGGGGCATCCGTTCCGGGTGGGCGATACTGGGTTCGAACCAGTGACCTCTTCGGTGTGAACGAAGCGCTCTCCCACTGAGCTAATCGCCCGGGCGCACGGCAAACATTACCCCATGTCAGCGGGTGCCCCGGACCACTTGGTGGTCACTCGTCGATGTTCCACGGCATGGCGAGCCCGAACTTCCAGAGATAGACGGCGCACAGTGCCGCGACGATGACGAGACCGATCGTCGTGAGGATGATGTTGCGCCGCCGGACCTTCGGGTCGAGCGCCCGCTGGGCCGCCTCCGTGACCTTGCGCTTGGTCCAGCGCAGCACGAGCTGGGCCCAGACGAACTCGGTCGCCCAGATCGCCATGCCGCCGAAGATCACGACCCAGCCGGGTCCGGGCAGCACCAGCATGGACACACCGGCGCCGACGACGGCGAGGCCGACGATGAAGACGCCGACCTGCCAGCTCACATGCAGCGTTCTCGACCGTTTGATGAAGTGCGGTGCCTTCGATCCGAGCGCCGGTTCCTCCTTCGCCGCCTCCGGCAGCGGCTGCGCCGCACCGTCCGTCACGTCCCCCGTGGCGGGGTCGGCCGTCGTCGTCACGACGGCCTCGTCCCGCTCGTCACTCTGCGCGTTCATAAATCCAAACGTACCGGATCGAACTCCGTCACCGGAATGGCCGTATAACGCAAAGTAATGCACCGCCGTACGAGCGACCTGAAGGATCCCAAAACGGTCAGAGGGGTTTACAACGGCACCGTAGGTGGCATGTCGATTTCGCCGACGTGCGAATCCCCGAGCGCACACTGAGCGAAAGGCCCTGGCGCTTATGAACACCACGGTCAGCTGCGAGCTGCACCTGCGCCTCGTTGTATCGAGCGAGTCCTCACTGCCTGTACCCGCGGGCCTGCGGTATGACACGGCCGATCCCTATGCCGTGCACGCCACCTTCCACACCGGAGCCGAAGAGACGGTCGAGTGGGTCTTCGCCCGCGACCTTCTCGCCGAGGGCCTTCACCGGCCCACCGGCACGGGCGACGTACGGGTCTGGCCCTCACGCAGCCATGGCCAGGGCGTCGTCTGCATCGCGCTGAGCTCCCCGGAGGGCGAAGCCCTGCTGGAGGCCCCGGCGCGGGCCCTGGAATCGTTCCTCAAGCGGACGGACGCAGCGGTGCCGCCAGGCACCGAGCACCGGCACTTCGATCTCGACACGGAGTTGTCGCACATTCTGGCCGAGAACTGAGCGCAGTCCGGCCGGCGGAAAACCGCACGGCGCCGTCCGTCTCGGGGAGACGGCGCCGCGCGGACAGCCTCATACGGACAACACCGGCGCCGTCGTCGCGGAATCCACCGCGGCGGCGGCGCCGGTGCGCTCTCGGCACGAACCGCTAGAGTCAGCGCAATTCGGCGGGCACCGGCCCGCATCCGGCCAGGGAGCGAATTCGTGCTGATCCCCCACGACACCCGTATCGCCCTCGACACCGTCGTCGATCTGGTGAACACCGCACCGGAGAGCGGGCAGGACGACAGGCTGACGGACGTCGCGGCGCTGTACGACTTCGTACGCGGCCACAAGGTCAGCGGGGTGGGGGAGCTGACCCAGCGGGACATCAAGGCCGTCCAGGCGATCCGGACGCTGTTCGCCCAGGTGTTCGCGGCGCCGGACAGCCGGACGGCCGCGGAGGTCATCAACCGCCTCGTGGCGGCGGCGGGCACGACCCCGCAGCTCACGGACCACGACGGCTACGACTGGCACGTGCACTACTTCGCGCCGGGCGCGTCCGTCGCCGACCATCTCGCGGCGGACTGCGGGATGGCGCTGGCGTTCATCGTCGTAGCGGGCGAACAGGAGCGGCTGCGGCGCTGCGAGGCGCCGGACTGCGGGCGCGCGTTCGTGGACCTGTCGCGCAACCGGTCGCGCCGCTACTGCGACAGCCGCACCTGCGGCAACCGACTGCATGTCGCCGCCTACCGGGCGCGCCGCAAGGAGGCCGCGGGCTGAGCGGACCGTGGTGTCCCACCGCGTCCCTCACAGCCAGAAGAGGTCGTGCACGGCCGCCATCAGCAGCAGGACGCCGATCACCCCGAGGAAGATCATCAGGGGCGGCTGGGAGAGCGCGAAAAGGCATCCGCGCGGCTCCTGGGTCGGTACGGGGGCCTGGCCCCGCGAGGTATCGAGCATCTCGGGGTGATCATGGCGCAGCCCGGGCGGGGAAGATCGAGCAACACGCCCTGCGGGCACGGCGGTTCATCACATCCCGTGGCCCGGACCGGCCCGCGACCCGGCCAGGACGGCCGTCCTGTGCGACTCGAGGACCGCTAGATACCGTGCTTCTTGAGGATCGCCTCGATGTCGCTGAAGTCGTCGTCCTTCCGGGCCGCCTTCGGCCTGGCCGGCGCGGCGGGGTCGGCCGCCGGGGCGGACCGGCCGAGCGAGGGTCGGGACGCGGCCGGTTCGGCGGCCTCGTGACGGGCCGCCGCGGCGGCGGCCTTGCGTTCCTTGCGGCTCCCGCCCCTCCGGCGCTCCACCGCCCTGGTCGTCAGGAACAGCAGCCACGCGACGCCGATCAGACCGAAGCCGACCCAGGCGGTCAGGCTGAACGCCGTGCCGACCGCCCACTCGACCGCCCCGGTGAGGACGAGGCCGAGCGGCAGCAGTGAATAGGCGGCGATGCGCGCCGCGGACAGGAAACGCCTGCGGTACGCCGTGATCGCGGCGATGCCCAGGCCCGCCGCGGACACCGCGGAACAAATGGTCTCGGCAAGCATCCGGTCCTCCAGGCGTTGGCGGCTTGAGCGGTTGCGTCCCCTCCATCCTGCACCGCCCCCGCCGTTCCGGGCCACGGTGCGAGGCCGGGGTGCGCATATCTGGGGGAGATCTCCGGGGCGGCCTCCTCCCCAGGTCCCGGTTGGGGTGAGGGACACCGGGCTGGGAGACTGGCCGCATGAGTGACTCCCCGACCGGCTCCCCCGCCGTCCTCGACGTGTGGTGCGAGCTCCAGTGCACCGACTGCCGCACCGCGCTGGAGGACCTGCGGGCCCTCCGCGACCGCTACGGTGACCGGCTCGAGCTGCGGCTGCGGCACTTCCCCCTCGAGAAGCACAAGCACGCGTTCGCCGCCGCCCAGGCCGCCGAGGAGGCCGCGTCGCAGGGCAAGGCCTGGCCGTACGCGGAGGCCGTGCTGGCGCGCGCCGAGGAGCTGGCGGCCGAGGGCGAGCCGTTCCTGCTGGAGGTCGCCGCCGAACTGGGTCTGGACGCGGAGGAGTTCGACACCGCGCTGATCGACGGCCGGCACATCCTGATCGTCGACGCCGACCAGGCGGAGGGCAAGGCGATCGGGGTGACCGGCACGCCCACGTACGTCATCGGCGGTGAGCGGCTCGACGGCGGCAAGAGCCAGGAAGGGCTGCGGGAGCGCATCGAGGAGATCGCCGACCGGCTCCTGGCCGGGCAGTGACGCGGCCGGGCGCCGCTACAGGAGCCGCTTGACGAAGTTGCGGTGGGTGGTGCGGTAGCCGAGGGACTCGTAGAGCGCGAGCGCGGGGCGGTTGCCCTCGAAGACGTGCAGGGCGATCAGCGGGCGGCCGGCCTCGGCCGCCGTCCGCTCGGCGAGGAGCATCAGGGCCCTGCCGTAACCCCTCCCCCGGTAGGCCTCGGCCACCTCGACGTCGAAGACGTACGCGCCGTCCACGCCCGGGCGCACCTCGCACTCCGAGACCCAGACGTGCCCCACGGCGGTGCCGTCGGCGAGCAGGTGGTGGACATGGGCGCCGGGGGTCGCCCGGCCCTCGGGGAGCAGGCGGGCGTGGACGGCCTCGGAGCGGGCGAGTGCCTCGTCCTCCGGCACACCGCGCGAGATCCAGTCCTGGGCGAAGTGGCGCACCGCGTGCGACAGCCAGCGGCCGAACTCGTCCTCGTCCAGCGGGCGGCCCTCGACGCCTTCGGGCAGCGCGGGCGGAGGCCCGGGGACCTCCTTGATCATGTTGCGGCCGCGTTCGGTGTAGCCGAGCGCGCCGACCAGACGCAGGGCGGGGCCGGCGTCGGCCGGGACGGCCGCGCGGACCTCGGTGCAGTCCCAGCCGCGCAGCACTTCCTCCGCGGCGAGCGCCGCGACCGTGCCGCGGCCCCGTCTGCGGTCGGCCTCGTCGATGTGCAGCGACCGGACGGAGCCGACCGGGCGGCCGCCACCGGTGTCCATGCCGAGTTCGACCGTCCCGACGGGCCGGCCGTTCACACAGACGTCGTAGCCGCGGGACGCGGCGCCGTCGGCGTCGTACTGGATCGGCCCCGTGGGCCGCAGGGTTGTGGTCATCGAGGAGTTTCTACCTGCCCCACGGCCCTCCGACACCAGGTTTTCCTGGGGCCCCAGGGCCGGTTACACGGTCCTCGGGTCGGGGTCGGCGGCCGCGCGCTCCTCGAAGACGCGCATCGCCTTCGTGGTCACGGGCCCCGGGGCGGCGACGATGTCGCGGCCGTCGACGCGTGCGACCGACTGGACGTCGCGGAGCGTGGAGGTCAGGAAGATCTCCTCCGCGTGGTCGAGGACGTCCATGGGCAGGTCCGTCTCCTTGGCGCCCGTCCACTCGACGGTCAGGGCGCGGGTGATGCCCGCGAGGCAGCCGGAGGAGACGGGCGGGGTGTGCAGTTCGCCGTCGAGGACGACGAAGACGTTCGAGCCGGTGCCTTCGCAGAGCCGCCCGACGGTGTTCGCGAACAGGGCCTCTGAGGCGCCGTGCTCGTGCGCCCTGGCGAGCGCGACGACGTTCTCGGCGTACGAGGTGGTCTTCAGCCCGGTCAGCGCGCCGCGTTCGTTGCGGGTCCAGGGCACGGTGATCACCGATGTGGTGTCGGGACGGCGGGTGGTCGCGCCGAGCGCGACGACCAGCGTCGGACCGTCGGTCCCCCGGTCGGAGCCGAGCGGGGAGAGTCCGCCGGTGTAGGTGATGCGCAGCCGGCCGAGCGGCATCGGGTTGGCGGCCAGTACGGCGGCGCAGGCGTGCCGGACCTCGTCGAGGTCGGGCTCCCGCAGTCCGAGGCCGGCGGCGGAGCGGGCCAGCCGTTCCAGGTGGCGGGTGAGGGCGAAGGGCCGACCGTGGACCGCCTTGACGGTCTCGAAGACGCCGTCGCCGACGGTCATGCCGTGGTCGAGCACGGACACCCGGGCGTCCTCGATCTCCGAGAGCGCGCCGTTGACCCAAACCTTCATCGAGCTGTCCTTCCGATTGCCGCGTACGCGCCCGACGCTACCGCCAGCAGCCGCGATGCCTTCAGTTCCGTCTCCGCCCATTCGCGTTCCGGGTCGGAGCCCCAGGTGATGCCGGCGCCGGTGCCGAACCGCAGGACGTCGGCTGCGCGGTCGATCCAGAAGGTCCGTATGCCGACGGCGAGCTGCGCGGTGCGCCGGTCGGCGTCGACCCAGCCGATGCCGCCGCAGTACGGGCCGCGCGGTGCGGTCTCCAGCGCATCGATGATCTTCAGGGCGCTGGACTTGGGGGCGCCGGTGACCGAGCCCGGCGGAAAGGTGGCGGCGAGCAGCTCGCCCCAGCCTGCCCCGGGCGAGAGCTCCCCGCGGACGGTCGAGACCAGGTGGACGAGGCCGGGGTGGGACTCGATCGCGCAGAGCTCGGGCACGGTGACGCTGCCGCCGGTGCAGACCCGGCCGAGGTCGTTGCGGACCAGGTCCACGATCATGACGTTCTCCGCGTGGTCCTTCTCGAGGAGGTCGTCCGCGGTTCTGCCCGTGCCCTTGATGGGGCCGGACTCGACGGTGCGTCCGTCGCGGCTCAGATACAGCTCGGGGGACGCGGTCGCGATCTCCACACCGTGCGCGGGCAGGCGGATCGTTCCTGCGTACGGCGCGGGGTTGCCCCTCGCGAGCAGGGCGGTCAGGTCGTCGACGTCGGCCGCGGCCGGGTCCGGCAGCGGCGCCGACAGCACCCGGCACAGGTTGGCCTGGTAGACCTCGCCGGCCGCGATGTGTTCGCGGATGCGCCGCACGCCGGCGGTGTAGGCGGCCCGGTCCAGGGAGGACGTCCAGTCCTCGGCCGCGGGCCCGCGCCAGCGGCCCGGGACGGGCGCGGGGACCGGTTCGCTGCGGACATCGCCGAAGCGGGCGCAGGTCAGACCGCCTTCGAAGTCGGCGGCGACGGCCCAGAAGCCGGTGGAGTCCAGGGCTGCGGGGTCGCTGGTGACATCCCGGAGGTCGGTGGCGACGAGGGGTCCGAAGCGGGCCAGAGGAGCGAGGTCGTGCACGTCTGTGAGTGTATGACCGGCGAGGACGCGGTGCGGATGGGCCGCCCGGGGGCCGCCCAAGAGCCGCCGGTGAGCCGCCACTGAGCCGCCGGTGAGCTGCTGCGACGTGAACACACGGCGGCAAGCTGCACAAACGCGTTTTTGTACTGGCCCAGGAATCCGCTAGAGTTCAACACGTCGCCGGGACGCGCAAGCGGAACGGAAACGACAAGCGGACGTGGCTCAGTTGGTAGAGCATCACCTTGCCAAGGTGAGGGTCGCGAGTTCGAATCTCGTCGTCCGCTCGAGAAAGTGGGGGATCTTCCCGAAACCCCTGCACTCCGGGTGGAGTGGCCGAGAGGCGAGGCAACGGCCTGCAAAGCCGTCTACACGGGTTCAAATCCCGTCTCCACCTCCAAGGACGATTAGCTCAGCGGGAGAGCGCTTCCCTGACACGGAAGAGGTCACTGGTTCAATCCCAGTATCGTCCACTGGACCCGCGAGGGTCTGCGCGCGATTAGCTCAGCGGGAGAGCGCTTCCCTGACACGGAAGAGGTCACTGGTTCAATCCCAGTATCGCGCACGCAGTACGTAGCGATCACGCAGCACACAGTGATGCGGATCGGTATGCGCAGTGCGGTAACGCAGGTCACCCCGCGCGATTAGCTCAGCGGGAGAGCGCTTCCCTGACACGGAAGAGGTCACTGGTTCAATCCCAGTATCGCGCACCACCCGAAGCCCCTGGCCGTCCCGACGGCCGGGGGCTTCGTCGTGCGCCGGGCAGGCGCGCGGCAGGGCCGGCCGGGCCGGCGGCCCGGCCGGTGCTCAGGAAGCGGCGGCTCAGGAAGAGAACAGCATCCGGCCGAAGCTCCGCTGGCGGTGATGCCCGTGGTGACCGCCGTGGTGCGGCGCGCCCCACGCCGGAGCCGGGGGCGCGGCCGGGTACGCCTGCGGGGCCGGCGGCACGGGCGGGGCCTGCTGGGTCCACTGCGACTCCAGGCGGGTCAGCGACTCCAGCTCGCCGTAGTCGAGAAATATGCCCCGGCAGCCGCTGCACTGCTCGATCTGAACACCATTGCGGTTGTACGTGTGCATCGCTGCGTGGCACTTGGGACACTGCATCGTCTGGTCAGCTCCTCGCCGTTCGGTCGACGTCGCCGGGATGCATGCCCGGCGACGATGACTTCACCCTACGACGGAGCATCGAACTCCAACTCGGGTCACAGTGTCCCGATTCGGGTACAGGCGTCCAGCACCGCCCGCTCGACCTCGTCCGGTTGACGCCCCGCCTCGGCCGACTTCGCCAGGGCGAGCGCGGCGGTCTGGACGGTCAGCGCCCGTGCGGGCACGTCGAGTTGGGGCCACGGATCGCCGTCGGAAGCAACGGCGCCGCCGTCCGCGGTGGTGTACGCGCCGAGGAACCGCTGCCAGATCTCCGGCGCGAGCAGACCGGTCGCGAACCAGGCAGCGGGACGGGCCAGGTCCCACGCCGGGTCCCCCAGCCCCATGTCGTCCACGTCGATCAGCAACCACGGGCCGTCCGGGGCCGGGTGGCGCACGAGCTGGCCGAGGTGCAGGTCGCCGTGGCACACCGCATCCCGGCGCGGGGACGGCGACTCGCCCCGCGCCCAGGCCGGCAGGCGCTCCCAGGCGCGCCGCACGTCGGGCGCGGCCGGGTGGTCCGGCGCGGCCGCCTCCATACGGGCCACGGCGGCGGCGGCCTTGGCGGGGCCGCGCATGGGTGGGAGTGCGGCTGCGCCTGTGCCCTTTCCCGACAGCTGGGCCGGCTCGACGCGGTGCAGGCGCGCCAGCAGCACGGCGGCCTCCTCCCAGGGCGCGGCGTCCGGGTCCGCGGGGTCGACGGGGACGCCGTAGGGCCAGGTCGTGACGGGGCGGGAGTCGTCACCCGGGAGCCGGCTGCCCGGGAGGAGAGCTCCGGGGCCCGGGCCGCCCGTGCAAGCTCCGTTCGGGAGGGGAGGCAGCAGGATCCCCGCCAGCGCGGGGTGGGCCGCCAGGGCGACACGCACCTCGTGCGCCGCCCGGTCGGTGTCGGGGGCGTGCGCCTTCGCGACGGCCGAGCCGTGGCGCACGACGGTGCCGTCGGGACGGTCGGCGAGCGTCTCCGCCTCCGTGGCGCCGCAGGCACGGCAGGAACCGCCGGGTGCGGCCAGATGAGCGGCATCACGAGCGACGTCGGCAAGGGCGCGTACGACTGAGGCGGTCACGGGGTGGAGCGTATCGGGGGGCCTGACCGCCGGGCCGGGGCCGGGTCAGGCGTGGGCGCGGGCATCGGGCCGGGCCTCATTCGGGTCCCGGTCGACCGGGTAGTGGCGGGCAGGGCCGGGTCGGGTCAGGTCCCGATCGAACCGGTCGTAGCCGGCAGGTCCTGGGGCGGCGTACGCGGCCGGGTTCGGCCGGGCCCGGTCGGAGCGGCCTCTGGTCGAACCGCCGGCGGCGCCCGACGTGGGGCCCGGGCGGGCAGGGCAGTGACGGGCGGCGATCCCGGCCGGGGCCGGCACGGCCCAAGCGGGCGGGGCGGGGCGGGCCGGGTCCTGCGTGAGCCCGATCGAGCGCCGGCCGGCCGGAGCGGGGTCCAATACGGGCCGATCACGGGCCGGCCGGGTTGGCCGGGTCGGCCCTGCCCGGGCCCGGTCGGGTGGGGCCGGGTCGCCGGCCCCAGGGCACGTCCTGGCGGCGGTGGCCGCCGTCGTCGCGCGGAGCGCGGAAGGGTGGCGGGAGCGGCCGCAGTCGTCGCGCGGAGCGCGGAAGGGTGGCGGGAGCGGCCGCCGCCGTCGCACGGAGCGCGGGCGGGCATGCGCGACGGCCGGTCAGCTCCCCAGCTGACCGGCCGATCGCTGCCGTCCGCCGCACCCCCGTCCCCACGGGGTTGTTGGCCGGATGTCCCCGGCCCGGACCGCTCTTCCGGGCCCGGGGCGCCGTTTCAGCGCCCCAGCATCAAACCTACGGACGACGCCTGTGTGACCACTGCGTCCCAGCCGCCGAAGACGACCACCAGCAGTGCCGCGAGGGGAAGGACCATCGCCGTCGCCACCAGGGGGTGGCGAGTGCCGGACTGGCGGCCGCCGAACGCGGCGGATGCCTTGCGTTCCTGCGTGCGGATCAGTGTCCGCGTTGCCGTGTCCGCCATGGTCCTTCTCCTGTCGTGGTTGGCAGCGGCGGGTGTCTGACCTCGGGGGACGAGTGCTGCACCCGCCGCTTGACATCAACATTAGGGAAACCGAAGGCCCTGGACGTCATGCCCTCGTACCGATTGCCGGGCCTCCCGGAGGATGAGCCGTCACCCCTCGGCGTACTCCCCTGGGTGGAGACGGGAGGCGGGGAGTTGGGGTCTTCCCGGAGGGGTCGCCCGTCACTCCGTGGCGTCGGCCCGCGGGACGGGCTGCTCGACCAGGGCAAGCACACGGTTGGCCATGAATCGGGCCGTCCGGACGACGGACCCGGATCGGGTGACTTCGCTCACTTCGACCACCCCTCTGCGCACTGCCGTCTCGACCCTGCGGCCCGCCCGGCTTGCCACCACTTCATACGTACGGGTCGTGTCTCCCGCGTCCACGACTATTTCCACGCGGTCGCCCTTCATCGATCCAATCCCCCTTCTGCGACTGACCGTTGAGATCACGCACGGGTCAGGGAAGATGGATCCGCCCTCCGCTGACCACTGGTCAATTCTCCCACCCGGCACTGACAAACGATCCGGTCCGGAGGGCGCGGCCTATGAGCGCACCGGCGCGGGGGTACGTAAGCTGTGCCACGTCAAAAGCGGACGACCGGGCAGCGGGGTGGGGCCTCCCCACCGTAGGTAGGGGACGGACATGGCGATGATGCGGCTCCGGCGCGAGGACCCGCGTGTCGTCGGCTCGTTCAGGCTGCACCGGCGGCTGGGCGCGGGCGGTATGGGCGTCGTCTACCTGGGGTCCGACCGCAGGGGGCAGCGCGTCGCGCTGAAGGTCATCAGACCGGATCTCGCGGAGGACCAGGAGTTCCGTTCGCGCTTCGCGCGCGAGGTGTCGGCGGCACGCCGTATCCGCGGGGGCTGCACGGCCCGGCTGGTCGCGGCGGACCTGGAGGCGGACCGGCCGTGGTTCGCCACGCAGTACGTGCCGGGGCCGTCGCTGCACGACAAGGTGGTCGAGGAGGGTCCGCTGCGGGCCGCCGACGTGGCCGCCGTGGGAGCCGCGCTCTCCGAGGGGCTGGTGGCGGTCCACGAGGCCGGTGTGGTGCACCGTGACCTGAAGCCGTCCAACATCCTGCTGTCGCCCAAGGGGCCGCGGATCATCGACTTCGGTATCGCCTGGGCCACCGGCGCGAGCACCCTGACGCATGTGGGCACCGCCGTGGGGTCACCCGGTTTCCTCGCGCCCGAGCAGGTGCGCGGAGCGGCGGTGACGCCCGCGACCGACGTGTTCGCGCTGGGGGCGACCCTGGCGTACGCGGCCATGGGCGACTCGCCCTTCGGGCACGGCAGTTCCGAGGTGATGCTGTACCGGGTGGTGCACGAGGAGCCGCAGCTGCACGGGGTGCACGACGCGCTGGCGCCGCTGGTCTCCGCGTGCCTCGCGAAGGATCCGGAGGAGCGGCCGAGCACGCTGCAACTGTCCATGCGGCTCAAGGAGATCGCGGCCAGGGAGGCCCAGGGTCTGCATGACGCCCGGCCGCCCGTGCAGCGGGAGCGGGTCGAGCTCAACCGGCCGACGGCGCGCTATCCGGAGCGTACGGACCGCACCGAGCGCATGGAACGGCGTACGGGCGGGTCGTCGCTGCCCCGGCCGCAGACGCCGTCCCGTACCGGTGGCGGCTCCCGGCCCCAGCAGCCGCGCGGCACGGCCCGTACGAACGGCCGGCCGGGCACCAGGCCGGGGACGCGCACCACCTCGACGGGCCGGCGGCCGGCCAACCCGCGGTTGCTGCGTCAGCGGATCACCGTCTTCTTCGTGGTGACGCTGATCGTGGCGCTGGGCATCGCGGCCGCCCAGAAGCTGTGACGGGTCAGGCTCCGGGGCGTCCGGTGGCGACCGCGTAGAACGCGACCGCGGCCGCCGCGCCCACGTTGAGCGAGTCGACGCCGTGGGACATGGGGATGCGCACCCACTCGTCGGCGGCCATGAGGGCCTTGGTGGACAGCCCGTCCCCTTCTGCGCCCAGCATCAGTGCCACCCGCTCCAGGCGGTGCGGGGCCGCCTCGTCGATCGAGGTGGCCTTCTCGTCGGGCGTGAGCGCGAGCAGCCGGAAGCCCGCCTCGCGGACCGCTTCGAGACCCTTCGGCCAGGCGTCGAGGCGTGCGTACGGGACGGAGAAGACCGCTCCCATGGAGACCTTCACGGAACGGCGGTAGAGCGGGTCCGCGCAGTCCGGGGAGAGGAGCACGGCGTCCATGCCGAGGGCGGCCGCGCTGCGGAAGATGGCGCCGATGTTGGTGTGGTCGTTGACGGACTCCATGACCACCACCCGGCGGGCCGTGCCGAGGAGTTCGGCCGCGTCCGGCAGCGGCTTGCGCTGCATGGAGGCGAGCGCGCCGCGGTGGACGTGGTAGCCGGTGACGCGTTCGGCGAGGGCCGGGTCTACCGCGAAGACGGGCGCGGGGACCTCGTCGATGACGTCGCGCATCACGTCGATCCACTTGGCGGAGAGCAGCATGGAGCGCATCTCGTAGCCGGTCTGTCTGGCGCGGCGGATGACCTTCTCGCCCTCCGCGATGAACAGGCCCTCCTCCGGTTCGCGGCGGCGGCGCAGTTCTACGTCGGTCAGGCCCGTGTAGTCCCGCAGGCGCGGGTCGTCGGGGTCATCGATGGTGATGAGATCGGCCACAGGGTGATACTGCCTTCTTGGATGTGCGGTGCCAACGGTTCCCGCAAGGTCGGGTTACCGCCGGTTACTTGCGCGGGCCGACGGCGACGACGTCCCCGATGACGATGACGGCCGGGGGGCGCACGTCCTCGGCCTTGACGGTCTCCGCCACGGTGGCGAGGGTGGCGTCCACCCGGCGCTGAGCAGCGGTCGTTCCCTCCTGGACGAGGGCGAGCGGCGTCTCGGGGGCCTTGCCGTGCGCGATGAGGGCCTCCGCGATGGCCCCGATCTTGTCGACGCCCATGAGGATCACCAGCGTGCCGCGCAGGCGGGCGAGGGACTTCCAGTCGACCAGCGAACGCGGGTCGTCGGGTGCGACATGGCCGCTGACGACGGTGAACTCGTGGGCCACCCCCCGGTGGGTCACCGGGATACCGGCGGCGGAGGGCACGGAGATGGAGCTGGAGATCCCGGGCACGACCGTGCACGGGATGCCCGCCTCCGCGAGCGCCTGCGCCTCCTCCATACCGCGGCCGAAGACGTACGGGTCGCCGCCCTTGAGCCGGACGACGGCCTTGCCGGCTTTCGCGTGCTCGATGAGCGCGTTGTTGATCGCCTCCTGAGCCATGAACCGCCCGTAAGGGATCTTGGCGGCGTCGATGACCTCCACGTGCGGCGGGAGCTCGTCGAGGAGGTCGCGCGGGCCGAGCCGGTCGGCGATGACGACGTCCGCCTCCGCGAGCAGCCGGCGGCCGCGGACGGTGATCAGGTCCGGGTCGCCGGGGCCGCCGCCGACCAGGGCGACGAACGGGGCGCGGCTGCGGTGGTGGGGCGCGGCGAGGGTGCCGTCGCGCAGGCCCTCGACGATCGCGTCGCGCACCGCGGCCGAGCGTCGGGGGTCGCGGCCGGTGAGGACGGCGACGGTCACACCGTCGCTGCGGCCGGTCGCCGGGGTCCAGGCGGTGGCGGCGTCGGCGTCGTCGCTGCGGACGCACCAGGTCTTGGTGCGCTCGGCCTCCGCGGAGGCGCGGGCGTTGGCGTCGGCGTCACTGGTGGCCACCAGGGCGTACCAGGCGTCGGCGATGTCGCCGTCCTCGTAGCGGCGGCGGGTCCAGGTGATCTCGCCGGACTCGGCCATGGCCTCGACGGACGGCGTCGCGGAAGGGGAGATCAGGGTGACATCGGCACCGGCCGCGACCAGGGCGGGGAGCCTTCGCTGGGCGACCTGCCCACCGCCGATGACGACGACGCGGCGCCCGGCGAGTCGGAGGCCGACGGGGTAGGCGGGGTGCTCGGCGTGCGGGACGTGCTCAGCCATGGCAGTGCGGCTCCTCGGGCGGTGCGATGCGGGAGTGAGGCCGCTGCGACGGTGAAGCGGCTGGTGGGAACGGGTTGAGGGTCCTGGCGAA
The DNA here is from genome assembly GCF_001278075.1 of Streptomyces pristinaespiralis. GTDB lineage: Bacteria > Actinomycetota > Actinomycetes > Streptomycetales > Streptomycetaceae > Streptomyces > Streptomyces pristinaespiralis. The sequence goes on along the minus strand of NZ_CP011340.1, from coordinate 6,971,277 downwards.
CACGATACGGCCCCGCGGCACGGGGCGGACGGGACCGTTGCGGAACGGTTGCCTCCGGTGCCTGCGCCCCCGCACGTCCGGTCCGCCGGGGACCGGACGCGCGGGGGGCCCACGGCGCGAGGGCCCGGGATACGCGAGGGCCCGGCCTACTTCTCCGTGACGCCTGCCGAGTCGAAGGTCGCCACCTCGTGCATGGCCCGCGCGGCGCTCTGGACCACCGGGAGCGCCAGCAGGGCGCCCGTGCCCTCGCCCAGACGGAGGTCCAGGTCGACCAGGGGTCGCAGACCCAGCTTGTTCAGGGCCGCCACGTGGCCGGGCTCGGCACTGCGGTGGCCCGCGATGCAGGCGGCCAGCGCCTCCGGGGCGACGGCGCGCGCGACCAGGGCCGCGGCACCCGTGCTGACGCCGTCGAGGATGACCGGGGTCCGCAGGGAGGCGCCGCCGAGGATGAGTCCGACGAGGGCGCAGTGCTCGAGGCCGCCGACGGCCGCCAGGACGCCGATCGGGTCCGCGGGGTCGGGCTGGTGGAGCTCGAGCGCACGGCGGACGACGTCGACCTTGCGGGCGTGCATCTCGTCGTTGATGCCCGTGCCCCGACCGGTGATCTCCGACGGATCGGCGCCCGTGTAGACGGAGATGAGGGCCGCGGACGCCGTGGTGTTGGCGATCCCCATCTCACCGGTCAGAAGCGCCTTGTTGCCGGCGGCCACCAGGTCACGGGCGGTCTCGATGCCGACCTCGATCGCCGAGAGGACCTCCTCGCGGCTCAGCGCGGGACCGGTGGTGAAGTCGGCGGTCCCGGGCCGCACCTTGCGCGGCAGGAGCCCCGGCGTGGCCGGCAGTTCGGAGGCCACGCCGACGTCGATGACGCAGACCTCGGCGCCGACCTGGTTCGCGAAGGCGTTGCACACCGCCCCGCCGCCGAGGAAGTTGGCCACCATCTGGCCCGTGACCTCCTGCGGCCAGGCGGTGACGCCCTGGGCGTGCACCCCGTGGTCGCCGGCGAAGATCGCGACGGCCGCGGGCTCGGGGATCGGCGGCGGGCACATCCGCGAGAGGCCGGAGAGCTGCGCGGAGATGATCTCCAGCATGCCGAGGGCGCCGGAGGGCTTGGTCATCCGCTTCTGGCGTTCCCAGGCCTCGCCCAGCGCCTTGGCGTCCAGCGGGCGGATGTTGGTGACGGTCTCCTGGAGCAGGTCGTGCGGCTCCTCCCCGGGCAGCGCACGCCGGCCGTAGGTCTCCTCGTGGACGACCCAGGACAGGGGGCGGCGCTTGGACCAGCCCGCCTGCATCAGCTCGGGCTCCTCCGGGAACTCGTCGACGTAGCCCACGCAGAGGTAGGCGACGACCTCGAGGTGCTCGGGCAGACCGAGCGTGCGCACCATCTCGCGCTCGTCGAAGAAGGAGACCCAGCCGACTCCGAGGCCCTCCGCGCGGGCCGCGAGCCACAGGTTCTCCACGGCGAGGGCGGAGGAGTAGGGCGCCATCTGGGGCTGGGTGTGCCGGCCGAGGGTGTGGCGGCCGCCGCGGGTGGGGTCGGCGGTGACGACGATGTTCACCGGAGTGTCGAGGATGGCCTCGATCTTCAGTTCCTTGAACTGCTTGGCCCGGCCCTTGGGCAGCGACTTGGCGTACGCCTCGCGCTGACGCTGCGCCAGTTCGTGCATGGTGCGGCGGGTCTCTGCGGAGCGGATGACCACGAAGTCCCAGGGCTGGGAGTGGCCGACGCTGGGCGCGGTGTGCGCCGCCTCGAGGACCCGCAGGAGGACCTCGTGCGGGATGGGGTCGCTGCGGAAGCCGTTGCGGATGTCGCGGCGTTCGCGCATCACGCGCAGGACGGCCTCGCGTTCGGCGTCGTCGTAGCCGGGTGCGGGAGCCGTCGGGGCGGCGGGCTGCGGTTCGGGCGACCCGCCCTCCTCGACAGCGGCCGTGCCGGTCGGGGCGGCGTCCGCGACGGGGGGCGCCGACGGGTCGGCGGCTGCCGAGGCGGGGGCCTGAGCGGCGTCGTCCTGGGGCGCTTCGTCCTGGGGCGCCTCCTGCGGGGCCACGGCTTCGGGGGCCTGGGCCTGCGGAGAGGCTGCCTCGGGGGCCTGGGTGTCTGCCTCAGGGGCCTGGGCCTGCGGGGCTTCGTCCTGCGGAACGTCGGCCTGGAGGGCTGCGGCTTGGAGGGCTTCGGCGGCCGGTGCGGCGGTGGCTTCCCCGGAGGGGACGGCCGGGGCCGGGGCCTCGGCGGGCGCCGTCGGGACCTCCGCCGAGGGCTCGCCCGCCTCCACGGGCGCCGCCTCGGCGGCTGCGACGGCCTCGCCCGCCTCGGGCGCGACGGCCACCGGCTCGGGCTCGGGCTCGGACACGACTGCGGGAGCGGGGGCCTGCTGGGCCTTGGGCGCCTCGGCCGGCGCCTCCGGGACCACGGCCTCCGGGGTGGCCGGGGGCTCGACGGCGGGCTGTTCGGCGACCGGCTCGGTCACGGTTTCCCGCACGACGGCCTCGGGTTCCGCCGGCTCGACGGGCCCGGGTGCGGCCTCATGCACGACGGCCGGGGTCTGGACCTCGGCCTCGGGCTGCAGTTGCGGCTCGGGGGCCTCGGGTGCCACGGAGGGCTCCGCCTCCGCGGCGGGCTGCTGCTCGGAGCCACCGGTACGGGGCGCGGGCACGGTGGCCTCCGCGTTCGCCGCCTCGGCGGCCGCGTCCGACGGGACGACCGTTTCTGCGGGCGCCGCCGGCGCGGCGACGGGCGTCTGCTCCTGCGGCGGCTGCGGATCCCACGGGGCGCCGGCCTGCGGAGGGATCTCGCCGAGCTGCGGTCCGGGCAGCTCGGCCCCGGGCTCCTCACGCGGCACGTCGAGGTACTCCACGCCGGTGGTGGCGGCGGCCGGGGCCGCGGCCGTGCGCACGACCATCGGGTGCGGCGGCGTACCGGCCGGTCCGCGGTCAGCGAGTGAACGGACCACGCCGCTCGAGGTGTCGGGCACGGGCGGACCCATGTGGAGCGGCCGGCGCGCGGGGGTCGGCATGGCGGACGTGGCGGCGGCAGGAGTCCGTACGGCGCCGAGGTCGACGGCTCCGGAATCGCGGCCGCCCGCCTCGTGGGCACCGCTCTCCTGTGCGGCGGGGACCTGTTCCGGCTGTACGGCCGGCGCCTCCTGCGCGACCGGGGCCGCGTGGCCGCCGGCCGGGCCCGCCTCCCCGGCGACGGCCGCCGGGTCTGCCGGTGCCACGCCGGGAACGACGGACATGGTGCCCTGCACCTGCGCCAACGGCTCCTGCGCGGCAGCGTCCTGCGCCTGGAGCCGGGCCTGCTGGGCGTCGTGTGCCTCGAAGCCCTGCTCCTGCGGCTCCGGGGACCGGACCTCGTGGAACTGCGGCTCCTGCGGCGGGACCGCGGCCTCGGCCGCCTGGGCCGCCGGGGTCACTTCGACGAACGCCGGCGCGGGCGCCGCGGCGTCCTGCGCCGCCGCCTGCTCCGCGTACGCCGTGCCGGCCGGGGCGGGCGCGGCCTGCTCGGCTCCGTGCACGGCCGGGGCGGTTCCGTAGTCCTGTACCTGGTAGGCGGCGTAGTCCATCTGGTACTCGCCGCTGTGGTGCTGCGGCGCCGCGTCGTGATGGGCGGCCGCCGGTACGGAGGCGTACTGGTCGGCGGCGGGCGCCCCCTGCGGGTGACCCGCCTGGGGGGCTGCCGCGTGCTGATCGCTCCACGCGCCCTGCGCGCCGGGCATCAGCAGCAGGTCGTCCTCTTCCGGGCTGTTCTCGGAGGGTTCGAGGAAGGTGTACGTGCCGGGAGCGGGGACGCCCGGCTGCTCCACCATGCCTGCGTCCTCCGGCAGCCCCTCGCCCGGGATCTGGCCGGTGTCAGTCATGCGCGTACCCCTCGCCCATCGGTTGCTCCTTCGCCCTTCGCCCGGGGCGTCCGACAGCGGCACACCTGACGCCCTTGAACAAGAACGAGCGTGTGCGCCGCGCGGCACGATCGACCCACGGACCAAAGCATTGTCGCGGTCGTTCGCCACTGCGGCAGCAAGATCCGCCGCGGTTCGCTTGTGGGCTGCGCCACGTCGCGCGACCCCCCGGTATCGACGTACCACATACGGGAACCAAAGTGACTCCCTTTTCCGGACATTGACGAACGAAGCGACGAACGCCCGGCTGCGGTACAACAATCGGCCAGCCTACCCCGGACCGTCCGTCGAGGGAGGCCGGGGGCGAGGGTCGGGCTGCCTTCCGCAGAGCAGGAAGACCACGCTGCGTTCCCGCTCCGACCAGTCGGACGTGTCCAGCTCGACGGACTGGAGGAGGGCGCATTCGACGCCGTATCCGCCGGCGCCGAGCGCCGCGCCGATCGCCTCCGCCTCGTCCCGCGTCGACGCGTGGGTGACGATGCGCTGCGGCCTGCGGTCGGCGACGGCGGTGACGACCGGCACTCCCCCGCCGCCGATCCGTACGACATCGGGCTCCGGCAGCCGTTCGAGGACGTGCGGCGCCCGCCCGTGCACCACCTGGATCTGGACGCCGAGGCGCCGGGCCGCCGCCTCGGTGCGCCGACAGGCCTCCGGGTCGTTGTCGACGGCGATCACGGCTGCGCCGAACCGCCCCGCCTCTGCGGCGAGTGCGCCGCTGCCGGAGCCGATGTCCCACACGAGGTCGCCGGTGCGGGGTCCGAGCCGGGCCAGCTGGGCGGCCCGCAGGCCGGCGAACTCGCCCTCGCCCCGCGCCGGCGCCTCGGCGGGCGGCAGGGCCCAGCCGCGGACGGCCGGCGGGTAGCCGGGGTCCCGTCCGGCGATCCAGCCGCCGGTCCCGGTGAGGGGGGCGGGGCCGGCGGTGCCGCCGATGACGATGACGACATTGGGGTCGCGCCACATGTGGTCGGCGACCTTGTCGGAGGTGAGGACGGTGACCTGTTCGCGGTCGGTGCCCAGTTCCTCGCAGATGACGAAGGTGCGATGGATGCCGTCGAGCAGCAGCGCGAGTTCGGCGGGGCCGGCACCCGGGGAGGTGAGGACCGCGACCTTGGGGTGCGCGCGGCACACATTGACGGCCCGGCGCAGCGTACGGCGGTGTGCGACGACGATCTGGGCGTCGTCCCACGGCATGCCCGCCCTGGCGAAGGCGGCGGCGACGGAGGAGACGGCGGGGACGACCTCCACCTCGAGGCCGTACTCGGGCGCGCGCAGGGTGCGGACGACGCCGAAGAGGCCCGGGTCGCCGTCGGCGAGGACGACGGCGCTGCCGCGGTGTCCGGCGATCCGCCGGGCCGCGAGGCCGACGCTGCCGAGGCGGATGCGCTCGGCGCCGGGCGGCACTTCTGGCAGCGCCAGATGATGGGCGGCGCCGGCGACCAGGGTGGCCGCGGAGAGGGCGGACCTGGCCGCTCGGGTGAGTGGCGAACCGTCCCAGCCGATCACCGTGACCCGGTCGGCCATCGTCGTCAGTCTCCTGGGGTTGTCGCAGGTCGGAGCAGTTCCGCGGGTACGCGTCGCACGTGAGGGTACCTGGCGGACCGGTCGGGCGGCCCTCGGGAGGGGCGTCGTTCCGCCCGGGAGGGTCAGTTCCAGTCGGTGTAGGAGGCGTAGCCGGCCTCCGCGAGGCGGTCGGCCTCGAGGTCCTCCGGGAGGAGGCTCCAGACTATGAGGTCGGTACGGATGTCCACCCAGGCGCCGGTGCCGTCGTCGGGCCGGGTGCGCGCTATCCACGCGTTGCGCAGGACGCCTTCGCTGATGCAGCCGATCTTCTGCGCCACCTGCTGGGAGGCGGTGTTGTCGGCGGCGGTGCGCAGTTCCATGCGCTCGAACTTCTGGTTGCGGAACAGCCACCGGGCCACGGCGAGCACGGACTCGGTCGCGTAGCCCTCGCCGCGCGCCCAGGGGGCCGTGACGTAGGAGACCTCGGTGGAGAGCGTGCGCCAGTTGGTGTTCTGCAGGTGCACGACGCCGACGAGCCGCTGGGTGAGGAACTCGGTGACGGCGAGCACGATCCCGCGGCCCTCCGTGCGCTCCGCAGGAGCGATCCTGCGCACCCATTCCTCGGAGTCGGCCGCCGTGTAGGGGTGGGGCACGGAGGTCCAGGCGGTGACCATCTCGTCGTTCATCATCTCGGTGTGGGCCGCGATGTCGGCTTCCTCGTAGGGGCGCAGCACCAACCGCTCCGTGCTGATGGACACGTCCGGGAAGGTGGTAGTCATGCGCAGCTCCATGCCGAAGACTGTCGTGTACGGGTCGAACCTGACGGCGTATTGGCCGTAAAGGCACAGCATGCAACATCGAGTGCGGGCCGTGCATGGCCGGGTGCCGGTACGAGGCGGCCCCGCGCACCTTGATAGGTGCACGGGGCCGGAGTCAAGTGGCTGCTCTGGAGCATCACTTGACGATGCGCGGGGTCTCAGCCCGCGGCGCCGAAGGCGGCGACGACGGAACCGTCGTACTTGTCCTCGATGTACTTCTTCACCTCGGGCGAGTTGAGGAGCTTCGCGAGCTTCTGCACGCGGGCGTCGTCCTCGTTGCCCTCCTTGACGGCGAGGAAGTTGGCGTACGGGTTGCCGTCGGCCTTCTCGAGGGCCAGGGAGTCCTTCGCGGGCTTGAGGTCGGCCTCGATGGCGTAGTTGCCGTTGATGACGGCGGCGTCGACGTCGTTCAGGGCGCGGGGCAGCGTCGCCGCCTCGAGCTCCTTGAACTTCAGGCCCTTGGCGTCGGCGATGTCGGAGAGCTTGGCGTCGGTGCCGGCGCCGTCCTTGAGGGTGATCAGGCCGTTGTCGGCGAGCAGCGCCAGCGCGCGGCCTTCGTTGGTGGTGTCGTTGGGGACGGCGATCGTCTGGCCGGCCTTGATGTCCTTGAGGTCCTTGGCGTTCTTGGAGTAGAGGCCGAGGGGCTCGAGGTGGACGTTGACGACCGGGACGATGGTCGTCTTGTTCTTCTTGTTGAAGTCGTCCAGGTACGGCTTGTGCTGGAAGAAGTTGGCGTCGACCTGGCCCTGCTGTGTGGCGGTGTTGGGCAGGACGTAGTCCGTGAACTCCTTGACCTCGAGGGTGAGGCCTTCCTTCTTCGCCAGGTTGTCCTTGACGTAGTTCAGGATGTCGGCGTGCGGCGTCGGGGACGCGGCGACGACGAGCGCCTCGGATCCGTCCGCCTTGCCGCCGGAGTCGGCCTTTGCTCCCGGGTCGGAGGCCGTGCCGCAGGCGGTGAGACCGAGGGCGAGCGCGGCGGTGGCGGCGGCGGCCGCGGTGAGCTTGATGTTCTTACGCACGAAGAGTGCCTCTTTCTGGTGGTGGAACAACGCCCGGACAAGGAGTGCGGGCTGTGTGGGGAGAAAGGTTCAGGGGGTTCAGCCCGCGGCGCGGCCCCGTCGGGCCAGCAGCCGTACGGCTCCGTCGCCGATGAGCTGGACGACGGTGACGATGGCGATGAGGATCACCACCGTGATGAGCATGAACTGCGTCTCGAAGCGCTGGAATCCGTAGGTGACGGCCTTGGACCCGAGGCCTTCGCCGCCGACCGCGCCGGCCATCGCGGAGTATCCGACGAGGACGATCACGGTGGTGGTGACGGCGGAGACCAGGGAGGGCAGGGCCTGCGGGAGCAGCACCTTGCGCACGATGGTGGGGATCGAGCCGCCCATGGACTGGACCGCCTCGACGAGTCCGTGGTCGACCTCGCGGATCGCCGTCTCGACCAGGCGCGCGAAGAAGGGGATGGCGCCGACGGCGAGCGGCACGATCATCGCGGTGGGGCCGATGAAGGTGCCGACGACGAGGGTGGTGAAGGGGATCAGGGCGATCAGCAGGATGATGAACGGCAGCGAGCGGCCGATGTTCACGATCACGCCGACGACCTTGTTCACCGGGGTGTTCTGCAGCAGTCCGCCCTTGTCGGTGAGGACGAGGAGCACGCCGAGCGGCAGTCCGCCGGCGACGGTGACGAGTGTGGACCAGAGCACCATGTAGAGGGTGTCGAAGGTGCCCTGGCTGAGCAGGGGCTGCATCTCGGACCAGGTCACTTCGCGACCTCCTTGACCGGCTCGGGGGCGTTCTGCGCCGGGACGCGCGCGGGGCCGGGGCCGACGACCTCGACCTGGAGTCCCTGCTCGCGCAGGAAGCCGACGGGGACGACGTTCTCCTCGTAACGGCCGGGGAGCTCGATGCGCATGCGGCCGATCTGCCTGCCGCCGACGGTGTCCATCGCGGCGCCGAGGATCGAGATGTCGATGTTGTACGTGCGCGAGAGCTGCGAGATGACCGGCTGGGTGGCGGCCTCGCCGTGGAAGGTGACGTCGATGACGGTGCGGCCGGGGCCGGAGGCGTCGCCGCCCACCGGGAAGAGCTCCCTGGCGAGTTCGGAGCCCGGGGTGGCGAGCAGCTCGCTCACGGTTCCGGATTCGATGATCTTCCCCTTCTTCATCAGGGCGGCCGAGTCGCAGATCGTCTTGACGACGTCCATCTCGTGCGTGATCAGCAGCACGGTGAGGCCGAGCTGCCGGTTGAGGTCGCGCAGCAGCTGGAGGATCGAGCGGGTGGTCTCGGGGTCGAGGGCGCTGGTCGCCTCGTCGGAGAGCAGCACCTTGGGGTCGCCGGCGAGGGCGCGGGCGATGCCGACGCGCTGCTTCTGACCGCCGGAGAGCTGGCCCGGGTAGGCCTTCGCCTTGTCGGCGAGACCCACCAGGTCGAGCAGTTCCAGGGCCTTGCGGGAGCGCTGGGCGCCCGGGACGCCGAGGATCTCCAGGGGCAGTTCGACGTTGTCCTTGACGGTGCGCGAGGACAGCAGGTTGAAGTGCTGGAAGACCATGCCGATACGGCTGCGGGCCTCGCGCAGCTCCTTGGAGGCGCGGCGGCCGCGGCCGGCGAGGGCGGTGAGGTCCGTTCCGGCGACCGTCACGGTGCCGGAGGTCGGGCGCTCGAGGAGATTGACGCAGCGGATCAGCGAGGACTTGCCGGCGCCGCTCTGGCCGATGACTCCGAAGACCTCGCCTTCACGGACGTGCAGGTCGACGCCGTCCAGAGCGGTGACCTCGCGGCCGCCTCGCGACTGGTAGACCTTGGTAAGGCCCGTAGTGGTGATCACAGGGGTTTCCGTCACTGTCGAGTGCACGGCGAGATGTCCGCCGGGCACGGGGCATTTCGGTTCCGACGCGGCACGGCTTGTTCGGCTGGTGGCCGGGGGCGACGCGTGCGCGGGGCAGGCTCGGTCCGAGGCGTTCCTGATTTCCGGGGACTTTCGGACGCGGCGCGGCTGTCGGTCTCGCTTCGGGGCGCGAGGCTCAGGCAGGGGCCCTCAGATGGCGCACATTCGACACATGCGGCGAGCACCGGGCGTCGTGTTCGCCTCGGTCGCAAGGATGCGGCTGCTCGTCGTGGTCATGGCTGCAAGTAAAACAGACGGGCGGGCGACCGGACCGGGATTGTCCGTATAGCGGACAGAGCGGTTGCGCTATGTGGACGGGTCGGTACGTCCTCGTGATCCCGGCCCGCTACCCGGTCAAGGGCGCCTCCCTCGGTCCTGACCTGCACGAACGCGGTTCCGGGGCCCGTGACTCGCACGCCGGCCGGAAGGCCGTCACGGTCGCCGGCTGTGGTCAAGACCACGATTCGGGCGGCAGCCGCACGCCCCGCCGTGATCCGGCGGACGGCGCCCCGCCTGCCCCTCGGCGGGACCACGGCCTGGAGGTGGGTGGGACCGCGGCCGGCGGGCCCCTTCCGGCCGCCGCCCGGGGCCGGGCGCATCGCGCCCACCGGCCCGTAATACCCTCGGGCCCATGCTTGACGCCCTGACGGTCGCGGTCGGTGTGACCGCGCTCGCCCTCGCCGCCTGGTGCGGTTTCGCCGCCTTCAAGGACCAGCCCACCAAGGACTGGCACTTCATCGGCATGGCCGTGGTGACCGTGCTGGCGTTCGCGCAGCTGGTCGTGGGCATCGTGCGGCTGGCGCAGGGCGAGGAGGCCTCGGAGGGCACCGCGATCTTCCTGTCGTACCTGATCGGTTCGGCCCTCGCGGTACCGGCGGCCGGTTTCCTGTCGCTCGCGGAGCGGACCCGCTGGGGCTCCGCGACGGTGGCGGCCGGCGCGGTGGTGCTGGCGGTCCTCGAGGTCCGGCTCCACGACATCTGGGGAGGCTGACGATGGCCGAGCCCACCACGGACGCGAAACGGCCGGTGAAGCTGGTCACGGGCCCCGGACTGCTGCTGGTCTGGCTCTACGGCGTGATGTCCGTCGGCGCCGTGTCCCGCTCCGTCTACCAGATCCTCGACGACTTCGGCAGCGCACCGCTCGCGCATGTGCTCTCGGCCGTCGCCGCCGTCGTGTACGCGTTCATCACCTACACCCTGGTGCGGGGCGGCGAGACGGCCCGCAAGGCGGCGCTGGTGTGCTGCGCCGCCGAGCTGGCGGGCGTCCTGATCGTCGGGACGTGGACGGTCCTCGACCCGTCGGCGTTCCCCGACTCGACCGTCTGGTCGGAGTACGGAATGGGCTACGTCTTCATCCCGGTGCTGCTTCCCGTCACCGGGATGCTCTGGCTGCGCCGAGCCCGCGGCTGAGTCGCGGCGGGACCGGCGCGGGCGAAAGAGAGCGTCAGGCGCTGGCCACGTACGCGCCGGCGGACGTCTCCTTCTCCAGAGTGACCAGCGTCAGACGCGGGCCGACCTCCTCGCGGGAGACCGGGACGTATCCCCTGCTGCGGTACAGCCGCAGGTTGCTCTCGCTGCGGTGACCGGTGAACAGCTGGAACCGCTTGGCGGCCGGGTCGCCGGCGTAACGGGCCTCGATCGCGTCGAGCAGCCTGCCGCCGAGACCGTGGCGCTGCATCCGCGGGTGGACGATGAGCTTCGCGATACGGGCCGTCCCGGTGTCGTCGATGCTGGCGCGCACCGAGGCGACCACCTCGTCACCGAGCCTGGCCACGAGCGCCGGCCCCCGGGCGATCTCGGCACGGAGGTCGGCGAGCGACTGGGTCAGGGGCTCGATGCCGTAGTCGCCGTAGAGCTCGGCCTCGCTCTGATAGCACAGATACTGCAGCTTGAGGATGTGCTCCGCGTCGGTCTCCGCCGCCGCCGAGATGGTCACGCTCATGCCCATGTGCGCACGCCTCCCGCTCACCTGCCACCGCCGGTTGTCTACCGCTCCTTTCCCCGATGTTCAGGAGCTGCAACCTCTGCCGCGAGCATTCTGCGCAGACATCCCAGGCAACGGGAACGCATCGGCCCCAGACTTCCTTGTGAGATACCCAACGTCCCTGCGATTTCCCGGTAGGTGGGGTCGTGCGGCGACAACATCGCAGTCAGCAGCCGGGGGCACTTCCCAGGGGTGCGGGCAACGGCGGCCCGCAGCACCCGGCGCCGTTCGCCCAGCAGCGCCGCGCGCTCGGGGCCGCCGGCGGGGTCGGCGGCAGGCTCGGCCGAGGGCGCGTGGCGGTAAGGGTGTTCGCGTGCGGCCGTCCGGCGGGCGCGGCGTGCCTCCGCCCGTACGGCCGCCCTGACCCAGCGGGCGGCGTCCGGCGGCGGGCCGCCGTCGCCGAGGCGCTCCAGGAGCCTTACCCACACGGCCTGTTCGAGGTCGCCTGGTTCCATGGCGGCGCCGGGCGCCTCCGCGGTCGCCTCCGCGCTCACCAGCGCCTTGAGCGCGCCGACGACCTGTCCGGAGGTGGGGGTCTCTTCGAGAACGGTCATGCCGGGCGGGACGGCCGGCGGCCCGCCCGTGGTTGCCCGGCCGGGGCGTGATCACCCGTACGTGGCGCCGCCGGGCACGCCGTTCCCGTGCCGCTCCTGTGACGGGGCGTCAACCTCCGGGCACGAGCGGCCGCGGCAGGTTGACGCCCCTGAGCGGCGGGATGTCAGGCGGTGAAGTCGGCCGCGGCCAGCAGACCGGTGTCCGGGTTGTCGGTGAAGATGCCGTCGATGCCCGTCGCGAAGTACGCCTCGTACGCCCCGAAGACGTCGCCGTAGGCGCTCGGGTCGGTGCCGCGCCGGAAGTCGGCGGGCAGGAAGGTGTTCTCGTTGCGCATCGTGTACGGGTGCAGGACCAGGCCCCGCGCGTGGGCGTCACGCACCAGGGTCGTGGGCTCGGTGAGCCGGCCGTCCGCGTCCTTGGGGATGACGAGGTCGAGCAGCGGGCCGATGCCCTGGGCGAAACCCGCGATCCAGTCCAGGCCCTCGGGCGCGACCAGGTCGGCGACCGTGCGGGGGTCGCCCGACTCGCGGAAGTCCCACGGACGGTCGTCCGGGGTCCACAGCAGGACGACCCGCGGAGTGGCCACCAGGCGCGCCATGCGCTCCATGCTCGTGGGCTCGAACGACTGCAGGAACGTCGGGGAGTCCGCGCGGTGCCGCCCGTACCGGCGAAGCAGCTTGGCCAGCCGCTCCTCCAGGCCGAGCCCGATGCCCCGGAAGTAGGTGGGGTGCTTGGTCTCGACGTAGAGCCACACCGGGCGGCCGCGGCGGCGGCCCTCCTTCTCCGCCCACTGCAGCACCTCCTCGAAGGTGGGCACGGTCCAGCGGCCGTCGTAGAGGGTGTTCTCCTGGCGGGTGCCCGGGATCCGCTCCTTCGCGCGCAGCGTCTTCAGCTCGGCGAGTGTGAAGTCCTCGGTGAACCAGCCGGTGAGGCTGACCCCGTCGACCGACTTGGTGGTCCTGCGCGAGGCGAACTCGGGGTGCGAGGCGACGTCGGTCGTGCCCGTGATGTCGTTCTCGTGACGGCATACGAGATGCCCGTCCTTGGTGGGCACCAGGTCCTGTTCGATGACATGGGCGCCCATGTCGAGGGCGAGCTGGTACGCGCCGATGGTGTGCTCGGGCCGGTACCCACTGGCGCCTCGGTGGGCGATCACGGTGGGAACGGGCAGGCCGCCCCGGTCCTTGCCGGACGGGCGGCCGCCGCCGGTGCGCTCACCCGCCTGCGCCGCGCCCGCGCCGATCCCGAGGGCCGCGGTGGTGAGGACCGCGGCGCCCAGAACGCTCCGACGCGCCGGACTGTTGCTCGCACCCTGTGTCATGAAACGTTCCTCCATGTGATGTCCCGCGTGTGATGTCCCGCACCTGCCAAGCGACGCCCGATGGTAGGCAGTTACCTCTTACCTGCGGCAGACCCTGCACGAACGCACCGGAAACACACGTCAACACTGCGTGTCTCCTCGGTGAACCCGATGTGCGATCGAGGGTGACCCGCGAGTATCGTCCTCACCTGCAAAGACTTCACCGGTCATAACCGCCCGTCCCATGACACCGGAGGACCCGTTGTCCCGCTTGACGCTCATCAAGGCAGTGCTCGGGCCGATCCTGCGCCTGATGTTCCGCCCGCGTGTGGAAGGGGCGGAGAACATCCCCGGGACGGGGGCCGTGATTCTCGCCGGGAACCATCTCACCTTCATCGACTCCATGATCCTGCCGCTGGTCTGCGACCGCCCGGTGTACTTCATCGGCAAGGACGAGTACGTCACGGGCAAGGGCGTCAAGGGCCGCGCGATGGCCTGGTTCTTCACCGGCTGCGGCATGATCCCGGTCGACCGGGACGGTGCCAACGGCGGTGTGGCCGCGCTGATGACGGGCCGCCGGGTGCTGGAGGAGGGCAAGATCTTCGGCATCTACCCGGAGGGCACCCGCTCCCCCGACGGCCGCCTCTACCGCGGCCGTACCGGCATCGCGCGCCTCACCCTGATGACCGGCGCGCCGGTGGTCCCCTTCGCCGTCATCGGCACCGACAAGCTCCAGCCCGGCGGCGCGGGCCTGCCCCGGCCCGGCCGCGTCACGCTCCGCTTCGGCGAGCCGATGGAGTTCTCGCGCTACGAGGGGATGGACCGTGACCGCTATGTGCTGCGGGCGGTGACCGACTCGGTGATGTCGGAGGTCATGCGGCTGTCGGGGCAGGAGTACGTGGACATGTACGCGACCAAGGCGAAGGCTGCGTAAGCCGCTGCGCGCCGCGCGGACGCAGGACGGGCCGGAGTTGCCAGGCAACTCCGGCCCGCCCTGCGTCCGGGGGAAGGGGTGAGGGCCGGACAAGGAGCGATCCCGCGTGGCGGCCACCACGCCCCGCCGCCCCTCAGTGCTCGACGTCCTCCGCCAGCTTCTGCCCCCGCAGCAGGAACCACGCCACCACCGCGGTGGTGAGCAGCACCGACGCCCCGACCCCCGCCGCCATCCGCAGACCGTCGGTGAACGCCTCCTGCGCCGCGGTGACCAGGGCTTCCGCACGGGCCGCCGGGAGGGCGGCCGAAGCCTCTACCGCGCCGCCGAGCGACTCGTGGGCGGCCGCGGCCACGTCCGGCGGCGTGCCCTCGGGCGCACTGAAGCCGCGGTAGACCCCGGTGACGATCGAGCCCAGCAGCGCGATGCCGAGTGCCGCGCCCAGCTCGTAGGCCGTCTCCGACACCGCGGCGGCGGCTCCGGCCTGTTCCTTGGGAACGCTGGAGAGGATCACGTCCGCGGTGACGGTGAACGAGAAGCCCGCACCCGCGCCGACGATCAGCAGCGACGCGCCGAGCAGCGGATAGCCGGTCGACCCGGTGAGCAGCGTCAGCACGGCGAGGGAGAGTCCGACGGCCGCCAGACCGCCGGCGACCACGGACCGTACCGAGAACCGGCGGGCGGCCTTGCCCGCCACCAGCCCGGTCGCCACCGCGCCGATCGCGGCGGGCAGTTCGGCGAGTCCCGCCTCGAACGGCGGGCGGCCCTGGACCAGTTGGAGGAACTGGGACAGGAAGAACACAAGACCCGACAGGCCGAGGATGGTCAGCAGGTCGGCGAGCACCGCGCCCGAGAATCCGCGGTGCCGGAACAGCCGCATGTCCAGCAGGGGCGCGCTCAGGGTGAGCTGCCGGCGGACGAAGCCGTACAGGCCGGCGGCGCCGACGAGCGCGGCGACGCCCGCTTCCCAGCTCGCCCCGTGGGTGGCGGCCTCCTTGACGGCGTAGACGACGGCGACCATGCCGACGAGGGACAGCCCCACGCTGGGCAGGTCCCAGGGGCCGGTGACCGGGTTCTTCGACTCCGGCAGCAGCTTGACGCCGACGACGACGAGGACCGCCATCACGGGCAGGTTGATCAGGAAGACGGAGCCCCACCAGAAGTGCTCCAGCAGCAGACCTCCGACGACCGGCCCGACCGCCGCGCCCGCGGACGCGGTGGCGCCCCAGATGCCGATGGCGAAGCTGCGCTCCCGGGGGTCGTGGAAGATGTTGCGGATCAGCGCGAGCGTGGACGGCATCAGCGTCGCGCCGGCGACGCCGAGCAGCGCCCGCGCGAGGATCATCATCTCCGGGGTGGTCGCGTACGCGTTGAGGACCGACACGGCGCCGAAGGCCACGGCTCCGCTCAGCAGCAGCTTCTTGCGGCCGATGCGGTCGCCGAGGCTGCCCATGGAGACGAGCAGGCCGGCGATGACGAACGAGTAGACGTCGCCGATCCACAGCAGCTGGGTGCCGGTCGGCGCCAGGTCCTCGCTGAGGAACGGCGTGGCGAGGCCGAGGACGGTGGCGTCGACGGCCACCAGGAGGACGGCGAGGACAAGGACCGCCAGGGCCAGCCAGCGGCCGGGGCGGTGCACGGTCTCGTCCGTCCCGGTCGCGGGCTGGACGGTGCTGCTCATTGATCCACTCTCCGTACGGCTCCGCCGAGCAGCAGCTCGGCGGTCATGTGCTGGAAGTCCTTCTTGGCGACGCGGCCGTCCATGACGGCCCAGGCGCAGGAGCCGACGAGGGCGTAGAGCGCCTCGGTCAGCCAGGCCGGTGTCAGATCGATGCGGAACTCGCCCTCGTTCTGGCCGCGCCGGAACAGGTCGGAGACGCGGGCGTCGAGGCGGGCCCAGCCCTCGTTGATCTCGTCGCCCTCGAAGAGCTGGTTCTCCGTGTAGAGGAAGGCGAGCAGGTCGGCGGCCGGCTGCAGTTCGCCGATCAGCCGGCGCAGGGCCTCGTCGGCGCCGTCGTCGTCGAGGCGGGCCCGGTCGATCGCCGCTTCGAACTCCTGGATGCCGAGCTGTTCCAGTGCCCGGACGAGCGCGTCCCGGCCGGCGAAGTGGCGGTGCAGGGTGGCACGGCCGATGCCCGCGGCCCGGGCGACCTCGTCCATGGTGGACGTCGATTTCCGGGCGAGGAGGGCGGCGGCGGCGCGCAGCACGTGGTCTCGATCCATGGCCATGGGACAACCATAGCCCATGTGAGACATCAATGTCTCATTCAGTACACTGGCATCTCTTTTCCGCAGGTTCTGAGGCTGCACCACCTGCGCCGGCCGCTCTCGTCCGTGAACAGCCAGCCGCAGTCGGCGCCGGGGCAGGCGCGGACGGTGAACCGCCCCGGGTCCGCCAGCAGCTCCGCGGCGCTGCCGGCCACGGCGAGCACCGGCAGCCGCAGCCCGGCGGACGGGGACAGCCGCCAGCGGCCGAGGCCGTCGTCGCCGCGGACGAACGCCGACGCCTTCGCGGCGTCCTCCGCGACATCGGCCACTGCCTTGAACGCCCGCACGTCGTCGGGACCGGTCAGAGCGGCGTACAGCCGTGTACGGAACTCCCGCGCCTCCCCGAGAACGGCCGCCGCCTCCTCGGGCCGCTGCCGTGCCCTCTTGAGCAGGCCGGCCACCAGCCAATCCTCCGCGAGGTCCAGGTGCCCGGCCCAGACGGCGAGCGTGCGGTACGTGCGCAGCCATTCCGATCCCGGCAGGCCGGGCCCGCCCCAGCCGGCGTACGTGTTGCAGAACTCGAGCGCCGGATGGCCGCTGGTGGTCCAGGGCAGCCATTCCTCGTCGACCCGTACCGCGTACAGGGGCACGGGCGGGCGGTGCAGCCGGGGATCGCCGTGCAGCATCCGCTCGTGCAGGCTGTTCAGCCCGGCGCCGGGCTCGATGCCCAGACCGGCCACCAGTGCCTTGCGGGTGGCGTGGTACAGCTCGAGGGCGTCGGCCTGCCTGCCGCTCCGGTACAGGGCGGTCATCTGCGCGGCGACGAGCCGTTCCCTGCCGGGATGCGCGCGGGCGAGCGCGGTCAGGTCCGTGACGACCCGGTCGTGCATACCGAGCTCCAACTGCGCCTCCGCCCAATGCTCCAGCGCGGACAGCCGGAGCTCGCCGAGCGTCCCGCCGAGCCGCTCACGCAGGCCGTCGTCCACGACGTCGACGAGCAGCGGTCCCCGCCACAGTCCGAGGGCCCGGTCGTACAGGCGCACCCGCTGCGCCACGTCGGCGACGCCCCCGGCCCGCCGGACGAGGTCCGTGAACTCCTGGGCGTCGACCGTGTGGTGGCCCGGGTCGAAGGCGTAACCGTCGTGGCGGGTCTCGACACGCACCCCGTACGGCCCCAGCCGGGCGCGGAGCCGGCCGATGTACGTGTGGACGGTGCCCCGTGCGGACGCGGGCGCGTCGCCGTCCCACAGGAGATCGATGAGCCGGCCGGTGCTCACGACCCGGCCCGGCTCCAGCAGGAGGATCGACAGCAGGCAGCGCTCCTGGCGGCGGCTGCCCACCAGGACCCGGTCTCCTTCGTGACGGGCCTCGAACGGACCCAGCAACTGGAACTCCATGGGTCCGCGAGCCTAACCGGCGGGCGCGGCGGTGCACAGCGGTGGTGAGAGCGTGGTCAGACGGCGGGGACAGGCTGGTGCGGACAAGCAGGACCGCTTCCGCGGTCCGATCCTTCTCGGCCCGGTCACGTCTCGGTCCGACCACGTCCTCAGGGAGTCTCCATGCGACGAACGGCTGTTGCTCTGGCGGCGGTTGCCGCGACCACGCTCATGGGCGCCGCCCCCGCGTCCGCCTCCGGTCAGGCCGCGCGGTCCGCCGGTGCAGAGGCCGGCCTCGGCAGCGGCCTCGACACCGGCTGGGAGCCGTCGCCGTCCGCCCCGTGGGACGTCGCGGCGGGCCTGCGCTGCGACTTCCCCGTCCACGGCGAGCCCGTCGTGGACGAGGTGGTCCGGCGCGTGCTGGAGACCCACCCCGACGGAAGGCCGAAGCTGGTCGCCTACAAGGGCGATCTGATCGTGCGGGTCACCAACAAGGAGACCGGCGACTCCTACGACGCCGACGTCAGCGGCACGGCCGTCGTCGACCACCGCACCGACGGCTCCCAGTTCTGGTCGGTGCTCGGCCCGGTACTGGTCGGGGTCGGCGAGGGCGCCGGCAACCTGGGCCGGGGACTGTACGTCGTGGACGGTGTCTACACCATCGACATCAGCTCGTCCGGCTACAAGGAGGTCACCATGGCCCACGGATCGACGACGGACATCTGCGAGCAGATCGACTGACGGCTCGAGCGGATCCGTCGGCCGGCCGGAGAGATGAAAAGAGGCAAGGAGGTACGACCACTCCTTGCCATGCTCAAGGTATAGCGCACCGGGGGGCTTGCCGCAAGGCCCCCGTCGTGCCGCAGAATCTCCGGCCTGAGCCGGAATCTGCGGAAGCGAGCGTTACGAAATGCGTGTGTTGTTGTCGACGTACGGGTCGCGCGGTGACGTCGAACCACTGGTGGGACTCGCGGTGCGGCTGCGGGAACTGGGCGCCGAGGTACGGGTGTGCGCGCCGCCGGACGAGGACTTCGCGCAGCGCCTGGCCGGTGTGGGCGTGCCGCTGGTCCCGGTCGGCCCGTCGGCGCGCGCGCTGACGAAGGCGGCGCCGCCGGCGTCGTCCCTGCCCGAGCGCGGCGCCGCGCTGATCGCCGATGTGTTCGCCGCGGTCCCCCCGGCGGCCGAGGGATGTGACGTCCTGGTGGCGACCGGCCCGATGCCGGCCGCGGCCGGCGCACTGTCGGTGGCCGAGAAGCTGGGCATCCCCTCGGTGTCCGTGACCTTCCAGCAGCTCACCCTGCCGTCGCCGCACCACCCGCCGCTGGCGTACGCGGGCAGGCCCTTCCCGCCGGACGTGACCGACAACCGGGTGCTGTGGGAGCTGGACGCACAGAGCATCGACGCACTGTTCGGTGAGGCGCTCAACACCAGCCGGGCGTCGGCGGGCCTGCCGCCGGTGACGGGCGTCCGCGACTACGTCTTCGGCGACCGCCCGTGGCTTGCGACGGACCCGGTCCTCGACCCGTGGCAGGAGCCGGCGGACCTCGACGTGGTGCAGACCGGCGCGTGGACCCTGCCGGACGAACGCCCGCTGCCCGACGAGTTGGCGGCGTTCCTGGACGCGGGCGAACCACCGGTGTACGTGGGCTTCGGCAGCATGCCCCTGCACACGTCGACGGACGCCGCCCACGTGGTGGTCGAGGCGGTCCGCGCGCAGGGCCGCCGCGTACTCCTCTCCCGCGGCTGGGCCGACCTGGCGCTGACCGACGACCATGACGACTGCTTCGCCGTCGGCGAGGTCAACCACCAGGCGCTCTTCGGCCGGGTGGCCGCCGTCGTGCATCACGGCGGTGCGGGCACGACGACGACGGCCACCCTTTCCGGCACGCCGCAGGTGGTGGTGCCCCAGTCGGTCGACCAGCCCTACTGGGCAAGCCGGGTGGCCGAGTTGGGCATCGGCGCGGCCCATGACGGTCCGACCCCGACCCTCGAGTCCCTGTCGGCCGCGCTCGGGGCTGCCCTGACGCCGGAGACCCGGGACCGGGCGAAGGCCGTGGCCGGCAAGGTCCGCACCGACGGAGCGATGGTGGCCGCGAAGCTGCTGTTCGATACGGTCGGCCAGGAATGGCCGCCCCCGTCCGCGTGACCCACGGGACCGCCGAACCGGAACACGAGAACCCGCGAACCCTGGCGACCCGCGCCGGCCCCGGCCGTCGGGTGCACGCCGGGCGGAGCGTCGCCCGGAATGACCACCCGGTTCGGCACAACGGTCCGGACGACCTGCTGCACGCGACACCTGCAAGCGGCCTCACAACGGAGCTGATGACGTGACCCCCCTGACCACCAGCGCGTTCGACCTTCCCGACCGCCTCTCCTCCAAGGCCGACCCGACGCTGATCGCCGCCGACGAGCAGCACTTCGCGGCCATCTCGGCGTGTCTGGAGCAGTCGATCGCCGAGCTGACCGACCGCCTCGACGCAGAGCGCAAGGCGCCCGGCGGCATCGGTCAGCAGGCGATGGACCGGGACGCGGAGATCCACCGGCTGACCACCCGCCTGCGCACCCTGCGTCGCTTCGGCCTGGACCTGTGCCTCGGACACATGGTCGACGCGGACAGCCCCGACGAGCCCGTCCACGTCGGACGGCTCGGCCTCACGGACAGCGAGGGCCGGCAGCTGCTGGTCGACTGGCGCTCTCCCGCGGCCGAGCCGTTCTTCGGAGCCACCCACGCCAACCCGATGGGTCTGGCGAGCCGCCGCAGATACCGCTGGACCCGTGGCCGGATCAGCGACTACTGGGACGAGGTGTTCACCTCGGACGGTCTTGTCGGGGACGAGCTGATCAGGCGCTGCGCCGGGCACGCCGCCCTCGACGACCAGTCCGCCTTCATCGCCAGCCTGGGCAGCAACCGGTCGGAACGGATGCGGGACGTCCTCGGCACCATCCAGGCCGACCAGGACGCCATCATCCGCGCGGGGTCCCGCGGCGCTCTCGTCGTGGACGGCGGTCCGGGCACGGGGAAGACCGTGGTCGCCCTGCACCGCTCCGCGTACCTCCTGTACTCCGACCCCCGTCTCGGTCACCGCCGGGGCGGCGTGCTCTTCGTCGGTCCCAGCCGGCCCTACCTGGGCTACGTCGCGGACGTGCTGCCCAGCCTCGGAGAGGAGGGCGTGCAGACCTGCGTCCTGCGGGACCTCGTCGCCGAGGGAGCCGCGGCGAGGATCGAGAGCGATCCGGACGTGGCCCGCCTGAAGTCGTCGGCGGATCTGGTCAAAGCGATCGAGAAGGCCGTCAGGTTCTACGAGGAGCCGCCCACCGAGGGGATGACGGTCACGACCCACTGGTCCGACATCTGGCTGAGCGCCCGTGAATGGGCCGTGGCGTTCGAGGCGGCGGAGCCCGGAGTCCCGCACAACGAGGCGCGTGACCTGGTCTGGGAGGAGCTGCTCACGATCCTGGTGGACAAGCACGAGGGCGACGCCTCCGCGGACGACGGGGAGGTCCCGGACGCCCTGCTCCGCAGGTCGCTGCGGCAGAACAGGGAGCTGCTCACGGCCTTCAACCGCGCGTGGCCGCTGCTCGAGGCGGCCGACCTCGTCTCCGACCTGTGGTCGGTCCCCGCCTACCTGCGGATGTGCGCTCCCTGGCTCAGCCGCGACGAGGTGCGGAAACTGCAGCGCGCCGACGCCCAGGCCTGGACGGTGTCCGACCTGCCGCTCCTGGACGCGGCACGGCAGCGGCTCGGCGACCCGGAGGCGGCGCGGCGCAAGAGGCGGCAGAACGCGGCTGTCGCCGCCGAACGGGAGCACATGGCCAGGGTCGTCGACTCCCTGATCGAGGTCGCCGACGACGAGTACGGGACGGGCCTGGTGACGATGCTCCGCGGCGAGGACTTCCACGACGCCCTGGTCGACGAGAACGCGTCACCGGGCGTCGAACCGGACCTGCTGGCCGGGCCGTTCGCGCACATCGTGGTGGACGAGGCGCAGGAGCTGACCGACGCGGAGTGGCAGATGCTGCTGCAGCGGTGCCCGTCCCGGAGCTTCACCATCGTCGGGGACCGTGCCCAGGCCAGGCACGGGTTCACCGAGTCGTGGCGGGAACGGCTGGAGCGGGTCGGGCTCGACCGGGTCGAACTGACGTCCCTGAACGTCAACTACCGGACGCCGGAAGAGGTCATGACGGAGGCCGAGCCGGTCATCCGTGCCGTGCTCCCCGACGCCAACGTGCCGGCCTCCATCCGCAGCAGCGGCGTCCCCGTCGTCCACGGAGCCGTTTCGGATCTCGCCCCGGTCCTCGACACCTGGCTCGCCGCACACGCCGAGGGGATCGCCTGCGTCATCGGCGATCCCGCGTTCCGGCCGACGACACCCCGTGTCCGGTCGCTGACCCCGGAGCTGTCGAAGGGGCTGGAGTTCGACCTGGTCGTCCTCGTCGACCCGGAGGCGTTCGGCGAGGGCGTCGAGGGAGCGGTCGACCGCTATGTGGCGATGACCCGGGCGACCCAGCAGCTCGTCATCCTCACGAGCGCCTGACGTCAAAGGGACGCACGCGGCGCGTCGAGGTCCGGACCGGTCGGCCGGTCCGGACCTCGACGCGCCGGCAGAAGGGGCGACGGCGCCCCCACGTCACTGCTTGGCCGTGGCCCAGGCGTGCTGTATCACCAGGTCGGCCTTGACCTCGTTGAGCTGGGTGGCGACCGCCGAAGGGGCCGTTCCGCCGCGGCTGTTGCGGGAGGCCAGCGCGCCCGGCACGTTCAGGACGGTGCGGACCTCGGGCGTGAGGTGTTCGGAGATCTTGGCGAACTGCTCGTCCGTCAGCTGGTCCAGCTCGATGCCCAGCCGCTCGCACTCCTTGACGCACTCGCCCGCGACCTCGTGCGCGACGCGGAACGGCACCCCCTGCTTGACCAGCCACTCGGCGATGTCCGTGGCGAGCGAGAAGCCGGCCGGGGCGAGCTCCTCCATCCGCTCGCGGTTGACCGTGAGCGTGGCCATCATGCCCGTGAAGGCGGGGAGCAGGACCTCGAGCGTGTCGCAGGAGTCGAAGACCGGCTCCTTGTCC
The DNA here is from genome assembly GCF_001278075.1 of Streptomyces pristinaespiralis. Taxonomy (GTDB): domain Bacteria; phylum Actinomycetota; class Actinomycetes; order Streptomycetales; family Streptomycetaceae; genus Streptomyces; species Streptomyces pristinaespiralis. The sequence goes on along the minus strand of NZ_CP011340.1, from coordinate 6,948,755 downwards.
TCCTGGAGGTCGCGGTTGTACGCGAGCGGGAGGGCCTTGAGCGTGGCGAGCAGCCCGGTCAGGTTGCCGATGAGCCGGCCGGACTTGCCGCGCGCCAGCTCCGCGATGTCCGGGTTCTTCTTCTGCGGCATGATCGACGAGCCGGTGGAGAAGGCGTCGTGCAGGGTCACGAAGGAGAACTCCTTCGTGTTCCAGATGATGATCTCCTCGGCGATCCGCGAGAGGTTCACGCCGATCATGGCGGTGATGAAGGCGAACTCGGCGACGAAGTCCCGCGACGCGGTGCCGTCGATGGAGTTCCCGGCGGATCCCCGCTCGAAGCCGAGGTCGGCGGCGACCGCCTCCGGGTCGAGCCCGAGGGAGGAACCGGCCAGGGCGCCGGAGCCGTACGGGGAGACGGCGGTGCGGGTGTCCCACTGGCGCAGCCGCTCGGCGTCCCGGGACAACGACTGGACATGGGCCAGGACGTGGTGCGCGAAGAGGACCGGCTGCGCGTGCTGGAGGTGCGTACGGCCGGGCATGGCGACGTCCGGATGGGCCTCGGCGAGGCCGACGAGGGCGTCCTGGAGGTCGGCGATCAGGCCGCCGATGATCCGCGCGTGGTCGCGCAGGTACATCCGGAAGAGCGTGGCGACCTGGTCGTTGCGGGACCGGCCGGCGCGGAGCTTGCCGCCGAGGTCGGGACCGAGGCGCTCGAGCAGGCCGCGCTCGAGGGCGGTGTGGACGTCCTCGTCGGCGATGGTGCCGGTGAAGTCGCCGGACGCCACGTCGGCCTGGAGCCGGTCGAGCCCCGCGAGCATCCGCGTCAGCTCGTCGTCGGTGAGCAGGCCCGCCTTCTTCAGGACTCGGGCGTGGGCACGGGAGCCGGCGATGTCGTACGGCGCGAGCCGCCAGTCGAAGTGCACGGACGCGGACAGCTTCGCCAGCGCCTCTGCCGGACCGTCGGCGAAGCGGCCGCCCCAGAGCCGGACGTCACCGTTGTTGCTGCTCACAGCTCGAGCTCCTTGGATGAGGGTGTGAAGACGCCTCCCCGCCGCGACGAGGAGGCGCACTGTTCAACGCAGGCGGGTTACGCCAGGTCCCGCTTGGCGGCGATCTTCTGCGACAGGCCGAAGATCTCGATGAAGCCCTGCGCCTTCGACTGGTCGAACGTGTCGCCCGAGTCGTAGGTGGCGAGGTTGAAGTCGTACAGCGACTCGTCGGACTTCCGGCCGGTGACGACGGCCCGGCCGCCGTGCAGGGTCATCCGGATGTCGCCGGTGACGTGCTGGTTGGCCTCGTTGATGAAACCGTCCAGGGCGCGCTTGAGCGGGGAGAACCACAGGCCGTCGTAGACCAGCTCGCCCCAGCGCTGCTCGACCTGCCGCTTGTACCGGGCCAGCTCACGCTCGACGGTGACGTTCTCCAGCTCCTGGTGCGCGGTGATCAGCGCGATGGCGCCGGGGGCCTCGTAGACCTCACGGGACTTGATGCCGACGAGCCGGTCCTCGACCATGTCGATCCGGCCGATGCCCTGTGCGCCGGCGCGCTCGTTGAGCTGCTGGATGGCCTGGAGCACGGTGACGGGCTTGCCGTCGATGGCGACCGGGACACCGGCCTTGAAGGAGATGACGACCTCGTCGGCCTCGCGCTGCTCCGCCGGGTTCGAGGTGTACTCGTAGATGTCCTCGATCGGCGCGTTCCAGATGTCCTCCAGGAAGCCGGTCTCGACGGCCCGCCCGAAGACGTTCTGGTCGATGGAGTACGGCGACTTCTTGGTGGTGGCGATCGGGAGCTGCTTCTCCTCGCAGAAGGCGATCGCCTTGTCCCGGGTCATCGCGTAGTCACGGACCGGGGCGATGCACTTCAGCTCGGGCGCGAGGGCGACGATGCCGGCCTCGAACCGCACCTGGTCGTTGCCCTTGCCGGTGCAGCCGTGGGCGACGGTGGTGGCGCCGTGCTTCTTGGCGGCGGCGACGAGGTGCTTGACGATCGTCGGCCGGGAGAGGGCGGAGACCAGCGGGTAGCGGTCCATGTAGAGGGCGTTGGCCTTGATCGCGGGGAGGCAGTACTCCTCGGCGAACTCGTCCTTGGCGTCGGCCACCTCGGCCTCCACAGCACCGCAGGCGAGCGCGCGCTTGCGGATGACGTCCAGGTCCTCGCCGCCCTGGCCGACGTCCACGGCAACGGCGATGACCTCGGCGCCCGTCTCCTCGGCGATCCAGCCGATGGCGACGGAGGTGTCCAGGCCGCCCGAGTAGGCGAGTACGACGCGCTCGGTCACGGGTTTCTCCTTACGGTGCATACGCTGATGGGTATAACTATGCAGTCCTCCGCATGGTTTGTCAATCGACCGGGAAACCCGCTGGTCAGCGGTGGTCGCCCCCTCCTAGTGTGAGCGGCGCGATCGGCGCGGAAGGGGTGCGGGGGCATGGGGAAGCGGTGGAACGAGGCGACGAGCAGGGCGGCCGTGGGGCAGCTGCTCGAGGGGCGCACGGCGAACCAGGTGCTGGACTTCGACGACCCGGCCTGCTGGACGGCGCTGGACCAGGCGGTCCGGGCCTTCGGACGGTACTGGTGGGACGAGTACGACCCGCGGACGTCCGGCCGGCTGTGCCAACGGCAGGAGACCGCCCTGTGCCACCCGGACGGCCGGGTCCGCGAGAACGCGCTCGTCACCGGGGCACGGACGTCCGCCTTCTGGCACCTCGTCGTCGTGCGCTGCACCGACTGGGTCGAGCCGGTGCGGCTTTGCGCCCGCGTACTGCTCAGGGAGCGGTTGACAGGCGCACCGGAGCAGAGCCTGCGCGATCTCACGCCACTGGTGCTGCGGCTGGGCCGCCGGGTGGAGGGCGGATGGGCGCGCGGGCTCTTCGAGGAGGCGCTGGATGCCGTTCCGGATCTGGCGCAGAGCCTCCTTCGGGACTCGCGGGACAGCGCGACACGGCGCCTCGCCGCACGCGTCGTGCTCGACCACGGGCTGCTGGACGTACGGGCGCTGGCGCGCCGGGCCGCCGGCGATCCGGATCCGGTCCTCGCGCGGCTGTGGACGGACGCGGCGCTCGCCGCCATGGCGGCCCAGGGACCCGACGACCGCGCCGTCGACATCCTGCTCGGCGGGCGCATGCCGCTCGTACGGTCGGCCGGGGTCACGGCGCTGCGGCAGGCGGGGCGGGCGCACGAGGCGGCGAACCACCTCGCCGACCGGTCGGGCCTGGTACGAGCCTGCGCCCGGTGGGTGATCAGCCAGGACGGCGGAGATCCGCACGCCCGCCACCTCGAGCTGTGCGGGCACCTCGACACCGTGGCGCCCTACGCCGTCACCGGGCTCGCGGAGTGCGGTCGGCGGGAGGACGCCGCACTGCTCCGCACGCTGCTGACACATCCCTCCGGCGGTGTGCGCGCGCAGGCCGTGGCCGGGCTGCGGCTGCTCGAATCGGCGTCCGTCGAGACCGTGCTTCCCCTGGTGGACGACCCGGCGCCGGCCGTCGCCCGCGAGGCGGCGCGGGCGCTGCTCCCCTACGCACGCCGGCTCTGCGCGGACCTGCTCACCGAGCGGCTGTCGCCACGGTGGCCCACCGCAACCCGTCAGGCCGCCTTCCGCCTGCTGCGGGAGCGGGGCGGGGTCGTGCAACTCCGTTCCTGCGTGGCCCTGTTGGCGGACACCGACCCCCGCCTTCGGGTCAGGGCGGAGTCCACGGTGCGCAACCGGACCTGGACGCGCGAGGTCCCGCCGGGTGACGCGGAGGTGGACCGGCTGCTCCGGCAGTGCGCGCACCTCTTCAGCGAAGACGCCATGGACGTGACACGCACGCGGATCGGCCTCGCGCGGTCCGGGACGTCCTGACGCGCAGACAGAACCCGGAAGGGTCAGGTCGATAATCACCCCATGGGTAAAACGTTTGAACGCATCGAAGGCCGGCTCCGGGACTTCATCGAACAGCAGCCGGTGTTCTTCACGGCGACCGCGCCGCTGACAGGGGACGGGCACGTCAACCTGTCGCCCAAGGGCCGCAGCGGCACGCTGGCCGTCATCGACGAGGCGACGGTCGCCTACCTCGACTTCGGCGGCAGCGGCGCCGAGACGATCGCACATCTGCGGGAGGAGGGGAACGGGCGGATCACCCTGATGTGGTGCGCGTTCTCCGGGCCGCCGCAGGTGGTGCGGGTGCACGGCCAGGGCGAGGCGGTCTTCCGTGACGATCCGCGCTGGCCCGCGCTGATCGGCCTCTTCAAGGACGCCGACGGCCCGGCCGCCCGCGCGATCATCGTCGTCCACGCCCGCCGCATCAGCCAGGTCTGCGGCTTCGCCGTGCCGTTCATGGACTACCGGGAGGAACGGACGCAGCATGCCGAGTACTTCGGCCGGAAGTCGGACGAGGAGTTCGCGGCGTACTGCGAGAAGAAGGAACACATCGGCGTGAGCCTGGACGGCCTCCCGGGTCTGCCCCTGCCCCTCCCCGCCCGCACGGACTGAGCGGAAACGCGGGGCCGCTTCCGGAACCGGAAGACGAACTCCGGCGGGGCCGACGACGCCGGCCCCGCCGGAGATGGAGCGCGAGGGTACGGGCGGAACCCCCGGACAAGCCCCGCCCCGGCCTACCGGTCGTTCTGCGCCAGACGCAGCAGATGGTCCGCCAGCGCCTGCCCACCCGCCGGGTCGCGGCTGATCAGCATCAGGGTGTCGTCACCCGCGATCGTGCCGAGCACATCGTGCAGTTCCGCCTGGTCGATGGCCGACGCGAGGAACTGCGCCGCTCCCGGAGGTGTGCGCAGGACCACGAGGTTGGCCGACGCCTCCGCCGAGATCAGCAGTTCGCCGGAGAGGCGCCGCATGCGCTCCTCCTTCGCCGACTCGCCCAGCGGGGCCTGCGGGGTCCGGAAGCCGCCCTCGCTGGGCACCGCGTAGATGAGCTCGCCGCCGGTGTTGCGGATCTTCACCGCGCCCAGTTCGTCGAGGTCGCGGGAGAGCGTCGCCTGGGTGACGTGCAGTCCGTTGTCCGCGAGGAGTTTCGCCAACTGGCTCTGGGAGCGCACCGGCTGCCGGTTGAGGATGTCCACGATCCGGCGGTGGCGGGCCGTGCGGGTCTGCGGTACGGCGGGCCCGCCGTGCTCGGTGCCGTTCGCGTCGGTCATCGTCGTCTCATTCTCCGGATCGTCCTTCCCCGTCGCCCGCCGTGGCCGGCGTGCTCGCGTCGAGGATGCCGGGCAGCGCATGGAGGAACGCGTCCACCTCCGCGTCGGCGATGGTCAGTGCCGGCATGAGCCGTACGACATCGGGCGCGGGGGCGTTCACCAGGAAGCCCGCATCCTGGGCCGCCTGCTGCACCTTCGGTGCGAGGGGCCCGGTGAGCACGATACCCAGCAGCAGGCCGCTGCCGCGGACGTGGGAGACCAGCGGATGACCGAGACCCTCGATTTCGTCGCGCAGCTTCTCGCCCAGCCGCTTGACGGTGTCGAGGGCGCCGTCGGCCGCGAGGGTGTCGAGGACCGCGAGTCCCGCCGCGCACGCGACCGGGTTCCCGCCGAACGTGGTGCCGTGGTGGCCGGGCTTCAGCAGCTCCGCCGCCGCACCGAAGACGACGGTCGCGCCGATGGGCAGTCCGCCACCGAGGCCCTTGGCCAGGGTGACGATGTCGGGCTCCACGCCCTGGTGGGCCTGGTGCTCGAACCAGTGCCCGGTACGTCCGATGCCGGTCTGGACCTCGTCGAGGACGAGCAGCGTGCCGGTGGCACGGGTGATCTCCCGGGCGGCCTCGAGGTAGCCCTTGGGCGGCACGACCACGCCGTTCTCGCCCTGGATCGGCTCGATGATCACGAAGGCGGTGTCCTCGGTGACCGCGGCGCGCAGCGCCTCCGCGTCGCCGTACGGGACGTGCGTGACGTCCGACGGCAGGGGCAGGAAGGGCTCCTGCTTCGCGGGCTGCCCGGTGAGCGCCAGGGCGCCCATCGTGCGTCCGTGGAATCCTCCGGTGGTGGCCACCATGTGCGAGCGGCCGGTCAGCCGGCCGATCTTGAAGGCGGCTTCGTTGGCCTCGGCGCCCGAGTTGGCGAAGTAGACCCTGCCCGGCCGGCCGAACAGCTGGAGCAGTCGCTCGGCGAGGGCGACCGGCGGTTCCGCGACGTACAGGTTGGAGACGTGGCCCAGGCGGGAGATCTGGCGGGTGACGGCCTCGACGACGGCGGGATGGGCGTGGCCGAGCGCGTTGACCGCGATGCCGCCGACGAAGTCGGTGTACTCGGTGCCGTCCGCGTCCCGGACCTTGGAGCCCTCTCCGCTGACCAGCGACAGTTTCGGCGTGCCGTAGTTGTCGGACATGACGCCCTGCCACCGCTGGGCGAGCTGCTCGTTCCCGGTGCTGCTCACGCTTCCCCCTGTACGTCGGGCACGACCATGGTGCCGATGCCTTCGTCCGTGAAGATCTCCAGCAGGATCGAGTGCTGGACCCGGCCGTCGATCACACGCGCGGTGTTGACCCCGTTGCGCACGGCGTGCAGGCAGCCCTCCATCTTGGGCACCATGCCGCTGGACAGTTCGGGCAGCAGCTTCTCCAGCTGGGTGGCGGTGAGCCGGCTGATCACCTCGTCGCTGTCGGGCCAGTCCTCGTAGAGGCCCTCGACGTCGGTGAGGACCATCAGGGTCTCTGCGCCCAGCGCCGCAGCGAGTGCCGCAGCCGCCGTATCAGCATTGACGTTGTAGACATGTCCGTCGTCCTGTGAGCGAGCGATCGAGGAGATGACCGGGATCCGGCCGTCGGCGAGGAGCGCCGTGATGGCGCCGGTGTCGATCTCGGTGATCTCGCCGACCCGGCCGATGTCGACGAACTCGCCGTCGATCTGCGGCTGGTGCTTGGTCGCGGTGATGGTGTGGGCGTCCTCGCCGGTGAGGCCGACGGCGAACGGGCCGTGCTGGTTGAGCAGGCCGACCAGTTCGCGCTGGACCTGCCCGGCGAGCACCATCCGTACGACGTCCATCGCCTCCGGGGTGGTGACCCGCAGTCCCGCCTTGAACTCGCTGACCAGGCCGTGCTGGTCGAGCGCCGCGGAGATCTGCGGGCCGCCGCCGTGCACGACGACCGGCTTGAGGCCGGCGTGCCGGAGGAAGACGACGTCCTGGGCGAAGGCCGCCTTCAGGTCCTCGTCGATCATGGCGTTGCCGCCGAACTTGATGACGACGGTCTTTCCGTTGTGGCGGGTCAGCCACGGCAGGGCCTCGATGAGGATCTGGGCCTTGGGCAGCGCGGTGTGCTTCCTGGTCGTGCTCATGAGCTGTACGCGCTGTTCTCGTGGACGTAGTCGGCGGTGAGGTCGTTGGTCCAGATGACCGCGGACTCGGTGCCGGCGGCGAGGTCGGCGGTGATCCGGACCTCGCGGTACCGCATGTCGACGAGGTCGCGGTCCTCGCCGACCGAGCCGTTCCTGCAGACCCACACGTCGTTGATGGCGACGTTCAGCCGGTCCGGCTCGAACGCGGCGCGCGTGGTGCCGATGGCGGACAGCACCCGGCCCCAGTTGGGGTCCTCGCCGTGGATGGCGCACTTGAGGAGGTTGTTACGGGCGATGGAGCGGCCGACCTCCACGGCGTCGTCCTCCGTGGCCGCGTTGACGACCTCGACCTTGATGTCCTTGCTCGCGCCCTCCGCGTCGCCGATCAGCTGCCGGCCGAGGTCGTCGCAGACCGCCCGTACGGCCTCGGCGAACTCCTCGTAGCGGGGGGTGATCGTGCTGGCGCCGGAGGCGAGGAGCAGCACGGTGTCGTTGGTGGACATGCAGCCGTCGGAGTCGACCCGGTCGAAGGTCTGCCGGGTGGCGTCGCGCAGTGCCTTGTCCAGGTCGGCGGGCTCGAGGTCGGCGTCGGTGGTGAGGACGACGAGCATCGTGGCGAGGCCGGGTGCGAGCATGCCGGCGCCCTTGGCCATGCCGCCGACGGTCCAGCCGTCGCCCTGGGCGACCGCGGTCTTGTGGACCGTGTCCGTGGTCTTGATGGCGATGGCGGCCTTCTCGCCGCCGTGCTCGGAGAGCTGGGCGGCGGCCTGCTCGATGCCAGGGAGCAGCTTGTCCATGGGGAGCAGGACGCCGATCAGCCCGGTGGACGCGACGGCCACCTCGCCCGCGCTGTGACCGAGCACCTCGGCCGCCTTCTCCGCGGTGGCGTGGGTGTCCTGGAAGCCCTTGGGACCCGTACAGGCGTTGGCGCCACCGGAGTTGAGGACCACCGCGCTGACCTCGCCGCCGGTGAGGACCTGCTCGGACCACAGTACGGGTGCGGCCTTGACGCGGTTGGAGGTGAAGACACCGGCGGCGGCGCGGCGGGGCCCGGTGTTGACCACGAGGGCCAGGTCCGGGTTGCCGTTCGCCTTGATCCCGGCGGCGATGCCCGCTGCCGTGAATCCCTTCGCTGCGGTCACGCTCACGGCGCAACTCCAATCGTGGAAAGACCGGTGCTCTCGGGGAGTCCGAGGGCGATGTTCATGCTCTGCACCGCGCCGCCGGCGGTGCCCTTGGTGAGGTTGTCGATGGCGCTGATCGCGATCACGCGGCCGGCGTTCTCGTCGTACGCGACCTGGATCTGCACCGCGTTCGACCCGTACACGGAGGCGGTGGCGGGCCACTGCCCCTCGGGCAGCAGGTGCACGAACTCCTCGTCGGCCAGCGCCTTCTCGTACGCGGCCCGCACGTCGTGCGCCGTGGTGCCCGGCTTCGCCTTCACGGAGCAGGTGGCGAGGATGCCGCGGGCCATGGGCGCGAGGGTGGGCGTGAAGGAGACGGTGACCCGCTCCCCCGCGACCGCGCTCAGATTCTGGATCATCTCGGGGGTGTGGCGGTGGCCGCCGCCGACGCCGTAAGGGCTCATGGACCCCATGACCTCGGAGCCGAGGAGATGCGGCTTGAGCGCCTTGCCGGCGCCGGAGGTTCCGGTGGCGGCGGTGATCACGGCCTCCGGCTCGGCGATTCCCGCCTGGTAGGCGGGGAACAGCGCGAGCGAGACGGCGGTGGGATAGCAGCCGGGCACCGCGACACGCCTGGACCCCTCCAGCGCGGCGCGGGCGCCCGGCAGTTCCGGCAGGCCGTAGGGCCAGGTGCCGGCGTGCCCGGAGCCGTAGAACTGCTCCCAGTCGGCGGCGTCCTTCAGCCGGAAGTCGGCCCCCATGTCGATGACCAGCACGTCGTCGCCGAGCTGCTCGGCCACGGCGGCGGACTGCCCGTGCGGGAGCGCGAGGAACACGACGTCGTGCCCGGAGAGCGCCTCTGCGGTGGTCGGCATCAGCACCCGGTCGGCCAGCGGCAGCAGGTGCGGCTGCATGGTGCCGAGGGGCTTGCCGGCGTTGGAGTTGCCGGTGAGCGCGCCGATCTCGACCTCGGGGTGGGCCAGGAGCAGCCGGAGCAGCTCTCCGCCCGCGTACCCGCTCGCCCCTGCCACTGCTGCTCGTACGGTCATCGAAAATCCTCCTCATCGATGGCATGACTATACGCAGCTATGCAGGTTTATGCAATGAGTCTCCGTGCAGCCGGGGCGTCTGTGACTGAGCGTCGGCGTCTCGCGCCGGTCTTCGGAGCCAACTACCAGGCCAGCGCCCCGGGCACCGACTGGGACCCACCCTTCCCGCTGCCTCTGTCAGCCAGCACGGACCCCCGGTGGGGCTTCCCCATGGAACAGGGAGCTGGGCTGCCCGGAGCAGCGGGAGGAGGGCATGGTCGACACCGTCTGGGAAGCGATCATGGACAGCGACATGTTCGGCAGCAACTGGGGCGCCGAGAGGTACGGGGTCCCCCAAGGAGTGCTGCGCTTCCGGAACGCCTTCTGGTGGGGCTGGAACAAGACCGGGGTGAAAGTGAAGAACATCCTCGGGGACAAAGTGCCGGTGCTCATCATGTACGGGGAGCACGACAAGACGGTGAACAGCGCACCGGGAACCGTCCCGTTCCTTTCGGTCCCGGAACTCTACAAATCTATTCCAGGCACACGGAAGCTGATGTTCAAGGTGGCCTGCTCCGGCCACCAGCTCCAGTGGGAACCGGCGTCAGCGCATCTCCACCGCCTGTCCCGCAACTGGCTCAAGCACACCGCTGTCGACGGACACACCACGGGCAGCTTCGAGATGGACGAGGACGGCGACTACACACCCGTGCCCTGACCGTCCTTGGCGTCTCCGTACTGCTCCGGGAAACATGAACGCCACAGGACGAACATTTGACACGTGTATGGCGACCATGGAGCGGGAGGAGTGGCTCGCCCCGCCACTCACCTGCGCGTGCCAAGCCCGTCGGAGCACCACCCAGCTGCCATTCGAAGCATGGTGGCGTCACGTTCGAAGAGCTTCCCTGCCCTCCCTGACCTGCGCAGAGGTAAAGTCCCAGACGGCCCGAGCGCAGCGGCTGTACGCAGCTGGCATGCCACCAAGTGTGGTGGGCACGGCCCGATGCTGACGGAGCCGCCCCACGCGGGTCAAGTACCGCTCCGCGGGACGGCACAAGGGCACAACCCGTGCGGGTTGCGCGCAGGAGCGCCAGGTGCGCCGCGCGCCGACGACGTGTGCGAGGTTCTTGCCGGTTGCCCGTTCATCCATTCCGCCGCGTCGCTTCCTGACGGTGTGTGGCACGGCACGGCCCCTGCCCCGAGTCCCCTTCAATCATTGAAGGTTGGACAGGCCCTGCCGGTGGCGCGCTCCTATCGTGGAGTTATGGACGGCTACGGAAGCAACACCGGCCGGTCCGAAGGGGACGCGGCCAAGGTTCCTCTCCTCGAGGTCAGCCCGCGAACGTGTCATCAGGGCATGTCGCTCGAGATCCGCGGCTCGGGCTGGGAGAGCTGGGCGGTCCGGCTCACGGTCGACGGGCAGCAGGTACTGGCCGACCGGGTGCTCCAGGGGCTGGCGGTTCCCGATGTACGCGAAGTCGGCCGCGATCTCGCGGCCGAGCAGCCCACGGGGTCCGATGTCCGGCCGGCCACCGGCGAGGCGATCCTGCCTGACGGCAACGGTGTCTTCGCCTGTCGCCTCTCGACCTTCCGCCTGGACCCGGGTGAACACCACATCGCGGCGGTGTATGCACGGCGGGGAACGGACTACCTACAGGGCGGGGACGGGACGGCCGCGTCCGTGACGGTGATCGTGCGGCCCTTCCCCGCCGCGGCGCACGGCCAGCCCCCGGAGGGCTCGAAGGAGGGGCCTGGCGGTGAGCCCCCGGAGGAGAGCGACGCCCCCCTTGAGCGCGAGCGCTATCTGTGGGAGCGCCGTTTCGGTCACATCGGCCGCATCCCTCCCGGCGCGCGCGAAGCCCAGGTCTCGGGCGTCCGGGCGCTCCGCGAGCGCCGGGACCGGCTGGAGGCGGGCATGCGGGCCGCTGCCGGCCGGGAGCCGGACGGAACGACCCGGTCGGCCCCGGTTCCGGGCGGGACCAACTGGACGCCGATGGGTCCCAGTCCGGTGCTGGCCTGGAACACCGCGTGGAGCGGCCGGGCACTCTCCGTCGCCGTCGACCCCACCGACACGAACACGGTCTACCTCGGTACGGCAAACGGCGGGGTATGGAAGAGCACGGACCGAGGACTAACGTGGACACCGAAATCCGACTACCAGCGCAGTCTGGCCATCGGGGCACTGGCGATCGACCCCTCCGACCACCTCCACATCGTGGCCGGGACGGGTGAGCAGCAGGCCACCCACGACACGTACTACGGCGCCGGTCTGATGAGTTCGTCCAACGGCGGCGACACCTGGACCGAACTGGGGACGGCGTTCTTCGACAGGGCCCCCGTCACCCGCGTGGTGTTCGACCCCACGGACAGCACGGGCAAGCGCCTCCTCGTGTCCTCCGGTATCGGTGTATGCGAAAGCACCGACGGGGGCGTGAACTGGACGCGCCGGAGCCACGTCGGCCTGTTCACCGACATGGTGGTGTTCCGCGCTCCCGGGCCGCCCGGAACCCTGAAGGTCGTCACCGCCCAGTACGGCGAAGCTCTATGGACGAGTACCCGCACCTCCGGGTCCTGGTCCGCTTGGACGGCGATCAGCAGTCCGGGGCTGCCGGCCCGTCGGGAATTCGAGCGGGTCGCGATGGCCCAGCAGGCGGGGAACCCCGACGTCGCCCTCGCCCTGTTCGCTGCCTACCCCGGCTTCGCGGCACTGGCGAAGACGACGGACGCGGGGAGCACCTGGACGGCTGTACCGATGCGCCTGAACTCCGCTGCCGGATCGGGGACATCGGTCGACGCCGGTCACGCCCACTCGGTCACGGTGCCCGCGGCGGACATGACGGCACCGACGGCCCCCCACACCTACACGACCACCCCCAGCGGGACGACGCCCCACACGCACATGGTCTCGTTCACGGCCCAGCAGTTCGCCAGGCTGGCCGGTGGCGGACGAGTGGAGCTCACCACGAACAGTGACGCCACGGGCCACACTCACACCGTCGCCCTCGCCTTCACCGACCTCAGCTTCTACGCCCTGCACGTGGCGATGCACCCCACCGACCCGAACGTCCTGTTCGTCGCGGAGCGGAGTCTGTGGCGCTCCAGCACTGGCGGTGGCGTGTTCGAGCCCACCAACAACGTCCACGCCGACCACCACGCCTTCGTCTTCGATCCGGTCAACCCGGCCGTCTGCTGGGACGCCAACGACGGGGGCATCCAGATCTCCACCGACACCGGCGTGACGTGGACCGACCGCAACCGGGACCTGGCGACGCTCCAGTTCCACTCCATCGCCCAGCACCCCGAGTGGGAGAACGTGCTGATCGGCGGTACGCAGGACAACGGCGTGCACCGCTACGCTGGCACACCGGCGTGGACGGTATCGGCCTACGGTGACGGCGGCTTCACCGCCATCGACCCGTCGAAGCCGGTCCGGATGTACCAGGAGTACACCAACGAGACCATCTACCGTTCCGATGACGCCGGCGCCTCGTGGTCTCTGAAGAACTCCGGAATCGGCGGCAGGGTCCCGTTCTACGCGCCGTTCGCGCTCGACCCGACCACCCCCACCACCTGCTATTTCGGTGGGGACCAGCTCTGGCGCAGCGCGAACAGCGCCGACAGCTGGGCAGCCATCACCTCGGGACCCGGACCGGCGATTACCGCCATCGCCGTCCATCCGGGCGACAGCAACACCGTCTACGCCGGGACGGAGAACGGACGGGTCTACCGGTACCGGCGCACGGGGGCGACATGGAGCCCCGCGGACGTGACGCGCACGGACCTGACGGGTCCGGCCCTGCCCCTGGTATGCGTGTCCGACATCGCCGTCGACACCGCGGGGACCGTCTGGGTGACCATCGCCGGCATGCTGAACGCCTCGGAACCCGGCGAGTTCAGCTGCGACCACGTCTACCGGCGGGGCACGGCCGACACCGTGTGGACCTCGCGTTCCAACGGACTGGCACCGGCCAACCCCGTCAACACCATCGTGATCGACCCGACGAACGCCAACCGACTCTTCTGCGGCGCCGACAGCGGCGTGTTCCGAACCGAGGACGCGGGCCTGAACTGGACCCTGTGGGACCAGGGTCTGCCCAACGCACCGGTGTTCGACCTTGCCCTGCACGCCAAGCGCCGACTGCTGCGCGCCGCCACGCACGGCAGGAGCGTCTGGGAGCGCCCCGTTGACGCGGCGCCGACCACGATGGTCGACCTGTACGTGCGCGACACCGTGCTCGACTCCGGCCGGGTCCTTCCCTCCCCCTCGGGCGTCGCGGACCCCTTCGACCCGAGCGCCACGCCGAGCACCATGTGGTGGTGGCAGAGCCCCGACATCGTAGTGGACGCCCCACAGCCCAACTACCAGACGACGAGCCCGGTCGGCGACTACGTCGCCCTGGCCCGGCTGGCGCACCGTACGGCACGCCGGACGGCCGTGAACCGCTTCTACGTACAGGTCCACAACAGGGGCGTCCGCGCGGCGACGAACGTCCGGGTGCGGGCCTTCCTGGCCGACGCCTCCGCGAACCTGCCCGCCCTGCCCACGGACTTCTGGTCCAACGGCAAGCCCTTCGCCGCCGATCCCGTCAGCACGGCCTACACGCCCCTCGGCCCGGTCAGGACGATCGCCAGGCTGGAAGCGGCGGAGCCCGGTGTGGCCGAATGGGACTTCCTCGTGCCATCCACCGCGGCCGCCCACTCCTGCGTCCTGGCGGTCGTCACCTGCGACGAGGACCCCATCGCGGCGAGCGGGGTCTTCGACGTGACGACGCTGGTCACCACCCGCAAGCACGCCGGGCTGAAGAACCTCCAGGTCGAGGACGCGCTGCCCGGCGGCGTCACACCATCCCGCGCATTCCTCCTCCTGCTCAACAAGGTCAGCCTGACCAACCAGCCCTCCACCGTGAGGTTCGACTGGGCGAACCTTCCCGAGGGCACGCGGCTGTACATCACCTTCGAGAAGCTCGGCAACGCCCAGGGGCCGCAGCCCGGCAACGGCGTCGAACTCCTTGATCACGCGGACGAGTTCCTGCCCGATCAGTTCGTCGACCGGCACGGGCGGATCCGCAAGTTCGACTTCGCGCGCTCGTACGTGATGAAGCCCGACGAACACCGCAAGAACGAGCTGAAGGGCGTGCGCATCGACCCCGAGCTCGGTTCCCGGGGGATGGCCGTCAACGTCCGCCTCCCTGCGGACGCGCCGGACCGGCCCGTCGAGTTCCACGTCCTCCAAGAGGTACAGAACATGCTGGTGGGCGGCAGCACCTACGTGGTCCGTCCCACCGCGCAGCAGCAGGCCTCGCAGGCCGATGACGGGGAGCACAGAGGGGAAGACGCGCCATGACCTTCCAAGCCCCGCACCGCAGCGGTTCCGGAACGCTCCGCCGCCGATTCTGGGTCGAAGTGGCCCTCGGGTCGCTCTCCGCGCTGCTCTTCGTGGTCACCCTCATCTGGCACGACTGGATCGAGATTCTTTTCGACGTCGAACCGGACGCCGGGAGCGGGGCCCTCGAGTGGGTGATCGTGGCCGGCACCGCCCTGGTCACCCTCCTGTGCGCCCTCGGCGCACGGATGGAATGGCGACGGACGCACCCAGTCGGCGCTCATGCCTCGCGCTGAGCAGGCCGGGAGCTTCGGCGATGGCGCTGTCAGTCCGGCTGGGCCCGGGCAGGCTCGGGCCGGTGCGGTCAGCCTCCACGCATCCACCGAAGACCACGTTCAGGCGATTCGCGGTGTTTGGTTCAGCAACAACGGAAGACCCGCCCTCGTCGACCTCCACACCGCGGTCGACACCCTCGCCACCGGCGAACGCGCCCACGCCATGGATGTCCTGCCTTGGATGACCTCCGCCGCCGGAGTCGGCGAACCGGGACTTCTAACTGTGCCCGCCCGATCTACCCCGAGGAGCCCGAACCAAGCGACGGCCCCTGGGCCCCACTGTCCATCGGGGCCAAGTACGGTGCACAGCAACATCATCGGCATGCGAGCACCGGCCCGGGTGTCCGTGCGGGGATCAGCCCGCCGTGGTCGCGACAACAACGCCGCCCGGTGCAGAAGACGGCCATCTCGCGTGAGGACGTCGGTGGGGAGACTCGTCGCCTCCGGTCGGACGGGCCGCGCGTCCTAAGGGGCCGAGGAACGCACCGGGTCGCCCTGCCTCGCCGGACCGGCATCGGCGCTCTGGTCCGGCCCGCCGGATCGCCGCTGGCGGCGGACGGCTGCTGCGGGGGTGGTGAGGACGGCGAGGCATGCGATGACGAGCGCGATCCCGGTCCAGCCGGCGGCGGGGAGGCGTTCGCCGACGACCAGGACGGCGAGTACGGCCGCGACGGCCGGTTCCAGCAGGGACAGCGTGGTGGCGGTGCTGGCGAGCACGTGCGCGAGCCCCCGGCCGAACAGGACGTAGCCGGCGAACATCGGGACCAGCGCCATGTAGGCGCCGACGGCCGCGTTGGACCACGAGCTGACGAGCGGGGCGCCCGTGACGGCCAGGACGGGCAGGAGGAGCAGCCCGCCGAGCCCGAAGACGGCACCCATCGCCGCACGGGAAGGGATGTCGCGGCTGATGAGCCGGTGTGCGGCCCAGGAGTACAGCGCGTAGGTCGCGGCGGCGACGAGGCCGAGGCCCACACCGAGCACGGTCGCGGCCACGGAGGCCCCTCCCGCGTCGTCGGCGGCGCGGGTGGCCTCCGCGACGCACAACAGAACGGTGCCGAACAGCCCGAGGGAGGCCGCGAGCATCCAGCGGCGTGTGAGCCGACGGCCGTCCACGACGCGTTCGATCAGGGCCGACGCCAACGGGGCGGCGCCGATCGACACCACGGTCCCCACGGCGACTCCGGCCAGGTGCATGGAGCTGTAGAACGCCAGGGGGTAGACCCCCACCGAGGCCGCCCCGAGCAGCACCGTGCCGCGCTGGTCGCGCAGCCGGGCCGCGTGGCGGGCGATCCGTGGGGCGGCGAGGAGGGCTTGGAGGAGTCCGCCCAGGCCCATCGCGACGGCGCCGATGGCGAGCGGCCCGACTTCCGGGGCGAACGTCGCGGCCGTGCCCGTCGTCCCCCACAGGACGGAGGCCGCCAGCACACAGAGCGCGCCGGTCCCCGCGGACCTGCCGTGTCCGGCGGGCCGCCTCACAGTCGCTCGAGCAGGTCGGCCGCGAGGGAGCGGGCGTGCTGGAGACGGACGCCGTCGCCCTCCAGGCCGGCGCGGGCCATCGCGCCCTCCAGGAGGAAGGACAGGTGCTCGGCCGTCGCGTGTGCCTCATCGGGGCGGCCGGGCAGCAGCTCCTCCAGGTGGCCGGCGATCAGCCGCTCGACCTCCTCCTTATGAGCGCGCACCACGGCCCGCCCCGCGTCCGCGGCGGGGAGTTCCGCGGCGGCGTTGAGCAGCCCGCAGCCGCGGAAGCCGTGCTCGAAGGCGGACGCCGCGTGGTCGGCGTAGGCGTCGAAGACCGCCAGCACCCCGGCGCGCGGCCCCCGGGCCTGCTCCAGCCGCGCCCGGTAGAGGCCGAGCCACTCTTCGTGCCGGGCGTCGAGGTAGGCCCTGACGAGTTCGGCCTTGGAGGAGAAGTTGTTGTAGAGGCTCATCTTCGCCACACCGGCATCGGCGGTGATCGTGTCGATGCCGGTCGCCGCCACCCCGTCGGCGTAGAAGCGGCGGGCGGCCGCCGCCAGCAGCCGCTCCCTCGCCGGACGCCGCCTGCCGCTCTGCCCCGTACTCACATCGGTCCCGCTCATCACGATCCAAACTAGGTAGGTAGGTCTACCTAGATTAGAGGGATGACGGCCATAGGGGAAGCGGAGCCGCGAAGCCACCCTTCGAGTGGGCCGCGGCCGAGCCCGTCCTCACGGCGGTTCCGACCCCTCGATCACGTTGCACCTTCACGGACTCGCGTCGGCCGGTTCGTGGGTGGCGTGCTCGGCCGGCTCAGGGGTGGCGTACCGAGGGCCCTTGGCGAGGAGGTGGAGGAAGAGGACGGCCATGACGGCGACGCCCGCCCACATGGCCTGTTGCCAGCCGTCGACGAACGATTCCCGGGCTGCGTGGATCAGTGCCTGCGATCGAGGTCCGGCCTGGTTCGCGACGTCGAGGGCGTTGGCGACGCCCTCTCGGGCGGTGTCCGCGGCGCCCTGGGGCACGCCGGCGAGCCGGGTGTCGACGGCACCGCGGTAGCCGGAGGACAGGAGCGCTCCGAGCAGGGCGACGCCGAGCGCGGTCCCGAACTCCCGCGTGACGTCGTTGAGGGCGGACGCGACACCCTGGCGCTCACCGGGGAGGGCACCGGTGATGGCCTCGGTGGAGGGCGTCATGGACAGGCCCATGCCGATGCCCATGGTCAGCATGCCGGGAAGAACGGACAGGTAACCGCCGTCGACGGAGACCATGGCGGCCATCAGCGCCAGACCCGCACCGGCCGTGAGGATTCCCGTGCCCATGGTCGCTCGCGGGCCGACACGCGCGGTGAGCCGCGAGGCGAGACTTGAGGCGGCCATCATCAGCACGGCCATGGGCATCAGCGCAAGGGTGGACAGCAGACCGGACCAGCCGAGCACGGCCTGGAAGTACGGGAAGAGGGCCACGAAGATGCCCGCCTGGACGCCGAAGACCACCAGGAGCGTCATCGAGCCGCCGGCCAGGGAACGCTCGCCGAACAGGCGCACGTCCAGCAGCGCGGCATCCCGGCGGCGGAGCTCCCAGGCCACGAAGCCGACGGTGGCGGTGACGCCGACGAGGAGGCCGACCAGGGTGGCCGGAGCGGTCCAGCCCCGTTCGGGTCCCTCCTGCAGGACGAAGATGAGGCCGGCCACCGCTGCGACGGAGGTCAGAGCGCCGACGGTGTCGAAGGTGTGCCCGGACCTCTCGCGGGAGTCGGGAACGGAACGCAGCGCCATGACGAAGGCCACGACGACGAGTGCGACGGGCAGGACGAACAGCCACCGCCAGTTCGCCGCGTCGACCAGGGCGGCGGAGAGGAACATGCCCAGGACGCCGCCGCCCCCGGCGACGCCGGTCCACACGCCGATCGCCCGTCCGCGCGCCTCGGCCGGGAAGGTCGAGGTGATGACGGCGAGCGTGATGGGCATGATCATCGCCGCACCCACGCCGCTGAACAGGCGTGCGGCGAGCATGACTTCCGCGGACGGGGCGAGACCGGCCACCACGCCGGCGACGCCGAAGACGATCAGGCCGGTGAGGAGCATGGGTTTGCGCCCCCAGCGGTCGCCGAGCGCGCCGAGCGGCAGGAGAAGTGCGGCCAGGCCGAGTGTGTAGATGTTGATGATCCACAGGATCGTGCTCTGCGAGGCGCCGAAGGCGACCGCCAGGTCGGGCTGGGCGACGTTGAGCCCGGACACCGAGGCGATGACGGCCATCAGCGCGACGCAGACGGCGATCAGGATCGTGCGACGCCGACGCGCGTCCGGCACGCCCTCGGCGGGGGCGCCGCTCGGGGCAGCGCTCACCTGGGGAGGCTGGTTCGTACTCATGGATTCCTCTCGACAGGGCATGGAGAGACCGGCGCCGGAGCGCCAGGGGTGAAGGGATGGTGGCCCGTCCTTCGCGTACGCGGCCGGTGTGCGGCGAGGGCCGGGCTGCTGGGCCGTCCGGGTCGTGCCCGGGGGCGAACAAGGACGACGCTAACCAGTGCTTGCCTTGTCGGCATAGCATGTTGCCTATGACGCAAGACAATGGTGAGCTGGACAGCCTGGTACGCAAACGCATCCGCGCCCTGCGCGTGGCGCAGGGCTGGTCCCTGGAGGAACTGGCGGCCCGTGGCCGCCTGAGCCAGTCCACGCTGAGCCGCATCGAGAACGGCCATCGCCGCCTGGCGCTGGACCAGCTCGTCACGCTCGCCCGCGCCCTGGACACCTCGCTCGACCAACTGGTCGAGACCGCCACGGACGACGTGGTCTCCAACCCGATGATCGACGGCGCCCACGGGCTGATGCGCTGGCCCATCAAGGCCGAGCCCGGCATGACCGTCGTACGCCAGCGCATGACCGACCCGCCGCCCGACAACCCCGCGCGCATGCGCGCCCACCCGGGCCGCGAATGGCTCGTCGTCCTCTCCGGCACCGCGGTCCTGCTCCTGGGCAACCGGCGCTTGCGGATCGAGACCAACCAGGCGGCGGAGTTCCCCACGATGCTCCCGCACGCCATCGGCGCCGAGGGCGGACCCTGCGAGATCCTGGGCATCTTCGACCGCGACGCCCGCCGCGGTCACCAGCGCGGCGAGGACACCGGGACGGCGGACCGCCGGTCGCCGTGACCGTTTGCGTGTGACGCAGTCCAGCCGGCCATCGCCTTGCGCATTCCGGAACCGGCCGGGTCACACGCGTACGGCCCGCTTAGCGTGGGCGCATGAGCCACCCCTCCCCGCACACGGCGCACCACGACGCGCACCATGTCCACGACCGCGAGCACGACCACGGACACGGGTCCGAGCACAAGCACGGACACGGGTCCGACCATGGGCACGGGTCCGACCACGGACACGGGCCCGACCACGGCCACGGCCAGGACACAGAGGACCAGGCGGAGATCCTCGACCTGGACGCGGAAGTGCTCGCCGGACACACCGCGTCCATCACCGCCTGGCTGCCCGTCGGGACCGGCCCCCGCCACATCGTGGACCTGGGCTGCGGGACCGGAGCCGGCACCCTCGCTCTGCTGGAGCGCTTTCCCGAGGCCGAGTTGACAGCGGTCGACTCCTCGGCCGCCCACCTGCACCGCCTGCGGGAGAAGGCAGCCGCGGCCGGAGCGGCCGACCGCGTGCGCCTCGTCGAGGCAGACCTCGACGCGACCGCGTGGCCCGACCTCGGCACGCCGGAGCTGGTCTGGGCATCGGCCTCCATGCACCACATGGCCGACCCGGACCGCACGCTGCGGCAGGTCCACGAACTGCTGGCGCCCGGCGGGCTGTTCGCCGTCGTCGAGCTGGCCGGCTTCCCCCGGTTCCTGCCCGAAGACGCCCCGGAAGAAGCGCCCGGGCTCGAGGAGCGCTGCCATGCCGCCCTCGATCACCACCACGCCGAGCAGGTTCCCCACCGCGGCGCCGACTGGGGACCCAAGTTGAGAGGCGCCGGCTTCACCGTCGAAGGGGAACGCACCGTCACCGTAGACATCGGCCCGCCCCACACCGACGCGGTGGGGCGCTACGCGCTCAGCAGTCTGCGCCGCATCCGCGGCGGTGTCGTATCCGCCCTGACGCCCCAGGACCTGACCGCTCTCGACCAACTGCTCGACACCGACGGCCCCCACAGCGTCCTGCGCCGCACCGACCTGAATGTGCGCACCGAGCGCATGGTGTGGGCCGCACGCCGCGGGCCGCTTGCCGGCGCATGAACAGGACTCATGGGCCGCTTCGGCGGCGCATGAACAGGACTCACCGCGTCCGGCGCACGCGCCGTCCGGTCCGGTGATCGGCGGCACGGACCCGGCGCTCGGTCTCCCCGTACGGGTCCGTGGCGGGCGGACCGCGATTCACGCCAGGGTGACGTGCATACCGCCCTCGGCAAGGACCTCGAGAATCACGGCGAACTGGTCGTATCGCCGGCCGTCCGGTGTCAGGGCCCGGGACAGGTGCCGGCGTGCCGTCGCCGCGTCCCGCCAGAGCAGGGTGGCGGGGGCGGTGCAGCCGAAGGTGCCGCGCAGACAGTCGTCGAGGGCTGCCAGGCAGCCGCCGAAGTAGCCACCCGGCCCGTTCACCGCCTCGCCGAGCGCCAGGTAGAGGCCCGCTTCGTCGGTGACGTGGCGGCCGTCGAGTTCGTAGGCGTGACCGGCCGGCCGGTCGGGGCGGGTGCGCCGGCCGGCCCGTTCCCGGACGAGATCGAGCCAGGCGCCGCGGCGTCGGGTGTCGAGGCCGGCCCAGGCGCCCGGGTTGTCCGGCGGCCCGGCGAGCCACCGCTCCCAGACGGGCCGGGCGTGTGCGGGAACGGGCTCGAAGTGCGCTCCGTCGAGCTCCAGGTCGATCAGTTCCGTCCCGCGGGAGGACGGGCGCCAGGCGCTGACCCTGGCCCGGAGCAGTCGTTCGGTGAGCGGCTCGCCCCGGTCGTCATGTATCTCCAGGGCGGCCTCCTGAAGGTCCAGTGCCCGCCGTGTCCCTCTGCTCAGCGCCGCCCGCAGCCGATCACTCGGGGCGAGCCCCCGCAGGACGAGCGGGGGCGGCACGTGCTTCGGCGGCAGGACGCGGGCGAATTCCCGGCAGGAACCCAGCCATCGGCGCCCGTCGTGCACGCGAACGCGACCCCGGTGTCCCTCGGGTGGACCCTCGTAGTCGTCCAGGCCGGTGAGGACCCGACTGTCCGTTCCGGGAGGGCGCCCCAGGCTCTCCGCGTCCTCCAGCAGCCAGGGAGGATCGAGTTCCTGGTCGTCCGGCACCAGCCACACCCGGCTGCCGACCCGGTCCCCCGGCTCATCACCTTCCGGGGTCCAGCCGAACAGTTCGTACGTCCCGCGCCGGGGCTCCCCGAAGAGTCCGTCCGCCGCGGCGCACGATCCCCAGACGTGACCGTGCTCCGTCTCCGTCAGCCTGTACCGTCCGTGCCTGCCCTGGGCCGTGTCCTCGTGCACGGTGCGCATCATGCCCGGACCAGGCATTCACGGCGAAGCCCTTTTCCCACGGGTTCCTTGGGGCCGAGCACTCCGGTCGGCGCGGGCCGACGCGAGTGCTCGGTCACGGAGAGCGGTCCCGTGAGCGGGCGGGTGCGGGAAGCTGCCCCGCGACGATCGCGGCGAGCGCGAGCCCGAAACCCACGAGTTGGACCAGGCCGAACGTCTGACCGAGGAGCACGGCGCCGAGAACCGCGGCGACCAGCGGCGAGAGCAGGACGAGAACCGCGACGGAGGTGACGGGCAATGTGGTGATGCCGCGGAACCAGAGGACGTAGGCGGCAAGACCGCCGGCCAGACCCAGCCAGAGGTAGCCGACGGCGGCGGGCAGGCCGACCGGAGGAGGTGCCCCCTCCGCGAGGAACGTGACGGGCACGAGGAACAGGCCCCCCGCGGTGAGCTGCCAGCCGGCGAGAGTGGTGGGACCGGCCCCCGGAGGACGTCCCCAACGCTTGGTGAGCGTCACCCCCAGCGCCATCGTGGCCGCGCACGCGAGGCCCGCCGCGACCCCGACGCCGTCGAATGCCGCGTTCGGCCCGATGACCACCAGGCCGACACCGACGACCCCGGTCACGCCCCAGAGGAGACGCCTGATCGACAGGTCCTCACCGAGGACCGGCACGGCCAGGACGGCGACGACGAGCGGCTGAGCCGCCGCGAGCGTGGCGGCGACACCGCCCGGCAGTCGTTCGGCCGCGATGAACAGGAGCGGGAAGAACAGCCCGATGTTCAGCACGCCGAGCACCGCGGCTTTCCACCACCATGCTCCGCGCGGCAGCGTCCGGGTGATCGCCAGCGCGAGAAGCCCGGCGGGCAACGCGCGCAGCAGTCCCGCGAACAGCGGGTGTCCCGGCGGGAGAAGCTCGGTGGTGACGACATAGGTCGTGCCCCACGCCAAGGGAGCGAGCGCCGTCAGAACGGTGCGCGGGAGCTTCCCTTGGGAGACACCGCTGCCGGTTCGGTCAAGAACTCTCTGTGCTCCGGGACTTGTCACGCCCGCAGTCTCGCCCTGCCGCGATCAATGAGTCCAACACATGCTTGTCACCGCACCGATCTCGATCCACGATGGGTCGATGGAGCTCCAGCAGATGCGCTACGTCATCGCCGTCGCCGAGACGAACAGCTTCACCCGCGCCGCCGAGCGGTGTCATGTGGTCCAGTCCGCGCTCAGCCACCAGATCGCGCGCCTGGAACAGGAACTCGGCGCGAGGCTCTTCGAGCGCACGAGCCGCCGGGTGCGGCTGACACCTGCCGGCGCGGCGTTCCTCCCCGCCGCCCGCCAGTGCCTGGAGGCCGCCGAGCGCGCGGCCGCCGAGGTCGCAGCGGCGGTCGGCGAGGTGCGCGGACGGCTCGCGGTGGGCCTGATCCCCACCGTCGCGGCGGTCGATGTCCCCGCTGCGCTGCGCGACTTCCGCCGGCAGTACCCGCATGTGCGCATCGGCCTGCGGGTGGGCGCGAGCGAGGACCTGACCGAGCAGGTGGAGCAGGGGATCCTCGACGTGGCCTTCCTCGGGCTGCCGACCACGGCGCGGCCCCGCGGTGTCGCCTCCCACGAACTCGCCCGTGACCGACTCGTCGCCGTGGTCGCGCCGGACCATCCGCTCGCCGGCGAACCGACGGTCGCCCTGCGCACGCTCTCTTCCGAGGTGTTCGTGGACCTTCCGGCCGGGACCGCCGGGCGGATCCAGTCCGACCAGGCCTTCGCGGCCGCCGGTCTGAGCCGCGACGTCGCCTTCGAAGTGACCGCCGCGGACTTCATGGCGCGACTGGTCGAGCAGGGCCTCGGCATCGCCATGCTCCCCGCCGCCTACGCGCCTCAGCTCACCGGCGTCACCACCATCGAGGTCACCGACGCACCGGCCCGCGTCGAACACGTCGTCTGGAACCGCGTCGGCCGCACGCCCGCGGCCACCGCCTTCCTTGCCGTCCTCGACGTCCCCACGGCGCTCGGCACGGAGTAGGAACCGGTGCCCGTACGGCTAGGGCACCAGATCCCACATCACGGCGAGCGGCAACGACGGGTTGGCGGCCGCTGCCTCCGGGCGGCGCGCCAGGTCCGCGGCGACGTCGGCGTCCGCGACCGCGATCAGCCGGTCGAGCAGCTCGGCGGGCAGGGCGGCATTGGCGGCGAGGCCGCACAGGACATGGTTCACGGAAGGCATCCTGCACGGACCGCGTCCGAAGGGCTCCCGGATTCGGATTCAGCGAGGTGCCGACGGCTCCGGGGCGCGTCCGCCCCGGCCGTCGGTCCAGTACAGCTGTCGGCGACGAGTGCCGGGCTCTCGGGCCTGAGGGAACTGCCGACGCGGCGGCAGGCGCTCGTCGCCGGCCTCTACCGTCGCTCGGTGCGGCAGGTCAGGAGCGCGCGTCGCCCGGCTGCTCGGCTCGCGCCGCGTTCTTCTCCTTGATGCGGGCCGCTTCCTTGCGGACCTCCGCCTGGGTGGCGCGCTCCTGCCGCAGCCAGTCCGGAAGCTCCCGCTTCAGCTCGTCGATCTGCTCCGTGGTCAGAGCCTCGGTGACCCCGCCGCGGGCGAGGCCGGCGATGGAGACGCCCAGCTTCGCCGCGACCACCGGCCGGGGGTGCGGTCCGTCGCGGCGCAGGTCCAGCAGCCACTGGGGCGGGTCGGCCTGCAGAGCATTGAGCTCGTTGCGTGAGACGACACCCTCCTGGAACTCGGTGGGTGTGGCCGGGAGGTACACACCCAGCTTCTTCGCCGCGGTTGCGGGCTTCATCGTCTGGGTGGTCTGGTGCGACGTCATGGTGTCAAGGGTATCGAGAGGTGTTCGATGCCTCTGACCACGACCGGTAACCTGGCGGAGTGACAGGCTCCGACGCATCCCCTTCTTTCCGGCTGGCGTACGTCCCCGGCGTGACGCCGACCAAGTGGGTACGGATCTGGCACGAGCGGCTCCCGGACGTCCCGCTGACCCTCGTCGCGGTCTCCGCCGACGAAGCTCCCGGGATGCTGCGAAGCGGCGACGCCGACGCCGGTTTCGTGCGGTCACCGATCGACCGGACGGATCTCAGCGCGATCCCCCTCTACACCGAGACCACGGTGGTGGTCGTCCCGAAGGACCACGCCGTGGCCGCCGTGGACGAGGTGACCGCCCAGGATCTCGCCGACGACATCGTCCTGCACCCTCTCGACGACACCCTCGAATGGGAGCAGCTGCCGGGGCTGCCGGCCATCGAACGTCCCGCCTCGACGGCGGACGCCGTCGAACTGGTGGCGGCGGGAGTGGGAGTGCTCGTCGTGCCGCAGTCGCTGGCCCGGCTGCACCACCGCAAGGACCTCACCTACCGGCCGGTCTCCGACGCCCCCGTGTCGCGTGTCGCCCTGTCGTGGCCGGAGGACGCGACGACCGATCTCGTGGAACAGTTCATCGGCATCGTCCGGGGCCGGACCGTCAACAGCACGCGCGGCCGCCCTTCGCAGGAACAGCCGAAGGGCAAGCGTCCCGGAGCGGACGAGGCTCGGCGGAAGACCTCCGGCAAGAAGACGTCCGGCGGGAAGACTTCGGGCGGGAAGACGGCCGCCGGGAAGTCCTCCGCGGGGAAGTCCTCGGGCGGCCGGACGGCGGGCAAGGCCGCCGGCAACGCCGCGGGCAAGCGGCCGCGGAGCGGCTCCGCGGGGCCGAAGGGCAGGCAGGGCAAGCCCCGCCGTAGCTCATGACGACCGGCGCACCGGCGACCGCCAGGACCGCCGGCGCGCTTCTGCGCCCATTCGGTGGAACCTGACCGCACCGCTGAGGGCATCTGTCTCACCTGCGTTTCGTTGCTGACATCTTGAGGGCTCTCAGGCTCGGCTTCCGGAAGGCACGGTCATGCAGGCGCCCCCGATCAGCACCACTGCGAGCGCTCCGCGAGAAGCGGCTGTCGAAGAACGGGAGACGGACCGGTCGCGGGACCCCGCGGCCGGCCGCCGAATCCCCTGGTGGATCTGGGGCCTTGCGGGAGCGCTGTTCGTCTCCTACGCGGCCCTGTCCGTGCGCAGGCACGACATGCTGCTGTCCCACAGCTTCGATCTGGGAATCTTCGAACAGGCCGTCCGCTCCTACGCGGAAGGACACCTCCCGGTCTCGGAGGTGAAGGGCCCGGACTTCCCGGTCCTCGGCGACCACTTCTCTCCCGTGCTCGCCCTCATCGCCCCCCTCTACCTGCTCCATCCTTCGACGGACACCCTGCTCGTCGTGCACGCGGCGCTGATCGCGTCGAGCGTGATTCCCCTGGCACTCTGGGCGCGCCGCACGCTCGGCGCTGCGGCCGCCGTGGTGATCGGCCTCTGCTACGGCCTGTCCTGGGGCATCGCGAGCGCGGTCGGTTTCGACTTCCACGAGGTGGCCTTCGCCGTTCCTCTCCTCGCCTGCTCGCTGACCGCACTGGCGAACGACCGGCTGCGGGCCGCGGCGTACTGGGCGCTGCCGCTGCTGCTGGTGAAGGAGGACCTGGGGATCAGCGTGGCCGTGATCGGCCTGCTCATCGCCCGGCGCGGCGACCGCCGGCTGGGAATCGTCACGGCGGTGTGCGGTGTCACCGGGACGCTGCTGGCGATGACGGTGATCCTGCCGGCGTTCAATCCGAGCGGGTCCTACGGCTATCTGATGTGGCTGGACGGTCCCGGTGGCGAGGACGGCGGGCTGCCGGCCCTGCTCCACAAGCTCACGATCGGTCTGATCACCCCGGTGCAGAAGATCACGACGCTGGTGCTGCTGCTCGCACCCACCCTGTTCCTCGCCCTGCGGTCCCCGCTGCTGCTGGTGGCCGTGCCGACCGTGCTGTGGCGGTTCGCCTCGAGCAACGAAGTGCACTGGGGCACCGGATACCACTACTCGCTCGTGCTGATGCCGATCGTCTTCGCGGCGTTCGTCGACGCACTGGTCCGCAGGCGCTCCGCCGGTGGTGGGGTGCGCCGCTACCTGGCGGCGTCCGCGGCGATCACCGCGCTGCTCCTGCCGCAGTTCCCGTTGTGGCAGCTCGTCCAGCCCGCCACTTGGCGGAGCGACCACCGCCGGGACGTCGCGGACAGCGTGATGGACCTGATCCCCGAGGGCGCCACGGTGCAGGCGTCCACACATCTGGTGCCGCATCTCGTGTCCCGCACCAGTGTGAGCCTCTACGGCTGGGCCGACAGCCGCCCCTATCCCGAGTGGATCATGGTGGACACCCGGGTGCCCGACCATCTGCGATGGCCGCAGAGCGCCGCCGAGGAGAAGTTCAAACTGAGGAGCGCCGTCAAGAAGGGCTACCGGACGGTGGCCGACCGCGAGGGGTTCGTGCTCCTCGAACGGCCGTCGTCCGCGTCTGGGACGTCGCTCGGGCCGGAGGACTCGTAGGGACCGTTCGGCCCGGAGGAGGCGAAGGGGCCGCGGCGTCCGGCCCGGCGGGCCGGACGCCGCGGCCCGCGTTCACACGGTCGCCTCCAGGCGCAGGCTCCAGCGGCCGGGCACACCGGTCAAGGTGACCGTCGACAGCGGCCTGACGTCCACGTTCCAGTACATCGAGGGGTGCGCACGCAGCGCGTACACGAAGGCCGCCCGTACGACAGCGGGCTCCGCGACGGCGACGATCGAGCCTCCGTCGTCCGCCGGGCGGGTGTCCAGCCAGCCCCCTATGCGGGAGATGAACGCCAGCAGCGGTTCTCCGCCGTGCGGTGCGCTGCGCGGGTCGCACAGCCATGCGTCGACCGCGGCCGGTTCCCTGGCGGTGACCTCCGCGAGGGTGTAGCCGCGCCAGCGGCCCATGTCGCAGTCGCGGAGCGCGGGCTGTGCCAGCGGCGCGAAGCCCAGGGCTTCCCCGGTCGCCCGGCTGCGCGGCGTCGGCGAGCAGTAGCGCAGCTCCGCGGCGCTGAGCGGCACGAGTGCGTGGGCGGCCAGTTGCACTTCGTGCCAGCCCGCCTGGTCGAGCGGCCGGTCGTCGTCGAAGCGCTCGGTGAGCAGCGAGGACGAGCGCGCGGCGGCGATCAGTGTGACCCGGACACTCATGGCGTGATGGTGCTGGCCGGAGCCTCGCAGGTCAAGGGTTTCCCGCCGGCGGCCGCAACGGGGAGCGCACCGGACGGCTCACGGTCCGCGCGCCCGGCCCGGCGCCCGCGAACCCGCCGCCGGACGTTCCGGCCACGAGGCGTGAGCTCCGCGCACCGCCCGCCTGGGCGCTATGCCCCCGCCGCCAGGGGAGCCCGCGGACCGGTCCGCGCTCACCAGCGCCGCGCCGTGCGCCTGCCGAGCGCCCTGAACCCGGCCGCCGGGAAAGCACCGGACGGCTCCAGTCGCGAGGCGCGAGGGTCCGCCCGCCGCCGGCCCGAGCCACTACCCCACTGCCAGGGGAACCCGAGGACGCGTTCCAGTCACGAGCGCCGCGCCGTGCGCCTACCCAGCGCCGCGAATTCCGCCGCCGGGACAGCACCGGACGGCTCCGGCCACGAACTCCAGCCGTCCGCCCGCCAGTGAGCCGCAGCCCCGCCCCGGCAAAGCACCGGACGGCTCCGGTCGCGAGGCGCGAGGTCAGCCCGCCGCCCGCCCGAGCGCCGCTACCCCACTGCCAGGGGTTCCGAGGACGGGTTCCCAGTCACGAGCGCCGCGCCGTGCGCCTACCGAGCGCACCGATCCCCGCCGCCAGGGGAGCCCGCGGACCGGCCCGCGCTCACCAGCGCCGCAGCCGGCGCCTGCCCGAGCGCCCCGAACCCGGCCGCCGTGAGAGCACCGGAGGGCTCGGGTCGTGAGGCGCGAGGGTCCGCCCGCCGCCGGCCTGAGCCACTACCCCACTGCCAGGGCAACCCGAGGACGGGTTCCCGGTCACGAGCGCCGCACCGTGCGCCTACCGAGCGCCACGCCCCCGCCGCCAGGGGAGCCCGCGGACCGGTCCGCGCTCACCAGCGCCGCAGCCGGCGCCTGCCCGAGCGGCCTCGAACCCCGCCGCCGGGACAGCACCGGACGGCTCCGGGCACGAACTCCAGCCGTCCGCCCGCCAGTGAGCCGCAGCCCCGCCCGCGGCAGAGCACCGGACGGCTCCGGTCGCGAGGCGCGAGGTCAGCCCGCCGCCGGCCTGGGCGCCACGCCCCGCCGCCAGGCGAGCGCGGCTGGGGTTCCCGGTCGCGCCCGAGCCCGCCGCGCGGTGGCCCGCCGCAGGTCGGGGCCGACGGACCGGTGGAGATCGTCGAGGATCAGGGCAGGCACCGGCACGGGCCCGCACGCCGTGGGAGCGCCCCCGTAAGGCGCGGTCCTCGGCCCGGCGGCCTCAGCGCAGCACCTCGTCGCACGCCGTGCGCAGTCTGCGCACGCCCTCCGCGATCTCGGCCGCGCCGGCGACGCCCGCGAAGCTCACGCGGACGTGTCCGCCGGGGGGTTCGGCGGAGAAGTAGGGGCGGCCGGGGGCCACGGCGACGCCCGCGCGGAGGGCGGCGGCGACGAAGGCGGCCTCCGCGCTGCCCTCCGGCAGCCGCAGCCACAGGTGGTAGCCGCCGGAGGGGATGTGAGGGAGTGCCAGTTCGGGTACCTGGAGCCGCAGCGCGGCGGCCATGGTGTCGCGTCGGCTCCTCAGTTCGCCGGCCACTGCGCGCAGGTGCCGGCTCCACGCGGGCGCGCCCACCAGTTCCAGCGCCGCTTCCTGGAGAGGGCGCGGGACGAAGAAGCTGTCGACGACATGGATGGCGCGGAGCCGTTCGAGGACCGGGCCTCGGGCGGCGAGCATGCCGACCCGCAGGCTGGGCGAGGTCGCCTTGGTGAGTGAGCTCACATGGACGACGACGCCGTCCTGGTCGTCGGCGACCAGCGGCGGCGGCAGCGGGCCCGCGTCCTCGTGGACGAGCCGGCGGGCGAAGTCGTCCTCGACGACGAAGGCCCCGGCCTCCCGCGCGATGCGCAGGACCGCGGCGCGCCGCGCGGGCGCCAGTACCGCGCCCGTTGGGTTCTGGAAGAGCGGCTGACAGACGAGGACCCGGGCCCCGGTGGCCCGGAAGGCGGCGGTGAGCAGCTCGGGCCGGACGCCTTCGGTGTCCAGCGGGACGGGTACGGGCCGCAGTCCGGCGGCGCGGGCGATGGCGAGCATGCCCGGGTAGGTGGGTGACTCGACGAGGACGGGTGCCCCTGGCGGAGCGAGCGCGCGCAACGCGGTGGTGAGCGCGGACTGGCCGCCCGCGGTGACCAGTACGTCGGCGGCGGTGACCGTGCCGCCGAGACCGCGGGCGAACCATTCACGCAGTTCGGGGAGCCCGTCGGTGGGCGGGCGGCCCCATGCTCCGGGACGCCGCCCGGCGCGGGCCAGCGCGGCGGCCATCGCGCTCTCCGGCTGGAGGCCCGGGTGCAGATAGCCGCCGTTGAACTCGACGACGCCCGGCGGCGGGGCGGCGAGCGTGACGAGGACGCCGGAGGCGTCGACGGCGCGCGGCACGATCTCGGCTGCGGCGTCGGCGCTGAGGGCCACCTCCTGCCAGGAGGTGTCGCCCGCGGGACGCGCGTCCGCCCGCGGCTCCGCCCGGTACGCGCCGGCGCCGGGCCGGGTGACGACGAGGCCTTCCGCGGCGAGCTGCGCGAGGGCGCGGGAGACGGTCACCGGGGACACCCGGAAGCGCTCGACCAGAGCACGGCTCGACGGCAGTTTCCCACCGGCCGGATAGCGGTCGAGTTCCGCTTTCAGCGACCTCGCGAGTTCCGCCACACTGCTACTCTCTTGCATGAGAGCACAGGATAGCGCTACTGACACCACCTCGATAGCGGTCGGCAGCGGCACACTTCTCGCCGCGCTGGGCGTGGTCGCCTTCTCCCTGACGTTTCCGTCCACGGTGTGGGGGCTCGAAAGCTTCGGCCCCTGGTCGCTGGTGGCCGTGCGCAGCGCTCTCGCCGCGACCATCGCCGGTACGTTCCTGCTGGCGTTCCGTGTCCCGCTGCCCGACCGCCGCCACTGGGCCTCGCTCGCGACGGTCGCAGGAGGTGTGGTGGTGGGATTCCCGTTGCTGACGACGCTCGCGCTGCAGACGTCGACCTCCTCGCACGCGGCCGTGGTGGTCGGTCTGCTGCCCCTGACCACCGCCGCGTTCGCCGCCCTGCGTACGGGCCGCAGGCCGTCCCGCACCTTCTGGGCGGCGGCGCTCGCCGGCGCGGCGGTCGTGATCGCGTTCACGGTGCAGCAGAGCGGCGGCGCGCTGCACACCGGCGACCTGTATCTGTTCGGCGCGCTGCTGGTGTGCGCGGCGGGCTACACGGAGGGGGGCCGGCTCGCGCGGCAGATGCCGGGCTGGCAGGTGATCGGCTGGGCCCTGATCCTCTGCCTGCCGCTCGCCCTGGCCGGTTCCGCCGTGGCCCTGGCGTACGAGCCGGTGCACCTCGGTGTGCGCGGTGTGGTCGGGCTGGTCTGGGTGGCCGCCGGATCCACGTTCTTCGGGCTGTACGTCTGGTACCGGGGCATGGCCGGCATCGGGATCGCCAGGGCCAGTCAGCTCCAGCTGGCCCAGCCGCTGCTGACGCTCGTCTGGTCGGTGCTGCTGCTCGGCGAGGAGCTCTCGCCCGCGGCGCCGCTCGCGGCGGTGGGCGTTCTGGTGTGCATCGCCGTCACCCAGCGCTCCCGCACCTGAACCGACCTGAGCAGCACCGAAGGCGCGGCGGACTCCCCCGGCCGTAGACTCGATGAAACGGACAAATCCACAGATCGAGCCGCTCCGAGGAGGTCAGTCCCGATGCAAGCGAGCGTGGGCGACACACTGCTGGTGCACGGCAGGACCGTGGGACAGCACGACAAGGTCGCCGAAGTCGTCGAGGTCCTGGGGTCCGAAGGCAATCCGCCGTTCCGCGTCCGCTTCGAGGACGGGCACGAAGCGCTGCTGTCCCCCGGACCCGACACCGTCGTCAGGCACCACGAGAAGACCTGACGCCCCAAGGCGCGTCAGGCCGGCGGCCGGACCCTGGTCGGGTAGTGGTCGGCCACCACCCTGGTCATCGCCCCGATCGGGTCCGCCACGACCTCCATCGCGGAGAAGTAGCAGTGACCGCCGACCGCCGGGTACCTCTGCGCGAACGTCAGATGCCGCGAGAGCTCGGCCGGATCGTGCCAGGCCTCCGGCTGCCCCGCCACGCCCACCTTGTACAGGGCCTCCCCGATGAAGAGGTCGACGCCGGTGCCGTCCGCGACCTCCGCCCACCAGGGCACGAGCGCCTCGTAGTCCGCGGGCGGGAAGCCCATGTTCCAGTAGACCTGGGGGACGACGTAGTCGATCCAGCCCTCCTTGACCCAGCGGCGGGTGTCCGCGTGCAGGTCGTCGTAGGTCTGCACCCCGGCCGCCGTACGGGATCCCAGCGGGTCCGTGGCGGCGTTGCGCCACACGCCGAAGGGGCTGATCCCGAAGCGGACGTGCTTCTTCGCGGCTTTGATCCGCGCGGCCGTCTCCAGCACCAGCCGGTTGATGTTGTCGCGCCGCCAGGCCGCCTTGTCGGGGAACCCGTCGCCGTACCGGGCGAAGGTCGCGTCGTCGTCGAAGGCCTGGTCGGGGACCGGATACGGGTAGAAGTAGTCGTCGAAGTGGACGGCGTCGATGTCGTAGCGGACCACCGCGTCCATCATCGCGTCCTCGACGAAGCGCCGGACCTCCGGGATGCCCGGGTCGTAGTAGAGCTTCCCGCCGTACGCGACGGTCCAGTCCGGGTGCAGGCGGGCGGGATGGGTCTCGACGAGACGGGAGGGGTCCGTGTGGGTGGCCACCCGGTACGGATTGAACCAGGCGTGCAGCTCGAGCCCGCGCCGGTGAGCCTCCCGTACGGCAGTGCCGAGCGGGTCCCAGCCCGGGTCCTGGCCCTGGACCCCGGTCAGATACTGGCTCCACGGCTCGTGCGGCGAGGGCCACAGGGCGTCCGCCGTGGGGCGCACCTGGAGGATCACGGCGTTCAGCCGGCGCTCCACGGCGGTGTCGAAGTACGCGAGCAGCTCCGCGCGCTGCCGGTCGGCCGTGAGGCCGGGCCGGGAGGGCCAGTCCCGGTTGCCCACGGTGGCGAGCCACATACCGCGGAACTCCCGTCCGGTCCGGCGGCCGCGGCCCTTGCCGCGGGACGCCTCCTCGGAGGGGACACGGGCTGCCGCGTCACCGGCCGTCGCCAACGCGGCGAGCGCCCCCGCCGCCGTCACAACGAACCCTCTTCTGCCGATCCGCCCCATATGTCCACCCCTGTCGGGCTCGGTCTCCGCCGTCGTATCCGCAGAGCATGCCCGCCCCGGGCGCTCGGCCACCCACGCATTCGGAGTAACGTCGGGGCGTCGGGCGGGCGCCGGAACCATACGGGGGACCTGCCGGCCGAAAGATCAGCGAAAGGCACGAGGTGACGGACTCAATGGCCGACATTGCACGCGTCGGAGTGGTGGGTTGCGGCCAGATGGGCGCGGGCATCGCGGAGGTGTGCGCCCGCAGCGGCCTCGAGGTGAAGGTCGCAGAGACCACGGGCGAGGCCCTGGAGATCGGTCGCACCCGGTTGTTCAACTCCCTGACCAAGGCCGCCGAACGCGGCAAGATCACGGACGAGGAGCGGGACGCCACCCTGGAGAGGCTGAGCTTCACGACCGACCTCGGGGAGTTCGCCGACCGCGACCTCGTCATCGAGGCCGTGGTGGAGAACGAGCAGGTCAAGACGGAGATCTTCCAGGTGCTGGACCAGGTGGTGACGCGTCAGGACGCGATCCTCGCCTCCAACACCTCTTCGATCCCGCTGGTGAAACTGGCCGTCGCGACCTCGCGTCCCGACCAGGTCATCGGCATCCACTTCTTCAACCCGGCCCCGGTGCAGCGGCTCGTCGAGCTGATCCCGGCGCTGACCACCTCCGAGGAGACCATCAAGCGCTCCGAGGCCGTGGTGCAGCAGGTGCTGGACAAGCACCCGATCCGCGCCCAGGACCGCTCGGGCTTCGTGGTCAACGCGCTGCTCATCCCGTACCTCCTCTCGGCGATCCGGATGTTCGAGTCGGGCATCGCATCGCGCGAGGACATCGACAACGGCATGGAGATGGGCTGCGCCCACCCCATGGGCCCGCTGAAGCTGTCCGACCTGATCGGCCTCGACACCGTGGCCTCGGTCGCCGACAGCATGTACGCGGAGTACAAGGAGCCGCTGTACGCCGCTCCCCCGCTGCTCCAGCGGATGGTGGACGCGGGCCGGCTCGGCCGCAAGACGGGCTCCGGCTTCTACACCTACTGAGCCCCGGCCACCGAGCCGGCCGGCGCCTCAGCCGAGCCGCAGGTGGTGCAGCATCAGCAGCCCGGCCGCCATCGCGGCGGCCGGGACCTCGCCCCTGGCGATCATGTCGGGCACCAGCTTCAGCGGTATCCACTCGCGGCGGGAGGACTCGAAGTCGTCCGCCGGATGCCCGGTGTAGGCGGCGTCCTCGGCCCAGTAGAGGTGATGGCGGGCGTCGGTGAGGCCGTTGGACGGCTCCACGGTCAGCAGGTGCCGCAGGGGGCCGGGCCGCCAGCCCGTCTCCTCCTCCATCTCCCTGGCCGCCGCTGCCGCCACGTCCTCGCCGTCCTCGACGACGCCCGCGGCGATTTCCCAGCCCCAGCTGTCGGTGATGAAACGGTGCCGCCACAGCATCAGCACCTCGTTGGCGTCGTTGACCACCGTCGCGGCGGCGACAGCGCGAAGACGTATCAGGAAATGGTCCAGGTGCCGGCCGTCTGGAAGCTCGACATCCGCGAGGTTGACCCTGAACCACCGGTTCTCGTACACGGTTTGTTCGCTTAAGTTCGTCCACTGCACGTTTCTGCCACCTTCCGACAAGTAGATGGCCAACATGGCAGCAGGAGCTCGGTCAGAGGGGAACGCGGAGCGCACCGTCGATGAGTTCGGCGGCCTCCTCCGCACCGGCACAGCCGCTCGCCGCCAGATGCTCGCGCACCGCCCGCATCCGGTCCCTCAGCCGCTGCGACTCCATCCCCCGGGCCCGCTCCACCATCTCCGCGGCCGTCCGTGCCGCACGGTCCACCTCGCCCTGGCGCAGCTCGATCTGACTGAGCATGGCGAGCCGGTGCACCCTGCCCCGTTCGTGCGCGGGCGTGCCGACGGCGGCAGTCGCGTGCTCCCTCGCCGCCGCCAGCTCCCCGAGACCGAGCAGCGCCTCCGCCACCTGGACGTTGACCAGGCCCGGCTGGACGTACCCGGTCTCGTCCGGCTCGTGGCCGGGACGGATCCGCTCGGCCTCCGACTCGGCACGCCCGATACAGCGCCGCGCGCTCGGGCCGTCGCCGAGATGCGCGTACGCCTTGGCCTGCATCGCGTACAGGTCGGCGGCGAGCGCGGGGGTGATCTGCCGGCCCGCCGTCCGCAGCGCCGCTTCCGCGAAGGCGACCGCCTGCCGGTGCTCCGACATGAACAGCGACTGGTTCACCAGCAGCGCGATCACATACGCGCCGAGCCCTCGGTCACCGCTCGCCTTGGCCAGCCGCAGCGCCTGGTGGAAGTAGCGCTGGGCCGGGCCCTGCGCGTCGGAGTCGTAGGCGCAGATCCCGGCCACCGCCACCAGACCACCGGCGGCGCGGTGCAGTTGGCGGCCGAGGGCGTCGTTGTACGAGCCGCGCAGAAGCGGAGCCGTCTCCGCGTGGAGGAAACCGACGACACGTGAGCGGGTCGCGATGCCGCCGGCCCGCCGGTACATCAACTCGTAGTGCGCGCGCGCGGATCTGAGCATCTGGATGTCGGCCATGCCGACGCGGGCGCACCCCTCGCGTGAGACGTCGAAGTCCTCCGGCGGGTTCTCCCACTCCCACACCGGCATCACCGCGGGAGTACCGGTGACCGCGGGCGCACCGGCGTCCCGGGCCCGCTGCTGGGCGTCGAAACGCCAGAGAGCGGTGGCCCGCTCGACGAACCCGGACAGCGACGAACTCCGGGGCGTCGCGGGCGCGTCCGGTACGCCGAGCCCGACGTCGTCGAGAGTGACCGCGCGCCGCAGCCGCTCCGCGAGCACCTCGCAGATCAGATCAGGAACCCGGCCGCGGGGGCGCTGGCCCTTCAACCACCGTGCCACCGCGGTGTGTTCGTAACGCAGCGACAGCCCCCTCGCCGAGCCCGCCCGGTTGACGCGGGCGGCGAGGCCCGCGTGGGAGAAGCCCGCTTCTTCGAGCAGGGCGTCGAGAAGGGTGTTGGGCTGCATGGCCCCCTCCGGTGACGTGCGTCCGCTCAGGGTAGTGGAGACCGTTTCGCACGGGGTGTGAAACAAGTGCGCTTTTCCACGGCTTGCGTGCGCTCCCGGCGTGCGGGCGGGGCCTGTTGACTGAACTGCCTCTCACAGAGGCGGCCGGGCCGCCGGCTCCCCCTCGTACAGTGCGGCGGCCCCGAGCGCGTCGTCCGTCCTGCTGATCTGCCCGACACTCCGCGGCAGGGCGGGCGACGCCAGGCCGCGGGCGGCCCGGCCGGTCCATCGGACCCTTCCCGGCCCGCCCCTCGCACGGCGCGGACCGGCTTCCCCCTCCGGCCCGCGCCGTTTCGCGTGGCGGGGGCGGGGGCGCTGCGCGGGGGCGTGGGGGTGCGGGTGCGTGGGGGTGCGTGGGGGTGCGGGTGCGTGGGGGTGCGGGTGCGTGGGCGCCTGCGGCGGGCTCATTCCCCTACCCGCTCCTTCCCGAAACCGGGCTCCGCCCGGACCCTGTACGGCCTTCGGCCGTGCCCTCAAACGCCGGGCGGGCTTGATTTCGCTGCGCGAAATCAGCCTTGCCGGCAACTCCAGCCCCGCCGGCGTTTGAGGCGCGGGGGCCCGGGGGCGGAGCCCCCGAAACACCGCGCGGAGCGCGGTGCCGGGTCCGGGTCCGGGCGGGGAGGGGAAACGGCCCCGCGCAGCGGCAACCCGCGCCCGCACGCGGAAGGGCCCGCCCGGATCGCTCCGGGCGGGCCCCACGCACACGGCACAGGCTCACGCGCCCCGCAGCACCGCTCCCGTGCGCTCCGTCGCCAGCGACACCGCCGCGTCACGCGCGGCAGACGCCTCGTCGACGGTCAGCGTGCGGTCAGCGGCGCGGAAGCGCAGCGCGTACGCGAGCGACTTGCTGCCCTCGCCGATCTGCTCGCCCGTGAAGACGTCGAACAGCCGGATGGACTCCAGCAGTTCGCCCGCGCCCTCGCGCAGCGCGGATTCGACGTCGGCCGCGGGCACGTCGTTCGCGACGACGAGCGCGACGTCCTGCGTGGCCACCGGGAAGGTGGAGATCCGCGGGGCCTGGACGACGCCGGTCGACGCCTGCTCCAGCACATCGAGCTCCAGCTCCATCGCGCAGGTGCGGTCCGGCAGGTGCAGCGCCTTGACGACGCGCGGGTGCAGTTCGCCGGCGTGGCCGACGAGGGTCTCCTCGCCGTCCACCGTCGCGTACAGCGCGGCACAGCGGCCGGGGTGCCACGGCGCGTGCTGGTCGGCGCGGACGGTCAGTTCGACGCCCGCCGCGCGGGCGACGAGCCGGCCGGCCTCGATCGCGTCGGCCCAGTCGGCCGGGCGGCCCTTGCCCCACCAGCCGTCCTGCTCGCGGGCGCCCGCGAGGACGACGGCGACGCGGCGCGGCTGACGCGGCAGTGCCGCGTTCAGCGAGGCGATCTCCTCGTCGGTGGGCCTGCGGTCCACGGGCGGCGTCACCGCCGGGCGCTCCTCGCCGGTCGGGCGGAAAACCAGACCGGTCTCGAAAAGCGCCAGGTCGTGGCTGCCGCGCCCGTCGTTGCGCCGCAGGGCGCCGAGCAGACCGGGCAGCAGCGTGGTGCGCAGCGCCGGCTCCTCGTCGGAGAGCGGGTTGACGAGCTTCACGACCCGGCGGCGGGCGTCGTCGGCGTCCAGGCCGAGCTGGTCGAGGACCGGTTCCCCGATGAAGGGGTAGTTCGGTGCCTCGACGTAACCGGCGCCGGCGAGCGCGCGGCCGACCCGGCGGTGCAGCCGCTGGCGTGCGGTGAGACCGCGGCCGGACGGCGGGGTGGGCAGGGTCGAGGGGAGGTTCTCGTAGCCCTCGAGCCGGATGACCTCTTCCGCGAGGTCGTTGGGCTCTGCGAGGTCGGGTCGCCACGAGGGCACGGTGACGACGAGGTCGTCCTGCCCGTAGACGTCGCAGCCGACCTCCTGGAGGCGGCGCACCACGGTCTCACGGCCGTAGGTGACGCCCGCGACGCGGTCGGGGTGGTCCGCCGGCATGGCGATGGTGCGCGGGGCGCTGGGGGCGACGACCTGGGTGACGCCGCCCTCCGCCGTGCCGCCGGCGAGGAGCACCAGCAGGTCGACGGTGCGCTGCGCGGCCGCCGCGGCGGCCTGCGGGTCGACGCCGCGCTCGAAGCGCTTGGACGCCTCGGAGGACAGCTTGTGCCGGCGCGCGGTGCGGGCGATGGCGACCGGGTCGAAGTGCGCGGCCTCGATGACGACCTCGGTGGTGCCGTTGATCCGGCCGGTCTCCGGGTCGGGGGCCGCGTCGGCGATCTCGGTGTTCGCGCCGCCCATGACGCCCGCGAGACCGATGGGGCCGCGGTTGTCGGTGATGACGAGGTCCTCGGCGTCGAGGACGCGCGTGGTGCCGTCGAGGGTGGTGAGCTTCTCGCCGGGCTCCGCGCGGCGCACCCCGATGGGCCCGTCGAGGCGGGACCGGTCGTAGGCGTGCAGCGGCTGGCCGAGCTCGAGCATCACGTAGTTGGTGATGTCGACGGCGAGCGAGATCGGGCGCATCCCGGCCTTCTGCAGCCGGCGCTGCAGCCAGATCGGGGAGCGGGCCTCCGGCTCGAGGCCGACGACAGTGCGCGCGGTGAAGCTGTCGCAGCCGACCGGGTCGGCCACCTTGACGCCGTAGCCGTACGAGTTGGGTCCGGGCACGTCGAGCAGCGCCGGGTCGCGCAGCGGCAGCCCGTAGGCGGTGGCCGTCTCGCGGGCGACGCCGCGCATCGACAGGGCGTAGCCGCGGTCGGGCGTGACGGCGATGTCGAGGACCTCGTCGACGAGCTCGAGCAGCTTGATCGCGTCGGTGCCCACCTCGTGCTCGGGGGGGAGCACGATGATGCCGCCGCTGCCGTCGTCGCCCATGCCGAGCTCGTCCCCGGAGCAGATCATCCCGTGGGAGGTCCTGCCGTACGTCTTGCGTGCGGCGATGGCGAAGTCGCCGGGGAGGACGGCGCCGGGGAGGACCACGACGACCTTGTCGCCGACGGAGAAGTTACGGGCGCCGCAGACGATCTCCTGCGGCTCGCCGGTGCCGTTGGCCTGGCCGACGTCGACGGTGCAGAAGCGGATGGGCTTCTTGAACTCCGTCAGTTCCTCGATGGTCAGCACCTGGCCGACGACGAGCGGGCCCTTGAGCCCGGCGCCGAGCTGCTCGACGGTCTCGACCTCGAGCCCGGCGGCGATGAGCTTGGCCTGTACGTCACGGCCGGTCTCCGTCGCCGGCAGGTCGACGTACTCCCGCAGCCAAGAAAGCGGGACCCGCATCAGATCTCCATCCCGAACGGCCGGGTGAACCGGACGTCACCCTCGACCATGTCTCGCATGTCTTCGACGTTGTGGCGGAACATCAGCATCCGCTCGATGCCGAACCCGAAGGCGAACCCGCTGTACCTGCTGGGGTCGACGCCGCAGGCCGTGAGCACCTTGGGGTTGACCATTCCGCAGCCGCCGAGCTCGATCCAGCCCTCGCTGGAGCAGGTGCGGCAGGGCCGGTCCGGGTTGCCGACGGACTCGCCGCGGCACACGTAGCAGACCATGTCCATCTCGGCGGACGGCTCGGTGAAGGGGAAGAAGTTCGGCCGCAGCCGGGTCTTCATGCCCTCGCCGAACAGCGCCTGGACCATGTGGTCGAGGGTGCCCTTGAGGTCGGCCATGGTCAGGCCCTCGTCGACGGCGAGCAGCTCGACCTGGTGGAAGACGGGGGTGTGCGTGGCGTCCAGCTCGTCGGTGCGGTACACCCGGCCGGGGCAGATCACGTAGACCGGCGGCTCGCGGTCGATCAGCGAGCGGATCTGCACGGGCGAGGTGTGGGTGCGCAGCACGACGCCGGAGTCGGCGCCCCCGTCCGCGTCCTGCACGAAGAAGGTGTCGTGCTCGCCGCGGGCCGGGTGGTCCGGGCCGATGTTGAGCGCGTCGAAGTTGAACCACTCGGCCTCGGCCTGCGGGCCCTCGGCGACCTCGTAGCCCATGGCGACGAAGACGTCCTCGATGCGCTCGGAGAGCGTGGTCAGCGGGTGGCGGGCACCGGCGGGGACGCGGTCGTGGGGCAGCGTGACGTCGACGGCCTCCTCGACGAGCACCCGGGCGTCGCGCTCGGCCTCGAGCTCGGTCTGGCGCGTGGCGAGCGCCCGGCCGACGGCGGCGCGGGCCTGGCCCACGCGCTTGCCGGCCTCGGCCTTGGCCTGCGGCGGCAGTGCCCCGATCTCACGGTTGGCGAGGGAGAGCGGCGAGGTGCCGGAGGTGTGCGCGGACTTCGCGTGGGCGAGCGCCTCGAGGGAGTCTGCGGCGGCGAAGGCGGCGAGCGCCTCGTCCCGCATGCGCTCGATCTCTTCCGGTTTCAGTGCCTCGACCTCAACAGGGTCGTACGACTTATTGGGTGCGGACATCTCTTCCCGTACTTCCGATGGGCTGGCTGGGGACCCCGCACGTCGACCAGGGACGACCGAGGACGCAAAGGTGCCAAAGGTCGAGTCTAACGGGGTGTGGACCTGTGAATGAGCCCGCGGGCTGCTCGGACGCTCTCGACGGCCGATCCGGGAGGATCGCTACAGGAGATGCGCCGGGGTGCCGACGGGCAGGATAAATCGGAACTGGGCGCCGCCGCCGGGACCGCGGCCGACCGTGATCGTCCCGCCGTGGGCCTCGACGATGCCCTTGACGATGTAGAGCCCGAGGCCGGTCCCGCCGCGCTTGCTCCCCCGCCAGAAGCGGGTGAAGACCCGTCCCATCGACTCCTCCGGAATGCCGGGGCCCTCGTCGCTCACGGTGACGGCGGTGCCCGTCCCGCTCTGCCCGCCTGCGGAGGGCGAGGGCGCTATGTCGATCGTGACAGTTCCCTCTCCGTGCCGCACCGCGTTTTCCAGGAGGTTGCCCAGCACCTGGTCGACCTTGTCGGGGTCGGCCCACAGGTCGGGCAGCGGCCCGGTGACGTCGACGCGGAACCGGTCCGGGGTCTGGCCGGCGGCCACGTGCGCCTCGACGTGGCGGCGCACGGCGGCGGCGAGGTCGACGGGCTGGCGGCGTACCTCGAGCCGTCCGGAGTCGATGCGGGAGATGTCGAGGAGCTCGGCGATGAGGCGGGTGACGCGGTTGGCGTCGGCGTCGACGGTCTCCAGCATCAGCCGCTTCTGGTCGTCGGTGAAGCGTTCCCACTTGGCGAGGAGTGTCGCCGTGAAGCCTTTGACGGAGGTCAGCGGGGAGCGCAGCTCGTGGGCCACGGTGGCGATCAGTTCGGCGTTGCTGCGTTCGCTGCGGCGGCGGGCCTCCGTGCCGCGCAGGCTGACGACGAGCCTGCGCACCGGCCCGGTGGGGACGTCGCGCACATAGCGGGCGGAGACGAGGACCTCGCGGCCGCCGGGCAGCAGCAGGTTCCGTTCGGGCTGGCCGACGCGGGTGGCGAGTCCGCCGTAGGGATCGGTGAGCGTCCACCAGCGGCGGCCCTTGAGGTCCTCCAGCGGCAGCACCCGCTCCAGCGGCCGTCCGATCGCGTCGGCCCTCGCCACGGCGGTGATGCGGACGGCGGCCCGGTTGAAGCAGACGACCCGGCCCGTCTCGTCGGCCACGACGAGGCCGTCGGGGAGGTCGTCGGGGTCGATCCCAAGGGCCTCGGGGCAGCCGGAGGGGCCCAGGTGGAATTCCTGTGGCTGTGTCGGCCTGCTGGTGACCGTCATGTCCCCGTACCCCACCTCTCCGCCGGCGCAGTGGGCCCCCGAGTGCGTCACCCTACTAGCTGAAAGTGACGTCGCCGACCCCCTGAGCGAGTGGTCCGTCAGCTTGCCGGGGCACCCTTGGCCCCGGCGCGCTGGGCGCGCGCCGACGCGTAGAGACATACGGCGGCGGCGGTCGCCAGGTTCAGGCTCTCGGCCTTTCCGTGGATCGGGACGCGGACGACGGCGTCGGCGAGGGCGCGGGTCTCCTCCGGCAGGCCCCAGGCCTCGTTGCCGAAGATCCACGCGGTGGGGCCGCCCATGGTGCCCGCGTCGAGTTCGTCGTCGAGGTCCTGCTCGCCGGCGCCGTCCGCCGCGAGGACGCGTACGCCGGCGTCGCGCAGCCCTTGGACGGCCTGCTCCACGGGTACGCCGACGGCGACCGGCAGGTGGAAGTGGGAACCGACCGAGGCCCGCACCGACTTGGGGTTGTACAGGTCGACGGAGGCGTCGGTGAGGATCACCGCGTCCGCCCCGGCCGCGTCGGCGCAGCGCAGCACGGTGCCGGCGTTCCCGGGGTCGCGTACGTGCGCGAGCACGGCGACGAGCTTGGGCCGGGCGGCCAGGATGTCCTCGAACGGCGAGTCGAGGAACCTGCAGACGCCCACGAGTCCCTGCGGCGTGACGGTCTGCGACACCTCGGCGAGCACGGTGTCGGCGGCGTGGTGGACGCGGGCTCCGGCGGCGTGGGCGGCGTCGACGATGTCGGCGTAGCGCTCCGCGGCCTCGACGGTGGTGAACAGCTCGACCAGGGTCGCCTCGCCGTCCGGCCCGCGGTGGGCGACCGCCTCACGGACGGCCTGCGGCCCCTCGGCGATGAACAGACGGTCCTTCCCCCAGAAGTTGCGCTTGGCGAGCCGCCGCGCGGCGGTGACGCGCGGGGAGCGGGGGGAGATCAGCTCGGGGGTCGGCATGCGGGTCGGCGGCTCTCTCTCACGGGACCACGTTCGAAATGTCGACAGGTCGAAAGGTGTTCGGCACGTCGTGTCACCGCGCCCGGAAGGAGCGGGGCGACGAGGACGGGCGAGGGGCAAACGCACCGGACCCGCAGGCCGAGGCCTGCGGGTCCGGTCGGCTCGATGCGGGTGTCAGGCGGCCTTGGGCGCGTTGACGTCGCTCGGCAGGGCCTTCTGCGCGACCTCGACGAGGGCGGCGAACGCACCCGCGTCGTTCACGGCGAGCTCGGCCAGGATCTTGCGGTCCACCTCGATGTTGGCGGCCTTCAGACCCTGGATGAGGCGGTTGTACGTCATGCCGTTCTGGCGTGCAGCGGCGTTGATGCGCTGGATCCACAGCTGACGGAAGTCGCCCTTGCGCTTCTTGCGGTCGTTGTAGTTGTAGACCAGGGAGTGGGTGACCTGCTCCTTGGCCTTGCGGTACAGGCGCGAACGCTGACCGCGGTAACCGCTGGCCTGCTCGAGGATCGCCCGGCGCTTCTTGTGGGCGTTGACTGCCCGCTTGACGCGTGCCACTTGTTAACTCCTTGTAGCGGGGCCGTGGTTGTGCTCACACGGCCCGGAAACGAATTGGTCCCGGTCTCGGCGCGTGTCCCTGGCGAAGGGACACGAACGTCACTTGCCGAGAAGCTTCTTGATGGTCTTCGAGTCGCCCGGGGCCATCTCGGCGTTGCCGGTCAGGCGGCGCGTCAGCTTGGACGGCTTGTGCTCGAGCAGGTGGCGCTTGCCGGCGCGCTCACGGAGCACCTTGCCGGAGCCGGTGATCTTGAAGCGCTTCTTGGCACCGCTGTGCGTCTTGTTCTTCGGCATCGCGCCGTTATCTCCTCGTCAGTGGCGCTCCCCCGGTGCGGGCACCGGACTACGGGAGCGTCAGATCTTGGTTGTGGATTCCGGGCAGGACCCGGGGCTGCCACAGGGGCAGCCCCTCGGTCACGCCTCGGAAGGTGTGTCGGTCGGGGCGTCGACGCCCTCGCCCTCCGGCGAGCCCTGGCGCTCCGCCTTGCGTGCGGCCTGGGCCTCACGCGCCTCGGCCATCGCCTCGGTCTTCTTCTTGTGGGGGCCGAGAACCATGATCATGTTCCGGCCGTCCTGCTTCGGGTTCGACTCGATGAAGCCGAGATCCTCTACGTCCGCGGCGAGGCGCTGCAGCAGACGGAAGCCAAGTTCGGGGCGGGACTGCTCACGACC
Organism: Streptomyces pristinaespiralis; assembly: GCF_001278075.1. Lineage (GTDB taxonomy): Bacteria > Actinomycetota > Actinomycetes > Streptomycetales > Streptomycetaceae > Streptomyces > Streptomyces pristinaespiralis. The sequence continues at coordinate 6,904,763 of NZ_CP011340.1, read as the reverse complement.
ACGGAACATGATCGTGATCTTGACCTTGTCGCCCTGCTTGAGGAACCGGACGACGTGACCCTTTTTGGTGTCGTAGTCGTGCGGATCGATCTTCGGCCGGAGCTTCATTTCCTTGATGACCGTGTGCGCCTGGTTCTTGCGCGCCTCACGGGCCTTCATGGCCGACTCGTACTTGAACTTCCCGTAGTCCATGAGCTTGCAGACGGGCGGGCGGGCGTTCGCCGCCACCTCGACCAGGTCGAGGTCGTACTCCTGAGCAAGCTCAAGGGCCTTGGCAAGCGGAACAATCCCGACCTGCTCGCCGCTGGGACCGACAAGTCGCACCTCGGGAACGCGAATCCGGTCGTTGATGCGGGGCTCGGCGCTGATGGATCCTCCTAAGTAGCACCACACGGATGTCTGGCAGACAGCCGCGTAACGTCTGTTTCGTCAGACCAACCGCACCGGAACGTCAAAAATGCCCCGGTCGGGACACAGGCGGCAGCTCCAATGAATACCGGAGCACCGCCGCGGTCCACCGCGGGGCGCACATCGGGCGACTCCATCGTCCGTACGGAACGATGGTGGCCGCCTGACCGGTGACCCGCCGTCCCGAGGGACAGCCAGGTGGGAGATCGGAGCCTCCACTTGTGGGCCGGACACGGACGTGTCCAGCCGGTCGTCACACAAGGTTAGCAGCTCCGGCGGGAGGGGGCTAACCGGTGGCCGGGGAAGGCGCGCGAGGGACGGGGCATATCGTGTGCGTCATGAGTGACGCGACCTCCCCGAACGAAACACCCGAATCACCCGACTTCGACGCCATGGCGCGCGACATCGCCGAGGTCCCCGCCGTCGAGGTGATCGTCACGGTCGCGGTGAACCTGATGAGCGCGGCCGCCGTCAAGCTCGGCCTGACCGACGACGGCGAGGACCACAAGGACCTGGATGAGGCGCGGAAGCTGGTGCACGCCCTGGCGGGGCTGCTCGACGCCAGCACCACGGAGATCAGCTCCTTCCACGCGGCGCCGCTGCGGGACGGTCTGAAGTCCCTGCAGCTCGCCTTCCGTGAGGCGTCGCTGGTGCCGGACGAGCCGGGCCAGGGCCCCGGCGAGAAGTACACCGGCCCGGTGTACGGCTGACCTATTCCTTTACGTAGAAGGGCTCGCCCGGAGGGGTGGCCCCGGCCGGCAGCAGTGCCAGGTCGAGGCCCCGCACCAGGCGGGCCCTCAGTACGTCGTCCGCCGCGAGCGCCCGTGCGACGCGGCCGCCCGCCTCGGCCGGCGCGGCGTCCGCGGCCAGCACCAGGGCGAGCGTGCCGTCCGCGTCCCTGCCGGGTCCGAGGTGGGCCCGCAGCACCGCCGGTTCCGCGGCGACCGCCGCGCGCACCGCCCCGGTGACCGCCGGGTCGGCGAGCGGGTCGGTGCTGGTGCGGCCCTCCGCGAGGGCGAGCAGGGCGGGGCCGGTGAGCTGGTACGGCACGGGCCCGGCCAGGTCGAGCACGACGGTGTCCGCCTTCTCGTGGGCCGCGGCCTGGAGCGCCTGGTGCAGCGGCACGGCGACGGGACGGGCCTGCGGGTCCCACCGGGCGAGCGAGGCGATCGACGTGAACGCGGGCAGGGCCCGGCGGGAGCCTGCCGTGAGCGTCGGCACGGCCATGTCGCTGGTCTTCTCACGGCGCAGACCGGTCTCGGGGTCCTCCTCGACCTCGCCGAGCACGGCGACGATCGGGACCAGGAGCCGGGCGCCACGGAGCGCCTCCAGGACCGGCTGTTCGGCACCGCGGTCCTTGGACCAGGCGGTGAGCGCCGCCTCCAGGGCCGGGTCGGCGGTGCCGTCGTCGTCGGAGAAGCCGGGGTCGGGAATGTTCTTGAGCGCCACGCACCGAGCCTAACGTCCTGCTCGCGGGCGCCGGTCGGCGGCTGCCGGGGCGGGGTGTACCGCGTCGGGTGGCGGGTCAGGGGTGGCGGGTGCGGCCGCCGCGCCAGAGGACCACGGCCATGGCCAGGAGCAGCGCGCCGGCGCCGCCGGCGGCCGCGGCGAGCCAGCCGCCCGGACCGCCGTCCGAGCCCTCGGGCCGGGGCCCGGGGCCGAAGTACTCCTCGCGGTAGCCCGCCGTGGCCGCCTTCGGGTCGCCGGCGCGCAGCCGGGCGCCCTCGCTGATCGCCGCGGCGGGGTCCACCGTGCCGTAGCCCTTGGAGTCGTCACGGCCGCTCTTGGGGGCGTCGCGCGCGGTGTCGATGAGCAGCTTCTTGATCTGCGCGGGCGTGAGGTCCGGGTGCGCCGAGCGCACGAGGGCGACCGCGCCGGACACGAAGGCCGCCGCCGCGCTGGTCCCCCAGCCCTCGTAGTAACGGCGGTCGGGGTCGGCGATGACGATGTTGACGCCCGGCGCGCTGACCGTGGCGTACCAGCGGCGGGTGGAGAACGACGCGTGGGTGCCCCAGCGGTCGACGGCGGTGACCGCGATGACGCCCGGGTAGGCGGCGGGGTAGGAGATGTGGTCGCCCTTCTCGCCGCCGTTGCCGGCGGAGGCCACGACGACGGAGCCCTTGGAGAGCGCGTACTGGACGGCCGCGTCCTCGCCCGCCTCGGCGTGCGCGGACTCGCTGTCGTCGCCGAGGGAGAGGTTGATGACGTCGGCGCCCTGGTCCGCGGCCCACCGGATGCCCTGGGCCAGGGCCGTGCCGCGGGTCTTACGGGCCCTGTCGCGGGCCTTGTCGCTGCCCTCGAGGATGACGCGGACGGGGAGGATCTTCGCCTCGGGCGCGATGCCGAGGACGCCGGACTCCCGGCCGGGGCCGTGGCCGTGGGCGGCGACGATGCCGGCCATCGCCGTACCGTGCCGGGCCCAGGCCCTGTCGCCGCGTTCCGCGCCGAAGCCGATGAAGTCCTTGCCCGGGAGCACGGAGCCGGCCAGGTCGGGGTGCTGGTCGTCCACACCGGTGTCGAGCACGGCGACCGTGATGCCCTCGCCCTTGGTGGTCCGCCACGCCTCCTCGGTGTTCATGGCGTCGAGGCTCCACTGCTGGGCCCGGATGCCGTCCGCGTGGGCGGGCGTCGCCGGCAGCACGACGAACGAGGTGGCGGCGAGGGCGGCGACGATGCGCAGGCGGTGGCGTCCGTGGCTTCTCACCGCGACTCCTCCGTGCCCTTCTCGCCCACGGCGCCGCGCAGGCCCTTCTCGATGCGTTCCGCGAGACCCGTGGCCTCGTGGCCGAGCCCGGCCTGGGCGGGGGCGTTCGTGGCGCCCTCCGCCTGGGCCTCGTCGGCCGGCTGGGGGTCGGCCACGGCACGCCCGTCGGCGAAGCCGGAGACGGCGTAGACGACGACGGGGGCCTCGGTCACGACCTCCACCGTCCAGCTGGCGCGCTGCTCGTCGCCGAACCGGGCGGAGACGGTGCCCTTGGCGGGGAACGTGCGGGGCATCAGGTCGGTGCGCTCGCCGAGCGACTCGGTCGTGAACCGGTTGTGCAGGGCGAGCATCCCCTTCTCGTCCGCCTCGGTGAAGACCATGCCGACGGTGGTGACGCTGCTGGCCGTCGCGTCGGTGTACGTGGCGCGCAGCACGCGGGCGCAGCCGACGGGCTCCAGCGCCTTGGTGAGCAGCGGGTCGAGGGCGGTGGCGCAGTCGCTGTCGGGTGCGACGGCGATCCGCGTCCAGACCCGGTCCGCCCCGCCCGGCCCGGCTCCGTCGCCGTCGAGCGTCCGCGGGAAGAGGGTGTCCACGGGGACGCTGTGCCAGGCGGTGCGCACCTCCGCGTAGACGTTCCCCTCGGCCGTGTCGGCGCTCGAGTCGCCCGTAAGCCAGGTGCCGGTGACGGCTCCGCCGATCAGGCCGAGACCGAGCACGACGGCGGCGACGGCCCCGACGGTCCGTGCGGGGTGCCGGGTGCGTACGGGACGCAGCCGGGTGGTCATCTCGGCCGGCGTCTCCGGCGGGATCCACAGCTGCGCCGGGGGCCGCGGCGCATCGGGCCGCGGGGTCATGTCGACGCTGCCGACCGGTCGCGGCGGCCGCGCGGGGCGCGCCGGGGCGGCCGGCCCGGGTCCGTCGGTGACGGGCCGGAGCCGCGTGGTGGTCTCGACCTCGGGGATCGACCCGTCGCCGGGTCCGTCCGGCCTGCCGGGCCGGGGCGGTGGCACCGCTCCGGGCGGGGCGGGCCGGTCGGCGCCCGTGGCGGGGCGGGACGGCGGCGCGGCGGCGGGGCGTGGCGGGGGCACCGGCCGGGCGGGCGCGGCGGCAGGCGGCGGCGTGGCCTGGGCGGGCCTCGCGGGCGGCGGGGAGACAGGGCGGTCGGGGGCGGCGCCGGTGCTCGGGCGCGACGGCGGCACGCCGGTCCCGGGGCGCGCCGGCGGTGCCGTGGGGCCCGACCGGGCGGCCGGCATGCCGGGAGCCGTCGTGGAAGAACCGGGCGAGGGTGTACCGGAAGAGGTCGTGGGAGAGCCGGCGGGCGGCGCGGCCGGACCCGGCACGGCGGCGCGAGACGGCGCGGGCCGGGCGGGCCCGCCCGGCGACGGAGGGGCCGGGGGCGCGGCGGGAGCGGCAGGTCCCGGCGCGGCGGCACGCGCCTGCGCGCCCGGGGCGGGCCCGGCGGGGGGCGCGGCATGGGTGGACCCCGCTTGCGGCCCGGAGGCGGGCGGCGCGGGCGGAGGCGTCACGGGCGCGGCCGAGGGGGACGGGCCGGGGGCGCCGTCGTCCGGGGGCAGCAGGGCGTCCGAGATGCGGGAGCGGGACGGGGGCTGCGGGCCGGCAGGGCGCTGCGCCTCCGTGCTCATTCCACCCCCCGTTGCTCAATCACGTACCGCCGGCTGATCACCCTTCCGGGCAGGCGCTGCGTCACCTCGTCCCGTCACTCTAACGGGCACGATCGACGCCGTCGGCCACCTGCCTGCGGTCCGTGGGGATCTGCCCAAAACATCCCCTACCCCGGGGTATTCATGTCTGGCAAGCTCGGGCCATGACTCCCCGTTCCGCTGACCGGGCCCGTTACGACAAGGCCACCGCCCACCTCGACGCGCCCGTCGCGATCGTCGATCTCGATGCCTTCGACGCCAACGCCGTCGATCTGGTGCGCAGGGCCGGGGGCAAGCCCGTGCGGGTCGCCAGCAAGTCGGTCCGCTGCCGGGCGCTGCTCGAACGGGTCCTGGCCATGGACGGGTTCGCCGGGATCATGTCGTTCACGCTGGACGAATCGATCTGGCTGGCGCGGGCCGGTTTCGACGACGTGCTGCTCGCCTACCCCTCCGCGGACCGCGCCGGTTTCGCCGAGCTCGCGGCCGATCCCAAGCTCGCCGCCGCCGTGACGGTGATGGTCGACGACCCCGAGCAGCTGGAGCTCATCGACGCCTCGCGCGCCGGTGGTGCGGAGGAGATCCGGCTCTGTCTCGAACTGGACACGGCGCTCCAGCTGTTGGGCAGCCGGGTGCGGGTCGGCGCACGCCGTTCGCCGCTGCGTGAGCCGGCCCGGCTCGCGGAGATGGCCAGGTCCATCGCGCGCCGCCCGGGGTTCCGCCTGGTGGGGCTGATGGCGTACGAGGGCCATGTCGCCGGTGTGGGCGACGCGGTCGCCGGTTCGCCGGTGCGTTCGCGCGCCGTGCGGCTGATGCAACGCGCCGCCCGTAAGGAGTTGGCGGCCCGCCGGGCGGCCGTGGTGCGGGCCGTACGGGCGGTGGAGCCCGGCCTGGAGTTCGTCAACGGCGGCGGCACCGGCAGTGTGCAGTACACGGCGGCCGAGGACGCGGTCACGGAGATCGCGGCCGGTTCCGGCCTGTACGCGCCGCGCCTGTTCGACAACTACACGTCGTTCACGGCCCGGCCCGCCGCGCTGTTCGCCCAGCCGGTGGTGCGCCGGCCCGGTGTGGGAGCGGTCACGGTCCTCGGCGGCGGCTATCCCGCCTCGGGTGCCGCAGGCCGCGACCGGCTGCCCGTGCCGTGGCTTCCCGAGGGACTGCGCTACGACCCCCAGGAGGGGGCCGGGGAGGTGCAGACGCCGCTGCTCGGTCCGCCCGCCGACGATCTGCTGATCGGCGACAAGGTGTGGTTCCGGCACGCCAAGGCCGGTGAGCTGTGCGAGCGTTTCGACACCCTGCATCTCGTCGAGGGCGACCGTGTGACGGGCACCGCGCCGACGTACCGGGGCGAGGGCCGCACCTTCCTCTGAGACCGGTCGGTACCGAGGCTGTGCCCGGTCGCGCGGCGGCGGTGGACCCGTCAGCCGGGGCCGATGCTGCTGCCGACGCCGCCGCCCGTTGTCTCGCCGACGGGGCGGATGCTCGCGGCCACCTCGTCCATCACGTCGAGCCCGGGTGCGGACGGGGCCGCGTCGAAGGCGAAGCGGACCACCATCAGCGCCCCGGTGCCGGCGGGTGAGGGGAAGGCGATCGTCTGCACGTAGCCACCGGGGCCGGCGCCGGTGACGACCTGCCAGCGCACCAGATAGCCGGCCCGCCCGGCGACGGCGAAGTTCTGCGACTTGAGGACCTTGTGGGACTCGATGCCACCGTGGGGGCGGTTGCCGAGGGTGTCCTCGCCGTAGATCTTTTCCGCGAACCGGGAGATGTCCTCCTTGGCCACGGCCTCGGCCGTGGTGGCGCTCGTGTTCGCCGCCAGTGAGGAGACCCGGCCGCGGCGGCAGAGGGAGGACCCGCCCGCGGGGCAGTCGTACGTCTCGTCCGTGTAGATCGTCGCGCCCTCTTCGAGGGAGCTGGTGGCCCGCACCCAGCCGTCCGGGACGGCGAGCGTGATGCCGTTGAGTTGGTCCTCGAGCACCGTGGCGTCCTGCGTCGCGGTGGGCGAGGCGGTGGCGCTGTTCTTCGGGTCGGCCGTCGGGGGGACGGGCGGCGGGCTGCTGCTCGGCGCGGCCTTCGGCGCGGAGCCGCTGTCGTCCCCACCGAGGAGCACGGCCCCGGTCGCGACCGCCGCGACGAGCACGACCCCGGCGACGGCGAGCGCCACGAGCCGCTTGTTGCCGCTGCCGCCAGGGCCGGGGCCGGCGGGGCGCATCGGGACCGTGTGCGGCTGCGGGGGCCCGAACGTCCCGCCCGGTCCCTGCGGCTGATGACCCGGCCCGAAGCCCGCGGCTTGCTGCACGGGCTGATGCCCCGGCCCGGGTCCCGGGGCCTGCTGCACGGGCTGATGCCCCGGCCCGGATCCCGGGGCCTGCTGCACGGGCTGATGCCCCGGCCCGGGTCCCGGGGCCTGGGCCGCGCGGACGTGCGCGGTCCAGGCCGTACCGTCCCACCAGCGTTCGCTGTGCGGCGCTTCGGGGTCCGGGTACCAGCCGGGAGGGGTCGTCATGCTCATCGCCCCAGCCTATGGGCACCGGGGGCCTTCACTACAGAGGGGTCACGTACGCACCGGAGATCCCGCCGTCGACGAGGAAGTCCGTCGCGTTGACGAACGAGGAGTCGTCGCTGGCGAGGAACGCGACGGCGGCGGCGATCTCGTCGGCCTCCGCGAAACGCCCGGCCGGGATGTGCACCAGACGCCGTGCGGCCCGCTCCGGGTCCTTGGCGAACAGCTCCTGGAGCAGCGGGGTGTTGACCGGTCCCGGGCACAGGGCGTTGACGCGGATGCCCTCGCGGGCGAACTGCACGCCCAGCTCCCGCGACATGGCGAGCACGCCGCCCTTGGAGGCGGTGTACGAGATCTGGGAGGTCGCGGCGCCCATGATCGCCACGAAGGATGCGGTGTTGATGATGGAGCCCCGGCCCTGGCGCTGCATGTAGGGGATGGCCGCCTTGCAGCACAGGTAGACGGAGGTGAGGTTGACCTCCTGGACGCGCCGCCACGCGTCGATGCCGGTGGTGAGGATCGAGTCGTCGTCGGGGGGCGAGATGCCTGCGTTGTTGAAGGCGACGTCGACGCTGCCGTAGGTGTCGTAGGCGGCCTTGAACAGCGCGTCGACCTGTTCGGCGTCGGTGACGTCGACGCGGACGAAGGTCCCGCCGACCTCGTCGGCCGCGGCCTTGCCCGCGGTCTCGTCGATGTCGCCGCAGACGACGTTCGCGCCCTCGGCGGCGAGGCGGCGCGCGGCCGCGAGGCCGATGCCGCTGCCGGCACCGGTGATCACTGCGGTGCGGCCTTCGAGGCGGCGGCAGACAGGGGTCCCAGTCATGGTGTTTCAGGCCTCCGTGCTGATGAAGACGTTCTTGGTCTCGGTGAAAGCGGTGAGAGCGTCGGGGCCGAGTTCACGGCCGAGCCCGGACTGCTTGTAGCCGCCGAAGGGGGTCCAGTAGCGGACGCTGGAGTGGGAGTTGACGGAGAGGTTGCCGGCGCGGACGGCACGGGAGACGCGCAGGGCACGGGCCACGTCGCGGGTCCAGAGGGAGCCGGAGAGGCCGTATTCGGTGGCGTTGGCGAGCCGTACGGCGTCCTCCTCGTCCTCGAAGGGGATGACGGCGGCGACCGGTCCGAAGATCTCCTCGCACGCGGCGGGCGCGTCGGGGGCGATGTCGGTGAGGACCGTCGGCGGGAACCAGAAGCCGGGCCCGTCGGGTGCGCTGCCCCGGATCGCCTTGGCGCCGTCGGGGACGTAGCCGCGTACGCGTTCCAGCTGGGTGCGCGAGATCAGCGGGCCCATCTGCGTCTTCTCGTCGGACGGATCGCCGACGACGACCGATTCGACGGCGGGGGCGAGCAGGTCCAGGAAGCGGTCGTACACCGATGCCTGCACAAGGATCCGGGTGCGGGCGCAGCAGTCCTGTCCGCTGTTGTCGAGGAAGGACATGGGGGTGGCGGCCGCGGCGGCGTCAAGATCGGCGTCGGCGAAGACGATGTTGGGGCTCTTGCCGCCGAGTTCGAGGGTCACCCGCTTCACGCGGTCGGCACACTTGGCCATGATGCTCTTGCCGACCCTGGTGGAGCCGGTGAAGACGATCTTCGCGACGCCGGGGTGCTCGACGAGCGCGTCGCCGGTCACGTCACCGGCGCCGGGCAGCACCTGGAAGAGATGCTCGGGCAGACCGGCCACCAGGGCGAGTTCCGCGAGGCGCAGGGCCGTCAGGGGTGTGGTCTCGGCCGGCTTCAGCAGGACGGCGTTGCCGGCGGCGAGCGCGGGGGCCGTGCCCCAGGCGGCGATCGGCATGGGGAAGTTCCACGGTGCGATCACGCCGACGACACCGAGCGGTTCGAGGATCGTGAAGTTCATGCCGCCCGGGACGGGGATCTGCCGGCCGTTGAGGCGCTCCACTCCCCCGGCGGCGTAGTCGAGCAGGTCGCGGACGTTGCCCGCTTCCCACCGGGCGTTGCCGATGGTGTGGCCCGCCTCGCGGACCTCGAGCCGGGCCAGTTCCTCGAGGTGGTCGTCGACGACGGCGGCGAAGCGGCGCAACAGCCGGGCCCGGTCGGCGGGGGCGGCGGCCGCCCACTGCTCCTGGGCCCTCGCTGCGCGGGCGACGGCGGTGTCGACCTCGGCGGCCGTCGTCGCGGGGACGGTCGTTACGACTTCTTCCGTGGCCGGGTCGAGTACGTCGTGGTGCGTGTCAGCCAAGGGGTGCCTCACATGCGTTCGAAGGAGCGGCGGAGCTCCCAGTCGGTCACCGCGGAGTCGAAGGCCTCGAGTTCGACGCGCGCCATGTTCCGGTAGTGGGCGACGACCGCGTCTCCGAAGGCGGCCTTGGCGATGGGACTGTTCTCCCACAGCTCGGCGGCCTCGCGCAGGGTGGTGGGGACGTGTTCGTGGTCGCCGGAGTAGGCGTTGCCCGTGCAGGGGTCCGGGAGTTCGAGCCGCTGCTCGATGCCGTGCAGGCCGGCGGCGACGAGGCCGGCGACGGCGAGGTACGGGTTGACGTCACCGCCGGGCAGCCTGTTCTCGAAGCGCGTCGAGGGGCCGTGGCCGACGACGCGGAGGGCGCAGGTGCGGTTGTCGTGGCCCCAGGCGACGGCGGTCGGGGCGAAGGAGCCGGGGCGGAAACGCTTGTAGGAGTTGACGGTCGGCGCGTACAGCAGGGAGAAGTCGCGCAGTGCGGCGAGCTGGCCGGCGAGGAAGTGCCGCATGAGCGGCGACATGCCGTCGGGGCCGTCCCCGGCCATGACGCTCCGGCCGTCGGCGTCGCGCAGGGACAGGTGGATGTGGCAGGAGTTGCCCTCGCGCTCGTTGTACTTCGCCATGAAGGTGAGCGAGACGCCTTCCTGGGCGGCGATCTCCTTCGCGCCGGTCTTGTAGACGGCGTGCTGGTCGCAGGTGACGAGGGCCTCGTCGTACTTGAACACGATCTCGTGCTGGCCCGGGTTGCACTCGCCCTTGGCGGACTCGACGGTCAGGCCGGCGCCGGTCATCTCGTTGCGGATGCGGCGCAGCAGGGGCTCGATGCGGCCGGTGCCGAGGACGGAGTAGTCGATGTTGTACTGGTTGGCCGGTGTGAGGCCGTGGTAGCCGCTGTCCCAGGCCTGCTCGTAGGTGTCCTTGAAGACGATGAACTCGAGCTCCGTGCCGACGTGGGCGGTGAGTCCGTGCTCGGCGAGGCGCTCCAGCTGGGCCCGGAGGATCTGCCGGGGGGCGGCGACGACGGGCCGTTCCTCGCCCCACGCCAGGTCGGCGATGACGAGTGCGGTGCCCTCGTGCCAGGGGATCCTGCGCAGCGTGGTGAGATCCGGGTGCATGGCGAAGTCGCCGTAGCCGCGTTCCCAGGACGACATCTCGTATCCGTCGACCGTGTTCATGTCGGTGTCGACGGCGAGGAGGTAGTTGCAGCCCTCGGTGCCGTGCTCGACGACCTCTTCGAGGAAGAAGGGGGCGGCGAACCGCTTGCCCTGCAGTCGTCCCTGCATGTCGGGGAAGGCGAGGACGACGGTGTCGATCTCGCCGCTCGCGACGAGCTCACGCAGCTCGTCGAGGGCGAGCGGGGGTTTGCGGTCTGCCACGGGACGGTGCCTCCTTGGGTCAGCCGGGAGCCATAAGGTATTACTGAAGACCATTGCTTGGGAAGGGGAAACGGCGAGGTGGCGAAGACAGGTGGGGCCACGGGCACGCCGGCGGACCGGCTGACACCGGTGCTGCGCCCCGTGCGGGCGGGCAACGGCTTCGAGGAGGCGCTGGAGCAGATCCTTCAGCTCCTGCGCCTCGGCCTGGTGCCGGGCGGGGAGCGACTGCCGGCCGAGCGGGAACTGGCGGAGCGCATGGGCATCAGCCGGGTCACCCTGCGCGAGGTGCTGAAGGTGCTCACCGACCAGGGACTGGTGGAGAGCCGCCGCGGCCGTTACGGCGGAACGTTCGTGCTGCACCGTCCCGACAGCCACGGCGAGGAGGAACTGCGCCGCCGGGTCGCGGGCGTGGACGTCGAGGACACCCTGCGCTTCCGCGAGGTGCTGGAGGTCGGGGCGGCGGGCCTGTGCGCGGCCCACGGCCTCACCGACGACGGCGCTCAGCGGCTGCGCAGCGCCCTGACGGCGACGCACGACGCGCCGCTCACCGAGTACCGCAGGCAGGACACGCTGCTCCACCTGACCCTGGCCGAGCTGTCCGGTTCGCCCAGCCTCACCGCGCAGTACGCGGCGGTCCGGGCCACCCTGAACGACCTGCTCGACTGCATACCGCTGCTCGTACGGAACCTGGAGCACTCGCAGCACCAGCACACGGCACTGGTCGAGGCCGTGCTCGACGGCGACCCGGACGCGGCACGCGAGGTGATGCGCGAGCACTGCGAGGGGACGGCGGCGCTGCTGCGGGGCTTCCTGGCGTGAGCGGCCGGGAGGGCGCGGCGGGCCGAGCGGCGCGAAGCGGCGGGGAGCCGGACGCTCCGGCGCGATCCGGCGCGCCGCCGCGCTCAAGGAGAGCGGGCGGGCGGATCCGTGACGCCGGGTTTACGCACAGGGCTTGCGCTGCCGCCGGAGTGCCGCAAAGGTGTCGGCACAAACCTTTGACCTGAGCCAGGAGCGACCATGGCTGAAGGCACCACATCGCGCCCCCCGTCCGCCGCCCCACCCGGATCCGACCCGGAGTCGGATGCCTATCTGAACCGGCGCACCCTGCGCAGAGGCAGCGCCGGATGGCTGCTGCTGACCGGACTCGGCGTCGCGTATGTCGTCTCCGGCGACTTCTCCGGCTGGAACATCGGACTCTCGAAGGGCGGCTTCGGCGGCCTCGCCGTCGCCACCCTCCTGATGGGCGCGATGTACGCCTGTCTCGTCTTCGCGCTCGCCGAACTGTCCGCGATCCTGCCCACCGCGGGCGGCGGTTACGGCTTCGCCCGGCGCGCGCTCGGGACCTGGGGCGGCTTCCTCACCGGCACCGCCATCCTCATCGAGTACATCCTCGCCCCCGCCGCGATCTCCATCTTCATCGGCGACTACGTCGAATCGCTGGGCCTGTTCGGCCTGGAATCCGGCTGGCCCGTCTATCTGGCCTGCTTCGCGATCTTCATCGGCATCCACCTCTGGGGCGTCGGTGAGGCCCTGCGCTTCAGCCTCGTCGTGACCGCCATCGCCGTCGCGGCGCTGCTGATCTTCGCGGTGGGAGCGTTCACCGAGTTCAGCGCCGGCGGGCTCGACGACATCCCTGTCGACACGGAGGCGTTCGGCGCGAGCTCCTGGCTGCCGTTCGGCCTGCTGGGCATCTGGGCCGCCTTCCCCTTCGGCATGTGGTTCTTCCTCGGCGTGGAGGGCGTGCCGCTGGCGGCCGAGGAGGCGAAGGACCCGGTGCGCTCCATGCCCAGGGCGCTGGCGATCTCCATGGGCATCCTGGTGCTGCTCGCACTGCTGACCTTCTTCGCGGCGAGCGGCGCCCGCGGTTCCGCCGCCATCCAGGAGGCCGGCAACCCGCTGGTGGTCGCCCTCCAGGGCGACGGCGACTCGACCGCGCTGAGCCGCTTCGTCAACTACGCCGGCCTCGCCGGGCTGGTGGCCTCCTTCTTCTCGCTGATCTACGCGGGCTCCCGGCAGCTCTTCGCCCTCTCCCGGGCCGGCTATCTGCCCCGGTTCCTGTCCCTGACCAGCCGCCGCAAGTCCCCCTACCTCGGGCTGCTGATCCCCGGCGCGATCGGCTTCGCACTGGCGGCAGGCACCGGCAACGGGGCGCGGATGCTGAACATCGCCGTCTTCGGCGCGACGATCAGCTACGCGCTGATGGCCCTCTCGCACATCGTGCTGCGCCGCCGCGAACCGGAACTGCCGCGCCCCTACCGGACACCGGGCGGAGTCGCCACCTCGTCCGTCGCCTTCGTGCTCGCGCTGTCCGCGCTCGTCGCGACGTTCCTGGTGGACAAGGACGCCGCGTTCATGGCACTCGGTGTGTACGCCGTGGCGCTCGCCTACTTCGCCTTCTACAGCCGCCACCATCTGGTGGCACAGGCTCCGGAGGAGGAGTTCGCGGCACTTGCGGCCGCGGAGGCGGAACTGGAACGGAAGTGACAATCTGATGCATGTGTCCGAGCCGCTGCCCGACCGGCAGTCCAAGCCGCTGATCGGCATCAGCACCTACTGGGAGGCGTCCGCACGGTGGGGCGTGTGGGAGCTGCCCGCCGCGCTGCTGCCCGCCGGCTATCCGCGTCTCGTGCAGAGGGCGGGCGGCATCGCCGTGATGCTCCCGCCCGACGAGCCGGCACTCGCCGGCGACGCGTTGGCCCGCCTCGACGGACTGGTCATCGCCGGCGGGGCCGACGTCGCCCCCGAGCACTACGGAGCGCGGCGCGAGCCCCGCACCGGCCCCGCCGCGCCCGAACGGGACGCCTGGGAACTGGCGCTGATCCGCGCGGCGTTGGCGTCCGGCACACCGCTGCTGGGCATCTGCCGCGGCATGCAGCTGCTGAACGTCGCTCTCGGCGGGACGCTCATCCAGCACCTGGACGGGCACGTGGCGTCGGTCGGGGTCTTCGGGCAGCACCCCGTGAAGCCGGTGCCCGGAACGCTGTACGGCTCGATCGCTCCCGAGGCGACGTCCGTCCCGACCTACCACCACCAGTCGGTGGACCGCCTCGGCGAGGGCCTCGTACCGAGCGCGTACGCGGAGGACGACGGCACGGTGGAGGCGATCGAGCCGGCGGGGGGCGGTGGATGGGTGCTGGGGGTGCAGTGGCATCCGGAGATGGGGACGGACACGCGGGTGATGTCGGCGCTGGTGGGGGCGGCGCGGGGGTAGGACGGCGCGGGTGCGGCCGCGCGGACGTTCTCCCCTGCCCCGCCCCTTCCCCTAGCCGAAGGCTCCCGCCCGGACCCCGCGCCGCAATCGCCGGCGGGGCTGATTTCGCGGAGCGAAGTCCAGCCCGCCCGGGGGCACCTCCCGCGGCCGCCAAGCCGTGGGGGGAGATCGAGGGCACCGCGCGAAGCGCGGTACGGGGCCCGGGGCCTGCCCCGGTTCCGGGAAGGGGCGGGGTGGGGGAAAGCGCCACCCCCGCACCTACCCCCGCGTCAACCCCAACAGCTCCCGCGCCGGCCCCACCGGCCGCTGCGCATGCGGCCAGACCGCACGCAGGTCGCGTTCCAGCGCCACCCCCTCCACCGGCACCCGCGTCAGGCGGCGCGAGGAGAGTTCCTCCGTCACCGCCAGCTCGCTGAGGACCGCCGGCCCCGCCCCGCTGACGGCCGCCGCCTTCACCGCCGTGGTGGAGGCCAGCTCCATCAGCGGCGCGGAGAGCCCGCCGTGGCGGGAGAGCGCGGAGTCGAGCACCTGCCGTGTGCCGGAGCCCCGTTCACGCAGGACGAGCCGTGTCCTGGCCAGTTCCTCCGGGGTCAGCGGGGCCCTGCGCCGGCGGGCCCACGCGTGGCCCGGGGCCACGACCACGAACAGCCGGTCGTGGCCGATGACCGTGCCGTCGAGGCCTTCGGGCACGGCGAGGCCCTCCACGAAGCCGAGGTCGGCCTCGCCGGAGAGCAGCCGTTCCGCGACGGCCGACGAGTTGCCCGCGATCAGCGAGACCGCCGTGTCGGGGCGCTGAGCGCGCAGCGCGATGAGCCAGCCGGGCAGCAGGTACTCGGCGATCGTCATGCTCGCCGCGACCCGCAGCCGTGAGTCCCGGCGGCCCCGCAGCGCCTGCGCGCCGGCGTCGAACGCCTCCGCGGCCTCCACGATGCGCCGGGCCCAGTCGGTGACGAGCGCTCCCGCCTCTGTCAGCCGGGAGCCACGCGGGGAGCGGTCGACGAGGGCGACGCCCAGCTGGCGTTCCATGGAGCGGATGCGGCTGCTCGCCGCGGGCTGGGTGATGCCGACTTCACGGGCCGCGCGCCCGAGGCTGCCGTGGCGGGCGACGGCGAGCAGTAGTTCCAGCGCCCCCAGGTCGGGCACCCGGTGCGACAGCGGCACACGTTGCTCTTCGCTCATAAGACCAGCTTATGAGGCGATAGGGAGAAGGTCCCTGGTGGGGGCGGAGGACGTCGGCGAAGGTGGCGGTCATGGTCACCGCCGCACAGTCGCTCCCCCGCCCGCCGGCCCCGGTCAAGATCGCCGTCGCGCCCCGCCCGCCGGCCCTGCGGCATCTCGGTCCCAACTGGTACGCGACCGTCATGGGAACGGCCGTCGTCGCGAGCGCCGGGTCCGCGCTGCCCTTGGACGTACCGGGTCTGCCGACTGTGCTCACCGGCGTGTGGGCGCTGTCGGTGGTGCTGCTCGCCACGGTCGTGGCGGCCCGGACAGGGCACTGGGCCCGCCATCGCGACCAGGCGCGCGCCCACCTCCTGGATCCCGCCGTCGCCCCCTTCTACGGCTGTCTGTCGATGGCTCTGCTCGCCGTCGGCACGGGCACGCTCACGGTCGGCGGGGACGTGGTGGGCGAGGGACCCGCGGTGGCCGCCGCCTTCGTGCTGTTCGGGGCGGGGACGCTCATAGGGCTCGTGGCCGCCGTCGTGGTGCCGTATCTGATGGTGGTGCGGCACAAGGTCGAGGCGGGCAGCGCCTCCCCGGTGTGGCTGCTGCCTGTCGTCGCGCCGATGGTGTCCGCGGCGTCGGGTCCGCTTCTGGTGCCGTACCTGCCGCCCGGCCAGTGGCGTGAGGCGGCGCTGCTCGCCTGCTACGCGATGTTCGGGCTGAGTCTGCTGGCGACGCTGCTGATCCTGCCGATGGTCTTCGCCCGGCTCGTGCATCACGGCCCGCTGCCGCTCGCGGCGACCCCGGCGCTGTTCCTGGTGCTCGGCCCGCTCGGCCAGTCGACCACCGCGGTGAACAAGCTGGCCGGGGCCGCGCCCGGGGTGCTCGACGCACCGTACGCGGCCGGCATGGGCGTGTTCGCCGTCGTGTACGGCGTGCCCGTCATGGGCTTCGCCCTGCTGTGGCTGGCGCTCGCGGCGGCGATGGTGGCGCGGGCGGCCCGGCGCCGTATGCCCTTCACGCCCGCCTGGTGGGCGTTCACCTTCCCGGTGGGCACGTGTGTGACCGGCGCGCACAGCCTCGCGGACCGCACGGGCCTCGTGGCGTACCAGTGGCTCGCGACGGCGCTCTACGGGCTCCTGGTGGTGGCCTGGGCGGTCACCGGCACGCTCACCCTGCGCGGCCTGCTGCGCGGTGAGCTGCTGCGAGCGCCGCGCTGAGCTCGGCGGGCGCGCGGGTGAGGGAGGGCCCGTACCAGGTCAGGTACCGCCCGTCGACGAGCGCGGCGGGCAGGCCGGGGAAGGCCTCCGGACCGTCGTCGGCGGTGAAGCGGTACGGCTCGTCGGGGAGTACGACGGCCTGGGCGCCGCTTGCCGTCAGCTCCTGGAGCGGGATGCGCGGGTAGCGCTCCGCGTGCCCCGCGTACACGTTGACGACGCCGAGCCTGGCGAGCAGGTCCCCGGCGAAGGTGTCACGGCCGAGCACCATCCACGGACGGCGCCACACAGGCACCACGGCGCGCAGTTCAGGCAGCGGCTCCACCGCCGCCCATGCCCGGCGCGCCTCGTCCAGCCAGCGTGGAGGGGCGAGGGAGCAGCCGGCGACCAGGACCCGTTCGAGCTCGGAGAAGGCCTGGTCGAGGGTGCGTACCTCGGTCACCAGCACCTCGACGCCCGCCGCGCGCAGGGCGGCCAGGTCGGGTTCCCGGTTCTCCTCCTCGTTGGCGATCACGAGGTCGGGCCGCAGCCGCAGTACGGCCGGCACATCCGGGTTCTTCGTGCCGCCGACGCGGGCCGCGTCGAGGCCGGGCGGGTGGGTGCACCAGTCGGTGACTCCCACGAGGAGCCCGGGCGCCGTGGCCGCGACCGCCTCGGTCAGCGAGGGCACCAGGGAGACGACGCGCACCGGCCGGCCTCAGCCGCGCGGGTCGGTGGTCGTGGCGATGTGGTCGGAGACGGAGACGACGAGGATGCGGGTGTCCGGGGTGGTGGCGCGCCAGCGGTGGCGGACACCGCCGGAGAGGAACAGCGCGTCGCCGGGGCCGAGCCGGTAGGCCCGGCCCTCGGCCTCGACCTCGACGGCACCGTCCGCGACGTACAGCAGCTCGTCGTTACGGTGCTCGAACTCCCGGCCCGTCTCCTTCTCGCCGCTGAATTCCAGCGCGTGGAGCTGGTGCTGTCCGCGCACCAGGGCCCGTACGCCGTCGGACGGCCCGGAGGTTCTGGCGTCGTCGCCGGCGCGCACGACGTCCACCGTGCGACCGGCGTCGGAGGCCGCGAGCAGCCGTTCCGCCGAGGTGTCGAGGGCGTCGGAGACCCGCTGGAGCGAGCGCATGCTCGGGTGGGCCCGCTCGTTCTCGATCTGGCTGAGGAAGGGCACGGAGAGGCCGCTGCGGGCGGCGACGGCGGCCAGCGTGAGACCGAGGGCCCGCCGGCGTTTGCGCACGGCGGCACCCACCCGGAGAGGCTCTTCTCTCTCCTTGGTGTCCTTCGCGTCCTTCGCGTCCATGGGCCGGGCTCCCCTCCCCTGGGTCCTGTCTCACCATACGCACCATCCGTCCACCCGTACTCGACAAGCGCACGAGCAAAGGCCTGGGAGCGGGTCGACCTGGGTGAACGGGTACCGGAAAGGGGTGGGTCCCGCCGGTTCGGCGGGACCCACCCCTTCGGTGGAGCGTCCGGTCGGACGTGCCCGGACGGCTAGCGCGGCGCGATCTCGTCCGCGATGCCCGGATTCGTCTCCATCCAGGCCTTCACGGCTTCCTCCTCGTGCCCCGTGCCGTGCTTCTGGATCTCGTTCTCCAGGCCGGCGAGCTGCTTCTCGCTGAGCTTGAAGTCCTTGAACCACTTCGTGAGCCGCGGGTACTGCTTCGGGAAGTCCTTCGAGGCGACGGTGTGGATCTCGTCCCCCTCGCCGAAGGACTTCTTCGGGTCCGCGAGCTTGGTGAGGTCGTACTCGCTGTAGGCCCAGTGCGGGGTCCACAGCATGACCGCGATCGGCTCCTTCTTGGCGTACGCGCGCTTCAGCTCGGCGAGCATGCCCGGGGTGGAGCTGTCGACGACCTCGAACTCGTCCTCGAGACCGTAGTCCGGCAGGACCTTGTTCTTGAGGATGTTCATGGTCTCCGTGCCCGGCTCGATGCCGACGATCCGGCCCTTGAAGTCATCGCCGCGCCCCTTGAGGTCGGCGAGGGAGTCGACCCCGTCGACGTACGAGGGGACGGCGAGCTCGAGCGAGGTCGGGCCGTACCAGGAGCCGAGGTCGGTGAGCTTGTCGCCGTACTCGTCCCAGTACTTCTTCTGCGTGGTCGGCAGCCAGCCGTCGAACTGCACGTCGATCTGGCCGCGGGAGAGAGCCGTGTACATCGGGCCGACCTCGAACTGCTTGAGGTTCATCGTGTAGCCGCGCTCCTCGAGGACCGCCTTCCACAGGTAGGTGGCGGCGATGTCCTCCTCCCACGGGAACCAGGCGACGTTCAGGGGGCGGTCGCGCTCGTCCTTGCCGTCCTTGGCCGCCTTGCCCGCCTTACCGGCGGGCGCCCACGTGTCGGCCAGGCCGGGATTGTCCCCGAGCCAGGCGCGGACGGCTTCCTGCTCCTTGCCCTTGCCGGTATCCTGGATCTTCGCCTCGAGACCGGTGAGCTGCTCCTCGGTCATCTTGAAGTTCTTCAGCCATGCGCCGACCTCGGGGTACTCGGCGGAGAAGCCCTTGCGCGCGAGGGTGTGCACGCCGTCGCCCTTGCCCCAGGAGCCCTTCGGGTCCTTGAGCTTCTTCAGGTCGTAGGTGCTGTAGGCCCAGTGCGGCGACCACAGGGTGGTGACGATGGGCTCCTTCTTGTCGTAGGCGCGCTTGAGCTCGGCCAGCATGCCGGGCGTGGAGCCGTCGACGACCTTGTACTCGCCCTCGAGGCCGTAGTCCTTCAGGACCTTGTCCTTGAGGATGCCCATCATCCCGGCGCTCGGCTCGATGCCGACGATCCGGCCCTTGAACTCCGCCGACCTGCCCTTGAGGTCCTCGAGGGAGTCGACGCCCTTCATGTACGAGGGCACGGACAGCTCCAGGGAGGTCGGGCCGTACCAGGAGCCCAGGTCCTCGAGCTTGTCGCCGTACTTCTCCATGTAGGAGGCGTGGGTGACCGGCAGCCAGGCGTCCGTCTGGAAGTCGATCTGGCCGCCGGCGAGACCGGTGTAGAGCGAACCGGCCTCCAGCTGCTTGGTGTCGACCTCGAAGCCGCGCTGCTCCAGCAGTTCCTTCCAGAGGAAGGTGGAGGCGATGCCCTCGTCCCACGGGATGTAGCCGATGGAGACCTTCTTGCCGTCGCCGATCCGCGACGCGCCTGCGGCGGTGTCCGACTTGGCCCCGCTGAACATGCCCATGCCGCCGGCGACCAGGGCGAGGACGACGATGCCGGCGATCGCGACGGCGGGCTGCGGGCGGTGGTCCCAGATCTTCGGCCCGCCGGCCATGGCGCGCGCCTTGGCGAGCGCGCGGCGGCCGAGCGGCGAGACCTGGCGGCCCAGCGCACCGGTCATCCGGTCGAGATACATGGCGAGGATGACGATGGAGACGCCGGCCTCGAAGCCGAGGCCGATGTCCACGTTGCCGATGGCCCGGTAGACGGCGCCGCCGAGGCCGCCGCCGCCGACCATGCCCGCGATGACGACCATGGACAGGCCCAGCATGATGACCTGATTGATGCCGGCCATGATCGTCGGCAGGGCGAGCGGGAGCTGCACCCGGAGCAGCGTGCTGCGCGGGGTGGTGCCGAAGGCCTCCGCGGCCTCGACGAGCTCCTCGTCGACCTGGCGGATGCCGAGTTCGGTCATCCGCACGCCGGGCGGCAGGGCGAAGATGATCGTGGCGATGATGCCGGGGACCACACCGACGCCGAAGAAGATGATGCCGGGGATCAGGTAGACCATCGCGGGCATGGTCTGCATGAAGTCGAGCACCGGCCGGACGATGGTGCTGACCGTCCTGGACCGCGAGGCCCAGATGCCGAGCGGGACCGCGATCACCAGTGTCACCAGCGTGGCGACGAGCACCAGCGACAGGGTCGACATGGCGTCTTCCCACAGTTCGATGGAGTCGATCAGCGCAAAGCCCGCGAAGGCGAGGACACCGGCGAGCAGGCCGCGCAGCCACCAGGCGACGACGGCGAGGATGCCGGCGAAGAGCAGCGGAGCGGGCGCGGAGAGCGCCGCGTCGATGCCGTCGTACATCCCGGTGACGAGCGAGCTGATCGCGTCGAACAGCCAGGACAGATGGCGCTGGAGCCAGTCGACACCGCTGTCGACCCAGTCGCCGAGGTGGATCCTAGGCACTGGCCACCGCCTTGCCCGCCGGGGCGGCGGACCTCTCCGCGGCAGGCGCGGGCTGCGCGGGCACGGCCGGCGGCGCGGCGGGGGTCATCGGCTCGCCGAGGACGGCGAGCAGGCGTGCCCTCGGCACGACGCCGATCAGTTCGCCCTCGTCGTCGGTGACGGCGACGGCCGTGCCGCTGGTCGAGCAGGGCGTGAACAGCTCGATGATCGGCGTGGCCGCGGGGACGGTGGCGGGCGCGGCGGCCAGCACGTCCTTGGCGTTACGGATCTCCTTGCCGCTGTCCGTCCTCGTGCCGTACGCGGTCTCCGGGTCGGCCATGATCGCGCCGGCGGTGAGCACCCGGGAACGGTCGACGTCCTGGGTGAAGGAGGCGACGTAGTCGTTGGCGGGGGTGACGAGGATGTCCTCGGCGGTGCCGAGCTGGACGATCCTGCCGTCACGCATGACGGCGATCGAGTCACCGAGCCGCATGGCCTCGTTGAGGTCGTGGGTGATGAAGACGATGGTCTTCTTCAGACGCTTCTGGAGCTCGAGGAGCTGGTCCTGCATGTCGCGGCGGATCAGCGGGTCGAGGGCGCTGAAGGACTCGTCCATCAGCAGCAGGTCGGCGTCGGTGGCGAGCGCGCGGGCGAGGCCGACCCGCTGCTGCATGCCGCCGGAGAGTTCGTCGGGCCAGGAGTTCTCCCAGCCGCCGAGGCCGACCATCTCGAGGGCCTGCGCGGCGCGCTCGTCGCGCTCGGCGCGGGGGACGCCCTGGACCTCGAGGCCGTAGCCGGCGTTCTCGAGGACGCTGCGGTGCGGGAAGAGGGCGAAGTGCTGGAACACCATGCTGATCTTGGAGGAGCGCACGGTACGCAGGTCGCGGGGGCTCAGGCCCGTCAGGTCCTCGCCGTCGAAGAGCACGCGTCCGGCGGTCGGCTCCAGCAGCCCGTTGAGCATGCGCAGCAGGGTGGACTTGCCGGATCCCGACAGACCCATGACGACGAATATCTGGCCCGGTTCGACGGTGAAGGAGGCGTCGATGACCGCTGCCGTCGTTCCGTCGGCGCGCAGCTCGTCGCGGTCCGTGCCGCCTTCGAGCCTGGTCACCGCTTCATCGGGTCGTCTGCCGAACACCTTGTACAAGTGCTCGGCCTGCAGCCTGGACACATACACCTCACGGGTCGAACGGGTAACGGCCCGCCACCCCCGCCGACAGGCCGTGAAGCGCGACGGGGTCTGCCCGCTTGCCCGGTGCAATTGTTGAAATCGGAACCGGGTTCGCTCCGGCTCCGCGCCTCCCCGGGCGTTCAGAAGTCAAACAGAAGTGTGACCCAGTTCACTTTTCCGTCACGCTCCCGACGTCCGCCGGGGCGCCCGGCTCCGGCTGCGGGCCGCCTGTCGGTGGGGTGCGGCATCATCGTCCCTGTGACCCGACGCCTGATGCTCCTCGACACCGCTTCCCTCTACTTCCGGGCCTACCACGGGGTCCCCGACTCGGTCCGTGCACCCGACGGCACACCGGTGAACGCGGTGCGCGGGCTCATCGACTTCATCGCACGGCTGGTCCAGGACCACCGCCCGGACGATCTGGTCGCCTGCTGGGACAACGACTGGCGGCCCCAGTGGCGCGTCGATCTCATCCCCTCGTACAAGGCGCACCGGGTCGCGGCCGAGCACGACCAGGGCCCGGACGAGGAAGAGGTCCCCGACACCCTCACCCCCCAGATCCCGGTCATCGAAGCCGTCCTGGCGGCGGTGGGCATCGCCCGTGTCGGCGCCGACGGCTACGAGGCGGACGACATCATCGGCACGCTCACCGCGCGGGCCACCGGCCCGGTCGACATCGTCACCGGCGACCGCGACCTGTTCCAACTGGTCGACGACGCGCGGGAACGCCGGGTGCTGTATCCGCTCAAGGGTGTCGGCACCCTTCAGACGACGGACGAGGCCTGGCTGCGCGAGCGGTACGGCGTGGACGGCCCCGGCTATGTGGACCTGGCGCTGCTCAGGGGCGACCCGAGCGACGGACTGCCCGGCGTGCCGGGAATCGGCGAGAAGACCGCGGCCAAGCTCCTCGACACGTACGGCGACCTGGACGGAATCATGGCGGCCGTCGGCGACCGCGGCTCCAAGCTGACCCCCACCCAGCGCCGCCGGCTGGACGAGGCCAGGGCCTATGTGGCCGTCGCTCCGAAGGTCGTCCGGGTCGCCTCCGACGTGGCACTGCCGGAGTTCGACGCCGCGCTGCCGGGCGCACCCCGCGACCCGGTGGCCCTCGACCGGCTGACGGAGCAGTGGGGACTGGGCGGCGCGGTGGTGCGGCTGCTGAACGCCCTGAAGCGCTGAGCCCACGGCGAAGGTGTTAACTTAGGTAAGCCTAAGCACCGATCGCCCAGGGGAGTAACGCCGTGGCAGACCGAGCGGAACGTCCGGCCCGCACATCACCGAAGGTCCATGAGGCGCAGGTGGTGCGCACCGAACGGATCACCCCGCACATGGTGCGGGTCGTGTTCGGGGGCGAAGGGCTGGCCGCGTTCGAGCTCGGCGAGTTCACCGACCACTACGTGAAGCTGCTCTTCCCCGCCGACGGCGTCGCGTATCCGGAGCCGTTCGACATCGAGCAGATCCGCGCGGATTTCCCGCGCGACCAGTGGCCCGCCAACCGTACGTACACGGTGCGGGCCTGGGACGCCGCCCACCGTGAGCTGACGATCGACTTCGTCGTCCACGGCGACGAGGGCCTGGCCGGGCCGTGGGCAGCGCGCGCCGAGGTCGGCGACACGATGCGCCTCCTCGGCCCGGGCGGCGGTTACGCCCCGGCCCCGGACGCGGACTGGCACCTGCTGGCGGGCGACGAGAGCGCGCTGCCGGCGATCGCGGCGTCGCTGGAGCAGATGCCGGCCGGCGCCGTCGTCCACGCCTTCGTCGAGATCGACGGCCCCGCGGACGAACAGAAGACCGCCACCCCCGACGGCGTCGGCATCAACTGGCTCCACCGCGGCGACCGCCCGGTCGGCGCGGCACTCGTCGAGGCGGTGACCGCGCTGGACTTCCCCGAGGGCAAGGTCTGCGCGTTCGTCCACGGCGAGGCGGCGTGCGTGAAGGAACTGCGCCGGCTGCTCAGGGTCGAACGGGGCGTGCCGAAGGAGCAGTTGTCGATCTCGGGTTACTGGCGCCTCGGCCAGACGGACGAGGCGTGGCGCGCGGTGAAGCGCGAGTGGAACGAGCAGGTGGAACGGGAGCAGGAGCGCGGCGAAGCGTGACCTGACCCCTGGGGGCGCCGCCGGTACGGGGCGCCCCTTTCCGTCACTCCCGCCCGTCGAACGCCCGCGCGGACCGGTCCACCTGCGCCAGCCTCCGCAGCGCCGCCATCATCGCGTCACCGACCACCGTGCCGACGACCACGCTCTCCACCAGGTCGTCCCTGCCCAGACGCCGCCCCACATGGGCCACGTCCGCGGCGGCGACCGCTTCCGCCGCGGCGGCGTAGTCGTCCAGGACCTCGGCGAACGCGCCGTGCCCCACCCTCTCCAGCGCCGCCAGGGCCTCCGTCAGCGCCAGTGCCGCCGGGTGGTCGCCGTCCACCGCCCATCCACGGCGCGCGATCAGCTCTTCGACCTTCTCCCGCGCGGCCGCCGGGGCTTCACCGGCCGCCTCGTACCGCGGGACGAGGCGGTCCGTGACGGCGCCCAGCACCTTGTGGAGCGACCGGTCCGGGTCGTCGACGGCGAGGAGCACGTCCCTGATCGAGGAGACGGAGAGCCCGCCGACCTCCAGCAGCGCGCGCACCAGCCGCAGCCTGCGCTCGTGCACGTCGGAGTAGCTGGCCTGGTTCGGGCTGGTCAACTCCCCCGTCGGCAACAGCCCCTCCCGTACGTAGTACTTGATCGTCGGTACCGGCACCCCGGTCCTGCGGCTCAACTCACCGATGCGCACCGCGTGTTCACCCTTCGCCTCTTGCCATCCTCGGCCCCCATCATAGATAGTTCCACTACCTGATAGCGATAAGCGCCACTATCCATAATTTCCCGGGGGTACATCCATGTCCGCTTCCTCGTCCTCACCGCCCTGGCTCTCCTGGCACCGGCCGCTCATGGTGTTCGCCGGCTCGATGGCACTGCTGACCGTGGCCACGGCGGTGGGCCTGGTGGTGGACGACCGTCTTGTCGCCGGGTCACCGGTCTGGTTCAAGCCCTTCAAGTTCTCCGTCTCGTTCCTCGCCTACGCGCTCTCGCTCGCCTGGATGCTGTCCTTACTGCCCCGCTTCCGGCGCGCCGGCTGGTGGGCCGGCACCGTCGTCGCCGTAGCGAGCGCGATCGAGATGGTCCTGATCACGGGTCAGGCGGCTCGCGGCAGGCGCAGCCACTTCAACCACGAGACGCCCTTCGACAAGGCCCTGTTCGACACCATGGCGGTGACCGTCGTGGTCCTGTGGGCCGGTGCGCTGGTCATCGCGGTGCTGCTGTTCCGCACCCGGCAGACCGACCGGGGCCTGGCCCTCGCCCTGCGGTTCGGCTCGGTGCTCTCCCTGGCCGGCGCGGCTCTCGGATTCCGGATGGCGCGGCCGACGCCCGAGCAGCGCGCGGAGGCACTGACCGGTGACCCGCGGGTGGTGGGGGCACACGGCGTCGGCGTGACGGACGGCAGCGGTTCCACGATGGCGCTGACGGGCTGGGAGACGGCCGGCGGGGACCTGCGGGTGCCGCACTTCGTGGGACTGCACGCTCTGCAGGTTCTCCCGTTCGTCCTGCTCGCTCTGGTGCTGCTGGCCCCCCGCTTCGCCCGGCTCCGGGACGAGCGGGTCCGGCTGCGGCTGGTCCTCGTCGCCTCGGGGGCGTACACCGCACTGTTCGCGCTGGTGACCTGGCAGGCGCTGCGCGGCCAGGCCCTCACCGACCCGGACGGGGCGACACTCGGCGCCGCCGCCGTGATCGTGCTCGCCGCGGCTGCCGGCGGCCGGGCGGCACTTCGCGGGTCTTCCCCGCCGCCGGCACCTGTGAACAGGCCCTCCGACAACCACCGCAAGGAGCTCTCCGTATGACCGGCTTCCTCTTCGAACTGTCCTTCTGGCTCGCCGCGCCCGTCTGGCTGCTGCTGATCTTCATGCCCGGCCGGCGGATCACCGAGCGCGTCGCCGCCTCGCCCCTGACGGTCGTGCCCGTGCTGCTGGTGTACCTGGCGATGGCCGCGCCGGTGTTCCCCGAACTGTGGTCCGCGGTCAGCAGCCCCGACATCGACGTGTTCCGTGACCTCACCGCCCGCGCGAACGGCGCGGGCGCCGTCTGGGCCCAGGTCATCGCCTGGGACCTGCTGCTCGGCCAGTGGATGTACCGCGAGGCACGGCGGCTCGGCATCCACCCTTGGGTGATGGGCCCGCTGCTGGTGCTCACGATCCTGCTCTCGCCTATCGGCCTGCTCGTCTTCCTGGTGCTGCGCGCCGCCCGTCAGCCGCGGCACGCCACGGCCGGGCGCGAGGTGCCCCTGCGGTCGTGACCCCCGCCGCGGCGCACGCCGGACCGGTCCAGGGGGTGCGGCTCCGCATACCTGACGGGATGTCCGCTCGACGCGTCCGGACCGACGGTGAAGCGCACCCGTTCCGAGCACCCCACCGGCCCTTTAGGGTGGCGGGATGACGGACCCTCACCTCGCTGCCTCAAGGACGGCACGCGCGATCGGCTGCGTCGTCGGCTCAGCGGTCGGTGACGCGCTCGGCGCACCGTTCGAGTTCGGTGAACCGGGTGTGTACCGCGTCCGGTTCCCCGACGGCGTCGGCGAGATGTGCGGCGGCGGTGGCTGGGATCCCGGCGAGGCGACGGACGACACGCAGATGGCCGTCCTGGTGGGTGAGTCCCTTCTGGAGCACGGCGGGCTCGAACCGGCCGATGTCTTCCGGCGGTTCCAGCGCTGGGCGGCGAGCGATCCGAAGGACATCGGCCTGCAGACGGAGGACGTGCTCACCGGCGGCGATCCGTGGGACACGGCCGCCGCACGGCACTTCGACAGGACCGGCCGGGCCGCGGGGAACGGCTCGTTGATGCGGGCGGCCACTTCCGCGGTCTTCTACGCCGGGGCGGGGCGGGACGCCTCCATGGCGGGGGCCCGCCGTATCGCCGCCCTCACCCACGGCGACCGGGCCGCCTGGGAAGGGACGGCTGTCCTCCATGAGCTGATCCGCGTCGCCCTGGCCGGTGAGGACCCGCTCGCCGCGGTCCCGGCGACGCTCGAGCAGGTCCACGGTGACCACCGCGCCCGCTGGGCGACCGTGCTGTCCGACGGCTGGCACCCGGACGACGCCACGGAGTTCAACGGCGCCGCCTGGCCCTGTTTCGGGTCGGCGCTGTGGGCGTTGCGTACGACCACGTCGTTCGAGGAGTCCCTCGCGGCGGCGATCGACCTCGGGGGCGACACCGACACGGTGGCCGCCGTGACGGGCGCCCTCGCCGGGGCGGTGTACGGCGTCGAAGCCGTCCCCGAGCGCTGGACGGCGCCGTTGCACGTCCCGCTGCCGGGGTTCGGCGGCCGGGTGCTCCGCCTCTCGGAGCTCACCGGCCTGGCCGTCGCGCTGGCCGGCGCTCCGGGCCGTGGACAGTGGGTGCGGCCCGGCGGATGATGGACAACGGACAGGAAATATCCGGACGGAAGGTGTGGATCACCATGTCCGAACACCCTGACTGCGCCCTGGTCCGCCGGGGCTACACAGCGTTCGCCGCGGGCGACATGAACACTCTCAGTGAACTGATCACCGCCGACGCCGTCTACCACGTTCCCGGCGACAACATCCTCTCCGGGCATCACAAGGGCCGGGACGCGATCCTCGAGCTGTTCCGCCGCATGGGCGAGGAGACCGCCGGCACGATGCAGATCCAGCTCGAGGCGGTGCTCGCCGACGGGCGCGGTCACGTGATGTCGTTCCACACGGCGCGCGCGGACCGGGGCGACCGAGGTATCGAGATCCGTCAAGGGCTGTTCTTCAGGATCGTGGGGGGAAAGGTCACCGACATCGACGAGTGCGTCGAGGACATCGAGGAAGAGAACACCTTCTGGCGGTGACTTCCCGCGTGGCTTTTCGGCGGTGACCTCTCGCGGTGACGCGGAAGGGCCCCGGCCGCCGCGGCCGGGGCCCGTCGCTCAGCCGACCGAGCTGTACGCCACCACACCACGCAGCAGCGCGTCGACCGCCTTGCGGGCGTTCTTCGACACGGTGCTGTTCTCCCGGGGCGCGGCCGCGGCGATCTGGCCGAGCACGTCGATGACCTGCTTGCACCAGCGCACGAAGTCGCCGGCCGGCATGCCGACCTCCCCGAGCACCTCGTCGAGCCCCTTGTCGGACGCCCACTGGTGGGCCGCCCAGGCGAAGCCGAGGTCCGGCTCCCGCTGCCCGACGCCCTCCGCCTGGTTGATCCTGAACTCCTCCTCCAGGGCGTCCAGCCGGCCCCAGATGCGGACCATCTCGGCGAGGGCCACCTTCGCCTTCCCGGCCGGGACCTTGGGCGCGACCGCGTCGTCCGACTGCCGCGCCTCGTACACCAACGCCGAGACGCAGGCGGCCAGTTCCGCCGGGTTCAGGCCCTCCCAGACGCCTTCGCGAAGGCATTCGCTCGCCAGCAGGTCCAGCTCGCCGTAGAGGCGTGCCAGACGCTTGCCGTCCTCGGTGACCTCGTCGCCACGGAGGTAGTCCATCTCCGTCAGCAGCGCCACGATCCGGTCGAAGGTCCGCGCGATGGTGTTCGTACGGCCCTCGATACGGCGCTCCAGCTGCCGGGTGTCGCGCTGGAGACGGAAGTACCGCTCGGCCCAGCGGGCGTGGTCCTCACGTTCGTCGCAGCCGTGGCAGGGGTGGGCGCGCAACTGGGCACGCAGCCGGGAGATCTCCCGGTCGTCCGCGGCGGCGGACCGCCGCTTGCCGTGCCGCTCGGGCACGATGTGCCCCGCCTTGGTGCGCAGCGCCGAGGCGAGGTCCCGACGGGACTGCGGGGAACGGGGGTTGAAGGACTTGGGGATGCGCATCCGCTCCAGCGCCTCGACCGGCACCGGGAAGTCGATCGACGCCAGCCGCTTCACCTGCCGCTCGGAGGTGAGGACCAGCGGCCGCGGCCCGTCGTGGTGCTCCAGGCCCCGGTGGCCGTTGGTGCGGCCGGCCGGCAGCCCCGGGTCGAGGACCAGTGCCAGCCCGGCGAACTTGCCCGTGGGGACATGGATGACGTCGCCCGGCTTGAGCTTCTCCAGCGAGGTCGCGGCGGCCGCCCTGCGCTGCGCTGCGCCCTGCTTGGCGAGTTCGGTCTCACGGTCCTTCAGGTCGCGGCGCAGCCGTGCGTACTCGGTGAAGTCGCCCAGGTGGCAGGTCATGCCCTCCCGGTAGCCCTCGAGGCCTTCCTCGTTGCGCTGCACCTGGCGGGAGATGCCGACGACGGACTTGTCCGCCTGGAACTGCGCGAAGGACGTCTCCAGCAGTTCCCGCGAGCGGTGCCGGCCGAACTGCTGGGTGAGGTTGACGGCCATGTTGTACGACGGCTTGAAGCTTGAGCGCAGCGGGTACGTCCGGGTGCCGGCGAGCCCCGCCAGCGCCTCCGGGTCCATCGCCCGCTGCCACAGGACCACCGCGTGGCCCTCGACATCGATGCCGCGGCGGCCGGCGCGGCCGGTCAACTGGGTGTACTCGCCGGGGGTGATGTCCGCGTGCTGCTCGCCGTTCCACTTGACGAGCTTCTCCAACACCACTGAACGGGCGGGCATGTTGATGCCCAGCGCCAGCGTCTCCGTGGCGAACACGGCCTTCACCAGGCCCCGTACGAACAGCTCCTCGACGACTTCCTTGAAGGTGGGCAGCATGCCGGCGTGGTGCGCGGCGATACCCCGCTCCAGGCCCTCCAGCCACTCGTAGTAGCCGAGGACATGAAGGTCTTCGCCGGGGATGGAGGCGGTACGGTCCTCGACGATCTCGCGCACTTCTCTGCGCGCGTCCTCGTCGTTGAGCCGCAGACCGGCGTACAGGCACTGCTGCACGGCGGCTTCGCAGCCCGCCCGGCTGAAGATGAACGTGATGGCGGGGAGCAGTCCCTCCGCGTCGAGCCGGTCGATGACCTCCGACCGGGCGGGCGTCCAGATGCGGCTGCGCTGGCGCCGCTCGCGCTCCCGGTCCGCCTCGCGCACCATCTTCCCGCGGCGCCGGTCACGCGGGTTGTAGGTGCGGCTGTTCTCCATCCTGGCCAGCCGGACGAGATCGGGGTTGACCTCGCGGCGGGCGACGCCGCGGCCGCCGTGGTCGGTCTCCTCCTCGAAGAGGTCGTACATCCGCCGCCCCGCGAGGACGTGCTGCCACAGGGGCACGGGCCGGTGTTCGGAGACGATGACCTCGGTGTCGCCGCGCACGGTGTCGAGCCAGTCGCCGAACTCCTCCGCGTTCGACACGGTCGCCGAGAGTGACACCAGGGTCACCGACTCGGGGAGGTGGATGATGACTTCCTCCCAGACGGCGCCGCGGAAACGGTCGGAGAGGTAGTGCACCTCGTCCATGACGACGTAGCCGAGGCCCATCAGCGACTGGGAGCCCGCGTAGAGCATGTTGCGCAGCACCTCGGTGGTCATGACGACCACCGGAGCACCGGAGTTGACGCTGTTGTCGCCGGTCAGCAGCCCGACCTTCTCCGCGCCGTAACGCTTGACCAGGTCGCTGTACTTCTGGTTGGAGAGCGCCTTGATGGGCGTGGTGTAGAAGCACTTGCGGCCCTGCTCGAGGGCGAGGTGGACGGCGAACTCGCCGACGATCGTCTTGCCCGAGCCGGTGGGCGCGGCGACGAGCACGCCCTTGCCCGCCTCCAGGGCCTGGCATGCCTCGATCTGGAAGGGATCGAGTTCGAAGTCGTACATCGCTCGGAAGGGGGCCAGCGCAGTGGCCTCCTCGGCGGCGCGGACGCGGGCGGCGGCATAGCGCTCTGCGGGAGAGAGGTCCTCGGTCATCTTGTTCACGAGCCTACCCGCCCCCTCTGACACTGAGCGGATCTTTAATCGGACGAGAGCACCTACCGCTGGGAGTACCCGCCATGACCGGCCGCGATGCATACGCGGACGGGGCCCGCCGGATCGGCGGGCCCCGCACGGGTCTGGTGGCGCTCGCGCCTCAGGTGATGTCGTCGTAGCCGTTCAGGCGGTTCGTACGGCCGCCGTCGGCCTCGCCGGTGGCCTGCTCGGGAAGCGCGCGGGCGGCGGCGGAGACGGGCTCCACCTCGCCGAGCGCGGCGGGCGTGAGATCGAGGTCGGACGCCTCGTCGTCGTCGAGCTCCGCGTCGGGGTCGTTACGGCGGCGGCGCCGGTCGTTGAGCATCGAGAACCCGACCGCGCAGAAGTAGAGCAGGATGATCGGTCCGGACAGGGCGACCATGCCCAGCGGGTCGGTCGAGGGGGTGGCGATCGCACCGAAGACGAAGATGCCCATGACGGCGCCGCGCCACCAGCCGAGCATCCGCCGGCCGGTCACCATCCCGGTCAGGTTGAGCATGATCAGGAGCAGCGGCAGCTCGAACGAGAACCCGAAGATCAGCACCATCCGGACGGTGAAGTCCAGGATCTTGTCGACGCTGAGCAGGTTCTCCGCGGGAGCGGGCGTGATGGAGAGCAGGACCTTCATGCTCACCGGCATGACGAGGTAGGCGAAGTACGCGCCGCCGGCGAACAGCGGCGCGGCCGCGGCGGCGAAGTAGTAGCTGTACTTCTTCTCGTTCTTGTGCAGGCCGGGCGCGACGAAGGCCCACATCTGGTAGAGCCAGACCGGGCAGGACACGATGATGCCCGCCATCAGCACGACCTTGACCGTCGTGGTGAACGGCGAGAGCAGGTCGGTGTAGACGACCCTGGCGCAGACGCCGCCCTTCTGGGGGCCGTCCCCGACGCACTCGGGCACCGGTGAGGTGAGGAACTCCATCAGCTCCTGGCTGTACGCGACAGCGGCGACGGAGGCGATGACGATCGCCAGCATCGCCTTCGCGAGCCGGTTGCGGAGCTCACGAAGATGGTCCGCGAGCGGCATGCGCCCCTCGGGGTCCTTCTCCTTCAGTTTCGAGCGGGCAGGCTTGAGCAACCCACGTCCTCATCTCGTGCGGCAGGCCACGGTCACGTGACCTTGGGTCAGCGCTGGGGGGTGTCGGTGGGCTCGCTCACGGGGCGGGCGCTGGTGACGTCACCGGGCGCAGCCTGGATGGTGCGGTGCGGGGTCTGGGTGTCGCCCTGGGCCGGGTCCTTGGGCTCCGCGGGGGCCGCCGCGGGCTGCCCCTCGGACTTCATCGCCTTGGCCTCGCTCTTCAGGATCCGCGCGGACTTGCCGAGCGAACGTGCCATGTCCGGAAGCTTCTTGGCGCCGAACAGCAGCAGGATGAGGAGCGCGATGATGATGATCTCGGTGGGCCCGATCTGTCGGAACATAACTGTGTCTACCTTCTCACCGAGGCGGCTTGGGGCTCTGGCTGCTGACCGCGGTAGGACAGGCGTCCGAACCGCGACCGGCAAGCGATCGTAACTCGCACGGGTAAACGCATGGCAATCCCCGTGCGTACTCCCGTCAGCGGTCGGCGCCTCATCACCGGTGCCGCCACCAGCAGCGTACCGCCAGGGCCTGCGCCGCAGGAGGGGGCGTCGGCGGTCTCCGGCCGGGCTCGAGCCTCGCGTCCGCTCAGCGGAGAGTCTCGCCCGAGCGGGCCAGGGACGTCGCGGCCCGCTCCAGGTCCTCCGCGGCCCTGTTGATCCGCTCCGTCGTACGGGCGACCTCGCTGCCCAGACGCCGGGCCTCGATGAAGACCCTGATTCCGAGGACGCCGAGGACGGCGATCCCGAGGAAGCCGAGTGCGATGGCGAGCATGGGCCAGAACATGCGCAGAGCCTAGACCGTTCCTGGAGCGGTTTCCGAGCGGGACGTCACACGGTGGAGTGCAGGCGCAGGGTCCGCACCCCGCCGCCGGTGAGCAGCTCCACGATGCGTTCACCGGCCGGCTTGCGGACCGCGGAGCCGCATTCGGGGCAGGTGAAGGAGTAGAACGTGGTGCGGCGACTGCCGCCTATCGCCAGGCGCAGGGCGCCGGCGGACAGCTCGAACCGGGCCCGGCAGTCGGGGCACGCGGCCTTGAAGAGCACCGGCCCGACGCGGGCGGGGACAGGCGTCATCGCCGGAACACCGGGAGTCACGGTCATCAGGCGCCTGCTCCCTGCTCCTGCCGGTCCTGGTGCTCCTGGCGTTCCGCGCGGTGCTCCTCGGCCTCGTAGGCGGCGAGCGCCTCGCGCGCGGCGGTGCGGGCGCTGTCCGCGAGCTCCTGCGGCGACACGATCCGGCCGTCCCTGCCCAGCCGCAGCGCCAGCCGGCGCAGCGAGGCGGGCGACGGCGTGCGCAGGGTGATGCGCAGACCTCCGTCGGGCAGTTCCTCCGCCAGGTCGTGCGGGTAGTACTCGGCCACCCAGCGCCCGCCGGGCGCCACCTCCACGACGACCTCGGGGTCGTCGGCGGAGGGCTGCACCAGGCCCTCCGAGAGGTCACGCAGTTCGATCTCGGGCGGTGCGGCGGGGGCGTCTAGCAGCCGGATCTCCGCGACCCGGTCGAGGCGGAAGGTCCGGCGCGCCTCCGAGAGGCGGCACCAGGCCTCCATGTACGTGTGGCCGACCGCGAAGAGCCGGATCGGGTCCACCTCGCGCTCGGTGAGTTCGTCACGTGCGGGCGAGTAGTACTTCAGCCACAGCCGCCGGCGCTCCGAGATCGCCCGGTCCACCTCGGCGAAGACGCCGCCCTCCGACTCGAAGGTCACCGAGAGCCGGGAGGAGGCGCCCGCCGCCTCACCGGCCGCCCCCTCGATCTTGGCGGTGGCCCGTACCAGCGCCTCGCGGTCGCCCTCCCGCAGTCCGGGCAGGGTCGCGACGGCGCGTGCCGCGACCAGCAGGGCGGTCGCCTCGTCGGCGGCCAGCCGCAGCGGCTCGGCGGTGGACTCGCCGGACGCGTCCGGGTTGCGCCACCAGATCCGCTCGCCGTCGGTGTCGATGTCGAGCAGGTCGCCGCCGCGGAAGCTCGTCCCGCACATGGGCAGCACGTCGAGGTCGGAGATCAGCTCGTCCTCGGTGATGCCGAAGGCGCGGGCGACGTCCGCGATACGGGCGCCGGGGCGCTCGCGCAGGTACGTCACCAGCGACAGCATCCGCCGGGTCTGGTCGATGGCGTTGATCGCCATGTCGTGCGCCCCCTCAGCCCTTGGCCACGGCGCGCAGCCGGTCGACCACGTCCGCCCGCAGGTCCGCGGGCTCCAGTACGACGACGTCCGGGCCGAACTCGACGAGCCAGGCGTCCAGACCGTGTCCGTACGGGATCTCCAACTCGTCCCATCCGTCGCCGAGTTCCCGCACCTCGGTCGCCCTCGAGCGCAGCGGGTAGCCGCAGTCGCTCCGCAGCCTGATGCGCGCCGTCCGGGTCGCCGTCTCACCGGCCCAGCTCTCGACGGTCTCGCGGACGGTGACGACGTCGGGCACGGGCGCGGTGAACGCCCCCGAGCGGGACGTGCGCACCTTGCCGGTGATGCGCGAGAGGCGGAAGACCCGCTCGGCGCCACGGCTGCGGTCGAAGCCGGCCAGGTACCAGTGGCCCCGCCAGCACTCGAGCGTCCACGGTTCCACATGGCGCTGCTCGGGACGGGCCGAGTTGGCCTTGCGGTAGTCGAAGAGGACCGGCCGGCGGTCGCGGCAGGCCAGCATCAGCGGTTCGAAGGCCGCCTCATGGACCGGGATACGCGGTTCGAGGGCGCTGTGCTGGAGCTCGAAGGCGTCCTCGGCCTCCGGCATGCCTGCCGCCCGCAGCTTCTGCAGGGCGCCGCTGGCGGCCCCCGCCAGGCGCGCCTGCTGCCACACCTTGGCGGCGAGGCCCAGGGCGGCGGCCTCCTCCGCGTCGAGTGTGATCGGCGGGAGCCGGTTGCTGTCCCGGCGCGCGAGGTAGCCGATGTCCCCGTCGAGGGACTCCACCGTCTCGATCACCAGACCGAGTTCCCGCAGGTCGTCCTTGTCACGTTCGAACATGCGGTTGAACGAGTCGTCGGAACCCGCTTCGAGGTAGGCCTCGATGGACCCGCGCAGCTCGCGCTTGCTGAGGGGACGCCGGGTCCCCAGCAGACACAGCGCCAGATTCATCAGCCGCTCGGCCTTGGCAATCGCCATCGACGCCCTTCACCTCTTTTATGAAATCCCTTACGCCCGTCGACCGTACCGCCCCGGGGTGTCCGGACAAAAGCGAGGGCCCGTGCCGGACAGGCACGGGCCCTCATGTCGTCGCTCCGCGACGGACCTCAGACCGCGACGAGGTCGCAGACGAAGATCAGCGTCTCGCCCGGGGCGATGCGGCCGCCGCCGGCGCCACGGTCACCGTAGGCGAGGTGCGCCGGGATGATCAGCTGGCGGCGCCCGCCGACCTTCATGCCCTGCACGCCCTGGTCCCAGCCGGAGATGACCTGGCCGACGCCCAGCTGGAACTGCAGCGGGGTGCCGCGGTTCCAGGACGCGTCGAACTCCTCACCGGTGGAGAAGGCCACGCCCACGTAGTGGACGGAGACGGTGTCGCCCGCCTTCGCCACCGGGCCGTCGCCCTCCCAGATGTCCTTGATCTCCAGGTCGGCCGGCGGCTCGCCGCCCGGGAAGTCGATCTCGGGCTTCTCGATGCTCACGGTCTTGCTCCTTGCGTTTCTCTGTGTGATCAACCGGGACAGTCTTGCAGAACGTCCCGGTCGTCCTACTGAACGGCCAGGATGTCGACCGTGAAGACGAGGGTCGACTTGGCCGGGATGCCCTGCTGCTCCTGGTCGCCGTAGCCCATGTCCGGCGGGACGACGAGCAGCACGCGGCTGCCGACCTTCTTGCCCTCGAGGCCCTTCTGCCAGCCGGGGATGACCTGGGCGAGCGGGAAGCTCACCGGCGCGTTGCCCCGGCCGTAGCTGCTGTCGAACTCCTTGCCGTCCTTCCACAGGACGCCCTGGTACTTCACGGACAGGGTGTCCGTGGCCTTCACCGCGGGACCGGTGCCCTCGATCACGTAGTTCGAAACCAGCTTGGACGGCGCGTCCTTCTTGGGCACCGTCAGCGACGGCTTCTCGCCGTCGGTGTTCGTGCCGACCTTGGGCAGGTCGATGTTGTCCTGGGCGACCTCGCTGCCCTTGGCGGACGTCGGGAGCGTGGTGCCCTTGACGATGTCCATGACGAAGACCAGCGTCGAGTTGGCCGGGATGCTGCCCTGCTCCTGCGCGCCGTAACCGAGCTCCGGCGGGATCGCCACCTCGAGGCGGCTGCCGACCTTCTGGCCGTCGAGCGCCTTCTGCCAGCCCTCGATGACACCGCCGCCGCCGAGCGTCACGGTGAACGGCTCGCCGCGGTCGAAGCTGTTGTCGAACGGCTCCTCGCCGTCCCACACCTGGCCCAGGTAGTCGACCTGGGCGACGTCGCCCTTCTTGAGGGTCTGGCCCTTGCCCTCGCTGACGACGTTGACCTTCAGGTCCTTGGGAGGCTCGCCCTCGCCCTTGGCAAGGGTGGGCTTCTCGCCGAACTTCGCACCCTCGGTGATCGTGGGCAGCCCGTTCGTCATCGAGGCGGAAGCGGAATCGGAGCCCTTGTCGTCACCGCATGCCGCTGTCGTCAACAGCAGCAGGGGTACGACGAGCAGGCCGGCAAGTCGGCGCACGTGTTCCTCAGATCTCTAACGGCTTGGTAGATGCGGACACTCTAGGGCGTGCCGAGGGCCCCGCACGAGAAACGTACGGGGCCCGGGTGACGTTCCGACACACGTGCGACGGGCTCGGATCACATGCCGGCGATGAGCTTCTCCACCCTGTCGTCGACCGACCGGAAGGGGTCCTTGCACAGCACGGTGCGCTGCGCCTGGTCGTTGAGCTTGAGGTGCACCCAGTCGACGGTGAAGTCCCGCCGCTGCTCCTGGGCCCTGCGGATGAAGTCGCCGCGCAGCCGCGCCCTGGTGGTCTGCGGGGGCACCGACTTGCCCTCGAAGATCTTCAGGTCGTTGCAGATCCGGGCGGCCTGGCCCTTCTTCTCGAGGAGGTAGTACAGACCGCGCCTGCGGTGGATGTCGTGGTAGGCGAGGTCTATCTGCGCGACCCTCGGGTGCGACATGGACATGTTGTGCTTGGCCCGGTACCGCTCCAGCAGCTTGTACTTCATGACCCAGTCGATCTCGGTGCCGATCCGGTCGAGGTCCTCCTCCTCGATGGCGTCCAGCGTGCGGCCCCACAGCTCAAGGACCTGCTCGACCGTGCCGGTGCGGATGCCACGGCGGTCGACGAAGTCGACGGCCTTCTCGTAGTACTCGCGCTGGACCTCGAGCGCGGAGGCCTCCCGGCCGCTGGCCAGGCGCACCTTGCGCTGGCCCGTTATGTCGTGGCTGACCTCGCGGATGGCCCGGATCGGGTTCTCCAGCGTGAGGTCGCGCATGACCGTGCCCGCCTCGATCATGCGCAGGACGAGGTCCGTCGCGCCGACCTTCAGCAGCATCGTCGTCTCCGACATGTTGGAGTCGCCGACGATGACGTGGAGCCGGCGGTAGCGCTCGGCGTCCGCGTGCGGTTCGTCACGGGTGTTGATGATGGGGCGCGAGCGGGTGGTGGCGGAACTGACGCCCTCCCAGATGTGCTCCGCGCGCTGGCTGACGCAGAACACCGCTCCGCGGGGCGTCTGCAGCACCTTTCCCGCGCCGCAGAGCAACTGCCTCGTGACGAGGAACGGAATCAGGATGTCGGCCAGCCGCGAGAACTCGCCATGGCGCGCGACGAGATAGTTCTCGTGGCAGCCGTAGGAGTTTCCCGCCGAGTCGGTGTTGTTCTTGAAGAGATAGACGTCGCCCGCGATTCCTTCCTCGTGCAGGCGGCGCTCGGCGTCGACGAGAAGGCCTTCGAGAATGCGCTCGCCGGCCTTGTCATGCGTGACCAGCTCGGTCACGTTGTCGCATTCAGGTGTTGCGTATTCCGGATGCGAACCCACGTCGAGGTACAGGCGGGCTCCGTTCCGCAGAAAGACATTGCTGCTGCGGCCCCATGACACGACACGGCGGAAGAGGTAGCGCGCCACTTCGTCAGGTGACAGTCGGCGCTGTCCCCTGAACGTGCACGTGACGCCGTACTCGTTCTCCAGCCCGAAAATGCGGCGGTCCATGTCTGAACATTACGCCTCACGGCCTGAGCTGAAACCGGGTTGGGCGGCACCGTTTCGATCATTTTCCGATGAGTGGGTGCCGGAGCCCGTGATGTCGTCGGTACGGCCGGGAACCGCCAGCACCCGCTGAGTGGCCGTCAGAACCAGCAGCGCGGCGATCCCTCCCGCCCCGGCGACCGCGAAACTCCACGCGGTACCGCCGATCTCGACGGCCGGACCCGCCACCGCCGTGCCTGCCGCCGCGCCCACGCCGAAGGTGGTCACGAGCCAGGAGAACGCCTCGGTGACCGTGCCGCGCGGAGCGTGCCGGTCGACGACGATGAACGCGCAGGCGATCGCCGGCGCCAGGAACACGCCCGCGACGGCCGACAGGGCCGTCATGGCGGCCACACCCGGCGTGAGGATCAGCGGGAGGTATCCGAGGGCCAGCAGGGCCACGATGATCCGCAGCCGCCGCTCTGGGGCGCCCGCCCACTGCCGCGCCCCGTACACGGACCCGCCGACGAGGGCGCCGAGGCCCAGCGCCGCCATCAGCCAGCCGTACACCGACTCGCGGCCGTGGTCGTCGGCGTAGGCGACGCCCGCGACCGTGATCGAGCCCAGGGCCAGGCCGACGAAGAAGAACGCGCCGAGGAGGGCCAGCAGCCCCGGCGAGCGCAGCGCGCCCAGCCAGTGGGCCTCCCGGGGCGCGGAGCGCCAGGCGCGGGACGGCTTCGACATCACGACCGACAGCGCGCCGACGACCCCTATGGCGTTGATGACGAACAGCGCCGCGCCGGGCGACCACAGCGAGACGAGCAGCGTCACGAGCAGCGGCCCGACGGTGAACATGATCTCCTGGGCCACCGCGTCCATGGCGTACGCCCGGTGCACACGTTCCTCGCGGCCCAGCACGCTCGGCCACAGGGCCCGCAGACCGCCCTCGAGCGGCGGGGTGAACAGGCCCGCGACGCTCACGGCGGCGTACGCGAGGACCAGCGACCCGGTGCCGGCCGCGGCGAGCAGGAACATGCCGAGTGCGGAGACGACGGCGGCGGGCAGTTGCACCCGCGGCTGCCCGTACAGGTCGACGGCCCGGCCCAGCAGCGGCTGGCCGACGGCGGTGGCGAGGCCGTACACGGCGGCGAGCGCGCCCGCGAGCGTGTAGCTGCCCCCTTCCGCGCGGGTGAACAGCACGATGGCGATGTGCGCCGTCGCGTTGGGCAGCCGGCCGACCAGGGTGCCGGTGAGCAGGCGTGCCGCGTGCGGCGCCTTGAGGATGTCTGCGTACCCGGCGGCCATGCCGTCCCCTCTCCCCCGGCTTCCGTCGAGGTTTTACGTATAACTTCGTGGTCCATACGTACCATGTCGACAGTCCGCGGGTCCACAAGGCCGCCGCCCCGGACGTCGCGACAACTCCGACGGGCGGCCGAGGACGGCAACAGATGGCACACCGGTCCCAGCAGGACCGTCCCCCGGCCGGAGCGGACACCGCCCGCCCCACCAGCAGGGACGTCGCCCGCGCCGCCGGCGTCTCACAGGCCACCGTCTCGCTCGTGCTCGGTGACAAGTGGCGCGGCCGCGTCTCCGAGCGGACCGCGGGGGTGGTCCGCGAGGCCGCCCAAGAGCTCGGCTACCGGCCGAATCTCGCCGCCCGCAACCTTCGCCTCGGCCGCACCAGGACCGCGCTGCTCGTCGTCCCCGCGCTCACCAACGAGTTCTTCGCCCGCGTCTACACGGGCGCCGCCGCCGTCGCCGCCCGCCACGGGTTCGGTGTCGTGCTCTACCCCTCCCCCGAGGGCATCGGACCCGCCAAGGACCCGTTCGCGTCCGCCCGCGCGGCCCTCGACGGCATCATCGCCTCCTCGATGGCCGCGCAGGCGCTCACCGCCATCCGCGGCACCGACCTGCCGCTGGTGATGCTCGACAGCGACCCCGCCGACACCGGCGCCGCCGCCCACGTCAACCTCGACATCGCCGACGGCATGCGGCAGGTGACCGGCCACCTCACCGCCCTCGGCCACCGGCGGATCGTCCACCTCGCCTCTGCGGTCTCCTCCTGGACCTTCGACGTGCGGGCCCGCGCGCTGCACGACTCGCTGGCCCGTGTCGCCGGCGCGGAGGTGCGCACCGTCCCCGCGCCGCTCGACGTCGACAGCGCCAGGGAAGCCGCCGTGAGGGCCCTCACCGCACCGGGGCCGCGTCCGACGGCCGTCGTGTGCGACGACGACATCCTGGCCGCGGGCGCCTGCAAGGCAGCGCGCCGGCTCGGCCTGCGGGTGCCCGAGGACGTCAGCGTCACCGGTTTCGACGACCTTGCCCTAGCGACCGCCGTGGAGCCCGAGCTCACGACCGTCCGCCTGCCCGCCGAGCAGGTGGGCGAGCGGGGCATGGCCGCGCTGCTGGCCGTCCTGGAGGGCCGGCGCCCCGAGGAGAGCAGCCTCCCCGTGGAGCTCGTCGTACGGGCCTCGTCCGCTCCGCCGCCGGCCTGAGGCCCCTGGCGCCTACGAGGGCCCTGCGCCGCCGCCGAGGCCCCCGGGACGGGCATCTAGACCCCGCTTTCGCGGCGATCGGGGAACGCGCGCCGGCCCGCGGGCCTCGCCGAGGCAATGTCCGCATCCAGCAGCTCGGCCGCCGTGTGGACGGCGTCTTCGTGAGTGTCGTGATCGGGGCCTGCACAGCGCCATGCGCCTCCGCCGGGACCGGGCGCGGCTCGCCCGTGCCGATGGACCCGGCTCCGCCGGCGCCCCGCAGGGCGAGCTCCGCTCGGGCACGGCGGGGTGCCGCCGCGTGACCCTGTGGGCCCGGGCGCGCCGGACATGACTGCGCCCCGGACCGCACGGGCGGTCCGGGGCGAGCCGTCGTCGCCGGTTACTTCCCGGCCTCGTTCGTTCCTCCGGTGGTTCCGCCGGTCGTACCTCCGGCCGTACCTCCGGTCGGTCCCTCGGTCGTCCCCTCGTCCGTCTCCTCGTCGGAGGGGGCGTCCGTGGGGGTGGACGCGGCGCCGTCGGCCTCGAGCAGCCGCGCCAGCTGCCTGCCCACGATGCGCTTGAACTTCCGCTGCTGCGGGCGCGTACGGTCCAGGACCGCGACCTCGAGGCGGTCCGCCGGGATCTCCCGGTCATTGCCGTTCGACTGGCTGGAAAGAGCCTGCACGGCCAGCTTCAGCGCCTCCGCCAGCGACATGCCGTCACGGTGCCGCTGATCCAGGAAGGTGCTGATCTGCTCCGCGTTGCCGCCCACCGCGACCGAGCCGTGCTCGTCCACGATCGAGCCGTCGTGCGGCAGCCGGTAGATCTGGTCGCCTTCGGGAGAGGCGCCCACCTCGGCGACCACCAGCTCCACCTCATAGGGCTTCTCGCCGGCGCTCGAGAAGATCGTGCCCAGGGTCTGCGCGTACACGTTCGCCAGGCCGCGGGCCGTCACGTCGTCGCGGTCGTAGGTGTAGCCGCGCAGGTCCGCGTAGCGCACGCCGCCGATCCGCAGGTTCTCGTACTCGTTGTACTTGCCGGCCGCGGCGAATCCGATGCGGTCGTAGATCTCGCTGAACTTGTGCAGGGCACGGGACGGGTTCTCGCCGACGAAGACGATGCCGTCGGCGTACTGCAGCACGACGAGGCTGCGGCCACGGGCGATGCCCTTGCGGGCGTACTCCGCCCGGTCGGCCATGGCCTGCTGAGGTGAGACATAGAACGGCGTCGACACCGGCTATCCGTCCCTTTCTGTCGAAAGCGGGTACATCGCGGCCGTCACAGGAGAGCGGCGCGGGGGCCGTCGGGCTGGGTGAGACGGCCCTCGAGGATCGAACGCGCGATCTCCGAGGTCTCGGCCTCGGTGAGCCGGCGGAAGCCTTCGTCCGTGATGACGGTGACGATCGGGTAGATGCGCCGGGCCACGTCGGGGCCACCGGTCGCGGAATCGTCGTCGGCCGCGTCGTACAGCGCCTGGATCACCAGCGTGGTGGCCTGCTGCTCGGTCAGGTCCTCGCGGTAGAGCTTCTTCATCGCCCCGCGGGCGAAGATCGAACCCGAACCGGTGGCCGCGAAGCCGTGCTCCTCGGAGCGGCCGCCCGTCACGTCGTACGAGAAGATGCGGCCCTTCTCGCGGTCGATGTCGTAACCGGCGAAGAGCGGGACGACGGCGAGGCCCTGCATGGCCATGCCGAGGTTGCTCCGGATCATCGTGGAGAGGCGGTTCGCCTTGCCCTCGAGGGAGAGCTGGGCGCCCTCGACCTTCTCGAAGTGCTCCAGCTCGAGCTGGAACAGCTTGACCATCTCCACCGCGAGACCGGCGGTGCCCGCGATACCCACCGCCGAGTACTCGTCGGCGGGGAAGACCTTCTCGATGTCGCGCTGGGCGATCATGTTGCCCATCGTCGCCCGCCGGTCACCGGCGAGCACCACACCGCCGGGGAACGTGGTCGCGACGATCGTCGTCCCGTGCGGCGCCTCGATGGCCCCCTGGAGAGGCGGCAGGACACGCTTGCCGGGCAGCAGGTCGGGCGAGTGGTTGCCCAGGAAGTCCATGAACGACGACGACCCCGGCGTCAGGAAGGCTGCCGGCAGACGCCCGGTGCTACGAGGGTTGGCTTCCACGCGTTTCCTTCCGGATAGGCGGCGGCCCGCCGCATCAGGCGCGGGCCGATCTTTCGAACTGTGCACGGACATTACCCGTGCTGTCGCCAGTCATCCGCCCTGGTGCCACGAGCTTTCGCCGACGACACCAGGGCGGACAACCAGGGCTACTCTCCGCCCTTTTGCACAAATGACCGCACGAAG
This sequence comes from Streptomyces pristinaespiralis, assembly GCF_001278075.1. Classification (GTDB taxonomy): domain Bacteria; phylum Actinomycetota; class Actinomycetes; order Streptomycetales; family Streptomycetaceae; genus Streptomyces; species Streptomyces pristinaespiralis. The sequence goes on along the minus strand of NZ_CP011340.1, from coordinate 6,862,321 downwards.
TCCTCGGCGTTCTCCTCGAGGACATCGTCGATCTCGTCAAGAACCGAGTCGACGTCGTCCGAGAGCTTCTCCTGGCGCTCCTTGAGGTCTTCCGCAGCCTGCGCCTCCTGCGCCTGCTCCTCGACCTCCTCAGTGGAGCGCGTCGCCTTCTGCTGTCCGCCGCCGGTGTCCTTGGTCGCCATGCACCTCACCCCGCTCGGTTCGACGTTCTTGATCAGACCCTACTCGCGGGGTCCGACATCGGCCCCGCACTTCCTCCAACGCCCGGGACCCACCTTCATGATTCCCGGACCGAAGCCGTTTCAGCCCCCGCCGAGGACCCGGAGCAGGTCCTCCGCCTTGCGGCAGCGGTCCAGAAGCTCCTTCACGTGGTTGCGGGTGCCCCGCAGCGGCTCCAGCGTGGGGACCCGTTGCAGGGAGTCACGACCCGGGAGGTCGAAGATGACCGAGTCCCACGAGGCGGCCGCCACGTCGTCCGCGTACTGCTCGAGGCAGCGGCCGCGGAAGTAGGCCCTGGTGTCCTCAGGAGGCTGCGTCATGGCCCGTTCCACCGCGGACTCGTCCAACAGGCGCTTGATCCTGCCGCGGGACGCCAGGCGGTTGTACAGGCCCTTGTCGGCCCGCACGTCCGCGTACTGGAGGTCCACCAGGTGCAGCCGGGCGGCGTCCCAGTCCAGGTCGTCCCGCCTGCGGTAGCCCTCCATGAGCTCGCGCTTCGCGATCCAATCGAGCTCGCCGGCCAGGCTCATCGGGTCGTTCTCGAGCCGGTTGAGGGTGTCCTCCCAGCGGGTCAGCACATCCTTGGTCTGATCGTCCGCGTCCGCGCCGTAGCGCTCCTCGACGTACTTGCGGGCCAGCTCGAAGTACTCCATCTGGAGTTGTACGGCGGTGAGCGTGCGGCCGCTACGGAGCGTGACCAGCTGCTTGAGGCCCGGGTCGTGGGAGACCTGGTGGAGCGTGCGCACCGGCTGCTCGACCGCGAGGTCCACCGCGATGAAGCCGTCCTCGATCATCGACAGCACCAGGGCCGTGGTCCCCAGCTTGAGGTACGTCGAGATCTCCGAGAGATTCGCGTCGCCGATGGTCACATGGAGCCGGCGGTACTTCTCCGCGTCGGAGTGGGGCTCGTCGCGGGTGTTGATGATGGGGCGCTTGAGGGTGGTCTCGAGCCCGACCTCGACCTCGAAATAATCCGCGCGCTGGCTGATCTGGAACCCGTGCTCGTGGCCGTCCTGGCCGATTCCGACCCGGCCCGCGCCGGTGACGACCTGCCGCGAGACGAAGAACGGCGTCAGGTGGCGCACGATGTCCGAGAACGGGGTCTCCCGCTTCATCAGGTAGTTCTCGTGCGTGCCGTAGGACGCGCCCTTGTTGTCGGTGTTGTTCTTGTAGAGATGGATCGGCTGGGCGCCCGGGAGCTGCGCGGCCCGCGCCGCCGCCTCGGCCATGATCCGCTCACCGGCCTTGTCCCACAGGACCGCGTCGAGCGGGTTGGTGATCTCCGGGGAGCTGTACTCGGGGTGGGCGTGGTCCACGTAGAGCCTGGCGCCGTTGGTGAGGATCACATTGGCCAGGCCGATGTCCTCGTCCGTGAGCTGGCTGGAGTCGGCGGCCTCGCGGGCGAGGTCGAAGCCACGGGCGTCCCGCAGCGGATTCTCCTCCTCGAAGTCCCAGCGGGCGCGGCGCGCCCGGTGCATCGCCGCCGCGTAGGCGTTGACGATCTGGGACGAGGTGAGCATGGCATTGGCGTTCGGGTGGCCGGGGACGGAGATCCCGTACTCCGTCTCGATGCCCATTACTCGCCGTACGGTCATGCGGCCCTCCTTGCCCGGCGTCGTTCCCCTCCGGGAACGGCGCTCAAGTACCGCGGGTGCTCCGGTGTGCGCGCGGTGCCCGTCCCCGCACTGCGTGACCCGACGGTACGGACGAGCCTAGAACGCCGCTGCGTGGGTGGGGAGATCAATTTCGTCATTGCTCCGGTGTGGTCGTACCTGTCCGGAAAGCAACCGGCTGCGGATGCCCGTCCCCCGCCTTCGGCGGGGGATCGCCGGCATCCGCAGCCGGTGTGCCTTTTACAGGTACTGACCGGTGTTCGCCACCGTATCGATGGACCGGCCGGTGTCCGCGCCCTGCTTTCCGGTGACAAGGGTGCGGATGAAGACGATCCGCTCGCCCTTCTTGCCGGAGATGCGGGCCCAGTCGTCCGGGTTGGTGGTGTTGGGCAGGTCCTCGTTCTCCTTGAACTCGTCCACGCATGCCTGGAGGAGGTGGGAGACCCGAAGGCCCTTCTGGTTGTGGTCGAGGAAGGCCTTGATGGCCATCTTCTTGGCCCGGTCGACGATGTTCTGGATCATCGCGCCGGAATTGAAGTCCTTGAAGTAGAGGACTTCCTTGTCGCCGTTGGCGTACGTGACCTCGAGGAAGCGGTTCTCCTCGGATTCCGCGTACATCTGCTCCACGACCGACTGGATCATGGCGTGTGCCGCGGCCTCCTTCGATCCGTTGTGCTCGCCGAGGTCGTCGGCGTGCAGCGGGAGCGAGGGGGTCAGGTACTTGGCGAAGATGTCCTTGGCGGCCTCCGCGTCCGGACGCTCGATCTTGATCTTGACGTCGAGCCGGCCGGGCCTCAGGATCGCGGGGTCGATCATGTCCTCGCGGTTGGAGGCGCCGATGACGATCACGTTCTCCAGGCCCTCGACACCGTCGATCTCGGCCAGGAGCTGCGGGACGATGGTGTTCTCCACGTCCGAGCTGACGCCGGATCCACGGGTGCGGAAGAGGGACTCCATCTCGTCGAAGAAGACGATGACGGGAGTGCCCTCGCTCGCCTTCTCACGAGCACGCTGGAAGACCAGGCGGATGTGGCGCTCGGTCTCGCCGACGTACTTGTTGAGGAGCTCGGGGCCCTTGATGTTGAGGAAGTAGCTCTTCCCCGCGGGCTGGCCGGTCACCTCGGCGACCTTCTTCGCAAGGGAGTTGGCGACGGCCTTGGCGATCAGTGTCTTGCCGCAGCCGGGCGGGCCGTAGAGCAGGATGCCCTTCGGCGGCCGCAGTTCGTGCTCCTTGAAGAGATCCGGGTGCAGGTACGGCAGCTCGACGGCGTCGCGGATCATCTCGATCTGGCCGCCGAGTCCGCCGATCTTGTCGTAGTCGACGTCGGGGACTTCCTCGAGGACGAGCTCCTCGACCTCGCTCTTGGGGATCACCTCGTAGACGTAACCGGAGCGGGGTTCGAGCAGAAGGGCGTCCCCGGGCCGGATGTTCATCTCGAGCAGCGGCTCCGCGAGCCGCACCACCCGCTCCTCGTCGGTGTGGCCGATCACCAGGGCGCGCTCGCCGTCCTCGAGGATCTCCTTGAGGGTGACGATGTCCCCGGCGCGCTCGAACTTCATGGCCTCGACCACATTGAGCGCTTCGTTGAGCATGACTTCCTGGCCGCGCCGGAGCTCCTCGAGCTCGACGCTGGGGCTGACGTTCACCCGGAGCTTGCGGCCCCCGGTGAAGATGTCGCACGTGCCGTCCTCGTTCGCCTGCAGGAAGACACCGAAGCCGGCCGGCGGCTGCGCGAGCCGGTCGACCTCCTCCTTGAGGGCCACGATCTGGTCGCGGGCCTCACGGAGCGTGTTGGCGAGCCGCTCGTTCTGAGCGGACACGCCGGCCAGGTTGGTCTGCAGCTCGACGATCCGCTCTTCGAGAATCCTCGTGTGTCGCGGAGAGTCGGCGAGCTTGCGGCGCAGGACGGCGATTTCCTGCTCGAGATAGGCAACCTGGCCGGCTGGGTCTTCAGACCCCCGCCCCGGCCGGATGCCGCGGTTGATGTCGTCGTCGTGGGCTGCCACGGTCCTCACCTCCTCCAAGGGGAGCTGGACGCTTCCTGACCCTACCTGTGTGGGTGGTGATTGAAACCCCTAGATCACAAAGACGGAAGGGGTGTGTCCGATCTTCACCCTTGCGCTCTTGCTCCTGCGAGGGGAATACCCACGGGATACCCACCCAGCAACATCGGAAAGCGGGCGGTTGTATCGTCGAAGCGTTCAACACCCGTCAACGGCGGCACGACTTGCTTCACAGAGCCACGCCCGACGAAGGAAACGGCAGGAGATATGACCGTGCAGCACGAGGTTCCCACCGACGGCGCCACCGATGCGCTCGAGGTCTGGATCGACCAGGACCTCTGCACCGGGGACGGGATCTGCGCGCAGTACGCCCCTGAGGTCTTCGAACTCGACATCGACGGTCTGGCGTACGTGAAGTCGGCCGACGACGAGCTTCTCCAGGCCCCGGGCGCCACAACGCCGGTACCGCTTCCGCTGCTGAACGACGTTGTGGACTCGGCGAAGGAATGCCCGGGCGACTGCATCCACGTGCGCCGGGTTTCGGACAACGTCGAGGTCTACGGCCCCGACGCGGAGTGACGGATCACATACGGGTTCACGCGCCGAGCGCCTCCGCCTGGGCGCCGCGGACGAACTTGCCGCCCTCCCACAGCCACTTGACCCGTTCCTGCTCGTCGGGGCAGCAGCTGGGCACGGCGGCCGACGAGTAGCCGAGGAGGGTCGCCGTGATCGTCCGGTCACGTACGGCGAGCTCGCCGACGCTCTGTTTCAGCGCGGGCTCGACCAGGGTGGCGACCACCCGAGGCCCGGTGTCACGGCCGCCTGCCAGGACATAGAGCCCGCTGGGCGGCGTGCCGGAGCCGGCGTCGCAGCGCGCGGCCACCACCGTCTCCGGGCTGCCGTCGCCGTCGAGGTCGCCCGTCGCCTTCCTTGTGACCACGCTCGGGAGTCCGCCGCATTCGATGGGCAGCCGCACGGCCGCGGGGTCCGGCGCTTGAGCCGGTGCCGCGGCCGTCGTGGTACCGGGGCCGGCGCCGGGCTGGGACGCCGTCGCGGCGTCGGGCTGGAGCAGTCCCGCGCCCGCCACCACCGCGGCCATCGCCGCCGCCGTGGCCAGCCAGTGCACGGGGCGGGCATGGGTGTGCGCGAGGTCCGGGACGGCGACGGAGTTCTGCACGCGAGTGGTCTCCTGAGGGGCTCTGCCGGTGGGGGTGGCCAGCATCGTGCCATACGTCACACGGGACCGGAACAGCGGGGTCCGTAAGACTCGGGTAAAGGTGACCGGTTCCCGGCGGACAACATGAGGAAGCCGCCGTCGAGTTCGGTGCGGAGCACGGGAACTCGACGGCGGCGTCAGTGCGTTAGGGGCGGTCGGCGACGGCCGGTCAGCCCTTGTTGGGGCCCTCGTAGTCCTCGCCGTAGGCGCCCTTGGCGGGCCGGCGGCGGCGCATGGGGGGCTCGACGCCGTCGGCGAGACGGCGGGCGGTGACCAGGAAGCCGGTGTGGCCGATCATCCGGTGGTCGGGGCGTACGGCCAGGCCCTCGACGTGCCAGTTGCGGATCATCGACTCCCACGGCTGCGGCTCGGCGAAGCAGCCGATCTCGCGGATGGACTCGACGGTGCGCGCCAGCTGGGTGGTGGTGGCCACGTAGCAGCAGAGGATGCCGCCGGGGACGAGCGCCTTGGAGACGGCCTCGAGGCACTCCCAGGGGGCGAGCATGTCGAGGATGACCCGGTCGACGTCGGCGTCGGTCAGGTTGTCCTGGAGGTCGCCGACGGTGAGCTGCCAGGCGGGGTGCGGGCCGCCGAAGTAGCGCTCCACGTTCGCCTGGGCGATCTCGGCGAAGTCCGCGCGGCGCTCGTAGGAGTGCAGCATGCCGTGGTCGCCGATGGCGCGCAGGAGGAAGCTGCTGAGCGAGCCCGAGCCCACCCCGGCCTCCACGACGCGGGCGCCGGGGAAGATGTCGGCGAAGGCCAGGATCTGCCCCGCGTCCTTGGGGTAGACCACGGCGGCGCCGCGGGGCATGGACAGGACGTAGTCGGGGAGCAGGGGGCGCAGCGCGAGGTAGGCGACGTTTCCCGTGGTTCGGACAACACTGCCCTCAGGAGCGCCGATCAGCTCGTCGTGGGGGAAGGAACCCTTGTGGGTGTGGAAGTTCTTCCCGGCCTCGAGCGTGAACGTGTAGTGGCGTCCCTTGGGGTCGGTGAGCTGGACCTGGTCCCCGACCTTGAAGGGCCCGCGACGGCGGGCGGCACCGGTCGGTTCGGACATGTGACCAGTGTATGGGCTTCAGGAACCGGGCCGTGCCATGGCCGCGACGAAGGCCCGCTCGACGTCCGCGGCGGACAGCACGCCGTAGATCTCTCCGGACTCCTCGACCACGAGGTACTCGGTGGCGGGTGTGGCGCGCAGGGTGTCGAGGAGTGCCTCCCCGGCGAGTTCCGCGGGGACCTTCATGCCCTCGGTGAGGTCCTGCGCCAGGCCGCCGACGGCGACCCAGGGCCTGCGGTGCTCGGGGACGCCGACGATGGCCGCCTCACGGACGAGCGCGGTCGGGTCGCCGTGGCCGTCGACGACGACCAGGGCGCGGGCCCCGGCCTCGTTGGCGCGGCGCAGGGCCTCCGACAGCGGGGTGTCCGCCTCGACGGGGACGGCGCGGCGGGTGAGGGCGCGGGCGGCGAGTTCCGGCAGGTGCTCACGCAGCCGGGCCATCCGCAGGCTGTTGCCGGCTCCGGTCCAGATGATCGCGGCGAGGATGGCGGCGAGCAGGGCGTCGGTGACGGTCTCCACTCCCCCGATGTCCTCGGTGGAGTTCCCGAGGGCGCCGGTGTGGGTGAGGAGCGGCAGGCCGACGAGGACGGCGACGGCGAGCGCGCGGCCGACCCAGGCGGCGGCGACGGTGCCGGCCATGGGCCTGCCGGTGATCTTCCACACGACGGCGCGCAGCATCCGGCCGCCGTCCAGGGGCAGGCCCGGCAGCAGGTTGAAGGCCGCGACGATGAGGTTGGAGATCATCAGGCCGGCGAGGAGCACGCCGGGGACGGTGCCCGGCTCCACCGCGTACATGCCGAGGTAGAAGACCCCGGCCAGCGCGAGGGAGAGCAGTGGTCCGACGAAGGCGAGCCAGAACTCACGGCCCGGGGTCTCCGTCTCCTTCTCGATCTCGGAGACACCGCCGAAGAACTGGAGCTGGATCCGGCGCACCGGCAGCTTGAACCGGAGCGCGGCGACGGTGTGGGCCAGTTCGTGCACCAGGACCGAGGCGTAGAAGGCCACGGCGAAGAACAGCGAGACGAGGTAGCGTGCGCCGCCGAGCTCCGGCAGCACCCGGTCGAGCTGCCCGCCGAAGACCCAGGTGATCAGGGCGGCGACGACGAACCAGCTGGGGGCGACGTAGACGGGCACGCCGAAGGGGCGGCCCATGAGGAGGCCACCGCCCGGCTCGGCGGGGCGCCGCGGTCTGCCCTTGCCGGACGTCTTGTCCGGCCCGGACCGCGCCCGCTCGCGCTCACCGCTCGTGTCGTCCTCGTTCACGGGTTCCCTTCGGTGCGAATGGGGTCGTTGCGAATGGTCGTCGCTCGAAATCATGCAGTGCTCGGGGTCTGTGGGTCGATGGTATGCCGCTCGCTGTCGGTGGCGGGCCGTAGGGTCTGCGTCATGAGTACAAGCCAGCAGCCCGCAGAGCCGGCCACGGACGGGTCCGCCACGACGGTGGTCCCCCGGTCGGCCGTGGCCGACGGGCCGGCGGTCGCCGCCGTTCCGGCCCCGGCGCCGGCGCCCGCCGCCGACGCGGACAGCACGGCCGGGGAGCCCGCCTCGGCGACGGCACCCGCCGCCGAGGGCGGGGGGACGGAGCAGCCGGTCCAAAGCGCGCCGCCCGCATCGCTGTCACCCTCACGTGCGAGCGACTTCATGCAGTGCCCCCTGCTCTACCGGTTCCGGGTGATCGACAAGCTTCCGGAGAAGCCCAGCGAAGCGGCTACCCGGGGAACGCTGGTGCACGCGGTGCTGGAGCGGCTGTTCGACGATCCGGCGGCCGAGCGGACGGCGCCGCGCGCCAAGGCGATGGTTCCCGGCCAGTGGAGCCGGCTCCTTCAGACGCGTCCGGAGCTCGGCGAGCTGTTCGCCGAGGACCCCGGCGGTGAGCGGCTGTCGCGCTGGCTCGGTGAGGCGGAGCAGCTGGTGGAGCGGTGGTTCACGCTGGAGGACCCGACGCGGCTCGAGCCCCGCGAGCGGGAGATGTTCGTGGAGACGGAGCTGGAGTCGGGGCTGCGGCTGCGCGGGGTGATCGACCGGGTGGACATCGCGCCGACCGGCGAGGTGCGGATCGTCGACTACAAGACGGGCAAGGCCCCGCGTCCCGAGTACAGCGAGGGCGCGTTGTTCCAGATGAAGTTCTACGCGCTGGTGATCTGGCGGCTGAAGCAGGTGGTGCCGCGCCGGCTCCAGCTGGTGTATCTGGGCAGCGGCGACGTGCTGACGTACGACCCGGTCACGGCCGACCTCGAGCGGATGGAGCGCAAGCTGCTGGCGCTGTGGGAGGCGATCCGGCTGGCCACGGAGACGGGTGACTGGCGGCCGCGGCCGACGAAGCTGTGCGGCTGGTGCGACCACCGCTCGGTGTGTCCGGAATTCGGTGGCACTCCCCCGGTTTATCCGCTGAGCGTTTCCCCGCCCGCGTCGGCCGAGGATGGTCAGGGCAGAATGGGCCCGGTCTAAAGAAGGAGTACCCGTGGCTATCCGCGTCCTACTGGTCGACGACCAACCGCTGTTGCGCACCGGTTTCCGGATGATCCTCGAGGCGGAACAGGACATCGCGGTGGTCGGTGAGGCCGGGGACGGCCTCCAGGCCCTCGATCAGGTACGGGCGCTCCAGCCCGACGTGGTGCTGATGGACATCCGGATGCCCCGGATGGACGGTGTCGAGGCGACGCGTCAGATCACCGGTCCCGGCCGGGACGGCCCGGCGAAGGTCCTGGTGCTGACGACCTTCGACCTCGACGAGTACGTGGTGGAGGCGCTGCGCGCCGGCGCGAGCGGCTTCCTGCTGAAGGACGCTCCTGCCAACGAGCTGGTGCAGGCGATCCGGGTGGTCGCCGCGGGCGAGGCGATGCTCGCGCCCAGCATCACCCGCAGGCTGCTCGACAAGTACGCGGACCATCTGCCGTCCGGCGAGGAGCCGGTTCCGGACACCCTGCACACGCTGACCGACCGTGAGGTCGAGGTGTTGAAGCTGGTGGCCCGCGGCCTGTCCAACGCGGAGATCGCGGCGGACCTGTTCGTCAGCGAGACGACCGTCAAGACGCACGTCGGCCATGTGCTGACGAAGCTGGGCCTGCGCGACCGTGTCCAGGCCGCGGTGTACGCGTACGAGAGCGGCCTGGTGCGCCCCGGCGCGCAGCAGTAGGGACGCCCGTCCGCCGTGCGGGCGGCGCCCCGTCGATGCCCTGTTGAACGGCCGGTGCCCGGCAGCTGCTCGAAGCAGCTGCCGGGCACCGGCCGTCTCGCACGTCGGGCTCGGGCCCGGATCAGCTCTCGCCGCGGGACAGCTCCCAGAGCTGGAGGTCGGAGCTGGAGTTCAGCGCCCACTCGACGCCGCTGACGCCGTCGCGCGCGGCGACGTACTGCTTGCCCTGCCACAGCGGCAGGACGGGAACGTCGTCGGCGACGATGTCCTGGATCTCCTTGAAGGCCGGGGAGGCCGCGGTGCGGTCGACGTCACGCCGCGACTGCGGGATGAGCTCGCGGGCCTTGTCGCTCACGTAGGGCGAGTTGAGGAAGTTGCCCTCGCCGAGGAACGGCGCGGTGTAGTTGTCCGGGTCCGGGAAGTCGGGGAACCAGCCCAGCCCGTAGACGGCGTAGTCGCCCCGCTTCTGTGCGGGCCGGAACTTGGACCACTCGGTGCCCTCGACCTTGACGTCGAAGAGCTTGCTCGCGTTGAGCTGGTCGCGGAGCGCCTCGAACTCCTTGACCGTTCCCTCGCCGTAGTGGTCGGTGGTGTAGTGCAGCGTGAGCTGGACCGGGGTGTCGATACCGGCGTCGTCCAGGAGGGCGGCGGCCTTCTTGCTGCTGGGCTCGCCGTACTTGTTGTAGAACGAGTTGGTGTGCGCCGAGATGCTCTTCGGGATGAGCGAGTAGAGCGGCTCCGCGGTGGTGCCGTACACCTCGCCGGCGATCTGGCCGCGGTCGACGAGCGACGCGATGGCCTGCCTGACGGCCTTGTTCTTGACGGCCGGGTCGCTGGTGTCGAAGGCGAGGTAGCGGATCTCCAGGCCGGGCATCTCGGTGAGCTCGATGCCCTCCTTCGGGTTCTCCAGCATCTCCTTGATCTGCTCCGGCGCCATGGCGCGCGTCATCAGGTCGATGTCGCCGGACTCGAGCGCCTTGCCCATGGACTCGGCGTCGGCGAAGGAACGCAGGACGACCTTGTCGTTCTTGAGCTTCAGATCACCCGTGTAGTTCGGGTTCTTGGTGAAGACGACCCGGGAGACCTTGTCCCCGTCGGTCTCCGTCTTCATCGTGTACGGGCCGGAGCCGTCGACCTGGAAGCCCTCGCGGAGCTTCTTGCCGTCGTACTTCTCCTTGCTGACGATGCCGGCGGCCGGCGTCGAGAGCTTGTACGGGAAGGTGGCGTCGGGCGTGGCGAGATGGAAGATGATCTCGTTGTCGCCCTTGGTCTCGATGGTGTCGATGTTCGACAGCAGGGCGGCCGTGCCGTTGTCGGCGTCGATGTCCAGGACACGCTGGATGGAGAACTTGACGTCCTCGGCGGTGACCGGGGTGCCGTCGGCGAACTTGAGGCCGCTGCGCAGCTTGCAGCGGTAGCTCTCGCTCACCGTGTCGGTGAAGAGGCAGCTCTCCGCGGCGTCCGGCACGGGCTCGCCGCCGCCGCGCGGGGCGTGCATCAGGGTCTGCAGCGTCTGCCGCAGCACGTTCCAGGCACCGGTGTCGTACGCGTAGGCGGGGTCCAGGGGTGCCGGGGCGTCCTCGCCGGCGACGAACTGGTCCGTGGTGCCCACGACTATGGCATCACCGCCGCCGGACCCGCCGTCCGTGCTGCCGCAGGCGACGAGCACGGGCGCGAGCAGGCCGACCACGGCCGGCAGCACCAAAGTCTTACGGTTCATCCTGGACGTTCTCCCTCACCGATCCGGCACTGTGATACAGCGATGTGTTCAAGACACTCCGCCGCCTCCGCCCGGTCGGGGCGGCGCGATCGGGCCGGGGATGCAGACGATCGGTCCTGTGTTTCCGACGGCGGGGTGGCCGAACGGGACACCACGGTGATGCAGCGAAGCTCTCGCGACGAGATTAGTCGGCAACGCCAGGAAAGCGTGACCGGGCCCGAGTTGGGCCGTAATCGCTGAGTGATCATCAATGCCTGTGAGTGGATGGCCAGGCCACGGAATATTCGTAAACACCCACATCAATCGGGACACATGGGCCGCTCAAGAGCCCTCCCGGCGGGGTGTGGGACGCGAAAAACCCCTGGTTACGCACCACGCACAGTGACGAAGGTCACGCCGTTCGGCCTATTTCGATCACGCCGGAATATCGTTCGGTAGTCACGGAAAAGGGATACGTCACTGCCCTGGGTTTCCAGTGGATTCGAAAAGCACGGACAGTGCCCGTATCACTGCTTTGCGCTGATCAGAGTGCGCAGGAAGACGACGTCCACTTCCTCCAGGGAGCGAACGACGACCCTGCCGCCGGCCGGCTGGATCGGGGCCACGGACGGGACGGCGACCACCCGGCATCCGGCGGCCTCTGCGGATGCCACACCGGTGGCCGTGTCCTCCACGACGGCGCATCTCGTCGGGTCGGCGCCCAGGCCCTGGGCGGCGAGGAGATACGGGTCGGGGTGCGGCTTGGTGCGCGGCACCTCGTCCCCCGCGACCGAGAGCGCGAAGTGCTGGGGCCCGAGAGAGGCGAGGACGCGGTCGATGATGCGCCGGTGCGAGGCGGACACGAGCGCCGTGGGCACATTGTGCGCGGCCAGTTCGGCGAGCAGCCGGGCCGCGCCCGGCATCAGGGGCACGCCCCTGCTGATCCGCTCCTCGAACTTGTCGTTGAGCAGGACGGTCAGCTCCGCGAGGCCGATGTCGGCGCCGGTGGCCTCGATGAGATAGCCCGCGCTGCGGGTCATCGGTCCGCCGACCACCACGTCCCGCCAGGCCTCGTCCAGCCGGTGCCCGAGATCCGCGAAGACCTCCACCTCCGCGTCCCACCAGAAGCCCTCTGTGTCGACGAGGGTCCCGTCCATGTCGAGAAAAACGGCCTGAAGTGCGGCCGCTTCCGCCGAACGGGTCAGCGACGCGGGGACCGTGCTGGTCATAGGCACACCTCCGGGAGGGACGAGAAGGCCGGCCACCTCTCCCCACGGCTTTCCCGCGGGGACAGGCGACCGGCCTGCACTGGACCGACCAGTGTACGACCCGAACGATCAGCGTGCGTTGAAATACTTCGCCTCGGGGTGGTGGATGACGATCGCGTCGGTGGACTGCTCCGGGTGGAGCTGGAACTCCTCGGACAGCTGGACACCGATCCGCTCCGGCTCGAGCAGCTCCGCGATCTTGGCGCGGTCCTCGAGGTCGGGGCACGCGCCGTAACCGAGGGAGAACCGTGCGCCGCGGTACTTCAGGGCGAACATGTCCTCCACGTCGGCCGGGTCCTCGCCGCCGAAGCCGAGTTCGGCGCGCACCCGGGCGTGCCAGTACTCGGCCAGCGCCTCGGCGAGCTGGACGGACAGGCCGTGCAGTTCGAGGTAGTCGCGGTAGGAGTTGGCCTCGAACAGCTTGGCGGTCTCCTCGCCGATCCGGGAGCCGACGGTGACGACCTGGAGGCCGACGACGTCCGTCTCGCCGGATTCCTCGGGGCGGAAGAAGTCCGCCAGGCACAGCCGCCGGCCGCGACGCTGCCGTGGGAAGGAGAAGCGGGTCCGCTCTGAGCCGTCGTCGCCCAGGATGATCAGGTCGTCACCCTTGGACACGCAGGGGAAGTAACCGTGGACGACGGCCGCTTCGAGGAGGTTGTCGGTCTGCAGCCGGTCCAGCAGGCCACGCAGCCGCGGCCGGCCCTCGGACTCCACCAGCTCCTCGTAGGAGGGGCCGTCCCCCGCCCGGGACTGCTTGAGTCCCCACTGCCCCTTGAACAGGGCGCCTTCGTCGAGCCAGGAGGCGTAGTCCTTCAGCGGGATGCCCTTGACGACCCGGGTGCCCCAGAACGGCGGGGTGGGGACCGGGTTGTCGGTGGCCACGTCGGAACGGACCGCGCCTTCCTCCGGGCGCTCCTCCACGACCGCAGTCGTGGCCTTGACGCGGCGCTGCTTCAGTTCGGGCAGGGCCGCGCCGGGGACGCCGCGCTTGATGCCGATGAGGGCGTCCATCAGGCGCAGGCCCTCGAACGCGTCACGGGCGTAGCGGACTTCGCCCTCGTAGATCTCGTGGAGGTCCTGTTCGACGTAGGCGCGGGTGAGGGCGGCACCGCCGAGGATGACGGGGTAGTCGGCGGCCATGCCCCGCTGGTTGAGCTCCTGGAGGTTCTCCTTCATGATCACTGTGGACTTGACCAGGAGGCCGGACATGCCGATCACGTCGGCCTTGTGTTCCTTGGCCGCGTCGAGGATCGCGGAGACGGGCTGCTTGATGCCCAGGTTGACCACGTTGTAGCCGTTGTTGGACAGGATGATGTCCACGAGGTTCTTGCCGATGTCGTGGACGTCGCCGCGGACGGTCGCCAGCACGATGGTGCCCTTGCCGTCGGCGTCCGTCTTCTCCATGTGCGGCTCCAGATGGGCGACCGCGTTCTTCATGACCTCGGCGGACTGGAGCACGAACGGCAGCTGCATCTGCCCGGAGCCGAACAGTTCGCCGACGACCTTCATGCCGTCCAGCAGCGTGTCGTTGACGATGTCCAGCGCCGCACGCTCCCTCAGCGCCTCGTCGAGGTCGGCCTCCAGACCGTTCTTCTCCCCGTCGATGATCCGCCGCTTCAGGCGCTCCTCCAGCGGCAGGGCCGCCAGCTCCTCCGCCTTGCCCGCCTTCAGCGACTTCGTGGTCGCGCCCTCGAACAGGGCCATCAGCTTCTGGAGCGGGTCGTACCCCTCGCGGCGCCGGTCGTAGATGAGGTCCAGGGCCGTGGTGACCTGCTCCTCGTCGAACCGCGCGATCGGCAGGATCTTCGAGGCGTGGACGATCGCCGAGTCCAGGCCGGCCTTCACGCACTCGTCCAGGAAGACGGAGTTGAGCAGAATCCGGGCGGCCGGGTTGAGGCCGAAGGAGATGTTCGACAGGCCCAGCGTGGTCTGCACGTCCGGGTGACGCCTCTTCAGCTCCCGGATCGCCTCGATGGTGTTGAGGCCGTCCTTGCGGGACTCCTCCTGCCCGGTGCAGATGGTGAAGGTGAGCGTGTCGATGAGGATGTCCGACTCGTGGATGCCCCAGTTGCCGGTCAGGTCCTCGATCAGCCGCTCCGCGACGGCGACCTTGTGCTCCACCGAGCGGGCCTGGCCCTCCTCGTCGATCGTCAGCGCGATCAGCGCGGCGCCGTGCTCCTTGGCGAGCGCGGTGACCTTCGCGAAACGCGACTCCGGGCCGTCGCCGTCCTCGTAGTTGACCGAGTTGATGACCGCACGGCCGCCCAGCTTCTCCAGGCCCGCCTCGATGACGTCGACCTCGGTGGAGTCCAGCACGATCGGCAGGGTGGAGGCGGTCGCGAACCGGCCCGCCAGTTCCTCCATGTCGGCGACGCCGTCGCGGCCCACGTAGTCGACGCACAGGTCGAGCATGTGCGCGCCCTCGCGGATCTGGTCGCGCGCCATCTCGACACAGTCGTCCCAGCGGCCCTCGAGCATCGCCTCGCGGAACTTCTTCGACCCGTTGGCGTTCGTCCGCTCGCCGATCGCCATATAAGCGGTGTCCTGACGGAACGGCACCGTCTGGTACAGCGACGCGGCACCCGGCTCCGGGCGCGGATCACGCGGCGTCAGCTCCGCGCCGCGCACCCGCTCCACCAGTTGCCGCAGGTGCTCGGGCGTCGTCCCGCAGCAGCCGCCCACCAGGGACAGGCCGTAGTCGGCGACGAACTGCTCCTGGGCCTCTGCCAGCCCCTCGGGGCCGAGCGGGAAGTGCGCCCCGTCCTTGGTGAGCACCGGAAGGCCGGCGTTCGGCATGCACAGCAGCGGGATACGGGAGTGGCGGGTGAGGTAGCGGAGGTGCTCGCTCATCTCCTCCGGGCCGGTGGAGCAGTTCAGACCGATCATGTCGACGCCGAGCGGCTCGAGCGCGGTCAGTGCCGCGCCGATCTCGGAACCCAGCAGCATCGTGCCGGTGGTCTCGAAGGCCAGCGAACACAGCAGCGGCAGGTCGGCTCCGGTCGCCTCCATGGCGCGGCGGGCGCCGAGGATCGCGGCCTTGGTCTGGAGGAGGTCCTGCGTCGTCTCGACGATGAGCGCGTCCGCGCCGCCGGCGATCAGGCCCTCGGCGTTCTGCTGGAATCCGTCCCGAAGCACGGTGTAGGGGGCGTGCCCCAGGGTCGGGAGCTTGGTGCCGGGGCCGATCGAGCCCAGGACCCACCGCTGCTGCCCGGTCGACGCGGTGAACTCGTCCGCCACCTCGCGGGCGATCCGCGCCCCGGACTCCGAGAGCTCGTACACCCGCTCGGGGATGTCGTACTCCCCCATGGCCGAGTGGTTGGCGCCGAAGGTGTTCGTCTCCACGCAGTCGACGCCGACCTCGAAGTACGCCTCGTGGACGGACCGCACGATGTCGGGGCGGGTGACATTGAGGACCTCGTTGCAGCCCTCGAGGTTCTCGAAGTCCTCGAGCGTCGGATCCTGCGCCTGGAGCATGGTGCCCATCGCGCCGTCGGCCACCACCACACGGGTGGCGAGCGCTTCGCGCAGTGCGTGGACACGGGTCCGGCTGTCAGCGGAGGGGGTCGGCAACGAGGCCATGGATGTGCTCCCTGGGATGCGACGGCTGTCGGCTTTGCGTCTTCCGGCAGGAAGGCGCACCCAGCCAGAGTAGCCGGGCGACCCTCTTCCGGGCGGAGGTGTCCCACGGGGCGGACTACGGCATGTCTCCGGACTTTTTCGCGGGGCTTCCCGCGCGAGATACTCGGTCCGCCGTGACCAAGGTCGGCATCGACCGATAGTGTTCAGCATTGTCGAACCGTGTTGGAGAAGGGCCGATCCGATGGCGAAGAACATCCAGTCACTGGAGCGGGCTGCGGCGATGCTGCGACTGCTCGCGGGCGGAGAACGCCGGCTGGGCCTGTCGGACATCGCGTCGTCGCTCGACCTGGCCAAGGGTACGGCCCACGGCATCCTGCGCACCCTCCAGGCGGAGGGATTCGTCGAGCAGGACGCGGCCTCCGGCCGCTACCAGCTGGGCGCCGAGCTGCTGCGCCTCGGCAACAGCTATCTGGACGTGCACGAGCTGCGCGCCCGCGCCCTGGTCTGGACGGACGACCTCGCCCGCTCCAGCGGCGAGAGCGTCCACCTCGGCGTACTGCACCAGCACGGCGTGCTGATCGTGCACCACGTCTTCCGGCCCGACGACAGCCGGCAGGTGCTCGAGGTGGGGGCCATGCAGCCGCTGCACTCCACCGCTCTCGGCAAGGTCCTGTCCGCCTTCGACCCGGTGGCACACACGGAGGCGCTTGAGGTGGACCGCAAGGCGTTCACGCCGCGGACCGTGACCGACGTGCAGGAGTTCGAGTCGCTGCTGGACCACACCCGGGCGCGCGGCTGGGCCGCCGACGTGGAGGAGACCTGGGAGGGCGTGGCCGCAGTGGCCGCACCCATCCACGACCGGCGCCGCATGCCCGTGGGGGCGATCGCCATCACGGGCGCCGTGGAGCGGGTCTGCAACGACGGAGAGCTGCGTTCCGACCTCGTCGCGGCGGTTCGGGACTGCGCCCGCGCGGTCTCCAGGGACCTCGGCGCCGGGCGCTTCTGACCGTTCGCACACAGCATCGGGTAACGATCCGGTTTTCGGCCACACAACCCTTGACGCCATGTTTACCGGGGGGCAAAACTGCCGTTCACCGGTCGGCATTGTCGAACAGCTAACGGCAATACGCGCTAGAGTGTGACAACGCCAGGCCGGAAACGCCCTCACTGAGGGCGCGGACCACCGGAGGGACCCGGGGTTCGCCTTCCCCCTGGACGAAGGACAAAGGAGTCGCGGGTGTCCAACTCCGACATCTTCATCGGCGAGATCATCGGTACCGCCGTACTCATCCTGCTCGGTGGCGGCGTCGTCGCCGCCGTAGTGCTCAAGCGCTCGAAGGCCCAGAACGCCGGCTGGCTGGCCATCACCTTCGGCTGGGGCTTCGCGGTCCTGACCGCGGTGTACATGACCGGCGCGCTCTCCGGTGCCCACCTCAACCCGGCCGTCACCCTCGGCATAGCGATCAAGGACAACGACTGGGGCACCGTCCCCGTCTACATCGCCGGCCAGCTCCTCGGCGCCATGATCGGCGCCGCTCTGGTCTGGATCGCCTACTACGGCCAGTTCCAGGCGCACCTCACCGATCCCGAGATCGTGGGCGACCCCGCCGACAAGGCGATCGAGGGTCCGCACGACGAGACCACCGCCAAGGCCGGCCCGGTCCTCGGCGTCTTCTCCACCGGCCCCGAGATCCGCAACGTCTGGCAGAACCTCGCCACCGAGATCCTCGGCACGATCGTGCTGGTCCTGGCGGTGCTCACCCAGGGTCTCAACGACAGCGGCAAGGGCCTCGGCCCGCTCGGCGGGCTCATGGTCGCCCTCGTCGTCGTCTCCATCGGTCTCTCGCTCGGCGGCCCCACCGGCTACGCCATCAACCCGGCCCGCGACCTGGGTCCGCGCATCGTGCACGCGCTCCTCCCGCTGCCGAACAAGGGCGGCTCCGACTGGAGCTACGCATGGATCCCCGTGGCCGGTCCGCTGATCGGTGCGGCCGTCGCAGCGGGTATCTACAACATCGCGTTCGCCTGAGACGTAGCAGCACGAGCCGTACACACCGATACCTGAGCAGGAGCAGACCGTGACCGACGCACACACCACCGGCCCGTTCATCGCGGCCATCGACCAGGGCACCACCTCCAGCCGCTGCATCGTCTTCGACAAGGACGGCCGGATCGTCTCCGTCGACCAGAAGGAGCACGAGCAGATCTTCCCGAAGCCGGGCTGGGTGGAGCACGACGCCGCCGAGATCTGGACCAACGTCCAGGAGGTCGTCGCCGGAGCCATCGAGAAGGCCGGGATCACCTCGGCGGACGTCAAGGCCATCGGGATCACCAACCAGCGCGAGACGACGCTGCTGTGGGACAAGAACACCGGCGAGCCCGTCCACAACGCCATCGTCTGGCAGGACACCCGCACCGACGCCCTCTGCAAGGAGCTCGGCCGCAACGTCGGCCAGGACCGCTTCCGCCGCGAGACGGGCCTGCCGCTGGCCTCCTACTTCGCCGGCCCGAAGGCCCGCTGGCTCCTCGACAACGTCGAGGGCCTGCGGGAGCGCGCCGAGCGCGGCGAGATCCTCTTCGGCACCATGGACTCCTGGGTCATCTGGAACCTGACCGGCGGGGTCGACGGCGGCGTCCACGTCACCGACGTCACCAATGCCTCCCGCACCATGCTGATGAACCTGCACACCATGGAGTGGGACGACAAGATCCTCCAGTCCATGGAGGTCCCCGCGGCGATCCTGCCGGAGATCCGGTCCTCCGCCGAGGTCTACGGCCTCGCCAAGGGCGGCGCGCTGGACGGCATCCCCGTCGCCTCCGCGCTCGGCGACCAGCAGGCGGCCCTGTTCGGCCAGACCTGCTACTCGAAGGGCGAGGCCAAGTCCACGTACGGCACCGGCACCTTCATGCTGATGAACACCGGTGACGAGCCCGTCAACTCCTACAACGGGCTGCTGACCACCGTCGGCTACCGCATCGGCGACCAGAAGGCGGTGTACGCGCTCGAGGGCTCGATCGCCGTCACCGGTTCGCTGGTGCAGTGGATGCGCGACCAGATGGGCCTGATCAACTCCGCCGCCGAGATCGAGACCCTCGCCTCCTCGGTGGACGACAACGGCGGCGCCTACTTCGTGCCGGCCTTCTCCGGCCTGTTCGCCCCGTACTGGCGCTCCGACGCCCGCGGTGTGATCGCCGGTCTGACCCGGTACGTCACCAAGGCGCACATCGCGCGCGCCGTTCTCGAGGCCACCGCCTGGCAGACCCGTGAGATCACCGACGCCATGACGAAGGACTCCGGCGTCGAACTGACCGCGCTCAAGGTCGACGGCGGCATGACCTCCAACAACCTGCTGATGCAGACCCTCTCGGACTTCCTGGACGCCCCCGTGGTGCGCCCGATGGTCGCCGAGACGACCTGCCTCGGCGCCGCCTACGCCGCCGGCCTGGCCGTCGGCTTCTGGCCGGACACCGACGCGCTGCGCGCCAACTGGCGCAGGGCCGCCGAGTGGACCCCCCGCATGGACGCTGACAAGCGTGACCGCGAGTACAAGAGCTGGCTCAAGGCCGTGGAGCGGACCATGGGCTGGCTCGACGAGGAAAACTGACGAGGAGCAAGAATGACCACCCTGCAGAGCGTCCCCACCCCCGGGGCGCACCCGGCCTCCGGCTCGGCTGTCTCTTCCCTCAAAGCAGCGGGCCGCGCCGAGACACGGGAGCAGCTTTCCAAGGCGACGTACGACCTCCTGGTGATCGGCGGCGGCATCCTGGGCATCTCCACCGCCTGGCATGCGGCGCAGTCCGGGCTGCGGGTGGCCCTGGTGGACGCCGGCGACTTCGCCGGCGCCACCTCCTCCGCCTCCTCCAAGCTGCTCCACGGCGGCCTGCGCTACCTGCAGACCGGCGCGGTGAAGCTGGTCGCGGAGAACCACTTCGAGCGGCGCGCGGTCTCCCGTCAGGTGGCCCCCCATCTGGCCAACCCGCTCACGTTCTACCTGCCCGTCTACAAGGGCGGCCCGCACGGCGCGGCGAAGCTCGGCGCGGGCGTCTTCGCCTACTCCGCGCTCTCCGCGTTCGGTGACGGCGTCGGCCACGTCATATCGGCGGCGAAGGCGCAGCGGGACGTGCCGGAGCTGCGTACGGAGAACCTGAAGGCCGTCGCCGTCTACGGCGACGACCAGATGAACGACTCCCGCATGGCGCTCATGACGGTCCGCGCGGCCGCCGAGTCGGGCGCCACCGTCCTCAACCACGCCGAGGTCACCGGACTCCGCTTCACCCGGGGCCGGGTCACCGGCGCGGAGCTGAAGGACCGCACCGACGGCACCGAGTTCGGCGTCACCGCGCGGCTGGTGCTGAACGCCACCGGGCCGTGGGTCGACCACCTGCGCCGGATGGAGGACCCGGAAGCGGCCCCCTCCATCCGCCTCTCCAAGGGCGCGCACCTGGTGCTGAAGCGCACCTCCCCGTGGCGCGCGGCGCTCGCCACCCCGATCGACAAGTACCGCATCACGTTCGCCCTCCCGTGGGAGGACATGCTGCTGCTCGGCACCACCGACGAGGAGTACGAGGGCGACCCGGCCGACGTCGCCGTCAACGACAAGGACGTCACGCAGATCCTGGACGAGGCCGCGTTCTCCATCCGCGACCAGCAGCTGTCCCGCGACCTGATCACCTACTCGTTCGCCGGTCTGCGCGTCCTGCCGGGCGGCCCCGGAGACACCTCCAAGGCCAAGCGGGAGACGGTCGTCACCGAGGGGCGCGGCGGGATGCTGTCGGTGGCCGGCGGCAAGTGGACGACGTTCCGCCACATCGGCCGCACGGTGATGAACAAGCTGGCGACCCTGCCGGGCCGGCCGCTCGCCGAGGACATGGAGCCGATCGCGCACCTGCCGAAGAAGCTGCCGCTGCCCGGCATCGCCAACCCCAACGCGGTCGCCCACCGGCTCCTGGTCGACGGCGGGATGCCCGGCCCGCGGATGGCCGCCGACACGGCCCGGCACCTCGCCACCCACTACGGGTCGCTGGCGTTCGACATCGCCCGCCTGGCCGACGACGACCCGGCGCTGGCCGAGCGCATCCACCCGGACGCGCCGGAGATCTGGGCCCAGGTCGTGTACGCGCGCGACCACGAGTGGGCCGAGACGGCGGACGACGTGCTGCGCCGCCGTACCACTCTGACGATCCGGGGCCTGGCGACGGACGACGTCCGCGGCAAGGTCGAGGACGTGCTGCGCGCCCGGTGATCTGACGGGACGGACCGACGGGCACGACGAGGGCGACTCCGGGGGAGTCGCCCTCGTTGTACGCTCAGACCTCCGATGTCTGGCGAGTGATGTGGACGATGGGGGCGCCGTCATGGCCGTGACCGACGAGGCCATCGAGAAGATCAAGGCAATGATCGTCTCCGGCGCGCTCCGCCCCGGCGACCGGCTGCCCAAGGAGAGCGAACTCGCCGCCGAACTGGGCCTGTCGCGCAACTCGCTGCGCGAGGCGGTGCGGGCACTGTCCCTGATCCGCATCCTCGACGTACGGCAGGGCGACGGCACCTACGTCACCAGCCTCGACCCGCAACTGCTCCTCGAGGCGCTGAGTTTCGTCGTCGACTTCCACCGGGACGACACGGTGCTGGAGTTCCTCGCGGTACGCCGCATCCTGGAGCCGGCGGCCACGGCGATGGCGGCGAGCCGCATTCCCGAGGCGGAACTGGACGCGCTGACCGCTGAGCTCGACGCGCTGGGGACCGACCCGTCGGTCGAGGAACTCGTCGCGGCGGACCTCGACTTCCACCGTCGCATCGTCGGGGCGGCGGGCAACTCGGTGCTCTCCTCCCTCTTGGACGGCCTCTCTGGTCCCACGACCCGGGCCCGCGTCTGGCGCGGCCTCACCCAGGAGGACGCGGTCAGCCGCACCCTCCACGAACACCGCGCGATCCTGTCGGCGCTGCGGGACCGCGACGGGGAGGCGGCGCGGGCGTGGGCGACGGTGCATGTGGCGAGCGTGGAGCAGTGGCTCCGCGCGACGCTGTAACGCCTGCGGGCGAGCTGTTCCCCTCCCCGCCCCTTCCCGAATCCGGGCTCCGCCGGGGCCCGTACCGCGCTCCGCGCGGTGTTTCGGGGGCTCCTCCCCCTACGCCTGGCGGCGTGAGGCACCCCCACGCCGCCCCTGCGCCTCAAACGCCGGCGGGGCTGCCAAAGTCAGCCCGCCCGGCGCTTGAGGGCACGGCCGAAGGCCGTACCGGGTCCGGGCGGAGACCGGTTGCGGGAAGGGGCGGGCAGGGGAAGGCGCGGCGTACGGCCCGGCTACCGCGGCGCGCGTACGCGCAGGCCCTGCATGCCGCCGTCGACCGCCAGCGCGGTCCCCGTCACCGCCGCGGCCGCCGGGCTCGCGAGGTACGCGACCGCCGCCGCCACCTCGTCGGCCAGGACGAGCCGCCCCGTCGGCTGGCGGGCCTCGAGGGCGGCCCGCTCGGCGGCCGGGTCCTCCGCGCGTTCCAGCAGGCGGGTGACCCACGGGGTGTCCGCGGTGCCGGGGTTGACACAGTTGACGCGGATGCCCTCGCGGACGTGGTCGGCCGCCATCGCGAGGGTGAGCGAGAGGACCGCGCCCTTGCTCGCGCTGTAGAGGGCGCGCTGCGGCAGGCCGGCCGTGGCGGCGATGGAGCAGGTGTGGGTGACGGAGACGGATCCGGGCGGCCCGGTCGTCGCCGTCCGGCGCAGATGCGGCAGGGCGTGACGGGCGACCCGGACCATGCCGATGACGTTGGTGTCGAGGGCGCGCCGCCATTCGTCGTCGTCGTTGTCGGCCACGGTGCCGACCGCGCCGACGCCCGCGTTGGACACCACGGTGTGCAGCGCCCCGAACTCGGCGGCGGCCGCGTCCACCGCGCAGGCCACGGCGGCGTCGTCGGTGACGTCGGCCCGGAGGGCGAGCGTGCCCGCCGGCGCTCCCCCGGTGTCGCGGTCCAGGACGGCGACGCGTGCCCCGCGCGCGAGGAGCAGCGCGGCGACGGCGGCCCCGATGCCCGAGGCGCCGCCGGTGACGAGCGCCGCCATGCCCTCGAAGTCCCTTGCTCCGGTCATGAACGGGCCTCCTCGACGGTGTGACGGACCTGTCTGACGGGCCCGTCCGTACAGCTGTGGGCGGCGATCGAGCCGGGGAGCATCCGGGCCGAGAAGCCCGGGGCGCTCGGCGCCGCGTAACGGCCGCCCACGATCACGACCGGGTCCGCGAAGTGTTCGTGGAGGTGGTCCACGTACTCGATGACGCGGTCGTCCCAGCTGCCGGAGACGGCGACGAAGTCGAACATGGCGAGGTGCTGGACGAGTTCGCACAGTCCGACGCCGCCGGCGTGCGGGCAGACGGGGACGCCGTACTTCGCGGCGAGCAGCAGGATCGCGATGTTCTCATTCACCCCGGCGACCCGTGCGGCATCGATCTGGACGAAGTCGACGGCCCGGGCCTGGAGGAGCTGCTTGAAGACGACCCGGTTGGCGACGTGTTCGCCGGTGGCGACCTTCACGGGCTGGCCGGCACGCACGGCGGCGAGGCCGAGCACGTCGTCGGGGCTGGTGGGTTCTTCGATCCAGTGCGGTTCGTACGGCGCCAGGGCGGTCATCCAGCGCACGGCCTCGGCGACGTCCCAGCGCTGGTTGGCGTCGACGGCGATCCGTACGGAGGGGCCGACGGCGGCGCGGGCGAGTTCCATCCGCCGGATGTCGTCCTCGAGGTCCAGTCCGACCTTCAGCTTGATCTGTCCGAATCCACCGGCGACGGCCTCCTTGGCGAGCCGGACGAGCTTCTCGTCCCCGTAGCCGAGCCACCCGGGCGAGGTGGTGTAGGCGGGGTACCCCTGTTCCTTGAGCAGCGCGGTCCGCTCCGCTCTGCCCGGTTCCGCAGCACGCAGGACGGCGAGGGCCTCCTCCCTGGTCAGCGCGTCCGTCAGATACCGGAAGTCGACCAGTGAGACGAGCTCCTCCGGGGTCATGGAGGCCAGGAACTCCCACACCGGCCTGCCTGCCCGGGTGGCCGCCATGTCCCACGCCGCGTTGACGACGGCGCCGGCCGCCATGTGGATGACGCCCTTCTCCGGGCCGAGCCAGCGCAGTTGCGAGTCATGGGTGAGGTCGTGGTGAAGGGCGGCGAGATCGGCGGCGCCGGTGGGGGCGGGACGGCCGACGACGTAGGGTCGCAGCGCCTCGATCGCGGCGGCGACGATGTCGTTGCCTCGGCCGATGGTGAAGCAGAAGCCGTGGCCTTCGGCCCCGTCGTCGGTGCGCAGCACGAGGTAGGCGGCGGAGTAGTCCGGGTCCGGGTTCATGGCGTCGGAGCCGTCGAGCTGCTGCGACGTGGGGAAGCGGATGTCGTGGACCTCGAACTCCGTGACGCTCTGGCTCATACACGCACCCCCGGTGAGATGAACATCGGACCTCTCGTGGACATCCGATGTATAGCGCCGCCCGCTCCCCTCGGTCCAGGGTGCAGGGGGACTTTTCCCCGCACAGCTCGGATGAATCAGCTGCCATGCGGCTCCACGGCCCGCCGCGTGTCCGGCCGGGCCCAAGTTCACCCGGCCGTGCACGGGGGCTGCGGCGGGAGGCGCGGAAAGCCGTAAGGTTGGGGCGTAAGAAAGGGAACTTCGGAAGGAGGCACTGGGTGATCGAGCTCGAGGGGATGCCCGAGCTGATCGACCCGGTCATGGTGGCCGCGTTCGAGGGCTGGAACGACGCCGGCGACGCCGCCTCCACCGCGGTCGCTCACCTGGACCGGGAATGGAAGGGGGAGGTGTTCGCGGCGCTCGACGCCGAGGACTACTACGACTTCCAGGTCAACCGGCCCACGGTGTGGCTGGACGGCGGCGTACGCAAGATCACCTGGCCGACCACCCGGCTCTCCGTGGTCCGCGTCGGCGGCGACAAACCCCGGGACCTCGTGCTGGTCCGCGGTATCGAACCCTCCATGCGCTGGCGTTCGTTCTGCAACGAGATCCTGGGCTTCGCCCATGAACTGGGCGTGGAGATGGTGGTGATCCTGGGCGCGCTGCTCGGCGACACCCCGCACACCAGGCCGGTGCCCGTCAGCGGGATCACGTCCGACCCGGACCTGGCGAGAACGATGGATCTCGAGGAGACCCGGTACGAGGGGCCGACGGGAATCGTCGGCATCCTCCAGGAGGCGTGCACCCATGCCGGTGTGCCGGCGGTGAGCCTGTGGGCCGCTGTCCCGCACTACGTCTCGCAGCCGCCCAACCCGAAGGCGACGCTCGCGCTGCTCAACCGGCTGGAGGACCTCATCGGCCTCCGTATCCCGCTGGGCGAGCTGGCCGAGGACGCCCGGGCCTGGCAGCTCGGCGTCGACCAACTGGCCGCGGAGGACAGCGAGGTGGCCGAGTACGTCCAGACGCTGGAGGAGGCGCGCGACACCGCGGAGCTGCCGGAGGCATCGGGCGAGGCCATCGCCCGCGAGTTCGAACGGTATCTGCGCCGGCGCGACAGCGGAGGCCCCGGCGGTCATGCGACCGACGGCGGCGAGGGCACGTATCTGCGCGACCCGGCGGGCGGGCGCACCAAGCCGCCGATGCCCCCGCGCCCCGAACCGGAGTCCGGTTCAGCCACGGACGAGGAGCGTTCCGGCGGCAAGGCCGGGTCCGACGCCGACGAGGACCGGGAGCAGCCCCCGGCCGGCGACGCCGACGGGACCGGCGGCCGGGACGGCGAGCGGGACGACAGCGGCCGCGACGACAGCCGCGACCGGGACGACAGCGGCGAGGGCGAAGGCGGCGCCGAGCGGCCGGAGTCGTAAGGCGCACGTCGCACGGCCGTAGCGTCGCACGGCCGTGGCGGAGCGAGCGTACGGAGCGGGGTGGCACCGGGCAGACCGGCGCCACCCCGCTCCCGTCCCTCACACCATCCGGTCGCTCAGACCCGGTCGACGGCCACGGCGTCGTACTCGGTGTCGGGCGTCGGGGGCACGTCGAAGCGCGCGTTGGGGAGATAGATCCGGTCGCCCCAGGCCGCTGCCGTGGTGGGGATGCGGAAGCGCGGGTCGGTGATCCGGGCGATCGGTGTGCCCCGGGTGCCCGCGGCGTTCAGCCGGACGACGTCGACCTGGTTCAACTGCTGCTGCACGATGTAGAGATGACGGCCGAGCAGCAGGAGACCGTCACCGAAGGGAATGGCCAGGTCCCCAAGGTCGACCCGGCGGGCGGTACCGTCGCGCGGGTCCACCCGCATCAACGATCCGCCCTCCACCACGGTGTTGACCACCAGCAGGGCGCTGCCGTCGGGTGTCCGCTCGATCCCGTTGGCGGTGAAGTCCGTACCCTGCTCCCACTCACCGCCCAGGGCCACCGTGACCACCTCGCGCGCCGGCTCGCCGTGCCGGTCCAACGCGAGCCGGTAGAGCTGAGGTCGGAACGAGTCGGTGAACCACGCCGCTTCGGGCGTCAGCACCACGTCGTTCACCATCGAGCCCTCAGCGCCGACGGTGAACAGTGCGTCGATCTTCCCCGAGCGCACGTCGGCGACCCTGATCTCCCGGCTGAAGCCGCCGGAGAGGAACAGCCGCCGCTCCTGCCGGTCGATCTTCAGCCCGATGACGGAGCGTCCCGCGCCGAGCCCTTCGACGGCCACCCGGCCGCGCCCGGTGGCCAGGCTCGCGCGGTAGACGTCGCCGTCGGCGATCGACCCGAACCAGGCGTAAGGGCTGCGGCCGATGGTGATGCCCTCCGGCTGGAAGCCGTTCGGCAGGGGGATGCGGGTCGGCCAGTTCTTCGGCGACGCGGCGCGGGCCGCGCCGGCCGCGGGCCCGAGGAGCGCGGCCGCGCCGATGGCCGCTGCCGCGCCGAGTACCTCTCTGCGTGCGAAGGCACGTTCCACGGTGTGTCCTTCCGGCAATGGTGACGGATGGCCCGAGGGCCTGTCCCGTCACCTCACCACACGCCCGGCGCACCCGCCTCGAGAACGTGCAAGCGGAGGAGCCCACTCCCGCCGGGCGCGCTGACGGGCGCCCGGCGGGGGTCGGAGAACGTTCCTAGAGCGCCACGCCCAGCAGGGCGTCGACCGCCCGGGACACCAGCCCCGGGGCGCCCTCGTCGGTGCCGCCCTCCGCCTCCTGGAGCGCTGCCCAGCGGTCGACGGCGGCGAGCGCCGACGGGGCGTCGAGGTCGTCGGCGAGGGCCGCGCGGATCTCCTCGACCAGGGCGTCGGCGGAGGGTCCGTCGGGCCGGGAGACGGCGGCGCGCCAGCGTCCTACGCGCTCGACCGCTTCCCGCAGCACGGCGTCGGTCCACTCCCAGTCGGCCCGGTAGTGGTGGGAGAGGAGCGCGAGCCGTATGGCGGCCGGGTCCACGCCGTCGCGGCGCAGCTTGGAGACGAAGACCAGGTTGCCCTTGGACTTCGACATCTTCGCGCCGTCGAGGGCGACCATGCCCGCGTGGACGTACGCCTTGGCGAAGGGGTGCTCGCCGGTGAGGGCCTGGGCGTGCGAGGCGCCCATCTCGTGGTGCGGGAAGGCGAGATCGGAACCGCCGCCCTGGACGTCGAAGCCCATGCCGAGGTGGTCCAGCGCGATGGCGACACACTCGATGTGCCAGCCGGGCCGGCCGCGGCCGAGGGAGCCGCCGTCCCAGCTCGGCTCGCCCTCGCGGGCCGCCATCCACAGCATCGGGTCGAGCGGGTTCTTCTTGCCGGGACGCTCGGGGTCGCCGCCGCGCTCCGCGGACAGCAGTCGCATCGCCTCCGCGTCGAGCCGGGAGACCTCGCCGAAGTGCGGGTCGGACTCGACGGAGAAGTAGACGTCGCCCTCCAGCTCGTAGGCGGCGCCGGCGTCACGGAGCCGTTCGACGAGCGGCACGATGCCCGGAATCGCCTCGACCGCGCCGATGTAGTGCTGCGGCGGAAGCATCCGCAGCGCGGTCATGTCCTCGCGGAACAGAGCCGTCTCGCGCTCCGCGAGCTCGGTCCAGTCGTGTCCGTCGCGGGTGGCACGCTCGAGCAGCGGATCGTCCACGTCCGTGACGTTCTGGACATAGTGAACCTGCCGCTTGGTGTCGAGCCACACGCGCTGCACGAGGTCGAACGCGTTGTAGGTCGCCGCGTGACCCATGTGGGTCGCGTCGTACGGTGTGATGCCGCAGACGTAGATACGGGCGACGGGACCGGGGTCAAGGGTCACCAGACCGTCGGTCGCGGTGTCGTGGATCCGGAGGTCGCGGCCCTTGCCGGGCAGGGCGGGGACCTCAGAAGCGGGCCAGGCATGCATGGCACGAGCCTAACCGGACGCATGTTCCGGATACGAACCGGATCACTGATCTTGACCGGTTGGGCACTCTTGCGGTCCGGCGGGCGCTGTGCCTAGACGGGCGGCCAGGGGATCGCCGGCCAGTCGCCCGACGGCACGGGATGGGTGCCGGACCGGAGCAGGGCCGCCACCCGGCCGCTCAGGGCCGCCACCTCGGCCGCCGTGAGCAGTTCCGCCAGTCGGGTGGCGAGCGTCCCGCCGTCGGCGAGGGCCGTCGCGAGGGTCGTGAGCGCGGCGACCGCCTCCGTCGGCAGTGGCTCCCCCGCCCATCCCCACAGCAGGGTGCGCAGCTTGTCGTCGACGTTGAAGGTGACCCCGTGGTCGATCGCGTAGAGGGTTCCGTCGGTGGTGGGAAGCAGGTGGCCGCCCTTGCGGTCCCCGTTGTTGATCACGGCGTCGAGGACCGCGAGCCTGCGCAGGCGCGGGTCGTCGGCGTGGACGAGCAGCGCGGTACGGCCCTCGCCCACGTCGGCGAAGCCGACCGCCTTCCAGCCCTCCCCCGCTTCCTCGTCCTCGACGAGGGCCAGCAGGGCGGCCTCCGGGTCGGCCTCGATCCACAGCTGGACCATGCCCTGGCCGTAGGGGCCGTCGCGCAGCACGGTGGGCGGCACCAGGCCCCAGCCGGTCGCCTGCGACACCTCGTACGCGGCGACCTCGCGCTGCGCCAGGGTGCCGTCGGGGAAGTCCCACAGCGGGCGCTCCCCCGCGATGGGCTTGTAGACGCAGTGGGCTTCCTCGCCCTCGTACGAAACCGCGCAGTACAGCACCGCGTTGGACGCCTCGCGCAGCCTTCCGCGTACGGTCAGCTCGCCCTTGGCCAGCAGCGTCAGCGCGTCGGGGGTGCTCACGCGCCCCGTCGGTATCCGTTCTGGCGCGGGCATACGTGTCCTTCCGGATCGAGGGGCAGGCTGCACAGCGGGCACGGCGGCCGGCCGGCGTTCACCACGTCCAGTGCGCGCTTGGCGAACGCCCTGGCCTGTGCGCCGGTGAGCCGGACCCGCAGCATCGGCGGGCCGTTCTCCTCGTCCTGCAGCAGCCGCTCCTCGGCCTCCGCGAGGTCCTCCTCGGACTCGGCCTCGAGCTCCACCAGCGCCTGTGCCTCGACGATCATGCGCTGTTCCTCGCCGTCCCAGGCCAGCGCCATCGTGCCGACGCGGAACTCCTCCTCGACCGGGTTGTCGAGCGGCGCGGTGTCGGCCACGTCCGCCGGGGCGACCGCCGGGACCGGCGCGTTGCCCCCGGTGCGGCGGACCACTTCGTCCAGGAGCTCGTCGATCCGCTCCGCGAGGGCGGCCACCTGAGTCTTCTCCAGGGCGACGCTGGTCACGCGTCCTGCGGCCGAAGCCTGCAGGAAGAACGTACGGCGGCCAGGCAGCCCGACCGTACCGGCCACGAAGCGGTCCGGCGGGTCGTAGAGGAACACCTGACGGGACACGTTCTGTCTCCCTTTGGATCGTCGGATCGGTCGGTTTCGGCATCCGGTGAACTTCAGCTTTTCGGCGCGTCCACCCTACTGCGCGGAGCGATCACGATGCGCCCGCGCCGCCCCCGACGACCGCGTCGCCGCTGTCGCCCTTCTCCTCCGGTCCTTCCGCGCGGGGAACGAGCGAACCGAGATCGCCGGTGTCGCCGAGGCGCAGCAGGAACGGCCGGCTGCGGGTGTAGCGGATGGCGGTGACGGAGCACGGTTCGACGTGGATCCGCTGGAAGAGGTCGAGATGGAGCCCGAGGGCGTCCGCCACCAGGGACTTGATGATGTCCCCGTGCGAGCACATCAGATAGGCCGCGCCCTCGCCGTGCGTCGCCTCGACGCGGGCGTTCCAGTCGCGGACGGCGTCCACGGCGCGCGCCTGCATGGCCCGCATGGACTCGCCGCCGGGGAAGGACACCGCGGAGGGGTGGTGCTGGACGACCTCCATCAGCGGCTCCTCCGCGAGCTCCTTGAGCTTGCGGCCGGACCACTCGCCGTAGAGGCACTCCCCGATGCGCTCGTCGGTCTCCGCGGCGAGCCCGGGCCGGGCCGCGAGCAGAGGCGCGAGCGTCTCGCGGCAGCGCTCCAGCGGGCTGGAGACCACCGCCGCGAGCGGCACCGCCGCCAGTCGTGCGGGCAGCGCGGCCGCCTGTGCGGCACCGTGCTCGTCGAGGCGGACACCCGGTGTCCAGCCGGCGAGCACTCCCTCGGTGTTGGCGGTGGAACGTCCGTGGCGTACGAGGATCAGCGTGGCCATGGGGGCCAGCCTACGGTCCCGGCGTGCCGGACGGGCCGGGGGTGTGCGGGGGCGGAGGTCAGGGAAGAATGCGCGCCGTGATCGTGGACTGTGCCATTTACCGCGACGGGCGCCGCAGCGAGGGCCCGTCGGACTTCTCCGATGCCCTTGACGAGGCGCGTGCCACGGGGGACGCCTTCTTGTGGATCGGCCTGCACGAGCCGACGGAGGAGGAGTTCGACCATGTCTCCGCCGAGTTCTCGCTGCATCCGCTCGCCGTCGAGGACGCGCTCAAGGCCCATCAGCGGCCCAAGCTCGAGGTGTACGACGACTCGCTGTTCGTGGTCCTCAAACCCGTGGTGTACGAGCCGGAGAGCGACTCCGTGACCACGGGCGAGCTGATGGTCTTCATAGGCGACTCGTTCGTGGTGACGGTCCGGCACGGCGAGGGCGCTCCGCTGCACGCGGTCCGTGAGCGGCTGGAAGCCGAGCCGGAGGTGCTGAGGCACGGCCCGACCGCGGTGCTGTACGCGGTCAGCGACGCCATCGTCGACCACTACATCGAGGTGGCGGCCGAGCTCCAGGTGGACCTGGAGGAGATGGAGACCGCGGTCTTCGAGCCGGCGCGCAGGGACGCGAAGAACACAGCGGCCCGGATCTACACGTTCAAGCGGCAGGTGCTCGAGTTCCGCCGGGCCACCGGACCGCTGGCGGCGCCGATGGCCCGGCTCGCGGGCGCGGGCGTGCCGTTCGTCCATGAGCGCTCCCAGCCGTTCTTCCGTGACGTCAGCGACCACCTGACCCGGGCGTACGAACAGGTGGAGGGGCTGGACCGGCTGTTGTCGGACATCCTGTCGGCCCACCTCGCGCAGATGGGCGTGCGTCAGAACGACGACATGCGCAAGATCTCGGCGTGGGCGGCCATGGCGGCGGTGCCGACGATGGTGGCGGGGGTCTACGGGATGAACTTCGAGCACATGTGGGAGCTCAGGCAGGGGTGGGCGTACCCGGCGGTGCTGGTGCTGATGGCGGGCGCCGTCTACGGCCTGTTCCGTCTCTTCAAGCGGCGCGGCTGGCTCTGAGCATCTGGTGCCGGCGCGGCGGTCAGCGCCCCGCCGTGGGCGGCGCGGCCGCGGGACTGAGATAGGCCCGGAGCTCGGGACGGGACGGGAGTCCCGGCAGGGTCAGCGGCCGCCAGCCGCGGGTGAACGACGGTGGCCGGTCGCGGCCGTCCACCACGTAGGCCACCGCCCGCCGGTCGCCGAGCCGCGCGAGTGCGGCCCTGGTGATGCTGCCGTCGTGACCGCCGGTCTGGCGGGACGCGCAGCCGGTGCGCAGGGCGATCCTCGGCGCCTCACTGCCGCTGATCACGCACGGAGCCCGCACACCGTTGCGGCGCAGCTCCGCGGTGATCCTTTCGAAGGCCTTGTTGTTGTCCCTGCCGCGTTCCACCGTTCCGTTCAGGACGGCGTACTGGACCGTCAGATGGCCGGCCAGTGCCAGGCCGAGCACGACGGCCGCCGCGGCATGCGGCCGGGCGCTCCCGGCGAGCCGTCCCAGGCACACCGCGACCGGCAGGGCCAGCAGCGCGTACGCGGGCAGCAGGAAGCGCGGCGCGGCGTAGCCGATCAGCAGCAGGTACGGCACCGCCAGCACCAGCCCCGCCAGCGCCGGCACCAGCACGGCGGAGGGACGCACGGCGCTCGGCGCCGTGGTGAAGGGACACCGCCTGAGCGCGGCGACCATGACGCCGCCTGCGGCCAGCGGCCACAGGACGAGGAACCACACCCCGGTCACCGGCTTGCGCCACGGCATGTCGCAGGGGCGGCAGAGCGACCGGCCCTCCAGCGCGCGCATCTGGTCGTCGACGGCGAAGTGGGGGCCCAGGTGCCCCTGGATCTCCCCGGCGCGCCGCAGCCGGGCGAGGAGCCCGTCGTAGGCGACGTAGGCCTCGACGATCCAGGGCAGACAGCCGACGAGGGTGCCTGCGACGAGTGCGACGAGCAACGCCGGCCGGCGGGCCGTACGGGAGAGCAGGGCGACGGCGGCGAGCGGCAGCAGGAGCCAGACGGCGTCGCCCGGCCGCATGAGCGCGACGAACGCCAGGCCGGCGCCCGTCCCGAGGAGCCCTGCCCGGTCGGCGGGGTCCCTGACCGCCCGCAGGAAGCAGCCGACCGTGAACAGCGCCCCGAGCGCGACCCAGAGGTTGGGCATGACCTGCGGGCCGTAGAACACGGTGATCCACAGGCCGGCGAACAGGCCGCCGGCGAGGGCGAGCACGCGCGCGGGCAGCAGTGTCCGCCACACCGCCAGGGCGGCGAACAGGCCGGCGCCCGACAGCACGGCGAGGAAGACGCGCAGCACCTCCACCGAGGACGTCACAGCCGTCACCGGGGCGACGAGGAAGGTGATGCCACGGGCGCGGGGGGCGCTGAAGAAGGCGGCTTCCGATCCGCGCGCGACCTGGCTGACGTAGACCGATTCGTCCCAGCCGAGGCCCGTCCCCGGGACGGCGAGCGCGAGTTGGACCACCGTGTAGGCGACCGCCACGGCGGCGATCCACAACAGGCCGTCGGCCGCCCGGCTTTTTGGGCCCGGCCACGTCGGGGCGCGGGGGCGGACGGGCGCCAGGACCGGGGTCCGGTTCACCTCAGAAGGCGGGAGCCGCGGCGGCGGGGCCGTCGAGGGCGCCGCGGCGCTCCGGCATCCTGAGGCTCACCATGCGACGCCAGCCGCCGAGCCGTTCGTACGCGTACATCGCGTGGATGCCGGCGGCCAGCGCGGCGGACCTGGCCTTGGACCAGCGCAGCAGATGTCCCATGTGCGCCATGACGGCGAGGCTCACGTCGCGGTGGACCTTGATCTCGGCGAGCGCGCTCTCGCGCAGCACCCGCTGGATGGTGCGGCCGTGACCGGCCGCAGCGAGACGCAGCAGCTCCTCGTGGCAGTAGGCGAGGTGGTTCTCCTCGTCGTCGCAGATCATCCTGATGGGCTTGCCGAGCTCCGGATGGTCGCCGAAGTACCGCACGAGCATCTCCATCTGGTCGGCCGCCCGCTGCTCGGTGACCCGGCTGTGCGAGAGGTAGACGACGATGTCGTGCTCCGTCAGCCGCTCGTCACGGCGCAGCTTCTCGTGGGCGAGGCCGATGCCCCGCTGCTCCAGCAGCATGGTGTAGTCGGTCTCCGGCGGTACCGGGACGGGGTCCAACTGCCGCTTCTTGAGCAGGGCGTTGAACAGGCGCCCGTGCTTGTCCTCGTCCGCCCCGTGCCGGGTGATCCTCGGAGCCAGGTCACGCATGCTCTCGGGGACGAGCGCGGCGATGCGCCCGTTCTCCCAGCCTCCCTGCGTCTCGCCGCTGGCGGCGATGGAGCAGAAGAGCTGGAACGTGTCGTCGCTGTCGACGATCTCCTGGAAGAGACTCCGGGCCGAGAGCATGACTGCCACCTCCGTCGGACCTTCGGGACATCCGCAAAGAACGAGTCAATTGCGGGACGTCGGCCCAGGCAACAGGGAGGCGGGCCAACTCGCCCGAACGGACCAGAGGAAGGACACGGTCGGCAGTAACCGCGACGGCCGTCGCGCGTTGTACCGCGTGACGGCCGTGGCGGGGAAGACCCCCGAGCCCCCACCACGGCCGCAGACTTCCCGTGGCAGGGCCTCCGCCGTGTGTCAGGCGAGGCCCGCGCGCTCCAGGGCCTCGGTGCCGGCGCGCAGTGCGCCGATCCGCTCGTCGAGCGTGAAGCCGGCGGGTGCGAGGGTCAGGGTGGTGACACCGGCAGCGGCGTAGGACTGCATCCGGTCGGCGATCCGCTCCACGGGACCGAGCAGCGCGGTCTGGTCGATCAGCGTGTGCGGGACGGCGGCGGCCGCGCCGGCCTTGTCGCCGCCGAGGTACTTGTCCTGGATCTCGGCGGCTTCCTTCTCGTAACCCATGCGCTGGGCGAGCTGGTTGTAGAAGTTCTGCTTGCGGCTGCCCATGCCGCCGACGTACAGCGCGGTGTACGGCCGGAACATGTCGGCCAGGCCGGCCACGTCGTCGCCGACCGCGAGCGGCAGGGTCGGGCAGACGTCGAAGCCCTCCATGGTCAGCCCCGCCTTCTCCCGGCCCGCGCGGATGTGCCGCAGCGCGGTGTCCTCGATGTGGTCGGCGGAAGGGAAGATCAGCAGGGCGCCGTCGGCGATCTCACCGGTCTGCTCGAGGTTCTTCGGGCCGATCGCCGCGATGTAGAGCGGGATGTGCTCACGCTGCGGGTGCACGGTGAGCTTGATCGGCTTGCCCGGCCCGTCGGGCAGCGGCAGCGTCCAGTGCTCGCCCTCGTACGACAGGCGCTCGCGGGACATCGCCTTGCGGACGATCTCGACGTACTCGCGGGTGCGGGCGAGCGGCTTGTCGAACTTCACGCCGTACCAGCCCTCGGAGACCTGCGGTCCCGAGACGCCGAGGCCGAGCCGGAAACGGCCGCCGGAGAGCGAGTCGAGGGTGGCCGCGGTCATCGCGGTCATGGCCGGCTGGCGGGCCGGGATCTGCAGGATCGCGGAACCGACGTCGATGCGCTCGGTCTGGGCGGCGACCCAGCTGAGCACCGTCGGGGCGTCGGAGCCGTACGCCTCCGCGACCCAGCAGACGTCGTAGCCGAGCCTGTCGGCCTCCTGCGCGACGGCGAGGTTGTCGCCGTCCATGCCCGCGCCCCAGTAGCCGAGGTTGATGCCGAGCCGCATAACCGCTCCCTCTTACTGATCAGTAACGTGCCTGTGCCCGGACTCTAGCGCGGGCGGGGCCGATCCGGCAGGGGCACGTTGTCCACAGGCTCTCTCAGGGTGGGCCCCTGGCCAGTAATCTCAGCGCCCATGGAGCAGAGGCATCTCGGCCGCACCGGCCTGCGCGTGTCCCGGATCGGGCTCGGCACCCTCACATGGGGCCGGGACACCGACGAGCACGACGCTGCCGACCAGTTGAAGGTTTTCTGGGAGGCGGGCGGCACGCTGGTCGACACCGCCGACGTGTACGGCGGCGGGGACGCGGAGTATCTGCTCGGGCAGCTCGTCGAGCGGCTCGTGCCGCGCAGCGAGCTCGTGATCGCCACCAAGGCGGGCAGCGTGCCCGATCCCGACCGGCGCTTCGACGGCTCACGCGGCCACCTCCTCGCCGCGCTCGACGCGTCGCTGGCGCGCCTGGGCACGGACCACGTGGACCTGTGGCAGATCCACGCCTTCGACCCGGACACACCGCTGGACGAGACGCTCCAGGCGCTGGACATCGCCGTCAGCAGCGGGCGCGCCCGGTATGCGGGCGTGTCGAACTTCTGCGGCTGGCAGCTGGCGAAGGCGGCGACCTGGCAGCTGGCCGCGCCGGGCGTTCGCACCCGGCTCGCGTCCACGCAGATGGAGTACTCGCTGCTTCAGCGGGGCGTGGAGCGGGAGGTGCTCCCCGCCGCCCTCGACCTTGGGGTGGGGCTGCTGCCGTCGTCGCCGCTCGGACGCGGGGTGCTCACCGGCAAGTACCGGACCGCCACGCCGTCCGACTCCCGTGGCGCGTCGGAGCAGATGGCGCCCTTCGTGGAGCCGTACCTGGACGAGGCGGCGAGCAGCATCGTGGACGCGGTCGTCACGGCCGCGGACGGCCTGGCGGCGACGCCGCTGGAAGTGGCGCTCGCCTGGGTCAGGGACCGGCCGGGCGTGGTCGCGCCGATCGTCGGCGCGCGCAACGCGCAGCAGCTCATGGCGGCGTTGTCGGTGGAGGCGCTTAGTCTTCCTGACGAGATCCGCCGGGCGCTCGACGATGTGTCGGCGCCCGTCCACCGCTATCCCGACCAGGACTGGAGCACGCTGTGACTGCGCCTTCCCGGGGGACGCCCCCCGGTTCCCCGGCCGCGGGGCCGCCCGCCGACACCGCCGCGGACGCGGCCACGCCGGCGCCCGGCGACTCGCCACCGCCGACCGAGGGCACGGTCGCCGCGGACGCCGTGGGGCCGGCGGAGGGCGGGGCGGCTGCCGGTGACGGCGACGTGGCTGTTGGTTCGGCCGACGCCGGTGAGCGCGACGCGGCAGGCGACACCGGTGACACGCCGGGCGATTCGAGCGCGGCCGGCGCAGACGCGAGCGACCACGCCCCTGGCGAGGCCGATACGGCCATGCTCGGCGTGGAGGGGTCCGACGCCGGTGACGTGTCGGAGGACAACGAGGCGAGCACCCTGGGTGCGAGCCGCGCCGACGCCGGCGACGCGGCGGCCGGGGCGAGCGCCGCCGACGTCTCCGGAGCCGCCGGGGCGGACACGAACGCAGGCGCGGACGCGGACGTCGACGAAGACGTGACCGCGTCGGCCGGCGCGGGCGCCCAGGACGCCGCCGAGGCGGACGCGCACGGCCACGGCGGCGACGGCGAAGAGGCCGCCGGGGCCGGCAACTCAGGCGCCCAGCAAGCCGCCGGGTCGGATGTCGCCGCGGACGGCGACGGCCGAGAGACAACCGAGACCGATGCCGCCGACGCCTCCGGAGCCGCCGGGGCGGACACGAACGCAGGCGCGGACGGTGACGGCGGCGAAGACGTGACCGCGTCGGCCGGCGCAGGCGCCCAGGACGCCGCCGGGGCGGGCGGCGACGGGGGCGCGGTGAGTGAGACCGAGGCCGAGATCGCCGCGCAGCGGGAGCTTCGGGCGCGGATCGAGCAGCGCAAGGCGGAGAAGGAAAGGCCCATCGAGAGCGGGGCCAAGCTGAGCGGTAAGGCCGCGGACCTGCTCGCCGCCGTGCGGGCCGTGGAGAGCGGCGAGAAGTCGGGCACCGCCTACTTCGACTCGTCCCCGCCCGAGCCGCGGCGCGCCGCTCCCGTCGCCGCACCGCCGGTCCGGGCCCGGGTGGCCGAGCCGGCCACGACCGTCCCCGCGGAGGCCCTCGACGGCGCGCGGGCCGTACTGGCCAAGGGCGGAGCGCCCGAGGCGCTCGCGCCGCAGGTGGCCGAGCTGCTCGGGGAGTCGGCGGGCGAAGCGCTCGCGG
Source organism: Streptomyces pristinaespiralis (assembly GCF_001278075.1). Lineage (GTDB taxonomy): Bacteria > Actinomycetota > Actinomycetes > Streptomycetales > Streptomycetaceae > Streptomyces > Streptomyces pristinaespiralis. The sequence continues at coordinate 6,825,035 of NZ_CP011340.1, read as the reverse complement.
AGGACCCCTGGCGGCTGCTTTCTGTGCCGGGCGTGCGGCCTGAGCAGGCCGATGGTTTCGCGCGGGCACTGCTCGGCGCGGAGGCGACCCCGGGCGACGAGCGCCGGACGTCGGCCCTCGTCACCTGGGTGCTGGAGCGTGCCGCGCTCCAAGGACACACCGCCCTCGAAGCCGCGGCCCTGCGCGCCGCGCTCGCCGAGCGGACGGTGCCGGATCCGGAGGAGGCCGTGCAGCAAGCGGTCGCGGACGGCACGGTGCTGGTGTTCCAGGAGGGCGTGGAGGAAGACGGATCCGTCACGGTCCTGCTCGGGCTCGACCGGTACGCGATGGCGGAGGAGAGCCTCGCGGACGGCCTGGCGAGGCTGGTCAGGACCGGGCCTTCCGACGTCTGGGAGGGCGGCGAACTCGTGCGGGCCGCGGGCGCGCACGGTCTGGTCGTCCACACCGGCGGCGAGGCGGCCAGGGCGGAGCCGGTGGAGCTCGCGGAGAGCGCCCGGGCCATGGGCCTGCGGACGGCCGTGGCGGTGCACGGGGAGAACGGGGTGCGCCGGCTCGGTCCGGACGCCGGCGCGGTCACCGTCGCCGACCTGCTCTCGGGCGCGGCAGGTCCCGGCCGCGACGAGGACGGCGCTTTCGCGCTCGATCTGCTCGTCGTGCTGGACGCCCCGCAGCTCGACGTGGAGACCGCGGCCATGCTGGTGGAGTCCATGCCCGACGGCAGCAGGCTGGTGCTCGGCGGCGACCCCGGGGTGCTGGGCGGCGCGGGCGCGGGCCGGGTGTTCGCGGACGTCCTCGCCGCGCGGGTGTGTCCGCAGGTCGCGTCCCGCAGGCCCGACCCCGGCCCGATCGGGGAACTGGTCTCGGGCATCGGCGTCGGAGAGCTGAACCAGGTGGAGGCCCCCGGCAAGGAGGTCGTGATCGTCCCGGTGCGGGACGCCGGCGAGGCGGTGCACCGTACGGTCCAGCTGGTCGCGGACTCCGTCCCACGGGCCATCGGGGTTCCGACGGAGCAGACCCAGGTGATCACCGTCGGCCACGGCGGCTCCGCGGGCACCCGCGCCCTCAACGCGGCGCTGAAGCAGCGCCTGAACCCGGGAGCCGGCCGCTTCGCCGGCTTCGACCCGGGCGACCGGGTCGCCTACGCGCACTCGCTCGGCCGGACGGTCCTCGGCACGGTCGTGAATGCCGGCCCCGACGGCCTGCACGTCGACTGCGAGGGCACGAGGACGGTCGTGCCGAGGGAGCGCGTCGAATCGGCGCTGCGCCATGGCTGGGCGCTCACCGCGCACCAGGCGGCGGCCATGCGGTGGCCGGCGGTGGTCGTCGTGCTGCCGGGCGACGCCGCGCAGGCCCTGAGCCGGCCGTGGGTGTACACGGCCTTCGGCCGGGCGGAGCGCCATCTGTCGGTGGTGCACGGCGTGGACCAGGCGCTGCCGCGCGCCGTGGCGGAGCAGGCCGGCGCCGAGCGCACCACCAGGCTGCGGACGCTGCTGGAGGGCCTGCTCGCCGAACCGGCACCGCAGCCACCGGCACCGGGCGGGGCAGAGTGACGGCCCCCGGCCTGCGGCGACGGCGAGGTCGCCGCAGGCCGGGGGCCGGGGCCGGGCAGCGCCGGTGAAAAAGGCCGGATCCGCCCGGTGGTACGCGTATCCGCCGGGCGGTCACGCAGCCGTGCGGACGGTCATGGTTACGCAGTGCCGCGGACGGTCACGTCACGCGTGACGGTCACGGACCGATACGGAGCGGTCGCGCGGATCCGGACGGTCACTCCTCGTCGTCCAGGTCCAGGGGCTCCTCGCGCAGTTCGTCCTCGTCGAAGACGGAACTGACGTCGAACCGGCAGACGACCCGCTCCGGGTCGGCCTGGTCGAAGGGGACGCTCAGCCACTCGCCGGGCTCCGGAAGCTCGTCGGCGGCGGCCACCCACAGCGTGGAGTCGCCCTCCTCCAGACCGAACTCCTTGTGCCGGGACGCGATCTCGTCCGGCTCGTACTCGCCGAAGAGCACGCCGAGGGCGGCGTGCACACTCGTACCGACGACCGGGGCACCGGCCGCCCCCACCTCGTCCGGATCAAGGTCCGCGATGCGCTGCGCCTGGGCGAGCAGCCGCTGCGGCTCCACCACCGCGTAGTCACGGCGGATCAGCACACTCAGCGCGTTCGGCTCCTCCGGGCCCGCGTAGGGCGGCAGCGAGTCGTCCGCGCCGGGGATCTCGAAGGGGGTGACCTCGTCGTACCGGTCGTAGAGCCGCTCGTCGTACGCCTCCGCCGCAGCGGCGAGCGCGTTGAACGCGTCGTAGACGGCCGGGTCGTCGTCTCCCGTGCGGTTCTCGACCGCCTCGAGGTGACGGTCCAGTGCGGCTTTGACCGCCTCGGCGGCGGCACGTACCTCGGCAGCGGTGGGCTGCGCAGCATCAGACATAGTGCAGACGCTATCCGTACCGGGGCGGTGCCCGCACAATAGATGCGATGCCGGAATACGAATTTGTCGACGTGTACGTGCCGCGCGGGGTCTCCCGCAAGGAAGCGACCCGTCTGCTGACCGACCATGCCGAGTACGGACACTGGGAGTTGGACCGATTGAGCCTGCACCGGGACGGCAGCCGCAGAGTGCGGCTCCGCCGGCGCATCATCCGCCAGGTACGCGCCACCTGGTGATCGCGAGCAGGTACAGGAAAGGAGCGGGTCCCGGGATCACGGGACCCGCTCCTCGACGTGCCGCGGCACGGGACACGGCGGCAGCCGTGTCGTCCGTGGCCGTCGCGGCCCGGCGTGCGCCTACGCGGCCGCGCGGGCCCTGCGGTAGAGCACCGCTCCGGCGAGCAGCAGGCCGACACCGGCCGGCGCCAGGATGTCCAGCGCGTCCATGCCGGTCTCCGCGAGTTCACCGTCGCTGCCACCGGGGGTGACGCTCTGGGGTCCGGGCGTGTTCGGCTCGCTCGGCGTCTCGGGGGTCTCCGGAGTCTGGGGCTTGTTGGGCTCCTCCGGCTTGTTCGGCTCCTCCGGGGTGCCCGGTTCCTGCGGCTCTCCGGGCGGGGTGTCGCCCGAGTCGTTCGTGCAGTCGTTGCCGAACGACGGGTTGAGCAGCCCACCGAGGTTGACGCTGTTGCCGCAGGCGTTGACGGGCACGTCGATCGGCGCCTGGACCTGGTTGCCCGAGCCGACGCCCGGCGAGTTGCTCGTGCTGCCGTCCGCTCCGGAGCCACCGCCACCGCCGTGGCCCGACCGGGAGACGTTGGCGCACTCGTTGCCGAACGTGGGGTTGAGCAGCCCGACGACGTCCACGGTGTTGCCGCAGACGTTCACGGGCACGTGCACCGGAGCCTGGACCGAGTTCCCGGACAGCACGCCCGGCGAGTTCGAGGCCTCTCCGTGGGCCCCGGAGTCCGCCTGCGCGTAACCGCCGCCGAGGGCGAGTACCCCTCCCGCGGCCGCCACGGTGATCAGGCCTTTGCGCGTGACCTGTCGCATGTCTTGATGCCCTGCCTTCCAGCTTCACGAATACCCCTGGGCACACGCCGAGGGGGTTGGAAGAAGCGGGCGGCTCCGGAGTGCATGGCACGCACTCCGGAGCCGCCCGGATTCACTCCCGGCCTCATGCGGGCCGGAACTCAACGTCAGGCGTTGACGCAGGTGTTGCCGAAGGCGGGGTTCAGCAGGCCGATGATGCTGACCGTGTTGCCACAGACATTCACGGGCACGTGCACCGGCACCTGGACCAGGTTGCCCGACAGCACACCGGGGGAGTGCACAGCGGCGCCGTGGGCGCCGGAGTCAGCCATGGCCATACCCGCACCCGCGAGCACCAGACCACCGGCGGCAGCCGCAGTCGCGACGACCTTCTTGATCATTATTCCTCCTGTTGGCAAATGCGGTCCCAGCCGCGGACCGCATCACCTGTAACGAGGAGGAGGCACCGGGGCTACGAGCCGTAACCCCCATTCACTCTTTCAAGTCACATACGCACGCGCAGACGATTATCCGAGCGTCATCACAACAGCCCGGCCGCCGCGGGACGTGCGGGCCCGGCGGCGGCCGACGAACGAGCTCAGCACTGGTCGATGAACCGGTCGAGGACCCGCACGCCGAACTTCAGGCCGTCCACCGGCACCCGCTCGTCCACGCCGTGGAACATGCCGGCAAAGTCCAGCTCCGGCGGCAGCTTCAGCGGGGCGAAGCCGAAGCAGCGGATGCCCAGGTCGTCGAAGGACTTGGCGTCGGTGCCGCCCGACAGCATGTAGGGCACGGCCCGCGCGATCGGGTCCTCCGCCTTCAGCGCCACCTGCATCGCGTCGACGAGCGCGCCGTCGAAGCTGGTCTCCAGGGCCTTGTCACCGTGCACGTCCTCGCGCCGGACCCGGGGACCGAGCAGCCGGTCCAGCTCGGCGAGGAACTCCTCCTCGTAGCCGGGCAGGAAGCGTCCGTCCACGTGCGCGGTGGCCTGGCCGGGGATGACGTTCACCTTGTAGCCGGCGCCGAGCATGGTCGGGGCCGCGGAGTTCCGCAGGGTGGCGCCGACCATCTTGGCGATGCCGCCGAGCTTGGCGAGGGTGGCGTCCATGTCCTCCGGGTCGAGCGGCGTTCCGAGCGCGTCGGACAGCTCGTCGAGGAAGGAGCGTACGGTCTTGGTGACCCTGACCGGCCAGGTGTGGCGGCCGAGCCGGCCGACGGCCTCGCACAGCTCCGTGATCGCGTTGTCCTTGTTGGTCATCGAGCCGTGGCCGGCGGTGCCGTCCACCGTCAGGCGCATCCAGTGCATGCCCTTCTGCGCCGTCTCGACGAGATAGAGCCGCAGGTTCTCGTTGACGGTGAAGGAGAAGCCGCCGACCTCGCCGATGGCCTCCGTGACCCCCTCGAACAGGTCCGGGTGCTCGTCGACGAGGTACCGGGCGCCGTAGGTGCCGCCGGCCTCCTCGTCGGCGAGGAAGGCCAGCACGATGTCGCGCGGGGGCTTGCGGCCGCTGCGCAGCCTGTCCCGTACGACCGCGAGGGTCATCGCGTCCATGTCCTTCATGTCGACCGCGCCCCGGCCCCACACGCAGTCGTCCGCGATCTCGCCGGAGAACGGGTGGTGGGTCCAGTCGTCCGCGTTCGCGGGCACGACGTCGAGATGGCCGTGGATCAGCAGCGCGGGCCGCGACGGGTCCTCGCCCTCGATGCGGGCCACGGTAGAGGCGCGGCCGCGGTGCGACTCGAGGATCTGCGGCTCCAGACCGACCTCGGCGAGTTTCTCCGCGACGTACTCGGCTGCCGCGCGCTCTCCGGGCCCCGAGTGGTCGCCGTAGTTGCTGGTGTCGATCCTGATCAGCTCACGGCAGAGATCGACGACCTCGTCCTCGCCCGTGACCGCCCGGGCCGTGTTCGACTCGCTCACGCTGATTCCTCCCGCTGTCGCTGCTGGTGGTCCGCCTCATCCTCTCGCCATCGTGCCCGGGGCCCAAGGGCCGGTCCCCGGCCGTCGTACCGGCCGCCGGGGGAACCGGGGGTGTGATCGAGGGGGTCCGAATGTTTGCTATGGTTTTCCACGTCGGAACGGCCCAGGGCCGCGAGACAGACACCTTGTCCGGGTGGCGGAATGGCAGACGCGCTAGCTTGAGGTGCTAGTGCCCTTTATCGGGCGTGGGGGTTCAAGTCCCCCCTCGGACACCAACAAGATCCCCACGGAGTTCCGTGGGGATCTTTTTGTCGCGCCTCGGGGACGGCGGCCGGTTGCCGAGGAAGTGGGCTTGCTCCTGCTCGAGTTCCTGGTGGAGGTCGACGTCGCCGTTGAGGAAACGGGACCCCGTGCAGGAGCATCCGTAGGTGTCGAGGGCCTGTCGGGCGGCGGCACGGACGCGCGGGTCGTCGGTGAGGTCGAGGTTGTCGCTGGAACCGCACACAATCGGCTCGCCATTCATTCAGGATTCCCCCGGCATCTGGAATGCGCGAAACGACGCGGCCGTCCTTGACCATGGCCGGTTTCCTCGCACGAATGAATGGGGATGTGCGCAGCCCAAATCGAAAGGGTGCCAGTCGCATGAGAAAGGCATGCAGAGGTCCGCGTCATGAACGAACGGGCGCGGGCAGCCCTGCGCACGGAAAATACTCGCCTTGGAAGCAGCCGGCAGCACAAGGTCGCCGTTGACAGCGCAGCCCCCGTGCCGGGTCGGCATCGCGGCAGCCGGGCCCGGGCCCTGGCCCTGGGCGGCACGTCGGGCGGCACGCCGCGGCTGACGCGACACCTGCCGGCCGAGTGACATCCGTTTCGATTCCCCACGGTCAAGAAATGCCGATCACCGTTCATGACGGCACTCAATTCAACGGCAGACCGTAGTCACATCCCGAGGCGCTCGCGAGCGCAGAACCGGGATTTATCGAATCCACTTACCGCCGCGTCAGCAGAATTCACCGGACGTTTCCGCAGGCCAGGCCAGGAGCGGTGCTAGCATGCATTCGACCGTCCAGACGGTCGGTAACGGATCGGCACGAGAGACGGGCGGAACCGTGCGGGATCGACTCCTCGACGCTGTGGAGCGGCTGCTGGTGAAGGGAGGCGTGGACGCGGTCCGGCTGGACGCCGTCGCCGCGGAGGCGGGCGTCAGCAAGGGCGGTCTGCTGCACCACTTCCCGAGCAAACGCGCCCTGGTCGAGGGCGTCGTCCAGCGGCTGGTGGACCGCTTCGAGGCGGTACTGCCCGGCCCGGACGCCCCTCCCGGCGCCTACACCATGGCCTGGCTCGACCGCTCGATCCCCGAGGTGGCCCCGGAGCCGGGCACCGCCGGCCGCGACGAGGTCCCGCTGGCGCTGATCGCCGCGGCGGCCGGCCCCGAAGTGCTCGACGTCCTCCAGCGCCACTACCGGGCATGGCAGGAACGGCTGGATGCGGACGGCCTGCCGCCGGGGGTGAGCACGCTCGTACGCATGGCCGTCGACGGCTGGTGGACGGCGCGGCTGCTCCGTCTCGCCCCGCCGCACGGCGCGGCCCATGTCGAGCTGCGCCGGCTCGTCACCGGTCTCATCGACACGGGAGCCATCGGCACCGGTCGCGTCGGCACCGGCAACGCCGACTCCGGTCCCTCGAGCGCCGATCGGGCCGGCCCCGGTCGATCGAGCACGGATCCGGCCGGCAGCGCCGGGGAGTCGCGCTGATGGGGGCCCTGCTGGTCGCGGGAGCGATCATCTCCGAAGTGATCGCGACGCTCTCGCTGCGCGCCTCGCACGGTCTGACCCGCCTCGGCCCCACCGTCCTGGTGGTCATCGGCTACGGCGCCGCGTTCCTCATGCTGGCGCAGGCGCTCAAGACGCTCAACGTCGGTCCCGTGTACGCGATCTGGTCGGGCGTGGGCACCGTGGGCGCGTTCCTCGGCGGCGTCGTCCTCTTCGACGAACCGGTCAGACCGGCGACGCTCATCGGTATCGCCCTCGTCATCATCGGCGTCGTGGTGATGTACGTCGGCGGCGGGATGGAGCACTGATGCGCCGGGACCGGGCGGGCGAGGACCGATTGCAGCAGGACCGGGGCTTCCCGCTGCTGTTCCCGGTCCCCTCGATCGTGCTGCTCGTGCGGCAGGACACCGGGCGGGACGGCCCGGACGCGGCAGGCGCCGCCGTCGCCACGGCCCCGCCCGGTCTACAGTCGCGTCGGTGAGACGCAGAAACAGACCGCCCCGGCCCGCCCCGCTCCCCCAGCGCGACGGCATCGACCCCGTGCGGCTGCGGCTGCCCGAGGACCCGGACGGGGTCTGGCCGACCGTGCGTGATCATCTGCTGGCCCGGTACGGGGCCGCCATCGGCGCCGAGCGGGTCGACGCGATGGTCCGTGAAGGCCGTTTCGTCGACGCGGAGGGGCCCGTCACCGCGGACGAGTCCTACACGGCGGGACGGGACCTCTGGTTCCACCGTGACTTCCCCGCGGAGGAGCGGGTGCCGTTCGAGATCGGCGTCGTGCACCGCGACGAGCACATCGTGATCGCCGACAAGCCGCACTTCCTGGCCACCATGCCGCGCGGCAGCCATGTGCGGGAGACGGCGCTGGCCCGGATGCGCCGTGGCCTGGACCTGCCGTCGCTGCAGCCCGCGCACCGGCTGGACCGCCTCACGGCCGGGCTGGTCCTCTTCGTCGTACGGCCGGGCGACCGGGGTGCCTATCAGACGATGTTCCGGGACCGGCTGGTGCGCAAGGAGTACGAGGCCGTCGCGCCCTACGACCCGGCCGTGGCACTGCCGCGGACCGTGCGCAGCCGGATCGTCAAGGAACGCGGGGTGCTCACGGCCGTGGAGGAGCCGGGGGAGCCGAACAGCGAGAGCCGGATCGAGCTGCTCGAGGTGCGGGACGGGCTCGGCCGGTACCGGCTGCTGCCGGCCACCGGCCGTACCCATCAGCTGCGCGTCCATATGAACGCCCTGGGGCTGCCGATCCTGCACGACCCGCTGTATCCGGTGGTGCTTCCCGACGGCCCCGACGACTACGCCCGCCCGCTCCAGCTGCTCGCGCGGGCGCTGGAGTTCACCGATCCGGTGACCGGTGAACCGCGCAGCTTCCGCAGCCGGCTGGAGTTCGCTCAGTGGCCGCGGTCGATCCACTCCTGAAGGTGCGGCGCCTCCGCGCCGATGGTCGTCGTGTCGCCGTGGCCGGTACGGACGACGGTCTCCGGCGGCAGGGTGAGCAGCCGGTCCCTGATCGAGTCGACGATCGTCGGGAAGTGGGAGAACGACCGGCCGGTGGCGCCGGGTCCGCCCTGGAAGAGCGTGTCGCCGGTGAAGACGGTGGCCAGCTCGGGGGCGTGCAGGCATACGGCGCCGGGGGCGTGGCCCGGGGTGTGCAGCACCGTCAGCCCGGTGCCCGCGACGCTGATGACCGCCCCGTCCACGAGCTCGCCGTCGGGGGCGCGCTCCGGATGGGTCTGCTTCCACAGCGGCAGGTCGTCGGGGTGCAGCAGGACCGGCGCGCCGGTGGCGGCGGCGAGCGCCGGGGCCGCGTCGATGTGGTCGTTGTGCGCGTGGGTGCAGACGATGGCGCGCAGCGTGCGGCCGCCGAGCGCGGCGAGGATCGCGTCGGCGTCGTGCGCGGCGTCGACGACGATCGCCTCGTGGTCGTCGCCGACGATCCAGACGTTGTTGTCGACGTCCCAGGTGCCGCCGTCGAGCGAGAAGGTGCCGGAGGTGACGAGATGATCGATACGGGCCGCCATCAGAACTGCACCACCGATCGCAGCACGTCGCCCTCGTGCATCCGGGCGAACGCCTTCTCGACGTCGCCGAGTCCGATGGTCTCCGTGACGAACGCGCCGAGGTCGATGCGCCCCTGCTGGTGCAGGTCGACCAGCATCGGGAAGTCGCGGGAGGGCAGGCAGTCGCCGTACCAGGACGACTTGAGCGCCCCGCCCCTGCCGAAGACGTCCAGCAGCGGCAGCTCGATCCTCATCTCGGGGGTGGGGACACCGACGAGGACGACGGTGCCGGCCAGGTCGCGGGCGTAGAAGGCCTGTTCGTACGTCTCGGGCCGCCCGACGGCCTCGATGACGACGTCGGCGCCGAAGCCTCCGGTGAGTTCGCGGATCGCTTCGACGGGGTCGGTGGAGGCCGAGTTGACGGTGTGGGTGGCGCCCATCTTCTTCGCGGTCCGGAGCTTGCGGTCGTCGATGTCGACGGCGATGATCCGGGCGGCGCCGGCCAGCCGGGCCCCGACGACGGCCGCGTCGCCCACGCCGCCGCAGCCGATGACGGCCACCGAGTCGCCGCGGCCCACCTGACCGGTGTTGATGGCGGCGCCGATGCCGGCCATCACACCGCAGCCGAGCAGTCCGGCCACCGCGGGTGAGGCCGCCGGGTCGACCTTGGTGCACTGGCCCGCGGCGACCAGGGTCTTCTCGGCGAAGGCCCCGATGCCGAGTGCCGGCGAGAGCTCCTTGCCCGAGTCCGCGAGGGTCATCTTCTGCCCGGCGTTGTGGGTGTCGAAGCAGTACCAGGGGCGTCCGCGCAGGCAGGCGCGGCACCGGCCGCAGACGGCACGCCAGTTGAGGATCACGAAGTCGCCCGGCTCGACGTCGGTGACGCCGTCGCCGACCGACTCGACGACACCGGCGGCCTCGTGGCCGAGGAGGAACGGGAAGTCGTCGTTGATCCCGCCCTGCTTGTAGTGCAGATCGGTGTGGCAGACCCCGCAGGCCTGCACCTGCACCACGGCCTCGCCCGGCCCCGGGTCGGGGACGATGATCGTCTCGACCCGTACCGGCTCGTTCTTCCCGGGTGCGATCACACCTTGCACCTGCTGCGGCATCGCAGAACCTGCCCTTCCTCGCGCAGTGGACGTCGCCACCCACTATGGACCGTCGAGGCCGCCGGGCGTGCAAAGACCCCCGCGGGACGACGTCCCGCGGGGGCCTTCGGTGTCAGGGAGTCAGAGCTCCTCGCTCGCGGTGGCCACCGCGCGCACCCGCTTACGGACCAGGAACCAGCCGCCGACGAGCGCGGCTGCGATCAGCGGCAGGCAGTTGACCGTGGTGCGGGAGATGCCCTCGTCCATCCACATCAGGACGACGACCGAGCCCAGGAAGAACAGGGTCACGATCTGCGTGTACGGGGCCCAGGGCAGCTGGTAGGCGGGCCTGGTGACGCGGCCGTCCTTCGACCGGTGCCAGAACAGCAGCGAGCAGACCATGATCATCGCCCAGGTGCCGATGATGCCGATCGAGGCGAAGTTGAGCACCAGCTCGAAGGCGTCGCCCGGCATGACGTAGTTGAGCAGCACGCCGAGGACACCGAAGCCGGCGGTGAGCAGGATGCCGCCGTAGGGCACGCCGCCCTTGTTCATGACGCCGGTGAACCGGGGCGCGGAGCCGGACATCGACATGGAGCGCAGGATGCGGCCGGTCGAGTAGAGGCCCGAGTTGAGGCTGGAGAGGGCGGCGGTCAGGACCACGAGGTTCATGACTCCGGCCGCGCCGGGGATGCCGAGCTTGTCGAAGACGGTGACGAAGGGGCTCTCGTCGCCGGAGTAGGCGGTGTACGGGAGCAGCAGCGCCAGCAGCACGACGGAGCCGACGTAGAACAGGCCCACGCGCCACATGATCGAGTTGATCGCGCGGGGCATGATCTTCTCGGGGTTCTCGGTCTCGCCGGCGGCGACGCCGCACAGCTCGACGGAGGCGTAGGCGAAGACGACGCCCTGGATGAGCAGCAGCATCGGCATGAAGCCGCTGGGGAAGATGCCGCCGTTGTCGCTGATGGTGGAGAAGCCCGGGGTGTGGCCGCCGATGTCGTGGGAGGTGACGACCAGGTAGATGCCGATGAGCATGAACACGACGAGCGCCGCGACCTTGATGATCGCGAACCAGAACTCCATCTCACCGAAGTACTTCACCGAGATGAGGTTGGCGGTGAGGACCACGGCGAGCGCGATCAGGGCCAGCACCCACTGCGGGACGTCGCTGAACATCGCCCAGAAGTGGGCGTAGGTCGCTGCCGCGGTGATGTCGGCGATGGCGGTCGTCGACCAGTTGAGGAAGTACAGCCAGCCCGCCGTGTAAGCGCCCTTCTCGCCCATGAACTCGCGGGCGTAGGAGACGAAGGCGCCGGAGGACGGCCGGTAGAGCACGAGCTCGCCGAGCGCGCGCACGACGAAGAAGGCGAAGACGCCGCAGACGGCGTAGGCGATGAACAGGGAGGGCCCTGCGCCCGCCATGCGGCCACCGGCGCCGAGGAAGAGCCCCGTACCGATGGCGCCGCCGATGGCGATCATGTTGATGTGCCGCGACTTGAGGTCCTTGCGGTACCCGACGTCTCCGGCGTCCACGTGGGGGGAACCCGTCGCGCCGGCGACGGGCGTATCGGCCGCAGCCATGGTGCGGTCACTCATTGAGGTTGTTCGCCTTCGTGAGGGGGTGTGCGGTACCCGGCCTGCGCCGGCGCCTTCCCAGGGGTGAAGGGAAGGGGACGCCCTGACCCGGCTTCGGGCATGAATGGCCCAAGGGCTCATCGTCAGGGCAACCCTGGGATTTTGGCAGTGGTGTACCTCACTCAGACAGACATCTGAGGTATTTCAGAGGTTTCGACAAGGCAAAGCCAGGGTGTCGCGGAATTCAGGGAGCGAGAACGTCGAGCTCCTGAAGGGCTCCGACGGCGATCTCACGGGTGAGCCGCTCGGCTCTTTCCGCGTCGCCTTCGCGAACGGCCTCAGCGACCTGGACATGCAGCGTCACCGCCGCAGGGTCGGGGTCGTCGAACATCACATGGTGGTGGGTCCGGCCGGCCAGGACCTCGGCGACGACGTCCCCGAGCCGCGCGAACATCTCGTTGCCCGAGGCGTTGAGCACCACCCGGTGAAAGGCGATGTCGTGCTTCAGGTACCCCTCGAGCTGCTGACCGCGGGAGGTGGCGACCATACCCAGGGCCTCCTCGGTGAGCGCCGCGCACTGCTCCGGGGTGGCGTGGACGGCGGCGAGACCGGCCGCGACCGGTTCCACCGCGGAGCGCAGCACGGTCAGTGAACGCAGCTGCCGCGGACGGTCGGCGCCGGCCAGCCGCCAGCGGATGACGCGGGGGTCGAAGACGTTCCACTCCTCGGTGGGACGCACCGTGACGCCGACGCGGCGGCGGGACTCCACGAGGTGCATGGACTCGAGGACGCGGACCACTTCACGGACGACCGTGCGCGACACGTCGAAGCGCTGGGCGACCTCGTCGGTACGCAGCACGCTGCCCTGCGGGTACTCGCCGGCCGTGATGGCGAGACCGAGGGTGTCGAGCACATGGGTGTGGAGCCCTCGGCCTTCTGTGGTCATGGGCAAAGCCTACGGGGCGTGGATCACACGGACGCTCGCGGGAACAAAAAGTATGACGTTTATGTCTCAGCCTCTTGAATACGTCGTACCTAATAGGTTTCAGTAGCGCGACGGACCGACGTCGAACGGTCGACGAGGACAGCGAGGCACGTGATGAGCACCCCCCACGTCGTTGTGGTGATGGGCGTAGCAGGCACCGGCAAGACCACCATCGGCCCCCTGCTGGCCGCCGCCCTGGGCGTCCCGTACGCCGAGGGCGACGACTTCCATCCCCCGGCGAACATCGCCAAGATGACGGCCGGCGTCCCGCTGGACGACGCGGACCGCCGCCCGTGGCTGGACGCCATCGGCGAGTGGGCCCACGGCAGGGCCGGGCTCGGCGGTGTCGTCTCCAGCTCGGCGCTCAAGCGTGAGTACCGGGACCGGCTGCGGGCCGCGGCGCCCGACGCCGTCTTCCTCCACCTCACCGGCAGCCGCGAGCTCATCGAGCAGCGGATGGCGGAGCGCAAGGGGCACTTCATGCCCACCGCGCTCCTGGACTCCCAGTTCGCGACCCTCCAGCCGCTGGAGGGGGACGAGGCGGGCGTCGCCGTCGATGTGTCCGGCACCCCGGAAGAAATCACCGAACGGGCCGTCGCCGCGCTGCGCGGGCTCGAAGACTAAGGAATCACCGTGACCAGTCTCAGCGTCGAGATGCTGGCAGCGGACACCGTCGAACCGATCACCTCGGCGGGTAACGCACAGCTGGGCATCGCCGTCCTCGCGGGCATCGCTGTCATCGTCCTGCTCATCACCAAGTTCAAGCTGCACGCCTTCCTGGCGCTGACCATCGGGTCGCTCGCCCTCGGCGCGTTCGCCGGGGCACCGCTCGCCAAGGCGATCACGTCGTTCACCGCGGGCCTGGGCTCGACCGTCGCGGGCGTCGGTGTGCTGATCGCCCTCGGCGCGATCCTCGGCAAGCTGCTCGCCGACTCCGGCGGCGCGGACCAGATCGTCGACACGATCCTCGCCAGGGCGAGCGGCCGGTCCATGCCCTGGGCCATGGTGCTGATCGCCTCGATCATCGGACTGCCGCTGTTCTTCGAGGTCGGCATCGTCCTGCTGATCCCGGTCGTGCTGATGGTCGCCAAGCGCGGCAACTACTCGCTGATGCGGATCGGCATCCCGGCGCTCGCCGGTCTGTCCGTGATGCACGGCCTCATCCCGCCGCACCCCGGCCCGCTGGTCGCCATCGACGCCATCGGCGCCAACCTCGGCGTCACGCTGGCCCTCGGCCTGGTCGTCGCGATACCGACCGTCATCATCGCCGGTCCGGTGTTCTCCAAGTACGCCGCGCGCTGGGTGGACATCCCCGCGCCGGAGAAGATGATCCCGCAGCGCGCCTCCGACGACCTGGAGAAGCGTCCGAGCTTCGGCGCCACCGTCGCCACGGTGCTGCTCCCCGTCGTCCTGATGATGGCCAAGGCGCTCGTCGACATCGTGGTGGACGACCCGGAGAACGGCGTCCAGCGCGTCACCGACGTCATCGGCTCGCCGCTGATCGCCCTGCTCGCCGCCGTGATCGTCGGCCTGTTCACGCTGGGACGGGCCGCCGGGTTCACCAAGGACCGTCTCTCCACCACCGTCGAGAAGTCGCTCGCCCCGATCGCGGGTGTGCTGCTCATCGTCGGCGCCGGCGGCGGCTTCAAGCAGACGCTGATCGACATCGGTGTCGGACAGATGATCCTGGACTTCTCCAAGGACTGGGCCATCCCGACCCTGCTGCTCGCCTGGCTGATCGCCGTCGCGATCCGGCTCGCGACCGGCTCGGCGACCGTGGCCACGATCTCCGCCGCGGGCCTGGTGGCGCCCCTCGCGGCCGACATGTCGACCTCGCACGCGGCACTGCTCGTCCTCGCGATCGGCGCCGGCTCGCTGTTCTTCAGCCACGTCAACGACGCCGGCTTCTGGCTGGTGAAGGAGTACTTCGGCATGAGCGTCGGCCAGACGATCAAGACCTGGTCGGTGATGGAGACGATCATCTCGGTCGTCGGCATCGTGTTCGTGCTGCTGCTGTCACTCGTCCTCTAGCCACCTCGGGTGGTGCTCGCGGGCCCATCGGCGCTCGACCGACCCGGTACGCATGCCACGGCGTGCCTCCGGGTCGGCGAGCGCCATCGCGATGTGCCCGGCGACGGCGATACCGACGGCGAGCGACAGCCAGTCGTGCACGAAGGTGGCGCTCGTCCGCCACACCAGCGGCGCGAGGCCGGTGAACCACATCAGCAGCCCGGTGCCGAGCATGACCAGCACGGCCCCGGCCGTCCATGCCGCGTAGATCTTCTGCCCGGCGTTGAACTTGCCCGCCGGGCGCGCCGACGGGCCGTGCTCACGCCGGCGTACGGCCCGCAGCCACGCCCGGTCGTACGGCGCGAAGCGGTTCAGCCGGCCCAGATCCGCGCGGAACGCGCGGGACGCCAGCGCCAGGACGAACGGCCCGGGCAGCAGGAGCCCGGCCCACTGGTGGACCGTCACCACGAGATACCGGCGGCCCACCAGTTCGGCCAGCTGCGGCACGTAGAGCACGGCGGCGGTCACGATGCACAACAGCATCAGCGCGGCGGTGGTGCGGTGCAGCAGGCGCTCGGCGCGGGTGAACCGCCGTCTGCGGCCGGTGCCTTCCATCGGCTCAGACGGTGGGTGTGTCGGTGCGGCCGTTGGACCGGCCGACCCAGGCGTCGACGTCATAGCCCCGCTCCTCCCAGTAACCGGGCCGGACGGAGGACGTGACCGTGATCCCGGACAGCCACTTCGCCGACTTGTAGAAGTACATCGGCGCCACGTACAGCCGCACCGGGCCGCCGTGCGAGTGGCTGACCGGTTCGTCCTGCATCCGCAGCGCGACGAGGACGTCGTCCCGCCGCGCCTGCGTCAGCGTCAGGCTCTCGCTGTAGGTCCCGTCGAAGCAGGTGAACCGGATCGCCCGTGCCTCCGGCCGCACGCCGGCCGCGTCCAGGAGCTGCGAGAGCTTCACGCCCTCGAAGGGCGTGTCCGGCACCCGCCATCCGGTGACGCACTGCACGTCCCGCACGATCCGTGTCTGCGGCATGGCCCGGAGGTCGGCCAGGGTGTACGTGGCCGGCTTCCGGACGAGCCCGTCGACGGTGAGACGGTAGGTCCGCGCGGTCCTGCGGGGAACGGAAGAGGCGACCGAGTAGTAGCGGAACCCGCCGCCGTTCGGCAGCAGCCCGGTCAGGCCCGTCGGGTCCTTGTCGGCCGCGGCGCCGAGGAAGTTCTCCAGGCCACGCTGCAGATAGGGCGCGGCGGCGACGCCGGCGGCGCCGAGTCCGAGCATGCCGAGGACGACGCGGCGGCCGACGGGGGCGCCGGGGCCGTCGGGTTCGGCGGGGCCGGGTCCGTCGGGGCCGGCCGCGCCGGAGGGTGGGGAGGTCACCCTTCGATTCGAGCACTTGGGCGGGCCCGGTGCCAGGGGTGGCGGGAAGCCGTCAGACTTCCGTCACACATCGGCGTGGGTGGTCGGACCGGTTCCGGGCCGCGCCCGGCCGTCCTACGACACCGCCCCGGCCGCCGCCCGGCCCGCGGCGCGGCCGGAGAAGAGGCAGCCGCCGAGGAACGTGCCCTCCAAGGACCGGTATCCGTGGACCCCGCCGCCGCCGAAGCCCGCCGCCTCGCCCGCGGCGTAGAGGCCCGGCAGCGGATTCCCGGACCCGTCCAGGACCCGCGACGACAGGTCCGTCTCCAGGCCGCCGAGCGACTTGCGGGTCAGGATGCGCAGCCGCACGGCGATCAGCGGGCCCGCCTTCGGGTCCAGCAGCCGGTGCGGCGCGGCGGTACGGATCAGCTTGTCGCCGAGGTACTTGCGGGCCCCGCGGATGGCCGTGACCTGGAGGTCCTTGGTGAACGGGTTGGCGACCTCCCGGTCCCGCGCGGTGATCTGGCGCCGCAGCTCCGCCTCGTCGATCAGCTCGTCGCCGGTGAGCTCGTTCATGCCGCGCACCAGGGCGCCCAGGTCCTTCTCCACGACGAAGTCGACGCCCTTGTCCATGAACGCCTTCACCGGTGCGGGCACGTCCGCCCTGGCGCGGACGAAGACCTCACGGACGGACTTGCCCGTCAGGTCGGGATTCTGCTCGGAGCCCGACAGGGCGAACTCCTTGCCGATGATCTTCCGGTCGAGGACGAACCACGTGTGATCGTGGCCGGTGCGCATGATGTGTTCGAGCGTGCCGAGGGTGTCGAAGCCGGGGAACAGCGGCACCGGCAGCCGTCGGCCGCGCGCGTCCAGCCAGATGCTGGACGGCCCGGGCAGGATGCGGATGCCGTGCTTGGCCCAGATCGGGTTCCAGTTCTCGATGCCCTCGGTGTAGTGCCACATCCGGTCACGGTTGATGTGACTCGCGCCGGCCCGCTCCGCGATGCCGAGCATCAGCCCGTCGACGTGCGCGGGGACGCCGGAGAGCATCTTCCGTGGCGGGGTGCCGAGCCGCTTCGGCCACTGCGCGCGGACGAGGTCGTGGTTGCCGCCGATGCCGCCCGAAGTGACGATCACCGCCTGCGCCTTGAGCTCGAAGGCGCCGGTGACCTCGCGGCTGCTCGCGGCGCCGCGCTCCGCGTCGGACGGCTCGAGGATCTCCCCGGTGACGGTGTCCAGGCTGCCCGCGCTGCTGCCGAGACCTGTGACCCGGTGCCGGAACCTCAGCTGCACCAGCCCTCTGGCGACGCCTTCCCTGACCCGCCGCTCGAAGGGGGCCACCAGACCGGGGCCGGTGCCCCAGGTGATGTGGAAGCGGGGGACGGAGTTGCCGTGGCCGTTCGCGTCGTAACCGCCGCGCTCCGCCCAGCCGACGACGGGGAAGAACCGCACGCCCTGCCGGTGCAGCCAGGCCCGCTTCTCCCCCGCCGCGAAGTCGACGTAGGCCTCTGCCCACTTGCGCGGCCAGCGGTCCTCCTCGCGGTCGAACCCGGCGGTGCCCAGCCAGTCCTGGAGGGCGAGGGCATGACTGTCCTTGATGCGCATACGGCGCTGCTCGGGGGAGTCGACGAAGAAGAGTCCGCCGAAGGACCAGTGGGCCTGCCCTCCGATGGACTGCTCGGGTTCCTGGTCGAGAAGGACGACCTTCCGTCCGGCGTCGACGAGTTCGGCCGTGGCCACGAGGCCCGCGAGTCCTGCCCCGATCACGATCACATCAGCGTCGTACGCCATGGTCTTCCATTCTCCGTCGGGCCGGTGGCACCCGATCTTCCTTACGGCCGGGTAACTCGTCAATGGCCGGCCGGTCAACGGGGTCCTGCCGCGGTGTTTTCATGGGTGCCATGACTTCCGTGCAGCCCGCAGAAGAGATCCTCGACATCGTCGACGAGCACGACCGCGTGATCGGCCAGGCACCGCGCGGCGAGGCGTACGCCCGCGGACTGCGGCACCGGTGCGCTTTCATCCTCGTCAGGGACGCCGAGGGACGCGTCTTCGTGCACCGGCGCACGGCGACGAAGCTCGTCTTCCCCTCGATGTACGACATGTTCGTCGGCGGTGTGGTCGGCGCCGGGGAGAGCTACGACGACGCGGCGCTGCGCGAGGCGCAGGAGGAGCTCGGCGTGCACGGACTCCCCCGCCCCGTACCGCTGTTCAAGTTCCTCTACGAGGGGGACGGCAGCCCCGGCCCCAGCTGGTGGTCGTACGTGTACGAGGTCCGCTGCGAGCTGCCGGTGGATCCGCAGCCGGAGGAGGTCGACTGGTACGGCTTCCTGACGGACGCCGAGCTGGAGGCAGGGCTCGGGACGTGGGAGTGGGTGCCCGACGGGCTGGCCGCGTACGAGCGGCTCAAGGCGCACCACAGGCGCTGAGCGTCCCGGTCGCGGAAACCGGTGCGGGACCCGGCCGCGGACCGGACCGGCCGGTGCCGGGGTGTGCCGGGAGCTGGGCCGGAGCCGCCGCGCGGGCCCCGGTAGGGTGCGCGGCGTGAGCGATTTCCTGCAGAGCCTGCGTCTGTGGTTCGCGCCGGCGCGGATCCGGGAGGAGGGCGAGACGCCCGACTACCGGTTCTCGCTCGCCAACGAGCGGACCTTCCTGGCGTGGATCCGTACGGCGCTCGCGCTCATCGGCGGCGGCTTCGCCGTCGACCAGTTCCTGCCGGACCTGCGCTGGGGTGTACGGGCCGGGCTGGCTCTCGCGCTGATCGGCGTCGGGGCGGTGTGCGCGGTTCGCGCCGTGAACCACTGGGTCCGGTGCGAGCGGGCGATGCGCCGTGGTGACGATCTGCCGGTGTCCCGGTTCCCCGCGCTGCTGGCCGTCGTGGTGGCGGTCGTCTCCCTCGCCATGGTGGCGGTGGTGGCCTGGGGCGACCTGTGACGGCACCCCCCGTACGCGATCCGGGGCTGCAGCCCGAGCGGACCCGGCTGGCCTGGCGCCGGACCACGCTGACCTGCACGGTGGTGGCGGTCCTCGCCGCCAGGCAGACGGCGCAGGACACGGCGCTCGCGGCGGGGCTGAGCGTGGTGGCCTGGCTGGGATTCCTGTGGGCCGCGCACCGGCGTCTGCGCGCGATGGACGCCGCCAGGCCGGCGGCCATGACGGTGCGCGCGGCGGTCGCGGCGGCCGGGTGCGTGCTGGCACTGGTCGCGTGCGCGGTGGCCATCGTCGTGTGAAGGTGGGTGACGCACCGATTCGGACGTCTGTTCCCGCGTGGCGTGACGGGCGCGGCAGGGCCGGGCCCTGTGTCCCCGACTAGCCTTGAAGGCGGACAGAACGGTACGAAACCACCAGAGGTGAGCGCCATGACCGTTGCACACCAGGAGCACACCGCACACGAGCACGTCCACGGCCCGTCCTGCGGCCACCCAGAGATCCCGCACGGCGACCACATGGACTACGCGCACGACGGGCACCTCCACAAACAGCACTCGGGGCACTGGGACGAGTGCGAGCCGGGCGAGCACGTGTCGCACAGCGGTCACGCGCACGAGCACGGCAACGGATGCGGCCACCCCGCCGTCGTCCACGGCGATCATGTCGACTACCTCCACGACGGGCACCGGCACGCGCAGCACGACGGGCACTGGGACGACCACTGACCCGACACTTTCCGCCGACCCGCCCCTTCCGCGGTGACGCACCCCGGACCGACTGGCAGGCTCTGAAGGCCGATCGACCGTCGACCCGTTCCCGGGGGAGCCACCGTGCCTGCCACAGATCCCTACACCGTCCGGCTCGCGCCGGAGGTGCACGCCTACGTCCAGCCCGACGGCGGCTGGTGCCTGAACAACGCGGGCTTCGTCAGCGACGGGGCCTCGACGCTCCTCGTCGACACCGCGGCCACCGAGCGGCGGGCCCGTGCGTTGCGCGAGGCGCTGCTGGCGACGGGCGCACCCCTGCCCCGTACCGTCGTCAACACCCACCACCACGGCGACCACACCTACGGCAACGGGGTCTTCCTGCCGGAGGCCGTGGTCGTCGGGCACACGTCGTGCCGGAGCGAGGTGCTCGCGGCGGGCCGCCAGCTTCACCTGATCTGGCCGCAGACCGACTTCGGGGACATCCGCGTCGCCGCACCGACCGTCACGTACGACGACCGGCTGACGGTCCATGTGGGGGACGTGGAGGTGCGGCTCATCCATCCCGGCGGCGTCGCCCACACCACCGGGGACACGATCGTGCACCTGCCGCGGCAGGGAATCGTCTTCACCGGTGACCTGATCTTCCAGGGCGGCACGCCCTTCGTGCCGATGGGGTCGCTGAGCGGCTCGCTGCGGGCGCTCGCCGTGCTGCGCTCCCTCGGCGCGGAGACCGTGGTGCCGGGCCACGGACCGGTCACCGACCCGTCGGCGTACGAGGCGACGGAGCGTTACCTGCGCTTCGTCGCCGATCTGGCGGAGAAGGGCCACGCCGAGGGGCGGACCCCGCTGGACACGGCACGCGGGGCGGACCTGGGAGAGTTCGCCGAACTGAGGGAGAGCGAACGACTGGTGGCCAATCTGCACCGGGCGTACGCGGAGCTGGACGGACTCCCCGAAGGGGCACCGCTCGACCTCGCCGCGGTGTTCGCGGACATGGCGGCGATGAACGGCGGGGCGCCGGTGGCCTGCCACGCCTGACGCGCCACCGGCACCTTCCGGCCCCTCGTCTCCCGCCGCCCCGAGGGGCCCTCGCCTGCCGTGCGAGTGTGATCCTGGCATCGCTTTCCACCGGGCCACTGGACGACATACCGACTGGTCGGTCATCATGAGCGCGTTCCCCAGGACCGCCCCCCGGAGGTGCGCACCATGAGCTCAGTCCCCCCAGGCCTCGATCCCGAGCCGCTGCGCGGTTATCTCGACCGTGAGCGGCCCGGACTGGTGGGCGGACCGCTCAGCGCCCGGCTGATCCAGGGCGGCCGCTCCAACCTCACGTACGCCGTCACCGACGGCACCACCCGGTGGGTCGTGCGCCGGCCGCCGCTCGGCCATGTGCTGGCGACGGCGCACGACATGAAGCGCGAGCACCGGGTCATCAGCGCCCTCGCGCCGACCGTCGTCCCGGTGCCGCAGCCCGTGCTGCTGTGCGAGGACGAATCGGTCATCGGATCGCCGTTCTACGTCATGGAGTTCGTGGACGGCACGCCCTACCGCACCGCGGAGCAGCTGGCCCCGCTCGGTGCGGAGCGCACCAGGAACGCCGTGCTCTCCCTCGTCGACACCCTCGTCGACCTGCACGCCGTCGACCCGGAGGCGGTCGGACTCGGCGACTTCGGCCGGCCGGAAGGTTTCCTCGACCGGCAGCTGCGGCGCTGGGGCAAGCAGCTCGCGGCCTCCCGCGGCCGCGACCTGGCCGGCATCGACGAACTGCACGCCGCGCTCGGGCGCGAGCTGCCCGGCTCCCCCGCCGCCACCGTGGTCCACGGCGACTACCGCCTCGACAACGTCCTGATCGGCGACGACGACCGGATCAAGGCCGTCCTGGACTGGGAGATGTCCACCCTCGGCGACCCGCTGACCGACCTCGGCCTGCTGGTCATGTACAGCAAGCGGCTGGAGCTGCCCGACTCCCCCGTCAGCACCACCGCGGGCGCCGCCGGCCACCCGTCCCCCGCCGAGCTGATCGAGCGGTACGCGGAGCGCTCCGGCCGGGACACCTCGGCGATCTCCTGGTACGAGGCGTTCGCCTGGTTCAAGCTCGCCGTGATCCTCGAGGGCATCCACTACCGCTACACGCTCGGCCAGACCGTCGGCGCCGGATTCGACCGGATCGGCGATCTGGTCCCCCTCTTCATCGAGCACGGCCTCACCACCCTTCAGGAAGGCTGAGTACCTCATGGACTTCGCATTCGACGCGCGCACCGAAGAGCTCCGCGGCAAACTGCTCGCCTTCATGGACGAGCACGTCTACCCGGCCGAGAAGATCGCGGAGGAGCAGCGCGCCGAGCTCGCCTCCCCCTGGGACACGCCCGCGATCGTGGACGAGCTCAAGGCCGAGGCCCGCAAGCAGGGCCTGTGGAACCTCTTCCTCCCCGACTCCGAGTACGGCGCCGGGCTGACCAACCTCCAGTACGCGCCGCTCGCCGAGATCACCGGCCGCAGCCCGCACCTCGCACCGACGGCGCTGAACTGCGCCGCCCCGGACACCGGCAACATGGAGGTGCTCACCCAGTTCGGCTCGGACGAGCAGAAGAAGCAGTGGCTCGAGCCGCTGCTCGCGGGCGAGATCCGCTCGGCGTTCGCGATGACCGAGCCCGAGGTCGCCTCCTCCGACGCGACGAACATCCGCACCCGCATCGACCGGGACGGCGACGAGTACGTCATCAACGGTCGCAAGTGGTACATCTCCGGCGCCATGAACCCGGACTGCAAGATCTTCATCGTCATGGGCAAGACCGACCCGGACGGCGAGGACATCCGCCGCCAGCAGTCGATGATCCTCGTACCGCGCGACGCCCCCGGCGTGCAGGTGCGACGCGCGATGCAGGTGTACGGCTACGAGGACCACTCCCACGGCGGCCACGCCGAGGTCGTCTTCGACGGTGTGCGGGTCCCCGCGACGAACCTGATCGGCGAGGAGGGCGGCGGCTTCGCGATCGCCCAGGCGCGGCTTGGACCGGGCCGGATCCACCACTGCATGCGGCTGATCGGCATGGCGGAGCGCGCCATCGAGCTGATGTGCCGGCGGGCCGTATCCCGTACCGCCTTCGGCAAGCCGATCGCCCAGCAGGGCGTCGTCCAGAACTGGATCGCGGACGCGCGGGTCACCGTGGAACAGCTGCGGCTGCTGGTGCTGAAGACGGCGTGGCTGATGGACACGGTCGGCAACCGCGGGGCCCACACCGAGATCCAGGCGATCAAGATCGCCACGCCGCGGGCGGTCGTCGACATCCTCGACAAGGCCGTCCAGGCGCACGGCGCGGGCGGCGTCAGCCAGGACTTCCCGCTGGCGGAACTGTGGGCGTCGGCGCGGACGCTGAAGCTCGCGGACGGGCCGGACGAGGTGCATCAGCGGTCGCTGGCGCGGCGGGAGCTGAAGAAGTACGTCTGAGCCGCGCAGGGGGCGGTCCCGCTCAGCGGGGCCGCCTCGCCCCTTGCCGGGCGCGGCCCCGGTGCACGGTGGTTTCCGGGGCTCTGCCCCGCACCCCCGCGCCTCGATCGCCGGCGGGGCCCGAGTCGCCCGGGCGGGGCACCGGCCCGCCAGGCGGTCCAGGGCGGGGCCGAAGGCCGTACGAGCTCCGCGGCCTGCCCCGGTCACGGGAGACGGGTCGTCCTCCACGGCCGCAGGGCCGTGGAGGACGAGGACGGAACGAGGCCCGCGCAGCGCTTACGGGCGGAGCGCCCTCAGCAGCAGGTCCGCCAGGTGGTCCGCAACCTGCTGCTTCGTCAGGGGGCCGTCCGGGCGGTACCAGGTCGACAGGTGGTGGATCGAGCCGAAGTGGTAGTCGACCACCAGGTCCGCCGGGGTGGCCGAGGAGAAGACTCCGGCCTGCTGCCCCTCCTCCACCAGCGCGCGGAAGCGCTCGTGGTAGCGGCGGCGTTCCGCGCGCACCTGCTTGTGCTTCTCCGGGCTCAGGTGGTGCATGGACCGGAAGAAGATGTCCGCGTCGTCGAGGTTCTCGATCGTGGTGACGACGACGTCCGCCGCCGCCCCGCGCAGCCTTCTCTCCACGGGCTCGTCGGCGTCCGCGTAGGCGTCGAGCCGTTGCTGCTGGACACGGAGCACGCGGGCGTAGACCTCGTGGAGGAGGTCCTCCTTGGAACCGAAGTAGTGGTACAGCGCACCCTTGGTGACGCCGGCCGCTTCCACGATCTCCTGCACCGATGTGCGGTCGTAGCCGCGTTCGGCGAAGAGGCGGGTGGCGGCGGCCAGCAGCCTCTGCGGGACGGGGGTGCCGTCCCCGTCCGTCGTCCTGGCCATTGCCGCCACCCGCCTTCCTTGCTGTCTTCTATGTGCTGTTCCGTGGTGCTGCGCCGTGCCGGGCCCGGCCGGCTGCTACGCGGGGGAACGCAGCTCCCGCCTGAGGATCTTCCCACTTGTCGTCTTGGGGAGCTCCGGCAGGACCTCGACTTCGCGGGGGTACTTGTAGGCGGCCAGCCGCTCGGCGCAGTACGCGGAGATCTCTTCCGGTTCCGCCACGGCCCCGGGCCGCAGGCTGACGAAGGCCTTCACGCTCTCCCCGCGGTAGGCGTCGGGTATGCCCACGACGGCCGCCTCGCGGACGGCGGGGTGGGTGTAGAGGACGTCCTCGACCTCGCGCGGCCAGACCTTGAAGCCGGACGCGTTGATCATGTCCTTCTTGCGGTCGACGACGTAGAGCCAGCCGTCCGCGTCCATGAAGCCGATGTCGCCGGTGCGCAGTTCGCCGTCCGGGAAGGCTTCCGCGGTGGCCTCGGGGAGCCGCCAGTAGCCGGGCACCACCTGCGGGCCGGACACCGCGATCTCGCCCTGCTCACCGAAGGGCACGTCCCGGCCGTTGTCGTCGATGATCCGTACGACCGTGTCGGGACCGGGGAGTCCGACGGAGAGGGTGCCGGAGGCCGGGTCGACGGGGGCCTCCTTCTCCGGGGGCACGGCGGCACAGGGCGCGGTGCACTCGGTGAGCCCGTACCCGTTGCGGATGTAAGGGCCGAAGCCCGCCCTGAACTTCTCCACGAGCGCGGGCGGCACGGGCGCCCCGCCGGAGGAGATCACCCGGAAGGACGCGAAGTGCTCCGGAGTGGCGGAGGGGTGGGCGCCGAGGGCCATGAAGGCGGTCGAGGGGCCGACCGTGTACGCGGGGCGGTGCTCGAGGAACGCGTCGAGGACGACACCGGCTTCGAAGCGGTAGGCGAGCGCCAGGGTGCCCGCGTTCGCGACGCAGACGGCGAGCTGGCAGACCATGCCGGTGATGTGGAACAGCGGAGCGAGCACGAAGTAGCAGGCGCCTTCGGGCACGGGGTGGCCGGTGCGCTGGCGTTCCGCGTTGTAGGTGATGCCGCCGTGCAGGTTCATGGCGCCCTTGGGGGTGCCGCTGGTGCCGGACGTGTAGCTGATCAGCGCGACGTCGGTGGCCGCGAGTTCGCGCTCCGCCGGCGCCGGAAGCCCCTGCCGGGCGACGGCGAGGAGGTCGTCGGCGTCGTCGGCGGGCGCGGTGCGCCCGAAGCCGAGGACCCGTTCGTCGTCCCGCGTCTGCAGGTCGAGCTCGCAGGCGGTGAGGGCCACCCGTACCGGCGACGCGGCGGCACAGTCGCGCAGGTATCCCTCCCAGGCGCGGTCGGAGCAGATCAGCGCACCGACTTCGGCGTCGGCGAGGACGTGCGCGACCTCGCCCGACTTGTACATCGGGTTGAGGGGGACGACGGTGGCTCCGGCCTTCCACGCGCCGAGGAGGGCGATCACGAAGTGCGGGGTGTTCTGGAGCATGATCGCGACCCGGTCGCCGCGGGAGATCCCGCGGGCGGCGAGGTGCCCGGCGACGGAGTCGGAAAGCTCGTCGGTCTCGCGGTAGGTCAGGCGCCCGTCGAAGTAGGCGAGCGCGGGGTGCCCGGGTGCTCTGCCGACGGCGGCGCGGAAGGCATGCAGCACGGTCGGGGGCGGGTCGATCGGCGCCCGTTGGGCGTCGCTGAGCTGGGAGAGCCAGGGCTTGGCGGCGTATATGGAGGTCATCGGCCGGCCTCCTCCCACTTCTGCTGCAGGTGATTCATGCCGGTCAGCCAGCGGTCGGTCCGTGTCGCGCGGGCCGCGTAGTAGTCGGCGACCTCGGCGTGCGGCAGCACCAGGAAGCGGTCCTCCGCCATGGCGGCGAAGAGGGAGTCGGCGACGTCCTCGGGCTCGATCGCGGTGGGGGTGAGGACGAGTTCGCCGGCGCTGCCGCTGGCGGTCAGCATGTCGGTGCGTACGCCCTGGGGGCAGATGGCGTGGACCTTGATGCCGCGGTGCCGATAGGTGAGGGAGAGCCACTCGGCGTAGGCGAGGGCGCCGTGCTTGGTGACGCTGTAGGGCGCCGCGCCGATCATGGTGAGGAGTCCGGCGGCGGAGACGGTGGACACGAAGCGTCCGGCGCCGCGCTCGAGCCAGTCGGGGAGCAGGATCCTGCTCGCCCGTACGTGGGCCATCACGTTGACGTCCCAGGCCGCGGCCCACACGTCCTCGTCGGCGAAGGCGTCGCCGCCGGAGCCGAGCCCGGCGTTGGCGCAGTAGACGTCCACGACGCCGCCGAGGGCGTCACGGGCCTCCTCGACGATCTGTGAGGCGTCGCCCGCGACGGCGACGGCGCCGATCTCGTCGGCGACGGTCTTGGCCTTGCCCTGGTCGATGTCGTTGACGACGACTTTGGCGCCTTCCGCGGCGAAGCGGCGGGCCAGTGCGGCTCCGATGCCTCCGCCCGCGCCCGTGACCACGACCCCAGCGCCCTGCACCGTACTCATCAGCTCCGCCTTTCGTACACAGGTCCCGTCCGCGCAGACTAACCAGTCGGTATGTCACTTCGGAAGGGGGGCACAACCACTTGCCGGGGTCGTTCCCCGGGGCCGACATGAGCGCTAGCGTGCAGTGGTCATGACACACGGCGATCACGGAGGTAGCTCGATGAGCCTGTCCAGACGGGGTTTGCTGGTCGCGGGCGGCGGCGCGGTGGGTGCACTCGCCACGGCCCCCACGCCCGCCGCGGCGCAGGGACGCGGCCGGGTCCGCACCGGTTTCGAACGCCTGGCGGCCGACGGGTACGCGGCACTGTCCGGGCAGCGCGTCGGCATGGTCACCAACCCCACGGGCATCGCCCGCGACGTACGCCACATCGTGGACGTGAT
Organism: Streptomyces pristinaespiralis; assembly: GCF_001278075.1. GTDB lineage: Bacteria > Actinomycetota > Actinomycetes > Streptomycetales > Streptomycetaceae > Streptomyces > Streptomyces pristinaespiralis. The sequence continues at coordinate 6,798,037 of NZ_CP011340.1, read as the reverse complement.
GCACGCCGACGACCGGGTGGACCTCGTCGCGGTCTTCGGCCCCGAGCACGGCTTCCGCGGCACCGCGCAGGCCGGCGGCTCGGAGGGCCGCTACGACGACCCGGCGACGGGGCTCCCCGTCTACGACACGTACCTCAAGAGCGGCCAGCCGCTCGCCGACATCTTCACCGCCTCCGGTGTGGACTCCGTCGTCTTCGACATCCAGGACGCCGGCGCCCGCTTCTACACGTACATCTGGACGATGTTCGACTGCATGCAGGCGGCGGCCCTGGCCGGCAAGCGCTTCGTCGTCCTCGACCGGCCGAACCCGGTCACCGGCAGGGCGGCGCTCGGGCCGGTGCTCGACAAGGCGTTCGCGACGTTCGTGGGCCGGGAGCCGATCTCCCAGGCGCACGGCATGACCGTCGCCGAACTGGCGCTGCTGTTCAACGGCGAGTTCCTGTCCCGGCCGGTCGAGCTCGACATCGTGCGGATGTCGGGATGGCGGCGGGGCGACTTCTTCGACGACACGGGCCTGCCGTGGGTCCCGCCCAGCCCCAACATGCCGACCCCGGACACCGCGCTGGTCTACTCCGGCACCTGTCTGTTCGAGGGCACGAACCTGTCGGAGGGCCGCGGCACCACCCGCCCCTTCGAACTGCTGGGCGCGGAGGGCATCGGCCCGGCCTGGGCGGAGGCGGCCAACGGCCTCGGTCTGCCCGGCGTCCACTTCCGTGAGGCCTATTTCGCCCCCACCTTCTCCAAGTGGCAGGGCAAGACCGTCGGAGGGGTGCAGCTCCACGTCCACGACCGCAGGTCCTTCGACCCGGTCCGCGCGGGCATCGGCCTGCTGGTGACGGCGAAGCGGAGCTGGAGCGGCTTCGCCTGGCGCTCCGACAACTGGATCGACAAGCTGACCGGTTCGACCCGCGTGCGCACCCTGATCGACGCGGGCGCGGACACGGACGAGGTCGTCGGCGCCTGGGACGACGATCTGGCCGCCTTCAGGGCCGTACGGAAGCGGTACCTGCGCTACTGAGCGTCCGCCGCTCGACCGGCTCCCCCGCGCCCCCTCGCACACCGCGCCCGCGGCGAAGGGGCCGGTGGGGGAAGCCGGCGGGATCGCGGGCGGCACGCCCGGTGGGGAAAGCCGGCGGGGATGCGGGCGGCAGGGCCCCGTGGGGAAATCCCTACCGCGGTAAGGGGACCCGCCCCATCGCCGGGCGTCCGCCGCGCCGCGAGGCTGGGTCCATGGATCATTCACAGCGTCACTTCTTACGGCCCTGGCTGCTGTTCCTGCTGCCGGCCCTGCTGTCGTTCGTCGTGGCGGGGCCGGTACGCGCGGAGCCCCACCACGACTCCCTCGTGCGCGCGCTCGCGGGGGCCGCGGAGCCGCTGCGGGACCTGCGTCCGCTGGAAGGAATGGTCGGATCCGCGACGATCGTCGGCGTCGGCGAGGCGACCCACGGCTCCTCCGAGTTCTTCACCACCAAACACCGGCTGTTCCGGTACCTCGTCGAGCACAAGGGCTTCACCACCTACGCCCTGGAGGCGAACTGGAGCGCCGGACTCCGGCTCAACGACCATGTCCTGTACGGCAAGGGCGACCCGCGCACGATCATGCGCGAGGAGTTCCAGGAGTCGTATCTGATCTGGCACACCCGCGAATACCTGGATCTGATCCGCTGGATGCGGCAGCACAACCTCCGTCATCCGCACCGGCCGGTGCAGTTCATGGGCAACGACCTCGCCTACGCGGGTCCGCGGCTGTTCGACGAGGTGACCGGTTACGTCGCCGAGCACTACCCGCGGCTGCTGCCCGAGTTCCGGCGGCTCTACGCGGCGTCGCGGCCCACGGGCGGCGTCGAGGAGACCATCAAGGGCAATCTGCGCCGGCCGCTCGCCGAGCGCCGTGCCATGGCGCAGGACGTGCAGCGGGCCCTCGCCCTGCTGGAGCGGCAGCGGCCGGGACCCGACCCGGTCAGGCACGCGTGGATCGTCCAGCACGCCAGGGCCGTCGCCCAGACCGGGACCGAGTTCTCCTACGACCTGTTCGACCCCGCTCAAGTGGGGGCCGCGATGCGCTACCGGGACCAGGTCATGGCGGAGAACACGGTCTGGTGGCAGCGGCGGACCGGGCACCGCATGCTGCTCTCCGCCCACAACGGCCACGTCCGCCTGGAGACCAACAACCCCGAGCAGTACCCGAAGGTCCAGGGCACGTTCCTGCGGGAGATGGTGGGCGACGACTACGTCAGCGTCGGATTCACCTTCGGCCGCGGCTCGTTCAACGCCCTGGACCTCACGGATCCCGCGGAAGCCCTGCGCACCTTCTCCGTGGGGCGGCCCGCGCGGGGCAGCAACGAGCACACGCTGGAGCGGGTCGCGCCGAACGACTACTACCTGGACCTGCGTACCGCTCCCCCGGCCGCCCGCGCGTGGCTGGGAGGCACCCGGCCGACGAGGGACATCGGCAACGCCTGGCCGGCCGGACCCGAACCGCTGCGACTGCTCTCCTCGTACGACGTCCTGATCCATCTGCACCGCGTCAGCGCGGCCGACCGTCTCTGACTTCTCGCGGGGTATGGCCGTTTCTCCTCTTGCGCAGGATGCTGGGCCAGCAGGGGAGCGCAAGGGGAGGGGCGGGCCATGGCGGGCATGAGTGTGCAGCCGTACCGGGAGATCTGCTTCGACGCGGACGGCGACCCGGGCGGCGGGCCGTACGACACGCTCGCCGGGCTGGACGTCACCGATCTCGTCGTCTTCGCACATGGCTGGAACAACTCCCCCGCCCTGGCTCGCCGGCTGCACTCGGCGTTCTTCGCGCCCTTCCCCAAACTGGCGGGCGGAAGGCCGGGCACCCAGGTCGGATACGCCGGAGTGCTGTGGCCCTCCATGCGGTTCCCGGACGAGCCGTTCCCGGGCCTGGAGCAGGCGGACGACGCGCCGGCGCAGGGCCCCGGTCTCGACGGGGCGACGGGCGAGCTGCTCACCGGTCTGTTCCCGGGGCACACGGCGACCGTCGGGCGACTGGCGCGGCTCCTTCGTGAACAGCCGGACTCCCGGGAGGCCTTCGCCGAGTTCGGCATGCTGGCGCGGCAGTTGGCGGCGGTCCCGCCGGGCGGTCTGGAGGCGGGCTTCGCCGAGGACGTCCCGCGCGACGAGCAGAGTCCGCCGGCCGTCCTGTACGAGGACACCCTCACGCTCTGCCGGCGTCTCGCGGCGGCCCTCGGTTTCCACGCGCCGGACGGTGCGGCCGGTCCGGCCTGGCGGGGCGCCAAGGAGCTGCTGCGGCAGACGACGTACTACGCGATGAAACGGCGGGCCGGCACGGTCGGCGAGCTGGGTCTCGGCCCGCTGCTCGGGCGGCTGTCCCGCTCGGCGCCCCGGACGAGGGTGCATCTCGTCGGGCACGGTCACGGCGCGAGGCTGGTCGCCTTCGCGCTGCGCGGACTGCCGGAGGGGGCGTGCAACGTGAAGTCTGTGACGCTGCTCCAAGGGGCTTTCTCGCACTACGCGTTCGCCACCGGCCTCCCGCACGCGCCGTCCGGCCACGGGATCCTGGGCGGCTTCCAGCAGCTGGTCGACGGACCGGTGGTGGCGTGCCATTCGCGGCACGACACCGCGCTCGGGGTGTTCTACCCCCTGGCGTCGAGCCTGGCCGGTGACACTCGGGCCGTGGCGGGGACCGACCCGCGGTGGTGGGCCATGGGACACGACGGCATCCAGGGTGTGGCGGACACTCCACGGCTGACGCTGGACGAGGCGCTGCGCAGCGGACTGCCGGCCGCGGGCTGCGTCAGCGTCGACGCCTCCGCCGTCGTGCGCCACGGCCGGCCGCCGACGGGCGCGCACGGCGACATCTGTCACGAGGAACTGGCACGGGTGGTGCTGACGGCGGGACGGGTCGGGGGGACCGCGCCAGGGACGTGATCCGGCCGAACCGGCACGTTTCTCTTTTCGATGGAGCCGAAACGGGCACTCCTACGTCCATTCTTCAACGCCGATGTACCAGCGACGGAGGTGGACTTGCGATGGCCGGTTTCCGGAGTCTCGCGAGACAGGTGCGTGACCCACGGTGCGACCTGGCGCTGCGGCGCTACTCGCTGCGCAAATGCCTGGAACGTTTTGCCCCGTACGGGCACCGCGCCACATGGGACCACTTGTGCGGCAGGCACCGTATCGGCCCGGAGGACAGGGCCCCGGATCCGGCGCGGCTGGTGGCCGCGCTCGAGGAACTGGAAGAGGCGCGGGCCGTCTGGCTCGCCTACGAGGACAACTTCGCGGACCGCCGCAAACGGGAGAAGCACGACGGGCTGCGGCGGCCCGGACACATCGACGACTGGCACCGCAGGACCTGGGGCGGCCACGGTGTTGCCCGTTGCGACAACCCGAAGGAGCACCCGTCGGCGCCGCTCGCCGAGGTGCTGCGCCGCCTGATCGGCGCCCTGGAGGCGGAGCCGGGCACGGCCTGCCCGGTCTGCTCGGACACGCACATCGTGTGGCGGCAGGATCTGGAGCACGAACCGTGGTCCGGTCCGGTCTGCACCGGCTGCGGCATCGTCGTCCCCCAGCCCGTGCTGACGGCGGAAGCCGTCCGTGCGGCGAAGCGGGCGGGCCGGCGCGAGCTCGCCTCCGTCGCGTGAGACGCGGGGGTTCCGGTACGGGGGCCGGAACCCGCCCGGGCCTCAGGAGTCCGGCGCCGCGGCCCAGACCTCCTCGGTCCAGCGCTGCTCGTACGGCAGGGCCAGCAGCCCGGTTTTGAACCGGAGCAGCGGGTCTGCGCCGCGGGCGTGCAGTCGTGGGGGCGCGTGCTCGACGACCCATGCCTGGAGCTCCGCGAGGGGTTCGTCGTGGCAGGGGTCGGACCACCAGCTGAAGAGCGGCGACGTGAGGTCGCCGAGCAGATCGTCGATCCACCGCTCGAGGCAGTCGGCCAGGTGCCGGTCCGCCGGTCCGCCGAGCGGCTGCCCGGCCCAGACGGCGAGATACGGGGTCACGGTGGAGCCCGCGGTCACGCATGACTCGAACACCTCGTGCACCGGGTACCGCGGCGCGTCGGAGGTGACCGTGTCCGTCCACCATGTCTCGAGGAACGTCCTCACGGCCACCGCCTGTTCGGCCGGCCAGGTCTGCCAGCGGGAACGGGCGAGGCCGGTCAGCTCATAGGCATCGAGCCGGGGGAACCGGCCCGTCGCCAGCTGCGCCGCCAGCTGGGGCAGGATCCGGCGCATCACCGCCGGATGGTCGTCGAAGTGGTTCGGCACCTCGTGGGCGAACATCCGCAGCACGTCGTCGGGCAGTTCCACGTCCGGCGTGCGCAGCAGCGCCGTCTCCTCCGGCAGATGACACATCCCGCAGCCCGTCTCCACAGGGCTGGTCACGCCTGCGAAGACCGTCCGTATGCGGTCCACCGCCGCGTCGAGTGCCGGTGAGGCCATGTGCGCCACGTCCTGTTCGGGTACTCCGGCCGCGGCTCCCGCCCGCCGAAGATCGCGACGCTACCAGGGTGGAAAACCGGTGGGCCACCGGATTGGGCGGCAGCACAGTGGGACGGTGCCGACCACCATCGAGGAGTCATGAGATGTCGACGCTGCGCGTCACCGCCGAACTGCTGACCGTTCACGAGCACCCGAACGCGGACGCCCTGGAGCTGGCCCAGGTGGGTCTGTACCGGGCCGTCGTCGCGAAAGGCGTCTACCGCACCGGTGACGCCGCGCTCTACATCCCCGAGCAGGCGGTGCTTCCGGCGGCACTCGTCGACGAACTGGGCCTGACGGGCCGTCTGGCGGGCGGCGAGGCCAACCGGGTCAAGGCGGTACGGCTGCGGGGCGAGCTGTCGCAGGGGATCGTGTGCCGGCCCCGGGCACTCGCGGACGTCGATCTGGTGCGGGCGGCCGCGGACGGCACGGACTTCGCGGAGCGGCTCTCGATCACCAAGTGGGCGCCGCCGATCCCCTCCAGGATGAGTGGCGAGATCGAGGCGGCGCCGGGCCTGCTGCCCTGGGTGGACATCGAGAATCTGCAGCGCTATCCGGGCATCTTCGAGCCGGGCGAGCCCGTCGTGATCACCGAGAAGCTGCACGGCACCGCCTGCCTGACGACCTTCGCCACGGAGGACGGCGGCCGGGTGCTGGTCTCGTCGAAGGGCTTCGGCGCCAAGGGCCTCGCGCTCAAGGAGGACCGGGCCAACCTGTACTGGCGCGCGGTCCTCGGGCACGGGGTGCCCAAGATCGCGGCGCGCCTCGCCGCCCGGCTCGGCGCGAGCCGGGTGGGGCTGTTCGCCGAGGTGTACGGCGCCGGGGTCCAGGACCTCGGCTACGGCAAGGACGCCAGGGCCGAGGGCGGGCCGGGCTACGCCGTGTTCGACATCTCCGCGGAGATCGACGGCGAGGTCCGCTGGCTGGACCCGGCGTCCGTCCTCGGCGGTGAACTGCCGGTGGTGCCCCGGCTGTTCAAGGGCCCGTACGACGTGGACACGGTGCTGGAGCTGGCGAACGGCCGCGAGACGGTGTCGGGCAGACGGCTGCACCTGAGGGAAGGCGTGGTCGTCCGGCCCGTGGTGGAGCGGTACAGCCCGGTCACCGGCGGGCGGGCGATCGCGAAGGCGGTCAGCCCGGCGTACCTGACCCGCAAGGGCGGCACGGAGTTCGAGTGACCACTGCCCCGGGCGCACACACGCGCCCGGCGCCGAACGGGCCCGGTTCCGGGGGGACCGGGCCCGTTCGGCGTCCCCGGTCAGGTCCCGTCGCCCGCGCGGCGGCGCTCCGGCAGCAGCCGTGAACCGGTCAGCTGCTCGCCGAACACGTCGTCCGGGTTGGACAGCACGCAGTTCTCCAGGGAGAGGCAGCCGCAGCCGATGCAGTCGGTCAGATGGTCGCGGAGCCGGCCGAGCTGCTTGATGCGTTCGTCGAGTTCGCCGCGCCAGGCCCGGGAGAGCCGGGCCCAGTCGTCACGGTCGGGCGTCCGCTCCTCCGGCAGCTCGGCGAGGGCGTCCCTGATCGTGGCGAGCGGGATGCCGACGCGCTGGGCGGCGCGTACGAAGGCGACCCGGCGCAGTGCGTCCCGGCTGTAGCGGCGCTGGTTCCCACTGGTGCGGCGGCTGCTGATGAGGCCCTTGGACTCGTAGAAGTGCAGGGCGGACACGGCGGCTCCGCTGCGCGCCGAGAGCTGGCCGACCGTGAGCTCGTGGATCTTCTCTGGAATCTGTGGCACTCCTCGGAGCCTACTGGTCCGTCGTTGACAGGAGGGCGCCCGCCCAACCATGCTGAGCAAGCGCTTAGACATGAGTGTCACAACGGTCGAGAGGCAGGCACCAGGACATGGCAGAGCCGAGGATCTTCACCTCCCCCGAGGAGCTGCGCGCAGGGGTCGGCGAACAGCTGGGACACAGCGACTGGCTCGAGGTCGACCAGAAGCGGATCGACCTCTTCGCCGACGCCACCGGCGACCACCAGTGGATCCACGTGGACCCGGAGCGCGCCGCGAGCGGCCCGTTCGGCACGACGATCGCCCACGGCTATCTGACGCTGTCGCTGCTGCCCGCCCTGGTGCCCCAGGTGCTGCGGGTCGAGGGCATGAAGATGGGCATCAACTACGGCACCGACAAGGTCCGTTTCCCCGCGCCCGTGCCCGTGGGCTCGCGGCTGCGGGCCACCGCGGTGCTGCGCAGCGTCGAGGAGGCGGGCAGCGGGGGCGTCCAGGTGACCGCCCTCGTCACCGTCGAGCGCGAGGGCGGCGACAAGCCGGTGTGCGTGGCGGAGTCGCTGTCGCGCTACTTCTTCTGAGCGCTCACCATGCGCAGGACGAGGTCGGCGTAGAGCGCGCCGACCTCGTCGGGCGTCCGGCGGCCCCTGGTGTTGAACCAGCGCGCCACGTCGATGCAGAGCGACAGCACGGCGACGGCCGTCCCGGGCACGTCCGGCACGTCGAACTCGCCGGTCTCCACGCCCTCTTCGAGGATGCGCCGCACCACGGCGTCGCTCTGCCTGCGCAGGCCGACGATCTCGGTGCGGTGGGTCTCGCTGAGCGCTTCGAGTTCGTACTGCACCACTCGGGCGGTGGTGTGCCGGCCGGCGTGCCAGCGGACGAACGAGCGCACGGCGTCGGCGAGCCGGTCGGTGGGGGTGCCCGCGCCGGCGTAGGCGGCATTGAGGATGTCGAGGGCCTTGTCGTGCCCGATCCGGCTGATCCGGTGGAGCAGCTCTTCCTTGGTCTTGTAGTGGATGTAGAGCGCTGCCGGGCTCATGCCCGCCCGGCCGGCGATGTCCCGGGTGGTGGTCGCGTGGTACCCGCGCTCGGCGAACGCCTCGACGGCGGCGATCAGCAGTTTCCTGGCCGCCTCAGGTGTGACCTCGTCCCACGGCTGCTCCCCGCCGGCCGCCCGGTCCGCCGTCTCGTCCGCCGCACTCATCGCTCGTTCGCCCCTTTCGTGGCACAGGACGAACACCATACCCCGAAGGTGAGCAAGCGCTTAGAGCCTGACCGGGGCTTCCGGGACGGATCGCGCTCCGCGAGCGGCTTTCCCGGGACCGACAAGGCCCCTCCGGCTCAGCCGGGCCCGTCTCCCGCCCGGGAAGGGGCGGTCAGAACGCGGAGACCCCGGTCAACGCACGGCCGATGATCAGCTTCTGGATCTGGCTGGTGCCCTCGTACAGGGTCATCACGCGGGCGTCGCGCACCAGCTTGCCGACGGGGTACTCGTCGATGTAGCCGTAGCCGCCGAAGACCTGGAGGGCGTTGTTGGCACTGCGTACGGCGGCCTCCGAGGCGAACAGCTTGGCCTGCGAGGCGGCGGTGGCGAACTGCTGCCCCCGGTCGATCAGATCGGCGACCCGCCACGTCAGCAGCCGGGCGGCGTCCACGTCGACGGCTACGTCGCTGAGCAGTTCCTGGACCAGCTGGTAGTGGGCGATGGACCTGCCGAACTGCTCGCGCTCCTTGGCGTAGCCGACCGCCGCGTCCAGGGCCGCCTGCGCGATACCGACACAGCCGGCGGCGACCGACATCCGGCCCTTGGCGAGCGCCGACATGGCGATGGAGAAGCCCTTGCCCTCGGGGCCGAGCATGGCCGCCGCCGGCACGCGCACGTCCTCGAGCACCAGCTCCGCGGTGGCCTGGCCGCGCAGCCCCAGCTTTCCGTGGACGGTGCGGCGGGTGAGCCCGGGGGTGTCCGTGGGAACGAGGAAGGCGGACACGCCCTTGTGGCCTGGCGTGTCGTTGGTCCTGGCGAACAGCAGGACCACGTCCGCCCAGGTGCCGTTGGTGATGAACATCTTGGAGCCGTTGATCACGTAGTCGCCGCCGTCGGCGACGGCCCTGGTGATCAGGTTGCCCGCGTCGGAGCCGGTGCCGGGCTCGGTGAGGCCGAAGCAGCCGAGGGCCTCGCCGGAGGTGAGCCGGGGCAGCCAGTCGCGCTTCTGCTCCTCGGTCCCGTGGGCGGCGACGGTCTTGGCGACCAGGCCGAGGGAGACGGAGACGATGCCGCGCACGGAGGAGTCGCCGCGGCCGAGTTCCTCGGTCACCAGGCAGTAGGCGAGGTGGTCGCCGCCGGAGCCGCCGTACTCCTCGTCGACCGTGAGACCGAGGAAGCCGAGCGCGCCCAGCTTCTTGACGATGCCCCGATCGACGCTCTCCGCCCGGTCCCACTCCACGACATGGGGGGTGATCTCCCGGTCCACGAAGTCCTTCGCCAATTGCCGGACGGCCGTCTGCTCCTCGTCGAGCTCCAGATTCATTGCGGCACCCCACTTTAACTATCACTGCTAGTTTATTTCTGCTGGGCCTACTATGTGCCGCATGGCCCGCCCGCGCAAGCCCCTCCTCAGCAGAGAACGCATCGTCGAGACGGCGAGCGCGCTCGTGGACGCGGAAGGGCTCGACGCGGTCTCCACCCGCCGGCTCGCCGCGGAGCTCGGCGTCAGCGGCCCCTCCCTCTACAACCACTTCCGCAACAAGGACGAGATCCTCGACGCGGTCGCCGACGCGGTCAGCGCCCGGGTCGACCTGTCGATGTTCGACGAGGACGACGGCCGCGACTGGCGCACCGCCCTGCACGACTGGGCCGTCTCCTACCGCGCCGCCCTGAGCGCGCACCCCAACACCGTCCCGGTGCTCGCCCGGGGACCCGGCCGCCGCCCGGCCGGCCTCAAGGTCGCCGACGCCGTCTTCGGCGCGATGGTCCGCGCCGGCTGGCCCCCGGCCCACGCGACCCGCATCGGCGCGCTGATGCGCTACTTCATCACCGGTTCCGCGCTCGGCTCGTTCGCCCGCGGCTTCGTCGACGACGCGACGGCGTACGACCCGGCGGACTACCCGCACCTGGGCCAGGCCCACCTGCTCGCGGACCGGCAGGAACAGGTGGACCAAGGGGCGTTCGAGACGGGACTCGAGGCACTGCTCGACGGTCTTGCCCTCCAGTACGAGACCGTGCGGCCCGGCGCCACCCTTCGGCCGGCGCCGAAACGTCCCTGACGCATGCTGGGAGGCATGACCTCCTCCCGCGACCTCGCCGCCTTCGCCGCACTGCTCGCCGACGAAACCCGGGCGGCCTTCGCCCTCGCCCTGCTCGACGGACGGGCCTGGACGGCCGGGGAACTCGCCCGGCACGGCCGGGTCGCCCCGTCGACCGCGAGCGAGCACCTCGGCAAGCTCGTCGCGGGCGGCCTGCTCACGGAGGAACGGCAGGGCCGGCACCGGTACGTGAGGCTCGCCGACGACCGCGTGGCGCACCTGGTCGAGGAACTGGCGGCGCACGCCTCGCCCGGTCCTGTGCCGGCGCCGCGGTCGCTGCGCGAGTCCACCGTCGCCGACGCCCTGGCGCGCGGGCGCACCTGTTACGACCATCTGGCGGGGCGGCTCGGCATCACGATCACCGGGGCCATGACCGCCCGTGGGCTGCTCACCCAGGACGCCGGCTTCGCGCTCACGGACCGCGGCGCCCGCTGGTTCGCCGGCCTGGGGATCGACCTGTCGGCCAAGGGCCGCCGTCCTCTCGTACGGGGCTGCCTCGACTGGACGGAGCGCAGGCCGCACCTCGCCGGCGTCGCCGGTGCCCGGCTGTGCGGCCACGCCCTGGACGCCGGCTGGTGCGTACGCATCGGCTCCGACCGGGCGGTGAAGGTGACCGACGACGGCGAACGGGCGCTGCACACGCTCCTCGACATCGAGCCGGGGATATTGCGGTGAACGCCGAAAGGTCGAGCCCTTACGGTCGCAGCATGACCAACCCCATACACCACCACACGAAGTGGCCCGCCCTGGCCGCCGCGGCGGTCACCGTCGTGCTCTGGGCGTCCGCCTTCGTCTCCATCCGCAGCGCGGGCGAGGCCTACTCCCCCGGCGCGCTCGCCCTCGGCCGGCTGCTGGCGGGCTCCCTCGCGCTGGGCTGTGTCCTGCTGATCCGGCGGGAGGGGCTGCCGCCGCGCGCCGCCTGGCCGGGCATCCTCGTCTCCGGACTGCTGTGGTTCGGCGTCTACATGGTGGTGCTCAACTGGGGCGAACAGCAGGTCGACGCGGGCACGGCCGCCATGGTGGTGAACATCGGCCCGATCCTCATCGCGCTGCTGGGCGCCCGGCTGCTGGGCGAGGGGCTGGGGCCGCGGCTCGTGGCCGGCATGGCTGTGTCGTTCGCGGGCGCCGTCGTCGTGGGCCTGTCGATGTCCGGCGAGGGCGGGGCCTCCACGCTGGGCGTGCTGCTCTGCCTGCTGGCGGCGGTCGGCTACGCGGGCGGCGTGGTGGCGCAGAAGCCGGCGCTGGCACACGCGAGCGCCCTCCAGGCGACGACGTTCGGCTGCCTGGTGGGGGCGGTGGCGTGCCTGCCGTTCGCCGGGCAGCTGATGGCGGAGGCCTCGCGGGCGCCGGTGTCGGCGACGCTGAACATGGTCTACCTGGGCGTCTTCCCGACGGCGCTGGCGTTCACGACGTGGGCCTACGCACTGGCGCGTACGACCGCCGGCCGGATGGGCGCGACGACGTACGCGGTCCCGGCGCTGGTGGTGCTGATGTCCTGGGTCGTGCTGGACGAGGTACCGGGCTGGCTGACCCTCTGCGGCGGGGCGCTGTGCCTCGCGGGTGTGGCGGTGTCCCGTTCGCGCGGCCGGGCGCCGGCGACCGACGGCGCGCTCACCGGTCCCCGCGCCTGACCGCCCGCACGGCCACGGCCCCGGGCCCGCCGCCCCGGTGCGGCGACGGGTCCGGGGCCGGTGGCACGGGCGCGGACGGTCAGCCGGACTGCGCCTCTGCCGGGGCGGAGGATGCCGGGGCAGCGGCCTTAGCCGCCCGGGAGGCCAGGATCCTGATGGAGATCAGCGCGATCACGGCCAGGCCGATGATGTAGCCGGACACCGCCATGGACGTGCCGGTCGCCTCCAGCAGCAGGACCATCATGAACGGCGCCAGGCCGCCGCCGAAGACGGCGGCGATCTGGTAGCCGAGGGACGCACCGGTGTAGCGCATCTCCGCGGTGAACAGCTCGGCGAAGAGCGCCGCCTGGGGCCCGTACATGATGCTCAGGAAGCAGCTGGTGACGAAGGTACCGACGGCCAGCCAGAGCAGTGACGCGGTGTCGATCAGCAGGAACATCGGCACCGCCCACACCAGCAGGCCGATGGCGCCCGCCGCGTAGATCCGCAGCCGTCCGATGCGGTCGGAGAGGGCCGCAGCGGCGGGTATGAGGACCAGCTGGGTGAGGCTCACGCCCAGGGACACCGCGAGCACCGCGCCGCGCTTCATGTCGAGTTCGCGGGTCGCGTAGTCCAGGACGCCGGTGATGATGATGTAGAACGTGGCGGTGTTCACGGCGAACGAGCCGCCGGCCAGGAACACGGTGCCGAGGTGCTCGCGCAGGATCGTGCGCAGGGGCGAGCGGGTCTCGCTCTTCTCCTGCTCGGCGAGAGCGCGTTCGGCCTCCCGGAACTCGGGCGTCTCCTCGACCTTGGTGTGGATGTACCAGGCGAGACCGAGGACGAGGAAGCCGACGAAGAAGGGCACCCGCCAGCCCCAGGCGGCGAACGCCGACTCGCCGGTGAGGGTGCCCGCCACCAGGAACACGGTGTTGGCGGTGACGACACCGATGGGGACCCCGAGCTGGACGAGGCTGCCGTAGAGGCCGCGCTTGCCCTCGGGGGCGTACTCGGTGGCCATCAGCATCGCGCCGCCCCACTGGGCGCCGACAGCGATGCCCTGGACGATGCGGAGCAGGACCAGAAGTACGGGTGCGGCGATGCCGATCGTCTCGTACGTGGGGAGCAGGCCGATGCCGGCCGTGGCGAGTCCCATCAGCGTGAGCGCGAGGACCAGCATCGGCTTGCGGCCCCGCTTGTCGCCGAGCTGCCCGGCGATGACGCCGCCCACGGGACGGGCGAGGAAGCCGACCGCGAAGGTGGCGAAGGCGGCCAGCACGCCGGCGGAGGAGCTGCCGGCGGGGAAGTACAGGTCGCCGAGGACGAGGGCGGCGGCGATGCCGAAGACGAAGTAGTCGTACCACTCGACGGCCGAGGCGAGGGCAGCGGCGGTGGCGACGCGGCGCCGCCGGGGGTCGGAGGGTGTGGAGCCGGTGGTGTCCGTGAGCTGAGCTGCGGTGTCCATGAACGTGCACACTCCGGTGGATGCGGGGACGGAGTCGGAGGAGGGGGGTGGCACTGGGGAGTTCCGGGGACCGTACCGACCGGTGGGTATGGGGTCAACGGGTTGGACGGGAAGATTCCGTGACGGCCCGCGCCGCCGCCTGCGCCTTCCGAGCAGCACGGACACCCCGGCCGCGACGGCGGCCGGGGTGTGTGGTTCGAGCGGCGCTAGAAGACGACCAGGGCCCGGCCACCCTTGCCCGCGAGCATGTTGTCGAAGGCCGCAGGGATGCCGTCGAGGGCGATCTGTTCGGTGACCAGCGCGCTCAGGTCCAGCCGGCCGGCGCGGATGTGCTCCGCGAGGACCGGGAGGTCGGCGGCCGGGTCGGAGTTGCCGAAGACACAGCCGGACAGCGTGCGGCCCCAGTGGAACAGCTCCAGGGCGTGGAAGGTGACCTGCTGGTCCTTCCCGCCGATGCCGACGACCGTGGTGCGGCCGCCACGGCGGGTGGAGTCCCAGGCGGCGCGGATCGTCGAGGCGCGGCCGACGCACTCGATCGCCACGTCGGCGCCGCGCTTGCCGGTCAGTCCCCGGATCTCCCTCGCCGTGGTGTCGGAGGCGACGACGTACTCGGTGGCGCCCGCGCCGCGCGCCAGTTCCTCCTTCTCCGGGGAGACGTCGACGGCGATGATCGAGCCCGCTCCGGCGATCCGGGCGGACTGGAGCGTGGCCAGCCCGACCCCGCCGACGCCGAAGACGACGACGGACTCGCCCTCACGCACCCTCGCGGAGTGGTGGACGGCGCCGTAGCCGGTGAGGACGGCGCAGCCCAGCAGGGCCGCGTCCGTCAGCGGGACGCCGTCGGGCACGGGCAGCACGCAGTTCGCGGCGACGACCGTCTCCTGTGCGAACGCGCCCACGTTCAGGCCGGGATGGAGCTCGGTGCCGTCGGCGGCGAGAGCGTGCACCCGTCCCGCGCCGGTCAGCGCGTCGGCGCACAGCCACACCTCGCCGATGGAGCAGGCGTGGCACGTACCGCAGGAGGGAGCCCAGTTGAGGACGACACCGTCGCCGGGCGCGACATGGGTGACACCCTCGCCGACGGCCAGGACGGTGCCCGCGCCCTCATGGCCGAGGACGGCGGGGACGGGCAACCGCATGGTGCCGTCGGAGAGGGACAGGTCGGAGTGGCACACCCCGGCTGCGGCGAGCCTGACCCGGACCTGGCCCGGGCCGGGCTCCGGCAGGGAGATCTCGGCGATCTCCAGGGGAGCACCGACGGAGGGCAGGACGGCTGCACGGACCACGATGGTTTCCTTACCGCTCAGAACTGGAGGGACTTGGTCTGGAGGTACTCGGCGAGGCCGTGCGGCCCGAGCTCCCGGCCCACGCCGGACTGCTTGTACCCGCCGAACGGCGCCAGCGGGTTGAAGCGACCGCCGTTGATGTCGACCTGACCGGTGTCCATACGGCGGGCGAAGGCCACCGCCTCCGACTCGTCACCGGCCCAGACGGCGCCGGCGAGGCCGTACACGGTGCCGTTGGCGATCGCGAGGGCGTCGTCCTCGTCCTCGTACTTCAGGATCGACACGACCGGACCGAAGATCTCCTCCTGGGCGATGGTCATGCCGGGGGTGACGTCGGCGAAGACGGTCGGGCTGACGTAGTAGCCGACCCCGAGCGGCGCTTCGGGGCCGCCGGCCACCAGCCGGGCACCCTCCTCGACGCCCTTCTCGATGTAACCGCGCACCCGCTCCTGCTGCTTGGCGTTGACGAGCGGGCCGACCCGTTCGCCGGGGACGTACTTGGCGACGGCGGCCGCGGCGAGCGCGACGGCCTCCTCGTACCGGTCCTTGTGCACGAGCATGCGGGTCCACGCGCTGCACGTCTGGCCCGAGTTTGACATCACGTTGGCGATGCCGACGTTCACCGCCTTGGCCAGGTCGGCGCTCGGCAGGATCACGTTGGCCGACTTGCCGCCCAGCTCCAGCGCGACGCGCTTGATCGCGCCGCCCGCGGTCGCGCCGATCTTCCGGCCGACGGCGGTCGACCCGGTGAAGGACACCAGGTCGACGCCTTCGTGCTCGGCGAGCGCCTGGCCGGCCACCGGGCCGAGTCCGGTGACCAGGTTGAAGACGCCCTCGGGGATGCCCGCCTCGTGGACGGCCTCCGCGAAGAGCTGCGCGGTCAGCGGGGTGTCCTCCGCCGGCTTGAGCACCACGGTGCAGCCGGCGGCCAGCGCAGGGGCCACCTTGGCGACGATCTGGTGCAGGGGGTAGTTCCAGGGCGTGATCGCGCCGACGACGCCGACCGGCTCCATCAGCACGGTGGAGGTCCCGATCCGCTCCTCGAACGCGTAGGAGCCCGCGAGCTCCGCGTAGGAGCCGGCGACCGCGACGGGCAGGTTCGCGTGGACGGCGAGCGCCAGGGCGGGCGGCGCGCCGAGTTCGGAGGTGACCGTCTGTGCGATCTCCTCCACACGCCGGGCGAGCTCGTCGCGCAGGGCCGCGATGTACCGCGCCCGCTCGGCGGGCGGTGTCGCCGCCCAGCCCGGGAAGGCCGCGCGGGCGGCGCGTACCGCGGCATCGACGTCCTCCGCCGTGCCCGCCGGCACATGGGCGATGACCTGCTCGTCCGCGGGATCGACGACCGCGATCGTTTCCGGTGCCGCGGCGGGCCGCCACCGGCCGCCGATGTACATGCCGTCGTGGGCCTTCATCGCTCTCCTCCACGCCTCGCGGTAGTGTCCGCGCCCCAAACTAGCGCCGTTAGTTTTACGGCGCCAGGGGCATCCGGCGTGCTGGAGGCCACTGTCGTGGCGGAGGAGTCAGACGTCGAGCCCCGGAACGTCCATGGGGGCGGGGCAGATACGGCGGCCCTGATGGTCGAAGACGTACAGGTGGGCGAGGTCCACGAGCAGCGGCACCTGGGCGCCGGTACGCAGCCGCAGGTCGGGGCCGGTACGGACGACGAGGTCGCTCGGCGCCGTGATCCTGCTCTCGTGGACGGGCTCGGGAAGCGGCTCGTCGAGCACCGCCACCGGCCCCGCGACCTGGGCCATCGCCCGGTCCTTGAGCCGGGTCAGCACTCCGGGCCCGGTGTTCCTCCGCCGCCGTACGGCGGCCTGCGGACGCGGCGACTCCAGGTCGGCGACCACGGCGGGCCGGGAACCGGTGTTGAAGTGCACCAGCGCCTCGTGCCCCTGGTACTCCATGTGCTCGACGATCCCGGTCAGCGCCACCTCCCCCGGCCGGGCCTGACTGGGCGGCGCGATCCGGGTTGCCTCCGACCGCAGGCCCACGATGATCTGCCGGCCCTGCTGGATGCGCAGCAGCTGGTGATCGGGGCTGAGGGGCTCGGGCAGCGGAAGCCGCTGCCGGCCCAGGTCGATCGACATCCGGCCGTCCAGCGGCGCGTGGACGACGGCCTGGAGCAGGTTGATCCGGGGCGTTCCGATGAAGGCGGCGACGAAGACGTTCGCCGGGAGGGCATAGGTGTCACGCGGCGAGCTGACCTGCTGGAGCACTCCGCCGCGCATCACGGCCACCCGGTCCCCGAGCGACATGGCCTCCGCCTGGTCGTGCGTGACGTAGACCGTCGTCACCCCCAACTCGGCGGTCAGACGCGCGATCTCGGCCCGCAGATGGTTGCGGAGCTTGGCGTCGAGGTTGGAGAGCGGCTCGTCCATCAGGAAGACGGAGGGCCGGCGGGAGATGGCCCGGCCCATCGCGACGCGCTGGCGCTCCCCGCCG
Organism: Streptomyces pristinaespiralis; assembly: GCF_001278075.1. Classification (GTDB taxonomy): domain Bacteria; phylum Actinomycetota; class Actinomycetes; order Streptomycetales; family Streptomycetaceae; genus Streptomyces; species Streptomyces pristinaespiralis. The sequence continues at coordinate 6,780,740 of NZ_CP011340.1, read as the reverse complement.
GAGAGCTGCGCGGGGAACCGGTCGAGGATGTCCTCGATGCCGAGCATCCTTGCGGTGGCCTCGACCCGCGGATTGCGGTCGGCCCGCGGGTTCTCGAGCTTCAGTGGGAAGCCGATGTTCTCCCGGTTGGTCATGCTCGGGTAGAGCGCGAAGTTCTGGAAGACCATGGCCATGTCGCGTTCACGCGGCGGGATGTCATTGGCGTACTCGCCGTCCAGCAGGAGCTCGCCCTCGGTGATGTCCTCCAGCCCGGCGATCATCCGCAGCACGGTCGACTTGCCGCAGCCGGAGGGGCCCAGCAGGACGAGGAACTCCCCCGGCCGGACACCGAGGGAGAAGTTGTCGACGGCCCGGGGAGCGCGGCCGTATCTCTTGCTGACGTTGTGCAGAGCGATGGCGCGAGTCATAGGGTCCCGCCCGGGATGAGAAGGGGCAGCTGCGTCGCCAGAAGCTAGCCCACTATGTCCCGTCAGGGAATGGATCGCGCACGATGTGAGGGGCGCTTGTTACGCATGTGTCCACCATGCGAGACGGACTCCGCCGATCGGCCGGAAAAGGCCGCTTCTGCGCGGTGGACCCGCGCCCAACTCCCCACGGAGCCCCGGTCATCGGCGGCCCGCTGGGGGGCGCGGCCGCGGGGCCGGGGCCGGCCGCCCGGCCTGCCCCGCGCGCCCGTGACCGGATCACACCTGTCTGACGTCCGTGAGGTGCGCGAAGACGACGACGTTGGCGGAGTAGCCCGTCTTCTTGTCGAAGCTGCCGCCGCAGGTGAGCAGCCGCAGTTCCGGTCGGCCCGTGTGGCCGTACACCTCCGCGTCGGGGAAGGCCTCCTTCTTGTAGGTGCGCACCTTGTCGACGGTGAACACGGCCGTCCGCCGGTCCGCGCGGGCGATGTTGACCTTGTCGCCGGGTTTCAGTGCGTTGAGGTTGAGGAAGACGGCGGGGCCGGTCTTGGTGTCGCGGTGGCCGACCACCAGGGCGGTGCCCTTCTCGCCGGGGGCGGGCCCCTTCTCGTACCAGCCGACGAGACGCGGGTTGTCCACCGGAGGGGCGGTGAGCCGGCCCTTGCCGTCGAGACCGAGCCCCATCACGGGCGACTCGATCATGATGGCCGGGATGGCGAGCTGTCTGGCCGGGGAGGGCGGCAGTTCGAGCGCTCCCCGGGCCGCCTCGGGCGGGGTGGCCGCCGGGGACGGCGCCGCGGGCCGGGGCGACCGCGGCGCCTGAGGGGTCCGGGACGGCGCCGGTACCCGCGCCGCCGGTTTCCGCGCCGGTTCCGCGGAGCGGACGGTGAGCGGCGGCAGGTCGATCACGTTCGACCTGCCGTGCCCGGCCGCGGCCGGCTCCTCCCGCCCGGCGGCCTTCTCGTCGGCCGCGGGCGTCTCCTCGGCCGCGGGTGTCTTCGCGCCGAGTGGGCTGTCCGCCGCGACGGTGACCGGCGGCGCGTCCGGGGGTGTGTCCGTGCACCCCCGGACGACGCCGGTGACCAGGGTTGCCGTCACGCTGAGCGTGATGGTCAGACGGCAGGCACGGCTGGGTCCGCGTCGGCGGCGTCGGCGACTCGGTACGTTACGCGGCGCCATGGGCGCGGCGACGGGCCCGTCGGACGAGGACCAGCCCGGCCGCACCGGCCGCACCGGCGACGAGTGCCGTCGTCACGGCGACGGAGGAGCCGTCGTCCCCGGAGCCCTCGCCGCCGTCGCCGGCCATGCCGCCGCCGCCCGCGGGCACCGCGCCGTGGGGCGCGTCCTTGTCGTCCTTCTCCCAGCCCGAGCCCTTGTCGTTCTCCGCGCCCTTGTGGCCGTTGTTCTTCTCACCGTGCTTGTCGCCGTACTTCTCGCAGTCGACCTCGAAGACCTTCTGCTTCGGCACACCGCTCGGGACCGTCCAGGCGAGCAGGTAGTCACCGTCGGGGAGTGCGTACTCCTCGGTGTGGCCCCGGCCGGCGACCAGCACCAGGCTGTCCGTCAGCGTGGGTCCCGCGGCCGTGGGCGGCTGCGGGGTGATGGTCCAGGTGACCTGCGGCAGGCTCTCGAAGTTGAAGGCGCTGAGGCTGAACTTGCAGACTCCCTTGATGTCGTCACGGGTGTCCCAGTGCTCGACGCCGGCCTTGTGGATCTTGATGTCGCCGCTGTCGCCGATGGCGGCGAAGGCCGCCGGCGCCGACGCCAGCGTCATGCCGGCATAGGCCAGGGCGGCCAGGGCGGCCGCCGCCGTGCGGACACGGCGGGGGCGGAGAGTTGCGGTCGTGCTCATGCGAGGCTCCTTCAAGCCGATGCGATTGTCATACTGATCACGCGATCGCCTGACTAAATGTCACGAATTCGGCGTGAAGACGCATCGAAACGCTGAGAAGCCGTCAGAAATGCCCCTACTAGCGGACACCCCGACTGTGCCGACCGGGCGATTCCGTCCCGTCGGTCCCCGCAGCCGCACCGCCGCGCGGACCCTCCGCCCCGGCCACCGCCGGCCCCGCCCCGCCGGCCTCCCGGGAAGCGCCACCCGGAGAGCCCCCCGGAGTGCCGCCGTCCGGGCCGCCGGTGACCGCCGGCCCACGCCCGGAGCGGCCGGTCCGTACCGCGGTCCCGCCCGACACCACCAGCAGCACGCCGAGCATCACGAAGGGCGCCGCGGCGCCGGCGAGCCCGGCGACCAGTCCCGCGGATGCCGGCGCGGCGACCTGGCCGAGACGGTTGCCGGTCAGCCGCAGCGCGAGCGCCGTCGAACGCGCGCCGGGCGGGGCCGCCTGCACCACCGTCGTCATGGACAACGGCTGCCCCACCCCGAGGCAGAAACCGAGCGCCGCCAGCATCAGCGCGAGCGCCCACAGGGGCACCGGCAGGGCGATGCCCGCGCACAGCACCCCGCCGAGCAGGCAGGTCACGGTGAGCAGGGTGGTACGGCCGAGGCGGCGGATCATCGGCGTCATCACCAGCCGGCACGCGATGGTGGCGGCGGCCCGCAGGCTCAAAAGCAGGCCCACGACGGTGGGCGCGATACCGCGGTGCTCGCCGACCACCGGCAGGTACGCGGTGAGGATGTCGGTGGCCGAGAGCACGGCGAGGCTGATGAAGATCCCGGCGGGTACGCCGCGGGTGCGCAGGATGCGGTGCACGGGAACCTTCGCCACGCCCGCGTCCCGCTTGTGCCCGACTCGCTCGTGCCGGAGCTCGATACGCCACATCGAGGTCAGTGAGACCGCAGCCACGGCCGCGGACACGACGAGCGCCAGCGCGCTCGTCGGGCCCATGTCGTCACCGATCAGCGCGCCGGCGGCGACGGGCCCGGCCAACTGGCCGAGGGAGGCGCCGATGGTGAAGTGACCGAAGTTGCGGTCCTGTTCGGCCGGGTCGGAGCGGCGGGCGACGATCGACTGGGCGCCGATGACGAAGCACAGGTGGCCGAGTCCCATCACACCGCTCCACGCGGCCATCGCCGGCAGCGAGCCGGCGAGCCCGCTGAGCGCACAGCCGCCGGCGATCAGCGCGACGCCCGCGTACAGCAGGGGCATGCAGCGGCCCTTGTCGGTCCTGCGGCCCAGCGGTACGGCGGCGAACAGCGGAAGCAGCGCGTACACGCCGGCGATCACACCGATCGCACGCTCGTCGGCGCCGAGCGACAGCGCCCGGTAGGAAACGGCCGGGCGCGCCATCGACACCGCCGCCTGGGCGAACCCGAAGGCGATGACGAGGCGCAGCAGCCAGAGTCGGCCCATGTCAGATGATGCCGAACAGGATCCCGGCCCCCAGCACCACCAGGCTGGTCAGGGCCGCCCACTTCACCGTGAAGCGGGTGTGGTCGCCGAAATCGACCTTCGCCATGCCGACGAGGACGTACACGGCGGGGACGAGCGGGCTGGACATGTGCAGCGGCTGGCCGACGAGGGAGGCGCGGGCGATCTCCAGCGGCGAGACACCGTGGGCGGCGCCGGCCTCCGCGAGGACGGGCAGGACGCCGAAGTAGAAGCCGTCGTTCGACATGAAGTACGTGAGCGGCAGGCTCAGTACGCCCGTGACGATCGCCATGTGGGGGCCCATGCCCTCGGGGATGGCCCCGACGAGCCAGTCCGCCATGTGCTCGACCATGCCGGTGCCGGTGAGGACGCCGGTGAAGACGGCGGCGGCGAAGACCATGCCGGCGACGTTCAGGACGTTGTCGGCGTGGGCCGCGATGCGTGCCTTCTGGTCCGCCATCGAGGGGAAGTTGACGGTCAGGGCGAGAGCCGCGCCGAGCAGGAACAGCACCGGGATCGGCAGCAGCTCCATGATCATGGCGGTGAGAAGGGCCAGCGTCAGACCGGCGTTGAACCAGTACAGCTTGGGCCGCAGCGTCGCGCGGTTCGGGTCGAGGCCCTGGAAACCGCCGTCCTGGAGCGGGGCTTCGCCCTCGCGCGGGGAACCGTCGTCCGCTCCCGGCCCTGCCCCGGCGCCCTTGTCGCCGGCCGCGGAGCCGGTGGTTGCCGCGGCGTGCTCGCCGCCACCGCCGGTCTTGACGAGAACGGTGCCGGGCTCGGGCTCGAGCGCCTCGTCGAGCGTGAGGTACCCGAGGCGCTTGCGCTCACGCCGGCCGAGGACGTACGCGAGGACGAGCACGAAGACGAGTCCGGCGCCGAGAGCGGGGATCATCGGCACGAAGATGTCGGCCGCGTCCAGCTTGAGCGCGGTCGCGGCGCGGGCGGTGGGACCGCCCCACGGCAGGGTGTTCATGACGCCGTTCGCCGTGGCGGCGATGCCGGTCAGCACGACCAGGCTCATCTTCAGGCGCTTGTAGAGCGGATACATCGCCGAGACCGTGATCATGAAGGTCGTCGAGCCGTCGCCGTCGAGCGAGACGATGGCGGCGAGCACCGCCGTGCCGATCACGATGCGCAGCGGGTCCGCCTTGCAGAAGCGCAGGATGCCCCGCACGATCGGGTCGAACAGCCCGACGTCGATCATGACGCCGAAGTAGACGATGGCGAACATCAGCATCGCCGCCGTGGGGGCGAGGTTCCCCACACCTTCGAGGACGTAGTCCCCGAGCTGCGCACCCTGCCCGACGGCGACGCAGAAGAGTGCGGGAATCAGGACCAGCGCCGCGATCGGCGACATCTTCTTCGTCATGATCAGGACCAGGAAGGTCGCGATCATGGCGAAGCCGAGGACTGTCAGCATGGGGACACCTAACGTTCATCCTTGAACTGCCACCGGAGGAGCGGCCCACCGGTGGGTCCGGATGACGTTAGGTGTCGCCATCTGCCGTTAACAAGATGTCGACCCGTGAGCAATAAGAGCAAAACCCCAGGTCATGGGCTTGGCACTACCTCCACCGGGATGGCGTTGAGCACCGCGGTGCCCGACAGGGGGTCCAGCCGGGAGCCGTCGAGCAGCTGGTTCACGTTGACGCCGGGACGGCCGGCCGCCACCGACATGCGGATGCCGGGACGGTCGTGGCCCCAGCCGTGCGGCAGGCTGACGACACCGGGGCGCACCGCGTCCGTGATCTCGACGGGGGCCTCCACACTGCCTCCGTCCCCGGTGACGCACGCCGTGGCCCCGTCCTCGAGTCCGAGCCGGGCGGCGTCGTCCGGGTGGACATGAAGGGTGCAGCGGTTGGAACCGCCGTTCAGCGCCGGCACGTTGTGGAGCCAGCTGTTGTTGGAGCGCAGATGGCGGCGGCCGACGAGCACGAGCCCGGCGGGCCGCTCCGCGAGTGCCGCGCGCAGCCTCGGCAGGTCGTCGGCGATGGGGCCGGGCAGCAGCTCGACGCGTCCGCTGCGGGTCTTGAGGATCTGCGGGACGCGGGGCTCGAGGGGGCCGAGGTCGATTCCGTGCGGTGCCTGCAGCAGGTCCTCGAGGACGAGGTCGTACGGGCCGAGGCGGAGCATCATGTCCAGCCGCCGCTCGGCGCCGCTGCGGCCGCCGAGCAGCCGCGCCTGCTCCTCTGCGTCGCCCCCGAAGAGCGGCGAGTGCGGGTCCGCGACCGCCTTGGCGAGGGTGCTGCCGACGACCATGTCGTCGACGGCGGACGGCTCGGCGCCGTGCATCCCCGACACGGCGAGGATCAGCCGGGCGTGGATCTCGCACTCGTCCATCAGCCCGGCCTCCAGCGGTACGGCGGCAGGGCTGAAGCGGGCCTGGTTGCTGACGGCGAGCGCGTTGAAGGCGAAGTCGAAGTGGGCGCTCTGCGCCGGCGGCGGCGGGGGCAGCACCACGTCGGCGTGGCGTGAGGTCTCGTTGAGATAGGGGTCGACGCTCACCATCAGGTCGAGTCCGGCCAGTGCCCGGTCGAGGCGGTCCCCGTCGGGGGCGGAGAGCACCGGGTTGGCCGCGATCACGATCAGTGCACGGATCTGCCCTTCGCCCGGGGTCTCGATCTCCTCCGCGAGGGCGGCGATGGGCAGTTCGCCCTTGGCCTCGGGGTGACCGCTCACCCGGCTGCGCCAGCGGCCGAGGGAGAACCCCTTTCCGGGGGCGGCCGGCCGCGGAGCGCGCTCGGTGGCGGACAGCGGGAAGAGGGCGCCGCCCGGCCTGTCGAGGTTGCCGGTCAGCACGTTGAGGACGTCGACGAGCCAGCTGGCGAGGGTGCCGTGCTCGACGGTGCAGCTGCCGATGCGCCCGTAGACGGCCGCGGTGGGCGCGCCCGCGAGCTCGCGGGCCATCGTACGGATCTCCTCGGCGTCCATGCCGCAGGCCGCCGCGACCGCCTCCGGGGTGAAGTCCTTGACGGCGGCCTCCACTTCGGCCACCCCTTCGACATGGGCGGCGAGCGCGCCGAGGTCGGTGAGCCCTTCCTCGAACAGCACCTGGGCGAGCGCGGCGAGCAGGAGCGCGTCGGTGCCGGGCCGGATCGCGACGTGCCGGTCGGCCAGCTGCGCGGTGCGGGTGCGGCGCGGGTCGACGACGGTCAGGGTCCCGCCGCGGCGGCGGAGCGCCTTGAGCTTGCCGGGGAAGTCGGGCGCGGTGCACAGACTGCCGTTGGACTCCAGCGGGTTGGCGCCGAGCAGCAGGAGATGGTCGGTGCGGTCCAGGTCGGGGACGGGGATGGCCGTGGCACTGCCGAAGAGCAGTCCGCTGGAGACGTGCTTGGGCATCTGGTCGAGCGTCGAGGCGGAGTAGATGTTGCGGGTGCCCAGCGCGGAGAGCAGGACGGGCGGGTAGAGGCCGCCGGCCATGGTGTGGACGTTCGGGTTGCCGAGGACCACTCCGACGGCGTTCGGTCCGTGGGCCTCGATCAGCGGCCTGGTCCGGGCGGCGATCAGGTCGAAGGCCTCTTCCCAGGTGGCGTCGCGCAGCTCGCCGTTCTCCCGGATCAGGGGGGTGCGCAGCCGGTCCGGGTCGGCGTCGAGCTCGCCGAAGGAGGCACCTTTGGGGCAGATGAAGCCACGGCTGAAGATGTCGTCACGGTCGCCGCGGGCGCTGGTGACGCGGCCGCCCTCGATGGTGAGGGTGAGCCCGCAGGTGGCTTCGCACAGCGGGCAGACCCGCAGTGCGGTGCGGGCGGGTTCCCCCGGGGCGGCGGCTGTGGGTACGGCTGGAGCGGTGCGGGACACGGGTCCTCCCCGGACGGGCGTGGGCGGCGACGGCATGGGCGGCGGTGGCATGGACGCCGCACCGAGCATACCGACCGGTATGCATGCGCGGGAGGGGCTTTCACGCCCGGTTTTCACGCGGCCCGGGGGCGTCCAGGACGGTGGAGAGATAGGCGTGGAGCAGTCGGCGGGTCTCCTCGATGATCGCCTCGTCACCCCCGCTCCTCGACCGGAACGCCAGCTGAAGCAGCGCGTCCGCCGCTTCCACGCACACCAGCACCGCCCTGCGCAGCTCCGTGTCGGGCTCACGGCCCAGGTGCGAGGCCAGCAGCTCACCGAGCCGGCCGGCGACCTCGTGGTGCACGCCGTCCACCGGCGCGCCGACCGGCAGCTGGGCGCCGAAGTCGACGAGGGTGAAGCCGGGGCAGGTGCGTTTCATCTCCACGTACTCGTCGAGCATCACGTCGACCGCGGCGCTCGGGTCCTCGCCGGAGGCGGCGGCCAGGTGCCGGGAGACGCGGTCGGCGTAGGCGTCGAGATTGCGGTGGCCGAGCGCGACGACGAGCGCGCGCTTGTTGCCGAAGAAGCGGTAGACGGACCCGATGGGCACTCCCGCCCGCACCGCGACCGCACGGGTCGACAGCTGCTCGTAGCCGCTCTCGTCCAGCAGTGCGGCGCAGGCGTCCAGGATGCGGGCGAGCCGGTCGGCGCTTCGCCGCTGGACCGGCCGGCGGCGCAGAGGTGGCTGGGACACGCGGCCCATCATGCCGGTCCGTTGCCGTTGACGGGGCGGAGGTGCAATCCTACGGTTGTCCATAGGAATGGATTGATCCTTCAGCACCAGGAGCGGGCGATGAGTGGCACCGGACAGGCGCGGAAGATTGTCGAAGGGCTGACGGAGGCGTCGTTCTCTCCCGGCTTCGGCAACGAGCACAGCTCGGAGGCGGAGCCCGGCGCACTTCCGCACGGGCGCAACTCCCCCCAGCGCGCCCCCCTCGGCCTCTACGCGGAACAGCTCAGCGGCTCGGCCTTCACCGAGCCCCGCGCACACAACCGCCGCTCGTGGCTGTACCGCATCCGCCCCTCGGCCGCCCACCCCGCCTTCGTCCGCGTCGACAACGGCCGCATCCGTACCGCCCCCTTCACCGAGACGGTGCCCGACCCGAACCGCCTGCGCTGGAACCCGATGCCCGAGCCGGCACCCGGCACCGACTGGCTGGCCGGACTGTGGACGCTCGGCGGCAACGGCGACGTGACCCAGCGCACCGGCATGGCCGTGCACCTCTACCACGCCAATACGTCCATGACGGACCGGGTGTTCAGCAACGCCGACGGCGAGCTGCTGATCGTCCCCGAGCGCGGCGGGCTGCTGCTGGTGACCGAGTTCGGGCTGCTGCCCGCCCGGCCCGGGGAGATCGCCCTCGTGCCCCGCGGTGTCCGCTTCCGCGTCGAGCTCCTGGACGACACCGCGCGCGGCTACGTGTGCGAGAACTACGGGCAGCCCTTCGAGCTCCCCGAGCTCGGCCCGATCGGGGCGAACGGCCTGGCCAACCCCCGCGACTTCCTGGCCCCTGTCGCCGCCTACGAGGACGTCGATCAGCCGGTCGAGGTGGTCAACAAGTTCTGCGGGAACCTGTGGGCGGCGACCTACGACCACTCCCCCCTCGACGTGGTCGCCTGGCACGGCACCCACGTCCCGTACGTCTACGACCTGCACCGCTTCAACGTCATCGGGACGATCTCGTACGACCACCCCGACCCGTCGATCTTCACGGTGCTGACCTCGCCCTCCGACACCCCGGGTCTCGCCGGTGTCGACTTCGTGGTCTTCGCGCCGCGCTGGCTCGTCGGGGAGGACACCTTCCGCCCGCCGTACTTCCACCGCAACGTGATGAGCGAGTACATGGGCCTGATCGAGGGCGCGTACGACGCCAAGGCCGAAGGCTTCGTCCCCGGCGGCGGCTCGCTGCACAACATGATGTCGGCGCACGGCCCCGACCGGGAGACCTTCGACCGCGCGAGCGCGGCCGAGCTGAAGCCGCAGAAGATCGACGACGGCCTTGCCTTCATGTTCGAGACCCGCTGGCCGGTGACCGCGACCGCCCAGGCGGCGAACGCCGACCATCTGCAGATGGCGTACGACGACGTGTGGCAGGGTCTTCAGCGCCACTTCAGGTCGTAGTTCGTCGTAGTACGGAGATGCCGTGACCTCCTTCGCCCCCGACTCGCTGGTCCTGAACCGCAAGCTGCCGCTGTGGTACCAGGTCTCGCAGTCCCTGCGCGCCTCGATACTGGGCCGAGCGCCCGAGGCGTCGCTCCGGCTGCCCACCGAGGAAAAGCTCGCCCAGCACTACGGCGTGAGCGTGCTGACCATGCGTCAGGCACTCAAGGAGCTGGAGGAGGAGGGCCTGATCAGCCGGCACCGGCGGCGCGGCACCTTCATCGAACCGGGGGCACGCCGGGGCGCGCCCCGGCGGCTGCTGGGCTCGATCGACGCGATCGTCGCCCAGCAGTCCGGCGAACGCACCACGGTCCTCGGCCACGGCCCGGAGCCGGTGCCGGTCGAGCTCGCCGAGCACTTCCCCGGGGCGGCCGAGGTCGTGGTGTACCGGAGGCTGCGCTGCGACGGCGACAGCGGCGAGCCCACCAACTGGGCGGAGAACGCCCTGCATCCCGACGTCGCCGCCGGCCTGGACATCGCCGACCTGGAACGCTGGCCGATGACCAAGGTGCTGCGGGACGCCCTCGGGGTCCGGATCAGCCGGATCACCGACACGGTGGAGGCGCGGCTCGCCGACCCCAGGACCGCGGAGCTGCTGGGGGTGCCGCTGCTGAGCCCGATCCTGCACTACACCGGTGTGACCTACGACGAGACCGGCCGGGTCGTGGACGTGGCCCGCATCCGCTACCGCGGGGACCGCTTCTCCTTCTCCGTCACCGTGGATGCCGCGGACCGGGCCTGACTAGCATGCGGACGGTGACTGCTCTCACCGAGGACGTGCCGCTGCTCGACGACCTCATGCCCTGGTCCGTGGCGCCGCTGCGGCCGGGCAGGGACTGGGTGATGGCGCCGGACCCCGCGTCCCTGCGGGCACGTTGGGACGCTCTCGTGGCGGCGGAGGACGGCACACGGGAGACGCTGTTCCGGGTCACGAGGGCCCGGAGCACGCACGGCACGGTGGCCCAGCTGCCGGGCCAGTCGACCGGCACGGGACGCCTGGCGCGCGAGAGGGGCCGCTGCCCGGAGCCCGTGCGGGTGCTGCACGGCGCCTTCGACGAGCAGTGGCTGATCCCCGACCACCGGCTGATCGACGTGGCCCGGCCCGAGTTGTGGCGGGTACGGGACGAACGGCAGCTGTTCCTGGTCGAGCAGGGCCACGTACCGAAGGCCGCAGGACCCGCTCTCGTGGTCACCGCCCTGCTGCCGGACGGCCGTTCACCCGCCGGCCGCCCCGGCCGCGTCCGGCCCCTGTACCGGCGGCCCGGCGGACACGAACCCAACATCGCGCCCGGCCTCACCGGCCTGCTGGCCGAGCGGTACGGGCGACCGGTGGACGCGGAGGACCTGGCCGCCTGGACGGTCGCGGCCGCGGCGGCCTCCCCCGCCGGATGCGTGGTGCCCCTGACCGCGGACGCCGGCGCCTTCTCCACCGGGGTCGCCCTCGGCCAGGAGATGATCCGCGTCATGCTGCGCGGCGCGCGCGGCGGCGACCGCCCCCGGCTCCCCGGCGGCCGCCGGCCCTACGTCCGCGCCGCGCTGCCGGCCCGGCCCGACTCGATCGCCTACGCCCCCGAGGACGAGGCCCTGCTCCTCGGCGGCACCGGCCGCATCTCCCCCGTCCCGCGGACGGCGTGGGACTTCGAGGTGGGCGGCGTCCGGGTGCTGGAGCTCTGGTTCGAGCGGCGTACGGCGACCGGCGAGGCGGGCACGCTGGAAGCGCTGCGCCCGGCGGCGTGGCCGCAGGAGTGGACGTCCGAGCTGCTGGAGCTCGTCACCGTTCTGGCACTCCTGGCCGAGCTTGCGCCGCGCCGGGAGGCGCTGGCGTCGTCCGGCGCCCGGATCTCCACGGCGGAGCTCCGCGCGGCGGGCGTCCTGCCCCCGCCGGCGGCGGCGCGCCGTCCGGCATCGGTCCTGGACCACCAGGAAGAGGGCCCTGAGGGCCAGTTCGCCCTTCTGTGACGCGTCCCGCGTCCCGCGTTACGCCGTAGGCCTCGGTTCCATGGATACGGAGCATTTGCTTCCCCCCGTGCCACCTGGGCCTTTTGGGCAGTTCCCCACAGCCTGGGAGACCGTGCCCGTCTCAGCCATGCTCATGTTCAACGCGGCGCGGGGGGCCGGATCCTGGCACACCGGAAGGCTCCCCCGCTCCGCCCGGCGATCACGACGACGGGGACACTCACATGAACTTTCAGAGGAAGCGTGCACGGGCGGTCGCGGCGGTCATGGGTGCCGCCCTGGTGACCACCCTGGGACTGGCGGCATCGCCCGCCTCGGCGAAGATCTCCGACGGGTGGGTACGGGGGTACGACAGGTTCTCCGACGACTGGGACGACGAGGGAGATCTCCAAAGGCTTGAGCCCTACTCGAACTCCAACGCCACCTGCCTGTGGCAGCGCATCCTGTGGGCCGAAGGCGCGTACGCCGTCGACTACGACAACGAGCGCTTCACCAAGGGCGACATCGACGGGTACTTCGGATGGCGCACGTTCTACTCGACCAGGGACCTGCAGAGGCGGCTGGCGGTCACCCAGGACGGCATCGTCGGCGGAACGACCTTCGGCCTGGTCAACAAGCACATGTATCAGACCGGTGGGTCGACCGCTCGCGGCAAGACGCTGTACCTGAGGTACCAGGGCAGGGAGCACAGCTTCGACCTGCGCCGCAACACCGAGGGGAAGTACGTCTTCCCCGACGGCAACGACGACTGGCGCCAGGCGGGGTACGAGTACCTCTCCTGCGGCTGAGCGGCTGCCGCACGCTTCCCCCACGGCCGCCGGGCCGTGGGGGAAGCGGCGGGAAACTCCCCGCGGCGGATGCGCCGGCCGTCATGCGAACGCGTCGATCACCCGCCTCATCACCCGCTCGAACGTCTCCTCCGCGTCCCCCGGCGCCGCCGCCTCCCTCAGCGCCGCCGCGAGCCGCGGGTGCTCACCGCGCGCCATCTGCCCCGCCAGATAGGCCTGGCGCGCCGCCTGTTCACGCTCGGGGGACCACGGGAGCGACCGCGCGTACTCGGCCACGGCGAGCTCGTTCACGACGGTCGTCATCACCGTGCCGTTGACCATCGCGATCAGTTCGAACTTCGTGCCCACCGGCGCGTCCATGCTCTCCAGAGCGCCCAGGCACCACTCCAGGTAGCGCAGCACGTTGGGGCTGAAGCCGTACAGCGGTGACATCACCCGGGCGAGCCAGGGATGGCGGAGCATAAGCGAACGCGTCTGGTGTGCGAGGGCGAGCATCTCCGCGCGCCAGTCGTCCGACGGCTCCGAGAGTTCGTACTCGCCGCTGACCGCGTCGACCATCAGCTCGTACAGATCCTCCTTGCGCGGGACGTAGTTGTACAGCGACATCGTGCCGCAGCCCAGCAGCGCGGCCACCTTGCGCATGGAGAGGGCGTCGATGCCCTCCTCGTCCGCGATCCGCACGGCGGCCTGCGCGATGTCACTCCGGCTGTACGCCGGTTTGGGGCCCCTGCCCGTGCGCTCGGGGCGCGCCCAGATCACTTCGGGTTCGGCCGCTCGGCCCGCCATGGATCATCACCTCCCTCACATCCTAGTTACGTACAGCGTACGTAGTGAGGTACGGTCGACCCATGACGACTACGTACGCTGTACTTAGTGAGGGCCTGGAGAAGCGGTTCGGTGACGTCCGCGCCCTCCGCGGCCTCGATCTGGCCGTCGCCCGGGGCACCGTCTGCGCGGTGCTCGGCCCCAACGGCGCCGGGAAGACGACCGCCGTACGGATCCTCACGACACTGACCGGGCCCGACGCCGGCAGCGCCATGGTCGCCGGGCACGACCTGCGGCGTGACGCCGCCGCCGTACGCCGCCGCATCGGCGTCGTCGGGCAGTACGCCTCGGTCGACGGCGACCTGACGGGCGCCGAGAACCTGCGGCTGTTCGCCAGGCTGCTGCGCGCGCCCCGCACCCGTGCCGCCGAACTGCTGGAGCGGTTCGGCCTGACGGAGGCCGCCGGACGGCCGGCCCGCACCTACTCCGGCGGCATGCGCCGCCGCCTCGACCTGGCGGCCGGCCTGATCACGCGCCCCGAGGTCCTGTTCCTGGACGAACCGACCACCGGTCTGGACCCGCACAGCCGGAACGAGATCTGGGACGCGGTGCGGCAACTGACCGACGAGGGCACGACCGTGCTGCTGACCACCCAATACCTCGAGGAGGCCGACCGGCTCGCCGACGACGTCGTACTGATCGACGGCGGCCGCGCCACCCACAGCGGGACGCCCGCCGAACTGAAGGCGCTCATCGGCAACTACGCGGAGGTGGTCGTCCTCGACGAGGCCGCGCTGCCCGCCGCGGCGGCCGTGCTCGATCAGCTGACCGGTTCCGAGCCGGTCCTCGACGCCGAGCGCCGTTCCGCCGGTGCCGTCACCACCGACACGACGCTCACGCTGCCCCGCCTCGTGCGGGAACTCGACGCGGCAGGAGTCGCGGTCGTGGACGCCGGGCTCCGCCCACCCACTCTGGACGAGGTGTTCCTGCGCCTCACCGGCCGGCCGGTGAAGGAGCTCGCCGCATGAGCGCGATCGTCTTCGACAGCACGGCCGTCGTCGGCCGCCACCTGCTGCGCATGAAGCACGCCCCGGCCATCCCGGTCATGACACAGACCATGCCGGTCGTCTTCCTGCTCTTCTTCGGCTACGTCTTCGGCAGCGCGATGGCCATGCCCGGAGCGGACTACCGGGCCTTCCTGGTCCCCGGCATGCTCGTCGCGACCGCCGCGAACGGCATCATGACCGGGATGTTCACCGCCGCCCAGGACTCGCACCGCGGCGTCATGGACCGCTTCCGCTCCCTGCCCATGAGCCGCGGCGCCGTCCCGCTCGGCCAGGCGGCCGCGGATCTCGTGGCCGCGGCGGCCGGCCTGGTGCCGCTGCTGCTCGTCGGCCTCGCGATGGGCTGGCGGATCGAGGGCGGCGCCCTCGAGGCCCTGGGCGGATTCGGGATACTGCTGCTCTTCCGCTTCGCGTCGACCTGGGCCGGCATCCTCCTCGGCCTCGCCTCCCGCAGCGAGGAGGCGGCGGGACAGCTGGGCGGCGCGACCTTCATGCTGCCGCTCCTGTCGAACGCGTACCTGCCGACCGACGGGCTGCCGGGCACACTGCGTACGGTCGCCGAGTGGAACCCCGTCTCCGCGGTCACCGCCGCGGTGCGCGACCTCTTCGGCAACGCGGCCCCTGCGGCGGACGCTGCCTGGCCGGTGGCGCATCCGGTCGCCGGAGCGGTGTGCTGGTCAGTGGTGCTGCTGGCTGTCTGTGTGCCGCTCGCGGTGCGGCGCTACGCACGGTCCTGATCCCGCCCGCACCCGGTGGTGGTGACAAAGGTGCCATCTACACGATATGCACGGCTGTCATGAGCCCACTGCCGCCGTCACCCCTGCCGCTCCCCCTCGACGGCATCACCGTCGTCGCCGTCGAGCAAGCCGTCTCCGCCCCGTTCGCGACCCGCCAGCTCGCCGACCTCGGCGCCCGGGTGATCAAGGTCGAGCGGCCGGACGGCGGGGACTTCGCCCGCGGTTACGACACCGCCGCCCGCGGTCTGGCCTCGCACTTCGTGTGGTGCAACCGGGGCAAGGAGTCCATCGCGGTCGACCTGAAGGATCCCCGCGGTCTCGACATCGTGCACCGGCTGGTCGCCGGCGCCGACGTGTTCGTGCAGAACCTCGCGCAGGGCGCGGCGGCCCGGCTCCGACTGGACGCCGCCACCCTGTGCGAGACGCATCCGAGGCTGGTCGCCGTCGACATCTCCGGCTACGGCTCCGGCGGCCCGTACGCGCACAAGCGTGCCTACGACATGCTCGTGCAGTGCGAGGCGGGGCTGGTGTCCGTGACCGGGACGGCCCAGGAGCCGGTGAAGGCGGGCGTTCCCGCGGCCGACATCGCCGCGGCCATGTACGCGTTCTCCGGGGTGCTCGCCGCCCTGTTGCGCAGGGGGACGACCGGCCGCGGCGGCGTCGTGGAGATCTCCATGCTGGAGGCGCTCGCCGAGTGGATGGGGCATCCGCTGCACCACGGGATGCACGGGGGCGAGCCGCCGGCCCGCACGGGGCTCGCGCACGCCGTCATCTCCCCGTACGACGCCTATCCGACCGCCGACGGCGGTCAGGTGCTGCTGTCGGTGCAGAACGACCGCGAGTGGCGGCGGCTCGCCGAACAGGTCCTCGGCCGGCCGGAGCTGGCCCTCGATCCCGGCTTCGCGACCAACAGGGCCCGTACGGCGAACCGTGAGCGGACGGACGCGGCGGTGGCCAAGGCGCTGGCGGGGCTGGACACGGCGGACGCGGTCGCACGGCTGGAGGCGGCGGGAATCGCCTGCGCACGGCTGAACGGCATGACGGACGTGGCCGGCCATCCGCAGCTCGCGGCACGGGACCGGTGGCGTGAGGTCGCCTCACCGGTGGGGCCGTTGAAGGCGATGCTGCCCCCGATCACGCTGCCGGGCGGGGAGCCGGCTCGGATGGGGGCGATTCCCGGTCTGGGTGAGCACACGGACGCGCTGCTGCGGGGCCTGGGGATGACGGATGAGGCGGCAACGCTGCTGCGCCGGGACGGTGTGGTCGCCT
The DNA here is from genome assembly GCF_001278075.1 of Streptomyces pristinaespiralis. Taxonomy (GTDB): domain Bacteria; phylum Actinomycetota; class Actinomycetes; order Streptomycetales; family Streptomycetaceae; genus Streptomyces; species Streptomyces pristinaespiralis. The sequence continues at coordinate 6,764,430 of NZ_CP011340.1, read as the reverse complement.
GAGCGGGGTGGGCGCGGTCGTCCCGACGCCTGAGAGCCGTGGGTGGTTCGGCCGGAGGGCTCGGGTCAGCCGCGGCTGCCGAACAGTGAACGACGGAGCCGGCGCAGCGGCGCGAAGAGCGACACTCGCGCACTCTTGCTCCGGTGGCTGCGCGTCACGTCGCGCGAGGTCAGTTCACGCATCAGCAGTGTCGCCTCCGCCGCCTCGACCTGCGGGACGGCCGGCCCGCCGAGCACCGAGAGGTGCCGGTCGAGACGCGAACTCGTCGCACCGCTCCCGCATGTGATGGCAGGCACACGCGCCCTGCTGCGCACTGTTATCTGTTCCATGTCACTCCCCACCCGTACGAGGCACCCGGCCCGGGCAGGTTAACCCTATCTCCCCGTCGGGACACCCGTGTATCCCGCCTCCATGATTCACCACACCCGTACGCGGGTTGACAACTACTCTTCGAATGCGGCTGATTCCAGGGCGAGTTGGACAGCGTGCGTGCGACTTCCGGTCTTCCTTCGTACTGATGACCAATCAACGACTCTTGAAACGACTGTAGTTGAGTTAGCTTGAAGTGATTTCCACCGGCTTGCGGCTCCGGGTCGCGGACAGGGGGCTCACCATGAGCGACGTGCCGGGAGCGGTGCGGCTGGTCGCGGGCCGCTACCACCTGCTGAGCCCGCTGGACGAGGACGGTACGGGCGTCGTGTGGCTCGCCCGCGACGAGGTGCTCGGCCGTCAGGTCGCGGTCAGGGAGGTCAGACCCCCGGTCCCGCTCGGCCCCGGGGACGTCCGGGATCTGTACGAGCACCTGGAGAACGCGGCCCGGGCCGCGGGCCGGGTCTCGCACCGCAACGTGGTCGCCGTCCACGACGTGGCGACGGAGGACGGCCGGCCGTGGATCGTGATGGAACTGGTGCGCGGGCTCTCCCTCTCCGACGTTCTCGACGCGGAGGGCCCGCTGCCGTCCCGCCGTGCCGCCCATATCGGGGCGGAGGTGCTGGCGGCCCTGCGGGCGGCGCACGCCGCGGGCGTGCTGCACCTGGACGTGCAGCCGTCGAACGTACTGATCGCCAACGACGGCCGGGTGATGGTCACCGGCTTCGGCGCGCTGACGGCCCGCGACTCCCCCGGGTTCGGCGCCCCGGAGGTCCTGGCGGGCCGCGACCCCGGGCCGGAGTCGGACCTGTGGTCGCTCGGGGCGATGCTGCACGCGGCGACGGAGGGGCGGTCCGCGTTCGGCGAGGACCACGGCCGCGGCGGTCAGGCGGAGCCGGGCAGGGTGGACACTCTGGGAGCGGTCGTCACGGAACTGCTGCACCGCAATCCGGCGGAGCGGCTCGACGCCGCTGAGGCCGAGCACCGGTTGCGTCTGGCGAGCGCGGGCGGTGGTGTGCGTACGGACGCGCCGGTGTCGGCGACCACGTCCCCGGCCGCACCGGAGTCCGGGCCGGCGTCCGCGCCGGAGCCGTCTCCCGGGCGATCCGCGGCCGTGACCACCGCGGTCGCGCCGCAGAGCGACGACTCGAGACGGGCCACGACGGTCCTGGCCGTGGGGGTGGCACTGCTGCTGCTCTTCGTCGTCGCCCTCGTCTGGCTGGTGGCCAAGGGAGTCTGAGACGCGGGCCGCCCGGAGCATCACGGCCGGCGCACGGGGAACCCGCGCACCGGCCGTGGTGAGGTACTGACGGCAGGGCGGAAAGCCGTCAGGCGTTGGAATCGAACACGGGCAGATAGCCGCCGGACTGGCCGGCCGCGGTCGGGTGGTACGACTCCCCGATGTTCAGCCAGTTGACGCTGTGCAGCCAGGCGGAGCCGGAGCAGATCTCATGGCCGGTGAACGCCCCCACGACGCCGGCGAAGCCGTAGCCGTGGTCGGCCGCGCGCTTGGCGATCGCCGTGTTGAGGTGGTCGGCGGCGCCGTTGATGGCGGACCGCTCGTTCTCGCTGAGGCCGGCGATGCAACTGCCGCCCAGCTTGTAGAAACGGGGATAGCCGAGGACGACGACCCGCGCCGCCGGGGCCTTGGCACTGATCGCCGAGTACACCTGGTCGAGCTTCCCCGGCAGCGTGGAGTCGACGTACGCCTTCGCCTGCGCGATCCGGTTCAGACAGGTGGATTCGGACTGCAGGACGCAGGTGGTCATGACGTCGGCGAAGCCCGCGTCATTGCCGCCGACGGTGATGGAGACGAGATCGGTGGACGAGTTGAGGGGGCCGAGCTGACTCGCCGTGACATCACCCGTACGGGCGCCCGAGCAAGCCGTGAAGGCGAACGACGAGGGTGAGTTCGCGTTGGCCCAGAGCGTGGGGAACGCCCGGGTGCTGCGCTTGCAGTTGCCGCTCGCGCTGTCGTAGCTGCCGGCTCCCACGCCGGAGGAGTAGGAGTCGCCCAGGGCCACGTAGTCCACGGACTGCGTGGTCTGGTCGGCCTGCGCCTGGCCCGCTCCGGTGAGAGCGAGCACGACGCCGAGGAGGAGTGAGGATGAGAATGCCGCGGCTCGGGACAGTTTCATGGAACCTCCCTATAGCAGGATCTCTGCCTCAACTTTCGTACCAGGGGACAGAGTTCACCGGAAGTGTCCATGCCAAGAATTGTTACCGACGAGTCAGTGGGGCGGTTGGGACAGCACCGCACACAGGGGCTGATCCCCTGTCAAAAAGAAGACCCGTCCACGCCGCCCGCACCGCTGAGCGGGTCGGCGCCGCCCGCCCGGCCGAGCGGGCCGGTGCCGCCGCACCGGGCAAAACACGGTGCGGCGGCGGGGAGCGTGCCGGATCATGGGCGCCATGTCTGCCAACCCTCAGGACGCGCTGCCGATCCGGCTCAACGTCGACGACAGTGATTCACCCTCTGACGTCATCGACGCGCTGTTCCTCGGCCGCTTCGCGACGGGCGAGCAGCCGTACTCGTTCAGTTCCTCGATCGACCGGGTCAAACCCGGCGCGACGATGCTGCCGTCAGGGGCGACGGTGCTGCGCTCGGCGCGCGACGACGACCGCAGCGCCACGCTCGCCGAGGGCGACGGCTGGACGCTGCTGATCTCCCGCTGGAACCGCGGCGCGGACGTCACCGTCACCGCGGTCAGCTCCGAGCTCGCGGAGAAGACCCTCAAGGAGGCCACCGACGGCGTGGCCGACGAGCCGGAGCCGCAGCCCGAGAACGTGACCATGGGCTTCTGGTACGTCTCGCCGCGGCGTGGCCCGCACCGTACGACACGTCAGATCGCGGCCGGCACATGGGAAGAGGTCCGGGCGAACTACACCGCGCCCGTCGCCGACGCGATGGACCGGCTGATGAAGGTCACCCCCGACGACATCGCGGGCCGGCTGCTGCTGCTCCACGGCCCGCCCGGCACGGGCAAGACGTCCGCGCTGCGGACCCTGGCCCGCTCCTGGCGCGACTGGTGCCAGGTCGACTGCGTCCTGGACCCGGAGCGGCTGTTCAACGACGTCGGCTATCTGATGGACATCGCGATCGGCGAGGACGAGGGCACCTCCAAGGGCCGCTGGCGGCTGCTCCTGCTGGAGGACTGCGACGAGCTGATCCGCGGCGAGGCGCGGCACACGGCCGGCCAGGCGCTGTCCCGCCTGCTCAACCTGACGGACGGTCTGCTCGGCCAGGGCCGCAACGTCCTGGTGGGCGTCACCACCAACGAGGACCTCGAACGCCTCCACCCGGCGGTCGTCCGCCCCGGCCGCTGCCTGGCGCGCATCGAGGTCGGCCCGCTGACCCGCGAGGAATCGGTGGCCTGGCTCGGCACGGAGAAGGGCGTGAACAGGGAGGGCGCGACGCTGGCGGAGCTGTACGCGCTCCGCCGCGGGACGACTCCGGCGTCGGTCCCCTCCCAGACCCCGGGCCCGGACGCGGGCCTCTATCTCTGACCGTTCCTATTCAGTGAGCAGGAGTGAGTCTTGGACTCATTCCTGGTCGCTGCGGGCACCCCGAACGGTGTTGGGTGCCCTGGTTGCCCGCGTTCGTTCCGCGTCCGGGGGCACGCATCGTGTGCGTGGTCCGGGGATGCGGGGGCGGGGTTCCTCACGCCCAAGCGCACGCCGGTCGGCCTGGACGGTCCGATGCCCCGCACGATCGCTCTGGTCGTGCGGGGGCGGTGTCGTCCGTCGCCGGATCGGGTGCCCTTGGGCGCGTCTGCCGATCGCGATGCTTGCCGCATCGTGACGGCTGGTCTTGCGGGTGGTGCTGGTGAGGGGCTTCTGCCAGTGCTGGGCGCCCCATTTGGATGTGTAGGCGGGGTCGACGGCGATGATCGTGATGCCGGTGGCGTCGGCCATGGAGACGAGGCGGGCGCGGAGGCGTCCGGTGGGCATGCCGGAGATCAGCTGCCGGAACCTTCGCCTGCGCCCGTGCTTCTCTCTGGTCTTCTCGGCCTGGAAGTCGAGGTCCTCGACCGCGATCGCTTTCACGCCGCAGGCCTTGGCCCAGTGCAGGAGGCGGGTGAGGGCGTGGCGGACTTGGGCGTCGCGGTGGGGGGCGCTGCCGGTCAGGGTGTAGAAGAACCGGCGCGGGTTGCCGATGGGGTTGCCGTGGGTGTCCAGGCGCCAGGCGGCGAGGTGGTCGGCGTTGGTGTCCACGCCGATCACGCCGTGGGCGAGGGCGGCCTCGAGCGGAACGGTAGGGGTGGGTGGGATCTGCCAGGAGGCGGTGACGTACCAGCGGTCGCGTCCGGTGTCGTGGTGGATGCGGTAGGCCACCGCCCGGTGCGCTGCCACCCGGTCCGCCCACTCGGTGCCCCGGTGCGCGAAGGAGACCTTTGTGGCGAGGACGTACTTGCCGTGCGCGGCGTTCGCCAGATGTGCCAGCGGTGCCGGGAGCTTGATCGACACCTCACCTTCGGGGGTGACGCGGATCGTCTCGTTGCCGAACCTCTTCCCCGACTCACCATCCGCCTGGAAGAACCAGCGCCCGGCCTCCCACCGCCGGCGCCACTCGGCCTCGGTCAGCCCCGCATCGACAAGGTGATGCCGGGTACGGGCCAGCCGTCGGCCGCCGCGCACCACACGCACCCGACCCGCGTCCCAATCAGCCCGCACCCGCCCAAGACGGTCCTCCAGCACCCGCAGCCGCCGGGCCTTGGCATGCCACTCCCGCCGCGAACGGTAACCACCCGCGGCACGCTTCGAGCCCTTCGCCCCGACCGGCAGCGACAACCGGTGCGCAATCGTCCTGATCCCGGCTTCGAGGCCCTGAATGTGCGCGGCCTGCCCGCGCCGGGCCAGCGCCCACTGATCGTGCGTGGCCTTCGTGATCGACCCCGCCCACCGCGACGACGACACCCCCGTCAACTCCCGCTTCCGGACCGCCCACGACTCGCTGTCGTGCTCCAGGCCGTCAGCGCAGCGGACCTTGAGATCACGCGAGGCCAGCGACCCGAGATGCGCACCCACCAGCCGCAGCACCTCCTCATCCTCCGGAGTGAGGCCCTTCAGCCGGTCACGGACCGCCACACCCGAAGGTCCGGTGACCACGAACGGCGCCACCACCTCCCGCAGACCGCCCACCGTGTCCACCCCCTCCGTACCGGACCACACACACCCGCCACCACCCCCAACGACAAGCCCCCGCAAAGGTCACCCATTCGACAAACGAACCCCCGTCCACCCCGCGAGCCCTCACACACCACAACAACTCACCCCTACACGCCAGCACTCACACATACACGGTCACGCAGCAGCAGTTCACGACCCCCACCCCGCCGGGCTGCTCGGGCCTGTCCGGCGACCGGGATCACCGCGCGGAGCGCGGTACCGGGAAGGGGCCGGGAGGGAAGAACACCCGCCACAGGCGGCGTCCGCGTCACCGCTCCCTCTCGTACGCCACCCGCAGCGCCGTCTCCACCGCCGCTCCCGCCGCCTCGCGGTTCAGCCCGAGGCGGCGTGCCTCGGCCGCGTACTGCGTCGCGGCCGCCGCCGCCCGCCGCTCCGCCGCGTCGCCCGCAGCCGCGACGAACGTGCCGTTGCGGCCGCGCGTCTCGATGACGCCGTCGCCCTCCAGCGCCCGGTACGCCTTCGCGACGGTGTTGGCCGCGAGCCCGAGTTCCTCCGCGAGCCCGCGGACGGTCGGCAGCCGGTGGCCCACGGGGAGCACGCCCGTGCGCGCCTGTTCGGAGATCTGCGCACGCAGTTGCTCGTAAGGAGCGTCGGGCGCGTCGGCGTCGATGGTGATGTTCAAGGTCACCGGCCGATTCTCGCACCGCCCCGTAATTCCCGGGCGATCGTGCCCGTCGGCGCGTACCGTCCTTGCCCATGACTGTGATCGTCCGTGATTTCCGCCCTGAGGACGCCGAGGCCGTGACGCGGGTGCGTCGCGCGTGCCTGCCGTTCGAGGTGATGACGCCGGAGTCGGTCCTCTTCGAGGTCGAGAACGCCAACCCGGCGAAGAAGTACCGGCTGTTGGTGGCCGAGAAGGACGGGGAGCTGATCGGCACGGCCCATGTCGGTATCGCGTACGACGCGGCCGAGCCCGGGCAGGCGTTCGTCACCCCGCACGTCCATCCCGGTCACCTGGGCCACGGCGCGGGCGGGCTGCTGCTGCGCGTCGCGGAGGAACATCTCGGGGCGGAGGGCGCGACGCGGGTGTACGCGTGGGTCCTGAAGGAGCCGCGGAACCTCGCGTTCGCCGAGAAGCGCGGCTACCGGCCGACACGCTCGGCGCACTTCCAGCGCCTCGATCTGACGAACGGGCCGCTCCCGGAACCGCCGGCCCTGCCCCCGGGCGTGGAACTGCGGACCGCGGCCGACTTCGAGGCGGACCCGCGGCCGATGTTCGAGGCGGACGCGGAGGCCACCTCGGACGAGCCGAGCGACATCCCCACCGACTTCGACGACTACGACGACTGGCTGAACCACACCTGGAACTTCCCGCTGCTCGACCGGCGGCTGAGCACCGTCGTGATGGCCGACGGCGAGGTCGCCGCGTACACGGCGGCCATGACGGACGGCGGCACCCGCTATCTGTCCGGCATGACGGGCACACTGCGCGCCCACCGCGGCAAGGGGTACGCCAAGCTCGCGAAGACCGACTCGCTGCGCCGCGCCCGCGCGGCGGGTTACACCGACGCGTTCACGAGCAACGACGGCGAGAACGGTCCCATGCTCGCCATCAACAAGTGGTTCGGGTACGAGATCTGCGCGTCGGAGGTCCGCCATGTCCGCACCCTCGATTGAGGTACGGCTGGTCAAGGCGGGGGCGACGAAGATCCGCTATCCGGCGGACCTGCTCGCCGACGACGGCACCCATGTGACGGTCCGCGCCCTGTGGGCGGCTCCGGGGGTGCGTGACTTCGGGTTCGTACGCTTCGAGCCGGGCGATGTGTTCACCGAGCACTACTGGCGGGACCGCTGGTACTCGGTGAAGGAGGTCCGCACGGGCGACGGCGTGCTCAAGGGCTGGTACTGCGACATCACACGGCCCGCCGAGCCGGCGGAGGGCGGCGGACTGAGCGTCGAGGACCTGGACCTGGACCTGTGGGTGTCGGCGGACGGCAAGGAGATCCTGCGGCTGGACGAGGACGAGTTCGAGGAGAGCGGTCTGCGCGAGCGCGACCCGAAGGCGGCGGCCGAGGCCGTACGCGCCCTCGACGAGCTGGAGCAGCGGGCCCGGGACGGCAGCCTCACGCAGTTGCTGGACCGGTGACACGGTGAGGGGCGGGCCACGGTCGTGGCCCGCCCCTCACTCCATCGGTCCGTCCCTAGGCGGCCGAACGGTTCCTGACGAACAGCCTCTTCAGCCACGGCCAGGCCAGCAGCACCACGATCACGGCGTAGACCGTCACCGAGAACGGTGTGTCGACGAGCCCGGCGGCGCTGCCGTCGCTGATCTGGAGCGCCCGCCGCAGCTGCTGCTCGGCGGCGGGGCCGAGGATCACACCGATGACGGCGGGCAGCACGGGAAGCCCGTAGCGCCGCATACCGAAGCCGATGAGACCGATGATCAGCAGGATCACCAGGTCGATGGCCTCGCCGCCGACCGCGTACGCGCCGACCGCCGCGAAGAACAGGATGCCGGCGTACAGGTACGGGCGCGGGATGCGCAGCAGCTTCGCCCAGAGCGGCGCGAGCGGCAGGTTCAGCGCGAGCAGCAGCACCATGCCGACGAACAGCGAGGCGATCAGGCCCCACACCAGGTCCGGTTCGCGTTCGAAGAGCAGCGGTCCGGGCTGGATGCCGTACTGCTGGAAGGCGGCCAGCATGACCGCCGCGACGGCGGTCGTGGGCAGACCGAGCGTGAGCATGGAGACGAGCGTGCCGGCCGCCGAGGCGGAGGCCGCGGACTCCGGCCCGGCCACGCCCTCGATGGCGCCCTTGCCGAACTCGTCCTTGTGCTTGGAGAGCCGCTTCTCCGTGACGTACGACAGGAAGGTGGGGATCTCCGCACCGCCCGCCGGGATCGCGCCGAACGGGAAGCCGATGACGGGGCCGCGCAGCCACGGCTTCCAGGTGCGCTTCACATCGGACTTCGCCAGCCACGGCCGGCCGACCGGGATCGCGTCGCCGCTGGAGCGCCGCAGATGGGCGGCGACCCACAGGGCCTCGCCGATGGCGAAGAGGCCGACCGCGACGATGACGACGTCGATGCCGTCAGCGAGCTGGAGGGAGCCGAAGGTGAGGCGCTGCTGGCCGGTCATCTGGTCGAGACCGACGAGACCGAGGGTGAGACCGATCAGCAGGGAGGCGAGGCCGCGGATCCTCGAAGAGCCGAGGACAGAGGTGACCGCGATGAACGCCAGCACCATGATGGCGAAGTAGTCGGGCGCGCCGATGTCGACGGCGAGGTCGGCCACGGTCGGCGCGAGCGCGACCAGCAGGATCGTGCCGATCAGGCCGCCGGCGAAGTGGCCGCCCGCCGCGGCGGCCAGCGCCTGGGCGCCGCGTCCCGCCTTGGCCATCGGGTTGCCCTCGATCGCGGCGACGACGGCCGCGCTCTCTCCGGGCGTGTTGAGCAGGATCGACGTCGTGGAGCCGCCGAACATGGCGCCGTAGTAGATGCCGGCGAACATGATGAACGCGCCGGTCGGCTCCAGCCCGTACGTCACCGGCAGCAGCAGTGCCACCGCCATGGCCGGGCCGATGCCGGGCAGCACGCCGATGGCGGTGCCGAGCAGCACGCCGATCGCCGCCCAGAGCAGGTTGATCGGGGTGAGCGCCGTCCCGAAGCCGTCGAGAAGGGAGTTCAGGGAATCCATCAGAGCACTCCCATCAGCGGGCCGCCGGGCAGCGGGACGCCGAGCAGATTGTTGAAGACGAAGTAGGTGACGACGGAGAGGACGGCCGCGATCAGCGGATCACGGTCGATGCGCCGGCTGCCGAGCGCGTAGGCGGAGCCCCAGAAGAGCAGCGCCCCGGAGATCGGGAAGCCGAGCGGTCCTATGAGGACCGCGTTCGCGAGGAACACACCGGCGAGCAGCAGCACGGTCCGCCAGTCGCCGGGCTCGGAGAGGTCGATGTCCTCGCCGCCCTCCGCCTCGCCGCGGCCGCCTCTCAGCACGTCGACGGCGAGGAGGACGGCGACGACCAGCAGGCCGATACCGACGGCGATCGGCACGGTCGTGGGCCCGACGGGCCCGCGCTGGGTGATGTCGACGTCCATGGTGAGCGCGTCGGTGAGGACGAGGACGCCGATGACGAGGAGCAGCACGCCGACACCGAGTTCGGAGTGTTCGCGCAGCCAGGAACGCCGGTCCGTGGCCCCTGTGGTGGATCCGGTCGAGCTCACAGTCCCAGCTCCTTCAGCACCTGGTCGACGCTGTCGTCCTGCTGGTCGAGGAAGTCGCCGAACTTGTCGCCGGTGAGGAAGGCGTCGTCCCAGCCGTTCTTCTTCATGGATTCCTGCCACTGCTCCGATTCGTGCAGCTTCGTGACCAGGCCGATGAGCTTGTCGCGCTCGCCGTCGGTGAGGCCCGGCGGGGCCACGATGCCGCGCCAGTTGGTGAACTCGGTGTCGAGCCCGGCCTCGCGCAGGGTGGGCGCGTCCAGACCGGGGACGCGCTTCGGTCCGGTCACGGCCAGCAGCCGCAGCTCGCCCGACTTGATCTGGTCGAGGTACTCGCCGACGCCGGAGACCCCGAAGGCGACCTTGTTGCCGAGGATGGAGGCGAGCAGCTCACCGCCGCCGTCGAAGGGGATGTAGTTGACGGACTTCGGCGCGATCCCCGCGGCCTGCGCCATCAGCATGGGCGCGAGGTGGTCGGGCCCGCCGGGCGAGGACCCGCCGCCGACCGGAAGCTTGCCGGGGTTCTTCTTCCACGCCTCGACGAGCTGGCCGATGTCCTTGTACGGGGAGTCCTTGGCGACCACCACGATGTCCTGCTCCTCCGTGAGCCGGGCGATCGGTGTGGTGTCGGCGAGGGTCTTCGGCGACTTGTTGGTGTGTACGGCGCCGACGACGCCGAGGCCCATGGACATGGCCAGCTTGCCGTTCCCGTGCTCGCCGACGAGCCGGGTCAGGCCGACGGTGCCGCCGGCGCCGGGCAGGTTGAAGACCTCGATGTTGGGGGTGAGCCCTGCGTCCTCGGCGTTCTTGGCGGCCGTGCGGGCGGTGATGTCGTAACCGCCGCCGGGGGTGTTGGGAACCATGAACCGCAGACCCGGGATCTGGGTACCGGTTTCCGCTCCGCTGCCCGAGGTGAGCAGCGGCGGCCCCACGAGCACCAGCAGTGCCGCCCCGAGCAGGGCAATGGGGGTGCGCAGTCGCACGGGATCGCCTCTCGTCGTAGATGTGTGAAGTGGCCCACATGTTGCCTGCGCGTTAAGAAGCTGTCTCTCTTCCGGAATCAACGGACGTTGTGGTCCTTGTGGTCGCGGCTTAGCGTGTCGGCGTGACAAAGGTGCTGGTGGTGGACGACGACTTCATGGTCGCGAAGCTGCACAGCCGCTATGTGTCCCAGGCGGAGGGCTTCACGGTCGTCGGGGTGGCCCACAGCGGCGGTGAGGCGCTGCGTGCCGCGGAGCGGCTGCGGCCCGACCTCGTGCTGCTCGACATCTACCTGCCCGACATGGACGGGGTCACGGTGCTGCGCGAGCTGCGGGCGGCGGAGGAGCGGGATCCGGACCGGCCGAGCGCCGACGCCCTGTTCATCACGGCCGCACGGGACGCGGCGGTGGTCCGCTCCGCGCTGCGGGCGGGCGCGCTGCACTACCTGATCAAGCCGTTCAACCAGGCCGCGCTGCACGAGCAGCTCCGGCATGTGGCGGCGCTGCGCTCGCGCCTCGACCGGCTGGACGAGGCGCGCCAGGAGGACGTGGACCAGATCTTCGGCACCCGCCCGCCCGGCTCCCGCGAGCTGCCCAAGGGCCTCGCGCCGCACACGGCGGAGCTGGTGGAGCGCATCCTGCGGGAGCACCCGGGCGATCTCTCGGCCTCGGAGTGCGCGGCGGCGGGCTCCCTGTCACGGGTGAGCGCGCGGCGGTACCTGGAGTACTTCGCGGAGACGGGCCGGGCCGAGGTGACACTCCGCTACGGCGGTACGGGCCGCCCAGAGCGCCGCTACCGCCGCATCGGCTGACGCGGGGCGTCGCGTCTTCGCAGCGAGCGGGTCAGGCGCCGGCCGGCGCCTGGTGGAGGCCGAAGGGTGAGCCCTGGTCGTCGTGGCACAGCTGGAAGCGGCCGAAGCGGGCGACCGTGTCCTCGTCGCCGCCGAGATCGACGTCGTCGACCGTGCCGCCGAGATCGCGCACGCGGGCGACCGCCGCCTGCACGTCGTCGACCCGGAAGAAGACGTACGGTCCGGCTCCGGGGTCCCCTCCGTGCACTCCGCCGGGGACACCGGGGGTGCGGATCGAGTAGCCGCCGCCCTCCGTCGTCCCGGCCTCGAAGGTCCAGCCGAACAGCCCGGCGTAGAAGGTCCGGGCCCGCTCGGAGTCGGCGACGCCCAGTTCGAAGAACGAGATCTCCCCGTCCATGCCCTCTCCCGATGTCGGTGGCCCCCGGTGCGGTCCCCACCGTACGGCGGGCGTATGACGGTCGCATCCGGCCGGACGTCCGCATTCCGGACGACGTGGCGCGCCGGACCGGGCGGCCTCCGGGCTCGGGAGTTGCTGGTGCCGCCGGGGCTGCCACGAGAGGACGCCGTCCCGGCACGGCGCGCGGCCGGCCGGTCAGCCGCTGTCCGGCAGCCGGACCCGCAGGGCCTGGACGGACCATGCGAGCACCGGCCCGAGACGCTCCGGAGCCGGCCAGCCGTTGATGACCGCCAACAGTTCGAAGTACCGGTCCCTGCGGCCGTTGTGCAACGTCTCCAGCCGCGCCAGCAGATGACGGCGGAGCTCGACGTCGTCGGCACGGTTCAGGACGTTCGCACCGTGTGCCGTGAGCGCCGCGACGACCGGATCGGCTTCGGGTGACTCCGGTCCCACCCCATCGTCCAGAGCGGGGCCGACCAGGTCACGGACGGTCGCGCCGAGGTCCCGCTGCGGGGGCCGGGCGCCGGTCTGGGCGTACTGGGCTGCCAGGTCCTCGACCGACCGTCGGACGGCGGTCCGGAACTGCGGGTCCTGGGACAGTTCGGCCAGTTCCACCCACGCCCGGATCTGCTCCGGACCGGGGTCGCCCGGCAGTTCCGGCGTCATCGACCGCATGGCCCCCGCCAGGCCCGGGCAGTGGCCGAGGTCCTCGAAGACGGCGCCCAGGAAGTCGCCGATCAGGCGCCTGCGTCCGTCTTCCGAAAGCTGTGCCAACGTGTGCATGAGAGCTGTCTCCTCAGGGGTGGAGCCGCGTTCGGCCACCGTCATCAGCACCGCGCGCCGCATGCCCAGGACGCGGATCTGCACCGCGAGCGCATCGGCGTGGGCCGCCGCCACCTCCGGCAGTGAGCGCTCCCGGTCCATCACCTTGCGAATGGTGGCGAGGTCCAGCCCCAGGTCGCGCAGAGTCCGCACGAGACCGAGACGGGAGATGGCGTCCGGGCTGTAGAGGCGGTAGCCGGCCGGGCTGCGTCCGGCCGGCGGCACGATCCCGCGATCCGAGTAGAACCTGATGGCCTTGACCGTGAAACCGGTCCGCCGGGCCAGCTCACCGATCGCGAGAAACGTGTCGCCGTCGTCCATGCCCCCACCTTGGTGTCTCCCCCGGAAGGAGACTCAAGCTATCGGCCCGGTCTCACCAGCGTCCCGCTCCCCCGCCCCGGCATCGACGAGCCGAAGGACCGGCTGCGTCGCGGGCCGCCCGCCCACAGCGCGACGGCGATGAAGACCAACTGCTCGGGAACCCTGAACCACAACGGCGTGGCGGGGTCGCCGCCCAGAGGGATGTCCTCGACGGCGGCGAAGATGTTCGCCGGGAGCATCAGTACGAAGAGCACCGCCAGGCCGCCACCGGCCGCCGGCCGTGTCTCGGCACGCACGAGCCCAGCGGCGCCGAGGAGTTCAAGCACGCCGGTCAGGTGGACCGCCGCCCGGGGGAAGGGGACGAAGGGCGGCACCATGGCGACCAGATCCTCGTGACCGGGCATCATGACCGTGCTCACCGGGTTGAAGTGCGCCGCCGCGGTGAAGACCAGCATGACGGCGAGGCCGTGCGTGACCGCGGCCCGCCAGGTTGCGAACCGGCCGATGCCGAACTTGCCGAGGAGACGGAAGCCGGCCGCCGGGCAGGCGAGCAGCAGGAGAGTTCCGAACATGGGTGTCCTCCGACGGGACGAGACGTGCGGGACGAGCGGGGCGACGGTCGTCTCCCGGCGCTCGGGGGTCGACTGCGGATGACGGGTGCCGGACGCGCCGCGTGCGTACGGGCCGCGTCCGCCGAACCGGTCAGCCGGCGGTGAAGAACAGGCCGGCTCCGTACGCGTGGCGCGCGGAGACGAAGAACCCGTCCCCGGCCGGCCTGGTCGGCGTGCCGCTCTCCTCCACGATCCCGCGGGCGTGGGCGACGTCGTCGACCAGGATGGTCATGGCCGCCAGGTACGAGGGGGCCGGGACCGGTTCCCCGGGAAGCACCTCGCCGGCGTCCGTCGCCCGGACGATCTGCAGCCTCGCGGCCCCCGCGTCGAGCACGGTGAGCGGGCCTTCGGCCCCGGGGGCGGTCTGCAGGAGGCGTGCGTACCGGTCGGTGATCGCATCGAACTCGGCGTCGTCGGCCACCATCAGAACGGCACCGAGACCGCGGGCGCCGTTCTGATGCTCGAGATGGCGTGGCTGGTGTACGTACCGGCGGGTGAGGTGCTGGGCGATGCCGAGATGTCCCTCCGGGGTCGAACGAGGGTCGACGTGAACGGCGCGGGCACGAACCGTGCGTGGTCCTTCCTCGGTGTTGACGTCGCGTTCCAGGTCCAGCACGCCCGAGGTGCGCAGGGCGGCGTCGGCAAGTCGGCGGTGGGCGGCCTCCGCGTCGGCGGTGTCGAGGTTGAGCAGCCGGAAGCCCTCGTACTCGTCGGCCATGGCCCTGGTGTGCCAGGGGTCGGGGGCCGACTCGTCGACGATGCCGAGGAGTTCGATGTACGAGGTGCCGAACAGCGCGCACCGGTTGGCGGTGCAGCCGGGCACCGGCTCCTCGCCGGGCCGCCCGGCCAGCAGGTGCCGCGATCGAGGGCTGAGGGTGAACCCGAAGGAGGTGTAGGCCCGCTCCGGACCGTCCAGGTCGCGGGTCAGTATTCCGGTGTGATGGATGCCGTGGATGTCGCCTGTCATGGGATCGATGCTCCGTCGGCCACCCGCCCCGGGACCGCCAACTGCCGTCGCTACGCCGCTTTCCGACATCGACCTACACTGGTCCGGTGGATTCGGCCACGCTGGACGTAATCGATCTGCGGCTCCTGCACGCTCTCCAACTCGACGGACGCGCCGCCTTCAGCAGGATCGCCGACGTGCTCGGTGTCTCCGACCGCACCGTGGCCCGCCGTTTCAGCAGGCTCCGCCGCACGGGGACCGCGCGAGTGGCCGGCGTGACCAGCAGCCACCGCGTCGGGCATGCCGAATGGCTGGTGCGCCTGCGTGCCCTGCCTCCCGCCGTCGCCCCGCTCGCGCACGCGCTGGCCCGTCGCCCCGACACCGCCTGGGTGACCGTTGCTTCCAGCGGTACCGAGGTCATCTGCATCTTCCGTGTCGCCGGGGAGGGGCCGGCGCCCCTCGGTGCGCTGGGCCGTCTTCCGCAGGTCACGCAGGTCGACGCGCAGCGGCTGTTGCGCCCGGTGATGAGCCACCGCTGGATCGGCCGGACCTCGGCGCTCAGCGACGAGCAGATCACCGCGCTGAGGCCGGCTGTCACCACGGAGAACGCTCCGGTCGCCCTGACCGATCTCGACCACCGCCTGTTGCCCGCCCTCGCCGCGGACGGCCGTGCCGCCTACCCGGAACTCGCCCGGCACGTCGGCTGGTCGGAGTCCGCCGTCCGCCGCCGCCTGGACGAGCTGCGCCGGTCGGGCGTTCTTCAGTTCGACGTCGAGGTCGACTCGGGTCTGTTCGGCTTCTTCGTGCAGTGTCTGCTCTGGCTGACCGTCGTGCCCGCCCGGCTCGACGGCATCGCCCGGACCCTGGCGGGTGATCCCGAAGCGGCCTTCGTGGGCAGCACGACCGGGCCCCACAACCTGATCGCGATCGCCGTCTGCCGTGACGCCGGCGCTCTGCACACCTACCTGACCGACCGCATCGGCTCGCTCGAGGGCGTCGACCGCGTGGAGACGGTGATGATCACCTCCTACACGAAGCGTGCCGCACCGGCGATGTGAGGTCTGCGCTTCGTCCTGGGACGGGCGCGCCACCGTCGCCGCCGCCCGCATCCTCAGCGGCTGCTTAGCGTCGCCTTAAGAGCGCCATAAGGATCGGCGCACCCCCGCCCAGCAGGCGATCTCAGGTGTCGGGAGCGGCTAACTTGCTGATCGCCGGGGTCGGTTCGAGCAGTCGGCGCCGTAGTCCGCGGGGGGCCGCGCCGCCTGCTCGAACCGGCCTCGGCCACCCCCCATAGCCGCCTTAAGGAGAACGTCCCCATGACCGCTCGCCGCAAGGTCACCACGGTCGCCGCGCTCGGCCTCGCGCCGCTCGCCCTCGCCGGTCTCGCCACGGCGCCGGCGTCCGCGCACGGATCGATGACGGACCCGGTCAGCCGGATCTCCGCCTGTTTCGCGGAGGGGCCGGAGAGCCCGGACTCGGCGGCGTGCAAGGCGCTGGTCGCGGCGGGCGGGACGCAGCCGCTGTACGACTGGAACGAGGTCAACATCGCCAACGCGGCGGGGAACCACAAGCAGTTGATACCGGACGGCAAGCTGTGCAGCGCGGGCCGCGACAAGTACAAGGGGCTCGACCTGCCGCGCGCCGACTGGCCGTCCTCGGCGCTCGCCTCCGGCAACCACACCTTCCGTTACAAGGCGACCGCGCCGCACAAGGGCACCTTCGAGCTGTATCTGACGAAGGACGGCTACGACCCCACGAAGCCGCTGAAGTGGTCGGACCTCGAGGAGAAGCCGTTCGCGAAGGTCACCAATCCCGCGCTGGAGAACGGCGCGTACGTCTTCGACGGCATCGTGCCGAACAAGTCGGGCCGGCACCTGGTGTATTCGATCTGGCAGCGCTCGGACTCCCCCGAGGCCTTCTACACCTGCTCCGACGTGGTCTTCGGCAAGGACAGCGGTGGCAATGCGCCGGCCCCGTCCGCGAGCGCGCCCTCGGAGCAGGACATCGAGCAGGGTGCCGAGAAGTCCACGGTCGACCACGGCGGCCACGGCGGTGACGACCACGGTGAGCCGGCGGGCGCGGGCACGGACGCGGGCACGGACGCCGGCACGGACGCCGGGAAGCCCGCGGAGCAGCCCGCGGAGAACGCCCCGGAGGCGAAGGCCGCCGACGAGCCGGCGGCCGCCCCGGCCGCCCCGGAGACGTCGGGTGAGAACCTCGCCGCGACGGGTGGTGACAGCAGCACCACCTACCTGGCGATCGGCGGCGCGGCGGCGCTCGCGGTCGGCGCCGCGGCGCTGTTCGGGCTGGGCCGTCGCAGGACCGTGGCGGCCGGCGGACGTCACAGCCGCTGAGGGTGACGCGGTGAGCTGCCGCCCGTCCCGGGACACCGGGACGGGCGGCAGCCCTTTTTGTGTGCGCCGCGTCAGCCGAAAACGGACGCGCAGGTGGTGGGTGTGGCGTGCGCCGGGTCGAGCGCGTTGGCCACCTCGTGGTAGGCGATCAGATCGAACACGCCGATCGCGACGTGCTCCGACAGGTCGAGCGGACAGAGGTCCTGGAGCAGTACGTTGCGGACGTTCGGCCCGCTGAGGTACTGCGACCGCCAGGGGGTCACCACCTCGTCGTAGCGGGTGGCGATGACCGTGTAGCGCACACCGGCCACGGTGTCACCGTCCGCGTTGAGCCGGGTGAGGAAGGCCGAGCCGGTGACCTGGTCGGCGAGGGCGGGGGTGTGCCGGCCGAGCAGGTCCGCCGCGCCGGGGAAGTACGGCAGCAGCGCGGTGAAACCGTTCAGGTCGGTGCCGTGGTTGCTCGGGGCGATGCCGACGAGGGCGTTCACCTTGGCGGCCCCGCCCAGGAACTTGAGGTAGTAGCGCGGCATCATGCCGCCCTGGGAGTGACCGACGATGTCCGCCTCGGGCGCGCCGGTGGCGGCGAGCACCTTGTCGACGTAGGCGTCGAGTTGCTCCGCCGACTTGTCGACGGGGCCGAGACCGTGGAAGAAGGGCACGCCCGGGAGCTGCCCGTAGTCGAGGGAGAAGACGCAGTAGCCGCGCTTCACCAGGTACGGGGCGAGGACGAGCCAGTTGTCGACGGAGTTGCCGAGGGTTCCGTGGACGAGGACGACGGGGCGGGGATGGGCGGCGGAGGGCTTGCAGTCGTAGTCGTTCCAGCCACTGCTGGGGGCGGCAGTGGTGGTGTCCGCGGTGGCGGTGGCGGCCGGGGTGAGGGCGACGGCCACTGCGAGCATGAGGGCTGACAGTGGTCTGAGCGCACGTTTCCAAGGCAGCATCGATCAGTCTCCTTGCGGCTCAAGGGAGTTGCGATGGCTGGATTCGTTGTGCTCACGTCAACTTACGCGCGGGTAACCGGACCTGGGAAGTTACGCGTCGGTAAAGACTGCCCCTTCTTGCGGACCGGATCTGCTATGGGCCCGCCCGCCGAGCGCGGCGGCGGATCCGGCCGACGGGCGCGCGGGTACTACGCCGCCAGCGATCCCGGCACGACCGCCCCGGGACCGAACTTCGCGCGCGCCCGGTCCGCGACCTCCTCGATCCGGCGCGCCCGCTCGTCGGCGGGGTCGAACGTCAGCTGCCGCGCCGCCCGTTCGGCCGCCGTCAGGTCCTCGGCGCGCAGCGACAGTCCCCGCACCCTGGCCCGCTGGAGCCCCAGTACCTCATGGAGCGCGTACGCGGTGTCGGCGAGCGCCGCCGAGTGGGCGGTGGGTTCCCGCAGGGTGCGGGTACGGGTGGTCGTGGAACGGTCGGCATAGCGCACGGTGAGCGTCAGGGACCTGCAGACCTGACGCTCGCCCCGCATCCGCGATCCCAGCTCCTCCGCGAGCGAGAGCAGCGCCCGCCGGTGCTCGATCTGGTCCAACTCGTCCAGTCCGAAGGACCGTTCGGCGGCCATCGAGCGTGAGAGGGCGTTCGGGACGACCGCCGTACGGTCGATGCCGCGGGCCCGTTCCCACACCTCGCGCCCGGCCCGCGCGCCCAGGATCCGCTGGATCACGGCGAGCGGCGCGCCGGCGACACGACCCGCGGAGTCGAGACCGTACGCGCACAGGGTGCGAGCGGTCACCGGGCCCACCCCGTCGAGCGCGGCGACCGGCCTGCCGTCCAGGAAGGCCGCGGTCTCCTCCTCCGTCACCACCAGGGTCGTACCCGGCACCGCCTCGCGCGCGGCCATCCGGGCGATCATGGGTACGGGTCCGGCGCCGATGACACAGTCCACGCCGCAGTGCGCGAGCGCCCGCACCCGCAGCAGTGAGGCGAGCTGCGCCGCGTCCCGCCCGAAGTACCGCTCCGCGCCCCGGACGTCGACGAGTGCGGCGTCCGGCGGCAGCGCCTGGACGACGGGGCTGATGTCCTCGGCCACGGCGAGCAGCGCGGGCAGCGCCGCCTCGTACATGGGCGACAGCAGGAAACGCACGTAGAGGATCATCCGGCACTCCCGGGACTCTGATGCCACAACTTCCTTCCGCCCGCGGCCCCTTCACCGGCGGGCTTGAGATCCGCCCAGGGGTTGAGCTCGTAGCCCGTCGGCAGCTGGATCCGGCGGCCGTTGTCGGACCCGTTCCCGCCGTCCGGCTCCGGCGCCGGGGCGGCCAGCCGGGCGGCGACCGCGTCGAGGCCGCCGGTGCGCCGCAGTTCCACCAGCTCCGCCAGGTTCCAGGCGGCCGAGCCGACCACGCTGAGGCTGCGCGGTCCGCGCCGCTGCACCACACCGCGCACCAGCAGCAGCCAGGAGTGGAAGACGGTGTGGGCGCAGGCGGCGTGGCTGTCGTCGAAGAAGGCGAGGTCCACCAGGCCGCTGCCGTCGTCGAGCGTGGTGAAGATGACCCGCCTGCCGGAGCGGATCGGCGGTGTCTGGGTCGCCGCCTTGGCGCCCGCGACGAGCACCGTCCGTCCGTGCGGGGCATCGCGCAGCCGCTGCGCGGAGAGCACGCCGAGCTCGGCCAGGAAGGCATGGTGGTCCGCCATCAGATGGCGGGAGGCGTCCATGCCGAGCACGCCCAGCTCGGCACTGAGGCGTTCCGCGTCCCCCAGGTCGGGCAGCCCGACCGGCGCGGTCTTCTGCCCCTGGGCCAGCGGGAGCTGGCTGCCGTAGGACGCGGCGCCGCGCCGGGTGCGGTGCAGTTCGGCGAGGTGCAGCAGCAGATCGCGGCGGTTGGCGCCGAAGGCGTCGAGCGCCCCGACCTGGGCCAGCCGCTCGGCGACCGGCCGTGAGGGGCAGGCCCGCTGCCAGAAGTCCAGCAACGAGGAGTACGGCTGCCCCGCCTCGATGCGCGCCGCCTCCGCCTCGCTGATGCCGTGGACGTCGGAGAGCGCGAGCCGCAGTCCCCAACGGCCTTGGCCGGAACGGGCGTCGGCGGCAGGAACGGAGCCGCCACGGGAGCCGCCACCGGCCCCCGCGGAGGCCCGGGACGACACGTCATCAGACACCAGTTCGATTCTGTGTGCGACCGCCGACCGGTTCACATCCAGCGGCAGCACCGGGACCCCGCGCCGCCGCGCGTCCGCCAGCAGCAGCCGCTTCGGATACATCCCGGGGTCGTGGGTGAGCAGCCCGGCGTAGAAGGCCGCCGGGTGGTGCGCCTTGAGCCAGGCCGACTGGTACGTGGGCACGGCGAACGCGACCGCGTGCGCCTTGCAGAAGCCGTACGACCCGAAGGCCTCGATGATCTCCCAGGCCCGGCCGATCACCTCGGGCGCGTACCCCTTGGCCCCGGCGTTCCGCGCGAACCACGTCTTGATCTTCCCCTGCGACTCGGGGTCGGAGAGACCGCGCCGCACCCGGTCGGCCTCGTCCCGGCCGCAGCCGGTCATGATGTCCAGGATCTCGATGATCTGCTCGTGGAAGACGACCACTCCGTACGTCTGACGCAGCGGCCCCTCCAGGTCGGGATGCGGATAGCGGGCGGGTGCCCGGCCGTGCCTGGCCTCGATGAACGGCCGCACCATGTCGGCCGCGACCGGCCCCGGACGGAACAGTGAGATGTCGACGACCAGGTCGCCGAAGGTCTCCGGCTGAAGCCGCCCCACCAGGTCGCGCTGGCCTGGCGACTCGATCTGGAAGCAGCCCAGCGTCTCGGTCGACCTGATGAGCCGGTAGGTGGCCGGGTCGCCCGGCGGCACGGCGTCGACGTCGACCTCCTCGCCGGTGGCCCTGCGCACCTCGGCGACCGCGTGCGCCATCGCCGACTGCATCCGCACCCCGAGGACGTCGAGCTTGAGCAGCCCGAGCTCCTCCACGTCGTCCTTGTCGAACTGGGACATGGGGAAGCCTTCGCCGCTGGTCGGCACCACCGGTGTGCGGGTGAGCAGCGAGGCGTCGGAGAGCAGCACGCCGCACGGGTGCATGGCGACCCCGCGGGGCAGCGCGTCCAGCGCCTCGACCAGTTCCCACATCCGTTCCCGCCGCTTCGACTCCGTTGCCACCTCCCGCAGTTCCGGCAGTTCGGCCAGGGCCGCGCGGGCGTCGCGGGCCCGGATGTGCGGGAAGGACTTGGCGAGCTTGTCGATCTCCGCCGGGTCCATGGACAGGGCGGCTCCCACGTCCCGGATCGCGTGCCGGACCCGGTAGGTCTCGGGCATGGCGACGGTCGCGACCCGCTCCTCGCCGAAGCGGCCGATGATCTTCCGGTAGACCTCGAGCCGGCGGGCGGACTCCACGTCGATGTCGATGTCGGGCAGGACGCGCCGCCGCTTGGACAGGAAGCGCTCCATCAGCAGTCCGTGCTCGACCGGGTCGGCGTGCGCGATGCCGAGGAGGTGGTTGACCAGGGAGCCGGCACCGGAACCGCGCGCCGCGACCCTGATGCCCATGCCCTTCACGTCGTCCACCACCTGAGCGACCGTCAGGAAGTAGGAGGCGAAGCCGTGGTGGGCGATGATGTCCAGCTCGTGGTGCATCCGCTCCCAGTACTCGCGCCGCCCGTCGTAACCGCGCAGCACCATTCCGGCGGCGGCGCGGGAGGCCAGCACCCGCTGTGCGGTGCGGTACTCGGCACCGACGAGGGCCGGCTCCGGGAAGTGGACGCTGCCGATCCCGAGATCGTCCTCGGGATCGACCAGACATTCGGCGGCCGTCTCCTCCGTCATGGCGAGCAGCCGGTGCGCGAGCTCGCGCCGGAACCCGGCGGCCTCCGCGACCCGGCCGGCGAGGACGGCCATCGCCGCCGGGTCCTTCAGCCAGCGCTCACCGCTGTCGAGGCCCTTGCGGGGGTCGATGGGCACCAGGCGGCGGGCGGCGTCGAGGACGTCCGCGACCGGGCCCTGGCCGGGGTCGGCGTAGCGGACGGCGTTGGTCAGCACGGCCCGTACGCCCTGCTCGGCGGCGAGGCCGAGGGTACGGGCGGCATGGCGCAGCGAGCCGGGACCGGTACCGCCCCCGCCGTGGTGCACGACCTCCAGCCGGAGCCGGTCGCCGTACCGCTCACGCCAGGGGGCGAGCAGCTTGGCCGCGCGGTCGGGGCGGCCGGCGGCCAGTGCCCCGCCCACCTCGGACGACGGGCCGAGCAGCACGGTCAGCCCGTCGCCGTGGTTGTCGTCCCAGGGCAGCAGGGGGCTGCGCGGGTCGGTGGCGTGGGCGGCGGTGACCATCCGGCACAGGTCGGCCCAGCCGCGGCGGTCGCGGGCCAGGAAGACGGTGCGGGGCGCGGACTCGTCGACGAACGCTCCGCCGCGCACCGGCGTACGGCGCCGCTCGGCGGGCCCCTCCTGCCGCGCCCGCTCCCCCACCGCGAGGTCCACCCCGAACAGCGGACGTACGCCTTCCTTGGCGCAGGCGGTGACGAAACGGACCGCGCCCGCGAGGGTGTCGCGGTCGGTCAGCGCGAGGGCGTCCATGCCGCGCTCGGCGGCGCGGCCGGCCAGCCGCTCCGGGTGGGAGGCGCCGTATCGCACGGAGAACCCGGAAACGGTGTGCAGATGCGTGAAGTAAGGCATCCGCACCTCCTGAATCAGTCGTTCTCACCTCCCCCACCTCCAACCATAGACCAGTTTCGAACATGCGTACGACACATTCCCCGAGCCTCCCCGCAGCCCCGTGTTCCGCCTCCCCGCAGCCCCGTGTTCCGCCTCCCCGCAGCCCCGTGTTCCGCCTCCCCGCAGCCCCGTGTTCCGCCTCCCCGCGGCGGCAGCGGGATGCCGCCACGTACTACGGAGCGGTGCGCGGTCGCGGCGGGGCGGCGCCGGAAGGGCCCGGCAGCACCGCCGCCAGGAGCGCACCGGCCGCCGCCACGGCCGCGAGGACGGTCATCGCCGGCCCCGTCGCGGAGACGGACATCACCACGGACCCCGCCGGTCCCCCGCGGGGTGCCGCGAGTGTCATCAGCGCGGTCGCCACGGCCACCCCCAGCACCGGACCGATGTTCATGGCGGTCTGCTGGAGCCCGCCCGCCACCCCGGCGTGCTCCGCCGGCGCACCGCGCACGACGACCGCCGTCGCCGCGACCATCGCGGCGCCGAAACCGGCACCCACCAGGAAGAACCCGCCGCCGACCGGTACCGCCCCCGACGCCCGTTCGAGGCGGGAGAGCGCGAGGGCGCCGAGGACGAGGAGGGTCATCGCCACCGCGGTCGCCCGCCGCGGACCGTACCGGCGCAGCGCCACCGCGCAGACCGGCGCCCCCAGGACCACCGCCACGGCCCCGGGCAGTGCCTGCAGAGCGCTCCGGAAGGGGTCGAGACCGAGGACGTCCTGAAGGAAATAGACCCCGGCGAACAGGGACCCGGACAGCACCGCCGACGCGCACACCAGCACCCCGAGCGCCGAGGCGACGGCGGCCGACCCGAGCACCTCCGGCGGCACCAGCGGGTCACGGCCGCGCCGTACGTGCCGCACGAACGCGGCACCGGCGACGACGGCAGCACCGCATCCCGCCGCGGTCACGGCAGCCCGTCCGCTGACCGGCATGCCGACGAGCGTGTGCACCAGGCAGACCAGGGTCACCGCGAGCAGGCAGGCCCCGACGGGGTCGAGCCCGGTCCTTGGCGCCTCGACCGGCTCCGGGTCCCGCACGGCGAGCACGAGCAGGCCGATCACCAGCGCCGGCGCGACATTGAGCAGGAAGACGGACCGCCACCCCAGCTCGGCGGCCAGCGCCCCGCCGACGAGCGGCCCGGCGGCCGCCGCCGCCCCGATCGCGCTGGTGCGCAGCGCGATCGGCATGCCCAGCCGGTCGGGCGGAAACGCGGCCCGCAGCATGCCGAGGGTGGCCGGCTGCAGCAGCGCGCCGAAGACTCCCTGCGCGACGCGCAGCGCGATCACCCAGCCGATGTCCGGCGCCAGTCCGATCCCGGCGGACGCGGCGCCGAAGCCCAGCGTCCCGACGGCGAAGACCTGCCGGTGGCCGAACCGGTCGCCGATGCGGCCGGCGAGGACGAGCAGGCTCGCCACCGCGATCAGATAGCCGGTACCGGTCCACTGGACCTGTTCGAACGACGCGTGCAGTTCCCGCTGCATGACCGGCTGCACGATGGTCAGCACGGTGCCGTCCAGGGCGACGACCGAGGCGCCGACGACACTGCCGGCCAGCGTGATCCGCCGATGGACCGCCCTCCGGCCCGGGCTTCGGCCCGCGCTTTCGCCCGTGGGACCGCTCTCCCCCGTGGGGCCGTCGCCTCGGCCGGCGCTCCGGTCTTCGTCCCGGCCGGTGTTCCGGTGTGCGCTGCGGCCCGCGCGGCCCGCGCTCGGGGCCGTACTCACCGGGGATCCGGCCCGAGGTGGGCGGCCAGCACCGTGCGCAGAAGTGGTTCGACGTCGTCGGTGCCCGTCGCGAGCTGGAGACTGCCCCAGCCCCACAGCTGGGCGATGCCGTGCAGATTCGCCCACAGCGCGGTCGCGGCGACCTGCGGCGGGGCGTCCCCGGGACGCGGCCGCACCTGCGCCACCGCGTCCACGAACCTGCCGAAGAGCGGCAGGCTGGTCTCCCGCAGCCCGAGATGACCGCTCTTGAGCAGGTCGTGGCGGAACATCAGCTCGAACATGCCGCCGTCGGTCCGCGCGAACTCCAGATAGAGGCGGCACAGCGCGGCGACCCGGGCGCGGGGGTCGTCCTCACCGGCGCCGACGGCGTCGGACCTGCGCGCCAGGTCGGCGAAGCCCTCCCCGGCGATCGCGGACAGCAGGGACAGGTGGGTGGGGAAGTACCGCCGTGGTGCGCCGTGCGAGACGCCCGCGCTGCGGGCGATCTCCCGCAGGGAGAGCGCTTCCACCCCCCTCGTGGTCACCAGCTCGACCCCCGCGGCCACCAGCCTGGCCCGGAGACTCTCGTCGTGTTGCGTCGCAGACGTCATGGACAGTGTCTACCGCAACCCGTAGACACTGTCTAATTCGGCCATTCGGACCCTACCGCCTGCGCGGACGACGGGCGCCGTCGAGCGTTGGGCCATGGCACAGACGGCACAGACGGACGACGAGCCGCGCAAGGGGTTCCTCGACGAGGTCAAGGACGCGGTGACCGTGCGGGCCGCGATCCTGGTCATCGGAGTGCTGGCGCTCCAGCTCGGCTTCATCACCTCGTACATCGGCGCCTTCCACCAGCCGAAGCCGCACATGATCCCGCTGGCGATCACCTCCCCCGACACGCAGATCGCCGACGAGGCCCTCTACCGGCTCGCCCGGTTGCCGGGCGACCCCCTGGAGCCGCGCACCGTCGACGACGAGGCGGCCGCCCGGCGGCAGATCCTGGAGCGGAAGGTCGACGGGGCGCTCGTCATCGACCCCCGCGGCACCACCGACCGGCTGCTGGTCGCGGGAGGGGGCGGGGGAGCGCTCTCCGAGGCGCTGGTCGCGGTCGTCGGAAAGGCGGAGCAGTCGCAGCAGCGCAGGATCCAGGTGGTGGACGTCGTCCCGGGCGCCAAGGGCGACGCACGCGGCCTCTCCTCGTTCTACCTGGTGGTCGGCTGGTGCGTGGGCGGTTATCTGTGCGCGGCGATCCTGGCGATCAGCGCGGGCGCCCGCCCCTCGCACGGGGCCCGCGCCGTCATCCGGCTCGGCGCGCTGCTGCTGTACTCGATCACCGCGGGGCTGCTCGGCACGGTGATCGCCGGTCCGGTCCTGGAGGCGCTGCCCGGCAGCATCTGGGCACTGTGGGGCCTCGGCACCCTGCTCGTCTTCGCGGTCGGAGCGCTCACGCTGGCACTGCAGGGACTGGCGGGGATCGTGGGCATCGGCCTGGCGATCCTGCTCGTGGTCGTCCTCGGCAACCCGAGCGCGGGCGGGGCCTACCCGTATCCGCTCCTGCCGCCGTTCTGGCGCGCGATCGGCCCGGCGCTGCCACCCGGAGCGGGCACGTACGCGACGCGCTCCATCGCGTACTTCAGGGGGAACGGGGCCGGCGGACCGATGCTGGTGCTCGCCGCGTGGGCGGTGGCGGGCTCGGTGGTCACGCTGGCGTGCGCGATGGCGCGGCGGCAGCGCACGGAGGAGTCGACGCAGGCGGTCGGAGCGAGGCGGGCCTGACGGGCGGAGGTGGACCGGGTCGGCCCGTCGGCGTCCGGGACGCGGAGTGCACGGGCGAAGCCCCGGGCCCCGGGAAGTGCCGCGGCCGCCGGGCCGCACCGGGACGGAGGACCGGCCCCGGGACGGAGGACCTGGCCCCGGGACGGAGGACCGGCCCCGGGCCGTGAGGTCCCCGGCGGCAGCCGGGCCGTACGGGGACGGGGGACCCGGTCCCCCACGGCCACCGGGCCCGAGGAGAACCGGCCCGCCACAGGCGCCACGCACTCACGTGCCCCACCCGCGCCCCCGAAAGCCACGGCCCCGCCCCCGCCACGTGTCCGTGGCGGCGGCGGGGCCGAGCAGAGGAGAAGGGGCCGAGCAAAGGGGGCCGAGCAGAGGAGAGAGGCGTCAGCCGATTTCCGCGCCCAGGACGGAAAGCGCCTCCGTCACCGGCTGGAAGAACGTCTCGCCGCCCGAGCTGCAGTCGCCGCTGCCGCCCGACGTGAGGCCGATCGCCGCGTCGCCGGAGAAGAGTGAGCCGCCGCTGTCGCCCGGTTCCGCGCAGACGTTCGTCTGGATGAGGCCCTCGACGATGTCGCCGTTGCCGTAGTTAACGGTGGCGTCGAGGCCCGTCACCTCACCGTCGTGGACCTGGGTGGTGGAGCCGCTGCGGGTCACCTGCATGCCGACGGTCGCCTCGCCCGCCTGGGTGATGGCCTGGGATCCGCCGTCGTAGAGGTTCACCTCGCTCGGGTGTTCCGTGGCACCGCTGTACTTCACCAGCGCGAAGTCGTTGCCGGGGAACTGCGAGTCGACCATCGTGCCGACGGCCGGGCCGCCCGCCGAGTCGGACCACTCGCTGCCGGTCTGCCCGCAGTGTCCGGCGGTGATGAAGTGCGGCTCACCGTCCTTGACCACGTTGAAGCCGAGCGAGCAGCGGCCGCCGCCCGAGTGGATGGCGTCGCCGCCCGCGATGAAGGGCCGGAACTCGCCCGCGGTCTTCTTGAGCTCCGCCTTGGCGCCGAGGCCCTCGACGACCTTCTGCAGCTTGGCCCAGTCGGCGCCCTCGACCGTGCGGTCGGCGGTGACGACGACCTTGTTGGTCACCGGGTCGGTCGCCCACGAGGTGCCCGGGATGGTCGCCTTGTCCGTGAGGGTCTGCCGGGCGCTCTTCAGCTCGACGAGGGTGTTCTCGACGATCCTCGCCTTGCCGCCCGCCTCGCGCACCGTCTGCGCCGCGTCCTCGTTCAGCACGTTCACGATGAGCGCCTTGGCCTTGGCGTCGTAGTACGCGCCGGCCTCCTCGGCACCCAGGTCCGCCCTCAGCGTGGCGGCGAGGTTCCCGGCCGCCGGCGCCGTGAGCGCCTTCACGTCGAACTGCGCGGTGTGGTCACTGGCGTTCGCACTCTGGAAGGTGACGCCCGCGGCGACGACGGCGACGACCGCGCCGCCCGCTATTGCCGCTTTCCTCTTGGGTATGCGTCGGTGCTTCAACTTCGACCTCCTGTGGGGGCCGCGCCCGGAGCAAGTGGGGTGCCCGGACGCGGAGGATGAGTCGCCCACTATTCCGAGGCGTCGCAGTCGCACACAAGGTCGGCCACGGGACGGGCACACGACAACACAGGTGCGTTCACAGCCTCTTCACAGGAATCGGGAACAGGACCCCGAATGCCCCCGGCAGTCGGCCGCCTGATGGGTAATCACCGTTCGGAGGGGGAAGCTCATGGTGTCTGCACGGGCATGGACGGCACGGGGCATGCACGCACGGGGCATGTACGGCGAAGGGGGCGTTCGGGTGCGACGTCGGGTGCGCGCGGCGGACGGGCGGCATCTGATGGTGGAGCGCCTCGGCGATCCGCGCGGCAGACCGGTCTTCCTGCTGCACGGTACGCCGGGCAGCAGGCTCGGCCCCGCGCCGCGCGGCATGGTGCTCTATCAGCGCGGCACACAGCTGATCGCCTATGACCGCCCCGGGTACGGCGGTTCGGACCGGCTCGCGGGCCGCAGCGTCGCCGATGTGGCACAGGACGTACGGGCGATCGCCGACGACTTCGGCCTGGAGCGCTTCGCCGTCGTGGGCCGGTCCGGGGGCGCACCGCACGCGCTGGCGTGCGCGGCCCTGATGCCGGACCGGGTCACCCGGGCCGCCGCTCTGGTGACCCTCGCGCCCAGGGACGCGGACGGGCTGGACTGGTTCGAGGGCATGGCGGCGTCGAACGTCACCGAGTACACCAGCGCCTCCGACGATCCGGCCGGACTCGTGGAGCGGTTCACACTGCGCTCCGCCGAAATCAGGAAGGACCCGGTCCGCCTGCTGAACGACCTGCGCAGGGAGCTCACCGACTCCGACCGCATGGTGGTCTCCGACGCCGGCGTCAGGTCCATGCTGCTGCGCAACTACCAGGAGGCGCTGCGGACTTCGGCGTACGGGTGGATCGACGACGCATTGGCGTTCTGCAGCCCGTGGGGCTTCGACCCGGCGGACATCAAGAGCCCGGTGATGCTGTGGCACGGGGAGAAGGACGTCTTCTCCCCGGTGGGCCACTCACGCTGGCTCGCCCAACGCATCCCGGGCGCGACGGCCGTCCTGGAACCGGCCGCCGCTCACTTCGACGCCCTGCACGCGCTGCCGCGCATCCTCACCTGGCTGCTGGACGACTGACCGCGTCCACCGGCCGGCGAGCGGGCCGCCGCGCCGCCGGAGGACCGTACGGGCCGCGCCGCGCCTCCGGGCACGGCGCGGCCCGCACCGTCACACAGCCGTCAGACCGCCAGCGGCTCCAGGTCGCGGTAGACGCGGCGTTCGTCCTTGGCGATGCGGGTGAGCGCGTGCTCCTCGCCCAGCAGCCGCTGCAGCTCCTCGACCGTCTCCGTCCGCATCTGGGCCGCCTCGTCCTTGCGCCCCAGCAGTCCGAGCGTGACCGACATGTTGGAGGCGATGCCGAGCACCTCCGGGTGGTGCGCTCCGAGCACCTCGCGCAGCCGGTCCACGGTCCGCCGCTCGATCGCCAGCGCATCCTCGCAGAGGCCCAGGTCCGCGAGGGCGTTGGCGAGGTTGATCGTGCTGTAGAGGGCGTGCGGATGGTCCTCCCCCAGCACCTCCCGCATCGCCGCGACCACGTCCCGCAGCAGCCGTTCCGCGATCTCCGGAGTGCCGCAGCCCCACTCGTAGATCCCGAGGTTGTTGATCGCGGCCAGGGTGTACGGGTGCCGCTCACCGGGGACCTGCCGGTACTGGTCGACGACCTCCTGGGCGAGGTCCCGGGCGGCGACGGGCTCGCCGGCGGCGAACAGGTCCGCCGCCAGGTTGAGGTCGCAGGCCAGCGAGTCGGGGTTGGCCGAGGTGTACTTGGCGCGGTAGCGGTTGCGGGTCGCCGTCGTCAGCCGCCGCGCGTCCTCCAGCCGGCCCGCCCTGCGCAGCGACACCGCGAGGCTCTTGCCCGCGGCCAGCGTGCCGGGGAACGCCCGCCCGAGCTGCTCCTTGTAGACCTCGTAGGTGCGGCTGAGCACGGACACGGAGTCCTCGTACCGCCCGACCTCCCTGAGGTCGCGGGCGAGGTTCATCGCCGAGGAGAGCGTGTACGGGTGCTCCGGGCCGAGCACCTCCGTGCGCCGGTCGAAGACCTCCTGGTCGATCTCGCGGGCCCGCGCGTACTGCCCCACCATCCGCAGGTTCAGCGCCAGGTTGTTGGCGGCGGCGAGCGTGCGCGGGTGGGACTCGTGGAAGATCTGGCTGAACCCTTCGTGCGCCTCGGTCGCCAGCTCCATCGCCCTGCCGTACTCGCCGAGCGTGCCGAGGTCCATCGCCAGACCGCTGGTGGTCATGTACGTGTGCGGATGGGAGGCGCCGAGTACCACGCGCTGCCGCTCGAGCGTCACCTCGTCGAGGTCCTTGGCCTCCACGTAACGGCCCTGGGAACGCAGGATGTTGGAGAGGTGGAAGCGCAGGTACAGGTACTGGAGGTCGTCGTTGCCGAGCATCTCCTTCCACGCCTCGCGCAGATCGCTCGCGAGGGCGTGGGCGGTCTTCCAGTCGCCGCGCTTCCACAGGTAGCGCACCCGGTCGATCAGCAGCCTGCGGGTCTCCGGCTCCTTGCAGTACCTGGCCTCCGACGGGCCGAGGTGCGGCCAGATGGTGTTGAACCGCGGCCAGGTCTCCGGGTTGTCGATCGGTTCGTCGTCGTCGGGCCTGGCGCCCGCGAGGATGCGGTGGACGGCGTGGCGCGCGTCCATCTGCTCCTCCTCGCTCAGCTGCGCCCTGATGACGGCCTGCACCAGCCGGTGCACCTGGATCGAGTTGGAGACCTGGTCGACCTTGGCGAGGGCGAACCGGCCGATCTCCCGGATGACCCGGCCCAGCACCAGCTTCTCCTGGAGGGAGGCGTCGTACGGCTTGAGGGCGTCGATCATCTCCTTGCTGTAGAGGAGGTTCGCGGAGATCGGCTCGGGTGCGAAGAAGGCGCAGAGCTGCAGGAGGCGGACGGCCGCGGGAGAGCGCTCTTTCAGCCGCTCGATGGACACGTTCCAGGTCGCGGCGACCGGCTCCGGGTATCCGGCGGGCTGGTTGAGCGCCAGCACGCTGGCGGCCTGCTCGCGCAGCTGCTCCAGGTAGGAGGCGACCGGTGTGGCGGTCTCCGCTATCCAGGCCGCGGCCTGCTCGACGGCGAGGGGCAGGTCGCCCACGGCCGTGGCGACCTGGTCGGCGTCCTCGGCACTCAGCCCGCGGGCACGCCGCTGTATGTGCTCGATGGACTCCTCGCGCAGGAAGACGTCGACGGGCAGCGCGTCGCCGTACTGCGACCAGGTCTGGTTCCTGGAGGTGACGAGGACGTGCCCGGGGCCGCCGGCGGGGAAGAAGCGCTTGAGCTGCTCGGGGTCGTCGGCGTTGTCGAAGACCAGCAGCCACCGTGACGACGGCACTCCGCGCCGCAGCAGGTCGATGGCCTCCTGGGAAGCTGCGGCCATGTCCTCCCCGCCCTGCGCGCCGAGCCGGACGGCGAGTTCCGCGAGGCCGGCGACGACGTCGTCGGGCTGTTCGGAGGAGATCCACCAGACCAGGTCGTAGTCGGCCATGAACCGGTGCACGTACTCGAGGGCCACCTGGGTCTTGCCGACGCCGCCGAGGCCGTAGAGCGTCTGGGGCTGCGGCAGGACCGCGGCCACCGCCATGCCGCCGCCGAGCTGGTCACGCATCCGCTCCAGGACGACGGAGCGGCCGGTGAAGCCGGGGTTGCGGGGCGGCGCGTTCCAGATCTTGGGCACCGTTCCGGGGAACCTCGGTCCGGGCGACGACGGATCGGGAAGCTGCACGGGACGGTCGAGCGCCCGCAGCAGGGCGCCGGTCGCGTGCACCTCGTCGAGCCGGAACAGGTCGACCGGATTGCGGTCGATGTAGGGGGTGGTGAGACGGACGTCGCCGACCCGGATCGGGAGCAGGTGCCGTCGGCCGCCGCTCGGGTCCTCCGCGGCCGCGCGCTGGAAGACCTCCACGGCCCGGGCCGACTTGAGGTAGGCGCTGGACAGCAGCACGACCGTGCGTGCGGCGTTCTCCGCGGCGGCCGCGTCGACCTCCACGGGATCGTGTTCCGCCGACACGTCGCGCGGCACGACCCGGAAGCCGGCTCTGCTGAGCACGTACTCGACCCAGTCGGCCCACATGCGGTTCTCTGCGACGTAGCTGAGGAACAGGTCGGCGGGCAGTGCGGGGCGGCGGCGGGTGAAGGCGTCCCTGATGCGCAGCCGGACGTCCTCGTTGACCGGCGGCATCGCGGTGACCTGCTGGTCGGTGACGACGGCGGTGAGGCGTTCGAAGGCGGAGAGCAGCGAGCTGGTGAGCCCGGACTCGTCGCCGAAGGTCGCGAGCGTCTCCTCGTAGGCGTAGTAGGGCCGGTAGGGGATCTCCACCGCGCCCCAGTAGGCGGTCGCCTCCTCGCCGGTCAGGCCGGTGGGGAAGCGGTCGAACTTGAGGCGCGCGAGGGCACGTCCGGCGTCCGCCTTCTCCTTCTCCCCCTCGTCGATGCGCATGGGGACGGGGAAGATCCGGATGCCCCGGCCGCCGTACCGCTCGTCGATCTGCCGGGCGACCGCGGCGGCGCCGTCGATGGACTGGTCGCTGAGCGTGAAGCAGTCGACGAGGACGTCGGGCAGGTGGACGGTGCAGATGTCGGCGATGTCGCTGAGGCCGGTGCGGCTGTCGATGAGGACGTAGTCGTAGTTGGCCTTCATGTCGTCGCGCAGCGCGTCGAAGAAGTGCCCGCCGCCGAGCCGGTCGTAGAAGTTGTCCCAGTCGAAGGTCGACACGGTCGCGGAGTACTCGCGGTTCTGCTTGCCCGCGGAGACGAAGTCGAGCGTGCCGCCCTCGGGGAACTCCCAGCCGAGGCTCTCGGGGGTGAGGGAGACGGCGTGCGGCTGGATGCGCGCGTAGTCCAGGTGCCAGTCGACGCGGCGCGGCTCGGGGTTGGTCGCGGCCCAGGCGTACTCGGTGATCAGGTCGATGACGCCGGTGGTGGCACCGAGTGTGGAGGGGTCCAGGAACGGGTGGAAGAAGCGGTGCAGGCCGGGTGCTTCCAGGTCCCAGTCGACGGCCAGCACCCGCTTACCGTTCGCGGCGAGGATCCAGGCCACGTTGGCCATGGCCATCGTGCGTCCGGTACCTCCCTTGTACGAGTAGAAGGTGACGATGCGCCCGTCACGACTGGCTGTCATCCGTGTCCTCCGCATCAGGGGCGATGTCACGCATGTTCGGGACGTAGTGGGTGGTGCTGTACCCGGCCATCGGGCCGCGCAGCCGGGGCCGTTCGCTGTGACTGCCGCCGCCCGGCGGGGCCGGCGGGAAGACCTCCGCGTGGCGCAGGTACTCCTGGGCGGCCGCCTCCGCGACCTGTGGCAGCAGGTGCCCGAAGGCCTCCATGCTGTAGACGCCCTTGGCCGCCGCCTGGCAGGCCGCGCGGCCGTGGCTCATCTGGTGCGGCATGGTGCGCTCCAGTTTCTCGATCAGTTCGGCCTCCGCGCCGCGGCTGTCCGGGTCGTCGCGGTTCCAGGGGACGACGACGCTGACCCACGGGTGCGGATGCGCGTCGAAGGCGGCGAGTTTGCGCCGCCGTTCCTCGTTCTCGAGGGCCCAGCGGTCGATGAGCAGGATCTCGGGCCGGGTCGGCGGCTGGCCCGCCGCGGGCAGCGGCTCGTGGTCGAAGGAGGAGACGGTCGGCTGGTAGTTGAGGGAGCGCACCAGATCCTGTGCGACGTACGCCAACGGGCGGGCGGAGTCGGGGTGGTACGGGTTCCAGTCCTGCGACTGCTTGCCGTAGTAGTCGGCCGAGCGGCCGGGCGGCAGGTCGTGGCTCGTGGGGGCGGCGACGGTGACGTGCATGGGCCGCGGGCCGACGCTGGGTCTGCCGAACGCGCTGGGCGCCTGACGGAATTCGACGGGGCTGCCGGGGGCGAGCCGTATGGTGTCGGCGACGCTGACGATCCGTTTCGCCAGTTCGTAGACGGCCGCCTCGTACTCCTCCGCGAATATCCGGAGCTTGATCAGGCCGTAGAGGCCGTCGGTCACGTACCGGTCGCCGAAGGCGCGGTGGTTGAACTGCAGTCGCTCGGCGGGGCCGGGCAGTTGCTCGGGCGGCATCGGCACCCATAACGCCGGGACGATCGCCTCCGCCGGGCGGTTGCTCTTCGCGTGGTGGTAGATGGCCCGCTGGGCGAAGGCGTACCACTCCTTGCCGCACATCTCGCTGGCGAAGTAGCGGGGGGAGAAGAGCGGGACGAACACCCGGCAGCTGGCCAGCACTTCGCCCAGCCGCTCCGACCAGCCCTCCCCCGAACGTATCTCCCGGTCCATGAAGCCGGCGGGTGCGCCGGCCGGCAGATCGGTCATGGCCATCACATGGCCGCACAGGTCGCGGAAAAGCCGCTCGACCCACATGTCGGGGTCGGGGCCGCCGGCCCCGTACCGCGGTGTGTGCGCGTAGCTCAAGAAGAAGTACGGCCGATGGTCCGCCGCCCGCTGCGCTGAATCCGACACACGACCCCCGTCCTGCGTGAACACCCGGCCCGACACCCGCCTTCGATGAAGGACGCGAGCGACGTAATCATTCCGGAGCGAGTCACGCTCCATCCCCTTGCCGTTCGGTCAATCATCACCGCTTTTCGGTCATCCAACCCCTCGCGTGGTCGACCGCGTCCCTGAGAGAGAACAGCCTTGCGGTTCTTCCGCCGAGTTGTCCGCTTCGTTCCACTCCCCATGAGAAGGCGGCACCGATCGCCTCGAAATCACTGTCGTCCAGCACCACATCGGTGTACTCGGTCCATCCGGCGCCGCCGTCCGGCCGCCGCACCACACAACGGTAGGTGCGCAGCGGCGATCCGACGTGGTACTCGGCGAGATGGAACGCGGTGCATTTGGCGAAGCCCACATTGATCATCAGTACGTGCGCTCCGGCGCGGTGGAGGGCGCCGAGCGGTGAGCGCTCTCCGAGATGGCAGTCCAGCGGGTGCTCGGCGAGGAGTTCCGCGGCCCGCCGGCCGAGCGCCGCGAACGACGTCTGCGGGTGGGCGCTGCGCACCGCGCCGGGGGCGGTCCGTACGGATTCGGCCAGCCGGCCCATTCCCTGAGCGGGTGTGGTCGCCGGGTCGAAGGCCGGCATGTCCGCCCGGAAGGCTGCCGCCTGCTCGGGTGTCATGCCGCGCACCCGGGCGAGATACGCGGACGAGGTGTCCGAGTTCTCCGCCGTGAACGCCGGGACCACGAGGGTCCCCTCGGGACCGAGGGCCTCGAGCAGCGCGTCCCGCAGCCGGCGGGCGCCGAGCCCGGTGGCGTGCAGGGAGGCGTGGACGAGGAGGGTCATGCCGGGGCGCACGCCGAGGGCGCGCAGCGCCGGTAACGGTTCGCGGTCGCCTGACCGGTCAGTCACGGGCTGCCTCCGTGTGCAGGGCGGCGATGAGGCGCTTGCCGCTGACGGTCGGTTCCGGTGCGTCGCGCAGGGCCTTGAGGGCGAGGACGGCGTGGGCGGCGGCTGCCGGGTCGAGGGGCGCGAGCATGACGCGTTCGTACGCACCGGCCAGCAACCGCGAGGCGGGCAGCGGCTCGTCCTGCCAGGGGGCGGGGTGCAGCCAGGCGCCGTCCTCGGCCAGGAGGTCGGCCACTTCCCCGATCGCGCGCAGTTTGGCCCGGGAGAAGCCCCGCAGCAGTGCGGCCGCCAGTTCTTCGGGACTTCCGTCGAGGCTGATGCCCAGCGCGCCGTAGGCGTGTCGTCCGACCGAGGGACCGCCGCTCCGCAGCGGTGTCAGGGTGGTGAGGGAGGACGCGATCTCGGCCGCCTGCTCCGGCGCGGCGTCCCGCAACAGTGCCCATGCCCGGGAGAGCGCTTCCGTGTCCCCCGCGGCACCCACCGTTTCGTCGAAGCAGTCCCGGAACGGGTCGACGTCCTCCAGCACGAGCCCCGGCCAGCCTTGGAGTCCGGGCCGCCGCGGGGTCCGCCAGCCGGGCCCGGCCTCGCCGGGGCGTACGCGTAAGGTCGCGCCCCCCGGCACGGTCACGAGCACCTCGTCGGGCCCGCCGCCGACCTCGGCCTCGCACGGCCCGCCGTCGTCGGTCAGCCGGAGCTCGCCGAGGGTGGGCAGGACGAGCGTGCCGGTGGGGCAGCCCACCCGTACGGGGACGCCGAGCCGGCTCCGTACGGCCGCGGCGGCCACGTAGGCCTCCAGGCGCAGGGCGAGTTCGACCGCGTCGGGGCGCTGCTCGCGCAGGGCGTCGAGGCAGGTGTGGAGCCAGGTGCGGGTGTAGGGGTGGGCGTAGATCTCGTCGAGTCCGAGCGATGTCTCCTCGATCGCCGACGCGAGCTCCCAGGCGGCCGACCACCGCTCGCCGCCGCGGCCGCCGAGCTCCTCGTTGAGCCGGGCGAGGGTGTAGCGGGTCAGGTCCTGCTGGAGGATCTGCAGTGCCTCCGGGTCGCTGACGGCCGGGGAGGCGGAGGACGGCGCGGTGCGCTCCTCGATGCCGCGGACGAGCGCCTTGAGGTCGTTGCAGTACACGGAGGTGTTGTCGAAGCCCGAGCCGGTGGCGTAGCGGTGCGTGTAGAGGCCGCCGCCGCAGGAGCGGACGACCGGGCACTGACGGCACGTCCGGCTCACGCCGGCCAGGCCGAGTTGGCGTGCCCGGACGCCCGGGTGGGAGGCGACGTCGTCGAAGCGGTGCCGGAAGACGTCGAACCCGGTGGCGGCCGCGCCCTCGTAGGCGCTCTTCAGGGAGTCGACCTGTTCCAGGGTGCCGTCGGTCTC
Source organism: Streptomyces pristinaespiralis (assembly GCF_001278075.1). Lineage (GTDB taxonomy): Bacteria > Actinomycetota > Actinomycetes > Streptomycetales > Streptomycetaceae > Streptomyces > Streptomyces pristinaespiralis. The sequence goes on along the minus strand of NZ_CP011340.1, from coordinate 6,728,088 downwards.
GACGACGACGAGGTCGGAGGGGGCGAGGCCGAGGGATTCGGTGAGGCTGGGGCCGCCAGCCAGGGTGGAGAACACCGAGTCGAAGAGCCGCACCGGCACGGGCCTGCCGCGGGCGTCCCAGCGGTCGAAGATCTCGAGGATCCACTCGGCGTATGCGGTGGGTGATCCGTCCGGCCTGGCCGGCGGGTCGTCCCAGGTGGCGTGGGGCAGCAGGAAGTCGATGCGGGGCGGTTCGAGCTCGGCGAGGGCGTCGTACACGGCGACCGGGTCGTTGGCGACGTCGATGGTGCACAGCAGGCCCAGGTAGAGGTGGCGGTAGCGCTCCTGGCGAAGGAGGTCCACGGCCCGCAGGACGAGCGGGTGGCTGGTGCGGCCGTCCGCGTAACGGCGGTGGCGGTCGTTGGCGCTGCGGTCCCCGTCGAGGGAGATGCCGACCCGGACGTCGAATTCGTCGAACAGGTCGAGAAAACGGTCGTTCAGCCGAATTCCGTTGGTGTGGATCCTCAAGTCGAGTGCGGCGACCGGTTCAAGTGCTGCGGTGAACTCCTCGCAGACGCGGCGCAGACGCTCGGGGCCTGCCAGCAGAGGCTCCCCTCCGTGCAGGATCACTGACACGGAGGGCAGGGCATGGCTCTTGGCATGCTCGGCCAGTCGCAGAGCTGTCCAGGAAATCGCTTCGTCAGAGATTGCCTTCGGGCGGGTACGCCAGCTCTGATCAGCGTGTTCATAGATGTAGCAATGGTCGCAGGCAAGATCGCACCTGCTGTGGACCTTCACGACGATCTGCTGGAAGGGGACCAAAGGGGGTCCTGTCATTCCACCAGTCTAGGGCCGGTCCGCGGCCCTGAGGAGCCGCTTCAGAGCGACGAGTTGAACGTGGTGGCGCGCAGACCGCGTGCTTCGGAAGCGGGAAGGACGCGGGCGAGCTTCTGCGCGGCATCGGCGCCGCGGACGTCGATCTGTGCCAGTGGAACGCGATTCTTCTTCGCAGCGGCGAAGGATGCGGAGGAGTGAAGGGTCATTGGGGGGCCGTCCTTGATGTTGTGTCCAGCTCAAGGCTGTGTCTGCGGGGATACCACGCACCGTTGCGATGCCGGCGGCACGACTTTACTCTCATGGCCACTCTCAGCAACTCAGCACGGGGATAAGCAACGAAAGAGTTGCACCACATTCTCGCAGGCCCGCAAGGAACAAGCGATTCCGCCTAATGAGTGAACACAAAACCGCAGACGGGGGTGTGTATGAGCGAGCTTTCCAGCCCTTTGCACAGCATGGTTTTCCGCAACGGCGATCTACCGGTTCTCTACCACCGCACGGACGCCATAGCCGTCGCCCGCCAGCGGGAGGCCGTCGCGGCCACCCGGTACCAGCTGCTCCTGCTGGTGGCCGGTGCCGCTCTGGCCTCGCTCCCCACCTCCCTGAAGGTGGGCGGATCGTTCCAAGTGGCGGCGTTCTTCAGCGTGTTGGCGTACGTGGGGGTACTGGTGCTCGGGTACCTCTCCACGAGGCGTCGAGCAAAGTCGCATTGGCAACTGAACCGCTCCGCGGCCGAGTTCATCAAGTCGATGTGCTGGCGGTACGCCGTGCACGGAGCGCCCTTCGACTCGCACGTCTCCGAGCGCGGCGCCGATGATCTGTTCTCCACCCGTCTGGAGGAAGGGTTACGGGAGTTGGTCAAGGTCGGCTGGGAGGACCCCCGTACGGCGGACGGGGAGACCGCGGCGGGCGACCTGATCACCACCCCGATGCGCCGCCTGCGGGCCAAGCCCTTCAGCGTCCGCAAGGAGACCTACGTCAGGGACCGGCTGATCGAGCAGCGCAACTGGTACCACCGGCGTACGGAGATGTCCCGCCGCGCCACCGCGCTCTGGTCCGCGTCGATCGCCATGCTCACCCTCTTCGCACTGTTCTTCGCCACACTGCGCACCTTCTCCGTGGCGGATTCCTTCCACGCCCCGGGCGTGCTGTCCGCGGCCGCCGCCGCGTGTCTGGCCTGGAGCGAGATCCGCCGCCATCAGCCCCTCATCGCGGCCCACTCGCTCGTGGAGGAGGACCTGGCGGCCATGCACACGGCCATGGAGACCACGGTCACGGACGCCCAGTGGCCCTCGGCGGTCTACGAGACCGAGCGCATCGTCTCCCCCCAGCACACGGACTGGCTGGTCAGACACCGCAGTTGACCGTGCGCGGGCGCGCGTGTCAGTCCCTCTTGAGGCCCTCGCACCAGATGACGGTCACGGGTTTGCCGAGGTCACGGGCGTACCGCACGATGTCGCCGGTACCGCCGTGCCCGCGGGCGGGCAGCCCGTCCCAGACCGCGAGGAGCCGGTCGCAGTGGTCGGCGATGTAGGCGCCGGCCGCGTAGTAGGCCTCGTCGGTCGAGTACGGGAAGGCCAGCCTGACCTCGCGGGTGGCAAGAGCCTTGAGCCGGCGGTACTGGGCCAGTTCCTCCGGGTCCGTGAAGCCCTGTTCGTAGTCGCCGCTGGGGATGACGGCGGTCAGTTCCGCGCCGCAGTCCAGGGCGATGTCCGCGAAGAGCTGGTCGGCGCCCACCGCGAGGCTCGACAGTGCCTCCATCGAGCCCTGATGGCCGCGGAGCACGGCCCGCAGCCCGGCGCGGATGTGCGCACGTGCCTCGGCCGGGATGCCGCGGTGGCCCGTCACTCCGATGCGTTTCACTGCGTCGCAACCCCCGTCACTGCGCTTCCCCGCACGTCCTGACATCCTCTCAAACCAGGACCATACGTCGAGCCCTCGTCCTGTCATACGGACGAGGGCTCGACGGTCGCAGGCTGCCGTGCCGGGGACGACGCGTCAGTAGACGCTGACTCCGTAACGGCTCAGTGCCTCGGTGACCGGCTGGAAGAACGTCGTGCCGCCGGTGCTGCAGTTGCCGCTGCCGCCCGAGGTCAGACCGATCGCCCGGCTGCCGGAGTAGAGCGGGCCGCCGCTGTCACCCGGTTCCGCGCACACGTTGGTGCGGATCATGCCGTAGACGATGTCGCCGCCGCCGTAGTTGACCGTGGCGTTGAGGCCCGTCACGGTGCCGCTGTGGGTGCCCGTGGTGGAGCCGCGGCGGGTGACGGACATGCCCACGGTGGCGTTGGCCGCGCTGGTGATGTCCGTGCCGCCGACGGTGCCGGGGTGGGACAGCGAGGTGTTCGAGTAGCGGACGATGCCGTAGTCGTTGCCCGGGAAGCTCGAACCGGTCGTCGGACCGATGCTCGTGGTGCGCGAGGAGTTGGTGTACCAGGTGCCCGCGCCGTCGGTGCAGTGACCGGCGGTGAGGAAGTAGTAGGTGCTGCCGCTGCGGACGTTGAAGCCCAGTGAGCAGCGCCAGCTCGACGCGTAGATCGCGTCGCCGCCGGAGATCAGCTTGGAGAAGGTGCCGGGGGTGCGTTCGATGCGCAGTGCGCCGGCGTTGGTCCCGGCCTCGCGCTTGATCTTCGCGATCTCGGCCCTGGAGACGGTGCTGTCGGCCGTGACGACGAGCGTGCCGGTGGCCTGGTCGACGTGCCAGGCGGTGCCGGGGACGTCCGCCTGGAGCACGGCGTCGCTCGCCGCGGTGAGCTGATGGGTGCTGAAGGTCTGTGTCTCTTCGGCGCTGGCGGTGGGGACGGCCAGGGCCGCGGCGGCTGTCAGGCCGGTGGCCACGGCGAGCAGCCTGGTGCGTCTGGCGGTGGTACGGGTGCGGGGGATGGTGCGCTTGATCCTCACTTGTCGTTCCTCCAGAGGGGAATCGGGGGCCCGCAGTGGGGGTTCCGGGCCCGTGAGGCGCGGCCTGAAGCCGGCGCTGTGGGGGAGTTTCAAGCCATACGGTCACACGCCGCAAGGGTGTGTTCTCGGCCGTACGGCCTCCCCGCCGCACACTGCGGCGGGGGGCACGGGGAGGTCAGTAGAGGCTGACCTTGTACTTGGCGAGGGCCTCCGTCACCGGCTGGTAGAACGTCGTGCCGCCGGTGCTGCAGTTGCCGCTGCCGCCCGAGGTGAGGCCGAGGGCCTTGGTGCCGTCGTAGAGCGCGCCGCCGGAGTCGCCCGGCTCGGCGCAGACATTCGTCTGGATCATGCCGCGGACGGTGCCGCCACCGGAGTAGTGGACGGTCACGTTCAGGGCGGTCACGGTGCCGCTGTGGGTACCGGTGGTGGAGCCGGAGCGCTTGACGGACTCGCCGACGTAGGCGTCGGCGGCGGTGAAGCCGCCGGTGTGGCTGAGCGAGGCGTTGTCGTAGCGGACGAGGGCGTAGTCGTTGCTCGGGAAGCTGGACCCGACGGTCGGTCCGATGAGCGTGGACTGGGCGGAATTGGCGTACCACGTCGGCGCCACGTCACCGCAGTGGCCGGCGGTGAGGAAGTAGTACGTGCTGCCGCTGCGCACGTTGAAGCCGAGCGAGCAGCGGTACCCGCTGCCGTAGATGGCGTCACCCGCGCCGAGGAGCGGCTTGAACACCCCGGGGGCGCGCTTGACCGTGATCGCGCCGGCGTCCGCGCCGGCGGCCGAGCGGATCCCGGTGATCTCGGCGTCGGAGACGGTGGAGTCCGCGGTGACGACGACCCTGCCGAGCGTCCGGTCGACGTACCATGCGGTGCCTTCCACCCCGGCCGCGAGGACGGCGGCGTCCGCGCGGGCGAGTTGGGCGGGGCCGGGCGAGGGGGTCGCCTGGGCGGTGGACGGCGCGACGGCGGCGGTGACCGCCAGGGCCGCGCCTGCGGCGAGCAGTGCTCTGGTGCGCTTGATCCTCACTGTGCTCCTCCTGGGAAGAGGGGAAGAGCCCGCGGTGGCGGGCCCGTGAGGCGCCGGCCAGGATGGCGTGTTCCTGACATGCACTGCCAGAGATAGTGGCTCCCGGGGACCGGACGCACAAGACCGCGGGACGGACGGATCACTTCCGCCGCACCGCCACCCGTCGCCGGCCCCGCCGGGCGCCGCATGACAAAGGGTCAGCAGTCGCAGCCGCAGTCCGGGCAGTCGCAGTCACGGCAGCAGCCCTCACGCTTCTTGCGTGACCAGGGCCCCTCGTACTCCTTGGCGCAGCACAGCCGGCAGGTGCAGCACAGGCCGACGAAGACGGCGCAGCCCGCCCAGAACCCCCGGCGCGGCGGGCGCCCCTGGTGCCCTCCGGGACCGGGAGGCATCCCGCCGGGACCGCCCGGCGCCCCCGCTCCGCCACCGTAGGGGTTGCCTCCGTAGGGATTCGAGCCGTACGGGCCCGGGGCGCCGCCCTGGTACGGATTCCCGGGCGAGGGCGGCCGGCCGTCGCCGTAGCCCTGGTGCGCGCACGTGACGGTGCCGAACGCCCGGTCGACGGAGGTGCGCAGCTCGTGCACAAGGAGGACGTGCACCAGCTTGTCGTCGACGAAGTGCGCGTCCCGCAGCGCCAGCCGGATCCCGTGGAGCGCGTCGTCGGCGAGCCGGCGCGCCTCGCCGAGCGAGGTGCCCGTGGCCGTGAGCGGGTTCCACGCACCCGACGCGGCGTCAGCTTCCTTGTCCTCCACGGCATCCAGCAGGTGCGCCAGCCGGCCGAAGAGCCGGCCGGCCTCGGCGAGCGGCTCCGCGTTCTCCGGGCGGCCGGCGAGTACGGCGGTGTGCGCGAAGGCGGCCGCCGTCGCGGTCTCCGTCGGCTCCGTGACGGTGAGGACCGGTGTGCCGGGCCCGGCCGCGGTCTCGAGCCCCGCCTGCCGGTCGACGGCCTCCAGCAGCACCGCCGTGTCGAAGCCGAGCGCGGAGCCCGAGCGCGCGCCGGCCCTGTCCCAGCCGCCGGCGACGCGGCGGGCGGCGGCGGCCACGGGCCCGCGGGCCAACACGCCGTCCCCGTCGGCGACGTGGTCACGGATCTTCGCGGAGGCGAGGACCAGGGAGACGGCCGCGGCCAGGCGGGCGCCTTCGCCGCGGGCGACGGGCGCGGTGCGCATGGCACGCAGCGGGCAGGGCCCCGCCGTGCGCCGTTGCGCCGGCGTGCGCTCCGACTGAGCCTCCGTCAGGACCGAGACGATCAGGCCGTCATAGTTGGTCACGATACGGGCGAACTGTCCGTGGTCGGCGCGAAGTGCCAGGCACAGCCCGCACAGATGGGCCATCCACTCGGTCTTCAGCCCGTCCGTGAGCCGGTGCGAGCATGGTCTGACGATTCCGAACACGACGGCCCCCCGCGAGTCGCTGAGATGTGCGGTGGGCATCGTATCGAGCCGCCCGTTCACCCGTACGTCCCCAAGGTCACCCGTCCGGCCCGACTTTTATATTTTCATCCCGTCATGGCCCCTGCAGCGGCCGGACCTTGACGAATCGCCACAACTTCTGCACCAGTACCGTCACGAATCCCCTGCGCGGCGACTATCCACTTGGCGCCCGATCCGCATCATGGACGACGATAGGGGATATGCGGAACGACAAGTGACCGCGATGAAAGGAGGCGTCCATGGGATCGGTGCGTAAGGCGAGCGCCTGGCTGGGACTCGTCGAGGACGACGGGCGTTACTACGACGACGAGTACGCCGAGGGTGCTGAGACGGGTGACGCATGGGTCACCGACCCGCGGGTGCGTGTCGCCTCCGAGTCCGCGCAGCAGGAGGGCCGCCGGATCGCCACCGTCTCCCCGGACGGCTTCCGTGACGCCCGTGGGATCGGTGAGCTGTTCCGGTCCGGCGTCCCCGTCATCGTGAACCTGACGTCGATGGAGCCCGGCGACGCCAAGCGGGTCGTGGACTTCGCCGCGGGTCTCGCCTTCGGGCTTCGGGGCTCCATCGAGCGGGTCGCGACGCGGGTCTTCCTGCTGACCCCCGCCGACACCGAGATCGTCAGCGGTGATCCGGCGGGACGTTCGCAGGACGGTTTCTTCAACCAGAGCTGAGTGGGGGCACCTCCCGGCGCGTAGCTGGGGGAGCTCGCCGGTCCCGCCGGGCCGCGCCGGCCTAACGGAAGGCGTCGAGACCGGTGAGCGCCTTGCCCAGCACGAGCTGGTGCATCTCGACGGTGCCCTCGTAGGTGAGCACCGACTCGAGGTTGGTCGCGTGCCGCATCACCGGGTACTCGAGAGAGATCCCGTTCGCGCCGAGGATGGTGCGGGAGGTGCGGCAGATCTCGATCGCCTCGCGCACGTTGTTGAGCTTTCCGAAGCTGACCTGCTCCGGCCGCAGCTTCCCCGCGTCCATCCGCACACCGAGGTGGTGCGCGAGCAGGATGCCCTTGTGCAGTTCGACCGCCATGTCCGCGAGCTTGGCCTGGGTGAGCTGGAAGCCGCCGATCGGCCGGCCGAACTGCTCCCGTGTCCGCGCGTACGACACCGCCGCCTCGAAGCTGGAGCGTGCGGCGCCCATAGAACCCCACACGATTCCGTAGCGCGCGTGGCTGAGGCAGCTGAGCGGGCCGCGCAGTCCGGTGACGTCCGGGAGGACCGCGTCGGCGGGCAGCCGGACCTCGTCCATCACGAGTTCGCTGGTCACGCTGGCGCGCAGGGACCACTTGTGCTTGATCTCCGGCGCGGAGAAGCCGGGGGCGTCCGTGGGCACGACGAAGCCGCGGATCCCGTCGTCGGTCTGCGCCCAGACGACGGCGACACCGGCGACGGAGCCGTTGGTGATCCACATCTTGCGGCCGGTGAGCACCCAGTCCGAACCGTCGCGCTTGGCGTGGGTGCGCATGGCGGCCGGGTCGGAGCCGTGGTCGGGCTCGGTCAGACCGAAACAGCCGATGATCTCGCCGGCGGCCATGCCGGGCAGCCAGCGCTGCTTCTGCTCCTCGGAACCGAAGCGGTGGATCGCGTACATGGCGAGGGAGCCCTGCACCGAGACGAGGGAGCGGATGCCGGAGTCGGCCGCTTCGAGTTCGAGGCAGGCCAGTCCGTACTGGACGGCGGTGGCGCCCGCGCAGCCGTAGCCCTCGAGCGACATGCCGAGGGCGCCGATGGAGCCGAGCTCCCTGGCCAGATCGCGGATGCCGGGGAGCTCGCCCCGCTCGTACCAGTCCGCGATGTGGGGCAGCACCCGGTCGGTGGCCCAGGCGCGGACGGTGTCGCGGATCGCGAGGTCCTCGTCGTGGAGGAGGTCGTCGATGCCGAGCGGGTCGCCGGGATCGAAGGGCGGAAGCTTCGACGTTGCGGACATGACGTGACCTCCGGCGGCTCTGGCACTGGACGCCTCCCCCGGCCGGGGCCGTGAAGGGAGGAAGGACGGCTCGACCGGAAACTAGCAGTGCTAGTCAGCGGCCTCGCCAGACGTTACGGCTCAGTGTGCCGTGCGTCCAGACCCGGCCGCCTCGGCGGGGGCGGGCCGTCCGGAGACCTGCGGCCTGCGGCCTGCGGGCACCCCGGCCCCGGCGTGCGGAACCGCCGTGCCGACCGTTCGGGCACCTGAGACGTCGGCCCCACGGGTCGCGGGGACGGACACCGGCTCGTCCTGCCTCGGCCGCGGGTGCTTCTCGGCCGCGCCGCACTCCATGATCCGCGGCAGGCGCAGGGCGGCGACCGCGCCGAGGAGCAGCAGGCCCGCGCTGACCACCAGCGTGATGTGCAGCCCGTGGACGAAGGAGTGACGGGCGGTGGACCGCAGCAGCTCCCCCGCCGGGCCGCCGAGGCGCTCGGCGACCTGGTAGGCCTCGCCGAGCGAGTGCGCCGCCGCCGAGCTCGCGGACGCCGGGACGCCGGACAGCGAGGCGACCGCGGGAGAGTAGGCGGCGTTCATCACGCTGCCGAGCAGGGCGATGCCCATGCCGGCGCCGAGCTGGTACGAGGTCTCGCCTATCGCGGCCGCGCCGCCCGCCTGGTCGGCCGGGGCCTCGCTGAGCATCGACTCGTACGCGCCGAACAGCGTCGTCTGGAGCCCGAAGCCGAGCAGGACGAACGCGCCGGTCAGCAGCCACGGGCGGTCGTGCTGGCCCATCACGGTCAGCAGCAGCACCGCAACGGCGGTCAGGACGAATCCCCAGCCCACCATCCGCCTGGGGCCGAGACGGTTCAGGGTGTGCGAGCCGGTGGCGCCGGCGGCCATGGCCGCGAAGGTCAGCGGCAGCAGCCGCAGCCCGGTCTCCAGGGGCCCGAGACCCAGGATGAGCTGGAGGTACTGGACGGCGATCAGTTCCAGACCCACCAGCGCCAGCATGGCGAGGACGATGCAGCCGACCGAGGTGGAGAAGGCGGCCCTGGCGAACATCCGCATGTCGACGAGCGGATGCCGGCGGCGTTTCTGCCGCCCCACGAACAGCGCCAGCAGCGCCGCACCGATGAGCAGCGGCCCCATGGCGGCGGGATCCAGCGGACCGGAGCCCACACCCAGCCGCTTCACCCCGAGGACCACGCCGAGCACCCCGGCCGCGGCCATCAGCGCGCCGAGCACGTCCCACGGTCCGTCCGCGCCACCCCTGGACTCGGGGAGCAGCCAGCGGCCGACGGGGAGGATCAGGGCCATCAGCGGGATGTTGATCAGGAAGACGGAGCCCCACCAGAAGTTCTCGACGAGGAAGCCGCCGAGCACGGGTCCGGTCGCGGCGCCCACGGCGGCGACCGCCGTCCATATGCCGATCGCGGTCGCCCGCTCACGCCGGTCGGGGAAGACCGCGCGCAGGATCGACAGCGTCGCCGGCATGATCATCGCGCCGCCGACGCCGAGCAGGGCGCGGGCGCCGATCAGGATCTCCGGGTCGGGCGCGAAGGCGGCGACCGCGGAGGCGGCGCCGAAGATGCCGTAGCCGAGCAGCAGCACCCGGCGTCTGCCGACCCGGTCTCCGAGCGTGCCGAAAAGGATCAGCAACGCGGCACAGACAAGGGGATAGGCGTCCACGATCCACAGCAGCTCGACGCCGCTCGGACGCAGGTCCTCCGTGACCGCGGGCACGGCGACGTGCAGCACGGTCGCGTCGAGGGCGACGAGCAGCAGGCTGACGCAGAGGACGAGGAGGACGACCCAGCGATTGGCGCCGCCGCCGACGGAGCGCAGGCGTGCGCCGGCCGTGGGCGTCACGGACATGTACGTACCTCCCGGGTGATCCCTCGCGCTCGGCGGGCCGGCCGGGACGGTGGTACGGGGATGTCCCGACTGGGCGGCCCGGCGTCGACGGGCGAGCGAGTGGTCAGCGTACGCGAGTTCGCGCGCGGTGCGCGTGGTCGATCTCTCACCGGTTCGGGCGGGCCGGTGTGGCGTACGCCACTCGCCGCGGCCGCCCGGGGAAATCCCGCCCTCCCTGAACGCCCCGGAAATTCCGCGCGCTGCCCCGGTGAACCGATAGCGACCTATGGAAGGAAGCGCTCCGGGAAGACCGTCCGATAAATAGGGAACAAGGTCACCTGCTTTTCCTGACGGCCCTGGAATGAAACTGGACCTGAGACAAACTCCACATCACATAGGCATCACGAAGAGAGTGGATCGACCGGACCACACACTCACTCGCTGTAACGTCGATTGCGTGCGTACCGACATCTTTGCCCGGCTGGACCGGGAGCCGGAACCGCCGAAGATAGAGATCCCGCGGATGAGCCGCACACGTCTCGCCCTCTTCGGCGGGACGTCGGCGTTCTATCTGGCCATCGTCGTCGCCGTGCTGGCGTCGACGTGGCTCGTGGCCCTCGACTGGAAGCTCATGCTCTTCCGGCCCTACGAGCAATGGCCGGAGCAGCACGCGTTTCTCGACTACTTCGTGACCCTCGGCCAGCGCGGCCCGACGGCCGTCATGGTCGCGGCGTGGCTGGGCTGGCGCTCCTGGCGCCAGCACACCCTGCGGCCCCTGCTCGCGCTCGGCGCGGCACTGCTGCTGCTGAACGTCACCGTGGGCGCGGTCAAGATCGGGCTCGGCCGGCTGGGCCCCCACTACGCGACGCAGATCGGCTCCGCCGAGCTCTTCGCGGGCGGCGATATATTTCCTTCCGGACACACCGCCAACGCGGTGGTGACCTGGGGAATCCTGGCCTACCTGGCCACCACTCCGAGGGCTCGGCGCTATCTGTCGGCACTCTCGGCGGTGGTCTCCCTCGGCGTCGGCCTGACCACCGTGTACCTCAGCACCCACTGGCTGAGCGACGTGCTGCTGGGCTGGGCGGCGGGACTGCTGATCCTGCTCGGACTGCCCTGGTGCGAGCCGTTGATCGCCCGCGCGGAGGCCTTCATCCTCGGTCTGCGCGAGCAGTGGCGCAGGCGCCGGGCGTCCGTGCCCTCGCTGCCCGTCGCGTCGGGAGGGCCGCGGCCCGCGGTGTTCCCGCAGCGTGGGACCGAGGCCGCCCAGTCCGACGGCGCGACACGCGAGCCGGTGGCCGGGATCGGCACCACCACGCCGGGCCGGCCGGCCGCGAGCACCAGGACGACCACCCACGACCGCTCCAGGGCGCACGCGCGCTCCGAGCGGACGCCGGTGACCCCCTCGGGCAGCAGGCGCCCGCCTCGGTCGCGGCCCATGACGGGCGGCTGACACGCGGGCCGGTAAGGGCACGGAACATGCGCGGGGCCCGGTACTCGTGACGAGTACCGGGCCCCGCGCATGTTCCGTGCCGGGCCGTTCGGGCCGTGACCTGCCGGGAGACCTGTTCAGCCCTTCCAGCAGCGGATCACCGAGCCGTCCTTCACCTCGAAGTTCAGCCGGCCGGCCATGTACTCCATGGTGATGATCGAACCGGGCGGCAGCGCTCTGACGGTCGACCAGCCCCGCTCGCGGGCCTGCTGCTCGGCTGCCGCCGCGTCGAGGCCGACGTACGACTCGGGAGCGTCGTCGGGCTGTGCGGGAGGGGTCGGTATGGGTGCCATGCTCCCCACCGTAGGCGGCAGCGGACGGTGACGGAAGCCGGGACGTCGATCACCCCAGCAGCCCCACATACCTCGAGGGTCACGCTTCTGTCACAGCTTCTCGACACATGATCGCTTCGAACTCGTTCACCCGATCGGGCTCTTCGGGTGCGTTCACGTGTCATTCGGCACGCAACTGTGGATCATGGCCAATTACTTACTTCCCCCTCATGGGATTCCGTTGATTTCCGGTCGGCGGGCAATTCACCGACGCGAGTAATTCACATTTCCTTTACAGAATCCTCCGGGTCCGCCGGCTGTTCCGTACCGAGGGCGCGCGAGAGCCGGTCACGGATCGTCCGGATGTGCCCGGTCAGTTCCCGCGGCTCGACGACCTCGAAGTCGACGCCCAGGAGCATCACGTGGACGACCATCACGTCCAGGCTCGCGGCTCCGGTGCGCAGCAGGCAGCGGTTGTCGTCCACCGCCTCCAGCACCCCGTCGGACGGGCCGATGATCCCGGCCGCCTGCTCGGCGGAGGTGTGCAGCAGGATGACCGCGTGGGCCGTGTACGCGCGGATGGACACGCCCTTGGACACGTAGGCCGCGAGGTCGTCCGCCGGGGGCGTGCGCGGCGGGAAGCGGGGGCCGTGCGGCGGCTTGGGGACGATCCGGTCGGCCCGGAACGTACGCCAGTCGCCCCGCTCCACGTCCCAGGCGACGAGGTACCAGCGGCGTTCGGTGCACACCAGCCGGTGCGGCTCCACGGTTCGCCGGGTCGCGGTGCCGCCGTGGTCGCGGTACTCGAAGCGCAGCTGTTCGCTGTCCCGGCAGGCGTTGGCCAGCTCGGTGAGCACACCGGGGTCGACGGTCGAACCCCGCTGTCCGCGCAGCATCGGAACGGTGAAGGCGTTGAGCGCGCTCACCCGGCGCCGCAGCCGGTTCGGCAGCACCTGCTCCAGCTTGGCGAGCGCGCGTACGGACGTCTCGCCGATGCCCTCGATGCCCTGGCCGGCCGCCGTGCGCAGGCCGACGGCGACGGCCACGGCCTCTTCGTCGTCGAGCAGCAGCGGCGGCAGTTCGGCGCCCGCACCGAGCTGGTACCCGCCGCCGGTGCCCGGGCTCGCGTTCACCGGATAGCCGAGTTCGCGGAGCCGGTCCACGTCCCTGCGGACCGTCCGGGGGGTGACACCGAGCCGGTCGGCCAGGTCGGCGCCGGACCATTCGCGGTGGGCCTGGAGCAGGGACAGCAGGCGCAGCAGTCGTGCCGAGGTCTCCAACATGCGAGGCAGTCTGCCAGCCGTCGCGGACAGTTTCTGTCCGCAATGGTGATCGTCGGCGGCCTCCTCGGCCAGGTGCCCGGCGGCCGGTGGAGGCGGCTCAGCCCTCCGGGGTCACTCGGACGCAGAGGTCGTTGTCGCCGGTGTAGCAGGGGGCGACGGTGTGCCCGGCGACGTGCTGCTTCGGATAGACGAAGATCGACTTCTTGTCCCAGACGTCGTCCAGGAGGCGGGAGATCCGCACCGGGGCCGCTCCCGCGGCCGGCCGCAGCCACAGTTCCCACAGCCGTTCCTTGCCGGTGCCGGCGTCCTCTGCCCCCTCGGGGTGCTCGACCAGCGGCTCGTACGGCAGCGTGAAACCGAACTCACGGCCCTCGCCGGTGACGGGCACCTCGTGCACCCGCTCCCCCGACCGCTGCCGGGCCAGGGCCACCGGGCCTTCGCCCAGCTCCGCCCCGTACAGCAGGCCCGCCACGGTCATGGCGCCCTGCTCCGGGGCGAAGGCGAGTTCGCCGGCCTCTGCGTGCGGCGCCCGCCGCCAGCAGCGCACCGCGAGCCGGCCGTCGGCGGTCGGGTACGGGACCCGTACGGCGACCGGACCGGACCCCGGCGCCCGGTCCACGAGGACCCGCAGGTCACGGATGCCGGGCTGCACCGCCTCGCCCGTCTCCGTGCAGGCGTCCCAGCGGCCCTCGGCGAGCTCCGCCGTGGCGGGCAGCACGGCCCGCGGGGCGGCGCCCCCGCCCGGACGCGTCAGCGGCAGCCGCAGCTCGTCCGCCGGGCCCTTGCCGCCGCGTCGCTTCAGGACGAGGACCGTGCCGAGGTCCGCCGGCCCGGAGACGTCGAAGGTGATGCCGCCGTCGCTCGCGGCGAGGCAGTCGGCCCGGGGCGCCGGGTGCCCGGCGGCCGTCGTCGGGGTGCTCATGCGCTCTTCCTCCCCCTGCGGATCAGGTCCGCGGCAACGTAACGCAGCGCATAGGCCCCGTCGTACAGCGAGCTCCTCCCCCGGTGCAGCGCCTCGCGCAGCGCGCTGCGCGAGCGTCCGTTCTCACCGTGGGCGACGAGTTCGGCGAACAGCGCCTCGTGGCGCTCCGCGATCGGCGCGGGGTCGAACCGTGCGGAGGAGACGAGCGCGGCGCGGCCGGCGCTCCGGCGCAGTTCGTCGTCGCCGATCAGGCGGAGCAGCGCGTCGGCGATCGCGTCGACGTCCCCGACCGGGACCAGCAGGCCGTCGACGCCGTCTTCGATGATCTCGCGGGGTCCGTGCGGGCAGTCGGTGGAGACCACGGGCAGACCGCAGCGCATCGCCTCGACGATCGTCATGCCGAACGACTCGAGGCTGGAGGTCACGGCGGCGACCGAGCCCTTGACCCACTCGGGCTCCAGCGGGTTCGCGGGGCCCATGAGGAAGACGTGGTTGTGCAGGCCCCGTTCCTCGATGAGGGCGCGCAGCGCCTGCTTCTCGTTGCCGGTCGCGTCGCCGCTGCCGTAGATCCGCAGCCGCCAGTCGGGGCGGGCGGCGGCCACCTTGGAGAAGGCCTTGATCAGCAGGTCGTACCGCTTGACCCTAGTGAGGCGCCCGGCCGCGACGACCCACTTGGCGGTGCAGTCGGCGGGGGCGACGGCCGGGGCGGGCACGCTGTTGGGCACCGACTCGATGCGTACGCCGGGCAGCTTCAGCCGCTCCCGGTAGGCACGGGCGTCGGCGTCCGTGACGGTGGTGACGGCGTCGAGCAGGGCGTAGCGGTGGCCGATCTCACGGCGCAGGCGGTATCCGTGGCTGTCGAGCGTCAGGTGCTCCTGGCCGACGCGCACGACACCGCGGCGGGCCTGGCGGGCGATGTGCACGTTGAGGCCGGGCCGGGTGCCGACGACGATGTCCGCGTCGAGGGAGGCCAGGTGGGCGGCGATCCGGGCGTCGGTGAGGCGGCTGTACTGCCGGTGCCGGCCGTCGCCGCGGGGAAAGACCTTGGCCGGGAGCCGGGCGAGCGGGTCGTCCCCGTCGTACCCGGGGCTGTTCTTCCGCAGGTCGACCAGGTGCTTCATGGTCACACCGGCGGGGGCGCCCATCGACGGCAGGTCGCGGTGGCGGAAGACCGAGACGATCTCCACGTCGTGCCGTTCCGCGAGCGCGCAGGCGAGGTTGAACGTCGTACGGATCGTCCCGCCGATGCCGTAGGCGTTGTGGAGCAGAAATGAGATGCGCATGGCGCTCCCGCGTCCCCCCTGGTCGCGCGAATGCCCTCCTGGTCAGGAGGTCTGACCCGAAACTTTAACCGCCTAGCGGGGGCGGTACGGGATCTGCGGTACGTCGTAGCAGTTCCGGTTCATCTCGCCACCCTGGGTGACCCAGCCCCGGCCGTCCTGCCAGCGTGCGACGGACAGGCAGGCACGCCGCGAGGAGGGCGGCTCCTCGAGTGGCCGGTAGGAGACGGGAAGCAGCAGGCCGCGAGCGGTGTACGGCTCGGGACGGTTCAGATAGCGCTCGACGCAGGCCCTGGTGAGGTCACCGGCGCACGACTTCGCGGCGTCGGTGAACCACATCGCCGCCGCCCAGCCCTCCAGCTGCCACTGGGACAGTTCCTTGCCCCGCACGGCCTGCCGGAACTCACGCACGGCAGGGTGGCCGGTGTCCTCGTAGTTGCGGCTCGATCCGGTCACCCACAGGGCGTTGCGGCAGCCCGGGGCGTCCTTGTAGTCGCGGGGGACGGCGGAGTTCCAGTTCTGCACGTTGGTGACCTTGGCGGTCACGCGGGTGCCGACCTCGTCCATCGCCTCGCACAGCTGCGCGTTGCCGTGCGCGTCCAGGGCGTCGAACACCAGGTCCGCGCCGCTGCGCCCGATGTCGGCGGCGACCGCCCGGAAGTTGGGCAGCGCGAAGTCGAGCTGCTCGGACACCACGCGGTAGCCCTCCGCCTCCAGGCCCCGGGTGACCAGGCGCGCGTAAGCGGCTGACGACGCCTGGTTGTAGGAGACGACGGCGGCGGTGCGGGCGCCTTCGGCGTGCTTGAACCAGCGGTAGACCTCGGTGCCGCCGTAGAGGACGCCGTCCCAGCCCGGTTCGTCGCCGGTACGCGGCGCCTGGCTGCCGTAGATGCCGTACAGATGCGGATAGGTGTCGTAGGCGGGGCCGATCGGCTGGCCGCCGATGTCGGGGACGCCCGCACGGGAGACCCGGGGCGCGGCGGCGTAGTCGAGGACGGTGGTGGCGACCAGGGCGAAGACCTTCTCCTCCTCGACCAGACGGTGCACGCACTCGTTGTTGCCCGCACCGCTGCCGCCGTCGTCGCAGGTGATGACCTCGACGCGGCGGCCGTCGAGGCCGCCGCGTGCGTTGAGCGCGTCGAAATAGGCGCGGGCGCCCTGACCCGGCCCGTCGAAGGCGGCTCCCCCCACGGGGCTGGTGGCGCTGGTGATGACACCGACGCGGACGGGCTCACGGGCGCTCTCGCCGGGAGCCCGTGACGTCTCGAAGGCTCCCTCCGGCAGCCGGCTGCCGCACGCCGTCGCCACGGTGAGGAGCGCCGCGACGAGCAGCGCCTCAGCAGCCCGGAACAGCGCCGGCATTCGGGCTGAGCTCCACCAGGGCGCACAGGGCCTTCTGGGAGACCTTCCAGGTGTCGCCCTCGAGCACGGCCGTGCCCTTGGCGTCCGGCAGTGCCGTGTTGCCGGCGACCATGAGGTTGTAGGTCACGTTCGCCCGGGTGGGCGAGGTGAACTGGACGCCGGTCACCTCGGCGGACACCCGCGCCGCGTTCTTGTCACCGCTGAAGGCGGCGAGGACGGGGCGCAGCGCCTCGCCGTTCTGAAGGACCTTCACCTTCTCGTCCGTCGGCGCGGAGGGGTCGAAGAACGTCGTCCAGTTCTTCTTGATCTGCTGCTCCGCCGCCGCCGGGTCGGCGGGTTCCGCGCCCTGAGTCGGGCTCTCGGGAGTGGCCGCGGTCGTCGGGGGCGTCGTGGTCGGCCCGGAGCCGCCGTCGCCGTCGTCCCCGCAGGCGGCGGCGAGGGGTCCGAGGACGAGAACCGCTGCGGCGGCCCAGGCCGCGGGTCGGGAGTTCCTTGTGCTGAACATGTCGCTCACCACCCCGTATGTCGGTTTCCAGCGTCCGATGGTTCGGGGCATAGTGCAAGAAAGGAGGCGTTTCGATGCCGACGTCCCGACTGCTGTGGGGTGGGATCGCCGCCGTCGCCTGCGGTGCCGTGCTGTGCGTCGTCGGCTGGTACGGCGTCTCCGGCGAGCGGGTGGCCGAACGGCAGCTCCCCTACCTCGCGTCCGCCACCGTTCCGGGGGCGGCGCTGCTGGTGGCGGGCGCGGTCCTGATCGCGGCCGGAGCCGTGCGGACGGGGGGCGTCCGGGCGGAGGCGGGCCAGGGACGGCCGGGTGAGGGGCCGTCGGCCGAGGACGGTTCCGGCGCCGGCCCTGCCGAGGTGGCACCGCTGCCGGTCCCCGCGCGGGACGGGCCCTCTTCGGACGGACCTCCGCTGCGGGTGCCGGGCGGCACACTGGCGCACCGGCCCGACTGCCCGCTCGTCTCGGGCAAGCCGGAGGCCCTGCCGGCCGGTGACGCGGAACTCGAACCCTGCCCGGTGTGCGAGCCGTGGCGTCCCTGACGTACGACCTCACCCTCGCGGGGCTGGCCGTCGGCAGCGCCGCCGCACTGACCGGCATCGGACTGATCGTCACCTACCGGGCCACCGGCGTACTGAACCTCGCGCACGGCGCGATCGCGATGGTGTGTGCCTACGTCATGCGGCAGTTCGCCGTGGAGTGGGAGTGGCCGGTGCCGCTCGCGGCCGTGGTGACCCTGCTCGTGGTCGCCCCCGGGATCGGTCTGCTCCTCGAACGGCTCGTCTTCCGGCCGCTGTCGGTGCCGTGGCCCGACCCGGCCCGGACCCTGGTCGCCTCGATCGGCGTCTTCGTACTGCTGGTGGGTGCGGCCGCGCTGCTCTGGGGCGAAGGGGCGCGGGCCGACGCCCCCGTGCTGCTGCCGGACAGTCCGTGGGCGCAGCTGTCGGCCGTCGTACTGCTGGCGTCGCTGGTGACGGCGGTGACCCGGTGGACCCGGTTCGGCAAGCAGCTGCGCGCCGTCGTCGACAACCGCGCGCTCGCGGCGCTCGGCGGCATCGACGCCGACCGGGTGGCGGCGGCGGGCTGGGCGTTCGGGTCGTTCACCGCGGGTCTGACGGGCGTTCTGCTCGCACCGTACGTACGGCTCGACCCGTACGGGCTGCCGCTGCTGGTCGTCGAGGTGATCGCGGTGGCGGTCGTGGCACGGATGCGGAGCCTGCCCGTCGCGATCGGTGCCGCCCTGGCGATCGGGGTGGCCCAGGCGCAGATGGCGCGGCTGCACCTGTCCGGTTGGGCGGAGCCGCTGGTCCAGGCCGTGGAGGCGAACCTGTTCGTGGTGGCGCTGCTGATCGCCGCCCTGGTGCTGCCCGGCTTCGGCGGTGCCACGGCGTGGGCGGCGGCCGCTGCCGTGAAGGTCCCGCGGCCCGTGTGGCTGGTCGCCGGGGTGCTCCTGCTGCTGCCGCTGGGTTTCGCCGGCACGGATCTGCAGACGGCGATCCGTGTCCCGGCCCTGGCGGTGGTGCTGCTGTCCCTGGTCGTGATCACCGGCCGCGGCGGGCAGATCTCACTGGGGCAGGCCGCGTACGCGGGCCTCGGGGCGCTGTTCACCGTACTGCTGGCGTCGGGGCGGTTCCCCGGTTTCCCCGAGCTGCCCGAGCTGGTGGCGCTCGCCGCCGCGGTGGTGCTGGTCGCCCCGCTCGGGCTGCTGACCGGGTGGCCGGCGATCCGCCGGCGCGGACCGGCTCTGGCGCTGGTCACGCTGGCGGTGGGAGTGGCGGTGAGCCGGTTCGTCCTCGCGCAGCCGTACGCGACGGCGGGCCTGGTCGTGTCGCGTCCCCCGGGCCTGGGGTCGGACCGGGCGTACTACGTGGTGGAGCTCGCTGTGCTGACCTGTGCGCTGCTCGCGGTCGCGGCGCTGCGCCGGGGCCGCACCGGGCGGGCACTCGCGGCACTGCGCGACCACGAGGAGGGCGCGCAGGCGGCGGGCGTCGCGGTCCCGGCGCTGAAGCTGTTCGCCTTCTCGTCCGGCGCGGCGCTGGCCGCGCTGGGCGGCGGGCTGCTGGCGATGGGTGTGCGGGCGTTCGACCCGGCGGCGTTCGATCCGGTGCGCGGCCTGCTCTGGTTCGCGGCTGTTTTCGTGCTGGGCGCGGACAACCTCCTCGCGCCACTGCCGGCGGCGGCGCTGCTCGTCGCGCTGGACGCGGGGACGCGGGGCGGTGTCGCGGCGGTGGTGATCGGTCTCCTGGCCGTCCTGGTGGGCCACGGCCGCCTGCGCCTTGGGGCGGCCGGGCCCGCGGCCGGCCGGCCGCGCGCGGGGCGCGTCGTCGCGCGGGCAGGGGCCTTGACCGGCGCCGCCCGGGCCCGGAGCGGCGGCCCCGCGCCGCCCGCCCGCCGGGCCCGGCGACCGGCCGCGGGCGGGCTCAGCGCGGAAGGGCTGCGGGTTGCCTACCAGGGGCGCGTCGTCGTCGACGGCGTGGACCTCTTCGTGGCGCCCGGCCGCATCACCGCGCTCGTCGGCGGCAACGGGGCCGGCAAGAGCACCCTGTTCCACTGCCTGTGCGGATCTCTCAGGCCGGAAGCCGGGCGGGTGCGGCTCGGCGGTGTCGACATCAGCCGCCGGTCCCCGCACGCCCGCACCCGGCTGGGGATCGCGCGGACGTTCCAGCAGCTCGCGGTCTTCCCCTCGCTGACCGTCGAGGAGAACGTGCGCGTCGGGGCCGAACAGGGCCGGCACCGGGACACGTCCGCCGTCGAGCCCGTCCTGCGGCTGCTCGGTCTGGACGGACCCGTGCGGCGGCTCCCGGCCGCCGGTCTGCCCACCGGTGTGCTGCGCCGGGCCGAGCTCGGGCGGGCGCTCGCCACCCGTCCCCACACGCTGCTTCTGGACGAGCCGACCGCAGGACTCGACACCGCGGAGACGGAGACGCTCGCCCGTGTCCTGCGGGCGCTGGCCGCGGACGGCACGGCCGTCCTCGTCGTCGAGCACGATCTCGGCTTCCTCACCGGCCTCGCCGGGACCGTGCACGTCATGGAAGCGGGGCGGCTCGTGCGATGACGCTCGCCATGGAGTTGCGCGACGTGCGGGTGCGGTACGGCCCGCTGGAGGCCCTGCACGGCGTACGGCTGCCCGTACCGGCCGGGGCGCTGACGGTGCTCCTCGGCCGTAACGGCTCCGGTCGCACGAGCGTGCTGCGCGCGCTCGCGGGCACCGTTCTCCCGGCCTCCGGATCCGTGCTGCTGCACGGGCGGGACGTGAGCCGGCTGCAGGCGCAGAAGAGGGCACGCCTCGGTGTGTGCTTCGTGCCCGACGTCGGCGCGGTGCACGGCAGCCTGACCGTCCGGGAGAACCTCGAACTCGCTTCCGCGGGAGGGGACTTCGACCGTGCCCTGGACGGCTTCCCGGCGCTCCGGCCGCTGCTCGGCCGCACCGCCGGCACCCTGTCCGGCGGTGAGCAGCGGATGCTCGCCGTCTCCCGCGCCCTGCTGACGCCCGCCGGGGTGGTCCTGCTCGACGAGCCCGCGCAGGGCATGGCACCCGCGGTGGCCGACCGCGCCCACCGGCTGCTGAAGGGGCTCGACGCCGCGGTCGTCGTCGCGGAGCAGCGCCTCCCCCAGGCACTGACGCAGGGGCCCGGGGCCCCGGTGGTCGTGCACGAACTGCGCCGCGGCTCCGTCGTGTTCAGCGGCGAGCCGGGCGAGCTCGACCCGGCCGGGTCCGGCCCGCCGGACGCCTCCGGTCCGCCGTGACCGCGAAGGCGTACGGCACGACGTGACGCGGCACGGTTCGATTCGTTGCCGTTTCACGCGTGACCCCCGCGACTGATCGCACGTTGAACCTTCGTGCCGGGACCCGCCCGGCACACCTGATCAAGTCCGAGGAGCCACCCGTGCCGCGCATGCTCGACGTCAGCGAGGACGTACGCGCCGAGATCGGCGACGAAGAAGCCGACCGGCTGCTCGCCGGCCTGAACGCCCCGGGCAGCTACGACTGCACCTCCTGCCGCACTCCGGGCGATTCCGACCAGGAGCGGACCAGCACCGTGCTGTTCGTGGGCGACGAGACGGCCGTGCTCGCCTTCGCCCACGCCACCTGCATCCCCTCGCAGGTGGTGCAGGTCGCGGAGGACCAGCTCCAGGGCGCCGTCCGCTCCATCACCGGCGAGGAGCCGCAGATCCCGGGGGCGGCTCCGCAGCAGGCGGTGCTCGGTGTCACCAGCGGCCTCATCCTCCTCGACGGCGACGTGCACCCCGCCCTCGTCGTGGAGCCGACCGCGCCGATCGCCCGCCCGGGCACCGCGGGCCACGGCGGCGACGACTTCCTGCCGCTCCTGATCGAGCAGGGCTTCCTGCCCGTCGGGGACGTGAACCGGCGCCCGTCCCAGCTGCCCGGCTGGTCGGTCCTGATCGCCATGGGTCAGCTGCACGCCGTTCTCCAGCCCGGTACGGGCGGCGGCAACCCGGTCGCCTGGTGGCAGGCGCACCAGCCGCTCCAGGTCACGGAGGGCTGGCGGACGGCTGCCAACAAGACGAACACGGTCCTGGTCTACGCCGCCCCGGTCGGCTCGATCGGCCAGCAGCCCCGGGAGGACCTGCTGCGGGACGCGCTGGAGAAGGCGGCGGCCAACGGCCGTCTGGTCGCCGCGGCGATGCCGCTCGCCGGCACCTGAGCCGCCCGGACGCCGCGCGGATCCGGTCCGCCGGCGCCAGGGACCGCGGGCGTGCCGGCCGACCGGCCCGGCGGGCACATACGTACGCCGGGGCCGCTCTCCTGCCCCGGCGTACGTCGGCGCGCGCCGGCGACGGCGCGTACCGTCCCCCGGAAGAATGCAGCTCGCCGCAGCCCGCATCCGTGGGACTGCGGCGTCGTTGCAGGTACGTGCACTCATACGACCCCTCCCCCCAGCCCTTCCAGAGCCAGATCCCTTCCATGCGCCCCGCGCGCGACGGTTCGCCGGGCCGTTCGGCCACGCCGATCTACGACGCGCTGTACTCCGAGTACCTCAGGGCGTTCAAGACGCTGCCGGGTGACCGCAGCGGGGAGGAGGATCTGGACTTCAAGGGGTTCGGGTCGGGGCTGCACGGCGTCCGGGGCGGTTTCCTCGGCTACGGGAGCCATACGAGCCACACCGGGCACACGAGCGGCCACACCGGCTACTCCACCGGCCATGCGGGCCAGAGCGGTCAGCAGGGCGGCAGGCACTCGCACCAGACCGGCCGGCACGCGGTCCACCAGCCCGCGGCGCTGCCTCCCGCTCCGCGCAAGGGGTCCTGACCGGCCGTCGGAGAACGCCGCTGCCCCCGGACCGTGTTCACGGTCCGGGGGCAGCGTCGTCCCGGCAGTGCCCCGGGTTACTTCTTGCGGCCGCGCTTCTCCCGCACCCGCACCGAGATGTGGATCGGGGTGCCCTCGAAGCCGAACTCCTCACGCAGCCGGCGCTCGACGAAGCGGCGGTAGCCGTGCTCGAGGAAGCCGGACGCGAACAGCACGAACCGCGGCGGCTTGGTGCCGGCCTGCGTGCCGAACAGGATGCGCGGCTGCTTGCCGCCCCGGATCGGGTGCGGATGCGCGGCGACGATCTCGCCGAGGAAGGCGTTCAGCCGGCCGGTCGGGACACGCGTCTCCCAGCCCGCCAGCGCCGTCTCGATGGCCGGGACCAGCTTCTCCATGTGGCGGCCGGTGAGCGCGGAGACGTTCACCCGGGGCGCCCAGGCGACCTGCTGCATCTCGGTCTCGATCTCGCGCTCGAGGTAGTAGCGGCGCTCCTCGTCGAGGTCGTCCCACTTGTTGTAGGCGACGACGATGGCGCGGCCGGCCTCGACGGCCATGGTGATGATGCGCTGGTCCTGGACGCTGATGTTCTCCGTCGCGTCGATCAGGATGACCGCGACCTCCGCCTTCTCGACGGCGGCGGCCGTGCGCAGCGAGGCGTAGTAGTCGGCGCCCTGCTGGAGGTGGACGCGCTTGCGGATACCGGCGGTGTCGACGAACTTCCAGGTCACGCCGCCGAGTTCGATGAGCTCGTCGACCGGGTCGCGGGTGGTGCCCGCGAGCTCGTTGACGACGACGCGCTCCTCGCGGGCGACCTTGTTGAGCAGGGACGACTTGCCGACGTTCGGGCGGCCGATCAGGGCGATGCGGCGGGGGCCGCCGACCGCGGTGCCGAAGGTCTGGGCCGGCGCCTCCGGCAGGGCCTCGAGAACGGCGTCGAGCATGTCGCCCGTGCCGCGGCCGTGCAGGGAGGAGACGGGGTGCGGCTGGCCGAGACCGAGCGACCACAGGGCCGTCGCGTCGGCCTCGCCGCTGGGTCCGTCGACCTTGTTGGCGCAGAGCACGACGGGCTTGCCGGCCCGGCGGAGCAGCTTGACGACCGCCTCGTCGGTGTCGGTCGCGCCGACCGTCGAGTCGACGACGAAGACGACGGCGTCGGCGGCCTCGATGGCGTACTCGGCCTGGGCGGCGACGGAGGCGTCGATGCCGAGGACGTCCTGCTCCCAGCCGCCGGTGTCGACGACCTTGAAGCGGCGGCCGGCCCATTCGGCCTCGTAGGTGACGCGGTCGCGGGTGACGCCGGGCTTGTCCTCGACGACCGCCTCACGGCGGCCGATGATGCGGTTCACCAGGGTCGACTTGCCGACATTGGGGCGGCCGACGACGGCGAGGACGGGCAGCGGGCCGTGCCCGGCCTCCTCGATCGCGCCTTCGACGTCCTCGACGTCGAAGCCCTCTTCCGCGGCGAGCTCCATGAACTCCGCGTACTCGGCGTCGCCGAGCGCTCCGTGGTCGTGCTGGTCGTTCATGAAGTCCGTTCCTCGTTCGTCACTGGACCGTGTCAGTCGCGCGGCCCATTACTCAAGTCTGTCCTAGCGCCCGGTGAGGCGCTTCGCGTCCGCCAGGTGGGCGGTCAGGTGCTCCTGGATGCGCACCGTCGCCTCGTCGAGCGCCTTGCGCGTACGGCGTCCGCTGCCGTCCCCGGCCTCGAACGCGTCACCGAAGACGACGTCCACCTTGCTGCGCAGCGGAGGCAGTCCCTTTATCAACCGTCCGCGGCGCTCGGTGCTTCCCAGCACCGCGACCGGGACGATCGGGGCGCCGCTGCGCACCGCGAAGTACGCGAGCCCGGCACGCAGCGAGGCGAAGTCGCCCTCACCGCGGGTGCCCTCGGGGAAGATCCCGAGGACGCCGCCGTTGTCCAGCACGCCGAGCGCGGCCGTGATGGCGGTGCGGTCGGCGGTCGTACGGTCCACCTTGACCTGTCCGATCCCGATGAGGAACGGGTCCAGGGGGCCGACGAACGCCTCCTTCTTGATCAGGAAGTGCACGGGCCGGGGCGCGGTGCCCATCAGCATCGGCCCGTCGATGTTGTGCGCGTGGTTCACCGCGAGGATGACCGGCCCCGCCGCCGGGACCCGCCACGCGCCGAGGACGCGCGGCTTCCACAGTCCGTACATCAGCCCGATGCCGATGCCCCGCCCGACGGCCGCGCCCTTCTGGGAGGGAACGGTCACCGGGCGGCCTGCTTCCGCGTGCTGTCGGCCGCGCCCCGCTTCTCCTCGACGAGGGTGACGACGCACTCGATGACCTGCTGGAGCGTGAGGTCCGTGGTGTCGACCTCGACCGCGTCGTCGGCCTTGGCGAGCGGGGAGGTCTTACGGCTGGAGTCGGCCGCGTCCCGCTTGATCAGGGCTTCCCGGGTGGCCGCGACGTCGGAGCCCTTGAGCTCGCCGCTGCGGCGGGCCGCCCTGGCCTCCGGCGACGCGGTCAGGAAGATCTTCAGGTCGGCGTCGGGCAGGACGGTGGTGCCGATGTCACGGCCCTCGACGACGATGCCCTTCTCCGCAGCCTTGGCGATGGAACGCTGGAGCTCGGTGATCCGGCTGCGCACCTCGGGCACCGCGCTGACCGCGCTGACCTTGGCGGTGACGTCCTGCTCGCGGATCGGGCCGGAGGCGTCGAGACCGTCGACGGTGATCGTCGGTGCCGACGGGTCGGTGCCGGACTCGATCACGGGCTTCCCGGAGGCGGTCGCCACAGCGGCCGGGTCGGACACGTCGACGCCGTTGCTGATCATCCACCAGGTGATCGCGCGGTACTGCGCGCCGGTGTCGAGGTAGCTCAGCCCCAGCGCGGAGGCGACGGCCTTGGAGGTGCTCGACTTGCCCGTGCCGGAGGGGCCATCGATGGCGACGATCACGGATTCCACGGTGTCGGACACCTTCCTGGTTCGTGGGAGTGGGCACGGCCGGAGTGCCGAGGGGCCCAGCACAAGGTTACCGAGTGCGGACGACCACTTCTGCACCCGTACGCCGGGGCCCCGGAGCGGCCCCTTGACACGACCCCGCACGCTTCCCCCGAGGCGCGTGCGGGCCGCCGGCTGGCTACTGGCGGATCGACCAGCCCCGTTCCCGCAGCGCGGCGCTGAGCAGCGGCGCCGCCGTGGGCTCGACCATCAGCTGGACGAGGCCGGCCTGCTGGCCGGTCGCGTGCTCGATGCGGACGTCCTCGATGTTCACGCCGGCGCGGCCGGTGTCGGCGAAGATCCGGGCCAGCTCGCCCGGCTGGTCGCTGATCAGTACGGCGACGACCTCGTAGGCCGCCGGTGCCGTGCCGTGCTTGCCCGGCACCCGTACCCGGCCGGCGTTGCCGCGCCGCAGGACGTCCTCGATGCCCTCCGCGCCGTCCTGGCGCTTGGACTCGTCGGAGGACTGCAGGGACCGCAGGGCGCGGACCGTCTCGTCGAGGTCGGCCGCGACGCCGGCCAGCACGTCGGCCACCGGCCCGGGGTTCGCGGAGAGGATCTCCACCCACATCCGGGGGTCGGAGGCCGCAATCCGGGTCACGTCGCGGATGCCCTGCCCGCAGAGCCGCACGGCGGTGTCGTCGGCGTCCTCGAGGCGCGCCGCGACCATCGAGGAGATCAGCTGCGGGGTGTGGGAGACGAGGGCGACCGCCCGGTCGTGGGCGTCCGCGTCCATCACGACGGGCACGGCACGGCAGAGGGCGACCAGCTCGAGAGCGAGGTTGAGGACCTCGGTGTCCGTCTCCCTGGTGGGGGTGAGCACCCACGGGCGGCCCTCGAAGAGGTCGGCGGTGGCCGCCAGCGGGCCGGAGCGTTCCTTGCCGGACATCGGATGCGTGCCGATGTAGGCGGAGAGGTCGAGGCCCATCGCCTCGAGCTCGCGGCGGGGGCCTCCCTTGACGCTGGCGACGTCGAGGTAGCCGCGGGCGACGCCGGCGCGCATGGCACCGGCGAGCGTGGCGGCGACATGCGCCGGCGGCACGGCGACGACGGCGAGGTCGACGCGGCCCTCCGGCTGCTCGTCCGTGCCCGCTCCGAGCGCGGCGGCGGTGCGGGCGCGCTCGGGGTCGTGGTCGACGAGGTGCACGGTGACGCCGCGTCCCGCGAGGGCCAGCGCGGCGGACGTGCCGATCAGTCCGGTTCCGATGACGAGCGCGGTTCTCACTGGGCGATGTCCTTGCGGAGGGCGGCGGCGGCGCCGAGGTAGACATGGGCGATCTTCGACCGGGGCAGGTCGGACTCGACGTGCGCGAGGATGCGGACGACACGCGGCATGGCCCCGGCGATGTCGAGTTCCTGCGCGCAGATCAGCGGCACGTCCACGATGCCGAGCCCGCGTGCGGCGGCCGCGGGGAAATCGCTGTGCAGATCGGGGGTGGCGGTGAACCAGACGCTGATCAGATCGTCGACGGCCAGGCCGTTGCGTTCCAGGATGGCGGTGAGCAGTTCGCCGACCTGCTCGCCCATGTGTCCGGCGTCGTCCCGTTCCAGCTGGACGGCTCCGCGGACCGCTCGTACCGCCACGTCGTGCTCCTCACGTTCTTACCCGCCGGTCCTGCCTGGCGGGTGCTCCGTTTCAGCCTAGTCAGCGCGCGGCGGGGCGGCCGCGGCGACCGCTCTGCGAGACACGGGCCGTCCCGGCCCGGCCGCCCTCTGGGACCGACGGCCCGTTCGGGCGCACACTGGGCCTGGGCCGACGGGCGGACACGACTGCCCGGTTGCTTCTTCTCCGCCGGTTCGGAGGCCAGGATGCTCGTGCCCCCGGGCGGACGGGGTCGACGAACAGAGGAGAGTGTCATGGACACGAGCCGACGGACGGTCCTCGTGGTGGGCGCGGCGGGCGCGGCCGCACTGGTGGCGGGGTGCGGTGACGGAGGCGGCGGGGAGGATCCGGCCACCCGGCCGCCGGACACCACCCCCACGGAGCCCGGACAGGACTCTCCCGCGCCCGGCGGCGAGGAGCTGGCGAGGACGGCGGACATCCCGGTCGGCGGCGGCAAGGTCTTCGCCGACAAGAAGATCGTGGTCACGCAGCCGGAGTCCGGCGACTTCAAGGCGTTCTCCGCGGTCTGCACCCATCAGGGCTGCACGGTCGCGAACGTCTCCGACGGGACCATCAACTGCCTCTGCCACGGCAGCAAGTTCGCCCTCACGGACGCCGCCGTGGAGGCGGGCCCGGCCACGAAGCCGCTGCCGCAGGAGCGGATCACGGTCTCGGGGGACTCGATCCGTCGGGGTTAGGCCTCTCCTGCGGATCCGGCCCGGGTCTCACGTAGCCTCTCGGGCATGACGCCGGTGACACTTGTCCGCGACCACACGGTCTACTCCTGTGTCATGGGGTCGCGGGCCTTCGGGCTGGCCACGGACGACAGCGACACCGACCGGCGCGGTGTGTTCCTCGCTCCGACGCCGCTGTTCTGGGGCTTCGAGAAGCCGCCGACGCACATCGAGGGCCCTGCGGAGGAGCAGTTCTCCTGGGAGTTGGAGCGCTTCCTCGAGCTGGCGCTGCGGGCCAACCCCAACGTGCTGGAATGCCTGCACTCCCCCATCGTCGAGCAGGTGGACGACACCGGCCGCGAACTGCTGTCCCTGCGCGGGGCCTTCCTGTCACGCCGTGCCCACGAGACGTTCGTCCGGTACGCGACGGGCCAGCGCAGGAAGCTCGAAGCGGACGTGCGGCAGCACGGCGCGCCGCGCTGGAAGCACGCGATGCATCTGCTGCGTCTGCTGGGCAGTTGCCGCGATCTGCTGCGCACGGGCGAGCTGGTGATCGACGTGGGCGCGGACCGCGAGCGGCTGCTCGCGGTCAAGCGGGGCGAGGTGCCGTGGGAGCGGGTCGAGTCCTGGATGACCCGTCTCGCCGCCGAGGCGGACGCGGCGGCGACCACCTCCCCGCTCCCGCCCGCCCCGGACCGGGCCCGGGTGGAGGACTTCCTGGTGAGGACCCGCAGGGCGTCGGCGCGCTGAGCGGTGACCGGCCGCGTGCCCCGTGGGGCACGGCCGGGGCCGGTCACGGCTCAGGCGTCCCAGAGCGCCCCCAGCGTCACGAGCTCCCCCCGGTACTCGATCCGGTCCGCCCACTCGCGCGGCCACGCCCCGGCGCCGAGGTGGGCGCCCGCGAACGCGCCCGCGAGGCAGGCGATCGAGTCGGAGTCGCCCTTGGTGCACGCGGCCCGGCGGAGGGCCGTGAGCGGCTCCTCGGGGAACATCAGGAAGCACAGCAGCCCCGTGGCGAGCGCCTCCTCCGCGATCCAGCCGTCGCCGGTGGCCAGGCACGGGTCGAGCTCCGGCTCGGGCGAGCGCAGGGCGGCGGCGAGCCTTTCGAGGATCTGCAGGCACTCGTCCCAGCCGCGCGCGATGAACGCCTCGGGCGTCGGGTCGTGCGAGTAGGTCCAGAGGTCGCCGAGCCAGCGGTGCAGGTACCGGCTGCGGTTCTCGTACGCGTACGAGCGCAGCTGGCCCACCAGACCGGTCGGCTCCGCCCCCTGCGCCAGCAGGAACACCGCGCGGGCCGTGAGGTCGCTCGCGGCGAGGGCGGTGGGGTGGCCGTGGGTGAGCGCGGCCTGCAACTGCGCCGCGCCGGAGCGCTGTTCCTCGCTCAGGCCCGGCACCAGACCGACGGGTGCGACGCGCATGTTGGCCCCGCAGCCCTTGGAGCCGATCTGGCTGGCCGCCTGCCACGGCAGGTCGCTGTCCAGCTTCTGGCAGGCGACCAGGCAGGTGCGGCCGGGGGCCCGGTTGTTCTCCGGCGAGTGGTACCAGGCGACGAACTCCTCCCGCACCGGCCGGACCAGCCCGGAGGCGACGAGCAGGCCGCGCGACATGGCCGTGCGGATGCCGCGCGCGAGGGCGAGGGTCATCTGGGTGTCGTCGGTGACGATCGCGGGCGTGGGGAGGTCCATCTGCCGCCACGGCCCGCACTTGGCGAGGATGGCCGGTACGTCGTTGAACTCGGTCGGGAAGCCGAGGGCGTCGCCGAGCGCGAGCCCGGTCAGCGCCCCTGTTGCGGCCTGTTTGGTGATGGTCCTGGTGCTCCTCGTCGTGGTCATGTCTGCTGCCGTCCCTCGGGTCGCAGGAGTGGTGGGTGCAGGGCGGACGCGACTCCCGCCCGGTAGAGCGCGGCCGGTTTTCCGCGGCCGCCGGTGCGGCGCGGTTCGCCCTCGACGGCCTCGACGAAGCCGGGCGTCGCCAGCACCTTCCGCCGGAAGTTGGGGCGGTCCAGTTCGACGCCCCAGACGGTCTCGTACACCTGCTGGAGCTCGCCGAGTGTGAACTCGCGCGGGCAGAAGGCGGTGGCGAGACAGGTGTACTCGAGCTTGGCGCCGATGCGGCTGTGCGCGTCGGCGAGGATCGTGTCGTGGTCGAAGGCGAGCCGCGCGGCCGAGGCGAGCGGTGTCCAGCGGGCGCGCGCCGCGTCGCCGCCGCCGCGCGGCTCGGGCAGGTCGGGTACGAGCGCGGTGTACGCCACGGACACCACCCGCATCCTCGGGTCGCGGTCCGGGTCGCTGTAGGTGCGCAGTTGCTCCAGGTGGAGGTCGGCGGCGGTCTGCTCCGTCAGGCCGGTCTCCTCGGCCAGTTCGCGCCGCGCGGCGCTCTCGGCGGACTCCCTGGGGAGCAGGAAACCGCCGGGCAGCGCCCAGGCGCCCCGGTAGGGCTCCTGGCCGCGTTCGACCAGCAGGACGTGCAGCCGGCTCTCCCTGACCGTGAAGACGGCCAGGTCGACGGTGACGGCGAACGGTTCGAAGGCGTACGGGTCGTAGCCCGCCGGACGGTTGTCGTTCATCGCTTCTCCGGGAGGGGTTCCGCGAGGTCCCAGCCCTCGGCGAGCAGTGCGTCCACGGCGGCGACCGCCGTGGCGAGCCGCCGCTCGTGCGGTCCGGTGAGCTCGACGGTGCGGCGGCCGGTGCGGGCGAGCTCCTCGCGGAAGCGGCCGGTCATCCAGGGCCGCAGGTGCTCTCCGTCGCGCAGGCCGTCGTCCTCGAAGCCGACGCCCGTGTGGTCGGTCAGCAGCCACAGGTGCTGGCGGCACGGCTCGGGTGCCACCGGGTAGGGGCCGCCCATGTACCGCTCGTGCCAGATCGTCGTGGCGAAGGCGTCGGTGTCGCAGAAGAGGACCGGCGAGCCGGCCCGCGCGGCGCGCTCCTCGAGCACCGCCTGCCGCCGTGCGATCAGCGGGAACTCATCGGAGGAGAACGCCACCTCTTCCCAGCCGGCGCCCGGCCGCCGTGCCCGCAGGGCGGCCAGCTTGTGCTCGCTGAACTCCCGTCCGTACTCCGCGACCCAGCGGGTCTGCGCCCACACGCCGCCGCGCCGCCGGTAGTGCTCGGCGAGCGCCCGGGCCATCGTGGTGGTGCCGGTCGACTCGGCGCCGAGGACGACGACCCGCCTGACGAGCGCGGCACGCACCGGCGGCTCGAGGAAGTCCCAGCAGCCGACGGGGTCCTTGCGCACGGCACTGCCGGAGACCGGGAAGACGCTCCGGTCGGGGTCGACGCAGACGGAGTCGGCGCCGAAGCGGCGGCCGAGCTCCGCGCCGTACGCCTCCGAGGTGAACACGGCGTCCACCCGGCCGGGGACGGCCGCGCGGAAGACGGCCATGTGCGCGTCCCACACGTCAGGGTCGGTCACGTCCACGGGGATGTCGTCCATGGTGCCCACGACCCGCGCCCCGGGGTGCACTTCGCGCATCCACGCCACGCGGTCGGCCAGCGGGATCGTCTCGACGGACGAGGCGCACACGAGGACGGTGAGCCGCTCGCAGCGGTCGGCAGCCGTCCGTACGAGATGGTGGTGGCCGGCGTGCGGCGGATAGAACTTGCCGAGGACCAGGCCGTGTCCGTAGCGCTTCACACCGCCACCGCCTCGCGCCGTGCGGACAGGTCGCGCGACCAGCCCCGCAGCCCGGCGACGCACAGCGCCATGAAGCCGATGTAGAGCAGGGAGGTCAGGTAGAGCTCCTTGTAGGCGTACAGCGGCACGTACACCACGTCGGCGGCGATCCACAGCCACCACGACTCCAGGCGCTTGCGGCACTGCCCGTACGTCGCCATCAGCGACAGGGCCGTCGTCAGCGCGTCCCAGAAGGGGACGGTGGAGTCCGTGGCGCCATCGAGGAGGAGGGTGAGGGCGAGTGTCCCCACCACCCCCGCCGCGAGCAGCCAGGTCCACTCGGTGCGCGTGGTGCGCCGCACCGGGAGGACGGAAGAGCCTGGTCCACCCCCGTGGGTCCAGGTCCACCAGCCGTAGGCGGCGAGGGTGATGAAGACGACCTGCAGGCCGGCGTCGGCGTACAGGCCCGCCTGGGTGAAGAGAAGGATGAAGAAGACGTTGTTGGCGATGCCGATCGGCCAGTTGGCGATGTGCTGGCGGGCGACGAGCCACACGCAGAGGGCGCCGCTGCCGAACCCGAGGAACTCGGTCCAGCTCACCGGGGTTTCGAGCACGGTGAACAGCGGCTGCTGCAGGGGCCCGAGGATGTCTGCGAGACTCACGCCCGCCTCCTTAATAGTCATCCTGACTATAAAGCAGACGCGACGGCCGCCACAAGCCTTCAACGACGACGAAGGGCCCGTGACCTGGCAGGTCACGGGCCCTTTCCGTACATTTGTGCCGTTACAGACCGACTTCCTTCATCAGCATGCCGACCTCGGTGTTGGTCAGCCGGCGCAGCCAGCCGGACTTCTGGTCGCCCAGCGCGATCGGCCCGAACGCCGTCCGCACGAGCTTGTCGACCGGGAAGCCCGCCTCGGAGAGCATGCGCCGCACGATGTGCTTGCGGCCCTCGTGCAGAGTCACCTCGACGAGGTAGTTCTTGCCGGTGTTCTCCACGACCCGGAAGTGGTCGGCGCGGGCGTAACCGTCCTCGAGCTGGATGCCCTCCTTGAGGCGCTTGCCCAGCTCCCTCGGCAGCGGACCCTGGATGGCGGCGAGGTAGGTCTTCTTCACGCCGTACTTCGGGTGGGTCAGCCGGTGGGCCAGCTCACCGTGATTGGTGAGCAGGATGATGCCCTCGGTCTCCGTGTCGAGCCGGCCGACGTGGAACAGCCGGGTCTCACGGTTGGTGACGTAGTCGCCGAGGCACTGCCGCCCGTCGGGGTCCTCCATGGTGGACACGACGCCCGCGGGCTTGTTCAGCGCGAAGAACAGGTGCGACTGGGTCGCGACCGTCAGGCCGTCGACCTTGATCTCGTCCTGCTCCGGGTCGACGCGGACACCCTGCTCGATCACGATCTTGCCGTTGACCTCGACCCGGCCGGCGTCGATCAGCTCCTCGCACGCCCGGCGCGAGCCCATGCCGGCCCGGGCGAGCACCTTCTGCAGACGCTCCCCCTCCTGGTCCCCGAAGGTCTTGGGGGTCTTGATCTCCGGCTTGTTCGCGTAACGCTCGCGGTTGCGCTCCTCGGAGCGGGCGTCGTACTCGCGCGAACGCGCGGGTGCGGTACGGCCGCCACCGCGCTGCGGCGACTGCCTCGGGCCGCCCTTGGCGCCGCCGCGGGCCGCTCCGCCGCGCCCCTTCTTGGGCGCCTCGGGGGAGCCGCCCACGTCGTAACGGCGCTCCTCGGGGCGGGGCTTCCCGGCGCGCTTCTGCTTGTCGTCGCGGTCGTTGCCGGCACCGCGGTGGTTGCCGCGCCCGCCGCCGCTGCTGCCGCGGCCGCCGCTGTTGCCACCACGGCTCCCGCCGTTGTTTCCGCTGCTGTTCCTGCCGCTGCTGCTTCGCATCAAATTTCCGTCTTGTCGTCTGCGTCCTCACGATCCGGTGCATCCGGATCGAACGACGGAACGCCTTCCTGCGTCTCGGCCTCGATCGCGTCCGCCTCCGGTAGGAAGGGCGCGAGCTCCGGAAGCTCGTCCAGGCCGCGCAGGCCCATCCGCTCCAGAAAGTAGTTCGTCGTCCTGTACAGGATCGCACCTGTTTCGGGTTCCGTGCCCGCCTCCTCGACCAGACCCCGCTGAAGGAGGGTGCGCATGACCCCGTCGCAGTTCACTCCGCGCACCGCGGAGACCCTGGAACGGCTCACCGGCTGCCGGTACGCGACGACCGCGAGGGTCTCCAGCGCGGCCTGCGTCAGCCGGGCGTGCTGTCCGTCGAGCACGAAGCGCTCGACGGCCGCGGCGTGCTCAGGGCGGCTGTAGAACCGCCAGCCGCCCGCGACGAGCCGCAGCTCGAAGCCGCGGCCCTGGATCGTGTACTCGTCCGCGAGCTCCCGCAGCGCGTCCGCGACGGCCCTCCTGGGCTGCTCCAGCACCTTGGCGAGGTGCTCCTCCGTCGCCGGCTCGTCCACGACCATGAGGACGGCCTCGAGCGCGGGCTTGAGCTCGCTCACTGCTTCTCCTCCACCACTTGATCGAACTCGTCCGTGACGGCCACCGCCCCTGCCCCGCCCCCGGCCCACACCACCGTCAGCTCGCCCAGCGCCTCCTCCTGGTCGAGCGCGACCGCCTTCTCCCGGTACAGCTCCAGCAGGGCGAGGAACCGGGCGACGACGGTCAGGGTGTCCGGAGCGTCCTCGGACAGCTCACGGAACGACGCCCTGCCCCGCTCCCTCAGCAGGGCGACCACGACCTCGGCCTGCTCCCTGACGCTGACCAGCGGGGCGTGGATGTGGTCCACGTACACCTGCGGCTTCGGCTTCGGCTGCATGGCCTTCACCGCGAGCTTGGCGAAGCCCTCCGCGCCGATGCTGATGACGACCTCGGGCAGCAGCTCCGCGAGGTGTGCCTCGAGCCCGACGGTACGGGGGTACCGCCGCGCCTCCTCTTCCAGACGCCGGTCGAAGATGTCGGCGATCTGCTTGTACGCGCGGTACTGGAGCAGCCGCGCGAAGAGCAGGTCACGGGCCTCCAGCAGCGCGAGGTCCGCCTCGTCCTCGACCTCGGCGGCGGGCAGCAGCCGGGCGGCCTTGAGATCGAGCAGCGTCGCGGCGACGACGAGGAACTCGGTGGTCTGGTCGAGGTCCCAGTCGGGCCCCATGGCCCGGATGTACGCCATGAACTCGTCGGTGACCTTGGAGAGCGCGACCTCCGTCACGTCGAGCTTGTGCTTGGAGATGAGCTGCAGCAGCAGGTCGAAGGGCCCCTCGAAGTTGACCAGCCGCACGGTGAACCGAGCGTCCCCACCACCACCGGCGACGCGCGCCTCGCTCCCGTCGCCGCCTCCGTCCCGGCCGTGCGGGCGGTCATCGTCGCCCTCGCCGTCGTGCTGCGAACGGCGCGCGGGCTCCGGGGGCTCGCCCCCGGCCCCGGACACGGACAGGACCGGGGAGCCGGTTCCCCGGGCCGGCGCGGAGGAGGCCGCCTGCGGCGACTCCAGGTCCTCGGGGCCGCGGCCGCCCTCGTCCCGGCGCGGCGATCCGTCGCCATCGCCGTCACCCGGCGTAGGGCGGTCAGGCGCCTGGGACTCGACCCTCGCCTCAGGAACGGGCGGGACAGGGGAATCGACCCCTTGAGCCGGCGCGGAGGAGGCCGCCTCCGGCGACTCCAGGTCCTCGGGGCCGTCGCCGCCCTCATCCCGGCGCGGCGATCCGTCGCCATCACCGTCACCCGGCGTAGGGCGGTCAGGCGCCTGGGACTCGACCCTCGCCTCAGGAACGGGCGGGACAGGGGAATCGACCCCTGGGGCCGGCGCGACCGAGGCCGCCTGCGGCGACTCCAGGTCCTCGGCGCCGTCACCGTCGGGCAGCGCAATGCGCTCGGGCGCGTGGGACCGGCCGGCGGCACCGGGAAGGGGTGAGGTCGGGTTCGCGTGGGCCTCGGCCCCGGTCCCGGGATCGGGCGCGACCGGGGAGCCGGTCCCCTGGGCCGGCGCGGCAGAAGCCGCCCCCGCCGGCTCGGGGCCGTCGTCCTCGCCGTCGCGCAGCTCGCGCTCCGGCGGCTCTCCCCCGACTGCCGCTCCCTGGCGCGGCGTGCCCGGGCCCCGCCCCAGGGGGCGGCGGCGGGACGGGCCGGGCGGGTCGTCGTTCGGGGGCATGGCGGTCCAGGGAGCGGGAGGAACAGGCGCGCCCGCAGGCTACCCGCTCAGCGACCCCGCAGGCGTCTCACGAGGATGCTCGCGTCGCCCCGCTGCTCAAGGTCCGCGAGGACCACCGCCACCGCCTCGCGGACGATCCGGCCGCGGTCGACGGCCAGGCCGTGCTCGCCGCGCAGCACCAGCCGCGCGTGCTCGAGGTCCATGAGTTCCTCGGCGGAGACGTAGACCGTGATCTTCTCGTCGTGGCGTTCCCGCCCGCTGGGCCGGCGGTTCGCGCCGCGTCCCCGCCTGCGCGGCGCGGCGCCCGCGGCGGGACCCGGGGCCCCGCCGTCCTGGGGGCGGCGCGCATTGGGCGTCATCGCCCGTCCGGCGGCGGCCGCGGCCTCCGTGGCCCGGCTGCGGCCCTCCTCGGAGGGTTCCGCGTCGGCCGCGGAGTGCTCCTCGGACGACGTCGCGGACGCGGAGGCCGACTCGGCCTCCGCCCCGTCCGGTTCGCCCTGCGCCGGCACCCGCGGTTCACCATTGGCGTTCGACGTGTTCTGAGCGTTGTTCGGGGTGTTGGGGTTCCCCTGCTTGCGCGGGGACGACGACTGCAGCGCCATGCCCCCGGTCGTACGGAACAGCTCGTCGGCCCCGGGCAGACTCACTCGGCGTGACACCGGGCGAGCACCTCCCTGGCGAGCTGGCGGTACGCGGCGGCGCCGACGGAGTTCGACGCGTACGTCGTGATCGGCTCACCGGCGACCGTGGTCTCCGGGAAGCGGACGGTCCGCCCGATGAC
Organism: Streptomyces pristinaespiralis; assembly: GCF_001278075.1. Taxonomy (GTDB): domain Bacteria; phylum Actinomycetota; class Actinomycetes; order Streptomycetales; family Streptomycetaceae; genus Streptomyces; species Streptomyces pristinaespiralis. The sequence goes on along the minus strand of NZ_CP011340.1, from coordinate 6,691,997 downwards.
CGTGTGGTAGACGTGGTCGTCGAACGCCTCGACGACCCGCGCCAGCACCTCGCGGCTGTGCACGGTCCGCGAGTCGTACATCGTGGCGAGGATGCCGTCGAGCTCGAGGTCGGGGTTGAGCCGCTCCTGGACCTTCTCGATCGTCTCGGTCAGCAGCGCGACACCGCGCAGCGCGAAGAACTCGCACTCGAGCGGCACTATCACCTTGTGCGCCGCGGTCAGCGCGTTGACGGTGAGCAGGCCGAGCGAGGGCTGACAGTCGATCACGATGTAGTCGTAGTCGGACATCAGCGGCTTCAGCGCACGCTGGAGCGTCGACTCGCGCGCGACCTCGCTCACCAGCTGCACTTCCGCGGCCGAGAGGTCGATGTTGCTCGGCAGCAGGTCCATGTTGGGCACGGCGGTCTTCAGGAGGACCTCGTCGGCCGACATGCCCCGCTCCATGAGCAGGTTGTAGACGGTGAGGTCGAGCTCCATCGGGTTGACGCCGAGGCCCACCGACAGTGCGCCCTGCGGGTCGAAGTCGACGAGCAGCACGCGCCGCCCGTACTCGGCGAGCGCGGCGCCCAGGTTGATGGTCGACGTCGTCTTGCCGACGCCGCCCTTCTGGTTGCACATCGCGATGATCTTGGCGGGGCCGTGGTCGGTCAGCGGGCCCGGGATCGGGAAGTACGGCAGCGGCCGCCCGGTGGGGCCGATCCGCTCGCGGCGCTGACGGGCAGCGTCGGGCGCGAGGGTGGCCGCGTACTCGGGATCGGGCTCGTACTCGGCATCGGGGTCGTAGAAGTGCCCCTCGGGGACTTCCTCGTAGGCGGCGAAGTGGGTGGACTCTCGGCCACTCTCGTTGCCGGCCATGGCGTTCACGTGTTGGCCGTCCATCATCTTCATCGTGTGGGCTGTCGTCATGTGCGTCGTGTGCTGGTGCGTCGCGAAGGTGCGGACAGCGACGGAGCCGACATCCTCGGGACCGGACGACGGGCCCTGGCCCGCCGGAACCGTTCCTGGCCGACCACCCCCGGGAGTAAATGTCGACTCATTCACAAGTCGTCTTACCTCCTTGGACCGTGACCAGGAAACTTATCGATAGGTCAGCGTGGCACCATGCCGACGGTTTGCGACTCTATGGCGTGTCACCGGTCCGCAGCAACACAATCCGCCGGACCCGGCCCGATGTGTCGGCAATCGAACACCTCACTGTCAAGGGCGCACAGACACTTCCGCGTGCCTCCGCCCGCACGTTTCGAGGGTTCGCGAAACGGTTAAAGGGTTACGTTCGAGGCGAGTTGAACGAGCCCCGCAAAGCGGGCGCAGACGAGTCCGGCCGGACCTTGCTGAGCAAGGTCCGGCCGGACTCGTGAGGTTGACGCCGCTGGTTGACCGCTCAGCCGAGCAGCGTGCTCAGCTCGACGCTCTCGAGGCCGTGCGCCTCGGCGACCTCACGGTAAACCACCTTGCCGTCATGGGTGTTGAGCCCCTTGGCGAGCGCCGGGTCACGGCGCAGCGCCTCGACCCAGCCGTTGTTGGCCAGCGACACGATGTAGGGCAGCGTGGCGTTGGTCAGCGCGTAGGTGGACGTGTTCGGCACCGCGCCCGGCATGTTGGCGACGCAGTAGAAGACCGAGTCGTGGACGTTGAACGTCGGCTCGGCGTGGGTGGTCGGACGGGAGTCCTCGAAGCAGCCGCCCTGATCGATTGCAATGTCGACAAGTACACTTCCGGGCTTCATCTTGGCGACGAGCTCGTTGGTGACCAGCTTCGGCGCCTTGGCTCCGGGGATCAGCACGGCGCCGATGACGAGGTCGGCCTCGACGACGGCCTTCTCCAGCTCGAAGGCGTTGGAGACGATCGTCTGCACCTTGGTGCCGAAGATCTTGTCCGCCTCGCGCAGCTTGTTGATGTCCCGGTCGAGCAGGGTCACGTGGAAGCCCATGCCGACCGCGATCTGCGTGGCGTTCCAGCCGGAGACGCCGCCGCCGATGACGACGGCCTTGCCGGCCTGGGTTCCGGGGACGCCACCGGGGAGCACGCCGCGGCCGCCGGCCGAACGCATCAGGTGGTACGCGCCGACCTGGGGGGCGAGGCGGCCCGCGACCTCGGACATCGGGGCGAGCAGCGGCAGGGCGCGGTTCACCTCGACGGTCTCGTAGGCGATCGCCGTGGTGCCGGACTCCAGCAGGGCGTCGGTGCACTCGCGGGAGGCGGCGAGGTGCAGGTAGGTGAAGAGGGTCTGGTCCTTGCGGAGGCGGTGGTACTCCTCCGCGATGGGCTCCTTGACCTTCAGCAGCAGGTCGGCGGTGGCCCAGACCTCGTCCGCGGTGGGCAGGATCTGCGCGCCGGCGGCGACGTACTCGTCGTCCGTGATCGAGGAGCCGACACCGGCGTTCTGCTCGACGAAGACCTGGTGGCCGTTGCGCACGAGCTCGTGCACGCCGGCGGGGGTGATGGCCACCCGGAACTCGTTGTTCTTGACCTCGCGGGGGATGCCGACCTTCACGTCGATCACGGTCCTTGGCTCAGGGGATGTATCGGTCGATGACGCGCGTACCCAGATGCACGCAGGCATACCGGGACACACCACGAGAAGCCGTGGCGTTGCCAGTCTAATGAAGGATTTCCCGCTGTCTAGCCTTGCAAAGCATTAACCTTCGAGCGAACTGCCACGGATTTCGTAGGTTGAATCCTCTGTTCCAAGCATTCTTTCCGCAGCGATGCGGTGCAGCCGGGCAGCCGCCGGGTCACCGAGCCGGTCGAGGGTGTCGGCAAGCCTGAGCTGCAGCGCCGCCTGGAGCCGCCCGTCCCCGGCACGACGGGCCAGGTCGACCGCGTCCTGGCAGGTGCGCAGACACTCCTCCGGCCGGCCCGCGTACTCCTGGACCCGGGCCGCCTCGCTCAACGCCCGCGCCTGGGAAGGCAGATCACCGACCTTGCGGTAGCCGGCGACAGCGGCCCGCCAGCTGCGCAGCGCCTCCCCGTACCGTCCCGCGTAGGTGTGCGCGGTGCCGAGCCTTCCGTACAGCCGCGCCTCGTCCGCGCGCTCGCCGCGTGCCTGGCGCTGCGCGAGGGCGCGGCCGTACCAGTCGGCCGCCCGCTGCCAGTCGCCCAGCTCCTGGTACGCGCCGCCTACGGATTCCATCGCGCGGCCCGTCGCGTACGGATCGTTCGCGGCACGGCCGGCGTCGAGGGCGGCCCGGTAGCGGGCCAGCGCGTCGGTGGTACGTCCGGTCTGCGCGTCCAGATCGGCGAGGTTGAGCAGCGCGGCGGCCTGCTCCCGGTGCAGTCCGCGCCGCTCGGCGACGTCGAGGACCAGTTGGTGCAGCCCGTACAGCTCGGGGGCGGCCGCCTCGGTCCCCCAATGCGCCGCCAGCGCCCTGACCAGGGCGGCGATGAGCCTGCGTGCCAGGGTGTCCAGCTCGCCGTCGTCGACGACGAGCCGGGCGGCGGCCAGCAGCTCCGGGCGGCTGGTGCGCAGCCACTCACCGGCGGCCCACGCCGAGGTGAAACGCAGGGCGCGGGGCAGGGCGGCCAGCTTCCTGCGGGCGGGGGACCCTTCCGGCTCCGTGATCGCCCGGCACGCCTGGAGCCGCCGCACGGTCCGCTCGAGCATCCTCGCCCGCGCCAGCTGCACCTCGGCGGGCCGGTCGGTGCTCTCCATCAGTGCGCGCAGCAGCGGCGCGAGCGCGCCGGGCACCTCGAAGGAGGCCCCGGTCCGGCGCAGCAGACCGAGCCCGGCGAAGCGGTCGAGCGTCTCCTGGGCGGCGGAGACGGAACATCCGGCCAGTGCGGACGCGGTGTGCGCGTCCGCACGGCCGGCGGGCGCGAGGGCCAGCAGCCGCAGCGTGCGCGCGGCCGACTGCGGCAGCGATTCGTACACCAGCCGGAAGGCCCTGGTCAGCGGCCTGGCCCCGGCCGGCCGGCCCGGGTCGTCGGGGAGTGTGCGCAGCCGCTTGGCGGCGTCGGCGACCGAGGCGTTGGGACGGGCGGCGAGCCAGCCGCCGACCAGCACCAGCGCGGCGGGCTGGCCGCCGCACTCCTCGGCGATCGCCTCCGCCGCCTGCGGGTCCACCGTGATCCGCACCGACCCGGTGAAGGTGGTGAGCAGCTCGATCGCGGCCTTGGCGTCCATGCCGCCGAGCGTGCAGGGCCGCACGTCCGGGATACCGGTCAGCGGGCCCTGGGAGACGGCGACCACCAGGCAGTCCGGGTTCTGCGGCAGCAGCAGGTCGACCTGCTCGGCGTCCGTGGCGTCGTCGACGAGCAGCAGCACCCGGCGTACGGCGAGGGCCTCACGCACCATCTCGGTCAGTTCGTCGTCGCCCGCGCCGGGGGGCGAGGCGATCCGGAGCCGGTCGAGCAGTCCGCGTGCCGCCTGGTCCATGGGGACCGGCCGGCCGTCCGGCTCGCTGAGCCGGACATGCAGGATCCCGTCGGGGTAGCGGTCGCCAAGCCTCAGGGCGAGCTGCTGGGCGAGCGCGGAGCGCCCGGAGCCGGGCCGCCCCGCGATCAGCAGCACCCGGGCGCGGGGCGCCTTGCGGCCGGCGATCGTGTCGAGCCCGGCGCGCTCGATGTCGGCGACGAGCGCCTTCAGCTCCCGCTGCCGCCCGAAGAACACCCCACCGGAGTGCGCGCCGTCCGCCCGGGCCGCCCCGGACTGCCGCGGACCTGGGGCGGGGCCGGCGTGGGGACCCACCGCGGGGTCGGCGTGGGGACCGACCGCCGGACCCCCCGCGGGGCCGGCGCCGGGTTCGTCCGCAGGACCGGCGACGGGACCGGGCTCATGACCGGTCCGTCCGGGACCAACCGCCCCGGGACCAGCAGCCACGGCCGCCTCACCCGCCTGCGCTGAGGCATCCACACCGCACGGCCCTCCGGCCCCTTGAAGCCCACCGGCTTCCGGGCCGAACTCCCTCGCCCCGGCGACCCCCGCAAAACCGGGCTCCGCAGATTCGTCCGCAAGACCGGCGACGGGACCGGACTCATGACCGGTCCGTCCGGGACCACCCGCCCCGGGACCAGCAGCCCCGTCCGCCTCACCCGCCTGCGCTGCGGCATCCACACCGCACGGCCCTCCGGGCCCCTGAAGCCCACCGGCTTCCGGGCCGAACTCCCTCGCCCCGGCGACCCCCGCAAAACCGGGCTCCGCAGGTTCATCCGCAGGACCGGCGACGGGACCGGACTCATGACCGGTCCGTCCGGGACCACCCGCCCCGGGACCGGCAGCCCCGGCCGCCTCACCCGCCCGCGGGAAGGCATCGACGCCGCGCGGCCCTCCGGAGCCCTGAAGCCCACCGGCTTCGGGGCCGGGGTCCCTCGCCCCGGCGAGCCCCGCAGGATTCGGCTCCGCAGGTTCGTCCGCAGGACCGACGACGGGACCGGACTCATGACCGGTCCGTCCGGGACCACCCGCCCCGGGACCGGCAGCCCCGGCCGCCTCACCCGCCCGCGGGAAGGCATCGACGCCGCCCGGCCCTCCGGACTCTTGAAGCCCACCGGCTTCCGGGCCGGGGTCCCTCGCCCCGGCGACCCCCGCAAAACCGGGCTCCGCAGGTTCGTCCGCCTCGAACGGAGCGTCCGTCACCGGCGCGGAAGCGGTCGGCCCGGAGGCGGCGTCTCGCGCTTCCTCCGGAGCGACCGCGGACGGAGCGTCCGCCGCCGGTGCGGCAAGGTCCGCCTCCCCCGGAGCGACCGCGACAGACGCGGCCGCCTTTTCGGAGGCGTCGGCGGTCGGCTCCGCATCCGCGTCGGGAACGGCCGGTGTCCGGGTCAGGGAGACGACACGGGATCCCGCTTCCGCCGAGGGCTCCGAGCGGTCGTCGGGCCCCTTGGGGCGGTGGGCCGGCTCAGGAGGGGCCGACCGGTCGGGGCCGTCCAAGTCCAGCGCCTGATCCGTCACGGGCCACGCTCCACTCCGCCGTGTACGAGCCGAGCCCGGCGGGGCTCCGCGCGGGCGATTCGAGCGTAGTTCACGCTCTGCGACGATCCGTGCGGAGCACGGCGCAGTCGTCGCCCGATCGGATCAGCGGATCGTCACATCACATACGGCCACACGGGGTGGTCACGGTGATCACGCCACGAAGGGCCGCGCCGGCCACGGCGCCTCCGCGGGGCGCAGCGCGTCGAAGCCCTCGCCCCCACGGGCCGCCACCGCGGACAGCACGCCTACCACCAGACACGTGTTGTGGAGATCCCCGGCGAGCACGCCCTGGACCAGTTCGTCGAGCGGCACCCTGGCCAGCTCCATGTCGGCCTCCTCCTCGGAGACCTCGAAACGGTCGCCTTCGGCCTCGGACAGCTCCCGGGCCAGGAAGATCCGCACCGCCTCGTCGCAGCCGCCGGGGGTGGTGTAGACGTCGGAGAGCACCCGCCAGTCCTCCGCCTTGACGTGCGCCTCCTCGTACAGCTCCCGCTGCGCGGCGTGCAGCGGGTTCTCCCCCGGCACGTCCAGCAGCCCGGCCGGGATCTCCCACAGCTTCTGCCGCACGGGGTGCCGGTACTGGCGGAGCACGAGGACCCGGCCCTCGCCGTCGAGGGCGAGCACGGCGACCGACCCCGGGTGCACCTGGTAGTCACGCTTGACGACCGTGCCGTCGGGCATGACGACGTCGTCGGTGCGGACGCTGGTCTTGTTGCCCCGGAACGGTGTCGTGGTCGCGGTGACCTGCCACTGCTCGGGCGTGTCCTTGATGGCCATCGAAAGCGTCCTTCCACCCACACAACGGAAACCGGGGTACCGACCCGTCACAGGTCCGTACCCCGGTCAACCGTATCGTCTGCCGTGTCACTGACCGGACTTGCGCTCCACGGCCGCCTTCACCAGACCGGCGAAGAGAGGGTGCGGACGCGTCGGGCGGGACCGCAGCTCCGGGTGGGCCTGGGTGGCGACGAGGTACGGGTGCACCTCACGCGGGTACTCGACGTACTCGACGAGCCGGTTGTCGGGCGACGTACCGGAGAAGAGGATGCCCGCCTTCTTCTCGAGCTCCGCGCGGTAGGCGTTGTTCACCTCGTAGCGGTGACGGTGGCGCTCCTCGACGTAGGGCTCGTCGGCGTAGACCTCGCGGACGATGGAGCCCTCCGCGAGCTTCGCCGGGTACAGACCGAGACGCATGGTGCCGCCGAGGTCGCCGGCGCCCTCGACGTAGGCCAGCTGCTCCTCCATGGTGGAGATCACCGGGTGCGCGGTGGCCGCGTCGAACTCGGTGGAGTTGGCGTCGGGGATCTCCGCCAGGTTGCGCGCGGCCTCGATGACGATGCACTGCAGGCCCAGGCAGAGGCCGAGCAGCGGGATCTTGTTCTCGCGGGCGTACTGGATGGCGCCGACCTTGCCGTTGACGCCGCGCTCGCCGAAGCCGCCGGGGATGACGATCGCGTCGACGTCGCCGAGCTGCTTCGCGGCGCCCGCCGGGGTCTTGCAGTCGTCGGAGGTGACCCACTTGACCTGGACACGGGCCTTGTTGGCGAAACCGCCGGCGCGCATGGCCTCGGTCACCGACAGATAGGCGTCGGGCAGGTCGATGTACTTGCCGACGAGCGCGACGGTGACCTCGTGGTCGGGGTTGTGGACCCGGTCGAGCAGGTCCTCCCAGACCGTCCAGTCGACGTCGCGGAACGGCAGGTCGAGCTTGCGCACGACATAGGCGTCCAGGCCCTCGGTGTGCAGGACCTTCGGGATGTCGTAGATCGACTTGGCGTCGATGGCGGCGACGACCGCGGCCTCGTCGACGTCGCACATCAGCGAGATCTTGCGCTTGATCGCGGTCGGCACGTCACGGTCGGCGCGCAGCACGATCGCGTCGGGCTGGATACCGATGTTGCGCAGAGCGGCGACCGAGTGCTGGGTCGGCTTGGTCTTCAGCTCGCCGGAGGGACCGATGTAGGGCAGCAGCGAGATGTGCACGACGAAGACGTTGTCCCGGCCCACCTCGTGGCGGACCTGGCGGACGGTCTCCAGGAACGGCAGCGATTCGATGTCGCCGACGGTGCCGCCGACCTCGGTGATGACCACGTCGACGTCGTCGGTCGCCATCCTGCGGATGCGGGACTTGATCTCGTTGGTGATGTGCGGGATGACCTGCACGGTGTCACCGAGGTACTCGCCGCGCCGCTCCTTGGCGATGACCTGCGAGTAGACCTGGCCGGTGGTGACGTTGGCCGAGCCGTCGAGGTCGACGTCGAGGAAGCGCTCGTAGTGGCCGATGTCCAGGTCGGTCTCCGCGCCGTCGTTGGTGACGAACACCTCACCGTGCTGGAACGGGTTCATCGTGCCCGGGTCGACGTTCAGGTACGGGTCGAGCTTCTGCATGGTGACCCGCAGGCCCCGTGCCTTGAGCAGCGCACCCAGGCTGGAGGCCGTGAGGCCCTTGCCGAGGGAGGAGGCGACACCCCCGGTGACGAAGATGTGCTTGGTCGTCATGGATTTGGGCGGCATCGCCAAGAGGGGGCTCCCGTGGTCGCGTAGTGAGGTGCGTACCGGCCACCCGGATTCGGGGGCGCCGTCGCTGCGGTTTCGGGGCCTTCCGGCCACCGGTCCACGGGGTACCAGGGTATCAGCGCCGGGGGTGGGCCGCCGCCCGGCCACGCCCACGTACGCGTCCCGCCGGTGCCGGAGGTACCGTGACCACAACGCGCGGGAACCGCTCACCGCGGCCCACGTGCCGCTCACCCGTTCGCCGCACCTGTGTTGCGGGACACCGACACAGATCGCCGACGTGCGTCGTATCCTGCTCGGAAACTCGCTGCCGAGCCGGACCTGTGAACGGACACCATCCCCAGACCGTCACCCGGAACACGGCGCCCCCCACCAGGCATGTGGCAACACCTCCCGCGTGGTGTTTTTGGGGTCGTCGCGGCTTGTCAACGACCCTTGACCGCAGTAAGCGCCCCGCGGGGCGGACATGGCCGTTCGACTGGAGATGCACGTGGCCGGGCGCATCGAGGATTACGCACTCATCGGAGACATGCAGACCGCAGCACTGGTCTGCCGGGACGGCACGGTGGACTGGCTGTGCCTGCCCCGCTTCGACTCGCAGGCCATTTTCGCCGGGCTGCTCGGCACGGAGGAACACGGTTTCTGGCGACTGGGCCCCGCGTTCGAGTCGCACAGCGGCGCCCCGGCCGCGACCCGTCGCACCTACCGCGGCGACTCGCTGATCCTCGAATCCGAGTGGGACACCCCCCGGGGCACGGTCCGGGTGACGGATTTCATGCCGCCGCGTGACGGCGCGCCGCAGCTGATCCGGATCGTCGAGGGCGTCTCAGGGCGGGTGCGGATGCGCTCCGCGCTGCGGATGCGTTTCAGCTACGGCCGGATCGTGCCGTGGGTCCACAAGGTCGACAACCGCACGGTCGGCGTCGCCGGACCCGACTCGGTGTGGCTCGACGCTGACACCGACACGTACGGCAAGGACCTCACGACCTACTCCGACTTCACTGTCGGCCCCGGCGACCGGATCACCTTCACGCTCAGCTGGCAGCCCTCGCACAAGGAGCCGCCGGCCCTCCCGGACCCGGCGGGCGCGCTGGAGGCCACCGCCGATTTCTGGCGGGAGTGGGTGGACCACTGCACGTACCACGGCCCGTACCGCGAGGCCGTGGTCCGCTCGCTGATCACGCTGAAGGCGCTGACGTACGCGCCGACCGGCGGGATCGTCGCGGCGCCGACCACCTCGCTGCCGGAGGAGATCGGCGGCGTCCGTAACTGGGACTACCGCTACACCTGGCTGCGGGACGCGGCGATCACCCTGTCCTCCCTGCTGCGCACCGGCTACCGCGACGAGGCCCGCGCCTGGCGCGAGTGGCTGCTGCGGGCCGTCGCCGGCGACCCCGAGAACCTGCAGATCATGTACGGCATCGCGGGCGAACGCGAGCTGGGCGAGGCGGAGCTCGACTGGCTGCCCGGCTACGAGAACTCGGGTCCGGTGCGCGTCGGCAACGGCGCCGCGCACCAGCTCCAGCTCGACGTGTACGGCGAGGTCACCGAGGCCCTGCACCTCGCGCACATGACCGGCCTCGCACGCAACGACTACGCCTCGCTGCTCCAGCTGAAGCTGATCCGCTACCTGGAGAAGCACTGGAACCAGCCGGACGAGGGCATCTGGGAGGTCCGCGGGCCGCGCAGGCACTTCGTCCACTCCAAGGTGATGGCGTGGGTCGCGGTCGACCGGACCATCAAGCTGATCGAGTCCGGCGACGCGGACGGGCCGCTGGAGCGCTGGCGCGACCTGCGCGACGAGATCCACCGCGACGTCTGCGAGAAGGGTTACGACGCCGAGCGGAACACCTTCACCCAGTCCTACGGCTCCAAGGAACTGGACGCCTCCCTGCTGCTGATCCCGCAGATGGGCTTCCTGCCGCCCGACGACAAGCGGGTCATCGGCACGATCGAGGCGATCCAGCGCGAGCTGTCCACCGAGGACGGCTTCATCCTGCGCTACCCGACCGAGGGCGCGCACGAAGGCGTCGACGGTCTGCCCGGCGACGAAGGCGCGTTCCTGGCCTGCTCGTTCTGGATGGCGGACGACCTGGCGATGATCGGACGGGTGGACGAGGCGCGGCGGCTGTTCGAGAAGCTGCTGTCGCTCCGCAACGATCTCGGGCTGCTCGCGGAGGAGTGGGACCCGAGGCTGCAGCGGCAGGTGGGCAACTTCCCGCAGGCCTTCAGCCATGTCCCCCTGATCGACACGGCGCTGCGGCTCACCGCGTCCGGCGCCTACGGCGGCTAGGAGCCTGCTGTTGTCCTTCGAACTGTCGCCCCGGTAGCGTCCCCGGCCATGGAAACGCAGGGCGGCATCACCGTGCGGCGGGCGCTGGAACTTCCGGGCCTCCGCAGTGGACTCCCGGAGGTGCTGGCCGGCGCCGACCGGCTGGAACGCACCGTGCGCTGGGTCCACGCCGGTGAGGTGCCCAACATCGCCTCCCTCCTCAAGGGCGGTGAGCTGCTGCTGACGACGGGTCTCGGCCTCGGGACCCGTCCGGTGGAGCAGCGGGCGTTCGTCCACCGGCTCGCGGAGCGCGGCATCGCGGCCCTGGTGGTCGAGCTGGGACCCCGTTTCTCCCGGCTGCCGGCCTCGATCGTGGAGGCGGCGCGGGCGGCCGGTCTGCCGCTGGTGCAGCTGCACCGCGAGGTGCCGTTCGTCACGGTCACCGAGGAGATCCACACCGAGATCGTCAACGGCCACTACGCGCTGCTCCAGCAGGCGGAGGAAGTGCACCGCCGCTGCACCGAGGCCCTCCTCGGCGGCGGCGGGATCCCGCAGGTGCTCGCGATCCTCGCGTCCTTCACCGGCGACCCGGTGTTCCTCGAGACCCCCGACGGACAGCTCCTGTACGCGGCGGACACCCCCGGCGGCGAACCGGCCGCCGCCGACCCCCTCCAGGTGTGGCAAGGGCTGCGGGGCGGCAGGCAGGACGGTCCCCCGGCGAACGCGGTCCTCGTCGACGTGCCCGGCGGCGGACGAGGCGCGGGTGCGGTCCGTGCCCGGCTGGTGCTGCTGGCCGTCTCCTCCCCGGTGCTGCCGGTGCACCGGATGGCCGCCGAGCGGGCGGCCGGCATCCTCGCCGTCGTGCTGATGCAGGCGCGCCAGGAGGAGGAGCTCGCGGCACGGGGACGGGGCGACTTCCTGACCGACCTGGCCGAGGGCCGCATCGCTCCGGAGGACGCGCCCGCCCAGGCCAGGGTCCTCGGCTTCAAACCGGGCGCGGGCACGCTACTGCCGGTGGTGATGCGGCTCGCGGCGGAGCTGACGCCCAGCGGCAACTGGTCCATGCTGGCACGGGCCGTCTCAGAGGAGCTGTCGTCGCTCGGCGTGCCGGTGCTGCTCGGCGTACGGCCGGTCGAGGGCCGGGTGCCGCTCCTCGTCGGACTGCGCGCGGAGGGCGACCGGACCGCCGTCGCGGACCGGGTGGCCCAGGCGCTGCGCGCCGGGGTGGCACGTGCCGGACTGGAGAGGGCCGGCGCCCATCCGCCGGTCGTCGTGGTCGCCGCCGCGGGCGGGTGGGCCGCGTCCGGCGCCGCGCTGCGCCACGCCGCGGAGACGGCCGCCGCGGCGCAGGGACTGGACGACCGGCCCTGGTACGACGCTCGCCGCCTCGACATCGACCTGCTGCTGTGGCGGCTGCGGGAGCACCCGGACCTGGCGGCGTTCGTCGACCGTGCGATCGGGCCCCTCAGGGCCCATGACGCGACGTCACGCCCTCCGCTGCTCCCCACCCTGGAGACGTATCTGGCCCATGCGGGCCGCAAGGCGGAGACGGCGCGGGAGCTGCATCTGAACCGTCAGACCCTCTACAACCGGCTGGCCAGGATCGGGGAACTGCTGGGCACCGACCTGGAGGACCCGGAGACGGTCCTGGCCCTCAGCCTGGCGCTACGGGCCCGCCGTCACACCCGCTGAGAGGGGCGAGCGGGGCGCTGCTACGAGGCGGGGAACGCCAACTCGTCGTAGACGCTGAGCACTTGCGCGACCGTCTCGTCCTCCGTCGGCCACGTCGCCGCCTGCGCCTGCCCCGCCTGTGAGAGCCACGCCCGGCGCGCCGGGTCCGCCAGCAGGCGGCTCACCGCGGCCGACAGGGCGACGGGGTCCCCGTAAGGGACCAGCTCCGCGGCTTCCCCGACCAGTTCCGGCACCCCGCCGACCGCCGTGGCGACCAGCGGGACGCCCAGCCGCAGCGCCTCCTGGGCGAGCAGGGAACGGGCCTCCCACCGGGAGGGCAGTACCGCCACGTCCGCCGCGGCCAGCAGCGCGGGGACGTCGTCGTGCCGGCCGAGGAGGCGGACCTGCAACTCCTCTGCCGTGATACGGCGCTGGAGCGCGGCCCGTTCCGGCCCCTCCCCCGCGATGAGCAGCAGCGGCGCCGGGTCCAGGCCGCTCCAGGGCCCGGCGGCGTCGAGCAGCGTCCCGTAGCCGCGGTGCCGTTCGAGGCTGCCCACGGCAAGGAGTAACGGGCGCCCCAGGACGCCCAGTTCGGCGCGCAGCTTCGCGTCCCGCGCGGCCAGGACCTGCGGGGCGGGGGTCGCAGGCGGGGCGAGCCTGGCGTCGCGCGCGCCGCAGGCGCGCGCCCGGTCGACCAGCTCGGAGCAGGTACCGAGGACAACCGCCGCCGCACGCACGGCCCTTCGCTCGAGCAGCCGCTGGACGGCCGCCTTGGCGCCTTCCGCCCGGTTCGTCGTGTGCCAGGTGACGACGAGCGGTGTGCGGGAGCGCTGCGCGCCGAGGGCGAGCGAGGCGCGCACGGCGGCGTGGAGCCCGTGGGCGTGGACCACGTCCGCGCCGGCGCACGCCGCGCGGAGTGCGCCGACGGCCGGCGGGTCGCTCCTGCGCGGGACGGGCGCGAAGTGCGCGCCGGCGCCCCGGAAGTCGTAGATGTCGTCGATATGGGCGGGCGCGCACACCGTCACCCGCACGCCCCGTGCCACCAGCCCCGCGGCCAGCGACCTGACGTGCGCGCCGCTGCCCGCACTGCCGCCGCCCAGCACTTGGACCGTATGCAGCTGTGTCACCCGCCAAGGATGCCAGTCCGTACGGACGTTCCGGCACCGTCCGGGTGTCGTGCCCGTGTACGTACGCGGCTCCGGCGGACCGGGATCACTCACATGGGTGAGCCCACAACGGGGCTGACCTCGGCCGAGTACCCGGCGGATGCGGCCCGTGCCTCTCCGCGACGCCCTCAAGAGCGACTTGAAGCACGGACCCGGCGCGCCCGCCCCCGGCGGGCGCGCCGGGACAGGAGCGCCGGGACAGGAGCGCCGGGGCGGGAGCGCCGGAGCCCCCGCGCATGTTCCAGGAAGCGCCTAGACGTCGGCGCGGGCCGTCGCCAGCAACTCCTCCGCGTGGGCGCGGGCGGTCTCCGAGTCCTCCTGCCCGGCCAGCATCCGCGACAGCTCCCGCACCCGGTCCTCGCCCTCGAGCACCGTGACACCGCTGCGCGTGACCGTGCCGTCGTTGGTCTTCTCCACCAGCAGCTGGCGGTCCGCGAACGCCGCCACCTGCGGCAGGTGCGTCACCACCACCACCTGCGCCGACTTCGCCAGCTTGGCGAGCCGGCGGCCGATCTCGACCGCCGCCTTGCCGCCGACTCCCGCGTCGACCTCGTCGAAGAGGTACGTCGGCACGGGATCGGTCCCGGCGAAGACGACCTCGACCGCGAGCATCACCCGGGACAGCTCACCGCCGGAAGCACCCTTGGCGATGGGCCGCGGCGAGGCGCCGGGGTGCGGGGCCAGGAGCAGTTCGACCTCGTCGACGCCGGAGGGCCCGTACGCCACGGAACGGCCGCCGACCTCGACGCCCGAGGCCTCGTCGGCGGCCTCCGTCTGCCGGACCGCGAACGACACCCGCGCGTGCGGCATCGCGAGCGAGGCGAGTTCCTCCGTGACGGCCTCGGCGAACCGCGCGGCCGCCTCCGTGCGGGCGTCGGTCAACGCCTGGGCGAGGCCCGACAGCTCGGCGCGCAGCGCGTCCCGTTCGGCCGTCAGCTCGCCGATGCGGTCGTCGTCGCTGTCGAGCTCGGTGAGCCGGACCGCGCCCTCCTCCGCCCAGGCGAGCACGGCGGCGACGTCCTCGCCGTACTTGCGGGTCAGCTGCGTCAGTGCCGCCCGGCGCTCCTCCACCGCGGCCAGCCGCAGCGGGTCGGCGTCCAGGTTGTCGGCGTATCCGGCGAGCTCGCCGGCCACGTCACCGAGGAGGATGGAGATCTCGCCGATCCGGTCGGCGAGCGCCGCCAGCGCCGGATCGTGGGACCGTACGGCCTCCAGCGCCCGTCCCGCGCCCGCGACCAGGGTCGTGGCGTCGACGACCTCCGGGTCCTCCGGGTTGCCCGCGAGGCCCGCGTGCGCGACCGAGGCGGCCGACGCGAGCGCTTCCGCGTGGCCCAGCCGCTCCGCCTCCGCCGCCAGTTCGACGTCCTCACCGGCGCGGGGTTCCACGGCGGCGATCTCGTTCAGGCCGAAGCGCAGCAGGCCCGCCTCCTGGGCCCGCTCGCGTGCCCGCGTGGTCAGCTCCTCGAGCTCCGTACTGACGGCCCGCAGCCGCCGGTAGGCGGCCGCGTACTTGGCGTGCGGGACGGCGACGGCGTCACCCGCGTACCTGTCCAGCGCCTCACGCTGCCTGGCGGGCCGCAGCAGGCCCTGCTGGTCGGTCTGGCCGTGCACGGCCACGAGCTCGTCGGCGAGCTCGGCCAGCATGCCCACCGGCACGGAGCGCCCGCCGAGATGCGCCCGCGAGCGCCCCTCCGCGGAAACGGTCCGGCTGACGAGCAGCGTGCCGTCGTCGAGCTCGGCGCCCGCCTCCTCCGCGCGCAGCGCGGCCGGGGCGTCGGGGGACACCCTGATCCGCCCCTCCACGACCGCCGACTTCGCGCCGATCCGCACCAGAGCCGGATCGGCCCGTCCGCCGAGCAGCAGCCCCAGGCTGGTGACGACCATGGTCTTGCCGGCGCCCGTCTCGCCGGTCACCGCTGTGAATCCGGGCGACAGCTCGACAACAGCGTCGTCGATGACCCCGAGTGACCGTATCCGCATCTCCTCCAACACGGACACGACCATACGAGGTCCGGCCCCCGGTGTGCGACGGGCCCCGGCGTCCGATTCACTCTCCCGGGCAATACCGGAGCCCCGGGAAGGCGCGCCGGGGACCGCCGCGGCCCGTCACCGTCCGTGCCGACGGGCAGGCCCCGGCCGCAGGCGGTGCCGTGGCGCGAGCGCCCCCGCGGCCCCGGCCCGGCTCACCCACGGCACGTCGTCGCGTGCGAGGTGACCTACTGGGGCGCCCCGCGCCAGCCGGCGACCGGCAGGGCGAACTTCGCCACCAGCCGGTCCGTGAACGACGCGTGGTGCAGCCTCGCGAGGCGCACGGGCACGGCCCCCTTGCGGACCTCCACCCGCGCCGCGTGCGGCAGTTCGACGGTCCGGCGCCCGTCGCACCACAGCACACCGTGCGGGGTGTGCGGCTGGACCTCGACCGCCAGCACCGACGTCGGCGACGTCACGAGCGGCTTCGCGAACAGCGCGTGCGCGCTGATCGGCACCATCAGCAGCGCTTCGACCTCGGGCCAGACCACCGGCCCGCCGGCCGAGAAGGCGTACGCCGTCGACCCGGTCGGCGTCGCGCAGACGATGCCGTCGCAGCCGAAGCCGGTGGCCGGCCGGCCGTCGATCTCCAGGACCACCTCGAGCATCCGCTCGGGCGAGACCTTCTGCACGGCGGCCTCGTTCAGCGCCCAGTCGCGGTGCACCACGTCGCCGTTGGAGCGCACGATCACATCGATCGTCATCCGCTCCTCGACCTCGTAGGCGCGGGTCACGACCCGGTCGACGACCTTGTCGAGGTCGTCGCGCTCCGCCTCCGCGAGGAAGCCGACCCGCCCCAGGTTGACGCCGAGCATCGGCACCCCCGAGGCCCGGGCGAACTCTGCGCCCCGCAGCAGCGTCCCGTCGCCGCCGAGGACGATCAGCAGCTCGCAGCCGTCGAGGACCTCCGGCGTCGCGTCGACGACGGTCTCGACCGAGGCGGGCAGCGGCAGGTCGACCGCCTCCGCCGCCAGTACCCGTACGCCGATGCCGCAGCGCAGCAGCCCTTGTACGACGAGCTCGGCGCTGCGGATCGCCGCAGGCCGTCCCGTGTGGGCGAGCAGGAAGACAGTGCGTCTCGAAGTGTTGCTGTTGGTGCCCGGTGTCGTGCCTGATGTCGTGGTCAACGAGGTCCCTCCGCCACTGCGCGGTCGACGTCCGCCGGATCCAGCTCGGGCGCCCCGGCCCTGAGCCACAGAAAGTATTCGACGTTGCCCGAGGGTCCCGGTAGAGGGCTGGCGGTGACGCCCCGCACGCCGAGACCGAGCTCGGCCGCCCGGCGCGCGACGGCCCGCACGGCGTCGGCCCGCAGTTCGGGACTGCGCACCACTCCCCCGCTGCCGAGGCGCTCCTTGCCGACCTCGAACTGCGGCTTGACCATGAGCACGAGGTCCGCGTCGGGTGCGCTGCAGCGCACCAGGGCGGGCAGCACGAGCCCGAGCGGAATGAAGGACAGATCCCCCACCACCAGGTCCACCGGCTCTCCGTCGATCGTCTCCAACGTCATTTCCCGCACGTTGGTACGGTCCTTGACGGTGACGCGTTCATCGCTCTGCAGGGACCAGGCGAGCTGCCCGTAGCCGACGTCGACCGCGACCACGTGCCGTGCGCCCGAGCGCAGCAGCACATCGGTGAAGCCGCCGGTCGACGCCCCGGCGTCCAGGGCCCTGCGGCCCTCCACCTCCAGACCGAGCGGCACGAAGGCGGCGAGCGCCCCCGCGAGCTTGTGACCGCCGCGCGACACGTAGTCGGGGTCGCTGTCGTCGGCGGCGACGACGATGGCCGCACTCGTCTCCACCTGGGTGGCGGGCTTGGTGGCCGTGTTCCGGCCGACGGTCACCCGCCCCGCGGCGATCAGCTGGCTCGCGTGCTCGCGCGAACGCGCAAGTTTCCGGCGTACCAGCTCTGCGTCGAGACGGCGGCGGGCCACTCCTGCCACGTGCGGTTCAGCTCCTGTGGTTGTGCGGTTCCGGCTGGGGTCCCGGGCGGGTGTCGAGCGCGGTCAGCGCGTCCCTGAGCCCCCGGTGTACATCCTCGTACACCCCGAGGTGTCCGTCCGCAGCGAGGTGGTCGACATCGCCCAGCCGCTCCAGCAGCGCGTCGACCCCGGCGTCGCCGGTGGGCACACGCCGCACGCCCAGCGGCGCGGGGGCCGCCGGGTCGTACGCCTGCCCCGCCGGCTCACCGCCGTCGGGATCCTCCGGACCGGGCACGGGCATCGAGTCGCTCATGCCCAGACGCTACCGCGAAGCCCTGCGGTAACGTCGCCGCCGATGGCCACCACGCAGGAGTGCCGCGGCGCGCTCGACACACTCTCCGACAACCTGGCGAAGGCGGACGGCGACGTACGGGGCGCCGCCGCCCTCGACCGTTCCCTCAGCTGCCACATCACGGACCTGGACGTCACCTTCACCGGCCGGCTCGAGAACGGCCGGATCGCGGTGACGGACACCTCACCGGGGCCGCCACGGGAGAAGGCGCAGATCCGCCTGGCGATGACGGGCGACGACCTGGTGTCGATGGTGGAGGGCACGCTGAACTTCGCGAAGGCGTGGGGGTCGGGCCGGGTCCGCCTGGAGGCGGGCTTCCGGGACCTGCTGCGTCTGCGGTCCCTGCTCTAGCCCGCTGCGCGGGGCGCTTCCCCCACCCCGCCCCTTCCCGTGACCGGGCTCCGCCCGGGCCCGTACCGCACTCCGCGCGGTGGTTCGGGGGCTCTGCCCCCCCCAAGCCCCCGCCGCCTCGAACGCCGGCGGGGCCGGAGTTGCCGGCGCGGCTGATTTCGCGCAGCGAAATCCAGCCTGCCTGGGGCACCTCCCACGGCCGCCAGGCCGTAGGGGAGCTTGAGGGCACCGCGCGGAGCGGTACGCCGCAGGGCGGCACGGGCCACGCGGCCTGCCCGCCACGCGGCGGAGCGCACATCGATGCAGCGGGAAGGAGCGGGGTGGGGAACAAGCCCGCCGCAGGCGGCCACGCACCCCCACGCCGGCCCGCGCCCACCGTCACGACACCTTCGCGCCGACCCCCCGCCGCGACGCCGGGATCACCAGCGGCGTACCCGACTCCGGGTCCTCGATGATCTGGCTCTTCACGCTGAAGACCTGCTCCACCAGCTCCGCCGTGACCACCTCCGACGGCGCCCCCTGCGCGACGATCCTGCCGTCGCGCAGGGCGACGAGGTGGGTGGCGTAGCGCGCGGCCTGGTTGAGGTCGTGCAGGACGGCGACCAGCGTGCGCCCCTGCGACTCGTGCAGCTCGGCACACAGGTCGAGCACCTCGAGCTGGTGCTGGATGTCGAGGTAGGTGGTCGGCTCGTCGAGCAGCAGCAGCGGCGTCTGCTGGGCCAGTGCCATCGCGATCCAGACCCGTTGGCGCTGCCCGCCGGACAGCTCGTCGACGTAGCGGTCGGCCAGCTCGCCCACCCGCGTCGCGGCCATCGACTCCTCGACGATCCGCTCGTCCTCCGGCGACCACTGCCGCAGCAGTCCCTGGTGCGGGTAGCGGCCGCGCGCCACGAGGTCGGCGACCGTGATCCCGTCGGGCGCGATCGACGACTGCGGCAGCAGCCCCAGCGTCCTGGCGACCTTCTTCGCGGGCAGCGAGTGGATGGCCTCCCCGTCCAGCAGGACCCTGCCCTTCGTGGGCTTCAGCATCCGCGAAAGGGCCCGCAGCAGAGTCGACTTGCCGCAGGCGTTGGGGCCGACGATCACGGTGAAGGAGTTGTCGGGGATCTCGACGGACAGGTCCTCCGCGATGACCCGCTGGTCGTAGCCGAGGGTGACGGATTCCGCGGTGAGGCGCTGCATCGTCGTCGTACTCCTGGAGTTCTCTGTGAGGGGGACGGCGGCCGCGCCGGCGCCCGTACCCATGTCCTTGACCCGGTCCGTGTCCGTACCCGCCGTCATATCCGTCCCGCCTTGCGTTCCGTGACGAGCAGCCAGAGCAGGTACCCGCCGCCGAGGACCGCCGTGACGACGCCGACCGGCAGCATCCGGTCGCCGAACGCGTTGGTGGCGGTCCAGTCCGCGACCAGGAGCAGCGCCGCACCCATGACGGCGGCCGCGGCCAGGTTCGGTCCGGGCGAGCGGGTGAGCCGGCGCGCGAGCTGGGGCGCGCTGAGTGCAACGAAGGCGATGGGGCCCGCGGCGGCCGTGGCGACGGCGATGAACAGCACGCCGGACCCCATGAGGACGACCCTGGTGCGTTCGACGGGCACACCGAGCGCGTACGCCGCGTCGTCGCCCATCTCCAGCATCCGCAGCGGCCGTCCGTGCGCGAACACGACCGGCATCAGGACCGCGCACATCCCGGCCAGCGGCCACACCTGCGCCCAGTCACGGCCGTCGAGCGAGCCGGTCATCCAGAGCGTCGCCCGGGTGGCGTCCACGAGGTTGGCCTTGGTGATCAGGAAGTGGATGACCGCCGTGAGCATGGCGGCGACGCCGATGCCGACGAGTACCAGCCGGAAGCCCTGCACACCGCGCTTCCACGCGAGCGTGTAGACGGCGATGCCGGTGACGAGCCCGCCGGCGACCGCGCCGCCCGCGACGGCGAGCGAGTCGCCGCTGAAGAGCACGATCACCGTGAGCGCGCCGACGGTGGACCCCTGGGAGAAGCCGATCACGTCGGGGCTGCCGAGCGGGTTCCGTGACAGGGACTGGAAGATGGCGCCGCTGAGGGCGAGCGACGCTCCGACGAGTACGGCCACCAGCACCCGCGGCAGTCGCACGTCCTGGACGATGAACTCCTGGGCGGGGGTGCCGTTCCCGAGGAGTGTGGCGGTCACGTCGCCGAACGACATCGGGAAGTCACCGCTGCCGATGAGGACGACCGCGACGGCCGCCGCGGCCACCGCGAGCAGCATGACGACGGACGCCGCTCTGGCGTCGAGGCGTACGGACAGCCCGCCCGGCGTGCGTATTGCTTTCACGGCCTTCACAGCTGGGCCATCCTCTTGCGGCGTACGAGTTGGATGAAGACCGGCCCGCCGAGCAGCGCGGTGACGATGCCGACCTGAAGCTCGGAGGGACGGGTGACGACCCGGCCGACGACGTCCGCGCCGAGCAGCAGGACGGGCGCGAGGACCGCCGCGTACGGCAGGATCCAGCGCATGTCCGGGCCGGTGACCGCGCGGACGACGTGCGGGATCATCAGGCCGACGAAGACGATGGGGCCGCAGGCCGCGGTCGCCGCGCCGCACAGCAGGGTGATGGCGAGCATCGACAGGACACGGGTGCGGGTCAGGTGCGCGCCGAGCGAGCGGGCGGTGTCGTCGCCCATCTCCATCGCGTTCAGCGGCCGGGCCAGCAGCATGGAGAGCACCAGTCCGACGGCGATGAACGGCAGCACCTTGGTGATGGTCCCCATGTCGGCGGAGGCGAGCGAACCGACCGTCCAGAAGCGCAGTCGGTCGAGCGCGGCCGCGTCCAGGAGCTGGACGGCGTTGATGTAGCCGTACAGCGCCGCGGTGGCGGCCGTACCGGCGAGCGCGAGGCGTACCGGGGTGGCGCCGCGGCTCCCGCCGAGGACGTACACGGCGGCGGAGACCACGGCGGCGCCGAGGAACGCGAACCACACGTAGCCGGTGAGCGAGGTGACACCGAGGAAGCTGATGGCGGACACGACCGCGGCAGACGCTCCCGCGCTCACGCCCAACAGGCCGGGTTCGGCCAGCGGGTTGCGGGTCAGGGCCTGCATCACCGCGCCGGCGACGCCGAGGGCCGCGCCGACGACGAGCCCCAGCAGGGTCCGGGGGACGCGGACGTCCCTGATGATCACGTCGTTGCCGGTGCCCGTGCTGTGGAACAGCCCGTCCCACACGTCGGAGAGCGGAATCGACTTGGCGCCGACGGCGATGCTCGCGACGCAGATCAGCAGCAGGACGCCGCACGACACCAGCAGCCCCAAGGCACGCAGGGCGTGGCGCTTGGGTGTTGCGGGTGCGGACGCAGGCTCCGCGCTCCGTTTCGGGGGACTCTCGACCAACACGTGGTTAGGTTAGCCTACCCTCGCATCGCCTCTCCCGGGGAGGCCGTCGGCCTGGCAGTTCTGAAGTCCCAGCCTGGCCAGCGCCTTCGCCGCGTCGAGGGTGCAGGATCCGTCGCCCGCGTCGGTCCACGCGGCACCGCACAGCGCGCGCAGGCCGTCCAGCGGATGGCCGTCGCCGTCGAGCGCCAGCTCCTCCCCGCGCACCGCCGCCGTCCATCCGCCGCAGCCGAACACGCCGTCGCGCTCCGACACTTCGGGCTGCCCGGTCAGCATGCCGCGCAGATCGGCGTCCACATAGGTCGGCCGGTGCTGCGGCACGGCCGCGAGCAGCTGCGCCGCGTCCGTCACACCGGTCAGCACGAGCAGCGAGTCGACGCCGCCGTTGAACGCCCCCTCGATGTCCGTGTCCAGCCGGTCCCCCACGACCAGCGGCCGCTCCGCGCCCGTGCGCAGGATCGTCTCCCTGTGCATCGGCGGCAGCGGCTTGCCCGCGATCTGCGGCTCCGCCCCCGTCGCGATCCGTACGACCTCGACGGCGGCCCCGTTGCCGGGCGCGATGCCGCGGGCGCTCGGGATCGTGAGGTCGGTGTTCGAGGCGTACCACGGCACACCCCGCGCGATCGCGTAACAGGCCTCCGCGAAGCGGCCCCAGGGCAGTTCGGGACCGCCGTAGCCCTGCACGACCGCGGCGGGGTCGTCGTCGGCGGACTCCACGGGCACGAGACCGCGCTCGCGCAGTGCGACCCGCAGGCCGTCGCCCCCGACCACGAGCACCCGGGAGCCGGGAGGCACCTGCTCGGAGATCAGCCGCGCCACCGCCTGCGCGGAGTTGATCACATCGCCGGCCTCTGTCGGGATGCCCAGCTCGGTGAGGTGGGTGGCCACCGCGTCGGGGGTGCGCAGCGCGTTGTTCGTCACGTACGCCAGGTGCATGCCCTGCTGCCTGGCGTCCGCCAGCGACGCGACGGCGTGCGCGATCGCCTCCCCGCCCGCGTACACGACCCCGTCGAGGTCGAGCAGGGCGGTGTCGTACGCCTCGCTCAGCGCCCGTGTGCTTCCGCTCGGCCGGTTCACACCCTGCTGACTCATCCGCTTCCGCTCCTCGCTGGTTCCCACGCTCCCGGTGACCGGGCCCGCTCCCCCGATCATCGCTCATGCCACCACGCGCATACGATGCCCTGATGAACAACGAAGGTCCTGCGGCCGATGGCGGCCTGCGTCTGATCCCGTTCCGCGGACTGCGCTACGTCCCCGAGCGGGTGGGCAGCCTCGCCGCCGTGACCTCGCCGCCGTACGACGTGGTCGTCAGGCCGGACGGCCTGCACCACCTGGAGTCGTCGGACCCGCACAACATCGTGCGCCTGATCCTGCCCCAGGCGACCACCCCGGAGGACCGCCACCACCAGGCCGCGCAGACGCTCACGCGCTGGCTCGAGGAGGGCGTCCTCGCCGCGGACGACGAGCCCGCCCTGTACGTCTACGAGCAGCGCAAGGGTGACGTCCTGCAACGCGGCGTCATCGGGGCGCTGGCGCTCTCGGAGCCGTCCGACGGCGTCGTCCTGCCCCACGAGGGTGTCATGCCGGACATCGTCGCCGACCGCGCGGCCCTGATGCGCACGACGGCCGCGAACCTGGAACCGCTGCTCCTCACGTACCGCGGCTCCGGCAGGGCCGTCGGCACGACCGCGGTCATCGAACGCACCGTCCGGCGCTCGCCGCTGCTGTCCACGACCACGGAGGACGGCTTCAGCCACCGCCTGTGGTGCGTCACCGACGCCGGGGAACAGGCGGAGATCCAGGAGGACCTGAAGCGGCATCAGGCGATGATCGCCGACGGCCACCACCGCTGGGCGACCTATCTGCGGCTGCGCGCGGAGCACACCTCGCCCGGCCCGTGGAACTACGGCCTGGTGCTGCTGATCGACTCCGCCCGTTACCCCCTTCAGGTACGGGCCATCCACCGCCTGCTGCACGGCCTGCCGGTCGACCGGGCGCTCACGGCCCTGGCAGGTTCCTTCCGTGTCAGGCACCTCGACGTACCGCTGCCGCAGGCACTGGACGTCCTGGCCGACGCCGCCGGCGAGGGCAACGCCTTCCTCCTCGCCGGGGAGGGCGGGTTCCACCTCGTCGACCGTCCGGACGCCGGGCTGCTGAGCCGCACGGTGCCGAACGGTCCGCCGGAGGCATGGCGCACCCTGGACGCCACGGTGCTGCACTCCACGCTCCTGGAGCAGGTCTGGCGGATCCCGGACGACCCCGAGCACATCGCCTACATCCACGACGCCCGGGCGGCGGTCACCAAGGCCGAACGCGACGGCAGCACGGCGGTGCTGATGCACCCGGTGCGGGAGGACGTCGTGCGGGAGCTGGCGCTGCAAGGCGTCACGATGCCCCGCAAGTCGACGTCGTTCGGACCGAAGCCGGCGACGGGACTGGTGCTGCGGAGCCTCACGCTGGAATGACACCGGGCGGAAACGACCGAGGGCGGCACCCGTGGAACGGGTGCCGCCCTCATTCATGTGCCGCGCGTTACGACTGGTCGCCGGACCTGTCCTGGCCGGCGTCCGGCTCGGCGTCGGTGCCGTCGGTGCCGGTCTCGGGCCCGGTGACGGACTCGGGGCCGCTGCCGGCCTTCAGGTCGTCGTCCCCGGCGCGGTCCGTGACCTGGTCGCCCTCGGCGTCCTCGTGGTCCTCGGCGTCCTCGTCGTCGTGCAGGGCGTCGACGAACTCGACACCGTCCATCTCGGCGAGCCGGTCCGACGCGTCGGTGGCGCCGTCCTTGTCCGCCTCGAGCGCCTTGGCGAACCACTCCCGGGCCTCGTTCTCACGGCCTGCCGCGAGAAGGGCGTCGGCGTAGGCGTAACGCAGCCGCGCCGTCCAGGGCTGAACGGAGTTGGAGGCGAGCTCGGGGCTCTGCAGGGTCACGATGGCGGCGTCCAGCTGCCCCATGTCCCTGCGCGCTCCGGCGGCGACGAGCCGCATCTCGACCTGGCCGGCCTTGTCCAGCTTCTGGACCTCCGGCTCACCGGCCATCGCCAGCGCCCGCTCCGGCCGTCCGAGCCCGCGCTCGCAGTCGGCCATGACGGGCCACAGCTCCACGGTGCCCGTCATCCGCCGCGCCGCACGGAACTCGGCCAGCGCCTCCGAGTACTTCTGCGTCGCGTAGGCGGCGAAGCCCGCCGCCTCACGCACGGCGGCCACACGGGACGCGAGCCGCAGCGCGATACGGGAGTAGGCGTACGCCTGCTCGGGGTCCTCGTCGATCAGGTTCGCGACCATGACGAGGTTACGGGCGACATCCTCGGCGAGACCCTTCGGCAGGCTCTGGAGCTCCTGCCGCACGTCCTTGTCGATCTCGTCGCCGGTGACGTCGTCCGGGATCGGGAGCCGCTTGACGGGCTCGCGCTCGGGACGGTCACGCTCGTCACGACGTCCGTAGCCGCCGCGGTCACCGCGGTCGTCACGGGAACCGCGGTAACCACCGCGGTCGCGCTCCTCACGGCGGGGGCCGCGGAAGCCACCACGGTCGTCGTCGCGGCGCGCGTAGCCGCCGCCACCGGAGCGGTCGTCACGACGGAAACCACCCTGCCGGTCGTCCCGGCGCGGGTAGCCGCTCTGACCGGAACGGTCGTCACGGCGGTCGTCACGGCGGTCGTCGCGACGGTCGTCGCGACGGAAGCCGCCACCGGCACCGGCGGGACGGGCACCGCGGTCGTCACGACGGTCATCGCGCCTGTCGTCACGGCGGTCGTCGCGACGGAAGCCGCCACCGGCACCGGCCGGACGCTCGTCACGACGGTCGTCACGCGGGCCGCGGAAGCCGCCGCCACCGGAGCGGTCGTCACGACGGAAACCACCCTGCCGGTCATCGCGGCGCGGGTAGCCACTCTGACCGGAACGGTCGTCACGGCGGTCGTCACGCCTGTCGTCACGGCGGAAGCCGCCACCGGCACCGGCGGGACGGGCACCGCGGTCGTCACGACGGTCATCGCGCCTGTCGTCACGGCGGAAGCCGCCACCGGCACCGGCCGGACGCTCGTCACGACGGTCGTCACGCGGGCCACGGAAGCCACCACGGTCGTCGTCGCGGCGCGCGTAGCCACCGCCACCGGAGCGGTCGTCACGACGGAAACCACCCTGCCGGTCATCGCGGCGCGGGTAGCCGCTCTGACCGGAACGGTCGTCGCGGCGGAAGCCACCGCCGCCGCCGCCGGCGGGACGGGCACCGCGATCGTCACGGCGGTCATCGCGCCTGTCGTCACGACGGTCGTCACGGCGGAAACCGCCACCGGCACCGGCCGGACGCTCGTCACGACGGTCATCTCGCGGGCCACGGAAGCCACCACGGTCGTCGTCGCGGCGCGCGTAGCCACCGCCACCGGAGCGGTCGTCACGACGGAAGCCACCCTGCCGGTCATCGCGGCGGAAGCCACCGCCGCCGCCACCGCCGGGGCGAGGCGCGTATCCGCCACCACCGCTGGGGCGACCGCCGCGGTCACCGCCATCGCGGGGGCCTCGGTAGCCACCGCGGTCGTCCTCGCGGCGCGGGCCACGGTCGCGGTCACCAGGGCGGTCGTCACGACGGAAGCCGCCGCCACCGCCGGCGGGGCGACCGCCGCGGTCGTCACGGGCACCACGGAAGCCACCGCGGTCACCGCGGTCGTTGTCACGGCGGGGACCACGGTCCCTGTCGTCGCGACCGCCGCGGAAGCCGCCCCTGTCACCACCGTCCTTGCGACGCGGTTCGCGATCCGGACGATCGTCGGAAGAGTTGGGGGACATCGGCGTGACTCCTGTCATCGGGTACCACAGTCATTCTCGCGCAGCCGGCGATCGGCCGCGCTTCGTCATTCTCGGCAAAACAAAAAGGACCCTTGGTCCAGCGTGAACGCTGGACCAAGGGTCCTGAAAGATTGTTCGGCGGCGTCCTACTCTCCCACAGGGTCCCCCCTGCAGTACCATCGGCGCTGAAAGGCTTAGCTTCCGGGTTCGGAATGTAACCGGGCGTTTCCCTAACGCAATGACCACCGAAACTCTATGAAGATGTCCGAACTACCAGCCGGCAACCCCACCAAAAGGCAGGGTCGGGCGAGTTCGTTACTTCAGAACTAACACAGTGGACGCGAGCAACTGAGGACAAGCCCTCGGCCTATTAGTACCGGTCAACTCCACCCCTTACAGGGCTTCCATATCCGGCCTATCAACCCAGTCGTCTACTGGGAGCCTTACCCTCTCAAGGAGGTGGGAGTCCTCATCTCGAAGCAGGCTTCCCGCTTAGATGCTTTCAGCGGTTATCCTTTCCGAACGTAGCCAACCAGCCATGCCCTTGGCAGGACAACTGGCACACCAGAGGTTCGTCCGTCCCGGTCCTCTCGTACTAGGGACAGCCCTTCTCAAGACTCCTACGCGCACAGCGGATAGGGACCGAACTGTCTCACGACGTTCTAAACCCAGCTCGCGTACCGCTTTAATGGGCGAACAGCCCAACCCTTGGGACCGACTCCAGCCCCAGGATGCGACGAGCCGACATCGAGGTGCCAAACCATCCCGTCGATATGGACTCTTGGGGAAGATCAGCCTGTTATCCCCGGGGTACCTTTTATCCGTTGAGCGACGGCGCTTCCACAAGCCACCGCCGGATCACTAGTCCCGACTTTCGTCCCTGCTCGACCCGTCGGTCTCACAGTCAAGCTCCCTTGTGCACTTACACTCAACACCTGATTGCCAACCAGGCTGAGGGAACCTTTGGGCGCCTCCGTTACCCTTTGGGAGGCAACCGCCCCAGTTAAACTACCCATCAGACACTGTCCCTGATCCGGATCACGGACCCAGGTTAGACATCCAGCACGACCAGAGTGGTATTTCAACGACGACTCCACCTGAACTGGCGTCCAAGCTTCACAGTCTCCCACCTATCCTACACAAGCCGAACCGAACACCAATATCAAACTGTAGTAAAGGTCCCGGGGTCTTTCCGTCCTGCTGCGCGAAACGAGCATCTTTACTCGTAGTGCAATTTCACCGGGCCTATGGTTGAGACAGTCGAGAAGTCGTTACGCCATTCGTGCAGGTCGGAACTTACCCGACAAGGAATTTCGCTACCTTAGGATGGTTATAGTTACCACCGCCGTTTACTGGCGCTTAAGTTCTCAGCTTCGCCACCCCGAAGAGTGACTAACCGGTCCCCTTAACGTTCCAGCACCGGGCAGGCGTCAGTCCGTATACATCGCCTTACGGCTTCGCACGGACCTGTGTTTTTAGTAAACAGTCGCTTCTCGCTGGTCTCTGCGGCCACCCCCAGCTCACCGAGTAAATCGGATCACCAGTGATGGCCCCCCTTCTCCCGAAGTTACGGGGGCATTTTGCCGAGTTCCTTAACCATAGTTCACCCGAACGCCTCGGTATTCTCTACCTGACCACCTGAGTCGGTTTAGGGTACGGGCCGCCATGAAACTCGCTAGAGGCTTTTCTCGACAGCATAGGATCATCCACTTCACCACAATCGGCTCGGCATCAGGTCTCAGCCTTGATGTGAGGCGGATTTGCCTACCTCACGGCCTACACCCTTACCCCGGGACAACCACCGCCCGGGCTGGACTACCTTCCTGCGTCACCCCATCGCTTACCTACTACAAGTCTGGTTCGTCGGCTCCACCACTCCGACCTCGTCCGAAGACTCAGCCGGCGGCTTCACGGACTTAGCATCGCCTGATTCGATATTGGGCGTTTCAAAGCGGGTACCGGAATATCAACCGGTTGTCCATCGACTACGCCTGTCGGCCTCGCCTTAGGTCCCGACTTACCCTGGGCAGATCAGCTTGACCCAGGAACCCTTAGTCAATCGGCGCACACGTTTCTCACGTGTGTATCGCTACTCATGCCTGCATTCTCACTCGTGAACCGTCCACAACTCGCTTCCGCGGCTGCTTCACCCGGCACACGACGCTCCCCTACCCATCCCAGCGGGCGTTGGCCCTCATGCTGGAATGACACGACTTCGGCGGTACGCTTGAGCCCCGCTACATTGTCGGCGCGGAATCACTTGACCAGTGAGCTATTACGCACTCTTTCAAGGGTGGCTGCTTCTAAGCCAACCTCCTGGTTGTCTCTGCGACTCCACATCCTTTCCCACTTAGCGTACGCTTAGGGGCCTTAGTCGATGCTCTGGGCTGTTTCCCTCTCGACCATGGAGCTTATCCCCCACAGTCTCACTGCCGCGCTCTCACTTACCGGCATTCGGAGTTTGGCTAAGGTCAGTAACCCGGTAGGGCCCATCGCCTATCCAGTGCTCTACCTCCGGCAAGAAACACACGACGCTGCACCTAAATGCATTTCGGGGAGAACCAGCTATCACGGAGTTTGATTGGCCTTTCACCCCTAACCACAGGTCATCCCCCAGGTTTTCAACCCTGGTGGGTTCGGTCCTCCACGAAGTCTTACCTCCGCTTCAACCTGCCCATGGCTAGATCACTCCGCTTCGGGTCTAGAGCGTGCAACTCAATCGCCCTGTTCGGACTCGCTTTCGCTACGGCTTCCCCACACGGGTTAACCTCGCTACACACCGCTAACTCGCAGGCTCATTCTTCAAAAGGCACGCAGTCACGACTGCATGTGCAAGCACATACAGCGACGCTCCCACGGCTTGTAGGCACACGGTTTCAGGTACTATTTCACTCCGCTCCCGCGGTACTTTTCACCATTCCCTCACGGTACTATCCGCTATCGGTCACCAGGGAATATTTAGGCTTAGCGGGTGGTCCCGCCAGATTCACACGGGATTTCTCGGGCCCCGTGCTACTTGGGTGTCTCTCAAACGAGCCGTTGATGTTTCAGCTACGGGGGTCTTACCCTCTACGCCGGACCTTTCGCATGTCCTTCGCCTACATCAACGGTTTCTGACTCGTCTCATTGCCGGCAGACAATGAAAGAGAGATCCCACAACCCCGTATGCGCAACCCCTGCCGGGTATCACACGCATACGGTTTGGCCTCATCCGGTTTCGCTCGCCACTACTCCCGGAATCACGGTTGTTTTCTCTTCCTGAGGGTACTGAGATGTTTCACTTCCCCTCGTTCCCTCCACACTGCCTATGTGTTCAGCAGCGGGTGACAGCCCATGACGACTGCCGGGTTTCCCCATTCGGAAACCCCCGGATCAAAGCCTGGTTGACGGCTCCCCGGGGACTATCGTGGCCTCCCACGTCCTTCATCGGTTCCTGGTGCCAAGGCATCCACCGTGCGCCCTTAAAAACTTGGCCACAGATGCTCGCGTCCACTGTGTAGTTCTCAAGCAACGACCAGCCACCCATCACCCCGCCTTTACAGGCGAGTTCACTGGGGCCGGCATCCCGAAGGGCGAGCAACGCTCGCACCCTCAGACACCCAACAGTGTGCCCGGCACGATCTTCCTGAGAGAACCACGTTCCACGCTCCGAAGAGCAGTACTGGTGAGTCCCTCACAACCGATCGTGCCGAATAATCAACGTTCCACCCATGAGCAACCGTGCGAGTCATTCGCTCGCAGTCGGCCATGTGCTCCTTAGAAAGGAGGTGATCCAGCCGCACCTTCCGGTACGGCTACCTTGTTACGACTTCGTCCCAATCGCCAGTCCCACCTTCGACAGCTCCCTCCCACAAGGGGTTGGGCCACCGGCTTCGGGTGTTACCGACTTTCGTGACGTGACGGGCGGTGTGTACAAGGCCCGGGAACGTATTCACCGCAGCAATGCTGATCTGCGATTACTAGCAACTCCGACTTCATGGGGTCGAGTTGCAGACCCCAATCCGAACTGAGACCGGCTTTTTGAGATTCGCTCCGCCTCACGGCTTCGCAGCTCTTTGTACCGGCCATTGTAGCACGTGTGCAGCCCAAGACATAAGGGGCATGATGACTTGACGTCGTCCCCACCTTCCTCCGAGTTGACCCCGGCAGTCTCCTGTGAGTCCCCATCACCCCGAAGGGCATGCTGGCAACACAGAACAAGGGTTGCGCTCGTTGCGGGACTTAACCCAACATCTCACGACACGAGCTGACGACAGCCATGCACCACCTGTATACCGACCACAAGGGGGGCACCATCTCTGATGCTTTCCGGTATATGTCAAGCCTTGGTAAGGTTCTTCGCGTTGCGTCGAATTAAGCCACATGCTCCGCTGCTTGTGCGGGCCCCCGTCAATTCCTTTGAGTTTTAGCCTTGCGGCCGTACTCCCCAGGCGGGGAACTTAATGCGTTAGCTGCGGCACCGACGACGTGGAATGTCGCCAACACCTAGTTCCCAACGTTTACGGCGTGGACTACCAGGGTATCTAATCCTGTTCGCTCCCCACGCTTTCGCTCCTCAGCGTCAGTAATGGCCCAGAGATCCGCCTTCGCCACCGGTGTTCCTCCTGATATCTGCGCATTTCACCGCTACACCAGGAATTCCGATCTCCCCTACCACACTCTAGCCTGCCCGTATCGAATGCAGACCCGGGGTTAAGCCCCGGGCTTTCACATCCGACGTGACAAGCCGCCTACGAGCTCTTTACGCCCAATAATTCCGGACAACGCTTGCGCCCTACGTATTACCGCGGCTGCTGGCACGTAGTTAGCCGGCGCTTCTTCTGCAGGTACCGTCACTTTCGCTTCTTCCCTGCTGAAAGAGGTTTACAACCCGAAGGCCGTCATCCCTCACGCGGCGTCGCTGCATCAGGCTTTCGCCCATTGTGCAATATTCCCCACTGCTGCCTCCCGTAGGAGTCTGGGCCGTGTCTCAGTCCCAGTGTGGCCGGTCGCCCTCTCAGGCCGGCTACCCGTCGTCGCCTTGGTAGGCCATCACCCCACCAACAAGCTGATAGGCCGCGGGCTCATCCTTCACCGCCGGAGCTTTCAACCGCAGACCATGCGATCCGCAGTGTTATCCGGTATTAGACCCCGTTTCCAGGGCTTGTCCCAGAGTGAAGGGCAGATTGCCCACGTGTTACTCACCCGTTCGCCACTAATCCCCACCGAAGTGGTTCATCGTTCGACTTGCATGTGTTAAGCACGCCGCCAGCGTTCGTCCTGAGCCAGGATCAAACTCTCCATGAATGTTTACCCGTGATCGGGTGCACATCCGAAGAGCGGAACAACCGGTCGGAATAAGACCGATTGTTCACAGCGTCCTCGCTGTGATTGCCACCCCGCAAGCGGGATGGACTTTTTCAAAGGAACCTCGACCATCCGAAGATGGACGGGGTATCAACATATCTGGCGTTGATTTTTGGCACACTGTTGAGTTCTCAAGGAACGGACGCTTCCTTTGTACTCACCCGCAGAACATTTTCTGGGGCTTTCCTCCGGGCGCTTCCCTTCGGTCTTGCGTTTCCGACTCTATCAGATCTTTCCGATCCGATTTCCTCGGTGTGCTTTCCGGCCTTTCGGCCCTCCGGCGTGTTCACTACTTTAGCGGATTTCCCAGGCGACTCATAATCGAGTCCGGGGATTGAATTCCGGCATGCCGAAATCGCACCCGTTCGGGTTTGTCGTAAGTAGTGGATGGCCGCTACAGAGCTGCTGAACAGCAGTGCTCCGTCTCAAGCGGCTCGGGCTACATTAGGCGTCGCCGGCATCCGAGTCAAGTTGCGTCGCGGGCCTGCGGCGCGGCACGTGGGCCCGGTAGGGGCTGACCGTCGGGTCGCCGTCTATCCAGAAGCGCCAGGGGTGGAATGCGCCTTCTCCTCCCACCCCGGTACGCGGACCGTTCCTGACCTGGTCCGGCGCCGGCCGGAGTCCCGGGAGCAGA
Organism: Streptomyces pristinaespiralis; assembly: GCF_001278075.1. Classification (GTDB taxonomy): domain Bacteria; phylum Actinomycetota; class Actinomycetes; order Streptomycetales; family Streptomycetaceae; genus Streptomyces; species Streptomyces pristinaespiralis. The sequence continues at coordinate 6,659,688 of NZ_CP011340.1, read as the reverse complement.
GAGAGGGGCGCGGCCGGCCCGAGGCAGAGGTCCGCTCCATTGAGGCTGCGGTCCACATCGAGCGCGGTGGCGAGCCGGGCGGGTCCTTTGGCCAGTTCCTTGTCATGCCGGGCCGAGAGTCGACGTTTGCGCGCCAGGTCGGCGCCCACTGTCACCTCGCCGGCGCGGAGCAGGACTCCGCTCGCCCTGCCCTCCGGGCCGCACACCACATTGAGGCAGTGCCACATCCCGTAGGTGAAGTAGACATACGCGTGCCCCGGCGGGCCGAACATCACTTCGTTGCGCGCGGTGCGGCCGCGGAAGGCGTGCGAGCCGGGGTCGGCCTCTCCCGCGTACGCCTCCACCTCCGTGATGCGCAGCTCGATGGGGCCGTCGTCGGTCAGGCGGGTCAGCGTGCAGCCGAGGAGGTCGGGTGCGACCTCGAGCACCGGGCGGTCGAAGTGGTCCCGGGGCAGCGGCGTACGGTCGGAGCTCTCGATCATCGCGTTCGAGCGTACCGGGGATCCGCTCAAGGCCATGGGGAACCGACTACGGTCATCGGGCGTATGTAGGGGTCAGAACCAAGAAGGAGTGGACATGGGCTTCAAGAAGCTGCTTGCGAGCTTGGGTGCGGGCGGTGCCTCCGTGGAGACGGAGCTCACCGAGGCGAACGTCGTCCCCGGCGGTGTCGTCCAGGGCGAGGTGCGTATCCAGGGCGGCTCGGTGGATCAGCAGATCGAGGGGCTGTCCGTCGGTCTCCAGGCCCGCGTCGAGGTCGAGGGCGGTGACCAGGAGGTCAAGCAGGACATCGAGTTCACCAAGCAGCGGCTCGGCGGTGCCTTCGAGGTGAAGGCCGGAGCGGTGCACGTGGTGCCCTTCGGGCTCGAGATCCCGTGGGAGACCCCGATCACCACCATCGAGGGACAGTCCCTGCGCGGCATGGACATCGGCGTGACGACGGAGCTGGAGATCGCGCGCGCGGTGGACTCGGGCGACCTCGACCCGATCCACGTGCACCCGCTGCCGGCTCAGCAGGCGATCCTCGACGCCTTCGTCCAGCTCGGTTTCCGCTTCAAGAGCGCCGACATGGAGCGCGGTCACATCCGTGGGACGCGTCAGCGGCTGCCGTTCTACCAGGAGATCGAGTTCCTCCCGCCGCAGCAGTACCGCGGGCTGAACCAGGTCGAGCTGACGTTCGTCGCCGACGACCGCGAGATGGACGTCATCCTGGAGATGGACAAGAAGCCGGGCCTCTTCAGTGAGAGCAGCGACTCGTACAAGGCGTTCAAGGTGGACCACGAGGACTTCCGGTCGACCGACTGGGCGGCCTACCTCAACCAGTGGCTGGCGGATGTCGGCGGCCGTCGCAACTGGCTCTAGGCTCGGAACCAGAGGCAGTACGCGAGACGCAGAACGGCCGATTCGGAGGGTTTGACGTGACCGAGCTCAAGAGGGCTCCGCTTCCCCACGACTTTCATCCGGCGGTGCCGTCGTTCACGGTGGTGAGCGACGACGTCGAGCCGGGGTCGGTACTGAAGGACTCCCAGGTGCAGGCCGCATGCAACAGCTCGCCGCAGCTGCGCTGGGAGGGTTTTCCCGCGGAGACCAAGAGCTTCGCCGTGACGTGCTTCGACCCCGACGCGCCGACCGGCAGCGGCTTCTGGCACTGGGTGCTCTTCGACATCCCGGCGTCGGTGACGGAACTGCCGGCGGGTGCGGGCGGCGGGAAGTTCGAGGGGCTGCCCGAGGGCGCCGTCCACGCCCGTAACGACTACGGGACGAAGAATTTCGGCGGGGCCGCTCCGCCGGCGGGCGAAAGGCACCGCTACGTCTTCACCGTGTACGCGGTGGACAGCGAGAAGCTCGGACCGGACTCCGATGCCTCTCCCGCGGTCGTCGGCTTCAACCTGCGTTTCCATACGCTCGCCCGTGCCCAGCTGATCGGCGAGTACGAAGCCCCTGCCGGAGGCTGAGATTTCGGCCGAGCAGTCGGTCGAGAGTTCGTCCGGAGTTTGCCCTGCCCTGGTCTTGGAGAGATCAGGGCAGGGCAGTTTTGTTGCCAGGGGTTCAGGTGTCCTCCCCCGGCAAGGCACAGATATTGCGTTGTCCATCTCGGCGCGCCCGGCCAGAGTTGATCCAAGGCTGATGCCCGCCGACGGGGGCCGGGCCGGCGAACGGAGGTGGGCAGGATGCGGGACACACTGGTGCTCAATGCGAGCTTCGAGCCGTTGTCGACGGTGACGCTCAACCGCGCGGTCGTGCTGGTGCTTCAGGACAAGGCCGTGGTCGAGCAGTCCCACCCGGCACTCCGGGTGCGTGCGGCGGCGGTGGATCTCCCGGTGCCCCGGGTGATCAGGCTCTGCAGATACGTACGGGTGCCGTTCCGAAGACAGGCGCCGTGGTCGAGGCGGGGTGTGCTGGTGCGGGACCAGCACCGGTGCGCCTACTGCGGGCGGCGTGCCACGACGGTGGACCACGTGGTGCCGAAGTCGCACGGTGGCGCGGACAGCTGGCTGAACACGGTGGCCTCCTGCGCCGAGGACAACCACCGCAAGGCGGACCGGACGCCGGAGCAGGCAGGGATGCCGCTGCTGCACGAGCCGTTCGTGCCGTCGCCGGCGGACGCGATGCTGCTCGGTCTGCGGTCGGGCGAGCGTGCGGCGCTGCCGGACTGGCTGGCGGCGGCGCAGCCCGCCGCGTAGGACCGACGACGAGGCCCGCTCCCCGGGTGCACGAGGGGGGCGGGCCTCGTCGTGTCAGCGCAGCAGGAGCTGGACGATGGCGACGGTGCCGACGACGACGATGAAGCCGCGCAGCACGGCGGGCTTGAGCTTGCGGCCTATTCCGGCGCCGAGCTGTCCGCCGATGGCGGATCCGACGGCGATCAGCAGGACGGCGGTCCAGTCGAAGTCGGCGACGAAGAGGAAGAAGACGGCGGCGACTCCGTTGACCACGGCACCGAGGATGTTCTTCACGGCGTTCAGCCGCTGAAGGCCGTCGTCGAGGAGCAGGCCCATGAGGGAGAGGTAGAGGATGCCCTGGGCGGCGCCGAAGTAGCCGCCGTACGCGCTGGCGAGGAACAGGCCGGTGTGGAGGACGGGTCCACCGTTCGGGCGCGGCTCGGTGCCGTTCGCCTCACGGCGTCGCTGCACGGCCTTGGCGAGGCGCGGCTGAAGGATGATGAGGATCAGGGCGAGCGCGATCAGTACGGGGACGATCGTGTCGAACGCGTCGGACGGCAGGGCGAGAAGCAGGACCGCGCCGGCCAGACCGCCGAGGAGCGCGGTGACCCCGAGGCGGAGGACCCGGCCGGTCTGTCCCCGGAGCTCCGCGCGGTAGCCGATGGCGCCGCTGACGGAGCCGGGGACGAGGCCCAGGGCGTTGGAGACGTTCGCCGTGATCGGGGGCAGCCCGGTGGCCAGTAGCACCGGGAAGGTGATCAGGGTGCCGGAGCCGACGATGGTGTTGATGGTTCCGGCTCCCACGCCGGCCGCGAATACCGCCAGTGCTTCCCAGATGGACAACGCCATCTCCTTACATGGTCCGTGAGTCGCCTCCCCGCCTCCAAGGTCGAGGGGCCTCACTGATCATGCATGAAGGAGCGTGGGCGTCAGTCGATGGGGGGCTGCTCGCGGCGTTCGGTGCCGTTGCCGCCGGTCTGCTTGGGCACTGAGCCGCCGCCGCCCATGCCGGCCATCGGGTTGAAGTTGCCCATGGCGCCGCTGAGGCCCTTGAGGGCGTCGCCGATCTCGCTGGGGACGATCCAGAGCTTGTTGGCGTCGCCCTCCGCGATCTTCGGGAGCATCTGCAGGTACTGGTAGGCGAGCAGTTTCTGGTCGGCGTCCCCGGCGTGGATGGACTCGAAGACGGTACGGATGGCCTGGGCCTCGCCCTCGGCGCGCAGGGCGGCCGCCTTGGCCTCACCTTCGGCGCGCAGGATCGCCGACTGCTTCTCACCTTCGGCGGTCAGGATCTGCGACTGCCTGATGCCTTCCGCGGTGAGGATCGCCGCGCGCTTGTCACGGTCGGCGCGCATCTGCTTCTCCATCGAGTCCTGGATGGAGGTGGGCGGCTCGATGGCCTTGAGCTCGACGCGGTTGACGCGGATGCCCCACTTGCCGGTCGCCTCGTCGAGGACGCCGCGCAGGGCCGCGTTGATCTCCTCGCGGGAGGTCAGGGTCCGCTCGAGGTCCATGCCGCCGATGATGTTGCGCAGGGTGGTGACGGTGAGCTGCTCGATGGCCTGGATGTAGCTGGCGACCTCGTAGGTCGCGGCACGGGCGTCGGTCACCTGGTAGTAGATGACGGTGTCGATGTTGACGACCAGGTTGTCCTGGGTGATCACCGGCTGGGGCGGGAAGGGGACGACCTGCTCGCGCAGGTCGATGCGGTTGCGGATGGAGTCGATGAACGGGACGACGATGTTCAGGCCCGCGTTGAGGGTGCGGGTGTAGCGTCCGAAGCGCTCGACGATGGCGGCGCTGGCCTGTGGGATGACCTGGATCGTCTTGATCAGGGCGATGAAGACCAGCACCACCAGAATGATCAGGACGATGATGATCGGTTGCATCGCGTTCCCTGTGCCCTTCGCTGCCGGATGAGTCCGATGATCAGTTTCCCAGAACACGGGCTGCTCTGTGGGGCGTTCGGCCCGTTCTGCCCGGCGGCTTCAGGCCGTTTCGCGCGAAATCCGTGCGGAACGGGGTGCCGGGCGGGTCGAGTGCGTGTCACATGACGACGGCGGTCGCCCCGTCGATCTCTATGACGTCGACCTGCTGGCCTTCTTCGTAGGCCATGGTGGCGTCGAAGGCGCGGGCGGACCAGACCTCACCGGCGAGTTTGATCCGGCCGCCGTTGCCGTCGACCCGTTCCAGGACGATGGCCTGACGGCCTTTCAGGGCGTCCACCCCGCTGGCGAAGCCGGGGCCCTGCGATCTGTGCCGCATGGCGATCGGGCGCACGACGGCGATGAGCGCCACCGACACCGCGGCGAAGACGAGCACCTGGGCCACCGTGCCGCCGCCGACCGCCGCCACGACGGCCGCGGCCACGGCGCCCGCGGAGAACATTCCGAATTCCGGCATGGCGGTCAGCACGAGCGGAATGCCCAGTCCGACCGCGCCGATCAGCCACCACACCCATGCGTCGATGTCCACATGGGCATGGTAGGTCCGCCGGGCGCGCTCGGGACAGGGGGCGCGGTCGTCTCACCTTGTGCGTATGGCGGTTGCCCGTAAAGGGAGTTGTGCGCCGACCGGTCGCCGGTACGGCAATCGCCGGTCCTGGAGTCACCTTGGGGACGGCCGCCCGTGCGGGACTTCAGCCGAGCGGGACTTCCCCTGTGAGGGACTTCAGCCGAGCGGGAGTCCCTGGGCCGACCAGCGCTCGCCGTTGCGCTCGACGACGAGCGGCAGGCCGAAGCAGAGCGAGAGGTTGCGGGAGGTGAGCTCGGTCTCCATCGGGCCGGCGGCGAGCACCTTGCCCTGGCGGATCATCAGGACGTGCGTGAATCCGGGCGCGATCTCCTCGACATGGTGGGTCACCATGATCATCGAGGGGGCGTACGGGTCACGGGCGAGCCGGCCGAGGCGGCGGACCAGGTCCTCACGGCCACCGAGGTCGAGCCCGGCGGCGGGCTCGTCGAGGAGCAGCAGCTCGGGGTCGGTCATCATGGCGCGGGCGATGAGGGTGCGCTTGCGCTCGCCCTCGGAGAGCGTGCCGAACCTGCGGTCGAGGTACTCGGTCATGCCGAGGCGGTCGAGGAACGCGCGGGCGCGCTGCTCGTCGACCTCGTCGTAGTCCTCGTGCCAGGTCGCCGTCATGCCGTAGGCGGCGGTGAGCACCGTCTGCAGGACGGTCTGGCGCTTGGGGAGCTTGTCCGCCATGGCGATGCCGGCCATGCCGATGCGGGGCCGCAGTTCGAAGACGTCGACCCCGCCGAGGCGGTCGCCGAGGATCTGCACCTTGCCGGTGGTCGGGAAGAGATAGCTGGAGGCGAGGTTGAGGAGGGTGGTCTTGCCGGCGCCGTTGGGACCGAGGATCACCCAGCGCTCGCCTTCCTTGACCGACCAGGAGACGTCGTCCACCAGAGCGCGTCCGTCGCGGACCACGGATACGTCCACCAGCTCCAGTACATCGCTCATGAGCGCGTAGTCTCCCCATGCAGTCGTCTTGAGGTGTTCGGGTGTGATTCGGGTGCTTTTGTGCACCTGTGGGCACACCACCCAGGGAAAACCTACGCCACCGGGTGAGTGCTCCGGTCGCCCGGCCCGGTCCCTAGGCTGGTGACATGCTTTCGGAACCACGCTCAGGACGGCTGGCCGCATGGGGAAATGCCCTCTTGGCCGGACTTGTGTCACCGGACGACGCCGCGCACGCGATCGTCGGTGAGGACGCGGTGCACCGCGTCGAGGGTCTGCCCGGGGAGACGGCACCGGTCGGTCTCACTCTGGCGCTGGGGCGCCTGCGGGCGCTCGGTGTGACCGGCTACCGGGTCGCCCTCCCCGCCGCCGGGCACCCCCTGGGGCTCAGCGGCCCGCCCGCGTTCAACGCGCGGGCGCTCGACGCGGAGGAAGCGGTCGTCGCGACGGGCGCGGCGTACGGGCTGGTGCCCGAGGTGTACGAGGCCGGCCCGGCCGGCGACGTCCACGTCGAGGTCGTCTGGCACTGCCTGCCGGTCCGGGACGCGCCGCCGGCGGACGTGCCGTCGCTCGGCGAGGCCGAGCGTGAACTCGCGGAAGCCCTGCGGGACGCGACCGAGACGCTGACGCGGCTCGACGTGGCGGCGTCGGGGCCGGTGGCGGAAGCGGCACTCGACGCGTACCGGGCGCGGGCCCTGCGGGGCGCGGCGCAGACGCTGGCCCCGGGCTATCCGCCGCGTGCGGTACGGGTGCTGGAGCTCGCGCAGCGGATCGGTCTGCTGATCTCCGTGGCGTACGAGAACGGGCACGGGGGCGCGGTGAGCGCGTCCGAGATGGCGGCGCGGGGCGAGGCGCTGCGGCCGGTGGAACGGGTGGCGCGGAGGGCGCAGGTGGCGGCGTACAACGCGTATGTGGAGGAGCGGGAGCGGGGCTGACGGGTCCGCTGCGCGGGGCCGTTTCCCCACCCCGCCCCTTCCCGTAACCGGGGGCTCCGCCCCCGGACCCCCGCGCCTCAATCGCCGGCGGGGCTGACAAAGTCAGCCCGCCCGGCGATTGAGGGCACCGCGCGAAGCGCGGTACGGGTCCGGGCGGAGCCCGGTTCGGGAAGGGGCGGGTAGGGGAACAAGCCCGCCGCAGGCGCCCCGCACCCCCCGCGAACGCCGCACGGCCCCCGGGCCGCGCCCGGGGGCCGTGCGGTAGGAGCCGGCGTCAGCCGTTGATGCCGACGTTGCCGAACGCCGGGTTCAGCAGGCCGATCACGTTCACCGAGTTGCCCACCACGTTCACCGGGACGTGCACCGGCGCCTGGACCAGGTTGCCCGAGAGGACGCCCGGGGAGTGCACAGCCTCGCCGTGGGCGTGAGAGCCGCCGGTGGTGGCCGACGCGACACCGGCGCCCGCCGCCACGAGGCTGCCGGTGATCATCGTGAGGGCCGCGGCCTTCTTCAGGTTCTTCACTTCGTCATTCCTCCTGGAGCACTCGCTGCGGCCGGCCGCCGCAGCACGCCATGGAGAACGCCGGCGAGTGGATCAGGATGCGCCGTGTGGGTGACATCCACCCGACAGTATGAATCTCGGATCGGAGTATGACGCTCCGCTCACTCCGTCATCCCGTGCCGGACCGCCCAGAGCGCCGCCTGCGTGCGGTCCGCCACGTCCAGCTTCATCAGGATGTTCGAGACGTGCGTCTTTACGGTCTTCTCCGAGAGGACCAGCGCCCGCGCAATCTCCCGGTTCGAACGTCCGTCCGCGATGAGGCCCAGGACCTCGCGCTCCCGCTCGGTGAGGCTGTTCCCGCGGCCCGTGCCGTTGCCCGGATCGCCGTCGGACAGCAGCGCCCCCGCGATCTCCTGCTGGAGCAGCACATGGCCCGCGTGCACGGAACGGATGGCGCCCGCCAGTGCGTCCGGGTCCACGTCCTTGTAGACGTAGCCCGAGGCGCCCGCGCGCAGGGCGGGAACCACCGTGCGCTGCTCGGTGAAGCTGGTCACGACGAGGACCTTCGCCGGGTTGGCCAGCTCCCTCAGCTTCCGCAGGGCGTCGATGCCGTCCATGCCCGGCATCTTGACGTCCATGAGGACGACGTCCGGCTTGAGCTCCTCGGTGAGGGCGACGCCCTCCGCGCCGTCACCCGCCTCGCCGACGACTTCGATGTCGTCCTGGACCTCCAGGAACGTGCGCAGGCCGCGCCGCACCACCTGATGGTCGTCGACCAGCAGCACGCGGATCCTCTTGTCAGCCACCGGGGACCTCCATCTCGACCGTGGTGCCTCTGCCGGGCGCCGATTCGACCTTGAGCCTGCCTCCGACGCCGCTCGCCCTGTCCCGCATGGAGACGAGCCCCAGGTGGCGTCCGGCCCGGCGGACCGTCCGCGGCTCGAAGCCCTTGCCGTCGTCCGTGACGGAGAGGACGGCGCCCTGGCCTCTGCGGATCAGCGCCACGTCCACCTGGGCCGCGCCGGAGTGACGCAGCGCGTTGTGCAGAGCCTCCTGGGCGACCCTCAGCAGCGCCTCCTCCTGCGCGGCGGGCAGAGCCCTGATCCCGCAGGTGTCGAAGGTGACGCGCGCGCTGTGGGCGCGGTCGAGGACCTGTATCTGGGTGCGGAGGGTGTTGACGAGGCCGTCCTCGTCGAGCGCGGCGGGGCGCAGCTCGACGACGGCGGCACGCAGCTCGTCCGCGGCCTCCGCGGCGAGCGCCGCCACCTGCTGGAGCTCGCCCTTGGCGCGGGCCGGGTCGCGGTCCACGAGCGCGGCGGCGGCCTGGGCGGTCAGCCGCAGGGAGAACAGCTTCTGGCTCACGGCGTCGTGCAGCTCGTGGGCGAGGCGGGAGCGCTCCTCCGCGATGGTGAGCTCTCGGCTGCGCTCGTAGAGGCGGGCGTTGGTGAGGGCGATCGCGGCGTGCTGGGCGAGGATGCCCAGCAGTTCCTCGTCCTCCTCCGTGAAGCCGCAGCCGCCCTGCGGCTTGGGGCACCTCTTGTTCGCCAGGAACAGGGCGCCCATGGTCTCCTCGCCGTCCTTGATCGGCAGGCCGAGGAAGTCGGACATGTCGGGGTGGGCCGACGGCCAGCCCTCGAAGCGGGGGTCCTTGCGGACGTCCGCGAGCCGCTCCGGCTTCGCGTCGCGGAGCATCGAGGCGAGGATGCCGTGCTGCCGTGGCAGCGGGCCGATCGCCTTCCACTGGGCGTCGCTGACACCGTCGACGACGAACTGGGCGAAGCCTCCGTGGTCGTCGGGCACGCCCAGCGCCGCGTACTCGGCGTCGAGCAGTTCCCGCGCCGAGGCCACGATCGTCTTGAGCACGTCGCGCACCTCGAGGCGCCTGCTCATCGCGAGGAGCGCGGTGCTCACGGCAGCGAGGCCGGAGCCGGGTCGGTGACTCATGGACCCACCGTACCGGCGGGCTGTGACAGTCCGTATCGGTCCGGGGACCGCATCGGATTAGGCCCGCGGACGTAGGTCGAAGTGCCTTGCGGAGTGGGGCCTCGGGCACGAGGCGGCGGCGCCGGCCGCGTTCATAGGTTGAGTCCATCCATACGGACAGCGACAGCGACAGTACGCGGCAAGGGGATGGGCACCATGGCGGTAGCAGTGATCACTGGGGCGTCGAAGGGTCTGGGGCGGGCGCTGGCGGCGGCTCTCGCGCAGCGGGGCTGGGACCTCGTCCTGGGCGCGAGGACCGCGGACGTACTGAAGGAGAGCGCGGAGCACGCGGCCAGGTACGGCACCCGGGTCGTGGCGGTGCTGGGGGACGTCACGGACGCCGGACACCGCGGCGAGCTGGTGGCGGCGGCCGGTCGGCTCGGCGGTCTCGATCTGCTGGTGAACAACGCGAGCGCGCTGGGCGCCGAGCCCCTGGTGCGGCTGGAGGCGTTGGCGCCGGCGGGGCTGCGGGCCGCGCTGGAGACCAATGCGGTCGCTCCGCTGGGCCTGGTGCAGGAGGCGCTGCCCCTGCTGCGGGCGTCGCGGACCGGGACGGTCGTCGCGGTCAGCTCGGACGCCGCGACCACGGCGTACGAGACCTGGGGCGGCTACGGCGCCTCCAAGGCGGCGCTCGACCAGCTCGCCGCCGTCCTGGCGGTGGAGGAGCCGGATCTGCGGGTGTGGAGCGTCGACCCGGGCGACATGCAGACGGACCTCTACGCGGCAGCGGTGCCGGAGGACGACGATCCCCGCCCCTCCCCCGAATCCGTGGTTCCCGCGTTCCTGCGCCTGCTCGAGGAGCGGCCCGCCAGTGGCCGGTACGTGGCCCCGTCGCTGCTGGAGACCCGATGATGACGGGTCGGCGGGCGGAGGCGGTCCTGGAGAGTCTGCGGGTGCCGGAGGAGCTGTCCGCCCGGGTACCGGCGGAGGAACGCGGGTCGGGCCGGGACGACGTGCGGCTGCTCGTCTCGCGGGGCACGGAGGTGTCCCACCACGGCTTCCGGGACCTGCCGGGCCGGTTGCGGGCCGGTGACGTGCTGGTCGTCAACACGTCGGCCACCCTGGCGGCCGCCGTGGACGGGCGGCTCGGCGGCGACGCGGTCGTGGTGCACTTCTCCACCCGCGGGGACCTCGGGCGCTGGGCGGTGGAGCTGCGCAGGCCCGACGGTGCGGGCAGCACCCTGCCGCGCCCCGGGGGCCCGGCGGGGGCCGTCGTACGGGTACCGGGCGGCGGCGAGCTGGTGCTCGAGGCGCCGCTCGTCGCGGGCGGTGAGCGCCTGTGGTGGGCGAGGGCCTCCGTGGACGTGCCGACGCTGCTGCGGCGGTACGGCCGGCCGATCCGCTACCGCTACACGCAGCGGGACCAGCCGCTGTCCGCCTATCAGACGGTCTTCGCGCTCCCCTCCCCCGACGGCTCGGGGTCCGCGGAGATGCCGAGCGCCGCCCGTCCCTTCACGGCCGGTGTGGTGGCGGACCTGGTGAGCAGAGGGGTGCAGTTCGCCCCGCTCGTGCTCCATACGGGAGTGGCGTCGGCGGAGGCGCACGAGCCGCCGTACCCGGAGCGCTTCGAGGTGCCGGCGACCACGGCGTGGCTGGTGAACGCGGCACGCGCGGCCGGTGGCCGGATCGTGGCGGTCGGCACGACGGCCGTGCGGGCGCTGGAGTCGGCGGCGGACGGCGAGGGGGTGGTGCGTCCCGTCTCCGGCTGGACCGACCTGGTCGTGACGCCGCGACGCGGTGTGCGGGCCGTGGACGGTCTGCTGACCGGACTGCACGAACCGGAGGCGTCGCACCTGCTGATGCTGGCGGCCGTCGCCGGCCGGGACGCTCTGACCTGCGCGTACGAGGAGGCGCTGAGGCACCGCTACCTCTGGCACGAGTTCGGTGACGTCCACCTGATACTCCCCGGAGAGGGCCTCACGGAATGAATTGCTGCCGCAACACGCGGTGAGACGGGGGCGTGGCCGATGTGAGCCCGGGCATAGGGCCCAGATCACTTACGAGACTCTTTAGTTGATACATAAGGGGCATCTGAGCGCGGACAGCACAGGCGAATCCGGACATTGGGAACATGTGATCCACTACCGCGGATCGTACGTCACACCTTTGCCACGCGATTTTGCGCCAGCTAAGAATTGCCGACGTCGCTACCGAACAGCGCAGAGCCGACCGGCCTGGAGCGACTTTCCGCTATTCGAAGAGGTACGTCTGTATGTCCGCGTTCATCACCCCCGATCTCCGCCGCCGCCTCAAGAGTCGTAAGACCGCCGTGGCCGGCATCGCCGCAGTCGCCGCCACGACCGTCGCGCTCTCGCTCGCCCCGTCGGGCGAGGCCGAGGCCGGTGTGCAGACCGAGGCAGCAGCCGCGGCGCCCGTCGCGTGGAAGGCCGACTCCAAGCAGGTCGCGGCCGTCCACGAGAGCATCACCAGCCAGAAGTCCGCCTTCGAGGCCCAGCTCAAGGCCACGCAGGCCAAGGCCAAGGCCGAGGCGAAGGCGAAGGCCGAGAAGGCCGCCGCCGAGAAGAAGGCAGCCGCCAAGGCCGCCGCCGAGAAGCGCGCCAAGGAGCAGGCCGCCAGCCGCTCCGCCGCCCGCCCGGCGAAGGTGACCTACCCGAACAACCTGGACGGGTGGATCCGCGAGGCCATGGCGATCATGAAGAAGCACGACATCCCCGGCAGCTACGAGGGCATCCACCGCAACATCATGCGGGAGTCCTCCGGTAACCCGCGGGCCATCAACAACTAGGACATCAACGCCATCAACGGTGTCCCCTCGAAGGGTCTGCTCCAGGTCATCAAGCCGACCTTCGACGCCTACCACATCCCCGGCACCTCGTGGGACCAGTACGACCCGGTCGCCAACATCGTCGCCGCCTGCAACTACGCGGCCGACCGTTACGGCTCGATGGACAACGTCAACAGCGCCTACTGAGGCACTGCTGCGCTGAGCCGGCAGCACGACCGGCGGACATGAACAGACGCTGAAGGGCGCACCCCGCGCAGGGTGCGCCCTTCGGCGTCGTGCTGTTACCGCGTGACGTGCGTTACTTGCGCATGACCTCGGGCTCGTGGCGGCGCAGGAAGCGCGCGACGAGCACACCGCACAGGGCGCCGAGAGCGATCAGTGCGGCCATGTCCATGCCCCAGGCGGCAGCCTCGTGGTCCCACAGGGGGTCGGTGCTGGTCGGATCGTCCGTGTTCGGGTTGATCTTGTTGAAGTCCAGCGTGGTACCGGCGGCGGCGACCGCCCAGCGCGACGGCATGAGGTACGAGAACTCGTTGACGCCGACGGTGCCGTGCAGGATGAAGAGGCAACCGGTGAAGACGACCTGGATGATCGCGAACATCACCAGCAGCGGCATGGTCTTCTCGGCGGTCTTCACCAGCGCGGAGATGATCAGACCGAACATCATCGAGGTGAAGCCGAGAGCCATGATCGGCAGCGAGAGCTCGAGCATGACCGCTCCGCCGAGGACCAGTCCCTCCTCCGGGAGCTCACGGGTGGCGAAGCCGATGGCGCCCACCAGGCCGCCCTGGATCACGGTGATCATGCCGAGGACGACGACCTTGGACATCAGGTACGCGGAGCGTGACAGGCCGGTCGCCCGTTCCCGCTCGTAGATCACCCGTTCCTTGATCAGCTCACGGACGGAGTTCGCCGCGCCGGCGAAGCAGGCGCCGACCGCGAGGATCAGCAGCACCGTGGTGGCCGTGCCGTTCGGGATGATCCGCCCGGTCTGCGCGTTCTGGTTCACCAGCAGACCCTTGTCCGGGTCGATGAGCAGGCTCACCGCGCCCAGCACCGCCGGCAGGATCAGCATGAGGGCCATGAAGCCCTTGTCGGACACGATCACCGAGACGTAGCGGCGGATCAGCGTGAACAGCTGGGATCCCCAGCTCTGCGGCTTCGGCGGCCGCATCTGCTGCGCCGGCGGCATGTTCACGGACTGCGCGGCGACGGCGTCGATGTCCGCCGCGTACATCTGGTAGTGCTGCGAACCGCGCCAGCGGCCCGCCCAGTCGTAGTCGCGGTAGTTCTCGAAGGCGGAGAACACGTCGGCCCAGGTGCTGTAGCCGAAGAAGTTGAGCGCCTCCTCCGGCGGGCCGAAGTAGGCCACGGAACCGCCGGGGGCCATCACCAGGAGCTTGTCGCACAGCCCCAGCTCGGCCACTGAGTGGGTGACGACGAGGACCGTACGGCCGTCGTCCGCCAGGCCGCGCAGCAGCTGCATGACGTCGCGGTCCATGCCCGGGTCGAGGCCGGAGGTCGGCTCGTCCAGGAAGATCAGCGACGGCTTGGTCAGCAGCTCGAGGGCGACCGACACACGCTTGCGCTGGCCGCCGGAGAGCGAGGTGACCTTCTTGTCCTTGTGGATGTCGAGCTTGAGCTCGCGCAGCACCTCGTCGATACGGGCCTCGCGCTCGGCCTCCGCGGTGTCGCCCGGGAAACGGAGCTTGGCCGCGTACTTCAGCGCCTTACGGACGGTGAGTTCCTTGTGCAGGATGTCGTCCTGCGGAACCAGACCGATGCGCTGGCGCAGCTCTGCGAACTGCTTGTAGAGGCTGCGGTTGTCGTAGAGGACGTCGCCCTGGTTGGCGGGCCGGTAGCCGGTGAGCGCCTTGAGCAGGGTGGACTTTCCGGAGCCGGACGGGCCGATGACGCCGATCAGCGACTTCTCCGGGACGCCGAAGGAGACGTCGCGCAGGATCTGCTTGCCGCCGTCGACGGTGACCGTGAGGTGGCGGGCGGAGAAGGAGACCTCGCCGGTGTCGACGAACTCCTCGAGCTGGCCGCCGACGATACGGAAGGTGGAGTGGCCGACGCCGACGATGTCGTTCGGGCCGATGAGGACCGTGCCGGACTTGGCGATCGGCTGACCGTTGACGTAGGTGCCGTTGTGGGAGCCGAGGTCACGGATCTCGAAGCGGCCGTCGGGGTGCGCGGTGAACTCGGCGTGGTGGCGCGAGACCTGCAGGTCGGAGACGACCAGCTCGTTCTCGAGCGCACGGCCGATGCGCATGACGCGGCCGAGGGAGAGCTGGTGGAACGTCGTCGGGCTGCGGTCGCCGTGGACCGGCGGGACGCCCTGGGGGCTCTGCACCCCCTGCTGGTGCGGGACCTGCGGCTGCTGCGCCTGCGGAGGCTGCTGCTGCCAGCCCTGCTGGGCGGGCTGCTGCGGCGGCTGCGCCTGCGGCCAGCCCTGCTGCTGCGGCTGCTGAACCGGCGCCTGCGCCGCCTGCTGCGGCGCACCCTGGGCGTAGGCGCCCGCGCCCATGGCCGCGCCGACGCCGCTCAGGCCGAGGCGCGGACCGTCGGTGGCGTTGCCGAGGTGCACCGCTGTGCCGGGGCCGATCTCCATCTGGTGGATCCGCTGGCCCTGCACATACGTGCCGTTGGTGCTGCCGTGGTCCTCGATGACCCAACTGCGCCCGCCCCAGCTGATCGTGGCGTGCCGCCACGAGACCCGGGCGTCGTCGATCACCACATCGCCCTGGGGATCACGGCCCAGGGTGTACGACCTGGACGGATCGAGCGTCCAGGTGTTTCCGTTCAATTCCAGTACGAGTTCCGGCACTCCATGCCCCACTAGTTGTCCCCCGAGCTTCCCCCGTTGCCGGGAGTCTAGGGAAGGCGAACATCGTGGGGAACTATTTCAGGCCCGGTCCCGTATCCGAAAGCCGGGCCGTGTGAAGACCTCGTTCGGTACCGAGTTGGGACGTTCACCGGCTCGGAGGGGACCCGCCGGCGGCGACGATCACCCACGAGTGGTGACGGATCATGCGTCAACCGAATAATCCGCGCCATTCCGGTCGGATGCGCCGCTCCCGGCCGCACAGGCGTGCGTGGGCCGCTCAGGTGTCCGTCAGGCGGGACAGAACCTCTCTTCCCGGCCGTCGCCCGATACGGTGGTAACACCATGAGCGCATCTCAGCCCCCTCCCAACGCCGATGTCCCCACCCTTCTCGTGAAGATCTTCGGGAAGGACCGCCCAGGGATCACCGCCGGGCTCTTCGACACCCTCGCCGCGTACGCCGTCGATGTCGTCGACATCGAGCAGGTCGTCTCCCGGGGCCGCCTCGTGCTGTGCGCGCTCGTCACGGCACCGACGGCCGGCGGGGCGACCGAGGGCGACCTGCGGGCCACCGTGCACAGCTGGGCCGACTCCCTCAAACTGCAGGCCGAGATCATCTCCGGTACGGGTGACAACCGGCCGCGCGGCAGCGGCCGTTCGCACGTCACCGTGCTCGGCCACCCGCTCACCGCGGAGTCCACCGCCGCCATAGCGGCCACCATCGCCGGCACCGGCGGCAACATCGACCGCATCTTCCGGCTCGCGAAGTACCCCGTGACCGCGGTGGAGTTCGCGGTCTCCGGCGTGGAGACCGGTCCACTGCGGACCGCGCTGGCGATGGAGGCCTCCGAGATCGGCGTCGACGTGGCCGTCGTCTCCGCCGGACTGCACCGGCGGGCGCAGCGGCTGGTCGTCATGGACGTGGACTCCACGCTCATCCAGGACGAGGTCATCGAACTCTTCGCGGCGCACGCCGGCTGTGAGGACCGGGTCGCCGAGGTGACCGCGGCGGCGATGCGCGGCGAGCTGGACTTCGAGCAGTCCCTGCACGCGCGGGTGGCGCTGCTGGAGGGCCTCGACGCCTCCGTCGTGGACAAGGTGCGCACCGAGGTACGGCTCACCCCGGGTGCGCGGACCCTGATCCGCACGCTGAAGCGGCTCGGCTACCAAGTGGGGGTCGTCTCCGGCGGCTTCACCCAGGTGACCGACGACCTCAAGGAACGGCTCGGGCTCGATTTCGCGTCGGCGAACACGCTGGAGATCAAGGACGGGAAGCTCACCGGCCGGGTCGTCGGCGAGATCGTGGACCGGGCGGGCAAGGCCCGGCTGCTGCGCCGCTTCGCGGCGGAGGCCGGGGTCCCGCTCGCGCAGACGGTCGCGATCGGCGACGGGGCCAACGATCTCGACATGCTGAACGCGGCGGGCCTCGGCGTCGCGTTCAACGCCAAGCCCGTCGTGCGCAAGGCCGCGCACACCGCGGTCAACGTGCCCTTCCTCGACACGGTGCTTTATCTGCTGGGCATCACCCGCGAAGAGGTCGAGGCCGCCGACGACGGCACGGGCGAGCACTGACCTCCACGGCAACGCAACGGCAGGGCCCCGGCACACTGTGTGCCGGGGCCCTGCCGTTGCGCGTGGTGATCA
This sequence comes from Streptomyces pristinaespiralis, assembly GCF_001278075.1. Classification (GTDB taxonomy): domain Bacteria; phylum Actinomycetota; class Actinomycetes; order Streptomycetales; family Streptomycetaceae; genus Streptomyces; species Streptomyces pristinaespiralis. The sequence continues at coordinate 6,642,932 of NZ_CP011340.1, read as the reverse complement.
CTCGTGGGGGGTCCAGTAGTCGAGCAGCTTGCCCACACCGTGCTCCACGGACTTCCACGGTCCGGTGACGGACACGACGGCGAACGCCGAGGTCGGGAAGCCGTCGCGGGTCATCCGGGCCAGCGCGTCACCCTCGGTGCTGCCCGCGAGCGCGTCCGCGAGCGCGTGCATACCGGGGTTGTGGCCGATGACGAGCAGGTCGTTCACGTCGTCGGGGGTCTCGGTCAGCAGGGCGAGCAGATCGCCGAGGGAGGCCTCGTAGAGCCGCTCCTCGTACACCGTCTTCGGGCGGTGCGGCAGCTCGTGCACCGCCAGCTTCCATGTCTCGCGGGTCCTGACCGCTGTCGAGCACAGGGCCAGGTCGAAGTCGATTCCGGTCTCCGCGAGCCGGCGGCCGGCCACCGGGGCGTCCTTTCGGCCTCGCTCGGCGAGCGGGCGCTCATGGTCGGACACCTGGGGCCAGTCGGCCTTCGCATGCCGGAGGAGGACGATCCTGCGGGATTCGGGAGGTCCGGGGGGTGTCCCCCCGGAAGACACAGCGGCGCTCATGTCACCCAGCTTCGCATGAAATGAGCCAGCGGGCGCAGGGTGTTGACGTGCTCTGCCGCGAAGAGTGACGCCGTCAACGGACCAGCATGCGGTGCACGAGCCGGAGGAAGTCGCCGAGCCCCTGTCCGTCGCCCGCCGCGGCGTGCGCCTGCCCCGGACCGGCGATCAGCAGGAGCAGCGCGCAGAAGGCGATCACCGGCAGTGCCAGCGCCCACCAGGGCAGCTGACCCCCTGCGACGCCCGGGGACCGGGTGAGGGACCGGGGGTGCGTGTGGGCCGGCATGGCCGCCTCCGTACGTCGAGAGGTCGAGTCCCTCAAACGTACGGATCATGAACGGGCGGGCCCATCCGGTGACCCACCCACTTCACCCTGAGCCTGGCCCCCTAGGGGACGGTGGGGGTAGCACCACCGTCCGCCGGCAGGCGGAGGGACGGCGGCCCCGTCGGCGCCCCGTGGGCGCGGGAGCGGGTCAGGGGGCGGCGATCGTGGCGATGATCGAGATGACCACGCCGATGAGCAGGATCAGGCCGAAGATCCCGAGGAGCTTCTTCTGGCCGTTCTGGGGGTTCGGGTCGAGCACTGGCATGGTCTCAGTCTCGCACCCCGGTCTCGTCCTCGATCGTCCGGTCCCTGCCGGCGAGGACGCCCATGGCGATCTGGGGCACGAGAAGGGCTGCCATCAGTCCGATCGGCAGGCCCCAGCCGCCGCTGTGCTGGTAGAGCACGCCGACCAGGAGGGGCCCGGGGATGGAGATCAGGTAGCCGGTCGACTGGACGAACGCGGAGAGCCGCACGACGCCCGCGCCGGTCCTCGACCGCATGCCGATCATGGTGAGTGCCAGCGGGAACGAGCAGTTGGAGATGCCCAGCAGCAGCGCCCAGGCCCACGCGCCCGCCGCCGGTGCCAGCAGGAGCCCCAGATAGCCGGTGAGGCCGCACAGGCCGAGGCCTACGGCGATGGGTCCCTGCCGGCTCAGCCGGGTCGCCAGGCGCGGGATGACGAAGGCCAGCGGCACGCCCATGACCATGGTGACGGCCAGCAGCACACCGGCGGTCTGCGGGGAGACACCGGCGTCACGGAAGATCTGCGGCATCCAGCCCATGGTGATGTACGCCCCGGTCGCCTGGAGCCCGAAGAAGCAGGCCAGCGCCCAGGCGGTGGGGCTGCGTGTGATCCGCGGGGCGGGGGCGGGCGCGTCCCCCTCCGCCGTTCGCCCCGTGCCGTCCTCGCGGTCGCGGTCGCGCACCAGTCCCAGCCAGGGCAGTACGGCGACGGCCGCCAGCGCCGCCCACACGGCGAGGCCGACCCGCCAACTGCCGCCCAGCGCGCTCGTGATGGGCACGGTCGCGGCCGCGGCGACCGACGTGCCGAGCGCCAGCGCCATCGAGTAGAGGCCGGTCATGGAGCCGACCCGGCCGGGGAAGTAGCGCTTGACGATCACGGGCATCAGCACGTTGCTGACGGCGATGCCCATCAGGGCGAGCGCGCTGGCGGCGAGGAACCCGGCCGTGCCGCCGGCGAAGGGCCGTACGACGAGCCCGGTCGCGATGGCCGCCATTCCGGCACAAAGGACGGCGCCGGGTCCGAAGCGGCGGGCGAGGCGGGGTGCCGCGGTGCCGAAGAGGGCGAAGCAGAGCGGCGGCACGGAGGTGAGCATCCCGGCGACGCTGCCGCTCATGTGCAGCCCGGTCCGAGCCTCTTCGAGCAGGGCTCCGAGGCTGGTGATGGCGGGGCGCAGGTTGAGTGCGGCGAGGACGATGCCGACGAGGACGAGCCGGGTGATCCACACGGGGCCCGTGCGGGCGGCAGAATCCTGGGGAGCAGGGGCCGACGTGGCGGAGCTCAGTGTGCGGGTCTCGTCAGGCATTGGCCCATCATAGAATCATGGGATGATTGGTTGTCCAATCCTGGACGACACCTCGGCCGCCGGCCGCCCCAGAGGGCGTCGGGCGGACGCCTTCACGACAAGGAGCACCATGGCGCTGTCCTCTCCCCGGCGTTCCGCACTGTCCGACCAGGTGATCGCCCAGTTGCGGAACCAGATCACCTCGGGCGAGTGGCCGGTGGGTTCACGGATCCCGACGGAGCCGGAACTCGTCGAACAGCTCGGCGTGGCCCGCAACACCGTCCGCGAGGCGGTGCGGGCACTCGCCCACAACGGGCTGCTCGACATCCGTCAGGGGTCGGGGACGTACGTGCTGGCCACCAGCGAGCTCGCGGGCGTCATGCACCGGCGGTTCGCCGACGCCGACCCCCGGCACATCGCCGAGCTGCGTTCCACCATGGAGTCGTCCGCTGCGAGGCTGGCCGCCGAGCGGCGCACCGAGCGCGACCTCAAGCAGTTGGACGCACTCCTCGCGCGGCGCGAGGAGGCATGGGCGTCCGGCGTGGCGGAGGCGTTCGTGGCCGCCGACGCGACGTTCCACCTCGCCGTGGTGGCCGCCTCCCACAACGAGGTGCTGACCGGTCTCTACGCCGACCTCGGGGACCTGCTGCGCGACTGGCTGCGCGAGGACATCGGCCAGGAACTGCGCCCCGAGCACCACATGGACCACGCGCGGATGGTCGAGGCGATCCGCGCGGGCGACGGCGACGCGGCGGCCTCGGAGGCCGCCGGCTACCCGTTCATGTGCCTGCGTCGGCCCGCGGCGGCTGGTGGCTGATCCACACCGAGCGGATCTCCTTCCAGCAGCGCCCGGTCAGTTCCCCGTACTCGGCCGGGCGGAGCAGGACCGGGGAGGTGTCCGCGTCGACGTCCCACCAGCGGTCGCACTCGACGTGCAGCCGCACGCGATCGGCGGCGGGATAGGGGTTGTGGCAGTAGGCGGTGACCCGGGAGCCTGCCACGACGGTGCTGCACCGTGCCTGGTAGGACGGCGGCGGCGCCGGTCGGGGGTCCTGCGTCTCCTGACGGAAGTGAAGGGCGGTGCAGGTCGTCCCCCACACCAGCACCGTCGCGGCGGCCAGGGCGGAGGCGTTGCGCCATTTCGTACGCACGAGCAGGACCTCCTCGGCCGGGCTACGGCGCACGCGCCGCAACAGCACCACAAGGAAGATGTGCTCCTCCAGCATCGCCGCCCTCGCGGCCGACCGCCCCGCCGCTGGGCCGAACGGGGGACGCCCCGCCCACCGCGCGAGGCGGTCGGCGGGGCGTCCCCGGTGTCCGTATGTGCTGGTCAGGCACCCATGATGTGCACGCCGCCGTCGACGTGGACGATCTCGCCGGTGGTCTTCGGGAAGAAGTCCGAGAGCAGCGCGACGACACCGCGGCCGGCCGGCTCGGGGTCGGCCATGTCCCACTCGAGCGGGGAGCGCTCGTCCCACACCTTCGCGAGGTCGGAGAAGCCGGGGATGGACTTGGCGGCCATCGAGCCGAGCGGACCGGCGGAGATCAGGTTGCAGCGCACGTTCTGCTTGCCGAGGTCCCGGGCCAGGTAGCGGCTGGTGGCCTCGAGAGCGGCCTTCGCCGGGCCCATCCAGTCGTACTGCGGCCAGGCGAACTGCGCGTCGAAGGTCAGACCGACGACCGAGCCGCCGTTCTGCATCAGCGGCAGGCAGGCCATCGTCAGGGACTTCAGCGAGAACGCGGAGACGTGCATCGCGGTCGACACCGACTCGAAGGGCGTGTTGAGGAAGTTGCCGCCGAGGGCGTCCTGCGGGGCGAAGCCGATCGAGTGGACGACACCGTCCAGACCGCCGAGCTCCTCGCGCACGATGCCCTCGAGGCGGGCCAGGTGCTCGTCGTTGGTGACGTCGAGCTCGATGACCTTCGCGGGCCTGGGGAGCTTCTTGGCGATGCGCTCGGTCAGGGTGGGCCGCGGGAAGGCGGTGAGGATGATCTCCGCGCCCTGCTCCTGGGCCACCTTGGCGGTGTGGAAGGCGATGGAGGACTCCATCAGCACACCGGTGATCAGGACGCGCTTGCCCTCGAGAATTCCGCTCATGTGATCAGTGACCCATGCCCAATCCGCCGTCAACGGGGATGACGGCTCCAGTGATGTACGAGGCGTCGTCGGAGGCCAGGAAGCGCACGGCGGCGGCGATCTCCTCCGGCTTCGCGTAACGGCCGAGCGGCACCTGCGAGACGATGCCCGCGCGCTGCTCGTCGGTGAGCACCTGCGTCATGTCGGTGTCGACAAATCCGGGTGCGACGACGTTGAAAGTGATGTTCCGCGAGCCGAGCTCACGGGCCAGGGAGCGGGCGAAGCCCACCAGGCCGGCCTTCGAGGCGGCGTAGTTGGCCTGGCCCGCCGAGCCCAGCAGCCCGACGACGGAGGAGATCAGCACGACACGGCCCTTCTTGGCGCGCAGCATGCCGCGGTTGGCGCGCTTGACGACCCGGAAGGTGCCGGTGAGGTTGGTGTCGAGGACGGAGGTGAAGTCGTCCTCCGACATCCGCATCAGAAGCTGGTCCTTGGTGATGCCGGCGTTGGCGACCAGCACCTCCACGTTGCCGTGCTTCTCCTCGATCTCCTTGTAGGCCTGCTCCACCTGCTCGGCGTCGGTGATGTCGCAGCGGACGGGCAGCACACCCGCCTCGACGAGCTCGGCGGGCGGCTCGCCCGAGCGGTAGGTGATGGCGACCTTGTCGCCGTTCTCGGCGAAAGCGCGGGCGATGGCGAGGCCGATGCCCCGGTTTCCTCCGGTGACGAGAACCGAGCGGCTCAACGGATCACCCTTTCGTCAGTGGTCTGGAGCACCTGGCAGCCAGGCGACTACCCGAAAACCTATCGGTCCGGTCCGCCGTACGGGGAATCGGTCCCTGACAGCGCCGCAGATCAGTCACTGTCGGGTCCCTACAGAAGAGGGCCGCGCGGCATCCTTCACAACCGGCTGGGCAACAGGCCCCCCGGCGCGACATGATCGGGGCGACCCGTCGCGACGACAGGAGACATCCGTGCCTCATTCCATCGACGAAGCCTTCACGGCGCTGCCGCTGCGGGCGCTCGCCGACGCGGCACTCGCCCGGGCCCGCGCGCTCGGCGCCGAGCACGCCGACTTCCGTCTCGAGCGCGTGCGCAGTGCTTCCTGGCGGCTGCGTGACGCCAAGCTCGCCGGCTCCTCCGACACCACCGACCTCGGGTACGCCGTGCGCGTCGTCCACGGCGGTGCGTGGGGCTTCGCCTCCGGGGTGGATCTCACCATGGACGCCGCGGCACGGGTCGCGGGCCAGGCGGTGGCGATGGCGAAGCTGTCGGCGAAGGTGATCGCGGCGGCCGGGTCCGACGAGCGGGTGGAGCTGGCGGACGAGCCGGTGCACTCGGACAGGACGTGGATCTCCTCGTACGAGATCGACCCCTTCGAGGTGCCCGACGAGGAGAAGACCGCGCTGCTCGCCGATTTCAGCGGCCGGTTGCTGCGGGCGGACGGCGTGGCGCACGTGGACGCGTCGCTGCTCACCGTCCACGAGAACAAGTTCTACGCGGACACGGCCGGCACCGTCACCACCCAGCAGCGGGTCCGGCTGCACCCGCAGCTCACCGCGGTCGCCGTCGACGGCACCAGCGGCGAGTTCGACTCGATGCGCACGATCGCGCCGCCGGCCGGCCGCGGCTGGGAGTACCTGACCGGGACGGGCTGGGACTGGGACTCGGAGCTGGAGGAGATCCCGGGCCTGCTCGCGGAGAAGATGCGCGCGCCGAGCGTCGAATCCGGCCGCTACGACCTCGTGGTCGACCCGTCGAACCTGTGGCTGACGATCCACGAGTCGATCGGCCACGCCACCGAGCTGGACCGGGCGCTCGGCTACGAGGCGGCGTACGCGGGGACCTCGTTCGCGACCTTCGACCAGCTGGGGAAGCTCACGTACGGCTCGTCCGTGATGAACGTGACCGGCGACCGCACGGCCGAGCACGGGCTGGCGACCATCGGGTACGACGACGAGGGCGTCGAGGCGCAGAGCTGGGACCTGGTCAAGGACGGCACGCTCGTCGGCTACCAGCTGGACCGGCGGATCGCGAAGCTGACGAACCTCGGCCGCTCCAACGGCTGCGCCTACGCCGACTCCCCCGCGCACGTCCCGGTGCAGCGGATGGCGAACGTGTCGCTCCGCCCCGATCCGGGCGGCCTGTCGACGGAGGACCTGATCGGTGGGGTCGAGCGCGGGATCTACGTGGTCGGCGACCGGTCGTGGTCGATCGACATGCAGCGCTACAACTTCCAGTTCACCGGGCAGCGGTTCTTCCGGATCGAGAACGGCCGGCTGGCCGGACAGCTCCGGGACGTCGCGTACCAGGCGACGACCACCGAGTTCTGGGGCTCCATGGAGCAGGTCGGCGGCCCCCGGACGTACGTGCTGGGCGGCGCGTTCAACTGCGGAAAGGCCCAGCCGGGCCAGGTCGCCGCGGTCTCCCACGGCTGCCCCTCCGCCCTCTTCCGGGGCGTCAACATCCTCAACACCACGCAGGAGGCGGGCCGATGAGCGAGCGGGCCGCACACGGGAACCCCTGCCGGGGGTCCGGGGGTCGTCCCCCGGGAAAGCACAGTCTCGACACGACGCAGGAGGCCGGCCGATGAGCCCCCGTACGACCAAGCCGCACGAGATCGTCGAGCGGGCTCTCGAGATGTCCACCGCGGACGGCTGCGTCGTCATCGCCGACGAGGAGTCGTCCGCCAATCTGCGCTGGGCCGGCAACGCCCTGACCACCAACGGCGTCACCCGCGGCCGCACCCTCACCGTCATCGCGACCGTCGACGGCGCCGAGGGAACCGCCTCCGGTGTGGTGTCCCGGTCCGCCGTGACCGCCGCCGACCTCGAGCCGCTGGTGCGCGCCGCCGAGGCGGCCGCCCGCGGCGCCGGTCCCGCGGAGGACGCCCAGCCGCTGGTCGAGGGCACCCCCGCGTCCCCCGACTTCACGGACGCGCCCGCCGAGACCGGCTCCGCCGTGTTCGCCGACTTCGCACCCGCCCTCGGCGAGGCCTTCGCCCGGGCCCGGGCCGGCGGCCGCGAGCTGTACGGCTTCGCCAACCACGAGATGACCTCCACCTATGTGGGCACCTCCACCGGGCTGCGGCTGCGGCACGACCAGCCGAACGGCACCCTCGAGCTGAACGCCAAGTCCCCGGACCGTACGCGCTCGGCATGGGCGGGCCGCTCCACCCGGGACTTCAAGGACGTCGACCCGGCCGTCATGGACGCCGAGCTGGCGCGGCGACTGGTGTGGGCGCAGCGCAGGACCGAGCTGCCCGCCGGCCGGTACGAGACGCTGCTGCCGCCCACCGCGGTGGCCGACCTGCTGATCTACCAGCTGTGGTCGTCCGCGGCCCGCGACGCGGCGGAGGGCCGTACGGTCTTCTCCAGGCCGGGCGGCGGCACCCGTGTCGGGGAGAAGCTGTCCTCCCTTCCGCTGACCCTGCGCAGCGACCCGCACGAGCCGGGTCTCGAGTCGGCCCCGTTCGTGATCGCGCACTCCTCCGGCGACGACGCCTCCGTGTTCGACAACGGTCTGCCGATCACGGCGACGGACTGGGTGCGGGACGGAAAGCTGGACCGTCTGGTGACCACCCGGCACAGCGCCGGGCTGACCGGACTGCCGGTGGCGCCCGGCGCGGGGAACCTCATCCTGGACGGCGGCGGTGAGCGCAGCCTGGAGGAGATGGTGGCCGGCACCGCCAGCGGTCTGCTGCTGACGTGCCTCTGGTACATCCGCGAGGTCGACCCGGCGACGCTGCTGCTGACCGGTCTGACCAGGGACGGCGTGTACCGGGTGGAGAACGGCGAGGTCGTCGGGGAGGTCAACAACTTCCGCTTCAACGAGTCGCCCGTCGATCTGCTCTCGCGGGCGTCGGAGGCCGGACGGAGCGAGAAGACGCTGCCCCGCGAGTGGGGCGACTGGTTCACCCGGGCCTCGATGCCCGCGCTCCGGGTGCCGGACTTCAACATGAGTTCGGTGAGCAAGGGCGTCTGAGCGCCGGATATCCGGTCGGACCGGGCCGCGGTCACCAATAGACTGGGTGGTAGCGCCCTGCTACCACCCAGCGGGGTTTCCACTGTTCCGAGGAGACACGACACCGTGACGGACATCGTCGACGAGCTGAAGTGGCGCGGGCTGATGGCCCAGTCCACCGACGAAGAGGCCCTGCGCAAGGCTCTCGCGGACGGTCCTGTCACGTTCTATTGCGGCTTCGACCCCACCGCGGCGAGCCTGCACGTCGGTCACCTGGTGCAGGTGCTCACCATCCGCCGGCTCCAGCAGGCCGGGCACCGCCCGCTCGCGCTGGTCGGCGGGGCGACGGGGCAGATCGGTGACCCGCGGCCGACCGCGGAGCGGACACTGAACGATCCGGAGACGATCGCGCAGTGGGTCGACCGGCTGCGTTCGCAGATCGAGCCGTACCTGTCCTTCGAGGGCGACAACGCCGCGGTCATGGTGAACAACCTGGACTGGACCGCCGGCATGTCCGCGATCGAGTTCCTGAGGGACATCGGCAAGCACTTCCGCGTAAACAAGATGCTCACCAAGGACTCGGTCGCCCGGCGCCTGGAGTCCGAGCAGGGCATCAGCTACACGGAGTTCAGCTACCAGCTGCTGCAGGGCATGGACTTCCTGGAGCTGTACCGCCGCCACGGCTGCACCATGCAGCAGGGCGGCAGCGACCAGTGGGGCAACCTGACCGCGGGCCTGGACCTGATCCACCGGCTGGAGCCGGACGCCGAGGTGCACGCCCTGGCCACGCCGCTGATGACCAAGGCGGACGGCACCAAGTTCGGCAAGTCGGAGACCGGCACGCTCTGGCTCGACCCGGAGATGACGACGCCGTACGCGTTCTACCAGTTCTGGCTGAACACGGACGACCGGGACATCTCCCGCTACATGCGGGTCCTCAGCTTCAAGAGCCGTGAGGAGCTCGAGGAGCTGGAGAAGCAGACCGAGGAGCGGCCGCAGGCACGGGCCGCGCAGCGTGCGCTGGCGGAGGAGCTGACGACGCTGGTGCACGGCGCGGACCAGTGCGCCGCGGTGATCAACGCCTCCCGGGCGCTGTTCGGTCAGGGCGAGCTGGCGGACCTGGACGAGGCGACCCTGCGTGCCGCGCTCGCCGAGCTGCCGCACGCGCGGGTCGGCGAGCTGCTGCCGGTGGTCGACCTGTTCACCGAGGTCGGTCTGGCGCCGAGCAAGTCCGCCGCCCGTCGCACGGTGAAGGAGGGCGGCGCCTACGTGAACAACGTGAAGGTGACCGCGGAGGACGCGGTGGTGACCGCCGACGAGCTGCTGCACGGCCGCTGGCTGGTGCTGCGCCGGGGCAAGAAGAACCTGGCGGCGGTCGAGGTCGCGGCCGGCTGACCCGAGCAGGACATGCCGTGGCCGGGTGGGCGTGATCGCCCACCCGGCCACGGGCGTCGTCAGGCGTGATGCTGTTTCTTGCCGCGGACGGCGCTGTAGGCCATGTCGCCCAGGAAGACGATCACGATGGCGGCCGCGAGCTGCAGCGCGTGACGGCCCCAGTCGATGCCCCTGGTCTCCTCGATGCCGAAACCACGAGCGACGGCGTTGCCGATGATGGCGCCGATGATGCCGAAGATGGTGGTCAGCCACAGCGGACTGTGCTGTTTTCCTGGGATGATCGCTTTCGCGAGCAGGCCCAGCACGAATCCCACGATGATCGCCCACAACCAGCCCATGGCTGCCTCCTTGTACGGCCCTGCGTGAGCAGTTACGTCGCCAGTCTCGGCCCGTGGGCCGTACGGCGCATGTCGGGTCAGCCGTACGTGTGTCTGCGCAGGCCGGGCACGCAGGCGTGGGGCGGCCCCGCTCTCGTATGCGGCGCAGCCCAGGCGTACCGTGGAGGATCGGAGCAGGGGAATTTCCGCCGAAGGTCCGGCGCGGGGAAATCGGGTGGTGGAGCACGATGCGGAAGCACGGTGGGACCGAGGTCTTCCGGATCACCGGCGCACGGCAGGGCCTCGCCGACGATGTCCGCGGCAGGCAGCGGCGCTATGTGATCTCGATGTCGATCAGGACCGTCGCTGTGATCCTCGCGGCGGTCCTGTGGAACGTGGAACGCCATGTGGCGATCGTGGCGCTGGCGCTGGGTGTGCTGCTGCCGTACATCTCCGTCGTCATCGCCAACGCGGGGCGGGAGAACGCCCCTTCGCTCCCGTCGACCTTCGTCGAGCCGCCGGTCCTGCCGGCCGTGGAGGCCGGGCCCGGACGGCAGGACGCGGAACCGGAGCCCGGGGCGGAGCCCTTCCAGGAGGACCGTCCGGGGGCCGGGCAGCGCTGATCACCGGCGGTGGTGGCGGGCCCGCGAAGCTCAAGAAAAGCTCAGATCAATCATGAAGTTCCGGTGCACCGCACCCGGTCCCCCGTGACATACTGCGTACGCGCTCCGCATCCCCCGTCGGAGCGACGGACCGACGCCGGGCAGCTCCCCCCGTGGCTGCTCGGCGTCGCCATGCTGGGACAATGATCCCGTGATTCTTCCGGTGAGTGACGAAACCCCGATCTGTTCGGCCAAGGGCTGCCGTACCGGCGCCGTCTGGGTCCTCGCCTGGAACAACCCGAAACTGCACACTCCGGACCGCCGCAAGACGTGGCTGGCGTGCGAGGAGCACCGCGAGCACCTCTCCCAGTTCCTCGGGGTGCGCGGTTTCCTGAAGGACGTCGTGACCCTGGAGGAGTGGCAGCGGGGTGCCGGGTCCGGGTCAGCCGCCGATGGCTGACATGGGCCGCTCCGGCTGAAGGAACGACGGGTCGTCGAGACCGGATCCGGCCTTCTTGCCCCACATCGCCAGCCGCCAGATGCGTGCGATCTCCTCGTCGGGCGCCTCCGAGCGCAGCGCCGCCCGCAGGTCGGTCTCCTCGGTGGCGAAGAGGCAGGTGCGCACCTGGCCGTCGGCGGTGAGCCGGGTCCGGTCACAGGCCCGGCAGAACGGTCGGGTGACGGAGGCGATGACGCCGACCCGCTGCGGGCCGCCGTCGACGAGCCACCGCTCCGCCGGCGCGGATCCGCGCGCGGCGTCGCCCTCGGGGGTGAGGGTGAAGCGCGTCCGCAGCGACTGGAGGATGTCGCCTGCGGTGATCATGCCGTCGCGCTTCCAGCCGTGCTGTGCGTCGAGCGGCATCTGCTCGATGAAGCGCATCTCGTAGTCGTGTTCCACGGCCCAGGCGAGCAGGTCGGGGGCCTCGTCGTCGTTCAAGCCGGGCATCAGGACGGCGTTGACCTTGACCGGGGTCAGGCCGGCGGCGCGGGCGGCTTCCAGGCCGTCGAGGACATCGTGGTGGCGGTCCCGGCGGGTGAGCGTCTTGAAGACGTCGGGCCGCAGGGTGTCCAGGGAGACGTTGACCCGGTCGAGGCCGGCGGCCTTGAGGGCCGCGGCGGTGCGCTTGAGACCGATGCCGTTGGTGGTGAGGGACATCTTGGGGCGTACCTCGAGGGCGGCGCAGCGCTCGACGATGCCGACCAGCCCCGGACGCAGCAGCGGCTCCCCGCCGGTGAAGCGCACCTCGGTGATGCCGAGATCGGTGACGGCGATACGGATGAGGCGGACGATTTCGTCATCGGTGAGCAGATCGGGCTTGGCCAGCCACTGGAGGCCCTCTTCCGGCATGCAGTACGTACACCGCAGATTGCACCGGTCGGTCAGAGAAACGCGCAGGTCAGTGGCCACTCGGCCGTAGGTGTCGATGAGCACTGTGGGCCCCCTCCCCCAATTCGCGGATCCGACGGTTTCGAGCCTACGCGACGTCGCCGACAACACCAGGGGCCGATTGGCACGAGGTACGGCAGGGCCGCGTCGTAGGACCCTACGACGCGGCCGCTGACATGCGTGTGTCGTTTTCCTCTCAGTGGGCGCCGATGCCGGTGAGGGACTTGACCTCGAGCTCGGCGTACTTGCCCGCGTCGGGCTTCTCCTTGGTCAGGACCGAGCCCAGCCAGCCGAGCAGGAAGCCCAGCGGGATGGAGATGAGGCCCGGGTTGGACAGCGGGAACCAGGCGAAGTCGACGCTCGGGAACATCGCGGACGGGCTGCCGGAGACGACCGGCGAGAACAGCACCAGGAACACCGAGGAGGCGAGGCCTCCGTAGATGGACCACAGGGCGCCCTGGGTGGTGAACCTCTTCCAGAACAGGCTGTAGAGGATCGTGGGCAGGTTGGCGGAGGCGGCGACCGCGAAGGCGAGGGCGACGAGGCCGGCCACGTTCAGGTCGCGGGCGAGCGCGCCGAGGGCGATGGACACGATGCCGATGAAGACGGTCGCCCAGCGCGCGGCGCGGACCTCCTCCTTCTCCGTGGCCTGTCCCCTGCGGATGACGTTGGCGTAGATGTCGTGCGCGAACGACGACGAGGAGGCCAGCGTGAGTCCGGCGACGACGGCGAGGATGGTGGCGAAGGCGACGGCCGAGATCACGGCGAGCAGGATCGCGCCCCACGCGGAGTCGACTCCTCCGATGTGCAGGGCGAGCAGCGGGGCCGCGGTGTTGCCCGCCGGGTTGGACGCCTTGATCTCCGCGGGTCCGACCAGGGCCGCCGCGCCGAAGCCGAGCGCGATCGTCATCAGGTAGAACGCGCCGATGATGCCGATGGCCCAGTTGACGGACTTACGGGCGGCCTTGGCGGTGGGCACCGTGTAGAAGCGGATCAGGATGTGCGGGAGTCCGGCGGTGCCGAGGACGAGCGCGATGCCGAGGGAGAGGAAGTCGAGCTTCGTCATACCGTCGACGCCGTACTTGAGGCCGGGCTCGAGGAAGGCGTCGGGGTTGCCCTTCTGTCCGACCTCGCTGTTCCTGGCCGCCTCTCCGAGCAGGTCGGAGATGTTGAAGTTGAACTTCCACAGCACCAGGAACGTGATGAGCAGGGTGCCCGCGATGAGCAGGACGGCCTTGACCATCTGCACCCAGGTGGTGCCCTTCATCCCGCCGATGGTCACATAGACGATCATCAGCAGACCGACGAGGGCGACGATCGCGATCTTTCCGCCGTCGCTGGTGATGCCGAGCAGCAGCGAGACGAGGATGCCCGCGCCCGCCATCTGCGCGAGCAGGTAGAAGATCGAGACGACGATGGTGGAGACGCCCGCGGCGGTACGGACCGGCCGCTGGCGCATCCGGTAGGCGAGGACGTCGCCCATCGTGTAGCGGCCGGAGTTGCGCAGCGGTTCGGCGACCAGCAGCAGGGCGACGAGCCAGGCGACCAGGAAGCCGATCGAGTAGAGGAAGCCGTCGTAACCGAAGAGGGCGATGGCGCCGGCGATGCCGAGGAACGAGGCGGCCGACATGTAGTCGCCCGAGATGGCGAGGCCGTTCTGGAAGCCGGTGAACTGGCGTCCGCCCGCGTAGAAGTCGGCGGCGTCCTTGGTCTGCCGGCCGGCCCAGACGGTGATGAACAGCGTCGCGACGACGAAGGCCGCGAAGAGCGTGATGATCAGCGGCCGGTGCTCGGTCGTGGCGCTCGAGGCCGCGAGGTGCAGGACGGGGCTCATGCGTCGGCCTCCATACGGGACTTGATGGCCTCGGCCTTCGGGTCGAGCTTCGCGGCGGCGTGCCGTGAGTAGAACCAGGCGATGAGGAAGGTGGTCAGGAACTGCGCGAGGCCGAAGACCAGAGCGACGTTGATGTTGCCGAAGAGCTTCGTGCCCATGAAGCCGCCGGCGTAGTTGGAGAGCAGGACGTAGAGCAGGTACCAGGCGATGAACGCGATGGTCAGGGGGAAGGCGAAGGAACGGTATGTGCGGCGCAGTTCGCCGAATTCCGTACTCTGCTGCACCTGCACGAACGACTCGGTCGTGGGCTGGACGGTGCTGGTCTGCGTACCGCGCTCGGGCGGCGGTGCATCGGTGGTCACGGAATCTCCTCGCGACGCGGGTGCGGTGGGGATGGACTCGGGGATGTCACTGGCAGGGAGGGTTCGATGTTGCTCCACTCCCTGACAACGGCACGGAGCACGCGGCGAACTGGTTCAGCCGTGGTCTTTTTCTTCTGTACTTCCTTCGCGAACTCATTGAATCCGGACCTTGATCAGCGATAGCTTCGCTCGTCATGTACCCGCCCATTCGCACAGGGGTGTCTGGGCGGTTGTCACGGATGATGTGGAGAACCCATGGCTCATCTGGGATCCAGACGGCGCCGCGCACTCGCGCTGCCCGCCGGTCTGGCGCTCACGGCCTCGCTCGGCTTCCTGCCCGCGGGGGCCGCTACGGCGGCGCCGGTCGACGACGTACTCGCCGCGGTCCAGGCGGACGGACCGAAGCTGTCGTACGTCGTGAACGTGAAGGGCGGTCACGGCACCGCAAAGTCGGTCAAGAAGGCCATAGCCAAGGCCGGCGGAACGGTGGTGATGTCCTACGACCAGATAGGCGTCATCGTCGTCCACTCGCAGAACCCGGACTTCGCCACCACCATCCGCGGTGTGCGGGGCGTGGCGTCGGCCGGTGCCACGCGCACCGCGCCTCTGGCGCCCTCGGCCGACATGGCCATCGAGTCGGAGCGTCCGCTCACCGCCGACGAGGCGAAGGCCTCCGCCGCGGTGGCGTCCTCCGGCCAGGACCCGCTGGAGCCCCTGCAGTGGGACCTCCCGGCCATCAAGGCCGACAAGGCGCACCAGAAGACGCTCGGCAGTGACAAGGTCACGGTCGCGGTCATCGACACGGGTGTCGACGACACGCACCCGGACCTCGCGCCGAACTTCGACCGCGAGGCCTCCGTCAGCTGCGTGGGCGGCGTGCCGAACACGGCGGACGGCGCCTGGCGTCCGGGTCCGACCGAGTCCGACCACGGCACCCACGTCGCGGGCACGATCGCCGCGGCGAAGAACGGTGTCGGCGTCACCGGCGTCGCGCCGGGCGTGAAGGTCTCCGGCATCAAGGTCTCGCAGCCCGACGGCTTCTTCTACACCGAGGCCGTCGTCTGCGGCTTCGTGTGGGCGGCGGAGCACGGCGTCGACGTGACCAACAACAGCTACTACACCGACCCGTGGCTGTTCAACTGCAAGAACGACGCGGACCAGAAGGCGCTCGTCGAGGCCGTCTCCCGCGCCACCCGCTACGCGGAGGGCAAGGGTGCGGTGAACGTCGCCGCGGCCGGCAACTCCCGCATGGACCTGGCGGCGGACGAGCTCACCGACACCACGAGCCCGAACGACACCACCCCGGTCGAGCGCGTCATCAACCCGCGCGAGTGCCTCGACATCCCGACCCAGATCCCGGGTGTCGTCACGGTCTCCGCGCTGGGTGCGAAAGGCCTGAAGGCCTCGTACTCCAACTACGGCGACGGCGTGATCGACATCTCCGCCCCCGGCGGCGACTCGACGCGCTACCAGACGCCGGACGCGCCGGCGGTCGACGGCCGGATCCTGTCCACGGTTCCGGGCGGCTACGGCTACAAGGCCGGTACGTCGATGGCCTCCCCGCACGTCGCGGGCGTGGCGGCGCTGATCAAGTCGACCCACCCGTACGCACCGCCGGCCCTGGTCAAGGGTCTGCTGTACGCGCAGGCCGACGACACGGCGTGCACCAACCCGTACGACATCGACGGCAACGGCACCGTTGACGCGGTGTGCGAGGGCGACGAGCGCGACAACGGCTTCTACGGCACGGGCGTCACCGACGCCCTGGACGCGGTCCGCCGCTAGCGGTCTGTGAGGGGCCCGGTGCGCGATCAATGATCCGCACCGGGCTCCTTGCGTTGTGGCACCCGGTGCCATAGTGGGTGCATGACCCACTCGTCCCTCGATCTCCCCTCCCGTGGCACCGCCCAGGCATGGGCCGCCCTGGATGGCGATCCTGCTCTGCTCGACCGTGTCGTCCACGAGGGCGACGGCTCGCTGCCCTCACGGCTGCCGGTCATGGAGCTGGCGCGCGCCACCGTCGCGGTCTGCTCCCTCGCCGCCGCCGAACTGTCGGCACGGCGCGGCGGTGGTCCGGTCCCCTCCGTGGCCGTCGACGACGGTGCGGTGTCGACGGCGTTCCTCAGTGACAGGCTGGTGCGGGTGGACGGCACGGCGCCGACCACCTTCGCGCCGCTGTCCCGCTTCTGGCGCGCCGCGGACGGGTGGGTGCGTACGCACGCCAACTACCCGCACCACCGGGCGCGGTTGCTCGACGCGCTGGCCCTGCCAGAGGACACCGGCGTGGAGGAGGCCGCCGACGCGATCGGCGGACGCCGGGCCGTGGATGTCGAGGAGAGCGTGTACGCGGCGGGCGGACTGGCCGTCGCCATGCGCAGCGGGGACGAATGGGCGAAGCACCCGCAGGGCGTGGCCGCCGCAGGGCGCCGACTGCTGCGCGTGGAGCGGCTCGGTGACGACTGCCCGGCGCCTGCCGCGAACGGCCGGGCGGCGCTTCCCTGTTCGGGGCTGCGCGTGCTGGACCTGACCCGGGTGCTGGCCGGACCGGTCGCCACGCGGACGCTCGCGCTGCTCGGTGCCGACGTGCTGCGGATCGACTCCCCGCACCTGCCGGAGAGCCAGGACGCCCACAACGACACCGGCTCGGGGAAACGGTCCGCCCGGCTCGACCTGTCCGCGGCCTCGGACCGTGCCACGTTCGAGGAACTGCTGACCCTGGCCGACGTGGTGGTGACCGGCTACCGGCCCGGCGCCCTCGACCGGTTCGGTCTCTCTCCGCAGGCGCTGGCCGAGCGCCGTCCGGGCCTGGTCGTGGCCCGGCTTTCGGCCTGGGGCACGTACGGGCCGTGGGCCGGGCGGCGCGGTTTCGACAGCCTGGTCCAGGCGGCCACTGGGATCGCCGTCACCGAGGGCGACGCAGGCCACCCGGGGACGCTGCCCGCCCAGGCCCTCGACCACGGCACCGGGTACCTGCTGGCCGCCGGGGTGCTGCGCGCGCTGACCGAACAGCACGGCGCGGGCGGAACCCGGCTGGTGGAGGCCGCTCTCACACAGACGGCGGCCTGGCTGACCGGGGGACTCGTCAAAGGCCCGGAGGGGGACCCTGCGGCGTACGACGCCGAGCGGTGGCTCACCGAGCGGGACAGTCCCATGGGCCGCCTGCGTCACGCCGTTCCGGCAGTCGGCTACGACGGCGGGCCGGCCGGCTGGGCGCGCCCGCCCGGGTTCTGGGGGACGGACGCGCCGAGGTGGCAGGCCGCCCCGGCGTGACGTGGCCCCAGTGCGGTGCACGGGTCCCCGCCCGGCACCGTCGGGGCGGGTTTCGGGCAGCCTGCGCACACCCGTGGCCGTCTTCGCCCGGTGAGGGTAGGCCCGTCCGCACCACGGGCATGCACTGATGACCGGCGCGACACCGAGCGCGGACCGTACGATCCGGTGGCCGGTGGACTCACGGGGAGGAACTCCATTGCAGGGGTTGGAAGTCGTCGTCCTGCGGCTGGCCGGGACGCTGGCCGTGACCGTCGTCAAGTCGCTGATCGCCACCCGTCCCGGGGCGGGCCTGGTGACGGGCCGCCGGGCCGCGCCGCTCCCCAGGCCGGACCCCGCCCCGGTGGCGAGGAAGCTCGCGGGCCGGCTCTCCGACCCGTACGCCGACCTGCCCGACCACGAGCGCGAGGCCGCCGTCGAGGCGGTACGGGACACCGTCCAGACCGCCGGTACGGTCACTCCCGACCGGCTGTTCGCGCTCGACCTCGACCCGGAGCGGCTGTTCCGGACGCTGCGGGACCCGGCGGCCGGCCTGGCCGAGCGGGGCGTGGAACTCTACGACGAACTGCTGCGGCTGTGCTGCGCGCACATGGTCGAGAAGCTGACCGCCGACCAGTCGTTCATGGCACGGGCGGCGGTGGAGCAGACCCGCCGGGCGGGCCGCACCGAAGCGCTCGTCGAGGACGTCAGGGACCGGCTGGGCCCTCGTCCGGAGGCGCTGGCCCTCAGCTTCGAGGAACGGTACGCGGACTATGTGGCCGAGACCCACGGGCGTCTGGAGCTGTTCGGGCTCACGCTCGGCAGATCGGGCAGCGAGTGGCCGCTGGACACGGCGTACATCTCCCTGGCGGTCAGCGGGGACGGGCCCCACCAGGAGGGTTTCGGCCTCCCCCGGACCGGACAGGTCGCCGTGAAGGCGGAGCAGATCCTCTCCTCTGCCGACCGGCTCGTCCTGCGCGGCCCCGCCGGCTCGGGCAAGAGCACCCTGGTGCAGTGGCTCGCGCTGAACGCCGCCCGGCGCAGCTTCGGCAAGGACCTGGAGGACTGGAACCGGTGCGTGCCCTTCCTGTTGCGGCTGCGCGCCTTCACCTCGTCCGACACGCTGCCGATGCCGGACGCCTTCCTGCGAGCGGCGGGGGTCCCGCTGCACGGTGAGGCACCGGCCGGCTGGACCGAGAAGCTGCTGACGGACGGCCGGGCGCTGATCCTGGTCGACGGGGTGGACGAGATCCCCTCACGGCAGCGGCTCCGCACGGAGAACTGGCTGAAGTCGCTGATCGCCGCCTATCCGGACGCCCGGTACGTGGTGACGACCCGGCCGTCGGCCGTCCCGGAGGACTGGCTGTCCCGCCAGGGATTCGTCGGGCACTCCCTGCTGCCGATGGAACGCGACGACATCCGCTCGTTCATCGGCCACTGGCACGAGGCCGCCCGTCAGGAGTGCCTGGCCCCGGCGGAACGCGCCCAGCTGGACACCTACGAGACGTCCCTGCGCAAGGCCGTCTCCACCCGCCGTGATCTGGGCAGGCTGGCCACCAACCCGCTGATGTGCGCCCTGCTGTGCGCGCTGAACCGGGACCGCAGGATGCAACTGCCGCGCGCCCGCAAGGAGCTGTACGACGCCGCCCTGGACATGCTTCTGGTGCGGCGGGACACCGAGCGGGAGATCGTCGGTGTGGAGGGCGTCGACCTGACGCGTGAGGAGCAGACGGCGCTGTTGCAGCGGCTGGCGTACTGGCTCATCCGCAACGGGCAGGTGGAGGCCGAGCGCGCCGAGGCGGTGGAGATGGTGGCCGAGTGGCTGGCCGCCATGCCGCAGGTGCAGGGCAGCCCCGAGCAGGTGTTCTCCCATCTGCTCATCAGGAGCGGGCTGCTGCGTGAACCCCGCCCGGGGGCCGTGGACTTCGTACACCGGACGTTTTAGGACTATCTGGGCGCCAAGGCGGCGGTGGAGGCCCGCGACTTCGGGGTCCTGGTGCAGAACGCGCACGACGACCAGTGGGACGACGTGGTGCAGATGGCCGTCGGCCACGCCCGCGTCGAGGAACGGGCCCGGCTGCTGCGGCAGCTGTTACGCCGCGCCGACCGGGCGCAGCGCCACCGGCACCGTCTGGTGCTGCTCGCCGCGGCCTGTCTGGAGCACGCCCCGGAGCTGGACCCGGAGATCCGCGCGACGGTGCAGTCACGCACGCAGGAACTGCTGCCCCCGCGCACCCAGGAGGACGCGGCGCAGCTGGCCAAGGTCGGCGAGCTGGTGCTGGAACTGCTGCCCGGCCCTGAGGACCTGGAGGAGTACACGGCGGCGGCCGTGGTGCGCACGGCGGCCCTGATCAAAGGGGACGCCGCGTTCGAGGTGGCCGCGCGGTTCCGGGAGGACGCACGCCTGTCCGTCGCGTTCCAGGTGTCGACGGCGTGGGGCTCCTTCGACACCGAGTCGTACGCCAGGGACGTGCTGGCCGCCGGTGCGTGGGACACCTCGTACCTGCATGTCCAGACCCCCGAACAGCTCCACGCGCTGCGGCACATACCGAAGGCCCGGCGCCTGCACGTGGCGGGCGACCACCACGACCTCACTCCGCTGCTGGCGGTGGAGGACCCCGAGTGGCTGTTCCTCTACGAGAACGGCGTGGTGGACGACCTCACCCCGCTCGCTTCGTTCCGGCGGCTCACGGAGGTCGGTCTGAGCCGGTGCCCCGAGCTGCGCGACCTGCGGCCCCTGGCGCGGCCCGGACTCGAACACCTCGCGCTCTGGGAAGTCCACCCGGAGGTCTCGATCGAGCCCCTGCGGGACATGCCCGACCTGCGCAGCGTGATGCTCTCGCAGCCCCTGCTCATCGAGAACCTGGCGGAACTGCCGGTCGGACCGTGCCTCGTCCACCTCGGGCTCCACCACCAGACCCGCTATGTGAGCCTGGAGGGCATCGAGCGGTGGCCGCTGCTGGAGACGTTGTCGATCGCGGGCCAGTCTCAGCTGCGTCAGCTCTCGCGCCTGCCGCTGCCGCCCACGCTGACGAGTCTGAGCCTGTACGAGCTCGACCCCCTCGACCCGCGTCCGCTCCTCGGCCACTCCACGCTGCGGCGGCTGTACCTCTGGCGGTGCGAACTGCCGCACGGTCTCGGCCTGCTGCGCGACCTGCCGGCGCTCACCTCCCTGGAGCTCTCGCAGTGCTCACCGTCCGGAGCGCCGGTCGACGTCGCCCCGCTCGCCGCGATGCCCGGACTGAGGATCAGGGTCACCGACGACACCCCGGTCGTCGGCCTCGACCGCTTCCCGCCCGACCGCGTCGAGGTGAAGCGCGTCAGGACCTGACAGCGTCTCAGACCCCCGCCGCGTCGAGCGCCGAACCGGCGGCGTACGTCACCGCCATGGCGAGCGCCCCGCCGCACACGTTGCGCAGGACGGCGGGCCCGGCCGCGGCGGCGCCCAGCCGGGCGCTCCACCAGCCGGTCAGCGTCAGCGCCGCCAGCACCGAGAGGACCGTGACGTACAGGCGGGCGGATGCCGGCGGCAGCATGATGGCCAGCAGCGGCAGCAGCGCACCGGCCGTGAACGCGAGGAAGCTGGCGACCGCCGCGTGCCAGGGGTTGGCCAGCTGGTCGGGGTCGATGCCGTGTTCCACCCGCGCGTGCGCGCGCAGCGCGTCCCGGTCGGTGAGCTGTACGGCGGCCTCCCTGGCCACCTGCTCCGACAGGCCGCGGTCCGCCAGCATGCGGGTCAGCTCGTCCAGTTCGGCCTCCGGCTGCTCCTTCAGCTCCCGCTTCTCCACGGCCAGCGCGGCCATCTCGGAGTCCCGCTGCGTGGAGACGGACACGTATTCGCCTGCCGCCATCGACATCGAACCGGCGAGCAGTCCGGCGAGTCCGGCGGTGAGCAGCGCCGGTTGCGAGTCCGTCGCACCGGCCACTCCGACGACGACGCCCGCCGTCGAGACGATGCCGTCGTTCGCCCCGAGTACGGCGGCGCGCAGCCAGTTGAGGCGGGTGCCGAGCCCACCGGTGGGCGCCTCGTCGTGACGTTCGCCGCCCGTCGCTTCACTCATCCGGGGAGCCTTTCACGCACGGAAGTTGGGGACGGGGAGCCACACCGCGGGCGCGGGGGCGGTGGGGGCGGCCCAGGGGTGTCGGTGCCTGCCCGTATTCTCTGTGACCATGCTCGACGACCGTAGGACCGCAGCGACGACGTGGCCGGCCGCGTACCCACAGGGGTACGCGGTCGTCGACGTGGAGACCA
Organism: Streptomyces pristinaespiralis; assembly: GCF_001278075.1. GTDB lineage: Bacteria > Actinomycetota > Actinomycetes > Streptomycetales > Streptomycetaceae > Streptomyces > Streptomyces pristinaespiralis. The sequence goes on along the minus strand of NZ_CP011340.1, from coordinate 6,621,100 downwards.
CCGGCCTCGCCCGTGACGACCGGATAGTGTCGGCTGCCGTCTACCGCCTGGACACCCACGGGAACGTCGAGGACCACTGGTACACGCTGGTCAACCCGGAGCGGGACCCCGGACCGGTGTGGATCCACGGTCTGACGAGCGAGGCGCTCGAAGGCGCCCCGCTGTTCGGGGACATCGCCGGCGAGCTCTCCGCGCGGCTCGACGGCCGGGTCCTGGTCGCGCACAACGCCACCTTCGACTGGTCCATGATCGCCAGGGAGTACGCGCGTGCGCGGGGCGCTGCGCCGACCCGGCAGCGGCTGTGCACCATCGCGCTCGCCAAGGAGCTGCGGCTCCCGCTGCCCAACCACAAGCTCGAGTCGCTGGCGGCGCACTACGGCGTCGTGCAGCAGCGTGCGCACCACGCCCTGGACGACGCCCGTGTGCTCGCGGAGGCGTTCCGGCCGAGCCTGCACACCGCAGCCCGTGACGGTGTGCGGCTGCCGCTGCTCGAATGCCGGCCGCTGACGGAGTGGTCGGACGCTCCCGCGGCCCCGCGCGTGGGCTACCAGTCGTCGTACGGGCACAGCAGCTGGCGGCCCTCGCGGAAGCGGCCGCCGTGCCCGTTCCCCAACCCGGGGAGGTACGAGCCGGGCGGGCAGCTGGTGCAGGGCATGCGGGTCGCCTTCTCCGGCGACACCTCCGTGGAGCGTGAACTGCTCGAGGACCGGGCCGTCGAGGCGGGTCTGCACGTCGCCACGAGCGTGTCCCGGCTCACGAGCCTGCTGGTGACCAACGACCCTGACTCGGCGACGTCGAAGACCGTCAAGGCCGCGTCGTACGGCACACCGGTCGTCGACGAGGGCGCCTTCACCCAGCTGCTGCGGGACGTCGCCCCCGCGCCGGAGGCGTAGGCCGGACGGGCACCCGCATCGGAGTGAACCGGGCGCGACTCGCCCGCCGCCCGCTCGCCCGGGGCGCCGAAGCGTTTCACCCTGTGGCGCATGGCACGTTGTGAGGTTTGCGGAAACGACTACGGCATGTCCTTCGAGGTGCACGCGCAGGGCGCGGTGCACGTCTTCGACTGCTTCTCCTGCGCGATCCACCGTATGGCCCCCATCTGTGAGCACTGCCGGGTGCAGATCATCGGCCAGGGCGTCGAGGCCGAGGGCCACTGGTACTGCGGAGCCCACTGCGCCCGCGCCGAGGGGAGGGCCGGCATCGTCGACAGGGTGTGACCTGCGCCCGGCCGGGGCCCGGGCGGGGACCCACCGTCCGAGGCCCCGCGCCGAGCAGGTACGGTCGAAGCCGTGTACCGCTTCCTGTTGTCCCGGCAGTGGGTGATCCTCACCCTCATCGGCCTCGTTCTCATCCCCACGATGATCGAGCTGGGCTTCTGGCAGCTGCACCGGCACGAGCGCAGGGTCGAGCAGAACGCCCTGATCGCACGGAACCTCGAGGCGGAGCCGGTGCCGATGGAGGAGCTCACGTCCCCCGGGCACACCGTCCCGCGCTCGGACTACTGGCGGCAGATCACCGCGACCGGCACCTTCGACACCGACCACGAGATGGTCGTCCGCCGCCGCACCAACGCCGACGACCGCGTCGGCTTCCACGTGCTGACCCCGCTGGTACTGGCCGACGGCCGCGCCGTCCTCGTCAACCGTGGCTGGGTCCCCGCCGCCGCCGACCAGAAGGCTTTCCCCGAGGTCCCCGCCGCCCCCTCGGGCACCGTGACCGTCACCGGCCGGCTCAAGGCCGACGAGACGACCGGCGCCAGCGGCATCAAGGACCTGAAGGGTCTGCCGCCCCGCCAGGTGATGCTGATCAACAGCGAGCAGCAGGCGCGGCTGCTGGACCGGCAGGTGCTCGGCGGCTATCTGGAGCAGACGGCGCCGAAGCCCTCGGGCGGCAGCCCCGAGATGATCCCGACCCCGGACCACGACTCCATCGGCGCTCACATGGCGTACGCCGTGCAGTGGTGGCTGTTCGCCGCGGCGGTGCCCGTCGGCTGGGTGATTCTCGTACGGCGGGAGAGGCGCGACCTGGCGGCGGCGGAGCGGACCGCGCCCGAGCCCGCTACCGCGGCTGCTTAGCCTTCTCCTCCGGCGGGAACACGCCAGAGCGTGACCCAACGTATCGAGGACTACGCCCTCATCGGCGATCTGCAGACCGCTGCGCTGGTCGGCAAGGACGGCTCCATCGACTGGCTGTGCCTTCCCCGCTTCGACTCCGCCGCATGCTTCTCCGCCCTCCTCGGCGACGAGGAGAACGGCCACTGGCGGATCGCGCCCAAGGGCGCGGGCGCCTGCACCAGCCGCCGCTACGTCGGCGCGTCACTGGTGCTGGAGTCGGTGTGGGAGACCCGCACCGGCAAGGTACGGGTCCTCGACTTCATGCCGCAGCGTGACGAGGCACCGGACGTCGTCCGCATCGTCGAGGGCCTGAGCGGCACGGTCGAGATGGCCGGCACGCTGCGGCTGCGGTTCGACTACGGCTCCGTGGTGCCGTGGGTGCGCCGCGCGGACGGCCACCGGATCGCCATCGCGGGGCCCGACTCCGTGTGGCTGCGCAGCGAGCCGGAGGTCAAGACATGGGGTCAGCACTTCAGCACCTGCTCGTCGTTCACGGTCGAGGAGGGCGACAAGGTGGCGTTCGTCCTCACCTGGCACCCCTCGCACAAGCCGCGGCCCGCACGCGTCGACCCGCACGAGGCCCTGGAGCACTGCCTCCAGGACTGGGAGACCTGGTCGTCGAAGTGCCGCTACCAGGGCCCCTACCGTGACGCCGTGCTGCGCTCCCTGATCACCCTCAAGGCACTCACGTACGCCCCCACCGGAGGCATCGTCGCCGCTCCCACGACGTCCCTGCCCGAGGACATCGGCGGCGTACGGAACTGGGACTACCGCTTCTGCTGGCTGCGCGACGCGACCCTCACCCTGAGCGCGATGGTGTCCGTCGGCTACCTGGACGAGGCCGCGGCCTGGCGGGACTGGCTGCTGCGGGCGGTCGCCGGAGACCCGGCCGATCTGCAGATCATGTACGGACTGGCCGGCGAACGCCGCCTGCCCGAGATGGAGCTGGACTGGCTCAGCGGCTACGCCGGTTCCGCGCCGGTCCGCGTCGGCAACGACGCCAGGTCCCAACTGCAGCTCGACGTCTACGGCGAGGTCATCGAGTCCCTCTACCTGGCCAGGGAGGCCGGTCTCGCACCCGAGAGGCACGCCTGGAACATCCAGCTCAGCCTGCTCGGCTTCCTCGAGACCAAATGGCGCGAGCCGGACGAGGGCCTGTGGGAGGTCCGCGGTCCGCGCCGCCACTTCGTCCACTCCAAGGTCATGGCATGGGTCGCCGCGGACCGCGCCGTGCGCACCCTGGAGAGCGACCCGTCGCTGCGCGGCGACACGGCACGCTGGCGGGCGATGCGGGACGACATCCACCGCGAGGTCTGCGAGAAGGGCTTCGACCCGGCCCGTGGCACCTTCACCCAGTCGTACGGCTCCAAGGAGCTCGACGCCGCGGTCCTGCTGATCCCGCGCGTCGGCTTCCTGCCGCCGGACGACCCCAGGGTCGTCGGCACGGTCGACGCGGTGTGGCGGGAGCTGGGCAGCGGGCCGCTCGTACGCCGCTACACGCCGGACGCCAACCATGTCGACGGACTGCCCGGCCGCGAGGGCGCGTTCCTCGTCTGCTCCTTCTGGCTGGCCGACGCGCTGCGTATGACGGGCCGCGAGCAGGAGGCCCGCGAACTGTTCGAGCGGCTGCTCGGCCTCTGCAACGACGTGGGTCTCCTCTCCGAGGAGTACGACCCCGTGACGGGACGGCACCTCGGCAACTTCCCGCAGGCCTTCAGCCACATCGGCCTGGTGACCACGGCCCTCGCGCTCACCGGGCAGAGGACGGCAGGATAGGGCCATGGATCTTGGACTGAAGGACCGTGTCTACATCGTCACCGGCGCTTCGAGGGGCCTCGGCAACGCCTCCGCGCGGGCGCTCGTCGCCGACGGCGCGAAGGTCGTCCTCACCGGGCGGGACGAGAAGACGGTCACCGACTCCGCGGCCGCGCTCGGCTCCGCCGCGGTGGGCGTCGCCTGTGACAACGCCGACCCCTCCGCCGCGGAACGCCTCGTCGCCGCCGCCCGGGCGCACTTCGGCCGCTTCGACGGCATCCTCATCAGCGTCGGCGGTCCCGCGCCGGGCTTCGTCGCGGACAACACAGACGAGCAGTGGGCCGCCGCCTTCGAGTCGGTCTTCCTCGGCGCCGTGCGCCTGGCGCGCAAGGCCGCGGCCGAACTGAACGAAGGCGGCGTCATCGGTTTCGTGCTGTCCGGTTCCGTCCACGAACCCATCCCCGGCCTGACCATCTCCAACGGCCTCCGCCCGGGCCTCGCGGGCTTCGCCAAGTCCCTGGCGGACGAACTGGGCCCGCGCGGCATCCGCGTGGTCGGCCTGCTGCCCTCCCGCATCGACACGGACCGCGTCCGCGAACTGGACGCCCTGTCGGGCGACGCGGAGGCGGCCCGCAGGGCCAACGAGTCGGCCATCCCGCTGCGGCGTTACGGCACGCCGGAGGAGTTCGGCCGCACGGCGGCGTTCCTGCTCTCGCCGGCGGCGTCCTATCTGACCGGCCTCATGCTCCCGGTCGACGGCGGCGCACGCCACGGCTTCTGACGCGCGCTTCCCCCTCCCCCTGCGGCCCGGCGGCCGTGGGGGCCGAAAGCGGGCCCCGCCCGAACGCGGCAGCGCGCTCCGCGCGGCGTCGCGGGGGCTCCGCCCCTGACCCGCCGACGGGCTCGGGCATCCGGCGGGTGTCCGGGGCCCTCGGGGCGTCACGACACCCGACGGGCCCGGTGCCTCGCCGCCCGGAGGCGGACCTCCGTCGGCAGCGCCTCCAGGCCGGCCGAGTCCCTGGCGTGCGCGACCGCCTCGTCGGAGAGGCGCGCCAGGGTCTCGCCGGGCGAGGCGTCCGGTTCCAGGTGCAGCGCCACCCGCGCCTCGGGCGCGTTCCGGCGGCCCGTCAGCAGGACGGACGCGCGGGAGACGCCTTCCAGCGACGCCGCCTCGTCCTCCAGGACACCCTGCAGCGCCCGGCCCCTCAGCAGCGCCCCTTCGCCGTCGCCGCTGTCGACCAGGACCTCCGCGAGCCGTGCGCGGCGCAGTTGGGCGAAGAACCACCACATCGCGAGGATCAGCAGCAGCGCCAGGACCGCGATGACGACCGGCCACCACCAGCCCTCCTCGCGCCAGCGGGTCCGGTCGGCGTCGCTCAGCAGTACGTCGTACCGCCCGTCGTAGGGCCACCACGACGGGACGGAGAGGCCCGTGCCCGCCGCGAGGACCGCACCGCCGACGCACAGCAGGACCAGCCCGGCGAGGCCGAGGAAGACCCGGTTGACGGCTCGTAGCATCCCCTGCACCGTTCCTCACCTCTTCTTCGCGGGCGGTCTGCCGACGTGCACGGCGAGGTCCGGGGGTCTGGCGAGGCCGAGTTCGTGCAAGGCGGCGCCGAGTGCCTCGTCGAGGTCGGCGCGGACGTCGTCCAGGTCACGGAAGTGCGCCCGCGCCCGTACCGACGCCTTGGAACGGCCCATCCGGACCTGTACCGACTGCACGCCGGAGACCTCCATCGCCCGGTCGCGGAGTACGAGGGCCGCGGCCTCACGGCGCAGTCCTGCCCGTACATGAGGCCGGTCCCGGCGCATCGGCAACAGCGCCCGCATCCCCGGCGTCACCGCGAGGAGGATCAGCCACAGGCCCAGCAGCATCGCCGCGCCGGCCCCGGCGAGCACCGCGATCTCGTCGAGGCGCCACTCGGCGAGGTGGTCGGCGAGCGCCCGCCGCCAGCGCATAGCGGGCCGGTCGGCCCGCACGGCAGCGACGTCGTAGAGCAGCAGCCCCGCGCCTCCGACGACGACGAGGGCGACCAGCGCGGCGGGCACCCGGCGCACCGACCAGAAGCGGCGGACCCTGCCGCCGTCGCCGTCCTGGTCCGCCGCCGGGTTGTACTCGGAGGCGGAGGCGGACTGGTCCAGTTCGAGAACGGGCCGGGGGGAGCGCGCTTCCCGCTCCTGCGGGGCCGGCTGTCCGGGGCCCGTGGGCCTGTCGGGTTCGGTCATCGGATCCTCCCCTGCGCCGCGCCGCGCGAGAGGGCGGAGTGCAGCCGTTCGACGTGCACCGCCACCTCGGGGACCTCCATCCCCGCCAACGCCTTTACCCGCTCCACGACATGCCGACGCACGGCGCCGCACTGGGCGCCGATGTCCGACGGGTACTCCAGCTCGAGGCTGAGCCGCACCCGGGCCGTTTCGTGGTGCACGACGACCATGGCGTGCGGCGGCGCGCCGCCCTCCGGTGCATCGGGGAGCGCTTCACGCGCCGCCCGCGCGGCGATCTTCGCGACCACGCGGTCGGCGATCGCGGTCGACCCCCGGTCCGCGGGCGGCACCCAGCCTGCGGAAGCGTCACGACCGGAGGCGCCGGCCACCGCGACAGGGTCTGCCACGGCGCGTCACCGCCGCCCGTCGCCACGCTCGCGGCCCCGGAAGAAATCGCCGACCTCGAGGTCGCCCTCGAGGAACCTGCCGACCACGAAGCCGACCACCCCCAGAGCGGCCACCAGCACGAACGCCCCGAAACCGCCGAAGTATCCGGCGAACCCGAGTGCCATGCCGGCCATCAGTCCGACCACCGCCATGCTCATGTTGAGCTCCTCTACTGAATTCGAGGCTCCGGCTCTTCCTCTTCCTCGTCCGGCAGCTTCACGTCGCTGACGGCGATGTTCACCTCGACGACCTCGAGGCCTGTCATCCGCTCGACGGCGGAGACGACGTTCTCCCTGACCGCGCGGGCCACGTCGGAGATGGACACGCCGTAGTCGATGACGATCTCCAGGTCGATCGCGGTCTGTACTTCGCCGACCTCGGCCTTCACGCCGCGTGTGACGTTGGACTTGCCGCTGCCCGGCACCCGGTCGCGCACCGCGCCGAAGGTACGGGAGAGCCCGCCCCCCATCGCGTGCACGCCGAGAACGTCCTTGGCGGCCAGCCCGGCGATCTTCTCCACCACTCCGTCGGCGATGGTCGTACGGCCGCGGGATCCTGGCTCCGGCAGGCGCTTGCCTCCCGAGCCCCTTCGGGCGGCGTCGCTGGAACCTGAGAGTTCGTTTCCGGATGTCGTGGGCAGACTGCGCCCAGGTGTTTCGGTCATCGCCGTGGTCCTTTCCGGGCGGGTGACGGCCCCGTTGCCCACATTAGGTGCCCTTGCCCACATTCGCGCCAGGGATGCGGCAGGCTGGACGAATGACCACTTCGGATGCGGTTCTGCGGCGGGTACGCGGTGCGCTGGGCCTCGGCAGACTTCTCCCCCTCGGCGGCCCGGCGGACGCTGCGTGGCTGTCGGAATCGGCCGCCGCGGCGGTCCTTCGCCGTGCGGCGGAGTCGGTGCCGTCGGCGGCCCTGAACGACGTCAGGGTGTCCCTGGCGGACCCGGAGGCGGCGGAGCCCCCGACCGCGCCCATGCCACCGGCCGCCCTGTGGCCGGGCCCGCTGCGCATCGACGCGGGGGTGTCGGTCTGGGACCTCACAGAACCGATTCCGGCGCTCACCGCGGCGCTGCGGGCGGCGTTGTTCGACGCGGCGGCGGAGGAACTGGGCCTCACGGTCACGGTGGTCGATCTGCGGGTCGACGCTCTTCTGGACGCGGCACCCGAGGAACGCGCGGCGCCCGGAGCCCCGGCGGCCGTCGAACCCTCCGAACCGGTGGGCACGGCCGCGGCCGCGACGGTGGGCGTGGCACACCTGACGGGGACGCTGGGCGCGGCGGTCCATCACGCACCGGACCACGTCCGCGTGGAACTCGCCACGGCGGAGGGGCACCGCGCGCTGGACGTGGCGCGGGCGGTACGGAGGGTGGTGGCGGGGGTGCTGGAGGAGGACCGTGCGGTGACGGTCGTGATCACCGCGACGGCTTGACCGCTGCGCGGCGCTGCCCCCTCCCCGCCTCTTCCCGTGACCGGGCTCCGCCCGGACCCGTCCACCGCGCAGCGCGGGTGGCGCGGGGCGCCGGGGCGGCGCCCCGCGCCTCGAACGCCGGCGGGGGTCGCCCGGAAGGCCCGGGTCGTCTCCGCCGACGGGCTGGATCCGGCGCACCGGCGATGCCGGCCCGTCCGGCGTTCGAGGACGCCGCGTGCAGCGCGGTGCCGGTCCGGGCGGAGCCCGGTTGCGTCAGTCCGCGAGGCCCGCGAGGTCGCGCAGGCGCCTGCCCTGCGCGGCGCGTTCTGCCGCGCGCTGTTCGTCGTACGAGCGGCCCGCCGCTCCCCGCAGCAGTGCCTTCGTCTCGTTCACCGCGTCCCGGGGCGCGGCGAGCAGCGCCGCGGACAGGTCGCGTACCGCGGCGTCTAGTTCCTCGCCGGGGACGACGAGGTTGGCGAGGCCCGTGCGCTCGGCCTCTTCCGCGTGGACGAAACGGCCGGTCGCGCAGATCTCGAGCGCGCGGGCGTATCCGACGAGCGACACCAGGGGGTGCGTGCCGGTGAGGTCGGGCACGAGTCCGAGGGCGGTCTCGCGCATGGCGAACTGCACGTCCTGCGCGACGACCCGGAGGTCGCAGGCGAGGGCGAGCTGGAAGCCGGCTCCGATCGCATGGCCCTGTACGGCCGCGATGGAGATGATGTCGTTGCGGCGCCACCAGGTGAACGCCTCCTGGAACTCGGCGATGGACGCGTCGATCTCCGCGTCGGTGCCGCGAGCCAGGTCGATGAAGGACGGCTCGCCGTCGAAGCCCTCCGGTGTGAAAGCCTGCCGGTCGAGGCCCGCGGAGAAGGACTTGCCTTCGCCGCGCAGCACGACGATCCGCACGCTGCCGGGCAGTGACCGTCCCGCCTGCGCCAACGCCCGCCACAGCGCGAAGTTCTGGGCGTTGCGCTTGTCCGGGTTCGTCAAGGTCACCGTGGCAACCGCGTCTTCGACGGTGAGCCGTACGCCGTCCTTGTCGAGTACAGGGTCGAGCGAAGTCATGAGGCGCCTCCGGTTCGGTGCAGTCTGGCTCGGCCTTCGAGTCAAGAAGGTAAGCTACTGCACAGTAACCGCCCGGCCGGCCGTAGGACCGACCAGGTGGTCACCGTAGGTACCGATGAACCGGAGGAGCAGCCTCGTCGACGGGACCGTCAGGCCGAAGCGGCCTTCTTGCCTCGCGTCGCTCCGCCACGTCCCCGCAGGACGACTCCGGACTCACTGAGCATCCGGTGGACGAATCCGTAGGACCGACCGGTCTCTTCGGCCAGCGCCCGGATGCTTGCACCGGAGTCGTACTTCTTCTTCAGGTCTGCCGCGAGCTTGTCGCGCGCGGCGCCGGTAACCCGGCTGCCCTTCTTCAGAGTCTCGGCCACCCGTGCCTCCTCATGGGAAGTGCGCTCTGGACTTCTCATGATCACCCCTCCCGGGCGTCCTGGCCACCCATTCGACAAGGTCAGTACGGAACGCTTTGGGGTGCGCCAGGAGGCCACCATGAACGGAATGCCACATTCCGATCGGTACTTGATCCACGCATTCACGGCCCGCTACGGAAAAGGCCAGCTCAGAGCCGCCGGAAGGAGAGGCGTCCGCCGGGGCGCCGCCGATGGGGGTCCACCAGTCGCCACGCCGCAATACGAGACGCCCTCACACAGATGATGGATCACTTGTAGGCCGAATGATCCATGCGGAGATCCATACGAAGATCGTAGAGGGGTGGATCGACGGATTCCGGCGCTCTGCCGGAACCCGTCGCAGGGCCTCAGGCCAGGGCCACCAGGTCCGCGTAGTCCGCGCCCCACAGGTCCTCGACACCGTCCGGCAGCAGAATGATCCGCTCCGGCTCGAGCGCCTCGACCGCGCCCTCGTCGTGCGTGACGAGGATGACCGCGCCCTTGTAGGTGCGCAGCGCCCCGAGGATCTCCTCGCGGCTGGCCGGGTCGAGGTTGTTGGTGGGCTCGTCGAGCAGCAGGACGTTGGCGGACGAGACGACCAGGGTGGCCAGCGCCAGCCGGGTCTTCTCACCGCCGGAGAGCACACCGGCCGGCTTGTCGACGTCGTCGCCGGAGAAGAGGAACGAGCCCAGCGTCTTGCGCACCTCGACCAGATCGAGGTCGGGCGCGGAGGAGCGCATGTTCTCCAGGACCGTGCGGTCGGGGTCGAGGGTCTCGTGCTCCTGGGCGTAGTACCCGAGCTTGAGGCCGTGACCGGGCGTGACCATGCCGGTGTCGGGCTTCTCGACGCCCGCGAGGAGGCGCAGCAGCGTGGTCTTGCCGGCGCCGTTGAGGCCCAGGATGACGACGCGCGAGCCCTTGTCGATCGCGAGGTCGACGTCGGTGAAGATCTCGAGGGACCCGTACGACTTGGACAGACCCTCCGCGCTGAGCGGCGTCCTGCCGCAGGGCGCCGGCTCCGGGAAGCGGAGCTTGGCCACCTTGTCGGCCATCCGGACGTCCTCGAGACCGGCCAGCAGGCGCTCCGCGCGGCGGGCCATGTTCTGCGCGGCGACGGTCTTGGTGGCCTTGGCGCGCATCTTGTCGGCCTGCGAGTTGAGGGCGGCGGCCTTCTTCTCGGCGTTCTGACGCTCGCGCTTGCGGCGCTTCTCGTCCGCCTCACGCTGCTGCTGGTACAGCTTCCAGCCCATGTTGTAGACGTCGATCTGCGAGCGGTTCGCGTCCAGGTAGAAGACCTTGTTGACGACGGTCTCCACGAGGTCGACGTCGTGGGAGATCACGATGAAGCCGCCGCGGTAGGTCTTCAGGTAGTCGCGCAGCCAGACGATCGAGTCGGCGTCGAGGTGGTTGGTGGGCTCGTCGAGCAGGAGCGTGTCGGCGTCCGAGAACAGGATCCGGGCGAGTTCGACGCGGCGGCGCTGACCACCGGAGAGCGTATGGAGGGGCTGGCCGAGGACCCGGTCGGGCAGGCCGAGCGCGGCGGCGATGGTGGCTGCCTCCGCCTCCGCGGCGTAACCGCCCTTGGTGAGGAACTCGGTCTCCTGGCGCTCGTACTGGCGCATGGCCTTGTCGCGGGTGCTGCCCTGGCCGGAGGCGATGCGCTCCTCGTTCTGCCGCATCTTGCGGATCAGGGTGTCGAGGCCGCGGGCCGACAGGATGCGGTCGCGGGCGAGGACTTCGAGGTCGCCGGTGCGCGGGTCCTGCGGGAGGTAGCCCACCTCGCCGGAGCGGGTGATGGTGCCGCCGGCGGGGATGCCCTCACCCGCGAGGCACTTGGTGAGGGTGGTCTTGCCCGCTCCGTTGCGGCCGACGAGGCCGATGCGGTCGCCCTTGGCGATGCGGAAGGAAGCGGATTCGATGAGGACGCGCGCGCCTGCGCGCAGCTCGATACCGGATGCGGTGATCACGGGGGAAAACTCCAGGGCGGTATGGACGGCGGAAGGGACGGGCTGCAGACGCTTCTACGCCGTCTAATGCACAAGGAGAATTGCCATACGGCCCAGTCTAACGGGACCGTGCAAGTGTTTTTCCGCCGCCGGACGGCGGCCCGGGAGGCCCGCGGTGCGCCGTGCGGGGCCACGGCGCGGCGGAGGCGGCGGGCCGTGCGGGGCCGCGGTGCCGGTCCCGCCACCTCACCGGCCCGGGGACGTCCTGCCGCCGCGCGACACGTTCCGCTGAGGCCCGTTGTCGGTGGCGGGTGCCAGACTGAGACGCAGATCACATCCGAGTCGTCGAGCAAGTGAGGGAGCGATCGGGATGCCTCAGTCGCCGAGCATCTGTCCGACCCTGTTGTACGCGGACGCCAAGGCCGCGATCAGACAGCTCACCGAGGCCTTCGGCTTCGCCGAACACGCGGTGTACGAGAACGAGGACGGCGGCGTGGTCCATGCCGAGCTCACCTACGGCAACGGCATGGTGATGCTGGGCAGCAAGGGCACCGGCAGCCAGTTCGACAAGCTCATGGAGGGCGCCGGGCCGACGGGGGTGTTCGTCCATGTCGACGACGTCGACGCCCACCACGGCAGAGCGGTGGAGCACGGCGCCGACATCGTGATGCCGCCCACCGACCAGGACTACGGCTCCCGCGACTACATGGTCCGCGATCTCGAGGGACACATCTGGAGTTTCGGCACGTACACACCGGGGGCGGCGGAGGCCTCGTAGACCCCACCGCCCCCGCGGTCGTGGCCCGCCGGGGTCAGACGCCGCCGGTGTGCACCTGGAACGCGGCCCTGCGTACCGCCTTGGCCAGGGCCGGGTCCGGGTGCGCCGCTGCCAGGGCGACCAGGACCTGGACCGTACGGGGATGGCCGCCCGCCCGGACCGCCTCGAGCAGCGCGGGGACCGTGCCCTGCACAGCGGAATCGAGATGGCGGAGCAGCAGCTGCGGCTCCCCGTGGTCCGCGACGGCCGCCGCGGTGTCCACCCACAGCCAGGTCGCTTCCTCGCGGGTGAGGACGTCGGCCGCGTCCTCCGGGTCCGCGCCCTCGTGCTCGGCGAGCCACAGCAAGGCGTAAGGGCGAAGGGACGGTTCGGCGGCGGCCGCTCGGATCTCGGTCTCTGCGGGCGCGCCGACCACGCGCAGCGCCTCGAAGGCGAGGCCGCGCAGCAGGGCGTCCTCGCCGCGGGCCACGGTGAGCAGTTCGCCGACGGCGCTGGAGACGGTGCGTGCCGCGAGCCACGCGCGGTACTCGGCGCGGGCCGGGCCGGGGGTGAGGCGGGCGCAGCCCCGGAGCATGTCCTCCGCGGACTGCTCGATGTTGCCCGCGGGGCTCTGGGCGGCGACGCAGATCTGCTCCAGCTTGACCCAGACCGCCCAGTTGCCGAGCGGCGTGAGGGTCGCCTGGCCGTGTTCGAGGGTCAGGGCGCCGACGGCGGACAGGCCCTCGAGCGCCCAGTCGAGGAGGGCGGCGACGGGGGCCTCTTCGGTGCCCGATCCGGTCGGCGGTTCGGGCGGGGCGCCGTAGGGGACCTCGCAGCGTTCCTCGCGGAGCTCGGCGACGCGCTGCTGGAGCAGGTCGAGCAGAGCGGGCGTGAGCACGGGGCCGGCCGACAGCTGGAGGAGGGAGAGCACCTGGGGCACCGCCTCGACCACCTCGGCGACCGCCGCGGGTGCGACGTCGCCGGGGGCGGGGTGGATCAGGGACCAGGCGTCGAAGAGGGCGACCCAGCCGCGGAGCACGGCCATGTCGTCGCGGTCCCAGGCACGCAGCCGCCAGCCGGGGCGGACCGTGTCGCCGTGCAGTTCGACGAGACCTGCGAGACGGGCGCGGTCCCAGCCGGCCCGCACCCCGTCCATGGTCAGGCCCAGTGCGGCGGCGGCCCGTTCCTGGGCGCCGACCCCGAGCGGTGTGGTGCCGAGGTCGTGGTCGGCGGCCGCCCAGCGGGCGATGCGGGCGGCGTCGGCGAGGACGGCCCGCGCCTGGCGCGCGAGCTCGGCCGGGGCGGGTGTGCCCTCCGGAGGCCGCGGCGCGGGACGGGTCCGCCGGGCCGTCACGGCCCGTCCCGCGGTGGCCAGTGACCGCGAGCGGACAAGACGGAGTCTGGAGTTGCGCGCCAATTGCTCATCAGGCTTTCGGGACGTCACGGGGTGCAGTCTTCCCGTTGACGGCCCGAAAGCCCAAACGGAACCTGGCGGGCGGCTCGGGACGGCCGTCCCGAGCGGGTCGTACACGCGTCACATGAGGGGGGTGAGGAACCGCCGGAGGACCTCTTCGTACCCCTTCGGGTCGGCGTTCCACATCGCGGCGTGCGGTGCCCGCGCGACCGTGTGGAGGGTGACCAGATCGGGGCGGCGGGCGGCGAGTTGGCGCGAGCCGCGCCAGGGCGCCAGGGTGTCGTCGGGGCCGTGGTAGATCAGCGTCGGGACGGTCAGCGACCGCGGGTCTCCGGCCTCTGCGAGGCGGTCACCGTGCGCTCCGGTACGGCCCTGGGCGGCGCGGACCGCGAGCGGGAGCAACGGGGCAGGGGTCCTGCGGGCGGCGGCCAGTGCGCGCACCGTGGCCTCCCACTCGAGGACCGGCGAGTCGAGGACGACGCCGCTGATCCGGTCCCGCAGACCGGAGTTGGCGGCCGCGTGGAGCGCCATGGAGGCGCCGACGGACCAGCCGTGGAGGATGACGCGCTCGGCGCCGTAGCGCACGGCGTGACGGACGGCGGCGTCGAGGTCGCGCCACTCGGAGTCGCCGAGGTGGCCCAGCCCGTCCGGGGGCCGTGGGGCGCCGGAGTCCCCCCGGTAGGCGAGGGACAGCACCGGGAACTGGAGGGTGTGCAGGAGGCCCAGCACGTTCATGGTGTGTTCCCGGGTGGTGCCGAGCCCGTGCACGGCGATGACCCAGGTGGAGCGCGGGCCGGGCACGAACCAGGCGGGAAGCGCGCCGAGTTCGCCCGGGACGAGGACCTCGGAGTGCTCTATGCCGAGCGCTCCGGCCGGGTCGCCCCGGTGCACCTGCGGAGTGAGCCGCACCTTGGTGCCGGGCTCCAGTGCACCCTCGGTGACGCGCACCAGGCGGCGCACGACCGTGTCCGCGTCGTGCGGGACGCCGCCGAGCACCTCCCCCACGACCGCGTGGACACCGGACCCTTCCAGCCCGTACGTGCCGGGGCGCAGCGAGGCCAGGCTGCGGGTCAGGACGACGGCGCCGGGGGGCGTGCCGTGGACGGTGAGCCGGGGGTCGCCGGGCAGGGGCCTGGCCGCCCGCAGGGCCGCGTGGCTCGCGTAGCGGCCGGCCGCGACCGCGGCCGCGCCGACTCCGATCAGGGTGGTGACGGCCGCTGCCGTCGCTGTAGCGGGACGCACGTGTACCAGTGTCGGGGCGGGTGCGGGAGGGGGCCAGTGGGCGGGGCCGGGCGTGTTGCGACGCCGCGGGGTGTTCCCCGGCCCTCATCTACGGCCCGGCGGCTGTGGGGACCCGCTCTCCTCGCACGGGGGCAGGCCTGCGCCCCCACCCGCGACCGTGCTGCACGCGGTGTTCCGGGGCTCCGCAGCCGTACCCCCGCGCCTCGATCGCCGGCGGGGCAGGACATACCTCCGCGCGGAGGAGGCTCTCGCCGCCCACCCCGCCCCGGCCGGGCCGGAGCCGCAGCCCGGCGGGGTGCTGGGGGCCGGCGGCAGGGCCGGGCCCACCGACGGAGCTGGTACTGCCCACGGAGCGCGGAGCCGCCGGCGGAGGCGGGCCCGCCGCCGAAGCCGACGCCCTCAGGCAGGGACCGACCACCGAGCGCCGCCGGAGCCGCCGGCAGAGCCGGCTGCCACCGGCTCTGCCGACCTCGTCGCCCGCGCCGGAGTGGGCCGCCGGTTGAGCCGGAAGTGGAACCCCCGGGCCATAGGACTGGAACGGCACTGCCGAAGACCGTCGGGGTCGGGGGCCTGGACCGGTTTCGGGGAGGGCGGCTCAGGGGCTAAGCGGGGGGTTGGCCGTAGGTGTGGAGCCGGCGGGCGGCCTCCGCGAGCTGGGGATCCGAGAGGAGTGTCGGGGTGCGGCCCGGGACGGAGGAGGCAGTCAGCCAGAGGCGGCACATCCATTCGAGCTGGGCCGTGCGGTCGTACGCCGCTGACAGGGTCGCGCCGTAGGTGACCGTCCCGTGGTTCTGGAGGAGGCAGGCCGTGCGGTCGCGCAGGGCGTGGAGCATGTTCCGGGCCAGTTCCTCCGTGCCGTACAGGGCGTAGGCCGCGACGCGGACCGGGCCCCCGAGGGCCGCGGTCATGTAGTGGACCGGTGGCAGCTCGGGGACGAGCGTGGACACCGCGGTGGCGTGCACGGCGTGCGTGTGCACGACGGCGAGGGCGTCGGTACGGCGGTGGACCGCGAGGTGGAGCGGCAGCTCGCTGGTGGGCCGCAGGTCGCCGAGGACCTGTCTGCCGTCGAGGTCGACGGCGACGGTGTCCTGCGGGGTGAGCCGGTCGTAGGGGACTCCGCTCGGGGTGACGAGGATCAGGTCGCCGACCCGTACGGAGACGTTGCCGGAGGTGCCCACCACCAGGCCTTCCGCCGCCGTTCTGCGGGCGGTGTCCACGAGTTCCCGCCATGCGCGTTCGACCGCGCTCTGCCGCGCCTCATCAGTCATGCCCGCGATCCTGTCAGGCGGGGCCGCCGGGCACGGGGACACGGAGGGTGTTCGAGTGGCTGCGTGGAGCGCCGCGGGGGTTCGAAAACGGACAAGCGGAATCAGCCGGCACCACTTGGGGACACCGCAACGCCCGACCCAGTTCACCTTCCGTTCATCCAGGTTGCTTACGGTCCTCGCGTCAATGACGTCAAACGATTGCCTGGGTAAATGGAACACATCACACTGCTGCTCGCGATTGTGATCGTGACAGCTCTCGTGTTCGATTTCACGAACGGTTTCCACGACACCGCCAACGCGATGGCGACGACCATCTCGACCGGCGCTCTGAAGCCCAAAACCGCGGTGGCCATGTCCGCCGTTCTGAACCTCGTCGGCGCTTTTCTCTCCGTGGAGGTCGCCAAGACGATCTCCAGTGGACTGGTCGACGAATCAGGCATCACCCCTGAAGTCATCTTCGCGGCGCTCGTCGGCGCCATCCTGTGGAACCTGCTCACCTGGCTGGTGGGCCTGCCGTCCAGCTCGTCGCACGCCCTCATGGGCGGTCTGATCGGCGCCACGGTCGCCTCGGTCGGCTTCGGCGGCGTCAACGGCGGCGTCGTCGTCACCAAGGTCCTGATCCCGGCCGTCGCCGCGCCCGTCGTGGCCGGTCTCGCCGCGATGCTGGCGGCCCGGCTGACGTACAAGATCGGCAAGAACACGGACCCGAAGGCCACGGCCAAGGGCTACCGCGCCGGACAGATCGCCTCCGCGGGCCTCGTCTCCCTGGCGCACGGCACCAACGACGCCCAGAAGACGATGGGCATCATCACGCTGGCCCTGGTGGCCGGCAATGTGGTCGCCCCCGGTTCCAACCCTCCGCTGTGGGTCATCGTCTCGGCCGGTGTGGCGATCGCGCTCGGCACCTACCTCGGCGGCTGGCGCATCATCCGCACCATGGGCAAGGGCCTCACCGACCTCCAGCCGCAGCAGGGCTTCGCCGCCCAGACCAGCGCGGCCAGCGTGATCCTCGCCTCCTCCAACCTCGGCTTCTCGCTCTCGACGACGCACTCGTGCTCCGGTGCCGTCATGGGCGCCGGGCTCGGCCGCAAGGGCGGTGTGGTCCGCTGGTCCACCGCCACCCGGATGTTCGTGGCCTGGGGTCTGACCCTGCCGGCCGCCGGTCTCGTCGCGGCGGCCTCCGAGTACGTCACCAAGCAGGGTGACTGGGGTGTCGCGGCCGTCGCCGTCTTCCTCGTCGCCTCCTGCGTCGCGATCTGGTTCATCTCGCGCCGCCAGGTCGTCGACCACACCAACGTCAACGACGTGGAGGAGGAGCCCGCGGGCGTCGTCACGACCGCCATCGCGGCCGTCACCCCGCCGCCCGCCGGCGAACTGAAGGCCACCATCCCGGCGCCGGCCGAGCCCGAGTCGCCCCGTCCGGCCACGGTGTAAGGAAGAAACAGCATGAAGATCGACTGGACCGCTCTCGGCTCCGTGTTCGGCGTGAGCCTCGTCGCCACCGTCGCGCTGGTGGGCCTCTTCACCCTGGGCGTCGTGGGCCTCACCAAGCAGGAGTCGGCCGCCCGGGCCGGAGGCTCCGGCGCACTGGCCCGCACCGGCGCGTACGCCTGCTTCGCACTCTGCGCGGCGGCCGTGTCCTACGGGATCTACCTGATCGTCGTCTGACGACCGCACAGCCCTGCGAGGCCGGGCCGTGAGCACCCGAGGGTGTCCACGGCCCGGCCTTCGTGTGTCCGCCCGTGTGGGGCTCGGCACACTGCCCCGCCGCAGGTCAATGGTGAGTTGACGGGCGTTCGCGCGCGTGGTGGACTGCCGGGGCCAACAACGGCGGCAGAAGAGGAAGTCCGGTGCGAATCCGGCGCGGTCCCGCCACTGTCACCCGGGAAGGAACGCTCCCGGGGAGCCAGGAACTCTCACCGCCGGTCACGTCGAACCAGGGCGCGGACCCTGAGTGAGGACTTTTCGCATGCCCGGCCGCGGTACAGCCCTGTCCGTCGGACACCACCCCTGGGATCGCTGATCCCGTGCGTGCCGACCGAGTCTTCGTGTACGGCGCCGCCGCCGGCCTCGCCGGTGACCTGCTCCTCGGCGATCCCCGCCGCGGACATCCGGTCGCCGCGTTCGGACGTGCCGCGGGCGCCGTCGAGCGTGTCCTCTGGCGTGACCACCGTGGCAGGGGCGCCCTGCACACCGCTGTGTGCGCCGGTGGCGCCGTCGCGGCGGCCGTGCTGGCGTCCCGCGCCGTACGCCGCTCCCCCGCCGCGTCCGTCGCCCTGACCGCCGCCGCCACCTGGGCGGTCGTCGGGGGGACGACCCTGGGGCGGGAGGCCACGGCCATCGGCGAGGCGCTGGCGGCCGGGGACGTCGAGGCCGCCCGCGAGCGGCTGCCCCATCTGTGCGGGCGCGACCCGCAGGCCCTGGACGAGCAGCAGATCGCCCGCGCCGTCGTCGAGTCCGTGGCGGAGAACACCTCCGACGCGGTCGTGGGCGCCCTGGTGTGGGGAGCGCTGGCGGGCGTGCCCGGTCTCGTCGGCTTCCGGGCCGTGAACACCCTGGACGCGATGGTCGGCCACAGGTCGCCCCGCTACCTGCGGTACGGCTGGGCCTCGGCCCGCCTGGACGACGTCGCCGGGTGGCCGGGCGCCCGGCTGACCGCGGCCCTGGCGGCCGTCTGCGGCCCGGACCGGCGCGGAGCCGTCAGGGCCTGGCGCGCGGACGCGGCCAAGCACCCCAGCCCCAACGCGGGCCCTGTGGAGGCGTCCTTCGCGGGCGCCCTGGGTGTGCGGCTGGGCGGTCCCCTCTCGTACGGCGGGCGCGTCGAGCACCGGCCGGTGCTCAACGGGGGCGGGCGTGCCGTGGAGTTCGGTGACATCGGACGGGCGGTGCGGCTCTCGCGCCGGGTCGGTCTGCTGACCCTCGCCGTCTGCGCGGCGGGGCGGGTGCTGCGGCAGGGCCGCGGCGGAAGGAGGCCGGCATGACCGGTGGGGGGCTGCTCGTCGCCGGGACCACCTCGGACGCGGGCAAGAGTGTCGTGACCGCCGGCATCTGCCGGTGGCTGGTGCGCCGGGGCGTGAAGGTCGCGCCCTTCAAGGGGCAGAACATGTCCCTGAATTCGTTCGTGACGCGCGAGGGCGCGGAGATCGGGCGGGCGCAGGCCATGCAGGCGCAGGCCGCGCGCGTGGAGCCGACCGCGCTGATGAATCCCGTGCTCCTCAAGCCCGGCAGCGACCGCTCCAGCCAGGTGGTGCTGATGGGCCGGCCGGTCGGCGAGCTGAGCGCCAAGGGGTACCACGGGGGCCGGCAGCGGGAGCTCTTCGAGCCGGTGATGGCGTGCCTGGAGGAGTTGCGGGGCACGTATGACGCCGTGATCTGCGAGGGGGCGGGCAGTCCGGCCGAGATCAATCTGCGCCGCACGGACATCGTGAACATGGGCATCGCGCGGGCCGCCCGGCTGCCGGTGCTGGTGGTCGGCGACATCGACAGGGGCGGGGTCTTCGCCCAGTTCTTCGGTACGACGGCGCTCCTGAGCCCCGAGGACCAGACACTTGTCGCCGGCTATCTGGTCAACAAGTTCCGTGGTGACGTGTCGCTGCTGGAGCCGGGGCTCGAGATGCTGCTCGGCCTGACCGGGCGGCGGACGTTCGGGGTCCTCCCCTACGCGCACGGGCTCGGCATCGACGAGGAGGACGGCCTGCGGGTCTCCCTGCGCGGCGCCGTGCGGGAGTCGGTGGTGGCGCCGCCCGTCGGTGAGGACGTGCTGCGGGTCGCGGTGTGCGCCGTCCCGCTGATGTCGAACTTCACGGACGTGGACGCGCTGGCCGCGGAACCGGGCGTCGTGGTGCGGTTCGTGGACCGCGCGGAGGAGCTCGCGGACGCGGACCTGGTCGTGGTCCCCGGCACCCGCGGAACCGTGAAGGCACTGGCATGGCTGCGTGAGCGCGGTCTCGCGGACGCCCTGATGCGGCGCGCTGCCGAGGGAAGGCCGGTGCTGGGCATCTGCGGCGGCTTCCAGGCGCTGGGCGAACACATCGAGGACGACGTCGAGTCGAGGGCCGGCGCGGTCGACGGGCTCGGGCTGCTGCCGGTACGGGTGCGGTTCGCGCCGGACAAGACCCTCGCACGGCCCGTCGGCGAGGCGCTCGGCGCGCGGGTCGAGG
Source organism: Streptomyces pristinaespiralis (assembly GCF_001278075.1). Lineage (GTDB taxonomy): Bacteria > Actinomycetota > Actinomycetes > Streptomycetales > Streptomycetaceae > Streptomyces > Streptomyces pristinaespiralis. The sequence goes on along the minus strand of NZ_CP011340.1, from coordinate 6,600,931 downwards.
GCTACGAGATCCATCACGGCGTCGCCGAGGTCCTCGGCGGTGACCCCTTCCTGGACGGCTGCCGGGTCGGCGCGGTGTGGGGCACGCACTGGCACGGGTCGCTGGAGAGCGACGACTTCAGGCGGGCGTTCCTGCGGAAGGTCGCCGCACAGGCGGGCCGGCGTTTCGTGCCCGCGCCCGACACGAGCTTCGGCACGCTGCGGGAGGAACAGCTGGACCGGCTGGGGGACCTGATCGAGGAGCACGCGGACACGGACGCGTTGATGCGGCTGATCGAGGAAGGGGCGCCCGTGGGGATGCCGTTCATCCCTCCGGGTGCGCCGTGAGAGCGGTCGGCGGGCAATCGGCCCGCAGTCGGATCCGGCAGGGCACAGGCGAGCCGCTCCGCGGCTCCAGCGAAGGAGTGATCAGGCGATGAGCACCCCCTATCCGTTCACCGCGGTCGTCGGGATGGACGATCTGCGGCTGGCCCTGCTGCTCAACGCGGTCAGTCCGGCGGTCGGCGGCGTGCTCGTGCGCGGCGAGAAGGGGACCGCCAAGTCGACCGCCGTACGCGCGCTCGCGTCCCTCATGCCGCACGTCGACGTGGTCGCGGGCTGCCGGTTCTCCTGTGCGCCCGCGGCCCCGGACCCGGCCTGTCCGGACGGCCCGCACGAGGCGGGGCCGGGCGTGGCACGGCCGACGCGGATGGTGGAACTGCCCGTCGGCGCTTCCGAGGACCGGCTCGTCGGCGCGCTCGACATCGAGCGGGCGCTCGCCGAGGGCGTGAAGGCGTTCGAACCCGGACTGCTCGCGGACGCGCACCGGGGGCTGCTGTACGTCGACGAGGTCAACCTTCTGCACGACCACCTCGTCGACCTGCTGCTGGACGCCGCCGCCATGGGCGCTTCGTACGTCGAGCGTGAGGGTGTCTCCGTACGGCACGCCTCCCGCTTCCTGCTCGTCGGGACCATGAACCCCGAGGAGGGCGAGCTGCGGCCGCAGTTGCTGGACCGGTTCGGCCTCACCGTGGAGGTCGCGGCCTCCCGCGATCCCGACCAGCGGGTGGAGGTCGTACGGCGCAGGCTCGCGTACGACGACGACCCCGCCGGCTTCGCGACGCGCTGGGCCGGTGAGGAGGAGGCGCTGCGCGAGCGGATCGTGGCGGCGCGGGAGCTGCTGCCGCGCGTGGTCCTCGGTGATGTGGCGCTGCGTCAGATCGCGGCGACCTGCGCGGCGTTCGAGGTGGACGGCATGCGTGCCGACATCGTGATGGCCCGTACGGCGACCGCGCTGGCCGCGTGGGCGGGACGGGACGAGGTCATGGAGGAGGACGTCCGGCAGGCCGCGCTGCTGGCGCTGCCGCACCGCAGGCGGCGCAATCCCTTCGACGCGCCCGGCCTGGACGAGAGCAAGCTGGACGAGACGCTGGACGAGTTCGGCGGCCACGACGAGCCCGACCCGGACAACGACCCCGGCCCGGAGACCGACCCGGACCCCGGTCCGGACGGCGGTCCCGACGGCGGAGGCGGCGGAGGCGGCGGGGTACCTCCGCAGGGCAGCGGACCGGACACGGGTGAGGCGGCCGGGTCCCAAGACGAGCCCGGTCGGGCACCCGTGCCGGCGCCGGGCACCGGCGCCGAGCAGCAGCCCGCACGGGCCACGGAACCCTTCCGCACCAAGATGCTCAGCGTGCCCGGTCTCGGCGAGGGCGCTGCCGGGCGCAGGTCCCGGGCGCGGACCGAGCACGGCCGTACCACCGGCGCGCGGCGGCCCCGGGGCGCGCTCACCAAACTGCACCTGGCGGCCACCGTGCAGGCCGCCGCTCCGCACCAGCGCGCCCGCGGGCGCAGCGGCCCGGGGCTGGTGGTCCGCCGGGACGACATGCGGCAGGCGACCCGCGAGGGGCGTGAGGGGAACCTCGTGCTGTTCGTGGTCGACGCGTCCGGTTCGATGGCGGCCAGGAAGCGGATGGGCGCGGTCAAGGGGGCGGTGCTCTCCCTGCTGCTCGACGCCTACCAGCGGCGCGACAAGGTGGGGCTGATCACCTTCCGCGGGAAGGGCGCGGAGCTGGCGCTGCCGCCCACGTCCTCGGTGGACGCGGCGGCGGCCCGGCTCGAGTCGCTGCCGACGGGCGGCCGTACACCGCTGGCGCAGGGACTGCTCAAGGCGCAGGACGTGCTGCGCATCGAGCGGCTGCGCGATCCGTCGCGCCGTCCGCTGATGGTGGTGGTCACCGACGGTCGCGCCACGGCCGCGGGGTCCAAGGACGCCTTCCCGACGGCCCTGCGCGCCGCACGGCTGCACGCCGCAGAGGGGACCGCGGCCGTCGTCGTGGACTGCGAGGCCGGGCCCGTGCGGCTCGGCCTGGCCGGCACACTCGCGCGGGAGCTCGGCGGCAGCGCCGTCACCCTCGACGAGCTGCGGGCCGAATCGATCACCGGGCTCGTCAAGGACGTCCGGGACACATCCGCCTCAAGGAGGGCCGCGTAATGCCGCAGGGACAGCCGTCCGTCGTACCGGACGACGGACTCACCACCCGTCAGCGCCGCAACCGCCCGCTGGTGTTCGTGCACACGGGCATCGGCAAGGGCAAGTCGACGGCCGCCTTCGGGCTGGCGCTGCGGGCCTGGAACCAGGGATGGCCGGTCGGGGTGTTCCAGTTCGTCAAGTCGGCGAAGTGGAAGGTCGGCGAGGAGAACGCGCTCAAGGTGCTGGGCGCGAGCGGCGAGGGCGGCACGGTCGCCTGGCACAAGATGGGCGAGGGCTGGTCGTGGATCCAGCGCGCCCCCGCGGAGGGCGAGCAGTCCAACGAGGACAAGGCCCGTGAGGGCTGGGAGCAGGTCAAGCGGGACCTCGCCGCCGAGACGCACAAGCTGTACGTGCTCGACGAGTTCGCGTACCCGCTCCACTGGGGCTGGATCGACACCGACGAGGTGATCGAGGTGCTGCGCGGGCGGCCCGGCACCCAGCATGTGGTGATCACCGGCCGCAACGCGCCGCAGAAGCTGATCGACTTCGCCGACCTGGTCACGGACATGTCGAAGGTCAAGCACCCGATGGACGCGGGTCAGAAGGGCCAGCGGGGCATCGAGTGGTAGCACGTCTCGTCATCGCCGCGCCGTCCTCCGGCGCGGGCAAGACCACGGTCGCGACGGGCCTGATGGCCGCGTTCACGGCGGCCGGCCTCACCGTCTCCCCGCACAAGGTGGGCCCGGACTACATCGACCCGGGCTACCACGCGCTGGCCACGGGGCGGCCGGGCCGCAACCTCGACGCGTACCTGTGCGGTACGGACCTGGTCGCCCCGCTGTTCCGGCACGGTGCCGACGGCTGCGAACTCGCCGTCGTCGAGGGCGTCATGGGGCTGTACGACGGAGCCGCCGACCAGGGCGAGCTGGCCTCGACCGCCCAGGTGGCGAAGCTGCTGCGCGCCCCCGTGGTGCTGGTGGTGGACGCGTCGTCGCAGTCCAGGTCGGTGGCGGCGCTGGTGCACGGGTTCGCGTCGTGGGACCCGGAGGTACGGATCGGCGGGGTGATCCTCAACAAGGTCGCCACCGACCGGCACGAGCACCTGCTGCGGGAGGCGCTCGGCGGATCGGGCGTGCCGGTGCTCGGTGTGCTGCGGCGGGCGGCCGAGGTGGCGACGCCGTCGCGCCACCTGGGTCTGGTGCCGGTCGCCGAGCGGCAGGCGGAGGCGGTCGACGCGGTGGCGTCGATGGCAGAACAGGTACGGGCGGGGTGCGACCTCGACGGTCTGCTGGCGCTGGCGCGCAGCGCGCCCCCGCTCGACGCGCGGGCGTGGACGCCCGCTTTCGCGGCAGGGCCGCACTCCGGGGGCGCGGTCGTGTCCTCCGCCGCGGTCGCCGGGTCGGGGCGGCCGGTGGTCGCGGTCGCCGGCGGCGCCGCGTTCACGTTCTCGTACGCCGAGCACGTGGAGCTGCTGCGGGCGGCCGGGGCCGAGGTCGTGGCCTTCGACCCGCTCCGGGACGAACAGCTCCCCGAGGGGACCCGCGGCATCGTCATCGGCGGCGGTTTCCCCGAGGTGTACGCGCCCGAGCTCTCCGCGAACGAGCCGTTGCGCAAGGCGGTCTGCGAACTGGCGCGCTCGGGTGCGCCGGTCGCGGCCGAATGCGCGGGGCTGCTCTACCTGGCCCGGTCCCTGGACGGAAAGCCCATGTGCGGCGTGCTGGACGCCGACGCGCGCATGTCGGGCCGGCTGACCCTGGGCTACCGGGAGGCCGTCGCGGTGAGCGACAGCCCGCTCGCGGCTGCGGGAACAAGGCTGCGGGGGCACGAGTTCCACCGCACGGTGCTGGTGCCGGGCGCGGGGCCGGTGCCCGCGTGGGGCATGGTGCGGCCGGAGCGCCGGGTCGAGGGCTTCGTACAGCACGGCGTGCACGCCAGCTACCTGCACACGCACTGGGCGTCGCGGCCGGAGGTGGCCGCCCGGTTCGTGGCGGCATGCGGCACATGAGCGGGGGAAGAGACCGGCCGGCCGGGGCGTCACTCGGCCACGCCGACGACCAGCCAGATGAAGCCCACTCCTCCGACTGTGCACAACAGGGTGGAGCGGGCCGGGTGTTCGTGGTGCGCCTCGGGCAGGATCTCGGCTGCGGCCAGGTACAGCAGCGCACCTCCGAAGAAGCCGAGGTAGCTGCCGAGAAGATCCTCAGGAAGAGTGAACAGCATCGTCGACGCCGCGCCGACGACGGGGGCGCACGCGTCGGCGAAGAGCATCATGTTCGCCTTGCGGCGGGTGTTCCCGTACAGGCTGGTGATCGTGTACGTGTTGAACCCGTCGGCGAAGTCGTGGGTGACGACGGCGAGCGCCACGGCGGCACCCATCCCGCCGCCGACCTGGAACGCGACGCCGAGCGCGATGCCGTCCATCAGGCTGTGGGCGACCATGGCCGCGGCCGCCGTCAGGCCCACCTGCGGCACGCGGTGGTCCGCCCCGTGCGCCGCCTGCCGTACGGCCAGCAGCCGTTCGACCATGTGCGCCGTGAGGAAGCCGCCGACGAACAGCAGCAGCGCCTGCGGCACGCCCAGCACCGGTCCGCCCGCGGCCTCCAGCGCCTCCGGCAGCAGTTCGAGGCCGACGACGCCGAGCATCAGCCCGCCGGCCAGGCCCAGCACGAGGTGACGGCGGTCGGTGACACGACCGGCCGTCCAGCCTCCGAAGAGCGTCATGAGGAACGCGCCGAGCGCGACGATCACCGCCATGCGCCCTTGCTAGCCGATCCCGGGACCCTCGCGCACATCGCGGTGCGTCCGGTTCACCCGGTTGACAGGACACCGGCCACGGCCGGCAACGCCGCTGACGGGCCGTCGGCCGCCGACCGGGGAGCCGCTTCGTGAGCGACGCCGTGGGCGGGTCGGCGGCCGGCACGACGGACTGGTCCCCGGCCGGCACGACGGGCGGGTCGCCGACGGGCGGTGCGGCGGCAGGGTCCACGACCGGTCCGGCGGACGGTCCGACGCACAGACCGACGCCCCTTACGACGGGCGGTGCGGCGGCGGCAGGGTCCGCCACCGGTGCGACGGGCGGCTCCTCGGCAGGGCCGCGGGGCCTGGTCGTCGGTGTCGGCGCGTCGCGCGGCGTGCCCGTCGACGAGGTGCACGGCCTGGTCGAGGAGGCGCTGCGCGAGGCGGGGTTGTCGACGTCCGACGTGGTGGCCCTGGCGACCGTCGACGCGAAAGCGGCGGAACCGGGCGTGCTGGGCGCCGCGGAGCGCCTGGGCGTTCCGCTGTGGACGTACGGCGCGGAGCGTTTGGCGCGGGTCCCCGTGGAGAACCCGTCCCCCGCCGCACTGCGTGCGGTGGGGACGCCGTCGGTCGCCGAGGCCGCGGCGCTGGCGGGCGGAGGCGAACTGCTGGTCCCCAAACGGCGGTCCGCGCCGGCGGGGCGGCCCGCCGGTGTGACGTGCGCGATCGCCCGCCTGGGGTCGCGGACGCCTTCGACCACTGCCGTGACGCGGCCGCAGAGGACATGATGTCCGTGCGTTTGTTCACCTCCGTTCGATCCCTCATTGTTCGCCCCCACACCGAGGAGACTTCCGTGACCAGTTCTCCCCCACCACGGCACGGCAGCCATGTACACGCACTCTGAGCACCCCGAGCGCCCCGAGGACCCGGAGCAGCGTTCCGGCGGGCACGATCTGCGGCACCACGGCGACGCGGAGGTGCGGGACGGGGCGGCGGATCTGATCGATCTCGCCGTCAACGTCCGTACCGGTACGCCTCCGAGCTGGCTCCGCGAGTGCATCACGGCATCGCTCGGCTCGCTGGCCGCGTACCCGGACGGCCGTGCCGCCCGCGCCGCCGTCGCCCGCAGGCACGGACTGCCGGAGGACCACGTCCTGCTGACGGCGGGCGCGGCGGAGGCGTTCGTGCTGCTGGCACGCGCGCTCGCGGTGCGGCGGCCCCTTGTGGTGCACCCGCAGTTCACGGAGCCCGAGGCGGCGCTGCGCGACGCGGGACACGCGGTGGAGCGGCTGCTGCTGCGCGAGGAGGACGGTTTCCAGCTCGACCCGAAGGCCGTTCCCGACGAGGCGGACATGGTCGTCGTCGGCAACCCGACCAACCCGACGTCGGTGCTGCACCCCGCGGACGACATAGCCCTGCTGGCCCGTCCCGGGCGTCTGCTCGTGGTGGACGAGGCGTTCATGGACGCGGTCCCCGGCGAACGCGAGGCGCTGGCGGGGCGGACGGATGTGCCCGGTCTCGTGGTGCTGCGCAGCCTCACCAAGACGTGGGGGCTGGCGGGCCTGCGGATCGGCTACGTGCTCGCCGAGCCGCGCACGATCGCGGCACTCGAGCGGGCGCAGCCCTTGTGGCCGGTGTCGACGCCGGCGCTGGTCGCGGCGGAGGCCTGCATGGGCCCGGCGGCGCTGGCGGAGGCGGAGGCGGCATCCCTGCGGATCGCGGCGGACCGGGCTCATCTGCTCGCGGGGCTGGCCGAGTTCGAGGAGGTCCGGGCGGTGGAGGCGGCCGAGGGGCCGTTCGTACTCGTGCGGGTGCGGCGTGCGGCGCAGGTGCGGGAGCGGCTGCGGCGGCTCGGTTTCGCGGCCAGGCGCGGGGACACGTTCCCGGGCCTCGACGACGAGTGGCTGCGTCTCGCGGTGCGCGACCGGGTCACGACGAACCGTTTCCTCCAGGCACTCGACCAGGCCCTGACGATGGTCGGCCACTGAGGCCATCGCGGCGCCGGGCCACCGGGACGCCCGGAGGCCGGGGCGTCAAGTGGCTGACGGCCCGGCGCCGTCGGCTCCAGGTGGCCGCCGCACCGGGAGTCGCCCGTACGGAGGCGGTGGCGGCCGGGTCCCTCTCCCCTCCGCGAGGGGCCCGGCCGCCGTGGCCGGGCGTCAGCCCCTGGAGCGGCGACGGCCGATGAAGGTCGCCGCGGCACCGGCGGCGAGCAGGACGGCCGCGCCGCCTGCGAGGTACGGCGTCGTGGAACTGCCGCCGGTCGCCGCGAGGTTGTCCTTGCCGGGCTGCTCGCCGGACCGGGCGGAGATCCCCTCGGCGGGCTTCTCCTCCGCCGGCTTCTCCGCCGCCGGGTCGTCGTCCGCCGGGGGCGCGGGGTCGGCCGGCTTCGTGGTTCCGCCCGACGACGCGCCGGGCGTCTCGCAGGTCGCCTCCGCCAAGGTCACTTCCCCGTCGACCTCGGCGACGTTCAGCTCCAGCGGGTCGACGGCGACCTTGAGCTGCAGGGCCGTCGCAGCGGCCGTGCGGGACGTGGTGCGGGTCTTCGACAGTTCGAGGCCGACCTCGCCCACGCCCGGCACCGCGACGCGCGTGGGACCGCCCGTGCTGAGGGTGACCTTCTTGCCGAGGACCCTGACCTTGCCCAGCAGATTCGACTCGGCGACGGGCCGGTGCCCCGTCTCGCAGACGGCCTTCGACGTGACCTGCTCGACCTCGATCAGCGACAGCAACGGCAGCCCCGGCACGTGGACCCTGGCGTTGGCCAGGGTGCTGCGGGCCTCTGCCCTGCCGCTCCCGACGGTCGCCTTCGAGGTCGCCACGTCCGCACGCAGCACCTGGACCTGCCCGCCCTTCCCGACGCCGTCCAACTCCACGCTCAGCGCGGTCTTCTCCGCGCTGCCGGGTGCCCGGACCTCGTTGAGCGTCGTCCTGAGCGGCACATGGACGGTCTCGTCGAGCAGGGAGACGTCCAGACCGGTGCGGAGCACGACCGCGGTGGCACTTCCCTCACCGCCGCCGGTGGCGTGGGCCGGGCCGGCGAGCGCCACCGGCGCGGCGGCCAGAGCGACGGCGGCCGTCGCCGCGGCGGCCTTGCGTGCGGGCATGCGGAAGGTATTGCTGTTCAAGGTGGTGGAACCCCCACGGAGACATGGGGTCGCCTGCCGATGCACGGGGACACGTGGACTGCGGCGACCGGGACACCGGAATCTTTACGTACGAAGGGTGAACTGGCGGACGTCTGCAGCGAGTTCACTCGAAAGTGGGGTTTCCGGCGCTCCTCATGCCTGCTCACCGTTTCGCCTTCAGCATCGACGAGGCCATGGCCCTGCCCGGCCCGGGCCGGGCAGGACGCGCGCCGGCGCCGGCGCACAGCTGTCCCGAATGGCGCCCCGGACGCTGATCACCGCGATCCACAGGGTCCGCAGCTTCGAATAACCAATGAGGGCGCTGCCCTGGTCCGCCTCGTCCGCCGTCCGGAGGGACCGTGCCGCGTGGCTCTGCCCCCGCGATGGCTCCACGGGCGGAACGCGTCGCCCGAGGTGCGGCCCCGCCCCGGCCGGCGACGCCCTCGTCGGCCGGGGCCCGGCTCCGGTGGCGACGCCGTCCAGCGGTCCTCTGCGGCAAGGAGGTGAATATGTCAGGCGGACGGCTCCCGGCCGGATGCGCGAAGAGCGCTCACGGTGTGGGGTCGAGCCGAGTCGAGGAGCGGCAATGGAGTGTGGAACCGATGCCGGGCACAAGCAGTGACGGCAAGCACCCCGCCCGGCGGTCCGCGGACGACGACCGGGTGGACGGGCTGCTCAGCCGTGCGGCCGAGGGCGATCAGCAGGCCTTCGCCGGCGTCTACGACGCTCTCGCACCGCCGGTGATGGGACTGGCCCGCCGGGTGCTGCGGGACGAGGCACAGGCGGAAGAGGTGACTCAGGACGTCATGATCGAGGTGTGGCGCACCGCGGACCGCTTCCGTCCCGAGCGGGGAGCCGCCCGGAGCTGGGTGCTCACGCTGGCGCACCGCCGGGCGGTGGACCGGGTACGTTCCGTCGCCGCCGGCAGGGCCCGCGAAATGCGCTCGGTCGTGCTGGAGCACGAGCCTCCCTTCGACACGGTCGCCGAGACGGTGGAAGGCCGCGAAGAGCAGCGGGTGGTCTTCCGCTGCCTGGGCAAGCTGGAGGACGCGCAGCGGGTGCCCTTGGTGCTCGCGTTCTACCAGGGCCTGACATACGCGGAGGTGGCCGATGCCCTGGCCGCCCCGGCGGGAACGATCAAGTCACGGATGCGACAGGGGCTGCAGAGCCTGCGCGCGTGTCTGGAGGCCGGCTCATGAGCAGCGACGACCCGCACCTCGCCATCGGCGCCTACGTGCTGCACGCCCTGCCGCCCGCCGAGGAGGCGGCCTTCGAGAACCACCTGGCCGGGTGTGCGTCCTGCCGCCGCGAGGTCGACGAACTGACACCCACCGCCGCCCGGCTGGCCGCGACCGAGGCGCCCGCGCCGCCCGCGGACCTGCGCCTGCGCGTACTGACGGAGATCGCCTCCGTCCGTCAGGACCGGCCCTCCCCCGGCGTGCCGCGACGGCCCCGCCGAGCGCGGCAGGGCCTACGGCCGGCGGTGGCCGCGTGCCTCGCGGCAGCGGTGGCCCTGGGCGGTGTGGCGGCGTGGCAGCACTCCGAGGCCGGCACCGCCCGCACGCAGCTCGCGGAGGTGCGCTCCGACACGGCCGCGCTCGCCGACGTCATGGCAGCGCCGGACGCGACGATCAGCACCGACAACCTGCCCGGCGGCGCGAGCGCGAGTGTGATCGCCTCACGCTCCCAAGGCCGGGCCGCGTTCATCACCTCCGGCCTGCCGTCGCTCGCCGAGGACCGGGTCTACGAGCTGTGGTACGCCGCGGCCGGGCAGTACCGGCCCGCCGGTCAGCTGCCCGCCTCGGGCGGCCGTCAGGCTCACCTCCTCGAGGGGCCGCTCAAGGAGGCCACCGCCGTGTGCATCACCGTCGAACCTGTCGGCGGGTCTCCGCAGCCCACCACCGAACCACTGGCCTACATCCACGTGCCCGCATGACCGCCGTCGGCATCGCGTTGGACGACGCTCAGGTCGCGGCGCGTACGACGACGGCTGCCTCGTAGCCAGCGGCCACACGGACATCGCTGACCGACCAGCCCGGTACGCGGGCCGGTGCGTGGGAAGACGTGCCGAGGTGGTCGGAGCGAGGGTCGCGTCCGAGTCCGGTACCGAGCGCCTTCAGGTACGCCTCCTTGCGGGTCCATGCCCGGGCGAACGCCGCCGGGCGGTCCGCCGGCGGGCAGGCCGCGAGCTCGGCGGTCTCCCGAGGGTGCAACGCCGGGGACGTCTCCTCGACGACGGCGGAGGAGGGGACCTTCTCCAGGTCGACGCCGACCTCGGTGACCGCGAAGGCGAGGAGGCAGTACCCCGGGGTGCGGGAGACGGAGAAGTGCATCGCGGCCTCGCGGACCACCGGGCGGCCGTGCGGGCCCCGGCACTGTGGACAGGGTGCTCGTGCGAGCGGCACGTCCGGCGGGTCGATCCCCAAGTAGGCGCCCAGGAGCAGCCGCAGGCCGACATGGGCGACGCGGTAGCCGTCCCGGTCCACCGCCCTGCGCAGCGCCGCCTCCCGTGCCCTCTCGCCGTCGTCCAGCACCGAGGCGGCGACCGGTGCGACGACATCGCGCAAGTCCTCCACGCGCGCGAGCCACAGCCGCGGCGCTCCGGGCCGGGGCGGGGCAGGTTCCGCCCACGCGGCGGGCACAAGGTCCTCCGGGCGGAGCGCCGACTGCGGTCTCGCCGTGGAAAGGCTCTCGGAGTGTTGATCTGTGCACATGGTCGTACGCCTTCCGCAAGGTCACCCGGACGGCGAGCCGAAGTGGGCGTGGGTGTCCGTGCGTCAGAACGTCACGCCCTCGGACGCGCCGGCTCTGCGTGCCCGGCCTTCTTCTTCCGTCGGCTCGTCGGGAAGGAGGACGTCCTCGCCGTACAGGCCCTGCACCCAGTTGGACTGGTAGATGGTGTCGAGGTACCGCTCACCGAGGTCCGGGGCGATCGCCACCGGGGTGAGGCCGCGGGTGTCGTGCCGGTCGAGCCAGTTCTTCGCACCGCTGACCACCGTGCCGGTGGAGCCGCCGAAGAGGAAGCCCCGCATGGCCAGGCCGCGGCAGGTGCGGATGGTGTCCGCCTCCTCGACGCGCACCGCCTCGTCCACGTACGCCTCGTCGAGCAGCGGCGGGCGGACGCTCATGCCGAGGCCGGGGATCATCCGGCGTCCCGGTGGGTCGCCGAAGATCGCGGAGCCGACGCTGTCGACCGCCACGATGCGCACCGGCCGGTGCCAGTTGCGGAACCAGCGGGCGCAGCCCATCAGGGTTCCCGTGGTGCCGACCCCGATGAACAGCACGTCCAGGTGCGGGAATCCGCGCGCGATGGCGGGTGCCGTCCGGTAGTAGTGGGCCTTCCAGTTGTCGGCGTTGGTGTACTGGCTGAGCCACACGCAGTGAGGATCCGCGGCGCACAGGTCCCGCACGAACGCGAGCCGTGCGCCGAGCAGACCGCCCTCGGCGATCCCCTCGGAAACCACGTGGACCTTGCTGCCCAGTGCTTCCATCATCAGCCTGGTGGCCAGGTTGCAGCGGGAGTCCGTCACGCAGAAGAACCGGTAGCCCTTGCTCGCCGCGATCACGCTGAGAGCCACGCCGAGATTGCCGGAGGAGGACTCGACCAGGATCGAGTCCCGGCCGATGATCCCTCTCCGCTCGGCGGACTCCACCATCTCGGTCGCGGCCTTCAGCTTGATCGAACCGGCGAAGTTGAATCCCTCGCACTTGAGGAACAAGGGCTGTCCGAGCATCGGCCGCAGGTCGACGTACAGGTCCTCCTCGTTGAAGGCTTGGGGAACGGATATGACGGGCACGATGGTCTCCTCGTCTGCCGTGGATCTCCGGCCGGGCGGCGTCGGCGTGCCGCCTCATCCGTACCGGCGCAGCTCGTGGAAGAAGTTGTCGACGACGCGCAGTTCGCCGGACCGGACGATCTCGTCGTAGACGTAACGGCCGACCGCCAGATCGAGGATTCCGAGCCCGAACGGTGAGAACACCACGGGTCGGTCCGCCGGCACCTTCACCCGGCCTGCCATCACGTCGTCCAGCGTGCCGTGCAGGAAGGCCCGGCTGCCGGTGAGCTGTTCCGTCAGGTGGGGTGAAGTGGCGGCCCTGAGGCAGTGGTCGATGTCGTCGACGATGTTGGTGGCGGACAGCAGGACCTGCGGCGCGAGGTCGCGCAGCGACACGTGCAGCACCACCGGATTGTGGCGGAACCACGAAGGGTCGCTGATGTGCGGCCGGGCGGCGACGGTGGCGAAGACCACCAGATCGCTGCAGCGGACCAGCGCCTCGGCGTCGTGGTGCACGGTGACCCGGCCGGCGGCTCCCGACTGTTCCAGGTAGAGGCGGAAGCCCGCCGCGCTGGCGGCTGACACGTCGTGCACGCCGATGTCGTCGAACGACCAGCCGGTGCCCGCGAGGTAGGTGTGGATGTAACGGGCGATCAGGCCGGCGCCGACGAACCCGACGCGGGCAGGGCGCGGCCGCCCCCTGCTGAGCCGGTCGGCCGCCGACACGGCGGACGCGGCCGTCCGGGCGGCGCTGATGATCGAGCTCTCCATGCAGGCGAACGGATAGCCGGTGTCGTGGTCGTTGAGGATCAGGACCGCCGAGGCCCGCGGGATCTCCGACGACACGTTCTCCGGGAAGCTGGAGATCCACTTGAGTCCGTCCACCCGTGCCTCGCCGCCGAGCGAGGCGGGCAACGCGATGATCCGCGAAGACGGACGGTCGGGGAACCGCAGGAAGGACGACGGCGGGTTGACCGTGCGACCGGCGCCGTGCAGGCGGTACGTCTCCTCGACCACGTCCACGACGGCCTTCTCCCGGCCCTCCAGCACGCTCTTGACCTGCTCGCCCGGGATGACCGCGAAGGACGGCACGGTGCGGGCGTCCGAGGGGGTGTCCCTGTGGGTGACTTCTTCGAGAAGGGGGTGGTTCACCGTTGTCATGCCGCTGTCCTCCCGGTCCGCGGTGCGGGTCCGGTCCGGCGCACCGGGTCCGCCATCGCCACCACCACGTCCCGCGGGCCCACGTAGGCCTCACGGCTGTGCGCGGTACGGATGTTGTCGACGAGCATCAGGTCGCCGGTCTGCCACGGCCGGCGCAGGGTGTGTGCCTCGTAGACCTTGTTGATCTGCTCGACGACGTCCGGGGGCACGGGATCACCGTTGCCGAAACGGGTGTTGAAGGGCAGATCGTCGGGGCCGTACTCCTCGATGAGGAACTCCCGCACCTCGGGGGCCATCGTCCACTCGTTCAGGAAGGCGATCTGGTTGAACCAGCAGCGCCGGCCGGTGACCGGATGGTTCATGACGGCGCCGCGGTGCTGCCGGGTGCGCAGCGAGCCGTCCGGCTGCCAGGCCCATTCCACGGCGTTGGCGCGGCAGTACGCCTCGATGCCACTGCGGTCCTCGGTGCCGAACGCCTGGGTGAGCGTGGCGCCGATCTCGTCGTTGTAGGTGCGGGTGAGCAGCCAGCCTTCCCGTTCGAAACGCTCGACCAGTCCGGCCGGCAGAGCCTCGAGGACGGCGGTCGAGTCGGCCACCGCGGTGGCCCCGCCCTCGGTGGGCGGGCGGAGGCAGGCGAACAGCAGAAGACCGGGGAACTGAGCCGCGTAGCTCAGCTCGTGGTGCATGCACATCGTCTGAGCGGCCGGCCAGGCCGACGACGAGTAGACGCCTTCGGCGTAGTTCTCGCGGGCGGCGAAGGCCTCCCGCTCGGTCGCCGGGCCGGTGGCCACCTGCCGCAGGACGGCCGCGACGTCGGCCACGGTACGCAGACCGAGTCCCCGCACCATGAGCGCGCCGTGCTCGGCGACGAGGCCGTGCAGGGTGTCCCGCTGATCGGCCGCCCAGGCCTCCACGTCGGCGGTGCTGCCGACCTGCAGGGTCGCCGGCTCGGTGGGCGTCGCCTGCTTGCGGAAGAGTGCGGACAGCATGTCGGTCTCCTCTCGTACATGACTCAGTTGTCGGACGGGGACATGACCGCACGGACCACGGCCTCCGCCGCCTCGGCCGGGCGGGTGCGCAGGAAGTGGCCTCCCCCACCGGGCACGTTCCACAGGTCGACGTGCCCGGCCAGGAGCTGCCGGTCGCCGAGCGGCCACCGCGCTTCCTGCACGCCGTCGGGGGTCCGCGGTACGTCGGAGGGCTCGGCGGACCCGGGCTCACCGGCCCGGACGAGCACGGTCAGGGGGGCGGCGATCCGCTCGGTGGGAAGCGCCGATCCGGTGCCGTGGAGGACCGATCGACCGTCCGACGCGGCGGCGAAGACTCTCCGCACGGGCAGACGGCGCTGTTCCAGGATCCGGGCCGTGTCCATGGCTGTCGCCGCGCCCTCGCCGTCTCCCCAGAGCAGCACTTCCGCCACGCCGAGTCGGTCGATCTCCGTCGCGAGGTGGGCGACGGCCGGGGGCGCGGCACCAAAGGCCGTGGGCGCGGCGGCGTACACGCTCAGGCCGCTGCCGTGCAGGGCGTCGGCGAGCGGCCGGAAGTCGGCCGGGCCGCGGCCGGTGTCGGGGAAGCAGACCAGGGCGCCTGCCGCGGGGCCGTCCGGCACCGTGAGCGTCCGCAGCACAGCGGGCGCGGTCCGGCGCCCGTCGCCGTCACGGGAGTCGACGAGGGCGGCCAGATCGCTCAGCACCGGGCAGCGGGCGAGGTCGTGGAGGGAGATCACGCGGTCCAGCGAGATCGCGAGCCGCACGGCCGACAGAGACGTGCCGCCCAGGTCGAAGAAGTTCTCGCGTCGGCCGATCCGCTCCGGCGCCACGCCGAGCACCGCGGCCCAGGCGGCCGCCAATCGCTGTTCCGTCGGCGTCCGCGGAGCCGCGAAGGCCTCGGCGGTGGCGTCGAGTTCCTCGGCGAGCGCCGCCAGCGCCTTCTTGTCGATCTTGCCGTTGGCCGTGAGCGGCAGACTCTCGCACTGGTGGAAGGCGGCCGGGACCATGTAGTCGGGCAGCATCTCGCCCAGCCGCTCACGCAGGACGTCGGCAGCCTGCGGTCGCGGGCCCGTGCAGAAGGCCACCAGCTGCCGGTCGTGCCCCTCCGGGCCGGTGACCACGACGGCGCCGTCGCGCACGTCGGGCAGGCGCAGCAGGGTGTTCTCGATCTCACCGATCTCGATGCGGAATCCGCGGATCTTGACCTGGGCGTCCTTGCGGCCGAGGAACTCCAGCTTCCCGTCGGGCAGCCAGCGGCCGAAGTCACCGCCCCGGTAGAGCCGGTTGCCCGGGCGGTGCGGATCGGCAAGATAGACGGACCGGGTGCGTTCCGGGTCGTTGACGTAGCCGCGCCCGACGCAGATGCCGGAGAACACGATGGCTCCGGGGGCGCCGAGCGGGACCGGTGACAGGTCGTCGTCGACGACGTAGACGTGCACGTTGTTGACGGGGCGGCCGAGGGGGATCCGCACGCCGGCCGGCACCTCGTCCATCACTTCGTGGTTGGTGTCGTCCGAGGTCTCCGTCAGTCCGTAGGCGTTGACGAGGCGGGTTCCGGGCCCGGCGGTGAACCAGCGTTCGACGAGTTCCCGCTTCAGGGCCTCACCGGTGACCGAGACGCACTTCAGGTCCGGCAGGTCGCGCGGGTCGCGCTCCAGGGCGGACAGGACGACGTCGAGGTACGACGGTACGAGTTGCATTACCTCGACCCGGCCGTCCGCGATCGTGTCCAGGAACCGGCCGGCGTCGAGGATCGCCTCCTGCTCCACCAGCAGCGTCCGCCCGCCCACCAGCAGCGCGGAGAGGAGCTGCCACACCGAGATGTCGAAGCACTGCGAAGCGGTCTGCGCGACGACCTGCCCCTCGCCGATCCCCAGGTCGTCGATCTTCGCGTAGAGGTGGTTGAGCATGCCGGCGTGCTCGCACATCGCGCCCTTGGGCTCGCCGGTGGAGCCGGAGGTGAAGCAGACGTACGCGAGCCGGTCCGCCGCCACGTCGAGGCCGAGGTCGCCTCCGTCGGTGTCGCTCTCGGCGAGCGTGGGAACGAGGAGCCGGCGCGTCCCGGGCAGCGAGGAAACGGCCCGGTCCAGGCTGGTGGTGCTGCCCGGCTCGGTGAGCACGGTCCCGCACCGGGCCCTGCCGAGCATGGTGGCGATGCGCCCGGGCGGGTACTGCGGGTCGATCGGCAGGTAGGCGCCGCCGGCCTTGAGGACGCCCAGCACACCGGCCATCCAGTTCAGGTCGCGTTCGGTCACCACCGCGACGACGTCCTCGGGGCGCAGGCCCTCCGCCAGCAGGCCGCGCGCCAGCCGGTTGGCCCGTACGTTGAGCTCCTGGTACGTCCATCGCCGGCTGCGGTGCACCGCGGCGACGGCGTCCGGATGCCGGCGCGCCCGTTCCTCGAAGAGTTCGTGGAAGCGGCGGTCGGGCAGCTCGCGGCGCGGGCCGGCGAGTTCGTCGATCTGGAAGCGCAGTTCCTCCGCGGACAGCAGGTTCTGCCGCTGGTGCGGGGCGTCCGGGTCGGCTGCGATGTGCTCGAGGGCCGCGAGGTGGTAACCGCCGATCCGGGCGGCGCAGCCGGCGTCGAGCACGTCGGTCCGGTACCGCAGGCGCAGGGAGACCGGGACGTCGTCCTGCTGTACCACTGTCACGCTCAGCACGCCGTCCTCCGGTACGCCCGGGTCGCCGCCGGCCGGGGCGAAGACGACCTCGGGCCGGGGGCCTCGGCCCTCACGCACCGGAGGCGACGCCAGCAGCTGTGCCTCGGTCCGGCAGGCGTCCAGCACGACCTGACGCCACGGGCCGGGTTCCACCGTCAGCCGACAGGGCAGCGGCGCGGCACCCGCCGGAGGGAGGTAGCCGGTGCGGACGACCCGGTCGCCGGACAGTGCGGCGAGCACCTTCATGTGCGCGGCCAGCAGCACCGCGGTGAGCGGGACCCCGAGCGCTTCGGCGTGCCTTCGGAGGTTCGCGGTCAGACCGCCGGGGAGGGCCGTTGCGTGTTCGGCCCGGCCGGGCACCGGCGTCGTGACCCAACGGGGTGCGGCCGTGAACCCGCCGGCGGGCAGGGTGTGCTGCTCCGAGGACACGTGGGTCACCGCTGACACCATCAGAACCCACCTCCGCCGCCGTCGTGTTCCGGCCCGGCCGGCCGGGCCGGGTTGCCGACCCACCGGGCGTGTGCGGGGACCGTCTCGCCCTTCATCACGAAGGAGTCCGCCTCCAGCAGGGCGCCGTCGCCGACCGTCACGCCGTAGTGGACGAAGGCACCGACGCCGAGGGTGCAGCCGGAACCGATCGTGCTGCGATCCGACTTGAAGGTGCCGTCCTCCTGTGAATGGCACTGGACGGCGCTGCCCGCGGCCAGCGTGCAACCGTCCCCGATGGCGACCATGGGCCGTTCGGTCAGACCGAAGCCGTCGTCGAACACCCTGCTGCCGATGCGGACGCCGAGCATCCGCCACACGACGCTCTTGAACGGCGTGCCGTTGAAGATCCGCACGTACGTCTCCGAGGGGACCTTCCAGTACCGCTCGCGCCGCCAGAAACGAACGTCGTAGATCGAGCAGAACAGCGGCTCCGGCCGGTGCACGGCGGTGACCACGCGTTCGACGAGTACGTGGTACAGGACGGTGAACGGCAGCACGAACGTGTTGGCGAGCGCGAGTGCCACCACGCCCCACCGCGGGTACAGGTCGGCTGCCCCCGCGAACAGGACCGTGACGCAGAAGAAGTACGTCCATCCCGTGGCCAGGAACAACGCCATGGTGACGGCGTTGTGGCGGTTCTTGGCCCGGAGGCCGCTGCGCAGTTCGGCACCGCTCTTCAGGTCGTCGAAGGTGCCGTCCCGCAGTACCGACCGGGGGATCTCGAAGCAGGGGGACCCCAGGAGGCCGGTGTTCTCCCGGAGCGGACCGTCGACAGGAACCATGACCTTGGTCGCCAGCAGACAGTTGTCGCCCGTCCGGCCGCGCGAGGGGTAGGTGATCCGGTTACCGAGGAAGTTGTGCGCACCGATCGAGGTCCGGGCCAGCCGGAAGGAGGTGCTCGAGTAGTCGGCGTTCATGAACGAGAGCCCGTCCGAGACCATGGTGCCGCTGCCGACGGCACTGACCGATGGACTCTCGTGCTTCACCACGGTTCCGAAGTTGGAACCGGTCTGCTCCGGTCGGGACAGGTCGTAGCCGATGCCGCGCAGATAGTGCACGATGCAGCTGCTGTCGCCGAACAGACGTGTCATGAACCGTCTGTTGGTGAGCCGGAAGGTCGCCCGGTGCACCGCGTGGTGGAAGCCGTACAGCGGGTAGACCCGACCCGGTTCCACCAGCAGGCCCAGCAGGCGCGGCACGGTGACCAGCAGGAGCAGGACCAGCGGCACGCCGCCGAAGAAGACCACGGCGGTGAACGCCAGCAGGTCCGCGTAGAACACCCATTCACCGAGGGCCGCCGGTCCAGGGTCCAGCACGGTGGTCAGCTGCGGGACCTGGGAGAGCAGCACACCCAGGCAGCCCACCGACAGCGGTACGTACACCAGGAGCGACGTGAGCAGGAGCAGCACACTGTGCACCGCCCGGCGCACCGCGCCGCACCGGGCGGGCCCGACGGCCAGGAAGTCGGCGTCGCCGGGCTGCGCCGGCGATCCGTGCCAGTGCCCGCCGTCCGGCACCGCCTGGCCCGTATGCAGCGAGGACGCATGGCCGAGCTGCGCCCGATCGCCCATCGAGGTGTCGATGTCGAGCACCGTCGCCTCGCTGACGACCACGTCCCGCCCGAGGGTGACCGGCCCCGTCTCGATCGCACCGTTGTGGGCGCGGTAGCAGCTGATCAGGACATCCTTGCGGATGACCGTGCCGTCACCGACGGCCAGCAGATCGGTGCACACGGGCACATTGCGGGAAAGGATCGTCACGCCCCGCCCGATCCGCGCGCCGAGCACCTTGAGATAGAGGACGAACAGCGGCGAACCGACGAACAGGACCAGCGGGTTCGACCGGATGAGCGTCTTGACCAGCCAGAAGCGGACGTACGCCAGGCTCCAGACGCTGATCCTCTCCGGCTTCCACCGGCCGATGAGCAACCACTTCGCGAGGACGGGCAGAGCGCACAGGACGAGCAGCAGCACGGCGCCGAACACCACCGACCGCAGATAGGTGTCGAGGATGTGCGTTCCGCCGGCGATCCAGTCGTATCCCGCCGCGCTGACGAACGCGACGAGGAAGGCATAGCCGACGAAGCTCGCGGCCTGGAGCACTCCGCACAACACGTAGTGGGGCCTGCCGAGCGGGGCGGCCGCCGGTACGGGCGGGCGGGCCTCGGGCGCCGGAGCGGCCGGGGCCGCTCCGGACCGTGCGAGCGCTGCCGCCAGATCTCTGACCGTGGGGTGGCGGTAGACGTCCCTCATGGACACCGACGGCAGGTCCGGGCACTTCCTGACGCGTGCACAGAAGTGGGCCATGACCAGGGAGTCCGCGCCCAGATCATCGAAGAAGTGACTGTCGAGGGGCACTTCGTCCACCTGCGTGACGTCCGCGAGCAGCAGGGCGAGCTTCTCCTGCGCGCCGGTGGCGGGAGGCGGGGCCTCGTCGTGCCGGCGAGCAGGGTCCGCGGATCCGGTGGCCAACACCTCGAGCGACTTTCCCGTCATGAGCGCTCCCCTGGGCTGTGTCCGGTCGGCGGACCCGCGCCTTCGGCGGTGAATACCTCACCTGATCCTTATTCGTCGCCACCAGGAGGACGTATGGACACAAAGCGGAACTTCTCACATGGCGAGCACCCGTCTCACCAGGTGTCCGGCCCTCCGCCTTCGGCCGTGTCACGCGCGGGCCGGAGGCGTAGGCTCGTGAGAACGCCCTGTTGAACCCTCACTTCTGGCATCACAGAGGGCGACATGACCGACCCCTTCGGTTTTCTCAACACGCCCCGCCGGCCCGTGACCCCACGTCCTGCCGAGGAACGGCTCGGGGACTGGCACGAGGTTCACGCCGGTCAGGCCCTGCTGCCGGTGGTCTCCCTCCAAGCAGGGCGCTGCATGGACTGCGGTATCCCCTTCTGCCACCACGGCTGCCCGCTGGGGAACCTCGTACCGGAGTGGAACGTGTACGCCGCCCACGGCGACTGGGGCGCCGCCGCCGAGCGGCTGCACGCCACCGACAACTTTCCCGAGTTCACCGGCCGGGTCTGCCCGGCACCCTGTGAGGCCGCGTGCGTCCTCGCGATCAACTCCGAGCCGGTGACGATCAAGAACGTCGAGCAGACGATCGCCGACCAGGCATGGGAACGGGGGCTCGTGTCCCCGCTCCCGCCGGAGCGGCTCATCGGCTCATCGGTCGGGGTCGTGGGCTCCGGGCCGGCGGGCCTGGCCGCGGCGCAGCAGCTCACCCGTGCCGGCCACACCGTCGCGGTCTACGAACGCGCCGACCGCATCGGCGGCCTGCTCCGTTACGGCATCCCCGCGTTCAAGTTGGAGAAGCGGCACCTGGACCGCCGTATCGAGCAGATGAGGGCGGAGGGCACGGTCTTCTGCCCCGGCGTCGACGTCGGCCGTGACGTCGCCGTGGCGGAGGTGAGGAACCGCCACGACGCGATGATCGTCGCCGTCGGGGCGAGGCAGCAGCGGGACCTACCGGTCCCGGGTCGCGAGCTGAGCGGCATCCACCAGGCCATGGAGTACCTGACGGCGGCGAACCGGGTCACGGAGGGCGACCACGCGCAGCCGGCCGTCACCGCGGAGGGCAGGCACGTGGTGATCGTCGGAGGCGGCGACACCGGCTCCGACTGTCTCGGCACCGTGCTGCGTCAGGATGCCGCGTCGGTGGTGCAGTTGGACATCAATCCGGAGCCGGGTGACACCCGTACCGAGAGCCAGCCGTGGCCGGTGTATCCGAAGATCCTCCGGGCCTCCCACGCCCATGAGGAGGCTCGTGCCCGCGACGGCGCCGACCCGAGGACCTACTCCATGGCCACCGTGCGCTTCGAGGGGGACGCGGCCGGCCGCGTGCGCGCGCTGCATCTGACCGAGGTGGAGCCCTCGGCCCGACACCCGCTGGCCGGGACGGGTCGGGTGCTGAGGGCGGACCTGGTCCTGCTCGCCCTCGGCTTCTCCGGGCCCGAACGGGACACCGGCCTGGCCCAGCAGCTCGGACTCGCCTTCGACGCACGCGGCAACTTCGCACGGAACGCCGCCTTCGCGGCGCTGCGGGAGGAGGGGGACGAGCAGCCGGACCGCAGGGCGGCGGACGGTGTCTTCGTCGCGGGGGACGCGGGCCGCGGCCAGTCCCTCGTGGTGTGGGCCATCGCGGAGGGACGGTCGGCCGCCGCGGCGGCCGACCGCTATCTGACCGGCTCCACCGACCTCCCCGCCCCCCTGGCGGCGACGGACGGGCCCCTCACGGCGTGACGGACATGAGACACGCTTGCCGTACGGCTCTCCCTGTCCGTTTCCGGGCGTGAGTACGGCGACGGGCATGACGACCAGTTCGCCGCTCTCGGCCCGGTCCTCGACGCCGTCGTCCTGTGGAACACCCTTGCCCGGACGCCGCCGTCGCCCGGCTCCGTGCCGAGGGCCACGACCTCAAGGACGAAGACGTCGCCCGCCTCTCCCCGCTCAAGGAGCGGCACATCGACTTCCTGGGCCGCTACCTGTTCCCCATCAAAGCCCTGCGCCCCTTCCGGACCCGGACGCCGCCGAGGACGACGACGACCGGCGGCCGGCGGCCGGCACACCCGACCGACCCGGCCACTCGTCGCGTCCCGCGGGGGCCTGGCACCCGACGTGTCGTGGCGCCTTCGCGGCAGGCGTCACAACACGTCGGGTGCACTCTCCTCGGCGGGATCCTTGGACACCCGGTGATCCGGACGGCCGGCCGGAGCGGCGGCACGCAGCGCCGCTTCGACCCGGCGGTTGCTGGTCATGGACGCCGTGATGGCCGTCATCGCCAGGAGGAGACCGGCGGCGGTGAAGAGCGGGGTGCGGATGTCGTAGGTGGTGGCCAGCCAGCCGCCGAGGAAGGCCCCGACGGGGGCGGCGCACATGGCCAGCATGCGGGAGGTGGAGGCGACCCGGCCCATGAGGTGGGCCGGGACGATCGCCTGCCGGAGGGAGGGCCCGAGCACCATGGTGGCGCCCATGCCGGCCCCGCAGACGGCGAGCGCCAGCCCGGCCACGTACGCGTTCCGGGCAGCGGCCAGGCCCAGGATGGCTAGCCCTTCGACGGCTGCCGTACAGGTCAGCGCGGTGCCGGTGCCGAGCCGTCGGCCGAGGTAGGAGGCGATGCCCGCACCGAGCAGGCCGCCGGTGGCCTCCGCCGTGAGGAGCAGGCCGAAGCCGTAGGTGTCGATGCCGAGGCGGTCGTGCGCGAAGAGCGCGAGGACGGTCTCCACAGCGAGGAAGGCGATGTTCCCGACCGCCGGGCGGAGCGCGAGCCCGAGCAGCAACCGGTCCCGGAAGACGTACGAGGCCCCGGCCCGCGCCTGCCGGAACAGCGACTCACGGACCTCCGGCACGGGCCGGGGCATGGCGGGAAGCGACCGTACGAGCAGTGCGGAGAGCAGGAACGACACCGCGTCGGCGAGCAGCGGAACCGCCCGCCCCAGCGCGAGCAGCGCACTGCCCGCGGGCGGCCCCGCGAAGCCGGACATGACGGTCTGGGCCCCGCGAAGGCGAGAGTTGGCTCGCTCCAGGAGTACGAGGTCGCGGCCGAGCAGATCCGGCAGACAGGCCGTGGCGGCCGTGTCGAAGAAGAGTCCACCGAGGCCGAGCAGGAAGGCGACGGCCGCGAGCAGCGGAATGCTCAGTACGTCGAGCACGGCCGCCGCCGCGGGTATCGCGAGCAGCAGCGCACGCGCCGCGTCCGCGACCCACATCGTGCGCCGGCGGTCCCAGCGGTCCACCAGCGCACCGCCGAGCACCCCGAACAACAGCCACGGCAGCGTCCCGGCGGCCGTGACGACGGCGAGCGCCATCGGATCCCGCGTCAACGTCAACGCGAGCAGCGGCAGCGCGGCATGCGTTACCCCGTCCCCGAGCGAGGAGATCGTCTGCGCGGCCCACAGCCGGCCGAACCCGGTCGGCAACTTCCTTACGACTGAGGTCACTCGGCGTCCCCCTCGGCCTGCTCGCGCGACGCCGGGCGGAACAGCGCGAAGACGAGTGACGCGTCCGGCAGCGACGGATCGGACAGCTGCCGGTACTCGTCCGCCAGTGCCTCCAGCCGCGCCCCCAGCTGCGCGAACTGCTCCTCGGTGAGCCGCAGATGCGCCATCCGCACGTGCCGCTCGCCATCCGCCGGCGACGCCTCCAGGTCCGCCACCGCATGCCGCATCAGCACATCCGGCCCTCCCTCGCCCGGATCCGGCAGCACGATCGCCCGCGCGGCCATCGCGTAGTACCGCTCGGTGACGCCCCGCACCTTCCGCGTCCGTACCACCTTCACCAGGCCGGCCCGCTCCAGCAGCCGCACGTGGTAGCTGGAACTCCCCTTCGCGAGGCCCACCCGCTCGGCGATCTGCGTGATCGTCGCCGGCTCGAAGCGGAGTACGGCCATGATCCGGTGGCGCGTGAGATTGGAGACGGCGCGCAGCTGCTCGTCCGTGGTGACGTGAAGCGCCTCGGGAAGATCATCGGTAGGCATGCGAGCAATGGTCAACGATTCTTGACCATTGAGGCAAGGGGATTTAGCGGACCTCCGGAAGCTGCCGTCCGGGCGCGTCCACGCCTTCCGCGCTCGCGGAGTTCATCCGGACTCGGGGTGTGACCGAGATACGCGCCAAAGGGGAACGGGATGATCTTGCAACCCTGAGCGCCGGGCCCGCCCCGTATGTCAAAGGGACACCCGTGCTGTTCTGTCAGCGGCAGAACACCGGCCGGACCGGGCTCGACGATCAATACAGTCCAGTCCCATGACGACGATTACGACGCGTACGGTCGAGTACCCGGCCGACGGTCTGACGATGATCGGGCACCTCGCGCTCCCGGCCGGTGTCGACCGCCGGCCCGCGGTGCTGGTCGGACCAGAGGGCATGGGGCTCAGCGACGTCGAGCGCCGCCGGGCCGATGCTCTGGCCGAGCTGGGATACGTAGCGCTGGCCTTCGACCTTCATGGCGGGCGCTATCTCGGTGACCCCGAGGAGATGCTGGCCCGTTGCCTGCCGCTGCTCACCGATCCCGACCGGATGCGGGGGATCGGCCATGCGGCGCTCGACGTGTTGCGCACCGAGCCCCGGACCGACCCCGACCGGATCGCCGCCATCGGCTACGGAACCGGGGGCGCCGTCGGGCTGGAACTCGGGCGCGACGGCGTCGACCTCCGCGCGATCGGGACAGTCAACGCGACTACCACGGGCCGACCGGGCGAGGCGGCGCGCATTCGCTGCCCGGTGTGGGCCGGGGTCGGGTCAAAAGACCCGATCATGCCGCCCGCGCAACGGAACGCGTTCACCGCCGAGATGCAGGCCGCGGGCGTCGACTGGCGCCTCACGGTCTACGGCGGAGCCTTGCACGCCTTCCACCACCCGCCGGTCGACCACCCCGTGGTCCCCGGCGTCGGCTACCACCCACGGCACGCGCAGCGAGCCTGGCGCGACGTCGTCGACCTGCTCGCCGAGTGCCTGCCCGTGACGGAGGACCTGGGGGCATGACCCGCAGCGGAGGGCGACCCCCTGGCCACGAGGGCGGTGACTCTGCGGGGCTCAGGAGACTTCACGGGATGCCGCACACTTGAGGCGTCACTCGAAGGGCCGCCTCTTCGCGCCACCCTTCCCTCAGCCGACGACCCGCCCGTCGAGCACGATCGCTCGCGGCGCCGCGAGGACCCGCACATCGGCGCGCGGGTCCTCGTCGTACACCACCAGGTCGGCGGGGGCGCCCTCCTCGAGCGCCGGGCGGCCGAGCCAGCTCCTGGCCCCCCACGTGGTCGCCGACAGCGCCTCGAGCGGCGGGATGCCGGCCTTCACCAGCTCGGCGACCTCCTCGGCGACCAAGCCGTGCGCCAGGGAACCGCCCGCGTCCGTGCCGACGAAGACCGGTACGCCCGCGTCGTAGGCCGCGCGCACGGTGTCGTAGCGCCGCTCGTACAGCCGTCGCATATGGGCCGACCACCGGGGGAACCTGGACTCGCCGCCCGCGGCGAGATCGGGGAACGTGGCGATGTTGACCAGGGTCGGGACGATGGCGACGCCGCGCTCCGCGAACAGCGGGATCGTGTCCTGCGTGAGCCCGGTCGCGTGCTCGATGCAGTCGATGCCGGCCTCGACGAGGTCGCGCAGCGAGTCCTCCGCGAAGCAGTGCGCCGTCACCCGGGCACCCAGCCGGTGGGCCTCCGCGATGGCCGCCTCCACGGCCCCGCGCGGCCAGCAGGCGGTCAGGTCGCCGGCATCCCGGTCGATCCAGTCACCGACGAGCTTGACCCAGCCGTCGCCGCGCCGGGCCTCCCGCGCCACGTACGCCACCAGGTCCTCGGGCTCGATCTCGTGCGCGTAGTTGCGGATGTAGCGGCGGGTGCGGGCGATGTGCCTGCCCGCCCGGATGATCTTCGGCAGGTCCTCGCGCTCGTCGATCCAGCGCGTGTCGGAGGGCGATCCCGCGTCGCGGATCAGCAGCGTGCCCGCCTCGCGGTCGGTGAGTGCCTGCTTCTCGCTGGTCGCGGCGTCGACCGGGCCGTGGTGGTCGAGGCCGACGTGGCAGTGGGCGTCGACCAGCCCGGGCAGCGCCCAGCCGTGCACGGTGACCGCCTCGGCGCGGGGACGTTCGAAGGTGATCCGGCCGTCGACCGCCCACAGTTCGTCCCGCACCTCCTCGGGCCCGACGAGCACCCGCCCCTTCACATGCAGCACCGTGTGATCGCTCATGCCAGGAACTGTACGAGGCCCTCGGTACTCTCGAGCGAGAGCCCGAACACTGTCCGAACACCGTCCGGCCCTGCCGGGAACACGTCCGGACGCCGAGAGAAACAGAGCACCGCAGTGACACATCCCCTGCTGGACCTCGCCCCGCTGACCGCCGCGCACTTCGCGTCCATCGAGCGAGGAGTCGCGGCGCTGCTCGGCACCGAGCAGGACGTGGTCGTGATGCAGGGCGAGGCCCTGCTGCCCCTGGAGGGCTGCATCCGCGGCGGCGCGCACCCCGGTTCGACGGCACTGAACGTGGTCACGGGCCCCTACGGCCAGACCTTCGGCAACTGGCTGCGCGACTGCGGGGCCGCCGTCGTGGACCTCGAGGTGCCCTTCAACACGGCGGTGAACGCCGACCAGGTCGCCCGGGCGCTGGCCGAACACCCCGAGATCGACTTCGTCTCACTGGTGCACGCCGAAGCCGCGACGGGCAACACCAACCCCGTCGCGGAGATCGGCGAGGTCGTGCGGGCCCACGGGGCGCTGTTCATGCTGGACGCCGTCGCCTCCGTGGCCGCGGAGCCGCTGCTCCCCGACGCCTGGGGCGTGGACCTGTGCGTGATCGGCGCGCAGAAGGCGATGGGCGGTCCGGCCGGCGTCTCCGCCGTGTCGGTGAGCGAGCGGGCCTGGGAGCGCATCGCCGCCAACCCGGCCGCGCCCCGCGGCTCGTACCTGTCGCTGCTCGACTGGAAGCAGCGCTGGATCGACGGCGGGCGCAGGGCTCTGCTGCACGCGCCCGCGCAGCTGGAGATGCTGGCGCTCGAGGCGTGCCTCGAGCGGATCGGGTCGGAGGGTCTGGACGCCGTGACGGCCCGGCACAGGGCGGCCGCCGCGGCCACGCGTGCGGGAGCTCTGGCGCTCGGCGGCGGTATCGCCCCCTACGTGCACGAGGCGCGGCACGCCGCGCCGGTGGCGACCACGCTGCGCGCCCCGGCCGGGGTGGACGCCCGGGACCTGGTGGCGAAGGCGCTCGCCGCCGATCCGTCGCTGCCGGTGATGGCGGGTGGCGGCCCGCTGGCCGCGGAGATGATCCGGATCAACCACTACGGCGTGGACGCGACCCGCGGCGTGGTGCAGTCGTCCCTCGCCGCGCTGGGCGCCGCGCTGGCCGAGCACGGCCGGCCGGTGGACCTGGAGGGCGCGCGCCGGGCCGCCGGCGAGAACTGGGTCTGATGCCGGTGCGGCCCCGTCCTCGCGCGGGCGGGGCCGCTCCGCGTCCTCGCGGCGCTCTCCGGCGGGATCCTCACATCGGATTCCCGTGTCCCGCACACGCCCCGCATAAACGCATGGAACGAATATCGGGAGCAAATTCCGGTTCACTTCGGTAAATAGCTCCCCGCATTCTGCTGCCCCCGATCTCGACTGCTAAACGTAGAGATTCATATCGTTTCCGGGGCCGATTCCATCACGTGTCAACCAGGTTGCCTTCATGTGACCGACACCACAGAGGGAGCGGTATGCCCGGATATTTCCGGGCATACCGGCGCGATCGCCCGACGATTCACGGCGAGCTCGCGCCCGCGCGATAACACAACGGCTCTCGGCACCCAACCCCCTTGCCCGATGCAATTCGCGAATTTGCTGGGTAAATTGAATCGACATGACCGCCGCACAAGAAGACCTTGTACGAGCCCGAGACGAATTCCTCGAGATCAGCACCCCACGAGTGGAGGACGGAGCCGCGATCTGGCGCATCGCCCGCGACTCCGAGGTCCTGGACCTCAACTCCTCGTACAGCTACCTGCTGTGGTGTCGCGATTTCGCGGCCACCTCCGTCGTGGCCCGCGGCCGTGACGGCGAGCCCATCGCCTTCGTCACCGGATACGTACGCCCCGACCGCCCGGAGGCGCTCGTCGTCTGGCAGGTCGCCGTCGACCGTGCGCACCGGGGCCGGGGGCTGGCCGGCGTCCTGCTGGACGCACTGACCGCCAAGGTCACCGGCGGGCTCGGGGTCCGCGAGATAGAGACGACCATCACCCCGGACAAC
Organism: Streptomyces pristinaespiralis; assembly: GCF_001278075.1. Lineage (GTDB taxonomy): Bacteria > Actinomycetota > Actinomycetes > Streptomycetales > Streptomycetaceae > Streptomyces > Streptomyces pristinaespiralis. The sequence goes on along the minus strand of NZ_CP011340.1, from coordinate 6,572,817 downwards.
ACCGCCTCCGACGCCCTGTTCACCTCCTACGCCAAGCGCCACGGAGCATCCCTCAGCCGCGAGGTCCTCTTCGACGGCGGGCTGTTCCCCGAGGGGACGCACCAGCCGGAAGTGCTGTACCGCATCGGTCCCGTCGCCGCGTGACCGCTGCCGCGCGCCCTGTGCCCGCACGGCACCCCGCGCGCGCCGCGTCATCCCTGACCTCTCGCGCCCACCCCACCCCCATGGAGTTCGCTGTGACCATCACCCCGCCCGCCCTGAGCGTCTTCGAGACCCTCGAGTCCGAGGTGCGCAGCTACTGCCGCGGCTGGCCCGCCGTGTTCGACCGCGCCCAGGGCAGCCACCTCCACGACGAGGACGGCCACACCTACCTCGACTTCTTCGCCGGCGCCGGATCTCTGAACTACGGGCACAACAACCCGGTCCTCAAACGCGCCCTGATCGACTACATCGAGCGCGACGGCATCACCCACGGCCTGGACATGGCCACGACCGCCAAGCGCGCGTTCCTCGAGTCGTTCCAGAACGTGATCCTGCGTCCGCGTGACCTGCCCTACAAGGTCATGTTCCCGGGCCCGACGGGCACCAACGCGGTCGAGGCCGCGCTGAAGCTCGCCCGCAAGGTGAAGGGCCGCGAGTCGGTCGTCTCGTTCACCAATGCCTTCCACGGCATGTCGCTCGGCTCGCTCGCCGTCACCGGCAACGCCTTCAAGCGCGCCGGCGCCGGCATCCCGCTGGTGCACGGCACGCCGATGCCGTTCGACAACTACTTCGACGGCCAGGTCCCCGACTTCCTCTGGTTCGAGCGGCTGCTCGAGGACCAGGGTTCGGGTCTGAACAAGCCCGCCGCCGTGATCGTCGAGACGGTCCAGGGCGAGGGCGGCATCAACGTGGCCCGCGCCGAGTGGCTGCGCGCGCTGCAGGACCTGTGCCACCGCCAGGACATGCTGCTGATCGTCGACGACATCCAGATGGGCTGCGGCCGCACCGGCGGCTTCTTCTCCTTCGAGGAGGCCGGCATCGTCCCGGACATCGTCACCGTCTCGAAGTCCATCAGCGGCTACGGCCTGCCCCTGGCGCTCACCCTGTTCAAGCCCGAGCTGGACATCTGGGAGCCGGGCGAGCACAACGGCACGTTCCGCGGCAACAACCCCGCGTTCGTGACCGCCGCCGCGGCCCTCAACACCTACTGGGCCGACGGGCAGATGGAGAAGCAGACCATCGCCCGCGGCGAGCAGGTCGAGCGCGCGCTGCTCGCCATCGTCGACGAGTTGGGCGGCGAGGGCGTCAGCTTCCGCGGCCGTGGCCTGGTCTGGGGCATGGAGTTCGAGGACAAGCCGCGTGCGTCCGCCGTCTGCGCCCGCGCCTTCGAGCTCGGACTGCTGCTGGAGACGTCCGGACCGGAGAGCGAGGTCGTGAAGCTGCTTCCGCCGCTGACGATCTCCACCGACGAGCTGGACGAGGGCCTGCGCATCCTGGCGCGCTCCGTCCGAGAGACCGCCTGACCACCCGTACTACCGAGAGGTGACGAACCACCGTGATCGTCCGATCGTTCAAGGACATCGAGAACACCGAGCGCCATGTGAAGTCCGCTTCCGGCACCTGGGAGAGCAAGCGCATCGTGCTCGCCAAGGAGAAGGTCGGCTTCTCGCTCCACGAGACCGTGCTCTACGCGGGTACGGAGACGTCGATGTGGTACGCGAACCACATCGAGGCCGTGCTCTGCGTGGAGGGTGAGGCCGAGCTGACCAACGACGAGACGGGCGAGACCCACTGGATCGAGCCCGGCACGATGTATCTGCTGGACGGCCACGAGAAGCACACCATGCGCCCCAAGACCGACTTCCGTTGCGTCTGCGTCTTCAATCCCCCCGTCACCGGACGGGAGGACCACGACGAGAACGGCGTCTACCCGCTGCTGACCGAGGAGGGCTGAGATATGACCACCGCACCCGCACGCACCGACCTGTACCCGACCCGTGGCGCCAGTGAGGTGCTCACCCCCCGCAAGGACCCGGTCGTCTGGTCGGCGCCCGGCGCCCCGGGGCCGATCGCCACGGCGGACCTCATGGGGTTCGAGCGGGACGGTTTCCTCACCGTCGACCAGCTGATCAGGGACGACGAGGTCGCCGTGTACCGCTCCGAACTGGAGCGGCTGATCAGCGACCCGGCGGTGCGCGCCGACGAGCGCTCGATCGTCGAGCCGAAGTCGCAGGACGTGCGGTCGGTCTTCGAGGTCCACAAGCTCAGCGAGGTGTTCGCCGCGCTGGTGCGCGACGAGCGGGTGGTGGGCAGAGCCCGGCAGATCCTGGGCTCCGACGTGTACGTCCACCAGTCCCGGATCAATGTGAAGCCCGGCTTCGGCGCTTCCGGCTTCTACTGGCACTCGGACTTCGAGACGTGGCACGCGGAGGACGGCCTGCCGAACATGCGCACCGTCTCCGTGTCCATCGCCCTCACCGAGAACTTCGACACCAACGGCGGTCTGATGATCATGCCGGGGTCGCACAAGACGTTCCTCGGCTGCGCGGGCGAGACGCCGAAGGACAACTACAAGAAGTCGCTGCAGATGCAGGACGCCGGCACACCGTCCGACGAGGCGCTGACCCGCTTCGCGGACGACCACGGCATCCGGCTGTTCACCGGCCGGGCCGGGTCGGCGACCTGGTTCGACTGCAACTGCATGCACGGCTCCGGCGACAACATCACGCCGTACCCGCGCAGCAACGTCTTCATCGTCTTCAACAGCGTGGAGAACACGGCGGTCGAGCCGTTCGCGGCGCCGGTTCCGCGGCCCGACTTCATCGGTGCGCGGGACTTCACCCCGGTGCGGTGACCTGACGGCACCTGCGCGGGCGGGCCGGACTCCTTCGGGAGTCCGGCCCGCCCGCGTCCGCGTGGGCGCGGCTGCCGGTCAGCCGGTGAGCGCCGGGTAGTCGATGAAGCCCTTGTCGTCGCCGCCGAAGAACGACGCGGGGTCAGGGGCGTTGAACGGTCCGCCCGCCTCGAGACGGGCCGGGAGGTCCGGGTTGGCCAGGAACATCGCGCCGTACGCGATCACGTCGGCGAGGCCGTCCTCGACCAGGGTGAGGGCCTCGGGGCCGGTCGGCCCCTCGGTCGCCGGGTTGAGGACGAGCGTCCCGGAGAACTGCTTGCGCAGCGTCTGGGTGAGTTCCCGCCCGCCGGGGACGGCCTCTGTGATGTGCAGGTAGCCGAGGCCGAGCGGCTCGATCCGCTGGACGAGAGCGGTGTAGACGGCTTCCGGGTCCGTCTCCTCGATGCCGTTGTACGGATTGAACGGCGAGATCCGCAGGGCGGTGCGCTCGGCGCCGATCGCGGCCGCGACCGCCTCGGTCACCTCGACGGCGAACCGGATGCGGTTCTCGACGGACCCGCCCCACTCGTCGGTGCGGTGGTTGCTGTTGGGCGCGAGGAACTGGTGGATGAGGTAGCCGTTCGCGCCGTGCAGCTCGACGCCGTCGAAGCCGGCCTCGATCGCGTTGCGCGCGGCGGACGCGAAGTCCTCGACGGTCGCCCGGATCTCCTGCGCGGTCAGTTCCCTGGGCGCGATGAAGTCCTTGGGACCTTCGTGCGTGTAGACCTGCCCCTGCGCGGCGACGGCCGACACGCCCACCGGGACGAGTCCGTCCGGCAGCAGGACGGGGTGGCCGATCCGGCCGGCGTGCATCAGCTGGGCGAAGATCGTGCCGCCCTCGCGGTGCACGGCGTCGGTGACCTCGCGCCAGGCGGTGACCTGCTCGGCGCTGTGCAGCCCCGGGGTGTCCGGGTAGCCCTGGCCGACCACGGAGGGCTGGGTGCCCTCGGTGATGATCAGGCCCGCGGAGGCGCGCTGCCGGTAGTACTCCACGACGGAGGGCGTCGGTGTGAGGCCGGGGCCGTAGGCGCGGCTGCGGGTCATCGGCGCCATGGCGATGCGGTTGCGCAGGTGCTTGCCGGCGAGCTGGATCGGGTCGAATGCGGTGGTCATGGGAACCCCCAGAAAAATTATGTGGTCGGCCAAGTAATCGGCTCTGCGCCACTGTAGCGCATTCATTGGCCGACCAAGGTAATATTCTGGAAGCAGTGGAAAACCGGCCGAGGAGAGCACCATGTCCACAGCGGAGGAGGCACAGGGCGACCCTGCGTGCACCGGACAGCTGCCGCACGCCGCGAGCAGCGGCCCCGTCAGCCACGCCGTCTCCCGGGTGGCGCGGCTCCACCGCATCGCCGCGGGCAAGCTGCTCAAGGGGCTGGGCCTCTACCCCGGCCAGGAGTTCGTGATGATGCGCCTGTGGGACGCCGGACCACTGCGTCAGTCGGAGCTCATCAAGGCGGCCGACCTCGACCCGTCCACCGTGACCAAGATGCTCCAGCGCCTCGAACAGTCCGGCCACGTCCGCCGCTGCCCGGACCCGGCCGACCGCAGGGCCGTCCTCGTGGAGGCGACGGAGCGGAGCTGCGCACTGCTGTCGGACGTGTCGGAGGCCTGGGCGCAGCTGGAGGAGCACACGCTCCGCGGCCTGGACGAGGACGAACGGCGGGATTTGACGCGCCTGTTGGCCAAGGTCGAGGCGAACCTCTGCACGGAGACGGCCGACTGCCCGGAACGCCGCGCCTGACCCGGCCGGCGCCCGGGTCCGGCGCCCGGACCCGGCCGACCGCGTCCTCGCGGGCGCCGGGCCTCACGCGCGGCCGAACGGTCTATCGCGGATGCCCCGCCCGACCGTCGGCCGGCGCGCCGCAGCCGCCCCCGACGGCGGAGCCCCGGCCGGCGAGGCGGTCCAGGACCCGTTCCACGTCGGCGGGCGAGTTGTAGAGGTGGAACGAGGCGCGCAGATTGCCGGCGCGCTCGGAGAGCAGGATCCCGGAGCCGGCCAGCTCGCGGGCGCGGTGGCCGAGGCCGGGGACGGCCACGATCGCCGAGTCCGCGGGCACCGGTTCGTGGCCCAGTTCCACGAGGCCGGCCCTGAACAGCCGTGCCAGCGCGGTGTCGTGGGCCAGGACCGCGTCGATGCCGATCTCCTCCAGCAGGGCGAGCGACTGCTCGGCACCGTGGTACGAGAGGAAGGCCGGGGGTTCGTCGTAGCGGCGGGCCGAGGTGGCGGTCTCCTCGATCGGGCCGTACGTCGTCTCCCACAGCCGTTCTGCGGCGAAGGTGCCCGCGTGCAGCGGCGGCAGCGCCTCCTGCGCGTCTTCCGTCACGGTCAGGAAGGACACACCGCGCGGGCAGAGCAGGAACTTGAAACCGCCGGTGACGGTGTAGTCCCAGTCCCCCGCCGCCAGCGGCTGCCAGCCGGCCGACTGGCTGGCGTCGAGGAGCGTACGGGCCCCGTGCGCCGCGGCGGCGGCGCGCACGGCCGCCATGTCGGCGACCCTGCCGTCGGCGGACTGCACCGACGAGAAGGCGACGAGCGCCGTACCGGGGCGGACCGCGTCCGCCAGCCCTTCCAGCGGCGCGAACCGCGTCTTGAGGTCGCCCCGCACGGTGAAGGGCGTGATCACGGAGGCGTACTCCCCTTCGGGGAACAACACCTCGGAGCCCGGCGGCAGCGAGGCCGCGATCAGCCCCACATGGACGGAGACCGAACCGCCGACGGCCACCCGCTCGTGGGGCACGCCGGCGAGGCGGGCGAAGGACTCGCGGGCGGCGGTCACGGCCGAGAAGTCGCCCGCACCGCCGGGCCGTCCGTCGGCCAGCTCCTGCGCCAGCGCCGCCACCGCACGGACCGTACGGCGCGGGAGCAGGCCGCAGCTCGAGGTGTTCAGGTACGTCGTCGTGGGCGCGAACTCACCGCCGGCCGTGGGCTCCAGGATCTGCGTCTCCATGGGATCACCCTGCGGTGCCGTGTCCTCCGGGTCAATCACGCCTTGCTGGACACAACCGTTCAGCGGCGCTTCACGAAGCCGGCTGCGCGGCGTCGGCGGCCGCGGGGACCTCGCATGCGCCGTCGGCGTCGCAGACGGCCGCGTCCTCGCCGGCCGGGGCGGCCTCCCGCCCCTGCCAGGCCTGTTCCAGCGCCTGCGTGAACAGTTCGGCGGGCTGCCCGCCGGACACCCCGTACCGCCGGTCGAACACGAAGAACGGGACGCCGTTCGCACCCAGCTCCGCAGCCTCCCGCTCGTCGGCGCGTACGTCGTCGGCGTAGGCGCTCACGTCCGCGAGGACCCGGCGTGCCTCCTGCTCGTCGAGTCCCGCCTCCACGGCGAGCGCGAGGAGGACGTCCGGGTCGAAGACGGACCGCTCCTCCGCGAAGTTCGCCCGGTAGGCGAGGGTGAGCAGCTCGTCCTGGCGGCCGCGGGCCTTGGCGAGGTGCAGCAGCCGGTGGATGTCGAAGGTGTTCCCGTGGTCGCGGCCCTCGACGCGGTACTCCAGCCCTTCGGAGCGGGCGTTGGACGCCACGTGCTCCTCCATGGCCTGCGCCTCCTCGCGGGTGCGGCCGTACTTCTTCGCGAGCATGTCGACGACCGGAGCGGTGTCGCCCCTTTCACGGCCGGGGTCGAGTTCGAAGGACCGGTGCACGACCTCCACCTCGTCGCGATGCGCGAAGGCATCGAGGCCCTTCTCGAAACGGGCCTTGCCGATGTAGCACCACGGACAGGCGATGTCGGACCAGATCTCGACGCGCATGCTTCTTCATCACTCCAGGGTCAAGCCGGCCGGCGGCGCCGGACACGGTTCGCCCGGCTCGCCGGGCGGGGTCGGTGGGACGGACGGGGCGGGGCGCCTCCGCAGCACCTCAACAGGGGACGGGCCCGCCTCATTCCGCGGGAAGCCGCGAAGGCCCCGCCGGGCCGGCGGCCGTCGAGCCGCTCCGGCCAGGGGTCTTTCTCGCCGGGGTGAGGGACAGGCGGGCGGGCCGGGCCGCCGTGACGGCCCGGCGTCCCCGGCCGCATCGGCTCGGGCGCGCCTACTCGTCCGCCGGCACCGTGAAGCGCAGGACCAGGTGGTTCCCGGCGAGCGGCTCGTCGGGGTCCGGGTACCAGCCGTGGCGGGCGTAGAAGGCCTGGGCCCGCTCGTTCTCCTGGAAGACCTCGAGGCGGGCGCTTCTCACGCCCGCGCCCCGCCACGCCTCGACGCAGGCGGCGTGGAGCTCGGTGCCGACGCCGGCGCGCCAGCGCGCGGGGGCGACGTGGAGCTGCGAAAGGGTCATGACGCCGTCCACCTCGCCGAAGGCAGCCGTGCCCGCGACGACGCCGTCCCGTTCCGCGCACAGCACCCGCCCCTGCCCGATCGCCCGCTCCCAGCCGGCCCGGTTGCGGGCACGCTCGGCGGGCCCGTCGAAGGCCTCGTCGGGGATGTGGCCCCGGTAGTAGGTGGCGCGCGCTTCGGCGTGGAGGGCCGCTATGGCGTCGAGGTCCGCGAGAGTGGCAGTTCTGATCATGTGCTGGGGGACGCGACCGCGGGCGGGCACGGTTGCAGACCCGTCCTGACCGGGCTCCCTTGACCTCGACCGCGGTTGAGGGTGAACGCTCACGGCATGACCACTCATCTGGACCACATCGAGATCGGGCTGCTCGTCAGCCGTTTCTTCCGCGCCATGGACGAGCGCGCGTTCCCGGCCGGCTGGGCGCGTGACCACTTCACCGACGACGCGCGCATGGTCGCCCCCGTCGGGGTGTTCGAGGGCGCCGAGGCCGTACGCGGCACGGAGGAGGCCATCAGGAGGTTCGCCCGCACCCAGCACATGGCCTCCGACCTGCTGACCGACGTCGACGCCGCGTCGGGGACGGCCAGGGCGTCCTGGAACGCGCTGATGGTCCACATCCACCACGAGGGCGAGGATCCGCTGTTCACCGTGGGCGGCCGCTACGAGGCCGAACTGCGCCGGACCGACGAGGGCTGGCGCTTCAGCCGGATGGCGGTCGAGGCCCTCTGGACGACGGGACGGCCGCCGGTCCTCACGCCGGCGTGAGACGCCCGGGAGGGGCGCCTCCCGTGCGTCAGGAGCCGTCCCGCAGCCCTTCCGGCCAGCTGTCGCGGTACTCGATGCGGTCGAAGGAGACGACGCAGCCCTCGCCCACCGGCGACTGGGCCATGAAGCCGACCAGTGCCGCGCCGGCCCGGTCCTCGTCGCCGAGGGTGAAGATGCGGACGAAGGTCCACTGCTCGCCGTCGGTGGAGGCGTGGAAGGCGAACGCCTTTCCCGTGCGGCTGATGCGCAGCCAGACGCTGTCACCGTCGACCACGAAGGAGTTGGCGTCGTCGGAGTGGCCGCGGGTGACGACCGTGCAGACCGTCGGCCTGTCCGGCGACAGTTCCAGGCAGAGCTTCGCCCACTCGTGCTCGGTGACGTGCACGTAGAGCACGGCCGCGTCGAAGGCCGCGGCGAAGCCGGCCTTGGCGCGGGCGATCAGCTGGAAGTCGCCCTCCGGCGCGCCGAGCAGGCGGGGCGCGTCGGAGGCCGGTTCCAGGGAGTGGCCGGTCGGCGGGACGAAACGGTCCTGGCGGGGGCCGGCCCAGGCGGTCAGAACACCGTCGTCGTAGGACCAGTCGGCCTCGGGACCGTACGGCCGCAGGGGAAAGGGGAGGTCGGGCAGCTTCAGTTCCATGCGGGTCAGTGTTGCAGGCGGCCGTTGACGCGTCGGGGAAGCCCGAGCGGGTTGTCGTCGCGCAGTTCCGGCGGGAGGAGCGCGTGGGGGGTGTGCTGGTAGGTGACCGGGCGGAGCCAGCGTTCGATGGCCGTGGCGCCCACGGAGGTGGAGGTGGAGGTGGTGGCCGGGTAGGGGCCGCCGTGGTGCTGCGCGGGCGCGACCGCGACACCGGTCGGCCAGCCGTTGACCAGTACCCGGCCCGCCAACGGCGTCAGCCGGGCCAACAGCTCACCCGCCCGCCCCTGCCCCTCGCTCTCCCCGGCCGACAGATGCACCGTCGCCGTCAGATTGCCCGGCAACCGCGCCAGCACCGCGTCCACCTCGGCCGGATCCCCGTACCGCGCGACCACCGTGACCGGACCGAAACACTCCTCCAACAGCACATCATGCGCACCCGGCTCCGTCAGCCGGCCCGCCGGCACGGTCAAGAACCCGGCCCGCACCCCCCGCTCCCCCTCCCCGCCCGGCACCACCGGACACTCCACCCCCGCCAATGCGGCCCGCTCGGCCACCCCCGCCACGAAGTTGTCCCGCATCCGCCCGTCCAGCAGCACCCCCGCCGCCGCCCGCGCCACCCCGCCCGCCAACGCCTCCACCAGCCGGTCACCCTCCGGCGACGCCGGAACCAGCACCAGACCCGGCTTCACACAGAACTGCCCCACCCCCAGCGTCATCGACCCCGCCAGCCCCGCACCGATCTCCTCCGCCCGCTCCGACGCCGCCGCCTGTGTCACCACCACCGGATTGAGCGAACCCAGCTCCCCATGGAACGGGATCGGCACCGGCCGCGCCGCCGCCGCGTCGAACAACGCCCGCCCACCACGCACCGACCCGGTGAACCCCGCCGCCGCCACCAGCGGATGCCCCACCAACGCCACACCCGCCTCGAAACCATGCACCAGCCCCACCACCCCCGCAGGCAACCCCCGCTCCACCGCCGCCCGCCGCAACACCGCCGCCACCCGCTCCGACAACCCCGGATGATCCGGATGCGCCTTCACCACCACCGGACACCCCGCCGCCAACGCACTGGCCGTGTCCCCACCCGCCACCGAGAACGCGAACGGAAAATTCGACGCCGCATACACCGCCACCACACCCAACGGCACCTTGAAACGCCGCAGATCCGGCACCGGCGGCGTCGCCGCCGCATCAGGATGATCGATGATCACCCCCAGGAACGACCCCTCCTCCACCACATCCGCGAACGCCCGCAACTGATAACACGTCCGCGCCAGCTCACCACGCAACCGCACCCCACCCAGCGCCGTCTCCGCGTCCGCCACCTCCACCAGAACGTCCCCCGACGCCTCCAGCAGAGCCGCCGCCCCCCGCAGGAACCCCGCCCGCACACCACGATCCACCAACGAACCCCGCGCCTCCCACGCGGCCCGCACCACCACACCCACCTCCCCCGCAGAAGCCTCCACCCCGACCCGCTCCCGCCGCTTCCCGCTACGGGGGTCGACACTCCAGACTGGTGCTGCTTCCACGGCGGCTTCCTTCCGGTCTCTGCCACCCACCGAAGTTGTTCGGTATTCTGAACAACGTTCCTGGTGGTGAATATGCTGGGGACTCTATTTCCGGGCGTTCCGCACGGTCAAGAAGGGGCGTACAGCGATGTCAGTTGCCGATTCCGGTGGGGCACAGGTCAAGTCCGCGGTGCGGACGGTGGAGTTGCTCGAATACTTCGCCGGGCGGCCCGGCATGCACTCGCTCGCCGCGGTCCAGGAGGCCGTCGGATACCCCAAGTCCAGCCTGTACATGCTGCTGCGCACCCTCGTGGAGCTCGGCTGGGTCGAGACGGACGCCACGGGCACGCGGTACGGCATCGGGGTGCGCGCCCTGCTGGTCGGGACGTCGTACATCGACGGCGACGAGGTCGTGGCCGCTGCCAGGCCGACCCTGGACCGGCTCTCCGACGACACCACGGAGACCATCCACCTCGCGCGGCTCGACGGCACGAACGTGGTCTACCTGGCGACCCGGCAGTCACAGCACTATCTGCGCCCGTTCACGCGCGTGGGGCGGCGGCTGCCCGCTCACTCCACCTCGCTCGGCAAGGCGCTGCTCGCGACCTACAGCGACGAGCAGGTGCGCAAGATGCTGCCGGAGACCCTCGCGCCGCTGACCGAGCACACCCTCACCGACCGCGAGAAGCTCATCGAGGAGCTGCACCTCATCCGCGAACAGGGCTACGCCGTGGACCGTGAGGAGAACACGCTCGGGCTGCGCTGCTTCGGCATCGCCATCCCCTACCGCACCCCGGCGCGCGACGCGATCAGCTGCTCGGTGCCGGTGGCGAGGCTCACGCCGGCGCACGAGCAGATGATCAAGGACGCGCTGTTCGACGCGCGCGACCGGCTCACCCTCGCGACCCGGAGGCTCTGACCGTGGACGTGGTCCTGCGTGAGGTCGAGGACAGTGATCTCCCGGTGTTCTTCCGGCACATGAGTGACCCCGAGTCCAACCGGATGGCCGCCTTCACCAGCGAGGATCCGACGGACCGGGCCGCGTTCGACGCCCACTGGTCACGTATCCGGGCCTCCGACGCGGTGATCCGCACGGTCCTCGCCGACGGCGAGGTCGTCGGCCACACCGCCGTGTACGGGCCGCCCGAGGAGCGGGAGGTCACCTACGTCATCGACCGTGCGCACTGGGGGCGCGGCATCGCCACGCTCGCCCTGCGCGCGCTGCTGGAGGCCGTACCGGCCCGTCCGCTGCACGCGCGTGCGGCGGCGGACAACGCGGCCTCGCTGCGGGTGCTGCTCAAATGCGGGTTCGCGGTGACGGGCCACGACCGGGGGTTCGCCAACGCGCGGGGCGAGGACACGGACGAAGTGGTCCTGACGCTGGCGTGACCCCCTCGCGGGCGGGGCGGGCCTTCACCGCGGCGCCGCTCCCCCGCGCGGTGGAGGCGGATCGTCACGGAGCAGGAGGTGGAGGGGCCGACGGGCACGGCAGCGTAGGGGGCATGACAACCACCTCGGCCGAGACCGGCCTCACACTGCGACACCGCTCCCTCACGGCCGCACTGCGTGCCGTGGCGATCATGGCCTGCTTGCCGTATCTCGGGCTCAAGATCGCCTGGATCGCCGGCAGCCATGTCGGCATTCCCGATGGCAGCGCCCTGCTGGACCACCGGCTGGTGATGGCCATGGCCAACAGCCTCACCGTGCTGATGGACGCGTCCGTGGTGGTGCTGGCGCTGCTGCTCACCCGGCCGTGGGGGCAGCGGGTACCCGCGTTGCTGCTGGCGGTGCCGATGTGGGCGGCGACCGGACTGCTCGCGCCGATCATGATCGGGCTCCCATTTCAGCTGGTCGGCACGGCCATCGACGGCAGCGAGGCACCGGCCGCCGCGGAGGAGCCGTTCCTGAACGACTGGGTGTTCGGCGTCGTGTACGGCGGCTTCGTCCTCCAAGGACTCGCCCTGGGCACGCTGTTCGTGCTCTACGCCGGAAAGCGCTGGGGCCATCTGTGGCGCGGCAGGGTGTGGGACCTGCCGACCGGCGCGACGAGCACGTTCATGCGGGCCACGGCCGTCGCCGGCTCACTGCTCGCCCTGTTCCCCGCGGCCATGCACACGCTGTGGGCCGTCGGCGGGACCACGGCGCTCCCCGCCGACCGTGTGCTGCAACGCACCACGCCCTTCTACCTGTTGGAGGGTGTCCGCGTCGGCTTCGCGGTGCTGGCGGTCACCGCAGTGCTGCTGCTCGCCTTCCGGCTGCGCCCGGCCATGCCGGTGCGCGGGCTGCTGGCCGCCGCCTGGGTCGGGGCCAGCGCGCTGGCCGCCTGGGCGGGCTGGATGATCTTCGGCGCGGTCATGCCCGAGTCGGACGAGGGGAAGCAGACCCCCGCGCTGCTGATGCTCACCTACGCTGGGGAGATGATCTCCGGTCTGCTGCTCACCTGCGCCGTCGCCTCCCTGCTGCGCAGGCGCGGCGCATGACACAGCCGGGCCGGGTCCTGCGGTCCGCCGGCCGGGCGCTGTTCGGCCGCCGGGCCCGGTTGCGCTGGGTCCATCTGGTGCTCGGCGGCGCGTTGTTGATGCCGTTCTGGCTGGTGGGCACGGTGGTCGTGGGTCCGCTGACCGGCGGGGCGAACCCGTTCGCGGGCTCGCTGGCGCTCCAGTTCGGCGCGTACGCCGTGGCGCTGCCGCTCGCCGCCGTCGCCGGGCTCTTCCCCATGGCCAGACCGCTGTCGGTGGTCGTCGCCCGCACGCTGTGCGGCGTTCCCGGCGAGCGGCTCGCGGACGGGCAGGCACGCACCCGGGCCGCCCGGGTGCGCACCGCGGGCTGGTTCACCCTGCACCTCGGGGCGGGGGCGCTGGTCAGCGGGGCGTCCCTCGCACTGCCGCCGTTCGCCGTCGGGCTGATCGTCTCCCCGGTGTTCCCGGGGGTGCGGGACTACCTGCGGGTGCCGCACGACGTCTGGTGGTCGGTGCTGCTGGTGCTCGCCGGCACCGCGATGCTGCTGGCGCTCGCGGCCGTGTCCGCGGCCGTCGGGGCCCTGCTGGCCCGTCAGGCGCCGGTACTGCTCGGCCCGACCCCTGCCGACCGGCTGGCCGCGGCCGAGCGGCGGGCGACGGAACTCGCGGAGCGCAACCGCCTCGCCCGTGAACTGCACGACTCCGTGGGCCACGCGCTGTCCGCGGTGACCCTCCAGGCGGGAGCGGCCCGCAAGGTGCTGGACAGCGGCCGTGCCGCCGATGTGGAGTTCGTGCGGGAGGCGCTGGCCGCGATCGAGGAGACCACCCGCCGCACGGTGGGCGAGCTGGACGCCGTGCTCGGCCTGCTGCGCCAGGACGGCGACGGCGAGGGCCGGCTCGACGGACCGACGCTCACCGCCCTGGAGGGACTGCTGTCCCGCAGCGGCGTGTCCGTCACGCTGCACACGAGGGGCACGCTCACGGCCGTGGCGGCACCGGTCTCCCGCGAGGCGTACCGGATCGTCCAGGAAGGGCTGAGCAACGCCCTTCGCCATGCCGGGGCCTCACCGGTGACGCTGTGGATCGGCGCAGGAGAAGAGGAGTTGGAGATCAGGATGGAGAATCCCGTGCCCGAGCGGGCCCCGGTGCAACGCCCCGGCGGTGGCCGCGGGCTGCGCGGAGTCGCCGAGCGGGCAGCGCTGCTCGGCGGACAGGCGGCGGCCGGGCCGGACGACGGGGTCTGGCGGCTGTCGGCCAGGCTGCCGCTGGCGGGCCGCCGATGAGCACGGTACGGGTCGCCCTCGCCGACGACGAGCGGATGGTGCGCACCGCGCTGCGCGTGATCCTCGACGCGGAACCGGATCTGGAGGTCGTCGGAGAGGCGGCGACGGGCGCGGAGGCGGTGTCCGTGGTGCGGCAGCTGCGCCCCGACGTGGTGCTGATGGACGTACGGATGCCCGAGATCGACGGCATCCGCGCGACCGAGCAGATCCTGTCCACGATGGACGAGCCGCCGCGGATCGTCGTCGTGACGACGTTCGAGAACGATTCGTACGTGTACGACGCGCTGCGCGCCGGGGCGGCCGGCTTCCTGTTGAAGCGGGCGGGGGCCGACGAGCTGGTCCAGGCGGTCCGGCTGGTCGCGCGCAGCGACTCGCTGCTGTTCCCCGCCGCCGTGCGCTCGCTCGCCGCCGAGTACGGCCGCAGGGAGGCCGTGACCGCGCCGCCGTGGGTGGCACGGCTGACCGGGCGGGAGGCGGAGGTGCTGCGGCTGATGGCCACAGGGCTGACGAACGCGGAGATCGCCGGCCGGATGGGCGTGGGCCCGGCGACGACGAAGACCCACGTCGCGGCGGTCCTGGGCAAGATCGGCGCCCGGGACCGTACCCAGGCGGTGATCGCGGCGTACGAGTCGGGATTCATCTCGCCCGGCTGACCGCCGCCCTCCCCGGCCCGGCGCTGCCGGGCTCCCCGCCGCAGATGAGGAAGTCCTGAGAAAACGGACGGAGGGGAACGAACCGCGCCGTGCCGCTCGTCCCTCGTACGGGATGAACAAGACGATCAGGCGTGCCGCCGTCTTCAGTCTGCTGCTGGTCCTCGCCCTGCTGGGGCGGGCGACCTGGGTGCAGGCGTACGAAGCGACGGCCCTCACGGACAACGACCGGAACCGGCGGAAGATCATCGCGCAGTACGCGCATCCGCTGGGCGACATCATCGTGGCCGGCTCCGCGGTCACGGGCTCGAAGCGCACGGAAGGAGGCGACCTCGCGTACAAACGCTCCTACACCGACGGCGCGCTGTACGCGGCCGTCACCGGCTACAGCTCGCAGGCGTACGGGGCGACCCAGCTCGAGGGCATCTACTCCGGCATCCTCGACGGCACCGACCTCACGCTGAAGAACCCGCTGGACACGCTCACGGGCAAGCAGCAGGACCCGGGTGACGTGGTGACGACGATCGACCCCGCGGTGCAGAAGGCCGGCTTCGAGGCGCTCGGCGACACGAAGGGCGCCGCGGTCGCCATGGACCCGGAGACCGGGGAGATCCTCGGCATGGTCAGCACCCCGTCGTACGACCCCTCGACGATCAGCGGCACCCTGGACGGCGACGCCTGGCAGAAGCTGCTCGACGACGAGGACAAGCCGCTGCTCAACCGGGCGCTGCGGCAGCCGCTGCCGCCGGGGTCGACGTTCAAGCTGGTCGTCGCGGCGGCCGCGCTGGAGGACGGGCTCTACTCGTCCGTCGACGAGCAGACCGACAGCCCGGACCCCTACCGGCTGCCCGGCACGGTCACGGACCTGGAGAACGAGAACCCGTCCGCGCCCTGTGAGAACGCCACCATCCGGACCGCGCTGCGGTACTCGTGCAACAACGTCTTCGGCAAGATGGCCGTCGATCTCGGGCAGGACAAGGTGAGGGCGACGGCCGAGAAGTTCGGCTTCAACGACGAGAAGCAGGATGTGCCCGTACGGGCCTCGGCGAGCGTGTACCCGTCCGGGATGAACGCCTCGTCGACCGCGCTGACCGGCATCGGCCAGTTCGATGTGACGGCGACTCCGCTGCAGATGTCGCTGGTGTCGGCGGCCATCGCCAACGACGGGGTCATGGCGTCACCTCATATGGTGTCCAAGGTGGTGTCCGCGGACGGCGACACCCTCGAGTCCTTCGAGGACGGCGCCTCGCAGCGGATCATGTCGTCCGGGACGGCGGAACAGCTGCGCAGCGCGATGGTGACGGTGGTCGAGGACGGCACGGGCTCCAACGCGCGGATCCCGGGACTCGAGGTCGGCGGCAAGACGGGTACGGCACAGCACGGCGAGAACAACAGCAAGACGCCGTACGCCTGGTTCACCTCCTACGCCAAGGATCCGGACACCGGTAAGGCGGTCGCGGTCGCCGTGCTCATCGAGGACTCGGGCGCGGAGCGCTCTGAGGTCAGCGGCAACGGGCTGGCGGCGCCGGTGGCGCAGAAGATGATGGAGGCGGCGCTGAAGTGAGCGAGTGGCGCCGGACGAGGGTGTGAAGAACGCTGGGCGGCGGGGCGGGGCGCGCGGTATGCAGGGGCTTTCCGTATCCGTTCGGTGCCCCTGGAGAATCCTGTGCGCTTCCTGCCCCGCTCCCCGTCCGGCTGGACCATGGCGGTCTTCGGCGTTCTCGCGGCCGTGCTCGGTGTCGTCGGCCTGATCACCGTTCCTATTCAGTGAGCAGGAGTGAGTCTTGGACCCATTCCTGGTCGCTGCGGGCACCCCGAACGGTGTTGGGTGCCCTGGTTGCCCGCGTTCTCGCCGCGTCCGGGGGCGCGCATCGTGTGCGTGGTCCGGGAATGCGGGGGCGGGTTTCCTCACGCCCGAGGGTGCCCGGGTCGGCCTGGACGGTCCGATGCCCCGCACGATCGCTCTGGTCGTGCGGGGGCGGTGTCGTCCGTCGCCGGATCGGGTGCCCTTGGGCGCGTCTGCCGATCGCGATGCTCGCCGCATCGTGCCGGCTCATCTTGCGGGTGGGGCCGGCCATCGGCTTCTGCCAGTGCTGCGCGCCCCACTTGGATGTGTAGGCGGGGTCGACGGCGATGATCGTCATGCCTGTCCGGTCGGCCATGGAAGTCAGCCGGGCACGAAGTTTGCCCGTGGGCATGCCGGAGATCAGCTGCCGGAACCTTCGCCTGCGGCCGTGCTTCTCCCTGGTCTTCTCGGCCTGGAAGTCGAGGTCCTCGACCGCGATCGCCTTCACGCCGCAGGCCTTGGCCCAGTGCAGGAGTCGGGTGAGGGCGTGGCGGACCTGGGCGTCGCGGTGGGGGGCGCTGCCGGTGAGGTCGTAGGCGAAGCGGCGGGGTTCACCGCATGGGTTGCCGTGGGTGTCCAGGCGCCAGGCGGCGAGGTGGTCGGCGTTGGTGTCGACGCCGATCACGCCGTGGGCGAGGGCGGCTTCGAGCGGAACGGTAGGGGTGGGTGGGATCTGCCAGGAGGCGGTGAGATACCAGCGGTCGCGTCCGGTGTCGTGGTGGATGCGGTAGGCCACCGCCCGGTTCGCTGCCACACGGTCCGCCCACTCGGAGCCCCGGTGCGCGAACCGCACCCGCCCGGCGAGTGCGTACCGGCCGTGCGCGGCGTTCGCCAGATGGGCCAGCGGTGCCGGGAGCTTGATGCTGACGTCGCCTTCGGGGGTGATGCGGATCGTCTCGTTGCCGAACCTCTTCCCCGACTCACCATCCGCCTGCAGGAACCAGCGCTCGGCCTCCCACCGCTGCCGCCACTGGGCTGCGGTCAGCCCCGCATCGGCAAGGTGATGCCGGGTGCGGGCCAGGCGTCGGCCGCCGCGCACCACGCGCACCCGGCCCGCGTCCCGGTCGGCCCGCACCCGCCCAAGACGGTCCTCCAGCACCCGCAGTCGCCGGGTTTTGTGGAACCACTCGTGCGCGGAGCGGTAGCCGCCCGGGACCCGCCGGGTGCCCTTCGCCCCGACCGGCAGCGACAACCGATGCGCAATCGTCCTGACACCGGCCTCGAGGCCCTGGATGTGGGCAAGTTGGCCGCGCCGGGCCAGTGCCCACTGATCGTGCGTGGCCTTCGTGATCGACCCGGCCCACCGCGACGACGACACCCCCGTCAACGCCCGCTTCCGGACCGCCCACGACTCGCTGTCGTGCTCCAGGCCGTCCGTGCACCGCGCCTTGAGATCACGCGAGGCGAGCGCGCCGAGATGCGCACCCACCAGGCGCAGCACCTCCTCATCCCCGGCCGTCAGGCACTTGAGCCGCGTACGCACTGCCACACCCGAAGGTCCGGTGACCACGAACGGCGCCGCCACCTCCCGCAGACCACCCACCGTGCCCACCCCCTCCGCACCGGACCACACACCCGTCACCACCCCCAACGACCACCACCCGCAAAGGTCACCCATTCGACACACGAACCCCCATCCGCCCCGCGAGCCCTCACACACCACAGCCCACAACAACCAACCCGCACATGGCAGAAATCACACATACACAGTCAAACAGCACCAGTTCACAACCCCTGACGCCCTGCTCGTCTCCATGGGGTTCGAGCCCGTGCCCGACTCCCGCCGCGCGGACGGGGACCACACCCTGGTCTTCGTCACCGCCTCCTCGATGGCCGCGGTCAATATGGGCGTCTACTACGTCCTGGCGTCCCTCGCCGACTGGAAGCCCTTCTTCCGCTGGACGGTGCCGTTCCGGCTGCTGACGTGCACCGTCTTCGTCCTCGCGGTGATCGGCGGCCGCGCCCCTTCCGGCTTCCTCGGTGTGGGCCTGTGGGAAGGGCTCGGCGCGGTGGCGACGGGTCTGGCCCTGCGCTTCGAACGCGGCCGCGGGGCACCGAGGCAGGACCCGCTCCCGCTCGGCGCCCCGCAGTGAACCACCGTCCGCGCCGGCCCTACGCCAGCGCCGCGCGGACCGCCGCCAGGTCCGCGTCGGACGCCAGGCCCGCGTGGTAGAGCCGGAGTTCGGTCGCGCCGAAATCCGCCGCACGCTTCGCGTCCGCCGCCAGCGTGGTGGGCGCGCCTCCCATACCCGTCACCACGGTGAAGTTCGCGGCGAGCACGGTGCGGTCCGTCGCGTGTTCCGCGAACGGGGCCAGCAGCCGCGGCCCCGCGGTGCAGGGCACGACCACGCCGTCGGCGACCGACAGGATGTGCGCCGGCTCCACCCCGGCGTTGGCGCCGCAGTGGTGGGCGACCGGGTCGGCGTGCAGCAGGACCCGGAAGCCCGCCGGGGCCGCTGCCCGCACCGCGGCGACGGCCGCCTCCTGGAGCGTCCTGGCCGTGCTCGTACGGAACTCCAGGACGGGCCGGGCCACTTGGGCGTCCAGTTGCTGCGCCTGACCGCCCCGCCACAGCGGCGCCAGCGCGTCGCGCACCGACTCCGCGAGCCGGCCGGGGTCCACGCCGAGCCCCTGGTAGCCGTCCCGGCAGGCCGGGCAGAAGCAGAGGGACATCAGGTACTGCGCCACGTCGTCCAGGGCGACGCCCGCGATCTTGTCGTGGGCGTGCAGGTGGGACACCCCGTACCAGCCGCACGACTCCAGTTCCGTACCCCCGGCGCCCGGGCGGACGGCCGCCTCCGCCGCGAGCGACACCAGGTACTCCCGTACTTCGGGCTGCGCGATGCACGGCGCCCAGGGGTAGCGGTCACCGTAGGCGTTGACGACCGAGGTCCGCGGATGCTCGGCCCCCAGACGGGAGTTGTGGGCCAGCACGACCCAGGTGTGGACGTCGAGGCCCGCCTCCGCCAGCGCGGCGGCCGCCTCGCCGTAGGCGTCGCCCGGCGCACCGTCGCCCGCCGTGTACGGCCGCAGCGCGCGTCCCGCCCAGCGGCCTTCGTCGGGCGGGTAGTACACGGCGGCGTGTTCGGCGGTGACGATCCGGTGGGCCGGGTGACGCGGTGTCAGGGCCCGTGTGGCGTGGTAGGCCGAGGCGAGGGTGACCTGCCGGACGCCGAGGTCCGCGATGCGGGCGGCGGCGTCCACGTCCCCCACGACGTCCCACGGGTACAGGAAAGCGGAGGCCCTCACTCGTCGTCCTCCAGCAGCGCCCTGCCCTGTTCGATCAGCGCAGCGAGCGCCTTGACGTGCCGGTCGGCCGGCTCGGTCAGCGGCGGCCGCACCTCACCGACGTCCAGCCCTTCGAGCCGCACCCCCGCCTTCACCAGCGACACGGCGTACCCGCGGCCCTCGTTGCGCAGTTCGACGAGCGGTACGAAGAAGCCGTCGAGGAGGCGGTCGACCGTCTTGTCGTCACCGCGGTCGAGCGCCCGGTAGAAGGCGAGCGCGATGTCGGGGGCGAAGGCGAACACGGCGGAGGAGTACAGGGTGATGCCGATGCCGCGGTAGGCAGGCCCGGTGAGCTCGGCGGTGGGCAGCCCGTTGAAGTAGAGGAAGTCGCGCTCCGGCAGTTCACGGCGCACGGCGCTGACGATCCGCTGCATGAGGTCGAGGTCGCCGTGACCGTCCTTGAGCCCGATGATCTTCTCGACACCGGCCAGTTCGACCACGGTGCGGGGCGAGAAGATCGCGTTGTCACGCTGGTAGACGATGACGTCGAGCGACGTCGCGGCGGCGAGGCGGGTGTAGTGGTTCAGGAGCCCGGCCTGGTCGGCGACGACGAGGTAGGGCGGCATGGCGAGCAGTCCGTCGGCGCCCGCCTCCTCGGCGATCTTCGCGTACCGCTCGGCGAGGACGGTGCCGTAGCCGGCTCCGGCGAGGACGGGCACCTGTCCGGCCGTCTCCTCGACGGCCACCACGACGCAGTCGCGGAACTCCTCGGGCGTCAGGGCGTGGAACTCCCCCGTCCCGCAGCAGGCGAAGACGGCGGCCGCGCCGGCGTCCACACCCTTTCTCACATGCGCGCGAAAAGCTTCGAGGTCGAGACCGCCGTCCGGTCCGTACGCGGTGACGGGGAAGAACAGCGGTCCCTTGATCCGGGTGAGCCGGGCTGCGAGCGGATCTGAGGTCACGGGCGCTCCCTGGGCCGTGCTCCGGGCTCCGAGCCCGTGCACAATTCTGATCGACGTCCATATTTCTGAACGCGATCCACGCTATGGCAGCCCACTCGCACCGGTCAAGACAGGAACATGCATTCCAGGCACAGAATGACCCACCCCGCGCGACACTTGACGGTGCCGGGGCCACTCCTTAGCGTGTCCACGCATGTGAATATCATCCATTCACTTGAGCGCACTCGAGGAGATCCGCCCATGCCCGCTGCCCGTACCGTCCTGCTCACCGGCGCAGCCGGCGGACTCGGCACCCTGATGCGCGGCCTGCTGCCCGCGTACGGCTACGAACTCCGTCTGTTCGACGTCACGCCCATCGAGGGCGAGCCGGACGCGATCACCGCCGACCTCGCCGACAAGGCGGCCCTGCGCGAGGCGGTACGCGGGGTCGACGCGATCATCCACCTCGCGGGCATCTCCCTCGAAGCATCGTTCGACAAGATCCTCAAGGCCAACATCGAGGGGACGTACAACCTCTACGAGGCCGCACGGGAGGAAGGGGTGAAGCGGATCGTCTTCGCCTCCAGCAACCACGCGGTCGGCTTCGTCCCGCGCCCCCAGGGCGACGCCCCCTTCCCGCCCGAGGCGCTGATCCCGGTCGAGACCCGCCACCGCCCCGACACCTTCTACGGCCTGTCCAAGTGCTTCGGGGAGGACCTGGCACAGCTGTACTGGGACCTGCACGGCCTGGAGACCGTGTCCGTGCGCATCGGCTCCTGCTTCATGGAACCGACGTCCGTACGGATGCTCTCCGTCTGGATGAGCCCCGGTGACGGCGCCCGCCTCTTCCACGCGGCCCTCACCGCCGAGAACGTCGGCCACACCATCGTCCACGGGTCTTCCGCCAACACCCGCCTGTGGTGGGACCTGACCAGCGCCCGGGCGCTCGGCTACGAACCGCAGGACGACTCGGAGCAGTACGCGGAGAAGCTCGTCGCCGAGCACGGGGAGCTGAACCCGGACAACCCGGACCACGCCCACCTCGGCGGCCACTTCACCACGAACCCGCCGCGGTGGCCGTACTGACGCCCCGGGAAAACCCCGTGCCGCGCAAACCGGATTCCGCCACGATGACGTCCATGGCGAGACCCTTCGGATTCACGTACACACAGCTCGGTGACGGCACGGTGACCATCAGCCACCGCGGCCGCGCGGCGGGGACCCTGCGCGGCACGCGCGCGGAGAAGTTCCTGGCGGAGGTGGGCTCGGGGGACGCCCAGCTGGTCATGGCGCGGTGGACGGGCGCGTACAAGTTCGGCAATGAGCGCCTGGCGAAAAATCATCCCCGTAACAGGTGACAAGGGTAAGGGAACGGTAAAGCGGACTCGCTCGTTACCTCAGTCATGACAGCTATGACCCCCGGCTCGAACATCCCCCTGACCGCCGCGCGCGTGGCGGTGGACGTCGCCGCTCCGGTGCGGCTCGACGTATCGGGCCTGCTGCTCACCGCCGACGGCAAGGTGCGCTCCGACGACGACTTCATCTTCTACAACCAGCCCCAGGGCCCCGGCGTGAGCTACCGCTCCGGCGGCGGCACCGCGCCCGACGCGATCGTGGTCGACACCACGGCCGTGCCGCCCGGCATCGAGAAGATCGTCGTCACGGCGAGCCCGGACGCGGCGGGGCAGACCTTCCAGGGCATCGAGCCCACCGCCACCATCCGCAACGCCGACGACGGCAGCGCCCTCGCCACCTTCACCCCGCCGCAGCTCGGCGCGGAGACCGCGCTGGTGGTCGTCGAGGTCTATCTCCGCGGCGGCGTCTGGAAGGCCCGTGCGGTCGGCCAGGGCTACGCGAACGGCCTGGCGGGCATCGCCACGGACTTCGGCGTCTCGGTCGACGAGGAGCCCGCGGCCGCCCCTGCCGCCCCCCGGACCCCCGCGCCGCCTGTCACCGCGGCCCCGCCCGCCGACCCGCGGGTCGCCGCGACCCCGCCGGCGCCCGCCGCCCCGCCGGCCGCACCGGCCGCCACCGGCAAGATCAACCTGGACAAGGGCCGGGTCAGCCTCCAGAAGAACCAGACGGTGTCCCTGGTCAAGGGCGGCCGTCCGCTGCTCTCCCAGGTCAAGATGGGCCTCGGCTGGGAGCCGGCGTTCCGCGGCAAGGACATCGACCTCGACGCCTCCGTCATCGCCTACGGCCCGAACCGCAACCACCTGGACAGCTGCTACTTCGGCAAGCTCTCCATCCTGGGCGGCTCGGTCAAGCACTCCGGCGACAACCTGACCGGTGAGGGCGCGGGCGACGACGAGGTCATCGTCGTGGACCTCGGCCGGCTGCCCGCCGACGCGACGGGCCTCGTCTTCACGGTCAACTCGTTCTCCGGCCAGAAGTTCACCGAGGTCGCCAAGGCCTACTGCCGGCTGATCGACGCCACGACCGGCGAGGAGCTCGTCCGCTTCGACCTGACCACCGCGGAGCCGCAGACGGGCGTGATGATGGCCAAGCTGATCAAGCAGTTCTCGGGCGAGTGGGAGATGACCGCCATGGGCGACTTCGTGAAGTCGCGCACCGTGCGGGGCATGGTCAAGCCCGCGGCACAGGCGCTCTGAAAAGTCCGCCGGGGGTGCCCGTCGCTCTGCGGCGGACACCCCCGGCGGGGAAAAAGCTGAAAAGCGTGCTCAGAGTTTGGCCAGTTTGGAGAACGGACTGAGGATGCGGCCCTGCCTGCCGGAGAAGTCGACAAGCACGGCGGCGTTGTCACCTTCCACGGCGAGGACTCTTCCGAGACCGAACTGATCGTGGGACACCCTGTCGCCCGCTTCAAAGCATTCGATCGGCGGCTCTTCCAGGGACGGACGGTTGAAGGGGCTGGACGGCAGGTGGCGCCGGGAACCGGCTGACTTTGTCATTACGTTCAGTATGCGCCCCCGGCACCCCGCCACGCCACGCCCGAGCGCTCTCACTTCGGTGACGGGCCGGTCACCGGACCGCGTTCGATCAGCGAAAGCCTGCGGAAAGCGCCGTCGGCGGGGCCTTTGGAAAGTGTGCCGATTCACCACCGGCCGGCCGCGGGAGCCTCAGTGGCGGCCGCTCTGACGCCGCCAGGGGCCCGTGATCGCGAACATGATGCCCGGCGTCTGGATGCTGGCGTACAGCGTCCCCCCGTCGGGCGAGAAGACGACACCGGCGAACTCACTGAAGTCCGGGTCCTCCTCGGTGCCCACGTTGAACTCGTTACGGGCGATCGGATACGTACGGCCGCTGTCCGTGGCGCCGATCAGGTGCTGCACGCCCTCGCCGTCCTCGGCGATGATCAGCCCGCCGTACGGGGAGACCGTGATGTTGTCCGGGCCGTCGTAGGCACCGTCCTTCGACGGGTCGGGGTTCACACCGAGCAGCACCTTCAGCGTCAGCGTCCGCCGACGCGGGTCGTAGAACCAGACCTGGCCGTCGTGCTGCTCGGGGCTCTCCTCCCGGGCGTACGACGAGACGATGTAGACACCGCCGTCACCCCACCACATGCCCTCGAGCTTGCGGCCGCGGGTGACCTCGCCGTCCCTGAACTGCTTGCGCACGGAGACCGTCCGGGCGTCACGGTCCGGGACCTCCGTCCAGTCCACCCCGTAGACCGTGCCGATCTTCGTGGCGCGGGCCAGGTCGTCGACGAAGCGGCCGCCGGAGTCGTAGCACCTCGCGGCCTGGAGCACACCGGCGTCGTCGGCGAGGGTGCGCAGCCGGCCGCGGCCGTGCTTGAAGCCGTGCGGCGGCACCCAGCGGTAGAGCAGACCGTTCGGGGTGTCGGCGTCCTCCGTGAGGTACAGGTGACCACGCTTCGGGTCGACCACGACGGCCTCGTGTGCGTACCGGCCGAGCGCCTTGACGGGCCGCGGGGCGCGGTTGGCGCGGCGGTCGTACGGATCGACCTCGAAGACGTAGCCGTGGTCCTCGGTCAGGCCGTTCGTGCCCGCCGTGTCCTCGGTCTCCTCACAGGTGAGCCAGGTGCCCCACGGCGTCGTGCCGCCGGCGCAGTTCTGCACGGTGCCCGCAACGCCGACCCACTGGGCGACCTCGCCGCTGCGGTGGCTCTCCACGACGGTGCACCCACCGGGCGCGGCCGGGTCGTAGACCAGGCCCTCGGTGAGCGGTACGGGGTGCGCGACCTTCGCGCGCTCACCCTTGAGCTCATGGTTGACGACGAGCAGCGTCACGCCGCGCGGTCCCTCGAACGTCGCCGTTCCGTCGTGCTTGCCGGGCGTGAACTCGCCCGACTCCAGCCTGGTGACGCCACTGCGGGTGAGAACGCGGTACGTGAACCCGGCGGGCAGCGCGAGCATGCCCGCGGGGTCGGGGATCAACGGCCCGTAGCCCGGCCCCTCGTGCCCCTGACGCTCGTCCTCGTCCGCGAGGGCGCCGGGCGCGGTGGCGAGCGACCCGACGGCACCGGTGAGGGCCACGCCCGCGCCGGTGAGAGCGGACTGCTTGGTAAATTCCCTGCGAGTGAGCGGCATCAAGTCTCCTGAGAGGCAGGTCCGACGGCTGATCCGCCCACACCCTCGCGGCTGCGCACGAACGGAGCTTGAACGTTGCACTAAGCCCCTGGGACCGGGCGGGGCCTTTCCCCCGCAGGCCGGAACATCCGCTCTCCTTGGTGCGACCGGTCGCAAGAGCCGGACCACCCACCGGCGCAGCCACGCCCCGCAGGAGCAACGCCCCGTGCCGGACCGGGCCGCGCCCGGAAACGCCGCGCCCCCGAGTGCGTCACGCTCACGGGCCGGGCCGGACCGCACCGGACCAGGGCGCCGCGAACGTCAGTGAGCCGAGCGGGACTTGAAGGCCGCCTTCCGCGCCTCCTTCGCCGTCGCCTTGTCCCGGTGCAGCCGCCCCATCGCCTCCAGCACATCCGCCGTCGCCGGATGCTCCACCCGCCACGCCGCGTCGAAGAACCCTGTGTGCCGTCCGACGAGTTCCTCGACCAGGTCCTGGAGCTCCGCGGCCTCACCGCCCGCCGCGAGCTGCGCGGCGATCGTGTCGATGGCCAGCCAGAAGATCATGGACTCGGGCGGCGCCGGCACGTCCGACGCCCCGTGCTCGGCGAGCCAGACGCGGGCGAGGCCGCCGAGCCGGGGATCGTCGAGCACGTCGCGTACGGCGGGTTCGGCGTGCCGCCCGACCAGGGTGAGCGCCTGCTGGCAGTGGAGGCGGCGCAGCGGCGCGCCCGGGTCGTCACCGCGCGCGGCGGTGAGGAGTTCGCGGGCGGCGTCGGCGGCGTCGCGCCGGGCGAGCCACTGCTCGGTCTCCGCGCGGGCGGCGAGTTCGGGGTAGCGGGCGAGCCCGTCGAGCAGCACGTCCGCGCCCTTGTCGGCGAGATCGCCGACCGCGGGCGCCTCGACCCCGGCCTCCAGCAGGCGGGCCCTGACGCCGTAGAGCCCGAGGGGGGTGAGCCGGACCATGCCGTAGCGGGTGACGTCCTCGTCGTCGACGAGGGGGCCGGGGCCCTCCGCGGTGCCCTCCTCGGCCATCAACGCCTCGTCCACGGGCCGGTACCGGACGAGCCCGACCGGCTCCAGTACGCGGAACTGGTCGTCGAGGCGCATCATCGCCTCCGAGACCTGTTCCAGGACGTCGTCGGTCGGTTCTCCCATGTCCTCGGGGACGATCATCGACGCGGCGAGGACGGGCAGCGGGACGGATTCCTCTTCCACGGCCCTGTCGGAGACGGTGAGCAGGTAGAGGTTGCCGAGGACCCCTTCGAGGAACACGGCTTCGCGTTCGGGGTCCCAGTCGAGCGCTTCGAGGTCGATCTCCCCGTCGTCGCCGACGACCGCGGAGATGTCGTCGAGGACGGGGGCGATGGCGTCGGCGAAGACGACGTCGAGGGCGTCGAGCCACAGGCCGAGGACGTCCTGCGGTGAACCGCCGGTGACGAGTGCGAGGTTGGCTCCGGCGACGGCACTTCCGGTGTCGGAGTCGTCGGCCGGGTCCTCCACGTCCACGAGGCCCGTGTCGACGGCGACGCGCCACGCCTCGCTCGCGCAGGCGAGGTCCTCCTCGTCCCCGGCGTCCAGACCCAGCGCCTCGGCCGCCGCGGGAAGCTGCTCGTCGGGGAGTTCGCCGCCGACGCCGACCCGGGTCCGGGGGCCGGCCCAGCGGGCGAGCCTGACGGCCCGGGCCAGCAGCGGGGTGGCGAGCGCGTCCCGCGCCAGCTGCGCGTCCGAGTTCAGCCGTACCGGCGGCAGGGTGGGACGGTCTTGGGGCATCTGGTGGGTCTCCTCCGCGGCATACCGGATCCGGGCGGCCTTTGGGCGACCGGACGGCCCCCAGCGTAGACGTATTTCGTGCGGTTTCGCCGCGCCCGCTCGATCCGGACGGCCGGTCCCCCGGCCGGACCTTTGCCGGTGTGCGGGTTCATGTGGACTTAGGTCTCAGTACACCGGTTGACCCTTGACAAGTGACCTGCCCAGCCAAGAGATTGACGCGCGTAGAACCTGCCGGGCCCATGACAGGCCCCGTGGACCCTCATCCCACACCTCCCGGAGAACCTTGATGCTTTCCTCCGTCGTACCGAGAACTACCGCCGTGGCGACCGTCGTGGCCGCCGCGCTGGCCGCCGGTCTGCTCGCCGGATCCGCCAACGCCGCCGACGACACCACGGCCGGTGCCGCCCAGGTGCGTATCCACGACATCCAGGGCAACACCCGCGTTTCCCCGCTGGAGGGGAAGCAGGTCTCCGATGTGCCGGGCATCGTGACGGGTGTACGGACCTACGGTTCCCGGGGCTTCTGGTTCCAGGACCCCGAGGCCGACGGTGACGCGGCGACCAGCGAGGGTGTCTTCGTCTTCACCGGCTCCGCGCCGAAGGTCGCGGTGGGTGACCGAGTCACCGTCTCCGGCACGGTCACGGAGTACGTCCCCGGGGGCGCGTCGTCCGGCAACCAGTCGCTGACCGAGATAACGAAGCCGACCGTCACCGTGGTCTCCTCCGGCAACGAGGTGCCCGCGCCCGTGACCGTCTCCGCCTGGTCGGTGCCTGCGGCGTACACCCCCGAGGGCGACCCCGCGGCGGGCGGCAGCATCAACGGCCTGCCCCTGGCGCCGCGTACGTACGCCCTGGACTACTACGAGTCGCTCGAGGGCACCAACATCCGCGTCGGCACCTCGCGCGTGGTGGGCGCGACCGACGCGTTTGCCGAGCTGTGGGTGACGGTGAAGCCGTGGGAGAACGACAACCGGCGCGGCGGCACGGTCTACGGCTCCTACGAGTCGCAGAACACCGGCCGTCTGCAGATCCAGTCCCTGGTCCCGCTGGCGGAGCAGCCCTTCCCGAAGGCGAACGTGGGTGACGTCCTGTCGGGCACCACGGAGGGCCCGCTGGACTTCAACCAGTACGGCGGCTACACGCTGACCGCCCGCACTCTCGGCACGGTCGAGGACCGCGGTCTGACCCGTGAGAGCACGCGTCCGCAGCGCAACGGCGAACTGGCCGTGGCCACGTACAACGTGGAGAACCTGGACCCGTCCGACCCGCAGGAGAAGTTCGACGCGCTGGCGAAGGCCGTCGTGGAGAACCTGGCCTCGCCCGACATCCTCGCCCTGGAGGAGATCCAGGACGACACCGGCGCCAAGAACGACGGCACCGTGTCGGCGGCCCAGACGGTCAAGAAGTTCACGGACGCGATCGTCGCGGCCGGCGGTCCCGCGTACGAGTGGCGCTCCGTCGACCCGGTGAACAACGAGGACGGCGGCCAGCCGGGCGGCAACATCCGCCAGGTGTTCCTCTTCAACCCGGAGCGGGTCTCCTTCAACGACCGCGCGGGCGGCGACGCGACGACGGCGACCGGAGTCGTACGGGAGCGGGGCCGCGCGGCGCTCACCCTGTCCCCGGGCCGCATCGACCCGGCGAACGACGCCTGGGAGGACAGCCGCAAGCCGCTGGCCGGCGAGTTCACCTTCCGCGGCCGTACGGTCTTCGTGATCGCCAACCACTTCGGTTCGAAGGGCGGCGACGAGTCGCTGGTCTCGCACCACCAGCCGCCGGTCCGTTCCTCCGAAGCGCAGCGGCTGAAGCAGGCGCAGGCCGTGAACGCGTTCGTCAAGGACGTCCTCGACGCGGACCACAAGGCGGACGTCGTCGTGCTGGGCGACATCAACGACTTCGAGTTCTCGGAGACGACGAAGGCCCTCACCGACGGCGGCGCCCTCTTCCCGGCGATCAAGTCCCTGCCCCGGTCGGAGCGTTACTCGTACGTCTACCAAGGCAACAGCCAGGTGCTCGACCAGATCCTGACGAGCCCGTCGATCCGCGACTTCAGCTACGACAGCGTGCACATCAACGCGGAGTTCTCGGACCAGAACAGCGACCACGACCCGCAGGTGCTGCGCTTTTGCCCGTAGGCGTGCGCGACGCGCGGGACCTGCGGCTCAGCCCAGCAGGTCCCGCGCCCACGCGGTGACGTCCAGCTCGCCGGACGTACCGATGTCCAGGCGGAACGGCAGGGTCTGCGGCGTCTCCCCGTCCCTCGGCGTGACCACCAGGTAGGCGCCTTCGGTGACCGGGTCGAAGGAGGTCACCCGGTTGTTCCAGTTGAGGACCGACTTCACGCTCTGGCCGGGCGCCAGCGTCAGCGGTCGTGGCCCCTGGTCCCGCCCGGCGTCGGTGTACGGGTGGTCGTGGGTGATGGTCAGGTCCAGCGCCTCCCGGTTCTCGTCGAGGGCGCCGATCCGGGGGTAACCGTTGACGTCGTAGGGCCGGGTGCCGCAGTTCTTCAGCTCGACGACGGTGGCCCGCCGGCCCATGGCCGTGTCGACGACGCCCGTGCTCACGACGACTCCCGAGCGGGGACACGTGGCCGGGGTGGGCGCCACCGACGGGGTCACCGCCGGAGCGGGGGCGCCGTACGTCGGGAACGCGGACGGATCAAGCCGGTCCGCCTTCACCCTGAAGTCGCGGTCCCCGGACGCACCAGCGCTCTGCCCCCCGCAGCCGGCCAGCACTCCGGCGGCGGTCACAGCGGCCACCACGCCCGCTGTCGTCCGTCCGATCGTCCTCGGCATGTTTCCCCTCCCGTGGTCACCCCGTCCCCGTCGCCGATCATGCCAGGCACCCTGACCCTGTAGCGCTGCTTCACGGTTACCGGAAGCAGATTTCGCTGGAGCCGGGCACCGGGCCGCCGCAGACTGCTGGCATGACCTCCTCTCCTCCCTTCGGCCGCGCCCTGTGCGCCATGGTCACGCCCTTCACCGCCGACGGTGCCCTCGATCTGGACGGGGCGCAGGAGCTGGCCGCCCGGCTGGTCGACGCCGGCTGCGACGGCCTGGTGCTCTCCGGTACGACCGGCGAGTCGCCGACCACCTCCGACGACGAGAAGACCGAGCTCGTGCGGGCGGTCGTGCGGGCGGTCGGCGAGCGGGCCGTCGTCGTCGCGGGCGTGGGCACCCCCGACACCCGGCACACCGTCCGGCTGGCGCAGGCCGCGGAGGCGGCGGGCGCGGCCGGACTGCTCGTGGTGACCCCGTACTACAGCCGCCCTCCGCAGGCGGCCGTGGCCGCGCACTTCCGGCAGGTGGCCGACGCCGTGGGCGTCCCGCTGATGCTGTACGACATCCCCGGCCGCACGGGCACCCGCGTCGAACCGGACACGATGCTGCGGCTCGCGGAACATCCGCGGATCGTGGCCGTCAAGGACTGCGCCTACGACCTGCTCGGCAGCTCGAAGGTCATCGCGGGCAGCGGCCTGGCGTACTACTCGGGGTGCGAGGAGCTGAATCTGCCGCTGTACGCGGTGGGCGGCGCGGGCTTCGTCTCCACGGTGGCCAACGTCGCGGCCCCGCACCTGCGGTCCGTCCTGGGCGCCCACGACGCCGGCGACAACGCGCGCGCCACGGCACTGCACCAGGCCACGCTGCCGCTCACCGAGCTGATGATGGCGTCCGGCCTGCCGGGCACGGTGACCGCCAAGGCGGTGCTCGGGGCGCTGGGCCTGCCCGGCGGGCCGGTGCGCGAACCACTGCAGCCCGCCGGACGCGAGGCGCTCGACGGGCTGCTGGCGGCGTACGAGGAGCTGACCGGCGGTCAGCTCGACGGGGTTCCTCAGTCGCGCACGTAGGTGCTGCCGAGAATCGCGACGTGCTCCAGCACGTCCTCGAGAGGGTCGTCGATCTGCCCCGTCGAGATCAGGGAGACCCGGGGGCCGTTGTGCGCGTCGGTGTGCGTCTCGTCGGCGTGTGCGGCCCCGTGCGCGGGCAGCGCCGCGAACAGGGCGCACAGGCCGAGAGTGGTCAGCTTGGTCTTCATGTGGTTCCTCGCCTTGCCCGTTCAGGGAGATCGGTCGGGTGACTCCGCGTGTCCGGACTGCTTATCGGCCTGCCGAGGGCCGAGGTTACGCAGAGTCACACGATCGATGGCGAGGAGCCGCTGCTCAGTTGTGGCTGTGCAGCACGTCGTTGAGGCCGCCCCAGACCGCGTTGTTCGGGCGGGCCTCGACGGTGCCGGTGACCGAGTTGCGGCGGAAGAGGATGTTGCTCGCGCCGGAGAGCTCACGGGCCTTGACGATCTGGCCGTCGGGCAGCGTGACGCGGGTGCCGGCCGTGACGTACAGGCCGGCCTCGACGACGCACTCGTCGCCGAGCGCGATGCCGACGCCCGCCTCCGCGCCGATGAGGCAGCGCTCGCCGATCGCGATGATCACGTTGCCGCCGCCGGACAGGGTGCCCATGGTGGAGGCGCCGCCGCCGATGTCGGAGCCGTCGCCGACGACGACGCCGGCGGAGATGCGGCCCTCGACCATCGAGGTGCCGAGGGTGCCGGCGTTGAAGTTGACGAAGCCCTCGTGCATCACGGTGGTGCCCTCGGCGAGGTGCGCGCCGAGGCGGACACGGTCGGCGTCGGCGATGCGCACGCCCTTGGGCGCGACGTAGTCCGTCATCCGCGGGAACTTGTCGATCGAGGTGACCTGGAGGTGCAGGCCCTCGGCGCGGGCGTTCAGCCGCACGGTCTCGACCTGGTCGACGGCGACGGGCCCGAGGCTGGTCCACGCGACATTGGCGAGGAGGCCGAAGAGGCCGTCCAGGTTCTGCCCGTGCGGCTTCACGAGCCGGTGGGAGAGCAGGTGCAGACGCAGGTAGGCGTCGTGGGCGTCCAGCGGCTTGTCGTCGAGCGAGGCGATGACGGTGCGTACGGCGACGACCTCGACACCGCGTCGCGCGTCGGGGCCGACGGCCTTCGCGGCCGCGGCGCCGAGGAGATCGACGGCCCGCTCGGCGGTCAGCCGCTCGGTACCGGCCGGGCCGGGCTCGGCGACGAGCTCGGGGGCGGGGAACCAGGTGTCGAGAACAACGCCGTCGGCGGTGACGGTGGCGAGGCCGGCGGCGACGGCGCCGGTGGTACGGGGTGCGGAAGACGTGTCGGTCATGACAGAAAACCTAACCGCCCCGGTGGCACCCGGGCTAACCGGTCTCAGTTGCCGGGCGCTACGGTGAGCCGTTCGTACAGCAGGAACGCTCGGCGGGGACGACAGGAACGCGCGGAGCCGAAGAAGCACTCGGGGGGACAACCGATGTCTTACGGGAACATGCCGCCGTACCCGGCGCCGCCCGGCCCGCCCGGCTGGGGCGGCTGGGGCGGCTGGACGCCGCCGCCCAGGCCCGGCGTCATACCGCTCGCGCCGCTTCGTCTCGGCGACATCCTCGGCGGTGCGTTCTCGACGATCGGCCGGCACTGGAAGCAGCTGCTCGGCATGGCGCTCGCCGCGTACGGCATGGCGCTCGTGGCCATCGCCGCTGCGATCGCGATCGCGTATCTGGCGCTCGCCGACCGGCTCGACCGCACACTCGACTCGGACGTCGCCCCTGGCTGGGACTCCGTCGCGCCGCTGGTGTTCTCCTTCGGCGCGGTCTATCTCTTCGGCCTGTTCACGATGCTGGCCGCGAACGCGCTGATCTACGCGAGCTGCCCCGTCGTCCTCCAGGACGCCGTCCTCGGGCACCGGTCGACCTTCGGCGCCGTCTGGCGCCACAGTGTGCGACGGGTCCGGTCGGTGCTCGGCACCGTCCTGCTCACCGCCCTGATCGTGGCGGTCCCCCTGCTGCTGCTCGGCGTGGCCTTCATCGCCTCCGTCATCACCCTCATCACGATGTCCATGAACGCCGGGGGGTACGGCTGGCTGATCCTGCTCGGCTTCCTCGGTGCACTGGCCACCGGTCCGCTGGCCGTCTGGCTCTGGGTGAAGTTCTGCCTCGCCCCGGCGGCCGCGGTCATCGAGGGACAGGGCCCGGTGGCGGCGCTGTCCCGCTCCTCGCAGCTGGTGCGCGGCGACTGGTGGCGGATCTTCGGCATCTCGCTGCTGGCCTACGCCATGGCGGGTGTGGCGAGCTACCTGATCCAGTTGCCGCTCTCGTTCCTCAACATCCTGGGACCGAGCTTCACGGACGACGCGTCCAGCGGCGGTGCCGCGCTCACCATCGTCATCACGTCACTGGTGTTCGGCCTCTTCGCCGTACTGGTCGGCCAGGTCCTCACCGCGGCGTTCCCGCAGCTGGTGGTGAGCCTGCTCTACATCGACCAGCGGATCCGCAAGGAGAACCTGGGCCCCGCCCTCGCCCAGGCGGCGTCCCCGCCCCCTGCCGCGTACTAGTCGAGCAGCGTCTTCTTCGGCCGCAGCACACAGAACTCGTTGTCCTCGGGATCGGCGAGGACGACCCAGGTGACGTCCTCGCCCTGTCCGACCTCGACCCTGCGGGCGCCGAGAGCGATGATCCGCTCCACCTCGGCGTCCCGGTCGTCGGGGCTCAGATCGAGGTGCAGCCGGTTCTTGGCGGTCTTGCCCTCCGGCACGGTGAGGAACACGATGCCGGGCAGCGCGTCGGGTCCGGCGCCGATGACGATCTCTTCCGGGTCCTCGTAGAGGATCTGCCAGTCGAGGACCTCGGTCCAGAACCGGGCGAGCGTCGGGGCGTCCTGGCAGTCGACGGCGATCTGGTACAGAGAAACGGCCATGCCCGCCAGTGTGCCTGGCGGGCATGGCCGTCGCAGTCCGTTTCCGGAAGCGTCAGACGTTGAAACCGAGCGCGCGGAGCTGCTCCCGGCCGTCGTCCGTGATCTTGTCCGGACCCCACGGCGGCATCCAGACCCAGTTGATCTTCAACTCGTTGACGATGCCGTCGGTCGCGGCCTTCGCCTGGTCCTCGATCACGTCGGTCAGCGGACAGGCAGCCGACGTCAGCGTCATGTCCAGGGTCGCGACGTTGGAGTCGTCGATGTGGATGCCGTAGATGAGGCCGAGGTTGACGACGTCGATGCCCAGCTCGGGGTCCACGACGTCGTACAGCGCCTCGCGGACCTCCTCCTCGGACGCCGGTTTCGTGAGGGTCGTCTCGTTCTCGCTCATGCGGTCTTCCTCGCAGCCTTGTCGCGGTCTTCGCCCATCGCCTGGGCCGTCGCGTCCTTCCACGCCATCCAGCTCAACAGCGCGCATTTCACACGGGCGGGGTACTTGGAGACGCCGGCGAACGCGACCGCGTCCTCCAGCACCTCCTCCATCGCGTCGTCCGGCTCGATCTGCCCCTTGGACTGCATCAGCTCCAGGAACGTGCCCTGGATCTTCTGCGCCTCTGCGAGCTCCTTGCCGACCAGAAGTTCGTTCAGGACGGAGGCGCTGGCCTGGCTGATGGAACAGCCCTGGCCCTCGTAGGACACGTCCTCGATACGCGATCCGTCGTACTTCACACGGAGGGTGATCTCGTCGCCGCACGTCGGGTTGACGTGGTGCACCTCGGCGTCGCCGTCCCGCAAGCCCCGCCCGTGGGGGTGCTTGTAGTGGTCCAGGATGACGTCCTGGTACATCGAATCCAGCTTCACAAGTCGCCGCCTCTACCCGAAGAAGTTACGGACGTGCTCCAGGCCGTCGACCAGAGCATCGACCTCTGCCGGCGTGGAGTACAGATAGAACGACGCCCGCGTGGTCGCAGGAATTCCGTACCGCAGGCAGACGGGGCGCGCGCAGTGGTGACCCACGCGCACCGCGATGCCCTGCTCGTCGAGGACCTGGCCCACGTCGTGCGGGTGGATGTCACCGAGCGTGAAGGAGATCGCGGCACCGCGGTCCTCGGCCGTGGCAGGGCCGATGATCCGCAGGTCCGGGACCTCCAGCAGCCGCTTCACCGCGTACTCGGTGAGCGCGTGCTCGTGCTGGGCGATCTTGTCCATGCCGATCGAGCTCAGGTAGTCCACGGCCGCGCCGAGGCCGACGGCCTGGGCGATCGGGGGCGTGCCCGCCTCGAACTTGTGCGGCGCGGGAGCGTAGGTGGACGAGTGCATCGACACGGTCTCGATCATCTCGCCGCCGCCCAGGAACGGCGGCAGGTCCTCCAGGAGCTCCTGCCGGCCCCACAGCACACCGATACCGGTCGGGCCGCACATCTTGTGGCCGGTGAAGGCCACGAAGTCGGCCTGCAGCGCCTGCACGTCCAGCACCATGTGCGGCGCGGCCTGCGAGGCGTCGATCAGCACCAGCGCGCCGACGTCCTGCGCCCGGCGGACGATCGCCTCGACCGGGTTGACCGTGCCCATGATGTTGGAGACCAGCGTGAAGGAGACGATCTTCGTCTTCTCGGTGATGACCTCTTCGATGTTCGACAGGTCGAGCCTGCCGTCGTCGGTGAGGCCGAACCACTTCAGCTTCGCGCCGGTGCGCTGCGACAGCAGCTGCCACGGAACGATGTTGGAGTGGTGCTCCATCTCCGTGATGACGACCTCGGTGTCGCTGTCCACGCGGTAGGGCTCGTCGGCCCAGCCCAGCATGTTCGCGACGAGGTTGAGCGACTCCGAGGCGTTCTTGGTGAAGATCACCTCGTTACGGCTCGGCGCGTTGATGAAGGCGGCGACCTTGTCACGGGCACCCTCGTACAGCGCCGTGGCCTCCTCGGCGAGCACGTGCACGCCGCGGTGGACGTTGGCGTTGTGCTGCTCGTAGTACTCACTGAGTACGTCGATCACCTGGCGCGGCGTCTGGGAGGTCGCCGCGTTGTCCAGGTAGACGAGCTTCTTGCCGTCGTGGAGCACCCGGTCGAGGATCGGGAAGTCCTTACGGATCGCCTCTGTGTCCAGGAGGCCCGGCAGTGTGATCACGCGGTGACGCCTCCCTTGGTGGTGTATGCCTCGTAGCCCTCGTTCTCCAGCTTGTCGGCGAGCTCGGGGCCGCCCGACTCGACGATCCGGCCGTTCGCGAAGACGTGCACGTGGTCGGGCTTGATGTAGCGCAGGATGCGCGTGTAGTGCGTGATCAGCAGGGTGCCGACCTCGCCGCTCTCGCGGACGCGGTTGACGCCCTCGGAGACGATGCGCAGCGCGTCGACGTCCAGGCCGGAGTCGGTCTCGTCGAGGACCGCGATCTTCGGCTTGAGCAGCTCGAGCTGAAGGATCTCGTGGCGCTTCTTCTCACCGCCGGAGAAGCCCTCGTTGACGTTGCGCTCGGCGAAGGCGGGGTCCATGTTGAGGCGCTCCATGGCCTCCTTGACCTCCTTCACCCAGGTACGCAGCTTGGGGGCCTCGCCGCGGATGGCCGTGGCGGAGGTGCGCAGGAAGTTGGAGACCGAGACGCCGGGGATCTCGACCGGGTACTGCATGGCGAGGAAGAGGCCGGCGCGGGCGCGCTCGTCGACGCTCATCTCCAGGACGTCCTCGCCGTCCAGGGTGACGGTGCCGCCGGTGATCGTGTACTTGGGGTGGCCGGCCAGCGAGTAGGCGAGGGTCGACTTGCCGGAGCCGTTGGGGCCCATGATGGCGTGGGTCTCGCCCTGCTTCACGGTCAGGTCGACGCCCTTGAGGATCTCCTTCGTGGCGTTGTCGGCCTCGACGGAAACGTGCAGGTCGCGGATTTCAAGCGTTGCCATGGGTGACTCAGGACTCCTGGGTGACGGAGACGAGCACATCGTCCCCTTCGATCTTGACGGGGTATACGGGGACGGGGCGCGTCGCGGGAAGGCCCGACGGCTTGCCGGTACGGAGGTCGAAGGCGCTGCCGTGGAGCCAGCACTCGATCTGGCAGTCCTCCACCTCGCCCTCCGAGAGGGAGACGTTGGCGTGCGAGCAGATGTCGTGGATCGCGAACACCTCGCCCTCCGTGCGGACCACGGACACCGGCGTGCCGTCGAGTTCCACCCGCTTGGGGGTGTCCTCCTCCAGCTCGCTCAGCGCACAGGCT
Organism: Streptomyces pristinaespiralis; assembly: GCF_001278075.1. Taxonomy (GTDB): domain Bacteria; phylum Actinomycetota; class Actinomycetes; order Streptomycetales; family Streptomycetaceae; genus Streptomyces; species Streptomyces pristinaespiralis. The sequence continues at coordinate 6,536,147 of NZ_CP011340.1, read as the reverse complement.
TTGACGAAGGCCATCAGGCGGACGCCTCCAGAACCGACGCCTCCAGCTCGGCGTCGATCTTGTCGAGCAGGCGCTCCTCGACGTCCGGCAGGCCGATCTGCTGGACCAGCTCCGCGAAGAAGCCGCGGACGACGAGGCGCCGGGCCTCGGCCTCCGGGATGCCGCGGGACATCAGGTAGAACAGCTGCTCGTCGTCGAAGCGGCCGGTGGCCGACGCGTGACCGGCGCCGGCGATCTCGCCGGTCTCGATCTCGAGGTTCGGCACCGAGTCGACCCGCGCACCGTCCGTGAGGACCAGGTTGCGGTTCATCTCGTAGGTGTCGGTGCCCTCCGCCACGGCCCGGATGAGCACGTCGCCGATCCACACCGCGTGGGCGTCGTCGCCCTGCAGCGCGCCCTTGTAGACGGCGTTGGACTTGCAGTGCGGCATGTTGTGGTCGACGAGGAGGCGGTGCTCCTGGTGCTGGCCCTTGTCGGTGAAGTACAGGCCGAAGAGCTCGGCCTCACCGCCGGTGCCGGCGTAGGAGACCCGGGGGTGCAGCCGCACGACGTCACCGCCGAAGGTCACCACGACCGACTTGAAGGAGGCGTCCCGGCCGACCAGCGCGTTGTGCTGGGCGATGTGGACGGCCTTGTCGTCCCAGTCCTGGACCAGGACGACGGTCAGCTTGGCGCCGTCGCCCAGGATGTAGTCGACGTTCGCCGCGAGCACGGCGTCGCCGGTGTGGTCGATGACCACGACCGCCTCCGCGAAGGCGCCGAGCTCGACGACCTGGTGGCCGAAGGCCGTGCCGCCCTCTCCGTGCACCGCGATGCGGATCGGCTCGGCGAGCTGCGTCTCCTTCGGCACGGTCACGACCGTGGCCTGCTCGAAGGAGGAGTACGCCTGCGCGGCGACCCGGTCCACCGGGGTACCGGCCTTGCCGAGCCGCGCGTCGTCGCGGCCCACCGTCTCGACGGTGACGCCCTCGGGGGCCTCGATGTCGACCTTGATCCCGGTGCCGGTCGCGACGGCGGTGCCGTCGTGCAGACCGGCGAGGCGCTCCAGCGGCGTGAACCGCCACTCCTCCTCACGGCCGTGCGGGACCGGGAAGTCCGCCACGTCGAAGGACGGGGGCGCACTCATACGGGTGGCGACGGTCGACTCGGCGGCCACCGCGATCGAGCCGGCGGTGGTGGAGCCCACCGGGATGTTCTGAGCCTCAGCCATGGCTGTCGTCTTGCTCTCTTCCTACGTCAGAAGTCTGTCGCTGCTCGGGGTCCCGGAAGGCGTCAGCCCACCGAGCCCTCCATCTGCAGCTCGATCAGCCGGTTGAGCTCCAGCGCGTACTCCATGGGGAGTTCCTTGGCGATCGGCTCGACGAAGCCGCGCACGATCATCGCCATCGCCTCGAACTCGGTCATGCCCCGGCTCATCAGGTAGAAGAGCTGGTCCTCCGAGACCTTGGAGACCGTCGCCTCGTGACCCATGGAGACGTCGTCCTCGCGGACGTCGACGTACGGGTAGGTGTCCGAGCGGGAGATCGTGTCGACCAGCAGCGCGTCGCAGAGCACGTTGGACTTCGCGCCGGGCGCGCCCTCGCCGATCTCGATCAGACCGCGGTAGGACGTACGGCCGCCGCCTCGCGCCACCGACTTGGAGACGATGTTGGACGAGGTGTTCGGGGCCATGTGGACCATCTTGGCGCCGGCGTCCTGGTGCTGGCCCTCGCCCGCGAAGGCGATGGACAGGGTCTCGCCCTTGGCGTGCTCGCCCATCAGGTAGACGGCCGGGTACTTCATGGTCACCTTGGAGCCGATGTTGCCGTCGACCCACTCCATGGTCGCGCCCTCGTACGCCACGGCGCGCTTGGTGACCAGGTTGTAGACGTTGTTCGACCAGTTCTGGATGGTCGTGTAGCGGCAGCGGCCGCCCTTCTTGACGATGATCTCGACCACGGCGCTGTGCAGCGAGTCCGAGGAGTAGATCGGGGCGGTGCAGCCCTCGACGTAGTGGACGTAGGCGTCCTCGTCGACGATGATCAGCGTCCGCTCGAACTGGCCCATGTTCTCCGTGTTGATACGGAAGTAGGCCTGCAGCGGGATGTCCACGTGGACGCCCTTGGGGACGTAGATGAACGACCCGCCGGACCACACGGCCGTGTTCAGCGACGCGAACTTGTTGTCGCCGACCGGGATGACGGTGCCGAAGTACTCCTGGAAGAGCTCCGGGTGCTCCTTCAGCGCGGTGTCCGTGTCGAGGAAGATGACGCCCTGCTCCTCCAGGTCCTCACGGATCTGGTGGTAGACGACCTCGGACTCGTACTGCGCGGCGACACCGGCGACCAGGCGCTGCTTCTCCGCCTCCGGGATGCCGAGCTTGTCGTAGGTGTTCTTGATGTCCTCGGGCAGCTCCTCCCACGAGGCGGCCTGGGCCTCGGTGGAGCGCACGAAGTACTTGATGTTGTCGAAGTCGATGCCGGAGAGGTCGGAGCCCCAGCTGGGCATGGGCTTCTTGTCGAAGAGGCGCAGACCCTTCAGCCGCAGCTTCAGCATCCACTCCGGCTCGTTCTTCTTCGCGGAGATGTCGCGGACGACGTCCTCGGAGAGACCGCGCTTGGCCGCGGCACCCGCCGCGTCGGAGTCGGCCCAGCCGAATTCGTACTTACCCAGGCCCTCGAGTTCGGGGTGGGCAGTCTCCGTGGGGAGAGTCATGCGGGGTTCCTCCCGGCCGTGCTTGCAGAAGCTGATGGTGTGGTGCGGGTCTGTGTGGTGCTGTCCCGAGGCGGGTCGCCCGGTGGCGGCGAGGTGCCGCCCTGGGGCGCGCCGCGCGGGATGAACGTGGTGCAGACGCCGTCGCCGTGGGCGATGGTGGCGAGCCGCTGCACGTGTGTCCCGAGGAGCCGCGAGAAGACCTCGGTCTCCGCCTCGCACAGTTGCGGGTACTTCTCGGCCGCGTGGGCGACCGGGCAGTGGTGCTGGCAGAGCTGCTCACCGACCGGCGCGCTGCGGGCCGTAGCAGCGTACCCGTCGGCGCTCAGGGCCTTCGCCAGCGCTTCCGTACGCTCCTCGGGCGCCGCGGCCTCGACGGCCGCGGCGTAGGCCACGGCCTGCGCCTCGATGCGGTCCCGGGCGAATGCGGCGACTGCCGCCTCTCCCCCGGCGTTCTCCTCGATCCACCTCAGGGCGTCGACGGCCAGCGTGTCGTACGACTGGTCGAAGGCGTCCCTGCCGCAGTCGGTCAGGGCGAACACCTTGGCGGGCCTGCCGCGGGTGCGGGCGCCGTAGACACGCTGCTCGCGAGCCTCCACGACGTTCTCGGAGACGAGCGAGTCGAGGTGCCGGCGGACGGCCGCCTGGGTCAGCCCCAGTCGCCCCGCGAGGTCGGCCACCGTGGACGGGCCGTGGTCCAGGATGGAGCGCGCGACACGGTTGCGCGTCGAGCGCTCACCGGTCGCGAGTTCCTCCTGGGGAGCCTCGCCGAGGTTTTTCACAACGCCATTGTTGCGTAATTCCTCAGAGAGTGACAAGCGGCGTCCCGATCACCGCCCGGTGCCGTACATCACTTAGGTATACCTAAGCTGACCTGCGGAAATGATCAGCCGGAGGGCTGAACCCCTGGTGAGGCCCCCTGGGGCCGCACACCCCGTCCGGGCGGGCGACCCGGACCCGCGGCCCGGTCACCGCAGGCGCCCGCCTAGACTTCCCGGCATGCTGAGCGAGCCTGCCGTCCGGATCCGGGGCCTGGTCAAGCGGTACGGACCCAAGGCCGCCGTGGACGGCCTCGACCTCGATGTCGCACCGGGTTCGGTGACCGCCGTCCTCGGGCCCAACGGGGCCGGCAAGACCACCACGATCGAGACCTGCGAGGGCTACCGCCGTGCCGACGCCGGCACCGTGCGGGTCCTCGGCCTCGACCCGGTCGCCGACGCCGCGCGACTGCGCCCCCGTATCGGCGTGATGCTCCAGTCGGGCGGTGTCTACTCCGGCGCCCGCGCCGACGAGATGCTCCGCCACATGGCCTCCCTGCACGCCCGCCCCCTGGACGTCGACGCCCTGATCGAACGCCTCGGCCTCGGCAGCTGCGGGCGCACGACGTACCGGCGGCTCTCCGGGGGCCAGCAGCAGCGCCTCGCGCTGGCCATGGCCGTCGTCGGCCGCCCCGAGCTGGTCTTCCTCGACGAGCCCACCGCGGGCCTCGACCCGCAGGCTCGCCGCGCCACCTGGGAACTCGTCCGCGAACTGCGCGCGGACGGTGTCACCACCGTGCTGACCACCCACTTCATGGACGAGGCCGAGGAGCTCGCCGACCACATCGCGATCATCGACGCCGGCCGGGTGGTCGCCCAGGGCAGCGCGGAGGAGCTGTGCCGCGGCGGCGCGGAGAACACCCTGCGCTTCACCGGACGCCCCGGCCTCGACGTCGGCTCGCTGCTGAAGGCGCTCCCCGACGGTTCGGCGGCGGCGGAACTCACACCGGGCGAGTACCGGATCACCGGCGACGTCGACCCGCAGCTCCTGGCGACGGTCACCTCCTGGTGCGCCCAGCACGGCGTACTGCCGCACGGCATCTCGGTGGAGCGACACACCCTCGAGGACGTCTTCCTCGAGCTGACGGGCAAGGAGCTGCGCGGATGAGCGCCGGCACGTACACACCGGCGCCGGGCGCCGCACCGCTGGGCCGCATGATCCTCTCGCAGGCCGCGTTCGAGACGAAGATGCTGCTGCGCAACGGTGAACAGCTGCTGCTCACCGTCATCATCCCCTCGCTGCTGCTCGTGCTGTTCTCCACCGTCGACATCGTCGACACGGGAGAGGGACGGGCGGTCGACTTCCTCGCCCCCGGTGTCCTCGCGCTGGCCGTGATGTCCACCGCCTTCACCGGACAGGCCATCGCCACCGGGTTCGAGCGCCGCTACGGGGTGCTCAAGCGGCTCGGTGCCTCTCCGATCCCCCGCTGGGCCCTGATGACCGCCAAGACGCTCTCCGTCCTGGTCACCGAGATCCTCCAGGTCGTCCTGCTGACGGTCATCGCGTTCGCTCTCGGCTGGTCGCCGCAGGGCGGTCCGCTCGCCGTGCTGCTGCTGCTCGTCCTCGGCACCGCCGCCTTCTCCGGCCTCGGCCTGCTCATGGCCGGCACGCTCAAGGCCGAGGTCACCCTCGCGGCGGCCAACCTCGTCTTCCTGCTGCTGCTCGTCGGCGGCGGTGTGATCGTGCCGCTGGACAGGTTCCCCGACGGCGTCGCCTCGGTGCTGGGGCTGCTGCCCATCTCCGCGCTCTCCGACGGACTGCGTGACGTCCTCGGGCACGGCGCGGGCATGCCGTGGGGCAATCTGGGCATCCTCGCCCTCTGGGCGGTGCTCGGACTGGGCGCGGCCGCCCGGACCTTCCGCTGGGAGTGACACGCGCGCCGGGACGACCCTGCCGAGACCCGCACGGAGCGCACGGTGGGAGGCCTGGATGGAGCGAGCTGCCGCGCTGCGGCTGGACGCGGAGTGGGCGAGGGTCAGGACCGGAAGGCCCGCGTCCTCGTCCGGGACGCGGATGCGGATGCTCAGTGATGTGATCTCCGCCCTCACCCCGCACGCCGAGAACGACCTCGCCCTCTCCGCACGGCTGAGCCTGCGGTACGGCGACCTGGCCCGGCACCACTTCGACACCGGCCGGCGCGCCGACGCGCTGAGCGCCGTCGAGAAGGCCGTCCGGCACTGCGCGGAGCCCGCCCGGCACGACGACGAGCACGCCCGCTGGTACGCGCGGGCGCTGATCAGCCAGTCCGTGTACCTCGCAGAGCCGCTCAGCGACGAGCTGGGCCTGCCCCGCTACTCCTTCCGGCCGCACGGCGAACAGCCGTGCGGCCAGGACCGCCTGGCCGGGCTCGCCGCGGTGGAGGCCACCCACCGGGCGATCGCGGTGTGGGAGCGGCTCGACCCGTCCGACCCGGTCAACCGCGAAGGCCTCGCCCAGGCCCACGTCTTCCTCGGCGACCGCCTGGAGGAACTCGGCAGGCCGGTGGACGCGGCTGAATGGGCCGTACGCGCCGAACGGGAGTTCCACGCGCTCTGGCAGCGGCCCGACCCGGCGGAGCGCGCCCACGCCGCGATGCTCGAGCACCTCGGCGACCAGCTCGAACGCCGCCTGCGCCGCTGTCCTTTCGAGGGCGGCCTCACCCAGCTCCACAAACGCGGGCTGCTGCCGCGGCGCCGGCTGCCGCTCGCGGTCCTGTCCGCGCGGATCGACGGCGTGGCGCCGGAAGCGGTCGCGGAGGGGCTCGGGCTGGAGCGCGCCGAGGTGGACCGGATCCTGCGCGCCCACTCCTGGCGGGCCGTGTGGCGGTTCGACGTACGGCAGGCGGACGGTTCCTGGGAGCCGCTGACGCACCCCTGGCGCGGCATGGACGCGGTCACCGACTGCACGGCGGAGGCGGTGGCCGCGGAACTGACGGACGCCTTCCTCCACTCGTCCGACGTGCCGCCGGAGCCCACGCCGTGGCGTTTCGCGCTGTGGTGGGACGAGGAGGGCCACCTCGACGGCTCCCGCTTCCGGACGACGTCCGCGCCGGCGGCCACCAAGGCGTCGGCGCCCCCGCCGTCCCCCTCCCCCGTGCCCTCCGCGGACCCCTCGTGAAACCGTGCACAAGGGCCCGCTTACGATAGTGGCCGTGCAGACCCCCCTCGCCTATATCGCCCAGCGCTGGACACCGTCGCCCAAAATCCTGCGGCGCGCCGCGCTCTCAGCCGTCGTGATGACCATCGTCATCGTCGTCACGGGTGGTGCCGTCCGGCTCACCGGCTCCGGCCTCGGCTGCGACACCTGGCCCAAGTGCACGGACGACAGTCTCTTCGCCACACCCGAGCAGGGCCTCCACGGCGCGATCGAGTTCGGCAACCGGATGCTGACGTACGTCCTGTCGGCGGCCGTCGGCTGGGCGATCGTCGCGGTGCGTGCCGTGAAGCCGCGGCGGCGCGGGCTGACCAGGCTGGCCTGGGTGCAGTTCTGGATCGTGATGGGCAACGCCGTCATCGGCGGCATCACGGTGTGGGCGGGCCTCAACCCGTGGTCGGTGGCCGGCCACTTCCTGCTGGCCAACGCTCTGCTCACGGTCGCGACCGTCACCTGGGTGCGCACCCACGAAGGCGACGGCGCGCCGCGTCCGCGGGTCCCGCGGCCGGTCCGCAGGCTGTCCTGGGCGATCGTCGGGGTCTCCGCGGTGCTCATCACCCTCGGCACGACGGTGACGGGCTCCGGCAAGCACGCGGGCGACAGCAGTGACGTCCCGCGCATGCCGTGGGACTGGTCCGCCGCCGCGCACGTCCACGCGATCGCCGCGTGGGTGGTGTGTGCGCTGGCGGTGGCGATGTGGCTCGTCCTGCGCGTGGTCGACGCCCCGGACGACACCCGCGCCCGCGCGCGTGACCTGCTGCTCGTGGTGCTGCTGCAGGGCGTGCTCGGCTACGTCCAGTACTTCACCGGGGTGCCGGAGCTGCTGGTCGGCGCGCACATGCTCGGTTCCTCCCTGATGTGGATCGCGGTGCTGAGGCTGGCGCTGAGCCTGCGGGAGCGTGAAGCCCTGCCGGCACCGGCCGCGGCGCCGCAGGACGCGGACGCCCTCGCCTCGGCCTGACGTCCCGCCCGCGGGGGTGTGTGCCCCTGCCCTCCCCTACGGCCTGGCGGCCGGGCCCCGAACCGGGCTCCGGCCGGACCCTGCGCAGCCTGCGGCGGCGTACCGCGAGGCCCCCCCGGACACCCACCTACCGTCCCCTGCGGGCGGCGTACCGCAAGGCCCCGCCCGGGCCGCCTACCGCCCTGCGGGCGGCATACCGCGCTTCGCGTGGTGTCCTCGATCTCCGGACGGGCCGGGAATGCCGCCGCGCGCACTCCCGCCCCCGGCGGTGGCACAGCCCCGCCGCCGCTCCGAGGCGCGGGGCCGCAGACGGCCCTCGTGACACCGCGCGGAGCGGGGGCCCGGCGGGGCGGAGCCCCGATGGACCGCCCGGAGCGCAGTCGCGGTCCCGGCAGCGCCCCAAGAAGCGGCCGCACCGCAATGCCAGGTCCGGGCACCGAACACCGCACGCGCCGCACGAAACGCGGTGCCGGCTCCGGGGGGCCCGGAACACCGCGCCGAGCGCAGTACCCGCGCCCGGCGGAGCCGATCGCAGCGGCGCCGCGCAGCCCATCCGGCGGGACGGCGCGGCGGGGACGCGGGCGGAGGCTCACCCGGCCAGGCCGTAGACCCGCCCCGCGTTGCCCGCCGCCAGCATCGTCGCCACGCGCTCCGCGTCGCGCCGCGACCACGCGCCGTCCGTGACCCAGCCGCCGAGCACGCGGCCGAGGGCGTCGCGGAAGGAGTGCGCCCCGACGACGTGCAGCTCCGGCAGGCCCCGCGCGCCGCTGGAGAACAGGAGCTTGCCGAAGGGGGCGAGTTCGAGGATCTCCGCGAGGACCGCCGCCGCCCTCGCCCCGGTCTGCGCGAGGGCGGGGCCGAGGTCGGCGTAGACGTGCGGGTAGGCGCCGGCGAGGTGGGCGGCGGTGCGGTGGTGCGGGTAGCCGTGCAGCAGGACCAGGTCCGTGCCGAGGCCGGCGGTCGCCGCGGCGAACCCCGCGAGCGGCATCGGGTCCCGTACGCCGATGTGCAGCTGCAGCGGCAGGCCGGTGGCGAGGGCGGCCCACAGCAGGTGCCTCAGCAGGACCGGATCGGTGAGCGGGTCGCCCACCCGGCGGCCGGCGAGCCAGCGGCCGGCCGCTCCGCGCACCTCGCCGGGCCCCGGCGGCTCCGCCGGGTCCGCCAGCCGTCCGGCGGCGACGGTGGTGAAGGCGACGGCGGTGCCGGCCGCCCCGTGCACCGCTTCCGCGAGGTTCGCCAGGAAGGACTCGACGGTGCCCGAGGTGTCCGCGACCTGCTCCGCGAGCAGTTCGAGCCGGACGATCTCGCGCGCCTGGGCCGCTCCGGCCGCCGCCAGCTCCGCCGGGCCCGCGAGGTCCCCCGGCAGGCCGGTGTCCACGAGGTAGGTGGCGATCCCGGTGCCCCGCAGAAGGCGTCTGCCCGCCTCGACCACTCCGAGCTCGCGGCGGCGGGCCAGGTAGTGGGCGGGCGGGCAGTGCGGTTCGAGCCCCAGGAGCGGCGGGCACCAGCGCCGGACCGCGAACCCGGTCTGGGTGTCGAAGAACGTGGTGCCGGAGGCCGGCGGGGCCCCGGCGGCGGGGCCCAGGTACGTCTCGAAGGTGCCGAGGCCCAGTTCCGTGCGGAGCACCCCGTGGCAGTACTGGTCGACCAGACGCACAGAGGACGCGGCGTCGATCATCGGGAGCTCCCTGTCTAGGACCGTGCTTCCACAGTCCTAACGGGTGAGCCCCGCGTGAGGTGTTGGTCAGGCGTTGGAAGGGCCGCCGACCTGGATGCCTGCCATGCGGCTCCACTCGTACGGGCCGGTGCGGACCTTCGCGGCGAAGTCGCCGTCGAAGGACTCGTGCACCGTGATCCCGGCCTTCTCCGCGGCGCTGACGGCGACGGCGTGGCTCGGTGCCACGAGGTCTCCCCAGCCGCCGTCCTCGCCGACGAGCACGATGCGGGTGCCCATCTGGCCGATGTAGGCGAGCTGGCCCTCGGCGCCGCCGTGCGCGCCGGCGAACGCCTTGATCTGCTTGGCGAGCTTCGAGGCCTTGCGCTCCGCGCGGGCGTCGGCGGCCGGCGACGCCGTCTCTTCAACCTTGTTTTCTGCCATGAACGGCATGCTACTCGCGGGTAGATCGACTGGCGACGGCAGAGCCGAGTGGCCTCGGCCACCTTGGGGCAGCGACCGCCGTCAGCGCAGGAAGGGGTCCACCGCCACGGCCACGAACAGCAGCGACACATAGGTGATCGACCAGTGGAAGAGCCGCATCTCCTTGAGCTTGCCGCCCGTCTCGCCCGCCTTGGCCCGGCTCTGCAGCCCATGCGCCTCCCACAGCCACCAGCCGCCGGAGACCAGCGCCACCGCCGTGTAGAACCAGCCGGTGTAGCCGAGCGGGGTCAGCAGCAGCGAGACGGCGACCATGACCCAGCTGTAGAGGACGATCTGCCGGGCGACGACCCTGTTGCCCGCGACGACCGGGAGCATCGGCACGCCGACCCTCGCGTAGTCGTCCTTCACCTTCATCGACAGCGGCCAGTAGTGCGGCGGCGTCCAGAAGAAGATGACGAGGAAGAGGATGACGGCGGCCCACGACATCGAGTTGGTGACGGAGGACCAGCCGATCAGGACCGGCATGCAGCCGGCGATGCCGCCCCAGACGATGTTCTGCGCGGTGCGCCGCTTGAGGATCATCGTGTAGACGACGACGTAGAACAGCAGCGCGCCGAGCGACAGCGCGGCGGACAGCCAGTTGACCAGCAGTCCGAACCAGAGCGTGGAGACCACGGCGAGGGTCAGACCGAAGACCAGGCCTTCGCGCGGGGACACCATGCCGGTGACGAGCGGCCGCTGCGAGGTGCGGTCCATCAGGGCGTCGATGTCGCGGTCGATGTACATGTTGAGCGCGTTGGCGCCGCCGGCGGACAGGTACCCGCCCAGGCACGTGGCGAGCACGAGCCACAGGTCGGGAACGCCCTGCTCGGCGAGGAACATCACCGGAACGGTGGTGATCAGCAGCAGCTCGATGATCCGCGGCTTGGTCAGTGCCACGAACGCCTTGGCGCGGGCCCCGAACGGCCGATGGCCCCCCGGGCCGGTAGCCAAGACGACCCCCGCGGGTCGGGACTCGACGGCCGTCACGCACACCCCTGACAGAGAAATCCCAGCAAGTCTCTGGGAGTGCCGCCCACGCCCGAAGGGCAATGGGGGAGTGAGGACCCGGTAAGACTTGCGCGTACCACGCCACTCTAGACGCTGCCCGTACGCCGATCTTCGCGGGGGTCGACTCGTGTTGAGCGCCGGCGCGACGCCGGGCGTATACATCGCCGACAGGCGCGGAACACCAAGGGCCCGCACTCTGGCAGTGTCCAATGGGAAAGACGCGGGACCGAAAAGGCGCGCGTTGCTGCGAGGGTAGGCTCGACAGCGCCCGGTACACGCCTCTGTACCGGGATTCGACATGTGGAGAGGAGCCCTGACTCAGGGTGAGCACCAAGCCGACCACCACAGACCTCGAGTGGACCGCTTTGGACCAGCGGGCAGTCGACACCGTCCGCGTCCTGGCCATGGATTCCGTACAGAAGGTCGGCAACGGCCATCCGGGTACGGCCATGAGCCTGGCCCCCGCCGCGTACGTGCTCTTCCAGAAGCTGATGCGGCACGACCCCGCGGACGCCGACTGGACAGGCCGTGACAGGTTCGTCCTGTCCGCGGGCCACTCGTCTCTGACGCTCTACATCCAGCTCTACCTCGCGGGCTACGGCCTGGAGCTGGACGATCTGAAGGCGTTCCGCACCTGGGGCTCGAAGACCCCCGGCCACCCGGAGTACGGGCACACCACGGGCGTCGAGACGACGACGGGGCCGCTCGGCCAGGGCGTCGCCAACGCCGTGGGCATGGCCATGGCCGCCCGCTACGAGCGCGGCCTGTTCGACCCGGACGCCGAGCCCGGCACGTCCCCCTTCGACCACACGGTCTGGTGCATCGCCGGCGACGGCTGCCTCCAGGAGGGCATCTCGGCCGAGGCCTCGTCGCTGGCCGGCCACCAGAAGCTCGGCAACCTGGTCCTGCTGTGGGACGACAACCACATCTCGATCGAGGGCGACACGGAGACGGCCGTCTCCGAGGACACCCTCCAGCGCTACGAGGCGTACGGCTGGCACGTCCAGCGCGTCCAGCAGCTGGAGAACGGCGACCTCGACCCGGTCGGCCTCTACAACGCCCTGAAGGCCGCGCAGGCCGAGACCGAGCGCCCCTCGTTCATCGCGGCCCGCTCGATCATCGCCTGGCCCGCCCCGCACGCCCAGAACACCGAGGCCGCACACGGCTCGGCGCTGGGCGACGAGGAGGTCGCCGCCACCAAGCGCGTCATGGGCTTCGACCCGGAGAAGACCTTCGAGGTCTCCGAGGAGGTCCTCGGTCACACCCGTGGCGCTCTGGACCGCGGCCGTGAGGCCCGCGGCGAGTGGGAGAAGACGTTCGCCGCGTGGCGTACGGCCAACCCGGAGCGCGCCGCCGAGTTCGACCGGATCCGCTCGGGCGAGCTTCCCGAGGGCTGGGAGGACGCGGTGCCGGAGTTCGAGACCGGCAAGGGTGTCGCCACCCGCGCCGCGTCCGGCAAGGTCCTCCAGGCACTCGGCGCGGTCGTGCCCGAGCTGTGGGGCGGCTCCGCCGACCTGGCCGGCTCGAACAACACCACGATCGACAAGACGTCGTCGTTCCTCCCCGCGGGCAACCCGCTGCCGGAGGCCGACCCGTACGGCCGGACGATCCACTTCGGCATCCGCGAGCACGCGATGGCCGCGGTCATGAACGGCATCGCGCTGCACGGCAACACCCGCGTCTACGGCGGCACCTTCCTGGTGTTCTCCGACTACATGCGCAACGCCGTACGGCTCTCCGCCCTGATGCACCTGCCGGTCACCTACGTGTGGACGCACGACTCGATCGGCCTCGGCGAGGACGGCCCGACCCACCAGCCGGTGGAGCACCTGGCCTCGCTGCGCGCCATCCCGGGCCTGAACATCGTGCGCCCGGCCGACGCCAACGAAACCGCGATCGCCTGGCGCGAGATCCTCAAGCGCTACACCAAGGAGTTCGGCAAGGGCGCCCCGCACGGCCTCGCGCTGACCCGTCAGGGCGTGCCGACCTACGAGTGCAACGAGGACGCGGCCAAGGGCGGCTACGTGCTCTTCGAGGCCGAGGGCGGCGACGCCCAGGTGGTGCTGATCGGCACCGGCTCCGAGGTCCAGCTCGCCGTCGGCGCCCGTGAGCAGCTCCAGGCGGCCGGCATCCCGGCCCGTGTGGTCTCGATGCCCTCGGTCGAGTGGTTCGAGGAGCAGGACCAGGGGTACCGGGACTCGGTGCTTCCCCCGTCGCTCAAGGCGCGAGTCGCGGTCGAGGCGGGCATCGGCCTGACCTGGCACCGTTACGTCGGTGACGCCGGACGCATCGTCTCGCTGGAGCACTTCGGCGCTTCCGCCGACGGCAAGGTTCTCTTCCGCGAGTTCGGTTTCACCGCAGAGGCCGTGGCCGCCGCAGCACGGGAATCGATCGAAGCCGCCGCGCGCTGACGCCGGTACACGACAAGTAGGAGATGCATTTCTCATGACAGACGCACTCAAGCGCCTCTCCGACGAAGGCGTCGCGATCTGGCTGGACGACCTGTCCCGCACCCGGATCACCTCGGGCAACCTCGCCGAGCTGATCGACCAGCAGCACGTCGTGGGTGTCACGACCAACCCGTCGATCTTCCAGAAGGCGATCTCGGACGGTCACGGCTACGACCAGCAGCTGGAGGACCTCGCGGCCCGCAAGGTGACCGTCGAGGAAGCCATCCGCATGATCACGACGGCGGACGTCCGTGACGCCGCCGACGTGCTGCGCCCGGTGTTCGACTCGACGGGCGGCCAGGACGGCCGGGTCTCCATCGAGGTCGACCCGCGTCTCGCGCACAGCACGAAGGCGACCATCGCGGAGGCCAAGCAGCTCGCGTGGCTGGTGGACCGTCCGAACACCTTCATCAAGATCCCGGCCACCAAGGCGGGTCTGCCGGCGATCACCGAGGTCATCGGCCTCGGCATCAGCGTCAACGTCACGCTGATCTTCTCGCTGGAGCGCTACCGCGAGGTCATGGACGCCTACCTGGCCGGTCTGGAGAAGGCGAAGGCCGCGGGCCTGGACCTGTCCAAGATCCGTTCGGTGGCCTCGTTCTTCGTGTCCCGCGTGGACACCGAGATCGACAAGCGGCTGGACGCGCTGGGCACCCCGGAGGCCAAGGAGGCCCGCGGCAAGGCGGCCCTGGCCAACGCCCGGCTCGCCTACGAGGCGTACGAGGAGGTCTTCTCCTCCGACCGCTGGGCCGCGCTCGACAAGGCGCAGGCCAACAAGCAGCGCCCGCTGTGGGCCTCGACCGGCGTCAAGGACAAGGCGTACAAGGACACCCTGTACGTGGACGAGCTGGTCGCCCCCGGCACCGTGAACACCATGCCGGAAGCCACGCTGAACGCGACCGGCGACCACGGGCAGATCACCGGCGACACCGTCCGCGGCACCTACGAGCAGGCCCGCGCGGAGCTCGAGGCCGTGGAGAAGCTCGGGATCTCCTACGACGAGGTCGTCCAGCAGCTCGAGGACGAGGGCGTCGAGAAGTTCGAGGCGGCCTGGACCGACCTGCTCAAGTCGACCGAGGCCGAGCTCAAGCGCCTCGCACCCTCGGAGGGCTGAGCGACTTGTCCGGTATTGGCGGAGCCAACCCGCTCCGTGATGCTGCAGACCGACGGCTCCCGCGTATCGCGGGGCCGTCGGGCCTGGTCATCTTCGGCGTCACGGGCGACCTTTCGCGCAAGAAGCTGATGCCAGCCGTCTACGACCTCGCGAACCGGGGGCTGCTGCCGCCGGGCTTCTCGCTCATCGGCTTCGCCCGGCGCGAGTGGGCCCACGAGGACTTCGCGCAGGAGGTCCACGACGCGGTCGAGGAGCACGCGCGCACGCCGTTCCGTGAGGAGGTCTGGCAGCAGCTCATCCAGGGGATGCGGTTCGTCCAGGGCACCTTCGACGACGACGACGCGTTCGAGCAGCTGAAGTCCACCATCGAGGACCTCGACAAGGTGCAGGGCACCGGTGGCAACTTCGCGTTCTACCTCTCCGTGCCGCCGAAGTTCTTCCCCAAGGTCGTCCAGCAGCTGAAGAAGCACGGGCTGGCGGACCAGAAGGAAGGTTCCTGGCGGCGTGCGGTCATCGAGAAGCCGTTCGGCCACGACCTGGTCTCCGCGAAGGAGCTCAACCAGGTGGTGCACGAGGTCTTTCCGCCGAACGAGGTCTTCCGCATCGACCACTACCTGGGCAAGGAGACCGTCCAGAACATTCTGGCGCTGCGGTTCGCCAACACGCTCTTCGAGCCCATATGGAACCGGTCGTACGTCGACCATGTGCAGATCACGATGGCCGAGGACATCGGCATCGGCGGCCGGGCAGGCTACTACGACGGCATCGGCGCCGCCCGTGACGTGATCCAGAACCACCTCCTCCAGCTGCTGGCGCTGACCGCGATGGAGGAGCCCGCCTCCTTCGACGCGGACGCCCTCGCGGCCGAGAAGACCAAGGTCCTCGGCGCGGTGAAGCTCCCCAAGGACCTGGCGAAGAACACGGTCCGCGCGCAGTACACCGCGGGCTGGCAGGGCGGCGCGAAGGCCGTCGGCTACCTCCAGGAAGAGGGAATCGACCCCAGGTCGAAGACCGACACCTACGCCGCGATCAAGCTGGAGATCGACAACCGCAGGTGGGCGGGCGTCCCCTTCTACCTGCGCACCGGCAAGCGGCTCGGCCGGCGCGTCACCGAGATCGCGGTCGTCTTCCAGCGCGCCCCGCACTCGCCGTTCGACTCCACGGCGACCGAGGAGCTCGGGCACAACGCCCTGGTCATCCGCGTCCAGCCGGACGAGGGCGTGACCATGCGGTTCGGCTCCAAGGTGCCCGGCACCTCGATGGAGGTCCGGGACGTCTCGATGGACTTCGCGTACGGCGAGTCGTTCACGGAGTCCAGCCCCGAGGCCTACGAGCGCCTCATCCTCGACGTGCTGCTCGGCGACTCCAACCTCTTCCCGCGGGTGGAGGAGGTCGAGCTGTCCTGGAAGATCCTCGATCCGATCGAGCAGTTCTGGGACGCGAACGGCAAGCCGGCCCAGTACACGGCCGGCACCTGGGGACCGGACGAGGCGGACGAAATGCTCGCACGAGACGGACGGAGCTGGCGTCGGCCATGAAGATCGACCTTACGGACACCACGGCCAGCAAGATCAACAAGGCGCTGGTGCAGGGCCGCCGGGCGATCGGCACCCCGGCCGTCGGCATGGTCCTCACCCTGGTCATCGTGACCGATGAGGAGAATGCCTACGACGCGCTGAAGGCGGCCAACGAGGCGTCCCGCGAGCACCCTTCGCGCACCCTCGTGGTCATCAAGCGGGTCTCACGCTCCCCGCGTGACCGTGCGAAGGCCAGGCTCGACGCCGAGGTGCGGGTGGGCGCGGACGCAGGCACCGGCGAGACGGTCGTGCTGCGCCTGTACGGCGAGGTCGTCGACCACGCCCAGTCGGTGGTGCTGCCGCTGCTGCTGCCGGACGCCCCCGTCGTCGTCTGGTGGCCGGTCAACGCGCCGACCGACCCGGCCAACGACCCGCTCGGGTCGCTCGCCCAGCGGCGGGTGACCGACACCTACGCCGCCGAGCAGCCGGTGCGTGAGCTCGCTGCCCGCGCGGAGGCCTACACCCCCGGCGACACCGACCTGTCGTGGACCCGGATCACTCCGTGGCGCTCGATGCTCGCGGCGGCGCTGGACCAGGTCACCTGCAAGGTCACCTCCGTCGAGGTGGAGGGCGAGGAGTTCAACCCGAGCTGCGAGCTGCTCGCGATGTGGCTCGCGGACCGGCTGCACGTACCGGTGAAGCGGTCCTCGTCGGCCGGGCCCGGCCTCACCTCCGTGCGGATGGAGTCCGACTGCGGACCGATCGTGCTGGACCGGCCCGACGGATCGCTCGCCACGCTGTCCATCGAGGGCCAGCCGGACCGTGCGGTCGCGCTCAAGCGGCGCGAGACGGCCGAGCTGATCGCGGAGGAACTGCGCCGGCTCGACCCGGACGACACGTACTCGTCGGCTCTGCGGTACGGGGTGGAGCGCCTCGGCGCGGCCACGCCGGCCGCGGTGGAGTCCGCTCCGGCCCCGGCCCCGGCCGGGAAGAAGGCCGCTCCGGCCAAGAAGACCGCCGCCGCGAAGAAGGCGGCAGCGGAATGACCGCCGCCCCGCAGCTCGTCGTCCACCGCGACAAGGACCTGATGGCCCAGGCGGCCGCGGCCCGGCTGATCACGAAGATCGTGGACGCCCAGGCCGCTCGCGGTTCGGCCTCCGTGGTCCTCACCGGCGGCCGCAACGGCAACGGCCTGCTGGCCGCGCTCAGTTCGTCCCCGGCCAGGGACGCGATCGACTGGTCGCGGCTCGACCTGTGGTGGGGCGACGAGCGGTTCCTGCCCGCGGGCGACCCGGAGCGCAATGTCACGCAGGCGCGTGAGGCGCTGCTCGACGCCGTACCGCTGGACCCGGCGCGGGTGCACGCCATGCCCGCGTCGGACGGCCCGTACGGCTCCGACGTGGAGGCGGCGGCCGCCGCCTACGCGGCGGAACTGGCCGCGGCGGCGCGTCCGGAGGACCACGGTCCGGTCCCGACGTTCGACGTCCTGATGCTGGGCGTCGGGCCCGACACGCACGTGGCGTCCCTGTTCCCCGAACTCCCGGCGGTCCGCGAGACGCAGCGCACGGTCGTCGGGGTCCACGGAGCGCCCAAGCCGCCGCCGACCCGCATCTCGCTCACGCTGCCGGCGATCCGCGCGGCACGTGAGGTGTGGCTGCTCGCCGCGGGCGAGGACAAGGCGAAGGCGGCGGAGATCGCGCTGTCGGGGGCGGGCGAGATCCAGGCGCCGGCGGCCGGGGCGTACGGCCGGGCGCGGACGCTGTGGCTGCTGGACGCGGCGGCGGCGTCGGAGCTGCCGCGCGAGCTGTACCGCCCGGCTTCCGCCTGAGTGATGCCGTAGAGGTCCGGCCCGCCGACAACACGGCGGGCCGGGCCTCTTTGCATGCGCGGCGGGCCGACCGGGCCGGGCATCTGCGGGCCCCTCGCCCCCCTCCCGCCGCGGGCGTTCAGACGTCGCGGCGGTGCACGACGGTCACGGTGACGACCACGGCGACGAGGGACCAGGCGCCGAACACGATCCACGCCTCGGTGACCGACACCGGATATGTGCTCACGTGGTGGACGCGCGCCGGGTTCTGTACCAGGGCGTGCCATGCCGAGAGGGGCATGGCGTTGCCGATCTCCTTGACCCACCGGTAGGTCTCCCCCTGGAAGAGGGCCGGCAGCAGCAGGAGTACGCCGACGACCGCGACGACGGTGCCGGCGGCGTGCCGGACGAGCGCCCCGAGAGCCATGCCGACGAGGGCGCACAGCGGGGCCAGCAGTGCCGCGCCGGCGACGGCCCGCAGGGCCCCGGGATCCCCGAGGGACAGGCCGTCGTGGTCTCGCAGGATCGCCTGGGTCACGCCGAACGACGCGCCCGCCACGACCGTGCCGAGGACGAGCATGACCGCCGCCATGACGGTCGTCCTGGCCACCATCACCGCCCGCCGCGCCGGTACGGCGGCGAAAGTGGTCCGGATCAGGCCGCTGGTGTACTCGCCGAAGACCGCGATGGCGCCGACGCTCCCGGCGACGACCATCAGGAGCTGCCAGGCCGGGTCGACGAACGCGGTCCCCAGCGGATCGAACAGCATCTCCGGCTTCTCGGGCATGCCCGGAGGCGGGGCGGTCGGCGCCGCGGGCTGCCGCGACAGCCGGTCGGCGTTGGACCAGGCGGCGTTCGCGTTGATCCCGACGACGGCCGGCGCGCTGCAGCCGAGGATCCAGTAGGTGGAGCGCAGCGACCAGAGCTTGATCCACTCGGCGACGAGGAGATCACGGAACCGGGCACGGACACCGGCGGCGGTGGCGCCCGCCCGGGGCCCGGAGGTCTTCTGCGTGGTGGTCGTCGCCGTGGTTGCCGTCGGTGGGGTGGTCATCGTGCTCCTCGCGAGCCGTATTCGACGCTGTCGGCGGTGAGTCCCATGAACGCCTCTTCCAGGGAGGCGGCCCGGGTGGTGAGTTCGTGCAGCGGGACGCGGTGGCGGTGGGCGAGTTCGCCGACTCGCTCCGCGCCGAGGCCGGTCACCGTGCACGAGCCGTCGTCCTCGTGCCGGACGGTGGCCCCCGCCGCGGTGAGGGCGGACGTCAGCCCGGCGGGATCGGGCGTACGGACCGTCACAGCCTGCCGGGAGCCGCGTGCGGCGAACTCCGCGAGGCTCTGCGTGGCGATCAGCTCGCCCCGGCCGATGACGATCAGCTGATGCGCCGTGTGCTCCATCTCCCCCATCAAGTGGCTGGACACCAGTACCGTGCGGCCCTCGCCGGCCAGCCGCCGGAAGAGCCCGCGCACCCACAGCACCCCTTCCGGATCCAGCCCGTTGAGCGGCTCGTCGAAAAGCAGCACGGGAGGGTCGCCGAGCAGCGCGCCGGCGATGCCGAGCCGCTGCTTCATCCCCAGCGAGAACCCTCCGACCCGGCGCCGCGCCGCGGCGGTCAGCCCCACCTCCGCCAGGACCTCGTCGACCCTGCGCCGCGGCAGCCCGTTGCTGTGCGCCAGCGCTGACAGGTGCGCACGCGCGCTGCGTCCGCCGTGCACGTCATGGGCGTCGAGCAGCGCACCGACGTGCCGCAGCCCGCGCGCACGTCCGCGGAACGGCACTCCGTCGACGACGACGGTGCCGCTGGTGGGGGTGTTCAGACCGAGGATCATCCTCAGCGTGGTGGACTTTCCGGCGCCGTTCGGGCCGAGGAACCCGGTGACGTGGCCGGGGCGGACGGTGAAGGTCAGGCCGTCGACGGCGGTGGTGGCGCCGTATCGCTTCGTCAGTTCTTCGACTTCGATCACCCGGCCACCGTCCCGTGGGCAGAGCCGGCGGGGCATCGGCCCCAGGACCACAACCGTGGGCCCCCGCTGTGGCCCTGGGGCGTACGCCCCGGGGCCGATGCCCGCGCTGCGCGCCGTACTTATGATCACGGCATGAGCGTCTCCCTCCGTGTCCCCTGCTCGAGGCGCGTACCGCCGACCGCGATGCGGGCCCTGGCCTGGAGCGGGGCGCTCGCCTATCCGGTCCTGCTGTACGCCGCGGTGCTCCACGAGCGCGAGCCGACCGGTGTGCGGCTCCTGCTCCCGGCAGCGCTGGCGGTCCTGCCCGTTCCGCTGCTGTTGCGCCGGCCGTGGGCGGCCCTGGTGCCGATGCTGGCCGGTTCGTTCGCCGCGACCGCGCTGGCGGCCTCGAAGCTGGCCGCGGCCTTCCCTTTCGCGGCCTCGGCACCCGCCTGGCAGATCGGGTACCTGCAGGCACTGGTCACCGATCTCGCCGTCGGCTGCGTCGCTGCCACCCGGGGGCGCCGGGCCGCGCTCGCCGCCGCTGCCCTGACCCTCGCCGTGCAGATCGCCGCCGCGGCCCGCTACCGGACCGGGTCCGACGACTTCGTCGCGGCCGTCGTGTTCCTGGCCCTGCTGCTCGCCCTCGCGTGGACGGCCGGTCATCTCGTCCAGGAGCGCCGCGAACACGCCGAGACGGTACGGGCCCAGGCCGCCGCCCGGGCGGTCACCGCCGAACGGCTGCGGATCGCCCGCGAGTTGCACGACATGGTCGCCCACAGCATCGGCATCGTCGCGATCCAGGCCGGCACCGGCCGCCGGGTCATCGACACCCAGCCGGCGGAGGCCCGCAACGCGCTCGCCGCCATCGAGGCCACCAGCAGGGAAACCCTGGCGGGGCTGCGCCGGATGCTCGGCGCCCTCCGCGAGGCCGAACCGGAAGCGGCGCCGCTCGCGCCCGCCCCCGGCCTGGCGGACGTCGACCGGCTGGTCGCGACGACACTGGACGGCGGTGTACGGGTGGACGTGGAGTGGCGCGGGGAGCGGCGCCCGCTCCCCGCGGAGGTCGAACTGTCCGCCTTCCGCATCATCCAGGAGGCCATCACCAACGTGGTGCGCCACGCGGGCACGCGCGAGTGCCGGGTGGTCGTCGACCACCGGGAGGACGAGTTGGCCATCGAGATCACCGACGACGGCGACGGCCCCGCGACCGCGGGCACGGGCTACGGCATCACCGGAATGCGTGAACGGGCCGTCCTGCTGCACGGCCGGTTCACCGCCGGACCGCGCCCTGAAGGGGGCTTCCGCGTGGCGGTGCGGCTGCCGGTGCCGGCGGGCGCGCGATGACACCTCCTCCCGTGCGTGTCCTGCTCGTCGACGACCAGCCGCTGGTGCGCGCCGGACTGCGCGTGCTCGTCGCGGACAGCCCCGGCCTCGAGATCGCCGGCGAAGCCGGCACGGGCGAACAGGCTGTCCGACTGGCCGAGGACGTCCGGCCGGACGTGGTGGTGATGGACATCCGGATGCCCGGCATGGACGGCATCGAGGCGACCGGACGGATCACCGCCGGCCCGAGCACGGCACGCGTCCTGGTCCTCACCACCTTCGACGACGACGAGTACGTCTACGGCGCGCTGCGCGCGGGCGCGAGCGGATTCCTGGTCAAGGACATGGATCTGGACGACATCCTCGCCGCCGTCCGGGTGGTCGCCGCCGGCGACGCCCTGATCGCGCCGAGCGTGACCCGCCGTCTCATCGAGGAGTTCGCCGCCCGGCCGAAGCCCCCGGCGACACCCCCGCACCCGGCGATCGACGGCGTCACCGACCGCGAACGCGAGGTGCTCACCCTCATCGGCCGAGGACTGTCCAACGGCGAGATCGCCGACCGGCTCTGCATCAGCCCGGCCACGGCCAAGGCGCACGTGGGACGGCTGTTCACCAAGCTCGCGGCCCGTGACCGGGTCCAACTGGTCATCATCGCCTACGAGCTGGGCCTGGTGTCGCCGTCGCGCTGAGCGGGCGCACGTGCCGCAGACGGCGACTCCGCCCAGCCCGTCAACGCGGTTGCGCGTTCTGCTGCTGGTCGCCCGCCTGCTCCAAGGCGGCCTCGTAAGCGTGCAGGGCGGTGATGACCGTGGCGCGTTCCGCAGGGTGGAGACCGCGCATTACGCGTTCCCAGGCAGAGGCGCTGCCGGAAAGCCATTCGCCGATCGGGGCGGCGTAGGCGGAGGCGATGGCGATGATCCGGCGGCGGCGGTCAGCAGGATCAGCGGTGCGCTGAAGGACGCCCAGCCGTGACAGTTCGCTCACCATGAGGCTGACGGTCGTCGGGGCCACCTCCAGCCGGGCAGCCAGCTCATTGACGCTGGTGGGACCGTCGTACTCCAGGTGGGCCAGCAGCGCGAGGTGCCGCGGCGCCAGGTCCAGGCCCTGGAGAGCCGGAGGGATGGGCAGGCGCTTGGCGCGGCCGACGAGCCGCGGCATGAGCAACAGCAGGGTGCGGACGGCCTCGTCGACGGCTGGACCGTCCGATTCCGTGGACATCGACGACCTCTTCCAGATACCTTTGAAAACAAAGGCTTTAGGCTCAAAGGGAACGGGGTTCACTATGCCGCATCTGACCGTCCACCTTCCGGAGAACAGGCTGGCAGGCAAGGAATCCATGCTGGCTGCCGCGCTGACCGACGCGATCGTCGACGTCTATGGCGAATGGGCCCGCGACCTCGTAAGCATCCGCCTGTCCGGAGTTCCCGCAGGCCGTTTCGCGCAGGGCGGCAAGGCCGTGGACACGAACGCCTCGGTGACCTTGGGCGTCCGCGCCGGCGTCTTCGACCGCCCCGACGCCGCCCGGATCACCGCACACCTCGGCGCCGCGCTCACCGACGCGATCACGAGCGTCGCCGGCGACGACCTGCGAACCGGCACCATGGTCGAACTCGTGGCATCACCGCCGGAACGAACCTTCGTCGGCGGCACCCTGACCGTGTGACCCCGCGGCAGCCCTGCTCGATCCGTCCGCCCGTCAGCCGCGTGACCAACGCTCCAGGGAAGTACCTTCAGTCGCGCTCCAGGAACGGCTCCAGGAGCCCCGGAACCGCCTCCGACGCGAACGTCAGGCCCTCCCCCTCGGCGGCGTCGTGGACGCCGTACGCGCCCGCGCCCGCCGCCGTCGTGGCCGTCAGGGTTATCAGACCGGCGCGGCGCTGAAAGACGGACCGGCGGGCCGTCCAGCCGATCACGCCCGTCCGCTGCAGTGCGACCGTGCTGCGGCGGACGGTGCCGGAGCGGGTGACGAGGTAGTCGCCGGCGATCCCGTGGCCGAGGGCCCGGTACGCGTCGAGGGCGAGGAGCACCGCGACGGGGACGCCGACCGCGGCGCAGGCGGCCGCGATCCACAGGAGCACCGGCGTGAGCAGCGCGCCGAGGAGCGCGAGGAGGGCCGAGGGCAGCAGCACCGCGCCCAGTGCCCAGCGCAGCCGCCTGCCGCGGGCGGCCCGGGGATGGGGTGTCAGGACGGCCTCGCGCGTCGGGGAGGCGGATTCGCGGAGCACCTGCGCGGCGACCTCGTCGGCCAGCGCCCGCGGCACCGCGGGCAGCAGGACGTTGATGTCGGCGTGCTTGTCCTGCTGGTCCTTGACGAGCCCGGTGGCGACAGCGTCCACCCTCGCGGCGCCGAAGAGCCGGACGCCCAGCGGCTCGACCAGGTCGACGCCGCGCAGCCGGCGCTCCTCGATCGATATCGAGCGTGACGTGAACAGGCCCCGCCTGACCCGCAGCGTGCCGCCGGGCTCCCGCTCGAGCCGGTAGTTCCACCACATCTCGATCCACAGGCCGACCGCACCGACGACACCGGCGACGAGCGCGGCGGCGGCCAGGGTGACGATGATCCATACGAGGGGGGTGTCCCTGAAGCGGTCCCCCACCCACTCGATGACCTCGGCCTGGGCCCCGAACCACTCGCTGACCTGCATCACCGCGCCCGCGGCCGCGCCGCCGAGCAAGGGGGCGACGAAGGAGACCGGCGCGTAGCGGATCCAGGCCGGATCGAGGACTGCGAGCGCCCCGTCGGGATGGGCGGCGGCCTCCCGCGAAGTGGTCCTGGCCAGCAGCTCGAGCCGCAGCCGTTCGCCCTCCGCCCGGCTGACGGCGTCGAGTTCGAGGGTGGACTCACCCCCGGCGGCGTGCTCGCCCGTGCCGATGCGGACCTTGACGAGGCCGAGGACGCGCAGCAGCACATTGGCGGTGAGGTCGACGCTCCGGATGCGTTCGCGGGCCAGCGAGCGGCGCTTGACCAGGACCAGCCCCGTGTGGAGTTCGGCCCGCTCCGAGCCGATGCGGTACCTGGTGCGCTGCCAGCGCACCAGGTCGGCGCCGGTGCCGGCGCCGACCAGCAGGGCCGCCCCGGCCAGGACCCAGCCGAGGGCCTTCCCCAACGGCATGCCCCCCGCGAGGCCGAGGAGTACGGGGAGTCCGGCACCGAAGGCGAAGCCCGCCAGGACCATGGCGGTCACCAGGACCGTGCGCCCGTCGAGCCGCCGCCACTCCCCTCCCGGTGCGCTCATGTGGCGTCCCCGGGCGTGGCCCGGGTGATCCGCGTAAGGTCCTCCGCGAGGTCCGCGGCGACCTGGTGATCAAGCCCTTCGATCCTGACGGCGCCCTTGGCGGAGGCGGTGGTCACCGTGACGGTGGCGAGCCTGAACGCCTGCTCGAGCGGTCCCCTGACCGTGTCCACGGTCTGGATGCGGGACATGGGCGCGATCCGCCACTCCTGCCACAGCGCCCCGGTGCGCACGTACACCGCCTCGTCGGTGACCTCCCAGCGGTGCACGCGGTACCACCAGGCGGGGAAGAACGCGGTGCAGGCGAGACCGAGGACGGCGATCACGCCTGCCGGGACCAGCAGCCAGGTGCGGGCCGGCTCGATGAAGGCGCCCAGCACGGCCAGCACGAGGGCCGGTACCGCGGCGGTCAGCAGGACCTGCGTGCGCCACCAGTTGACGGCCCGTTCGTTCAGCCGGTTGTTCGGCGGCCGGAGCCGCACCGTGTTCTCCCCCGCCATCAGGTCACCGGCCGCGCAGTGTCCGGTACTTGCCGGCCAGCGTCGCGGTGGAGCTGTCGAGCTGCTCGCTGCCCTCGCCCTCGGTCAGCACCGGCTCGATCTTCTTGGCGAGGACCTTGCCGAGCTCGACTCCCCACTGGTCGAAGGAGTCGATGTTCCAGATCGCGCCCTGCACGAACACCTTGTGCTCGTAGAGGGCGATCAACTGGCCCAGTACGGAGGGGGTGAGGTCCTCCGCGAGGATCGTCGTCGTCGGGTGGTTGCCCTTGAACGTCTTGTGCGGCACCAGTTCCTCCGCGACGCCTTCCGCCCTGACCTCCTCGGGTGTCCTGCCGAAGGCGAGGGCCTGCGTCTGGGCGAAGAAGTTGGCCATGAGCAGGTCGTGCTGCGGGACGAGCCCGGCGAGCAGGCCGGGGACCGGCTTGGCGAAGCCGATGAAGTCCGCGGGGATGACCTTCGTGCCCTGGTGGATCAGCTGGTAGTAGGCGTGCTGGCCGTTGGTGCCGGGGGTGCCCCACACCACGGGGCCGGTCTGCCAGTCGACCGGATTGCCGTCACGGTCGACCGACTTGCCGTTGGACTCCATGTCGAGCTGCTGGAGGTACGCGGTGAACTTGGACAGGTAGTGCGAGTAGGGCAGCACCGCGTGCGACTGCGCGTCGAAGAACGCCCCGTACCAGACGCCCAGCAGGCCCAGCAGGAGCGGGGCGTTGGCCTCGGGGGGCGCGGTGCGGAAGTGCTCGTCGACGAGGTGGAAGCCGTCGAGCATCTCGCGGAACCGGTCGGGTCCGATCGCGATCATCAGGGACAGGCCGATCGCGGAGTCGTACGAGTACCGGCCGCCGACCCAGTCCCAGAACTCGAACATGTTGGCCGTGTCGATGCCGAAGTCGGAGACCTTCTCCGCGTTGGTGGACAGGGCCACGAAGTGCTTGGCGACGGCGTCGGGGCCGACCCGGAGATTGGTGAGCAGCCACTCGCGGGCGGAGGTGGCGTTGGTGATCGTCTCGATGGTGGTGAAGGTCTTCGAGGCGATGATGAAGAGGGTCTCCGCCGGGTCCAGGTCCCTCACGGCCTCGTGGAGATCGGCCCCGTCGACGTTCGAGACGAAACGGAACGTCAGGTCCCGCTCGGTGTAGGAGCGGAGCACCTCGTACGCCATCGCGGGCCCGAGGTCGGAGCCGCCGATACCGATGTTGACGATGTTCCTGATGCGCTTGCCGGTGTGGCCGGTCCACTCGCCGGAGCGGATCCGCTCAGAGAAGGCGGCCATCTTGTCCAGCACGGCGTGGACGTCCGGCACCACGTTCTCGCCGTCGACCTCGATGACGGCGTCCCGCGGGGCACGCAGGGCCGTGTGCAGGACCGCGCGGTCCTCGGTGGTGTTGATCTTCTCGCCGCGGAACATGGCGTCCCGCAGTCCGGCGACATCGGTGGCGGCGGCCAGTTCGCGCAGCAGTGCCAGCGTCTCGTCGGTGACCAGGTGCTTGGAGTAGTCCAGGTACAGATCACCTACCTGGAGGGTGTACCTGCTGCCGCGCTCCGCGTCCGCCGCGAACAGCTCCCGCAGATGCGTCCCGCCCAACTGCTCGCGGTGCTTGCCGAGAGCGGTCCACTCGGGCATCCGGTTGAGCCTGGTCTTGCCTGCGTTCATCTCGGACATCAGCCCACTTCTTCTCGTACCTGCCTGCATGCCCCGCTGCGGTTCCAACCTAATTGATCAGGCCGGTCGGTGAGGCGTCGGCGGGGCGGCGCACGAGAAGCGGCCCGGTAAAGACAAGTCCGGCCGTCACCCTTTTCGGGTGGCGGCCGGACTGGGGAACTAGATCTCGCCCCGCAGTTTGGCGAGCGCTTCCGCGAGAATCGCCTCGCCGTCCGCGTCGCTGCGCCGCTCGCGTACGTACGCGAGGTGCGTCTTGTACGGCTCGGTGCGCGGCGGGTCCGGCGGATTGTCCCGGTCCTGGCCGGCCGGGAACCCGCACCGCGGGCAGTCCCAGGTGTCGGGGACCTGTGCGTCACTGGCGAAGCTCGGCTGCGTCTCGTGCCCGTTCGAGCACCAGAAGGAGATGCGGAGGCGCGGCGCGGACTCGCCTCGCTCTGCCTCGCCCATCGGCCCCGCTCCGACCCGGCTTCCCCGGATCGCGTTGCCACTTGCCACGGTCGTAACTCCCTGCGTGATGGTGCTGCACAGCGTCTCACAGCGGCTGCGCCGCGAGTGCCCCAGTCTACGTAAGGCCCAACGCTCGTCCAGTGATTGGAGTTACACCCCAGCTCGGGACGCGGAATCGGTGGGTCAGCTGTCCAGCTTCATCAGCAGACCAAGTACGACAATGCACGCGAACCACAGCAGACCGACAACGACGGTGATGCGGTCGAGGTTCCGCTCGGCCACGGAGGAGCCGCCGACAGAGGACTGCATTCCGCCACCGAACATGTCGGAAAGACCGCCGCCCTTCCCCTTGTGCATCAGCACGAGCAACATCAGCAGCCCGCTGAAAATGATCAGGGCGATCGAGAATCCCATAACCACGGCTGGACCCTACTTCCTGGCAATTCTCTTGGACTCAATACGGACGACGGGGGCCCGGGCTCGTTGTGTGAGCCGCAGGCCCCCGCAAGGGTACGCCGGATCGGCGCTACCGCATACTCACTGGTCGCGGAACCGGACGATCTTGACGAACTCGTCCGCGTCCAGCGCCGCCCCGCCGACCAGGGCGCCGTCCACGTCGGGCTGGGCCATGATCGCCGCGACGTTGCCCGACTTCACCGAGCCGCCGTACTGGATCCGGACCTTGTCGGCCAGCTCCTGGGAGTACAGCTCCGCGAGACGGCCACGGACGGCACCGCAGACCTCCTGCGCGTCCTCGGGGGTGGCGACCTCGCCGGTGCCGATGGCCCACACCGGCTCGTAAGCGATCACGATGGTCTCGGCCTGCTCGGCCGGGACGTCCTTCAGACCGCCGTCGAGCTGGGCGAGCGTGTACTCGACCTGGTTGCCGGCCTTGCGGACGTCCAGGCCCTCACCGACGCACAGGATCGGGGTCAGGCCGTGCTTGAAGGCCGCCTTCACCTTTGCGTTGCAGATCTCGTCGCTCTCCGCGTGGTACTGGCGGCGCTCGGAGTGGCCCACCGCGACGAAGGTGCACTTCAGCTTGGCCAGCATCGGGCCGGAGATCTCACCAGTGTAGGCACCGGAGTCGTGCGCCGAGATGTCCTGGGCGCCGTACTTGATCTTCAGCTTGTCGCCGTCGACCAGGGTCTGGACGGACCGAAGGTCGGTGAAGGGCGGCAGGACGGCGACCTCTACGGCGTCGTAGTCCTTGTCGGCCAGTGCGAAGGCGAGCTTCTGGACGTGCGCGATGGCCTCGAGGTGGTTGAGGTTCATCTTCCAGTTGCCCGCCATCAGCGGGATACGGCCCTGGTCAGTAGCAGTCATGCGGGGTCAGTCCTCCAGTGCGGCAAGGCCGGGGAGCGTCTTGCCCTCGAGATATTCGAGGCTCGCTCCGCCGCCGGTCGAGATGTGGCCGAACGCCTTCTCGTCGAAGCCCAGGATCCGCACGGCCGCGGCGGAGTCGCCGCCGCCGACCACGGAGAAGGCCGGGGAGTCGACGAGCGCCTGGGCAACGGCCTTGGTGCCCTCGGCGTAGTCGGGGTGCTCGAAGACGCCCATCGGGCCGTTCCAGAAGACGGTGGCCGCGTCGGCGAGCTTCGAGGCGTACAGCTTGCGGGTCTCGGGACCGATGTCCAGACCCTCCTGGTCGGCGGGAATGGCGTCCGCGGCGACGACGGCCGGGTTGGCCGGCGCCTTGGTCTTCAGGTCCGGGAACTCGGACGCGACCAGCACGTCGACGGGAAGCACGAACTCCACGCCCTTGGCCTCGGCGCGCTCGAGGTACTCGAGCACGGCAGGGACCTGGTCCTCCTGGAGCAGCGAGATGCCGACCTCGTGGCCCTGGGCCTTGAGGAAGGTGTACGCCATGCCGCCGCCGATGAGGATGCGGTCGGCCTTCTCCAGCAGGTGGTCGATGACTCCGAGCTTGTCGGAGACCTTGGCGCCGCCGAGCACGACGACGTAGGGCCGGCTGACGTCCTCGGTGAGCTTCTTGAGGACGCCGACCTCGGTGTCGATCAGGAAACCCGCGGCGTGCGGCAGCCGGGCCGGGAGGTCGAACACGGAGGCGTGCTTGCGGTGCACGGCGCCGAAGCCGTCACCGACGTACACATCGGCGAGGGAGGCGAGCCGGTCCGCGAAGACGCCGCGCTCGGCGTCGTCCTTGGAGGTCTCGCCGGGGTTGAAGCGGAGGTTCTCCAGGACGGCGACCTGGCCGTCCTGGAGGGCGGCGACGGTGGCGGTGGCGGACTCACCGACCGTGTCGGTCGCGAACTCCACGTGCGTGCCGAGCAGCTCCCCGAGCCGGGCCGCGGCCGGGGCCAGCGAGAAGGCGGGGTCCGGGGCGCCCTTGGGACGGCCCAGGTGCGAGGCGACGACGACCCGCGCCCCGGCCTCCGCGAGCTTGGCGATGGTCGGCTGCACGGCCCGGATGCGGCCGTCGTCGGTGATGGTCGTGCCGTCGAGCGGCACGTTGAGGTCGGCGCGGACGAATACCCGCTTGCCCGCGACCCCGTCGGCCAGCAACTGGTCGATGGTCTTCATGTTCTACGGCTCCTCGGAGGGCTGCACGCGCGACAGGGCTCGAACGGCGCCACTTTGCGCTGCCCGAGCCCTGTTGCTCACATCTTTGTGCTCTCGTTGCAGATCAGGTGCAGATCAGATCAGACGTGCTGATCAGAGCTGGTTGCCCACGAAGACCGTAAGGTCCACGAGGCGGTTGGAGTAGCCCCACTCGTTGTCGTACCAGCCGAGGATCTTCACCGACTTGCCCTCCTGGACCATGGTCAGCGAGGAGTCGAAGGTGCAGGACGCGGCGTCGCCGACGATGTCCGAGGACACGATCGGGTCCTCCGTGTAGTAGAGGATGCCCCGCAGGTCGCCGTCTTCGGCGGCCTTCTTGAACGCGGCGTTGACCTCGTCCTTGGTGACCTCGCGCTCGAGCTCGACGACCAGGTCGGTGGCCGAACCGGTCGGGACCGGGACGCGCATCGCGATGCCGTCCAGCTTGCCCTTGAGCTTCGGCAGAACCAGGGCGGTGGCCTTGGCGGCACCGGTGGTCGTCGGGATGATGTTCTCCGCGGCGGCGCGGGCGCGACGCAGGTCGGAGTGCGGGAAGTCCAGGATCCGCTGGTCGTTGGTGTAGGCGTGGACCGTGGTCATCAGACCCTTGACGATGCCGAAGTTCTCGTCCAGAACCTTGGCCATCGGCGCCACACAGTTGGTGGTGCAGGAGGCGTTGGAGATGACGTGGTGGTTGTCGGCGTCGTACTTGTCCTGGTTGACGCCCATCACGATGGTGATGTCCTCGTCCTTGGCCGGAGCCGAGATGAGGACCTTCTTGGCACCGCCGGCGAGGTGCTTCTCGGCGTCGGCCTTCTTGGTGAAGATGCCCGTCGACTCGATGACGATGTCGACGCCCAGCTCGCCCCACGGGATGTCGGCGGGGTTGCGCTCGGAGAGCACCTTGATGGTGTGGCCGTCGACCGTGATGGTGTCGGCGGTGTGGCTCACCTCGGCCTTGAGACGACCGAGGATGGTGTCGTACTTCAGCAGGTGGGCCGTGGTCGCAGTGTCACCCAGGTCGTTGACAGCCACGATCTCGATCTTCGCACCCTGCTCCAGCAGCGCGCGGAAGTAGTTACGACCGATGCGGCCAAAGCCGTTGATGCCTACGCGGATCGTCACGAACCGATCTCCTCGTTGGTACGCCGGTTTTCGACGCCGGCGAGTTGTATGGGATGTCCCCGACCGCCTACGACCCTACCCCCCTGAAGGCCCCGTAGTGACATCGAGATGCCCTGCGTGGGACACGGTGGCCCGTACCCGCCAGTAGGAATTTCGGCCACCGTGCCCCTGGCCGGATCGCGGGGCGTTCTCAGCGTCGCCCCGCGCCCGGTCACGGCTGTCTCAGCGCCGCAGCGCCCGGAGCGCGGCGGCGACGATCCGCTCCCTGTCCAACGCCGTTGGCACGTGCTCGAGGCCGAAACCGATCAGCACGCTGTCGCGCGTGCTCACCGCCGACGCCGACGGATACAGGTCCTGGCTGCGCTCCCAGTTCCCGCGCAGGGCGGGACTGCCCTCCGGGGGCCCGGCGGGCGCCCAGGGCTCCAGCGATGCCTCGAAACCTTCGAGGGGCTGCTCCACGCCGCCGGATACGAGCCGGGTGTCGTCGACGAAGACACCCCGGCCGCC
The DNA here is from genome assembly GCF_001278075.1 of Streptomyces pristinaespiralis. GTDB lineage: Bacteria > Actinomycetota > Actinomycetes > Streptomycetales > Streptomycetaceae > Streptomyces > Streptomyces pristinaespiralis. Next base: position 6,505,204 of record NZ_CP011340.1, on the reverse strand, counting down.
CTCGCTCGGGTCGGTGACATAGGAGACGGAGACCTCGATCCGCTTGCCCGCGTAGGCGCTCAGGTCGAAGGAGGCCGCACGCCAGCCGTCGGACGCCCCGGTGAAGGAGTTCCACGTGCCGGTCGTGCCGCTCGCCGTGCACGCGTCCTCGCCGAGCGTGAGGTAGTGCCGCAGGAAGGGGTGCTGGTCGATGTAGAAGCCGCCGTCGCACTGGGCCGGGACCTCTGTGGAGGTGCCGCCGCCGGCGTCGGGGAGCGTCGTCCAGTCGTCCTGGCCGACGGTGTGGACCTCCACGACGGCGTTGTCGTAGCCGGGCTCCGTGTCGAAGCTCAGCCGCATGTTCAGGGCGGGCCCGTCGGCGGCCGCCGTCCCGGTCAGGTCGATGGTGCGGGACAGCCGCGCCCACGAGGAGTTGCGGTGGGTGACCGCCGCGTACCACTCGCCGCCGTACGGCGAGAACGGCATCCGGGCGCCCGGGTAGTCGCCCGCGGCGGCGCTGTCGAACTGCGGGAACTCGTCCGGCGGAAGAGTGTCCGAGGTGATCGTGTAGGCGCCCGCGGCGTCCAGCGGGTTGCCCGGGGCGCCGCCGAGGGTGCCGGAGGCACCGGTGAGGCGTCCCGTGCCGAGGAAGCCGGTCACGCCGGCGAGCGAGGCCCGGCCGGAGGCCCCGAGGTAGTACTGCGAGAAGTCGTCGCTCAGCGCCCCGCCGAGGTCGGCGTCGCCGCCGGCGTGCTCTCCCATGGAGACGAGCTTGCCGCCCTCGTTGAGGTAGGCACGCACGGCCTGAGTGGTGGCCCAGGACGGCTCTGCCGCACCCGAGTACCAGACGACGGTCCTGAAGTGGCCGAGCACCGCGAGCGGGTGCGGGGCGCCGTGCGTCGCGACGTCCCAGACCGCGCTGCGGTGGCCGTTGGCGGCGAGGGCACGGGTGTAGGCGGCGGTGTGCGCGGCGGCGGCCGTGCCGCCCTCTTCCGCGATCACCAGCGTGTCACCGCGCGGCCGTTCCGCGACGGTGTAGGTGAAGGGCTCGCTGGCGGCGCGCTTGCCGCTCCTGGTCCTGCCGGTGAACCACACCTCGACGCGGTCGCCGGGTCCGGCTCCCTCGACCTCGGCGCGGTACTCGTCGAAGTGGAGGTTGTCCTCGCCGCCGAAACGCTCGCCGCCCTTCCAGGGGTGCAGCTCCTCGTCGTGCGTACGGCCGCCGTTGATGCGGTAGTTGAGCTCCTTGTCGCGCAGCGACCTGCGTGCCGTGACAGAGACCTCCTGGTCCGCGCCGCGCGCGTAGGAGGTGGCGAAGGCGTCGGGGGTGAAGTCCGCGGCCGTGAGGCCCAGCGCGGAGGACGGCTGGTCGGGGTGGGCCGCGGTCTGCGCGACGGAGAGCGCGAACGGGATGTTCTTGGCGAACTCCTGCTGGATCAGTTCCTCGTCGTCGGGGAACGTGAAGATGGACGCGCAGTCGGCGGCGTTCCACTCGTCGTCGGGGTCGACGCGCGATGCGGTGGCGCAGGTCGACATCTCCGGGGTGTACATCATCATCCCGTTGACGTTGGCCGCGTGACCGTCGGCCTCCCCGTTGGTCGTGTAGAGCTCGGAGGAGAGCTGGGGCCGGTAGCCGGGGATCGCGGAGTTGCCCGGTGTGCCCGCGAGGGCCTTGTAGAGGACGTCGTCGGGGGTCGGGGTGGCGACCTGCCAGCCGACTCCGTACAGCAGCAGCTGGGCGGCGGAGTGGTAGTTGATGCCGTACTGGAAGCCGATGCGCTTCTGGAAGCGGTCGATCGCCTTGGTCTCGGGCTCGGATCCGGGGCCGGTGCCGCGGTAGGTCTCGTCGAACGGGTCGGGCGAGGACCCCTCGTTGTCGTAACCCCACTTGTAGGCGAAGTTGCGGTTGAGGTCGACGCCGTCGCCCGCCGTGATCTTCCCGTCGCCGTTGTTGTCGCGGAGGTTCTTGCGCCACTGGCGCTCTTCGGTCCCGGTGAAGGTGTGGTCGTAGCCGTCGGGGTTGGCGGACAGGACGAACCACAGCTCCGTGGAGTCGATGATCTTCGTGATCCGCGGGTCCTCGCCGTAGCCGTCGAGGTAGTGGTGCATCAGCCGCCGGGTCATCTCCGGGGTGATCCACTCGCGGGCGTGCTGGTTGGACATGTAGAGGGTGGCGGGCTTGGAGCCGTCGCGGTACCTGTCCGCGCCCTTGGAGACCTTGAGGGCGAGGATGTCCTGGCCCTTGACGGTCCGGCCGATGCTCACGACCTTGGTGAGGGCCGGATGGGCCCTGGCGGTGTCGAGGATCTCGTCCTTGAGGCCGCCTTCGCCGCCGTACGGCCGGAAGACACCGTCGCCTGCGGCGGCGAGGCGCTTTACCGCCTTGTCGGAGAGGGCGTGCTCGGTGATGTCGACGCCCTGCTCCCGCAGTTCGCCGGCCTGCCGCTCGGTGAGGTGGAGCTCGATGGTGGCGGTGCCCTTGTCGGGGATCTGCTCGCCCAGCTCGTGACCGTCGGTACCCGCCGCGAGGATCAGCGGCACCTGCTCCTTGCTCACTTCCGCGTGCCATACGGCGAGTTCATCGCCGTTCCCGCCCCCGGAGTCGGCCTGCGCGATCGGCGCTGCCGACACTCCTGCGGCCAGGAGTGCGGCAGCGGCGAGGATCGATCTCGCTCTGCGTCTCATAAGCCCCCCTTGCTGTTGTCTGCCGGGAAAGTGCTCGTGTCCGCCGTGATGACGGGCATGCGACAGGCTCATGACTCCCCATGATCATGTCAATAGGGCCGCACCGGCCCACGCGGGCTTGGAAACGACACTGCCGACGCCTCGAAAGGCGTCGGCAGTAAAGCTGTCGAGCTACATGCCAGGAGCGTCAGCCCACCAGACCGTCGGCCATCTCCTCCGTCAGATTCGACTCCGTGCCGGGGATACCGAGGTCCTGGGCGCGCTTGTCCGCCATCGCCAGCAGCCGGCGGATCCGGCCCGCGACCGCGTCCTTGGTCAGCGGCGGGTCGGCGAGCGCACCCAGCTCCTCCAGCGAGGCCTGCTTGTGCTCCATGCGCAGCCGGCCCGCGGCCGCGAGATGCTCGGGCACCTCCTCGCCGAGGATCTCCAGCGCGCGCTGCACCCGGGCGCCCGCCGCCACGGCGGCACGGGCGGAGCGGCGCAGGTTGGCGTCGTCGAAATTGGCGAGGCGGTTGGCGGTGGCGCGCACCTCGCGCCGCATCCGCCGCTCCTCCCACGCCAGCACCGACTCGTGCGCCCCGAGCCGCGTCAACAGCGCGCCGATCGCATCACCGTCACGGACGACCACGCGGTCCACGCCCCGCACCTCGCGCGCCTTGGCGGCGATCGAGAGCCGGCGGGCGGCGCCCACCAGCGCGAGGGCCGCCTCCGGCCCCGGGCAGGTGACCTCGAGGGAGGACGACCGGCCGGGCTCGGTCAGCGAACCGTGCGCCAGGAAGGCGCCCCGCCAGGCGGCTTCCGCGTCGCACGTCGCACCCGAGACCACCTGGGGCGGCAGGCCCCTGATCGGGCGGCCCCGGCCGTCGACCAGACCCGTCTGGCGCGCCAGCTGGTCACCGCCCGCCACCACCCGTACGACGAATCGGGAGCCGCGGCGCAGACCGCCGGGAGCCATGACCATCAGCTCCGAGCTGTGGCCGAAGATCTCCAGGATGTCCCGTTTGAGCCGGCGCGCGGCGATGCCGGTGTCCAGCTCCGCCTCGATCACGATGCGGCCGCTCACCAGGTGCAGACCGCCCGCGAACCGCAGGATGGCCGAGACCTCCGCTTTTCTGCAGCAGGTCCGGGTGACGGGGAGCCGGGAGATCTCGTCCTTCACCGCTGCCGTCATCGCCATGGGCCGATCCTTCCATGCATCCGAAAAATACGGTCGTACGCGGCGGCCAACAGCTCCGGGTCGTGCTTCGGAAGTCCGTCGGGAGAGGCCACCGGAGCCAGCTCGACCGCGGCGCCCAGCCGCTTGGCGGCGTCGACGAGGGACTCGCGGTCGGGCACTGCGGCCTCGTCGGCCAGCACCACGTCCAGGGCGAGTTTAGGCGCGTGTCGTCCCAAAACCTCCAAATGACGCTGCGGGGAGAAGCCCTCAGTTTCTCCGGGCTGGGGCGCGAGATTCAGCGAGAGCACCCTGCGGGCCTTCGTCTGGACCAGTGCGTCGAGCAGCTCGGGCACGAGAAGGTGCGGGATGACCGAGGAGAACCAGGAGCCGGGGCCGAGGACGACCCAGTCGGCGTCCAGCACGGCCGCCACGGCCTCCGGGACGGCCGGCGGGTCGTTCGGCACGAGATGCACGGACTGCACCTCACCGGGCGTGAGCGCCACGGTCGCCTGGCCGCGCACGGTGTCCACCTCGTCCGGGCGGCTCGGGTCGTGCCCGCGCACCAGCGCCTGGAGCTCGAGCGGCACGGCCGACATGGGCAGCACCCGCCCGTGCGCGCCGAGCAGCTTGCCGACCAGGTCCAGCGCCTGGACATGGTCACCGAACTGCTCCCACAGCGCCACGATCAGCAGATTGCCGACCGCGTGCTCGTGCAGTTCGCCCTGCGACTGGAAACGGTGCTGGATGACCCGCGCCCAGGTCTGGCCCCAGTCGTCGTCGCCGCACAGCGCCGCCAGGGCCTTACGCAGGTCGCCGGGCGGCAGCACGCCGAGCTCCTCACGGAGCCGGCCGCTGGAACCGCCGTCGTCGGCGACGGTGACGACCGCGGTGAGGTCGCCGGTGATACGGCGCAGGGCCGTGAGGGAGGCGGACAGCCCCATCCCGCCGCCGAGGGCGACGACCTTGGGCTGGGCTCCGCGCTTCCGGCCCGACGGCGTGCGTGTGGTTCTGCGCAGCCGTCGCAGCCGGAGGTTGCGTCCGGTCACTCGCGCCCCAGGTCCCGGTGGACGACGACGGTCTCGACACCGGCGGCGGACAGACGGGCGGCGAGCTTCTCCGAGGTGGCGACGGAGCGGTGCTTGCCGCCGGTGCAGCCGACGGCGACGGTCACATAGCGCTTGCCCTCCCGGCGGTACCCGCCGGCGATCAGCTGGAGCAGCTCGGTGTAGCGGTCGAGGAACTCCTTGGCGCCGGGCTGGTTGAAGACGTAGTTCGACACCTCTTCGTTCAGGCCGGTGAAGGGACGCAGCTCCGGCACCCAGTGCGGGTTCGGCAGGAAGCGCATGTCGACGACGAGGTCCGCGTCGACGGGCAGGCCGTACTTGAAGCCGAACGACATCACCGTGGCCCGCAGCTCGGGCTTCTCGTCGCCCGCGAACTGGGCATCCATCTTGGCGCGCAGCTCGTGGACGTTCAGGCCGGAGGTGTCGATCACCAGGTCGGCGTCGCCGCGCAGCTCCCGCAGCAGGTCGCGCTCGGCCGCGATGCCGTCGACGATCCGGCCGTCGCCCTGCAGCGGGTGCGGGCGCCGGACCGACTCGAAACGGCGCACCAGGGCGTCGTCCGAGGACTCCAGGAAGACGATCCGGCGGGTGACCTGCTTGGCGTCCAGGTCGGCCAGGGACTCGCGGAGGTTGTCGAAGAAGCGCCGGCCGCGTACGTCGACGACGACCGCGATCCGGGCGACATTGCCCTGGGAGCGGGCGCCGAGCTCCACCATCGTGGGGATCAGCGCGGGCGGCAGGTTGTCGACGACGAACCAGCCGAGGTCCTCCAGGCACTTGGCGGCCGTACTGCGGCCCGCGCCCGACATACCGGAGATGATCACCAGCTCCGGGATGGCCACGTCCGCCGTGGTCTCACGGGGCTCGGTGCCGTTGCCCGTACTCACGTCTGCCGCTCCGTCTCCGTCGTGCTCAGTCATGTCGTGCTGCCCCCGTCGCTCTCTTCAATGATCTCTCCTGTCGCGGTGTTCACGGCGGGCGCGGGCGGCGCCGTCTGCGCCAGGGCCACGACGACCGACTCCGCGGTCTTACGGCCCATGCCGGGAACCTCGCAGATCTGCTCGATTGTCGCCTGCCGCAGGCGCTTGACCGAACCGAAATGCTTGATCAGAGCCTGCTTCCTGGTCTCCCCGAGACCGGGGACCGCGTCCAGGGGGCTGGTCCTGATGCGCTTGGACCGCTTGGAGCGCTGATAGCGGATGGCGAAGTCGTGAGCCGTGTCACGCACCCGCTGGAGGAGATACAGGCCCTCGCTCGAACGCGGCAGGACCACGGGATCGTCCTCGTGCGGCAGCCAGACCTCCTCGAGCCGCTTGGCGAGACCGCAGACCGCGACGTCGTCGATCCCGAGCTCGTCCAGCGCGCGCTTGGCGGCGGCGACCTGGGGCTGCCCGCCGTCGACGACGACCAGCTGCGGCGGGTAGGCGAACTTCTTGGGCCGGCCGTCGTCCTCCAGCGCCTCGTGCACCGGGTCGTCACCGCCGATCCACTCGCCGGTGCGGTCCTTCTCCGCGAGGTACCGCTTGAAACGCCGGGTGATCACCTCGTGCATGGAGCGGACGTCGTCCTGCCCCTCGAAGCCCTTGATCTGGAAGCGGCGGTACTCGCTCTTGCGGGCGAGGCCGTCCTCGAAGACGACCATGGACGCCACCACGTCCTCGCCCTGGAGGTGCGAGATGTCGAAGCACTCGATGCGCAGCGGGGCCGAGTCCAGGCCGAGCGCCTCTGCGATCTCCTCCAGGGCACGGGAGCGGGTGGTGAGATCGCTGGCGCGCTTGGTCTTGTGCAGCCCGAGGGCCTGGAGCGCGTTGCGCTCGACCGTCTCCATCAGGGCCTTCTTGTCGCCGCGCTGCGGAACGCGCAGGGAGACGGCCGCGCCGCGCCGGCCGGTCAGCCACTCGGTGACGGCGCCCGTGTCCTCCGGCAGGGCGGGGACCAGGACCTCCTTGGGGACCGCGTCGCCGCTCTCCTCGCCGTACAGCTGCTGGAGCGCGTGCTCGACCAGGCCGGCCGTGTCCACGTTCTCGACCTTGTCGGTGACCCAGCCGCGCTGTCCGCGGACGCGGCCGCCGCGGACGTGGAAGATCTGCACGGCGGCCTCCAGCTCGTCCTCCGCGAGCGCGATGAGGTCGGCGTCGGTCGCGTCGGCCAGCACCACCGCGTTCTTCTCGAGGGCGCGCTTGAGGGCCCCTATGTCGTCGCGCAGCCGGGCGGCCTTCTCGTACTCCATCTCCTCGGCGGCCGCCATCATCTGCTTCTCGAGGCGGCGGATGTAGGTGCCGGTGCGGCCGGCCATGAAGTCGCAGAACTCCTCGGCCAGTTCGCGGTGCTCCTCGGGGGTGACACGGCCCACACAGGGCGCGGAGCACTTGCCGATGTAACCGAGCAGACAGGGGCGGCCCTTCTGCACGTGGTTGCGGAAGACGCCCGCGGAGCAGGTGCGCACGGGGAAGACGCGCAGCATCAGGTCGACGGTCTCGCGGATGGCCCAGGCGTGCCCGTAAGGACCGAAGTACCGCACGCCCTTGCGCTTGGCACCGCGCATGACCTGCACCCTCGGGAACTCCTCGTTGAGGGTGACCGCCAGATACGGATAGCTCTTGTCGTCGCGGTACTTGACGTTGAACCGGGGGTCGTACTCCTTGATCCAGGAGTATTCCAGCTGCAGCGCCTCCACCTCGGTGGAGACGACCGTCCACTCGACGGAGGCCGCGGTGGTGACCATGGTGCGGGTGCGCGGGTGCAGGTTCGCCAGGTCCTGGAAATAGCTGGCGAGGCGCTGGCGCAGGCTCTTGGCCTTGCCGACGTAGATCACCCGGCGGTGCTCGTCACGGAACCGGTAGACCCCCGGCGAGTCGGGGATCTGTCCCGGCTTGGGGCGGTAGCTGGAGGGGTCGGCCATGCCGTCCACCCTACTGGCGGACAGTGACAGCCCGGCCACTCCCGTCGGGGGTGTGATCGCTCCCTCTTCCGCCGCCACCACGGACCGCGGACAACGAAGGGCGACGGCCCTTGTCGCGGGCAGGTCAACACGCTTCAATGCGGGGTTACGCGCCGCTGTGAACGGCCCGATCCGGATGTGAACACTTCCGTCCGGCGTTCCACTTTCCCCGGAGGAATCCATGGGCCACACCGAGGCCGAGCTGGCACAGGTGCTGCACACCGGCCCCTTCCATCTCGCGCTCCGCGCCGCCCTCGCCGTACGGGGCCTGCCGCTCCAGCGCGTCCAGCACCACCTCGCCCACCGCGGGATCAAGGTCGGCGTGACGAGCCTCAGTTACTGGCAGCAGGGCGCCCGGCGCCCGCAGCGCCCCGAGTCGCTGCGGGCCGTGCGAGCGCTGGAGGAGGTCCTCGGCCTCCCGGCCCACTCCCTGGTGCGGCTGCTCGGCAGCGGCGAGGCCGGCGGGCGCCCCGGGACGGAGCCGCCCGCCGCCCGCCCGCACCACACGCTCGAGGCATCCCTGGACGCGGCGGAACGGCTCCTCACCGGTCTCCGCTCCACCCAGAGCCACGGCCTGCACACCGTCGGGCACCAGGAGCGGGTGCGGATCGGTGCGGGGCGGCAGCTGCTGGGACGGGAATCGCAGCAGGTCGTACGGGCCCACCGCGACGGCGTCGACCGCTGCCTCGCCGTCCACCGCGGCGGGAGGGGCTGCGACCCGGCGGCCGTGGAGGTGAGCGCCCTGGAGAACTGCCGGCCGGGGCAGGTGCGGTGGGACCGGACGAGCGGCATCGTGGTCGCCGAGCTGATCTTCGACGCCCCGCTGCGGGAGGGCGAGACGTACGTCTTCGGCTACGGTTTCGAGGACGGGACCGGCGGCCCGAGCACCGAGTACGTACGCGGCTTCAGCTCCGCGGGCGGGCAGTACATGCTCCAGGTGCGCTTCGAGCAGGGCGCCCTGCCCAAACGGTGCCACCGCTTCTCCCGGGCCACGACAGGGGCACCGCGGGGCGCCAGCACGCCGCTCACACCCGGCGCGCGGCACCGCACGGTGCACCTCGTGGAGCAGGGGGTCCGCCCGGGGATCCTGGGCATCGCCTGGGACTGGGACTGAGCCGCGTCTCCCGCAGGCGCGTGGTGGCGCCGGTCAGGCGCCGGGGCCCGCGACGAGCTTGCCGCCCTCGGCCCTGACCGGGACCTCGGGCAGCGGAACGGTGGCCGGACCCTTCAGTGCCTTGCCGCTCGTCACGTCGAAGCGGCTGCCGTGGCAGGGGCAGTTGCCCTCGGTGCCCTCCACCTTGTCGAGGACGCAGCCGGCGTGGGTGCACTGGGCGCTGAAGGCCTTGTACTCGCCCTTGGCGGGGCAGTGCACGATCAGACGCTGCTCCCGGTACAGCTTGGCCCCGCCAACCGGTACGGCTTCCGCCGGGCCCAGGTCCACGGGTGCGGTGGGAGTGGGCACCTCCGCGTGTCCCAGCTTGGATTCGGTGGAACATCCGACGATCCCCAGCCCGGCGGCCCCGGCGAAGGCGGCGCCCTTCAGGACGGCACGGCGGGCGGTCGGGGACATGGGGACTCCATGGGTGGGTCGAGTGGGGCGTGATCGAGATCGCGGGTCGGCCGGGGGCCTTGCCGCCCCTGACAGACCCGACGATACCGGCGGAGATCGCCGCCGCGTCGGGCGGGTGGACGTGAGCGCTGCGACCACTGCCGCCGGGCGATCCCGGTCGAGTCGAGGAGAGGGTCGACGCGGGCGGAGCCCCCGTGAACAGGGGCCGGGTACGACTGTCCCCCCACGGCCACCGGGCCGTGGGGGGAGGGTCGGGGGGCGGCCCCGCACAGCGGAACCGCACCCCCACTCACGTCACGCCTTCCGGGCCGCCCGCGCCGCCGTCTTCTTCGCAGGCTTCGCCGCCGTCGCCGCTGCCTTCGCCGACGTCCCCGCCTTCGCCGACCTCGTCGGCTTACGCGCCGCCGGCACCGCAGCCGCCGCGTCGCTGATCCGGTCCGCGTCGAGGATGTCGCGCAGGAACTTGCCGGTGTGGCTCGCCGGGACGCCCGCGACCTGCTCGGGAGTGCCCTCGGCGATCACCAGGCCGCCGCCGCTGCCGCCTTCGGGGCCCATGTCCACGACCCAGTCCGCCGTCTTGATGACGTCGAGGTTGTGCTCGATGACGATCACCGAGTTCCCCTTGTCGACGAGGTCGGACAGCACGTTGATCAGCTTGCTGATGTCCTCGAAGTGCAGACCGGTGGTCGGCTCGTCCAGGACGTAGACCGTGCGGCCGGTGGACCGCTTCTGCAGCTCGGACGCCAGCTTCACACGCTGCGCCTCACCGCCCGACAGCGTCGGCGCGGACTGGCCGAGCCTGACGTAGCCGAGGCCCACCTCGTTGAGGGTGCGCAGATGGCGGGAGATCGTCGGGACGGCCTCGAAGAAGTGCAGCGCCTCCTCGATCGGCATGTCCAGGACCTCGGCGATGGACTTCCCCTTGTAGTGGACCTCCAGCGTCTCGCGGTTGTACCGCGCTCCGTGGCAGACCTCGCACGGGACGTAGACGTCCGGCAGGAAGTTCATCTCGATCTTGATGGTGCCGTCGCCGGAGCAGTTCTCGCAGCGGCCGCCCTTGACGTTGAAGGAGAACCGGCCCGGCAGATAGCCGCGGACCTTGGCCTCCATCGTCTCCGCGAAGAGCCTGCGGACGTGGTCGAAGACTCCCGTGTACGTCGCCGGGTTCGACCGCGGGGTGCGGCCGATGGGCGACTGGTCGACGTGGACCACCTTGTCGACGAGGTCGTCGCCGTCGACCCGGGTGTGCCGGCCCGGCACCGACTTCGCGCCGTTCAGCTCACGGGCGAGGTGGGTGTAGAGGATGTCGTTGACGAGGGTCGACTTTCCGGAGCCGGAGACTCCGGTGACGGCCGTGAGGACGCCGAGCGGGAACGCGACGTCGATGTCCCGGAGGTTGTTCTCCCGGGCGCCGTGCACGGTCAGGCTGCGTGACGGGTCGACCGGGCGGCGCAGCTCCGGGGTCGGGATGGACCGCTTCCCGGAGAGGTACTGCCCGGTGATCGACTCCTTGTTGGACAGCAGCTGCTTCAGCGACCCGGAGTGCACGACCTTGCCACCGTGCTCACCCGCGCCGGGGCCGATGTCGACGACCCAGTCCGCGACCTTGATCGTGTCCTCGTCGTGCTCCACGACGATGAGCGTGTTACCCATGTCGCGCAGCCGGACGAGGGTCTCGATCAGCCGGTGGTTGTCCCGCTGGTGGAGACCGATGGACGGCTCGTCGAGGACGTAGAGCACACCGACGAGACCGGAGCCGATCTGGGTGGCGAGCCGGATCCGCTGGGCCTCGCCACCGGACAGGGTGCCGGCAGCGCGGTTGAGCGACAGATAGTCCAGGCCGACGTCGACGAGGAAGCGCAGCCGCTCGTTGACCTCCTTGAGGACCCGCTCGGCGATCTTCTTGTCGCGGGCGTTCAGCTTGAGGCGGCCGAGGAACTCGGCGCACTCGCTGATGGACATCGCGGAGACCTCGGCGATGGACTTCTCCATCACGGTGACCGCGAGGACGATCGGCTTGAGGCGGGTGCCCTCACAGGTGGGGCACGGCACCTCGCGCATATAGCCCTCGAAGCGCTCCCTGCTGGAGTCGCTCTCGGCCTCGGAGTGCCGCCGCTTGACGAACTGCACGGCCCCTTCGAAGGCGGGGGTGGTCCAGGCGCGCTCGCGTCCGTAGCGGTTGCGGTAGCGGACCTCGAGCTGGGTCTTGTGGCCGTGGAGCAGGGCCTTCTTGGCCCGGGCGGGCAGCCCCGCCCACGGCATGTCCGTGGAGAAGCCGAGCGCCTGGGCGAGCCCGTCGATCAGGCGGCCGAAGTACTCCTTGGTGTGGCCGTGCGACCAGGGGTGGATCGCGCCTTCGTCGAGGGACTTCTCCTCGTCGGGGACGATCAGCTCGGGGTCGACCTCCATGCGGGTGCCGATGCCGGTGCAGTCGGGGCAGGCGCCGAAGGGCGAGTTGAAGGAGAAGGAGCGGGGCTCGAGCTCCTCGAAGGACAGGTCGTCGTACGGGCAGTACAGGTGCTCCGAGTACATCCGCTCGCGCTCGGGGTCCTCCTCGGGGAGGTCGACGAAGTCGAGCACGACCATGCCGCCGGAGAGTCCGAGCGCGGTCTCGACGGAGTCGGTGAGCCGGCGCTTGGCGGAGTCCTTCACCGTGAGGCGGTCGACGACCACCTCGATGGTGTGCTTCTCCTGCTTCTTGAGTGTGGGCGGCTCGGCGAGCTGGATCGTCTTCCCGTCGACCCGCGCCCGGCTGTAGCCCTTGGTCTGCAGGTCGGAGAAGAGGTCGACGAACTCGCCCTTGCGCTCGCGCACCAGCGGCGAGAGCACCTGGAAGCGGCTGCCCTCGGGCAGCTCGAGAACCTTGTCGACGATCGCCTGCGGCGACTGGCGCGAGATGGGCCTGCGGCACTCGGGACAGTGCGGCTTGCCGATGCGCGCGAACAGCAGACGGAGGTAGTCGTAGACCTCGGTGATGGTGCCGACCGTGGAGCGCGGGTTGCGCGAGGTCGACTTCTGGTCGATCGAGACGGCCGGGGAGAGGCCCTCGATGAAGTCGACGTCCGGCTTGTCCATCTGTCCGAGGAACTGCCGGGCGTAGGAGGAGAGCGACTCGACGTACCGACGCTGCCCCTCGGCGAAGATCGTGTCGAACGCGAGGGACGACTTGCCAGACCCCGAGAGCCCGGTGAACACGATGAGGGAGTCACGCGGGAGGTCGAGCGAGACGTTTTTCAGGTTGTGCTCGCGAGCGCCACGAACGATGAGACGGTCGGCCACGCCGGTCCGCACCTTTCTGAGTAGAAGCGGAGGCACAGCCCCCGTCCGAGGCTGATTCCCAGCCTATGGGGGCCGCCAGAAGATGAATGCCTGACTTTCAAGGATGCCTCCACCGAGCGTATAGCACGCGCATTCGATTTCAGGACGTCCGCCGAGACCTTCACCCGATCGAGTGGGCGGGGCTAGGGTCGACCTCATGATCGATCCTGTGAGCGACCTGCGCTCTGTACGTGAAGCGACGGACCGGCTCCTCACCGCAGCCGCCGGACTGGACAACGCGGCCGTGGCCGGACCGTCACGGCTGCCGGGCTGGACCCGAGGTCATGTACTGGCCCACATCTCCCGTAACGCCGACGCGCTCGTAAATGTTCTCGAAGGCCGGCCGATGTATGTCACAGGTGAGGCGCGCGACGCCGACATCGAGCGTGACGCGCCCCGCCCGCTCCCCGAGCAGCTCGACGACCTGCGGGCCTCCGCCGAGCGCTTCCAGGAGGCGGGCCGCGCCTCCGGCGACTGGGAGCGCACCGTGGAACTGCGCAACGGCGTGACCGACCGCGCCGCCCGGGTGCCGTTCCGCCGCCTCGTCGAGGTCGAACTGCACCATGTCGACCTGGGAGCCGGCTACGAGCTGGAGGACCTGCCGAAGGAGTTCACCGAGCGGGAGACCGAGTTCCTGGCAGAGCGCTGGAGCGGCCGCTCCGACGTCCCGCCGACCCGGATCGTCACCGCCGGCGGCGAGTGGCGTACGGGCGGTTCCGAGGGCGCACCAGTCACCGTCTCCGGCTCCCCCGCCGACGTCCTGGGCTGGCTGTCCGGCCGCCGCGACGGCTCGGCCCTGGAGTGCGCCACAGGCCCGCTCCCCGCACTGCCCCCGCTATAGGCTGAGACGCATGACATACAGCGGAGCGGTGAAGGTCGGCGGCCCGGCGGACGTGCACGAACTCGCCGACCTGATGATCTCCAAGGTCGCGGTCGGACCGATGGACAACAACGCCTATCTGTTGCGCTGCAGGGCCACTGGCGAGCAGTTGCTGATCGACGCCGCGGCCGACCCGGAGACACTGCTGCAGCTGATCGGCGACGACTCCATCGCCTCCGTCGTGACCACGCACCGGCACGGCGACCACTGGCAGGCGCTGGAGGAGGTGGTGCGGGCGACCGGCGCGCGTACCTACGCCGGGCGTCATGACGCGGACGGCATCCCCGTCCCCACCGACGTGCCCGTCGACGACGGCGACACGATCCGGGTGGGGCGGGTGGAGCTGACCGCCCGTCACCTCGTCGGTCACACTCCGGGTTCCATCGTGCTCGTCTACGACGACCCGCACGGCCACCCGCACGTCTTCACCGGTGACTGCCTGTTCCCGGGCGGCGTGGGCAACACCCGCGACGACCCGAAGGCGTTCACGAGCCTGCTCGACGGCGTCGAGGAGAAGCTGTTCGCCCGCCTCCCCGACGAGACCTGGGTCTACCCGGGGCACGGCAAGGACACCAGCCTGGGCGAGGAGCGGCCGCATCTGGCCGAGTGGCGGGCACGCGGCTGGTAGGACGGCCGTCCCCTGCCTGTCTGTCCGGCCCGACGGGAGGCGGTGGGAGCTGCCGGGCTCCCACCGACCTGACGCCAGGCGGCGGGAGCAGCCGCCGGTAGGACGGCAGGCGGCGGAGCAGCCGCTGGTACGGCGGCAGGCCGGGGGGCAGCCGTCGGCGTGACGGCAGGGGCCGGAGCAGCCGGGCAGTCGCCGGTCCGACGTCGGCAGCGACGGCAGGCGGCGGCCCGTCCGTGCGAGGCCGGTCAGCTTGCGGTGCCGAGCAGTTCGAGCACCAGGCGTGTGGTGTGCGCGTGCCAGTCGGCCGCGCCGCGGAGCATCGCATGGTCACCCCCGGGCATCGGCAGTTCGCGGACGTCGGCGCCCGCTGCTCGGGCCCGTGCGGCGAAGGCCCACGTCTGCGCCGGGTCGGTGATCCGGTCGCGGTCCCCGTGCAGCAGCACCACGGTCCTGCCGGCGAGGTGGTCGACCGGGTCCTCCGGCGGGCACCAGGGGGCGAGGCCCACGACCGCTTTCACCTGCGGGTGGCCCGCCGCGTGCAGGGCGGCCCGTGCGCCCATGGAGTGGCCCACCAGGACCGTCGGCACGGCACCGGCCAGTGTGGCCAGTTCGTCCATCGCCAGTCGGGCGTCACGGGCGGCGTCGGCGCGCTCGCCGTTCCAGCCGCGGTGGCCGTAGCGGACCCGGCCCAGCGCCACGGGCCGGCCGGCCGTGGCGCGGCCTATGGCCCGTACGAACGGCCTCATCCGCGCGAGCGGGAGGTTGAGGGCGGGCGGTGGCTCCAGAGCGTCGGCGCGGCCGCCGTGCAGCAGCAGGACGGCTGCTCGCGGCTGCCCGACGGACCGGTACAGCCGCAGCGCGGGCAGGGGCTCCTTCACGCCTGTACGTACGGCGATGACGATCACGTCCTCGGTCTCGGCCGGGTGTTGTCGTGGGGCACGGTCACAGTACGAGGTGCCGGGCAACGAACGACGGCGGGTGCGGACGGTGCTGCCGTCCGCACCCGCCGGTGCGTGTTCCGCGGGCTGCGCGGTATGCGCAGACCGTCAGGCTCAGGCCTCGATGCTGTCCTTCTGCGTGCCCTCGGCCGCCTCACGCTCCGCCTGCTTCTTGGAGGCGATCAGGCTGGTGACCGTGGTGATGATCAGCACGCCACAGATCACCGCCAGCGAGACCGGGATGGAGATCTCCGGGACGTGCACACCGCTCTCGTGCAGGGCGTGCAACACCAGCTTCACACCGATGAATCCGAGGATCACCGACAGGCCGTAGCTGAGGTGGACCAGCTTCTTGAGCAGTCCGCCGATGAGGAAGTACAGCTGCCGCAGACCCATCAGGGCGAAGGCGTTCGCCGTGAAGACGATGTACGGGTCCTGGGTCAGACCGAAGATCGCGGGGATCGAGTCCAGCGCGAAGAGCACATCGGTGGTGCCGATGGCGAGCATGACGACCATCAGCGGCGTCAGGATGCGCTTCCCGTTGTTACGGATGAAGAGCTTGGTGCCGTGGTACTTGTCGGCGACGCCGAAGCGGTGCTCGATCGACTTGAGGAGCTTGTTCTCCTCGAACTCCTCCTCCTCGTCCGACCGCGCCTCCTGGATGAGCTTCCAGGCGGTGTAGATCAGGAACGCGCCGAAGATGTAGAAGACCCAGGAGAAGCTGGCGATGATCGCCGCACCGGCGGCGATGAATATGGCGCGCAGCACCAGGGCGATGAGCACACCGATCAGCAGCACCCGCTGCTGGAGGTGGGACGGCACCGCGAACTTCGCCATGATCAGGACGAAGACGAAGAGGTTGTCGACGCTCAGCGACTTCTCGGTGATGAAGCCGGCGAAGAACTCGCCTGACGCCTGGCTCTCACCGGCGAACAGCAGGCCGAGACCGAAGAGCGCGGCCAGCGCGATCCAGACCACGGTCCAGATGCCGGCTTCCTTGATCGACACGTCGTGGGGCTTCCGCCCGATGAAGAAGTCGACCGCGATGAGGGCGCTCAGACCGAGAATGGTCAGCACCCAGAGGTTCATTGAAACGTCCACTGCGCCTCCGGCGTCGTACGGCTACTGATCAGCGTCGTCGCTGCCGGAGGTCTCCTCCACCCGGGCGTGCGCCACGGGCCGACGCCCCGGGACCTGTCTGTCGGTCCGTATTGACGGGCACGCCGCGAGTCGGGAGTACTCCCCTCCGCGTAAAGAAGGTACATGAAAGACCAAGTAAAGGTAAAGGCCGAGGTAAAGCAGAGGTCAAGTGACCAGGTCGGGCGGGGCCTGCCCGCGGCAGGGGGTACGCTCGCCTGCCGCACTGCCGGGGAGCGCAGGCCCGGTCGCCGCACCCGCCGGGCGGCGCGGGCTCGGCCGGCGGCAACGTGAGCGGCGTGGACCGGGCCGCCGCGCGGCGGGGGTGCCGGGTCGGCCTGCCGCACTGTCGACGCCGTGCGGCTGCTGCCAGACAGCCGGGGGCAGGCCGGGCCGCCACAGCTCAGCTGCGCAGGGTCAGGTGCCTACGGCAGCGTCATCGGCGTGGACCGGGCGTTGCGCCCAGAGGTGCGCTCGCCTGCCGCGGGACTGAAGGCGCAGTCCCGGCCGCTGCGCCCGCCGGGCGGCGCGGGCCGGCCGGCGGCAGCGCCAGCGGTGTGGACCGGGCCGCTGCGGCCGGGAGTGGGCTCGCCTGCCGCACGGTCGGAGAAGCGGGCCGGGACGCCGCGCGCCGGGGAGCGCGGGCTTGGGCCCACGGCAGGGGCAACGCCGAGGCCGGGCCTCTGCATGGCGGGATCCGCTCGCCTGCCTCGCGGCAAGGCGCGGGGAGAATCCGCTCGCCTGCCTCGCGGCAAGGCGCGCCTAGACGCTCGGCGGCGCGGGGCCGGCCGGCCTACGGCACCGTCAGCGGCGCAGGCGGGCCTGCCGCCACGCTCGGCGACACGAGGCCGAGCAGCCGCCACACGCTCGGCGGCGCGAGGCCGGCCCCGCGGCACCGTCAGCGGCACAGGTGGGCCTGCCGCCACGCTCGGCGACACGGGCCGAGCAGCCGCCACACGCTCGGCGGCACAAGGCCGGGCCGGCCTACGGCACCGTCAGCGGCACAGGCGGGCCTGCCGCCACGCTCGGCGACACGAGGCCGGGCGGCCGCCACACGCTCGCCTGCCGCGGCGCGGTCGGAGACGCGCACCTTGCGCCGCAGGGACGGAGACGCACGCCGGGCTGCCCCACGCTGGGCGGCCCGGCCCGGCCCGGCTCGGCCCGGCCCGGCCTGCGGCAGCGTCAGCGGTTCCAGGATCTGCGGGCCTCCGTCACGCGGGTCAGGACCTGGCGCAGCACGTCACTGCCCTCGGGCACCGTCAGCGGCTCGTACGTCCACGCGTGCCGCACCCACGGGTCGGCCAGGTGGTCGTCGGGGACCGGTGTGACACGCAGCAGCGAACGCCACAGCGGATCGAGGACCGGGCCGTAGGCCGTGGCGTCCTCCCGGTCCGCGACCATCATCAGGTGGACCCCGACGGCCGGGCCCTCGTCGGCGAGATAGCGCAGTTGGTTGACCGCGCGGTCGTCGAAGCCGTGCGGGAAGTCGTTGACGATCAGCAGTTGCTCGCCGGTGTCGAGATCGGGGGGCAGCGAGTCGGCCGCCCCGCCGCGCACGGCCATCGTCACCAGGTCGACCCGCTCGGTGAGCTTGGCAAGGACGGCGCTCACGCCCTGGGCGCCGGCGGCCGGCGGACCGGCGAGGGCCCCGGATTCCACCAGCGGCGCCAGGGAGGCGGCGGCGGAGCCGGCCGGGTCGATGGCGTGGACGGTGAACTCGCCGGGCGGGTACACGGCGAGCAGCCGGGCGGCGAGCGCGACCGCCGAGTCGACGGCGAGCCGGCGCAGCCGCGCCTCGTCCACCGCCATCGCGGCGTCCGAGCTCGAGCGGCCGCTGTCCACCCACAGGCCGCGCTCCAGCGGCAGGCGCACCAGGCAGGGGATCCGCAGCTCGGGGCTCTCCGGCAGATGGAGGTCGCCGAGGCGCAGCGCCATCGGGATCTCCATGGGGACGCGGTAGGCGTGCCAGCACGGGTTGTCCCAGCGGGCGAACGCGGGCGGCAGCGCCGGCTCGACGACCTCGGACTCCGCCGCCAGCTGGGCGAGGTCGCGGTCGAGGACCTGGCGGGCCTGGTCGGTCAGCTGCTCGCACTTGGCCCGTGCCGCGGCCCTCGCGGCGTCGCCGGTGCTGCCGATGCGGCTGCGCGGGTCGGACAGGACGCTGTCGAGCTCCTTGTCCATCCGGGACTCGGCGAACTCGACGGCGCTGCGGTACGCGGCGACGGCCCGGGCGAGGTCCTCGAACATCCCCCAGACCTGGTTGTAGAGCCGCTCCTCCATGGACCAGCCGCTCGCGTCGCCCGCCACCGGCGTGGGCGGGCGCCCGGGCTCCGCGGGCTGTGCCGTGGGGGCCGGCGGGGGCGGCGCCGACTGCCTGCGCGGATGGGCGTAGTTGATGGGACCGCCGGGCATCTGCGGGGCGTCGGGCGTGGGCGTCTGCGGAGCGGGATCGGCGCCGGCGGGCTGGGGGGCGGCGAGGCCGCCGCTGAGCGTGGCGTCCGCGGGGGACGGCTGGTCCGGGCCGGACGCCGCTCCGGCGGCGTCGGCGGCCGTGTGCAGCCGGGCCGGCTCCGCACGGTGCGCGCGTGGCACGGCGGTCTCCTGGATGGCCGCCGCCGTCCGGTCGGCCTGGGCCATGCCCTGGTCGGCCAGCAGCTGGGCGAGCCCGCCCGCGTACCCCTGGCCCACGGCGCGGACCTTCCACGCACCCTGGCGGCGGTACAGCTCGACGGCGACGAGCGCGGTCTCGGTGTCCAGACCGGTGATGGTGAAACTGGCCAGCTCGGAGCCGTCCTTGGCCATGACCGCGACGAAGGGCGCGGCGGTGACGCCGAAGCGGTCGGGGCCGCCGGCGCCCACGGGGAGGGCGAGCAGCAGGTTGACCTGGTGCACCTCCGCGGGCACCGCGTCCAGGTCGACAGCGAAACGGGGGGACCGCTCGGCGCGCTCCGGCACCTCGACGCCGGGCAGGCCGGTGGCGCCGGGGTGGGCCACCCAGTCCTCACGCGCGGCCCCCCGCTCGTCGGAGCAGGTGGCGCAGGCGACGACCGGATGGCCGGCCGACACGCGGATCTCAAGTCGGCTGTCGGGCAAGGGGTGGTTCTGCCCCCGGACCAGCTCGGCCGTCATCGCTCTGTCCCCTCGGTGCGCTGCTGTTGCGGTTGGTACGCGGGCAGCTCCCGGCGGCTGTGCCTCCGGGAGCTGCGGTCCGACTCTGAATGCCGCCGGTTCCTACAGGTGCGGCAGGATCGCGGGCATCAGGTCCTGGAACGTACGGCCGTTGGCCGGGTTGCCGAGGGCCGTCATCTGCCAGCCGGCGCCGGCGCGGTGCACCTTCGCCATGATCTGCGCGGTGTACTGGCCACCGCCGTCGAGGGTGTACCGGGCGAGCTCCTGGCCGTTGGTCTCGTCGACGATGCGGCAGAAGGCGTTCTGCACCTCCTGGAACGTCTGGCCGGTGAACGAGTTCACCGTGAAGACGATCTGGTCGATGTGGACCGGGACCCGCTGGAGGTCGACGAGGATCGCCTCGTCGTCGCCGCCGGAACCGGCGCCGCCGACCAGGTTGTCACCGGTGTGCTTGACGGAGCCGTCGTCGCTGACGAGGTGGCGGAAGAAGACCACGTCCACCGGCTGCTTGTCGGCGAACAGCACCGCGGAGGCGTCCAGGTCGACCTCCCGGGTGCGCGAGCCGAACAGACCGCGGCGGGGCGCTGCCTGCCAGCCGAGGCCCATCCGCACCGCCGTGAGGGTGCCCCCGTCACTCTTCTGCAGGCTGATGGCCTGGCCCTTGGTCATGTTGACCGTCACGCGCTGTCCCCTTCTCGCGATTTGCCACCGCCCATGTGTGCGGTTGTTGAAGCACCCTACGCAGTCGCACCGACAGCGCGACGCGGTCCCCCGTTTTTGTGTCGGTCTTGCAACACACCAGGTGTGTGCACCCGTCACATCCCGCCCAGCGGGCTCAGGCGAGCCCTGCCTCCTTCATCTGGCGGAGCTCCTTCTTCAACTCGCCCACCTCGTCGCGCAGTCGGGCGGCCACCTCGAACTGGAGCTCCGCGGCGGCCGCGCGCATCCGGTCCGTCATCTCCTCGATGATCCCGGCGAGTTCGGCCGCGGGGCGGTCGCTGAGGATCTCGCCCTTGCGGCCGGCGCCGAGCGAGGGGACGGGCGCCTTGGCACCCTTGCCGGGCTTCTCCGCCTTCGCCTGGCGGTAGCCGGTGCCCAGCAGTTCCTCGGTGTCGATCTCCTCGCGCGCGATGGTCGCGACGATGTCGTTGATCTTCTTGCGGAGCGGCTGGGGGTCGATGCCGTTCTCCGTGTTGTACGCGATCTGCTTCTCGCGGCGGCGGTTGGTCTCCTCGATGGCCTTCTCCATCGCCGGCGTGATCTTGTCCGCGTACATATGGACCTGGCCGGAGACGTTGCGCGCCGCGCGGCCGATGGTCTGGATCAGGGAGGTGCCGGAGCGCAGGAAGCCCTCCTTGTCGGCGTCGAGGATCGCGACCAGCGACACCTCCGGCAGGTCGAGACCCTCACGGAGCAGGTTGATGCCGACCAGGACGTCGTACTCGCCGGAGCGCAGCTCCCGCAGCAGCTCGACACGGCGCAGCGTGTCCACGTCGCTGTGCAGATAGCGGACCTGGATGCCGAGCTCGAGGAAGTAGTCGGTGAGGTCCTCGGCCATCTTCTTGGTGAGCGTGGTCACCAGGACCCGCTCGTCCTTCTCCGTGCGCTCGCGGATCTCGTGCACCAGGTCGTCGATCTGGCCCTCGGTCGGCTTGACGACGACCTGTGGGTCGATGAGCCCGGTGGGGCGGATGATCTGCTCCACGAAGCCGTCGCCGCGGGACAGTTCGTAGGTGCCCGGTGTCGCCGAGAGATAGACGGTCTGGCCGATGCGCTCCTTGAACTCCTCCCACTTCAGCGGGCGGTTGTCGAGGGCGGACGGCAGCCGGAAGCCGTGGTCGACGAGTGTGCGCTTGCGGGACGCGTCGCCCTCGTACATCGCGCCGATCTGCGGAACCGTGACGTGCGACTCGTCGATGACGAGCAGGAAGTCCTCGGGGAAGTAGTCGAGGAGGGTGTTCGGCGGGGACCCGGGCTCGCGGTCGTCGAAGTGCATCGAGTAGTTCTCGATGCCGGAGCAGGAGCCGATCTGGCGCATCATCTCGATGTCGTACGTGGTCCGCATGCGCAGCCGCTGGGACTCCAGCAGCTTGCCCTGCTTGTCGAGCTCGGCGAGGCGCTGCTCCAGCTCGGCCTCGATGCCGTTGACCGCCTTCTCCATCCGCTCGGGGCCCGCCACGTAGTGGCTGGCGGGGAACACGTACAGCGACTGGTCCTCACTGAGGATCTCGCCGGTGAGGGGGTGCAGCGTGGACAGCGCCTCGATCTCGTCGCCGAACATCTCGATGCGGACGGCGAGCTCCTCGTAGACCGGGAAGATCTCGATGGTGTCGCCGCGCACACGGAAGGTGCCGCGCTGGAAGGCCAGGTCGTTGCGGGTGTACTGGATGTCGACGAAGCGGCGCAGCAGCTGGTCGCGGTCGATCTCGTCGCCGACCTTGAGCTGCACCATCCGGTCCACGTACTCCTGCGGGGTGCCGAGGCCGTAGATGCAGGAGACGGAGGCGACCACGACGACGTCGCGCCGGGTGAGGAGGGAATTGGTCGCGGAGTGCCGCAGCCGCTCGACCTCCTCGTTGATCGAGGAGTCCTTCTCGATGTAGGTGTCCGACTGCGGGACGTACGCCTCGGGCTGGTAGTAGTCGTAGTACGAGACGAAGTACTCCACCGCGTTGTTCGGCAGGAGCTCGCGGAACTCGTTCGCCAGCTGGGCGGCCAGGGTCTTGTTGGGCGCCATGACCAGGGTGGGGCGCTGGAGCTTCTCGATCATCCAGGCCGTGGTCGCCGACTTGCCCGTGCCCGTCGCTCCGAGCAGGACGACGTCCTTCTCACCGGCACGGATGCGTCGCTCCAGCTCGGCGATGGCCGTCGGCTGGTCACCGCTGGGCTGGAAGTGGCTGACGACCTCGAAAGGCGCCACCGTACGTTCGATCTTGGAAACGGGCCGCATGCAACAACCGTACGACCACCCACTGACAGTCGGGGTCCTAACGGCGGCGGACCGCCCGCCTCAGCGGCGGTCCGCTCCCCGGGCGTCCCGTCCCGCACCCCTTCCGGCGGCCCGGGCGGCGGGCCGCCGGACCCCCGGCGCGGGAAGGTCGGGGCGCAGGGCCCTGACGTCGCCGTGCCCGCGCGGGTCCGGCCCGCCGGTCACCAGCAGGGGGTCGAAAAGGACCGCGATACCGGCGATCAGCAGGAACACGGCGGGTCCGACGAGCACCGGGGCGAGGAGTTCGGAGGGCGGATCGCCGGCGACCGCGGCGTCCACCGCTTCGTGGACATGGACGCTCACCGCGGCCATTCCGGTGTAGTGCATTCCGCTCACCGCGAGGCCCATGAGCATGCTGGCCCCCAGGCTGACCATGAAGCCGTGGACCGACACGGCGGCCCAGAGCGCCGCGGTGGCCGCGACGACGGCGACCACGACGGACAGGGCGACCGTGAGGGTGTCGTACTCGATGCGTCCCGGCAGCCGCATCCCGTCCATGCCGAGGTAGTGCATGGACGCCACCCCGAGTCCGGTGATCGTCCCACCGGTGACGAGGGACATCCTGGTCGCGCCGCGGTGGCCGACGATGAAGATCCCGATGCCCGCCATCACGATGCCGACGGCCAGGCTGGCGAACGTGGTCGCCCTGTCGTAGCCGATGGGGACCTCTTCGACGGTGAAACCCATCATCGCGATGAAATGCATGCTCCACACGCCCGAGCCGATCGCCGTCGCGCCGAGCGCCAGCCAGCCCGGCCGGAACGAGCCCTCACCCCGGACGGACCGCGTCGTGCAGCGCAGTCCCAGTGCTCCTCCGAGGCATGCCATCAGGTAGGCCGCCACCGGGGTGACGAGGCCGTAGCCGAAACCGTCCACCGTGCCCTGCATCCCCTGCACCCTTCGTCCCGTGCGATCCCCGGCGCCCTACGATCCCCGCGATCTTGGATGGAACGTCTGGTTCTGGGCGAGCGTACGGCGCTCGGAACTGCTCATGGAAGTGCGGGCGGACGTCTGCACAGAGATTTGTCGACCCTTGGGCGCAGCGTCCGCTCCCCCGGCTCCGCCGGGAGTCGCCCAAGACTGCCCGGGGGCGGACCCGTTCACCTTGTGGCCATACTTCGCCTGTGCCTCGTTGGCCGGGAACTGCCATTCTCGGCCCGTCCGTGATCCGACGACGTGAGGAAGACCCCGTGTACGCACGCCCCGTCGCTGTACTGGCCGCCACGACTCTGGGACTCACCGCGCTGGTCCTGCCCGCATCCGCGGCCGGAACCGAGCAGTCCACCGCCGGCCGCGAGGACGCTCCGCAGGTGATCGCCCACCGCGGCGCGTCCGCCTACGCACCGGAGAACACCCTCGCAGCGGTCGACCTCGCCGACGAGATGGGCTTCGCCTGGGTGGAGAACGACGTCCAGCGCACCAAGGACGGTGAGCTCGTCGTCGTGCACGACGACTCGCTCGCGAGGACCACCGACGTGGAGCAGCGCTTCCCCGACCGCGCGCCGTGGAAGGTGAAGGAGTTCACCGCCGCGGAGATCGCCACCCTGGACGCGGGCAGCTGGCGCGGTGCCGAATGGGCGGGGGCCCGGGTGCCGACGCTGAAGCAGTACCTCGAGCGCGTGGACGAGAACAACCAGAAGCTGCTCCTGGAGATCAAGAAGCCGGAGCTCTACCCCGGCATCGAGAAGGACACCCTGCGCGTCCTCGGCGAGGAGGGCTGGCTCGACCGGAGCCACGTGCGCAGCAGGCTCGTCATCCAGAGCTTCGGCGCGGACAGCGTCAAGGCGGTGCACCAGCAGCGCCCCGACATCACGACCGGTTTCCTCGGCACCCCCGCGGTCGCCGACCTGCCCTCTTACGCGGCGTTCACCGACCAGATCAACCCCACGCACACGTCCCTCAGCGCCGAGTACGTCGCCGCGGTGCACGCCCTCAAGGGCGCCCACGGCAAGCGGCTGCGGGTCAGCACCTGGACCGTGAACGACGCGGCGGCCGCCACGCGCGTGGCCGGTTTCGGCGTGGACGGGATCATCACCAACAACCCCGACATCGTGCGGGACGCCGTCGGCTGACCGCGGCCCGTCACCGTACGGCCGGCCGGACAGGCCCGGCTGTCAGTGGCCCGCCGTACGGTGGTCGGCATGAAGACCTTCGAGTGGGCCGTGATCGGCACGGACATCGGCCCGCTGCTTCTCGCCGCGACGGACGAGGGCCTCGTGAGCGTGGCCTTCCACGCCGGGCCGGCCGTACGGGACCGCATGCCGGCGCAGCTGGCGGACCGGCTGGGGGCCGAGCCCGTGGAGGACCCGGCGGGCCGGCTCGCCGAGCCGATACGCCAGCTCCAGGCCTACTTCGCGGGCACCTTGCGCACGTTCGACCTGCCGCTGGACTGGTCGCTCTCGGCGGGCTTCAACCGGCAGGTGCTCCGTGAGCTGCTGGCAGGCGTGGCGTACGGGGCGGTCGTCGGATACGGGGAGCTCGCCGCCCGCGTCGGCCAGCCGGGCGCGGCGCAGGCCGTGGGCGCGGCGATGGGTTCCAATCCCCTGCCGGTCGTCGTGCCGTGCCACCGGGTGCTCGAGACGGACGGCGGGCTCGGGGGCTTCGGCGGAGGGCTCGAGACCAAACGGCAACTGCTGGCGCTCGAGGGTGTGCTGCCGCAGCCCCTGTTCTGAGGGGCCCGCAGGCGAGTCCTGAGGGTTGCGGCCGGTTCCGACGGTGCGAGGGCATCGGGATGCGGGCTGTTCCCCGTATCTGCCCGACGGGCCCGGGCTGACGATCCGTTCTGAGACACTGCGTCGGTGACCATGCCGTCCGACGCTCCTGACATACCCGAAGCATCCAAGACCGCCGTGGCGGCGGACGAGCTGCCCGCGATACGCAGGCGTATCAACGCCGTGCTGATCGCGAGCCAGATCCTGGGCGGCCTCGGCGTCGCCACCGGTATCGCACTGGCCACGGTGCTCGCCCACGAGGTCAGTGGGACGGAGGCCCTGGCCGGGCTCGCCCCGACCGCCACCGTCGTCGGCACCGCGCTCCTTTCCGTGCCGCTCGCCGCCCTGATGACCGCGCGAGGCCGCCGCCCCGGGCTGGTGCTGGCCTACCTCATCGGGGCGCTCGGCGCGGGAGTGGTCGTGGTCGCCGCCGTCCTCGACCACTTCCCGCTCCTGCTGGTCGGGATGGCGGGCTTCGGAGCCGCGTCGTCCGCCAATCTGCAGGCCCGGTTCGCGGCCGCCGACCTCGCGGAGCCCGAGCGGCGCGGCCGGGCCATCTCCACGGTCGTATGGGCGACGACCATCGGCGCGGTGCTCGGACCCAACATCGCCTCACCGGCTGGCCGGAGCGTGTCGGGCCTCGGCATCCCGCCGGCCGCGGGACCGTTCCTCTGGGCGGCCGGGGTGTTCCTCCTCTCCGCCGTTCTCGTACTCGTCCTGCTGCGTCCCGACCCGCTGCTCACGGCCCGGGCGATGTCCCCGGCGGACCGCTCGCCCGAAGGCCGGTCGCTGAAGGCCGGGCTCCGCGCCGTACGCGAGTCCCCCATGGCGCGGCTGGCGCTGGTGACCGTGGCCGTCTCGCACACCGCCATGGTGTCGATCATGTCGATGACACCGGTCGCGCTCGGCCACCACGGGGCCGGCATCGAACTGATCGGCCTGGTGATCAGCGGCCACATCGCGGGCATGTACGCCTTCTCCCCGGTGATGGGCCGGCTCGCCGACCGCGTCGGTCGGCTCGCGGTGATCGGGTTGGCGGCGGGACTGCTCTGTGCGGCGGCGGTGCTCGCCGGAACCGCCGGCGGCAACCACAAACAGACCGCGGCGGGGCTGTTCCTGCTCGGCCTCGGCTGGTCGGCGGGGCTCGTCTCCGGCTCCACGCTGCTCACCGAGTCCGTGCCGCAGCCCACGAGGGCGGCGGTCCAGGGCCTGTCCGACCTGGCGATGAACACGGCGGCGGGTGTGGGGGGCGCGGCGGCCGGCCTGGTGGTGGCGGAGGCCGGGTACGGGTGGCTGAACGCGGTGGGCGTGATGCTCTTGCTGCCGATGGCGGGGCTGGCGGTGCGCAGGGCCGTGGCCCGGGCGTAGCCGCGCCGGGCGTTTCGCCCGCGCTCCCCTGGAGCCTCGCGGGGCGGGCTCCGGTTGCCTGCCACGCCCGTCACCGCACCGGTGTCGGTGACGACGCCCATGCCACGTGCAGACGGGGCCGGCCCGTGCCGTCCGCAGGGACGGTCCAGATGTCGGTGCCCCGTCCGTCCTCCCGCGGCAGCGCGTACGCGATCGTGTCGTCGTCGAGCCACGCCGCCTGGTCGTCCACCCCTCGCGTCTCCGCCAAGGGGTGTTCGCGCATGGTCTTCAGGTCGAGGACGTACAGTCGCCACGGCCGGGCCCGGTCGCCACCGCCGATCTTCTTCTTGAAGGCGATCCGCCCGTTGTCCGGTGACAGTGACGGGCATTCGACGTTCTCGCGCAGCGCCCGCGCCGACCAGGCTCGCATGTCGCCCTCCACGAGATGCGTGCGCCCCTTGGACGAGACGGTCGCGTAGAAGCGGTTGTCGTCGCGGGCGAAGGTGACACCCCAGTAGTTGACGTCCGGTGCGTGGTAGCGGCGGCCGTCGATGGTGAGCGGGATCTGTTCCATGTTCTTGATCAGGTAATCGGTGCGCAGATCGAGGATCGAGGTCCGCGTGGAGAAGGACGAGCCGGCGTAGGAGTCCCCCACGGCGAACATCGTCCACGACAGCATGCGTCCGGACGCCGACACCCGCGCCCGGTCGGGGATCCCGGGCAGCGCGATGCGGCGGGTCTCGCGGAGCCGGCGGTCGAGGACGACCGCGTAGGCGCGGGGCGGCACGCCGGGGCGGCGCTGGAGACACAGCGCGGTGCCCCCCGCCGCGTGGAAGCGGTCGCAGGACGGGCCGCCGGTCGTGCGGGGCGCCTCCGGTGCCTGCTCCGCCGCGGGCCGATGGGCGATGCGGCCGTTCTCTTCCCGGGTGCTGCGGAAGTACAGCCGGGGGCCGGCCAGTTCGAACGATTCCTCCGCCGCAGCCGGACGGTCGCCGCGACCGGACGCACTCACCGTGTATCCGACGGCGACACCCGCCAGCACGACCGTGGCGAGGACGAGCGCGCCGATGCGCCGACGGGAACCAGGCGGGGGCGGAGGCGTGGACGGGTGCGGCTTCATGGCGCCTGCCTTTCCTGTTCCGTACGGGGCAGAACGGCCCGGGCGAGCACCAGGGCGGTGAGCATCGCGGTGGCGGCAGCGGCGAGCGCGGGTCTCGGTCCCCACAAGGTCCACGCGGCGCCGAATCCAGCGGCGGCGATCAGTCGGGCCACCGCCTGGCCGGTCTGGAGCAGCGCCAGGCCGCTCGCCCGCCGGGCCGCGGGCAGCAGGGGGCCGGCGATCGCCATCAGCACGCCGTCGGTGGAGGCGTAGAAGGCTCCGACGAGTACCAGCACGAGGGCGAGGACGACCGTGCCGTTGATCGGCGTGAGCAGCAGCAGGTAGGCGGCGAGCAGGGCCCCGTGCCCGCACAGGAACGGGACCCGGCGGCCCACGCGGTCGGCGAGCCGGCCGGCCGGGACGGCGAGCAGCAGGTAGACGGCCGCGGCGCCGAGCGGCAGCAGCGGGAACCAGACCACGCCCACGTCCAGCCGGCGTTGCAGCAGAAGGTAGACGAACGCGTCGCCGATGGTCGCCGCGCCGAGCAGCGCGGCGGCGGCGAGTATGCGGCGGAAGGCGGGACTACGAAGAGGCTCGAACACCGAACCGCGGCCGGCGGCGGGACTCAGGGCCGGCGTGGATGCGGGAGCGGCGGCGGCCGGCGTGGGTGCGGGAGCGGCGGCGGCCGGCGTGGGTGCGGGAGCGGCGGCGGGCAGAGAGAAATGCCCCGGTACCAGCAGAGCCAGCAGCACCACACCCAGCAGCCCGGTGCAGAAGCTGACGACGAACACCGCGTCGTAGGCGTCCGCGGTCGCCCACAGCAGCCCGAACGCGGCGAGCGGGCCGAGCAGTGCTCCCGTGGTGTCCATGGCGCGGTGGACGCCGAAGGCCCGGCCCAGTGTCTCCGGCGGGCTGCTGAGTGTGATCATCGCGTCGCGGGGGGCCGTTCTGATGCCCTTGCCGATCCGGTCGGCGGCCAGGGCGGCCGCGATGCCTCCGGTCGCGCCGCCGGCGAGCAGCAGCCCGAGCCGGGAGCAGGCGGAGAGCGCGTAGCCGGCTCCGGCGACGCGTTTGTGCCGGCCGCCCCGGTCGGCGGCGTGGCCTCCGGCGAGCCGCACCAGGGCGGTCACGCCGTTGAACAGACCGTCGAGGAGGCCGAACTGGAGGGGCGTCAGGCCCAGTCCGAGGACGAAGTAGAGCGGCAGCACGGCGGTGACCATCTCCGAGGAGATGTCGGTGACGAGGCTGACCGCTCCGAGCGCGATCACGGTGCCGGGGACGCGCCGCGCCGCCCCGGGTGGTGCTCCCGGTGCGGGCGGCGTGTCAGGCCGGCCGGTGGTGGCCAGATACATCGTCAGTGACAGGTGTAGGTGGGGCTGGTGTCCTTGACGGAGCCGTCGGTGCCCACGTAGCTCCAGCGATACGTCGTGTCGGTGAGGTCCAGCTTGAGCACGCCGTACGGTCCGCTGATGCGCTTCTGGCTGTTGGGCTGGACCTCCTCGATCGGGTAGGGCTCGGCCCCGCCCATGCCGCCGACGATCTGGACGATGCCGTCGGCGGTGGCCCGGCCGGACGGGTCCTGCGGTGCGAAGCGCTCGTAGTGGTGGTCGTGGCCACCGAGGACGAGATCCGCCTTGGCCCCGTACAAAATGTCCCAGACCGGCTTGCCGACGGGGTCGTTGCCGTGTCCGCCGGAACTGAAGAGCGGATGGTGCCAGTAGGCGGCGACGCACTTCTTGCTGTTGCGGGCGAGGTCCTCCCTCAGCCACGTGATCTGGGACGGGTCGTCGAAGGTGTTGGAGTCGAGGGCGATGAAGTGCCAATTGCCCTCGTCGTAGCTGTAGTAGGGCTTGCCCTGCGGGTAGGCGATGGCGCCGAAGTACTGCTTGTAGCCCACGAACTCGCCCGCCGGGTCGTACGACTCGTGGTTGCCGGGCACCGGCCGGGTCTTCGACTTGAAGGCGCCCCAGGTCTTGTCGTAGTAGTTGCGGAAGTCGGAGAGACGGGCGTCGTCGTACTGGTTGTCGCCCATCGTCAGATAGAACCTCGGGTTGATCCGCTGCGCTCGGGCGGCGGTCTTCGGGTGGGCGCAGGAACTCGAGGACGCGGTGCACTGGGCGGCGATGTCGCCCGCGGCGACGACGGTGAACGCTCCGGTGGGCGGTTCACCGCCGTCGACGGTGCCGTAGACGTCGACCTCCCAGAGCGAGTAGCCGTATTCGGTGCCGCGTGCGGTACCCAGGACGCGCAGGTGGCGGCCCTTGCCCGCGAGGCCGGTGAACTCGTCGGTGCCACCGTCACCCGCGGTCCGGGTGGCGATGGTGGTCCAGGCGGCGCCGTCGGCGGACATCTCGATGCGGTAGTCCCGGGCGTGGGCGACCTCCCAGTCGAGCGTGACCCGGGAGACGGTGGCGAGGGCGCCGAGGTCGACGCTGATCCACTGGGGGTCCTGGCCCTCTGCGGAGGCCCAGCGGGTGCCCGTGTTCCCGTCGAAGGCGTTGGAGGCGGCGAAGCCGGAGCCTTCGAGGGACGAGGCGGTGGCGGTCCGGCCGCGCGAGATGAGGGGGTCCGCGGCAGCCCCGGCGGCATCGGCCCTGCCGGGGCGGGCGACGAGAACGGCGGCGATCAGCAGCAGTACGGCGGTGAGGGCGAGTACCGCGGTCCGGCGTGGTGGGGTGGAGGCGGTCAGGCGCATACCTGGCTCCCTGGAAGGAGGCGGCGAGAGCTGGACTCCTTGCGACGCGCCGCGCCCGGGCAGGGCTCGGCGTACGGCGGCCGGGTCAGAGCTCTCGCTGAGCGCGTCACGCCCGAGGGGGTCGGGCGCCGCGCCAAGCCGCTGCCGGGATGGTGACAAGCAGCCATGTCACTGTCAATGGTTGACAGTAAACTTTCCTTCCAATCAGCGGATCAACGTCCGTCCGGAGGTTTGCGCCCCGCTCCCCCGCGCCAGGGATGGGACATGCCGAAGACCGCAGCCATGGTGTCCGAAGAGGTAAGGGAAGCCCTCGACACCAAAGTGCCCGTCGTGGCCCTGGAGTCGACGATCATCTCCCACGGACTGCCGCGTCCCCGCAATCTGGCCGTCGCGACGGAGCTGGAGGCCCTTGTCCGCTCGGGCGGTGCCGTGCCCGCGACCATCGCCGTGCTCGACGGCAGAGCCCATGTCG
Organism: Streptomyces pristinaespiralis; assembly: GCF_001278075.1. Lineage (GTDB taxonomy): Bacteria > Actinomycetota > Actinomycetes > Streptomycetales > Streptomycetaceae > Streptomyces > Streptomyces pristinaespiralis. The sequence continues at coordinate 6,474,466 of NZ_CP011340.1, read as the reverse complement.
GGCTGACCAAGGCCGAGTTGGAACGGGTCGCGGGCGACCCGGAGATGCGCAAGCTCGGACACCGCGATCTCGCTCCCGCCCTCGCCACGGGCGCGAGCGGCGCCACGACCGTCTCCGCCACGGCGTTCCTCGCCGGCCTGGCCGGTGTCAGGGTCTTCGCGACCGGTGGTCTGGGCGGTGTGCACCGGGGCTGGACCGAGACCCAGGACGAGTCGGCGGACCTGCGGCTGCTCGCCCAGGTGGGCATCACGGTGGTCTGCGCGGGGGTGAAGTCGATCCTGGACGTCCCGGCCACCCTCCAGCGGCTGGAGACCTTGGGGGTGACCGTGATCGGGTACGGGACCGCCCACTTCCCCGGCTTCTACCTGGCCTCCTCCGGAGAACCGGTCGACTGGACCGTCGACTCTCCCGAGGAGGTCGTCGCCGTGATGCGCGCCAAGGACGCCCTCGCCGAGCCGTACTCCTCGCTGATCGTGGCCAACCCCGTCCCGGTGGAGGAGCAGTTGGACCCGGCACTGCACGACCGGGTGCTGGCGCGGGCGCTCGAAGAGGCGCACGAACAGGGCATCACCGGGCAGGCCGTCACGCCGTTCCTCCTCGAGCGGCTGATGCGGTACACCGACGGCGCGTCCCTCGAGGCCAACCTGGCCGCCGTGCGCGGCAACGTCCGGCTCGCGGCACGGATCGCAGCGGCCTACGCATGAACGGGCTTCTCGTCGTGGGCGACGTCGTCACCGATGTCGTCGCCCGGCACAGCGCGCCGCTCGCGCACGGCACGGACACCCCCGCCACGATCCGCATCCTGCCCGGCGGCGCCGGAGCGAACGTGGCGTGCTGGGCGGCGTACCGGGGCTGCCACGATGTGCGGCTGCTCGCCCGTGCGGGCGTCGACGATCTGGAGTGGCATGCGGCACGGCTGCGTACGGCGGGCGTGCGGCCGCTGCTCGTGCCCGACGACGAGGTGCCGACGGCGACGGTCGTCGCGCTGGTCGACCGCACCGCGGAGCGGACGTTCCTCACGGACAGCGGCGCCGTGCTGCGCCTGTGCCCGGCCGACTGGTCCCCCGAGCTGCTCGAAGGGATCGCCCATCTGCATCTGTCCGGCTATCTGCTGTTCTCCGGCACCAGCCGTGCGACGGCGCTCGCCGCGATGAGCGCGGCGCGGAAGGCGGGCGTCACGGTGAGCGTCGACCCGGCCTCGGCCGGCTTCATCCGCGAACGGGGCGTGGAGCGGCTGCTCCCGGACCTCGACGGTGTCGACGTCCTGCTGCCGAACGCGGACGAGGCGCGGCTGCTGACAGCTCTGCCCGACCCTGCCGACGCCGCCGTGAAACTCAGCCGGTCGGTCCCGCTGACCGTGGTGACGCTGGGTGCCGGGGGCGCGCTCGTCGCCGAGGCCGGCACGGTCACGGCCCGGCTCCCCTCCCCCATCGCCCCTGCCCTGGACAGCACAGGCGCGGGTGACGCCTTCACGGGGGCGTTCCTCGCCGCACGGCTGGCGGGTGCGGATGCCCGTACGGCGGCGGAGGAGGGCTGCCGGGCCGGCGCGGAGGCCGTGGCCCTGATCGGCGGCCGCCCCTAGGGCCTCTCGTTCGGATCTTGCCGGGCTCGATCCAAACGACAGACCCCAGGTCAGCCGCCTGCCGACCAGGCCGGATGCCGCGGATCGTCCGCCCGTACGAGGATGTCCGCCGCGTCACCGGGTCCGACTTCTTCCTCGTACCGGGCGTACGCCGGGAGCGCCCAGCGTTCACCTTCGTCCGTCCGGCGTTCCAGCGCGGGAGGGGACAGGCTCAGGTGCACGGTCAGGTCGAACGGGAACCAGTGGCCGAACAGGAAGGGACCGTGCAGCAACAGAACCCCGCCGGGCGGCAGTTCGACGTGTGCGCTGCGGGTGGCCCGGTCCGTCGACGGGTCCCACAGATCGGGCAGCACCCGTCCGCTGCCGCCCGCTTCCAGCGGCCCGAAGACCTCGCGCCACAAGGCGCCCGTGTCGAACCAGCCGCTGTAGTAGGTGTCGGGGTCCTCGCGCCCGTACTCGTAGCGGAGCGACGCGGGCCGCAGGAACCCGCCCGTCCCCACCACGACGACACCCCGCCCCCGCACCCGCAGCGCCTCACCGGTCAGCTCCGCGAGGTCGCCCGGCCGTGCCGCCGGGGCACCGTCCACACCGACGCGCAGCCAGGGGCTGCCGTCGGCGGCGGTCGTTCTCAGGACACGCTCGGCCAGATTCTCGGCCAGCCGCTCCCAGGTGATCGGTTCGAGTCGCACTCACCCATCCTCACCGACCGTCCCGGAGCGCGCGGCCGGTTGTCCGGCCGCGCAGTCCGGTGCCTCCTCGTCCACCGAGAGCGGGCTGCCGGCGGGCAGGAAGTACGTCACATACAGGACGACCGGCTCGGTGCCGAGGTTGCGCCCGAGGTGGCGGTGGCGGGCGCCCGCCGGTTCCAGTATCGCGCCGCCGGGACCGGTGACCTCGAGGGAACAGTCGTCCAGGGTGCGGGTCAGCGTGCCCGACCGGACGACGGCGAGCACCTGGCCGGGGTGATGGTGCCAGCCCGTCGTGCCACCGGGGGCGATGGTGAGCGTGCGTACCACCACGTCCGTGCGTCCCTTGGCCGTGATCCTCAGCGACTCGTCCGTCGTGCCCTGGGCCAGGACCGTTCCCGAGACCCCGCTGCCGGGGGTGGCGTTCGCGGCGGACGGGACGACCGCCAGGGCCGCGAGACAGCCCGTCAGCACCAGCGCCGTACGTACGTCGAACCGCTTGCCCATCACCGTCAAACCCCGCATGGCCGGTCCCCTCCGAGTCATCGCTCCGGCAAACGCCTCAAGCTACCAGCGGTTACCGGAAGTAGTACGGCACAGGGGACTTGACGCACGTCTCCACCGCGGTGATCTGATTCGCTCGTGCCCAAAGCCGGTGGATCATCCGGCACCGATCGGCACCCTCGAACGACGGATCAAGTCCGGGAGCAGCACATGTGGACAGCGCTCATCGCGGTCATCGGCACCTTGCTGGGGTCCGTGGCTACCCACTTCTTCCAGCGCCAGACCGCGGAACGTACCGCGGTCCTCGCCCGGGCGGAGCAGCTGCGCCAGGAGCGGATCTCCGCGTACAGCTCCTTCGCGGGCGCGCTCGTCGACTACCGCCGCGGCCAGAACGACCGCTGGCACCGGGCGCTGGAGGCGCCGGGCAGCACCGTCGCCGAGGAGGCCCGCATCGACTCGTACCGGCTGCGTTCCAGTGCCCACCAGGCTTTGATCCGCGTGCAGTTGGTGTGCGACGACCCGCAGGCACTGGCGCTCGCGGCGTCCGCGTTCGAGCTCACCAACTGTCTGCACGAGGCACCCGACGAGTCGGACCGCTCGCTCCGGTCCGAGCAGGCGCGGGAGACACTGTCGGAGTTCATCGGCGCCGCGGCGCCCAGCGTGCGCTGAGGCCTCTCGTTTGGACCGGCCCGCCGTACGGCGGGTTCAGTCGGGCACCGCCAGGGTACGGACGGGGCTGCCCGCGAGATAGGCGGCGATGTCCTCGACCGCTTCCCCGAAGTAGCCCTCGTAGTTACGGCGGGTGACGTAGCCGAGGTGAGGCAGCCCGAGGAAGTTCGGGGCCGTGCGCAGCGGATGGCCGGCGGGCAGCGGTTCCTCCTCGAAGACGTCGGCCCCCGCCCCGGCGATCCAGCCCTCGCGCAGGGCCAGCACCAGGGCCTCCTGGTCGACGATCGCGGCCCGCGACGTGTTGACGAGACAGGCGGTCCGCCGCATCCGCTTCAGTTCGCCGGCGCCGATCAGCCCGCGGGTGCGCTCGCCGAGTTGCAGGTGCACGGAGACGAAGTCGCCGGCCTCGAGCAGCTCCCCCAGCGAACCGGCCCGCCGGACGCCGTGCTCCGCAGCTCGTTCCTCGGTGAGGTTGTGGCTCCACGCCACGACGTCCATGCCGAAGGCCCGGCCGACGGCGGCGACCTTCGCGCCGATCTTCCCGAGACCGAGCAGCGCGAGCGTACGGCCGTGCAGGTCCGCCCCGATCGTGGACTGCCACGGGCCCCCGTCGCGCAGGGCGGCGCTCTCCGTGACCACGTGGCGCGCCAGTCCGAGGATGAGCGCCCACGTCAGTTCGGCGGGCGGCTCCGAATTGCTGGCGGTGCCGCAGACGGTCACGCCGTTGCGGGCCGCGGCCCCGAGGTCGATCGACGCGTTGCGCATGCCCGAGGTGATCAGGAGCCGCAGGCGCGGCAGCCGGTCGAGAAGGGACGCGGGGAAGGGCGTCCGCTCGCGCATCACGACCAGGATCTCGCAGTCGCCGACCGCCGCGGCGACCTCTTCCTCCGAACCGAAGTGCTCCCGGTAGGAGCGCACTTCGACGCTGCCCTCCAGTGCTGACCAGTCGGCCATGGAGAGCGCGACATCCTGATAGTCGTCGAGTACGGCACAGTTGAGCGTCATGGGATCGGAGCGTATCCGCCGGGTACCAAGGGGACATGGACCTGGTGGTGATCCAACCGCTCAAGGGCAGGCACTGCGCGGAGTGCCGCAGGGGCCCGCTGGCGATGCACCTTCTCGAGTCCGGCGTGCCGGTCTGTCTCGACTGCGCCGATCTCGGGCACCTGGTGTATCTGCCCCGGGGCGACGCCGCGCTCAGCCGGCGGGCGAGAGAGGCGAGTGCCCTGTGGGCGGTGGTGGTCCGGCGCAACCGCCGACAGGGTCGCTACGAACGCCAAGGGCTGCTCGTCGAGGAACACGCACTCGCCCGCGCCGAGTCTGCGTGCCTCGCCGACGCGGAGGTCCGCCTCCGCCGCCGTGAGCGGGACGCGGTCCGCCGGGCCGCGGCGGATCTCCGCTTCGCCGCCGAACTGGCCGCGCGGATACGGCAGCTGTTCCCCGGCTGCCCCGAGGAGCGCGCCGCCGAAATCGCGGCGCACGCCTCCGCGCGCGGCAGCGGGCGCGTGGGCCGCACGGCGGCGGGCCGCTGTCTGGAGGAGGGAGCCGTCACGGCCGCCGTGCGCGCGTCCGTGCGGCACCTCGACACCGACTACGACGCCCTCCTGATGGCGGGCGTGCCCCGCAAAGAGGCGCGCGCCCGGCTGGCCGGGGAGATCGATGCCGTGCTGGCGTCCTGGAGGCGGTGCCCCGACGAGGCCGGGGCGGCCCATGACGCCGGGGAGCCCTGGAGGGCCGGTCCCGAGGAGCCGGTTCCAGGGCCGCTGGGAGGGGCGTCAGGGACCGCCGCTCCGGGGAGGAGCGGTCAGGACCCCTGAGTGGGGCGGAACCGGCGGTACAGCACAAGGCCGCCGAGGATCATCGTCGCGCCGGCGGGCACAGCGAACGCCAGCTCGTCGGAACCGGTCTGGGCGAGCGACGACCCGGCCGGCTGGGGTGCCGGTGCCGGCGCCTCGGGCGCGGCCGGCTTCTCGGGCTCCGTGGTCTTCGGCGGGGTGACGGGCTTCTCCTCGGCCGGCGGCTCACCGGAGTCGTTCACCGAGGTGTTGCCGGTGGCCGGGTTGCCGATGCCCACGACGTTCACGGAGTTGCCGCTCACGTTGACCGGCACGTCGACGGGGAGCTGCACGCCGTTGCCGGACAGGACGCCGGGCGAGTGGGCCGTCTCGCCGTCCGCGTGGGCACCGCCGCCGTTGTGGGAGCCCGCACCGTCGCCCTGCGATCCGCCCTGGCCGCCGTCCTCGCCGTGGCCGCCCTTGCCGCCGTTCTCCCCGTGCGACGCGTTGACGCAGGAGTTCCCCGCCGCCGGGTTGAGCAGTCCGACGACGTTGACCGTGTTGCCGCACACGTTCACCGGGACGTGCACGGGGAGCTGGACCCCGTTGCCGGAGAGCACGCCGGGAGATCCGGCCGCGACGCCGTGCGCACCCGAGTCCGCCTGGGCGTAACCGGTGGCCATGGCCAGTGCGCCGCCCGTGAGCATCACGGTCGCCAGGCCCTTTCGGTGAACCTGCCTCATGGTTGCCTGCCTTCAGAAGAGAAACCGCGGGACACTCGCCCGCACCGGAATTAACGCCGTGCGGCCGCATCGGTTCTGCTGAACAAGGCATTCACCCCATCGGGTGTGCGAACTTTCTAGCGCGTGCCCACTTTCCGGCCGTGCTAGCCGTCGTACTCCTGGATGCGCCGGCCGTGCCGCCGTCGCGTCAACGCCGGGAGTTCACGGGCCAGTTCGGCGGTGATGGCGGGCACGTCGAGGGTGAGCAGACGGCGGTCCCGCATCAGCACCCTGCCGTCCACGATCGTCGTGCGTACGTCCGAGGAGCGCGCGCTGTGCACCAGGGTCGCGGCGAGGTCGTGCAGCGGCTGGGTGTGCGGTCCGGTGAGATCCACCAGGATCACGTCCGCCCGCCTGCCCGGCGTCAGCGCCCCGATGCGGTCGTCGAGTCCCAGCGCCAGCGCGCTCTGCGCGGTGGCGTGGTCGAGCGCCTGCCGTGCGGTCATCCACGCCGGATCACGTTCCGTCGATTTCTGTACGAGGGCGGTGAGCGTCATGGACTCCCACACGTCGAGGGTGTTGTTGGATGCGGCGCCGTCGGTCGCCAGCCCCACGGGCAGGCCGATCGACGCGAGCGCCCGGATCGGGGTCGTGTCCCAGCCGAATTTGAGGTAGCCGCGCGGCGCGGTGGCAACCGCGATCCGGCCCGTGGCGCGCCGCAGCACCGAGAGGTCCCCCTCGGTGATCCCGGTGCCGTGGGCGATGAGCAGATCGGTCTCCAGCAGCCCGGTCCGCTCGAGCACCTGGACGGGGGTGAGCCCGTGCCGTTCGACGCTATGGTCGGTCTGGGCCCTGTTCTCGGCCGCGTGCAGATGGACCATGAGCCCGTGCTCGCCCGCGAGCCGGGCGGTGGCGGCGAGGTCCTCGTCATCCACCGTGTACGGGGCGTGCGGAGCGAGGCACGTGGTGATCCGGCCGTCGGCCGCACCGGCCGTGCGCAGGGCGAAGTCGAGGGAACGCTCGCGTCCTTCCGCGCCCTGGCTGGAGAAGAACCCCCAGCCCAGGTTCGCCCGCATGCCGCTCCGGGTGACCGCAGCGGCGACCCGGTCCATGGCGAAGTAGTGGTCCGCGAAGGTGGTGACGCCGCCGCTGATCATCTCCGCGCAGGCCAGCAGGGCACCCAGTTCGACGACGGTTCCGGTGAGGTTGGACTCGATGGGCCAGATCCAGTCGTTGAACCACTCCTCCACCGGCAGGTCCTCCGCGATGCCGCGCAGCGCCACCATCGGTGAGTGGGTGTGGCAGTTGATCAGCCCGGGCATGGCCAGCTGTCCCCTGCCGTCGATGCGTTCGGCAGCGGGGAGGTCGGCGACGGCCGCGGCCGTGGTCACGGCGTCGATGACGCCGTCGCGGACCACGACCGCCGCGTCGTCGACGAAGTCGATCCGGCCTGCTCCCTCGCCGTCCCCGTCGTGCACCAGCACGGTGCACCCGGCGATCACGAGATCCGCCGCCGGACGGTCGGCACGCTCCGCTGAAGTCATCCGGTCCTCCTGTGTCGATGTCCCGGGCCCGTCCCCGTCCTACCCGGCTTCCCCACCCGACTCCCCCGACCGGCGTGCCGGGCTCTCCCACCCGGCTCCTCCGACCGGCCCCGGCGTGTCCGACTGCTCCGGCCGTCCGCGCCGCGGCGCTCGTGCGGGTGGAATCCGGTCGAAGCCGGTGTCCGGCGGGCGAACGGACCTTCCGGTGGCCACAGTGAGCTGCACCGGCGGCCGCCGGGCCACGACTCCACGAAAGGGTTCACACGTGCCGACCATCATGCAGAGGCAGAGGCACAAGCAGCGGGAGAAGCAGAACCGGACGCGGCGCACGCTGCTGGCCGTCGCCGGGGCAGCGGTCAGTGTCCTGGCCGTCGGCGCGCCGGCCGCGCAGGCGACGCTGGACGACGGACGGACCGCCAAGCCCGGTGCGACGGCAGCGGTGGCGGCGCGTGGTGAGGCCTATCTGGAGACACGCCTGTTCTTCGGGACGGAACGGCCGGACGGGGGTCCGGACGTGACGGACGCGCAGTTCATGACGTTCGTCGACCGCAGCGTCACGCCCCACTTCCCTGCCGGGCTGACCATCCAGGAGGGCCGCGGCCAGTGGCGGGACTCCAACGGCGTGGTGGAACGCGAGCGTTCGTACGAGCTGATCCTGCTGTATCCGGCGGCCGAGGCCCGGACCCGTGACCCGCAGATCGAAAGGATCCGTGACGCGTACGTCACCGCGTACGCCCAGGACTCGGTCGCCAGGCTCGACGAACCGACGCTGGCGGACTTCTGACGCCGCCTTTCCGGCGGCCGGCCGCTACGCCGTCACCTGCCGAGGAGCGCGGCGAGCGCTCCGACGGGGTCGGTGTCGGGCGTTCCGCGCGGCCACCAGTCCTCGCGGTCCGGGTCCGACTCGTACCCGTACCAGAGGCCGTCACGGCCGAGCCTCAGCTGGAGAGAGCGCGTGGAGAGCTGATTGCGCCAGGGTCTGAAGCCGGGGAAGTCCGCGGCGGCCAGGGCAGGGCGCGCCCGGTCGAAGGGGCCGGCGGGCGGATCCCACGGTTCCTCCAGCACGGAGAGGGCCGCCGGACCGCCCTGCCGCCACGCGGCGACGGCGCGTGCCAGGTCGGTGGGCGTGCGGTCGGCCGCCGCGGCGAGGTCGCGGTAGAGGGCGCGGGTGGAGGCGGTCAGTCCGGAGCCGGGATGGGCGGCGGCCAGCCGGACGGCGTCCTCCCACCGGTTCAGCGCTGCGACGGGGTCGCGACCGGTGGTCAGGAGGGTGTGGGCGCGGGCGGCCGCCTCGCAGGCCAGCAGGTCCAGGGCGAGCGGGTCGGGAGCTCCGGGCGCGTGCGGATAGGCCGGAGGACGGCCCGCACGTCGCGGTGCCGGGAAGGGCGGCGGCAGGGGCGGCAGTACGGCGCCGGGGGCGACCGCCTCGCTCGCGGGCACGGTGGCCTGCGGGGCGGCGGCCGCGGCCGCGGTGTGCTCGGCCGCCGAACGGGCGGCGTTGCGGCGGGAGAGCGCCGCGAGGATCTCCCGTTCGCCGCGGCCGCGCATCAGGAACAGCACGAACGGGTCCTCGTCCAGCAGCCTGGCGGTCTGGTAGCAGAGCGCGGCGGCGTGCTTGCAGGGGTAGCCGTCGTCCGGGCAGGAGCAGTCGGGGATCAGGTCCCCGGGCGTCGGCGGCAGCTCGACGGCGGCCGCCAGCGTCTGGGGAACGTCCTTGTCGAGCAGGGCCGCCATGTGGTCGGGCCGGGCCGCCGCCGCGGCGAGGAAGTCGTCCCAGTCGTCGTCGCCGAGCGTACGCAGGCGGATCTCCGTGCGGTACGGACGGGGCCGGCTGCCCTGCACGTACGCCATGACCTTGCCGGGCGTCACCGTGATCGCGGCGACGTTGCCGCGGGCGGCATAGGCACGGCCGCGCACCAGGCGGGCGGGGTCGAGGGCGGTGTCCTCGAGCGCCTCCACCCAGGCGTTGCCCCACCATGTCGTGGCCGCCTCTTCGCCGGCGAGCGGCTCGATCGGGGGGAACGTACGGCGCTGGTCGTCGTGGGAGCCGGACGGCGCTGCCGGCCGGGAGCGGGGGCCACCGTGCGCGCGGGGGGTCATGCGGGCCTCCGCAGGGAGACGAGGTCGGCCAGTTCACGGTCGGTGAGCTCGGTCAGCGCCGCTTCTCCGGATCCCAGCACCGCGTCCGCCAGTGCGCGCTTGGAGGCGAGCATCTCCGCGATGCGGTCCTCGACCGTGCCCTCGGTGACGAGCCGGTGGACCTGCACGGGCTGCGTCTGGCCGATGCGGTAGGCGCGGTCGGTCGCCTGCTCCTCCACGGCCGGGTTCCACCAGCGGTCGTAGTGGATCACATGGCCGGCCCGGGTGAGGTTCAGCCCGGTGCCCGCGGCCTTGAGCGACAGGATGAACACCGGAACCTCGCCCGACTGGAACCGGTCGACCATGCGCTCGCGCTCGGTGATCGGCGTCCCGCCGTGGAGCAACTGACTGGGGATCGCGCGGGAGGTGAGGTGCGCGGAGAGCAGGCGGGCCATGGAGACGTACTGCGTGAAGACGAGGACGGAGCCGTCCTCCGACAGGATCGTCTCCAGCAGTTCGTCGAGGAGCGCGAGCTTCCCCGAGCGGCCGGCCAGCCGGACGGAAGCGCCACCGCTCCCGGAACGGGCGCCGCTCCGGGAGTCTCCCTCGCTCCAGGCCCCGGCGCCCCGGCCGCCGCCGGACTCTTTGAGGAACTGGGCGGGGTGGTTGCAGATCTGCTTGAGGGCCGTGAGCAGCTTCATCACCAGGCCACGGCGAGCGATGCCCTCCGCGGCCTCGATCGCCGCCATCGTCTCCCGCACCACGGCCTCGTAGAGGGAGGCCTGCTCACGGGTGAGCGGCACCGGATGGTCCGACTCCGTCTTCGGGGGCAGCTCGGGCACGATGCCCGGGTCGGACTTCTTACGGCGCAGCAGGAACGGGCGGACGAGCCGGGCGAGCCGCTCCACGGCGTCGTCGTCCTCGCCGTTCTCCACGAGGCGGGCGTGGCGGGAGCGGAAGGCCTTGAGCGGACCGAGGAGCCCCGGGGTCGTCCAGTCCAGCAGCGCCCACAGCTCGGAGAGGTTGTTCTCGACGGGGGTGCCGGTCAGGGCGACACGGGCGGGGGTGGGGATCGTGCGCAGCGCCTTGGCGGTCGCCGAGAAGGGGTTCTTCACGTGCTGGGCCTCGTCGGCCACCACCATTCCCCAGTCGTGCGAGGCCAGTCGCTCAGCACTGCTGCGCATCGTGCCGTACGTGGTCAGGACGAAGCCGCCGTCCGGCGTCTCGAGGGTGCGGCCGGCGCCGTGGAACCGCCGGACGGGGACGTCAGGGGCGAAGCGGGTGATCTCCCGCTGCCAGTTGCCGAGCAGCGACGCCGGGCAGACGACGAGCGTCGGCGCGGTGCGCGCCCGGCGCAGATGCAGGGCGATCACGGTGACGGTCTTGCCCAGTCCCATGTCGTCGGCGAGGCAGCCCCCGAGGCCGAGCGAGGTCATGAGATCCAGCCAGGCGAGGCCCCGCAGCTGATAGTCACGCAAGGTCGCGCGAAGACCTTCGGGTGCGTCGACGGGGGCTGTCGCGGCGGTGAGACGGTCACGGAGGGCGGCCAGCGCGCCCGTGGGCACGGCCTCCACCGTCTCCCCGTCGACCTCGGCCGTGCCGGTCAGCGCCACCGCCAGCGCGTCGACCGGCTCCAGCAGGCCGAGCTCCCTCTTGCGTGCCTTGCGCACGAGGTCGGGGTCGACGACGACCCACCGGTCACGCAGCCGCACGATGGGGCGGTGCGACTCGGCCAGCGCGTCCATCTCGCGCTCCGTCAACGGATCGCCCTCGAGCGCCAGCTGCCAGTCGAAGGTGAGCAGTTGCTCGCTGTCGAAGAAGGGGGTGCCGTCGGTGGCGGAGCCGGGCGCGGAGCGCACGACGGCAGCGGCCGTGAGCGTGCGCGCGAGCTCTTTCGGCCAGTGCACGGCCACCCCCGCCGCATCCAGGCGGGCCGCGCCGGGGCCGAGCAACTCGTACAGCTCGTCCTCCCTCAGCGGCAGCACGTCCGGCACGTCCCGTTCCAGCAGCCGGGCGAGCGGCTGCCAGGCACGGGCTGCGCGGCGCAGCGCCAGCACGGTGTCGATCCTGGCCCGCGGCCCGAAGTGCTCGTCGCCCGCCCCCGCCCAAAGCCTTGCCGCGTCCATGACGAGAGTCGGGTCGGCGAGGCTGTGCACCTGGACGAGAGCGGCCGCCGCGTTGCGCTCGGCGGCGCCGCCGTCCGGGGTGGTGTCGAAGAACTCGTAGGCGGACAGGTCGAGACGCAGGGAGACCCGGACGCCCGCGTCCATCCCGGCGGCTGCCTCGGCGGCCCACTCGCGCGCACCGGGCAGATGCTGCGGCGCGGCCGCCGCGAACGGCGCGCCCGCCGCGAACTCGGCGGCCGGCGTGCGCGGGAGGCTGTCGGCAACGGCATCGAAGAGGGCCCGCACCAGAGCCTCGGGCTCGGGCAGCCGCAGCGGTGGCGGGCCGTCGGCGGGGACGGCGTGCGCCTCGTACGGCATGGCGGCGGCGATGGCCCTGAGCTGCGCGATGTCGTCGGCGTCCAGCGGCCCGGCACGCCAGGCGTCGTGGTCGGAGGAGGTGAGTCCCGGCAGCAGCCTGCCCCGGGCGACGAGGTGGAGGGCATGCAGCACGGCCGCGCCCCAGCAGGCGGCAGCCGGGTGGGCGGCCGGGTCGTGCCGGGCGGCGATCAGCAGCGGGGCGGCGTCCGCGACGGTCATGACGACGGCGGGAACGGTGGCGCTGCGGACGTCGGCGCCGTCCGTGTCGCCCTCGTCCGGGCGGACGACCGTGATCTCGCTGTCCGCTCCGGGCAGTGCCCGGCCCCGCGGGTCCCAGAACGCGACACGGCCCTCGCGCGGCAGCGCGGCGGGCAGGAAGACGGCTGCAACGGCGCGGAGGGCTGCCGTGCCCGTATCCGTGACCGCCCTGGTGTCCGAGCTCATGACCGAGGTCACCGCGTCCCTCCTCTCCCGAGAGTGCCGACTGCCGACTGCGCATGAACGACCTTACGGCCGGGGTCCGACAGTCGATGCGACGCGGCCGTGACCTGGCCTTTCTCTCCCTGTGTCCGGGTCGCAGAGGCGGGCCGCGGGATCCGGCCGCCGAAGCGGAGCCACGTCTGGGCGGCGCACCGAGTCGGATCCGTGTCCGGCTCGGGCGCGACGCTGAGGGGCGCGGGCACAGGCCGGTGCGCCGTGCGGCATACGCAGAGCGGGCGCGGGCCGAGGCCGGTGCGCCACGAGGCAAACGCACAGCGGGCGCGGGCCGAGGCCGGTGCGCCACGAGGCAAACGCACAGCGGGCGCGGGCCGAGGCCGGTGCGCCACGAGGCAAACGCAGAGCCCGACGGCCCTGGTCGGCGCAGGACAGGAAACAAGATGGAGGCACCGCTCGGCGGCGGTCGCCCGGGCGGCGGCTCAGGAGACCGCGCCCGGTCCCGCCACCATGGGCGGCACGTCGCCGACCCGCGAGGAACCGGTCGGCGAAGCATCCTCCTCCACAGCGTCCTCACCGCCTCCGGTCACCATCGGCGGGACTTCGTCGGCCGGCAGCGAACCCGCCGCAGCGGCGTCCTCCCCGATTCCGGCCGCCAAGGGCAGACCGGCTTCACCCGCCGCGGCCTCCACCTCGGGCGAAGGCGCAGCGTCCGCGCCGGCCACCTCGCCCTGCCGGCCCTGCTCGGCCGGTTCGCCCGGCTGTGGCGCGGCCCGTTCCAGGAACCGCAGCAGCTCCACGGGGAACGGCAGCACCAGCGTGGAATTCTTCTCCGCCGCCACCGCCACCACCGTCTGCAGCAGCCGGAGCTGGAGCGCCGCGGGCTGCTTGGACATCTCGCCCGCCGCCTGAGCCAGCTTCTTCGACGCCTGGAGTTCGGCGTCCGCGTTGATGACGCGGGCCCTCCGCTCCCGGTCCGCCTCGGCCTGACGTGCCATCGAACGCTTCATGGTCTCGGGCAGCGAGACGTCCTTGATCTCGACACGGTCGATCTGGACGCCCCAGCCGACCGCAGGGCTGTCGATCATCAGCTCGAGACCCTGGTTGAGCTTCTCGCGGTTGGAGAGCAGATCGTCCAGGTCACTCTTGCCGATGATGGAACGCAGCGAGGTCTGTGCCATCTGGGAGACGGCGAAGCGGTAGTCCTCGACCTCGATGACCGCGTTGGCCGCGTCGATCACCCGGAAGTAGACGACCGCGTCGACGCGGACCGTGACGTTGTCCCGGGTGATGCCTTCCTGGGCCGGCACGGGCATGGTCACTATCTGCATGTTGACCTTGCGTATCCGGTCGACCGCCGGAACGATCATGGTGAATCCCGGGCGCCTCACGTCGCCGTGCAGACGCCCCAGCCGGAAGACCACACCACGCTCGTACTGCTTGACGACCCGCGCTGCGGCCATCGCGTAGGCCACGAGCCCCGTCGCCACTGTCACGCCGGCCACCGCCAGCTCCTCGATCATCGGGGCACCCCCTCGTCGTCCGGGGCGGTCATCGAATACCACGGTATGACCGTTATGCCCTGTAGGGCGATATCCACCCCTCGCGCATCCCTCTCGCCCGTCCGACCCTCCCGCACCCGACCCTCTCCACCGCCGGGACCGCTGCCGACCCGCTCCGCCGCCGGGGCCGCTGCCGTGACTGCGGCGCGGCCACGCCCGGCGCCCGTCTCCGGGGCCCTGGCGTGGCCGCCGCCGGCCGTGCCACCCTCAGACGCGATCGCGCACGAAGGCGACGAGTTCGGCGTTGTGACGGCGGCGGACAACCGCGACGACGGCGAGCAGCGCGAAGAAGATGACCGGTGTGAGGGCGTTCTTCCCGTCGAACACGGTCAGCTGAGTGGCAAAGGCGCCGATCATCAGTCCCATCAGGGCAAGGGCCGAGATCCCGGACAGGATCGGGATCACCAGGGCCACCGCGCCGGCCAGTTCCAGTCCGCCCACCAGGTACATGTACCAGTCGCCGTAGCCGATTCTGTCGAACGATTCCGCCGCGGAGGAATGCCCCACGAGCTTGGGGCCGGCGCTCGCCACCGCGAAGAAGAGCGCGAGCACGATCTGCAGCGTGCGTACGGCGAGGTGGGTGCGCCTATCCGGGCCTGCTGCGGCCGCCGTACCGACGGAAGCGGCGGAAGCGGCGGAAGCGGCGGAAGCGGCGGAAGCGGACGGGAGGGAGGCGGCGGACGTGCTGGGAGTGCCGGTGGACATGACTGTCTCCTCGGGCGAGAGGTGGTGGGGACGCGTCGGCGCTTCCGGTTTCCGGTAGCGCTTTCACACAGTCAGACCGCAGTGGCCACGAAAAGTCATCGCCGCTGACCGAGGGGCGCGGAAATCGGCGAGGGAAGGGGCAGGCATGACGGCAGGTGCATCCTGGGAGAGGGAGACGTGATGCCGATGCGTACTGGGAGCGAACCCGTCACCGCGCGCAGTCCTCTGCGGATGCGCTTCTGGCTCGGCATGTGGGGGCTCATCTGGACGGTCGGCGGCACGATCGCCTTCGCGTGGGTGGGGCGCACAGGCTGGGCCATCGCGTGCGGGGTGCTCTTCCTCGTCGTGGCCGTCGATCTGATCATGGTCGTGCGGCACATCCGGCAGGGGCCCCACTACCAGCCGGGTCGCGACATCCCGCCGTACGATCCACCCTACGATCCCGACCGCCGCTGAGCGGCCGGGATCGCTCTCCGTCCCGTTCCCGACGAGCCCGTTCCTGACGGCGTCGGTCCCGTTCCTGACGGTGCCGGTCCCCGTCCCCGTCACTCGGTTTCGAAGCGCGCGGCCTTCAGATACTCGGGGTTCGGGTCGAGGGCCGCCGCCAGCCGGAAGTGACGCTTGGCCTGCTCCGGCTTGCCCGCCCGCTCGAAGGTCCGGGCGAGGGCGAAGTGGGCATACGCGTTGTCCGGCTCACGCTCGAGGACGAGCTCGAATTCGAGCTCCGCCGGACGCAGTTGGGCGCCGAGGAAGAAAGCTCGTGCGCGCAGCAGACGGGCCGCCGTGTTCTCCGGGTGGGCCGCGATCACCGAGTCGAGCAGCTTGACGGCCCCGCGCGGGTCCCGCGCGGCCAGCAGCTGCTCGGCAGCGCGATAGTCGATGACATGCGTTTCCGGGTTGCTGTTCGACACGCTCGCATCCTTCCCCTGACTCGTCCGCTCCAACACAGGGCGGTTCGGCGCTATTCCGGCCGCCCCGCACGCCGCGCGGTGGTCAGCCCTGCGCCCGGCCCGAGGCGGCGCGGCGGGTCAGCTCCTGCCACACCTCGCGTACCTGCGGCTCCAGTTTCTCCAACGGTCCGTCGTTGTCGATGACGAGATCGGCGATGGCCAGCCGTTCCTCGCGCGTGGCCTGCGCCGCCATCCTCGAGCGCGCCTCGCTCTCCGCCATCCCGCGAAGCCGTACGAGCCGGTCCAGCTGGGTGTCCTGCGACGCGTCCACCACGACGACCAGGTCGTAGAGGGACTGGAGCTTGTTCTCCGTGAGGAGTGGCACGTCGTGGACGACCACGTCGTCCGGGCCGGCCGCCTGCTCCAGTTCGCGGGAGCGGGCACCGACCAAGGGGTGCACGATGCTGTTCAGGGTGGCGAGGCGCTCCGGGTCGGCGAAGACGATCGAGCCGAGCTTCGGACGGTCCAGGCCGCCGTCGTCGGTCAGCACCTCCGGGCCGAAGGCGTCCACAACGGCAGCGAGCCCGGGGGTGCCGGGCTCCACGACCTCGCGGGCGATCTTGTCGGCATCGACCACGACCGCCCCGTAGGAGGCGAGCAGCCGGGACACTTCGCTCTTGCCGGCGCCGATACCGCCGGTCAGGCCCACTGTCAGCATGGGCCGCAGCCTACGCGAGCGACATATCGCGGCCCCGGCCCGGCCTCGGGGCCCTGTCCGGGCGGCCCCCGGGATTCCGGCGGCCTTCCCGGACGGGCCTGCTAGGCGTCGCCCTCACGTTCAGCGAGGAAGCGCTCGAACTCGCGGCCGATCTCGTCCGCCGACGGCAGGTCCACGGCCTCGGCGACAAGGCTGCCGCGTGTCTCGGCTCCCGCCATCGCGTCGTACTGGTGCTCAAGCCCCTGCACGAGCGCGACCAGCTCTTCGTCGCCCTCCCCGATCTGCCGCTCGATCTCGGTCTGGGTGCGGTGTGCCTCCGTGCGCAACGAGTGCGCGATTCCGGGCAGCACCAGCCCCGTGGCGGCCGTGATGGCCTCCAGCACGGTCAGGGCGGCGTCCGGGTACGACGAGCGGGCCACGTAATGCGGCACATGGGCGGCCACGCCGAGCACGTCGTGACCTGCCTGCATGAGCCGGTACTCGACGAGTGCCTCCGCGCTGCCCGGTACCTGCGCCTCGTCGAACGGGCTGCGGTGGCCGGGCATCAGGTCCGTGCGGTTGCCGTGCGGGGTGATGCCCACGGGGCGGGTGTGCGGGACGCCCATCGGGATGCCGTGGAAGTTGACCGCGAGGCGCACACCGAGCCGCTCGACGATCTGGCCGACCGCGGCCGCGAAGCGCTCCCACTCGACGTCCGGCTCGGGGCCGGAGAGCAGCAGGAACGGCGCGCCCGTGGCGTCCTGGACGAGCCTCAGCTCGAGTGAGGGGGTCTCGTAGCCGGACCAGCGGTCACGACGGAAGGTCAGGAGCGGGCGCCGGGCCCGGTAGTCCACGAGCCGGTCGTGGTCGAACCGCGCCACCACTTGGTGGGGAAGCGTCTCCAGCAGGTTGTCGACGATCTGCTCGCCGGTCTCTCCCGCGTCGATGTAGCCGTCGAAGTGGTACAGCATGACCAGGCCGGCCGACTCCTGCGCGAGCGCCATGTCGACGACCGCGAGACCCTTCGGCTCCCACTCGTACAAACCCTGTGGATCAAGCACGATTACCGCTCCTCCTCGTGTTCGAAGACAAGAACGCGCGCCGGGACATCCGCATTCCCGTTCCCACACCTGTCACGTCGCCTTCCCGTGGCTGCCGGTGTCGAACGTCCCACCGCCGCCCGGCAGTTCGCCCACTGGGCCCAGGGAGCGGGGTCTGGTACGGACCTTGACACCCCTTTGCCCCGTCCCTACCGTCACGGGTCAACGCGCACGTTCAGAAACTCACCCGATGTTCATGTACGAGAACCGTACGAGGACCGTCCCCACCTCGGACCAACGGGAAGGCACCCCCCATGCGCACCAAGAAACTGCTCCCCTCCTTAGCCGCCGCCCTGCTCGCGACCGGCGGGTTGTCCCTGCTGGCCACCCCGGCCGACGCCGCGTCGGTCATCGACGTGGACACCGCGACCGAGCTGAAGGCCGCCCTCACGGCTGCCCGCCCCGGTGACACGATCCAGCTCGCCGACGGTACGTACACCGGCAACTTCAAGACCACCGTGGACGGGACGTCCGGCTCCCGCATCACGCTGACAGGCTCGTCTCGAGCCGTGCTCAAGGCGGACGGCGGCTACGGACTCCACCTCAACGGCGCCTCCTACTGGACCGTCAAGGGCATCACGGTCACCGGCGGGCAGAAGGGCATCATGACGGACACCGCCGACGGTGTCGTCATCGACTCGGTCACCGTCCACGGCCTCGACATGGAAGGCGTCCACTTCCGCAACTCCAGTCGTGACGGCGTCATCAAGAACTCGCGCATCTACGACACCGGCAACGACGGCAGGGGCATGGGCGAGGGCGTGTACGTCGGTTCGGCCGGCGGCACCTCCGACCGGAGCGACAACGCACAGATCCTGAACAACACCATCGGCCCGGACGTCGGCGGCGAAGCCGTCGACATCAAGGAGGGCACGACCGGCGCGAAGATCGTCGGAAACACCTTCGACGGTCGCGGCCTGACCGGCGCGAACTACGACGACTCATGGGTCGACGTGAAGGGCAACAACGTCCTGGTGGAGAACAACACGGGCAGGAACACGACGAACAACGGCTACGAGACCCACACCCAGCAGAGCGGCTGGGGCTGCGGCACCGTGTTCCGCGGCAACGATTCCGATCTGCGCGGAGCGACCGGCTCCAAGCAGCTCGCGATCAACGTCACCAACCAGAGTTCGAGCTGCCGCACCACCGTCCACGGGAGCAACACCGTGACCGGAGGCAACGGTCTGACCAACATCGCGATCACGCCGTAGCCGCCGCGATGCGCACGCTCGCGTGACCCGAACAGCGGTTCGCAACAGCGGTCCCGAACGGGTCCGGGACAGCGGTAAGGCCCGCCCCCCAGGGGGAGCGGGCCTTACTTCAGCTGGTCAGCTGTCGGGGGCAGAGCGTCAGCTCTGGCCGCCGGCCAGCTTCTCGCGCAGGGCGGCAAGCGCCTCGTCCGACGCCAGGGCGCCGGAGTTGTCGTCCGACTCCGAGGAGTACGAACCGCCGGAGGCACCCGCGGGGGCGCCGGCCGGGGCAGCGGTGCCACCCTCGGCAGCGGCGGCCTCGTCGGCCTCGCGGGACTTGATGACCTGGGCCTGGTGCTGCTCGAAGCGCTGCTGCGCCTCGGCGTACTGCGTCTCCCACGCCTCGCGCTGGGACTCGAAGCCCGGCAGCCAGTCGTTGGTCTCCGGGTCGAAGCCCTCGGGGTAGATGTAGTTGCCCTGGTCGTCGTACGACGCGGCCATGCCGTACAGGGTCGGGTCGAACTCGACCGAGGCCGGGTCGGCACCGAAGGACTCGTTGGCCTGCTTCAGCGAGAGGCTGATGCGGCGGCGCTCGAGGTCGATGTCGATGACCTTGACGAAGATCTCGTCGTTGACCTGGACGACCTGCTCCGGGATCTCCACGTGGCGCTCGGCCAGCTCGGAGATGTGGACCAGACCCTCGATGCCCTCGTCGACGCGGACGAACGCACCGAACGGAACGAGCTTGGTGACCTTACCCGGGACGACCTGACCGATCTGGTGGGTCCGGGCGAACTGCTGCCACGGGTCCTCCTGCGTCGCCTTCAGCGACAGGGAGACACGCTCGCGGTCCATGTCGACGTCGAGAACCTCGACGGTGACTTCCTGGCCGACCTCGACAACCTCGGACGGGTGGTCGATGTGCTTCCAGGACAGCTCGGAGACGTGGACGAGACCGTCGACGCCGCCCAGGTCCACGAACGCACCGAAGTTGACGATCGAGGAGACGACGCCGGAGCGGACCTGGCCCTTCTGCAGGGTGGTGAGGAACGTCTGGCGCACCTCGGACTGGGTCTGCTCGAGCCAGGCGCGGCGGGACAGGACCACGTTGTTGCGGTTCTTGTCCAGCTCGATGATCTTCGCCTCGAGCTCCTTGCCCACGTAGGGCTGGAGGTCGCGGACACGGCGCATCTCGACGAGGGAGGCCGGCAGGAAGCCACGGAGGCCGATGTCGAGGATGAGACCACCCTTGACAACCTCGATGACGGTGCCGGTGACGATGCCGTCCTCTTCCTTGATCTTCTCGATGGTGCCCCAGGCACGCTCGTACTGGGCGCGCTTCTTCGAGAGGATCAGGCGGCCTTCCTTGTCCTCCTTCTGAAGGACAAGGGCCTCGATCTCGTCGCCGACCTTGACGACCTCGTTCGGGTCGACGTCGTGCTTGATCGAGAGCTCGCGGCTCGGGATGACACCTTCGGTCTTGTAACCGATGTCGAGCAGGACCTCGTCCCGGTCGACCTTCACGATGACGCCGTCGACGATGTCGCCGTCGTTGAAGTACTTGATCGTCTCGTCGATCGCGGCGAGGAAGGCTTCCTCGTTACCGATGTCGTTGACCGCAACCTGCGGGGTGGTGGCGGTGGTCTCGGTGCTGCTCGTCATGTGGGAAAGGGCTCCGGTACGGACATTGAAGTCGTAGGTACTGCTACGCCGAGAGCCGGTGTCGCAGCTGCATAACCGGACAGCCTTCGAAGCGTCGGCCAAGCGATCCGATCGGATCTCCAGAGACGCCCCGTGAACCGAGGGATACATACAGGTGCGAGCGCGGCCTGCTCGGTCTGAGGCGCGCAGGCTCGCAGCGCAACTTGTAGCATACGGGGGCAGCCGGACACGGTCAATGCGCGAAGGCGCACACCGGGGGTGGAAGACCACAATTCCGGCACAACTCTTGTTCGCCGAGGCCACGATGGCATCTTTCGAAGCCCTGATATCGGCGCGCTGGAACGCAAACTACAACGACGGTGACGATGAGCCAAGATTTTGAACCGGAAGCGACCCGCCGTAGCACCGGGGATGCGGAGAGCAGCCGGGCGAGCCGCGGCTGGTGGGACCGGAACGCCGACGAGTACCAGAGCGAGCACGGCACGTTCCTCGGCGACGACCGGTTCGTATGGGGACCCGAAGGGCTCGACGAGGCGGATGCGGCGCTGCTCGGTCCCGCCGGTTCCCTGAAGGGACTCGACGTCCTCGAGATCGGCGCCGGCGCCGCCCAGTGCTCACGCTGGCTCGCCGCGCAGGGCGCCCGGCCTGTGGCGCTCGACCTCTCGCACCGCCAGCTCCAGCACGCGCTGCGCATCGGAGGGGACGTGCCGCTGGTGGAGGCGGACGCGGGCGTGCTGCCGTTCCGGGACGGCTCGTTCGACCTGGCGTGCTCCGCCTACGGGGCGGTTCCGTTCGTCGCCGACCCGGTGCGGGTGTTCCGTGAGGTCCGGCGGGTGCTGCGGCCCGGTGGGCGGTGGGTCTTCTCCGTCACCCACCCGATCCGCTGGGCGTTCCCGGACGAGCCGGGGCCGGAGGGTCTGTCGGTGGCCGCGTCGTACTTCGACCGCACCCCTTACGTGGAGCAGGACGAGGAGGGCCGCGCGGTCTACGTGGAACACCACAGGACCCTCGGCGACCGGGTGCGGGACGTGGTGGCCGGCGGCTTCCGGCTGATCGACCTGGTCGAGCCGGAGTGGCCCGCCTGGAACAGCCAGGAGTGGGGCGGCTGGTCCCCGCTGCGCGGCAACCTGATCCCGGGAACGGCGATCTTCGTCTGCGAGCGGGACTGACGGAACGCCGCACGCGAAAGCCGCGGAGCGGGTGGACCCCGCGGTGCGGCAAGGGCTGCGGCACCGGACGACGGTGGTGCGCGGGAGGACCGCGGCGCTGAGCGACCGTGCCACGCGGGGAGACCGCACCGGCACAGGATTGCCGTACAAGCCCACCGGGGCTGTGGACAGCCGCGTCCGCGGTTCGCCGGGACGTACGAGACTGAGCCCGTGATCCGAAACGACGCAATCGACCGCCTTCCCGTCCGCCATGCCGTCGACGAGCTGCTCGGCGCGCTCGACGAGCGCGGCACGGCCGTGCTGTGCGCTCCGCCCGGCACTGGCAAGACCACGCTGGTGCCGCTGGTCCTCGCCGAGACCGGCGCCAAGGTCGTGGTCGCGGAGCCCCGCCGGATAGCGGCGCGCGCGGCGGCGCGGCGGATGGCGTGGCTCCTCGGCGAGAAGGTGGGCGGCCGGGTGGGCTTCACCGTCCGCGGCGAGCGCGTGGTCGGGCCGGAGACGGTCGTGGAGGTGGTCACCACCGGCGTGCTGCTTCAGCGGCTCCAGCGCGACCAGGAGCTGGCCGGTGTCGACGCGGTGATGCTCGACGAGTGTCACGAGCGCCATCTCGACGCCGACACGGTCGCCGCCTTCCTGCTGGATGTCCGGGACACGCTGCGCCCGGAGCTGCGGCTGCTGGCGGCCTCCGCGACGACGGACGCCGAAGGATGGGCGCGGCTCCTCGGTGACGCGCCGGTGGTGCGGGCCGAGGGCGTCGCGCACCCCGTCGAGGTCGTCTGGGCGCCTCCGTTCCGTCCGGTGCGGCCGCCGCACGGGATGCGGGTCGATCCCGCGCTGCTGACGCACGTGGCTTCGGTGGTGCGCAGGGCGCTCGAGGAACGCGAGGGGGACGTGCTCTGCTTCCTGCCGGGCGTGGGTGAGATCGGCCGGGTGGCGGGGCAGCTCGCGGGGGTGGACGCGGAAGTCCTTCAGGTGCACGGCCGGGCCCCGGCCGCCGTGCAGGACGCGGTGCTCTCGGGCGGCGACACCCGCCGGGTGATCCTTGCGACGTCGGTCGCCGAATCGTCACTGACGGTGCCGGGGGTGCGCGTCGTCGTCGACTCCGGTCTGGCGCGTGAGCCGCGCACCGACCACGCGCGCGGCCTGAGTGCCCTCACGACCGTGCGGGCTTCGCAGGCGTCGGGACGGCAGCGGGCGGGCAGGGCCGGCCGCGAGGGACCCGGCACGGTGTACCGCTGCTGGACGGAGGCGGAGGACACCCGCCTCCCGCGTTTCCCCGCCCCGGAGATCAAGGTCGCGGATCTGACGGCGTTCGCGCTGCATGTGGCGTGCTGGGGCGACCCGGAAGCCGCCGGCCTGGCGCTGCTGGACGCTCCTCCGCCGGGCGCGATGGCCGCCGCGCGCTCGGTGCTGGCCGCGATCGGCGCGGTCGACGCGTCGGGCAGGGCCACCGGCCGTGGCGCCCGGATGTCGCGCCTGGGCGTCCACCCGCGGCTGGCCCGCGCGCTCCTCGACGGCTCCGCTCAGGTGGGGGCCCGGCGCGCAGCCGAGGTGGTGGCTCTGCTGAGCGACGAACCGCCACGGGAGTACGGGGACGACCTGGCGGGCGCCTGGCGCGCGGCCCGGCGTGGCAACGACGCGTACGGGGCGCGGTGGCGTGCGGAGACCCGGCGGCTGGAGTCGTCACTCGGCGGCGGCACGGGGCACCGGGCAGGGCCGTCCGGCGACGACGCCGTCGCGGGGCTGGTCGCCGCGCTCGCGTTCCCGGAGCGGGTGGCGCGGCGGCGGGGCGACGGGGCGTATCTGATGGCTTCCGGGACCGGAGGCCTGCTCGACGCGGGGTCGGCGCTGCGCGACGCGCCCTGGCTGGCGGTCGCCGTCGCCGACCGCCCCGCCACCGCCGTGTCCGCACGGATCAGGCTCGCCGCCGTACTCGACGAGGACGGCGCCCGCGGGGCCGCGTCCCATCTCCTGTCCCGCAGCGAGGACGTCCACTGGGAGGACGGTGACGTCGTGGCCCGGCGCGTGGAGCGGCTGGGCGCGGTCGAGCTGTCCGTACGCCCCTTGAGCGCGCCGGACTCCGGGCTCGTACGGCAGGCGCTGCTGGAGGGGCTGCGCCGGGAAGGGCTCGGGCTGCTGCACTGGACGCGTGAGGCACACGGACTGCGCGAGCGGCTCGCGTTTCTGCACAGGGTGCTGGACCGGCCGTGGCCGGACGTGTCGGACGCCGAACTGCTCGAACGGGCCGACGAGTGGCTGGAGCCGGAGCTGTCCCGCGCCCGGCGGCGGGCCGACCTGGGCCGCGTCCAGGCCGGTCAGGCGTTGCAGCGGCTGCTGCCGTGGGCGACCGGCGACGCGGCCAGGCTGGACGAGCTCGCGCCGGAGCGGATCGAGGTGCCGAGCGGCTCCCGGATACGGGTGGAGTACGGCGGGGAGCAGCCGGTGCTCGCGGTGAAACTCCAGGAGCTGTTCGGTCTGCGCGAGACACCGGAGGTCGCCGGCGTCCCCGTGGTGGTGCATCTCCTCTCCCCCGCGGGCAGACCGGCGGCGGTCACGGCGGATCTGGCCTCGTTCTGGCGTGAGGGTTACCGGGCGGTGCGGGCGGAGCTGCGCGGCCGGTATCCGAAGCACCCCTGGCCCGAGGACCCGGCGACGGCGGAACCGACGCGGCACACGAAGGCACGGCTCAGACCCTGAGCGGCCGGCCGGGCCCGGCCTCGGACGCCGGGAGGCCACGGGCAGGGCTCAAGACGCCGGAAGACTCCGTGTCGGACACGTGAGGGTGTCGGACACGTGTGGCCCCCCGCCCGGGCCTCAAACCCTGAGCGGTTCCACCGCGGCCGCCACGTCCGCGGGGTCGGGGCGGCGGCTGCGGGCCTCCCGCCAGAGGGCGAGCGCCAGCAGGCCGGCGCCGGTGACGAGGAACCCCCACGGGAGGTAGGAGGTCATGAGCAGGACCATACGGCGCTGGGAGGTGACCAGTTCGACCGTGGAGTCGACGTAGTCGGGGCGCATCTTCACATGCCCGGCGAAGGCGGTGACCTTGTCGCGCCCGCCGAGCAGGGAGCCGCCGCGCAGTTCTTCCCGGTGGATCTCCTCGCCGTTGACGGGCGCTCCGGTGACAGGCTCCACCCAGAACATGCGCTTGGTGGTGTACCAGCGGGTGGTACCGGTCTGCTTCTCCAACGTGCTCGCGTCGATTCCGGGGATCGGCATCTTCTTCGGGTACGGCACCTTGGTCCAAGGGATGGTCTGCTCGAAGTAGTAGACCTCCAGACCACGGAACTGGCGGGTGCCCTTGTAGTGGATGGGGGCGGATGTCCGTGCCTGGGCGTCGAAGTACACGTAGTCCCGCTTCTCGGTGAGGAACGGCCACTTGAACTCGATGCCCTCGCGCCTCACCGCGTCGCCGTCGACGGACTCGCCGGTGGCGTGCACCGGCTCCTGGGTGTGCGCGTCGAAGATGTACCGCTCGGGGATCTGCGACACCGTCGCGCCGTCGGGCCCCTGGATGTAGGAGAGGGAGTCCCAGACGACGATGTCGCGGCCGGCGGTCCGTTCGATCCGCTCCGACTCCTCCACGTTGCCCTTGAGGGTCTGCACGATGGTGACCTTCTCGACCTTCTTCGCCTGAAGGGTGCCGTAGTCGAGGAGCGTCGCGGGCTTCGCCTCGAGGACCATCTCCTGGTACTGGCCGGCGGGCACCTTGGCGAGCCGTGGGAAGGCGTACCAGCGCAGCAGTGGGGAGAGCGCGGCAAGGAAGACGGCGAGGGCGACGAGGACGAGGCCGGCTCTGCTGCGCATGGCGGCCCTCAGTCCTTGGGGCCGGGGACGGTGGTCAGCAGCGGCTCGGGTGAGGTCTCGCCGGGGGGTGTGCCGATCGCCGTGACGGTGAGCACGAGGGCGAGGGCGGCGGCGAGTCCGACGGCGGCGGCGACGAGGGCGCGCATGCTCGGCCTCCCGGACATGATCTGATAGGTCGTCAGGTCTGGGGCACCGTAGCAACGCCGCCGGAAGAAGAGAACACACAGCACCGCCCCTGTCCCGGCGGGCGGGGCAGGGGCGGTGCGGGCGGAGCCTCGGTCAGGGGGTCGGCGACGGGGAGGGCGACGGGGTCGCGCTCGCCGGTGCCGTCACCTGCAGTTCGACGTCCAGGGTGCCGCCGCCGGGAGCGGTGAGCCGGAGGACGAAGGTGCCCTGATTGCCGTCGGCGTAGACCTTCGGAAGCTCGAGCAGGCCGTCCGCGCCGGTGCGAAGCCCGGTCAGGGTACGGACGACCGTGCCGTCGGCCTTCTTGAAGTACGGTCCCTTGTCGTTCTCCGCCCCGTTCTCCTTGGAGACGATCATCGTGGCGGAGACCGCGACACCGGAGGCGGCCACTCCGTCACATGCGGCCCGGACGCGGATGACGTCCGCGAACTCGCCGCCGGCGGTGGCCGTCAGGGCCTTGGTGTCGGTCCGGACGATGCTGTCCGCTTCCCGCTCGGTGACCGTGGCGCCAAATTCGACGCCGGGCAGGGAGCGCTCGATGACGGTGGCCCGGACGGTGAAGGAGCCGGTCCGCTCCCCCGCGACCAGTGCCGGGGCACTGACGGTGCCGTCCGCCCCGGTGGCCACGACGGCCTGCGTGAGGTCACCGGCGAAGCGGGTGTCGGTGTCGCCGACGATCATGAACCGGACGGCCACCTTGGCGACGGGCTGTCCCTTCGCGTTCTCCGCGCGGACCGTGGCCCGCTCGGTGAACTGACGGCCGGCCACGGCCGTCAGCGGCCCGGTGCCCGCGTCCTCGAGACGGCTCACGGGCGCGGGGGCCGGCGTGGACGTCGGGGGCGGGGTCGGCGTGGGGGTCGGCGTAGGCGTGGGGGTGGGGTTCGACGGGCTCGGCGTGGGGCTCGGCTTCGGATCCGGCGCGGGCTTCGACGGGCTCGGCGTGGGGGTGGGGTTCGGCGTCGGCAGCGGGCCCGAGCTGTCGGGACCGTCGCCCACCGGCAGAACGCCCGCCCCGTCGGGGACCTGGTGGGCGCCGCGCTTGTAGTACTCGAACCAGGACAGCACCGTGCGCAGGTATTCCCGCGAGTGGTTGTAGCCGAGGATCGCCTGGTCGAGGTCGTTCTTGTTGCCGAGGTCGCGGCCGTTGGCGCAGAGGTAGCGGCCCGCGGCGAGCGCCGCGTCGTAGATGTTGTTGGGGTCCTTGCGGCCGTCGGCGTTGGCGTCCTGACCCCAGGTCTCCCACGTCTGCGGGATGAACTGCATCGGCCCGACGGCACGGTCGTGCACGGCATCGCCGTCGTAGGCGCCGTTGTCGGAGTCCGAGATGTTCGCGAAACCGACGCCGTTGAGGACGGGGCCGAGGATCGGGGTGAGCGTCGTGCCGTTGGCGTCGACCCTGCCGCCCCTCGCCTGACCGGACTCGACCTTGCCGATGGCGGCGAGCAGCTGCCAGGGCAGCCGGCAGGCCGGGTCGGACGCGGCGATGGTCTGCTCGGCCTGCTTGTAGGCGGCGAGCACGGAGGCGGGTATGCCGGCCTCACCCGTGCCGAGTTCCGGCAGATCGCCCGAAGTGCCGGGCTTGTCGGGTGTGTTCAGCGGCGGGAGGTCCGTGTAGTACGGGGAGTTGCCGGTCACCGGCGTGCCGGGCGGCGGTGCAGCGTCCGACGCCTCCTGCCCGGTGCCCGAGGTGGCGGGCGTGACGCCGGGCGCCTGTGACGCGGAGAGTGCGGCCACGGCAGCGGCGGCAACCGCCGTCGTCGTCGCTCCCCTGCGCAGCCGGCGGCCGAATTGCGCTGCCATACGTCTGTTCCCTCCCCATCAGCTGCTGTTCGCGCTCCCCAGCGCGGACTCACGTGACCCTAGTGCACCTTGAGACATCCGGACACCGTGCCCTGACCGGTTTTCACTACTTCGCCACCTCCTGCTCGTCGCCGGATTCCGGACGCCCCTCGCCGCAGGGCGTCACGCATACTTGGGCCACTGATCAACTTCGGTCACAGGGGGCGACGCCATGCCGTTCACCATCAGCCACGCCGCGGCGGTGCTGCCGGTCCTGCGGAGGAACGGGACCGCACGCGGTCCCCTGTACGCCTCGGCGCTCGTCCTCGGGTCGTTCGCACCGGACACGACGTACTTCGCGGCGAGCGTCCTTCCCGACGCGATGGGCTTCGGGGCGGTGACGCACGGGGTGCTGGGCGTGCTGACCGTCGACGTCGCCATCACCGCCGTACTCGTCTGTCTCTGGCTGCTGATGCGGGATCCGCTCGTCGCGCTGCTGCCGGCGGCGCGGCAGGGGCGGGTGTACACACTGCTGCGCGGGCGGCCGCGGGTCCGGCCGCCGGTCAGCGCTGCCCTGTGGTTCTACGTCTCCGCGGTGATCGGAGCCAGTACCCATGTCGTGTGGGACGCGTTCACCCACTTCGACCGGTGGGGCGTGCGGATGATGCCCGTCCTCGGGGAGGCCGTCGCGGGCTTCCCGCTCTATACGTACACGCAGTACGGCAGTTCGGCCGTGGCGCTCGTCGCGCTGGTGTGGTTCACGGCTACCGCGCTGCGGCGGGCGCCCGCGTCACCACAGGCGCCCGTGATGCTGCTCGGCCGCCGGGCCCGGCTGCTGGCCGCCGGGCTCATCGCGGTGTGCGTCCTGGCGGGCGTCGCGCACCGCTGCGTGCGCTGGTACCAGTACTGGGGACGGATCGAGACGCCGCTCGACATCATCCCGACGGCATGCTTCGGGGCGGGAGCGGGGCTGGCCGTGGGGCTGGTGCTGTACGCCACGGCGGTGCGGGTGCGCGGACGCGGTCGGGGACCGGTTCCTGAAGCCTCCGAGGCGCCGCCGCTTCCGGAGCGAAGTGTGCGTCAGGGATGACGGGTCCCTGACGAGGCGGGGACGGAGGTGTCCGGCCCCCGCCTGGAGAAGCGAGCGGCGGCACGCCCCCACCGGGGGCGTGCCGCAGGCGTCAGTGGGCCGCCGACTCCCAGTCCGGACCCGCGCCGACCGAGACGTCGAGCGGGGCGCGGAGCGACACCGCCGAGGACATCTCGTGGCGCACCAGCGTCTCGACCTGCTCGCGCTCGCCCGGGGCGACCTCCAGGACGATTTCGTCGTGGACCTGGAGCAGCAGCCTGGACGACAGCTTCGCGTCCGTCAGCGCCCGGTCCACGTTGAGCATGGCGACCTTGACGATGTCCGCCGCGGTGCCCTGGATCGGTGCGTTGAGCGCCATCCGCTCGGCGGACTCGCGCCGCTGCCGGTTGTCGCTGTTGAGGTCGGGGAGATACCGGCGCCGGCCGAGCATCGTCGCCGTGTAGCCGGTGGCGCGCGCCTCGTCGACGACGCGCCGCAGGTAGTCCCGCACGCCGCCGAACCGCTCGAAGTAGGTGTCCATCAGGACCCGTGCCTCGGCGGGCTCGATGCCCAGCTGCTGGGAGAGGCCGAACGCCGAGAGCCCGTAGGCCAGCCCGTACGACATCGCCTTGATCTTGCGCCGCATCTCCGCGTCGACCGCGGACCGCTCGACCGAGAACACCTGGGAGGCCACGGTCGTGTGCAGGTCCTCGCCGGAGGTGAACGCCTCGATGAGGCCCAAGTCCTCCGACAGGTGGGCCATGACCCGCAGCTCGATCTGGCTGTAGTCGGCCGTCATCAGGGACTCGTAGCCCTCGCCGACGACGAATCCTCGCCGGATCGCGCGGCCCTCGTCCGTCCGCACCGGCACGTTCTGCAGGTTCGGGTCGGTGGACGACAGGCGTCCCGTCGCGGCGACGGTCTGGCTGAACGTGGTGTGGATGCGGCCGTCGGCGGCGATGGTCTTGATCAGGCCCTCGACCGTCGAGCGGAGCCTGGCCTGCTCGCGGTGGCGCAGCATGATGACGGGCAGCTCGTGCTCCGTCTGCGCGGCCAGCCACGCGAGCGCGTCGGCGTCCGTGGTGTAGCCGGTCTTGGTCTTCTTCGTCTTCGGCAGATTCAGCTCGCCGAAGAAGACCTCCTGCAGCTGCTTGGGGGACCCGAGGTTGAACTCGTGGCCCACCGCCGCGTGCGCCTCCTTCACGGCCTGCTGCACAGCCCCGGCGAACTGCTGCTCCATGGCCTCGAGGTGGGCGCGGTCGGCGGCGATGCCGTGCCGCTCCATGCGGGCCAGCAGCAGGGAGGTGGGCAGCTCGACGTCGTGCAGGAGCTCGACGGCGCCGACCTCCTCCAGCTTCCCGCCGAGCGCCTCACCGAGGTCCAGGACCGCGCGGGCCTGGGACATCAGCGCGTCGGCCTCCGCCTGCTCGTCGGTGCCGAACGCCAGCTGCCCGTCGGCCGCGGCGGGCGCCAGCTCACGGTGCAGGTACTCGATGGACAGCGCGTCCAGCGCGAACGAGCGGCGGCCGGGCTTGACCAGATAGGCGGCGAGCGCCGTGTCCATGGTCACGCCGGCGATCTCCCAGCCGTGCTCGGGGAAGACCCGCAGCGCGTCCTTGGCGTTGTGCATGACCTTCGGCCGGGACGGATCCGAGATCCACGCGGCGAACGCCCGCTCGTCGGACTCGTCGAGCTGGGTCGTGTCGAACCAGGCGGCCTTGCCGTCGGCGGCCGCCAGCGCGACCTCGCTGACGCTGCCGACGCCCAGCGCCCACGCGGAGACGGTGGCCACGCCGAGCGGCTGCGTGCCGTGCTGCTCCAGCCAGTACGCCAGCTCGCCGGCGCCGAGCACGGTGCCGTCCAGCTCCACACCCGCCTCCGGGGCCGGCGGCTCCTCCTCCACGGCTCCGGGGTCGACCGCGAGCAGCCGCTCCCGCAGGCTCGGGTTACGGATCTCCAGAACCTCGAGGAAGCCCTTCAGCGCGGTCCGGTCGTAGGGCGCGCGCTCCAGGTCGGTGACGGCCTTCGGCAGCTCCACGTCGCGCACGAGCTCCGTGAGGTGACGGTTGAGCTTGACGGCCTCCAGGTGGTCGCGCAGCGCCTGGCCGACCTTGCCCTTCACCTCGTCCGCGTGCTCGACGAGCGCCGCGAACGAACCGAACTGGTTGATCCACTTCGTGGCGGTCTTCTCACCGACGCCGGGGATGCCGGGGAGGTTGTCGGACGGGTCGCCCCGCAGCGCGGCGAAGTCCGGGTACTGCTGCGGGGTGAGGCCGTACTTCTCCTCGACCTTCGCCGGGGTGAAGCGGGTCAGCTCGGAGACGCCCTTGGTCGGGTACAGCACGGTGGTGTGCTCGCTGACCAGCTGGAAGGAGTCCCGGTCACCCGTGACGATCAGCACCTCGAAGCCCGCGGCCTCCGCCTGCGTGGCGAGCGTGGCGATCACGTCGTCCGCCTCGAAGCCGTCGATCGCGAACCGCTCGGCGTTCATCGTGTCGAGGAGCTCGCCGATCAGCTCGACCTGCCCCTTGAACTCGTCGGGCGTCTTGGAACGGTTCGCCTTGTACTCCGGGAAGTCCGCGGACCGCCAGGTCTTGCGGGAGACGTCGAAGGCCACCGCGAAGTGCGTGGGCGCCTCGTCACGCAGGGTGTTCGCCAGCATCGACGCGAAGCCGTAGATCGCGTTGGTCGTCTGGCCGCTCGCGGTCGTGAAATTCTCCGCGGGCAGCGCGAAGAACGCCCGGTACGCCAGGGAGTGCCCGTCCATGAGGAGCAGGCGCGGTCGGTTGTCTGCCGTCTTCTTCGATGCTGTCTCAGCCACGACCCCGATCCTGCCATGCACCGCTGACATTCCCGACCGCCCGACCTTGCCTCACCGTTTGCCGGAGGCCCGTGACACGATCGGAGATGTACGGAAGACGTATCGCACAGGCACGGCTCGAAGGAGAGCGCGATGGCCAGCAAGCCACCCGCAGGGGACCCGGTCCAGGACGCCCCGCAGGTCGCAGCCCCGCAGCATGCGGCGGCGGGCCTGCCCGCCATCGGCCACACCCTGCGCGTCGCCCAGCAGCAGATGGGGGTGGGCCGCACCGCCCGCACCCTGATGAAGGTCAACCAGAAGGACGGCTTCGACTGTCCCGGCTGCGCCTGGCCGGAGGGCGACAAGCGCCATGTCGCCGAATTCTGCGAGAACGGCGCCAAGGCGGTCGCCGAGGAGGCGACCCTGCGCCGGGTGACGCCCGACTTCTTCGCCGCCCACCCCCTCTCCGACCTCGCGAACCGCAGCGGCTACTGGCTGGGCCAGCAGGGACGGATCACACAGCCGATGTATCTCCCCGAGGGCGCCGAGAGGTACGAGGCGGTGACCTGGGAGCGGGCCTTCGCGATCATCGCGGAGGAGCTGCGCGCGCTCGGCTCACCGGACGAGGCGCTGTTCTACACCTCCGGCCGCACGAGCAACGAGGCGGCGTTCCTGCTCCAGCTGTTCGCCCGCGAGTTCGGCACGAACAATCTGCCCGACTGCTCCAACATGTGCCACGAGTCCTCCGGCTCGGCGCTCACGGAGACCATCGGTGTCGGCAAGGGCAGCGTCTCGCTGGAGGACCTGCACCAGGCGGACCTGATCATCGTCGCCGGGCAGAACCCGGGCACCAACCATCCCCGGATGCTCAGCGCGCTGGAGCAGGCCAAAGCGTCCGGCGCGAAGATCATCTCGGTGAATCCGCTCCCCGAGGCCGGCCTCGAGCGGTTCAAGAACCCGCAGACCCCCCGCGGCATGCTCAAGGGCACCGCGCTGAACGACCTCTTCCTCCAGATCCGCATCGGCGGCGACCAGGCCCTGTTCCGCCTCCTGAACAAGCTGATCCTTCAGACCGCGGGCGCGGTCGACGAGACGTTCGTGCGCGAGCACACCGAAGGCTTCGAGGACTTCGCGGCTGCGGCACGCGCCGCCGACTGGGATGCCACGCTCGCAGCGACGGGCCTCGGCCGGGAGGAGATCGAGCAGGCCCTGCGGATGGTGCTCGACTCCCGCCGGACCATCGTCTGCTGGGCGATGGGCCTCACCCAGCACAAGCATTCCGTCGCCACCATCCGCGAGGTCGTCAACTTCCTCCTGCTGCGCGGCAACATCGGCCGCCCGGGCGCCGGTGTCTGCCCCGTCCGAGGCCACTCCAACGTCCAGGGCGACCGCACCATGGGCATCTTCGAGCGGCCCGCGCCCGCCTTCCTGGACGCCCTGGAGAAGGAGTTCGGCTTCGCCCCGCCGCGCCACCACGGCCTCGACGTCGTGCGGTCCATCGCGGCCCTGCGCGACGGAAAGGCGAAGGTGTTCTTCGCCATGGGCGGCAACTTCGTGGCGGCGAGCCCCGACACGGAGGTCACGGAGGCCGCGATGCGCCGAGCACGGCTGACCGTGCACGTGTCCACCAAGCTCAACCGCTCGCACGCGGTCACCGGCCGCAGGGCGCTCATCCTGCCCACCCTCGGCCGTACCGACAAGGACATCCAGGCGGGCCGCAGGCAGGTGGTGACCGTCGAGGACTCGATGGGCATGGTCCACGCCTCCCGCGGCAACCTCACGCCCGCGAGCCCCCACCTGCTGTCCGAGCCCGCGATCGTCGCCCGGCTGGCGCGCGCCGTGCTCGGCCCCTCCTCCACCACACCGTGGGAGGACTTCGAAAAGGACTACAGCACGATCCGCGACCGGATCGCCCGCGTGGTGCCGGGCTTCGAGGACTTCAACGCGAAGATCGCCCGCCCCGGCGGCTTCACCCTGCCGCACGGCCCGCGCGACGAACGCCGCTTCCCCACCGCCACCGGCAAGGCCCACTTCACCGCCGCCCCCGTCGAGTACCCGGAGGTCCCCGAGGGCCGGCTGCTGCTGCAGACCCTGCGCTCGCACGACCAGTACAACACCACCGTCTACGGCCTCGACGACCGCTACCGCGGCATCAAGGGCGGCCGGCGTGTGGTGCTGGTCAACCCCGACGACGCCCGGGAGCTGGGTCTGGCCGACGGCTCCTACGCCGATCTGGTCGGCGAATGGAAGGACGGCGTGGAGCGGCGGGCCCCCGGCTTCCGTGTCGTCCACTACCCCACCGCGCGCGGCTGCGCCGCCGCGTACTACCCGGAGACCAATGTGCTGGTCCCGCTCGACTCCACCGCCGACACCAGCAACACCCCCGCCAGCAAGTCCGTGATCGTACGTCTGGAACAATCACCGACCGTCTAAGCGTTCGCTCAGGCAGCAGGACGAGCAGACGGCCACAGGACCAGACAGTCATACGATCGGAGCCGGCATGGGCGAGCAGACCACCGTGAAGTTCCCGCAAGAGGTCATCGACGAGTACGCCGAGCTCGGGGTGGATCTGCCCGCGCTCTTCTCCGCCGGCCACCTGGGCGAGCGCATGGGCGTACAGATCATCGAGGCCGCGGCGGACCGGGTCGTCGGCACGATGCCCGTCGAGGGCAACACCCAGCCGTACGGCCTGCTGCACGGCGGCGCCTCCGCCGTCCTCGCGGAAACGCTCGGCTCCGTCGGCTCCATGCTGCACGGCGGCCCGTCCAAGATCGCCGTCGGCGTGGACCTCAACTGCACCCACCACCGCGGCGCCCGCTCCGGCATGGTCACCGGAGTCGCCACCCCCGTCCACCGGGGCCGCTCCACCGCCACCTACGAGATCGTGATCACCGACGAGCACGACAAGCGCGTCTGCACCGCACGCCTCACCTGCCTGCTGCGCGACACCCAGGGCTGAACCGGCCCCAGGGGCCCGGGGGGTTGCCCCCGGGCCCGGTCAGCCGCCCGCCGGCTGCGGCAGATACCCCTCGGCCTGCACCGTGAACAGCCGCTCGTACGCCCCGCCGGCGGCCATCAGCTCGTCGTGCGTGCCACGTTCGGTGATCCGGCCCCCTTCGAGCACCACGATCACATCGGCCTCCCTCACGGCACTGAGCCGGTGGGAGACCAGCAGGCTCGTCCGCCCGGCCCGGTGGGCCCGCAGCCTCGCATGCACCTCGTACTCGGCACGCGCGTCCAGGCCCGCGCTGGGCTCGTCCAGGATCAGCAGGTCCCTGCCCTGCCGCAGCAGCGCCCTGGCCAGCGCGAGACGCTGCCACTGACCTCCCGAGAGGGTCGTACCCGCCTCCGGGTCCTCCTCCTCGCCCTCCCCGTCGGCGAAGAAGATCCGGCTGAGCAGGGTGTCGTAGCCGTGCGGCAGGGCCGTGACCATCTCGTGCGCACCCGCCAGCTCGGCCGCCTGCCGCACCCGCTCGTGGTCCCCCAGCACTTCCAGCGCGCCGACGCCGATGTTCTCGCGCGCCGTGAGGTCGTAGCTCATGAAGTCCTGGAAGAGCACGCCCATCCTGCGCCGCAGCTCGTCGGGAGCGATGTCCCGCAGATCCGTCCCGTCCCAGTGGACCGATCCGCGCACCGGGTCGTAGAACCGGCACAGCAGCTTGATCAGGGTGCTCTTGCCCGCGCCGTTGAGGCCGACCAGCGCGAGCGACCGCCCGAACGGGATGAACAGGTCCACCCCCCGCAGCACCCACGGGTGGTCCTCGTCGTAGCGGAACCACACGTCGCGCAGCTCCACCCCGCGCCGCAGCGCCGGCAGATCGCGCACCTCGCCCGCGCCGAGCTCCCGTGCGGGGCCGAGATCGTCGGGCAGTTCGGTCACCGCGACGTGGTACGAGAACATCAGCAGTGCCTCGTGCGCCTGCGCGAGACCGGTGACCAGCCCCACGAGCGCCGCCTGCACACCTGCGACGGCCGCCACGAAGGCGGTCACGTCGCCGGCGGTCAGCCGGCCCACAGTCGCCGCGTGCACGGCCCACACCAGCCCCCCGCCGGCCACCGCCGCGGACAGCACCGACAGCAGGCTCTGCACGGCGGCGTCCTTGCGGTCCATCCGCCGTTCGGCGGACTGTATGCCCGACAGTTCGCCGAGCATCCGGTCCTTGAGGAAGGCGCCGAGACCGAACAGGCGCACCTCCTTCGCCGCCCGCTCCTCGGTCAGCAGCGCCGAGTAGAACAGCTCCTTGCGCATGGCCGCCGACGTCGCCGCCAGCATGCCCACGCGCCGCCGCGACATGGCCAGCCGGCCCATCAGGACGGGAACCGCGGCGAGAAGCACCAGCGCGGCCATGACCGGGCTGAGGACGAACAGCGTGAGGAGGAGACTGACGAGGGCGATGGCGTTGCGGCCGGTCTCTGCCATGCCCCCGGTGACCGGCTGCAGTGAGCCGCCGGAGGCCTGGGCGGCCATCCGCAGCCGGTCGAGATGGCGGGGGTCCTCGAACCGTGACAGGCCGTGGAAGCCGTTGACCGCGGTGTGCAGCCGGTCCTGCAGGAACCGGTCCATCCTGCGGCCCAGTTCACTGCTCAGATACTCGGCCAGGTGCGGCAGGAGCCCGGTCAGCAGCCCGAGCGCCGCCAGGCCCGCCGCGAACCACAGGGTGTGTTCGCCCCGGCCGGTCGTCAGGTCGTCGACGAGGAACTTGGTCAGCCAGGCCGTCGCCGGCGGAACGAGTCCCGCCACCACCGCGATCGGCAGATGGCTCGCCCACACCAGCGGGGCGGCGGCCCAGCAGTAGCCCCAAGCGGTTCGCAGGTGGTGCCCGATCCGCCCGGCCCGCGGCCGGCCGGTCACCGTGCCGGTGCCGGGGCGGGCAGCTCCGCGACTGCGATGGCCGCCCGGACGATCAGCCCCTCCCCGTCCACCTGCAGGAACGTCGGGAAGGCCTTGATGTCGACGGCCTTCATCAGCTTCTCGCTCTCCCCGCCGGTGACCACCGTCGGCACGCCTTCCAGCAGCCCTGCCAGCTCCTCCGCGGGAGCGCCGACCACGATCGCCGAGGCGCCCGTCGCCGCGGCCGAGGCGACGAACTCGGGCGCCTGCTCGTGACAGGCCTCGCAGCCCACGGAGAAGAAGCCGACCGTGCGCGGGGAGCCGCCGGTGTGCTCGGCGAGTTCGGGAACCCGGCGCCCGACGAGGTCGGCCGCAGGGTCGTGGCCGCCCATCGCTCCGGCCGACGCGGCCAACCGCTCGAAGCGGCTCTCGTGCTCGCGCAGCCTGCGCAGCACCGCGAGGACGAGAACCAGCAGGACGAGACAGAGCGCCGTGAGCAGCACCAGCGCGACAACGACAAAGGCCATCACAACTCCAGTCAGCAATCCGGCCGGCGTCGGCCGGCCGGTCGTCCGGCAAGGAATACGGCGGTCAGCGCCGGCCGTCCGGCACGGAATCCGGCGGTCAACGAGGAAGCGGTACGAGCGCCAGCAGGTCGTCCATGCGCACCACCAGCAAGGACCCGGCCGCCGCCGTGACACCCGCGATCGCCAGCCCGCCCGGATGCACGGACCCCGGCGAGGACGACGCGGTCAGCGCAACGAGGCCGACGGCCGCGACCACGGCGAGCAGCGCGTTGCGGATCACGTGGGGCATGCCGAGGGGCGTGCCGGTGGCGCCGAAGCACCGGCAGGGCACCTGACGCCCGCCCTGCCGCGCGGCCAGGATCCCCGCGACGAACGCGGTGAGCAGCAGTATCGCCAGGGCGAACCCCGCCCCGGCCGTCGCGGGCACGGCGAGCAGCACGACCGTGACCGCCTCGGCCACCACCGTCGTCACCGCCACGGCCGCGGACAGGCGGCGCGGGAAGAGCCGCAGCGCGGCGAGCGACGAGACGAAAGCGTCGAAGGATCCGCGGCGCCAGGACTTCCCGGCGGCCGCGGCGGCGAAGACGAGGACCAGCAGGAGACGGGCCGCGAGCCCGACGTAGTACATCTCTTCAGCTCCTTGGAGTCCGCGTCGCGCGGTGCCGGTCCGCCGGCGGACGCGGCGGACCGGCACGGTTCACGACCTCATGTGCAGCAGGTCCACGACGACAAGTGGTTGCGCGCCGGCGTTCCGCCGACGACGCAGCGGTCGGGCGTCCCGGCTGCCTAGCACTCGCCGGAGCGGTAGCACGCACCGCAGCTGCTCGTGCCGCCGACGACGTGGCACAGCCGGCGGTAGTAGTACGGCCCGCTGCAGTAGCAGAACTTGTAGTAGCTGGTGTCGGCCTGGGCGGTGGTGCTCGGCACCAGAC
Organism: Streptomyces pristinaespiralis; assembly: GCF_001278075.1. Classification (GTDB taxonomy): domain Bacteria; phylum Actinomycetota; class Actinomycetes; order Streptomycetales; family Streptomycetaceae; genus Streptomyces; species Streptomyces pristinaespiralis. Next base: position 6,437,081 of record NZ_CP011340.1, on the reverse strand, counting down.
GCGCCAGAGCCTTGTCGCCCATCTTGCGCAGAATTCCGGTCATCGACCCTTCTCCCTTTCCTAGCACTCGCCGATGCGGCGGCAGCCACTGCAGGCACCGCCGTTGTACGGGCACAGCCGCGCGTAGTAGTACGGCCCGCTGCAGTAGCAGAACTTGTAGTAGCCGACCTCCGCCTGGGCGGTGGCCGCCGGGACCAGTTGCTCCAGCGCCCGGTCGCCCAGCTTCCTGAGCAGCCTGCTCACGCACTCCCCTTCCGTCCGAACTGCCCTGTGAATGGGTGCGGATCAGGACTCTACGAGCGGCCCGTACAGCCGGCCGTACAGCGGACATACAGCCACCCGACCGTTGGCAAAGGCACGCAAGCGAAGACCCTGCCGGCGAGGGATTGACACCCGGCGTTCGGCCGCGCAGGATCCTGATCACCATCAAAGAGGCCTGAGACGGGGGTTCTTGCCCATGGGATGGCTCGGCGCAGGGTTGTGCGCGCTCACCATGACCGCCACACTTGCCACCGTACACATACGCAAATCGTTCTTGGTCGTCGCTGTACGGGGCGCCAGCATGGCGCCCACCCTGCGGGACGGAGAGCGGGTCGTCGTACGACGCCGGCCGCTGGCCAAGCTCAGCCGCGGCGACATCGTCGTACTCAAACCGCCGCAGAACCCCGGCCCGTACGCCGCCGACCGCCACGGCGCCGGCTGGAACATCAAGCGCGTCGCCGCACTCCCCGGCGAGCCCGTCCCGGCCGGGACCGCGGGCGCCGGCCCGCACGGCACCGTCCCGGCCGGCTCCCTGGTCGTACTCGGCGACAACCCCGACAGCATCGACTCCCGCCACCGCGGCTTCTTCCCCGGCGACCAGCTCCTCGGCACCGCGGTACGCCGGCTCGGCGGCGCCCGGATATGAGCCGAGCCGCCGCGGACAGCGACTGTCCGAGACCGAGAGACGTCTCCTTCCACACCCTCGGCACGCTCGAACTGCGCGTGGCGAACGAACAGGTCCACATCGGCGCCGACAAACAGCGCGTCCTGCTGGCCATGCTCCTCGCCCACGACGGAAGAGCCGTGCCCGTCCCGGCGCTCGTCCGCGAGATCTGGGGCGACGAACCGCCGCAGTCGGCCGTGGCCAACCTGCGCACCTACGTCATGCAGTTGCGCCGCCACCTCCCGGGCGGCGAAGCGCGCCTCACCACCTCACGCTCCGGCTACCTCCTGCGCGTCGACGACACCGACTTCGACATCCCGCGCTTCCGCGCCAGGGCCGCGGACGCACGCCGCGCCGTCGCCCAGCGACGCCTGCCCGAAGCCGCCGAGCTGTACACCGAGGCACTCGCCCTGTGGCGCGGCGCACCCCTGGAGAACGTCACCCAGGGCGTGGCACTGCGCACCTTCACCCAGCACCTCACCGAGCTCTACCTCAGCACCGTCGAAGAGCAGGTGGGGGTCGAAACGGCGCTCGGCCGCCACAGCTGTGTCGTCCAGCGGCTGCGACACGTCGTCAAGCTCCACCCGCTGCACGAACGGCTGCGCGGGCGCCTCATGCTCGCCCTGTACTGCGACGGCGACGTGGCCGGCGCGCTCGCCACCTTCACCGAAGCCCGCCAGGCCCTGCGCGACGAACTGGGCATGGAGCCGGGCGAGGATCTGTGCCGGCTCCATCAGGCCGTCCTGCGCCGCGATCCGGCCCTGCTGCCGAGGCGGACCGGGACAGCCGCCGGCGCCGCACCGGCGTCGCCGCTCGTTCCCCGTCAACTCCCGCCGGAGACAACCGTGTTCGTCGGCCGCCGACAGGAGATCGCCCTCGCACGGGAAGCCCTGCGCACCTCCCCCACCCGGGCCGTCGGCGCACCGACCGTCGTCTTCCACGGCCAGGGAGGCTTCGGCGCGTCGGCCCTCGCCCTGCACCACGCACACGAACTCGCCCCGCTCTACCCCGACGGCCAGCTCTACATCGACCTCGCCTGCCCCACACCCCGAGGGCACCCGCCGCGCCCCCTCGACATCCTCACCGGCCTACTGCGGGGACTCGGCGTCCCGCCCGCACAGATCCCCGCCTCCACCGCCGAAGCAGCCCTGCGCTACCAGTCGATGCTCGCCGGCCGCCGCCTGCTGATCGTCGCCGACAACGCACTCGACGCCTCCCAGGTCCGCCCCCTCATCCCCGCCGACAACGCATGCGCCGTACTGGCCACCAGCCGCTCCAGGCTGCCGACCCTGCTCGCCACCCGCATCGCCGTCGGCGCCCTCGACGAAGCGAGCTCGGTCCAGCTCCTGGCCCTGACCGGCACCGGCGAACGCTTCGCCCGCGAACACGCCGCCGCCATGGAACTCGCCCGGCTGTGCGGGCACCACCCGCTGGCACTGCGCATCGCCGGAGCCCGCCTGGTCGCCAGACCCGAATGGTCACTCGCCGGCTTCGCCGCCCGGCTCCGCCACCCCGCCCGCCGCCTCGACGAACTCCAGGCCGAAGGCCTCTCCGTACGCGCCTGCATCGCCCGTAGCTATCGCCGGCTCCTCGGCACCACACTCGCCGGCCGCGCCCGCTCCGCACGCGCCTTCCAGCTCCTCGGCCTCTTCGACCACGACGAGTTCGACGTCACCGACGTGGCCGCACTGCTCGGCACCGACACGCACCAGGCCGCCTGCGCACTCGACGAACTGGTCGAGGCCCGGCTCATCGAACCCGTCACCGAGAACGCCTTCCGCATGCACGAGCTCATCCGCCTGTACGCCGCCGAACTCGCCGCGTCCCCGGGCATGCGGCGGCACAACCCGCTACCGGACGGGACACGGCAGCAGCCGCCTCGGAGGTCCGGCATGTACGTCAGCTAGGGGTCTTCTTTCGGATCAGGCCGGATCGGTGGGTGATGGGCCCCGCCGTGCCTGCCGGGGCGCAGGGAGAGAGTCGGGTGCGGGCCCGGCCATCCGGCCGGGGACGCACGACGCACACCACCGGGACACGGAAAGGGGCCGGGAAGCTCACGCTTCCCGGCCCCTTCCTCACCGCTCCACGGACCGTCAGGCCGCGCCCTCACCGAGGTACGCCGCCCGGATCCGGTTGTCCGCCAGCAGATCCGTCGCCGGCCCCGACATCGCGACCTCGCCCGTCTCCAGGACATAGCCGCGGTTCGCCAGACCCAGCGCCTGCGTGGCGTTCTGCTCCACCAGCAGCACCGTCGTGCCCTGCTTGTTGATCTCCTCGATGATCTCGAAGATCTGCTGCACGATCAGCGGCGCGAGACCCATCGACGGCTCGTCCAGCAACAGCAGCTCCGGCTTGCCCATCAGGGCACGGCCGATCGCCAGCATCTGCTGCTCACCGCCCGACAGGGTGCCCGCCTGCTGCGAGCGCCGCTCCGCCAGACGCGGGAAGAGCGTGAACACCCGGTCCATCTCGGCCATGTCGACCGAGCTGAAGCGGTACGCGCCCATCTCCAGGTTCTCCCGCACGGTCATCGTCGAGAAGACCCGCCGGCCCTCCGGCACATGACCGATACCGAACCGCACGAGCTCGTGCGACTTGATGCCGTCGATGCGCTCGCCGCGCAGCAGCACCTCGCCGTGGCGCGGCTGGAGCATGCCCGAAACGGTGCGCAGCGTCGTCGTCTTGCCCGCGCCGTTACCGCCGAGCAGGGCCACGATCTCGCCCTTGCGCACGGTCAGATCGATGCCCTTGATGGCCTCGATGGCGCCGTAGAAGACGCGCATGCTCTTCAGCTCGAGCAGCGTCTCTTCCGAAGTACCCGCCGTACCGGCGTCCTTCTGCAGCTCAGTCGTGGTGCTCACTTGCCGCTCTCCTCGTCCGCCGCGGTCTCGCCCGGCGCCGTTCCGTCCGACGACCCCGCATCGGACGACGCCCCGTCGGCGTCGTCCGCCGCGGACCCGTCCGAAGCAGAGTCGTCAGAACCCGCCTCGTCCGAAGTCGGGTCCTCGGAAGCCGAGTCGTCAGAACCCGAGTCGTCAGAACCCGAGTCCTCGGACGCGGGCTCGTCGGAACCCGGCTCCTCGGACGCGGACCCGGCCGACGCCGGCTCCTCGGGACCGTCCGCCGCATGCTGCTCCGCGATGGCGGCCTGAACCACCTCCGCGTCCTCCGCAGACGCCCCCAGGTAGGCCTCGATCACCGCCGGGTGCTGCTGCACCTCGCTCGGCGTCCCCTCGGCGATCTTCTTGCCGAAGTTGAGAACCATCACCCGGTCCGCGACCGACATCACCAGACGCATGTCGTGCTCGATCAGCAGCACGCTGATGCCCAGCTCCGTGTTGATACGGCGGATCAGCTGCTCCAGCTCCAGCTTCTCCGTCGGATTCGTACCGGCGGCCGGCTCGTCCAGCAGCAGCACCTGCGGATCCGTCGCCAGCGCCCGCGCGATCTCCAGACTGCGCTGGTCACCGTAGGACAAGCTGCCCGCGATCTCGTTGAGCTTGTCCTCCAGACCCACGAACTTCAGCAGCCGGTGCGCCCGCTCGTCACTGAGCCGCTCCGCCTTACGGGCGTTCGGCAGACCCAGCATGATCGAGACAGGACCGGCCTTCAGCCGGGTCTCCGCCGCGATCTTGACGTTCTCCAGCGCCGTCAGCGCCCCGAACAACCGGATGTTCTGGAACGTCCGTGCCACACCCACACGGTTGACGATGTGCGGCTTGCTGCCCAGCAGGGACTTCTCGTCGCCGTCCTTGGAACGGAAGACGATCTTGCCCTCCTGCGGCGTGTACGCCCCGGTGAGCGAGTTGAACAGCGAGGTCTTACCCGCACCGTTCGGCCCGATCACCGCCAGGACCTCGCCCCGGCACATGTTGACGTCCACATGGTCCAGACAGGTCAACCCGCCGAACCGCAGCGTCACATCCGACGCCTGCAGCACCAGATCGGTACCACCGGCCGAAGGCTGCGCACCGGCCGTCGCGTCGCTCTTCACGTCCGTGCTCATCAGATCTTGCCTCCCGCCGGCTCGGACATCGCGTCCGCGTCGCCGATGCCTTCCTCAGCCATCTTCAGCTCACGCTGCCTTCGCCGGGACGGCCAGACACCCTGAGGCCGGTAGATCATCATGATCACCAGCAGCGCGCCCAGATACATGTACCGGTCGGACGGGTCCACCCAGTCCTTCAGCGCCTCCGGCAGCCACACCAGGATCGCCGTACCGATCAGCACACCCGGGATCGAACCCATACCGCCGAAGATGACGTACGCCAGGATCAGGATCGACTGCAGAAGCGGGAAGACCTCCGGGTTGATGTACCCGTACTTACTCGTGAAGATCACGCCCGCGACACCGGAGGTCGACGCGCCGATCGCGAAGGCCATCAGCTTGAACTGCACCGTGTTGACGCCGTTCGCCGCCGCCGCGATCTCGTCCTCACGGATCGCCGTCCACGCACGCCCGACCCTCGAGTGCTCGAGGCGCGAGAACAGAATGATCACCAGGACGATGAAGAAGACCAGCAGATACCAGTAAGGCAGCGGCTTGATCGACCACTTGTACTCGAGACCCGCGAAGTCGATCGAGAAGTCGGGGATCAGACGGGCACCCTGCGGGCCACCGGTCAGACCGTCCGCGTTCTTCGCGACCAGGTAGATGATCTCGTGGAAACCGAGCGTCACGATCGCCAGGTAGTCACCCCGGAGCCGCAGCGTCGGAGCACCCAGCAGCAGACCACAGATCAGACACGTGATCACCGCGACCGGGATCACCCAGAAGTTGTTCAGCACCACCGGAGGCTCGATCGGCAGCCGGCCCGTCCAGTACGCCGTCGAGTAGGCACCCACCGCGAAGAAGGCGAAGAAGCCCAGGTCCAGCAGACCCGCCCAGCCGATCACCACGTTGAGGCCGATCGCCAGCAGCGCGAAGATCGCGATCTGGTCCACCAGCACCGTCTGCCAGCTCCGCTCGAGACCCGACGGAATGACCAGGACCAGGATCAGCAGGACGGCGATGCCACCCAGCTTCACCCGCTTGTCGGTCCGCAGCCGCTCCCGCAGCGTGCCCACCGGACCACCGGAAACAGCCGAACCGGCCGACTCCTTGGCCTTCGTGACCGCGCCCTTGATCGGCGTCGCCGCGAACTCCCGCAGCGCCCACACACCGACCGTAAGACCCAGACACACCCACAGGTTGGGACCCGTGAACGTGCTCTCGATCGAGAAGAAGATGTCACGCGTGTTGCCCTGCTCACCCGTCACCAGGGCCAGCAGCACACCCAGGGCGATCATCGCCCACAGACGGGAGAAACGCTCCGTCTGGTACCACGCCGTGCGGCGCAGCTTCGACGCCGCAGACGGCGTCAGGTTCTTCGAGGTGTCGACCGTACTCATGCCGCCCTCCCCACTCGCTCACCGAGGATGCCCATCGGGCGGAACATCAGCACAAGGATCAGCACGACCATGGCCGAGACGCTGCGCCACTCGTCACCGAGCAGCGGCACCGTCATCGTCTCCACGATGCCGATCAGAATGCCGCCGAACATCGCACCGCGGATGTTGCCGATACCGCCGACGACGGCGGCGGCGAACGCGGTGATGCCGGGTATGAAGCCCATCGTGTACGACACCTGGTTCAGGTTGGCGAACAGGAAGCCCGCCACACCGCCCAGCACACCGCCGATGATGAAGGTGCGGGAGATGACCTTGTCGATGTCGACGCCCATCAGGCCCGCGACCTCGGCGTCCTGGGCGACCGCGCGGATGCCCTTGCCGAGCTTCGTGCGGGTCACCAGCATGTCCAGCGCGACCATCATGACCACGGCCGTCGCGAACTGGAGCATCTGAGTGATGTTCACACCCGCGCCGAACAGCGAGAACACGGTGTGGTTGTCGTACATCTCGGGCAGCGGCAGCGGGTCACGCCCGAACAGCTTGCCGGCCAGGTTGTACAGGAAGAACGAGGCGCCGATCGCGGTGATCAGGAAGATCAGCCGCGGCGCACCACGTCTGCGTAGTGGTCGGTACGCGACCTTCTCCAGGCCGTACGCCGTGACGCCGCCGAACAGCGCCGACCCCGCCATGGCGAGAGCGACGAAGCCGATGGAAGCCAGAGCGGACGGGTTGTCCCCCGGACTGACCAGCTGAAGGACGATGAGGCTGCCGTAGGCGCCGAGCATGAAGACCTCGCTGTGCGCGAAGTTGATCAGCTGCAGCACGCCGTAGACAAGGGTGTAGCCGATGGCGATGACGGCATACAGCGAGCCGAGCATCACCCCTAGGACGAGGTAGTCCCAGAATTCCTGAAGGGACATGGAGCAGACTTCCTTGTGGGAGCTGAGCGGGCGGCGGCGCTCGTGGCGACGAGGGCGGCCCGCGGGCGAATCATTCGAAACAGTGGGATGCACCGGTCAGGGGACCGACCGCCCCACTTCGCGGACGGGGGCCGGGAGAACTACCGCCTCCCGGCCCCCAGACGCATGGCATCAGCCACTGAGCCCCAGCGTCAGCCGGCCAGCTCGTTGATGTTGCCCTGGTACCCGATCTTGCCGCCCTTGACCTGGTACAGGTAGACGTCGGTGCCCTTGAACTCACCGTTCTCACCGAAGGAGAAGGTCTTCGTCAGGCCCTTGTAGGAGGCCTTCGCCAGCGCGTCACGCAGAGCCTCACGCTCGACGTCCGCACCCGCCTTCTTGACCTCGGCGATGATCATGTTGGCGATGTCGTACGCCTCGGCGGAGTACGTGCCCGGCGCGCGGCCGAACTCCTTCTGGTAGTCCTCGGCGAACTTCTTCGTGCCCGCCTCGACGGTGGCGTCGGTGCAGGGGCAGGTGAGGAACCAGTTCTCGGAGGCGTCACCCGCGAGCTCGACGAACTTCATGTCGTTCGTACCGTCACCGGAGATCGCCGCGCCCTTGTAGCCGGCGTCCTTCAGCTTCTTCGCGAACGGAGCCGCGTCCTGGTAGTAACCGGCGTAGATCAGCGCGTCGGCCTTGGAGTTGACGACGTCCTTCGCGGTCGCGGAGTAGTCCGGCGTCTTCTGCGGGACGGACTTCTTGACGACCTCGATACCGGCGTCCTTCAGACCCTTCTCGGCGACAGTCGCCAGGCCCACGCCGTAGTCGGTCTTGTCGTCGACCAGGTAGACCTTCTTCGCCTGCAGCTTCTTGGCGTAGTAGGTCGCCATGCCGGCGCCCTGCATGTTGTCGTTGGGGACACCGCGCAGGAAGCTGGTGAACCCGTTCTCCTTGTCCGTCAGCAGCGGGTTGGTCGCGGACGGGGAAACCGTCACCAGACCGGACTCCGCGTACAGCGGCGAAGAGGTGTTGGTCGGCCCGGAGAAGGCGGGGCCCACCACGGCGACGACACCCGGGTCGTCGATGATCTTCTGCGCGGTGGCCGTGGCCTTGTCCGGCAGACCCTGGTCGTCACCGGCGACGTACTCGATCTTGAAGTCGAGGTCGCCCTTGGCGTTGGCCTGGTCGATGGCCAGCTTCACGCCGTTCTGCATGTTCTCGCCCAGCGCGACGTTGTCGCCGGAGAGCGGACCCTGGAAAGCGATCTTCACGGCGCCGTCACCGCTACCGGAGTCGCTGCCGCACCCGGTCAGGGCCAGAGCACCCACGGCCAGCGGTATAGCCAGTTTGACGATGGTCTTGTTCAGCACTACGAACCCCTTGGAGCCGCGCGAACGATCTTGTCAGCGGGGGAAGTTGGCATCCCCTCACAGGACACCGCTTGTCCGTGCGGTGTGCGGGGAATGTAATCGCGCGTTCGGGCACACGGATAGGTGACCGGAAGATGTGTGATCGCCCTGTGACCTGAGTCATGCGCCGGAAACAGAACACTCCTTACCGGCGACCGGACATGTCAGCAGTGATCCGCAAGTACCCGACAAACTCGCACATGATCTTCACGACCACATTTCCGCAGACCCCGCCAACGCTCTGAACTGCGACGTTCCCTCCGGCCGCGGAGAGAAGAACTGGCCGGAACATGCCCCCGCCGAGCCTCGCCCACACCCCGCACAGAGCACCTCCGTCTCACCGCACAGCACCCCCTTCGGCCGGGTCGCGTCACCGTAGCGCGCGACGGCCCGCCGCGCCGCCGAATCGAAAACGTCCTTCACAACATCCCCAAGAACAGCGGCGGGCCCCCGGTCACCAAGTGACCGGGGGCCCGCCGCGATTCCACCCACTTGTCCGCGTCCGGACGCCCGCCGCCCGCTCGGCCCGCCGTCCGGACCGCTGAGCGCCCTGCCGCCGACTACTGCCCCTTCGCGGCCTTCTTCTCCTCGGCGTCCTCGATGACCGCCTCCGCCACCTGCTGCATCGACAGCCGGCGGTCCATCGACGTCTTCTGGATCCACCGGAACGCCGCCGGCTCCGTCAGCCCGTACTGCGTCTGCAGAATGCTCTTCGCCCGATCCACCAGCTTGCGCGTCTCGAGCCGCTGCGAAAGGTCCGCGACCTCCTGCTCGAGCGCCTTGAGCTCGGTGAACCGCGACACCGCCATCTCGATCGCGGGCACGACGTCGCTCTTGCTGAACGGCTTCACCAGATACGCCATGGCGCCGGCGTCCCGCGCCCGCTCCACGAGGTCGCGCTGCGAGAACGCGGTGAGCATCAGGACCGGCGCGATGGACTCCTCGGCGATCTTCTCCGCCGCGGAGATCCCGTCGAGCACGGGCATCTTCACGTCGAGGATCACCAGATCCGGCCGGTGCTCCCGTGCCAGCTCCACGGCCCGCTGCCCGTCGCCGGCCTCACCGACGACGGAGTACCCCTCCTCCTCGAGCATCTCTTTGAGATCGAGCCGGATGAGCGCCTCGTCCTCGGCGATGACGACACGCGTCGTCAGGGGCGGGACGTGCGACTTGTCGTCGTCATCGGCGATGGGCTGGGGCGACTCGGGGGCGGTCACGGGGCTCCTCGTTTCAAGACAGGGTGCTCCACAAGAGCCTACCGAGCGGCGACGGGCAGCGCGGACCCGGTACACTCCCTTGCAGCTCCCAGCCTGCCCGGTTGGAGGAACTGGTCAGACTCGCGGCACTCAAAATGCCGTGCCTTAGGGCATGTGGGTTCGAATCCCACACCGGGCACCGAAGCGGATGTTCACCTTCTCGTGAATATCCGCTTTTCGCTGCTCAGAGTGGTTGTGAGTGCCTGAATGTATCCCCATGCCCTTTCACCCGCCGGAAACACGGCACCGGGCGATCGCCCTCCTCCGGACCGGTGCCAAGAACGCCCATGTGGCTCGCATACTCGATGTCCCGAGCGGCACGATCAGCTACTGGAAGCACATGGACCGCGCCGAGCGGGGCGAGTGCCCCGGAGCGCACCGTTCGAGGTGCCCTCGATGCGACGAGGTCCTGGAGTGGTCGGCTTACGCCTATCTTCTCGGGCTCTATCTCGGTGACGGTCACATCATTCAGAACCGGTCCATGAGGACCCCGAGCCTGTCGATCTTCTGCGACGACTCATGGCCAGGACTCATGGACGCCTGCGAGAGCACCATGCGAACCGTCTTCCGCGACAACGCGGTGTGCCGGGTGCAGCGCAGGGGGAGCCACGAAGTGAAGCTCTACTCGAAGCACCTGTGGTGCCTGTTCCCCCAGCACGGCCCCGGCAGGAAGCACGAGCGCAAGATCGCCCTCGAACCCTGGCAACAGGAGATCGTCGACGCTCACCCGTGGGATTTCGTCCGGGGGCTCGTCCATTCCGACGGCTGCCGGAACATGAACTGGACCACCCGGGTCGTCAATGGCGAGCGCAAGCGCTACGAGTACCCCCGGTACTTCTTCACCAACGTCTCCGACGACATCCGGCAGCTCTTCACCGACACGCTCGACAAGCTCGGAGTCGAGTGGACGCACTGCACCCGCAACGGCAGCCCGTACAACATTTCCGTCGCCCGACGCGCGTCCGTCGCGCTCATGGACGCGCACGTCGGGCCGAAGTACTGAGCGTCCCCCGCCGCTAGAGGCTCTCGCCGATGCGGTGCACGCGGACCAGGTTGGTCGAGCCCGCGACGCCCGGCGGGGAGCCGGCCGTGATGACCACGATGTCGCCCCGCTCGCAGCGGCCGATGCGCAGCAGTTCCTCGTCGACCTGGGCGACCATCGCGTCGGTGGAATCGACGTGCGGGCCGAGGAAGGTCTCGACGCCCCACGTGAGGTTGAGTTGGGAGCGGGTCGCCGGGTCGGGGGTGAAGGCGAGGAGGGGGATCGGCGAGCGGTAGCGGGAGAGGCGCTTGACCGTGTCGCCGGACTGGGTGAAGGCGACGAGGAACTTCGCGCCGAGGAAGTCGCCGATCTCGGCGGCCGCGCGGGCCACGGCGCCGCCCTGGGTGCGGGGCTTGTTCCGGTCGGTCAGCGGGGGGAGGCCCTTGGCGAGGACGTCCTCTTCTGCGGCGATGACGATGCGGGCCATGGTGCGGACGGTTTCGACCGGGTATTTGCCGACGCTCGTCTCGCCGGAGAGCATCACCGCGTCCGTGCCGTCGATGACGGCGTTGGCGACGTCGGAGGCTTCGGCGCGGGTGGGGCGGGAGTTGTCGATCATCGAGTCGAGCATCTGGGTGGCGACGATGACCGGCTTGGCGTTGCGTTTGGCGAGCTTGATGGCCCGCTTCTGCACGATCGGTACGTGTTCGAGGGGCATTTCGACGCCGAGGTCGCCGCGGGCGACCATGATTCCGTCGAATGCGGCGACGATGTCGTCGATGTTCTCGACCGCCTGGGGTTTTTCGACCTTGGCGATGACGGGGAGGCGGCGGCCTTCCTCGTCCATGACGCGGTGGACGTCGTCGATGTCCTTGCCGTTGCGGACGAAGGAGAGGGCGATGATGTCGGCGCCGATGCCGAGGGCCCAGCGGAGGTCTTCGATGTCCTTCTCGGAGAGGGCGGGGACGGAGACGGCCACGCCGGGGAGGTTGAGGCCCTTGTGGTCGGAGACCATGCCGCCTTCGACGACGGTGGTCGTGACCCGGGGGCCTTCGACGGCGGTGACTTCGAGGGCGACCTTGCCGTCGTCGACGAGGATGCGTTCGCCGCGGGTGACGTCGGAGGCGAGTCCCTGATAGGTGGTGCCGCAGGTGTGGCGGTCGCCCTCGATGTCCTCGGTGGTGATGGTGAACGTGTCGCCGCGTTCAAGCAGTACGGGTCCTTCGCGGAAGCGGCCGAGGCGGATCTTCGGGCCTTGAAGGTCCGCGAGGATGCCGATGCTGCGGCCGGTTTCGTCGGAGGCCTTTCGTACGTGGTGGTAGCGCTCCTCGTGGTCGGCGTAGGTGCCGTGGCTGAGGTTGAAGCGGGCGATGTCCATTCCGGCGTCGACGAGTGCCTTGATCTGCTCGTACGTGTCGGTTGCGGGGCCCAGGGTGCAGACGATTTTTGCTCGGCGCATGTTTCGAGCCTATGGCTTACCGGTCGGTAGAGAATTGGGCGTGCGTGACTACTCAACAACCTTTGCATGAAGGGCTATTGACAAGTGTTGAATTGTGCGCAGGGGTGCTCGGATGAGCATGGGGCGGCCTCGGCTCACAATTGCGGCGGTGTCATCGTGAAGCGCGCGTTCACCTGGGCGTAGACGGTCTGGCGCTGGGGTTCGAGGTCGAGGGCGGGTGCCGCCTCCGCGCCGGCGGCGCCGGCGAAGCCGCGGACGGCGCCGGGTGGGGCCGGCCTGCCGTAGGAGGGGGCGGGGGCTTCCGCTCCGATGTCGGCGAGTTCGACGAGGGCGGAGAGCCGGCCGCCGATGGCTTCGGCGTATTCGCGGGCGCGCTGGACGGCTTCGCGTACGGCTTGGCGGCGGGCTTCGCCGTGGGCGGGTGAGTCGGGGCGCAGTGACCACCAGGGTCCGTTGACGTGGGTGAGTTCGAGGTCGGCGAGTCGGGTGGTGAGCTCGCCGAGGGCGGTGAAGTCGTGCAGTACGGCGGTGATGTGGACGCGGCCGTGGTAGGCGTGGATGCGTTCGCTGCGGCCGTGCTGGGTGAGTTGTGGTGTGACGGAGAATGCGCCGGTCTCGAGTTTTTCGACGGCTGGGCCGTAGGACTTGACGAGGTCGAGTGCGGCGGCGTTGCGGCGGGTGAGGTCTTCGAGGGCGGTGCGGCGGTCTTTTCCGCGGGCGCTGATGGTGATGCCGATGCGGGCGATCTCGGGGTCGAATTCGATGCGTGCTTCGCCGCGTACGGCGACCCGGGGTTGTTCGGGGGTGGCGTACGGGGCGGTGGGAGTGGGGGTGGTGGCGTCGGCCATGGGGTCGCTCCCTCGCGCGGTGGCTGGTGGTCCCACTCTCGCATCCGAGTCGGACAGTGGGTGGGCATGCGGGTCCGGCAGTCGGACCGGACGGCGGGCCGGGCCCCGTTCGGTCATCGGATCGCAACCTGGCAGGGGTGTTGCGGGGGTGGCGTGTAGGCCAGAATCTACGCGCGTTGTGCTTGTGTGATCGAGGGAGACGAAATGCCGCTGAACCGTAGGACGTTCCTGGAGCGGTCGGCCGCCGCCGGGGTGGGTGTCGCTGTCGCGGGTGCCGCTGCCGCGCCCGCGGTGGCCGATGAGCGGGGCGAGGACCATGGGCACGGACGTCCGCGGAAGCGGTATGCGTTCACCGTGCTGGGTACGACCGATCTGCACGGGAATGTATTCAACTGGGACTATTTCACGGACAAGGAGTTCGACGACAAGGCGCACAACGACGTGGGCCTGGCGAAGATCTCGACGCTGGTGAACCGGATCCGTGAGGAGAAGGGCCGGCACAACACCCTTCTGATCGACGCGGGTGACACGATCCAGGGCACCCAGTTGTCGTACTACTACGCCAAGGTCGACCCGATCACGGCCGAGCGCGGTCCGGTGCATCCGATGGCGCAGGCGATGAACGCCATCGGCTACGACGCCGCGGCGCTCGGCAACCACGAGTTCAACTACGGCATCCCGGTGCTGCGCAAGTTCGAGGAGCAGTGCGACTTCCCGCTGCTGGGTGCGAACGCGCTGGACGCGAAGACGCTGCGGCCCGCGTTCCCGCCGTACAGCATGCACCGGCTGCGCACGCCGCACGGGCGTGATGTGCGGGTGGCCGTTCTCGGTCTGACGAATCCCGGTATCGCGATCTGGGACAAGCAGAACGTGAGCGGGAAGATGGTCTTCCCCGGTCTGGAGGAGCAGGCGGCGAAGTGGGTGCCGAAGCTGCGTTCCATGGGTGCGGACGTGGTGGTCGTCTCGGCGCATTCGGGTTCCAGCGGTACGTCCTCGTACGGGGACCAGCTGCCGTACGTCGAGAACGCGGCGGGTCTGGTGGCCGAGCAGGTGCCCGGTATCGACGCGATTCTGGTGGGGCACGCGCACACGGAGATACCGGAGTACTTCGTCACCAACAAGGAGACCGGTCAGCGGGTGGTTCTGTCCGAGCCGCTGAAGTGGGGGCAGCGGCTGACGCTGTTCGACTTCGAGCTGGTGTGGGAGAAGGGCCGCTGGGTGGTGGAGAGGGTCGGGGCGAAGGTCCTGAACTCGAACACGGTCGCCGAGGATCCGAAGATCACGGGTCTGCTGGGTGACGAGCACAAGAAGGTCGTGGCGTACGTCAACCAGGTCATCGGCACGTCGACGGCGGTGATGTCGACGGCCGACGCGCCGTGGAAGGACGAGCCGATCATCGATCTGATCAACCATGTCCAGGCCGAGACGGTGAAGGCGGCGCTGGCGGGCGGCGAGTACGCGGCGCTGCCGGTGCTGTCGCAGGCGTCGTGCTTCTCGCGGACGGCGGCGATCCCGGCGGGTGAGGTGACGATCAAGGACGCGGCGGGGCTGTATCCGTTCGAGAACACCCTCGAGGCGCGGCTGATGACGGGCGCGCAGTTGAAGGAGTACCTGGAGTTCTCCGCGCGGTACTACGTGCAGACTCCGGCGGGGTCGCCGGTGGACACGTCGAAGCTGACGAACGCGAACGGGACGCCGGACTACAACTACGACGCGGTGTCGGGTCTGACGTACGAGGTCGACATCGCGAAGCCGGCGGGTTCGCGGATCGTGAAGCTGTCCTTCGAGGGTGCGCCGGTCGACCCGGCTGCGCGGTTCGTGCTGGCCGTCAACAACTACCGGGCGAGCGGGGGCGGCAATTTCCCGCACATCGCCGCGGCGCAGCAGTTGTGGGCGAATTCGGAGGAGATCCGGAACACGATCATCGCGTGGGTGCAGGCGAAGGGTTCGGTGGATCCGGCGGAGTTCGCTTCGGTGGGCTGGAAACTGACGCGGGACGGTGTGCCGGTGTTCTAGGGCTCCCGGTGGGCTGTCAGTGCTGTGATTCCAGTGGGGTGAGCGGGGGCGTCTGGCCGGGAATGCCGGGCGCCTCCTGCTGTTGGAGGCCGAAGCTGGTGAAGGCGGTGCGGCGGGGCAGCGGGTAGGGCTCTTTGCCGGTGAGGGAGTTGAGGATGGTCGCGCTGCGCCAGGCGGCGAGGCCGAGGTCGGGGGCGCCGACGCCGTGGGTGTGGCGTTCGGCGTTCTGTACGTAGAGGGTTCCGCTGACGGCGGGGTCGAGGTCGAGGCGGAACTCGCTGTCGACGAGGGGGCGTCCGGCGCGGTCGCGGCGGATGTAGGGGTCGATGCCGGCGAGGAGCTGGGTGAGCGGGCGTTCGCGGTAGCCGGTGGCGAGGACGACGGCGTCGGTGGTGAGCCGGGAGCGGGTGCCTTGCTGGATGTGTTCGAGGTGGAGCTCGACCTTGGTGGTGGCGACGCGTCCGGCGGTGCGGACGGTGACGCCGGGTGTGAGGACGGCGTCGGGCCAGCCGCCGTGCAGGCTGCGGCGGTAGAGCTCGTCGTGGATGGCGGCGATGGTGTCGGCGTCGATGCCTTTGTGGAGCTGCCATTGGCGGGGCAGCAGTTCGCTCCGGACCTTTTCCTGCAGGGCGTGGAAGTAGCGGGTGTAGTCGGGGGTGAAGTGTTCGAGGCCGAGTTTCGAGTACTCCATGGGTGCGAAGGCTTCGGTGCGGGTGAGCCAGTGGAGCTTCTCGGCTCCGGCGGGGCGGGCGCGGAGCAGGTCGAGGAAGACTTCGGCGCCGGACTGGCCGGAGCCGATGACGGTGACGTGCTCCGCGGTGAGGAGCTGTTCGCGGTGGTCCAGGTAGTCGGCCGAGTGGAGGACGGGCACGCTGGGCGCGTCGGCGAGCGGGCGAAGCGGTTCTGGGACGTAGGGCTCGGTGCCGACGCCGAGTGCGATGTTGCGGGTGTAGGCGCGGCCGAGTGCCTCGGCCTCTCCGTCGGCGTCGAGCTGGGTGAAGTCGACTTCGAAGAGGTCGCGTTCGGTGTTCCAGCGGACGGCGTCGGCCTGGTGGCCGAAGTGCAGGCCGGGGAGGTTGTCGCCGACCCAGCGGCAGTAGGCGTCGTATTCGGCGCGCTGGATGTGGAAGCGCTCGGCGAAGTAGAAGGGGAAGAGCCGGTCGCGGGCGCGCAGGTAGTTGAGGAACGACCAGGGGCTGGCGGGGTCGGCGAGGGTGACGAGGTCGGCGAGGAACGGGACCTGGAGGGTGGCGCCCTCGATGAGGAGTCCGGGGTGCCAGCGGAAGGTGGGCCGCTGTTCGAAGAAGGTGGTGGCGAGTCCGCCGGGGACGCCGTGGGCGAGGGCGGCGAGGGAGAGGTTGAACGGGCCGATGCCGATGCCGACGAGGTCGTAGGGGCGGTCTGGCTGCTGGGCCGGTGGTGTGGCGGTCATCGGGGGGTGCTGCCTTCCACGAGTTCGGTGAGGGTCTGCAGGGCGCCGGTGGTGGTGTGGGGGTTGAGCAGGGTGGCCTTGAGCCAGAGCCGGCCGTCGGCGCGGGCCCGGCCGAGGACGGCGCGGCCCTGTACGAGCAGGGTGCGCCGGATCTCCGCGGTCTGTTCGTCGCTCGCGCCGGTGGGCCGGAACAGGACGGTGGAGAGGGTGGGCCGTTCGTAGAGCTCGAGGCGGGGGTGTTTGTCGACGAGGTCCGCGAGGTCGTGGGCGGCGGCGCAGGTGCGGTCGACGAGGGCGGCGAGGCCGGTGCGGCCGAGTGCTTTGAGGGTGACGGCGATCTTGAGGATGTCGGGCCGGCGGGTGGTACGCAGGGAGCGGCCGAGGAGGTCGGGCAGGCCCGCGTCGGTGTCGTCCTCCGCGTTGAGGTATTCGGCGGTGTGGTCGAGCGGTGCGAGGCGGGTGGTGTCGGGTACGGCGAGGAGTCCGGCGGCGACGGGCTGCCAGCCGAGTTTGTGCAGGTCGAGGGTGACGGAGTGGGCGCGTTCGAGGCCGGTGAGGAGGTGGCGGCGTTCGGCGCTGAAGAGGAGCGGGCCGCCGTAGGAGGCGTCGATGTGCAGTTCGGCGCGGTGGCGGTCGGTGGTGTCGGCGATCGCGGGGAGGGGGTCGATGCGGCCGGTGTCGGTGGTGCCGGCGGTGGCGACGACGAGGACGGGGCCGTGGAGGCGGGTCAGTGTGTCGTCCAGTGCGGCGGGGTCGTTCAGGGGGGCGGTGACCGGGCGGGGCAGCCGGAGGAGCCAGGCGGCGCGGCCGACGGAGTGGTGGGCGCTCTCGTCGCAGACGATCTGGACCGGTGTGCCGCTGCGCTCGCGTGCGAGGAGGAGGGCGAGCTGGTTGGACTCGGTGCCGCCGGTGGTGACGATCGCGTCGGGGGCGGTGTGCCGGGGATAGACCTCGGCGGCGAGTGCGCGGGTGACCTGTGCTTCCAGTTCGGAGGCCGCGGGTGCCTGGTCCCAGGAGTCCATGGACGGGTTGAGCGCGGAGGCGGCGAGGTCTGCGGCGACGGCCAGTGCGAGGGGCGGCGTGTGGAGGTGCGCGGCGCACAGGGGGTCTGCGGGGTCGGCGGCGCCGTGGGCGACGGCGCGGACGAGGGTGCGCAGGGCGGTGGCGGCGCCGGTGCCGTGCTCGGGGAGTACGTCCCCGAGACTCTGGCGCATGAGTGCGGCGACGGCGTCCGGCCCGCCGGCGGGGACGGGGCCGCCGCGGGCGATCGCGCCTTCGCCGAGTGCGTCGAGCACGAGCGCGAGCAGGGGGCGCAGGGCGTCGGGGCCGGTGATTCCTCCCGCGAGGGGCGGGGTGTTCATGAGGCGGGTCCTTCGGCGAGGCGCGGGAGTGTCACCTCACGGTGACGAGGGGCCCGGCGGGGCGTCCGCAGATCTCAACGAGCGGAACCCGAAAGTGGTATCGCCTTGCGGAAGGGAGGGGTTGGGGCGTGCGCGGCTGGTAGTGGGGCGGCGCGTCACTGTCGCGACGGGCGGCGGCCGCCGGTACGCACCGGGCCCGCGGGCCCGGAGGCACGCGCAAGGCCCGGGCGGGCGGGACCCACACCCAGGGCCAGGCGCCGCCGGCCCGCGGCCCGCGGGTGGCGCTGCTGCGCCTTTCCGCCAGCGGGTCAGGCGCCCCCGGGAAGCGCAGCGCCCTGGGGGCAGGTGCCGGCCCCTACCGGCCGACCAGGCGCCGCCGGCCCGCGCCCCGCGGGTGGCGCTGCTGCGCTTGCACCGTCCTGCGGGCCAGGTGCCGCGAGGCTGCACCGCCCTGGGGGCACGTGCTTCGGCCCCTACCGGCGGCCAGGCGCCGCCGGCCCGCAGGGCCCCCGGAACCGCGTCCCGCGGGTGGCGCTGCTGACCCTTTCCGCCAGGGGGTCCGCCGCCCCGGAAGCGCAGCACCGTGGGGCAGGCGCCACGGACCCGCTCCCTGGAGATCAGGCGCCGCGTGCCCCGAAGGCCCGCGCAAAAGCGCGGGCGCCCGGCCCCGGCAGCGCCCCCGGAACCCCACCTTGGGACCGGGCCGGTCAGGTGCCGCGGACCCGCAAGGGCCTACGGGTCGGGCGCCGCGACCCTGCATGGCAGGAGGCCCGGAAGCCCTGCCGCCGTGGCGCCCGCGGGCCCGGGGATCAGGTGCCGCGGGCCCGCAACGGCCTACGGGCCTCCCGCCACGACCCCGCACGGCGGGAGGCCCGAAGGCCCCGCCGACGGAGGCGCCCGCCGGCCCGTAGAGGCCCGGCGGCACGCCCAACGCAGGCGCCGCAGCCCCGCAGCGCCCCGGAACCACAGCACCTTGGAGCCACCCCGGCCAGGTGCCAGGGCCGGCAACGGCCTACGAATCGGGCGCCGCGACCACGAATGGCATGAAGCCCGGAAGCCCGGCCGCCGGAGTCACCCGCAGGCCCGTAGGGGCCCGGGGTCAGGTGCCACCCCGCAACGGCCTACGGCTCGGGCACCGCGACCCCGCACGGCAAGAGGCCCGGAAGCCCCGCCGACGGAGGCGCCCACCGGCCCGTAGAGGCCCGGCGGCACGCCCAACGCAGGCGCCGCAGCCCCGCAGCGCCCCGGAACCACAGCACCTTGGAGCCACCCCGGCCAGGTGCGCGGACCCGCAACGGCCTACGGGTCGGACACCGCGACCCCGCACGGCAAGAGGCCCGGAAGCCCTGCCGCCGTGGCGCCCGCCGGCCCAGGGATCAGGTGCCGCAGCCCCGCAGCGGCCTACGGACCTCCCGCCGCGACCCCGCCCGGCGGGAGGCCCGAAGGCCCTGCCGCCGGAGGCGCCCGCCGGCCCTGGAGGCGTGCCCCACAGGGGTGAGGCGCCGCGATCCGGCCCGCGAGGGCCCGGCGTCAGGCGCCCCGGACCCGGAGCGCCCTGCGCAGGTCGTCGAGCTGGTCGGTCAGTTTGCGGCGCAGGGCGGGGAGCATGTCCGTTCCGGCCAGGCATGCCTCGCCCGCGCCGAGTGTTTCCGCGTCGACGGCGTGGACGGGGAAGGCGTACCGGCCGCAGGCTTCCGCGATGGCCGGGCCGCGGCGGGCGGCGAGGGCGACCGCGTCGGGGTAGAAGCGCGGGACGTACTCGCGCACGAGGTCGGCCTGTTCGGGCTGCCAGAAGCCTTGCGCGGTGGCCGCGAACAGGTAGTTGGACAGGTCGTCGCCGGTGAAGAGGCGGGCCCAGGCCGCGGCCTTGGCCTCTGCGGTGGGGAGCGCGGCGCGGCAGCGGGCCGCGCCTTCCTGGCCGGTGGCGCTCGGGTCGCGTTCCAGTTCGGCGGTGATGGCCGCGTCGTCGGTGGCGCCGAGGACGGCGAGGCGTGTCAGGACGCGCCAGCGCAGTTCGGGGTCGAGTTCGGGGCCGCCGGGGACGCCGCCTTCGGTGAGCCATTCCTGGATGGGTTCCGGCTGGGTGGCGGCGTCGATGTAGTGGCGTACGGCGGTCAGGCGCAGGCCGGGGTCGCTGCCGTCCTCGGTGCGGCGCAGCAGGGCGCGGCTGATGCGGGTGAGGGTGGCGAGCGCGGCGGGGCGCTGGTCGGGGGCGAGGTAGCAGTCGGCGATCTGGTCGGCGGCGAAGGTGAGGACGCCCTGGACGATGGCGAGGTCGTTCTCGTGGGGCAGGTGGGTGTCGGCCGTCTCGAGGTAGGCGGTGGGGGCGAGTTCCCCGTCGCGGACCATGTCGCGTGCTGCGTTCCAGACGACGGCTCGGGTGAGGGCGTCGGGGATGCCGGCCAGGGAGTCGACGACGACGGCCCAGGAGGCGGCGTCGAGGCGGACCTTGGCGTAGGTGTTGTCGCCGTCGTTGAGGACGAGGAGGGCCGGGCGGCGTCCGGGGCGGGGTGCCGTGGCGCCGGTCTCGGGGACGTCGATCTCGAGGCGGTCGCGCAGGACGAGGCGGCCGGGGTCGATGGGGTCGGCGTCGTAGGCGCCGACGGCGATGCGGTGGGGGCGGCTGCCGTCGCGTTCGACGGTGAGTGTCCAGCCGCCCGGGGTGTCCGTGACGGCGGGGGTGAGGGTGTCGACGCCGGTGGTGCGCAGCCATGACTCGGCCCAGGCGTGCACGTCGCGGTCGGTGGCTCCGGCGAGGGAGTCGATGAAGTCGGCGAGGGTGGCGTTGCCGAACTTGTGCCGGGCGAAGTGGGTGTTGATGCCGGCGAGGAAGTCCTTCTCGCCGAGCCAGGTGACGAGCTGGCGCAGGGCGGAGGCGCCCTTCGCGTAGGAGATGCCGTCGAAGTTGAGCATCGCGGAGGCGGTGTCGGGGACGGCGTCGGGGTCGGGGGCGACGGGGTGGGTGGAGGGCCGCTGGTCGGCGTCGTAGCCCCAGGATTTGCGGGCGATGGCGAAGTCGGTCCAGGTGTCGGTGAAGCGGGTGGCTTCGGTGAGGGTCTGGTAGCCCATGTATTCGGCGAAGGACTCGTTGAGCCAGATGTCGTCCCACCACTTGAGGGTGACGAGGTCGCCGAACCACATGTGGGCCATCTCGTGGGCGATGACCATGGCGCGGGTCTGGCGCTGGGTGTCGGTGACGGCGGAGCGGTAGACGAATTCGTCGCGGAAGGTGACGAGGCCCGGGTTCTCCATGGCCCCTGCGTTGAATTCGGGGACGAAGGCCTGGTCGTAGGAGTCGAAGGGGTACGGCTCCTCGAACTTCTCGTGGTAGCGGTCGTAGCACTGCCGGGTGATGTCGAGGAGTTCGTCGGCGTCGGCGTCGAGGTAGGGGGCGAGGGAGCGGCGGCAGTGGATGCCGAAGGGCAGTCCGGCGTGCTGCGTGCGTACGGAGTGCCAGGGGCCGGCGGCTACGGCGACGAGGTAGGTGGAGAGCAGCGGGGTGGGGGCGCAGGTCCAGCGGCCGTCGCCGTGGTGGGTGGCGACGCCGTTGCCGAGGACGGTCCATGCCGTGGGCGCGGTGACGGAGAGTTCGAAGACGGCTTTGAGGTCGGGCTGGTCGAAGGCGGCGAAGACGCGCTGGACGTCGTCCATGAACAGCTGGGTGTAGACGTACGTCTCGCCGTCGCTGGGGTCGGTGAAGCGGTGCATGCCTTCGCCGGTGCGGGAGTAGCGCATCCGGGCGTCGACGCGCAGTTCGTGCTCGCCGGCGGTGAGGCCGGTGAGGGGGATGCGGTTCTCGGTGAGGGCGGCGGGGTCGAGGGGCTGTCCGTCGAGCGTGAGGGAGCGGAGCTCGGCGGGCTTGATCTCGACGAAGGTGTCACCGGCCGCTGTCGCGGTGAAGTGGATGACGGTTCGGGAGTCGAAGGTCTCGTCGCCGGTGGTGAGATCGAGGTCGATCGTGTACCGGTGTACGTCGAGTTGCCGGGCTCGGGTCTGCGCTTCGTCGCGCGTCAGTACGGACATGGGCCCATGCTGCCTGATGGGCCCGGGTCGGCACACGGGGTGGTGGTTGCGCTGTCAGCGCACACCGGGGGGTGCGGGCCGGCCCGTGTGCGGGGTGTGGGGCGGGCGCGGCGCGCGGGTCGGGTGGGTCAGCGCCGGGGGCGGTCGCCGGGCTGGTCGGCGATCTGCTCGTGGTGGCGGATCACCTCGGCGATGATGAAGTTCAGCAGTTTCTCCGCGAACGCCGGGTCGAGTTTCGCGCTCTCCGCGAGCTGGCGCAGCCGTGCGATCTGGCGGGCCTCGCGGGCAGGGTCGGCGGGCGGCAGGTGGTGCTGGGCCTTGAGGTGGCCGACCTGCTGGGTGCATTTGAATCGCTCGGCGAGCATGTGGACGACGGCGGCGTCGATGTTGTCGATGCTCGCGCGCAGGCGGTCGAGCTCGGCGCGCACGGATTCGTCGATGTCACTCGTGGTCATGGTCAGGGAGCTTACGTCGGCCGGGCGCCGATGGTCGGAGGGTGTTCAGGGTCCGGGACGCGGGTGCTCCAGCCGCCGGGTACGGCCCTGCCCTGCTGTTCTCTGAAGCGGACGGGGGCGAGTCCGACGCGGCGGGTGAACAGGCGGGAGAAGTAGGCCGGGTCCTCGTATCCGACGCGGCGGGCGACGGCGGCGACGGGCAGGTCGGTGGCGGCGAGGAGTTCCTTGGCGCGGCCGAGGCGGATGCCGAGGAGGTAGTCCTTGGGGCTGCAGCCGGCGCCGCGGCGCACGGCGGTGCGCAGTTCGGCGGGGGTCATGCCGTGGCGGGCGGCGTGTTCGGCGACGGACATCGGCCGGAAGGCGTCGCGGGCGAGTGCGGTGAGGACGGGGTCGCCGTCGGGGCCGAGGTCGGCGCGGGCGCGGCGCAGGGCGACGAGCAGTTCGTGGACGGCGGCGCCGGTCTCGACCTCGAGGAGGGGGTTGCCGCGGCGGGCGGCGCGGGCGATCTTGCCGACGGCGGTCCGTGCGCCCGCGGCGTCGGAGAGGGGTACGACGGGCCGGTCGGGTTCGATGTAGCCGAGTTCGGTGTAGGTGGTGGTGGCGGGGCCGGTGAAGTCGACGAACGATTCGTCCCAGCCGGCGGCGGGGTCGGGTCCGTAGTGGTGGGGCACGCCTGGGGTGAGCCAGATGAGGGCGGGTGCGGTGACGGTGGTGCGCCGCCCGTCGGGGGTGCGGTACCAGCCGCTGCCGGCGCTGATGACGACGGCGACGTGGTGGTCGAGGGTGCGGGGGCCGACGGTGGGGAGGCTGCCGTGCTGGAGGCCGACGCCGAGGCACACCAGTCCGAGCCGGTGGTGCAGGGGGCTGGGGGTGAAATAGCGCATCCAGGTGTGGTACATGCCGATTCGTCGCTCCTTCCCGGCCAGTCCAAGGAGAGCCGATCTTTGTCCATGGATTGGCGGCGCGCCAGGGGTGATCGTGGGGGCGGCGGTTTGCGAGAGAGGGACGGGCCGGTGGCTGACTTCACCGTGGGTGACACGGATTTCCTGCTGGACGGGCGGCCGGTGCGGCTGCTGTCGGGGGCGCTGCACTATTTCCGGGTGCACGAGGGCCAGTGGGGCCACCGGTTGGCGATGCTGCGGGCGATGGGTCTCAACTGTGTGGAGACGTACGTCCCGTGGAACCTGCACGAGCCGGAGCCGGGCAGGTACGCGGACGACGGGGCGCTCGGCCGGTTCCTGGACGCGGTGCACGCGGCGGGGATGTGGGCGATCGTGCGGCCGGGTCCGTACATCTGCGCCGAGTGGGAGAACGGCGGCCTTCCGTTCTGGCTGACCGGCCGGGTCGGGCGGCGGGTGCGGACGGAGGATCCGGAGTATCTGGGGCATGTGGAGCGCTGGTTCACCAGGCTGCTGCCGCAGGTGGTGGAGCGTGAGATCACGCGGGGCGGGCCCGTGGTGATGGTCCAGGTGGAGAACGAGTACGGCAGTTACGGCTCGGACGGCGGTTATCTGCGGCAGTTGGTGGAGCTGTTGCGCTCGTGCGGGGTGGGGGTGCCGCTGTTCACGTCCGACGGTCCGGAGGACCACATGCTGTCGGGCGGTTCGGTGCCCGGTGTGCTGGCGACGGTGAATTTCGGGTCCGGCGCCGGGGAGGCGTTCGCGGCGCTGCGACGGCACCGTCCGACAGGGCCGCTGATGTGTATGGAGTTCTGGTGCGGCTGGTTCGAGCACTGGGGGGCGGAGCCCGCGCGCCGGGACGCCGAGGACGCGGCGCGGGCGCTGCGGGAGATCCTCGAGGCCGGTGCGTCGGTGAATGTGTACATGGCTCACGGCGGGACGAGTTTCGGCGGCTGGGCGGGCGCGAACCGGTCGGGCGAGCTGCACGACGGTGTGCTGGAGCCGACGGTGACGTCCTACGACTACGACGCGCCCGTCGACGAGGCAGGCAGGCCGACGGAGAAGTTCTGGCGCTTCCGTGAGGTGCTCGCGGACCACCAGGAAGGGCCGTTGCCGGAGCCTCCGCCTCCTCCGGCGGTCCTGTCGGCGCCGGTGCGGGTGGAGCTCGGCGAGTGGGCCGCGCCGGAGACGGTGCTGCGGCTGCTCGGCGACGACGAGTGCGAGGCCCCGGTGCCGCCGACGTTCGAGGAGCTGGGTGTCGGGCGGGGGCTGGTGCGCTACCGGGTGGAGGTGCCGGGGCCGCGGGAGCCGTATCCGCTGCGGGTGGCGGGGCTGCGCGACCGTGCGGTGGTGTGCGTCGACGGGGTGCGGGCCGGGGTGCTGGACGGTGGGACGCCGGAGCTCGGGGTGCCGGTGGCGGGTCCGGCGTCGGTGGAGCTGTGGGTGGAGTCGCTGGGGCGGGTCAACTACGGGCCTCTGACGGGCGAGCCGAAGGGCATCACCGGCGGGGTGCTGCACGAGCGGCAGTTTCTGCACGGTGTCCGGGCGTGCGCACTGCGGCTGGAGGCATTCGAGGAGCCGGCGGCGCTGGCGGGGATGCCGTGGCGGGTCCCTCCGGCGGGGGCGTCCGGTCTGTACCGGGGGACGTTCGAGGTGGCGGAGCCGGGTGACGCGGGGCTGGAACTGCCGGGCTGGACCAGGGGTTTCGTGTGGGTGAACGGGTTCAACCTGGGGCGGTACTGGTCGGCGGGCCCGGTCAGGCCGCTGTATGTGCCGGGGCCGGTGCTGCGCGCCGGTGCCAACGAGGTGTGGGTGCTGGAGCTGGAGTGCGCCGCGGCGGAGGCCGCCGTACGGCTGGAACGCACCGCGTCGGACGCCGCCGTGGCGGGGTGAGCCCGACGCGCGGGGCCGTACGGGCGGCGTCGCGGCGGGTGGGACCTTGCGGGGTGAGCCGTCACGGGGCCGTGCGGGCGGCGCCGGGGCGGACCGGGCGGACCGTCGCGGGTGGTCGTGGCTGAGGGGCAGGCCGCCGGGCCTGCCCCTCCTCACTCCGTGTCCGGTTCCCTACAGGTTCGCGGCCGCGGACTTGATCGCGGCGGCGAAGGTGGACACCTCGGTGTAGACGCCGGGGTAGCCGGCCCGGGCGCAGCCGTAGCCCCAGCTGACGATGCCGACCTGGGTCCAGACGCCGGCGTTGTCCTTGCGGAACATGGGTCCGCCGGAGTCGCCCTGGCAGGTGTCGACGCCGCCCTCGTTGTAGCCGGCGCAGATCTCCTCGCTCGGTACGAGTTCGTCGTAGGCCTGCCGGCAGGTCGAGTCCGGGACGAACGGGACCTGGGCCTTGAGCAGGTAGCGCTGCTGCGCGCCGCCCTCACGGGCCGCGCCCCAGCCGGCGACGGTGAAGGTGCCGCTGTTGTACGCGGTGGTCTCGGCGATCTTCAGCGTGGGCAGGTTGATGGGCTGGGCGAGCTTGATCAGGGCCCAGTCCTTGCCCGTGCCGTTGTAGCCGGGTGCCTGCAGGACCTTGGTGGAGCGGACCTTGATGGCGCTGGAGCTGTTCAGGTCCACGACGCCCGCGGTGGCGGTGATGCCGGTGTTGTTGCCGGAGCCGCTGACGCAGTGGGCGGCGGTGAGCACGATGTCCTTGGCGTAGAGGGCGCCGCCGCAGCCCATGGAGAGCCGGACCATGAAGGGGAACTCGCCTTGCGCGGCACGGGTGCCGCCGACCACGGGCGGGGCGGCGGCGGAGGCGGAGGTGGGCTGGAGGCTGACGGCGGCGAGGATGACGGCCCCGGCGGCGACACATCTCTTGAGCGCGCTGATGAGCTTCAACTGACTGCCTCTCGTGGGGGGTTGAGGGGAACGCCCGGCCGGGCACAGCCGTTCGGCACCGCTGGGCGATACGGCTGGGTGACCCATTGGTGACATGTGCTCGACAAGACGCTGTCCGGAGTATGAGACCCGGTCAGCGGACACCACAAGAAGCGGCTTTCGGCCAGTTCCCTCCGGCCGCGGGCCCCGCCCCTTCACCGCCGCGCCGTAGAGTTGAAGCCTGCTCGGGCCGGGCAGCCGGGCAGCCGGGCGGAGCGGACCCGGAGCCGCGCGGGACGCGGCAGCCGTACGGGAGGCATGGGGGTACGGAAGTGGGCAACGGCAGCGAGGTCGTGCACGGCTTTCCGCACCTGGACACCGTGCGGTCGGCGATCACCGCGCTGTACCGGCGGCTCTCACCCGAGAGCGTGCTCACCTACGCGCCGAGCGTGCTGCCCGCCGATGTGGCCTTCGGCGACGGTGACGACCTGCATCTGGGCGCGCAGCGCGTGGCCCGCGCCCTCGTGCGCCATCTGCGTCTGCCGGACGCCCGGGTGATCGTCGGCTTCCGGGAGATGGAGCACGCGGCGAGCGTCGAACTGACCGCCGGACCCGAGTACTTCATCGAACTGAACGACCGGTTCCGTACCCACCGCAGGGACATCGGCGCCGCCCTGGCGCACGAGATCACCCATGTTCTGCTGCACCGGCTCGATCTGTCGTTCCCTGGCACCCGCGACAACGAGATCCTCACCGACACCGTGACCACCTACCTGGGCGCCGGCTGGCTGCTGCTGGACGCCTTCCGCGAGGACGCCGTCTCCAGCCAGAAGCTCGGCTACCTGACCCCCGAGGAATTCGGCTACGTCCTCGCCGGGCGGGCGATGGCCTTCGACGAGGACCCGCGGACCTGGTTCACCAGCCCGCAGGCGTACCACGCGTACACCCGGGGCCGCGCGCAGGCGCTGCTCGAGGCGCAGCAGCCCCCGCTGACCACGGCCGGCCGGCTGGGCCGGCTCCGCTACGCGAAGGACCGCCGGCACGCCAGGGACCATCCGGGCGCGGCGGCGTCCGGACCGTTCGCGTACGCCTTCGAGCACGGTCCGGAAGGACTACGGGTGTCCTTCCCGTGCACCACCTGCCACCAGCGCATCCGGGTGCCCGTACGGGGGCGGGTGCGGGCCCGCTGCGGCCTGTGCCGGACCGTTCTCGAATGCGACACCTGACCCCGTTTCCGTAGGGTCGGACCATGACGAACCAACCGGCGGCGAACGAATCGGCCGCAGCCGAACTGTTCGAGGCGTTCTGCGACAGCGACGACGACGCCGTGGTGCGGCTGCTGCGGGCAGGCACGGACCCGGAGACCACCGACGAGGACGGCAGGACCGCCCTGTACCTGGCGGCGACGGGCAACGAGGCGGGGATCGTCCGGCTGCTGCTCGCCGCCGGCGCCGACCCCGACCGCGCCTGCGGCCCGGAGGACGGCGACCTGCCACTGTGCGGAGCCGCGGTCTGGGGGCACACCGAGGCGGTGCGCGCGCTGCTCGCCGCCGGCGCCACCCCCGACCGCCGCGAGCTGCTGGGCTTCACCCCGATGATCTGGGCGGTCGGGCAGGGACGCACGGAGACGGTGGAGGCACTGCTGGAGTACGGCGCCGACCCCGACCTGCCCGGCCCGGCCGGCGAGGCGCCGCTGGTGATCGCCGCCCGCCGCGGTTCTCCCTCGACGGTGCGGGCCCTGCTGCGGCACGGCGCCGGCTCGCGGGCCGAGACGCTGGAGGAGGCCCTGGAGGAGGCCCGCCGGTGGATGACGCTCGACGTGGAGGAGGAACTGCGCCGGGGTCTGCTCGCGTACGAACCCGGGGCAGAGACCGCGTCGCGGCGTGTCGAGGAGGACGGCGGGGCGACCGTCGTGGTCGAGGTGCTGCACGACGGCAGACCGACGTCGGGCAACGAACAGCAGACCGGCCACGGCGCGATCGCCACGATCCTCGAGGAGCGGCTCGGTCTGCGCACCCCGTACGCCGACCTGGCGGAGCGCGCCCTGCTCCACGGCAGCCCCGAGCGGGACGAGTGGATCGAGGCGGTGACCGCGCTGTGGCGTCGCGGCGACGAGGAGACCTTCCGGGCGGCCGCCGCCTGGTGCGCGAGCGACGACGTCCTGCAGCAGACGTTCGCCGCCGACGTGCTGGGCCGGCTCGGCTTCGCCGCGGGGCCGGACGGGCAGGTCGTGCGGCCGTTCGCCGCCCGTACGCTGCCGATGCTGCGGGAACTGTCCCGGGAGGCGACGGATCCGGAACTGCTCCAGGCGGTGCTCCTCGGACTCGGCCACCACGGCGATCCGGCCGCGCTCCCCGAGATCCTGCGGCACGCGGACAACCCGGACGCCGGGGTGCGCCTGCGGGTGGCGCTGGCGCTGGTCGGGCTGGTGCCGGGCGACCACACGGAGGCGGTACGGACGCTGATCGCGCTGACGAAGGACGAGCAGGCGCCGGTACGGGACTGGGCGACGACGGCACTGGCGGGCGTCGACGCGGACACGCCCGAGATCCGCGACGCGCTCGCCGCCCGGGCCGGCGACCCGGACCCCGAGACGGTCGCCGAGGCCGCCAGGGGTCTGGCGATGCGCCAGGACCCGCGGGCGGAGGAGGTGCTGGTGCGTCTGCTCGCGGACGAGGACCCCGACGGCTACGCCCACGACACGGCGGCGAACGCGGTCCGGCACCTGCGCGACGAACGCCTCAGGCACCGCCTCGAGGGCACCCTGCCCCGCCGCCCCTGACAACTCCCCCGGGGGCGAGCGGATCCGGCCTGCCCGGCACGCCGGGCCGCCCGTCGCGGCCTCAGTGGAGTTCGAGGCGGCCGGGCGCGCGTTCCTCGAAGACCTCGACGATCCAGTCGAACACGGTCGGCCCCTGCCCCGCCCGTACCCGCGCCAGGTGCTCCAGGACCTCGGCACGGTCGGCGGGAGGGACCCGCTGGGCGCGCAGTCCCAGTTGGCGTACGGTCTCCTCCCGGCCGAGGGCCCGCCGGGAGAGTTCATGATCGCGCCAGCGGAAGACGAAGTCGCCGTCGTCCGGGGTGCCGAAGCTGCCGCTCAGGCAGTCGGCGAGGGCGTCCAGGTTGCGGCCGAAGTAGCCGCCCGGCCCGTTGACGGCTTCGCCGATCGCCTTCCAGAAGCTGTCCAGGCCGGTGACCTCCGCCCCTTCGATCACATAGGTCCTCGTCATGGGGCGGAGGCTACCGGCAGGGCCGGCGAGCGGACCGGATTCAGCAGCCGTGGTCGACGAGGTCGAACGACTCGTAGTGGTCGGCGGTGTAGTAGTCCTCCTGGTGCGAGTCACCGGTGACGATGCGGCGCGCGCCGCGGGTCGGTGAGCCGGGGGTGACGACCGTGTACTCGTGGTAATAGCCCGTCGAGTGCGACGGCAGGATGCCCTCGCGGTTCTGGAAGACGGTGCCGTCCTGCTCGTAGGGGAACGGTCCGCCCTGCTCGATCAGGTCGAGCGTGTCGTGGGCCTGGCTCGGCAGGGCGGAGTAGCAGATGTCACCGACCGCGAGCGCCCCGGCGGGGGCGGCCGTGGCGGTCTGCCCGCCGATCAGGAGTGCGGGGACAAGGGCGGCGATGCCACCGAGGGTGGCGATTCGTGGGGGGATTCGCATACGTCGATTGATGCGCGTAGACCTTGACGGGTCAACGTCAACTCCCCGGAATTCCCCGGACGTTCACCGAAGTCGGGAACTGTGACCGCCGATCTTCACACGCTCTCCGCGCTGCCGTGGCCCTCCTGCCGCGCCCCGTACACGGGCCCCGGCGGGCGGGCCTCGGCGAGGAGTTCCCGAACGGCCGCACCGGCCTCCTCCGGCGTCCTGCGCGCCCCCTTGTCGGCGGTGGGTCCGGGCCGCCAGCCCTCCATCACGGTGATACGGCCTCCCTCCGCCTCGAAGACCCGGCCGGTCACCCCGGCGGAGCCGGCGGAGCCGAGCCAGACGACGAGCGGAGACACGTTGCCGGGAGCCATCGCGTCGAAGACGCCCTCCCCCGGCGCCGCCATGGCCGCCGCGAAGGTCCGCTCGGTCATCCGGGTACGCGCGGCCGGGGCGACGGCGTTGACCAGGACCCCGTAACGGCCCGTCTCGGCCGCCGCGACCAGGGACAGCGCGACGATCCCCGCCTTGGCCGCCGCGTAGTTGCCCTGGCCGACGCTGCCGAGCAGCCCCGCCCCCGAACCGGTGTTGACGACGCGGGCGGCGGGGCGGCGGCCCGCCCTGGTCTCCTCCCGCCAGTGGGCGACGGCGTGCTTCAACGGCAGGAAGTGGCCCTTGAGATGGACCCGTACGACGGCGTCCCAGTCGTCCTCCGTGAGGTTGACCAGCATCCGGTCGCGCAGGAAGCCCGCGTTGTTGACGAGTGTGTCCAGCCGCCCGAACGTGTCCAGGGCCGCGGCGACGAGGGACGCCGCGCCCTGTTCGGTCGCGATGTCGCCCGTGTGGGCGACAGCGGTGCCGCCGGCCTCGTTGATCTCCGTCACGACCGCGGCGGCCGGACCGCCGCCCGCGCCCGTGCCGTCCGGGCCGACGCCCAGGTCGTTGACGACGACCCTGGCCCCCTCGGCGGCGAACGCCAGCGCGTGCGCGCGGCCGAGGCCGCGCCCGGCGCCGGTGACGATCACCACGCGGCCCTCACAGATTCCGGTCATCTCAGGTCTCCTCACCGGGACGGTCGTCGTCGGTCTCACCGGTCGTCGTCGCTTTACCGGTCGTCGTCGCTCTCACCGCTCGTCGTCGCGCGCCGGGCCCATGGGGGTGGCCGGTCCCGCCGTGCTCCCCCGGAACTCCCCCGCACTCTTCCGCCGCTTCGGGGCCGGTCCGCCGCCGGCCTCCCGCAGCGCGTGCCCGGCCGTGGCCGCGTCCAGGAAGGCGGGCCGCTCGCCGCCGCCGTGCACGAGGAGCGACGCCCCGCTGATGTACGCGGCGCCCGGCGACGCGAGGAAGACCGCTGCCGCGCCGGCGTCGGCCGGCTCGGCGAGACGGCCGAGCGGCACGGTGCGGCCGACCGCCGCGATGCCCTCCTCGTCGCCGTAGTGCAGCCGGGAGAGTTCGGTACGGACCATGCCGAGGACCACGGTGTTCACGCGTACGTGCGGCGCCCACTCCACGGCCATGGACCGCGCCAGGCTCTCCAGGCCCGCCTTGGCCGCGCCGTACGCCGCCGACCCCGGGGAGGGCCGGGATCCGCTGACGCTGCCGATCATGACGATCGAGCCGTGTACGGCCCTCAAGTGGGGGTGCGCGGCGATCGACAGGGCCATCGGGGCGAGGAGGTTCAGTTCGAGCACGCGCGCGTGGCGGGCCGCGCCGCCTTCCGCGAGCCGGCGGTGAGGTGTCCCGCCGGCGTTGTTGACGAGCACGTCCAGCCGTCCCCGGCGGGCGGCGACCTCGGCGAAGAAATCTTCGGCGGCGTCCGGGTCGCGCACGTCCAGGGGGATGAACTCCGAGCCGGGGATCGGCTTTTCGGGAGGCCGGCGGGCGCACACCACGACCTCGGCGCCCGCCCGGCAGAAGGCGCCGGCGATGCCGGCGCCGACACCGCGGGTGCCGCCGGTGACGACGACGACCTTGCCGTCCAGACCCTTGTCGGACGGTCCCTTGTCGGACGGGTCCCTGCCGGCCGGGTCCCTGCCGCCGGTGCCTCTCCCGTCCGGCTTCATCGGCTGCTACCTTCCCTCTACCTAACAAACGTTTGGTGGAAGGTAGATGATCCGCTCATGGGTGTCTCCACCGCAAGACCGCTGAAGGGCATTCGTCTCGTCACGGTCGACCACCCGCCCGTCAACGCCCTTCCGGCGCGCGGCTGGTACGACCTCGCCGACACCGTGCGCGCCGCCGGACGCGACCCGGACGTCCGCTGCGTGGTCCTGGCCGCCGAGGGGCGCGGTTTCAACGCCGGTGTGGACATCAAGGAGTTGCAGCGGGACGCGGACCACCAGGCGCTGCTGGCGGTGAACCGCGCCTGCTACGAGGCGTTCGCCGCGGTCTACGAGTGCGAGGTGCCCGTCGTCGCCGCCGTGCAGGGGTTCTGTCTGGGCGGCGGCATCGGGCTGGTCGGGAACGCGGACGCCATCGTCGCCTCCGACGACGCGACGTTCGGGCTGCCGGAACTCGACCGCGGGGCGCTCGGCGCGGCGACCCATCTGGCCCGGCTGGTCCCCCAGCATCTGATGCGCGCCCTGTACTACACCTCGCGGACCGCCACCGCGGCCGAACTCCTCGCGCACGGCTCGGTGTGGCGGGTGGTCCCCCGCGACCGGCTGTCCGGCGCCGCGATGGAGCTGGCCGAGGAGATCGCCCGTAAGGACGGGACACTGCTGCGGCTCGCGAAGGCCGCGATCAACGGCATCGACCCGGTGGATGTGCGCCGCAGCTACCGATTCGAGCAGGGCTTCACCTTCGAGGCGAACCTCGACGGCGCCGCCGGGCGCGTCCGTGGCGCCTTCGGCCGGCCTCCGGAAGCCGGACAGCAGGGCCGGCCGGCGCAGGGGGGTGCGACGGGGTGAGCGACAAGACCATGACCCCCGAAGGGGTCGTCGCCCGGTTGCGCAGCGGCATGACCATCGGCATCGGCGGATGGGGAGCGCGCCGCAAACCCATGGCCCTCGTACGCGCACTGCTCCGGTCCGAGATCACTGATCTCACCGTGATTTCCTACGGCGGCCCCGACGTGGGCCTCCTCGCCGCCGCCGGACGCATCCGCAGACTCGTCGCCGCCTTCGTCACCCTCGACTCCGTCCCCCTCGAACCGCACTACCGCGCCGCCCGTGAGCGCGCCGCCTTCGAACTGACGGAACTCGACGAGGCCATGTTCATGTGGGGTCTGCACGCGGCCGCCAACCGGCTGCCCTTCCTGCCCGTCCGGGCCGGTCCCGGCTCCGACGTCATGCGCGTCAACCCCGGTCTCAGGACGGTGACCTCCCCCTACGAGGACGGTGAGACCTTCGCCGCCGCGCCCGCCCTGCGCATGGACGCGGCGCTGGTCCACCTGAACCGCGCCGACCGCCTGGGCAACGGCAGCTATCTGGGGCCCGACCCGTACTTCGACGACCTGTTCTGCGAGGCGGCCGACACCGCGTACGTCTCGTGCGAGCGACTCGTCGGGACGGCGGAACTCACCGAGCACGCCCCGCCCCAGTGTCTGCTCGTCGGCCGGCACACGGTCACCGGCGTCGTCGAGACGCCGAACGGCGCCCACTTCACCTCCTGCGCCCCCGACCACGGACGCGACGACGCGTTCCTGAGGATGTACGCCACCACACCCTGGGAGCAGTTCGCCGAACGCTTCCTGTCCGGCGACGAGCACGCCTACCAGGCCGCCGTCCGGGCCTGGCACAAGGAGCGGGAGCAGCAGCGATGACCGTCAGCCGTGCCGAGTACTGCGTCGTCGCCTGCGCCGAGGCCTGGCGCGGGGACGGCGAGATCCTGGCGAGCCCCATGGGCCTGATCCCCTCCCTGGGCGCCCGGCTCGCCAGGCACACCTTCTCCCCCGACCTGCTGCTCACCGACGGCGAAGCCCTGCTGGTGGGCCCGGACGGCACGGTGGAGGGCTGGCTCCCCTACCGGCGTCATCTCGCCATGGTCACCGGCGGCAGACGGCACGTGATGATGGGCGCGAGCCAGCTCGACCGGCACGGCAACCAGAACATCTCCTGCATCGGCGACTGGGAACGACCCGCCCGCCAGCTGCTCGGCGTACGCGGCGCTCCCGTCAACACGCTCAACAACCCGGTCAGTTACTGGGTCCCCAGGCACTCCCCACGGGTCTTCGTCGAGCGTGTCGACATGGTGTGCGGCGTGGGTCACGACCGGGCCGCGGCCGTCGGGGCGCGCTTCCACCGCATCCCCCGTGTCGTCAGCGACCTGGGTGTCTTCGACTTCGCGACACCGGACCGCACGATGCGGCTGGCGTCGCTGCACCCGGGGGTGACGGTCGATGAGGTCCGGTCGGCCACCGGCTTCCGGCTGGTGATCGGCGGGAGCGTCCCGTACACCCGTGACCCCACAGAGGCGGAACTACGGCTGATCCGCGAGGTCCTCGACCCGGAAGGGGCGCGGGAGCGTGAGGTGCGGACGGCATGAGGGACACGGAGCGGTGATGGACACGGAGCTCACCCGCCTGACCGGCATCCGCCACCCCATCGTCCAGACCGGGATGGGGTGGGTGGCCGGCCCTCGCCTGGTCACGGCCACGGCCCGCGCCGGGGCGCTCGGAATCCTGGGCTCCGCGACGATGACTCCCGGGGAACTGCGGGCGGCGGTACGGGAGGTGAAGTCCCGCACGCGGGCGCCGTTCGGGGTGAACCTGCGCGCCGACGCGGGTGACGCACACGAACGGGTGCGGATCATCGTCGAGGAGGGAGTACGGGTCGCGTCCTTCGCCCTGGCCCCGTCGAAGGCCCTGATCGCCGAGCTCAAGGACGCGAACGTGGTCGTCGTCGCGTCGGTCGGGGCCGTGCGACACGCGGAGAAGGTCGCGGCGTGGGGCGCGGACGCGGTCATCGTGCAGGGCGGCGAGGGCGGCGGGCACACGGGGGACGTCGCGACGAGCGTGCTGGTGCCCCAGGTCGTCGACGCGGTCGGCATTCCCGTCGTCGCGGCGGGCGGTTTCCACGACGGCCGCGGGCTGGTCGCGGCGCTCGCCTACGGCGCGGCGGGCGTCGCGATGGGCACGCGGTTCCTGCTCACGGCCGAATCGACGGTGCCGGACACGGTCAAGGCGCGCTATCTGGCCGCGACCGTCAGGGACGTGACGGTCACGACCGCCGTCGACGGCCTCCCCCACCGGATGCTCCGCACGGATCTGGTGACCGCCCTGGAGCACTCCGGCCCCGTCCGCCGCCTCGCCCGCGCCGCCCGCCACGCGTCCCGCTACCGCGGCCTGTCGGGCCTGACCTGGCCCCGGCTGCTCCGTGACGGCCTGGCCCTGCGGAAGGCCGGAGACCTGACCTGGAGCCAGGTCCTCCTCGCGGCGAACACCCCGATGCTGCTGCGCGCGGCGATGGTCGAGGGCCGCACGGACGTCGGAGTGATGGCCTCCGGCCAGGTGGCGGGGGTGATCCATGACCTGCCGAGTTGCGAGGAACTGGTGACACGGGTGATGACGGAGGCGTGGCAGGTACTGGGTTCACTGCCGCGTGGACGACCCCTGGGCGTGGCCGCCGAAAAAAATTCGGGCGGGGATGTCGAGAACACGTGACCGGCTCCGTCCCTGCTGTGAACGCGACCACAATGGGTCGCACCAGCACCGAGGAGAAGCACAATGGCCAAGTACCTGCTGCTCAAGCACTACCGCGGCGCCCCGGCCCCGGTCAACGACGTGCCCATGGACAAGTGGACGCCGGAGGAGATCTCGGCCCACATGCAGTACATGAGCGACTTCGCGACCCGGCTGGAGGGGACCGGCGAGTTCGTCGACGGTCAGGCGCTCGCCCCCGAGGGGGCGTGGGTCCGGTACGACGGAGAGGGACGCCCCCCGGTCACCGACGGCCCGTTCGCCGAGACCAAGGACCTCATCGCCGGCTGGATGGTGATCGACGTCGACACCTACGAGCGCGCCGTCGAGCTGGCCGGGGAGCTGTCGGCCGCCCCCGGGGCGGGTGGGAAGCCGATCCACGAGTGGCTCGAGGTGCGCCCGTTCCTGACGGCGCCGCCCACCATCACGGAGTGACGCCGAGATGAACGAGGCACTGCTGAGGAGCCTCACACCGAGCGTGCTCGGGATCCTCGTCCGCCGCGGAGCAGACTTCGCGGCGGCCGAGGACGCCGTGCAGGACGCGCTGGTCGAGGCGGTCCGCGTCTGGCCGGCCGACCCGCCGCGCGACCCGAAGGGCTGGCTCGTCACGGTTGCGTGGCGCAAGTTCCTCGACCAGACCCGTGCGGACGCCTCGCGGCGCCGGCGGGAGGACCTCGTCGACGAGGAGCCGGCGCCCGGCGCCGCTCCCGCGTCGGACGACACGCTCCAGCTCTACTTCCTGTGCGCCCACCCGTCGCTCACGCCGTCGTCCGCGGTGGCGCTCACTCTGCGTGCCGTCGGCGGGCTGACCACGCGCCAGATCGCCCAGGCCTACCTGGTGCCGGAGGCGACCATGGCGCAGCGCATCAGCCGGGCCAAGCGCACCGTCTCCGGGGTGCGGTTCGACCGGCCCGGCGACGTCGCCACCGTGCTGCGTGTCCTCTACCTGGTCTTCAACGAGGGCTACTCCGGCGACGTCGACCTCGCGGCCGAGGCCATCCGGCTCACCCGGCAGCTCGCCGCCGCGATCGACCACCCGGAGGTGGCGGGGCTGCTCGCCCTCATGCTGCTCCACCACGCCCGGCGCGCCGCCCGGACCGCGCCCGACGGCAGCCTGGTGCCGCTGGCCGAGCAGGACCGCGGCCGGTGGGACACCGGGGCGATCGCCGAGGGCGTGGGGATCCTTCAGGCGGCCCTCGCCCGCGACCGGCTGGGCGAGTTCCAGGCGCAGGCGGCCATCGCGGCACTCCACGCCGACGCGCCCACGGCCGAGGAGACGGACTGGGTGCAGATCGTCGAGTGGTACGACGAGCTCGCGCGTCTGACCGACAACCCGGTCGTCCGGCTCAATCGCGCGGTGGCCGTCGGCGAGGCCGACGGACCGCGCGCCGGCCTGGCGGCGCTCGCGGGGCTGGACGACTCCCTGCCCCGGCACACCGCGGTGGCGGCGTACCTCCACGAGCGCGACGGCGACCTGGCGACGGCGGCGCGGCTGTACGCCGAGGCGGCCCACAAGGCACCCGACCTCGCCGAACGCGGCCACCTGACCCGCCAGGCCGCCCGGCTCAACGCCCGCCGGAGTCACTGACGGGTCGCACTCCGAGGCGCCCGCGGGCAGGTGGCGCGACGCGGCAGTCGTCCAGCTTCGGCGGTCGCGCGGCGACCACAGCGCGTTCCTCTGGGCCCACAGCCACGCGGCGCGGCCACAGCAGCCTCCGGTGCCCGCCGCGGCACCGTTGCGCGCCCCCGCTACCACGGCAGTCCTCGCGCCCGCCGCAGCATGTGCGTGCCCACGCGACCACCGCGGTCCGCCCAGCATCAGCCGGAGGCGGTGTCGGCCGCGCGGGTGGCGGGACGTGCGCGCGTCCCGAGGGCCGGGGCACGTCAGCGTCAAACACCCGGCCGGTGCGTGGCGACGTCATGCGCGTGGCCGGGGCACGTCAGCGCGCCGGTGGTGAGTGGCGCGTGGTGGCGCGGGCGGGTGTGGCACGGCACCGTCATGCGCACGGCCGCGCGTGGCAGCGCTTCCGCGCGGCAGGTGCCACGTCAGCGGCACGCGTGGGGCCAGTGCGACGTCTCGCAGCGGCGGGGGTGTGCCGACGCGCAGCCAGCGGCACGTCAGCGTCATAGGTGCGGCCGGTGCGCGCCACGCGCCCGGCCGGTGCGCACGCCGGCGCGCCGGTGGTGAGTGGCGCGCGGGCGGGTGTGGCACGGCACCGTCATGCGCACGGCCGCGCGTGGCAGCGCTTCCGCGCGGCAGGTGCCGCGTCGGCGCACGCGTGGGGCCAGTGCGACGTCTCGCAGCGGCGGGGGTGCGCCAGCGCGCGGACGGCGGCACGTCAGCGTCATGCGTGCGGCCGGGGCGCGTCGCACGCCCGGCCGGTGCGCACGCCGGCGAGCCGGTGGCGCGCGGCACCCGGCCGGGGGCGGTCAGCCCGCCGGTGGCGAGTGGCTCGCGCGGCACCCGGCCGGGCGGTCAGCCCGTCGCGCCCCTGCCGCCGCGCCGCGCACGCCCGCGGCCCGCCGCCGAGTTCCGCGATGCCTCGACCGCGCCGGACGGCCCCGACGCACGGGACGCCTGAGCGCCCCCGCGGGAGCCGCGGGACCCGGCACGTGCCGCCCGCGGCGCGTCCGTCGCTCCCGTTCCCTCACCACGCCGGCGCGCGGGGCGCCGCCGTCCGGAGGAGGCGGGCGCGGTCACGACGGGCTGCGGGACCTCGATGGTCACGGCCACGCCCGACGGCTCACGGGCTCCCGTGATCCGGCTGAGTTCCTCGTCGCTCGACTTGACGCGTGCCGTGTTCGGGCTGATGCCCGCGTTCGCCATCAGGCGGGTCATCTCGCGGCGCTGCTCCGGCAGGACGAGCGTCACGACGCTGCCGGACTCGCCGGCCCGCGCCGTGCGGCCGCCGCGGTGCAGATAGTCCTTGTGGTCGACGGGCGGGTCGACGTTGACGACCAGGTCCAGATCGTCGACGTGGATGCCGCGGGCCGCGACGTTCGTCGCGACGAGCGCGGTGACCTGGCCGTTCTTGAACTGGTCCAGGGTGCGGTTGCGCTGCGGCTGCGAGCGCCCGCCGTGCAGGGCTGCTGCCCGCACACCGCTGGCCAGCAGCCGCTTCGCGAACCGGTCGGCGGTCCGCTTGGTGTCCACGAAGAGGATCACCCGGCCGTCGCGGGCGGCGATGCGCGTGGCGACGGCCTTCTTGTCCGTCTCGTCCAGGACGTGCAGGACGTGGTGCTCCATCGTGGTGACGGCACCGGCGGACGGGTCGACGGAGTGCACCACCGGGTCGGTGAGGAACATCCGCACGAGCCGGTCGATGTTCTTGTCGAGGGTCGCGGAGAAGAGCATCCGCTGCCCGTCCGGCTCGACCTGCTTCAGCAGCGCGGTGACCTGCGGCATGAAGCCCATGTCGGCCATCTGGTCGGCCTCGTCGAGGACGGTGATCGCGACGTCGCCGAGGGCGCAGTCGCCGCGTTCTATGAGGTCCTTGAGCCGTCCGGGCGTGGCCACGAGCACCTCTGCGCCGCGGCGCAGCGCCCCGGCCTGCTTGGTGATGGACATGCCGCCGACGACGGTGGCGATCCGCAGCTGGGTCGAGGTCGCGTACGGGGCGAGCGCGTCGGTGACCTGCTGGGCGAGTTCGCGGGTCGGTACGAGGACGAGCGCGAGGGGCGCCCGTGCCTCGGCCCGGCGGCCGGCCGTGCGGGCGAGGAGCGCGAGCCCGAAGGCGAGGGTCTTGCCGGAGCCGGTGCGGCCGCGGCCGAGGATGTCCCGGCCCGCGAGGGAGTTCGGGAGGGTGGCGCCCTGGATGGGGAAGGGCTCGGTGACGCCCTGGGCCGCGAGGGTCTTCAGCAGGGCGGCGGGCATGTCCAGCTCGTCGAACGCCGTGACGGCGGGCAGCGCGGGGGTGACGGTTTCCGGCAGGGTGAATTCCTGCGGGGGCGCCGCGCTGCGGGCGCTCGCCTTACCGGCGCCGGCTCCCCTGCCGGGACGGGTCCCGGAGCCGGGGCGGTTTCCGGCGCCGGATTCGGCCGGGCGCCTGCGGGCCGGCCGGGCGGACCTGGCGGCGGAGCGGTCCGGTCGTTCGGAGCGGTTCATGCGGGTGTGCCTTCCTGGGGCCTGTGGACAGCAAGAGCCGGGGCCCGCACCGACGAAGGTGCGGGCCCCGGCTGCAGGAGCTGCGAGATACGCGCCCGGCAATCAGGCCGGGAGGATGTTCTCCGCCTGCGGGCCCTTCTGGCCCTGCGTGACGTCGAACGTCACCTTCTGGCCTTCCTGGAGCTCGCGGAAGCCCGAGGTGGCGATGTTGGAGTAGTGGGCGAAGACGTCGGCGCCGCCGCCGTCCTGCTCAATAAAGCCGAAGCCCTTTTCCGAGTTGAACCACTTCACGGTTCCAGTAGCCATGTCATTCTCCTAAAACAGGGGCAAGCCGAAAATCCACACCTCGTGAATTTCCCGTCGCTGCATTGACCCCCATCCGGAAAAGCCGGAAACAATAATGTGCGCCTGAGGAAGCATTCCCGTCAGGCGCACACAAAGTTCATGGGTACCAAAACTGCAACTCCGCCACCGTAGCACGCCGAGGCGGGGAAGTCGTGGATCAGACACGCTCGATGATCGTCACGTTCGCCTGCCCACCGCCCTCGCACATGGTCTGCAGGCCGTAGCGGCCGCCGGTGCGTTCCAGTTCGTGGAGCAGCGTGATCATCAACTTCGCCCCGGTTGCGCCGAGCGGGTGACCCAGCGCGATGGCCCCTCCGTTGACGTTCACCCTCGCCGGGTCGGCCCCGGTCTCCTTGAGCCAGGCGATGACGACGGGCGCGAAGGCCTCGTTGATCTCCACCAGGTCGATGTCGCCGATCGACATGCCCGTCTTCTTCAGCGCGTGGGCCGTCGCGGGGATGGGCGCCGACAGCATCCGGACCGGGTCCTCGCCGCGGACGGACAGGTGGTGGACGCGGGCCCTCGGGGTGAGCCCGTGCTCCGCGACGGCGCGTTCGCTCGCGAGCAGCAGTGCGGCAGCGCCGTCGGAGACCTGGGAGGAGCAGGCGGCGGTGACGGTGCCGCCCTGAAGCACCGGCGGGAGCGCGGCCATCTTCTCCAAGGTCGTGTCGCGGCGCGGCCCTTCGTCGACGGCGACGGAGCCGTACGGCACGGTCTCCTTCGCGAACCGGCCCTCGTCGATCGCGCGGACCGCCCGCCGGTGCGACTCGAGCGCGTAGTCCTCCATGTCGCGTCGTGAGATACCCCACTTCTCCGCTATCAGCTGGGCGCCGTGGAACTGGTTGACCGGCCGGTCCCCGTACCGGGCGCGCCAGCCCTCGCTGCCGGCGAAGGGCCCTTCGGTGAGGCCGAGAGGTTCGGCGGCCTGCCGTGAGGCGAAGGCGATGGGGATCATGCTCATGTTCTGGACGCCGCCGGCGACCACGAGGTCCTGGGTGCCGGACAGCACGCCCTGCGCCGCGAAGTGGACGGCCTGCTGCGAGGACCCGCACTGCCGGTCGACGGTGACGCCCGGGACCTCCTCGGGGAGCCCGGCCGCCAGCCAGGAGGTCCGGGCGATGTCCCCGGCCTGCGGGCCCACGGTGTCGAGGCAGCCGAGGACGACGTCCTCGACGGCGGCCGGGTCGACGCCGGAGCGGGCCATCAGTTCCTTCAGCACATGGGCGCCGAGGTCAGCGGGGTGGACGTGGGCGAGCCCGCCCCTCCGCCGGCCGACCGGGGTGCGTACCGCTTCGACGATGTATGCCTCGGCCATGACTCCAACTCCTTCTCGGTGGCGTCGCGTCACCTGCGCAGCGCGATTCCGTCCAGGACCATCGACAGGTACTGGCGGGCGATCTCCTCGGGGCTGTGCAGGCCGCCGGGCCGGTACCAGGAGGCGGCGACCCATACCGTGTCGCGGACGAACCGGTAGGTGAGCCGGACGTCGAGGTCGGCCCGGAAGGCCTGTTCCGCGACACCGCGCTCGAGCGTGCCGAGCCAGGCCTTCTCGAACTTGACCTGTGAGTCGGCGAGGTACCGGAAGCGCGGCTGGACGGCCAGGTGCCGGGACTCCTTCTGGTAGATGGCGACGGCGTCGCGGTGCCGGTCGATCTCCCTGAACGATTCGGTGACGAGCGCCTCGATCGTCTCGCGCGGGCCGAGCCCGGCGGCGAGGACGGTGTCGTAGCCGGCCCAGAGCTCGTCGAGGAAGGTGGAGAGGATCTCGTCGAGCATCGATTCCTTGGAATCGAAGTGGTAGTAGAGGCTTCCGGCCAGCATCCCGGCGGCGTCGGCGATCTTGCGGACGGTCGTGGCGTTGTAGCCCTGGGCGGCGAAGACCTCCGCTGCGGTGGCGAGGAGTTCCCGGCGCCGCTCGGGCGGGGCGGCGCTCACCTGCTTCTGCTTCTTCGTAGGCACCTGTCCATTGTTCTCCTACGGGTGCCTGCTGCTGACGGAGACCACCTCGCCGGTCAGGTACGAGGAGTAGGCACTGGCCAGGAAGACGATCACGTTGGCGACCTCCCAGGGCTCCGCGTACCGGCCGAACGCCTCGCGTGCGGTGAGTTCCCCGAGCAGTTCGGCCGAGGTGACCTTCACGAGGTGGGGGTGCATGGCGAGGCTGGGGGCGACGGCGTTGACCCGTACGCCGTACTCGGCCGCCTCGAGCGCCGCGCACCGGGTGAGGGCCATGACGCCGGCCTTGGCGGCGGCGTAGTGGGCCTGCCCGGCCTGGGCGCGCCAGCCGGCGACGGAGGCGTTGTTGACGACGATCCCGCCGCGGCGTGCGGCGCGGAAGGCCCGGAGCGCGGCGCGGGTGCAGCGGAACGTGCCGGTGAGGGTGACGTCGAGGACGCGTGACCAGTCCTCGTCGCTCATGTCGACGAGGTCCGCGGTGCCGCCGAGGCCGGCGTTGTTGACGACGATGTCGAGGCCGCCGTGCTGGTCGGCCGCGGCGTCGAAGAGGGTCCGGACCTGGTTCTCGTCCGTCACGTCGCAGGGCAGGGAGGTCACGGCGTCCGCACCGAACCCGGCGGCGAGCTCGGCGTGTGTGTCCGCGAGGCGGCGGGCGTGGGCGTCGGAGAGCAGGACGCGGGCGCCCTCCTCCAGGAAGCGCC
This sequence comes from Streptomyces pristinaespiralis, assembly GCF_001278075.1. Classification (GTDB taxonomy): domain Bacteria; phylum Actinomycetota; class Actinomycetes; order Streptomycetales; family Streptomycetaceae; genus Streptomyces; species Streptomyces pristinaespiralis. The sequence continues at coordinate 6,394,519 of NZ_CP011340.1, read as the reverse complement.
TCGCGGTGGCGCCGCCGATGCCGGTGCCCGCGGCGGCGGTGATGACGGCGGTGCGGCCGTCGAGGAGCCCGTGGCCGGGTACGTACCGCTCCCGGGTCCTGTCGTCGGTGGCCCTGTTGTCGGTCACGTCGGCACGTTAACCTACCAAACACTTGTTAGGGAAGGAGTGGCGATGGACCTCGACCCGTCCCCGGCCGCAGAGGCGTTACGCGCCAAGGCCCGTGCCTGGCTCGCCGAGCACGTCCCCGCCGCACCGCTGCCGTCCCTGGAGACGGCGGAGGGCTTCGCCGCGCACCGCGCCTGGGAAGCGCGCCTCGCGGCGGACCGGTGGTCGGTGGTCTCCTGGCCCGAGCGGTACGGCGGGCGGGGCGCGGACCTCGAGCAGTGGCTGGTCTTCGAGGAGGAGTACTGGGCGGCCGGCGCCCCCGGCCGGGTCTCGCAGAACGGCATCAGCCTCCTCGCGCCGACCCTCTTCGAGCACGGCACGCAGGAGCAGCGCGCCCGGACACTGCCGCCGATGGCGAGGGGCGAGGTGGTCTGGGCACAGGCCTGGTCGGAGCCGGAGGCCGGCTCGGACCTCGCCTCGCTGACCTCGCGTGCCGTACGGACCGACGGCGGCTGGCTGCTGCGCGGGCAGAAGGCATGGTCCTCCAGGGCGGCGTTCGCCGACCGGGCCTTCGGGATCTTCCGCAGCGATCCCGTCACGCGGCGGCCGCACCACGGCCTGACCTATCTGATGTTCGACCTGCGGGCCCCGGGTGTGACGGTGCGCCCCGTCGCCAGGCTCGACGGCAGGCCGGCGTTCGCCGAACTGTTCCTCGACGACGTGTTCGTCCCGGACGAGGACGTGATCGGTGAGCCGGGCCAGGGATGGCGGATCGCGATGTCCACGACGGGCGACGAACGGGGCCTGACGCTGCGCTCACCGGGCCGGTTCCTCGCCTCTGCGGACCGGCTCGTACGGCTGTGGCGGGCCACGGCGGACCCCGGTGACACGGCGCTGCGCGACCGGGTGGCCGACGCGGCCATCGGCGCCCGCGCCTACCAGCTGTTCACCTGGGCGGGTGCGGCGCGCCTCGCGGAGGGGTCGGCGGCGGGCGCGGAGTCGAGCCTGAACAAGGTCTTCTGGTCCGAGTACGACATCGCGCTCCATGAGACGGCGCTCGAACTACTGGGCGCCGACGGGGAGTCGGCGGACACCGAGTGGGCCGAGGGCTATGTCTTCGCACTGGCGGGCACGGTGTACGCCGGTACGAACGAGATCCAGCGGGACATCATCGCCGAGCGGCTGCTCGGCCTGCCGAAGGGCCGCCTCTGATGCGCCTTCAGCCCACCGCCGAGCAACGGCAGTTCGCCCGCTCGCTCGACGCGATGCTCACGGCCTGCGACACGCCCTCCGCGGCGCGGGCCTGGGCTGCCGGGGACCGGGCGCCGGGCCGTGCGATCTGGTCACGCGTCGCCGGGGCGGGGGTGTTCGCGCTGGCCGTGCCCGAGCGGTACGAGGGCGCCGGGACGCTGCCGGTGGAACTGGCCGTCGCCTTCGTGGAACTGGGGCGCCACGCGGTGCCGGGTCCGCTGGTCGAGACGGTCGCGGCGGCGGCGCTGCTCACACGGCTGGCCGAGACCGGCGACGCTGCGGCCGCGAAGCGTCTGCTGCCGCGGCTGGCGTCGGGAGAGGACATGGCAACGCTGGCGGTGACAGCGGTGGGGCCGTACGCCGTGGACCCGGACGCGGCGGACCTGCTCCTGGTCGCAGACCCGGCCCGGCGCGACGCTCCGGCCCGTGCGCGGCGGGGACCGGCCCCGTCCGGGGACGCCGTCCTGCGTGCGGCGCCCGGGCACGGACCGCTGCGCGTGTCGAACGACCCGGTACGCGGGCGGGCGCGTCCCGCCCCGGGCGGCGAGGTGCTCGCCGAGGGCCCTCAGGTGGCGGGGGCCGTCGCGCACGCCGTCGGCATCGCCGCGCTCGCCACCGCCGCCCAGTCGCTCGGCGTCGGGCTCGCGCTGCTCGACCGGACGGTCGCGTACGTCCGGCAGCGCACCCAGTTCGGCGTCCCCGTCGGCTCGTTCCAGGCGGTCAAGCACCGCCTCGCGGACACCCTCCTCGCGCTCGAGTTCGCCCGGCCGCTGCTGTACGGCGCGGCGCTCACGGGCGCCCGCGCCGACATCGCCGCCGCCAAAGTGACCGCGGGCGAGGCGGCGTACGCCGCGGCGCGCACCGCGCTCCAGCTCCACGGCGCCGTCGGCTACACCGAGGAGCTCGACCTCTCCCTCTGGCTCCGCAAGGCCCGCCCGCTGCGCGACGCCTGGGGCACGCCGTCGTGGTGCCGGGCCCAGGTACTCGCCTGAGGCCCGGCGGGCGTCACCGGCGCCGCCGGGTGCGGACCGGCCCGCCCGGACCCCAGTGCCGTACGACCAGTTCGTCACCCTCGACGGACGTCCGCACCACCTCGGTCAGCTCGACCCGGAACAGGTGATACGGCTCCGGCGGCTTCACCTCCTGGGTGAAACGTGCCTTCTCCGCCGGCTCCGTGACCTCGATGGCGCGCCCCGAGATCCGCACGTCGCCACCGTCCATCGAGTCGTCGGCGCCCGGGTTCGCGTGCAGCGCGAACCGCGGGTCGCGCTGGAGGTCCTGCGCCTTGCGGGAGCCGAGCATCATGCCGAGCCACAGCTCACCGAAGCGGAAATTGACCTCCAGCCCCGTCAACCGCGGCGAACCGTCCTTGCGCAGGGTCGCCAGGACGTGATGCCGGTACCGCTCGAAGCGGTGCTGTACGGATCCGGCGAATTCGGGCTCCGCCGCCCGGAAGGCGGCCCAGGTGGAATGCGTCATGACTCCATCGAACACCGCAATGCAGTCAGCCTCTGTCCGGCTTTCCCGGCGTCCGAGCCTCGCTTTTGGACCTCATCGGACGATGCCCTGGGCGCGGGCGGCCGCCAGCCACTGCGGGAACTCGGCCACCATCCGGTCGTACAGCTCCGCGTCCGGGACCTGCCGCGGGTCGAGCCCCGCGTGGAAGAACCCCGCGTTGTCGACGGGACGCTTGGCGGGGACGGCGAGCTCGTCGAGCTTGCGCAGGAAGTCGAACTGCGAGCTGCGCTTGTTGCCGAAGCCGATGAACTGCCAGAACAGCGGAAGTTTCGCGGCCTTGCAGAGGTAGCGCTCCGCGGCCGGCTTGTTGATCGGCCCGCCGTCGGTCTGGAAGACGACCAGGGCCGGATCGGTCGAACCGCTGTCCAGGTAGTGGTCGATGACGGCGTCCATCGCCAGGTGGTAGCTGGTCTTTCCCATGTGCCCGAGCCCGGAGACGATCTCGTCTATCCGGCCGTGGTGGTTCTCCAGCGCGATGTCGGTGACTGCGTCGACGTCGGTCGAGAAGAACACGACGGGCACGGTGCCGTCGTCGTCGAGGTTGGCCGAGAGTCCGAGGACCCGGTCGGCGAGGGCCTGGACGCTGCCGTCCTTGTAGTAGTCCTTCATCGAGCCCGAGTAGTCGACCACGAGATAGACGGCGGCGCGCTGCCCGTGCAGACCGTGCTTCTGGAGCGAGACGCCCGCGGTCTTGTAGAGGCTGACGAGCGCGGGGGCGCGCTGCTCGAGCTTCTCGAGGCTGACGGGCATGCGGGGACTCCGTTCGTCGGACCGTGCGACCGGTCCGACGATATCCCGCCCCTTTCCGCACCCGGGGGCTCCGGCCCCGAACCTCCGCGCCCCAGGCCCCGGTTTCGGGAAGGGGCGGGTAGGGGAACAGCCCGCCGCAGGCGTCGCCCAGCCCCGCGCACGCGCCACGGCGCCTGCCGGTCCGGTCGGGGACATGGCAGGCGCCGTGTTCAGTTCCGCACGCCGTTGTACGGGACGTATAGAGGGGACGCGCGACGGTCAGACCGTCAGCGCCCGGTCCGTCGGGCGGATCGGCGCCGGCAGCGCACTCGCACCCGTCAGGTAGCGGTCCACGCCGCGCGCCGCCGAGCGGCCCTCGGCGATCGCCCACACGATGAGCGACTGGCCACGGCCGGCGTCGCCCGCGACGAAGACGCCGTCGACGTTCGTCGCGAAGTCCGCGTCACGCGCCACGTTGCCGCGCTCGTCGAGCTCGAGGCCGAACTGCTCGACCATGCCGTTGGCCCGGTCGATGCCGGTGAAGCCCATCGCCAGGGTGACCAGCTGCGCCGGGATGCTGCGCTCGGTGCCGGGCTTCTGCTCCAGCTTGCCGTCCTTGAACTCCACCTCGACGAGGTGCAGCGCCTGGACGTTGCCGTCCTCGTCGCCCTCGAAGTGGGTGGTGGAGACGGAGTAGACCCGCTCGCCGCCCTCCTCGTGCGCGGAGGTGACCTTGTAGAGCATCGGGAACGTCGGCCACGGCTGGTTGGCGTTCCGCTCGTCGCCCGGACGCGGCATGATCTCCAGCTGGGTGACGGACGCCGCGCCCTGCCGGTGGGCGGTGCCCACGCAGTCCGCGCCGGTGTCGCCGCCGCCGATGACGACGACGTGCTTGCCTTCCGCGGTGATGGGGGGCGCGACGAAGTCGCCCTCCTGCACCTTGTTGGCGAGCGGCAGGTACTCCATGGCGAAGTGGATGCCGTTCAGCTCGCGGCCCGGCACGGGCAGGTCGCGGGAGACGGTCGCTCCGGCCGCGACGACGACCGCGTCGTAGCGGCGGCGCAGCGCGTCGGCCAGCATGTCGGTGCCGATCTCCACCTCGGTGCGGAACTTGGTGCCCTCCGCGCGCATCTGCTCGATGCGGCGGTTGATGTGCACCTTCTCCATCTTGAACTCGGGGATGCCGTACCGCAGCAGTCCGCCGATGCGGTCGGCGCGCTCGTACACGACGACCGTGTGGCCGGCCCGGGTCAGCTGCTGCGCGGCGGCGAGACCGGCCGGGCCGGAGCCGATGACGGCGACGGTCTTGCCGGACAGTCGCTCGGGCGGCTGCGGGGTGACGTCGCCGGAGTCCCACGCCTTGTCGATGATGGAGACTTCGACGTTCTTGATGGTGACGGCGGGCTGGTTGATGCCGAGCACGCACGCCGCTTCACAGGGCGCCGGGCACAGACGGCCGGTGAACTCCGGGAAGTTGTTGGTGGCGTGCAGCCGCTCGGAGGCGGCGGCCCAGTCCTCGCGGTAGGCGTAGTCGTTCCACTCGGGGATCAGGTTCCCGAGCGGGCAGCCGTTGTGGCAGAACGGGATGCCGCAGTCCATGCAGCGGCCGGCCTGCTTGCTGATGATCGGCAGCAGGGAGCCGGGGACGTAGACCTCGTTCCAGTCCTTGACGCGTTCCTCGACGGGGCGGGTCTCGGCGACCTCGCGCCCGGTGGTCAGGAAGCCCTTGGGGTCAGCCATTGGTCGCCGCCTCCATCATCTTCTCGGTGGTCTCCTGCTCGGAGAGACCGGCGAGCTCAGCGGCGTCCTTGGCGGCGAGCACTGCCTTGTACGTGGTCGGGATGATCTTGCTGAAGCGGTCCACGTTCACGGACCAGTCGGCGAGAAGCTTCTCGGCGACGGTCGAGCCGGTCTCCTCGAAGTGGCGGCGCACGACGTCGTGCAGCCACTGCTTGTCACTCTCGTCCAGAGCTTCGATCGCGCCGAGGTTGCCGGAGTTGACGTTGTCCCGGTCGAGGTCGATCACGTAGGCGATGCCACCGGACATGCCGGCCGCGAAGTTGCGGCCCGTCTCGCCGAGGACGACCGCGTGTCCGCCGGTCATGTACTCGCAGCCGTGGTCGCCCACGCCCTCGGAGACCACCAGCGCACCGGAGTTGCGGACGCAGAAGCGCTCGCCGGTCCGGCCGCGCAGGAACAGCTCGCCGCCGGTGGCGCCGTAGGCGATGGTGTTGCCGGCGATGGTCGAGTACTCGGCCAGGTGGTCGGCGCCCCGGTCGGGGCGGACGATCACACGGCCGCCGGAGAGGCCCTTGCCGACGTAGTCGTTGGCGTCGCCCTCGAGACGCAGCGTGATGCCGCGCGGCACGAACGCGCCGAAGGACTGGCCGGCGGAGCCGGTGAAGGTGATGTCGATGGTGTCGTCGGGCAGGCCCGCGCCGCCGAACCTCTTCGTCACCTCGTGGCCGAGCATGGTGCCCACGGTCCGGTTGATGTTCCGGATGGCGACCTGGCCGCGGACCGGCTGGGCGTCCTCTGCGGTGGCGGCGTTCAGCGCCTCCGCGGCGAGCTCGATGAGCTCGTTGTCGAGGGCCTTCTCCAGTCCGTGGTCCTGCTCGGTGACCTGGTGGCGCACCGCGCCGTCGGGCAGCTCGGGCACGTGGAACAGCGGCGCGAGGTCGAGTCCCTGTGCCTTCCAGTGGTCGACGGCCCGGTCGGTGTCGAGCAGTTCGGCGTGGCCGACGGCCTCCTCGATGCTGCGGAAGCCCAGCTCGGCGAGGATCTCACGGACCTCCTGCGCGATGAACTCGAAGAAGTTCACGACGAACTCGGCCTTGCCGGAGAACCGCTCGCGCAGGACCGGGTTCTGGGTGGCGATGCCGACCGGGCAGGTGTCCAGGTGGCAGACGCGCATCATGACGCAGCCGGAGACGACGAGCGGCGCGGTCGCGAAACCGAACTCCTCGGCGCCGAGCAGCGCGGCGATGACGACGTCGCGGCCGGTCTTGAGCTGGCCGTCGGTCTGGACGACGATCCGGTCGCGCAGGCCGTTGAGCAGCAGGGTCTGCTGGGTCTCGGCGAGGCCGAGCTCCCAGGGGCCGCCCGCGTGCTTCAGGGAGGTCAGCGGGGAGGCGCCCGTACCACCGTCGTGGCCGGAGATCAGGACGACGTCCGCGTGGGCCTTGGAGACACCGGCGGCGACCGTGCCGACGCCGACCTCGGAGACCAGCTTCACATGGATGCGGGCGGCCGGGTTGGCGTTCTTGAGGTCGTGGATCAGCTGAGCCAGGTCCTCGATGGAGTAGATGTCGTGGTGCGGGGGCGGGGAGATCAGGCCGACGCCCGGGGTGGAGTGCCGGGTCTTGGCGACCCAGGGGTAGACCTTGTGGCCGGGCAGCTGGCCGCCCTCGCCGGGCTTGGCGCCCTGGGCCATCTTGATCTGGATGTCGTCGGCGTTGACCAGGTACTCGCTCGTCACGCCGAAACGGCCGGAGGCGACCTGCTTGATCGACGAACGCCGCTCCGGGTCGTACAGGCGCTCCGGGTCCTCGCCGCCCTCACCGGTGTTGGACTTGCCGCCCAGCTGGTTCATGGCGATGGCGAGGGTCTCGTGCGCCTCCTTGGAGATGGAGCCGTACGACATGGCGCCGGTGGAGAAGCGCTTGACGATCTCGGAGACGGGCTCGACCTCGTCGATGGAGACCGGCTCGCGTCCCGCGGTGCCGTCGGCGGCCTTCAGGGCGAACAGGCCGCGCAGCGTCATCAGCCGCTCGGACTGCTCGTTCACCCGGTCCGTGTACTTCTTGAAGATGTCGTACCGCTTGTTGCGCGTGGCGTGCTGCAGGCGGAAGACCGTCTCCGGGTCGAAGAGGTGCGGTTCGCCCTCGCGGCGCCACTGGTACTCGCCGCCGATGTCCAGGGCGCGGTGCGTGGCGGCGATGCCGGAGGCCGGGTAGGCCTTGGCGTGCCGGGCGGCGACCTCCTTGGCGACGATGTCGAGTCCGGCGCCGCCGATCTTGGTGGCGGTGCCGTTGAAGTACTTGTCGACGAAGGCCTCGTCGAGACCGACGGCCTCGAAGACCTGCGCGCCGCGGTAGGAGGCGACCGTGGAGATGCCCATCTTGGACATGACCTTGAGGACGCCCTTGCCGAGGGCGTAGATCAGGTTGCGGATGGCCTGCTCGGGCTCGAGGCCCTCGATGAAGGTGCCGGCGCGGACCAGGTCCTCGACGGACTCCATCGCGAGGTAGGGGTTGACCGCGGCGGCGCCGTAGCCGATGAGCAGGGCGACGTGGTGGACCTCGCGGACGTCACCGGCCTCGACCAGCAGGCCCACCTGGGTGCGCTGCTTGGTGCGGATGAGGTGGTGGTGGACGGCGGAGGTGAGCAGCAGCGACGGGATGGGCGCGTGCTCGGCGTCGGAGTGCCGGTCGGAGAGGACGATCAGGCGGGCGCCGTCCTCTATGGCCGCGTCGACCTCGCCGCAGATCGCCTCGATACGGGCCGCGAGCGCGTCGCCGCCGCCGGAGACCCGGTAGAGGCCGGCCAGGGTGGCCGCCTTCATGCCCGGCATGTCGCCGTCGGCGTTGATGTGGATGAGCTTGGCCAGCTCGTCGTTGTCGATCACCGGGAAGGGCAGCGTGACGCTGCGGCAGGACGCCGCGGTCGGCTCCAGCAGGTTGCCCTGGGGGCCCAGCGAGGAGTGCAGCGAGGTGACGAGCTCCTCGCGGATGGCGTCCAGCGGCGGGTTGGTGACCTGCGCGAACAGCTGGGTGAAGTAGTCGAAGAGCAGCCGCGGGCGCTCGGAGAGGGCCGCGATCGGCGAGTCGGTGCCCATCGAGCCGAGCGGCTCGCCACCGGTGCGGGCCATCGGCGCGAGGATGACGCGCAGCTCTTCCTCCGTGTAGCCGAAGGTCTGCTGGCGGCGCGTGACGGAGGCGTGCGTGTGGACGATGTGCTCGCGCTCGGGGAGGTCCTCGAGCTCGATCTCACCGGCCTCCAGCCACTCCTGGTAGGGGTGCTCGGCGGCGAGGGCGGACTTGATCTCGTCGTCCTCGATGATGCGGTGCTCGGCGGTGTCGACGAGGAACATCTTGCCGGGCTGCAGGCGGCCCTTGCGGACGACCTTGGACGGGTCGATGTCGAGGACGCCCACCTCGGAGGAGAGGACGACGAGGCCGTCGTCGGTGACCCAGTAGCGGCCGGGGCGCAGACCGTTGCGGTCGAGGACCGCGCCGACCTGGACGCCGTCGGTGAAGGTCACGCAGGCGGGACCGTCCCAGGGCTCCATCATCGTGGAGTGGTACTGGTAGAAGGCGCGCCGGGCGGGGTCCATGGAGTCGTGGTTCTCCCACGCCTCGGGGACCATCATCAGCACCGAGTGCGGCAGCGAACGGCCGCCGAGGTGGAGCAGCTCCAGGACCTCGTCGAAGGAGGCGGAGTCGGAGGCGTCCGGGGTGCAGACGGGGAAGATCCGGTCGATCTTGCCGGCGCCGGAGTTGAACAGCTTGGAGGCGAGCTGCGACTCACGGGCGCGCATCCAGTTGCGGTTGCCCTTGACCGTGTTGATCTCGCCGTTGTGCGCGACGAAGCGGTACGGGTGGGCCAGCGGCCAGCTCGGGAACGTGTTCGTGGAGAACCGCGAGTGGACGAGCGCCACGGCCGTGGCGAAGCGCCGGTCGGACAGGTCCGGGAAGAAGGGCTCCAGCTGGCCGGTGGTCAGCATGCCCTTGTAGACGATGGTGCGCGCGGAGAGCGACGGGAAGTAGACGCCGGCCTCGCGCTCGGCGCGCTTGCGCAGCACGAACGCCTTGCGGTCCAGCGCGATGCCCTCGCTGCTGCCGTCGCCCACGAAGAGCTGACGGAAGGCGGGCATGGTGGCGCGGGCGCCGTTGCCGAGCAGGTCGGGAGTGACGGGGACCTCACGCCAGCCGAGGACGGTGAGGCCCTCTTCGCCGGCGATCGTCTCGATCCTCGAGACGGCGGCCTCGTTGTCCTCCGCGTCGGCCGGGAGGAAGGCGATTCCGACGGCGTACGAGCCGGCCTTAGGCAGCTCGAACGCGGTGACCTCGCGCAGGAAGGCGTCCGGGACCTGGAGCAGGATGCCCGCGCCGTCGCCGGAGTCGGGCTCGGAGCCGGTGGCGCCGCGGTGCTCGAGGTTCCGGAGAACGGTCAGCGCCTGCTCGACCAGCTCATGGCTGGCAACACCGGTGAGGGTGGCCACGAACCCGACACCGCAGGCGTCGTGTTCGTTACGGGGGTCGTACATCCCCTGGGGGGCGGGGCGACCGTCCATGGGCGACCAGGCGTCGGAACGCATCGGCTCTCCCGTCGTCGTCGTGGCATGTGCAGTGCCGAGGGACGACGTTGGCCCTCCGCGAAATTTCGTGCAGGTTACATGATGGAGGGCTTCTCGAGAAGCGGATAGCTCATTCCAGCATGCGGACACCGCCCCTGGCGGTGAAGGTGGGTCACAACGGACAGATCGACATCCGGAGGACTCTCGCAGAGCAGGCCTCATTGCCCACAGCGTTTTCGGCTAATGCCCGGGGATTGCGGTTTCGAAACCACCGAGTACCGGCTACTTATGTTGCGCCTTGCATAGTGTCTCACCCCTGGGCGCCTTCGCGGCAGGACCTACGTCACAGGGTGCGGGACGCGGGCCGGAAACGCGAACGCACCGGCTCCCCACGGGAGCCGGTGCGGTGACGAGGCGGAGCGGGGCGGGTCAGACGGCGGTCCCGATGAGCGTGCCCAGGCCGTACGTGAGCGCCGCCGCCGTGCCACCGAGGGCGAGCTGGCGCACACCGCTGAACCACCAGCTGCGGGCCGTGACCTTCGCCACCAGCGCGCCGCACGCGAACAGGCCGAGAAGCGCCAGCATCACCGCGGGCCACATCGTGCTCGCCCCCAGGAGGTACGGCAGCACCGGCAGCAGTGCTCCCAGCGCGAACGAACCGAACGAGGACACGGCGGCGACGAGCGGCGAGGGCAGGTCGTCCGGGTCGATGCCCAGCTCCTCGCGGGCGTGGATCTCGAGGGCCTGCTCGGGGTCCTTGGACAGCTGCATCGCCACTTCGCGGGCGAGCGCCGGCTGCACACCGCGGGCCACGTACAGGGCGGCCAGCTCTTCCATCTCGTCGACCGGATGCTTGCGCAACTCCCTGCGTTCCACGTCCAGTTCGGCCTGGACCAGTTCACGCTGGGAGGCGACGGAGGTGTACTCGCCGGCCGCCATGGAGAAGGCGCCCGCGGCGAGTCCGGCCAGTCCCGCGATGACGACGGTCTGCTGGGAGACCGCCCCACCGGCGACACCGGTCATCAGCGCGAGGTTGGAGACCAGTCCGTCCATCGCCCCGAACACGGCCGGACGCAGCCAACCACCGTTCACATCACGGTGCGTGTGGTTGTCACGGTGCGCCTCGTGCAGCGTCGCCTCGGTCTCGATGATGGACACGGCTCTCCCCTTCCTCGGGCAGCGGCCCGATCGGCCACACCCCCCTCGACGTCCTCGAAGATACGCCGAATGTAAGGGGCATACCAGCAAGGCAGGCTTTACTTACTTGGGCGGGACACCGGCCTGAACGCTGGGCGAAGCGGGTGACAGAAACGTTTCTCCGACTCATCGCGGGCGGCTCGTGGCACAGATCGAGGAACAAGGCTCGCGCGCGCGAAGGGGACCTTCATGGAAGTGCTGGAAGCGTCCGGCTCCGGTTCCACCGCCGCCCTGCTCGACCGGGCCCGCGGAGCGCTCCTCGGCCTCGCGGTCGGCGACGCGCTCGGGGCCCCGGCCGAGAACCTGCGGCCCTCCGAGATCCGCGGCCGCTGGGGCCGCATCGAGGGTTTCGTGAGCGACGACCCGGCAGGCACCGACGACACCGAGTACGCGATCTTCTCCGGTCTGCTGCTGGCCCGCCACGGCTCCGCCCTGACCGTCGCCCATGTCGAGGCCGCGTGGCACGAGTGGATCGCGGACCTGGACGAAGGGCCGTTCCGCGGGGCGGGGTTCAGCGAGCGCGGCACCCTGGAGAACCTCCGCAGGGGCCTCGCGGCCCCCATCTCCGCCCAGCACCGGCACGCGTGGAGCGACGGTCTCGCGATGCGGGCCGCCCCCTTCGGCGTCTTCGCCGCCGGCCGCCCCTCGGAAGCGGCACGGCTGGTGGCCATCGACGGAAGCGTCAGCCACGACGGCGAGGGGATCTACGGGGGCCGGGCGGTGGCGGCGGGTGTCGCGGCGGCCATGGGCGGCGCGGGACCGGCGGGGGTCATCGGCGCGGCGCTGTCCGTCGTCCCCATGGACTCCTGGACGGCCCGCTCCATGCGGCGGGCGGTCGTCGCGGCCGGACGGACCTACCCCGACGCCCTGTCCATGGAGCGCGCGGTCCGCTCGGCGGTCGTGATCGGCGGCTACCCGTGGACGGACCTGGCCCCCGAGGCGGTCGGTCTCGCGTTCGGCGCGTTCGCGGCGGCACGGGGCGACTTCCGCGCGTCGGTGCTGACCGCGGTCAACATGGGCCGTGACGCCGACACCACGGCGGCGGTCGCGGGTGCACTGGCGGGCTCGGTGTCCGGTTCCTCGGCGATCCCCCCGGAATGGGCGTCGGCGATCGGCCCGGTGCGCGGCAGCTGCCTCCCGTCCATGCGGGGGTACCACGTCCTGGACATCGCCGATCTGCTGACCCCGGACGACGCGGACGACGCGAATGCCTCGGACGCCTCGGACGGCCCGGCATGACGCCCGGCCCGGACCCCGACCCCACGACGGCCGGGCCGGCGTCCGCCGGCGGAAGCGCCAGCCGGGACACCTCCGGCTTGGTCCATGTCCACGACGCCCCGCCCGCCCGGCCTCCGGGCGCCGCCGGAAACGCGAGCCCGGCCCTGGACGCCTCGGGCCTGGCCCACGTGCACGACACCCCGCCCGCCGGGCCCCCGGACGCCGCCGACCTGGTCCATGTCCACGGCGGCTCGACCGCCCGGCCTCCGGACACCGCCGAAAACCTGAACCCGACCCGCGACAGCGCCGGCCCGGTCCACATCCACGACACCCCCACCGCCCGGGCGCCGGACGCTGCCGGAAACGCGAGCCGGGTGCGCAGAAGCGACGTGGTTCTCGTGCACGGCACCGCGACCGGCCGCCCGCCTGCCGCGGCGGCCCACGCCTTGGTGACGGCGCCCGCCGCGCACGCTCCGGCCGCCCTCGGCATCCGGCCCTCGGGCGAGACGGGCCACACGCGCGGTACCTCCCTCGGCACGCCGGCACCCAAGCACACCCGACCCGGCGGGCGTCCGGTCCGCCGGCCGGAGTACCCCGCGCCGGACGGGCCACGCCGGATCGAGGGCCTCCTGCTGGGACTCGCCGCCGGTGACGCCGCCGGGTGGCCGGCCGCACGGCACCGGGCCGCCCGGATGCCCGAGTGGACCCGGCGTCTGACCCGCGAGCTCGACACCTTCGCCGAGCAGAACGCCACGACCACCCTGCCCGTCCCCATCGCGCTCAACCAGCCGCCCGAACCGCTCCGGCTCGGCCCGTCCGACGACGCCGAGTGGGCGGCGTTCGCCGCCGGGACCGTGCTCACCGCCGCAGGTCAGCTGTTCCGCGGCCTCACCCCGGAGCGCCGTATGCGGGCCGCGATCGACGTCGCGTGGAACACGCTCGCCGGCCAGGTCGCCGCGGCGGCCGAGCGCGCTCCCGAGGTCGAGTCCGCCGTGCTCCCGCTGCGCGCCCGTATCTCCGTGCGCGCGGGGCTCGGCAACCTGGCAACCGGCCTGCGCCCTCCCGCCACCGGCCACGACAACCCGCACTACTTCGACGACGCGGCCTGTGTGCGGGCGGCCGTGCTCGCCGTCGTCCACCCGGGTGATCCGGCGGCCGCGGCCCGGCTGGCCGAGTTCGACGCCCGGTACACGCAGGACGGTGACGGGGTCCACGGCGCCCGGGCCATGGCCGCCGCCGTCGCCGCCGCGCTCGGCGGCGCGGACGTGGACGCAGCCGTCGACGCGGCCCTCGTCCAGCTCCCTGAGGCGACGGAGATCGGCCGCAACGCGCATCACGCGGTCGGGCTCGCCCGCCACGCGTCGTGCGCCTTCGAGCTGGTGCCGCTGCTCGAGCACCAGATCGTCGACCACGTCTACAGCTACGGCATCGCCGCCGCGGAGACCGTGCCGGTCGCCCTCGCCGTCGCGGTCGCCGCGCGCGGCAAGGTCGCCGAGGCGGTGCCCTCGGCCGCGTGCCTGTCCCGCGTCGCCGACTCGGCGCCCGCCCTCGCGGGCGCACTGACCGGAGCGCTCGGCGGCGGCCGTTCCGTGCCCGCCACCTGGCGGGACGCCTGCCGCACCCTGGCGGGCTGCGCTCTGCCCCGTCTCGCGGGGACGGACCTCGTCGAGCTCGCCGCCCTCCTCGAAACGGCGCTCCGTCCGCAGGGAGGGCTGCCGCCGGGTGCCGCCCTGCCCGCCGGGTAGCCGAATCCCGGCGGGTGGCCGAAACCCCGGAGCGAGGTCCGCCGTTGCCGGCCACCACAGGGGGACAATTCCGACATGACGACGACCACGGCGGCGACGAAGACGACCGCAGCAGCGGCGACGCATCCCCTCTCACTCGAAGACCGGATCACCGGCAGCCTCGTCGGAGCAGCGGTCGGTGACGCGCTCGGCGGCCCCGTCGAGGGATACACTCCCGACCAGATCGTGGAACGCCACGGCGGCCGCGTCACCGGCATCGTCGGCCCCTGGCACGGCGACGACTGGCGCACCGCACGCCCCATCGCGCCGTACCACAAGGGTGACGGCCACATCACCGACGACACCCTGATGACGCACGCGCTGATCGGGGTGTACGCCACGGTCCGCGACCACCTCGACGCGTACGCCGTCGCCGACCACCTCGTCCCCGACCTCATCACCAACCCCCGCTGGATCCCGGAGCTCGAGGCCGAGGCCATTCCGCTCCAGCGGCTCTTCCTCGCCGAGAAGTGGCTCGTCGCCCGGCTGCACTACGGGCACCACGACCCGCGAGAGGCGGGCAGCGGGAACATCGTGAACTGCGGTGCGGCGATGTACATGGCGCCGGTGGGACTGGTCAACGCGGCCGACCCCGCGGCCGCCTACGCGGAGGCGATCGACATCGCGGGCGCCCACCAGTCCTCGTACGGGCGGGAGGCGGCCGGGGTGTTCGCGGCCGCCGTCGCCGCCGCGTGCATGCCGGGCGCCACCCCCGCATCGGTCGTCGAGGCGGCGACGGCCCTGGCGAAGGACGGCACCCAGGCGGCGATCGAGTCGGTGGCCGAAGCGGCCGCTCGCTACACGGACTTCGAGTCGGCGCTGGTGCCCCTGCGGGCGGCGGTCGCCCCCTTCGACACGGTCGGCCCCGACTACCGCGCACCGTCGCTGGGCGCACGCCGCCCCTCCCGCCTCCACTCCATCGAGGAACTCCCGATCGCGCTCGGCATGCTGCTGGTCAACGACGGCGACTACCGCCGTACGGTCCTGGCGTCCGTCAACTACGGGCGGGACTGCGACTCGATCGCGACGATGGCCGGCGCGATCGCCGGTGCCATGAGCGGCGAGGCGGCCGTGCCGGAGGAGTGGGCGCGGCAGGTGGCGGAGGCCAGCCGTGTCGACCTGCACGCGCCGGCGGCCGAACTGGCCGCCGTCGCACGCGAGATCCACGCACGGGACACCCAGCGCCGCCGGGCCCACGAGACGGCGTTCGCCGCCCTGACGGACACGGAACGATGACGCAGGCGCTGCGGCTGACCTGGGTCCAGCCCGAGGACCTGATCGGCCATGAACTGAGGCAGGCGGAAGAGGACGGCAGGGACGGGGCGCCGGTCCGGGACCGCTGGCTGGCGGCGGGCGGCGCGCTCGCCCCGGAGCGCGGGGGCGCGTCACCGGTGCCCGCGCCGGGCGCGCTGCGCGCACTGGCGGAGGAACTGCTCGGCGAACTGGCGGCCCTGCCCTGCCCGTCGGCCGCCGACGAGCCGACGTCGCTCACCGGCATCACGGCAGCCTGTCACCCGGCCCCGGCGGCCCATGGCGACGACTCGGCGGGCGGCGAGAGGGGGCGGACGTCCCCCGTTGCTCCGGCAGGCGGCACCGGTGTCACCACTGTGGAGCCGTACGGGCCGCACCAGTGGTTTGAGACGCACGAGTCGTACCGGCCATCCGAGCCGTACGAGTCGTCCGATTCAGCCGGCAGCGCTCCGCGCACGACGCGCGCCCCCGGCCCGGCGGACACACCACGACCCCGGCCGGGGCGCGAGCTCGAAGACGCGCTGCACGCCGCCTGGCTCGGGCGCGCCGCCGGGTGTCTGCTCGGCAAGCCCGTCGAGAAGCTGCCGCTCCAGGCCATCCGCGACATCGCCCGCGCCACCGGCAACTGGCCTCTCACCACCTGGTTCACCGCCAAGGGCCTTCCGCCGGAGCTCGCCGCCGCCCACCCCTGGAACCGGCGCAGCGCCCCCACCTCCCTCGCCGAGAACATCGACGGCATGCCCGAGGACGACGACCTCAACTACCCCCTCCTCGGCCTCCTTCTCCTTCAGCGCCACGGCAGGGACTTCACGACCCACGACGTCGCCCGGCTGTGGTTGGACGAGCTGCCCGCCGGCCGCACGTTCACGGCGGAGCGCGTCGCCTACCGCAACCTCCTCTACGGCATCGAGCCCCCGCTGACCGCCTCCCACCGCAACCCGTTCCGCGAATGGATCGGCGCGGCCATCCGCGCCGACGTCCACGGCTGGACCAACCCCGGTGAACCCGCCGCCGCCGCCGCACAGGCGTACCGCGACGCCGCGCTCACGCACACCGCGAACGGTGTGTACGGCGCCATGTTCACGGCCGCAGCCATCGCCGCCGCGGCCGCGGGCACCGCCGATGTGCACGCGGCGATCGCCGCCGGCCTCACCGTCGTCCCGCCCCGCTCACGCTTCGCCGCCGCCGTGCGCTTCGGCGTCCGGGCGGCCGGGGAGCACGCCGACTTCACCGACGCCGTCGACAGCGTCCACGCCGAGTACGGGGCCTACCACTGGGTGCACGTGCTGCCCAACGCCGCACTGCTCGTCGCCGCACTCACCCACGCCGACGGTGATTTCACCGGCTCCATCTGCCGCGCCGTGTCCGGCGGGCTCGACACCGACTCGAACGGCGCGACGGCCGGATCGCTGGCCGGCCTGCTGGCCGGGCGGCCGGACGCGCTGCCCGACCGGTGGACCACCCCGCTCAAGAACCGGCTCGCCACCTCCGTCACCGGGTTCGACGGCGTCGGCTTCGACACGCTCGCCCACCTCACGCTCAAGGAGGCACTCCGCCCATGACAGGCATCGTGGTGCTCGGCAGCACCAACATGGACCTCGTCGCCTTCGTGGCGCACGCGCCCGAACGCGGGGAGACCGTCACGGGACGCGAGTTCCGCACGGTCCCCGGCGGCAAGGGCGCCAACCAGGCCGTCGCCGCGGCACGCGCCGGCGGCGAGGTCGCGATGATCGGCGCGGTCGGATCCGACGCGTTCGGCCCGCAGCTGCGGCACACCCTCGAATCGTGCGGTGTCGACACCGACCTGCTCAGGACCGCCGAGGGGCCCTCCGGCACGGCCCACATCGTCGTCAACGACGAGGGCGGCAACGCCATCGTCGTCATCCCGGGCGCCAACGGCACCGTCACCGCCCTCGCGCCCGGCGAGGAAGCCCTCATCGCCACCGCGGACACCCTGCTCCTCCAGCTCGAACTTCCCCTCAGCGCCGTCCTCGACGGCGCCGAGGCCGCCCGCCGCCACGGGGTGCGGATCGTCCTCACCCCCTCCCCGGCCCAGCCGCTGCCGCCCGAACTCCTCGCCGCCACCGATCTGCTGGTGCCCAACGAGCACGAGGCCGCCACCATCACCGGCATCGCCGACCACCACGCCGCGGCACAGGAACTGCTGCGTCAGGTCCCGGAGGTCGTGATCACCCTCGGGTCCGCGGGCTGTCTGTACGCGGCCCGGGGCACCGAGCCGATCAGCGTGCCCGCACCTGCCGTGCACGCCGTGGACACCACCGCTGCGGGAGACACCTTCGTCGGCGCCCTGGCGGTGGCCCTCGGTGAGAAGAAGCCGCCGCGACAGTGCCTGGCCTGGGCATGCGCGGCCGCCGCCCTGTCCGTCCAGCGCCCGGGAGCGTCCTCGTCCATGCCGTACCGCGCCGAGATCGACGCCGCCTCATGAGCCCCGCTTCTTCCCCCTTCCCCTCGAATCCCCTTCCCCGGAACCCCCTTCCGCTGGAGGGTCTGCGTGTCCTCGACCTCGCGACCCTCTTCGCCGGTCCGCTGTGCGCGACGATGCTCGGTGACTTCGGCGCCGAGGTCGTCAAGGTCGAGCACCCCACCCGCCCCGACCCGTCACGCGGCCACGGCCCCGCGAAGAACGGGGTCGGGCTGTGGTGGAAGGTCCTCGGCCGCAACAAGCGCAACGTCACCCTCGACCTGTCCGCCCCCGGCGGCCGGGAGACCCTGCTCCGTCTCGCCGCGACCGCCGACGTGGTCGTGGAGAACTTCCGCCCCGGCACCCTGGAGAGATGGGGGCTGGGCTGGGACGAACTGAGCGCGGCCAACCCCCGGCTGGTCCTCGCCCGGGTCACCGGCTTCGGGCAGTTCGGCCCGTACTCCCATCGCCCGGGCTTCGGCACCCTCGCCGAGGCGATGAGCGGTTTCGCCGCCGCCACCGGCGAACCGGAAGGCCCGCCGACCCTCCCCCCTTTCGGCCTCGCCGACTCGGTCGCCGCCCTCGCCACCGCCTACGCCGTGATGACCGCGCTCGCCGCCCGCGCGACCACCGGCCGCGGCCAGGTCGTCGACATGGCGATCATCGAACCGATCCTGGCCGTGCTGGGCCCGCAGGCGCTCTGGTACGACCAGCTCGGCTACATCCAGCCCCGCACGGGCAACCGCTCCCGCAACAACGCGCCGCGCAACATCTACCGCACCGCGGACGGCAGTTGGCTCGCCGTCTCCACCTCCGCCCAGTCCGTCGCGGAACGCGTCATGCACCTGGTGGGGCGGCCCGAGCTCGTCGACGAGCCGTGGTTCGCCACCGGAACAGGCCGCGCAGAACACGCCGGCGAACTCGACGACGCCGTCGGAGGCTGGATCGCCCGCCGGACCCGCGACGAAGTGGTCGACGCGTTCGAGAAGGCGGAGGCCGCCGTCGCCCCCGTCTACGACATCAGCGACGTCATGGACGATCCGCAGTACCAGGCGCTCGGGACCATCACGGAAGTACCGGACCCCGAACTCGGCACGCTGCGTATGCAGAACGTCATCTTCCGGCTGTCGGAGACCCCCGGCCGTATCCGCTGGGCCGGCCGGCCGCACGGCGCCGACACCGAGGAGGTGCTGACCGAACTCGGCCTGACCCCCACCGACATCACCGCACTCCGCACCCAAGGGGCACTATGACCATCCCCCTCACCTGGCTCTACGCACCGGGCGACCGTCCGGAGGTGGTGCTCAAGGCCCTCGCCACCGAGGCCGACATCGTCATCGTCGACCTCGAGGACGCCGTCGCACAGGGCCGCAAGCCGTACGCCCTCGACGCGACGGCCGACCTGCTGTCGTCCCCCCAGCCGCTCCCCGTCCATGTCCGCATCAACTCCCCCCATGACGTCGAGACCCTCGCCGGGCTGCCGGGCCTCAGCGCCCTGCGTATCCCCAAGGTCGCATACGCCACTGACATCCAGCAGATCGCGGCCCGCGCACCGGGCGTACCCCTGTACCCGCTCATCGAGTCGGCGCTCGCGGTGGAACACGCATACGCGATCGCGACCGCGCACGACGCCGTCGCCGGGATCGCGCTCGGCGAATCGGATCTCCGCGCCGACCTCGGTCTGCGCGGCGACGCCGGTCTCGACTGGCCCCGCACCCGTACGGTCATGGCCGCGCGGGCCGCGGGTCTCGCGCCGCCGCCCCAGTCGATCTACCCCGACATCCTCGACCTCGACGGCCTCTACGCCTCCTGCTCCCACGGCAGGTCCCTCGGCTTCCTCGGCCGGGCGGCCATCCATCCACGCCAGCTCCCCGTGATCGAACGCGCCTTCCGCCCGACGCGGGAGGAGATCGAGGCGGCCGAGGACATCGTGAAGGCGGCCGCGTCGGACGCGGGGGCGCTGGCACTGCCGGACGGCCGCTTCGTCGACGCGGCGGTGGTGGCGACGGCCCGCCGGACGCTGGCGCTGGCGAGCCGCGAGGAGATCTGAACGGGGGCCGTGGATGGGTGGCCGTTGGGTGGGGCCCCCGGCCCCCGCGGTCTGGGGGCCGGGGGCCCACTTCCCGACACCGGGCTCCGCCCGGACCGGCCACCGCGCTCCGCGCGGTGTTTCGGGGGCTCCGCCCCCGGACCCCCGCGCCTCGAACGCCGGCGAGGCTGAGACGGTCAGCCCCCGGGGCTTGAGGGCACCGGGCGAAGCGCGGTACGCCGCCGCAGGGCGGTACGGGTCCGGGGCCTGCCCCCGCCACGCGGCGAAGCCGCACATCGATGCAGCGGGAAGGGGCGGGGTGGAGAACACGCCCCGCGCAGCGGACCCGCAGGGGTGGTGCGGGCCCAGGCCCGCACCGCCCTGAGCCAAGTCGGTCCGGGGCCCCCAGCGGGGTCGGCCCGGGGGCCCGCACCGCCTGAGCCAGGTCGGCCCGGGGGCCCGCACCGCCTGAGCCAGGTCGGCCCGGGGCCCCCAGCCGGGTGGGCCGGAGGGCTCACACCGCCTGAGCCGGGTGGGCCGAGGGCCCCAGCGGGGTGGGCCCGGGGGCCCGCACCGCCTGAGCCAGGTCGGCCCGGGGGCCCCAGCGGGGTGGGCCCAGGGGGACGGGTCCCGCCCCGCGTCACGCCTTACCGGGCGACTCCGCCGCGTCCGCGGACTCAGGTGCCGTGTCCGGCACCGCGTCGGACTTCGCCGTACCGGCGTCCTCCTCGGAGGCGCCGTCCTCGGGACCGTCCTGCGAGGACGAGGTCCCCGGCGCCGCGTCGGACTTCGTCCGGTCCACCGCCGCCGGCTCCACGATCTCCTCGCGCCCCGGCCGCGTCCGCGACGAGATCACGATGTACGTGACCGCCAGCAGGAAGACCACGATGGAGGTCCAGACGTTCAGCCGCAGGCCGAGGATGTCGTGCGCCTCGTCGACGCGCATGTACTCGATCCAGCCGCGGCCGGCGCAGTACGCGGCGACGTACAGCGCGAACGCCCGCCCGTGACCCATCTTGAAGCGGCGGTCCGCCCAGATGACCAGCAGCGCGACGCCGATGCACCACAGGGACTCGTACAGGAACGTCGGGTGGTACAGGCCCGCCTCGCGGTTCGCGCCCTCGGTGATCCTGAGCGCCCAGGGGACGTCGGTCTCCCTGCCGTACAGCTCCTGGTTGAACCAGTTGCCCCAGCGGCCGATCGCCTGCGCGAAGGCGATTCCGGGGGCGAGGGCGTCCGCCCACGCGGGCAGCGGGATCCCCCGGCGGCGGCAGCCGATCCAGGCGCCGACCGCGCCGAGCGCGATCGCGCCCCAGATACCGAGGCCGCCCTCCCAGATCTTGAAGGCGTCGACCCAGTTCTCACCCTCGCTGAAGTACAGCTGGTAATCGGTGATCACGTGGTAGAGCCGACCGCCGACGAGGCCGAACGGCACGGCCCAGACAGCGATGTCGGCCACCGTTCCGGCCTTGCCGCCCCGGGCGACCCAGCGCCGGTTGCCGTACCAGACGGCTACGAAGACGCCGATGATGATGCAGAACGCATAGCCTCGCAGCGGAAGCGGTCCGAGGTGGATCACTCCGGTCGACGGGCTGGGAATGTAGGCGATGTCCATGGCAGGACCGACGCTACCCTGCCGGGCGGGACGTACGGCAACCCGCCCGGCAACTTCTGGGTAACGGGGCACGGTCACGGCCGGGGTCCCGGTCATGACCGTGTGCACGCTCATGACGGGACTCACGGTCAGGGTCGCGCGCGTCGCGCGACCGGCCTCGGGCGCCACAGGCACCGCCCGGTCCGGGAACCGACACCGGCGTGGCGTGCCTCAGGACGGCGACGCCTCCGGGCTCGCGCTCCCGCCGCCGGTCGGCGCCGCCGGCCGCCGGGTGCCCGGCGGCTTGCCCTCGTTGGCCTCCTTGACCCACTTCTTGAAGTTCTCGACGGAGATCTGCTCCTTCCCCTTCGTCGGGAAGATCGACTCTCCGTTGAGCTGCACCGTCGGGGTGCCGCTGAAGCCACCGGCCCGGAAGGCGTCGTTGGACTTCTTCACCCAGGCGTCGTGCTTGCCCTCCTCCACACAGCTGCGGAACGCGGGCGTGTCCAGTCCCTCGACCTTGCCCGCGAGCTCGATCAGCCTGCCGTTGTCGGCGAAGGCGTCGTCCGGCTCGGGCGGCTGGTTCATGTACAGCACGTCGTGGTACGGGGCGAACTTCCCGGCGTCCTGGGCGCACGCCGCCGCGTTCGCCGCGCGCAGGGAGCCGCTGCCGCCCATGTTCCCGTCGATGATGGTGGCGAGGTGATATTCGATCTTGATCTGGCCGGCCTTCTCCAGTTCATGGATCGTCTCGCGCAGAGCGTTCTCGAACTGGGCGCAGGCCGGGCACCGGAAGTCCTCCCACACCGTGAGGGTGGAGGGGGCGTCGGCCGCGCCGACCGGGATCGCGAGCTCCTCCTCGCCCTGCACGCCGCTCGGCGCGAGGAGCGGCCCCGCGTCCGAGGTGCCGCCCCCGTCGTCCTCTCCGCTGTTGGCGGCCACCAGGCCGGCCACCGCGGCCAGCCCCAGCACGCCCACCACGGCCGATGCCACGATCAGGGTCCTGCGGCGCTTCTCGCGTGCCTTTTCCCGCGCCCGTTCCTGCTGGAGCCGCTCGCGGGCTCCCCGCTTCCGCTCTTGGTTGTCGCTCACACCCCGCAAACGAACCGGGGAGGCGTGTGCGCGCCTCCCCGGTCCCTGATCCACTCGTACGGGCTACGACTTTCCGCCCACACCCCGTGCCAGTTCGCCCGCCAGTTCCCGTACGGCCGCGACGGCCGCGCCGTCGTCGGGTGCGTCGAGCATCCGCTTGACGAACGCCGAGCCGACGATCACACCGTCGGCGAACGCCGCGACCTCCGCGGCCTGCGCCGGGTTGGAGACCCCGAGGCCCACGCAGACCGGCAGGGCGGTCGTGGCGCGGGTGCGGCGCACGA
Organism: Streptomyces pristinaespiralis; assembly: GCF_001278075.1. Taxonomy (GTDB): domain Bacteria; phylum Actinomycetota; class Actinomycetes; order Streptomycetales; family Streptomycetaceae; genus Streptomyces; species Streptomyces pristinaespiralis. Next base: position 6,371,746 of record NZ_CP011340.1, on the reverse strand, counting down.
GGTCCTGCGCCTGCTCGCCGACCGACTCGCGGGTGCCGGTCACGCCCATCAGTGACGCCGCGTAGACGAAACCCGATCCCGCTGCCGTGATCTTCGCGAGGCGGGCATCCTTGCTGCTGGGGGCGACGACGAAGACGGTGGCGAGGCCGCGCTTCTCCGCATGCTCCCTCCACAGCCCGGCCTCCTCGACCGGCAGGTCGGGCAGGATGCACCCGGCGCCGCCCGCCTCCGCGAGCTCGGAGGTGAACCGCTCGACGCCGTAGCGGTCGATCGGGTTCCAGTAGGTCATCACGAGGACCGGCTTTCCGGTGGCCGCGTGGGCCTCACGGACCGTACGCATCACGTCGGCGATCCTGACGCCGCCGCGCAGGGCGATGTCGTCGGCGGTCTGGATGACCGGTCCGTCGAGGACGGGGTCGCTGTGCGGCAGCCCGACCTCCACCACGTCGGCGCCCCCCTCGAACGCGGCCTTGACCGCCTCGATGCCGACGTCGACGGTCGGGAATCCGGCGGGCAGGTAGGCGATGAGCGCGGCCCGGTCCTCGCTCCTCACCGCGGCGAGCGTGTCGTTCAGCAGCTGGATGTTCCCGCTCACTTGGCGTCCCCCTGGATCTCTGCGGCGCCGTTGTCGGCGGAGGCGTCGGCCTCGACCCGGGCGTCGGTGTCGTACAGACCGAAGTAACGGGCGGCGGTGTCCATGTCCTTGTCACCGCGGCCGGAGAGGTTGATCAGGATCAGCCCGTCCTTGCCGAGCTCGCGTCCGACCTCCAGGGCGCCGGCCAGGGCGTGCGCCGATTCGATGGCCGGGATGATGCCCTCGGTGCGGGACAGCAGCCGCAGCGCCTGCATCGCCGCGTCGTCGGTGACGGCACGGTACTCGCCGCGGCCGGAGTCCTTCAGGTACGAGTGCTCGGGGCCGATGCCCGGGTAGTCCAGGCCGGCCGAGATCGAGTACGGCTCGGTGATCTGACCCTCGTCGTCCTGGAGGACGTAGGAACGTGAGCCGTGCAGGATGCCGGGCTCGCCCGCGGTCAGGGTCGCCGCGTGCTCCCCGGTCTCGATGCCGTGGCCGGCGGGCTCACAGCCGACCAGCCGGACGCCGGCGTCGGGGATGAACGCGTGGAACAGGCCGATGGCGTTCGACCCTCCGCCCACGCAGGCGACGGCCGCGTCGGGCAGGCGCCCGGCCCGCTCCAGGATCTGCCGCCTGGCCTCCACGCCGATGACGCGATGGAAGTCGCGCACCATGGCGGGGAACGGGTGGGGGCCGGCGACCGTGCCGAAGAGGTAGTGGGTGCGGTCCACGTTGGCGACCCAGTCGCGGAACGCCTCGTTGATGGCGTCCTTCAGGGTGCGGCTGCCGGACTTCACGGCGACGACCTCGGCGCCCAGCATCCGCATCCGGGCGACGTTCAGCGCCTGGCGCTGGGTGTCGATCTCGCCCATGTAGATGGTGCACTCGAGTCCGAACAGCGCGCAGGCGGTGGCGGTCGCCACGCCGTGCTGACCGGCGCCCGTCTCCGCGATGACCCGCGTCTTGCCCATCCGCTTGGTGAGCAGCGCCTGGCCCAGCACGTTGTTGATCTTGTGCGAGCCGGTGTGGTTGAGGTCCTCGCGCTTGAGGAAGACCCGGGCGCCGCCGGCGTGCTCGGCGAACCGGGGCACCTCGGTGAGGGCGCTCGGACGGCCCGTGTAGTCGACCATCAGGCCGTTCAGTTCGGCCGCGAAGGCCGGGTCGGACTTGGCCTTCTCGTACTCGACGGCGACCTCGTCCACGGCGGCGACGAGCGCCTCCGGGATGAACTTGCCGCCGAAGGCACCGAAGTAGCCCTCGGTGTTGGGGACTTGACCCTCCGGGTCGGGGATGAAGTAGTCGCTGGACATGGCGACGCGCTCCTTGTCGGGAAACGGAAGAGGTGGGCGACACGGGTGGCGCCTGCGGCGGGCGTGTCCTCGCCCCGCCCCTTCCCATGACCGGGCTCCGCCCGTACCCCGGTACCGCGCTTCGCGCGGTGGCCTCGGTGTCCCCCTGCGGCCTGACGGCCGTGGGAGGTGCCCCCGGGCGGGCTGGATCCCGCTCCGCGAGATCAGCCCCGCCGGCGATGAAGGCACGGGGGTCCGGTGGGGTCCCCCGCGCCGTCAGGCGTAGGGGGAGCCTCTGGTCATGGGCGGGGGCGGAGCGGGAAGAAGAACCTGCCCCGAGGACGGCTCAGCGGCCGTCCCGCGCCACGGCCACGCGCCATCGCATTCCGTTGACCTGGCCCGGCTCGTCACCGATCACGTACCGCACCCGGCGCCCGTGCACCCGTCGTGCCGGCGCCCGGCAGCCCCGGGGGCGGCAGCCCCGGGCGAGGCGGGCGTACGGGTCACGGGGCGCGCCGCCCACCGTCGCGGCCACCGTGCGGCCGGCGCACGCGGAGGGCGCGCCGAGGAGCACGGGGCGGAGCCTCGTGGTCCGGCGGGCTCTGCTGCGGACGGCGGCGGCGGTCACGGCACCGGCGCACGCCGAGGGCACGCCGACGACCGCGGGACGGGGCCCCGTGGTCCGGCGGGCTCGGCTGCGAGCGGCGGCGGTCATGACCGGGTCAGTTCCTGCCGTGCCGCAGCGCGGGGTGGGCGCCAGCGGCCACCAGGTCGGCGACCGCGGCCCTCGGGTCGCGGCCGGTCACCAGGGACTCGCCGACGAGCACGGCGTCGGCGCCGGCGTTGGCGTAGGCGATCAGGTCGTGCGGGCCGCGCACGCCGGACTCGGCGATCTTGACGATGTGCGCCGGGATCTCGGGGGCGACCCGCTCGAAGGTCGAGCGGTCGACCTTGAGGGTCTTGAGGTCCCGCGCGTTGACACCGATGATCTTCGCTCCGGCGTCGACGGCCCGCTCGGCCTCGTCCTCGTCGTGCACCTCGACCAGCGGGGTCAGGCCGATCGATTCGGCGCGCTCGATCAGCGAGACCAGGGCCTCCTGGTCCAGCGCGGCGACGATCAGGAGCACGACGTCGGCACCGTAGGCGCGTGCCTCCCACAGCTGGTACGCGGTGACGATGAAGTCCTTGCGCAGCACCGGGATGTCGACCTTGGCGCGTACCGCCTCGAGGTCGGCGAGCGATCCGCCGAAGCGGCGCTCCTCGGTGAGCACGGAGATGACGGCCGCGCCGCCCGCCTCGTAGTCGGCGGCGAGTCCGGCGGGGTCGGCGATCGCGGCGAGCGCGCCCTTGGAGGGGCTGGAGCGCTTGACCTCGCAGATCACCTTGACGCCCTCACCGCGCAGCGCGGCGACGCCGTCCTTGGCCGCAGGAGCCTTGGCGGCGCGCTCCTTGAGCTCGTCGAGGCTGACACGCGCCTGCCGCTCTGCAAGGTCGGCGCGCACACCTTCGATGATCTCGTCGAGCACACTCACGCGAGCGGCCCCCTTCCGGGACGGTGTTGATGGATCAGGATCAGCCATGTCGATGGTATCCGCAGGAGGGCCCTGGGCCCGCATCCGGCCGCTGCCTGTCCCACTACCTGGGACTTCATGGAGCCAGCGCCGAGCCGAACGGCAGGTTCCGCACCACGCTGAAGATCACCAGCGCGCCGCCCATGACCCACCACCATCCGGTGGGGAGACCGATCCGCAGCGGGCGGCCCTGTACGGCGCGAATCAGCCACATCACCCACACGACGGCGAAGACCGCGTAGCCCACGACGGCGACGGCGTTGGCGCCGAGGGCGGTGCCGATGTCGCCGTGGATGAAGGCGTGGGCGCTGCGCAGCCCGCCGCAGCCGGGGCAGTAGATGCCGGTGAAGCGCAGCAGCGGACAGACCGGGTAGTGGCCCGGTTCGTTCGGGTCGACGGTCCCGACGTAGGCGAACGCGGCGGCGACACCGGCGAGGACGGCGAGCGGGGCGGCGACGCGCCGCGCGGGTGACGGGGCGGGCCCGGGCCCGCCGGCGGGCACGGCACCGGCGGACCACGTCCGGGGGTCGGGACCGCCGCCCGGCCGGGGCCCGCCGGGTGCCTGCGCCTGCGTCATGGGGTCCCGCGTGCCGGCTCCGCCGGCCGGGTCCGTGACGGGGTGGCCGGGCGGAGGGCCGACCGGCGGGACGGCGGGCGGGGTGGGAGCTGGGGTCGGGTCCACGCGGTGATTCTCCCCGTTCGACGGCAGCGGCGCAGCCCGGCCTGGCCGGGCTGCGCCGCTGTGCGACATCTGCGTGCGAGGCCTCAGGCCGTCACGTTCTCCCGCGCCGCCGCGCGCTCACGGGCCGCCACCACGTGGTCCGGCTCCTTGGGGGTGCCGAGGCCGGCCATCTTCATCGCGCCGCCGACGACGGCGCCGAGCAGGATGAGAGCAGAACCGGCCCAGAAGCCGGCCGGGCTGTTCGCCACCATGAAGACGCCTGCGACACAGAAGCCGATGAAGGCGATGATGACGCCGGTCCAGGCGGCCGGGGTGTGTCCGTGTCCGTGGCTGCTGCCCGCCATGAGTTGCTCCTCGTTTCCGATGCGATTCGTGCGCCGGTGCTCGTGCTGAGCCGGACGCTCGTCCTTCATTGTCCCGTACGCCGGGGCGGGCGCGGCGCGGGGGTCACCCTTCGCGCGTCGGGTCCTCGCCCCGGTCCAGGGCCTTCCAGAGGTCCTCGGGACGGTCGGGGTCGGCCGGGCGTTCCTTGCGGGCGCGAGGGCTGCCGTCGCGCTCGTAGCGGCCGGACATGGACGGCCACCGCCGGCCGTAGCGGAGGGCGAGCAGCCCGGCGAGCAGGATCAGCACACCGCCCGCCGCGGTGACGTAGGGCCAGACCGTGTGGGTGAGGGCCTCGACGGTGGAGGCGGCGTCGCCGGTGGTGCGGGCGGCCTTCTCGTCGAGCGCTCCGGTGTCGGAAGCGCCGATCAGTGCGGCCGTCGCGGCGCCGGCGCCGCTCAGGGCGAGCAGCGCGGCGACGAGCAGCCGGCCTGCGCGGCGCACGGCGAAGACGGCGACCAGCGCGGCCAGTCCGACGATCGCGAGTGCCGTGGGGACACCGGTGACGTCGGAGCCCTTGGCGTCGAGGGAGACGGTTCCGCCGCCGACGGACGCGCTGCCCTCGGCCCAGATCCGGCCGGCGGCGAGCAGGACGACGGTCGCGCCGACGGCGCCGAGGAACAGGGCGGCGGCCAGGCTGCGGCGGCTGCCGGTCGCGGCGGGCGTCGCGGCTGCGGCTCGGGGCTGGGGTACGGGTACAGCACTCACGTACCCCACTATCCCTTACCGCTCGCGGGGGCGTTCAGGCGGTTGGCCGTGTGCACGGCGCGCAGCACCGCGGCCGCCTTGTTGCGGCACTCCGTGTCCTCCGCGACCGGGTCGGAGTCGGCCACCACACCCGCGCCGGCCTGCACGTACGCCGTGCCGTCGCGCAGCAGGGCGGTACGGATGGCGATGGCGGTGTCGGAGTCTCCGGCGAAGTCCAGGTAGCCGACGCAGCCGCCGTACAGGCCCCGGCGCGAGGGCTCGAGCTCGTCGATGATCTGCATGGCCCGGGGCTTGGGCGCCCCGGAGAGGGTGCCGGCCGGGAAGCAGGCGGTGAGCACGTCGAAGGCGGTGCGGCCCTCGGCCACCTTGCCGGTGACGGTGGAGACGATGTGCATGACGTGGGAGTACCGCTCGATCGACATGAAGTCGACGACCTCGACGCTGCCCGGCTCGCAGACGCGGCCCAGGTCGTTGCGGCCCAGGTCGACGAGCATCAGGTGCTCGGCGCGCTCCTTGGGGTCGGCGAGCAGTTCCTCCGCGAGGTCGTTGTCCTCCTGGGGCGTGGCCCCGCGGGGCCGGGTGCCGGCGATCGGGTGGACCATGGCGTGCCCGTCCTCGACCTTGACGAGCGCTTCGGGGCTGGAGCCGACGACGTCGAAGCCCTCGAAGCGGAAGAGGTACATGTACGGCGAGGGGTTGGTGGCCCGCAGGACGCGGTAGACGTCGAGCGCGCTCGCCGCGCACGGGGTCTCGAACCGCTGTGAGGGCACCACCTGGAAGGCCTCGCCGGCCCTGATCCGCTCTTTGACGTCCTCGACCGCGGCCTGGTAGTCGGGCCCGCCCCACAGCGCGGAGAACTCGGGCAGTTCGGAGGCGGGCAGGGCGGTGGGCGGGGAGGCGAGCGGCCGGGCGAGGTCGGCCTCCATGGCGTCGAGGCGGGCGACGGCGTCGGCGTGGGCCTCGTCGACGCCGGTGTCGAGGTCGTTGTGGTTGATCGCGTTGGCGATCAGCAGGACCGTGCCGTCCCAGTGGTCGAGGACCGCGAGGTCGGAGGTGAGCAGCATCGTCAGCTCGGGGAGCTTCAGGTCGTCGCGCTCGCCGGGGCCGATCTTCTCCAGCCGCCGCACGATGTCGTACCCGAGGTAGCCGACCATGCCGCCGGTGAAGGGCGGCATGCCGGACGCCAGATCGCGCGGGGTGTGCAGGGTCCGGACGGTCTCGCGCAGCGCGTGCAGCGGGTCGCCCTCGGTGGGGACGCCGACCGGCGCGTTGCCCAGCCAGTGCGCCTGGTCGTCGCGGACGGTCAGTGTGGCGTCGGAGCGCACGCCGATGAAGGAGTAGCGAGACCACAACTGGGCTGTGCGTCCGTTCTCCGCGGACTCCAGCAGAAAGGTGCCGGGGCGCTCCGCGGCGAGCTTGCGGTAGAGCCCGACGGGCGTGTCGCCGTCCGCGAGCAGCCGGCGGCTCACCGGGATGACGCGGCGGTCGGCGGCGAGCTTGCGGAACGTCTCGAGATCCATGGCGGCAGACCCTACTTGTCCAGGAGTACGTCGGCGTCGAAACAGGTGCGGGCCCCGGTGTGGCAGGCGGCGCCGACCTGGTCGACCTTGACGAGGACGGTGTCGGCGTCGCAGTCGAGAGCCACCGACCTGACGTGCTGGAAGTGGCCCGAGGTGTCGCCCTTGACCCAGTACTCCTGGCGGCTGCGGGACCAGTAGGTGCAGCGGCCGGTGGTCAGGGTGCGGTGCAGGGCCTCGTCGTCCATCCACCCGAGCATCAGCACCTCACCGGTGTCGTACTGCTGGGCGATGGCGGGGATCAGGCCGTCCGGGCTCCGCTTGAGGCGGGCGGCGATGGCCGGGTCGAGGCTGCTTGCGGGGACACTGCTGGTCATACGGGCCATTGTGCCGTGTCGAACAGGGTCCCCGGCGGTGAGTCCACTGGGCGGACCAGGTACCCCCGCCGTACGCTGGCGGGCATGTCGACCCATGCCAAGCGTGAACGACTCCTGTTCGCAGACCTGTTGGAGGCGTCCGGCCCGGACGCGCCGACCCTGTGCGAGGGCTGGCGGACCAGAGACCTCGCGGCCCATGTGGTGATGCGCGAGCGGAGGCCCGACGCGGCGGGCGGGATACTGCTCAGCGCCCTCAAGGAGCGGGCGGACCGGATCCAGGCCGAGTTCGCCGCCAAGCCGTACGAGGAGCTGGTGCACCTGATCCGTACGGGGCCGCCGCGGATGTCCCTGTACGGGATCAAGCAGATCGACGAGGCCGCGAACACGGTGGAGTTCTTCGTGCACTCGGAGGACGTGCGCCGGGCGCAGCCGGAGTGGACCCCGCGCGAGCTGGACCGTGTCTTCGAGAACACCCTGTGGGCGCGGCTCGAGAAGGGTGCCCGGCTGCTCGGCCGGAAGTCGCCGGTCGGTCTGGTGCTGCGCAGGTCGAACGGCCAGACGGCGGTGGCGCACAAGGGCACTCCGGTGGTGACGGTGACCGGCGAGGCGGGCGAGTTGACGCTGTTCGCGTTCGGTCGGCAGGACGCGACACGCGTCGACATCGAGGGCGACAAGGAAGCGGTCACCCGGCTGAGTCAGGTCAAGCTCGGGTTCTAGGGCAGACGCCCCGGCGCGGGACCGGTCGGACCGGCCGCGCCGGGCCGGCCGGGTCAGCGCCCGGCCGCCCAGGTGACCGGCGCGGGCGCCGTCCCGCTCCCGGTGTCCTGTCCGGCGTCCGGCGGCGCCGGGACGGGGACGTGTCTCGAGCCGATCAGCGCCAGCAGGAAGCCGGCGGGGATGGTGACCAGGCCGGGTGTCTGGAGCGGGAACCAGTGGAAGTCCCGGTCGGGGAAGAGCGAGATCGGGGTGCCCGACGCCGCCGGCGAGAAGGCCATCAGCACGGCGACCAGCGGCAGCGTCCCGTACACCGCCCAGCGCACCCCGGCGGCCGTGAAGTGCCGGCGGAAGATGGCGTACAGCAGCACCGGCGGCAGCACGGAGGCCGCCGCGGCGAACGAGAACGAGAGCAGCACCTGCGGGTTGCGTCCGTAGGTCTGCGTCGCGACGAAGACGGCGAGGGCTCCCACGACGGCGACCGCCCAGCGAGCCAGGCGGACCTCCCCGGCCATCGACCGGCGTCCGCGGCCGCCGTCGCGCGAGGGACCGGCGAGGTCGCGGGCCACGGACGAGGCGGCTGCGAGGGTGATGCCGGCGACCGTGGACAGGGTGGTGGCGAAGACGGCGCAGGCGACCACGGCGAACAGCATGCTGTGACGGGGACCGCCGGCCTCGGGGTCGAGCGCCGTGGTGACCATGAGCAGCGACGTGTTGCCTCCCGGGTCGGAGGCCGTGATCAGCTTCGGGCCGACGAGGGCCGCGGCACCGAGTCCGATGACGACGACGCACAGGCACAGCAGGGCAACCGGGGCAACGGCCCACGTGGTCGCGCGGCGGCCGCTGCGCGTGCCGCGCATGGGGTGCAGCCTCATCGTGATGTGGGGCATGCAGGCCGCGCCGAGGACCAGCGTGGCCAGGAATCCGAGCAGGTCCAGCCGTCCGGCGAGGTCGTGCCCGAACTGCAGGCCCGGCACGGCGTAGGAGCTGCCCCGGCCACTGCTCTGACGGGCGGCGTCGAAGAGGGAGCCCGGTGACCAGCCGAAGCGGTCGAGGACGAGCCCGGCGACGAGCAGGACCACGGCGAGGACGACGAACGTCTTGAGGATCTGGATGTAGCCCGTGCCGCGCATCCCGCCGAAGGCGGAGTAGCAGACCATCAGGAGCCCGCTGGCGACAGTGCAGCCGGTGAGCGCGCCGTCCGGGAGGTCGAACATCGACGTCATGATCTTTCCGGCCGTGGAGAGCTGGACCACGAGCAGCGGGAACAGGACGACGAGCGAGGCGATCCCGAGGGCCGTGCGCACGGAGCGGTCGGCGAGCCGCTCGGTGAGGAAGTCCCCGAGCGTGTAGATGCCGCTGCCGCGCAGCGGCCTCGCCAGCACCGTCATCACCAGGACCAGCGAGCCGACGGTGGCCAGGGCGAAGAGGATGCCGTCCGTGCCGGCGAGGGCGACGGAACCGGTGGTGCTGAGCAGGGTGGCGGCGGAGACGTAGTCCCCGGCGACCGCCAGCCCGCCGCCGACCGGGCCGAGGGAGGCGCCGCCGGCGTAGAAGTGCTCCGGGTCGTCCTGGTCGGCGGCGGCCAGGCCGCAGAGCAGGAGCGAGATCGCGACGAACGCGAGGAAGACGACGAGCGCGAGGGACCGGCCCTCGAATCCCGCGCTCGCGGCGAGGGACGGCAGCGGGTGCATATGGGACGACATGCCGGTCACGTCACCAGTACGGACGGTCCCCGTACAGCGGGCGGCCGCGCTTCGGTGCCGGTGCACAGGCGGGGCCCGGCCGGGGATGTGCGGCGGCACACCCCCGGCCGGCGGCTGCTACGGCTCCAGCAGCCTGCGGGCGGTGAGGGCGAGGGAGACCTCGACGACGTCGGACGGACGGGACAGCGAGCGGCCGGTGAGCTGTTCGAAGCGGCGGAGCCGGTTGAGGACCGTGTTGCGGTGGCAGTAGAGCCGCGTCGCCGCGCGCTGCGCGGATCCCTCGGCCTCGAGCCAGGCGGTGAGCGTGTCGACGAGCAGGTCGCGGTCGGCCGGCTCGATCGCGTACAGCGGTCCCAGTACGCGCTCCGCGAGCGCCCTGCCGAGGGACGGGGAGGAGACGACGACCGCGGCCGGCAGGTGGTCGTCGAGGAGGACGACACCGCCGGTGCGGGGGCAGGCCCGCAGCGCGGTGCCGGCGAGTCTTCGCCCCTTGCCGAGCGCGGCGAGCCCGGTGACGGCCGAGCCGATCCCCACGCGGACGCCGGGGGCGGCGCTCAGCCCCGCGGCGACGGCGGCGGGGTCGGCCGGCCCCCGGGGCGCGGCGCCGTCGCCGGGGCCGTCCTCGTCGCCGCCGTCCTCGCACCGGCGGGGACCGGACGCGGCGGCGTCGACCAGGTGCACGATCCCCAGTTCGGCCTCTGGGGTGGAGTGCCAGACCACGGGGGTCCCGGACGGCAGGGTGACCAGCGGGCCGGGCGCGTGCGGATGGGCGGACGCGGCCGCGATCACGACGAAGCGGCCGTCCTCCGGCAGTTCGAGCATCGCCGACGCGTCGGGCAGGTCGGTGATCCGGGCGGTGCCGTCGAGCAGCGCCGCCGTCATCAGCCGCAGCCGGTTCTCACGTCGCCAGGCCATCCGGCGTTCGGCCTGGCGGTAGGCGTCCGTGACGAGGGCACAGTGCTCGTCGACGAAGTTCCACACGTCCGCGGCGACGTGGACGAGCAGCCGGATGTCCTCCGGGTGGCGGCGCGCGGTCTCGTCCACGAGGCCCTGCCACACCATCGCCCCGCCGAGCCGGAACGCGTGCAGCACGGCGTCGAGCGGCACGTTCTGCTCGGCCCGCGCGGCGCCGATGGAGCGCGAGGTGCGCCGGGCGACGTCCCGGCTCTCGCGGGGGCGGATCAAGGAGGCGATGTTGTGACGCAGTGACTGGTACACCTCCTGCCACACCTCGGTCGCGTCGGCTTCGAGCGCCGCCCGGTAGGCGGGTTCCTGCTCGCGCAGCTCGCTGACGAGGGTGGTGGTCAGGCCGGCCACGTCGTCCAGCAGTACCTGGGCGGCGCGGTGCAGTACGGCGATCGCCTCGGCGTCCAGCAGGGAGCGGGAGCGGGGCAGAACCGCGTGGGGCGCGGGAACCGCCCTGACGCGCGAACGTACGAGATTCGACATGGACGGCCTCCACCAGGAGTCGGCTCGCTCCGGCGCGCGGCGTGAGATACGACCGCACCGGATCTACCTGACGCTCGCAGAATGGCATACCGCCCAGTCGGTACCCAGGGGTTTGCGGCATTGTTCTCATCACGGTCCAGCAACGCGGGCACCGGGCTCAGGCGCCGGAGCGCTCCAGCAGACGTGCCAGTTCGGTCCTCGAACGTACTCCGAGCAGCGCGAACACGTTCCGCAGATGGTGATCGACGGTCCGCGTGCTGACCGACAGCCGCAGTGCCACCTCCCGGTTGGTCGAGCCCTCCGCGACATGGTGGGCGATGCGCCGCTGCTGCGGCGTGAGCCGGTCCAGCGGGCCGCTCCCCGCGTCGCCGGCCACCGCCTCGCCGGCGGCCCGCAGCTCGCCCCCGGCCCGGTCGGCCCAGCCGCGCGCCCCGCACCGCTCGAACGCGACGAGCGCGTCCCGCAGCGGACCGCGGGCCTCGCGCGTCCTGCGCCGGCGGCGCAGCCACTGCCCGTACAGCAGCAGGGTGCGGGCCCGCTCGAAGTCGCCGCCGGCCCGCTCGTGGTGGGCGAGCGCCTCCTCGTAGCGGGCGGCGGCCTCCTCCGGCGGGGCGACGAGCGCCCGGCAGCGGGCGAGCTGTGCGGGCGCGAGCGGGTCGGCGGTGCTCGCCGCCCACGCCGCGAACTCCTCCACCGCGACCGCCGTTCCGTCCGTGCGGCCCGCGAGGACGGTCGCCTCCACGAAGCACGGCACGGCGAGCATCATGACCGCGAAGTGGCCGCGCCTGGGGCCCGGTACGACGAGGGGCCGCAGCCGCGCGGCGGCCTCCGCGCACCGGCCCGCCGCCAGGTCCGTCCGTGCCACCGCCCACACCGCGAGGCTGGCTGCCTGCGCCAGTCCGTGCGCCGCGGCGGTGGCACCGGCGGCGCCGGCGTGCTCGGCGCAGGCGTCCGCGTCGCCTTCCAGGGACGCGGTCAGGGCGAGTACGGCGTGCAGATGGGCGGCGCTGTTGCGCCGGCCGAGCCCGCGGGCGGCGCGCAGTCCCTCGAGGGCGTGCACCCTGGCCCGTGCGTGCCGGCCCGCGCGCAGTTCGGCGTACGCGAGGCGTTCCAGTGCCGGGGGCAGCAGCACCCGGGGCCCGTGGACCCGTACGGCGGCCAGCGCCCTGGCGCCCGCCCGGCAGGCGGCGTCCACATCGCCGACGACGAGCGCGGCGGCGGCCGACCGCAGCAGTACGTCCGGGTCTCCGGCGCGTCCTGACGCCTCGACGCATTCCCGCAGCAGCGCGTGGCCGGCAGCGGTCCGTCCCGCGAACACGGCCCGCATGCCCGCGACATACCTGCCGAGCGTCTCCCGGCCGTCCGGCCCGCTCCCCCCGGCGCGGGAAGCCGTGGCCGAGCGCGGGGAAGGGCCCGGGCCCGGCACGTCCGCCACCGCCGCCGGGACCCGGGCGAGCGCGTCCGCGTATCCGTGCGGGTCGCCCATGGCCCAGGCGGCGTCCGCGGCGGCGAGCAGGGCGGCACTCGCGCGGTCGGCGTCGTCGGCCAGGAGCGCGGCGGCGGCGAGCAGCGACTCGCGGGCGTCGGCCACGGGGCCGTCGCACAGGGCGATCAGTCCGCGAACGTGGTGGGCCGGGCCGGACACCGGTACGGCGCGGACCCTGGCCAGCAGCGCGCGGGCCCGGCCGGGCTCCCCGTCCAGCCAGGCGTGCTCGGCTGCGGCGGAGAACCGTAGGCCGCGCAGGGTCTCGTCGGCCGTGAGTTCCGCGGCGCGCGCGAGGGCGGTGGCGCGGTCGGTGTGCGGCCGGGGGGCGATGGCCGCCCCGGCGAGCGCGTCGGCGAGGAACGGGTCGTATCCGCCTGCCGCGCAGGCCCGTTGGACCAGTCGCGGCAGGGTGAGGTGCGGCCCGTCGAGGGCGGCGGCCAGCAGCCGGTGCGCGGCACGCCTGCGTGGCAGCGGCGCGCCGCGCAGTACGGCGGTGCGCAGCAGCGGATGGGCGAAGCGGACCCGCGGGCCGTCGCTGTGGAGCGCACCCGCGCGCGGGCCGGGCAGCAGCCGGTCGGCGTCGACGCCGGCCAGCCGGGCCGCGCGCATCAGCAGGGCCGCGTCGGCGCCGGCGCCTTCCGGTTCGTGTTCCTCTGCCGCCGCGGCGAGGAGCAGCAGGAGCCGGGTGTCCGCCGGGAGTGCCTCGGCGCGGGCGGCGTACGCGGAAAGGACGCGCTCCGCGCCGGGGAGGGGGTGCGGCAGCGGCGCGTGGCCGGCGAGCTGGTCGGGCGTGAGCCGCGCGGCGAGCGCGGTCAGCAGTCCCGGGTTGCCCGCCGCCTCCCGGCGCAGCTCGTCCCGTACGAGCGGGTCGGCCCGGCCTTGTGTCAGCCGGTCGATCAGTTCGCCGGCGGCCGCGTCGTCGAGCGGTCCGAGGCGCAGCCGCGGCAGTCCGGTGAAGGCGTCCTGGCCGCCCGGGTCGTCGGTCGCGGTGAGCAGCACGGCGGCGCGGTCGCGCGGGGCGAGGCGGCGGGCGGCGAAGCCGAGCGCGATGCGCGAGTCCCGGTCCCAGGCATGGGCGTCGTCGACGCAGAGCAGCAGCGGGCTCTCGGCCCCGAGGGTCCTGAGCAGTTCCAGCAGCGCGGTGGGCGCTGTCCCCGGGCGGGTCACGTCGTCGGCCGGTCCGGGCAGGGGGCCGGGCGCCGAGCAGAGCAGGGCGTGGAGTCCGCTGTACGGCAGCAGGGCTTCGGCGGGGGCGGCGCGTGTGTGGAGCACCGTCCCCTCGCGCTGGTTGCCGACGGCGTGCCGCGCGAGTGCGCTGCGGCCGAGGCCGGGCGGCCCGGTGATCACGAGGGTGCTGCCGCAGCCGTCGCGCAGGCGGGCCGACAGCTCGTCGAGGAGGGCGAGTTCACCGCTTCGGCCGTACAGCCGAAGGGGACTGTGCACGGTCGTCGATGGATTCACGCCCGGCAACTTACTCTTGCGTAACTCCGGTCCGGAAGGGTCCGGTCCGCGCTTCGCGGCCCTGGCCCGCCGTGCTGGGCGGGCTCCCACCGTGAACCGCTCCGTGCTGTGCGCCCGCACAGCGCCCACCGCCCGCACCACTTGCACCGCTTGCACCGCTTGCACCCCTTGCACGGCCGGCACCGCCCGCACCGAACGCACCGCCGCCGCGCCCGCACAGCACGTTGCCGGTGGCGGTCGTCCGCCACCGGCAACGTCACGTCGTCCGGGTGGAGCCGCTCCGGATGGGGAGCCGCTCCCGCTGGGTCAGGAGGTGTGCGGGCAGTTGCCCCGGTACTCCTCGATGGTCAGGCTGGGCCGCGGCAGCGGGCAGAGGAACTGCTCGTACCGGGTGTCGTTGTCGATGAACCGCTTCAGCCACGAAATGCTGTACTTCGCGATCGTGGTGTTGCTGCTGTTCGGCGTGAAGTGGTTGGCGTTGTTGAGCTCCAGGTACGCCTTGTCGAGCGACGCGGGCAGCGACTCGTAGAACGGCTCCGAGTGCGAGGAGACCGAGGCGACCGTGTCGCCGTCGGCGCCGACCACCAGGGTGGGCGTGCGCAGTTCGGGCCAGGTCTTGTCCAGGTTCCAGCCGGTCAGCGGGATCGCCGCCTGCAGCGAGGGACGGGTCTTGGCGGCCTCGAGCGTGCCGCCGCCGCCCATGGAGTGGCCCATGACCCCGAGCCGGGTGCTGTCGATGCGGCCGCGGACCGTGCTGCGCTGGGTCAGGTAGTCCAGCGCGGCGAGGAGTTGGTCGCCCCGGCTGTCGGGCTGGTCGTAGACGGTGTTGGTGTCGATGGTGAAGACCACGAAGCCCTGGGAGGCGAGCCGGGGGCCGAGCCACGCGATGGACGACTCGTAGGCGGTGAAGCCGGGCGAGATGGCGATGGCTCCGAACGTGCCGTCCGAGGTGGACGTGGGGTAGTAGATGGTGCCGCCGCCGAAGCCCGAGACCGCCAGCGAGGAGACGGACGTCTCGGAGACCGAGTACGGGCCGCGCAGGGCCTCGATGGAGGCGACGGTCGGAGCGGGACCGCGCTCGTACGGGTTGTCGGCCGCCTGGGCCTGCGTGCCGGGCAGGAGGGTGGCGCACAGGGCTGCCGCCGCGGCGGCGGCCGCGCCCAGCAGGGAACGGCGGCGGGAGCGGCTCGTGGGGGTGAGGTGCACGAGGAGGGTCCTCTCGGGTCGAGGCGGTTACGCGCCGCAGGACCTGACCCGTCGTCGCCAGGAGTCCGCCGTGCCGGTCGCGTACCGCCGTGTTGATGGCGGTACCACCGTCGGGGCCCGGACCCCGGTACGGCATCGGCAAGTTCACCGGTCTCCTCGCGGACCGGCGTCCGCACCTCGGGGGCCGCCCACCCGGCCCCCGCACACAGCGGAAGGGGCCGGCAGGACGCGAAGTCCTTGCCGGCCCCTTCGGGCAGCGCCTCAGCGGACCGGGTGGCCCGCCTCCCGCAGCGTGTCCTTCACCTGCGAGATCCGCAGGTCGCCGAAGTGGAACACGGAGGCGGCGAGCACCGCGTCCGCGCCCGCGTCGATCGCCGGCGGGAAGTGGGCGAGCCGGCCCGCACCGCCGGAGGCGATCACCGGGACCGTGACGTGCTTGCGCACGGCGGCGATCATCTCGGTGTCGTAGCCGTCCTTGGTGCCGTCGGCGTCCATGGAGTTGAGCAGGATCTCGCCCGCGCCCAACTCGGCCGCGCGGTGCGCCCATTCGACGGCGTCGATGCCGGTGCCCTTGCGGCCGCCGTGCGTCGTCACCTCGAACGTGCCGTCCGCGGTGCGCCGGGCGTCGACGGAGAGCACCAGCACCTGGCGGCCGAACCGCTCGGCGATCTCGCGGATCAGCTCGGGCCGCGCGATCGCCGCGGTGTTGACGCCGACCTTGTCCGCGCCGGCCCTCAGCAGCCTGTCGACGTCCTCGGCGCTGCGCACGCCGCCACCGACGGTGAGCGGGATGAACACCTGCTCCGCGGTGCGGCGCACCACGTCGTAGGTGGTCTCCCGGTTGCCGGAGGAGGCGGTGATGTCGAGGAAGGTCAGCTCGTCGGCGCCTTCGGCGTCGTACAGCTTCGCCATCTCGACGGGGTCGCCCGCGTCGCGCAGGTTCTGGAAGTTGACGCCCTTGACCACCCGGCCGTTGTCGACGTCCAGGCAGGGGATCACCCGTACCGCGAGGGTCATGCGGCACCTCCATCGGTTCCGGTCGGCCGGTACGCCTCGACCTCGACCTCGACGACCAGCGAGGGGTCGACGAAGCCGGAGACCACGAGCATCGACGCGGCCGGCCGGACGTCGCCGAAGATCTCCTTGTGGGCTCGCCCGACGTCCTCGACGTCGCGGGCGTGCGTGATGTACATCCGGGTGCGTACGACGTCACCCGCGCCGAGCCCGAGCTGCTTCAGCGCGTCGATCGCCACGCCGAACGCGGTGACCGTCTGCTCGTACGGGCTCCCTGCGGCGATCTGGCCGCCGACGACCGACGTGCAGCCGGAGACCAGGACCAGGCCGTTGGGCAGTTCGACGGCACGGGAGTAGCCGAAGGCCTCCTCCCAGGGGCCGCCGGAGCCGACCCGGCGCACCGGGCCGGAACCGGAAGGGGGGCCTGCGGTCATGCGGACACCGCCGCGAGGGCCTCTTCCAGGGTGAAGGCCTTGGCGTACAGCGCCTTGCCGACGATGGCGCCCTCGACGCCCTCGGGGACCAGCGACGCGATGGCGCGCAGGTCGTCGAGCGAGGAGACGCCGCCGGAGGCGACGACCGGCTTGTCGGTCGCCGCGCAGACATTCTTCAGCAGCTCCAGGTTGGGGCCCTGGAGGGTGCCGTCCTTGGCGATGTCGGTGACGACGTAACGGGCACAGCCCTCGGAGTCGAGCCGGGCGAGGGTCTCGTAGAGGTCGCCGCCGTCGCGGGTCCAGCCACGGCCGCGCAGTGTCGTGCCGCGGACGTCCAGACCGACGGCGATCTTGTCGCCGTGCTCGGCGATGACCTTGGCGACCCACTCGGGGGTCTCCAGTGCCGCGGTGCCCAGGTTGACACGACGGCAGCCGGTGGCGAGAGCGGCCTCGAGGGAGGCGTCGTCGCGGATGCCGCCGGACAGCTCGACCTTGATGTCCATGGCTCCGGCGACCTCGGCGATCAGCGCCCGGTTGTCGCCGGTGCCGAAGGCGGCGTCGAGGTCGACGAGGTGGAGCCACTCGGCGCCGGCGCGCTGCCAGGTGAGGGCCGCCTCGAGGGGGGAGCCGTACGACGTCTCGGTGCCGGACTCGCCATGGACGAGACGGACGGCCTGGCCGTCGCGGACGTCGACTGCGGGAAGGAGTTCAAGCTTCGGCATCAGAGGGTCTCGATCCAGTTGGTCAGCAGCTGGGCGCCGGCGTCGCCGGACTTCTCGGGGTGGAACTGGGTGGCCCACAGGGCGCCGTTCTCGACGGCGGCGACGAAGGGCTCGCCGTGCGTGGCCCAGGTGACCTGGGGCGCGCGCATGGCCGGGTTGGTGACCTCGAGCTCCCATTCGCGCACCGCGTAGGAGTGCACGAAGTAGAAGCGGGCGTCGTCGTCCACGCCGGCGAAGAGCTCGCTGCCGGCGGGCGCCTCGACGGTGTTCCAGCCCATGTGGGGCACGACCGGGGCCTTCAGCGGGCCGACGGTGCCGGGCCACTCGTCGAGGCCCTCGGTCTCCACGCCGTGCTCGATCCCGCGGGCGAACAGGATCTGCATACCGACGCAGATGCCCATGACGGGACGTCCGCCGGAGAGCCGCCGGTCGATGATCCACTCTCCACGGGCCTGCCTCAGGCCGTCCATGCAGGCGGAGAAGGCGCCGACGCCGGGGACGAGCAGTCCGTCGGCGTTCATCGCCCTGTCGTAGTCGCGGGTGATCTCGACGTCGGCCCCGACCCGGGCGAGCGCGCGCTCCGCGGAGCGGACGTTGCCGAACCCGTAGTCGAAGACGACGACCTTCTTCTGTGGCGTCGCTGTGGTCATTCCCAGATCCCCTGAATCCGCATGACACCCGCGATCAGGCACATCGCGGACGCTCCGGCGAGCAGTACGACGGTGCCCTTGGGCATCTCCTGCTTGGAGAACGAGTACGCACCGCCGGCGAGGAACAGCCCGACGACGATGAGAATGGTCGAGAGGCCGGTCACAGGGCGCCCTTCGTCGAGGGAAGGATGCCGGCCGCCCGGGGGTCGCGCTCCGAGGCGTACCGCAGGGCACGGGCGAGCGCCTTGAACTGGCACTCCACGATGTGGTGGGCGTTGCGGCCGTACGGGACGTGGATGTGCAGCGCGATCTGCGCCTGCGCGACGAAGGACTCGAAGATGTGGCGGGTCATCGTCGTGTCGTACGTGCCGATCATCGGCGCCATGTTCTCGGGCTCGGTGTGCACCAGGTACGGGCGGCCCGACAGGTCCACGGTGACCTGGGCGAGCGACTCGTCCAGCGGCACGGTGCAGTTGCCGAAGCGGTAGATGCCGACCTTGTCGCCGAGGGCCTGCTTGAAGGCGGCGCCCAGCGCGAGGGCGGTGTCCTCGATGGTGTGGTGCGTGTCGATGTGCAGGTCGCCGTCGGTCTTGACGGTGAGGTCGAACAGACCGTGCCGGCCGAGCTGGTCGAGCATGTGGTCGTAGAAGCCGACGCCGGTGGCGACGTCGACCTTGCCGGTGCCGTCGAGGTTGATCTCGACGACGACCGAGGTCTCCTTGGTGGTGCGCTCGACCCGTCCTACGCGGCCGCTCATCAGTGCTGCTCCTTCTTCAGTGCGCGAACCGCATCGAGGAACGCGTCGTTCTCTTCGGGCGTGCCCGCGGTGACCCGCAGCCGTCCCGGTACGCCGTTGTCGCGGACCAGTACGCCCCGGTCGAGGATCCGCTGCCACGCCTTGTGTGCGCCGTCCTCGCCGTCGAACCGGCCGAACTGCACGAAATTGGCGTCGGAGTCGGTGACCTCGTAGCCGATCGCCCGCAGCTCCGTGACCAGGCGGTCCCGCTCGGTCTTCAGCTGCTCGACGTACCCGAGCAGCGTATCGGTGTGCTCCAGCGCGGCCAGGGCGGTGGCCTGGGTGACGGCGGACAGGTGGTACGGCAGGCGCACCAGCTGGACGGCGTCGACCACCGCGGGGTGGGCGGCCAGGTATCCGAGGCGCAGTCCGGCGGCGCCGAATGCCTTGGACATGGTGCGGGAGATCACCAGGTTGGGGCGGCCCTCGATGAGCGGCAACAACGACGGCCGGTGGCTGAATTCCACGTACGCCTCGTCGACGACGACCAGCGACGGCTTCGCCGCCTGTGCCGCCTCGTACAGCGCGAGGACCGTACCGGCGTCGACCGCGGTGCCGGTGGGGTTGTTGGGCGAGGTGATGAACACGACGTCCGGGCGGTGCTCTGCGACGGCCGCGGTGGCGGTGGCGATGTCGATGGTGAAGTCGTCACCGCGCGGGCCGGAGATCCAGCCGGTGCCGGTGCCGCGGGAGATCAGGCCGTGCATCGAGTACGACGGCTCGAAGCCCATGGCGATCCGGCCGGGACCGGCGAAGGCCTGCAGCAGCTGCTGGATGACCTCGTTGGAGCCGTTGGCCGCCCAGACGTTCTCCCTGACGACCTCGTGGCCGGTCGTGCGGGTGAGGTAGCGGGCCAGCTCGGTACGCAGCTCGACCGCGTCCCTGTCGGGGTAGCGGTTGAGCTCCCGGGCCGCGTCGCGCACCCGCTCCGCGATGCGCTCGACGAGCGCCTCGGGCAGCGGATACGGGTTCTCGTTGGTGTTCAGCCGGACGGGGACGTCGAGCTGGGGGGCGCCGTAGGGCGACTTGCCGCGCAGCTCGTCCCGGATGGGGAGGTCGTCCCACGGGGAGGTGGTGCTCCTGCTGTCGGTCACTGCCCCGGCACCTTCCAGTCGAAGCGGGCCTTGAGGGCGGCGCCGTGTGCCGGCAGGTCCTCCGCCTCGGCGAGCGTCACCACGTGGTGCGTGACCTCCGCGAGGGCGTCCCGGGTGTAGTCCACGATGTGGATGCCGCGCAGGAAGGACTGCACGGACAGGCCGGAGGAGTGGCAGGCGCAGCCGCCGGTGGGCAGGACGTGGTTGGACCCCGCCGCGTAGTCGCCCAGCGACACCGGGGCCCACGGGCCGACGAAGACGGCGCCCGCGTTGCGGACCCGGGCGGCGAGGGCGGCGGCGTCGGCGGTCTGGATCTCCAGGTGCTCTGCGCCGTAGGCGTTGACGACCTCGAGGCCGTCCTCGATGTCGGAGACGAGCACGATCGCTGACTGCCGGCCGCGGAGCGCGGGCATGATCCGGTCCTCGACGTGCTTGGTCGCGGCGATCTGCGGCTCCAGCTCGCGCTCGACCGCTGCCGCCAGCTCCTCGGAGTCCGTGACCAGCACGGCGGCGGCCAGCGGGTCGTGCTCGGCCTGGCTGATCAGGTCGGCGGCGACGTGGACGGGGTCGGCGCCGGCGTCGGCGAGGACGGCGATCTCGGTCGGGCCGGCCTCGGCGTCGATGCCGATCCGGCCGGTGAAGTAGCGCTTCGCGGCGGCGACCCAGATGTTGCCCGGGCCGGTGACCATGTTCGCGGGCGCGCAGGACTCGGTGCCGTAGGCGAACATCGCGACGGCGGTGGCGCCGCCGGCCGCGTACACCTCGTCGATGCCGAGGAGGGCGCAGGCGGCGAGGATCGTGGGGTGCGGGAGGCCCGCGAACTCCTTCTGCGCGGGCGAGGCCAGCGCGATCGACCCGACGCCCGCCTCCTGCGCCGGGACCACGTTCATGATCACGGACGAGGGGTAGACCGAGCGGCCGCCGGGGGCGTACAGACCGACCCGGTCGACCGGCACCCACTTCTCGGTGACGGTGCCGCCGGGGACGACCTGGGTGGTGTGCTCGCCGCGGCGCTGGGCGCGGTGGACGATCCTGGCCCGGCGGATGGACTCCTCGAGCGCCGCCCTGACGGCGGGGTCGAGCTCCTCGAGCGCGCGCGTCAGCGCGGCCGCGGGCACCCGGACCTGGTCGAGCCGCACACCGTCGAATTTCTCCGCGTACTCGATCAGCGCCGCGTCGCCGCGATGATGCACGTCCTCGCAGATCGGCCGCACCTTCTCCAGGGCGGCCGCCACGTCGAAGTCGGCACGGGGCAGCAGGTCGCGCAGAGCGCCACCCTCGGGGAGGGCGTCGCCGCGCAGATCGATTCGAGCGAGGAAGTTAGATCGCAGCACGGGGTCAATTCTCTCAGACCGGTTGCCACGGTCGATTCCCGTATCAGTGGCTGATACGAACCCCACAAGTTGACCATCACCACTAGCGTTCAGGCCGTCACTCAGAGGGAAGAACAGCTGTACGAGCCAACGAAGCGGAGGAGCGGCAGTGACCGAGCCGCTGGACGACGGGCCGCCGGACGGGCTGACCCCGACCGAGCTCCACATGTGGAACGCCTTCAGAAACGGAAGCACGTACGACCTCAGTGACACCGACCCCCTGCTGAACGATCCCTTCTCCCCCCTGCCCTGGGGTCCCGAGCGCAGCGTCCGGGCGTCGATCGTGGCCCGCCTGCTGCTGAGCGGACCCGCCGCGCGGCCGGGCCGGGTCTGCGCGCTCAAACTGCGCGGCGTCCTGATCACCGGCACCCTCAAGCTGGCGGGCGGCAGCATCTCCCCGTACGTGGAGCTGCACGGCTGCCGCTTCGAGAACGAGCTGCTGATGCCGGAGGCGCACTTCACCACCGTGCGCATGGTCGGCTGCGCGATCCCGCGGATCGAGGCGGCCAGGCTGCGCACGGAGGGCGATCTGCACCTGCCCCGCTGTCGCGTCGAGCACGGCATCCGGCTCACGGACGCCCAGATCGGCACGGACCTGCTGATCAACCAGATCCATGTGCGGCCGGACCGCCGGGGCCGGGCGATCACCGCGGACGGCATGTCGGTCGCCCAGGACTTACAGGCCGAACTGATAGAGACCTACGGCGAGTTCAGCCTGCGCGGCGCGAAGGTGGGGGTCTCGCTCAGTCTGCGCGGCAGCCGGCTGCGGGCGGCGGCGGAGCGCCGTGCGCTCAACGCCCCCCAGCTCAGCGTGGAGCGCACGCTGTACATGACGGGCGCCTGGGTGAGCGTGGCCACGGGGAACCAGGGCGCCACTCCCCCGTTCGGCATCGCCGCCTACGGCACCCCCGCGCGCGGCTCCCGGCTCCAGCCCTTCGAGTGCCACGGCGGCGTCCGGCTCGACGACGGGCGGTTCGGCGACGCGGTGGACCTCCAGCGGGCGCGGTTCGTGCTGAGCCCGCGCGAGGAGCTGTCCCTGCGCCGGATCGCCACTCCCGAGCTGCGGTTCAACGCGGAGCGCCCCGAGGAGGGGCGGGTCGTGCTGAACGGCGCGAAGGTCGTGACGCTGATCGACCTGGCGGCGAGCTGGCCCGGCCCGGGCGGGCTCGCGATGGGCGGCTTCGTCTACGAGAACCTGGTGCCGTACGAGGAGTTCCCGCTCTCCCGGCGGCTGGAGTGGGTCGCCTCGGCGACCCCCGAGTACTCGCCGGAGCCGTACGAGCGGCTGGCGACCGTCCTGCGCAACAGCGGCGAGGACGCGGACGCCCGTGAGGTGCTGCTGGCCAAGAACCGCCGGCGCCGGGAGACCTTGCCGCTGGCCGGGAAGCTGTGGGGCTATCTCCAGGACCTGACGGTGGCGTACGGCTACCGGCCGGGCCGGGCCGCCCTGTGGATGGCGGTGCTCTGGGCGGCCGGCGCGATCGCCTTCGCCCAGGTCGCCCCGCCGCCGATCAAGCCCGACGAGCATCCCGAGTGGAACCCGGCGCTGTACGCCCTCGATCTGCTCATTCCGGTGATCAATCTCGGCCAGGACGGCCATTGGCGGCTCCAGGGCGGATGGCAATGGGCGGCGGCCGTCCTGGTGCTGCTGGGCTGGATCCTCGCGACCACGGTCGCGGCGGGCGCCTCCCGGCTCCTCCGTCGCGGTTGAGTCGCTTTCTTTACCGTCTCTTGACTTCGGCCCGGACAACCATTCCGTTGCCACCAAAGCTTCACAGCTGCCCTCTGGCGCGGCGTTCACCTGCGCGTTTTCAATGGTCCGCACCATGTCACTGATCCGCGCCCTGATCCGTACCGCGCGCATGATCCGTCATACGCCACGGCTCACCGACTGCCTCGCCCCCGACGAGGCGGTACTGCTCGACGCCCCCGACGACCGGCTCGGTCCGGCGTTGGTCGCGGCTGCGGTCGGAGAGTACGAACCGGCCGCGAAGCTCCTGGCGACCACACGGGAATCAGCCGAATGGGAGAACCGCGACCGGTACGTCGTCAGGCTCGCGGCGTTCGCCCGGAACCGGGACGAATGGCTCGGCGACTGGCTGCGCGCGACCCCGCGCGACGCCGACGCCCTCGTGGTCAAGGCCGAGCTCGCGGTCCGCAGGGCCTGGGAGTCGCCGGCCCGCGCGGAACAGCTCCGCGAGGTGGCCCCGCTGATCGCCGCCGCGGCGGAGGCCGGTCCCGGCGACCCCGTGCCCTGGCGGATCGCCCTCGACCACGCGCGCGGCACGCACGCCACGCACACGGCCTTCGAAACGCTGTGGGAGCAGGCTGTCCGCCGCTCCTCGCACCACTACGGCTGCCATGTGGCGGCGCTCAAATACCTGTCCGCCCAGTGGTACGGCTCGCACCGCGAGTGCTTCGACTTCGCGGAGCAGGCCGCCGCCGACGCGCTCCCCGGCTCTCTGGTGCAGGCCCTGCCGGTACGGGCGGCCTTCGCCCAGCTGCTCGGCGGGGAGACCAGGACATCGGTGCAGGACGACCGGATCGACGCGGCCGCGGACCTCGCCATCGCGCTGTCCCACGGATACGGGCCCGGCGACCCCTGGCCGGCCGAGGTGCGCAACCTGCTCGCCTATGTGCTGGTGGCACGGGGACGCTGGGCGGAGGCGCTGAACCAGTTCCGGCTGATCGGCCCTCACGCGACGTCGTTTCCGTGGTCGTCGGTGACCGAGGATCCGCTCGGCCGGTTCCTCCGGGCCAGGGACGACGTACGGATCGAGGTCGCGTCGGCGACGCCGCTGCGTGGACGACTGGGGGCACCTCCCGCGGCCGCCAGGTCGTAGGGGGAGGACGGGTCCGCCTGCTCGACCATTACTCTTGACCGCTGTGACCACCGCTCGCCTGCCGCTCTTCCCGCTGAACTCGGTTCTGTTCCCGGGCCTTGTGCTGCCACTGAACATTTTCGAGGAGCGTTATCGCGCCATGATGCGCGAGCTGCTGAAGACGGACGAGGAGGAGCCCCGGCGCTTCGCCGTGGTCGCCATCCGCGACGGCCGCGAGGTCGCACCGGCCTCCCCCGGGATGCCCGACCCGACCACGGTCGTGGAACGCGGCCCCGCCGCCGGCTTCGGCCCTGACCCGATCCAGGCCTTCCACCGGGTGGGCTGCATCGCCGACGCGGCGACCGTCCGCGAACGCGGGGACGGCAGCTTCGAAGTGCTCGCCACCGGCACGACCCGCGTCAAACTGCTGTCGGTCGACGCGAGCGGGCCGTTCCTCACCGCGGAGCTCGAAGAGATCCCGGAGGAGCAGGGCGACGGCGCCGCCACCCTCGCGGAAGGCGTGCTGCGGGCGTTCCGCAGCTACCAGAAGCGGCTGGCCGGCGCGCGCGAGCGTTCGCTGTCGACCGGTGCGGAACTGCCCGACGAGCCGTTGGTCGTCTCCTACCTCGTCGCCGCGGCGGCGGTGCTGGACACCCCTGCGAAGCAGCGGCTGCTCCAGGCGCCGGACACGGCGACCCGGCTGCGCGAGGAACTGACACTGCTGCGGGCGGAGACGGCGATGCTGCGGCACCTGCCGTCGCTGCCGGCCGTCGATCTGACGTGGCGGCCCACCAGCCCCAACTGACGCGAGGATCCCTGCCTTGGCGAAGAACGCGACGAAGAAGACGAAGAAGCAGCAGTCGGGCGGTACGCCGGCGACGGTGGCCCTCACATCGGCGGGCACCCCGTTCACCCTGCACGCCTATGACCACGACCCGGCATCGCCCTCGTACGGCGAGGAGGCCGCGGAGGCTCTGGGCGTCTCTCCCGAGCGGGTGTTCAAGACCCTGGTCGCGGACGTCGACGGCGCGCTGACGGTGGCGGTCGTCCCGGTCGCGGGCCAGCTCGACCTGAAGGCGCTGGCATCGGCCGTCGGCGGCAAGCGGGCGACGATGGCGGACCCGGCGGCGGCGGAACGCACGACGGGTTACGTCCGGGGCGGCATCTCTCCCCTGGGGCAGCGCAAGCGGCTGCCGACGGTGCTGGACTCGTCGGCGGCGGCGCACGAGACGATCTGCGTGTCGGCGGGGCGCCGCGGGCTGGAGGTCGAACTGTCCCCGACGGATCTGGCCACCCTGACCTCGGCGACCCTGGCCCCGATCGGCCGCGCGTAGTCCTGCGGGACCCGGGGGCCCGCCGGACGTGGCGGCGCGCTACGAGCGAAACGTCACTGCGTCGGCGCGGCCGGGTCACCCGGCCAGTGCTGGTCCGGCTCGGGATCCCTCGGCCCGAACAGCGCCGTCAGCCCCAGATGCACCAGCATCGCCGCCACCGGCCACGCCAGCAGCGCTCCCTTCGCCCGCAGGTCCAGGTACGCGTCGAAGGTGACCCCCTCGCCGACCTGGCGCGCGTGCTCCACCACGTCCCGCGACGGGCCGAACCACACGCCGATGCCCCAGCCCAGCAGGGAGCCGAGCACGGAGCCGACCGCCAGGGCCACCACCAGGGCGATGCCGCCGCGCCTGCGGAAGAGGAAGACGGCCAGTGCGGTCAGCACTCCGAGACCGACGCCCAGCAGCAGGAACGTGCCGTCCGCGCCGATCGCCTCCTCGCCCTCGGTGTCCTTGAGGAAGACCGCCTCGTCGGTGGAGACCAGCGGCACCCGGGGGGCCAGCCACAGCCAGAGGAAGCCCAGAGCGACGCCCAGCAGCGTGACGGCCACCAGGACCAGCGCGGAGTCCCGCAGGTCCTTCCGCAGTTCCGCGGCCGACTCGGCCTCGTCCTTGGCCGTGTCGTACGCGTACATCGAGGACGGCCCCGGTCCGGTGGGCGGCGCCTGCCAGGCGTTGTCGTCCCGGGAAGGCTCGTGCGGCTGGTGCGGCGGCGTCAGAGGTGCGGTCACCCCGCCATCGTGCCAGGCCCGCCCGGGTGACGCCTCACCGGACCGCTGCCCGCCGGTAGGCCCACGTCGCGACCGCCAGTGAGACGACGCCGACGGCCGCGCAGACCGCGAGGTCGAGGCCGACGGCGGGCCAGTCCGGGTGGGCGTCGAAGGTCCGGGCCATCGCCTCGACCCCGTAGGTGGACGGCAGCAGATCACGCGCGTAGGAGACCGGTTCCGGCAGCCGGTCGGCCGGCAGCACGCCGAGCAGCAGCGCCGCCGACATGCCCAGCTGACCGAGCAGGGTGGCCATTTCCTGGCGGGGTGCCAGCAGGCCGAGGGCCGCGCCCAGTCCGGCGAGTGCCGCGCCCGACAGCGGGATGACCGCCGCGAGCACCCACAGGTGCGTCAGCGGCAGCCCGAACAGCACACTTCCCGCGACGGCCGTCACCACCGTCCCCGGCACGGTGAAGGAGGCGTACGCGCCCGCCGCGCCGAGCACCACGGCCGCGGGCGGCACCGGCAGGGTCGCGTAGTGGTCGAGGCCGCCGCCGGCACGCAGCTGGCCGAAGTACTGGGCGAGCAGATTGAGCGCCACGAACGCGACGACCAGCACGCTCGCGCCCGCGACGACGGCACGCGCCTCCGCGCCGCCGTCGACGACGCCCCGCATCAGGACCATGATCCCGACGGACTGGAACGTCGCCACGAACAGCAGCGGGATGCGGGCGACCCGCGCCCGGGACAGCTGCGCCCGGTACACGGCCGCCAGCGCCGGCAGCAGCCGCGCCTTCGGCGCGAGCGGCGCGGCGGTCGTCTCCTCCGCCGGCGGCGTCCGGCGCACGGACACCGCCGCGTCGGATTTGGCGGACACGATGCTCACGCCTTGACCAGCCCCTTCGTCGCGTTCCCCCCGAGTGCCAAGTACACGTCCTCCAGGCTCGGGGTGGCCAGGGTGAAGTCGTCGAGCGCCGCGAAGGCCGCGCCGCCGGTCACCGCGGCGACCGCCGCCCGCGCCTCCTCGGGGGCGAGCCGCAGGACCCAGCGCCGGCCCGATTCCTGGGCGGAGCCGCGCAGCGCGGCGACCTCGGGCACATCGAGCGGTGCGCGTTCGCGCCACACCAGCTCGACCCGTACCTCGCCGGCGACGTGTTCCTTCAGCCCGGACGGGCTGTCGCAGGCGATGACCCGGCCGCGGTCGAGGACGGCGACCCGGTCGAGCACGGTCTCCGCCTCGATGACGTTGTGGGTGACCAGGAGGACCGTCGCGCCGTGGTCCGCGCGGCGCCGGTCGACGGCCGCCCATACGGCGCGCCGTGCGACGGGATCCATCCCGGTGGTGGGTTCGTCCAGCACCAGGACCGGCCGCTCGCCCACCAGGGTCGCCGCGAAGCAGGCGAGTCTGCGCTGTCCGCCGGACAGTTTCTTCAGCGGGCGGTCGGCGAGGCCGGTGAGGCCCAGTTCCTCGAGCACGGCGTCCCGCTCCGCGCGCGCCTCGCGTGCGGCCAGTCCGCGCAGCCGCCCGGTGGTCTCAGCGGCGAGCGCGACGGTCAGTTCGTCGAGCGCGGTGGACTCCTGGCCGAGGTAGCCGATGAGCCGGGCGGCGCGCTCCGGGTGGCGTACGAGATCGTGGCCGAGGACGTGGACCGAGCCGGAGTCGGGACGCATCAGGCCGGTGAGCTGTCGCACCAGGGTCGACTTGCCCGCACCGTTGGGTCCGAGCAGCCCGAAGATCTCGCCGCGCCGCACCTCGAGGCTGACGCCGTCGCTGGCACGCACCTCGGGTGTCCCGGGCGTGCCCCGTCTGCCGCGCGCGGCGGGGTACGTCTTGACCAGATCCCGCACCACGCACACCGTACTCACGAGGTACGAGACTACGGGGTCCGTCCGCCCCGGATGCCCTCGGGCCCCGGCTGCTCACCCGCCGGACCGTGATCGGCGGCCGTCCGTACGTCGATCTCCCGCCAGAAGCCGGCCCGGATCGCGTAGCGGTCGTGCTCGTCGATCTGGTCGTCCTTGTGCGCGAGAAGTCCGAAACGTGCTGCGTAGCGCAGCAGTTCACCGTCGATGCGGTGCGGGATGCGGGGGTAGAGCGTGGACAGCTTCTGCACGTGGCCGTTCTCCGGCAGCCGCTCCATCCAGCGCCGCGCGAAGACCTGGCCGACCTCGAAGGGATCTCCGCCGACGGTGGTGATGTCCTCCTCGCGGTCGGCCCAGCGCTGTTCGGCGCTGGTGAGCTGGGCGAGGGTGGGCAGCGAGGCGGTCTCCGGGGGCTCGCCCAGCGTTCCGCCGCCGGGCCGTTCGATCCAGCCCTTGTCGGAGGACCAGCGCAGGGTGGCGTTCGGCGGGTGGGGCGCCGGATGGGAGGAGGGCTGGCCGGGGGCGCGCAGCCCGGCGAGGTCCTTGGGGGTGGGCACGCCGCCCTTGGGCCCGGCCGGGGCGGGGGCGGGCTGCGTACCGTCCTCCGCGGGTGCGGTCCTGGTGCCGTTGCGTACGGCGTCCTCGGCGCGCTCCGCGGCGGCGGCGAGCGCCGACTCGGGCAGCGGCGCGGAGAGGATGGCCGCGATCTCGGGCCGGGGAACGGGCGGCGGCGCGCAGATACCGGTGAGCTCCTTGGCCCGTACGGCCCGGGTGATCCAGGCCCGGTCGAGGACCCGGCGCTCGTCGGCCTCCGCGACGAGGTCCTCCGACTGGTTGTAGTCGCCGTCCGCTGCCTGCACGGCCCAGAGGTGGACGGCGACGCCGTGTTCCTTCGCGGACATCAGGCCGGGCAGCAGGTCCCCGTCGCCGGTCACCAGGACCACGTCGGAGCAGGCGCGGTTCCTGGCCAGTTCGGTGAGTTCCGCGTGCATCGCCGCGTCGACACCCTTCTGCGCCCAGCGCCCGTCGCTGCGGGTCAGGGCGCCCAGCCGGACCGTCACCCGGGGCATCACCCGCAGCCGCCGGTGCTCGGGCTGCGGCACGCGGTCGGGGGCGCCGTCGAACCAGTAGATCCGCAGCAGGGGCCGTTGGGTGTCGGCTTCCGCGAGTTCGCGCAGGCCCTGGATGAGGGACGCGTGGTCGACGGTGATCCGCGATCGTGCGGGCTCTCCGGCGAGAAGGCTGGCAGCGGCGCCCAGCAGATAGCCGGCGTCCACCAGGACGACGCAGCGGTCCACGCGTTCCACCCTCTTTCGGGAGCTCATGGTGCTTCGAGATCCGGGATTGTTGCGGGTTTCCCTCGAGTCTGCCCGACCACGGGAGGGTTGACGTCCGGAACTCGATCATCGGCGTGGCGGATCACCCCACCCACCCGCCCACCGGGGGCGACTACGGACCGCAATGATCCAAAATGCGGCGGTTTTACCGGTATGTGAGTCTGGTCGCGGCCCTGGCCCCTAAACCCCCACAGGAGGCATCCCATGGCCAAGAACAAGAAGCAGGAACGCACTCAGAGCAAGGCTTCTCCCGCGGAGCGCGGCGCTCAGCAGGCGCGCAGCTCCTCGATGGAGGCCCAGGCCGAGCAGCGGGCGCAGGCGGTCACACCTTCCGACGTGGCTCACAAGGGCCGGCAGAAGCGCTTCGGTCACAACTGACTGACCAGAAGCTGATCGCACAACGCCAGAAGGGGCGCTCCCGTGACGACGGGAGCGCCCCTTCTGCGTGCGGGACCTGTCAGCCGGCCAGACAGGACGGGCCGAGCAGCACCTTGAGGTCGCCGAAGAGGGCCGGGTCGGGCTGGACGCGGTGCCGGTCGAGCCGCAGGACCGTGGTCTTGCGGGGGCCCTGGAGCTTGATCCGGACCTCGGTGTTGCCCTTGTGGTGGCTGAGGATCTCACCGAGGCGGCTGACCATGGGCGGTGTGACCTTGACCGTCGGAATCGTCACCACCACCGGCGCGTTGGTGCCGGCCGAGGACAGGTCGGGGACCATCAGCTCCATGGCGACCAGTCGCGGGATGTCCTCGCGCTTGTCGAGGCGGCCCTTGACGAACACGACGGTGTCCTCGACGAGCTGGGTGGAGACGAGCTGGTAGGTCGCGGGGAAGAACATGCACTCGATGGACCCGGCCAGGTCCTCCACAGTGGCGATCGCCCACGCGTTGCCCTGCTTGGTCATCTTGCGCTGGAGGCCGGAGATGATGCCGCCGATGGTGACGACCGCGCCGTCCGCGTGCTCCCCGCCGGTGAGCTGGGAGATGGCGGCGTCCGTCTTGTCGGACAGGACGTGCTCGATGCCGAAGAGCGGGTGGTCGGAGACGTAGAGGCCGAGCATCTCCCGTTCCTGCGCGAGCAGGTACGACTTGTCCCATTCGACGTCGGAGAACTCGACGTCGAGCCCGAAGCCCGGCTCGTCGCTCGCTTCCTCGCCCATGCCGCCGAAGAGGTCGAACTGCCCCTCGGCCTCCTTGCGCTTGACCGCGACCACGTTGTCGATCATCGGCTCGTGGTGGGCGACCAGGCCCTTGCGGGTGTGGCCCATCTCGTCGAAGGCGCCGGCCTTGATCAGGGACTCGATGGTGCGCTTGTTGCAGACGACGGCCTCGACCTTGTCGAGGAAGTCCGGGAAGGAGCTGTACTTCCCCTTGGCCTTACGGGTCTTGATGATCGACTCGACGACGTTCTGGCCGACGTTGCGCACGGCGGTGAGGCCGAAGAGGATCACGTCGTCGCCCTGCGCGGCGAAGTTCGACATGGACTCGTTGACGTTGGGCGGCAGCACCTTGATGCCCATGCGGCGGCACTCGTTCAGATAGACGGCCGACTTGTCCTTGTCGTCCTTGACCGAGGTGAGCAGCGCCGCCATGTATTCGGCGGGGTGGTTGGCCTTGAGGTACGCCGTCCAGTAGGAGACCAGGCCGTACGCGGCGGAGTGCGCCTTGTTGAAGGCGTATCCGGCGAAGGGGACCAGCACGTCCCACAGTGCCTGGATGGCCTCGTCGCTGTAGCCCTTCTCGCGGGCGCCCTTCTGGAAGAGGACGAAGTTCTTCGCCAGCTCGTCGGGCTTCTTCTTGCCCATCACGCGGCGGAGGATGTCCGCCTCGCCGAGCGAGTACCCGGCGATGATCTGGGCGGCCTTCTGCACCTGCTCCTGGTAGACGATCAGGCCGTAGGTGACGTCCAGGACCTCCCGGAGCGGTTCCTCCAGCTCCGGGTGGATCGGTGTGATCTCCTGCTGCTTGTTCTTGCGCAGGGCGTAGTTCGTGTGCGAGTTCATGCCCATCGGGCCCGGGCGGTAGAGCGCGGACACGGCGGAGATGTCTTCGAAGTTGTCGGGCTTCATCAGCCGCAGCAGGGACCGCATGGGCCCGCCGTCGAACTGGAAGACGCCGAGGGTGTCACCGCGCTGCAGCAGCTCGAAGGTCTTGGGGTCGTCGAGCGGCAGGGAGAGCATCTCCAGGTCGATGCCCTTGTTGGACTTCACCATCTTGATGGCGTCGTCCATGATCGTGAGGTTGCGCAGGCCCAGGAAGTCCATCTTCAGCAGGCCGAGCGACTCGCACTGCGGGTAGTCCCACTGGGTGATGGTCACGCCGTCGGTGTGCCTGACCCACACAGGGACGTGTTCGGTGATGGTCTCGCTCGACATGATCACGCCGGCGGCGTGCACGCCCATCTGCCGGACCAGGCCCTCGACGCCCTTGGCGGTGTCGATGACCTTCTTCACGTCCGGCTCGTTCTCGTACATCGCGCGGATCTCGCCGGCCTCGCTGTACCGCGGGTGCGAGGGGTCCGTGATGCCGTTGAGGTCGATGCCCTTGCCGAGGACGTCGGCGGGCATGGCCTTGGTCAGCCGGTCGCCCATCGCGTACGGGTAGCCCAGCACGCGGGCGGAGTCCTTGATGGCGTTCTTCGCCTTGATCTTGCCGTAGGTGCCGATCATGGCGACCTTGTCGGCGCCGTACTTCTCCGTGACGTACCTGATCACCTCGACGCGCCTGCGCTCGTCGAAGTCGATGTCGACGTCGGGCATGGAGACGCGCTCGGGGTTGAGGAAGCGCTCGAAGATCAGGCCGTGCGGGATCGGGTCGAGGTCGGTGATGCCCATGGCGTACGCGACGATCGAGCCGGCCGCGGAACCACGGCCGGGGCCCACCGCGATGCCCTGGTTCTTGGCCCACATGATGAAGTCGGCGACGACGAGGAAGTACCCCGGGAACCCCATCTGGATGATGACGTCCATCTCGTACTCGACCTGCTTCTGGCGGTCCTCCGGGATGCCGCCGGGGAAGCGGCGCTCCATGCCGCGCATGACCTCCTCCTTGAACCACGTGACTTCGGTGTGGCCCTCGGGGATGTCGAACTTGGGCATGAGGTTCTTGGCCTCGAACATGCCCTCGGTGTCGACCTGCTGCGCGACCAGCAGGGTGTTGCGGCACCCCTCCTGCCAGGCGTCGGAGGAGTCGATCGCGTACATCTCGTCGGTCGACTTCAGGTAGTAGCCGGTGCCGTCGAACCGGAAGCGGTCGGGGTCGGAGAGGTTCTTGCCGGTCTGGATGCACAGCAGCGCGTCGTGGGCGGCGGCCTCGTGCGCGTACGTGTAGTGGGAGTCGTTGGTGACCAGGGGCGGGATGCCGAGCTTCTTGCCGATCTCCAGCAGTCCGTCGCGGACGCGCCGCTCGATCTCGATGCCGTGGTCCATCAGCTCCAGGAAGTACCGGTCCTTGCCGAAGATGTCCTGGTACTCGGACGCGGACTTCAGGGCCTCGTCGAACTGGCCGAGGCGCAGCCGGGTCTGCAGCTCTCCGGAGGGGCAGCCGGTGGAGGCGATCAGGCCCTGCGACCACTGCGAGATGGTCTCCTTGTCCATCCGCGGCCACTTCTGCAGCCAGCCCTCCGCGTACGCGTCGGAGGAGAGCCGGAACAGGTTGTGCAGGCCGGTGGCGTTCGCCGCCCAGATGGTCTTGTGGGTGTAACCACCGGAACCGGAGACGTCGTCGCGCTTCTGGTGCGGCTGGCCCCACTGGATCTTGCGCTTGTTCCGCCGGGACTCGGGGGCGACGTACGCCTCGATGCCGATGATCGGCGTGACCCCGGCCTTCTTCGCGGTGTGGAAGAAGTCGTACGCCCCGTGGAGGTTGCCGTGGTCGGACATGGCGATATGGGTCATGCCCATCTCGTTGCACGCCTCGAACATGTCCTTGAGCCGCGCAGCACCGTCCAGCAGCGAGTACTGGGTGTGGACGTGAAGGTGCGTGAAGGGCGGCTTGGTCACGGCGGCGGGCCTCCGGGCTGCGATCTCCTGGGGGGTGACCCCCGGACCCCCGCTTTGGGGGACAGCGTGGAAGTCTACGTCGCCGCACCGACACTTCGACGGGAATGCCGGAGGGCGCAGCCTCTCCGTCGAGGGGGCGGTCGCCGGCCGGCGGGCGGGCACTCCCGCGTACCTTCGTGCGTTGGACGGGGCGGAACTGCTGTCCCATTTGTCATGTACCAGGAGGCACTCAGAGATGCCGGTCCCGCAGCCCACCGCCGAACAGCGCGGCGAGGAGATCCTCGCCGTCTTCGACACCGCATTCGGCGAGCTCCTGGCCGCCGACCCGGCCGCCTTCCGGGTCAAGTTCCGCAAGATGGCGGCCTCGGCCTTCGCGTTCTACCGGGGCACGGCCTGTCTTTTCTACAACGACATGGAGCGGGAACAGCACGCCGGTCCCTACCTGGACGAGCGGACGAGCCGGGTGTGGATCCACGGCGATCTCCACGCGGAGAACTTCGGCACGTACATGGACGCCAACGGCCGGCTGATCTTCAACGTCAACGACTTCGACGAGGCGTACGTCGGCCCCTTCACCTGGGACCTGAAGCGGCTGGCCGCCTCGCTGGCCCTGATCGGCTACACCAAGGCGCTGAGCGACGAGCGGATCACCGGGCTGGTGCGGATCTGCGCGGCGGCCTACCGCGAGCGGATCCACGCCCTGTCGACCGGCGCCAAGGACGACGACGTGCCGCCCTTCACCCTGGACACGGCGGACGGGCCGCTGCTGGGCGCCCTGCGGATGGCGCGCTCGCTGACCCGGTTCTCGCTGCTGGACTCGATGACGGAGATCCGTGACTTCGAGCGCCGGTTCGCGTCCGGCGGCGGCTCCATCGAGCTGGACGCGGCCACCCGGTACAAGGTCCTGGCCGCCTTCGACGGCTATCTGGAGACGCTGCCGGAGTCCAGCCTGACCCGTCCCGACTCCTACCGCGTCAAGGACGTCGTGGGGCGGCGCGGCATCGGTATCGGCTCGGCCGGCCTGCCCTCGTACAACATCCTGCTGGAGGGCAACAGCGACGCCCTGGAGAACGACGTCGTGATCTACATGAAGCAGGCCCAGACCCCGGCGGTCTCCCGGCACATCACCGACCGGCAGGTCCGCGAATACTTCCAGCACGAGGGACACCGCACGGTCATCTCGCAGCGTGCCCTCCAGGACCACGCCGACCCGTGGCTGGGATGGACGGAGCTGGACGGCTCCGGCCAGCTGGTCGCGGAGGTCTCGCCGTACGCGGTGGATCTCGACTGGTCCGACATCGACGACCTGGAGGAGATCGCGGCCGTCGTCGCGGACCTCGGCCGGGCGACGGCGACCATGCACGCCGCCGCCGACGACGAGAGCGGTCACTCACTGGTGCCGTTCTCCACCGAGCGGGCCATCGACGCGGCGATCGCCGCCGACGAGGAGGGCTTCGGCGATCTGCTCGTGGACTTCGCGCACCGCTACGGCGCGCGGGCGCGGGCCGACCACCAGATCTTCGTCGACCTCTTCCGCAACGGCCGGATCCCGGGCCTCTAGCACTTCTCCCTCGCTCTTGGCCGGGCCTCTTTTAAGAGGCTCTTAAGGAACACATGGCACACTCGGCGGCGATGGACATCTCCGGGACGCGGCTCAGGGGGCTGCGGGCAGCGATCTTCACGGCACTGGTCGTGACGCTGTCCGCCGCCTCCCATGTGCTGCTGTCCCGAGCCCCGCTCCCGCTGTCCACCGTCGCCTTCCTCGCCGCCGCCGTGTTCGCAGCCGCCTTCGCGCTGTCGGGCCGGGAGCGCGGGTTCTGGCGCATAGCCGGGCTCCTGATCCCGCTGGAGCTGGCCGCCGACACGGTCTTCACCACCGGACAGCACGTCTGTTACGGCCCCGCGGGCGGTCCGGTCGCCGGTTCGCTGCGCGCCGTCGGTCTCGACGTGCTGTGCGGCGGGGAGGTCGGCTCGGCACTGCCGGGCACGGCGCTGCCCGGGGACGAGCAGGGACTCGCGGCCGTACTGAACAGCCACGACCCGGCGCAGCCCTGGCTGCTGCTGGCCGCCCACGTCTGCGTCGGCCTGCTGGCCGCGGCCTGGCTGCGGCGCGGCGAGGCCGCGCTGGCCGCTCTGGTGCGGGCGGTCGGCGCCGTCGCGTTCCGCCCGCTGCTGCTGGCCGTGGCCGCGGTGCACGCGCCCGGCCCCGCGCGGCGGGAGGCACGTCCCGGCCGGTACCTGCCGCGCTCCTCCCGCACCCGCCTGCTGGTGCACTCCGTGGGACGGAGGGGACCACCCGTTCCTGTCGCGCTCTGCGCCTGAACCGGAGATCCCCTTTTCTTCACGTCCCCGCACGACCCCACACGGAGTGAATCACCATGAGCAAGCGCAACACCCAGGCCAACAAGGCGGCGGCCCGCGAGCGACTGCGCCAGGAGCGCGAGCGCCAGGCCAAGAAGGACAAGGTCCGCCGGCAGCTCGTCGTCATAGGCTCGGGCATCGCGGTGCTCGCCGTCGCCGGCGGTATCGGCTTCGGCATCATGCAGGCCAACAAGCCCGGCCACTGGGAGTCGGTGGCCGAGGAGTCGAACGTCACCGCGCCGAAGAACACCTCCGGCAAGAACGGGACGACCGTCGTCATCGGCAAGGACAGCGCGAAGAAGACGCTGGAACTGTACGAGGACTCGCGCTGCCCGGTCTGCGCGACCTTCGAGCAGGCGGTCGGCGAGACGGTCGACAAGGACGTCGAGGCCGGCAAGTACAAGATCAAGTACGTCGGCGCCACCTTCATCGACGACGCGACCAACGGCGAGGGTTCCAAGAACGCGCTGAGCGCGCTGGGCGCCGCGCTGAACGTGAGCCCGGACGCCTTCCTCGCCTACAAGACGGCGCTGTACTCGGCCGAGTTCCACCCCGAGGAGAACGACGACAAGTTCGCGAAGGACTCCTACCTCCTCGACGTCGCCGACTCGGTGCCCGCGCTCAAGAGCAACGCGGAGTTCAAGAAGAACGTCGAGGACGGGACGTTCGACGCCTGGGCGATGAAGATGTCGGAGACGTTCGACAAGAGCGGCGTGAACGGCACCCCGACGCTGAAGATGGACGGCAAGAAGGTCACCGCCGAGGGCAGCGACAACGCGCCCATGACGGTGCAGGAGTTCAGCACGGCGATCGACAAGGCGCTGGCGGGCTGACCGTTCCTATTCAGTGAGCAGGAGTGAGTCTTGGACCCATTCCTGGTCGCTGCGGGCACCCCGAACGGTGTTGGATGCCCTGGTTGCCCGCGTTCGTTCCGCGTCCGGGGGCACGCATCGTGTGCGTGGTCCGGGGATGCGGGGGCGGGTTTCCTCGCGCCCGAGGGTGCCCGGGCCGGCCTGGACGGTCCGATGCCCCGCACGATCGCTCTGGTCGTGCGGGGGCGGTGTCGTCCGTCGCCGGATCGGGTGCCCTTGGGCGCGTCTGCCGATCGCGATGCTCGCGGCATCGTGACGGCTGGTGGTGCGGGTGGGGCTGGTGAGGGGCTTCTGCCAGTGCTGGGCGCCCCATCTGCTGGTGTAGGCGGGGTCGACGGCGATGATCGTCATACCCGCCTGGTCGGCCATGGAGGTGAGCCGGGCACGAAGTTTGCCCGTGGGCATGCCGGAGATCAGCTGCCGGAACCTTCGCCTGCGGCCGTGCTTCTCCCTGGTCTTCTCGGCCTGGAAGTCGAGGTCCTCGACCGCGATCGCCTTAACGCCACAGGACCGGGCCCAGTGCAGGAGGCGGGTGAGGGCGTGCCGGACCTGGGCGTCGCGGTGGGGGGCGCTGCCGGTCAGGGTGTAGAAGAACCGGCGCGGGTTGCCGATGGGGTTGCCGTGGGTGTCCAGGCGCCAGGCGGCGAGGTGGTCGGCGTTGGTGTCCACCCCGATCACGCCGTGGGCGAGGGCGGCTTCGAGCGGAACGGCCTGGGCGGCCGGGATCTGCCAGGAGGCGGTGAGATACCAGCGGCCGCGTCCGGTGTCGTGGTGGATGCGGTAGGCCACCGCCCGGTTCGCCGCCACCCGGTCCGCCCACTCGGAGCCCCGGTGCGCGAAGGAGACCTTCGTGGCGAGTGCGTACCGTCCGTGCGCGGCGTTCGCCAGATGGGCCAGCGGGGCCGGGAGCTTGATGCTGACATCGCCTTCGGGGGTGACGCGGATCGTCTCGTTGCCGAACCTCTTCCCCGACTCACCATCCGCCTGGAAGAACCAGCGCCCGGCCTCCCACCGCTGCCGCCACTGGGCTGCGGTCAGCCCCGCCTCGGCAAGGTAATGCCGGGTACGGGCCAGCCGTCGGCCGCCGCGCACCACACGCACCCGGCCCGCGTCCCTCTCGGCCCGCACCCGCCCAAGACGGTCCTCCAACACCCGCAGACGCCGGGCCTTCGCATGCCACTCCCGCCGCGAACGGTAACCACCCGCGGCACGCTTCGAGCCCTTCACCCCGACCGGCAGCGACAACCGATGCCGGATCACCTTGACACCGGCCTCGAGGCCCTGGATGTGCGCGGCCTGGCCGCGCCGGGCGAGCGCCCACTGATCGTGCGTGGCCTTCGTGACCGACCCCGCCCACCGCGACGACGACACCCCCGTCAGGCCGCGCTTCCGGACCGCCCACGACTCGCTGTCGTGCTCCAGACCCTCCACACACCGCGCCTTGAGATCACGCGAGGCCAGCGACCCGAGATGCGCACCCACCAGCCGCAGCACCTCCTCGTCCCCGGCCGTCAGGCCCTTGAGCCGGGTACGCACTGCCACACCCGAAGGTCCGGTGACCACGAACGGCGCCGCCACCTCCCGCAGACCGCCCACCGTGTCCACCCCCTCCGTACCGGACCGCACACACCCGCCACCACCCCCAACGACCCGCCCCCGCAAAGGTCACCCATTCGACACACGAACCCCCGTCCACCCCGCGAGCCCTCACACACCACAGCCCACACCAACTCACCCCTACACACCAGCACTCACACATACACATTCACGCAGCAGCAGTTCACGACCCCCGCCCTCCCGGAAGCCGTCGGCGGTCCGGAGGGCGACTCGCCGGTCCACCGCTCATGACGGGCGGGCGAACTTTTTCCGTTCGCCCGCCCGTTCGACGTACTGATCAGTAGTCTGATCGGCCGTGACCAGTCGATTTTCCTCAACTCCCAGTCGCCGCACGGTCGTCAAGGCCGCTGCCGCCACTGCTGTCGCCGCACCCGTTCTCGCGGCCACCGCCTCCCCCGCCGGTGCGGCGGACCAGGCTCCCGCGTTCCTCCACGGCGTCGCCTCCGGCGACCCGCTGCCCGACGGCGTGCTGCTGTGGACCCGCGTCACTCCGAGCGCGGACGCCCTGCCCGGTTCGGGCACGGGCGCCGACACCGAGGTGGCCTGGGAGGTCGCCGAGGACGTGGGCTTCACCCGGGTCGTCGCCCGCGGCGCCACCGTCTCGAAGGCGGCCTCCGACCACACCGTCAAGGTGGATGTGCGCGGCCTGCGTCCGGCAACCTCCTACTGGTACCGCTTCACCGCGGGCGGTGCCGTCTCCCCCGCCGGCCGCACCCGTACCGCCCCCGCCACCGACGCGGCCACGCCGGGCGTGCGTTTCGGCGTCGTGTCGTGCGCCAACTGGGAAGCCGGCTGGTTCTCCGCCTACCGGCACCTGGCGGCCCGCGGCGACCTCGACGCGGTCCTGCACCTCGGCGACTACATCTACGAGTACGCCGCCGGCGGTTACCCGGCCGAGGAGTACGGCGTACGCAAGCACGCGCCGCTGCACGAGATCGTGACGCTCGCCGACTACCGGCTGCGGCACGCCACGTACAAGACGGACGCCGACCTCCGCGCGATGCACGCCGCGCACCCGCTGATAGCGATATGGGACGACCACGAGTTCGCCAACGACGCCTGGTCGGGCGGTGCGGAGAACCACACGCCCGGCGCCGAGGGCGAGTGGGCGGCCCGGGTCGCGGCGGCCAAGCAGGCGTACTTCGAGTGGATGCCGGTGCGCACGTCCACCGAGGGCACCGTCTACCGGCGGCTGCGCTTCGGCAAGCTCGCGGATCTGCATCTGCTGGACCTGCGTTCGTTCCGCTCCCAGCAGTCGGGCATCGGCAACGGCGACGTGGACGACCCGGACCGCTCGCTCACCGGCCGGGCGCAGCTGGACTGGCTGAAGTCCGGCCTCGCCGCCTCCGACGCGTCGTGGAAGCTGGTCGGCACCTCGGTGATGATCTCGCCGGTCGCATTCGGCTCGCTGCCCGCGCATCTGCTGGGGCCGATAGCGGAGTTGATGGGGCTGCCCAAGGAAGGGCTGGCGGTCAACGTCGACCAGTGGGACGGCTACACGGACGACCGCAAGGAGCTGCTGGCCCACCTGACGCGGCACGGCATCGAGAACACCGTCTTCCTCACCGGCGACATCCACATGGCGTGGGCGAACGACGTCCCGGTCAAGGCTGCGACCTATCCGCTCTCGGCCTCGGCCGCGACCGAGTTCGTCGTGACGTCGGTGAGCTCGGACAACCTGGACGACATCCTCCACGTCGCCCCGGGGACGGTCTCGCTGGTCGCATCGGCGGCGGTGCGCGCCGCCAACCGCCATGTGAAGTGGGTCGACATGGACGCCCACGGCTACGGCGTGCTGGACGTGACCGCCGAGCGCTCGCAGATGGACTACTACACGATCTCCGACCGGACGAAGCAGGACGCATCGTCGTCGTGGTCCCGCTCCTACCGGACGCTCAGCGGAACACAGAAGGTCGAGCGGGTGAACCAGCCCGTGCGCTAGGGGCGATTTCCAGCCACGTGGCAGCATGTTAACGGGAGATCACATCATCACGACGGGTGGCGCGTTCCGCACCATCAATGCGGACACACCACCCGTCGTCGTCACTGCATCCGTTACATGCGGATCTCAAACCCCGGACACGGCCGAAACGTTTCTTCCTGATGTCCGTAATCACCCTTGGATTGATTGGGCTTGAAGGATCCTCATCAAGATCTGACATGCACCCGTAATCTCCCCGCGGTGGCCAGGAAAGGCCCCCTTCACAACCCCCCGCGAGGAGACGTAATGCGCGCTCTTGCCCGTATATCCCCCCGACTGCGCCACCGCGCAGTCGGTACGGCGATCATGGCCGGAACCCTGGCCATCGCCCCGCTCTCCGCTCCGGGCAGCGTCGCCGCGCCGAAGGCGGCCGTTTCGGCCGCCGCGTCCGCCGAAGAGTGCGCCGAGGACGTGCACGCCGGCGCCGCCGCCCGTGAGACCCGCCCCGGCGCGGACCACGCCCACGAGCCCAACGAGATCTCCGAGGCCAAGGCGAAGGCCATGGACGCGGACCTCAAGAAGAGACTCGACGCCGCCCGCACCACCAACCGTGGCCTCTCCGTGGCCGCCGCGACGACGATCCCGGTCTACTTCCACGTCATCCACGACGGCGAGACGGGCAAGCTCACCAGCAGCCAGATCAACAGCCAGCTGGCCGTCCTGAACGCGGCCTACGCCGGCCAGGGCACCGGCAACGTCGACTCGGGCTTCCAGTTCACGCTGGCCGGTACCGACTACACGAACAACGCCTCCTGGTACAACCTGACCTCGGGCTCCACCGCCGAGAAGCAGATGAAGTCCACCCTCCGCCAGGGCGGCGCCGGCGCGCTGAACTTCTACACCGCCAAGCTCGGCGGCGGCCTGCTCGGCTGGGCGACCTTCCCGTCCTCGTACAACTCCAACCCGTCCATGGACGGCGTGGTCGTGCTCGACGCCTCGCTGCCCGGTGGCTCGGCCGCCAACTACGACGAGGGCGACACCGCCACCCACGAGGTCGGCCACTGGATGGGCCTGTACCACACCTTCCAGGGCGGCTGTAACGGCAACGGCGACTACGTCACCGACACCCCGGCCGAGAAGAGCCCGGCGTACGCCTGCCCGACGGGCCGTGACAGCTGCGCCAGCAAGACCGGTGTGGACCCGATCCACAACTTCATGGACTACACGTACGACGCCTGCATGTACCAGTTCACCTCTGGCCAGGTGCAGCGGATGAAGGACCACTGGACGGCCTACCGCGCCTGATCCCACCGCTTCACCGGTCCGCCCGGCGCGCCCTGTGCGCGCCGGGCGGACCGCCGTGTGCGGCCTCGACGGCCCGGCGGACCGCCGTGTGCGGCCTCAACCGCCGTGGCCGCGACGGCCGGGCGGCCCGCTGTCGCTCAACGTGCCGCCCGTCAGAGCGTCTCCAGGAACCCGAGGGCCGTCCGCCAGGTCTGCTCGGCCGACGTCTCGTCGTAGTCGGGCAGATCGGGGTCGGTGAACAGATGCCCGGCCCCCGGATAGCGGTGCACCTCCACGTCCGCACCCGCCCGCTGCATCCGCAGGTACCAGGTGTTCAGCCAGTCGTGCGGCTCGAACGGATCGGGGTCCGCGACGTGCAGCTGCACCGGCAGGCCGTCCACGCTCGCCCCCTCCGCGATGTCGGACGTGCCGTGGAGGAGCAGCAGCCCGCGCGCCTTCTCGTCACCGAGCGCCAGATTCTGCGCGAGGGCCCCGCCGAGCGAGAACCCCGCGTAGACCAAC
This sequence comes from Streptomyces pristinaespiralis, assembly GCF_001278075.1. GTDB lineage: Bacteria > Actinomycetota > Actinomycetes > Streptomycetales > Streptomycetaceae > Streptomyces > Streptomyces pristinaespiralis. The sequence goes on along the minus strand of NZ_CP011340.1, from coordinate 6,329,908 downwards.
CCCTGGTCCGAGTAGGGCGCGGCGGCGTGGATCGCCCGCCGCAGCAGCTCGTCCGTGCCGATCTTCTCCCTGAGGTCTCTGCCTTCCTCGACGGTCCCGGCGGTTTGCCCCTCGAACAGGTCGGGCACGCGCACCTCGTGCCCTGCGGCACGCAGCCGGTCCGCGGCCGCGTGCACCGCGGGGCGCAGACCGAAGGTCGAATGGAAAAGGATGACGTTCATCCGGCCATCCTGCCAGCCGCCTTCACCGGCACGGAGTTACGGAGACATGGAGAACATATTGCGCCCCTCGGCCGTCATCGGCGGAGCGGTCCTGCTCACCCTCGCGCTCGGTTGGGCCGTCGACCGCGTACTGCGCCGGATCGACGACCGCCACCCCGAGACCCCCTTGTGGGACATGCTGCGCAGGTGTCGGCTGCCGCTCCAGGTGGTCGTCCTCGGGGCTCTGCTCAGGGGCGCCTACCGGGAGACCCGCTGGTCGCTCGTCGAGCGCAATGAGACGGCCATCGGCCATGTGCTCTCACTGGTCCTGATCGGCGCGAGCGCCTGGCTGGTGACCCGCATCGTGTCCGCCGTCGTGGAGTCCTCGTACACCCGATACGCGTCCTCCACGCGCGACCCGGCCCGGGTCCGCAGGGTGCGGACCCAGATCACGCTGATCATGCGGATCGTCACGGCGGTCGTCGCCGTGGTCGCCGTCGCCGCGATGCTGCTGACGTTCCCCGGCATGGAGAAGTTCGGCGCCTCGATGCTGGCGTCCGCGGGCATCATCGGCATCGTCGCCGGTGTCGCGGCCCAGTCCACCCTGGGCAATCTCTTCGCCGGCTTCCAGATCGCCTTCGGCGACATGGTCCGCATCGGGGACACGGTGGTGGTGGACGGCGAGTGGGGCGTCGTGGAGGAGGTCACCCTCACGTTCCTCGCCGTACGGACCTGGGACGAGCGCCGCATCACCATGCCGGTGTCGTACTTCACGAGCAAGCCGTTCGAGAACTGGTCGCGCGGCGGCGCCCAGATGACCGGCACGGTCTACTTCCAGCTGGACCACTCGGCGCCCATCCCCCTGATGCGCGAGAAGCTCCAGGAGATCCTGGCCGGCTGCAAGGCCTGGGACGGCAGGGACTGGAGCCTGGCCGTGACGAACACCACACCGAGCACGATCGAGGTCCGTGCGGTCGTGACCGCGAAGGACGCCGACGACATCTGGACGGCCCGCTGCACCGTGCGGGAGCAGATGATCGCCTGGCTGTACGAGAAGCATCCGTACGCCCTGCCCCGGATCGCCACCGCCGCGGCCTCTCTGCCGCCGGACGGCCAGTGGCCGCGGCAAGCCGCTCCCCCGCGGAAGGAAGAGATCCACAGCAACAACGCGGGCGACTACACGCCCACGGACGGCGAGGCCCCCCGCACGGGCCGCGGCTGACGCCCCCCCCCCGTCGCCCCGGACCGCGCGGCGGGCCGGGGGCCGGGCCGGTGCTAGAGGGCCCGCCGCATCGCCAGGTGCGGAATGCCGGCGTCCATGAACTCGGGGCCGTAGGCCGCGTAGCCGAGCCGCTCGTAGAAGCCGATCGCATGGGTCTGCGCGTGCAGGTCCACGGCCGCGAGTCCACGCGTCCGTGCCGCCTCCTCCATGGCCCGCACGAGCGCCACACCCACGCCGAGGCCGCGCGCCGCCTTGCTGACCGCGAGCCTGCCCAGCGAACCGACCGTGAGATCGCCACCGGTCTTCTTGAGCGCCGAAGCGCCGTGCAGCAGCCGCCCGGTGCCGAGCGGGCGGCCGTCCTCGGCCACGGCGAGGACATGGATGGTGTCCGCGTCCTCGGCGTCGTACGCGTCGTACTCGATGTCCTCCGGCACCTGCTGCTCGGCGACGAAGACCTCCTTGCGGACGGCGAAGCACGCCTCCCGGTCGGACCGGTCCACGGCCACACGCACGCTGTACACCGTCACGCGCTCTCCGCCTCGATCCGGTCCAGCGCCTGCTGGAGGTCGTCCGGGTAGGTGCTCTCGTACTCCACCCACTGCCCGTCCGACGGGTGCTCGAAGCCGAGACGCACGGCGTGCAGCCACTGCCGGGTCAGACCGAGCCGCTTCGCCATCGTGGGGTCGGCGCCGTAGGTCAGGTCGCCCACGCAGGGGTGGCGGTGCGCGGCCATGTGCACCCGGATCTGGTGCGTGCGGCCGGTCTCCAGCTTGATGTCCAGCAGCGAGGCGGCGCGGAAGGCCTCGATCAGGTCGTAGTGCGTCACCGAGGGCTTGCCCTCCGCCGTGACCGCCCACTTGTAGTCCGCGGTGGGGTGCCGGCCGATGGGGGCGTCGATGGTGCCGCTCAGCGGGTCCGGGTGGCCCTGGACGAGCGCGTGGTAGCGCTTGTCGACGACCCGCTCCCGGAACTGCTGCTTGAGCAGCGTGTACGCGCGCTCCGACTTGGCGACGACCATCAGCCCGGACGTGCCGACGTCGAGACGGTGCACGATGCCCTGGCGCTCGGATGCGCCCGACGTGGAGATGCGGTAACCGGCGGCCGCGAGACCGCCGATGACGGTGGTGCCGGTCCAGCCGGGGCTGGGATGCGCGGCCACACCGACCGGCTTGACGATCACGACGATGTCGTCGTCGTCGTGGACGATCTCCATGCCCTCGACCGGCTCGGCGACGATCTGCACGGGCGCGGGGGCCTGCGGCATCTCCACCTCGAGCCAGGCGCCGCCGTGCACACGCTCGGACTTTCCGACGACCGAGCCGTCGACCTGCACCTTCCCGGCAGCGGCCAGCTCAGCGGCCTTCGTACGGGAGAACCCGAACATCCGGGAGATGGCGGCGTCCACACGCTCACCCTCCAGGCCGTCGGGTACGGGCAGGGTGCGGATCTCGGGAATCGTACTCACCCGTCGAGTATGCCTTGTCAGTCCTTGTGGACTGTCCCGTCGGGGTCCAGGCCCTTGAACGAGAGCAGCACGATGAGGACGCCGCCGCACACGATCGCGGAGTCCGCGAGGTTGAAAACGGCGAAGTGCGCGGGCGCGATGAAGTCCACGACCGCGCCCTCGAAGACGCCGGGCGAACGGAAGATCCGGTCCGTCAGGTTGCCGAGCGCCCCGCCCAGCAGCAGACCGAGGGCGACCGCCCAGGGACCGCTGTAGAGCTTGCGCGCCAGCCGCACGATCACGACGATCACGGTCGCCGCGATGCAGGTGAAGATGATGGTGAAGGCCTCACCCATGCCGAACGCGGCGCCCGGGTTCCGCACCGCCTCGAACTTCAGCCAGTCGCCGATGATCTCGATCGGCTCGTGGTGCTCCAGCTTGGCCACCACGAGCAGCTTGCTGCCGAGGTCGAGCAGATAGGCGACGAGCGCCACCGCGAACAGCACGGCGATCTTGCGCTTGCCCTTCGGCGGCTCGGCGGACGCCGCAGCCTCGTCGTCAACATCTGGCGTACCGATGATGCGCTCCGCCTCTGCCACGTGAGTCCCTCAACCCTAGGTTTCTGACCAAGGACGAGGGTACGGCACACCTCCGCGCGGTCAGCCTCTGCGTTCCTGCTTCTGCTTGCACTCGACGCACAGGGTCGCCCGCGGGAACGCCTGCATCCGGGCCTTGCCGATCGGCTTCCCGCAGCTCTCGCACAGGCCGTACGTGCCGGTGTCGAGCCGCTGCAGAGCGCGCTCGGTCTGCTCGAGCATCTCGCGGCCGTTGGCCGCGAGCGCCATCTCGTGCTCGCGCGTGATGTTCTTCGCGCCGGTGTCGGCCTCGTCGTCGCCGGCGCCGTCGCCGGAGTCCCGCATCAGCCCTGCGAGCGCCGCCTCGGAGGAGGTGATCTCCGCGTTCAGCCGGGCCGCCTCACCCTCGAGCCCGGCCCGCGCCTCGTCCACCTCCGACTGGGTCCACGGATCCTCACCGGGCCGCACCGCCAGCTCACCCGGCGGTGTCGCGGCCGCCGCGGGAGCCGTGGTGACCGCCACCGCGCTCCCGCCTGCGCCTGATGCCCTACCCGCGGTCTTCTTCGCTGCCACCGTCCTGGCTCCTGTCTGCTTCGCGGCCTCGGCCGCCCCCTCGGCCGCGGGCGCGGCCTGTGTCGCGGCGGTCGCCCGGTCGACGACCTCCGTGGTCACCGGTCCGGGCGCCGGGTCGGCGTCCTTCCCGGCCTTCTTCGCGGCCCTGCGGGCCGTGCTCCTCTTCACCGGCGCCGCCTTCTTCCCGGCACCGTCCGCCCCCGCCTCTGCGGCGGCTTCGTGGGCCACCGCCTTCTCGGCGGGGGTCTCCTTCCTGGGCCTGGCCGCCTTGCCGCCGGTGGCCGTCTTCCCGACCTTGGCGGCCGTGGTACCGGCCTCGGCTCCCGGCTTCCCGTCTGTTGCCTCGTCGGCCGCGGTCGTCTCCTTCGTCGTGGCAGCCGCCCTACCGGCCGGGTCGGCTTCGACTCCGGGCCTTCTGGCTGCGTCCTCGTCGGCCGCGGTCGTCCTGGCTGCCTTCTTCGTTCTGGCGGCCGCCTTCCCGGCCGCCCCCGCCTCGTCGGGGGCTTCGTGAGCCACCGCCTTCTTGACCGGGGTCTTCTTCTTGGGCCTGGCGGCCTTGCCGCCTCCGGCCGTCCCGGCTCCCGGATCCTCGACTGCTGCCTCGCCGGTCGCGGCCTCCTTCGCCTGGGTCGTCCTGGCCGCCGACTTCTTGGCAGCGGTCGTCTTCTTGGACCTGGTGGCCGCCTTGCCCGCCGGGACGGCCTCAGCTGCGTGGTCGTCGACCTCGGTCTCGTCGGTCGCGGTCACCGCCTCGGCCGCAGTCGTCCTCCTGGACCTGGATGCCGCCTTACCGGCCGGGACGGCCTCAGCTGCGTGGTCGTCGACCTCGGTCTCGTCGGTCGCCGTCACCGCCTCGGCCGCGGTCGTCCTCCTGGACCTGGATGCCGCCTTACCGGCCGGGGCCGCCTCGGCGCCCGGATCAGCGGCTGCTGCGGTCGTCTTCTTCGTCCTGGCGGCCGCCCTGCCGGCCGGCGGCGCCTCTGCTGCGGCCTCGTCGGCCGCCGCCGTCGACACCTTGGCGGCGGCACCGGTCCGGGCGGGGCTCGTCCTGGTCGAGGTCCTCTTCGCCGGGGTCTCCTTGACTGTCGCGCCGCCCGCTGCCGGCTCGGTCGTCTTCTTCGCGGCGGTCTTCCCGGCCGCACGTCCGGTCCCGGCCGCTTCCTCGGCCACCGCCTTCTTCGCCGGGGTCTTCCCGGCCGCCGACCCGCTCGCAGTCGACTTCTCCGCCGGAGTCCCGCCGCCGGACGTCTTGTGCGACGCGGATCCGCCGGTGGCGCGGGCCGCCGTACCCGGCGCTCCCGCGGTGGCCCTCTTGCGGGCAGGCGGCTCCGCGGCGTTGCCGGCCGTCCTGGCCGTGGACCTCCGGGGCGCGGCCTTCTTCCCGGCGGGCTCCGGGGAGGCGGGCCTCCCGGAGCCCGCCCCCGCGGCGGCGGACCGCGCGGACGCCGTCCTGCCGGCAGTCTTCTTCGCCACCATGGCCGCGGCCCCTTCACATATTGTGATCTTGCTCGCGAATCGTGCTGGGACGATAAATCGACCCCAGCCCCGCGGCAACGGGGCACGCCGCCGGTTCGGCCCGCCCCGCGCAGCGAGAAGCCGGGACTGCATCGGTTGTGCCCAGCTCTCCGCCCGGTAATCCGCCGGGCGGCAGGCACCGCACCCCGGGAGGACGTCCAGGTGGCCGGTGTGGCCATTCGGGTCAACCGCCCCGCCGTCGAAAAAGCGGTCGGACGCCCGCCATGGAGGCCCGTACACTGGGCCCAGCGAAAGGCGTGGATGGGGACGAGTAGCGTCGTACGCAGCCATGAGCGACCCGGGGACGGTGAGAGCCCGGGGGCGAGCGCGATGTGAAGCATCACCCCGGAGCCGCCGGAAGAAAGCCACGGGACCCCGTGGCCGGTAGAACCGGCGTCGCGACCCCAATGAGGGGGCGGTGACCTGTGCACCGCCAAGGAGGGTGGTACCGCGGGAGCCGCGCAGCATCGGCGCTCTCGTCCCTCCGACGGAAGAGAAACTGTCCGCCGGAGGAGTTCGTAGATGACACCCCCCCAGTACCGTCAGGTGCCGGCCCAGGTCGACCTGCCCGCGCTCGAGCACGCCGTGCTCGACTTCTGGCGCGAGAGCAAGATCTTCACCAAGAGCCTCGAGCAGTCCGAGGGCCGCCCCGAGTGGGTGTTCTACGAGGGCCCGCCCACGGCGAACGGCATGCCCGGCGCGCACCACATCGAGGCCCGCGTCTTCAAGGACGTCTTCCCCCGCTTCCGCACCATGCGCGGCTACCACGTGGGCCGCAAGGCCGGCTGGGACTGCCACGGCCTGCCGGTCGAGCTCGCCGTCGAGAAGGAGCTCGGCTTCTCCGGCAAGAAGGACATCGAGGCGTACGGCATCGCCGAGTTCAACGCCAAGTGCCGCGAGTCGGTGACCCGGCACACGGACGCCTTCGCCGAGCTGACGACCCGCATGGGCTACTGGGTCGACCTCGACGACGCCTACCGCACCATGGACCCGGACTACGTCCAGTCGGTGTGGTGGTCGCTGAAGGAGATCTTCAACAAGGGCCTGCTGGTCCAGGACCACCGCGTCGCACCCTGGTGCCCCCGCTGCGGCACCGGCCTGTCCGACCACGAGCTGGCGCAGGGCTACGAGACGGTCGTCGACCCCTCCGTCTTCGTGCGCTTCCCGCTGACGAGCGGCCCGCTCGCGGGCGAGGCCGCGCTCCTGGTGTGGACGACCACCCCGTGGACCCTGGTGTCCAACACGGCGGTCGCCGCGCACCCCGACGTCACGTACGTCGTGGCGACGAACGGCGACGAGAAGCTCGTCGTCGCCGATCCGCTGCTGGAGAAGGCGCTCGGCGAAGGCTGGGAGGCCACCGGGCAGACGTTCACCGGCGCGGAGATGGAGCGCTGGACCTACCGGCGTCCGTTCGAGCTGGTGGAGTTCCCGGCCGAGGCGCACTTCGTCGTCAACGCCGACTACGTGACCACCGAGGACGGTACGGGTCTGGTCCACCAGTCCCCCGCGTTCGGTGAGGACGACCTCAAGGTCTGCCGCGCCTACGGTCTGCCGGTCGTGAACCCCGTCCGCCCCGACGGCACCTTCGAGGAGGACGTGCCGCTGGTCGGCGGTGTCTTCTTCAAGAAGGCGGACGAGGCGCTCACCGCAGACCTCGAGGCCCGCGGTCTCCTCTTCAAGCACATCCCGTACGAGCACAGCTACCCGCACTGCTGGCGCTGCCACACCGCGCTGCTGTACTACGCGCAGCCGTCCTGGTACATCCGCACGACGGCCGTCAAGGACCGGCTGCTGGCGGAGAACGAGGCCACGAACTGGTTCCCCGACTCGGTGAAGCAGGGGCGCTACGGGGACTGGCTCAACAACAACATCGACTGGGCCCTGTCCCGCAACCGCTACTGGGGCACGCCGCTGCCGATCTGGCGCTGCGAGGACGACCACCTCACCTGCGTCGGCTCGCTCGCCGAGCTGTCCGAGCTGACCGGGACCGACCACTCGGACCTGGACCCGCACCGGCCGTACATCGACGCGGTCACCTTCGACTGCCCGCAGTGCTCCGCCACGGCGACGCGCGTGCCGGAGGTGATCGACGCCTGGTACGACTCGGGCTCGATGCCGTTCGCGCAGTGGGGCTACCCGTACAAGAACAAGGAGATCTTCGAGAAGCGCTACCCGGCGCAGTTCATCTCGGAGGCGATCGACCAGACGCGCGGCTGGTTCTACACGCTGATGGCCGTCGGCACGCTGGTCTTCGACAAGTCGTCGTACGAGAACGTGGTCTGCCTCGGCCACATCCTCGCCGAGGACGGCCGCAAGATGTCCAAGCACCTGGGCAACATCCTTCAGCCGATCCCGCTGATGGACCAGCACGGTGCGGACGCCGTCCGCTGGTTCATGGCCGCCGGCGGCTCGCCGTGGGCGGCGCGGCGCGTGGGCCACGGCACGATCCAGGAGGTCGTGCGCAAGACGCTGCTCACGTACTGGAACACGGTGGCCTTCCAGGCCCTGTACGCCCGCACCTCGGGCTGGGCCCCCTCGACCGCCGATCCGGCCCCCGCCGAGCGCACGGTCCTCGACCGCTGGCTGCTCTCCGAGCTGCACGCCCTGGTGGACCAGGTCACGCAGGCGATGGAGGCGTACGACACCCAGCGCGCCGGCAAGCTGCTGTCCGCCTTCGTCGACGACCTGTCGAACTGGTACGTGCGCCGCTCCCGCCGCCGCTTCTGGCAGGGCGACGCCGCGGCGCTGCGGACGCTGCACGACGTGGTGGAGACGATCACGCGGCTGATGGCCCCGCTGACGCCGTTCATCACCGAGCGGGTCTGGCAGGACCTGGTCGCCCCCGTGACACCGGACGCCCCCGAGTCCGTCCACCTGGCCTCCTGGCCCGAGGCCGACCTCGACGCCATCGACCCGGCTCTCTCGTCCCAGATGGCGCTGGTGCGCCGCCTGGTGGAGCTGGGCCGGGCGACGCGTGCCGAGTCCGGGGTGAAGACCCGCCAGCCCCTCTCGCGGGCGCTGGTGGCGGCGAACGGCTTCTCGGCGCTCTCCGACGAGCTCCAGGCCCAGATCACGGAGGAGCTGAACGTCTCCTCGCTGGCGTCGCTGTCCGAGGTCGGCGGCTCGCTCGTGGACACCACGGCCAAGGCCAACTTCCGCGCGCTGGGCAAGCGCTTCGGCAAGGGCGTCCAGGACGTGGCCAAGGCGGTCGCGGCCGCGGACGCCGCCGCGCTCTCCCTGGCGCTCCGGTCCGGCGAGGCGACGCTCGACGTCAACGGCGAGACGATCACGCTGTCCCCGGAGGAGGTCATCATCACGGAGACCCCGCGGGAGGGCTGGTCGGTCGCCTCCGACTCCGGCGCGACGGTCGCGCTGGACCTGGAGATCACGCCGGAGCTGCGCCGGGCCGGCCTGGCCCGTGACGCGATCCGCCTCATCCAGGAGGCCCGCAAGAACAGCGGCCTGGACGTGGCGGACCGTATCGCCCTGCGCTGGTCCTCCGAGGACCCCGAGGTCACGTCGGCGCTCTCCGACCACGCGTCGCTGATCGCGGACGAGGTCCTGGCGACGGAGTTCGCGGAGGGCGGGGCGCCGGACGACACGTACGGCGCGGCGTTCACGGACGAGGGCCTGTCGCTCACGTTCCGCCTGCGCAAGGCGTAGCACGCCCTGCCCCTGCGGGCCCGGTCACGCTTGTGACCGGGCCCGCGGGCGTTTCCGGGGGGCGGGTGCGGGGTGGGGGCGGCCCGGGGAGGCCGCTGCGCGGAGCTCTTCCCCACCCCGCCCCTTCCCGTAGCCGGGGGCTCCGCCCCCGGACCCCCGCGCCTCAATCGCCGGCGGGGCTGATTTCGCGGAGCGAAATCCAGCCCGCCCGGCGATTGAGGGCACCGCGCGAAGCGCGGTACGGGTCCGGGCGGAGCCCGGTTACGGGAAGGGGCGGGTAGGGGAACAAGCCCGCCGCAGGCGCCACGCACCCCCCACCGCGCAAAAAGGCCGGGCCCGGGACGTGTGTCACGTCCCGGGCCCGGCCCCGCAGTCTGCCGACGGCTAAGCGCGCTGCGCGCGCAACCCCGTCAGTTGTCGTCCTCGTCGATCAGGAAACCGCGCATCGGCGACGGCGCCTGCTGCATCGGCTGCGGCGCCTGCGGCCGCACCGGTGCCATCGGCTGGGTCATCGCCGGCGACATCTGCTGCTGGCCGCCGTACGACGGGCCGGACGGCGACGGCCCGTGGCCGCCCATCGTCTGGTTGCCGTAGGACGGGGCGCTCGCGCCGGCCGGTGCCATGGAAGGCGCCGGGGACGGCGGCAGCGACGCGGCCGCGGGCTGGCGCGGCGGGGCCAGGGAGTCGTCCGCCTGGGTCTCCAGCTGACGCAGCTGGCTCTCCAGGTAGGACTTCAGCCTGGTCCGGTACTCGCGCTCGAAGCCGCGCAGGTCCTCGACCTTGCGCTCCAGCGTGGCGCGCGCGGACTCGAGGGAGCCCATGGCGACGCGGTGCTTCTCCTGGGCGTCCCGCTCGAGGGCGTCGGCCTTGGCGCGGGCGTCCCGCTCCAGGCCCTCGGCGCGCGAACGCGCCTCGCCGACGATCTTGTTGGCCTCGGAACGGGCCTCCGCGATCGCCTGGTCAGCGGTCTGCTGGGCCAGCGAGAGCACGCGCGCGGCGCTGTCTCCACCGGGGCCCTGACCCATCGGACCGGGGCCCTGCGGGCCGCCGTGTCCGCCCATGGGACCGCCCATCGGGCCACCCATGGGTCCGCCCTGCATCGGGCCGGGGCCCATCGGGCCGCCAGGACCCTGGGGGCCGCCGTGGCTGGGACCGGCCGGCAACTGCGGTGCTCCACCCGGCAGCTGGGGCGGACCCATCTGCGGGGGCTGCTGCTGGACCGGCGGTCCTGATATGGCGGCGGGCACGGGGGCACCGGGACCGCCCGGGCCGCGGCCGTCCTGGGGCTCCGGCGGTTTGCGCATGCCCTGTTGTTGCTGCTGCTGGTTCTGCGCGGCGGCACGCGTCGCCGCGGCCAGCTTCGCGCGCAGGTCCTCGTTCTCGCGGAGCAGACGGGTCAGCTCGGACTCGACCTCGTCGAGGAAGGCATCGACCTCGTCCTCGTCATAGCCTTCTCGGAGGCGGACGGTCGTGAACTGCTTGTTCCGCACGTCCTCGGGAGTCAGCGGCATCTCTTCTTCACCTCTACGTAGTCGTCGGCAGTCGGCAGGACCGTATCGCTCACATCGAGTTCCCCAAGCCGCGCACGATGGAGATCAGGATGTAGACGATGATCATCAGAACGAAGAAGGACAGGTCGAGTGCCACGCCCCCGAGACGCAACGGCGGGATGAATCGCCGCAGAAGCTTGAGCGGTGGATCGGTGACAGTGTAGGTGGCCTCCAGAACGACCACCATCGCCTTGCCGGGTTGCCATGAACGGGCGAACTGGAAGACGTAGTCCATGACGAGCCGGAAGATCAGCACGACAAGGAAGCACATCAGCGCGATGTAGACCACATCCAGTGCGACGCCCATCCCGCGCTTCCCTCTCCCCTGACTCTCGTCTTCGCCGGCCGTTCGGCCGGGTCGTTCCCGGTGTCTTTTCTCAGCTCTGGTTGAAGAACCCGCCCTCTGCGATGCGGGCCTTGTCTTCCGCCGTGACATCGACGTTAGCAGGCGACAACAGGAACACCTTCTGCGTCACCCGCTCAATGCTGCCATGCAGACCGAAGACGAGTCCCGCGGCAAAGTCGACAAGTCGCTTCGCATCGGTGTCGTCCATCTCCGTGAGATTCATGATCACGGGGGTGCCCTCGCGGAAGTGTTCCCCGATGGTACGGGCCTCGTTGTAGGTCCGCGGATGCAGCGTGGTGATGCGGTAGGGCTCCCGCTCGGACACGACCTTGGGCATGATCACCGGTGCACTCTTCTCCATGCTCGGGCGTTCAGGTGTGATGGATGCCACGGGGGCGATCCGCGCCGGGCGTCCACTGTCGACGGGGAGGGCGACCGGCTCGCGCGGCGCAGGTGGCGCAGCCACCCGCACCGGCTCCTCACGCTCGATCTGGCGGGGAGGCTGGTGCCGCCGGTGCTCCCGCTCGGGCTCCGGCTCGGGTTCGAAGTCGTCATCGGGGTCGAAACCCCGGCCGTCGTACCCATCGTCCTCCACGAGGCCGAGGTAGACCGCCATCTTGCGCATCGCGCCGGCCATTCTCTGAGTCCTCCGCTCTGTGGTGGATCGGCATTCGTCACCAAGTGCCCGCGATCCACTCGGTCTGCCCGCTTTGGGCGGGAATGACCATATTTTCTACTGTGGTCCGACTTGCTTCGCGACGTTACCCGAGCCGGGGACGGACTCCGAGTACCGCCGTACCGACGCGCACATGTGTCGCTCCGGCCGCGACGGCCTGCTCGAGGTCCGCACTCATCCCTGCTGACACCATGTTCGCAGCCGGATGGGCTGCGCGCAGGCTTGATGAGAATTCCATCAGCCGCTCGAACGCCGCCTGTTGCCGTCCCGCGTACGGTCCGGCCAGCGGCGCGACGGTCATCAGTCCGTCGAGCCGCAGTCCTGGTGCGCCGGCGACCGCCGCCGCCAACTCCTCGATCCCGTCCGGCGCGACGCCGCCGCGCTCCCCCTGCCGGCCCGACTCGGCGTCCAGCGCGACCTGGATCAGGCAGCCGAGTTCGCGTTCCGCCCGGACCGCGGCGGCGGAGAGGGCGGAAACGAGCTTCGGGCGGTCGACGGACTGCACCACATCGGCATAACTCGCGACAGAACGGACCTTGTTGGTCTGCAACTGGCCGACGAAGTGCCAGCGAAGGTTCAGATCCGCGCAAGCGGCGGCCTTGGGGGCAGCGTCCTGATCACGGTTCTCCGCCACATGACGCACACCGAGTTCGTGGAGGAGTCGCACATCGCTCGCCGGGTAGGTCTTGGTGACCACGATGAGGGTCACCTCGTCCCGCTCCCGGCCCGCTGCCGCGCAGGCGGAGGCGATACGTTCCTCCACCGCCGCCAGATTGCCGGCGAGTTCGGTTCTGCGGTCGGTCATGGGGTCTTCCGGTTCTCCAGCCAGACGTATCCGGCGAGCCGCCCGGTCGTGCGGTCACGCCGGTAGGAATAGTGGTCGCTCGATTCCAGTGTGCAGACACCGGACTGCCGGCGGTCGCGCACCCCGAGTGCCTCGAGCTGCGCGTGCACCCCGGCCGTGACGTCGACGGCCGGTGTTCCCCAGCTCGTCTCCGACCAGGCGGCCGGCTCGACGGCGGCCACTTGCGACCGCATCTGCTCGGGTACTTCGTAGCAGCGACCGCAGACGGCCGGTCCGGTACGGGCGATGATGCGCTCCGGTTCCGCGCCGAGCTTGCGCATCGCCTCGACGGCGGCGGGCACGACGCCGGCGATCATCCCGGGGCGTCCCGCGTGCGCCGCCCCGACCACCCCGGCGACCGGGTCCGCGAGCAGGACCGGTGTGCAGTCGGCGGTGAGCACGGCGAGGGCGAGGCCGCGCCGCGCGGTGACCAGCGCGTCGACCGCCGGCACGTCCGGGGTCGGCCACGGTCCGTCGACCTGGGCGACGTCGTTGCCGTGCACCTGGTTCATCCAGACCACCGACTCAGGGGCGAGCCCCAGGGACCTGGCCGCGATCTCCCGGTTGGCCAGCACGGCTTCGGGGTCGTCGCCGACCGCGCCGCCGAGGTTGAGCTCCTCGTACGGAACGGCGCTCACCCCGCCCCACCGGTCGGTGAAGGCGAAGTGCGCGCCGCTCTCGTGTATCGCGTCGTGCTGCACCGTCACTTCAGGAAGTCCGGAACATCCAGCTCTTCCGCCTGGCTGTCCGGGTACGGACGGGCCGTCGGAACCTGCGCCGGGCCGGCCGGCGATCCCAGGTCGCTCGCGACCGGAGCGGGCTCGGCGGGCGCGGGCTCCTCGCGTACGGGCACGGTGCCGAGCCCGGTGGAGCGGGGGCTGTCCGTAGCGCGGGGCGGGGTCGGGGCCTGATCGTCGCGCTTGTTGGAGGCGGAGCCGATCACGTTCTCCCGGCGGGTCGGCGGCTGGCCGCCGTCGAAGCCGGCCGCGATGACCGTGACCCGGACCTCGTCGCCGAGCGCGTCGTCGATGACGGCGCCGAAGATGATGTTCGCCTCGGGGTGGGCCGCCTCGCTGACCAGCTGGGCCGCCTCGTTGATCTCGAACAGGCCGAGGTCGGAGCCGCCGGAGATGGAGAGCAGTACGCCACGTGCGCCGTCGATGGACGCCTCGAGGAGCGGCGAGGAGATGGCCATCTCCGCCGCGGCCACGGCCCGGTCGTCGCCGCGGGCCGAGCCGATGCCCATGAGGGCGGAGCCGGCCTCGGACATGACGGACTTGACGTCGGCGAAGTCGAGGTTGATCAGACCCGGGGTGGTGATGAGGTCGGTGATGCCCTGGACACCGGACAGCAGTACCTGGTCCGCCGACTTGAAGGCGTCCAGAACGCTGACCTGCCGGTCCGAGATGGACAGCAGCCGGTCGTTCGGGATGACGATGAGGGTGTCGACCTCTTCGCGGAGTTCGGCGATGCCGTCCTCCGCCTGGTTCGCGCGCCGCCGGCCCTCGAAGGTGAACGGGCGGGTGACCACGCCGATCGTGAGGGCGCCCAGCGAGCGGGCGATGTTGGCGACGACGGGTGCGCCGCCGGTGCCCGTGCCGCCGCCTTCGCCGGCGGTGACGAAGACCATGTCGGCCCCCTTGAGGACCTCCTCGATCTCCTCGCGGTGATCCTCTGCCGCCTTGCGACCGACTGCCGGATTCGCTCCGGCACCGAGGCCTCGCGTGAGTTCGCGGCCGACGTCGAGTTTGACGTCGGCGTCGCTCATCAACAGCGCCTGAGCGTCCGTGTTGATAGCGATGAACTCGACGCCCTTGAGACCGACCTCGATCATTCGGTTGATGGCATTGACACCACCGCCGCCGACACCGATGACCTTGATGACTGCGAGGTAGTTCTGCGGTGCTGCCACGTCGAAGGCCTCTCGCCTCGAGTTACGTGTCGCCGCCTCGCGGGGCCGCGCTGCGACGACTGATGTCGAATTGGGACGGCCCGACCAGCCGGCTGCCGACCCGAACCCTAACGCTGAAGTTTAGGGTTACCAGTGTGTCTGTTCCCTGGACTCTTCCGAACAGGACACTAAGTCGACAAGTGGCGCCCGTTCAACGAACACGCCGAACCTCCCGTTTTTCTTTTCACCCTATGTGATCACGCACAGCAATGACCAACCAGGGTGCTGGCCAGCGCAGATGCGCGTCAACTCCCCGAAGCGGCAGGGGCGCTGGGCGCGCTCACATCGAAGTGCCCGGCCTCGGGGGCTGCTTTCATGAGTGCCTCGAGCGCCCGCGCCTTCGCCCCGCCCTCCCCCGAGCTGCCCCACACCACGGTGCGATTGCCGCTCAACTCCAGGGAGATGTAGTCGTATGAGACTACTTTCATGCTCTGCAGATCGGCTGCGGCTTTCGCGGGAAGTTCACTTCTGACGCGGACCGCTTCCGCGACCAGCCGGTCCGCACCGAATCGGTCCAGACTTGGCGATTCGTCAACTTCCAGCCGCAGCAGGGGAACACCGGCGGGCGCCTTGCCGACCGTGGCGAACCGCACTCCGTCCGCGTCCACTTCGACGAACTTTGCTCCCTTTTCGAGCAACAGGACCGGCTTTCGTTCGGTCACGACCAGTTCGATACCGTCCGGCCACGACCGTTCGACCGCAATGGAGTCGATACGCGGCAGTTTCTGCCGGAGCCTGACTTCGATGGCGTCGGTGTCGACGGAGATGAGCGGCGAGCCGATCGGTACCGCCGCCGCGGCCCGGACCTCGCCGGGCGTCAGGACCTCGGTGCCCCTGGTCGTCACATGTTCGGTGCGCAGCCAGGCGGAGCCGTAGAGCAGCCAGGCCACGCCGGCGACCAGGGCGAGTGCGCCGAGGGCGATCAGCAGGGAGCGGGGGCCGGGCCGCCGGAAACGGCCGGCGGGAGTGTCCTCGCGGCGCGGGCGGGCCTTGCCGTCCGGTCCTTCCGGTCCGTCCGGGGGCTTGCGCGCACCGCGTTCCGCGGTGGTCGGTCCGGCCACGCTCCCTGCCTTCTCACGCCTGGCGGCGTGCAGCAATCGCCTCGTACACCATGCCGACGAGCAGATCGTCGGCGTCCCTGCGGCCGAACTCGGCGGCCGCACGCGACATCTCGTACAGCCGGTGCGGATCGGCGAGCACCGGGAGGACGTTGCCCTGGACCCACTCGGGGGTCAGTTCGGCGTCGTCCACCAGCAGTCCGCCGCCCGCCTTGACCACCGGCTGGGCATTGAGCCGCTGTTCGCCGTTGCCGATCGGCAGCGGTACGTAAGCGGCGGGCAGGCCCACGGCGGAGAGTTCGGCGACGGTCATCGCGCCCGCGCGGCACAGCATCATGTCGGCCGCGGCGTACGCGAGATCCATCCGGTCCACGTACGGTACCGGCACATAGGGCGGCATTCCGGGCATGTTGTCCACGCGCGGCAGTTCGTTCTTCGGGCCGACCGCGTGCAGGATCTGGATCCCGGAGCGCTGGAGCACCGGAGCGATCTGCTGAATCACCTCGTTGAGGCGGCGGGCGCCCTGCGAGCCGCCGGAGACCAGCAGCGTCGGCAGGTTCGGGTCGAGACCGAAGGCGGCGCGCGCCTCGGGGCGCACCCTCGCGCGGTCGAGCGTCGCGATGGTGTGGCGCAGCGGGATGCCGATGTACCGGGCGTTGCGGAGCTTGCTGTCGGGCGTGGCGACGGCCACCCCGGCGGCGTACCGCGAGCCGATCTTGTTGGCGAGGCCGGGGCGGGCGTTGGCCTCGTGGATGACGATCGGCACCCCGAGTCGCTTGGCCGCGAGGTAGCCGGGCAGCGCGACGTAACCGCCGAAGCCGACGACGCAGTCGGCCTTCGTCCGCTCGAGGATCTGCTCGGCCGCCTTGATGGTCCCCCGGAGCCGTCCCGGGACGGTGATCAGCTCAGGGGTGGGTTTGCGCGGCAGCGGAACGGCGGGGATGAGCGCCAGCTCGTAGCCGCGCTCGGGCACAAGCCTGGTCTCGAGACCGCGCTCCGTGCCGAGGGCTGTGATGCCCACGCTCGGGTCCTGCCTGCGCAGGGCGTCCGCGAGGGCGAGCGCGGGCTCGATGTGGCCGGCGGTCCCCCCACCGGCGAGTACGACATGCACCGAAATTCACCGCTCTCCGGACGGACGCTTCTTGACGCGCCGTCTCATCGTCTTCCATCTCACCCCGGGCCTCCGCACGGCCAGGGCCGCCTTTGCCGCGGGATCCTCTCGCGCGAAGGCGATCAGCAGCCCGACGGCGAACATCGTCGGCAGCAGCGCGGACCCTCCGTAGGAGAAGAGCGGCAGCGGGACGCCGGCGATCGGCAGCAGACCGAGCACCGCACCGATGTTGACCACGGCCTGGGCCGTGATCCACGTGGTGACGCCTCCCGCGGCGTACCTCACGAAGGGGTCCTCCGTGCGTCCGGCGACGCGGATACCCGCATAGCCTAGAGCCGCGAACAGGGCGAGCACCGACAGCGTCCCCGCCAGGCCCAGTTCCTCCCCGGCGATGGCGAAGATGAAGTCGGTGTGCGGTTCAGGTAGTTGGCCCCATTTTTCCACACTTGCGCCGAGGCCGGAACCGAACCATCCGCCAGACGCAAGAGCATAGATGCCGTGCACGGCCTGCCAGCACTCGCCTTCCGGTCCGAGGTCGATCGCACCGATGCAGGACAGCCGGGACATCCGGTTCTCGTTGGTCCTGATCAGCAGCAGACCGACGAAACCGGCGATGCCGAGCACCCCCGCGAAGAGACGGGTCGGAGCCCCCGCCAGCCACAGCAGACCGAAGAGGATCGCGGTGAGAATGATCGCCGTGCCCATGTCCCCGCCCAGCATGATCAGGCCGAGGAGGAGGAAGGCCACCGGGACCAGCGGCACCAGCAGGTGCTTCCACTGGGTCAGCAGCCGCCGGTCCTGCTTGCGCGCCAGCAGGTCCGCGCCCCAAAGGATGAGCGCCAGCTTGCCGAACTCGCTGGGCTGGAGCTGGAAGGGGCCGCCGAGGTAGATCCAGTTCTGGTTGCCGTTGACCGCGTGCCCTATCCCGGGGACCTGCACCAGCACCATCAGGAAGACGGTGATCACCAGGAGGGGGTAGGACAGCGCCCGGTGCAGCTTGACCGGCATCCGTGAGGCGACCAGGAGCAGCACGGTGCCGATGACCGCGGCGACGAACTGCTTCTGGAAGAAGTACGAGGCGGGCAGCGAGTACTCCAGCGCCTGGATCATCGACGCGGAGTAGACCATGACCAGTCCGAGCACGGTGATCAGCAGGCTGCTGCCGAGGATCAGGTAGTAGGCGGTGAGCGGCCGGTCCCATGCCCTGCGGGCCTGCTCGTACAGCCGCCGGGGTCCGCGGGGCCCGTCGCCGCGGGGAGTACGCGGGGTTCGTGCCCCGCCGCCGCGCACACGGGGCGTCCGCCGGACGTCCGCGCCCACCCGGCTCCGCAGCGCGATTCCGGGACCGGCGGCGCCGGCCGGCGCCGGCAGGGGCCCGGCCGGCACGAGAGCGGCGAGCCGGCCCCGTACGGCGCGCACGACGTCCACGAGCCCCGGGGCCCGTTCACCGTCCCCGGCCACGGCCCGGAACGCGCCGGCCGCGCTCCGCGGCGTCACGTGGTCCGGGGACCCGGCGCCGTGGCCGGACAGCGGGCCAGGGCGGCCCGGAGCGCCGAAGGGGCGCGGGGAAGACGGCGGGGACCCGGCGCCGCCTGTGGGCGGCGCAGGAGCGGGCTGGGCGGGGCCGGAGGGCCCCTCGGTGGCCGGCATGGTCGCTGTCCCCTCCAGTCGTGCCCGGCGGCAGCCGGATCTCGCGGCTGTCAGGCGTGCTCGTCGGCGAGGGCCCGGACCGCTTCCGCGAAGGCCTCGCCCCGCTCGTTGTAGTTGGTGAACATGTCCATCGAGGCGCAGGCCGGTGCCAGCAGAACCGTGTCTCCGGGCCGGGCGAGCGAGGCCGCCTCCCGTACCGCCGCGGACATCGCCCCAGTGTCGGTCCGCTCGAGGTCGACGACCGGGACCTCGGGCGCGTGTCGCGCCAGGGCTTCGCGGATCAGGGCGCGGTCGGCGCCGATGAGGACGACGCCCCGCAGCCGCTTCGCCGACGCGGTGACCAGTTCGTCGAAGGTGGCGCCCTTGGCAAGTCCCCCCGCGATCCACACGATCGGTTCGTAGGCGGCCAAAGAGGCCTCCGCCGCATGGGTGTTGGTCGCCTTGGAGTCGTCGATGTACGCGACCCCCTCGACCTCGGCGACGTGTTCGATGCGGTGCGCGTCGGGCCGGAAGGCGCGCAGCCCGTCCCTCACGGCCGCCGGCTCGACGCCGAACGCGCGGGCCAGCGCCGCCGCCGCGAGGGCGTTGGCGATGTTGTGCGGCGCCGGCGGGTTCACGTCCGCGACCTCGGCCAGTTCCTGCGCCTGCTTGTGGCGGTCGGCGACGAACGCGCGGTCCACCAGGATGCCTTCCACCACGCCCAGTTGGGACGGTCCAGGCGTCCCGAGGGTGAAGCCGATGGCCCGGCAGCCCTCTTCGACGTCCGCGGCGCGTACCAGTTCCTCCGTGGCGGGGTCGGCGGCGTTGTAGACGCAGGCGACCTTGTTGCCCTCGTAGATGCGGCCCTTGTCGGCGGCGTACGCCTCCATCGAGCCGTGCCAGTCGAGGTGGTCGGGCGCGAGGTTGAGCACCGCGGCGGAGTGCGCGCGCAGCGAGGGGGCCCAGTGCAGCTGGTAGCTGGAGAGCTCGACGGCGAGCACGTCGTACGGCTCGTCGCCGAGGACGACGTCGATGATCGGTGTGCCGATGTTGCCGATCGCGGCGGTCCGCAGGCCGGCCGCCGTGAGGATCGAGGCGAGCATCCGCGTCGTGGTGGTCTTGCCGTTGGTGCCGGTGATCGCCAGCCAGGGCGGTGCGTCCGGGCCGCGCAGCAGCCACGCGATCTCCACGTCGCCCACGACGTCGACACCGGCGGCCGCCGCGGCGGCGAACAGCGGGCTGGACGGCTTCCAGCCGGGCGAGGTGACCACCAGGTCGGTGCCCTCCGGCAGGGTCTCCGCGTCACCGAGCCGCACGGCGACGCCCGCTTCGGCCAGTTCGGCCGCGCGCGCCTCGTGCGTCCCGCCGGATCCGCCGTCCACGACGGTGACCCGCGCGCCGAGTCCGGCCAGGGCGCGGGCGGCGCTGACGCCGCTCACGCCGAGGCCGGCGACGGTGACGTTCCTGCCCTGCCAGTCGCTCACTTGTCGGCTGCCCATCCCGCGTAGAAGAGACCGAGGCCCACGATGACGCACATGCCCTGGATGATCCAGAACCGGACCACCACAAGGACTTCGGACCACCCCTTGAGTTCGAAGTGGTGCTGGAGCGGCGCCATCCGGAAGACCCGCTTGCCCGTCATCTTGAACGAACCGACCTGGATCACCACGGACATGGTGATGAGGACGAACAGGCCGCCGAGGAGGGCGAGCAGGAATTCGGTGCGGGAGCAGATCGCCAGGCCCGCGAGTGCGCCGCCGAGTGCGAGTGAGCCGGTGTCACCCATGAAGATCTTGGCGGGAGAGGTGTTCCACCACAGGAAGCCGAAGCAGGAACCCATCAGCGCGGAGGCGACGACCGCGAGGTCGAGCGGATCGCGCACTTCGAAACAGGCGCTGGGGTTGGTCAGGGTCACCGCGTTGGCGCAGGACTCCTGGAACTGCCACAGCCCGATGAACGTGTAGGCGCCGAAGACCATCACCGACGCGCCGGTGGCGAGGCCGTCGAGACCGTCCGTCAGGTTCACGCCGTTCGACATCGCGAGGATCATGAACAGCGCCCAGACGACGAACAGCACCGGGCCGATGGACCAGCCGAAGTCCGTGATGAACGACAGCTTGGTCGAGGCCGGGGTGTTGCCGCGCTGGTCGGCGAACTGCAGTGACAGCACGGCGAAGGCGATGCCGACGATCAGCTGGCCGGCCATCTTCGCCTTGGCCCGCAGACCGAGCGAACGCTGCTTGACGATCTTGATGTAGTCGTCGAGGAAGCCGACCAGGCCCATGCCGGCCATCAGGAAGAGCACCAGGACACCCGAGAAGGTCGGGTCCTCACCGGTGATCACCTTGGCGAGCGCATAGGCGATCAGCGTGGCCAGGATGAAGGAGATACCGCCCATGGTGGGCGTGCCCTTCTTCCCGGCGTGGCCGCGCGGGCCGTCGTCGCGGATGAACTGCCCGTATCCCTTGCGGGCCAGGAGCTTGATCAGCAGCGGGGTACCGATCAGGGTCAGGAAGAGACCGATGGCTCCCGCGAAGAGGATCTGCCTCATCGGACGGCACCCTCACCCTCGGGACCCTCGAGCAGCGCTTGTGCGATCCGCTCCAGACCGACCGACCTGGAAGCCTTCACCAGCACGACGTCTCCCGGGCGCAGCTCTCTGCGCAACAGGTCGACCGCCGCCTGCGCGTCGGACACGTGCACCGACTCCTCACCCCACGAACCCTCGTTGTATGCGCCCAGCTGCAACCAGGACGCTTCCCTGCCCCCGACCGCGACGAGCTTGCCGACATTGAGCCGGACGGCAAGCCGCCCGACCGCGTCGTGCTCGACGAGTGCCTCGTCACCGAGCTCGGCCATCTGCCCGAGCACCGCCCACGTACGACGTCCCTTGCCCATGGCGGCCAGCGCTCGCAGCGCGGCGCGCATGGACTCGGGGTTCGCGTTGTAGGCGTCGTTGACGACCGTCACGCCGTCCGGACGCTCGGTGACCTCCATACGCCAGCGGGAGAGGGTGTCCGCCTCCGAGAGCGCGAGGGCGATCTCACTGGCGGACATGTCCAGCTCATGGGCGACGGCGGCCGCGGCGAGCGCGTTCGACACGTGGTGCTCACCGTACAGCCGCATGGTCACATCGCTGCACCCGGTGGGTGTGTGGAGCGTGAAAGTGGGTTGTCCGAGTTCGGTGAGACGGACATTCTCGGCGCGTACGGCGGCGTCGTCGGCCTCACCGAACAGCAGCACGCGGGCTTTTGTACGGGAAGCCATGGCGCGGACCAGCGGGTCGTCGGCGTTGAGGACCGCGACTCCGCCGTCCTCTCCCGCCGGGGGAAGCGACTCGACCATCTCGCCCTTGGCCTGCGCGATCTGCTCGCGGCCGCCGAACTCGCCGATGTGGGCGGTGCCGACGTTCAGGACGAGACCGATCCGGGGCGGGGTCAGCTCGGTGAGGTAGCGGATGTGGCCGATTCCGCGCGCTCCCATTTCGAGCACCAGGTGCTCGGTCTCCTCGGTGGCGCGGAGTGCGGTGAGGGGCAGTCCGATCTCGTTGTTGAGGGATCCGGGCGTCCAGACCGTGGGTCCCTTGCGCTGGAGCACCTGCGCGATCAGGTCCTTGGTGCTGGTCTTTCCGGCCGAGCCGGTCAGCGCGACGACCTTGGTACCGAGGCGCTCGACGACGAAACGCGCCAGGCGCCCCAAGGCGCTCTGCACGTCGTCGACGACGATGGCGGGCACCCCGAGGGGGCGGGTGGCCAGCACGGCTGCCGCGCCTGCCGCCACCGCCTGCTCGGCGTAGTCGTGTCCGTCGACCCGATCGCCCCGGAAGGCGGCGAAGAGGCTGCCGGGCTCGACCGCCCGGGAGTCGATGACGACGGGGCCGGTGACCGGTGTGGCCGGATCCGGTATGTCGTGCGACTGCCCGCCGACGATTTCGGCGATCTCGGCGAGGGAGAGGGCGATCACTTGGTCATCCCTGATTCTTCTTGGCGGCCGCGCCGCCGACGGCGCGTTCGATGGCGGCGCGCAGTACCTGACGGTCGTCGAACGCGCGGACCACACCGGCGATGTCCTGGCCCTGCTCGTGGCCCTTGCCCGCGACGAGTACGGTGTCGCCGGCCTCGGCACGGGCGACCGCCGCGGCGATCGCCTCTGCCCGGTCCTCGTAGACCATCACGTCACCGCGCTCGTGGATCGGCACCTCCGCGGCGCCCGCCAGCATCGTGGCGAGGATCGCGAGGGGGTCCTCACCGCGCGGGTTGTCGGAGGTCAGCACGGCGGTGTCGGCCAGCCTCGCGGCGGCCGCGCCCATGGGGCCGCGCTTGGTCCGGTCACGGTCGCCGCCGCAGCCGAGCACGATGTGCACCTTGCCCTTGGTGACCTTGCGCAGCGAGCGCAGCACCGACTCCACGGCGTCGGTCTTGTGGGCGTAGTCCACGACCGCGAGGTACGGCTGGCCCGCGTCGACGCGTTCGAGCCTGCCCGGCACACCGGGTACCGCGGCGATGCCGTCAGCCGCGGTCTGCGGGTCGAGCCCGGCGACGGCGAGCGTGACGACGGCGGCCAGGGTGTTGGCGACGTTGAAGGGGCCGGGCAGCGGCGCCTGGGCGCGCACCCGCTCCCCCGCCGGGCCGACCGCGGTGAACGTCGAGCCGTGGGTGCCGACTTCGACGTCCTCGGCCCGCCAGTCGGCGTCCGGGTGGCCCTCCGCGGAGAAGGTGGTGACCGGCACGGTGGCCTCGTCGACGAGCCTGCGGCCGTACTCGTCGTCGAAGTTGACGACCGCTTCCCGGCTGCGCCGCGGCGTGAACAGCTGCGCCTTCGCCTGGAAGTAGTCCTCCATGTCGGAGTGGAATTCCATGTGCTCGGGGCTGAGGTTGTTGAAGACGGCGATGTCGAAGACACAGCCGTCGACCCGGCCGAGCACCAGCGCGTGGCTGGAGACCTCCATGGCGACCGCGTCGGCGCCGCGCTCGCGCATGACCGCGAACAGCGCCTGAAGGTCGGTGGCCTCCGGGGTGGTGCGCTCGGACTTGATGCGCTCGTCGCCGATCCGCATCTCGACCGTGCCGATCAGGCCCGTGGAACGGCCGGCAGCCTTGAGGCCGCCCTCGACGAGGTAGGCGGTCGTGGTCTTGCCCGAGGTGCCGGTGATGCCGATCTGCAGCAGGTCGTCGCCGGGATGACCGTAGATCTCGGTGGCCAGTTCGCCCATCCGGCCGCGCGGATTCTCCGTGACGAGGACCGGCAGGCCGGTCGCGGCGGCGCGTTCCGCGCCGCTCTCGTCGGTGAGGACCGCGGCCGCGCCGAGGTCGGCGGCCTGGGCGGCGAAGTCGGCGCCGTGGAAACGGGCACCGGGCAGGGCTGCGTAGAGATCGCCCGGGCGTACCGCCCGTGAGTCATGGGTGATGCCGGTGATCTCCGCGGCACCCGGCGTCTGCACCCCCAACCGGGCCGCGAGCTCCCCGAGCTGCGTCGGGCGGGGCCGTTCCGGACGGGGCGCTCCCGTCTGTTTCGCGGGGGCGTCCGGCTGGGCGGTTCGGTACTGATCAGCTTGTGGCACGGCGGTGAGCGTACCGGGCGCACCGGGCCCGGGCGAAAATGAGGGGCGCTCCCCTGGCCGGTTCCCGGGATCGGGGGTGATCGTCGTCACTGGGTACCTCCGGTCACTCGCCGGGTTCGAAGGTCACGGGCAGCCGGGCCGGGCCCTTGCCGGTCGGGGCGACCTGCAGGGTCTTCAGCGCGAACGCCATGACCTTTTGATAGATGGGGCCGCAGATCTGGCCGCCGAAGTAGCTCCCCCTGGTGGGGTTCTGGATGGCGCAGTAGACGGTGATCTGCGGGTCGTCGGCCGGGGCGAACCCGGCGAACGAGGCGGTGTAGCCCTTGTAGACGCCGAGTTCGGGGTCGACCCGGTTCGCGGTTCCGGTCTTGCCGGCGACGCGGTAGCCGGGGATGCGGGCCTTGGTTCCGGTGCCCTCCTCGTCGTCGACGACGGACTCGAGCATCGTCGCCAGGGTGTCGGCGGTCTTCTCGCTGACGACCCGGGTCCTCTCCGGCTCCGCCGCCGGGGTGAACCGGCCGTCGGGGCCCTTGGTGCCGCGCACCAGCGTGGGTTCGATGCGTACGCCGCCGTTGGCGACGGTGGAGTACACGGAGGCCGCCTGTACGGCGTTGACGGACAGCCCCTGCCCGAAGGGGATCGTGTACTGCTGCGAGGTGGACCAGTTCTGCGGCGGGGCGAGGATGCCCGGGGTCTCGCCCGGGTAACCGAGCCCGGTGGGGCTGCCGAGGCCGAACTTGCGCAGGTAGGAGTGGAGCACCTTGTTGGCCTCCGGCTGCGACTTGCCGAGCTGTCCGGTGGCGAGGATCGTGCCGATGTTGCTGGACTTGGCGAGGACGCCGTTGAGCGTCAGGTACCAGGTGGGGTGGTCGATGTCGTCCTTGAAGAGCCGGTCCCCGCGGTGGAGCCGGTTGGGGACGACGACGTGCGTGGCGGGGGTGGCCTTCTTCTCCTCGAGCACGGCGGCCATGGACACCACCTTGGCGGTGGAGCCCGGTTCGAACGCGTCCTGGAGGGCGGCGTTGCCGAGGGAGGCCGAGGTGGCCTGGCCGAGGTCGTTGGGGTCGTAGCCGGGGGCGTTGGCCATGGCGAGGATCTCGCCGGTGCGGGTGTTCTGCACGATCACGTAGCCACGGTCGGCGTTCGACTTGCCGACCTGGTCCTCGATGGCCTTCTGGGCGGCCCACTGGATGTCGCGGTCGATGGTCAGTTCCACGTCGGACCCGGGGACCGCGGGGACCTCGCGCGAGGTGGCGGTGGGAACCCGGCGGCCGCCGGACTGGGTGTAGGTGACGGTGCCGTCCTTGCCCGCGAGCGTCTCGTCGAGCATGGACTCGATGCCGCCACCGCCCCGGTTGGAGGCGTTGACGAATCCCAGTATCCCGGCGGCGAGATCACCGTTGGGGTAGACGCGTTTGCTGCTCGGCTCCTGGAAGACGCCCGCCAGCACGTTCGCCCCGGGGCCGCCCTTGCTCTTGTCGGCGGAGGCCTTCTGCGCGTAGACGCTCTTGAGGTCCTTGATCTGGTTCCACACCTGCGGTGTCTGGCGGCGGGCCAGCACGGCGTAGCGGGAGCCGGGCTTCTTGAGCTTCGCGGCGAGCTCGGCCGGTTCCTTGCCGAGGATGGGGGCGAGCAGCTGGGCCGCCTGTTCCGGCGCGTCGGGGGCCTTGCTGTCCTCCGGCGTGAACATCTTCGGGTCGGCCGTGATGTCGTAGGCGTCCACGCTCGTGGCGAGGGCGACTCCGGCGCGGTCGGTGATCTCGCCGCGCTCCGCGGCGAGTTTGCGGCTGAGGTAGCGGTTCTTCTCCGCCTTGGCCGCGTAGGCGCTCGCGTCGACGGCCTGCACCTGGAGCAGCCGGACCACGAAGGCGAGCATGACCAGCGTGAGGCCCAGGCTGACCAGTCTCAGCCGGGGGCGCGGATTGCCGAGCCGTACGCGCCGGGGCGCCGGGCGCTGACCGGGGCGCGGCCGACGGGCGGCGGGGCGCTGCCCCGGCCGCTGTCCGGAGCGCTGGGGGGCCGGCGCGGAGGGCCGCCGGGCGGGGCCGGGCACCCGGCGCCGCGGTGGTTCCTTGCTGGGCACTGCGTCACCTGCCGGGGATCGTCGGGTTCGGCTGCGGGGACGTACGGACGGAGGGGGCGGAGCCGGGGTCCTCGGGAGCGGCGGGCGGTCCGGAGAGTCCCTGCGTCCCGCCGGAGGCGGTCGGCGCGGCGGCCGGGGGCGGGGCCTGCACGGACGGCGACGGCGTGGTGGAGGAACCGCCGCCGGCCGTGCCGGAGGGCTGCGCCGGCGTCGGCGGCAGGGGTTCGGCGGTGGCCTCGCGCGGTACGCCGAGCACCTTGCCGTCCGGGCCGAGGAAGGCGGGGCCGCCGCCGGGGACCATACCGAGCTCACGGGCGCGCCGCTCGAGGGCGTCGGGGGCCGAGTGACGGTCCACGTCCCGTTGGAGCGCCTGCTGCTCGTCGGTGAGTTCGGTGGTCTTCTTCTTCAGTTCACTCAGCTCGAAGGAGCCCTGGCTGAGCGAGGAGTTCAGCAGCAGGAGTGTGATCAGCCCACCGGACAGCAGGAGCACGACCAGCAGGACGAAAGGGGTACGGGCCGCGGTGCTCGGCCCCGACGGCATCAGCCGCGTCAGCCGTACGGCTCTTCCCTTCAGCTGCTTGGCCGCTGTGCTCAAGGTGTCCTCCGGTTCGCTTCTCCGCCGGCCGTGCGCAGTCGCCCGCGCGCTGTGCTCACGCCACGTCCTCCCGGATGCGCTCCGCCCCTCTCAGACGGGCCGGGGCGGCCCGGCGGTTCTCCGCGATCTCTTCGTCGGTGGGCAGCTCCGCCCCGCGGGTCAGCAGCTTCAGCCGCGGCTGGTACTGCTCGGGCACCACGGGCAGGCCGGGCGGGGCGGTGTTCGCCGCGCCGGCCGCGAAGACCTGCTTGACCAGCCGGTCCTCGAGGGAGTGGTACGACAGCACGGCGATCCGTCCGCCGACGGCGAGCGCGGACACCGCGGCGGGGACGGCCCGCTCGAGCACCGCCAGCTCTCCGTTCACCTCGATGCGCAGAGCCTGGAAGGTGCGCTTGGCCGGGTTGCCGCCGGTGCGCTTGGCGGCCTGCGGCAGTGCGTCGCGGATGAGCTCGACGAGCCGGGCGCTGTTGGTGAACGGTTCCTTCTCCCGCTCCCGCACGATGGCGGACACGATCCGCTTGGCCTGCTTCTCCTCGCCGTAGGCGCGCAGGATCCGCACCAGCTCGCCGGGCGGATAGGTGTTGAGGACCTCGGCGGCGCTCATGCCCGTCGTCTGGTCCATCCGCATGTCGAGGGGGGCGTCCTGGGCGTAGGCGAAGCCGCGGTCGGCCTCGTCGAGCTGCATGGAGGAGACGCCGAGGTCGAACAGCACGCCCTGGACGCGAGGGATGCCGAGGCGGTCGAGGACGTCGGGGAGCTCGTCGTAGACGGCGTGCACCAGGGTCGCGCGCTCGCCGAACCTGGCGAGCCGCTCGCCGGACAGGCGCAGGGCCTCCGTGTCCCGGTCGAGTGCGACGAGGCGGGTCTGCGGGAACTGCTCGAGCAGGGCCTCGCTGTGGCCGCCGAGGCCGAGGGTGCAGTCGACGACGACTCCGCCGGGCGTCCGGAGGGCGGGGGCCAGCATGTCCAGGCACCGCTGGAGCATCACCGGGACGTGTCGGGTCTGGCTCATGCGCCCTCTCAGATCCGGCGCGGGCGGGTCATGGCCGGGCCGTGCGTACGCCGCGCACGCGGGGAATGTGCGGGGGGCCGGGGGGTGTGCGGTCGGCCTCCGTGAACTTCGCGTCACTTTAGTCCACTGGTCCGGCCGGTCAATCAACCGGCCAGCGCGTCGCGCGGCCCACCGTGTCAGGCTTGTGGGTTACCTCACAGCACGGGTCGTTGACGTTCTTTTGTCCGCTCTCACACCGGGACGGCGAGGCCGGTGACCGTTACCTTCGAAGCATGTCGACTTCTGCGTACCAGCCCGCCACCGACTCCGCACGCACGGGTGGCACCGTCACTGATCGCCTCGTCGAAGCGAACCAGCGCTACGCCGCAGAATTCCGGGACCCGGGGATGGACGCCCGCCCGGTTCTGAAGGTGGCCGTGGTCGCCTGCATGGACGCCCGTCTCGACCTGCACGCGGCGCTCGGCCTGGAGCTCGGCGACTGCCACACGATCCGCAACGCCGGCGGAGTGGTCACCGACGACGTGATCCGCTCCCTCACCATCAGCCAGCGCGCGCTCGGCACCCGCAGCGTGATCCTCGTGCACCACACCGGCTGCGGCCTGGAGACGATCACGGAGGAGTTCCGCATCGAGCTGGAGGAAGAGGTCGGGCAGCGGCCCGCGTGGGCGGTCGAGGCGTTCCGCGACGTCGACCAGGACGTCCGGCAGTCGATGCAGCGGGTGCGCACCTCGCCGTTCCTGCTGCATGCCGACGATGTACGCGGCTTCGTCTTCGACGTCACCACGGGTCTGCTCCGGGAGATCGACCCCGCTGAGTGAGCAGCTGAGCACGCGATATAGCACCTCAACCCCGACATATCCCGCCCACTTATCCACAGGCGAGTGACACGACGCGGCAACGCCAACAAGAATGCGGGTGTGACCCCTTCCGGACCTTCCGGAGGCGGCGTCCATGTTTCGGGGTTGGGCCGTGCCTTCTCAAGTGCGCCGGCCCTATGAACGGGCCGAGGAGGGCCGGGTGACGACCTATGACGATCGAGCGAGCCTCACGGATCTGACCACCACAGCGGATCATGTCCGCAGGTCGGTCGAGAGCGTGATCGAGGGCAAGCCAGAGGTCGTACGGCTTTCGCTGACCGTGTTGCTCGCGGAGGGACATCTCCTCATCGAGGACGTTCCCGGCGTGGGCAAGACGATGCTGGCCAAGGCGCTGGCGAGATCCATCGACTGCTCCGTGCGGCGTATCCAGTTCACGCCGGACCTGCTGCCGTCGGACATCACCGGTGTGTCGATCTTCGATCAGCAGCGGCGCGAGTTCGAGTTCAAGCCGGGCGCGATCTTCGCCCAGATCGTGATCGGCGACGAGATCAACCGCGCGTCGCCCAAGACGCAGTCGGCGCTGCTGGAGTCGATGGAGGAGCGCCAGGTCACCATCGACGGGCACAGCTACGAACTGCCCAACCCCTTCATGGTGGTGGCCACCCAGAACCCGGTGGAGATGGAGGGCACCTACCCGCTGCCGGAGGCACAGCGCGACCGCTTCATGGCGCGCGTCTCCATCGGCTACCCCAGCGCCGCCGCGGAGCTCCAGATGCTCGACGTCCACGGCGGTGTCTCGCCGCTCGACGATCTGCAGCCCGTGGCGCACGCCCACGACATCGTGAAGCTGATCGAGGCCGTGCGCGCGGTGCACGTCGCCGAGTCCGTGCGGCGTTACGCGGTGGAGCTGGTGTCGGCGACCCGGACCCACCCGGACCTGCGCCTCGGCGCGTCCCCCCGCGCCACGCTGCACCTGCTGCGCGCCGCGAAGGCGTCCGCCGCGCTCAGCGGCCGCGAGTACGCCCTGCCGGACGACGTGCAGGCACTGGCCGTGCAGGTGCTCGCCCACCGGCTGCTGCCCACGGCGCAGGCCCAGCTGAACCGCCGCACCGCCGAGCAGGTCGTCCTGGACATCGTCCAGCGCACCGCGGTGCCCACGAGCGGCACCTCCGACGGTTCGTACACGGCCGGCCGGTCGGCCCAGCCGCCGCTCTACGGCCAGCAGCCCGGCGCCCGGCGGCTGTGATGTCGGCCGGAGCCGCCTCTACGGGCCCGGAGGCCAAGGGCGGCGGCGGGGTGCGCGCGGCGCTCGGCGGGCTCACCACGCGCGGCCGCTCCTTCCTGGCGGCCGGCGTGGCGGCCGCCGCCTGCGCCTATGTGCTCGGCCAGAGCGACCTGCTGCGGGTCGGTCTGCTGCTCGCCGGGCTGCCGCTGATCTGTGTGGCCGTCCTCTACCGCACCCGCTACCGGGTGGCCGCGAGCCGCAGGCTGTCGCCCGCCAGGGTGCCCGCCGGTTCCGAGGCCCGCGTCCACCTGCGGATGGACAACGTCTCGCGGATGCCGACGGGACTGCTGATGCTCCAGGACCACGTGCCGTACGTACTGGGGCCGCGGCCCCGTTTCGTGCTGGACCGGGTCGAGGCGGGCGGCCGCCGCGAGGTCTCCTACCGGGTGCGCTCGGACCTGCGGGGCCGCTATCCGCTCGGGCCGCTCCAGCTGCGGCTGACGGATCCGTTCGGCATGTGCGAGCTCACCCGTTCCTTCAGCGCGTTCGACACCCTCACGGTCATTCCGCGCACCGAGTCGCTGCCCGCGGTGCGGCTGGCCGGCGAGGCCTCCGGCTACGGCGACGGCCGCCAGCGCTCGCTCGCCCTGGCCGGCGACGACGACATCATCCCCCGCGCCTACCGCTACGGCGACGACCTGCGCAGGGTCCACTGGCGCTCCACCGCCCGCTACGGCGAGCTGATGGTCCGGCGCGAGGAGCAGCCCCAGCGGCCCCGGTGCACGGTGCTGCTGGACACCCGGCGGGTGGCCTATCAGGGCGCCGGCCCCGACTCGGCGTTCGAGTGGGCGGTGTCCGGCGCCGCCTCCGCGCTGATGCACCTGCTGGAACGCAACTTCGCCGTGCGGCTGTTGACCGACACCGGTACGTCCGTGCCCGGCGAGGGCGCGGACGGGTTCGCCGGTTCCTCGCAGGAGTCCGCCGACTCCGCGGGTCTGATGATGGACACGCTCGCCGTCGTCGACCACTCCGACGGAGCAGGCCTGTCCCGTTCGTTCGACGCGCTGCGCGGCGGGAGCGAGGGTCTGCTGATCGCCTTCCTCGGTGATCTGGACGACGAACAGGCCGCGCTGACGGCCCGGATGCGTCAGCGCAGCGGCTCAGCGGTGGCGTTCGTGCTGGACAGCGGCACATGGGTGACCGGCGGCGCCGCCCCGGGACCGCTCGAGAAGCGGGTCCGGCAGCTGCGCGAGTCGGGCTGGACGGCCCTCGCGGTGACACCCGGCGCCCGGCTCACGGACCTGTGGCAGCAGGCGGCACGGGAACGCGTCGAGGCGTCCGGCGCAGGCACGTACGGTTCGCCGGGAGGATGGTCATGAGCGGTCGCGCACGGCTCGCGGTGTGCGCCTTCGCCGCCACGCTGATGGCGTCGGGGGCCCTGCTGCCGCTGGTCGATCCGCCCAACTGGCTGTTCCAGGCCGGCTTCCTGCTGGCGATACAGACCGGGGTGGGCGCGCTCGCCCGCCGGGTCCCGCTGCCCAGGCCGCTGACCGTGGCGGCGCAGACGCTGGTCACGCTGCTGCTGCTCACCGTGGTCTTCGCCCGGGGCCAGGCGTTCCTCGGTGTGCTGCCCGGACCTGACGCCTTCGCCCACTTCGGGGAGCTGCTGAGCGCCGGCGCGGACGACGTCGGCAAGTACGCGATCCCCGCCCCGGCCACCGACGGCATCAGGCTGATGGTGATCGGCGGCGTCCTGGTGATCGGTCTCGCCGTGGACGCGCTCGCGGTGACGTTCCGCAGCGCCGCCCCGGCCGGTCTGCCGCTGCTGGCGCTCTACTCCGTGGCCGCCGGACTCTCCGGCGGCGAGGCGAGCTGGCTGTGGTTCCTGCTGGCCGCGTCCGGCTATCTGCTGCTGCTCCTCGCGGAGGGCCGTGACCGGCTGTCCCAGTGGGGACGCGTGTTCGGCGGCGGCCCGGGCACCCGCAACCGCTCCACGGGCGGCTTCGACCCGACCGGGGGCCGTCCGCAGGCACCGGTCAGGGCGGGCCGCAGGATCGGTGTCCTCGCGCTCGGTGTCGCCCTCGCCGTGCCGGCGGCACTGCCCGCCCTGGACGGCGGACTGATCGGCGGGGTGGGCAACGGCCCCGGCAGCGGCCCCGGTGGCGGCGGAGGCACGATCTCGGCCGTCAATCCGCTGGTCTCGCTCCAGGACAACCTGAACCAGCCCCAGAACCGCGAG
This sequence comes from Streptomyces pristinaespiralis, assembly GCF_001278075.1. Classification (GTDB taxonomy): domain Bacteria; phylum Actinomycetota; class Actinomycetes; order Streptomycetales; family Streptomycetaceae; genus Streptomyces; species Streptomyces pristinaespiralis. The sequence goes on along the minus strand of NZ_CP011340.1, from coordinate 6,298,019 downwards.
GTGCTGCGCTACCGCAGCAACGCGCCGGACAACCAGGACATGTATCTGCGGATCCTGTCCCTGGACCGGTTCGACGGCACGTCGTGGCGCTCGTCGCAGCGCAAGGTCACCGGTGTGCCGGAGCGGCTGCCGGAGCCGACCGGGCTGAGCCCCTCCGTCCAGGTCACCGAGGTCAAGACGAACCTGTCGGCGGCCGGGTCGTACAAGCAGGACTGGCTGCCGATGCCCTATCCGGCGACGGCGGTCGCCATCGACGGCCGCTGGCGCTACGAGCCCGCGGGCCGGACGCTGGTCGGCGACCGCGGGCAGACGACCGCGGGCGCCCAGTACTCCGTCAACAGCCTGATCGTGAAGCCGACCCAGGAGCAGCTGGCGGACGCTCCCGCACCCCCCGCGGCGCTCCTCCAGGAGTACACCCGCGTCCCCGACGCGCTGCCGGGCGATGTCGGGCGGACCGCGGCCACGGTGACCCGGGGCGCGGCGAACGACTACGAGCGCGCGGAGAAGCTCGAGGAGTGGTTCGCGGACACCGGCGGCTTCACGTACAACACCGATGTCCGGTCGGGTACGGGCGTCACCGCGATCAGCCGGTTCCTGAAGCAGAAGGAGGGCTTCTGCGTCCACTTCTCCTTCTCGATGGCGGCGATGGCCCGCACGCTCGGCATCCCGGCCCGGGTGGCGGTGGGCTTCCAGCCGGGCACCATCCAGTCGGACGGGACGGTGTCGGTCGGCCTGCGGGACGCCCACGCCTGGCCCGAGCTGTATTTCGAGGGTGTGGGGTGGACCCGCTTCGAGCCGACGCCGAGCCGTGGTTTCCGGCCCGAGTACACGCAGGAGCAGACGCCTTCGGGCGGCGCCACGGACCCGGCGCGGCCGGAGGAGGGCAGCTCCGCGGCCCCCGACGCGTCGAACCGGCCCGAGAACGACGCGTGTCCGCGCCACGAGCGGCAGCTCGGCGAGTGCGGCGCGGCCGACCCTCGTGACGTGCGACCGCCGACGGCCGACGACTCGTCGCTGGGCACGGTGCTGCTGGTGACCACCGGGGTCGTGGGCGGGCTGTTGCTGCTGGCCGTGCCGCTGCTGTGGCGGCTCGTGACCAGGTCCCGGCGACTGGGCGTGCCGGTGCGCCGGGCTTCCAAGGGTGAGGCGCGTTCGCCGGGTCCGGGTCCGGGCTCACCCGGAGCGTCCGCCGTGTCCTTGGACGCGGAGGGCGCGGCGGTCGCCGGCCGTACGGCCGTGGACGATCCGGGCCGCACCCTGGCCGCCTGGCAGGAGGTCACCGACTCCGCGTGGGACGTCGGCATCCTCCCCGACGAGTCGCTGACGCCGCGCAAGGCGGCGGCACGCATCGTCAGGCTCGGCAAGCTGGAGGACGAGCCGGCGGCGGCCGTGCACCGGGTGGCCCGCTCCGTGGAGCAGGTCCTGTACGCACCGGTCCCCAGGGCCGGTACGGGCCTCGCCGACGACGCGCGGCGGATCCAGGCCGGTCTGATCCGTGGGGTGGGCTTCCGGACCCGGATGCGGGCGCTGCTGCTGCCCCGCTCCTCCGTCCGGGTCGTCTGGGCCCTGACGGAACGCTGGTCGGCCTTCACGGACCGGTGGAACGTGCGGCGGCTGCGGCTCGACCGGTGGACGGGCTTCCTGCGCCGCCCGACCCGTCAGCGCGGCTGACCCCGCCCGTCCCGCACCCGTCCGCCCCGTCCGCACCCGTCCGCCCCGTCCGCGCCCGTCCACCACGGGCCCGGACGGGGCGGTGGTGCATCCGGGCCCGGCGACGCCTCGACCGGCCACGGGCCCGGCGCGCCGGGCTCGCAACGAGGCGCCGACCACGAGGCGGTGGTGAGAGCGTGGCCAAGCGCCGGGAGCACTGCCTGGGAGTCGGCCCGGGAGTTCGCCCGGATACGCCCCGCGAACACGAGTGAGGGGCGACGCTTAAAGCGTCGCCCCTCACTCGTACTCCGAACTCATGGGCCGGATGTCCACTCGTCGTCCGGCCGGGACCGGACTGCTCCGTGGCCGGACGGCTCAGTGGCCGCCCTGCTCGTCGCGGCGGCGCTGCCACCGCTCCTCGATCCGGTTCATCACCGATCTGCGCTGGTGCGATTGCCGGCGACCGTGGCCACCGGATGTCTGCTGTTGTTCACCCGGCTTCGGCGCCTTGCGCCAGCCCGTGACCGCGAGAACCGCACAGCCGAGCATCACAAGGAAGCCCACCACACTGATCCAGATCTGCTGGGCGACCATTCCGGCCATGAGGAGCGCGATACCCACCAGGAAGCCTGCGACCGCCTGGTAGACCCGTCGCCGGGTGTACGTACGCAGCCCGCTTCCCTCGAGCGCTGTCGCGAACTTGGGATCTTCGGCGTACAGCGCTCGCTCCATTTGCTCGAGCATTCGCTGCTCGTGCTCCGAGAGCGGCACGGAGTCCTCCTCGTCGTCGGTCGCGGGGGCGACCGGTATGCGGCCCTTTCAGGATAGGCAGGGATTCGCCCCCGTGAAACCCGCCCTCTCGCAAAACGCCTTCCGGGCCGCCATGCCCGATCGGGGTGCTGAGGCGTAGATTCCCCAACCTCCGATCCGTCATGCCGGATGGTGTCCCCCGATCATACGGTGCGAAGCCCGACGACGGAGGGTCTGTGGCGTACTCCATCTGCGGCTGCGCCGCTGATCAGCCGCGCTTCTCGCCCAGGACGTGCAGCTGGGTCGCGACGGAATGGAAGGCCGGCAGTTCGGCTGCGGCGGCCTCCAGCTTCAGCAGCGCGTCCAGCGCGCCCGGTTCGGTGTCCACGAGAACCCCGGGAACGAGGTCGGCGAAGACCCTGACTCCGTGCACCGCGCCGACCTCGACACCGGCCTGGGCGACGAGCTCGGTGAGCTGCTCGGCGGTGAAGCGGCGCGGCACCGGGTCGCCCGTGCCCCAGCGGCCGTCGGGGTCGCTCAGCGCCTGGCGGGCCTCGCTGAAGTGCCCTGCGAGGGCGCGGGCGAGGACGGCGCCGCCCAGCCCGGCGGCGAGCAGGCTGAGCGCCCCGGCGGGCCTGAGCGCCTCCACGGCGTTGCGCACGCCCTCGGCCGGGTCGTCGACGTATTCGAGCACGCCGTGGCAGAGGACCGCGTCGTAGCCGCCGCGCTCGACCACGTCGAAGAGGCCGTGGATGTCGCCCTGAACGCCGCGCACCCGCTCGGCGACCCCTGCCTCCGCCGCCCGGCGCTCGAGCGCGAAGAGGGCGTTCGGGCTGGGGTCGACGACGGTGACCCGGTGACCGAGCTGGGCGGCGGGCACGGCGAAGTTCCCGGTGCCGCCGCCGGTGTCGAGGATGTCCAGCGAGTCCGTCCCGGTCGCCTTGACCCGGCGGTCCAGGGCATCCCTGAGGACCTCCCAGACCACGGCGGTACGCAGAGAGGCGCGAGAGGGGCGCGGTGGGGTCTCCCCACCGGTGGGGGACGGTTCCGACACGGCAGTTGGCTCCTCGGGCGATGTACTTGCTGGCCTGCTCCCACCCTATTGCCTCCGCCGTCCGGGCCGCCGTTCCGTCTCATCGCCCGGCGTCCCGCCGGTCCGTGCCCGCCCCTGCACGGCCCCGGCGGGCCCTCGTGACCCGGAACCGGCCGGTCACTGCCGGTCCCCCGCCCGGGCGCCCCTCGGCCCCGCTCAGCCCGCGGCATCCCCACGCCGCGGCGTCGTTCCGCCCCCGGGCGGTTCCTGGTCCGCCTGGGTCGCCCTGGGCCGCGGCAGGGCCGGCTGGAGCACCAGCAGGCGCTCCACCAGGCGCAGGAACATGGCCGCGTCCCTGAGGAGGTCGTCGGCGTCGCGCCGGCTGGCAGCGCCCCGTATGCCCGCCTCGGCGCGGGCCCTGCGCTCGGCCCCCGAGGCGAACAGCAGGCTCCATTCGGACAGCTCCGGCGCTATCTCGGGCAGCACCTCCCAGGCGCTGCGGATGCGCTGCCTGCGGCGTGCGCCCGTCTCGGGGCGCCCACGGGCGGCGAGCACCGCGGCCGCGGTGCGCAGCGCGGCCAGATGGGCCGTGGCGTACCGCTCGTTCGGCTGGTCGAAGGTCGCGGCCTCGTCGAGTCCGCTGCGGGCCTGGGCGAGCAGATCGAGGGCGGCGGGTGGTGCGGAGGACCGGCGCAGGACGGGGTGCACGTCGTGCGCCGGGCCGGTCGATGAGGGGGCAGGGCCGGTGGCGCGGCGCCGGTGAGCGGCGGCTGCTGAGTAGCTGGCCATGACGAGCCTCCTGTCGTCGTGTGACGGCGCTGTGGCCGTATGTGTCCATCGTGGAGGCACCCACTGACAATCGGCTCTGACCTGGCCTTTTGCCTCGATCAAGGGTTCGGGGGTAGCTTTTGCACTGACTGGTCAGTCTAAAAACTGGCGAAGGGACCGGGATGGAAATCGGGGTGGGGCAGGTGGACGGCCCGCAGGGTGCGGCCATGAGCGTCGAGGATTTCGGGCTGAAGGGCCCGCGCGGCTGGGCCTTCCGCTCGGTCACCGTCGACGCGGAGCCGGGCGCGCTCGTCGCGATCGAGGGCCCGTCGGGCTCCGGACGTACCTGCCTGCTGCTCGCGCTCACCGGACGCATGCGCCCCACGGAAGGCCGTGCGGAGGTCGCCGGTCTCCAACTGCCGCGCAAGATGGCCGCGGTGCGCCGGATCAGCGCGCTCGGCCCGGTGCCGGGGGTCAGCGATCTCGACCCGGCGCTCACCGTCGCGGAGCACCTGCGCGAACGGGCCCTGCTGCAGCGACGTTTCGACGGTTCCCTCCGCGCACTGTTCCGGCCGCGTGCGGAGCGGGCGGCCGCTGCCGCCGAACGCGTCGAGAAGGCACTGGCAGCCGCAGGGCTCGATCTCGCGACGCTGCCCAAGAGGGAACGCACGGCCGTGCGCGACCTCGAGCGGCTCGAGGAGCTGCGGCTCTCCGTGGCTCTCGCGCTGATCGGCCGCCCCCGGCTGCTCGCCGTCGACGACGTGGGACTCAAGCTCTCCGACACGGAACGGACCGCCGCCTGGGGGCTGTTGCGCTCGGTCGCGGACAGCGGGACGACCGTGCTCGCGGTGTGCGCCGAGGCGCCGGAAGACGCCGTCGTCGTACGGACCCGGGCCACCGCCACCGGCTCGGACAGCGACGACGGCCTCCTCGCGACCACCGGTGAGGGGACCGCCGAAGACACCGGCCAGGACACCGGCCACGACCACGACGCCGACGCCGGCCCGGACGCCGACCAGGACGCCGCCACCGCCACCGCCAAGCACAACGACGAGGACACCGCCGAGGAGGGGAAGGCCGATGCGATCGCCGAAACTGGCCGCGCTTGAGCTGAAGCGCTTCGGGCGGGGGAAGCTGCCGGCCGCCGCGATCGTCGCGGTCATGCTGCTGCCGCTGCTCTACGGCGCCCTGTACCTGTGGTCCTTCTGGGACCCGTACGGCAGGCTCGACAGGATCCCCGTCGCCCTCGTCAACGACGACAAGGGCGCCACCGCGTCCGGCAAGCGGATCGCCGCCGGTGACGAGATCACCAAGGGCCTGCTCGACAGCGACGTCTTCGACTGGCACGAGGTCGACGACGCGGAGGCCCGCCGGGGTGTCGAGGACGGCACGTACTACCTCTCGCTGACCATGCCGGAGGACTTCAGCCGGCGCATCGCCTCCAGTTCGGGCGACTCCCCAGAGACCGGCGCACTCCAGGTCCGCACGAACGACGCGAACAACTACATCGTCGGGCAGATCTCCCGCACGGTCTTCTCCGAGGTGCGCACCGCCGCGTCGACCGACGCCTCCCGGTCGTTCCTCGACCGCATCTTCATCTCCTTCTCCGACATCCACGAGGCGACGGAGAAGGCGGCGAAGGGTGCCGACAAGCTCAAGAGCGGGGTCGGGAAGGCCAAGAAGGGTTCCGAGGACCTCGCGGACGGTCTGAAGGACGCCAAGGACGGCAGCGGCAAGCTCGCCGGAGGCATCACGAAGCTCCACAAGGGCGCCGGCGAGCTGGAGAACGGTTCCCGGCAGGTCGCGGACGGCACACAGGTGCTCGCCGACAAGGTCAACGGCTACGCCGACAAGGCCCGTCCGTACCTGAAGGACAACGGGAAGTCGATCGGTGACACCGCCCGGCTGGTGGCCGACTCCTCCCGGGCCGTGCAGCGCAATCTCGGCCTGCTGACCGAGCGCGCCCCCGGCGCCGCGCTCCGCGCGCACAAGGCCGCCGACGCGCTGGGCGAGATCCACCGGACGCAGTGCGAGCAGGCTCTGCTCCCCGACCCGAAGGCGTGCCCCGAGCTCGAGCGCGCCAAGGACACCGCGGCGGACGTCGCCAAGATCGCCGACGACCTCAATGTGCTGATCAGCAACAGCGACGGTGACCTCACGTCGCTGAAGAAGCACCTCGTCGACCTCGAGAAGAAGGCCGACGACCTGGCCCGGGGCGCTCCGAAGCTGGACGAGAACCTGGAGTACGCGGTCGGCAAGATCAACGAGCTCAACACGGCCGCCCACAAGGTCGCCAAGGGCGCGGACCGGCTGCACACCGGTCTCACCACCGCCAAGAAGGGGTCCACCGACCTCGACTCGGGTGTCGGCAAGCTCAAGAAGGGCGCCGGCGAGCTGGACGGCGGGCTGTTCCGCCTCGCCGACGGGTCCGCGGAGCTGGCGGTCGGGCTGAACGACGGCGTCCACAAGATCCCGGACTACGACAAGAAGGACCGTGACCGCCGCACCGAGGTGATGGCCGACCCGGTCCGGCTGGCCGGCAAGTCCCTGCACTCGGCGCCCAATTACGGCACCGGATTCGCCCCGTACTTCATCCCGCTCTCCCTCTGGGTCGGCGCGATGGTCGCCTACATGATCATTCAGCCGCTCAACCGCCGGGCCCTGTCCACCGGGGCGTCCGCCTGGCGGATCGCCCTCGCGGGTCTGCTCCCCGTGGCGGCGATCGGCCTGCTCCAGGTCGCGGCGCTGATGTCCGTCCTGCACTGGGGCCTCGGGCTGAAGACGGCCCACGCGGCCGGCACCGTGGCCTTCCTCGCCCTGGTCACCTGCTGCTTCGCGGCGATCATCCAGTGGCTCAACGCCCGCTTCGGCGCCGCCGGCCGGATCCTGGTCCTCGCGGCCCTGATGCTCCAGCTCACGTCCGCGGGCGGCACCTACCCCGTCCAGACGAGTCCCGGCTTCTTCAACGCGATCCACCCGTTCCTGCCGATGACCTACGTCGTCGAGGCCCTGCGCAGGCTCATCACGGGCGGCGGACTCGGTCCGGTGTGGCAGGCGTGCGCCGTGCTGCTGGCCTTTTCGGCCGGTGCGCTGGCCCTGACCGCCCTCTCGGCCAGGCGCAAGCAGGTCTGGACACTGGACCGGCTTCACCCGGAGCTGAGTCTGTGACCGCGCCCGGACCTGTGAGAATCGAGGTCATGGACAGCAGCAGCAGACGCCGGGCGACGCGCGCGAAGCTCTACGAGGCAGCCGTGACGCTCATCGCGGAGCAGGGCTTCTCGGCCACCACGGTCGACGAGATCGCCGAGCGTGCCGGGGTCGCCAAGGGCACGGTCTACTACAACTTCAAGAGCAAGACCGAACTCTTCGAGGAGCTGCTGCGCTTCGGCGTCGGCCTCCTCACGGCTTCGCTCCAGGAGGCCGCGGACCGTACGGCCGAGCGCGGCGGCACCAAGGTCGAGGCGCTGGACGCCATGATCCGGGCCGGTCTGGTGTTCATCGACCGCTATCCGGCCTTCACCCAGCTGTACGTCGCGGAGCTGTGGCGCACCAACCGGGCCTGGCAGTCCACCCTCCTGGTCGTGCGGCAGCAGGCGGTGGCCGTTGTGGAGACCGTGCTGCGCGAGGGCGTGGAAGCGGGCGAGCTGAGCGAGGAGGTCGACATTCCGCTCACCGCCGCCGCGTTGGTCGGCATGGTGCTGGTGGCGGCACTGGACTGGCAGGCCTTCCAGCGGGAGCGGTCCCTCGACGACGTCCACGGGGCACTGTCGCTGCTGCTGCACGGCCGGGTGAGCGGCCGCCGCGACTGAGCCCGGCTCTGCCGCGACAGGCGCCGCGAACGGGCCTCATGGAGGCCGCGCCCGGACGCCCCGGCCGGCTTCGGCTCCGGCACCGGAGCGCGGACACGAAACGCCGGGCGGCTGGTTTTCCAGCCGCCCGGCGTCTGCGTTCCCCGCTCCCCCGCCACCCCCGTGGTCCGGAGAGCCCGACCCCCGTTGTCCCCCGTGGTCGTGGGCCCTCCGTCCTGCAACCCCCGTTCCGTCAGGGGAGCCGCACCGCTCCGCCGCCCCGTGTCGTCGGTGCCGGTGCCGCGCCCCTTCCGTGGTCCCCACTCTTCCGTCCGGGCGGGCCCGGCCCCATCCGCGCGGATACTCATCTCGGCGCGTAGGTACGGATACTCAGCACTCCGTGCTCAACCCCACCCGCGGCCGCGCCGGGGTGGTTACGATCGCGTCCGTGTCCGTACTCCCTCTCGTCTTCACCAGCGGCTGGGCCAGCGGGATCAACGCCTACGCGGTGGTCCTCGTGTTCGGCGTGCTCGGCGCGACCGGCGTCTCCGACCAGGTGCCCCAGGCGCTTCAGCGCCCCGACGTCCTGATCGCCGCCGGGGTGCTCTTCCTGTGCGAGGCGGTGGCGGACAAGGTTCCGTACGTCGACTCGGTATGGGACTCGGTCCACACCGTGATCCGGCCCGTCGCCGGCGCCGTGGTCGCGGCGCTGCTGGCGGGTGAGAGCGGTTCGCTGCCGGAGCTCGCGGCGGGGGCCGTGGGCGGCTCGACGGCGCTGATCAGCCACCTGGTCAAGGCGGGGACCCGGATGGCGGTCAACACCTCGCCCGAGCCCTTCAGCAACATCGCCGTGAGCGTCGCGGAGGACCTCGGGGTCGCCGGCATCATCTCCTTCGCCGTCTTCAACCCGTGGGCCGCCGCCGCCATCGCCGGCACGCTCCTCGTGCTGGGCATCGTCACGGTGCTGTTCCTCGCCTCGAGGATCCGGCGGTTCATCCGGCGCAGGGCGCAGCGCCGGGAGGAGAGACGCACGGGCGTCGCGGTGGGCCTCCACCGACCGCCGGACTGGTGAGCCGGGAGGCCGCCGGGCCGCGCGCGCACCCGGCCACGGGGAGCGGTGGCCGCGGGTAATAGAGTCGCGCTCATGGCACGGATTGCGGTGATCGGCGCCGGGATGGGCGCCATGGCGGCTGCCGCCCGGCTGGCCGTGGCAGGCCACCGGGTGACGGTGTACGAGCGTCTCGAGACCCACGGCGGCTCGGTGGGCCGCTTCGAGCGGGACGGCTTCGCCTTCGACACCGGGCCCGGTCTGCTGCATCTCCCGGCGGTCTGGCGGGACCTGTTCGTCAAGACCGGCAAGGAGCCGCTGGAGAAGTGCGTCGAGCTGACGCAGGTGGATCCGGCGAGCCGGCACGTCTTCGCCGACGGCACGGACGTCAGCCTCCCCAACGCGTCGAGGGCCGGCACCCTCGCCGCGCTGGAAGCGGCGCTCGGGCCGGGTTCCGGCGAACGCTGGGGCGAGTTCCTGGGCCGCGCCCGGGACGCCTGGGAGCGCTCACGCCGTCCGCTGCTGGAGGAGCCGCTGCCCGCGGACACCGCCTTCCTGTCGAAGGACCCCTACCCGGCGTTGCGGCAGGGCCTGTTGCGGCGGCCCGCCCGCACCCTCGCCGAAATCGGCACGCGCGAGCTGCGCGACCCGCGCCTCGCCGCACTGCTCGACAGCCACGCCGTGGCGTACGGCCTCGACCCCCGCAGCGCTCCCCCGTCCGCCGCGGTGCTGCCGTACATGGAGCAGACCTTCGGCTCCTGGTACGTGAAGGGCGGCCTGCGCGCCCTGGCCGACGCGGTGTACGAGCGCTGCCTGGCCCGGAAGGTGGAGTTCGTCTTCGGTGCCGCCGTGACGGGCGTGCTGGAGAAGGACGGCCGTGCCGCCGGCCTGGAACTGGACCGGGGCGGGCCGGTGGAGGCGGACATGGTGGTCTCCGGGGCCCCGGTGCCGTCGCTGTTCGAGAACCGCGTCGTGACGTGGGCCGGTCCCGGTGAGCGACCGGACGGGCGGCTACGGACCGGCACCGGCCGGCTGACGGTCCACCTCGCGCTGCGCGGCGCCCGCCCGGCGGGCACCGTGCACCGCACCGTGGTGCACGCTCCGGACCCGGCCGCGGAGTGGGACGCGGTGAGTTCCGGGCGGACCGGCCCGCGGCCCACCGTGGTCGTGATGCGGCCCGACGACCCGCTGCTGCGGCCCGACGACGACCACGAGACCATCACGCTGACGGCCACGGTGCCGGCAGAGCCGGCCGGCGGGCAGACGTGGGCCCGGATCGCGGAAGAGGCCGCCGACAGGATGGTCGCGGCGGCGGAGGCCGCTGTCCCCGGGCTGCGTGAGCGGATCCTGTGGCGCGTGGTGCGCACTCCGGAGGACACCCGCCACGACACGGCTTCGGCCGCGGTCCCGGCCCCCGCGCTCGCCGGGTCGTCCGGGGCGTTCCTGCCGGCGATGAACACCTGCCCCCTCGAGGGGCTGTATCTCGCCGGCGGCTGGGCACATCCGGGAGGCGGGCTGGCGCACTCGGGCATGTCCGGTGCGCTGGTGGCCGGGCTGATCGTGGAGGGCGCGGACTTCCGCGGCTCCCGCTGAGCGGCCGCGCCGGGCGCGGCGGCGGGCCGGAGCAGCTCAGTAGCGGTACTGCTGCTGGTCGTTGTACCCGTTGTCGTAGTACGTGGGCGGCTGCTCCTGCTGCTCGCCCTCACGCTGCTGCGGCACCCACACGCCACCGGGCGGGGTGTCGCTGTAGCCCTCCTGCTGCCCGTAGCCGGCGTACTGCTGGTCGCCGTAACCGCCGCCGTACGTGTCGTAGGTGCTGTACTGCTGGCCGCCCACGTAGGGGTCGGAGTAGGTGGCGTACTGCTGACCGCCGGTGCCGTAGTCGTACTGGCCGGCGTAGGTCGCCGCTTCCGCCGGCTGCTGCTGTGCGTAGCCGTGGCTGTCGTAGGCGTCGTAGGCGCCGTAGCCCGGGCCCTGTGCGGCGTAGCTCTCGTCGCGGGCCCTCGCCTCCTCCGCGTCGGGCCGGGCGGCGTAGGCCTCTTCGGTGTAGATGCCGTACTGACCGGTGTCGTCCGGCAGCGGCTGCGGCTCGTAGACGGCGGGGCCCGTGCCGTCCGCAGCCGGGGCGGCCGTGTCGTAGGGCTGCTCGGCCGAGTCGTAGGAGAGGTCGGTGACCTCGAGCGTGGGCTCCCTCGTCGCTTCCCGGTCCGCGCCGGAACGGCGCCGTCTGCTGACGCCGGGGCTGCCGCCGATGGCCCAGCCGGTGGAGAAGCCGCGCCGGAAGGAGAGGGTCACATAGGTCTGGCCGACCGCGAACGCCATGGCGCCGAGGGCGATCACCACCACGGAGGGCAGCAGCACGCCTATGACGACGCCCAGGAAGCCGCCGAACGCCAGCAGTCGCCAGCGAAGCCGCGCCTTGTACTGCAGCAGCACCTCACCGAGCAGCCACAGCGCGACGATGCCGAACGCGATATAGAGGACCGTCCAGCCCATGTCCGCCCCTCTCCTGCGGCCGCCGCCCCGGGGCGGGGCGGGTACGACCGGTCACGACTGCTCGTGCAGTCCGAGATTCTCGTAGATTTCGAGCGTCGCGGTGGAGTTGTTGAGCGTAATGAAGTGCAGCCCCGGGACACCCTCGGCGAGCAGCCTTGCGCAGAACTCCGTCGCGAACTCGATGCCAATGGAGCGTACAGCGGCCGGATCGTCCTTGACCGCGAGGATGCGCTCTTTCAGCTCGGCCGGGAAGTGCGCGTTGCTGAGAGTGGCGAAGCGTTCGATCTGCTTGACGCTGGTGACGGGCATGATCTCGGGAATGATCGGGGTTTCGCAACCCGCTGCGGAGACCCGGTCACGAAGTCTCAGATAGTCCTCCGGCACGAAGAACATCTGCGTGATCGCGTAGTCGGCGCCGGCTCGGCACTTGTCCACGAAGTGCCGGGTGTCCTCGTCCCAGTCCGTCGAGCGGGGGTGCATCTCGGGGAAGGCCGCGACGCCCACGCAGAAGTCGCCGGACTCCTTGATGAGCCGGACCAGGTCGGCCGCGTAGCGCACGCCCTCGGGGTGCTCGACCCACTCGCCCATCGGGTCGCCGGGCGGGTCGCCGCGGACGGCGAGGATGTTGCGGATGCCCGCGTCGGCGTACTGGCCGACCATGTTGCGCAGCTCGGCGATCGAGTGGTTGACCGCGGTGAGGTGCGCGACCGGTGTGAGGGTGGTGTCGGCGGCGATCTCCTGCGTGGCCTTGACCGTGCCGGCGCGGGTGGAGCCGCCGGCCCCGTAGGTCACGGAGACGAAGTTCGGGGCGACGGCCTCGACCCTGCGCAGCGCGTTCCACAGGTTCCGCTCGCCCTTTTCCGTCTTGGGCGCCCAGAACTCGAACGAGTACGACGTCTTGCCCGTCGCAAGCATGTCGCGCACCGTGCGTGCGCGATCCGTTCTGGTCGAAGCAGTACCGAGGGCCATACCGGCAGGTTAGCCAGACCGGAGGCGTCCTCGAACCGAATCAGGGAAATATGTCTGATTTGCCGGTGTCTTGTCCATCCCTTGGACAGAGATGGACGATCACCGCCATCGTCACGCGGTCCGCTCCCTGACCCGCTTCGCCAGGCCGGCGGCGGCCGCGGCGGGGTCGTCGGCCTCGGTGATCGCCCGCACGACGACGACCCTGCGCGCACCGGCGTCCAGCACCTCGTCCAGGTTGGCGGCGTCGATACCGCCGATCGCGAACCACGGCCGCTCGCCGGCCAGCCCCGCCGTGTACCGCACCAGTGCGAGGCCGGGGGCGTGCCGCCCGGGCTTGGTGGGAGTGGGCCAGCAGGGGCCGGTGCAGAAGTAGTCCACGCCCGGCTCGACGGCGGCCGCGGCCGCCTCGGACTCGCTGTGCGTCGAGCGGCCGATCAGCACGCCGTCCCCGAGGATCGCGCGGGCGGCCGGCACCGGCAGGTCGCCCTGTCCCAGGTGGAGCACGTCGGCGCCGATGGCGTGGGCCACGTCGGCGCGGTCGTTCACCGCGAGGAGCTTGCCGTGCCGGCGGCAGGTGTCGGCGAGGACCTGGAGGTGCTCCAGCTCCTCCCCGGCCTCCATGCCCTTGTCACGCAACTGCACGATGTCCACGCCGGACGACAGCACGGCGTCGAGGAACTCGGGCAGGTCCCCCTGCCGCTTGCGGGCGTCCGTGCACAGATAGAGCCGGGCGTCGGACAGCAGCGCGCGAGCCGTGGACATGAGGCGATCCCCCCGTTGGGCGGCGGACGCACGGGCCGGGCGGCCCGGACCGTGCATCCGCCGGCGATGATGGTTTCCGTCGGTTCAGACGGCGAGCGCCTGGGCCCGGCGCTTCACCTCCGTGCCGCGATTCTCGCTGAGCGCCTGGGCAGGCGTGCCCGGCAGGGTCGGGTCGGGGGTGAAGAGCCACTCGAGCATCTCTTCGTCGGTGAAGCCGTCGTCCCTCAGCAGGGTCAGGGTCCCGGAGAGGCCCTTGACCACCTTGTTGCCGTCGATGAAGGCGGCAGGCACCTGGAGCGCCCTGTTCTCACCGCGTCGCACGGCGATCAGCTGGCCGTCCTTGACCAGCTGCCGCACGCGCGTCACCTCGACATCGAGCATTTCCGCGATGTCCGGCAGGTACAGCCAGGCGGGGACGAGGGCATCGATCTTTGCGTCAATCTCGGTCACGGGGACAAGCCTGCCATCCAGGACCGACAGTCGGTAGCCAGGACCTACCGTGCCGCCGCCTTCAGAGGTACGGAAGGGTCCGCCGCCCGCGCCGGATCCAGCTCGTCCCCGGACACGATCAGCTTGCGCCCTTGTGCCAGATCACGGGGCCTGCCCACCGTCAGCAGGGCCACCAGGGCGCCGTCGCGGAGCCACAGCACGGACCAGGTGTCCTCCGCCGGACTGCCGCGCCACAGCAGCGTGTCGGCGGCGCCGTGGTGGCCCGCGTACTGGACGAACCGGCCGAACTGCTCGGACCAGAAGTACGGCACCGGGTCGTACGCCTCCGGGGCCCGCGGCTCGGGCTCCTGGGCGCCGACGATGTTCGCCGCGACCGTGCGCGGGCCCTGAAGCGCGTTGTCCCAGTGATGGACGAGCAACCGTTCGCCGTATCGGCCGGACGGGTAGGACGCGCAGTCCCCGACGGCGTACACGTCCGGGGCGGAGGTACGCAGATACCGGTCGGCGATCACCGCGCCGTCCGGGCCGAGCTCGATGCCGGAGTCCGCGAGCAGGGCGGTGGCGGGCCTGGCGCCGATGCCGACGACCACGGCGCCGGCCGGGATCCTGCGTCCTCCCGCGAGGACGACGGCGCCCGGCTCGACGGCTTCCACCCGGGCTCCGGTGATCAGCTCGGCCCCGTACTGCCCGTACCAGGCGGCCATCGGCTTCGCGACCTCGGCGGGCATGGTGCCGGCGAGCGGACGGCCCGCGGCCTCGACGACGGTGACGCGGCACCCGGCCGCGCGGGCGGCGGTCGCGAACTCGGCGCCGATCCACCCGGCGCCGACCACGACGACGTCGTGCTGCTCGGCGAGCAGCGGCCGCAGCCGGGCGGCGTCGTCGAGCGTGCGCAGCAGGTGGACGCCGGGGACGCCGACCGCACCGGGCAGGGTGACCGGCTCGGCGCCGGTGGCCAGGACCAGCACGTCGTACGGGACGGGCCCGGCCGTGGTGTCGACCTCGTGCGCGCCTGTGCGCACCCGGGTCACCTCGAGGCCCAGGCGCAGGTCGACGCCGAGTTCCTCGAAGTCGATGTCGAAGGCGGAGTCCTCCGCCTTGCCGAGCAGGATCGCCTTGGACAGCGGCGGTCTGTCGTACGGCTGGTGCGGCTCCGCGCCGATCAGGGTGACGGTGCCGGTGAATCCCTGCTCGCGCAGGGCGACCGCGGTCTGCACGCCGGCCATACCGGCGCCGACGATCACCGCGCGCCGTCGCGGCGCCGTCCGACGCCCCTCGTCCACCCGCGTCTGCTCCTGCCGTTCGTCCACCCGCCCACCTTACGTACCTGACCGGAGGTCAGGACGTGCGGCTCAGGAAGCCTGCTCCTCCACCACGCTCGTCCCGCTGCCCTCCTGGGACTCCCACTTCCAGCTCTCCTCCAGCCGCACCCGGCCGTCCGGCAGGTCCACCACCGTGGAGAGGCAGTGCCCGGAGGACGTCCCGCCGTCCGTCTTGAGCTGCACATAGCGGAAGTCCAGCCGGTCGCCCTCCCTGGTGCCCACCAGGTGGCCGCGGACCACGTCGCCCCCCTCGTACTCGGCCCAGATCCGGCCCCGCTCCTCGTGATACGTGAACCGGGTCCGGGTGCCCACCTGGCCCGGGGCCTGGTCGGCGACCGGGGAGAGGACAAGTCCGTCGAGCGACTTCGCCACTGCTGCGGCTCCCTTACAACGCGTCGGGGCGTGCGGTTAGGGTGGCCACCGTAAGGCACTCGCGGGAGCCCGGGCGCACCGGGCTGAGAGGGAGGCTGGCCGGCCTCCGACCGTACGAACCTGATCCGGGTCATGCCGGCGAAGGGAGGGGCTGGACGCCCATGTCTCGTACACCGAGCCCAGACGTCCTCGTCATCGGGGGCGGGATCATCGGCCTGGTCACGGCCTGGCGCACCGCGCAACGGGGGCTGCGGGTCGCCGTCGCCGACCCTGAACCGGGCGGCGGGGCGGCGCAGGTCGCCGCCGGGATGCTGGCCGCCGTCACCGAACTGCACTACGGCGAGCAGACGCTGCTCGGCCTCAACCTCGAATCCGCGCACCGCTATCCGGCCTTCGTCGCCGAGCTGGAGGAGACGTCCGGCCGGCGGGTGGGCTACCGCTCCTGCGGCACACTCGCCGTCGCCCTCGACGCCGACGATCGGGCGCATCTGCGTGAACTGCACGCCCTCCAGCACCGGTCGGGGCTCACGTCCGAGTGGCTCACGGGCCGCGAGTGCCGTCGCCTCGAGCCGATGCTCGCCCCCGGCGTCCGCGGCGGGCTGCGGGTCGACGGCGACCATCAGGTCGACCCGCGCCGGCTGGCCGCGGCCCTGATCGCCGCCTGCGAGCGGGCCGGGGTCGAATTCCGCCGCGGCTGGGCGGAGCGACTGCTCGTCACGGGCGACCGGGCGACCGGGGCCGTGCTCGCCGACGGCGCCGAACTGTCCGCGGGGCAGGTCGTCCTGGCCGGCGGCAGCATGAGCGGACGGCTGGAGGGCGTACCGCAGGACGTGCTCCCGCCCGTGCGCCCGGTGAAGGGTCAGGTCCTGCGACTGACCGTGCCGCGCCCCTACGCGCCGTTCCTCTCCCGCACGGTGCGCGCCGTGGTCCGTGGCAGTGAGGTCTACCTCGTGCCCCGCGAGGACGGCGAGCTGGTCGTGGGCGCGACCAGCGAGGAGCTCGGCTGGGACACGACGGTCACGGCGGGCGGGGTCTACGAGCTGCTGCGCGACGCGCACGAGTTGGTGCCAGGGATCACCGAACTGCCCCTTGTGGAGACCCGGGCGGGACTGCGCCCCGGCTCCCCCGACAACGCACCGCTGCTGGGCTTCACCGAGCTGCCGGGTCTGCTGCTGGCGACCGGCCACTACCGCAACGGCGTGCTGCTGACGCCCGTCACCGGCGATGTGCTGGCCGACGCCCTGACGACCGGTGAACTGCCCGACGTGGCACGGCCCTTCTCACCACGCCGCTTCTCGTCCGTCCTTCAGGAGCAGCCCGCATGAACGCCTCCGTCAACGACAGCGCCGACGCCGCAGTCGCCGCTGCCGCCGCCTCGACCGTCGCCGACGGTCCGGTCCGCGTCCTCGTCAACGGCGAGGCCCGTGACGTCGCGGCCGGCACCACGCTGGACGTGGTCGTCACCACGCTTTCCGCCGCGCCGTCCGGTGTCGCCGCCGCCGTCAACGAGGCGGTCGTCCCGCGCGGCGAATGGGCCGCCACCCGGCTCGGCGACGGCGACCGTGTCGAGATCCTCACCGCAGTGCAGGGAGGCTGAACCGCCATGGCCGACGATCGTTTCACCCTCGGCGGGACGACCTTCGACTCCCGTCTGATCATGGGCACGGGCGGTGCGCCCAGCCTCGACGTGCTCGAAAGGTCCCTCGTCGCGAGCGGCACGGAACTGACGACCGTCGCGATGCGGCGCCTCGACCCGACGGTGCAGGGGTCCGTGCTGTCCGTCCTGGACCGGCTCGGCATCCGGGTCCTGCCGAACACCGCCGGCTGCTTCACCGCGGGCGAGGCGGTGCTCACCGCTCGCCTGGCCCGGGAGGCCCTCGGCACCGACTGGATCAAGCTCGAGGTCGTCGCGGACGAGCGGACACTGCTGCCGGACGGCGTGGAACTGCTCGACGCGGCGGAGACGCTCGTCGACGACGGCTTCACCGTGCTGCCCTACACGAACGACGACCCGGTGCTCGCGCGCAAGCTCCAGGACGTGGGCTGCGCGGCGATCATGCCGCTCGGCTCGCCGATCGGCTCCGGGCTCGGCATCCGCAATCCGCACAACTTCCAGCTGATCGTCGAGCAGGCGGACGTCCCCGTCATCCTGGACGCGGGCGCCGGCACGGCCTCCGACGCCGCGCTGGCGATGGAGCTCGGGTGCGCGGCGGTGATGCTGGCGTCGGCGGTCACGCGGGCGCAGGAGCCGGTCCTGATGGCGGAGGCGATGCGGCACGCGGTGGAGGCGGGCCGGCTGGCGTTCCGCGCGGGCCGGATCCCGCGACGCCACTTCGCGGTGGCGTCCTCGCCGCGGGAGGGACGCGGGGCACTCGATCCGGAGCGGCCGGCGTTCTGAAGAGGGCGGGTGCGGATCCGCTGCGCGGAGCCTGTTCCCCACCCCGCCCCTTCCCGGACCGCCTGGCGGCCTGGGGGCTCCACCCCGGCCCTCCGCGCCTGGAACGCCGGCGAGGCCGGAGTTGCCGGGCGACTCCGGCCCGCCCGGCGTTCGAGGGCACCGCGCGAAGCGCGGTACGCCGCCCGCAGGGCGGCACGGGCCCGAGGCCTGCCCGCCACACGGCGGAGCCGCACACGATGCAGCGGGAAGGGGCGGGCGGGGGAAAACGCCCCCGCGCGGCGGTCCCGCACCGCCACCACCGCGTCACAGCTCGGCTGCAGTCCCGCCCCGCCCCGCCCGACCCGTCGGACCCCGTCTGTCCGGCTCGTAGAATCGGCGCGTGGATACGACCCTCCAGGACCCCCTCGTCGGGCAGGTGCTCGACGGCCGCTACCGCGTCGATGCGCGCATCGCCGTCGGCGGCATGGCCACGGTCTACCGGGCCGTCGACACCCGGCTCGACCGGGTGCTCGCCCTCAAGGTGATGCACCCGGATCTCGCCACGGACGTCACGTTCGTGGAGCGGTTCATCCGTGAGGCGAAGTCCGTCGCCCGGCTGGCGCACCCGAACGTGGTCGGGGTCTTCGACCAGGGCGCGCAGGGCGCGTACGTGTATCTGGCGATGGAGTACGTGGAGGGCTGCACCCTCCGTGACGTCCTGCGTGAGCGCGGCGCGCTACAGCCGCGGGCCGCGCTCGACATCCTGGAGCCCGTGCTGGCCGCGCTCGGCGCCGCGCACCGGGCCGGGTTCGTGCACCGGGACATGAAGCCGGAGAACGTGCTGATAGGGGACGACGGCCGGGTCAAGGTCGCCGACTTCGGCCTGGTGCGCGCGGTCGGTTCCGTGACGAACACCTCGGGCACGGTCCTCGGCACGGTCTCCTACCTCGCGCCGGAGCAGATCGAGTACGGCACGGCGGACACCCGTGCCGACGTGTACGCGTGCGGGGTCGTGCTCTACGAGATGCTGACGGGCGCCAAGCCGCACGGGGGCGACACTCCGGCCCAGGTGCTGTTCCAGCACCTGAACGCGGACGTCCCGGCGCCGTCCGCGCTCTTCCCGGGGCTCGCCGTCGAGCTGGACGAGCTGGTGGCGAGCGCGACGGCCCGCAACCCCGAGGTCCGCCCGCACGACGCGGTGGCGCTGCTGGCCCAGGCACGTGAGGCGCGGGCGGCGCTCGGCGACGAGCAGCTGGACGCGGTCCCGCCGCGGGCCCGCACCGGGGAACAGGCGGAGGGCGGCACGGACGGGGACGCGTCCGCCGAGGACCGTACGGATGTCATCGTGCGGAAGCCGGCCGACGCGGAGTCCGGGGTGCACCACACGGCCCGGCTGATCCTGCCGCCTCCGGAGCGGCCGGAGCCCGAGCCGGTGCGTCCGGCCGGCCGGCGCGTGCCGTTGTCCCGACGCGGTCTGTTCGCCCTGCTGCTCGCGGTGATCGCCGTGATCGGTGTGGGTGCGGGTGTCTGGTACATCAACTCGGGCCAGTTCACCCGTGTGCCGCCGCTGATCGGCAAGACCGAGCAGCAGGCCCGGGAGGCGCTCGACAAGGCTGGCCTGGACGTGAAGGCCGTCAGGCACGACTTCAGCGAGACGGTGGCCCGCGGCACCGTCATCGGCAGCGACCCGGGCACGAACGAGCGGATACGGGGCAACGACTCCGTGACGATCACGGTCTCCCGCGGTCCGGAGATCGTGAAGGTTCCCGATGTGTCGGGCCGGCCGCTGGCGGAGGCGAAGCGCGAGCTCCGCGAGGTGGGGCTGGCGCCGGGTGTGGTGACCAGGGAGTTCGACGAGAGCGTCGCACAGGGTTCGGTGATCCGCACCGACCCGGCCGCCGAGAGCGGCCGGAGCCCCGACACCGCCGTGTCGATCGTCGTCAGCAAGGGCGCGCCGATCGACATGCCCGATGTGACGGGTGACTCCGTCGAGGACGCCACGGCCGAGCTCGAGGAGGCCGGTCTGAAGGTGAAGGTCGCCCAGGAGCGGATCCACTCCGAGCAGGAGGCCGGTTCCGTCGCCCGCCAGTCGGCCGCAGCAGGAACCAGCCTGGCCGGCGGCGACACGGTCACGCTGACGGTCTCCAAGGGCCCGCGGATGGCGGAGGTGCCGGACGTGGTCGGCGACAAGGTGGACGACGCCCGCGCCGAGCTGGAGGAGGCGGGCTTCGTGGTGAAGGTCGAGAAGAACTTCCCGTACCTGGGCGACGAGGTCGAGAGCCAGTCCGTAGAGGGCGGCGGCCAGGCGCCCGAGGGCAGCACGATCACGATCAAGACCAAGGGGCTCTAGTTCTCATGCGCAACCCTGTCGGCGGCCACGTTCCCGTGGCCGGCGGCCTCGCCACGACCGGGCTCGTCTACGCGAGGGAGCTGGAGGCGGAGACCGTGCAGGTCTTCGTGGCCAATCCTCGCGGCTGGGCGACGCCGAAGGGGAATCCGGCCCAGGACGAGAAGTTCCGGGCGGAGTGCGCCGCCGAGGGCATCTCGGCCTGGGTGCACGCCCCCTATCTGATCAATTTCGGTTCCCACACCGAGGCCACCGTCGAGCAGTCGGTCCTCTCCTTGAGGCATTCGCTGCGCCGGGCCCGTGAGATCGGCGCACAGGGCGTGGTGGTGCACACCGGTTCCGCGACGGGAGGCCGTGCCCGCGAGGTGGCGCTGGCCCAGGTGCGGGAGCGGATGCTGCCGCTGCTGGACGAGCTGACGCACGACGACGATCCGTTTCTGCTGCTGGAGTCGACGGCCGGCCAGGGCTCCTCGCTCTGCTCCCGTACCTGGGACTTCGGCCCCTACTTCGAGGCACTCGACGCGCATCCCAAGCTGGGCGTCTGCCTGGACACCTGCCACATCTTTGCGGCCGGGCACGACCTGGCGGCGCCCGACGGGATGGCGCGGACGCTGGATCTGCTGGTGGGGACGGTGGGCCAGGGGCGGCTGAAGCTCATCCACGCGAATGACTCGAAGGACGTCACCGGGGCACACAAGGACCGTCACGAGAACATCGGCTCGGGCCACATCGGCGAGGAACCGTTCCGCGCGCTGATGTCGCATCCCGCCACCGAGGGCGTGCCCCTGGTCATCGAGACGCCCGGGGGCAAGGAAGGTCATGCCGCGGACGTCGCGCGGCTCAAAAAACTTCGCTGAGACCCTGCGGGAATACCCCTAGGGGGTATACAGTTCCTAGTGGTCGGCAGGAACCGCTACCGCATGTTGGGGGCATCGCCATGCAGCACGAGACGCACACGGAGCACTCGGAACACGGGCACCACGACCACCACGCCCGGCACGGCCACGCGCAGGGCCCGGGCGCAGCGAGCTGGGGCATGGCGGCCAAGGCCACCCTGCACTGCCTCACCGGCTGCGCCATCGGCGAGGTGCTCGGCATGATCATCGGCACCGCACTGGGCTGGGGCAACGCCCCCACGATGGTCCTCGCGATCGCGCTGGCCTTCTTCTTCGGCTACTCACTGACCCTGTGGGCGGTCCTGCGGGCCGGCCTGAGCCTGAAGGCGGCGATCGGCGTCGCCCTCGCCGCCGACACCATCTCCATCACGGTCATGGAGATCGTCGACAACGGCGTGCTGCTCCTGGTGCCGGGCGCGATGGACGCCCACCTGGGCGACTTCCTCTTCTGGGGCGCGCTCGCGTTCGCGTTCCTCGTCGCGTTCGTGGTCACCACACCCGTGAACAAGTGGATGATCGGCCGCGGCAAGGGCCACGCCGTGGTCCACCAGTACCACTGACACCCGCAACAACGACCGCACGAGCGACCTCACGGCCCGGGGCTTCAGAGCTCCGGGCCGTCCCCCGGTCCCTCCTGGTAGGAGTACCGCTGCTCCCGCCAGGGGTCGCCGAGGTTGTGATAGCCCCGCTCCTCCCAGAAGCCGCGGCGGTCGGTCGTCATGTACTCCACGCCCCGGACCCACTTGGGCCCCTTCCAGGCGTACAGGTGCGGGACCACCAGACGCAGCGGAAAGCCGTGCTCCGCGGTCAGCAGTTCACCGTCCTTGTGGGTGGCGAAGATCGTGCGTTCCGAGACGAAGTCGGAGAGGCGCAGATTGGCGCTGAAGCCGTACTCGGCCCAGACCATCACATGGCTGACGGAGGGCGCCGGCGGGGCGAGTTCCACGATCGTACGGGCGGGCACGCCACCCCATTCGGCCCCCAGCATGCTGAACTTCGTCACGCAGTGCAGGTCGCCGACCACGGTCGAGTAGGGCAGCGCGGAGAACTCCTCGTGGTTCCAGCAGCGCTTCTCACCGTCGGCGGTGGCGCCGAAAACCCTGAATTCCCAGCGGTCCGGCTTGAATTTGGGTACAGGACCGTAGTGGGTGACGGGCCAGCCTCGCTGGAGTCGCTGCCCCGGCGGAAGCTCGGACTCCTCTGGTGCGCGGTATTCCCGGCTCTCCGGCTGACCCATGCCTTCAATGGTGACAGACCGGGAGGGGTGGTCATGACCAGGTCTGGGCCGATTCGGGCAACTCCTACTAAGCGTGCACTTACTGGACGCTCCACCGTCGCGATGCAAGGATGCGCGAACCTGCCAAGACTTACGCGCGGAAGGAGCCTCTGCGATGCAGGGCGACCCCGAGGTCCTCGAGTTCCTCAACGAGCAGCTGACTGCCGAGCTGACCGCGATCAACCAGTACTTCCTGCACGCGAAGATGCAGGAGAACTTCGGCTGGACGAAGCTCGCCAAGTACACCCGGGCCGAGTCCTTCGACGAGATGAAGCACGCGGAGGTGCTGACCGACCGGATCCTCTTCCTGGACGGCCTGCCGAACTACCAGCGGCTGTTCCACGTGCGCGTCGGTCAGACGGTCACCGAGATGTTCCAGGCGGACCGGCAGGTCGAGGTGGAGGCGATCGACCGTCTCAAGCGCGGCATCGACGTCATGCGCGCCAAGGGGGACGTCACCTCGGCGAACATCTTCGAGTCGATCCTCGCGGACGAGGAGCACCACATCGACTACCTCGACACGCAGCTGGAGCTGGTCAACAAGCTCGGTGAGTCGCTCTACATCGCCCAGCTGATCGAACAGCCGGAGTCCTAGGCGACGAGCCCTGGCCGGCCACTGACCGACGGAATCGGGCCGAGTGCCCGGCTAGGCGGCTTCGCCGAGTGCGGGCGCGGTGTCGGTGTCCGGCTCCGCGGCCAGGACGGAAGCGCCGTTCCCCTGCTCCAGCAGCTCACGGCGGGGGCAGGCGCCACGGCCCAGGATCCCCTGGATGCGCCGCACGCAGGAGCCGCAGTCGGTGCCAGCCTTGGAGACGGACGCGATCTGCCGGGGCGTGCAGGCGCCGGCTTCCGCGTGCTCCTTGACCTGCTTCTCCGTGATGCCGAAGCATGAGCAGACGTACACGCGGTTCACCTCCCGGCGGGATCGAAGGGTCGGCCCCTCCGATGATCGGTGAGGCTAACCTAACCTTACCCGCAGCGCCGGGCGGGTAAAAGCCCCGAATACGCAGGTGGGGCGTGGATCACATCGATCCACGCCCCATCGGCACATCGCCCCTGCTACTGGTCGCGGTACATCTCCGCGACGAGGAACGCCAGGTCCAGCGACTGGCTGCGGTTCAGCCGGGGGTCACAGGCCGTCTCGTAGCGCTGGTGCAGGTCGTCGACGAAGATCTCGTCGCCGCCGCCCACGCACTCGGTGACGTCGTCACCGGTGAGCTCGACGTGGATGCCGCCGGGGTGGGTGCCGAGCGCCTTGTGGACCTCGAAGAAGCCCTTGACCTCGTCGAGCACGTCGTCGAAGCGGCGGGTCTTGTGGCCGGACGCCGCCTCGAAGGTGTTGCCGTGCATCGGGTCGGTCACCCAGGCCACCGTCGCGCCGGAGGCGGTGACCTTCTCGACCAGCTCGGGGAGCTTGTCGCGGACCTTGTCGGCGCCCATGCGGACGATGAAGGTCAGCCGGCCCGGCTCGCGGTCGGGGTCGAGACGGTCGATGTAGGTCAGCGCCTCGTCCACCGTCGTCGTCGGCCCCAGCTTGATGCCGATCGGGTTGCGGATCCTGGAGGCGAACTCGATGTGCGCGCCGTCCAGCTGACGGGTGCGCTCACCGATCCAGACCATGTGGCCCGAGGTGTTGTACAGCCGGCCGGTGCGGGAGTCGGTACGGGTGAGGGCCGACTCGTAGTCCAGCAGCAGGGCCTCGTGGGACGAGAAGAACTCGACCGTGCGGAACTCGGCCGGGTCGGTGCCACAGGCCTTCATGAAGTTCAGCGCGTTGTCGATCTCGCGGGCGAGCTGCTCGTAGCGCTGGCCGGACGGGGACGACTTCACGAAGTCCTGGTTCCAGGCGTGCACCTGTCGCAGGTCCGCGTAACCGCCGGTGGTGAAGGCGCGCACCAGGTTGAGCGTCGACGCGGAGGCGTTGTACATCCGCTTGAGGCGCTCGGGGTCCGGGATGCGGGCCTCTTCGGTGAAGTCGAAGCCGTTGACGGAGTCGCCGCGGTAGGTCGGCAGGGTCACGCCGTCGCGGGTCTCGGTCGGCTTGGAGCGCGGCTTCGAGTACTGGCCGGCGATACGGCCGACCTTCACCACGGGCACCGACGCGGCGTAGGTGAGGACCGCGCCCATCTG
This sequence comes from Streptomyces pristinaespiralis, assembly GCF_001278075.1. Lineage (GTDB taxonomy): Bacteria > Actinomycetota > Actinomycetes > Streptomycetales > Streptomycetaceae > Streptomyces > Streptomyces pristinaespiralis. Next base: position 6,273,585 of record NZ_CP011340.1, on the reverse strand, counting down.
GAGCAGGGTCTTCAGCTTGTTACGGATGTGGTCGGCGGAGACGGCGTCGAAGGCCTCGGCGCAGTCGCCGCCCTGGAGCAGGAACGCCTCGCCCTTGGCGACGGCTCCCATCCGGGCGCGCAGCTGGTCGCACTCGCCCGCGAAAACGAGCGGCGGATACGACTCGAGGTCCGCGATCACATCGCGCAGAGCCTCGGCATCGGGGTACTCGGGCTGCTGCGCCGCGGGCAGGTTTCGCCAGGTGTTGCCACCGGTAGCGGTGGTCTTAGCGTTCACGGTCACAAGCACAACCCTACGGCTTCCCGCCACCTGTCCGGCCCGGTGCCCAGCGACTGAGACAGCGGTCCGAAATGTCCCTCGAGGACGTTCACCCGATCGAGTGGTGTTACCCTGCGGCGCGTTTTCGAAACGGATCACACAAAACAGACCAGGGGTGGGCGTGAGCCAGGGGCACCGCAGAGATCGCAAGAAGAAACGGCTCTTCTACGGGGTGGCGGCGGCGGTCGTCGCCACCGCGACGATCGGAACGGTCGCGGTGGCATCACCCGACCTCGTCGGTCTCGGCGACGACAAGGGCAGCCGGAACGAGTCGCTCCAGAGCAAGTTCGCCCAGGCGGCGCGCGAGTTCGACGTACCCCAGAGCGTGCTGATGGCGGTCTCGTACCGGCAGACGCGCTGGGAGGCCCACGACGGCGAGCCGAGCGTCACCGGCGCGTACAACGTGATGGGTCTGACGGACGTCGACCCGGAGGACATCGAGACGGAGGAGGTCGGCGAGGAGGCCATCGCCCACTTCAACGGCAGCGGCAAGCCGGAGATCGAGAAGTCCTTCGACCCTGCCAAGGTCCGTCGGATCCTGGCCGAGGCCACCGTCGACACCGACGATCCCCGGCTCCACACCGTGGACAAGGCCGCCGAGCTGATCGACAGCTCTCCCGAGGCGGTCCAGAGCGACACCTCCGAGTCCATCCGGGCCGGCGCTGCGCTGCTCGCGGAATACCAGAAGGAGGCCGGCGCGGAGCTGTCCGACGACCCGGGCGCCTGGTATCCGGCAGTGGCTCGCTACAGCCAGTCGCCGGAGAAGAAGGGCGCGGACCTCTTCGCCAAGCGCGTCTTCGAGTCGATCAAGACGGGCGAGCGGGAGCTCACCCTGGACGGCGAGCAGGTCTCCCTGCCGGCCGACCCGTCGGTCAAGCCGGTCAAACCCGCGAACGTCCCGCTGGCGGCGAGCTACGCGTCCACCACGGCGGACCCGACGCCCGAGTGCCCCGTCGGCCTGTACTGCAACTTCGTGCCGTCCCGCACGTCGAGCACGGGCAAGCGCAACTACACGCTCGGCGACCGTCCGAACCAGGGCGTGGACATCCGGCAGATCGTCATCCACGACACCGAGGGCGGCTACGACGGCTCGCTCGCGGCGCTCACGAACCCGGACGTCCCGGGCAGCGCGCACTATCTGATCCGCGCCTCGGACGGTCTGGTCACCCAGATGATCGAGAACAAGCACCTGGCGTGGCACGCGGGCAACTGGACCCACAACATGCACGCGATCGGCGTGGAGCACGAGGGCTACGCGATCAAGGAAGGCAAGTGGTACACCGAGCCCCAGTACCAGTCCTCCGCCGACCTGGTGAAGTTCCTGGCCACGAAGTACAACGTGCCGCTGGACCGCGAACACATCATCGGCCATGACGAGGTGGCGCTCCAGACGGACGCCGGCATGGCCAATCTCCACTGGGACGCGGGCCCGTACTGGGACTGGAACCACTACATGGGCCTGATGGGCGCCCCGCAGGGCGACCAGGGCGCGGGCGGTCCGCTCAAGGCCGGCCAGGTGGTCCGTGTCGTTCCCCCGTTCACCACGGCGAACCAGCCGAAGCTCACCGTCGGCGGCAACGCAGTCACCGCCCGCCCGTCCAACTTCGGCTACCTCTACACGTCGCCCTCGACAAGCGCGTCGACGCTGACCGACCCGTATTTCACGTCCCTCTGGTCCGAGGGCTCGAACTACGGGAACAAGGTCCGCGCCGGTGGCACCTACGTCGTCGCCGAGGCCGGCACCAACTGGACGGCGATCTGGTACGCGGGCAAGAAGGCCTGGTTCTACAACCCGGGCGGCCAGTACACCGCCCCGGTGCCCGGTGCCACGACCGTCAAGGTCACGGCCGGTGCGACGTCGGCCAAGGTCTACGGGCGCTCCTTCCCGGAGACCGCCGCCTACACCGCCGCGGGCCTCGAGGCGCCCGGTGACGAGAACGCCCACCTGACGAAGTTCACCTTCGCCTCCGGCCAGGCCTACGTGAAGGCCGGCCCCGCGGTGAAGGGCGACGACTGGTTCGGCTCCAAGCAGAAGAACGTCATAGGCGACACGCTCTACGTGCCGATCCGCTTCCACCACAAGATCACCTGGGTGAAGGCCGCCGACGTCGTGGAGGCCACCCCCACCGCTCCCGACCCCGGCACCACCCGGTTCAACGTGCTCGCCCGCGACACCGGCGGCTCGCTGTACCAGTACCAGGGCACGGGCAGCGCGACGACGCCGTTCTACACCCGCTACCGGATCGGCGGCGGCTGGCAGGGCTACAACGCGATCACCGACCTCGGGCCGCTCCGCGCCGACGGCACCGGTGACATGGTGGCCAGGGACAGCTCCGGCTACCTCTGGTACTACAAGGGCAGCGGCAACAAGAACCAGCCGTTCCGGGCCCGCGTCAACGTCGGTCCCGGCTGGAACATGTTCAACATGATCGTCGGCTCGCAGGACCTCGACGGCGACGGCCTCTCCGACATGCTGGGCCGTGAGCCGTCCGGCGCCCTGTGGTTCTACAAGGGCACCGGCGTCCCGTCCGCCCCCTTCGCCCGCCGCACCAAGGTCGGCGACGGCTGGCAGACGTACAACATGCTCGTCGCCACCGGTGACCTCGACAAGGACGGCAAGGCCGACGCGGTCGGCCGGGACAAGTCCGGCTACCTGTGGTTCTACCGGGGTACCGGCAACTCGGCGGCGCCGTTCGCCGCGCGCATCCGGGTCGGCGGCGGCTGGAACATGTTCGACATGCTGGTCTCCACCGGGGACCTGAACAAGGACGGCATCGCCGACATGGTCGGCCGTGAGCCGTCCGGCGCGCTGTGGTTCTACAAGGGCACCGGCGTCCCGACGTCTCCCTTCGCCGCCCGGACCTCGGTCGGCAACGGCTGGCAGATCTACAACACGCTGATCTGACCCGCGCACCTCGCACACTCCGCCCGCGTCGGCGGGGCCGTCCTCATCGTGGGACGCGCCCCGCCGACGCGGGCGGATGCGTTATCGTCGGCGACATGTTCGCGCAGCAGATCCAGAACTGGTGGTGGACCGCACTCCGGCGGCCCACTGCTTCCTGATCGCGCGCAGCACCGATCGCGAAGGCCGCCCGAGGGGCGGCCTTCACTGTTTTCCCGACAGCGGCCGTTCCTCCCCATCCGGAAGGAACACCCCGCATGCTCATCGGACGACTGCTCGACGACGACTGCCCCCCGTTCGCCCTGCTGCACCGCCGTACGCCGGGCCGCGACCACGGCACCGTCGAGGTGCTGATCGGCGACGTCCACGAGGCCGCGCGCCTGGCCGACATCCCGGTGGGCGAGCAGCCCTCCCTGGCGCTCGTCCCCTTCCGCCAGATCGCGGAGCGCGGCTTCGACGTGACCGACGACGGCACGCCGCTCGCGGTGCTGGTCGCCCGCGAAAGCCATGAACTCGCCCTGGAGAAGGTCCTGGAGGAACTCCCCCGGCACGAGGTGCGGGTCGAGGGCGGCACGTTCGACGTCGGCGACGAGGAGTACGCGGACATCGTGCGGCGGGTCGTCGAGGACGAGATCGGGCAGGGCGAAGGCGCCAACTTCGTGATCCGGCGCACCTTCACCGGGCAGATCGACGGCTTCGGCCGGGCCGACGCGCTCGCCCTGTTCCGGCGCCTGCTGACCGGCGAGCGCGGCGCGTACTGGACCTTCGTCGTCCATACGGGCGGGCGCACGCTGGTCGGGGCCAGCCCGGAGGTGCATGTGCGGATGAGCGGCGGCACGGTCGTCATGAACCCGATCAGCGGGACCTTCCGGTATCCGCCCGGCGGGCCGACCGCGGAGGCGCTGCTCACCTTCCTCGACGACCGCAAGGAGCGCGAGGAGCTCTCCATGGTGGTCGACGAGGAGCTGAAGATGATGTGCACGGTCGGCGACATGGGCGGTGTGGTGGTGGGGCCCCGGCTGAAGGAGATGGCCCATCTCGCCCACACCGAGTACGAGTTGCGGGGACGCTCGTCCCTGGACGTGCGCGAGGTGCTGAAGGAGACGATGTTCGCCGCCACGGTCACGGGCTCCCCCCTGCAGAACGCCTGCCGGGTCATCGAACGCCACGAGGTGGGCGGCCGCGGCTACTACGCGGGAGCCCTGGCGCTGATCGGCCGGGACGCCTCGGGCGCCCAGACGCTCGACTCGCCCATCCTGATCCGGACCGCCGACATCGACGCCACGGGCACGCTGCGGGTGCCGGTCGGGGCGACGCTGGTGCGGCACTCCGACCCGGCCGGCGAGGTCGCGGAGACACACGCCAAGGCGGCGGGCGTGCTGGCCGCGCTGGGGGTGCGGCCGGGGCGGCCCGACGCCGGCGGCCCGGCGCCGCGTCTGGCGGACGATCCACGCGTGCGGGCGGCCCTGGACTCCCGCCGCGCCGACCTCGCCCCGTTCTGGCTGCGGATGCAGGAACAGGCCGCGAGACTCGCCGGGCACGCCCTGGTCGTCGACGGGGAGGACACCTTCACCGCCATGCTGGCGCATCTGCTGCGCTCGACCGGCCTGGAGGTGACCGTGGTGCGGTACGACGCGCCGGGGCTTCGGGAGCGGGCCCTCGCCCACCAGGGGCCCGTGGTGCTCGGTCCGGGCCCAGGGGATCCGGCCGACGCGTCCGATGCGAAGATGCGCTTCCTGCGGGCCCTCGCGGCCGACCTGCTGAAGGGGCACCGCCACGGTCTGCTCGGCGTGTGCCTCGGCCATGAGGTGCTGGCCGCGGAGCTGGGGCTGGAGATCGTCCGCAAGGACGAGCCGTACCAGGGGGCGCAGGAGCGGATCGACTTCTTCGGCCGCCCGGAGACCGTCGGCTTCTACAACAGCTTCACCGCGCGGTGCGACGAGGTGACCGCCGCCGAGCTCGCGATGCACCGGATCGAGCTGAGCCGGGACGAGGCGACCGGGGACGTGCACGCGCTGCGCGGCGGCGGCTTCGCGTCCGTGCAGTTCCATCCGGAGTCGGTGCTGACCATGAACGGCGCGGCGCTGACGGCGTCGCTGCTGGCGGGTGTGCTGGTCGGCTGAGGGGAGGGGCCGTCAGGGGGCGGGCGCGGTGGGGACGAGCACGTTCTCGCCGCGCCGGCCCTCGAGGTGGGCCTTGATGTTCCGGGCGGTGGTGTCCACGATCTGGGTGACCGCGTCCGCGGTGTAGTACGCCTGGTGGGAGGTGACCAGGACGTTGGGGAAGGTCATCAGCCGGGCCAGGGTGTCGTCGTCGACCGCCTCCATGGATTTGTCGAGGAAGAACAGCCCGGCCTCCGCCTCGTACACGTCGAGGCCCACCCCCGAGAAGCGGCCCTTGCGCAGTTCGCCGACGAGGGCGTCGCTGTCGATCAGGCCGCCGCGGCTGGAGTTCACCAGGATCGCGTCGTCCTTCATCGCGCGCAGCTCCCGGGCGCCGATCAGATGCCGGGTGGCGGGCATCAGCGGTACGTGCAGGCTGACCAGGTCCGCGGCGGCGAGCAGTTCGTCCTTGTCGACGTACTCCATGCCCAGTTCGACGCAGACGGGGTTGGGCGCGACGTCCAGGCCGAGCAGACGCATGCCGAAGCCGTGGGCGATCCGGGTGAAGGCCTCTCCGATCTTGCCCGTGCCGATCACACCGGCGGTACGGCCGCGCATGTCCCGGCCCATCAGGCCGTCGAGCCGGAAGTCGAAGTCGCGGGTGCGGTTGGCGGCGCGCACGACTCGCCGGTTGACGGCCATGGTCAGCGTCCAGGCGAACTCGGCGACGGAGTACGGCGAGTAGTACGACACCCTGGCGACGGTGAGTCCGAGCCGCTCGGCCACCTCGAGGTCGATGTTGTTGAAGCCGGTGGAACGCTGGGCGATCATCCTCGTGCCGCCGACGGCGAGTGTCCGCAGCACCTCGGCGTCCAACTGGGCGTTGACGCTGGTGGAGATCACCTCGTGGCCGGCGGCGATGGCGGCGGTGTCCGCGTCGAGGAACACGTCCAGGCACCGGACGCCCCCGGGGAGATCCGCGAAGGCCTTCTCGATGAGCGGCTTTTCGTCGGCCTGGACGCCGAAGGCGAGGATTTCCACATTCTCTCCCGGTTCACGAGCTGTGGGCCGGATACCCGCGAATATCCGGATGCCGCGAATATACGGCCCACCGCCGCGTCAGCCGAAGAAGACGCCGACCTCCTCGTAGAGCTTCGGGTCGACCGTCTTGAGTCTGGCGGTCGCCTCCGCGATCGGCACGCGCACGATGTCGGTGCCCTGAAGCGCGACCATCTTGCCGAAGTCCCCGTCACGCACCGCGTCGATGGCGTGCAGTCCGAACCGGGTGGCGAGCCAGCGGTCGAAGGCGCTCGGGGTGCCTCCGCGCTGGACGTGGCCGAGCACCGTGGTGCGGGCCTCCTTGCCCGTACGGCTCTCGATCTCCTTGGCCAGCCACTCGCCGACGCCGGAGAGGCGGACATGTCCGAACGAGTCGAGCGTGCCGACCTTGAGGACCGCCTCGCCGTCCTTGGGCATGGCGCCCTCGGCGATCACCACGATCGGCGCGTAACTCGCCTTGAAACGGGAGGTGACCCAGGCGCAGACCTGGTCGACGTCGAAGCGCTGCTCGGGGATGAGGATGACGTTGGCGCCGCCCGCCAGACCGGAGTGGAGGGCGATCCAGCCCGCGTGGCGCCCCATCACCTCGACCACCAGGACGCGCATATGGGATTCGGCGGTGGTGTGCAGCCGGTCGATCGCCTCGGTGGCGATGCCGACCGCCGTGTCGAAGCCGAAGGTGTAGTCGGTGGCGGACAGGTCGTTGTCGATGGTCTTGGGTACGCCGACACAGTTGATGCCGTACTCGTCGCAGAGCCGCGCCGCGACGCCGAGGGTGTCCTCGCCGCCGATCGTGACGAGGGCGTCCACCTCGTTCTTGGCGAGGTTCTCCTTGATCCGGCGGATGCCGTTCGCTTCCTTCAGCGGGTTGGTGCGCGAAGAACCGAGGATCGTGCCGCCGCGGGGCAGAATCCCGCGGACGGTCGGGATGTCGAGCGGGACGGTGTCGCCCTCCAGCGGTCCGCGCCAGCCGTCGCGGTAGCCGACGAACTCGTAGCCGTACTCCTGCACACCCTTGCGGACGAGGCCGCGGATGACCGCGTTGAGGCCGGGGCAGTCGCCGCCCCCGGTCAGTACTCCGACGCGCATGGAAACTTCCCTTCGCCTGATGAGCCCTGTGACCGTCACGCTAATGGTGACGCAGGTCACTCAGGGATGGGGCGAATGGTCGATTCCTTTGCGTGGCGGTGTCGCCGGCCGTCCGCCGTTCACTCGAACGGGTAAAGCTCGAAAGGCGTCCGACATACAGTCACACGTCGTCCAGGCCCCGCTCGATCGCGTACCGCACCAGCTCGACGCGGTTGTGCAACTGGAGCTTGCCCAGGGTGTTCTGCACATGGTTCTGGACGGTGCGGTGGGAGATGACCAACCGCTCCGCGATCTGCTTGTACGACAGCCCCTTGGCGACCAGCCTCAGCACCTCCGTCTCCCGGTCCGTCAGCTGCGGGGCCTTCGGCTCGTCCGCGCCGGCCGGCGGGCCGGGCTCGGAGGCGAGCCGGCGGTACTCGCCGAGCACCAGGCCCGCGAGACCCGGGGTGAAGACCGGATCGCCCACAGCCGTGCGGCGCACCGCGTCCGTCAGTTCCTCCGTGCTGGCCGACTTCAGCAGATAGCCGGTGGCGCCCGACTTCACCGCCTCCAGGACGTCCGCGTGCTCGCCGCTGGCCGACAGCACCAGGACCCGCAGTCCGGGCAGCGCCCCGACGAGCTCCTTGCACACCTGCACGCCCGGCATCTCGGGCAGGTTGAGGTCGAGCACGAGCACGTCGGGCGCGACCGCCTTGGCCCGGCGCACGGCCTGCGCACCGTCGCCGGCCGTGGCGACCACGTCGAACCCGGCCTCCGTGAGGTCGCGTGCCACCGCGTCCCGCCACATCGGGTGGTCGTCGACGACCATCACCTTGAGCGTCTGCCGATCCGTCATTCCGCTGCCTTCCCCCGTGGGATCCTGAGCTCTACTTCCGTGCCCTGGCCGGGGACCGACAGCAGCTCGGCCGTACCGCCGAGATCCCGCAGCCGCCCGCGGATGGACTGGGCGACTCCGAGCCGGCCCTCCCCCTCCGCCTGCGCGAGCCGGCCCTCCGCGATGCCGGGGCCGTCGTCCCTGACCGTCACGATCACCTCGTCGGGCCAGTCCTCGACCAGGATCCATGCCTGGGCGTCAGGGCCCGCGTGCCTGTTCACATTGTCCAGTGCGGCCCCGACGGCCGCCGCCAGTTCGCGGGCGGCCGGAGCGTCCATCAGGACGGGGGCGCCCGGCTCCGACAGCGTCACCTTCGCCCCGGCGTGCGGGGCGAGCAGTGTCCGCAGGTCGCACGGCTGCGCGGGCCCGTCGTCGTCCGGTACGTCCACGATCCGTACGACCGCACCCTGCGACTCGTCCTCCGACACCCGGGACGCGGGCACCAGGCCGCCGGCGACCAGGCTGCGCAGCGCGACCTCCTGCTCGCCGGCCATCCGGCCCAGCTCGGCCGCCTCGCCGCCCAGCGCCGTGCCCCGCCGCTGCACCATCGCCAGCACCTGCAGGACGCTGTCGTGGATGTCTCGCGCCAGGCGCTCCCGCTCGCGGGTCGCGGCCTCGATCTCCAGGGCCCGGGCGAGGGTGCGCTCCGAGGCGCGGGCGACCTCGACCACGTAGCCGATCGCTATCGAGGCGACCCACACCAGCAGGACGTTGTGGAAGGTGTCCCGGCTGGGCTCGCCCCGCTCGACGATGTTGGCGACGGCGACGAACGACGAGGCGAAACCGGCCCAGCGCCAGCCGCCCTTGATGGCGAAGGCGAGGACGGAACCCGCCGTCCAGATCGAGGGCAGCGTGGGACCGTCATGGGTCTGGGCGTGCGCGTCGGCGAGCGGGGTGAGGAGTATGCCGGTGAGGGCGACGGTCAGGTCGGCGGCCAGGAACCCCCTGGTGCAGCGCGCCGCGTTCGCGACCTTGGGGAGGGTGGCCAGGGTCCAGACGACCAGCACCGCGAGGAAGCCGGCCGCGACCAGCGGGCGCTCGAAGTTCTGCCGGGTGAAGACGAAGAGCAGCACCGCGTAGACCATGGTCAGCACGCGGTAGGCGGTCAGCGCACGCCACAGCGGCAGCTCGACCGACATCCGCACGACACGCTCGCGCCTGGCCATCTCCCCCACCCCCGTCGCAGTGCCGCGCCGCTCAGGCGGCGGGCCGCTGCGCCTTCTTGGCCTTCTCGGCCTTCTCCGCCTCGGCCCTGGCCGCCTTCTCCGCCTTCTCGGCGTCGGCGATCTGGCGCTTGGCGGCCGTCGCGTAGATGTCGACGTACTCCTGGCCGGACAGCTTCATGATCTCGTACATGACCTCGTCGGTCACCGAGCGCAGGATGAAGCGGTCGCCCTCCATGCCGTGATAGCGGCTGAAGTCCAGCGGCTTCCCGATCCGGATGCCCGGGCGCATCAGCTTCGGCACCACCTTGCCGGGCGGCTGGATCTTCTCGGTGTCGATCATCGCGACCGGGATCACCGGCGCGCCGGTGGCCAGCGCCACGCGGGCGAGGCCGCCCGGCTTGCCGCGGTAGAGGCGGCCGTCCGGGGAACGGGTGCCCTCCGGGTAGATGCCGAACAGGCCACCGGACTCGATCACGTCGATCCCGGCCTTGATCGCCGCCTCACCCGCTCCACGGGCACCCGAACGGTCCACCGGCAGCTGGCCGACGCCCTTGAAGAAGGCGGCCGTCAGCCTGCCTTTCACGCCCGGCGAGGTGAAGTACTCCGCCTTGGCGATGAAGGTGACCTTGCGGTCGAGGACAGCGGGGAGGAAGAACGAGTCGGAGAACGACAGGTGGTTGCTGGCGAGGATCGCGGGGCCCTCGGCCGGAACGTTCTCCAGACCCTCCACCCAGGGCCTGAAGGCAAGCTTCAGCGAACCCCCGATGGAGAACTTCATGGCGCCGTAGATCAACTCGAATGCCTCCTGTTGCTTTCGAACAGACCTTAACCCGAGGCCGGCCCCCGTCCGCCGCGCCGGGTGGGTCGCCGCCGTGCTCCCGTGTCCGAACGGCCCTGGTCGGTGTCGGTCCGGTCGCGTACCGTGAAGTACACCCTCGACCCTCCCGTACGCCCGCGTACCTCACGAACAGGAGACCCCGGTGCCGGTCCTTCCTGGAGCCGAGCCCTACCGCCACGACGGCGGCGAGGTCGGCGTCCTTCTCTGTCACGGATTCACCGGTTCCCCGCAGTCGCTGCGGCCCTGGGCCGAGTATCTGGCGGAGCGGGGCCTCACGGTGTCCCTGCCGCTGCTGCCCGGTCACGGCACCCGCTGGCAGGACATGCAGGTCACCGGCTGGCAGGACTGGTACGCGGAGGTGGACAGGGAGCTGCGCTCACTGCTGGAGCGCTGCCGGCACGTGTTCGTCTTCGGCCTCTCCATGGGCGGCGCCCTGACGCTGCGGCTCGCCGCCAAGCACGGCGACGCGGTGCGCGGCGTCGTCGTCGTCAATCCGGCGAACAAGGTCCACGGCGCGATGGCGTCGCTGCTGCCCGTGGTGCGTCATCTGGTGCCCTCCACGAAGGGCCTGACCAGCGACATCGCCAAGCAGGGCGTGGAGGAGCTGGGGTACGACCGGGTGCCGCTGCACGCCGCGCACTCGGTGCGGCAGTTCTTCCGCCTCGTCGACGGCGAGCTTCCGCAGGTCACGCAGCCGATGCTGTTGCTCCACAGCCCGGAGGACCATGTGGTGCCGGCCGCCGACTCGGCCCGGATCCTCAGCCGGGTCTCCTCCACGGACGTCACCGAGATCCTGCTGGAACAGAGCTACCACGTCGCGACGTTGGACCACGATGCGGAGCGGATCTTCGAGGAGAGTTACGCGTTCATCGGCCGGCTCGCTCCGAGCGCGGAGACCACGGGGTCTCCCGCGCCGGAAACCTTGGGAGGGAGCACGACCGGTGGCTGACCAGCACGACGCGGACCGTGAGCCGCAGCCGATCGACGAGGACGCGGCCTGGGCGGCCATCGTCGCCGGATACGGCGAGGAACCGGCCGACCCGCCGGGCGCGAAGCCGTTCAAGTCGGTGGAGGACCTGGCGCTCCTCGAGAGCGACATGAACGACACTCCGGACCCCGGGCCCGAGCCCGCGGGCCGGCCCGACGACGACAAGCCGGCGCTGGGCAGCTCGGTCACCTTCGCCCCGGGCGTCGGCGGGCCGCGCGACTACAAGGTCGCCGAGCCGTCCGACGGTGACTTCGACGACGGCGACGAGGGCCACTTCGTCCCGCCCGAGCCCCCGCCGCTGCCGGAGGCCGACGTCACGTCCAAGTTCGCGTGGCTGGCGGTGATCGGCGGGCCGGTACTGATGCTGGTCGCCGTGATCCTGCGGTGGGACATGACGTGGTGGCTGACGACGCTGTGCATCGGCGGTTTCCTGGGCGGTTTCGCGACGCTGGTCGCGCGGATGTCGCACGGCGACGACGAGAACGACGATCCGGGACGGGGCGCGGTGGTCTGACAGCCGGTCCGGGCCCGGGGCCGCGGCGCCGGGCCCGGGGGGGGCCGCCACGGGCCCGCTCCGCCGCGGACGTGACACCGTCGCGGGCCCCGTCCCGCCGCCGACGTGACACCGTCGCGGGCCCCGTTCCGCCGCGGACGTGACACCGTCGCGGGGATGGCGTCACACCGTCGCGGGGATGCGGAGGGCCGCCAGGACCGGGAGGTGGTCGGATGCCGCGCGCAGGTCGGCGGGGGGCAGATCCGGCACACCGCACCCCAGGACCTCCACCCCCTCCGTCGCGAAGACCGCGTCGATCCGCTGGTGCGGTCCGGCGGCCGTGGACGTGTGCTCCCCGCCCCACGGGGCCACGGCCCAGCAGTCCTGAAGCTCCCCCGCCAGGCGGCCGAAGGCCCGGCCTCCGGGCCGTTCGTTGATGTCACCCGCGACGATCGCGTGCGGCACGTCCATCGCCTTCAGCCGGTCCAGCAGCAGTCCCGCCTGGGCGAGGCGCTCGTCGGCCGCGAGGCTCAGATGGCAGCTGATCAGTCCCACCCGCGCGCCCGCGAAGCGGACGACGGCCGTGGCGAAGCCGCGCCGGTGCAGGCCGGGGGTGCGGGGCAGCAGGACGTCCTCGGTGCGTTCCACCGTGGCCCGCAGCGAGCACAGCAGCATCGGTCCCGCCGCCGTCGCGCCGCCGGAGAGCATCACCAGGTCGGTCTTCGCGGCGAGCCGCGCAGCGTGCTTGCGCCAGCGGAAGAAGCGCGGGGCTTCCTGGACGAACACCAGGTCGGGTTCGCAGGCCCGGATGACCCGGGCCAGCGCCTCCTCGTCGTCGCGCATGGAGCGGATGTTGTAGCCGAGGACCCGGACCACGGCCGAACCGTCCGGCTCGGTGCGGGACTTGGGCAGTGCGGTGATCGCCATGGGAGCAACATACGACGGTGCCCGCCGCGCTTCGGCGAAGGACGCGGCCGGGAAGGCCGCACCCCTCGGCGGGCGCGGCGGGCACCTGCCGGAGACGGATACCGCGGGTCAGCCCTGGCGTGCCAGGTCCGCGGCGCCCACCAGCCCCGCCTTGCCGCCCAGTTGCGCGGCGAGCACCTGGGCGTGCGGCCGCCACTGGCCGCCGATCAGCCAGCGGCGGAAGGACTTGCGGATGGGGTCGAGCACGAGGTCGCCCTCGTCGGAGACGCCGCCGCCGACGATGAACGCCGAGGGGTCGAAGAGCGAGGCCAGGTCCGCGAGACCGGCTCCCGCCCAGCGCGCCAGCTCACGGAAGGAGTCGACGGCGACGGGGCAGCCCTGCCGGGCGGCCTCGCTGATGTGCTTGCCCTGGATGCCGTCGACGGTGCCGTCGCCGAGGGCGAGCAGGATCGTCGCGTTCTCCGGTGTGGCGTTGGCGCGCTGCTTGGCGTAGCGGACGAGGGCGCGGCCGGAGGCGTACTGCTCCCAGCAGCCCTGGCTGCCGCAGCCGCACAGGAGGCCGTCGGGGACGACCCGGATGTGACCGAACTCGGCGGCGACGCCGAACCGTCCGCGGCGCAGCTTGTTGCCGATGATGATGCCGCCGCCGAGGCCGGTGCCCAGCGTGATGCAGATGACGTCCTCGTGGCCCTGGCCGGCGCCGAAGCGGTACTCGCCCCACGCGGCGGCGTTGGCGTCGTTCTCGACCACGACGGGAAGGCCGACACGCTGTTCGACCTTGTCCTTGAGCGGCTCGTGGCGCCAGTCGATGTTCGGCGCGAAGAGGACCGTGGCGCGCTTGTCGTCGACGTAACCGGCGGCTCCGATACCGACGGCCTCGATCTCGTGGCCCTGGCCGGCTCCCGCTACGGCAGCACAGATCGCGTCGACGATGCCTTCGGCAGTCGACGGGGTGGGCACGGTGTGCGTCTCGAGAATGGTGCCCTCTTCGTCGACCACGCCCGCCGCGATCTTCGTGCCGCCGATGTCGACGCCGATGGTGAGTCCCATGTGTCCCTCAGTATTCGGTCGAGCCCCGCTAAGGCCAACCGTACCCGAGGGCGGGCACGCCCTGGTCAGTCCAGGTCGATGTGCTCGCTGCCGCCGGGGCCCTCGTCACGCGGGTCGTCGCTCTCCTTGGCGTCCGCGGAGCCCGCGGGGCGCTGCGTCCAGCGGCGCTCCGAGCCCTCGACGGCGGACCGGTAGGCGGCGAGCAGTTCGCCGCCGGCGGCCGCGAGATGGTCGAAGACCTGCGGGTTTCGTTCGATGACCGGCTGGGCGGCGGCCTTCGCCTGGTTCACGAACTGCTGGACGGCGCTCTGCGCGGCCACGCCGGGCAGGGACGACTGCAAGGAGGTGACCTTCTCCGCCACGACGTCGAAGAGCTTTCGCAGTTCTTCGGCGGCGGAACCCGGCGGCTGCCCGTACTGTGCCCGGCGGCGGGCCTGCTCCTGCTGGAGGTCCTCCTCGCAGGCGGTGGCCCAGGCGTCGGCGTCGGGGCGCTCGGTCGCATCGCTCATGACGTACTCCTGGGGGCCGTTTCGAGGGGTTGTGTGCTCTCGACGGTACCCGAACGCTGGAACGGCGTTCAGTGTGTCCGCGGCCACAGTCCCGGGTCCGGCGTGAAGCGGACCCTGAGCGTGCCGTCCGCGAGACCCGCGCCGGCGACGGTGCAGCGGCGCAGCGCCGAGGGCAGCGGAAGGATCCTGCGGAACGGCCCCGCTCCGATCAGGAGTTCATCCCCGCGGCGGACGAGGGAGAGCTGCTCCTTGACGACGCCGGGCAGCTCCAGTTCCCACACGTAGAGGGCGTCCTCGGCGCCGGGACCGGTCGCGGAGGGCTCGGGCCGGTCGATGCGGCCGGGACCGGGGCGGGGTCCCTCCCGCTCCGGGTCCCCTCCGACGGCGAGTCCGTCGCCCCGGTGCGCCCTTGCGCCGGCGGCCGGTCCGTCCCCGCCGGCGGCGGTGCGGACGGCCCGGGTGTCGAGCAGGGCGAGGTCCTCGAGCCCCTGCGGGTCCCGGCCCAGGTGGGGGACCTCGCACATGGAGGCGCGGGGCAGCCGGGTGCCGTACCACTCGTGCAGGCACTTCTCCTGCTGGGCGACGAGAGGGGCGAGCCAGGGGTCCGCCGATTCACGGGGCAGGTTCCGGTTCGCCACGAGGGCGTCCACGGCGAGCCCGTGCAGGGCGAGTCCGGCGCGGGCCTCGAGCAGGGCCGCGGCGGCCCGGGGGCCCGGCTCCGCGACGACCCGCAAGGTGGTGTTCACGGACTCGATCAGCGCCTGCACACCCGCCAGTTCGGTGTCCCAGCGCTCAGCGGTCCCGTACAGCCACCGGGCCGGCATGGGCACACCGGCGAGCTGGGCGAGCACCGGGCGCAGCGCGCGGGCGGCCTGGCGTTCCTGCGGGAGGAGGCGGCGCAGATAGCGGCGCAGTTCCTCCGGGAGGGCGAGCAGCGCGATCGTCTCGTGCAGCGGCGGCATGTCGACGACGACCACGTCCCAGCCGCCGCGCGAGGCGACGGTGAGCGCCCGCAGCAGGGCGAACTGCTCGCTGCCGGGCAGCCGGGTCAGTTCCTCGTCCTCGAGCCGGGCCGCGCCCAACAGGTCCAGCGCCGCGGAGGCACGTTCCTGGAGGTCGAGGAACTCGGCGCGGAAGTCGGCGCCGGCGTCGACGCGGGCGGCCCACAGGCCCTCGCGGACCAGGGCGGGCTCTTCGGGAGCGGCGGTGACCGGCGCGCCGAGCACGTCGCCCGGGTCCGCGGAGAGGAACAGTGCCCGCCGGCCGCGCGCGGCCTCGGCGAGCGCCGTGGCGGCGGCGACGGTGGTGCGGCCCGCGCCGCCGAGGCCGGTGACGAGGACCTTGCGCATCAGGCGCCGGCGCCGCTCTCGACGCGCTTCTTCAGACCGGCGAGGGCACGGTCGATGATGACCTTCTCCGCCTTGCGCTTGATCATGCCGAGCATCGGGATCTTGACGTCGACGGTGAGCTGGTACGTGACCTCGGTACGGTCACCGCCGCCGACCGGCGAGAGGCGGTAGGAACCGTCGATGGCGCGCAGCATCTGGGACTTGACCAGGGTCCAGCTGACCTCGTTGGCCCCGTGCCAGGTGTAGGCGAGGGTGTGGTCGTCCTTGATCGCCCCGGCGTCCAGCACCAGGCGGACCTGCTCGGCCCGCCCCTCGGCGTCGGTGGCGAGCACCTCCGCCTCCTTCACCTCGCCGGTCCACTCCGGGTAGCGGGTGAAGTCCGAGATGACGCCCATGACCTCGGCCGGTGCCGCATCGATCGTGATGCTCGAGCTGGTGTGTTCCGCCATCTCTGCGGCTCCTCACAGTGCGGTACGGACCGGGCAGGTGTGTGGGGTGCAGGCTATCGCGACCGCACGGCCGTCCGGTGCGTGCCCCGGCTCACCAGGACAGGGACCAGGGACGGCCGCGGGCGGCGAAGTGCCCGACGTTGACGCACTCGGTCGCGCCCACCCTCATCCGGCGGACGAGCGGCTGATGGACATGGCCGAAGAGCGAGTACCGGGGCCGGGTGCGCCGGATGGCGTCCAGCAGGGCGCGGCTGCCGCGTTCGAAGCGGCGGGCGACGGTGTCGTAGGTCAGTTCCGGGACGTCGGGCGGGATGTGCGAGCAGAGGACGTCGACCTCGCCGATCGCCTCGACCTTGGCGGCGTACTCCTCGTCGGAGATCTCGTACGGCGTGCGCATCGGGGTGCGCAGTCCGCCGCCGACGAAGCCGAAGACCCGGCCGCCGATCTCCACCCGCTCGCCGTCGAGGACGGTGGTGCCGGGGCGGGCGTACTCGTGCCACAGGGCAGGCATGTCGACGTTGCCGTAGGTGGCGTACGTCGGGGTGGGAAAGGCGGCGAACAGCTCGGCGTACTGGCGCCGTACGGCCGCCTCGATGGCGGTCTCCTTGTCGATGCCGAGCTCCGCCCAGAGCCCGCGCCCGAACTCCCGGGCCTCGTCGAAGCGCCTGGCGGAGCGCAGTTCCACGATCCGGTCGGCGTTCTCCACGCCGAACAGGTCGGGGAAGATGCCGCGTGAGTGGTCGGCGTAGTCAAGGAAAAGCACCAGGTCACCGAGGCAGATCAAAGCATCGGCACCGTCGCCCGCAATGGCGAGATCCTTCGCATTGCCGTGCACGTCGCTGACCACGTTGACTCGCATGCCTCGCATGGCGGTCACCCTAGAACCCGTCGACAGCGCTGGGTAGAGGGGGCCTACCTGCGGTTACTTGGGTCCCGGGCGGGGAGTGGAATACTCTGCGCGAAGTCCAGCCATCGATGTGTGACGCATAGAACATTGGCCGGGAACCCCTATCGGGAACCGTGTACTCGTGGGTAACGTCCGGGCAGTCCAGTCGTGCTCACCCCCACCGAGCACCTGCCCGATCTTGGACCGCAGCCGGTGCATCACACAGAGCCGTGGCGCCGGCGCCCGATGAGGAGCAGCAGTCTTGCGCGAGTTCAGCCTTCCGGCCCTGTACGAGGTCCCCACGGACGGCAACCTGACGGATCTCATCCGCCGCAATGCCGCGCAGCACCCGGATGTGGCGGTGATGGGCCGCAAGGTCGACGGCAGATGGACGGACGTCACCGCGACGCAGTTCCTGGCCGAGGTGCGTGCCGCCGCCAAAGGCCTGATCGCCGCCGGAATCCGGCCCGGCGACCGGGTCGGCCTGATGTCCCGCACCCGCTACGAGTGGGTCCAGCTGGACTTCGCGATCTGGAGCGCCGGCGCGGTCACCGTGCCGGTCT
The DNA here is from genome assembly GCF_001278075.1 of Streptomyces pristinaespiralis. GTDB lineage: Bacteria > Actinomycetota > Actinomycetes > Streptomycetales > Streptomycetaceae > Streptomyces > Streptomyces pristinaespiralis. The sequence goes on along the minus strand of NZ_CP011340.1, from coordinate 6,256,023 downwards.
ACGAGACCAGTTCGGCGGAGCAGGTGCAGTGGATCCTCGGCGACTCCGGCGCCGCCGCCGTGATCGTCGAGGGCGACGCGCACGCCGCCGCCGTGGAGTCCGTGCGCGACTCGCTGCCGGCCCTGCAAAACGTCTGGCAGATCGAGAAGGGCGCGGTCGACGAACTGACCGCCGCCGGCGCCGAGATCTCCGAGGCGACCGTCGACGAGCGCAGCGCCGCCGCCAAGGCCGACGACCCGGCGACCATCGTCTACACCTCCGGCACCACCGGCCGCCCCAAGGGCTGCGTGCTCACCCACCGCGCCTTCTTCGCCGAGTGCGGCAACCTGGTCGAGCGCCTGAAGCCGCTGTTCCGTACGGGCGAGAGCTCCGTGCTGCTGTTCCTCCCGGCCGCGCACGTCTTCGGCCGCATGGTCGAACTGGCCGCCGTGATGGCGCCGATCAGGCTCGGCTGCGTCCCCGACATCAAGAACCTCACCGACGAGCTGGCCTCCTTCCGGCCGACCCTGATCCTCGGTGTGCCCCGCGTGTTCGAGAAGGTCTACAACTCCGCGCGGGCCAAGGCCCAGGCGGACGGCAAGGGCAAGATCTTCGACAAGGCCGCGAACACGGCCATCGCCTACAGCCGCGCCCTGGGCGGCCCCGGCGGCGTGCCGGTCGGCCTGAAGCTCAAGCACAAGGTCTTCGACAAGCTCGTCTACAGCAAGCTCCGCGCCGTCCTCGGCGGCCGCGGCGAGTACGCGGTCTCCGGCGGCGCGCCGCTGGGCGAGCGGCTCGGTCACTTCTTCCGCGGCATCGGCTTCACCGTGCTGGAGGGCTACGGCCTCACCGAGTCGTGCGCGGCGACCGCGTTCAACCCGTGGGACCGCCAGAAGATCGGCACGGTCGGCCAGCCGCTGCCCGGCTCCGTGGTGCGGATCGCGGACGACGGCGAGGTGCTGCTGCACGGCGAGCACATCTTCTCCGGTTACTGGAACAACGAGGCCGCGACGGCCGACGCCCTGGCCGACGGCTGGTTCCACACGGGCGACATCGGCACCCTCGACGAGGACGGCTACCTCGCGATCACCGGCCGCAAGAAGGAGATCCTGGTCACCGCCGGTGGCAAGAACGTCGCCCCCGCGGTGATCGAGGACCGCATCCGCGGGCACGCCCTCGTCGCCGAGTGCATGGTCGTCGGCGACGGCCGCCCGTTCGTCGGCGCGCTCGTCACGATCGACGAGGAGTTCCTCGGCCGCTGGGCCGCGGAGCACGGCAAGCCGGCCGGCTCCACGGCGGTCTCCCTGCGCGACGACGCGGACCTGCGGGCGGAGATCCAGAGGGCCGTGGACGACGGCAACGCGGCCGTCTCGAAGGCGGAGTCGGTGCGCAAGTTCCGCATTCTGCCGACGCAGTTCACGGAGGAGGCGGGCCACATCACGCCGTCGCTGAAGCTGAAGCGGAACGTGGTGGCGAAGGACTTCGCGGACGAGATCGAAGCGATCTACCGCGCCTGACACCCCCGCGCCTCGAACGACGGTGGGGCCGAAGTCGCCTGGCGACTTCGGCCCCACCGTCGTTCGAGGGCACCGCGCGCAGCGCGGTACAGGTCGCGGACCCGCCCCCTCAGAGCAGCGCCTTCAGCCGCTCCGCCAGCAGGTCCCACCGCCACTTCTCCTCGACCCACGCCCGCCCCCGCTCCCCCATCCGCTTCCGCAGCTCCGGGTCCTGCAGCAGGTGCACGATGCGCTCCGCCGACTCCTCCGCCGAGCCGCCGCGGACGACCCAGCCGGTCTCGCCCTCGAGCACCGCGTCCGGCGCGCCGCCCGAGTCGCCCGCCACGACGGGCAGGCCGGTCGCCGACGCCTCCAGGTAGACGATCCCGAGACCCTCGACGTCCAGGCCGCCCCTGCGGGTCCGGCAGGGCATGGCGAAGACGTCGCCCGCGCCGTAGTGCGCGGGGAGTTCGGACCACGGCACGGCGCCGGTGAAGCGCACGGACCCCTCGACCCCGGTCTCCGCCGCGAGGCCCCGCAGTTCGTTCTCGTACGGGCCGCCGCCGACGATCAGCAGCACCGCGTCCGGCACCTTCGCCAGGATCGCGGGCATGGCACGGATCAGCGTGTCCTGGCCCTTGCGCGGCACGAGGCGTGAGACGCACACCACCACGGGCCGGTCGCTCAGGCCCAGCCGCCGCCGGACCAGGTCGCCGCCCGAGCCGGGGTGGAAGGTCTTCTCGTCGACGCCGGGCGGCAGCTGGACCATGCGGGCCGCGGCCTCCGGCGTCAGCGCCGCGGCGATGCGCGAGCGGGTGTACTCGCCGAGGTACGTGATGGTGTCCGTGCCCTCGCCGATGCGGCGCAGCAACTGCCGGGACGCGGGCAGCTGCGCCCAGCCCGCCTCGTGGCCGTGCGTGGTGGCCACCAGCCGCCGCGCGCCCGCGCGCCGCAGCGCGGGGGCCATCAGCCCGAGCGGGGCGGCGGCGCCGAACCACACGGACTCGCAGCCGTGTTCACGCAGCAGCCGCGCCGCCGTGCGGGTGACCCGGGGGGTCGGCAGGAGCATCGTCGTCCGGTCGCGTACGACCGTGAAGGGCTGCTCGGCGTCGAACGCGGCGGTCGCCGCCGCGCCCTCCTTGCCGCGCTTCCACGTGGAGGCGTAGACGACGAGTTGTCCGGGATCCAGCCGTAGCGCCATGTTGTGCAGGAACGCCTGGATGCCGCCGGGCCTGGGCGGGAAGTCGTTGGTCACGATCAGGGTCTTGTGCATCGCCGCAGACAGTACCGAACGGCCCGGTCGCCCTGTTCGGGTACCGCCACGGCATGATGGCTGTCACAAGCCCGAGTCGTCCCCCGGCTCCTCCCCCGACGAAAGAGACACGATGCCGACGGCGGTCGCGCGAGGCACGATCCTCCCCTTCGCGGTGTGGTTGCTCACCAGGACCGCGCTGCTGCTGTTCGTGTTCAAGGTGGTCGTCTTCCCCGGGCCGGACGTCACCAGCGACGTCTCGGCGATCTACCGGGGCTGGTACGAGGTGCTGAGCACCGGCACGTACCCGATGAACGACGTGACCTGGCAGTACCCGCCCGCCGGCGCGCTCGCGATCCTCTCCCCCGGTCTCCTCCCGGGTCTCGACTACACGTCCGCCTTCTTCGTCGTCGTCCTCGTGTGCGACCTGGCGGTCCTGCTCCTGCTGCGGTACGCGGAGCGTGGCGGCACCGCCCGGCGGGGCACCTGGATGTGGGTCGTGGGCGTTCCGCTGCTCGGTCCGACCGTGTACGCCCGCTACGACCTGATGGTCACGGCCGTCGCCGTCGCCGCCCTTCTCGCGGGCCTGCGCCGGCCGCGGACCCTGGGGGCGCTGGCGGGCTTCGGCGCGGTGCTGAAGGTGTGGCCGGTGCTGCTCCTGCTGGGTGTCCCGCGGGGGCGCACGACCGTCCGGTCGTGGGGCGCCGCGGCGGCGACGGGCGGGGCGGTCACGCTGCTGCTGTGCACCCTGATGCCGGGCGGACTGGCCTTCCTCACCTTCCAGCGCGACCGCGGTACCGAGGTCGAGTCGCTGGGCGCCCTGGTCTTCCACATCGCGCGGCACTTCGGCTGGGAGGGACAGGTGCTGCTGAACTACGGGTCCGTGGAGTTCCTCGGCCCGTACGTCCCGCTGGTCAGCACCATCGCCCTCGGCCTCTCCGTGCTCGCGCTCGGCTGGCTGGTGCTGTGGCGGCTGCGGGCGCGGGAGTTCGGGCCGTCCACGCCGTGCGACGCGGCCTTCGCCGCGGTGCTGCTGTTCACGACCACGAGCCGGGTGATCAGCCCGCAGTACATGGTGTGGCTGGTCGGTCTGGCCGCCGTGTGCCTGGTGTTCCGCGACAGCCGGATGACGCTCCCCGCCTGGCTGGCGCTGGCGGCCACGGCCGTGACGGTGCTGGAGTTCCCCATCTGGTTCGCGGAAGTGGTGGCGAGCGACCCGTCCGGCATCGCGCTGCTCGTCCTGCGCAACGGGCTGCTGGTGGCCGCGACGGTCACCGCGTGCCGCCGGCTGTGGCGGCAGACGGTTGCCGTGCCGCAGCCGCCCGCCCGGGTCAGCCCAGCTGCTCGCGAAGATAGTCACGCCACATCGCGGTGAACGCGTCCGGTGTGGTGCCGAGCTCCTCGCCCAGTGCCCGCTCGACCGCGGCCTCCCGCTGCTTCCCCCCGCCGACGGACCGGTAGAACGCGGTGAGCTTCGCCTCGCCCCAGCGGTCGGCGATCATCTCGCAGGCGAGCCGGCCGCCCTCGTAGGCCCGCGCCAGCGCGTCCGCGTCGCCGCCGAAGGAGAAGTCCCGGTCGGACGGCAGCGTCGCGGGCACGTCCCCCGCCCGGACCGCCTCCTGCAGCTCGGGGGCGGCCTCCGCGGCGGTACGGCCGGTGCCGCGGTAGGCGACCCGGTCGGCGAAGCCCTCCGACAGCCACATCGGTGTCGCGGCGGACGTGTGCGCCCGCGTCGCCACATGGGTGGTCTCGTGGGTGAGCACGATCCGCCGCCCGAATTCGCCGAGCAGCCCGTACGCCTCCGGGTTCACGACGACCCGGTCCGCGGGCGAGCCGTCCTTCGCGCCGCCCGTCTCCCCGGTCGTCACGGCCGCGATGCCCCGGTAGCCGGCCGCCGACGTGCCCAGCAGCCTGCCCATGGCCTCCACCGAGTCCGGTACGAGCACCACGACCCGGCCCGCCCACTTGGACGGCCAGGCGTCCGACACGGCGGGCACGGCGCGGTCGGTGGCCGCCGCGACCTCGCGCAGCCGCTCCTCGTCCTGTCCCACTCCGAGGACGAGGCTGTGGCTGCCCCGTACGGCGTCCACATCGCCCTGCTGCCACAGTTGCTGCGGGGCGCCGGTGCCGGCGCGGTCGGCGCTCACGTACCAGCGGCCGTCGCGCTCGGTCAGCTCGAGCGTGCGCGGGACGGTCATCGGCGCGCTGTCGTAGCCGGCTATCCGGTACCGCAGTTCGGTGTCGGCGACGGCCTTGCCGCCCTGGTGCCGTACGCCCTTGACCCGGTACGCCCACGAGTGCAGCGGCACGTCGGCGAGGCTGTCGTACTCCTCGCCCTGCGCCGCGCGCAGAGCGGTCGCGCCCGGCTCGAGCGAGGCGAGGTAGCCCGCGCGGTCGTGGCCGAGCAGGGCGGCGGCGCGGGTGTCCAGGGCCTGCTGTATCTCCTCGGCGGCCGGGTCGACGGGGGCCGGGCCGATGCCCCCGCACCCGCCCACGAGCACGAGCACGGCGAGCGCCGTCCCGGCTGTACGCTGCGCGCGCCCGTGCGATGCCATCCTGCGATGGTACGTAACGGGACGGCCGGGGCCATCCCCTCCGCCCAGCGCTCCACGCCCTACACGCGCGTCACCGCGTACACCGGCATCATGCCCACCGGGTCGTACCGCACCGCCGCCCCCGGATACGGCGCGTGCACCACCTGCCCGTTCCCCACGTACATCCCGACATGGCTCGCGTCGCTCCGGTACGTGACGATGTCGCCCGGCCGGGCCGCCGAGAGGGGCACGCGTGTGCCCGCGTCCGCCTGGGCCCGGGAGGTGCGCGGCAGGCCCACTCCCGCCTGTGCGTAGGACCACTGCACGAGGCCCGAGCAGTCGAAGGCGGCGGGCCCGGTGGCGCCCCACGCATAGGGCCGGCCGACCGCACCGCGCGCGGCCGTCATGGCCGCCGCCGCCCACGGCGACGCGGCCGGGAGATCGGGGGGCGCGGCCATGCCCGCCAGGTCGTCACGGCCGGAGCGCGAGGACCGGTCGTACGCCGCCCGGTCCTCGGCCGGCAGCGCGTTCAGCAGCCGCCGGGCCTCCCCGAGCTTGCGTTCCACGGTGCGCTTGTGGCGGGCCACGGCGCTTCTGCTGCGCTCCAGTTCGGCCAGGTCGCGTGAGGCCTCCCGGCGTTCCTGGCCGAGGTCGCGCTGCTCCCGGCGGAAGTCGGTCAGCGCGGCGGTGTGGCGTTCGGAGATGCGGTCCAGCGTCGCCGCCGCGTCGAGGTAGCCGTCCGGGTCCGGGGAGAGCAGCAGCGCCAGCGCCGGATCGATGCCGCCGGAGCGGTACTGGGCGCCCGCCACGGAGCCGAGGGCCTCGCGCATCCGGTTGATCCGTTCCTGGCTGCGGGCCACCCTGTCCTGCGCGTGCCGGACCTGTTCGTGGAGCCGCTCGACGCGCTCGCCCGCGGCGTTGAAGCTCTCCGTGGCCTGTTCGGCCTCCTGGTAGAGCCGGTCCACCCTGGCCCGGGCCTCCTCCGTGCCGGTTCCCGGCTCGGCACCGGCCGGTGCGGCACCGGCGCCGAGGGCGGCGGCCGTGGCCGCCGCGGCGGCGGACAGTACGGTGCCCCGGGCACCGCGTGTGAGGCCGGGCTGTGAGGGTCGGCGGTGGGACACCACGTGCCGCGCTCCCTTCCGCAGGAATCCGCAGCGGTTCCGCGGGACTTCCGGGGAACCGTCGATGCGCGGCAGAGAGTAACCGGGTGAACACGAAGTGACCAAGGACCCCGGCGGGCACGAAGAGTGACGCCCCGCCGGAGACCACAGGTCACCGGCGGGGCGTCGCGTCAGTTCGAAGGGGACGAATTCCCCCGTTCGGGCGGGTGTGAGGACCCGGCGAACGATCCGTCCGACTGCCTGACCGGCAGTCCGTCCGACCGTGCGTCAGATACGCACGCCGAACTGGAACGGCATGTTGTTGATCGACTCGTAGCGCACGTTGGTGCCGCTCCTCGGGGCGTGCAGCACCTGGCCGTTGCCCGCGTAGAAGCCGACGTGGTGCAGGTCGCCGTAGAAGATGACCAGGTCGCCCTGCTTGAGCTGGCTCTGCGAGTAGATGCGGGTGCCGGCGTTGGCCTGCGCCTGCGAGGTGCGCGGGATGGAGACGCCGGCCTGCGCGAACGCCCAGGAGGTGAGGCCCGAGCAGTCGAAGGAGTTCGGGCCGGACGCGCCGTAGACGTACGGCTTCCCTATCTGGGACTGCGCGGCGGCGAACGCGGCGGACGCGCGCTGCGAGGCGGGCACGGCCGGGCCGAGGTCGACCCGGGCGCTGGCGCGGTTGGCGCGGCTCTCGTCGGCGGCGAGCGCGGCGCGCTCCGCGGCGGTGAGGGAGTTCAGCAGCTGCCGCGCTTCCGCGAGCTTGCCCTGAACCTCCTTCTTCTTCTCGCCGAGCGTCTTGCGGGTCTCCGCCAGGTCGCCGAGCTTGCTCTGTGCCTCCTGGCGCTGCTGCGCGAGGGTGCGCTGCTTGGCCTGGATCTCCTGGATCGCCTCGGTCTGCTTGGCACCGAGCTGGTCCAGCGCGGAGGCCTTGTCGAGGTAGGTGTCCGGGTCACCGGAGAGGAAGAGCTGCACGGAGGGGTCGATGCCACCGGTGCGGTACTGGGCGCTGGCCACCGAACCCAGGCTGTCCCTCAGGGTGTTGAGCTCGTCCTGCCCGCGGGCGACCTTGTCCTGCAGGGCGTCGATCTGCTCGTCGAGCTTCTCCTGCTGCTCCTTGGCCCCGTTGTACTTCTCGGTGGCCTTCTCCGCCTCTTCGTAGAGCTTGTCGACCTTCTCCTTGACCTCGCTCTTGCTCGGCTTCGGGTCGGCCTGGGCGGTCTGGGCGGTCAGGGCAACGGCCGCTGCGGCGGTCGCGGTGAGCACGGTCACGCGGGTGCGGCTCGGCTGCTTGGGACGACGGTGGGACGCCACGAAGGCGAGCTCCTTCTTCCTCGAGCCGCCTACCGGGCAGTGGGGGGACGCGAATCCCCGGCGTCCGCGCATCGGGTCCCTGGGGGAAATGGGGTCGAACTGCACGAACTCGGCGGTTCCTTCGCTGTCGCCCCGGATGGGCGATCAACCGCGCGAAGGTTCGAGCCCCGACCTTAGTGACCTTCTTGTGATCACTTCAAATCCCCACGGGAAAAATCTTACCCACGGAGCCCATTCTTTACTCTCATCACACGGGTAGTGATGGAAACTTGACGCAGCGTCCCACCTGGGGAGACGCCAAATCGGGCATATGCCGCCGTAGTTACGAGACGCGCGAAAGCCGCTTCAGCAACAAGGCGGACGCAACCGGTCTGGCGCCCGCCTTCGCGACACCGTCCGCCACCTCACGGTCGGTGGAGACGACCACCACGGGCCGGCCGGGCGGTTCCGCCCTCACCAGCTGACGGATCAGTTCGTCCGCCGTCACGCCCGCCTTGGAGAACAGCACCCGCACCCCGCGCGGCGGCGCCAGAAGGACAGGAGCGGCCAGCTCCGCCCCGTCGAAGACGCAGGTGATCTCGGCGCCCGTCCGGGCGGCGAGCATCGACAGGCCGCCCAGCAGCCGCAGCCGCTGCTTCTCCAGCGGCATCGTCGGATAGCCGGTCTTCGTGACGTTGTAGCCGTCGACGACCAGATGCGCCTGCGGCAGCGCCAGCAGCTGGTCGAGCAGGGCGGGATCCGTCTCGGAGAGCGCCCGCGCCGCGATGTCCTTGGGCGACATCCGCCCCGGCTCCACGGCGTCCACCGTGTCGGCCGGATGCATGCCCGTGGGCGGCAGGGCCAGCTCACGGCGCAGCCCCTGGGCCGCGTCGAGCACCGTGTCCAGGAGCAGCCGCAGCCGCATGTCCTCCACGGAACGGCCCTCGCGGGCGGCCCGGCGGCCCGCCTCGACCGCCGCCTCGGCCTCCGCCAGGCGTGCCTTGAGCCGCCGGGTCTCGCTCTCGGCGGCCGACACCTGGGCCGCGGCCTGGGCCCGGACGCCGTCGATCTCGGCGTCCCGGTGGCGCAGGGCGGCCTCGCCGCGCTTCAGATCGGCCTGGGCGCTGCGCAGCTTGCGGTGCAGCGACTCGTTCTCCCTGCGGGCGCTGTCGAGTTCGGCGCGCAGCCGCTCCGTCTCCGACCTGATCTGGTCGCGGGCATGGGCCAGTTCCTCGCGCAGCCGGTCCAGCTCGCGCCGGCCGGCCTCGTCGGCGCGCTCGGCGTCGGCCCGCTGGGCCTCCTCGCCGGCGGCGGCGACCATCTTGACCCAGCCGGCGGGGCGCAGCACATAGGCGGCCGCCGCCACGTCGGCGGGGTCCGCGGCGGCGGGCGGCGAGCCGGACTCGAGCGCCTTGACCAGCTCGGGCTGGGCCTTGCCGAGCCGCTCGCCGATGCGCTGACGGAAGACGGGGTCTCCCTCGAGCGCGGCGGCCATCGCGTTCCCGGCGAACTTGGCGCGCCGGGTCGGGGTGAAACGGGCGTACTGCCGGAGCTGTGCGGGCAGTTCGGCGACGGTCAGGCCACCGAAGGCGTCGGAGACGAGGGCGACGACCCGTCGCCTCACACCCTCCGGCAGCGGGCGGTCGAGCGCCTCGGCGGCGTCACCGGCCGCACCGGCCGGCCCGCCGCCGTTCTCAGGCTGCTCCACGATCCGTCACCCCTACCACCCATGGGGGCCGCTCCGTTCAGGAACCGGCTCCCGGCCTGTCCACCAGCTCGATCTGGTCCACCGCGTTGCACCAGCGGCAGCGGACCGACTCGATGGTCTCACTGACGACCTCGCGCTCCTCCACGGTCGGCTCGCCGGCCAGGTCCAGATGGACGTACTCGACGACCTTCGACGAGCGTGTGACGTCGAAGCGCGTCAGATTGCCACAGAGCGTGCAGCGCCACCTGGTATCGGCGGTCGGCGAGGGAACCGTCGTCATCGTGCCGTCCTCTTGTCTCATGCGGATGCGGTACCGCGGTGCGCCGTCGAACTGCGGATGTACTGCCTGTAACCCTACGGCCTCGCAGGTACCCGCTGTCGCGGCGAGGCACTCTGTACCGTTCGGTCCTGCTACGCCATGCTCTGTCCATGATCAGTAGGTGGGCCACGGCCAGGGAATCGCTCAGGAAAGCGGCCTCGGGGCCCGCGGTGACGTACGGCCTGATCGCGGTCTGTTGCGCGATCTTCGTCATCAGCCCGGTGTCCGGTCTCAACCCCGTGTTCGGCCTCGGCGACCGGCTGCTCGCCGCCCAGGCGGCGTACTTCGAACGCTGGGGCGTGATCCCCGCCGAGCTGACGGCCGGCTCCCCGGGGGCCCTGCTCACTCCGCTCACCGCGCTGTTCGTGCACGGCAGTTGGCTCCATCTGCTGGGGAACATGCTGTTCCTGTTCGTCTTCGGCGCCATGACGGAGGAGCGGATGGGGCAGGTGCAGTTCGTGCTCTTCTACATCGGGGCCGGTTACGTCGCGCTGCTCGCGTTCGCGGTCGTCAACGCCGACTCCGAGCAGACACTGGTAGGGGCCTCGGGGGCGATCTCCGCCGTCCTCGGTGCGTTCCTCTTCCTCTTCCCGAGGGCCCGGGTGACCAGCCTGTTCCCGTTCCTCTTCTTCCTGCCGCTGCGCTTCCCCGCCTGGGCGGTGCTGATCTTCTGGTTCGTCCTCCAGTGGCTGGCGGCCAGGGGCGCGGGCAGCGGGCCGGGCGTCGCCTATCTGGCGCACCTGGTCGGCTTCGGGGCGGGCTTCGTCTACGCGTGGGGCCGCTACGGGCGTGGGACTAGAGTGAACGCATCCGCAGCGACCGAGGGAGAAAGCCAGCCGTGATCACCGCGATCGTGCTCATCAAGACCAGCGTGGACCGCATCCCCGAGATCGCCGAGTCGATCGCCGCGCTGGACAGCGTCAGCGAGGTCTTCTCCGTCACCGGCACCTACGACCTGATCGCCATGGTGCGCGTGGCCAAGCACGACGACCTGGCTGACGTGATCCCCGGCCGGATCAGCAAGATCCCCGGTGTCGAGGGGACCGATACGCATGTCGCCTTCCGCACCTACTCCCAGCACGATCTGGAGGCGGCGTTCGCCATCGGGCTGGACGCGTAGGACCGGGTCCGGCGGGTCAGGGCCTGCGCCGGGCGTGCGGTCGCGGTCAGGCCGCCCCGGGCGTGCGGTCGCGGGCCGGGGCGTGCCGCGGGCCGTTCATGAAGGAATCCTCATCTGCGCCTCATCCGGGCCTTCCGCCCGGGCCCGAGGATGACCGGTATGGCATTCACCCATCGCATGGCGACCCTCGCCGCCGTCGTCGCCATCCCTCTCGGCATCGCGGCCACCAGCTACGCCCTGACCGACGCTCCGCAGACGCCGCGGGTACCGCCGGCCGTCGAGCTGGACGCCACGCCGCGTCCCGCCTCGCCGGCGCCGTCCGCCACTCCCGGCGGCAGCCCGTCGGGCAGCCCGAGCGGTACGCCGACGGGCCCGCACCCCACCGGCGACGCCGTCGTGCCGGGCCCGGCGGCCACCGACGACGACGACGATGACGACACCGGTGAAGAGAACTGACCGCCGGATCTCCGCGCGGGTCCGCATTCTGCTCTGGCTGCTCCTGATGATGACGGTGGCCCTCGCCGCCGTCGCCACCACCACCCGGTCACTGCTGCTGCGCGACATCGACCACCGGATCAACCAGCTGCTCACCCAGGAGACCCAGGAGTTCGGGAACTTCGTGCCCCAGGGCGTCGACCCGGACACCGGCCGCACCTTCACGGACCCGGAGAAGCTGCTGCGGGTCTTCCTGCAGCGCCAGTACTCCGACCCGGACGAGGAACTGCTCGGGCTGACCCGCCCGGCCGGGCAGGACCTCCACGTCATACGGCAGTCCCGCGACATACGCGCCTCCGTGGCGCTGCACCCCGACCGGAACTCCCTCTCGGCGATCCTTGACTCCAAGGCCTCCTCCGGGGTGCTCCGACGGCCGGAGGGCGAGGTCCGCTGGGCGAAGGTGCCCATCGACTCCGCCCGCCCGGGTCATCCGGCGGCCTTCGTCGTCGCGTTCCACGCCGACGGCGAGCGGTCCATCGCCGACGACGCGTTCCGCACGCTGCTCGTGATCTCCGGTGTGGCGCTGCTGCTGACGACCGGCATCGGATGGGTGGTGGCCGGCCGCATCCTGGCACCCGTACGAGTGGTCCGCGCGACCGCCGAGCAGCTGACCGAGCAGGACCTGACCCAGCGGATCCCGGTCCAGGGCCGGGACGACATCGCCGCACTCGCCGAGACCTTCAACGCCATGCTGGACCGGCTGGAGCGGGCCTTCGCGGGCCAGCGGCAGTTCGTCGACGACGCCGGACACGAGCTGCGCACCCCGATCACCATCGTGCGGGGCCATCTGGAGGTCATGGGCGACGACCCGGCCGAGCAGCGCGAGACGATCCGCCTGGTCACCGACGAGCTCGACCGGATGAGCCGGATCGTGGAGGACCTGCTGCTGCTGGCCAAGGCCGAGCGGCCGGACTTCATCCGGCCGGAGCCGGTGCAGCTCGGCGAGCTCACCGCCGACGTCTTCGTGAAGGCGCGGGCGCTGGGCGAGCGGGACTGGGTGCTGGACCAGGTCGCGGACCGCGAGGCGCTGCTCGATCCGCAGCGCATCACCCAGGCCATGGTGCAGCTGGCGCAGAACGCGGTGCAGCACACCGTCCCCGGTGCCCGGATACGGCTCGGCTCACGCGCCCTCGAGGGCCGGCTGGAGCTGTACGTCGCCGACAGCGGCCCGGGTGTGCAGGAGCAGGACGCCGGGGTGATCTTCGAGCGCTTCCGTCGCGGCACCGCCCGGCGCGGGACCCGCACCAGCGGCGCCGGGCTGGGCCTGTCCATCGTCCGGGCCATCGCGGAGGGGCACCGGGGAGGCAGGGTCGAGCTGCGCCGCACCGACGGCGGAGGGGCCACATTCGTACTCGTCATGGAGGACGCGCTGTGAACCGCATTCTGATCGCCGAGGACGAGGAGCGGATCGCGTCCTTCGTCGAGAAGGGGCTGCGCTCCAACGGCTTCACCACCACGGTCGCCGCCGACGGCGACACCGCTCTCGACCACGCCCTGTCCGGCCGCTTCGACCTGATGCTGCTGGACATCGGCCTGCCAGGCCGTGACGGCTTCACCGTGCTGCGCGAGCTGCGCGAGTCGCGGGTGACCCTGCCCGTGGTCGTGCTGACCGCCCGCGACTCGGTACGGGACACGGTCGCCGGCCTCGAGGGCGGCGCCGACGACTGGATGACCAAGCCGTTCCGCTTCGAGGAACTGCTGGCGCGGGTACGGCTGCGGCTGCGCACCGCCGCCCGCGCGCCCGAGGTCACGGTCCTGCGCAGCGGCGACCTCGGCCTGGACCTGCGGACCCGCCGGGCGCGCGTGTCGGGGCGGACGGTCGACCTGACGGCGCGTGAGTTCGTGCTGCTGGAGCTGTTCCTGCGCCATCCCGGCCAGGTGCTGTCCCGTGAGCAGATCCTCTCCCATGTGTGGGGCTACGACTTCGACCCCGGCTCCAACATCGTGGACGTCTATGTGCGGGCGCTGCGCAAGAAGCTCGGCGCCGAGCGGCTGGAGACGGTACGGGGCATGGGCTACCGGATGCCGTAGAGGGTCTTCAACGGTGCGTCCGCGGATGAACCTTCCTTCATTCGCGGCTCATCGGCGGCTCACGGCCCGCGCCAAGACTGTTCGTCGTGACCCTCTCCCTCCGCCAGGCGGTCTGGCTGTGCGCGGCACTCAGCGTCTGCGCGCTGCTCGCCGTCCCCACCGTCGTCCCGTCGCTGAACGGTGAAGCACGGCTCACCCTCGCCGTGTTCGCAGTCGCCACCTGTGCCTGGATCGCCGCACCCGTGGACGACACCTACGTCGCCCTCGGGGCCGGTCTGGCGCTCACCGCGACCGGCGTCATCAGCGCCGACACCCTCTTCGCCACCCTCGGCGACGAGACGGTCTGGCTGCTGATCTGCGCGTTCGTCCTGGCGGCCGCCGTCGCCAGGACGGGGCTTGCGGGGCGGGCGGCCGCGTTCCTGGTCGGCGGGGCGCGCACCGTACGGCAGTTGGTGCATCTGACGACCGCGGCGCTGGTGGTCACCGCGTTCGCGGTGCCCGCCACGTCCGGCCGGGCCGCGCTGGCCATGCCGGTGTTCCTCGCCCTCGCCAAGGCGCTCGTCGACCGGCGGCGGCTGGTGGTGATGCTGGCGTTGCTGTTCCCGACGGTGGTCCTGCTGTCCGCCGTCGCGACCCTGATCGGCGCGGGCGCGCATCTGATCACGGTGAGCGTGCTGTGGGAGCAGACAGGTGAGCGGCTCGGCTTCGTCGAATGGCTGCTGCTGGGACTGCCGTTGGCGGTGGTCTCCTCGCATCTGGCGGCGGAGACCGTGCTGTTGACCACGACCTCGCGGGCGGAGCGCCGGGGGCCCGTCAGGATCACCCCCGCGCTGCTCCAGGAGCACTCCCCCACCGCGGTGACGGGTCCGCTGACCACCGCGGAGACCCGGTGCCTGCTGTTGCTGGGCACGGTGGTGGCGCTGTGGTGCAGCGAGCCGCTGCACGGGGTGCCGCCGGCGGTGGTCGCCCTGATCGGCGCGGTGGTGGCGGCGTCGCCGGCGCTCGGGACCGTACGGCTGAAGGACGGGCTGCGGACGGTGCCCTGGCCGTTGCTGCTGTTCATGGCCGCGACGACCGCGATGGGGGTGGCGCTGGCCGAGTCCGGCGCGGCCGGGTGGCTGGTGGGCGGGCTGCCCGGCGACCTGCCGGCGTGGCTGTTCCTCACCGTGATCGTGGTGGTCAGTACCGCGGCGCACCTGGTGCTCCAGTCGCGTTCCGCCCGCTCGTCCGTGCTCGTACCTCTGGTGGTGGCCGCCGCCGTCGCCGCCGGGGTCAACCCGGTCGCCGCGGCCCTGGCGTCCACCGCGGCGGCGGGGTTCTGCCACACGCTGCCCGCCTCCGCCAAGCCGGTCACCCTCTTCGCCGACCCGCCGGACGGTGTGCCCACCTTCACCCCGCGCGATCTGCTGCGGCTGTCCGGGCTCCTCGCTCCGCTCAGCGCCGCCGTCGTGCTGCTCTTCGCCCTCACCGTCTGGCCGCTGCTCGGCGTGCCCGTCCTTCTGGAGACCCAGCCATGAGCCGTACCCCTTTCCGTATCGCCGTCGCACCCACCGGTTTCAAGGAGTCCCTGACGGCCCGGGAGGCCGCGGAGGCGATCGCGGAGGGGCTGCGCAGGGTGGCGCCCGACGCCGAGATCGACCTCGTTCCGCTGGTCGACGGCGGCGAGGGCACGGCGGAGGCACTGGCGGCGGCGACCGGCGGCCGGCTGGTGCCCCGCCCGGCCACGGGCCCGCTCGGCATTCCCGTGCCGGCCCACTTCGCCGTGCTCGGCGACGGCACGGCGGTGGTCGAGATGGCTGCCGTCGCCGGACTGGCCCTGGTGCCGCCGGACCGCCGGGACCCGGGCGCCACGACCACCTACGGCGTGGGGGAGCTGATCCGGGCCGCGCTGGACACCGGTGCCCGGCGGATCCTGGTCGGCTGCGGCGATTCGGGCACCTCCGACGGCGGGGCGGGCGCGCTCCAGGCCCTCGGCGTCCGGCTCCTGGACGCCGAAGGCCACGAACTGCGACCGGGCGGCCGCGAGTTGGCGCGTCTCGCGCGGATCGACGGCGCCGGCCTCGACCCGCGCGTCGGCGCGGCCGAGATCCTGGTGGCCTGCAACCCGTACAACGTGCTGTGCGGCGAGCACGGCGTGGCCAGGGTCTTCGGCCCCCAGAAGGGCGCGACCTCGGCGCAGGTCGAGGAGCTCTCTGCCGCGCTGGAGCACTGGGCCGGGCACCTCACCGCCGCCCTGCCGGCCGCCGTCGACCTGCGGACCGCCCCCGGCACGGGCGCCTCGGGCGGGCTCGGCGCGGGGCTGGCCGCGCTCGGCGCCCGGCTGCTGCCCCGCTTCGACGTGCTGCTGGACCATGTCGATCTGGACGCCAGGCTGGCCCGCGCCGACCTGGTGATCACAGCGGAGGGGGCGCTCGACAACCAGACCGTGCGCGGGAAGATCCCGGCCGAGGTGGCACACCGGGCCCGGGCCGCCGGGGTGCCGGTGCTGGCTCTCGCCGGGACGCTCGGCCACGGCGTCCACGAGGTCCGCGCCGCGGGCGTGGACGCCTACGGATCGATCGTGCCGGCGCCCGTTGCGCTGCCGGAAGCGCTGGACCGCGCCGGTGAGTTCCTCGCCGACGCGGCCGAACGCGCACTGCGGATGGTGCTGCTGGGGACCCGGCTCGCGGCGTGAGTCAGCCGCGGTCGGGCACGCAACGCCCGTCCTCGGTGCGGTACTTCCACTGCGCACCGTCGCGGACGAGCTCCTTGACCGCCCGCACGAACCGCTCCACGTGCTCGTCGGGGGTGCCCGCGCCGAAGCTGACCCGGATCGCGTTGAGCGACTTCTCCCCCGGTCCGGCCTCCGGGGCGCCGCACTCGCCGACGTCCTGCGGGTCGCTGCCCAGCAGGGTGCGCACCAGCGGGTGGGCGCAGAACAGTCCGTCCCGTACACCGATTCCGTACTCGGCGGACAGCGCCGCGGCGAAGTGCGAGCTGTTCCAGCCGTCCACCACGAAGGACAGCACGCCGACCCGCGGGGCATCGTCGCCGAACAGCGAGAGCAGCCGGACCTCCGGCACCTCGGCGAGTCCTTCGCGGACCTTGGCGATCAGATGCCGCTCACGGGCGACCAGCCGGTCGAAGCCGGCCTCGGTGAGCGCCTTGCAGGCGGCGGCGATGGAGTAGACGCCGATCACGTTGGGCGAGCCGGCCTCGTGCCGGGCGGCGGTGGTGTGCCACTCGACCTCCACACCGCCGTCCGCGCGCCGTGCGACGGTGCGCGAGGCGCCGCCGCCCGCGAGGTAGGGCTCGGCCTCGCGGAGCCAGTCCGCCCGGCCGGCGAGCACACCGGAGCCGAACGGGGCGTAGAGCTTGTGCCCGGAGAAGGCCACCCAGTCGACGTCCAGTTCCTCGACGGACAGCGGGTGGTGGGGGGTGAGCTGGGCGGCGTCGAGCACGATCCGGGCGCCGTGCGCGTGGGCCGCCGCGGCGAGTTCCCGCACCGGCCACACCTCACCGGTCACGTTGGACGCACCCGTCACGCAGACCAGCGCCGGGCCGTAAGGGTCGCGCCCGGCGAGCGCGTGCTCCAGCGTCCGTACCGCCTCACCGGGCGTGCGGGGCGCGTCCAGGTACGTCACCCGGGCGTTCCTCCACGGCAGCAGCGAGGCGTGGTGCTCGGTCTCGAAGACGAACACCTCGCAGCCGGCGGGCAGCGCGGCCGCCAGCAGGTTCAGCGAATCGGTCGTGGACCGGGTGAAGACCACCTGGTCGCCGTCGCGGCAGCCGAGGAACCCGTGCACCACGGCCCGGCTGTTCTCGAACAGGTCGGTGGACAGCTGCGACAGGTACCCGGCGCCCCGGTGGACGCTGCCGTAGTACGGGGCGTACGCGGCCACGTCGTCCCACACCCGCTGCAGCGCCGGGGCGCTCGCCGCGTAGTCGAGGGCGGCGTAGGTGACTTCGCCGCCGGTCACGAGCGGGACCGTGACGTCCCGGCCGAGGACCGGCAGCGGGGCACAGAGGGACGGGTCGGCGGCGTCGGCGGCAGCGGTCCCGGCGGCGTTCGGGTACACGGACATGGCGGTATCTCCCAGCTGGGGGTACCCCCACCGAAGGCAGGGGGAGAAAGGCGAATCGGCTTCAGAACCCGGATACGGGATCGCCTCGACACACGGCGACGCCGTGCGGAGGGTGGTGAAGAAGGGGCGGAGACGCCCTATCGCATTCGCTTGCTCACGAGACTGCTCCCTTGAGGACCAGGACCCCAGGGACGCGGCGATCGATGACGCCGCGGGGGTCCGCGCTTGCCACAGACCTTGCTGTCTGCGGCCTGGTCTTCACCCGGGGCACCCCGCCACGGACGGAGGGTTGCCGGACAGCGAGCCGGGGCCGTAATCGCTGTCACTCATGACCTTGGCCAGCATCCTGCCACACGTGGCGGGGGACGCAAGGGCGCGGTCCACCATCCGGACCGCGCCCCGGGCCGTGCTACGCGTTGCTGGCCTTGACCCAGCGCTCCAGCGCCGCCTTCGCCGCGCCGGAGTCGATCGACCGGGCAGCCCGTGCCACTCCGGCCGCCAGCTGCTCGTTCAGCGTGCCGTCGGTCGGCTCGAGGGCCGCCAGCGCCGCCGCCGAGTTGAGCAGTACGGCGTCCCGTACGGGCCCGGTCTCGCCGCCCAGCAGCCGGCGTGCCACGTCGGCGTTGTACGACGCGTCCGCGCCCCGCAGCGCCTCGACCGGGACCAGCTCGATGCCGATGTCCCGCGGATCGAAGGTCTCCTCGCGCACGGCGCCGTCCCGCACCACCCAGACGTGGGAGGTGGAGGTGGTCGTCAGCTCGTCGAGACCGTCGTCGCCGCGGAAGACAAGGGCGGACGAGCCCCGTTCGGCCAGTACGCCGGCCATGATCGGCGCCATCCGGGCGTCGGCGACGCCGGTCGCCTGCGCGGTCACCTTCGCCGGGTTGGTGAGCGGGCCGAGGAAGTTGAAGACGGTCCGGATGCCCAGTTCCTTGCGCGCCATGGCCACGTGCCGCAGCGCCGGGTGGAACTTCACGGCGAAGCAGAAGGTGATGCCCGCCTCGGCCGCGACCTCCGCCACCCGCTGCGGGGTCAGCTCCAGATTGACCCCGAGCTTCTCCAGGACGTCCGAGGCGCCGCTCGCGGAGGAGGCCGCGCGGTTGCCGTGCTTGACCACCTTCGCGCCCGTACCGGCGACGACGATCGCGGACATGGTGGAGATGTTGACGGTCTTGGCGCCGTCGCCGCCGGTGCCGACGATGTCGACGCCCCCTCCGGGCACGTCGATCAGATTGGCGTGGCGGTACATCGTCCGCACCAGACCGGTGATCTCCTCCACCGTCTCGCCCTTCGCGCGCAGGGCGACCGCGAAGCCGGCGATCTGCGCGTCGGTGGCCTCGCCGCTGAGGATCCGGTCCATGGCCCACGCCGTCGCGTCCGCGCTCTGGTCGCGGTTCTCGAGGAGGGCGTTCAGCACGCTCGGCCAGGAGTGGGCCGCCACGCTGTCGCCGCCTACTGGGGTCACAACGTTCATGGTCCGCTCCAGGGTCCACAAGCCGACAGGGGTGGATACCACCCTATCCAGCCCCGGGCACGGCGAAGGGCCCCGTCCATCGAGTGGACGGGGCCCTCCGCTGTGGCGACGTGTGGGTCAGGTGATCAGTGGTGGCCGTGGCCGCTCGTGATCTCCTTGTACTCCTCCGCGGTGGCCTTGTCGATCTGGTTGTGCTCACCGTAGTAGCTCTTGCTGAGCCTGGCGCGCAGCTTCTCGGTGCGCTTCACCTTGCGGCGGACACCGTTCTCGTCGACGTCCGGGCCGATCTCCGCGGGCTTGTACTGCTCGTGCGCGGTCAGCTTGTACAGGTCGCCCTGTGCCAGCGGCTCGTGCACCTCGACGAACTCACCGTGCGGCAGGCGCTTGATGATGCCGGACTCGCGTCCGTGCAGCACCTTGTCCTTGTCGCGCCGCTGCAGACCCAGGCAGATCCGCTTGGTGATGATGAACGCGAGGACCGGTCCGACGAAGTACGTGATGCGGACGAACCAGGTGATCGCGTTGATCGACAGGTGGAAGTGCGTCGCGAAGATGTCGTTTCCACCACCGAGCAGCATGATCACGTAGCCGGTGACCCAGGCGACGCCCAGCGCGGTACGCGTCGGAGCGTTCCGCGGACGGTCCAGGATGTGGTGCTCACGCTTGTCGCCGGTGATCCACGACTCGATGAACGGATAGACCGCCAGCGCCGCGAGGACCACACCGAAGAGCATCAGCGGGATGAACACGCCCAGGACGAGCGTGTGGCCCCACAGGTTGATCTCCCAGCCCGGCATCACGCGGACGAGACCCTCGGCGAAGCCCATGTACCAGTCGGGCTGGGCGCCGGTGGACACATGGTCCGGACGGTACGGACCAAGGGCCCACACCGGGTTGATCGTGAACATGCCGGCGATCAACGCGATGACACCGAAGACCAGGAAGAAGAAGCCTCCGGCCTTGGCCATGTACACCGGCAGCAGCGGCATGCCGACGACGTTCTTGTTCGTGCGGCCGGGGCCCGCGAACTGCGTGTGCTTGTGGTAGAAGACCAGGATCAGGTGGGCCACCACGAGACCGAGCATGATGCCCGGCAGCAGCAGGATGTGGATCGAGTAGAACCGCGCCACCATGTCGTGGCCCGGGAACTCCCCGCCGAACAGGAACATCGAGATGTAGGTGCCGACGATCGGCATCGACAGGATCGCGCCCTGGGTGAAGCGGACACCGGTGCCGGAGAGCAGGTCGTCCGGGAGCGAGTAACCGGTGAAACCGGTGAACATGCCGAGGACGAACAGCAGGAAGCCGAACAGCCAGTTGATCTCACGCGGCTTGCGGAAGGCGCCCGTGAAGAACACCCGCATCATGTGCACGAACATGGCGGCCAGGAAGATCAGCGCAGCCCAGTGGTGGATCTGCCGGATCAGCAGACCACCGCGGACGTCGAAGCTGATGTCCAGGGTCGAGGCGTACGCCTCGGTCATCCGGATGCCCTGCATCGGCACGTACGAGCCGTGGTACTCGATCTCGTTCATGCTCGGGTGGAAGAACAGCGTCAGGTACACACCCGTGAGGATGATGATGATGAAGCTGTAGAGGGCGATCTCACCGAGCATGAAGGACCAGTGGTCCGGGAAGATCTTCCGCATGTTGGCCTTGGCCAACGAGTAGATCCCGAGCCTGCCGTCCGCCCAGTCGGCCACCCGCTCGCCGGCGGGCGCCTTCTTCTTCGTATCCGTTGCAGTGCTCATCCGCGCTCCCAGAAGGCAGGACCGACGGGCTCTTCGAAGTCGCCGAGCGCCTCGAGGTTGCCCTCGGCGTTCACACCGATCCGCAGCTGCGGAAGCGGGTGACCGGCCGGACCGAAGATGACGCGGGCGCCGTCGGAGAGGTCGAAGGTGGACTGGTGGCACGGGCAGAGGACGTGGTGCGTCTGCTGCTCGTACAGGCTGATCGGGCAACCGACGTGCGTGCAGATCTTCGAGTAGGCCACGATGCCCTCGTGGGACCACTCGAGCTCACGCTTGTCCTTGATGTCCTCCGGCTGGAGCCGGACGATCATCACGGCCGCCTTGGCGATCTCGGTGTTGAAGTTGTGGTCGCTCTCCTTCAGGCCCTCGGGCATGACGAAGGTCAGCGAACCCACCGACACGTCCTCGGGACGCAGCGGCTCGTTGGTGTTCATGTTGATGAGCTGCTTGCCCTTGGCCCACAGCGTCTTGCGGAGCTTGTCCTCGGGCAGCGGGCCGAGCTCGCGCAGCAGGACCACACCGGAGAGCGGCACCATGGCCAGCGCGCCGAACATGGTGTTGCGGATCAGCTTGCGCCGTCCGATCGCGGACTCCCTGGCACCGTCCGCGAAGTCGGCCAGGACCTTGGCCTTGACCTCGGGCTCGGCCTCGATCGCGTGCCGGTCGTCGGCGACCTCCACGTCGGACATCAGGGTGCGCGCCCAGTGGACGGCGCCCGCGCCGATGCAGAAGAGCGCGAGGCCCAGCGTCACACCCAGCGAGAAGTTCAACGCGCTGATGTGTCCGAGCGGCCAGATGAAGACGATCTTGTCGACCGGGAAGATCACGAAGGCGGCGATGAAGCCGATCGTGGCCAGCATCGACAGCGTGAACATGAAGGCGACGGCGCGCTCGGAGCGCTTGGCGGCCCGCTCGTCGATGTCCTGGATGCGCGGCCTGTGGGCCGGCAGTCCCGGATCGGCGAAGGGATCGTCGTGGCGCTGTGCGACGGCGGTGGTGCCACCGTGAGCCGCGTCGTGCGCGGCGCCCTGCTCTGCGGGCAGGTTCTCTTCTGGAATGTCTTGGCTACTCATGACTTCTTGGCCTTAGCGGTGTGGGCCGCGACCCAGATGGCAACAGCGATCAGCGAACCGAGACCGAAGATCCAGCCGAACAGGCCCTCACTGACGGGGCCCAGGCCACCCAGCGCGAAGCCGCCGGGCGTCGGCGTCTCTTCGCCGTTCACGGTCTTGACGTACGCGATGATGTCCCGCTTCTGCTGCTCGGGCATCGTGGTGTCGGGGAAGGAGGGCATGTTCTGCGGGCCGGTCTGCATGGCCTCGTAGAGGTGCTTGGGGCTGACCCCCTCCAGACTCGGGGCGTACTTGCCCTCGGTCAGCGCGCCGCCCTCACCGGTGAAGTTGTGGCACTGGGCGCAGTTGTTGCGGAACAGCTCGCCACCCTTGGCGATGTCCGCGCCCTCCGGGCTGTACTGCTTCTCGGTCGGCGTGATCGGACCTGCGCCCAGGGAGGCGACGTAGGCCGCGAGCTGGTCGATCTCGGCCTGCGTGTAGATGTTCCTCTTCTCCGGCACCTGCGCGCCGGGCTGCTGGGCGGGCATGCGCCCCGTGCCGACCTGGAAGTCGACGGAGGCTGAGCCCACACCGACCAGGGACGGGCCGTCTGAGGTGCCCTGACCGCCGGTTCCGTGGCAGCTTGCGCAGCCGACGGTGTAGAGCTTCTGCCCCTCCTTGATGGCGAGGGACTGGGCGGTTGTGTCGGCCTGCGCCTTGTCCGCGGGTGCGAACGCGGCGTACAGCCCCCCAGTGGCCGCCAGCGCGAGGAGTAGGACGACGACCGCCGCCAGCGGATGGCGTCGTCGTGCGGAGAGCTTTTTCACGGATTACCCCGGTGTCAGGATCTTCTGCGTCGATGCTTCTGGACTGTGTCTGCTTCAGGCGGTGTCCGCTCGGGGACGAACCGCCCGCGCCGATTACTTGATCATGTAGATCGTGGCGAAGAGGCCGATCCAGACGACATCGACGAAGTGCCAGTAGTAGGACACGACGATGGCGGCGGTTGCCTGCTCGTGGGTGAATCTCCTGGCCGCGTAGGTCCTTCCCAGGACCAGCAGGAAGGCGATGAGACCGCCCGTCACGTGCAGGCCGTGGAAACCGGTGGTCAGGTAGAACACCGAGCCGTACGGGTCGGACGAGAGGGAGAGCCCCTCGTGCTTGACCAGCTCGGTGTACTCGAACACCTGACCGCCGATGAAGATGGCACCCATCACGAATGTGATCACGAACCAGGTGCGGAGCTTCTTCACGTCGCCCCGCTCGGCGGCGAACACGCCGAGCTGGCAGGTGAGTGAGGAGAGCACCAGGATCGTGGTGTTGGT
The DNA here is from genome assembly GCF_001278075.1 of Streptomyces pristinaespiralis. Classification (GTDB taxonomy): domain Bacteria; phylum Actinomycetota; class Actinomycetes; order Streptomycetales; family Streptomycetaceae; genus Streptomyces; species Streptomyces pristinaespiralis. The sequence continues at coordinate 6,233,030 of NZ_CP011340.1, read as the reverse complement.
CGCCGAGAACGGGAAGTTCAGCGCATCGGCTTTCTCTGCCCAGAACTCGGCACCCGTCACCGATCGCAGGGTGAAGTACATCGCGAAGAGGGCCGCGAAGAACATCAGCTCGGAACTCAGCCAGATGATGGTTCCGACGCTGGTGAGGTTCGGTCGATTGACCGACGGGTGCGCGTGCCCGGTTTCTACTGTCGTTGCTGTCGCCACGACCGACATTATGTCGGTCGCTTATCCCGCCCTCACTCCGGGGGGTGCCGTTCGGAGTGTTCCCACTCCCCGCGGGGCCTTCCCAGGGAGCCGAACGGCCCACTGAAGCCGTGTCCGAACCGGTGTTGACAGGCAGTGGGACGGAGTAGCATCCGGCGCAACAAGCCTGATCGAACGAGTGCGGAGGAACCATGCAGTCGAGCGCCACGGTCCTGGTCTACAGCGACGACTCCAACACCCGCGAGCAGGTCAGGCTGGCGGCGGGGCGCAGGCCCGCGCCCGATGTTCCGCCGGTGCGGTTCCTGGAGTGCGCGACCCTGCCCGCAGTCCTCAAGGCCCTCGACGAGGGCGGGATCGACGTCTGCGTCCTGGACGGCGAGACGGTTCCCGCGGGCGGTATGGGCGTGTGCCGGCAGATCAAGGACGAGATCTTCGAGTGTCCGCCGGTGCTGCTGCTGATCGGCCGCCCGCAGGACGCCTGGCTGGCCACCTGGAGCCGCGCGGAGGCCGCGGTGACGCTGCCGGTGGACCCGGTGGAGTTCGCCGCCTCACTGGCGGCGCTGCTGCGCAGCCGGCTCTCCATCGAGGCCTGACACGGCGAGGGGCCGGGCCGCAGATGCGGGTCAGACCCGGGGACGCAGCCGGGCGGACACCTCGGTGACGTTGCCGGCCGCCGCGTCGGAGCCGGCGACCAGGGCGCTGCCCTGACGCCACTTGTCCCAGGACAGGTTCCAGTCCCCGAAGCCGTTGCCGAACGTGTCCATCATGTCGCCGTAGCTGTTGACGACCTTGACGATGTCACCCTCCCGAACGGTCTTGTAGAACCATTCGGCGTTCTCCATGGACATCCCGGTGCAGCCGTGGCTCACGTTCGCCGAGCCCTGCGAGCCGACCGACCAGGGCGCGGCGTGGACGTACTCGCCGCTCCAGGTGACCCGGGTCGCGTAGTAGACGGGCAGGTCGTAGGACTCGGAGCTGCCCTCGGCGATGCCGATGCTGGTGCTGCGCATCCGTACGAAGTACTCCTTGCCCAGCACAACCTTGATGCCGTTGCGCGTGTCGAAGCCGGGCTTGCCGGTGGTGACCGGCATGGTCTTGATCACTTCTCCGTTGCGCATCACCGTCATGGTGTGCGACCCGGCGTCGGTGACGGCTTCGAGGCGGTCGCCGATGGTGATCTTCAGCGGCTTGGAGCGGCCGCCGTAGAGCTTGCCGGCGACCTTGACGCCCTGGAGGTTGCTCGTGGCGTTCACGACCGCCCCGGCGGGCCAGTAGTCCTTCGGGCGGTAGTGCAGGGTCTTGTCGTCGACCCAGTGCCAGGAACCCTCCACCGCGGGCTTCGAGGTGACCTTCAGGGCGCGTTCGACGACCGCCCGGCCCCTGCCGTCGCCCACGGCGAGGCTGAGCTTGGCCGTGATGGGCTGCCCCACGCCGTACGTGCCGGCCTTGGGGCCGAACTCGGCGGTGAGGGAGCTCTTGGCGGGAGCCGTCTCGAAGAGCATGGTGCGCAGCCCCGGAGCGCCCTCGTCGTCCTCCGTGGAGACCCGGACGGTGTACTTCGCGCCGGCCGCGAGGGGGGCGGTGGAGCGCCAGCGGACGCCGTCCGCGGCGAGTTCGCCTGCGACGTAGTGGCCCGCTTCGTCCATGACGGTGACGTCGGTGATCCGGCCGCCGTCGCCCTTGGAGGTGACCTCCAGCGGCTTGTCGGGGTCCACCTTGGAGTCGGACCCGGCGTTGAAGCTCACCTGCCGCGCTGCGTCGTACGGCGCGGCGGACAGCGGGTGTCCGTCCGGTCCGCCGCACGCGGTCGCGACCACACCGAGGGAGACGACCAGCGCGATGCAGCTGACGGCACGGATACGAGGCGTGTGGTTCATGAGCACACGGTATGAAGAATCGTCAGTCGCGGCGCGCCGGATGACTCCGAACGAGTGGGCCCGGATCACCTCACTGGAGTGAGGTGATCCGGGCCCGTCCCGTGTCGCTCAGGGGTTGTTACTGGTTCTGGCTCTCACCGCGGTAGTACTCGAACACCCAGCCGAAGAGACCGACCAGGATCACTGGCAGGGAGAAGTACAGCAGCCACCAGCCGAGCGCCACGCCGAGGAAGGCGAGCGCGCCACCGATGCCCAGCGCGAGCGGCTGCCAGCTGTGCGGGGAGAAGAACCCCACCTCGCCGGCCTCGTCGGCCACGTCGGCTTCCTTGTTGTCCTGGGCCATGGCGTCCACGCGCCTGGCCGTGAAGGCCAGGTAGTAGCCGATCATGACGCTCAGGCCGAAGGCCAGGAAGAGCGCGGTGGTGCCGGCAGGCTCCTTCGACCAGACGCCGTACAGGATGGCGACGGCCAGGATGAAGACGCTCAGCCAGAGGAACATCTTGCCCTGGATCTTCACTTGCTCTCCTCCTTGCCGACGGCCGCCACCGGGGCACCGTGGCCGCCGTCCTCGAGCTGGTCGAGAGCCGCGATCTCCGGGTGGTGCAGGTCGAACGCGGGCGATTCACTGCGGATGCGCGGCAGGGTGAGGAAGTTGTGCCGCGGCGGCGGGCAGGAGGTCGCCCACTCGAGCGAGCGGCCGTAGCCCCACGGGTCGTCGACCTCGATCTTCTTGCCGTACTTCGCCGTCTTCCAGACGTTGTACATGAAGGGGAGGATCGACAGGCCGAGCAGGAACGACGCGATCGTCGAGATCGTGTTCAGGGCGGTGAAGCCGTCGGCCGCGAGGTAGTCCGCGTACCGGCGGGGCATGCCCTCGGCTCCCAGCCAGTGCTGCACCAGGAAGGTGCCGTGGAAGCCGATGAACAGCGTCCAGAAGGTGATCTTGCCGAGCCGCTCGTCCAGCATCTTGCCCGTGAACTTCGGCCACCAGTAGTGGAATCCGGCGAACATCGCGAAGACCACGGTGCCGAAGACGACGTAGTGGAAGTGCGCGACGACGAAGTACGAGTCGGAGACGTGGAAGTCCAGCGGCGGCGACGCGAGGATGACACCGGTGAGGCCACCGAAGGTGAAGGTGACCAGGAAGCCGATGGTCCACAGCATCGGTGTCTCGAACGACAACGACCCCTTCCACATCGTGCCGATCCAGTTGAAGAACTTCACACCGGTCGGTACCGCGATGAGGAACGTCATGAACGAGAAGAACGGCAACAGCACGCCGCCTGTGACGTACATGTGGTGGGCCCACACCGTCACGGACAGACCGGCGATCGCGATCGTCGCACCGATGAGACCGATGTAACCGAACATCGGCTTACGGGAGAAGACCGGAATGATCTCCGAGACGATGCCGAAGAACGGCAGGGCGATGATGTACACCTCTGGATGGCCGAAGAACCAGAAGAGGTGCTGCCACAGCAACGCGCCGCCGTTGGAGGCGTCGAAGATGTGGGCGCCGAACTTGCGGTCCGCCTCCAGGGCGAACAGCGCGGCCGCCAGGACCGGGAAGGCGAGCAGGACCAGCACACCGGTCAGCAGCACGTTCCAGGTGAAGATCGGCATCCGGAACATCGTCATGCCGGGAGCGCGCATGCAGATGATCGTGGTGATGAAGTTGACCGAGCCGAGGATCGTGCCGAAGCCGGAGAAGGCCAGACCCATGATCCACATGTCGGCGCCGACACCCGGCGAACGGACCGCGTCCGACAGCGGGGAGTAGGCGAACCAGCCGAAGTCGGCCGCACCCTGCGGGGTGAGGAAGCCGGCGACCGCGATCAGCGAGCCGAAGAGGTACAGCCAGTACGCGAACATGTTCAGACGCGGGAAGGCCACGTCCGGCGCGCCGATCTGCAGCGGCATGATCCAGTTCGCGAAACCGGCGAACAGCGGCGTCGCGAACATCAGCAGCATGATCGTGCCGTGCATCGTGAACGCCTGGTTGAACTGCTCGTTCGACATGATCTGCGTGCCCGGCCGGGCCAGCTCGGCGCGCATGAAGAGCGCCATCAGGCCACCGATGCAGAAGAACACGAACGAGGTGACGAGGTAGAGCGTGCCGATCGTCTTGTGGTCGGTGGTCGTCAGCCACTTCACGACGACGTTGCCGGGCTGCTTGCGCCGTACCGGCAGCTCGTTCTCGTACGAGTCTTCGTCCGCCACGGCGGCACCCTGGGATTCGTTGAGGATGCTCACAGTTGGTTCTTCTCCGCATTCCTGGCCGGGTCCGTCTGCTCGATGCCAGACGGGATGAAGCCGGTCTGCCCCTTCTCGGCAAGCTCCTTCAGATGCTGCTGGTAGCGCTCCGGGGAGACGACCTTGACGTTGAAGAGCATCCGCGAATGGTCGACGCCGCAGAGTTCGGCGCACTTGCCCATGAAGGTGCCCTCACGGTTGGGGGTCACCTCGAAGACATTGGTGTGGCCGGGGATGACGTCCTGCTTCATGAGGAAGGGGACCACCCAGAAGGAGTGGATGACGTCACGCGAGGTCAGGACGAACCGGACCTTCTCGCCCTTGGGCAGCCACAGCGTGGGGCCCGGGTTGCCGTTCTGCGGGTTCCGGGTGCCGGGAATACCGGCGTCGTAGACGCCCTCCGCACCCGCCGGGAAGTCATTGGTGTACTTGTCCGGGATCGCCTTCAGTTCCTTGTCCGCGGCCGCGTCCCCGGTGGCCGGGTCCCCGTCCACGTCCTCGAGGTAGTTGAAGCCCCAGCTCCACTGGTAGCCGACCACGTTGATGGTGTGGGCGGGCTTGTCGGAGAGCTCGAGGAGCTTCGACTCGTCACGCGCGGTGAAGTAGAAGAAGACCGACACGATGATGATCGGAACCACGGTGTACAGCGCCTCTATGGGCATGTTGTACCGGGTCTGCGGAGGGATCTCCACCTTGGTGCGGCTGCGCCGGTGGAAGAACACGCTCCACAGGATCAGGCCCCACACCAGCACGCCCGTGGCGAGCGCAGCCGCCCACGAGCCCTGCCAGAGGGAGAGGATCCGCGGCGCCTCCTCCGTGACGGGGGTGGGCATTCCAAGGCGGGGAAAATCCTCCCAGTTGTATGAGCAACCGGAGGCGGTAGCCAGGATCAGGCCCGCAGTCAGCACCTGCGGCAGCTTCCGCCGCATCGGGCGCCGCGACGAGCGGTCGGAGCCGTTGGGACTCACGTAGCGCCTTCCCGAGAGTCTCGGCCCGCGCGGCCGGGCTGCGGCCGTCTCGCTGGTCGGTCGCCGGCCCTGACGCGGGCAGGGGTTTGGATGTTTATGCGGACCAAACCCTACTGGACGCTATTTGGGGTCGCGCGGGGAGGGTGCCCAACGCGCCGTCCGACACCCCGAAGGGGTGGCTGCTCCCTTCGGGGGAGGTGCGGAGCGCCCCGGGATGCCCGATTCCGGCAGGCAACTGACGCCCTGTGTACTGGCCGGGGTTAGCGTGATGACGTGCCCTATTTCGACGCCGCCTCCGCCGCTCCGCTGCATCCCGTCGCCCGCCGGGCTCTGCAGGCCTCCCTCGACGAGGGCTGGGCCGACCCCGCCCGGCTGTACCGCGAGGGCCGCCGTGCCCGGCTGCTCCTCGATGCTGCCAGGGAGGCCGCGGCGGACGCCGTCGGCTGCCGCCCCGACGAACTCGTGTTCACTCCTTCGGGGACGCATGCCGTCCACGCCGGCGTCTCCGGGGCCCTCGCGGGGCGTCGGCGTGTCGGCCGGCGGCTCGTCGTCTCCGCCGTCGAACACTCCGCCGTGCTCCACGCGGCAGAGGCGTGGGAGGCCGCCGGCGGCTCGGTGACGGAGGTCGGCGTCGACCGGCACGGAGCCGTCGCACCGGAGGCGTACACCGCCGAACTCGGCGGGACCACCGCCCTGGCCTGCCTGCAGTCCGCCAACCACGAGGTCGGCACCGAGCAGCCCGTGCGGGAAGTGGCCGAGGCGTGCCGGTCCCTGGGCGTGCCGCTCCTGGTGGACGCGGCGCAGTCGCTCGCCTGGGGGCCCGTGGAAGGGGACTGGTCGCTGCTCACCGCGAGCGCCCACAAATGGGGCGGCCCGTCGGGGGTCGGCCTGCTCGCCGTGCGCAAGGGCGTCCGCTTCGCCCGGCAAGGCCCCGCCGACGAGCGGGAGTCGGGCCGTTCCGCCGGCTTCCAGAACATCCCCGCGATCGTGGCGGCGGCCGCCTCGCTCCGGGCCGTCCGCGCCGAGGCCGCGACGGAGGCGGCCCGGCTGCGGGCCCTGGTGGACCGGATCCGCGCGCGGGTGCCGGAGCTGGTGCCCGACGTGGAGGTGGTCGGCGATCCGGTGCGGCGACTGCCGCACGTGGTGACCTTCTCCTGTCTCTATGTCGACGGGGAGACCCTGCTGCACGAACTGGACCGGGCCGGCTTCTCCGTCTCCTCCGGCTCGTCCTGCACGAGCAGCACGCTGATCCCGAGCCATGTGCTGAAGGCGATGGGCGTCCTGTCGGAGGGCAACGTACGTGTGTCGCTGCCGCCGTTCGACACCTCGGAGAAGGACGTGGACCGCTTCCTTGCGGTGCTGCCGGGGCTGGTGGCGGGGGTACGGGAGCGGTTCGGCGCGCCGGCGTCCGCAGCCGAGGCCGAGGGGGCCGCGGCGCGGGCGGAGGCGTCCGGGGCGCCGGAGGCGTCCGCGTCCTCGGACGCTTCGGATGCGGCCGGGTCGCTGGTGCTGGACACCCTCGGGCGGCGGTGCCCGATCCCCGTGATCGAACTGGCGAAGGTCATCGGCGAGGTGCCGGTCGGTAACACGGTGACGGTGCTCTCCGACGACGAGGCGGCGCGGCTGGACATCCCGGCGTGGTGCGGGATGCGGGGGCAGGAGTACGTGGGGGAACGGGGGGCGGAGGCGGGGGTGGCGTACGTGGTGCGGCGACTGCGCTGACGCCTGCGGCGGGCTGTTCCCCCACCCCGCCCCTTCCCTGAACCGGGCTCCGCGAGGTGTTCGGGGGCTCCTCCCCCTACGCCTGGCGGCGTGGGGGGACCAGCGGGCTCCGGTGGGGGGACCCCCACTGGAGCCACGCGCCTCAATCTCCCCCTACGGCCTGGCGGCCGTGGGAGGTGCCCCCAGCGGGGCTGATTTCGCAGAGCGAAATCAGCCCGCCCGGCGATTGAGGGCACCGCGCGAAGCGCGGGTACGCCGCCCGCAGGGGCGGCACGGGCCCGGGCGGAGCCCGGTTAGAGCCCCGCACGGGGGCGGGCGGAGCCCGGTCAGGGCCCCGCACGGGTCTGGGCGGAGCCCGGTTCAGAGGCCCGCACAGGTCCGGGCGGAATCCGGTCAGGGCCCCGCACGGGCCCGGGCGAAACCCGTCAGAGCCCCGCACGAGGGCGGGCGAAACCCGTCAGAGCCCCGCACAGGGGCGGGCGGAACCCGGTCAGGCCCCGCACGGGCCCGGGCGGAACCCGGTCAGGCCCCGCACGGGCCCGGACGGAACCCGGTCAGAGCCCCGCACGGGCCCGGGCGGAACCCGGTCAGGCCCCGCACGGGCCCGGACGGAACCCGGTCAGGCCCCGCACGGGCCCGGACGGAACCCGGTCAGAGCCCCGCACGGGCCCGGGCGGAGCCCGGTCAGAGCCCCGCACGAGGGCGGGCGGAATCCGGTCAGGCCCCGCACGGGTCTGGGCGGAGCCCGGTCAGAGCCCCACGGCCGCCAGGCCGCAGGAGCGACACGCCCCCGCACGCGGACCGCGTCAGGACAGGTGCTCGCGGACCTCCGTCGCCGCCTCGTCCCCGTACGCCTTCGTGAAGCGCTCCATGAAGTGCGCCCGGCGCAGTGTGTACTCCTGCGTGCCGAGCGTCTCGATCACCAGCGTCGCCAGCATGCAGCCCACCTGCGCCGCTCGCTCCAGGCCGACGCCCCACGAGAGGCCGGAGAGGAAGCCCGCGCGGAACGCGTCGCCGACGCCGGTGGGGTCGACCTTGGCCTCCTCGTCGGGGCAGCCGACCTCGATCGGGTCCTCGCCCGCGGACTCGATGCGGACGCCGCGCGAGCCGAGCGTGGTGACCCGGTGGCCGACCTTGCCGAGGATCTCCTCGTCGGTCCAGCCGGTCTTGGACTCGATGAGGCCCTTCTCGTACTCGTTGGAGAAGAGGTACGCCGCGCCGTCCAGCAGTATCCGGATCTCGTCGCCGTTCATCCGGGCGATCTGCTGCGAGAAGTCCGCGGCGAAGGGGATGCCGCGCGAGCGGCACTCCTCGGTGTGGCGCAGCATCGCCTCGGGGTCGTCCGCGCCGATCAGGACGAGGTCGAGGCCGCCCACGCGGTCCGCGACCGACTGGAGTTCGATCTGGCGGGCCTCGCTCATCGCCCCGGTGTAGAAGGAGCCGATCTGGTTGTGGTCGGCGTCGGTGGTGCACACGAAGCGGGCGGTGTGCAGGACCTCCGAGATGCGGACGGACGCCGTGTCCACGCCGTGGCGGTCGAGCCAGGCGCGGTACTCGTCGAAGTCCGAGCCCGCCGCGCCGACGAGGATCGGGCCGGTGCCGAGCTGACCCATGCCGAAGCAGATGTTCGCCCCGACACCGCCCCTGCGTACGTCGAGCGTGTCGACGAGGAAGGAGAGGGAGACCGTGTGCAGCTGGTCCGCGACCAACTGGTCGGCGAAGCGGCCGGGGAAGGTCATGAGATGGTCGGTGGCGATGGAGCCGGTGACTGCGATACGCACGGTGAGGCGCTCCTGAGGCGGGCTGGCAGTGACAGTCCACGCTACCGGTCCCCGAACCCGGCCACGTGCGGAAACTACCCGATAGTAGGGCTTTTTTCCTGGACTCCCAGGTGCATACGGTGCGGCTATGACCGAGTACACGACGGCGCTCGAGCCGCGGCAGCAGCGGGATCCGCGGGAGTCCGAGATCAGTCTGGCCCAGCTGCGCGGCGACTGCGCCCGCATGGCACCACACTGGGTCGTACCGGCGGCTGCGGCGCCCGCGCCCGTGCACCCGTCCCTCATCCACGGTGTCGTGGTGCCGTCCGCGTCCGCGCGGCTGGTGGACGCGATGTCCGAGTACGGCGACTGACACCGCCCGGTCCGCACCGGCTCCGGCGGCGACGCCGCCTCGGGGAAGAGGCGAAGGGAACCACGCGCTCCCCCGCTCCGTCCCACACGTGTCCTCCCCAGCAGGAGGCGCGAGACAAGGAGCGATGCGGTGAGCAGCACGGAGAACACGCAGGAGAGTCCCCGCCGTCGGCGTTCCCCGCTGGTGGTCGCCTCCGTGGCGGCCGCGGTGCTGGTCGCCGGCGGTGGCGGTGCGTACTTCGCGACCGCCGGCTCCGAGGGCGGCGCGGGCGCCACGGACGCCAAGAGCGAGGCCGCCGGAGCGAAGGATCCCCTGCCGCCGGCCCTGGACCTCGGCGGGAGCGGTACTGATGGCGGCATCGCCCCGGGCGAGCCCGACCCGAGCGGTGGCGGCGTCGTCTACACGGCGAAGGGCGACCTGCCCGAGGGCCCCGGCCGTGCGGCCGTGCACCGGGCGACGGGGACGGTCACGGAGGCGGAGGTGACCCGGCTGGCGAAGGCGCTCGGCCTGTCGGGGACACCGCGTCTGGAGGGGCCGGCCTGGAAGATCGGGCCGACCACGGACGGCCAGGGGCCCTCGCTCCAGGTGAACAAGGACGCCCCGGGCACCTGGACGTTCGCCCGCTTCACCGCCGCGCCCGGCGGGGACAACTGCCTGAAGGGCAAGGAGTGCCCCTCGGGCGGCTCGTCGGCCGAGACCGGTGAGCCGGTGAGCGAGGCCGAGGCGAAGAAGGCCGCCGCGCCCGTGCTGCGGGCCGTGGGCCAGGGGGACGCCGCGCTGGACGCGGACCAGCTGATGGGCGCGGTGCGCGTGGTGAACGCGAACCCGGTGGTGAGCGGCCTGCCGACGTACGGCTGGACGACGGGCGTCCAGGTGGGCGCGGACGGCACCGTGGTCGGCGGCAGCGGGCAGCTGAAGAAGCCCGCGAAGAGCGACACCTATCCGGTGGTCACCGCCGAGGAAGCGGTCGAGCAGCTCAACAAGGCGGGCAAGGACAGCGGTCGCGTCGGCATCGGCGGATGCGCCACCCCGGTGCCGCACGAGGGCGAGATCAAGCCGGACGCGCCCTGCGAGCCCGACGGCGCCACCACGGAGCCGGAGCGGCTGACGATCGGCAAGGCCGTCTTCGGGCTCTCCGCGCAGTATGTGGACGGGCGGCAGGCACTGGTGCCGACATGGCTGTTCGAGGTGGCGGCGAAGGACGGGGGCCGGCCGTTCACGGTGACGCACACCGCCGTGGAGGAGCGCTTCCTCAAGAGCGCCGAGCCGCCGACGGGTGACATCACTCCGGCCGATCCCTCGAAGGACCCGGCCGACCAGGGCCCCGCCCAGATCTCGTACAGCGTCCAGGGGCGGACCCTGACCGTCACCTTCTGGGGCGGGGTGTGCAGCAACTACGAGGCGAAGGCGACCGAGAGCGGTGCCCAGGTGAAGGTCCGGATCGTGGAGACGAATCCGGACCCCGAGCGGGTCTGCATCATGCTCGCCAAGGAGCTCGAGGCGTCCGTGACGCTGGACGAGCCGCTGGACGACCGGAAGGTCGTCGACGCGAACACGGGCAAGGCGCTGCCGCGCAAGGGCTGACGCCCCTCATGCCGAAGGCGGCGGACCCGGTCCCGGGTCCGCCGCCTTCGGCATGAGCAGCCGGACTCTTAGCTGAACGAGTCGCCGCAGGCGCAGGAACCCGTGGCGTTCGGGTTGTCGATGGTGAAGCCCTGCTTCTCGATGGTGTCGACGAAGTCGATGGAGGCGCCGCCCAGGTACGGGGCGCTCATACGGTCGGTGACGACCTTGACACCGTCGAAGTCCTTCACGACGTCGCCGTCGAGGGAACGCTCGTCGAAGAACAGCTGGTAACGCAGGCCGGAGCAGCCACCGGGCTGAACCGCGACGCGCAGCGCCAGGTCGTCCCGGCCTTCCTGGTCCAGCAGGGCCTTGACCTTGGCGGCGGCGGCGTCGGACAGGAGGATGCCGTCGCTCACGGTGGTGGTCTCGTCCGATACGGACATCTGCTTCTCTCCCGGGTTGTGCGGACTGCTTGCCGACGGTGCAACCGGCACGGCCGTGGATTCATTCCGGACCGCTGGTCTTTCCTCATTCATGCTCGCACACCGGGCCACGGTGCGGCACCGCCCTGTGGACGGGCATGCGTCACCCTGCGGACAGGGGGGTGCGTCACATCGACGCTATGGCCATCGTCAAAGTGACGTGAAGCGGTTATGATAGATAGCGTCAAATAGACGAAAAGCTCTGCCAGACGAAGAAAGGGTGCGTGTCGTGACCACCGCCCAAACCAGCCCCGAGCTCGACGTGTCGCCGACTCCGCTCGCGTTGCTGCTGCTCGGCCGTGAGGCCGACCCGCGCAGCGAGCGCGGCGTGGAGTGCCCGGGCGACCTGCCCTCGCCGTCCGACCCGGATCTGGTGGAGCGCGCCCGCGCGGCCAAGGAGAAGCTCGGCGAGAAGGTCTTCGTCCTCGGCCACCACTACCAGCGTGACGAGGTCATCCAGTTCGCCGACGTCACCGGTGACTCGTTCAAGCTGGCGAAGGACGCCGCGGCCCGGCCCGAGGCCGAGTACATCGTCTTCTGCGGTGTGCACTTCATGGCCGAGTCCGCCGACATCCTCACCTCCGACGACCAGAAGGTCGTGCTGCCCGACCTCGCGGCCGGCTGCTCGATGGCCGACATGGCCACCGCAGAGCAGGTCGCCGAGTGCTGGGACGTGCTGACGGAGGCCGGCGTCGCCGAACAGGTCGTGCCCGTCTCCTACATGAACTCCTCCGCGGACATCAAGGCCTTCACGGGCAAGCACGGCGGCACGATCTGCACCTCGTCGAACGCCAAGCGCGCGCTGGACTGGGCCTTCGAGCAGGGCGAGAAGGTCCTCTTCCTGCCGGACCAGCACCTGGGCCGCAACACCGCCGTCCGGGACATGGGGATGTCCCTCGAGGACTGCGTGCTCTACAACCCGCACAAGCCGAACGGCGGTCTGACGGCGGAGGAACTGCGCGCCGCCAAGATGATCCTGTGGCGCGGTCACTGCTCCGTGCACGGCCGGTTCTCGCTGGATTCCGTCAACGACGTGCGTGAGCGCATCCCGGGCGTCAACGTCCTGGTGCACCCGGAGTGCAAGCACGAGGTCGTCGCCGCCGCCGATCACGTGGGCTCGACGGAGTACATCATCAACATGCTCGAGGCGGCCCCGGCCGGCTCGAAGTGGGCCATCGGCACGGAGCTGAACCTGGTCCGCCGCCTGGCGAACCGCTACGCGGACCAGGGCAAGGAGATCGTCTTCCTCGACAAGACGGTCTGCTTCTGCTCGACGATGAACCGCATCGACCTGCCCCACCTGGTGTGGACCCTGGAGTCGCTGGCCGAGGGGAACCTGGTCAACCGCATCGAGGTCGACAAGGAGACGGAGAGCTTCGCGAAGCTCGCCCTGGAGCGGATGCTGGCGCTGCCGTAAACGTCGCCCGCCCTACGCCTTCGAGGGGCGCCCCGCCGCGGCGGGGCGCCCCTCACGCGTGGGCCCGCTGCTTGCCGACCCGCTTGACGGCACGGGCGTGCCGTCCGGCGGGGCCGGCACCCACGACAACGGTCAGGGCCCCGCAGCCGGTCGGCCGCGGGGCCCTGACACATGGAAAGGACGGCGTCAGGCGTTCGACGGCTCCAGGGACGTCTCGTCCGTCTCTGCGGACTTCGCGGCCTCCCGCTTCGCCGCACGCTTGGCGCGGCGGCGCTCCTTGCGGAGTTCCACCATCGCGTACAGCGTCGGCACCAGCAGCAGGGTCAGCAGCGTCGACGTGATCAGACCGCCGATCACCACCACCGCCAGCGGCTTGGCGATGAAGCCCCCCTCGCCCGTGACGCCGAGCGCCATCGGCAGCAACGCGAAGATCGTCGCCAGGGCCGTCATGAGGATCGGGCGCAGCCGGTGCCTGCCGCCCTCGACGACCGCCTCGACCACGCCGAGGCCCTGGGCCCGGTACTGGTTGATCAGGTCGATCAGCACGATCGCGTTGGTGACCACGATGCCGATGAGCATCAGCATGCCGATCATCGCCGGCACGCCCATCGGCGTACCCGTCGCGACCAGCAGGCCGATCGCGCCGGTCGCGGCGAACGGGATGGAGACCAGCAGGATCAGCGGCTGGATCAGCGACCGGAACGTCGCCACCAGCAGCATGAAGACGATCGCGATCGCCGCCAGCATCGCCAGGCCGAGGTTCAGGAACGCCTCCTCCTGGTCCTCGGAGACGCCGCCGATGGAGGCGGTCGCGCCCTCGGGCAGGTCCAGCGCGTTGATCTTCGACTGAAGCTCGGTGCTCACCGCGCCGGTGTTGTCGCCGGTCGGCTTCGCCGTGATCGTCGCGGCCCGCGAGCCGTCGATCCGGGTCATCGAGACCGGGCCGGGGACCAGCTTCACCTCGGCGATGTCACCGAGCTTCACCGGGCCGAGCGGCAGCGCCTTCAGCTCGTCCATCGTCCTCGCCGGCCTGGCGGAGGTGATGACGATGTCCCGCTCGGTGTCGGCGAGGATCGCCTTGCCCGACGGGGTGCCGCGCACGGCCTGGCCGACGGCCATGCCCAGCGTGGCGTCGGTGAAGCCGGCGTCGGCCGCCTTCGGCGTGGCCTTGACGGAGATGCGCGGCACGGACTGGGCCAGGTCGCTCTGGACGTCGGTCACGTCGTCCAGCTCCGCGACCTCCGCCCGTACCGCCTCTGACGCCTTCTGCAGGGTCTCGGAGTCGGACGCCTTCACCACGACGCTCAGGTCCTGGCTGCCGAAGCCGTCACCGGCGGCGATGGTCGTGTCGCCGATGCCGTCCAGCTTGCCGAGCTCCTCGTCGAGGTGGTCGCGGACCTTCTCGTACGACGCCGCGTCCTTCAGGGTCAGCTGGTACGACGCCTGATTGGCGCCGGTGCCGCCGCCGAAGGCCGCCATGAAGCCGGAGGAGCCGACGGTGACCTGGTAGTCCTTGATCTCGTCGACGCCCGCGAGGACCTGCTCGACCTTCTTCGCGGAGGCGTCGGCCGCCTCGAGGCTGGTGCCGGGCGGCAGTTCCTGCTTGACGGACATGACCTCCTGCTCGCCCTGGTCGAAGAAGTTGGTCTTGAGCAGTCCGGCCATGCCGAAGGTGCCGAACAGCACCACGACCGCCAGGGCGACACTCGTCAGCCGGCGGCGGGTCGCGAAGCGCAGCACGGGGACGTACATCCGCTGGAGCCGGCTCCGCGCCTCCTTCTCCTCCGCCGTGCGCCGGGCCTGCTCCGGGTCCAGGCCCTGCACGGCCTTGGGGGCGCGCAGGAACCAGTACGACAGGACGGGGACGACGGTCAGCGAGACGAGCAGGGACGCCAGCAGCGCGGCGGTGACGGTCAGCGAGAACGAGCCGAACAGCTCGCCGACCATGCCGCCGACGAGACCGATCGGCAGGAACACCGCGACGGTCGTCAAGGTGGAGGACGTGACGGCGCCCGCCACCTCCTTCACCGCGGTGATGATGGCGCTCTGCCGCTCCTCGCCGTAGCCGAGGTGACGCTTGATGTTCTCCAGGACCACGATCGAGTCGTCGACGACCCGGCCGATGGCGATGGTCAGCGCGCCGAGGGTGAGCATGTTGAGCGAGAGGTCACGGGTCCAGAGCACGATCAGCGCGAGGACGACGGACAGCGGGATGGAGACCGCCGTCACCAGCGTCGAGCGCAGCGAGGTGAGGAAGACCAGGATCACGATGACGGCGAAGACCAGGCCGAGCGCGCCCTCGGTGGTCAGGCCGGAGATCGACTTGGAGACCGCCGGGCCCTGGTCCGAGACGACGGTGAGTTCCGCGCCCGCGCCGAGGTCGGCGCGGAGGCCGGGCAGCTTGTCCTGGACGGCCTCCGAGATGTCGACGGCGCTGCCGTCGTTGTCCATGGTGGCCATGACGGCGAGGCTGGGCCTGCCGTTCGTGCGGGTCAGGGAGACCCGGCTCGCCTCCGTCTGCTCGACGGTCGCGATGTCACCGAGGCGTACGGGCTCGCCCTTCGTACCCGGCGCGGGCACGATCCGCAGGTCCTCGATCTGCCGCAGGCTGGTGAAACCGCCACCGACCTGCACCGTGCGGCTCTTGCCGTCCTCGGAGAACGACCCGGCCGGCATCGTCGCGCCGCCCGACCTGAGCGCCTCGGAGAGCGCCATGGTGTTCAGACCGGCGGCGGCGAGCTTCCGCTCGTCGGGGGTGACGGAGACCTGGAGGTCCTGGACGCCGTCGATGGAGACCTGGCCCACGCCCTCGATGTCCTCGATGGCCGGTACGACGGTCCGCTCCAGCTGGTCGGCGAGCGCCTGCTGGTCCTTGTCGGAGGTGACGGCGAGCACGACGGTGGGGATGTCGTCCGTCGAACCGGCGACGACCTGCGGGTCCACCTCGTCCGGGAGCTGGGCGCGGGCCCTGTTCACGGCCTGCTGGACGTCGGCGACGAGCTGCTTGCTCCCGTCCCCGTACTCGAAGCTCGCCATGATGACGGCGCTGCCCTCAGCGGCCGTGGACGTGATGCCCTCGATGCCGTCGACGGCCTTGAGGCTCGCTTCGAGCGGCTCGACGACCTGCTTCTCCACGACATCGGGCGACGCGCCCTGGTAGGGGGCGAGGACCGAGACCATCGGGAGCTCGATGGACGGCAGGAGCTGCTGCTTGAGCTGCGGGACGGCGATCGCACCGAAGACGATCGCGACGATGGACATCAGCCCTATCAGGGCCCGTTGCGACAGGCTGAATCTGGACAGCCAGGACATGGGGTCTCTCTTCTGTGGCTTGCGCGGGGACGGGCACAGAGGCCCGCCTATACCTTCGGCCACGCGAAGAGGGCGTTCCGTAGCCCCCAGGTCCCGTTCCTCACGCCGCGCATACCACGGCTGGAGTACGCGCGCCCTCCCGCTCACTCCACCCTTGGACGTACCAGTCCCGACTCGTACGCGGTGACCACCAGCTGGGCGCGGTCGCGGGCGCCCAGCTTGGCCATGGCCCGGTTCACATGGGTCTTGACGGTGAGCGGGCTGACCTCGAGCCGGGTGGCGATCTCGTCGTTGGAGTGGCCGCCGGCCACCAGCACCAGCACCTCGCGCTCGCGGACGGTGAGCGCCGAGAGCCGCTCGGACAAGTCCCCCGCGTGCAGGCCGTCGTCGTCCGCCGCCCCGCCCTGTGCGAGGAAGGTGGCGATGAGCCCCTTGGTCGCGGCCGGCGACAGCAGTGCCTCGCCGGCGGCGGCGACCCGGATGGCGTTCAGCAGTTCGTCCGGCTCCGCGCCCTTGCCCAGGAAGCCGGAGGCACCGGCCCGCAGTGACTGCACGACGTACTCGTCGACCTCGAAGGTCGTCAGCATGACGATCCGTACGTGCGACAGCTCCGGGTCGGCGGTGATCTCGCGGGTGGCGGACAGCCCGTCCGTACCGGGCATCCGGATGTCCATCAGCACCACGTCGGCCCGCTCGGAGCGGGCCAGCGCCACCGCCTGTGCGCCGTCGGCCGCCTCCCCGACGACCTCCATGTCCGGTTCGGAGTCCACCAGCACCCGGAACGCGCTCCGCAGCAGCGTCTGGTCGTCGGCGAGCAGCACCCTGATCGTCATCTGTCCTCCCCCGCGCGGGCGACCCGCACCTTGAGCGGCAGTATCGCCTGCACCCGGAAGCCGCCTCCGTAGCGGGGTCCCGCGGTGAGGGTGCCGCCGAGAGCGGTGACGCGCTCGCGCATGCCCAGCAGACCGTGCCCGCCTCCGTCGGAGGGCCCGGCCGCGTCGGCGGGGCCGTTGTCGATGACGGTCACCTCCAGCGTCGAACCGACCCGCACCACGCTCACCTCGGCCTTGGCGTCCTTCCCCGCGTGCTTCTGCACATTGGTCAGCGCCTCCTGGACGATCCGGTACGCGGCCAGGTCGACGGCCGCGGGCGGCGGGTCACCGTCGTCGGCGCGGGCGACCTCCACGGGGAGGCCGGCCTGACGGAAGGTGGTGACCAGTTCGTCGAGGACCGCGAGACCGGGCGCGGGCGCGGTGGGCGCCTCCGGGTCCCCGGACTGACGCAGCAGCCCGACGGTGGCGCGCAGCTCGTTCAGCGCGGAGCGGCTCGCCTCCCGTACGTGCGCGAGCGCCTCCTTGGCCTGGTCCGGGCGCTTGTCCATGACGTGGGCGGCGACCCCGGCCTGGACGTTGACCAGGGCGATGTGATGGGCGACGACGTCGTGCAGGTCGCGGGCGATCCGCAGGCGCTCCTCGGCGACGCGGCGCCCGGCCTCCTCCTCCCGCGTCCGCTCGGCGCGCTCCGCCCGCTCCCTGATGGCGTCGATGAAGGCACGCCGGCTGCGCACGGCGTCACCGGCGGCGGCCGCCATACCGGTCCAGGCGAAGATGCCGAGGTTCTCCTGCGTGTACCAGGGGCTGGAGCCGAAGGCCATCGCGGCGGCGGTCAGCACGGTCATCGTCAGCAGGCCGACCCGCCAGGTGGTGGGACGGTCGGTGCGGGAGGCGACGGTGTAGAGGGCGATCACGGCGCTCATCGCGACGGGGGCGGCCGGGTCGCCCGCCACCAGTTCGACCACGGACACCGCGCCGGTGACCAGCAGCACGCCCATCGGCTCACGCCGCCGGAAGACGAGCGCGCCGGCGGCGACCAGCATCAGGACGGCGCTGCGCGCGTCGGGTGTGCGGGTGCCGAAGGTGGGGCCGTGCGGCCCGTTCGGATCGGCGAAGGAGCCGGCCACCATGCAGATCAACGCGGCCACGGCGAGGGCGCCGTCCAGCGCCAGCGGGTGCGCGCGCAGCCAGTTGCGGACGCGGTCGTACCGGGCGGCGAATGGGGTCACGTCAGGCAACGTTACGGCGTGGGGGCGGAGCCGGATCCGGCCCCGGCCGTGTTCGGGGCGCGGACCCTACGGGCAGAGCCCCGGAACACCGCGCGGGAGCGCGGCGCCGGGCCCGGGCGGAGCGCGGTTCACGGAGGGGGCGCGCGTGTTGGAGTGGGGGCGCGGCACCCGGCTACGGCACCGGCGGGATCAGACCGCTCTCGCCGAGGAGTTCACGGACGTCCTCGAGCGTGGCGTCCGGCGCGGGGAGGATCAGTTCGGACGGTTCGAGAGACGCGTCGGGCAGTGGCTCCCCCAGCTCCCGGACCTTCTCGAGCAGTGCGTGCAGGGTCCGGCGGAAGCCGACCCCGTCGCCGCTCTCCATCTCCGCGAGCAGTTCGTCGTCCAGCTTGTTGAGCTCGGGGAGGTGGCTCTCCGCCACCTCCACCTGGCCCTCCCCCATGATCCGTACGATCATGACGAGTCCTTACTGTCCGTACCGGTCCGTACTGACGGTCACTGCTTGTCGAACTTGTGCGGGCTGTTCTGCTGCTGCGTGGCGTCCTGCGAGCCCGCGGCGCCGCCCTCGATCGCCTGCTTCGACGCCGGGCCGCCGGCCAGTTCCGCCTTCATCCGCTGGAGCTCCAGCTCGACGTCCGTGCCGCCGGAGAGGCGGTCCAGCTCGGCCTGGATGTCGTCCTTCGCCAGGCCCGACTGGTCGTCGAGGGCGCCGGAGGCGAGCAGCTCGTCGATCGCGCCCGCCCGCGCCTGGAGCTGGGCGGTCTTGTCCTCGGCGCGCTGGATCGCGACGCCGACGTCGCTCATCTCCTCCGAGATGCCGGAGAACGACTCCGCGATCCGGGTCTGCGCCTGGGCCGCGGTGTAGGTGGCCTTGATCGTCTCCTTCTTGGTGCGGAAGGCGTCGACCTTGGCCTGGAGCCGCTGCGCGGCGAGCGTCAGCTTCTCCTCCTCGCCCTGGAGGGTCTGGTGCTGGGTCTCGAGGTCGGTGACCTGCTGCTGCAGCGCGGCACGGCGGGACAGTGCCTCGCGCGCCAGGTCCTCACGGCCGAGGGCCAGCGCCTTGCGGCCCTGGTCCTCGAGCTTCGAGGACTGTCCCTGGAGCTGGTTCAGCTGCAGCTCGAGGCGCTTGCGGGAGGTCGCCACGTCGGCGACCCCGCGGCGGACCTTCTGCAGCAGCTCCAGCTGCTTCTGGTACGAGTAATCGAGGGTCTCGCGCGGATCCTCGGCCCGGTCGAGGGCCTTGTTCGCCTTCGCGCGGAAGATCATCCCCATACGCTTCATGACACCGCTCATGGGCTTCGCGCGCCCCCTTCTGACGGACTACGGCTTCAGCACTCCAACAGAACCCACAGTACGGGCCCTGCATCCATTACCGCACTGTTCAAGCGCGGATGCGCTCATCCCCAAGGACGACTGCGTACGGCTCCGATCCGGCGCAAGGAGTAGGTGGCCGTCAGGGGAGCTGTGCCCGCCGTCCCGTTCTGTCCCTTACGGACGCACGCCGTTGCGGGATCGTTCCCCACCGGGGTGGGGTCCATGCCCGGCAACCCGTACCCTTGGGTTTTGTGTTCCGTAGCCGTTCCAAGGAAGAGAAGGCCCCCACCGCGAAGGTGACGGCGGACCTCTCCAAGCAGCCCCGCGACCCCGAGGCCCCCAAGGGCCGCCCGACGCCTAAGCGCAGTGAGGCACAGGGCCAGCGCCGTCGTGCCTCCAGTGGTGCGCCGCAGGACCGCAAGGAGGCGATGAAGCGCCAGCGTGAGGCCCGCCGTGCCGATCTGGCCAAGCAGCGGGAGGCTCTCGCCAGCGGCGACGAGCGTTACCTGCCGGCCCGCGACAAGGGCCCGGTGCGGCGCTTCGTCCGCGACTTCGTCGACTCCCGTTTCTGCATCGCGGAGTTCTTCCTGCCGCTCGCGGTGGTGATCCTGGTGCTGAGCATGGTCCGGGTCGCCCAGCTGCAGAACATCGCGCTGCTGCTCTGGCTCGGCGTGATCGTGCTGATCGTCGTCGACTCGATCGGTCTGTCGATCCGTCTGAAGAAGCAGCTCCGCGAGCGCTTCCCGAACGAGCCGAAGCGCGGAGCCGTCGCCTACGGCCTGATGCGTACGCTCCAGATGCGTCGGCTGCGTCTGCCCAAGCCGCAGGTCAAGCGCGGAGAGCGGCCCTGAGCGCCGATTCGTCGCAGCCTGGCGGCTTCACGCCGGAGGCGTCCGCGAACTGGCTGGCCGGCGCCGGCGGTCTGCGCAACACCGTCCGCCAGGAGCTGGTGGCCCGGCAGCTCGAGGAACAGATCACGTCGCGGTATCCCGTAGGCCAGCGGCTGCGGGTGCTCGACGTCGGCATGGGCCAGGGCACCCAGGCCCTGCGTCTGGCACGCGCCGGGCACACGGTCACCGGCCTGGAGTCGGACGCCGTGATGCTGAAGGCCGCCCGTGAGGCACTGGCGGGCGAGCCCGCCGGTATCCGCGAGCGGGTCCGGCTGGTGGAGGGCGACGGCCGGGACACCGGCGTGCACTTCCTGCCGGGCAGCTTCGACGTGGTTCTGTGCCACGGCGTGCTGATGTACGTGGAGGAGCCGGACGGGCTCCTCGCCGGCCTGGCCAGGATGCTGGCGCCGGGCGGGCTGCTGTCCCTGCTCGTCCGCAACGGCGACGCCCTGGCCATGCGGCCCGGAGCGGCCGGGGACTGGCAGACGGCGCTGGACGCCTTCGACACGGACACCTACACCAACCGGCTCGGGCTGAAGGTGCGCGCCGACCGGCTCGCGGCGCTCACGGCGACGCTGGACGGCATCGCAGCGCCGCTGCACGCCTGGTACGGGGTGCGGATCTTCACGGACAACGTCGGCAACGACGTCGAACTCCCCGCCGCCGACGAGCTGCACCAGGTGCTGGCGCTGGAGGAGCGCGCCGGGCGCACCGACCCGTACCGCGGCGTGGCGGCGCTGCTGCACCTGTGCGGAGTACGGCGGATCTGAGGCCGGGCGGCGCCCCCTGATCGGCGGCGCACCGCAGGCACCGGCCGTGCGGCCGTAGGGATACTCCGGACATGGACGCATCCTCCCGCCCGGCCCGCCGAACCCTCCGGCTGCTGGTGCCCGCGACCGCCGTTGTCTGCGTGGCCGCCCTGTCCGCCGGCTGTTCTCCGGCCGCCGCGCCCGGGCCCCGGTCCTCCACCCGGGCCGCCGCCGCTCCGGTCGCCGCGAGCGAGCTCGAGGACGACTACCGCGAAGTCATCGCGAACGTGCTGCCCTCCGTCGTCCAGATCGAGGCCGGGGAGAGCCTCGGCTCCGGCATCGTCTACGACGACAAGGGCCACATCGTCACCAACGCGCACGTCGTGGGCAGGACGGAGCGCTTCAAGGTCACCGTCGCGACCGGTGAGCAGCCGCTGACCGCGACGCTGGTCTCCTCCTTCCCCGAGCAGGACCTCGCCGTGGTCAAGCTCGAGAAGCTTCCCCCGGGCCTGCGGGCCGCCCGCTTCGGGGACTCCTCACAGGTCGCGGTCGGCCAGATCGTCCTGGCCATGGGTTCGCCGCTCGGGCTGTCCAGCAGCGTCACCCAGGGGATCGTCTCCGCCGTCGGGCGCACGGTCAGCGAGAGCAGCGAGGGCGGTGGCACCGGGGCGACCCTCGGCAACATGGTGCAGACCTCGGCGGCGATCAACCCCGGCAACAGCGGGGGCGCGCTCGTCAACCTGAGCAGCGAGGTCATCGGCATCCCGACGCTGGCCGCGTCCGACCCCGGCCTCGAGGGCAGCGCCGCACCGGGCATCGGCTTCGCCATCCCCGTCTCGATGGTGCGGACGGTCGCCGACCAGATCATCAAGTACGGCGAGGTCAGGGACTCCGGCCGGGCCGCCCTCGGTATCACGGGCCGCACCGTGCTCGACGACGACTACCGCCCGTCGGGCGTCGCGGTCGTGTCCGTGGACCGCGACGGCCCGGCGGCCGAGGCGGGTGTGCGGGCGGGCGACATCATCACGAAGCTGGGCGGCGCGCAGATCACGACGATCACGTCCCTGGCCGAGGCGCTGGCCTCGGAACGACCGGGCGAGGAGGTCTCCGTGACGCTGGAACGGGCCGGGCGGGAGCAGGCGGTGACGGTCACTCTGGGCGAGATCTGACGCAGCCGTGGCGGGGGCCTCTCCCCCGGCCCCGGCCGGGCCCCGGCACGGACGCGTCACGCCCCGGCCGGGGCCGGCCGGGGCGTGACGTGCCGCTCCGCAGGGCGGGGTTCAGGACTCGTGGAGGCTCATCGGCCCGTAGATCTTCGTGTCGTCCTCCGAGAGGACGACCTGGTCCGCGCCACCCTCCTGGAGTTCCTTCCAGTGCTCGCCGATCCAGGACTCCGCGTCGCCCTGCGTCGTGAACTCCTCCGGCTCCACCGCCGGCCGGACCTCCGTACCGTCGGACTTCTCGAACCGCCACGTCCACGCCATGTGCGCCTCCCACGTCCCTAGGGCAAACTGATCGATTTGCTGCCCGCAGCGTAGCCGGGCGCGCACCGCTCGGGGCGAGGCGGCAGGATCGGAGGCGTGGAACTGACTCTGCTCGGCACCGGCGCTCCCGCCGGCCTCCCCCGGCCCGACTGCCCCTGCGCCGTGTGCGCCACCGCCCGCGGCCCGGAGGCGCGGGCCGCGACCGCGTTGCTGGTCGACGGGGCGTTGCTCCTGGATCTGACGCCGGGTGCCGCGCTCGCCGCGGCGCGCGCGGGGCATTCGCTCGTGGGCGTACGGCAGGTGCTGCTGACGCACCCTCACGACGGACCGCCCCTGGACCTGCCGGCCGGGCTCCCGACGGCGGGGAGGGTGCCGGACGGCCGCGAGTTGACGCTCATCAGCGGACACCGGGTGCGGGCGCTGCCGATGGACCACCCGGGCACGGGCTACGAGGTGACGTCCCCGGACGGCGACCGGCTGCTGTACCTGCCGCCGGGCGCGGCCCCGGCCGGGCTCGCGGAGGGGCTGGCGGCGTACGAGATGGTCGTGGCCGATGTCGTGGGCCGTCCGGACGCGATCGCCCGGCTGCGGGCGTCGGGGGCGATCGGGGCCACGACGGACGTGGTCGCCGTGCATCTGGACCACGACGCCCCGGGCGGACCGGAGCTGACGCGCCGTCTGGCGGCCGCGGGGGCCCGTGCGGTGCCGGACGGGACGACGCTGATCGTCGGCGAGTACCACGCGGTGCCGGACGTGCCCCGGCGGACGCTGGTGACGGGCGGGGCGCGTTCGGGGAAGTCGCTGGAGGCGGAGCGCCGGCTCGAGGCGTTCCCGGACGTGCTGTACGTGGCGACGGGCGGGTCCCGGGACGGCGACGCGGAGTGGGCGGCCCGGGTCCACGCGCACCGTGAGCGCCGGCCGGGTTCGTGGCGGACGGCGGAGACGTGCGATCTGGTGCCGCTGCTGGCGGAGGAGGGGCCACCGGTACTGATCGACTGCCTGTCGTTGTGGCTGACGGACGCCATGGACAAGGCCGGCGCCTGGGACGACGAGCGGTGGGCCGCGGAGGGTGAGCGGGCGCTGCGGGAACGGGTCGGCGAACTGGTCGCGGCGGTACGGGTGACGGCCCGGACGGTCGTGGCCGTGACGAACGAGGTGGGTTCCGGGGTGGTCCCGGCCACGGCGTCCGGACGGCGTTTCCGCGACGAGCTCGGCCGGCTGAACGCGGCGTTCGCGGCCGAGTGCGAGCACGTACTGCTGGTGGTCGCGGGCCAGGCGCTGGTGCTCCGCGGCTGAGGCCCGCTCGAGGCGGGGCCGGGCCGTCCCGGCGCGGTCCCCGACCGGCAGTCCGCGCATCGGCGGGTGCCGGTACTGTTCGGCGAATGAGCAGGCTGAATCTCGACGACTTCTCCGATCTGATCGAGCGCCCGGACAGCGGTACGCGGCGTGACGCCGAGGAACGCCGGGAGCGGCTGACCGTGCCGCCGGGTGCGCTGGGCCGCCTCGACGAGCTCGGCGAATGGCTCGCCGCCGCGCAGGCGTCCGTCCCGGTCAAGGCGATCGAACGTCCCCGTGCGGTGCTGTTCGCCGGTGACCACGGCGTCGCGGAACTGGGCGTGTCGGCACGGGAGTCGGGCACCGCGCACCGGCTGGTGCGGGACGTGCTGGAGGGCGCGAGTCCGGTGGCCGTGCTGGCACGCCGGGCGGTTGTGCCGGTGCGGATCGTCGACGCGGGTCTGGACTGCGACCCCGGCCTGCTGCCGGAGGACGTGACCCGTCATCGGGTGCGGCGCGGCAGCGGCCGTATCGACATCGAGGACGCGCTCACCGCAGAGGAGGCGGAGCAGGCGGTACGCCTCGGCATGGCGATCGCCGACGAGGAGGCCGACTCGGGAACGGATCTCGTGGTCCTGGGCGACCTGAGTGTGGGCGGTACGACGCCGGCGGCGACGCTGATCGCGGCGCTGTGCGGCACGGACGCGTCCGTGGTGACGGGGCGCGGCGGGGCGGGCATCGACGACCTGGCCTGGATGCGCAAGTGCGCGGCGATCCGGGACGCCCTGCGGCGGGCCCGGCCGGTGCTCGGCGATCAGCTGGAGCTGCTGGCGGCGGTGGGCGGCGCGGACCTGGCGGCGACGACGGGGTTCCTGCTGCAGAGCGCGGTGCGCCGGATGCCGGTGATCCTGGACGGCGTGGTGTCGGCGGCGTGTGCGCTGGTGGGGCAGCGGGCGGCGTTCCGTGCGCCGGACTGGTGGATCGCCGGTCAGGTGAGCGGCGAGCCGGCGCAGACGAAGGCGCTGGACCGGATGGCGCTCAATCCGGTGCTCGACCACGGCGTGACGGTCGGCGAGGGGGCGGGCGCGCTGCTGGCGCTCCCGTTGGTGCAGGCGGCGGCCGCGCTGGCGGCTGAGTTGCCGGAGCGGCCCGGGCCAAAGGAGCAGGAGGCGGCGCCGGAGGGGGAGCCGGAGGCCGCGGAGCCCGAGGCGCGGTGACGCCGGGCGGGGCCGCCGCGCCCCGCCACCCGCACCCTCGAGCGCCGTTCGAAGCTCGGTGCGGGACCGGTACCGAGGCCGTGGCGCTCGCTGCTCGGCTTCTTCTCCCACCGGTGGCAGATCGAGTCGCTGTGCCGCGCCGACGCGACGTGCCGGCCGATCCGGAGCCGCGTTTCGTGCTCTTCGACGAGAGCGCCGACCTGCCGAGGCTCGGGCTCGCCGACCGGGCCGAGCAACTCCGCAAGGCTCCCGGCCTGCCCCGGTGGGTGCACGCCGCCCTCCGGAAGGCAGGCGCCGAACTCCGCGTCCGGGCGGCTGTCGGACTCCGGGCTCCGCGGGTCACGGCTCGTGGGGCGGCGCCTTGTCCGGCGCCCCGCCGATCAGGTCCTGGAACGCCCGGCGCGGCCCCGCCCAGCGCCGGTCGTGGCGGATCGCGCGCTTCTTCGCCCTGGCGCGGGCCTTCGTGCGGCGCCGGTAGAACCTCCGCGCCCAGTACGACTCGGGGCGGGCGAGCCGTACCGCACCGACCAGCGCCACCACCGGCACGAGCACGCCGATGAGGCCCATCCGGAGCTTGCCCTTGAGGAGGGCGATCAGGGCGAGCAGGAAATTGCTCACGAAGGTGAGGATGACCGCGGCCCGGTCCTGGCGTTCGTCGGGTGTCAGCGAGTCCACCTCGAACGGCGAGAATCCGCTGATCACGAGCAGCGCGAGTGCGGCCGCGAGCACGACGACCTCGACGCTCTTACGGCCCCGTTCGGTCCAGTAGACGTCGTCCAGATGGAGGATCAGGGCGAACTCGTCCAGGACCAGTCCGGCTCCCGTCCCGAAGATCACCGCGCAGACGGCGGCCCCCACGCCGTGTCTGCCGCTGCCCACGGCGCCGAAGCCGCCGACCACGCTGAGGACCACTCCGGGCACCACATGGTGGATGTGCATCCCGCCGGGAGTGACGTTCTTGAACGGCCCCCGGCCCGCCCTGATCAGCCGGGTGACGCTGCGTGTGGCCAGGAAGGTGAACACGAAAGAGGCCAGCGCGAGCAGCATCGGCAGCTTCCCGGGTTCCAGGATGTTGCGGTAAAACCAGTGACCCATGCCACCCGCTCCCGTTTGGACCGCTTCAGGCGTTATGCGCAACTTACCGCCCTGGGGGCCGGGCTACCCTTCGCGCGATGACTCCTCGGACCGCCGCCGCGGCCTCTGCGCACGGCATACGTTTCGCCTTCGGCACCCTCACCGTGCTTCCCGTCCGCGTCACCCGCTGGGACCGCGACGCCGCGCGTGCCGGGATGGTGTGCGCGCCGCTCGCGGGGCTCGTGGTCGGGCTGTCCGCCGCGGCGGCCGGCGGGCTCCTGGCGCTGCTGGGCTCGGGTCCGCTCCTGGCCGCCGTGGCCACGGCGGCCGTGCCCGCCGTGCTCACCCGGGGATTGCACCTCGACGGGCTCGCGGACACGGCCGACGGACTCGGCAGCGGCAAGCCCGCGGAGGACGCGCTGCGGATCATGAAGCAGTCCGACATCGGGCCGTTCGGCGTGATCACACTGCTGTTCGTGCTGCTCGGGCAGGTCGCGGCGCTGGCCGAACTGTACGCGCGGAGCTGGGCGCTCGGCGCGACGGCGGCGGCGCTGACCGCCGTCACCGCCCGTCTGGCGCTGACCCTCGCGTGCCGTCCCGGTGTCCCGCCGGCCCGCCCCGATGGCCTCGGGGCGGCGGTCGCGGGGGCCGTCCCGCTACGGGCGGCGCTCGCCGTGGCCGGGGTGGTGACGGTCTGCGCGGCGGGCGCGGGCGCCCTCTTCGGCCCGTACGGCGCGCTGCACCACGCCGTCGCGGTGGCGGCCGGCCTGCTGGCCGCCCAGCTCCTGCTGCGGCACTGCGTGCGGCGCTTCGGCGGGGTGACGGGCGATGTGTTCGGGGCGCTCTCGGAGACGGCGGGCACGGTGGCGCTGGTGGCGCTGGTGCTCGGCTGAGACCGCCGGCGTGATGCCGAGGGCCGTACGGGCGGCTGCCTGCCGACGGTTCACGGCACGCCCGCCGACACGCCGCGTCATGCGCAGGGCTCGCGCCACACCCCCAGGTCGTACTTCTTCAGCATCGAGCTGAGGCCGAGCTCGCGCGTCGTGGGGCAGAACTCCCGCGTCGGCAGCTCGTACTCGACGTGGAACACCGCCTTGCCCGCACGGACGAACGGCGTGAGGGCGGCGCACTCGTCGTGCTCCGCGCACTGTTCGTTGACCGCGAAGTCGAAGTCGCCGACCAGTTCGGGGATCTGGTCGAGGTCGTTCTTGAGGCCGACGGACAGACCGCGCTCGTGGGCGAGGCGGGCGATCAGGCGGTTGTAGCGGAGCTGGTCGGCGGCCGTGAGGGGGAAGCCGGTGCGGTTGGCGTAGCCGTCCATGTTGTCCGGCTCCACCGCGTCGAAGCCCTTGTCCCTGCACATGTCGAGGCGTTCGGCCATCAGCGGTCCGAGGACGTCGGTACGGCGGATGTCGAGCCAGCGCTCGCCCTCCCAGCCGTTGCCGCGGCCGAGGAGCGACGTCGGGAAACGGCCGGCGTCGGGGCGGAAGTCCTCCCAGGCGCCGGTGGACAGGTAGCAGATGACCTTGCGGCCGCGGCGGTGCAGGTCGGCGACGGCGGAGGCGGGGTGGTCGAAGCCGTCGATGTCGTAGACCGGTACGTCGACCGTCGGATCGAGGCGGCCGCTGAGCTGCCACTGCCACGCCAGGCCGGGACCGGGCAGCCAGCGCTCGGTGGAGGGCTGCGCCGGCCGGGGAGGGAGCGTCGGTTTCCCCTCGTCGCGGTCGGGCCCGCTCGTGCATCCGGCGAGCAGGACCAGCAGGGCGGCAAGGAGGAGGAAGGGCGAACGCCTCACCGGACGGGCTCCAGTTCGTGGGGCAGCGTGCCCCAGGGGTGGGCGCCGGTGCCCGGGACGACGCAGTGGACCGCGGCGCCGGCGCGGGCGCCGGGCGGGGCCGCGTAGACGAGATGGCAGAACCGTTCCGGCGGATGCGCGGCGGTCCAGGAGGGGATGCCTGCGGCCCGGTACGCGTCCCACGGGCCCTCGAAGGTGACCAGCAGATCGGCGAACTCGGCGTAGCCCGGGTCGGGGTGCACGCCGTGGTTGAGCGCCACGGTGGCCGCGCCCGCCGTCCGGGCCTCCGCCGCCAGCCGCCGGTAGTGGGCCAGGGCGGCGGCACCGGAGGAGACCTGGTCGAGGAACGCGCCGTCGGCGCCGTACCAGTCCCGGTGGCACCGCAGGTCCCGCGCGACGTCGTGGTGCGGGCGGCGGCCGTAGTCCGTGTCGGTGTAGCCGAGTACGCGCACTCCCGCGCCCCGCAGCCGTCCGGCGACGGCGACGAACCCGGGGTCGGGGGCGGCGCCGGGCCCGTTGGCCGGATTGAGGACGACGCCGTAGAGGCCGGGCGCGGCCGCGACGACGGCGTCCCAGGCCTCCGGTCGGTCGGCGGGATGCTCGTAGAACGGCACCAACAGGCTTTTCACGGGCGCTTCCTGGGTCAGAGGCGGTGGGCGGTGGCACGGCCCAGCAGAACACACACGAGCACGGCGAGCACGGAGGCCGACCCGGCGGCCACGCACAGCCCCGCGAGCGCGGGGCCGCCGGTGCCGGTGAGCAGCGCGACGCTCTGCACGGCGGCGGCCCCGGCGCACACCGCCGCGACCAGGCTCGCCGCCCCCGACAACTGGAGCAGCAGCCCCGTCCACAGCACCGCGCCGACGAGCAGCAGGGTGGCGGACCGCACCCCGCCGAGCGCGGGGGCTCCGGGCCACAGCACGGTCCCGGCCACCGCGAGGGCGAACAGGATCGCGAGATACCCGCAGAGGCACTCCGCGAGGACGGCGGCGGTGCACCGGCGGAACTCCCCGCGGGCGGTGCTCGTGCGCAGCGCGGCGACGGTCCCTTCGCGGAAGCGCCGGAGCAGCCATTCGGCCGGGCCCATGCTCAGGGTCAGCGCCACGGCGGCGGGGGCTGCCACGACCGCGCCCGGCCGGCCGGCGAGCACGTCCCCGAGAGCGGTGTACAGCACCAGAGTTCCGGCCCCGAGCCCGAACACCCCGTACGGCAGGGAGGCGAGGAGCCGTGGCCGGTGCGGCTGCCGGGCCCGCGCCGCCGGTTCTCCGGTCCGGGCACGCGCTCGTCGGGCGGGTCGACGGGCACGGTCCGGTCCGGTCGCGGCGGGCGGGCGCGTGGCACGGACCGCCACGACCGTGGCCGCCGCGAGGGACGCCGGCAGGAGGGCCGCCCCGGACCACGGGGGCAGGTCGTTCAGAAGGGTCAGCCGCCGGCGCCGTCATGGCCCCGCCGAACGTTTGCGCCTCGGGACGGCGGACGACGGCGGTCCCGCCGGCCGGGTCCTCCGGGCCGCCGGCCGTGGTCCCCGGCCGCCGTCCCGCCTCGCGCGCACCCTGCTGCTCCATGCGACTCCCCCCTCGCACGCTTCCCCAACACCTGGCGGACGCAAGGGAGTTCTGTGCCGATGACGCGACGGGGCCCCACGCCCCGTCGCTCGAATGTGGTGAGTGCGGCCGAGCTGTCACAACCTCCGGGCCGAACATGAAAGAGACACCGCGCACGAGTGAACCGCCGCCGCCGTGAGCGATACATACGGCCGCGCGTAGGCTCTTGTCCGGTGTCGGGTGTCGATCCACCCCCGCCGCACCCTCGGAACTCAACGGAAGCGAGATTTCACCACCGTGACTGCTCTCACTCTCAGCACTGCAGGCGCTGCGACGCTGCGCGCCGACGCCCTCGTCGTCGGCGTGGCGAAGGGCGCCAAGGGCCCGGTGGTCGCGCCGGGCGCCGAGGCCGTGGACAAGGCGTTCGACGGCAAGCTCGCCTCCGTCCTGGAGACCCTCGGCGCCGGCGGTGGCGAGGGCGAGATCACCAAGCTCCCCGCGCCGTCCGGCCTGAAGACCCCGGTCGTGCTGGCCGTCGGTCTGGGCGCGGCCCCCGAGGACGGCGAGGCGTACGGTGCCGAGGCGCTGCGCCGCGCGGCCGGTGCCGCGGCGCGTGCGCTGTCGGGCGCCAAGAAGGCCGCCTTCGCGCTGCCCATAGAGGCCGTGGAGGACGCGGAGGCCATCGCCGAGGGTGCGCTGCTCGGCGCGTACGCCTTCACCGCGTACCAGGAGAACGGGAAGGACGCGAAGAAGCCGCTGGCCGAGGTCGCCCTGCTGGGCGCCAAGCCGCGTGACAAGGCGTTCAAGGCCGCGGCGGAGCGCGCCGTCGCGCTCTCCGAGGAGATCAACCGCGCCCGCGACCTGGTCAACACCCCGCCGAACGACCTCACCCCCGAGGCCTTCGCCGCCGTGGCCACGGCCGCCGGCAAGGAGCACGGCATCAAGGTGCAGGTGCTCGACGAGAAGGCGCTCGCCAAGGGCGGCTTCGGCGGCATCCTCGGCGTCGGTCAGGGCTCCCAGAACCCGCCGCGCCTGGTCAAGCTCTCCTACACGCACTCCAAGGGCGCCAAGACGCTCGCGCTCGTGGGCAAGGGCATCACCTACGACTCGGGCGGCATCTCCCTGAAGCCGGCCGGTCACAACGAGACGATGAAGTGCGACATGAGCGGCGCGGCCGCCGTGTTCGCCGCCGTCGTCGCGGCGGCCCGGCTGGGCCTCGCGGTCAACGTCACCGGCTGGCTGGCCCTCGCGGAGAACATGCCGTCCGGCTCGGCCACCCGCCCCGGCGACGTGCTGCGCATGTACAGCGGCAAGACGGTCGAGGTGCTCAACACCGACGCCGAGGGCCGCCTGGTGCTGGCGGACGCGCTGACCAGGGCGTCGGAGGAGAACCCGGACGCGATCGTCGACGTGGCGACGCTGACCGGTGCGATGGTGCTGGCGCTCGGCAACCGTACGTTCGGCATCATGGCGAACGACGACGCGTTCCGTACCTCGATCCACGAGATCGCCGAGGAGGTCGGCGAGGCGTCCTGGCCGATGCCGCTCCCCGCGGAGCTGCGCAAGGGCATGGACTCGCCGACCGCCGACATCGCGAACATGGGTGAGCGCATGGGCGGCGGCCTGGTCGCCGGCCTGTTCCTGAAGGAGTTCGTGGGCGAGGGCATCACCTGGGCGCACCTGGACATCGCGGGCCCCGCGTTCCACGAGGGCGCGCCGTTCGGCTACACGCCGAAGGGCGGCACCGGCTCGTCGATCCGCACGCTGGTGAAGCTGGCGGAGCGGACGGCCTCGGGCGACCTGGGCTAGGGAGCGGTGCGGGGGCGGGTGAGGGTCGCGGGCGCCGCTGCGCGGGGCCCGCTCCCCCGCCCCGCCCCCTTCCTGTGACCGGGGCGCTCCCTCCCGGTCACCCCGTGCTCCCGACGCCGGCGGGCACCCGGGCCGACCGCGGCCCGGGCCCGCCTCCTACGCCCCGGTAACGGGGAAAAGCGCTCAAGCTCACCATCTCAAGCTCCGGCCCCGCGTCCCGCCGTCCGTCAACAAGTGCGAAGATGGGTTCTCGGCAGGACAGGGCCCCCACCACAGGGCCGAAGAGACAGCGGCCGAACACCAGCCGACCGGCCGGTCATCTCCCGAGACGGGGGCCCGGCGAACGGCGCACATGCATGGAGGACGTGACGTGGCGAACGACGCCAGCACCGTTTTCGACCTAGTGATCCTCGGCGGTGGTAGCGGCGGTTACGCTGCGGCGCTGCGCGGAGCTCAGCTGGGCCTGGACGTCGCACTGATCGAAAAGAACAAGCTCGGCGGCACCTGCCTGCACAACGGCTGCATCCCCACGAAGGCTCTGCTGCACGCCGGCGAGATCGCGGACCAGGCTCGTGAGGCCGACCAGTTCGGTGTCAAGACCTCTTTCGAGGGCATCGACATCGCCGGCGTTCACAAGTACAAGGACGAGGTCGTCTCGGGCCTCTACAAGGGTCTGCAGGGTCTGGTCGCCTCCCGCAAGGTGACCTACATCGAGGGTGAGGGCCGGCTGTCCTCCCCCACCTCCGTCGACGTGAACGGCCGCCGCGTGCAGGGCCGCCACGTCCTCCTGGCGACCGGCTCCGTGCCGAAGTCCCTGCCGGGTCTGGACATCGACGGCAACCGCATCATCTCCTCGGACCACGCGCTGGTCCTGGACCGCGTGCCGAAGTCCGCGATCATCCTGGGCGGCGGCGTCATCGGCGTCGAGTTCGCCTCCGCGTGGAAGTCGTTCGGCACCGACGTCACCGTCGTCGAGGGCCTCAAGCACCTCGTGCCGGTCGAGGACGAGAACAGCTCCAAGCTGCTCGAGCGTGCCTTCCGCAAGCGCGGCATCAAGTTCAACCTGGGCACCTTCTTCGAGAAGGCCGAGTACACCCAGGACGGCGTGCGCGTCACCCTCGCCGACGGCAAGACCTTCGAGGCCGAGGTCCTCCTGGTCGCCATCGGCCGCGGCCCGGTCTCCCAGGGTCTCGGCTACGAGGAGCAGGGCGTCGCGATGGACCGCGGCTACGTCCTGGTCGACGAGTACATGCAGACCAACGTGCCCACCATCTCCGCCGTCGGTGACCTGGTCCCGACCCTCCAGCTCGCGCACGTCGGCTTCGCCGAGGGCATCCTGGTGGCGGAGCGGCTGGCCGGTCTGAAGACCGTCCCGATCGACTACGACGGCGTGCCGCGGGTGACGTACTGCCACCCGGAGGTCGCCTCCGTCGGCATCACCGAGGCCAAGGCCAAGGAGATCTACGGTGCGGACAAGGTCGTCGCCCTGAAGTACAACCTGGCGGGCAACGGCAAGAGCAAGATCCTGAAGACCGCGGGCGAGATCAAGCTCGTCCAGGTCAAGGACGGTGCCGTGGTCGGCGTCCACATGGTCGGTGACCGTATGGGCGAGCAGGTCGGTGAAGCTCAGCTGATCTACAACTGGGAGGCTCTGCCGGCCGAGGTCGCGCAGCTCATCCACGCGCACCCGACGCAGAACGAGGCGCTCGGCGAGGCCCACCTGGCCCTGGCCGGCAAGCCGCTGCACTCCCACGACTAGTCAGTTACGGGCGCGACAGACCACTTCCGCACATCGTTAAGGAGCAACTGAAACCATGGCGGTTTCCGTAACCCTTCCGGCGCTCGGTGAGAGCGTCACCGAGGGCACTGTCACCCGCTGGCTGAAGGCCGAGGGAGAGCGCGTCGAGGCCGACGAGCCGCTGCTCGAGGTGTCGACCGACAAGGTCGACACCGAGATCCCCGCCCCCGCCGCCGGTGTCCTGGCGTCCATCAAGGTCGCCGAGGACGAGACCGTAGAGGTCGGCGCCGAGCTGGCCGTCATCGACGACGGCAGCGGCGCCCCCGCTGCCGCCCCGGCGCCTGCCGCCGCCGAGGCCGCGGCTCCCGCCCCGGCTCCGGCCGAGGCGCCCGCCCCCGCCCAGGAGGCGCCGCAGGCCGCGCCGTCCACCGAGGCCGCCGCCCCGGCCCCGGCCCCGACCGCGGAGGCCGCTGCCGGTGCCGGTTCCGCCGAGGGCACCGACGTCGTCCTTCCGGCGCTCGGCGAGAGCGTCACCGAGGGCACCGTGACCCGCTGGCTGAAGGAGGTCGGCGAGGAGGTCACGGAGGACGAGCCGCTGCTCGAGGTCTCCACCGACAAGGTCGACACAGAGATCCCCGCCCCGGCCTCCGGCGTCCTGCTGGAGATCGTGGTCGCGGAGGACGAGACGGCGGAGGTCGGCGCCAAGCTGGCCGTCATCGGTGCGAAGGGTGCGGCTCCGGCCGCCGCCCCCGCCCCGGCCGCTGCTCCGGCCCCGGCGGCACCGGCCCCCGCGCCCGCCGCCCAGGCACCCGCTCCGGCCCCGGCCCCGGCGCCGGCTCCCGCGGCTGCTCCGGCTCCGGCTCCGGCCGCCCCGGCCCCCGCGCCCGCGCCGGTCCAGGCCCCGGCCCCGGCGGCTCCCGCCGCCCCGGCCGCGCCCGCCGCCGTCGAGGCGAGCGACGCATACGTGACCCCGCTGGTCCGTAAGCTCGCCGCCGAGAACGGCGTCGACCTCGGTTCGGTCAAGGGCACCGGCGTCGGTGGCCGTATCCGCAAGCAGGACGTCATCGCCGCCGCGGAGGCCGCCAAGGCCGCCGCGCAGGCGCCGGCCGCCGCTGCCGCCCCGGCCGCGGCCAAGGCTCCGAAGCTCGAGGCGTCCCCGCTGCGCGGTCAGACGGTCAAGATGACCCGCATGCGCAAGGTCATCGGCGACAACATGATGAAGGCGCTGCACGACCAGGCACAGCTGACCTCGGTCGTCGAGGTCGACATCACCAAGCTGATGAAGCTGCGCGCCCGTGCCAAGGACGCGTTCGCGGCCCGTGAGGGCGTCAAGCTCTCCCCGATGCCGTTCTTCGTCAAGGCCGCCGCCCAGGCGCTGAAGGCCCACCCGGTCATCAACGCCCGGATCAACGAGGCCGAGGGCACCATCACGTACTTCGACTCGGAGAACATCGGCATCGCCGTGGACTCCGAGAAGGGTCTGATGACGCCGGTCATCAAGGGTGCGGGCGACCTGAACCTCGCCGGTATCGCCAAGAAGACCGCCGAGCTCGCCGGCGCCGTGCGCGCCAGCAAGATCACGCCGGACGACCTCGCCGGCGCGACCTTCACGATCAGCAACACCGGCTCGCGCGGTGCGCTGTTCGACACGATCATCGTGCCGCCGAACCAGGTCGCCATCCTGGGCATCGGTGCCACGGTCCGCCGCCCGGTGGTCGTGAACCACCCGGACCTCGGTGAGACGATCGCGATCCGCGACATGACGTACGTCGCGCTCTCCTACGACCACCGTCTGGTGGACGGCGCCGACGCCGCCCGCTACCTGACGGCCGTCAAGCAGATCCTGGAGGCCGGTGAGTTCGAGGTCGAGCTCGGCCTCTGAGCGGCACCGCTGTAACCAGCCTCACCTGCTGCGCCCCCGCCCGGGAGTACTTCCCGGCGGGGGCGCAGCCGTATTGTCTAAGGGCCACAGGTCGACGCGGCTTTAAGGAGCGCTCCATGACCATCCCCGTCGTCCACTCGCTGCGCGATCAGATCCGCGAGCACATCGTGGAGGGGATCGTCAGCGGGCGCTGGAAGCCGGGGGAACGCATCGTCGAGCGCCGGATCGCCACCGAACTCGAGGTCTCCCAGACGCCGGTGCGCGAGGCGCTGCGCGAGCTGGAGTCGCTGCGGCTGATCGAGTCGGCGCCCAACAAGGGCGTACGCGTGCGGAATCTGACCGCCGCGGACCTCGAGGAGAGCTACCCGGTGCGGGCGGGCCTGGAGCAGATCGCGGCCGAACTGGCCGCGGGGCGCCTCGCGGAGGACTGCACGACGCTGGAGCCGCACGTGTCGGCGCTGTACGAGGCGGACCGGACCGGGGACTCCGCGGGGCAGGTCCGCCACACCGTGGCCTTCCACCGGGAGCTGGTCAGGGCGGCGGGCAACGGCGTCCTGCTGCACACCTGGGAGGGACTGGGGATCGAGGTCTTCACGGCCCTGTCGATCCGCTGGCTGGGCACGGTGCAGAAGTCGTACGCGGAGGAGCACCAGGACCTGGTGGAGGCCTTCCGCCGGCGCGATCCGGAGATCGGCTCGCTGGTGAAGGCGCACGTCCTCGGCTGCGCCCCGCGCGCGTAGCGGGTGACGACGGCCTCCCCGCGAGGTCCGCGCACAGCCGGGTGACGACGGGTGCCCCCGCGCGTGGCCGGGTGACGACGGACGGTCCTCCGTGCGTGACCAGGTGACGGTCCACCGCGCGTGACCGGGTGACGGACGGTCCTCCGCGCGTGGCCGGGTGACGGACGGTCCTCCGCCCGTTGCCGGGTGACGGACGGTCCTCCGTGCGTGACCAGGTGACGGTCCACCGCGCGTGACCGGGTGACGGACGGTCCTCCGCCCGTTGCCGGGTGACGGACGGTCCTCCGCCCGTTGCCGGGTGACGGACGGTCCTCCGTGCGTGACCAGGTGACGGACGGTCCTCCGCCCGTGGCTCCCCGTACGCGGTGGCCGACGTTCGTCCCCGCTCACCCCGGCTGCACGGCTGGCGCCGGGCCTGCTCGAACGTGCACGCGGGTGCCCCGATTGGACCCATTCGTCGCGGCACAGCGTGCCCACTTTTGAGGCACCCGATGCCAATTTCGCCCCAGGCTTTGATCGATCATCGATCAGAGACTTACAGTCGACCCCGGGTCCACCAGACCCGTCGCCCTGTCCTGCCAGACACGGCACCCCCTTATCTCAACCCCCCTCCTGTCCGGAAGGCGGCGATCATGACCGACCCCGTAGGCAAGCTTCCGAGCGAGCTCGACCAGCTCCCGGACCGCGACGCCGAGGAAACCGCCGAGTGGGCGGCGTCCCTCGACGCCGTCGCGGAGCACGCAGGCCCGCACCGCGCCGCGTATCTGATGCGCCGCACGCTCCAGCACGCCGAGAAGGCCGGTGTGGCCCTGCCCCGCCTGCTGGAGACGGACTACGTCAACACCATCCCGACCTCCGCCGAACCCGCCTTCGACGGCGACGAGGCGATGGAAGCCCGGATCACCGCCTGGAACCGCTGGAACGCCGCGGCCATGGTGACCCGCGGCTCCAAGCACGGCGTCGGCGGGCACATCGCCACCTTCGCCTCCGCGGCCTGGCTCTACGAGACCGGCTTCAACCACTTCTTCCGCGGCAAGGAGGGGGACGGCTCCGGCGACCAGCTCTACATCCAGGGCCACGCCTCCCCCGGCATCTACGCCCGCGCGTTCCTCGACGGCCGGCTCACCGAGGACCACCTCGACAACTTCCGCCAGGAGGCCGGCGGCAAGGGCCTCCCCTCGTACCCGCACCCGCGCCGGCTGCCCTGGCTGTGGGAGTTCCCCACCGTGTCCATGGGCCTCGGCCCGCTGTCCGCGATCTACCAGGCGCGGTTCAACCGCTACCTCCAGGGCCGCGGCATCAAGGACACCTCGAACTCGCACGTCTGGGCGTTCCTCGGCGACGGCGAGATGGACGAGCCGGAGTCGACCGCGGCCCTCGCCCTCGCCTCCCGCGAGCAGCTGGACAACCTGACCTTCGTGATCAACTGCAACCTGCAGCGTCTCGACGGCCCGGTCCGCGCCAACTTCAAGATCGTGCAGGAGCTGGAGGCCCAGTTCCGCGGCGCCGGCTGGAACGTCGTCAAGTCGCTGTGGGGCTCGGCCTGGGACGAGGTGTTCCAGCTCGACACCACGGGCGCCCTGGTGCGCCGGCTGCGCGAGGTCCCCGACGCGCAGTTCCAGACGTACGCGACCCGCGACGTGGCCTACATCCGTGAGCACTTCTTCGGCGCGGAGCCCGCGCTCGTCGAGCTCGGGAAGATCCTCACCGACGCCAAGATCGCCGAGTGCTTCCACACCTCCCGCGGCGGCCACGAGGCCCGCAAGGTGTACGCGGCGTACCGGGCGGCGCTCGCCCACAAGGGCGCGCCGACCGTGATCCTCGCTCAGACGGTGAAGGGCCACACCCTCGGCAAGGGCTTCGAGTCCAAGAACGCCAACCACCAGATGAAGAAGCTGACGATCGACGAGTTCAAGGGCATGCGTGACCTGCTCGGGCTCCCGATCGCGGACAGCGCCTTCGACGGCGGTGTGGTGCCCTACGGCCACCCCGGCGCCGACTCCCCCGAGGTCCGCTACCTCCAGGAGCGCCGCGCGGCCCTCGGCGGTCCCGCCCCGGCCCGCCGGATGCACGCCTCCGCCCCCCTGCCCGAGCCGGAGGAGCGCGCCTTCAAGGCGCTGCACAAGGGCTCCGGCAAGCAGGAGATGGCCACGACCATGGCGTTCGTCCGCCTGGTCAAGGACCTGATGCGGGACAAGCAGACCGGCCACCGCTGGGTGCCGATCGTCCCGGACGAGGCCCGCACCTTCGGTATGGAGTCGCTGTTCCCGTCCGCCGGCATCTACTCGCCGATGGGCCAGACGTACGAGCCGGTCGACCGCGACCAGCTGATGTACTACAAGGAGGCCAAGGACGGCCAGATCCTCAACGAGGGGATCACCGAGGCCGGCGCCATGGCCGACTTCATC
The DNA here is from genome assembly GCF_001278075.1 of Streptomyces pristinaespiralis. Lineage (GTDB taxonomy): Bacteria > Actinomycetota > Actinomycetes > Streptomycetales > Streptomycetaceae > Streptomyces > Streptomyces pristinaespiralis. Next base: position 6,195,112 of record NZ_CP011340.1, on the reverse strand, counting down.
GCCGCCGCCACGTCGTACTCGACGCACGGCGAGACGATGATCCCGTTCTACATCTTCTACTCGATGTTCGGCTGGCAGCGGACCGGCGACCAGATGTGGCAGCTCGCCGACCAGCTCGGCAAGGGCTTCATCGTCGGCGCCACCGCGGGACGCACGACGCTGACCGGCGAGGGCCTCCAGCATGCCGACGGCCACTCGCACCTGATCGCCGCCACCAACCCGGCGTCGCTCAACTACGACCCGGCGTTCGCGTACGAGATCGCCGTGATCGTCAAGGACGGTCTGCGCCGGATGTACGGCCCCGACGCGGAGGACGTCTTCTACTACCTCACGGTCTACAACGAGCCCAAGCCCCAGCCCGCCATGCCGGAGGGCGTCGAGGAGGGCATCGTCAAGGGCCTGTACCGCTTCAAGGAGGGCGCGGCCGGCGCGGACGCCCCGCGGCTCCAGCTGCTCGCCTCCGGTACGGCGATCCACTGGGCGCTCGAGGCCCAGCAGCTCCTGGCGGCCGACTGGAACGTGGCCGCCGACGTCTGGTCCGCGACCTCGTGGGGCGAGCTGCGCCGCGACGCGCTCGAGTCCGACGCGGCCCTGCTCCGCGGCGAGCAGCGCACCCCGTACGTCACCCAGGCCCTGGAGGGCGCGCCCGGCCCGGTGCTGGCGGTCTCCGACTGGATGCGGCAGGTGCCGGACCAGATCAGCCAGTGGGTCGAGCAGGACTGGTCCTCGCTCGGCACGGACGGCTTCGGCCTGTCGGACACGCGTGACGCGGCCCGCCGCCACTTCGGTGTCGACGCGCAGTCGATCACGGTCGCGGCGCTGGCCCAGCTGGCGAAGCGCGGTGAGGTCCCCGCCTCGGCCGTGAAGGAGGCGCGCGAGCGCTACGGCCTGTAGGACCGGCGTTCGTGAAGGCCCCCGCGGGCAGCCGCCCGCGGGGGCCTTCCGTGTCCGATGCTTGACCTTGACACCGTGTGAAGCCGTGCACTGGGAGACGTCATGTTCACCATCGGAGACTTCGCCAGGCACGGCCGTGTGTCGGCCCGCATGCTGCGTCACTACGACGCGATCGGGCTGCTGCGTCCCGAGCACACCGACCCTTTCACCGGCTACCGCTACTACTCCGCGGCCCAGCTCGCCACGCTCAACCGCGTCATCGCCCTCAAGGACCTCGGCTTCACGCTGCAGCAGGTGCGGCAGATCCTCGAGGAGAAGGTGACCTCGGAGGAGCTGCGCGGGATGCTCAGGCTGCGGGAGGCGGAACTGCGGGAGGCGATGGCCGCGGCGGCCACCAGGCTGGCGCAGGTCGAGGCGAGGCTCCGGTCGATCGAGAGCGAGGGTCGTATGCCCACCCAGGACGTCATGATCAAGAGCACTCCGGCGGTCCGTGTCGCCGAACTGTCCGCCGTCGCCGCCAGTTACGCCCCCGAGCACATCGGCCCGGTGATCGGCCCGCTGTACGACGAGCTGTTCACCCGGCTGAAGGCGGCCGGCGTCACCCCGGCCGGCCCCGGCATCGCCTACTACGAGGACGCGCCGGACGGCGACGGCATCGTGGTGCACGCAGGGTGCGTCCTTCTCCCGGGGACCCGGCCGGGAGAGGACTTCGAGATCGCCGAACTCCCCGCCGTGGAGCGGGCGGCGACGATCGTGCACCGCGGCCCGATGGACACGGTCATGCCCACGGAGCAGAACCTGGCCCGCTGGATCGACGCGGGCGGCCACCGGTCGGCCGGCTACGCCCGCGAGGTGTATCTGGAGTGCCCGCCGGACAAGGAGAAGTGGGTGACGGAGCTCCAGGTACCGCTGGCCCCGGCTGCGCGATGATGGGGGCATGCGCGCTGCCCGGCTGATCAAAATGGTCCTGCTGCTCCAGTCGCGGCCCTCCATGACCGGCGCCGAGCTCGCTCGGGAGCTGGAGGTCTCCGAGCGCACCGTCACCCGCGACGCGCTCGCCCTGTCGGAGGCCGGAGTTCCGGTCTACGCGGACCGCGGCCGGGCCGGCGGATACCGGCTGATCGGCGGGTACCGCACCCGGCTCACGGGGCTCGGGCGCGACGAGGCGGAGGCCCTGTTCCTGTCGGGGCTGCCGGGCGCCCTGCGCGACATGGGGCTCGAGGACGCGGCGTCCGCGGCACGCCTGAAGGTGTCCGCGGCGCTGCTCCCCTCTCTGCGGAACGCGCCCGAGTCCGCGGCCCGGCGCTTCCACCTCGACGCCCCCGGCTGGTACCAGGAGCCGAAGACCCCCGACCTGCTGCCGGTCCTCGCGGAGGCGGTGTGGGACGACCGCCGCGTCCAGGCCGCGTACCGCCGCGGGGACACCGAGGTGGAGCGGCTGCTGGAACCGTACGGGCTCGTGCTGAAGGCGGGCGTCTGGTACCTGTGCGCGCGGGCGGACGGCACGCTGCGGGTCTACCGCATCGACCGGTTCTCGTCGGCCGAGGCGGACGGGGAGCGGTTCGAACGGGACCAGGACTTCGATCTGGCCGCCTTCTGGCGGGAACGCGCCGCGCAGTTCGCCCGGTCGATCCTCCGCGCGGAGGCCGTCGTCCGGGTGAGCGGGGACGGCGCGCGCCGGCTGCCGTACGTGACGGACCGCGCCGCCGCCGAGGAGGCCCTCGCGGCGGCCGGTCCGCCGGACGGCCAAGGGCGGGTGACGGTGACGCTGCCCGTCGAGTCGCTGGACGTGGCGTACGGCCAACTGCTGTCCCTGGGGCCCGAGGTGGAGGTCCTCGGGCCGCCGGAGCTGCGGGAGCGCTTCGCGCGGGCGGCGGCCGCGCTGGCGGACCTCTACCGGTAGTCCTCCACCGCCGGTGTGCCGCCCTTCTGTTCGGCCAGCATGAATCCCCAGACGTCCGGCCGGCTGCCGTCCGCGTCGGTCACGCCGTACTCCCTGGCCAGCAGGCCGCTGTCGAGGGAACGGCCGTTCCAGCGGGACCGCTCGGGGTCGGCGGCGAGTGCCGCGACGCCCCTGGCCAGGTACACGGGCGACTCGGAGAGGGCCCAGTGCTTCTGCTTGTCGATGCCGTCGCGCCAGTTGTCCTCCGTGAGGCCGAAGATGTCGAGCATCTCCTCGGAGCGGATGAATCCGGGGGTGACGGCCACGGCGGCGCAGCCGACGGTCTTCAGCTCCTCGCCGAGGGTGAAGGCCATGCGGATCGGGCCGTTCTTGGCGAGGTCGTAGTAGAAGTTCTCGCGGAACCCCTTGTTCGTCTCCGCGGTGCCGTCGGTGACCTCCACGACCAGGCCGCCCGGCTCACGGACGAGCAGGGGCAGGGCGATGCTGCTGGTGATGATGTGGCTCTTCACGCCGAGGTCGAGCATCCGCAGCCCGCGCTCGAGGTCGACGTCCCACATCCGGGTGTCGAAGTCGAGCAGGAAGTTTCCGCCCCAGAGGTCGTTGACGAGGATGTCCAGCCGTCCGTGGTCGCGTTCGACGCGCCGGAGAAGCGCCCTCACCTGCTCCGGCTCGAGATGGTCGGTGGGCACCGCGATGCCCTCGCCGCCGGCCTCCGTGACGAGTTCCGCGGTCTCCTCGACGGTCTCCGTGGCGCGGCCCACCTCGCTGACCCTGGTGCGGGTGGTCCGGCCGGTCACATAGACGGTCGCGCCCGCGGCGCCGAGTTCCACGGCCATGGCACGTCCCGCGCCTCGCGTGGCGCCGGCGACCAGTGCGATTTTGCCGCCGAGCGGCTTGTTCGTCGTCGTCATGAGCCGACCGTCGCACGTAAACCGGACACCTTCTGTCGGGCTTGGGCCGACCGGAGCCCCGTATTGCGAAACAGCGGCGTTTCGGCATGCTCCGCGTGCGACGGCCCCCGCCAACCACGATGCTGGACCCGTGATGGACGAGACGGAGTTCTGGGAGATCATCGACAGCACCCGCGAGGCCGCCGAGGGCGACCCCGAGGAACACGCGGAGCTGCTCGTCGAACGGCTGCTGCAGCTCGACCCCGACTCCGTGCTGGACTTCGCACGGCACTTCGAGGCCCGCTACAACCGCGCCTACCAATGGGACCTGTGGGGCGCGGCGGCCGTCCTGCTCGGAGGGGCGAGCGACGACGCCTTCGACTACTTCCGCTGCTGGCTGATCGGGCAGGGGCGGGAGGTCTTCGAGAGCGCGGTGCACGAGCCGGACGCCCTGGCCGATCTGCTGGACGACTTCGACGAGGACATCGACGGCGACGGCGAGGAACTGGGCTACGCCGCCGACGAGGCGTACGAGCAGCTGACCGGCGCCGACGCGCCCGACCTGGGCATCCCCGTGCAGTCGGCGGAGCCGGCCGGCACGCCCTTCGACCTCGACGACGACGCGGTGCTCGCCGGGCGCTTCCCGCGGCTGTGGGAGCGGTTCGGCGGCGGCTGACGGGCCGTCGGCCCCTCGGCACAAGCGCCTACGCGGCGCCCGTGAGGGAACGGCCCATCAGCACGTCGTCCACGTAGCGGCCGTCGAGGTGGAACTCGCCCGGCAGGACGCCCTCCACCACGAAGCCCTCCGCCTCGTACAGCGCCCGCGCCGGCGCGTTGTGGGAGAGCACCCGCAGGGTGATGCGGACGGCTCCCTGCCGGCGGGCCTCCTCGCACGCCGCCCGCAGGAGTGCCCGGCCGACCCCGCGGCCGCGGGCCCGCTCGGCCACGGCGAGGCCCTGGATCTGGCGGACGTGCCGGTTGCAGGCCAGCGGGGTCGGCGGGACCAGCCGGATGTACCCCAGGATCGCCCCGTGGGCGTCCTCGGCGACGAGGAAGTGTTCCGGGCGGTGGTTCGCGTCGAAGAACGCGTCGTACGGCGGCTCGGGGCGGGGTGTCACGGCATGCACCGGAGACCAGGCGGCGCGGTCCAGCTCCCCCAGCTCCGCGTCGTCGTCACGTCGTGCGGGGCGTATGTGCGACTCGGGCATGGGGCCACTGTGCCACGGCGGACCGCCGGGGCAGGATGGGGTCCATGGAGAGATCCCGAATCGCCGTCACCGGCGCCTCCGGACTCATCGGCGCGGCGCTGGTGAAGTCCTTGCGCGCGGACGGGCACGAGGTGGTGCGCCTGGTGCGGCGCCCGGCGAAGGCCGGGGACGAGGTCCACTGGGACCTGGCACGGCAGTACGTCGACGTGGCCGGCCTGGTGGGCTGCGAGGCCGTGGTGCACCTCGCCGGGGCCGGGGTGGGCGACCGGCGCTGGACGGACGCGTACCGCAAGGAGATCCGCGACAGCCGCGTCCTCGGCACGGCGGCGATCGCGGAGGCCGTCGCCTCCCTGGACGTGCCGCCGCGGGTGCTGGTGAGCGGCAGCGCGGTCGGCTACTACGGCGACACCGACGGCCGGGCCGTCGACGAGGGCGCGCCGCCCGGGGACGGGTTCCTGCCCGAGGTGTGCGTGGAGTGGGAGGAGGCCACGGCCCCGGCGCAGGAGGCGGGCGTGCGAACGGCCATGGCCCGTACGGGACTTGTGGTGGCGCGGCACGGGGGCGCCTGGGGGCGGATGTTCCCCCTGTTCAAGGCGGGGCTCGGCGGCCGGCTGGGCAGCGGCCGGCAGTACTGGAGCTTCATCTCGCTGCACGACACCGTGGCGGCGCTGCGGCACATCATCGACACCGGGTCGCTGTCCGGGCCGGTGAACCTGACGGCCCCCGAGCCGGTGACCAACCTGGAGGCGACCGCGGCGATGGGCAGGGTGCTGCGCCGCCCGACCCCGTTCGCGGTGCCGGCGCCTGCCCTGCGGGTGGCGCTGGGCGGGCTCGCGGAGGACGTCCTGAGCAGCGGGCGGGTGCTGCCGGGCGTCCTGCTGGGCTCGGGCTTCGCGTTCGCCTTCCCCCGTATCGACGACGCGATCCGGGCGGCGCTGCGCTGAACCGGTTCCGGGTGGGGGGAGCGCGGTGTGCGCCCCCGCGCTCCGGTGCTCCGCGATGTGCGCTACCTCAGCGTGCCCCCTACCTCTTTAGTCTCGAACCGAACTCGGGTATTCCTCGGTCCTGTTGGGGGCATGAGCTCCCCACCAGCCGCGCCGACCTCGGGGAGGGGCACGTGCTCAGCACCGCTCATGATGCGGATGTCGTCATCGTCGGGGCCGGGGTCGCCGGACTGTCGGCGGCCCACCGACTGACCAGTGCGGGTGTCACGGTCAGCGTCCTGGAGGCCGCCCCGGTGGTGGGCGGCAGGATGGCCACCACGCAGCTCGACGGCTTCCGGCTCGACCGGACAGGCCAGTTGCTCAGTACCGCGTATCCGGAGCTGCGCCGCACGGCGGTGCTCCGCGATGCCGACCTGCGGATGTTCTCGCCCGGCGTGCTGGTCCCGAGCGGGGGCCGGCTGCAGCGGACCGGGGAGGTGGGGATCGCCGGGCGGTGGTCCTCCCATGCCCGGCGGGCCGTGGGACGGGGATCGGCCCATCCGGCCCAGGGCGCGGGGGTCGCATTCTCCGTCGCGCGCGCCCTCGCGAGCGCCCCTCGGCCCCGCCAGCTCGACCAGGCACGGCTGGGCGCGGCCCTGGCGAGGCTCGCCGCGACACCCGTCGACCGCCTCCTCGCCCGTCCCGAACGGGCCGCCGCGGAGGCGCTGTACGGGCGCGGTCTGCCCGCACGCACGGTGGACGGCTTCCTGCGTCCGCTGCTGTCGGCGCTGCTGGGCGACCCGGAGCTGACCGGCACCTCCAGCCGTTGCGCCGACCTCGTGCTGCGCGGGTACGCCCGCGGCCGTCTTTGCGTGCCGGCGGGCGGCGCGGCGACCCTGCCGGAGCTGATGGCGGCGGGCCTGCCGGCCGGGGCCGTACGGACCGGCGTGCGGGTGACGGACGTCGCGACGACGTCCGTGACCACGGAGGAGCTCGGCGAGATCCGCTGCCGTTCGGTGCTGCTGGCGACGGGTGCCCGGGCGGCGGCCGGACTGCTGCCGGGGCTCCGGGTGCCGTCGTTCCGTCCGGTGACGGTGGTGCACCACACAGCGCCCGAGTCCCCGCTCGGGGAGCCGTCGCTGGTGCTGGCCGCGGACCGCGGCGGGCCCGTGTCGCACACGGCGGTGATGAGCGAGGTCGATCCCTCGCGCGCCTCCGACGGCCGGGTGCTGATCTCCTCGACGCTGCTCTGCGGACCGCCGGACAACCTTGACCGCCGGGTGCGCCGGCAGTTGGCGAATCTGTACGGCAGGGCGACGGACGACTGGGAGCTGCTCGCCGTCCACCACGACCCGGAGGCGGTGCCCGCGATGCCCGCGCCGCACGACCTGCGCCGCCCGGTGCGGGTGCTGTCGGGGCTCTACGTCTGCGGCGACCACCGCGACACGGGCACGGTGCAGGGCGCCCTGTTCTCCGGGCGGAGGGCGGCGGACGCCGTGCTGAGCGACTTCGGGATCCGGCCGGGGTGCGCGGCGGCGACGCTGACCGCGGCCGCCTGAGGCCCCGCGGCGCGCGGGCCGCCCGGGTTCGGCGACAGGGCCGGGGTGAGGGTCCGGCCGGGCGGGGCCGCCACCCCGCCCGCCGGCCGGCCGAGGTCAGCCCAGGGCGGCCACCCGGTCGCGGTAGGTCCGGACCGGTGCCGCGTCGCGGTACGGCTCCAGCCGGCGCTCGAACTCGCGGACGTACTCGGTGGCCCGCACCGACCGCATCTCTGACGCCTGGAGAGCGGCCTCCGCGCCCAGTGCGCACGCCTGGTCCAGCTCGCCCAGACCGAGCCGGGCCGAGGCCAGGACGACCCGGCAGAAGAGCCGGCTGCGCGCGAAGGCGGGGGCCCGCAGCTGGAGCGAGCGTTCCGCGTGCTGCACGGCGCTGCGGTACTGCCGCAGATCGCGGTGGCAGTGGCTGAACTCGTCCGCCAGCTGTGCCTCGTCGAAGGTGCGCGCCCAGTGCGGCACGTCGTCGCCGGGCCGTGTCGCCTCCAGCGCGCGTTCGGCCCGAACCAGCGCGGCGGTGCACGCCCGCGCGTCGCCGAGCACCGCGTGCCCGCGCGCCTCCGCGCACTGGAGCAGCGCCTGGACCGGCGGCGGGGCGGAGGGCCCCACCCCCTGCTGGGCGACCCGGGTCAGCTGCACGGCCTCCCGGCCGTGCCCGAGGTAGACGGCCTGCCGGCTCATGGTGACCAGCACGTACGACCCGTACGCCCGGTCCCCCGCCGCCTGGGAGAGCCGCAGCGCCTGGACGAAGTACCGCTGGGCGAGCCCGTGGGCCGCGATGTCGTACGAGGTCCAGCCGGCCAGCCTGGTGAGGTCGGCCGCCGCGGCGAACAGGCGCCTGCCGGTCGTCTCGCCGTACGTACCGCGCAGCATCGGCTCGGCCTCGTGCTCCAGATAGCGCACCAGGGCCTGCCGGGCGTGCCCGCCCCCGTAGGCGTGGTCGAGGGCGCGGAACAGGTCGCCGACGGCGCGCAGCGCCGCGATGTCACCGCCGGAGACCTTCTGCCCCGGTCCCCGGTCGGTGGCGCCGCGCTGCCGCGGCACGGCCACCCTGGGGCCCTGCTGGGGGACCCGGCCGGAACCGGGGTGCGCCTCCCCCCGGCCGACCCGCTCGTCGGCGCCGCCGATCAGCCAGTCCCGGCTCGGCACGACCAGTCCTGCCGGTGTGAAGGCGATCTTGCGGAGTTCCGCGTGGCTGCCGGAGTCCTTGCGCCACAGACCGCTGACGATGTCCACGGCCTCCTCCGGGGTGGCGGCGAACTCCAGCCCCGCGTAGACGGGGGCGCAGGCGTCCAGCCCGAGGTCCTGGGCGGACAGCCGGCGCCCGAGTCTGCGGGTGAACACCTCCGCGATCAGCGCGGGCGTCGTTCCGCGCGGTTGCTGCCCCCGCAGCCAGCGGGTCACGGAGGTCTTGTCGTAGCGAAGGTCGAGGCCGTGCTCGAGGCCCAGCTGATCCACCCGGCGGGCGAGGCCGGCGTGGGAGAACCCGGCCTCCGCGATGAGCGCGGCGAGCTGCCGGTTGGGGGTGCGCGGGGTGGTCCGTTCCGTCATCGGTTGTGGCGTCTCCTGCCTTCCGGGCCGGGAGCAGCCCATGGGGGTACCTCCTGGGGGCGCCCCCAGGCGTAGCTCTGGGGGAGAAGCCCTGGGGGAGGAACGGCGCGAATTTAGCGGCCATCCACAGCTGTTCCGCCACCTTCGCCCCAGATTCATCCGATCGTGTGAGGATTGACGGCGGCACTGGACCGCGGTGCTGACGGTCGCCCCTGCGCGGCCGATCGGTTCCGGCCCGCCGTACAGTGGCTGGGGCCCGGTCATCCCCGGGCAGAGGTTCGAGGGAGGCACAGCCGTGAGTGACCTGCGGTTCGTCCGACTGGGGTTCGGCGACGAAGCCGTCGAGTACCAGGAGGCATGGCAGAAGCAGCGCGACGTCCACGCCGCCCGCTTCGCCGACGAGGTCCCCGACACATGCCTGTTGCTGGAGCACCCGCCCGTCTACACGGCGGGGCGGCGCACCGAGGACAGTGAGCGGCCCCTGGACGGGACGCCCGTCGTCGACGTGGACCGCGGCGGGAAGATCACCTGGCACGGCCCCGGCCAGCTGGTGGGCTACCCGATCCTGAAGCTGCCGCGCCCCGTGGACGTCATCGCGCACGTACGCCGTCTCGAGGACGCGCTGATCCGCACCTGCGCCGAGTTCGGCGTGGAGACCAGCCGGGTCGAGGGCCGCAGCGGCGTCTGGGTGCTCGGCGACCCGGTGGAGCAGCGCCCGTCGGTCGGCGGCCTCTCGCTGGACTTCGACCCGCGCCTGACGGACGACGAGTTCGACCCGCGGCTCAACGGCCCCGAGTACGCCCCCTCCAACGCCGGTCAGCGCCGCGAGGACCGCAAGCTCGCGGCGATCGGCATCCGCATCGCCAAGGGCGTCTCGATGCACGGCTTCGCCCTGAACGTGAACCCGGACAACACCTGGTTCGACAAGATCGTGCCGTGCGGCATCCGGGACGCGGGAGTGGCCTCGCTCGCGAACGAGCTGGGCCGGGACATCACCATCGCGGAGGTGCTGCCCGTGCTCGAGCGGCACCTGCGGGAGGTGCTGGAGAACGCGGAGCCGCGGCCCCGGGAGATCGTGCGCGACACCGCGCCGGTGGCGGTGCCGGAGGCGGAGAGGACGCCCGTCTGAGTCCGGGACCGCCCCCGCCGGGAGGGGCCGGGGACCCCGGCCGGGAACGCTGGCGGGAATGCGGTCCTGTGGCCACAGGTTGGCCGAACGTAAGGCCGCACTTTTAACGGGCGTACCCTGGTGTTCGCCGAAGAATCGAAGCTGTAGGGAGCCGGTCGTGTCCGCAGTCGCACCCGACGGACGCAAGATGCTGCGCCTGGAGGTCCGCAACAGCCAGACCCCCATCGAGCGCAAGCCCGAGTGGATCAAGACCCGGGCGAAGATGGGCCCCGAGTACAACCAGCTGCAGAAACTGGTCAAGAGCGAGGGACTGCACACGGTCTGCCAGGAGGCGGGCTGTCCCAACATCTTCGAGTGCTGGGAGGACCGCGAGGCGACCTTCCTCATCGGCGGTGACCAGTGCACCCGACGCTGCGACTTCTGCCAGATCGACACCGGCAAGCCGCAGGCCCTTGACCGTGACGAGCCCCGCCGCGTCGGCGAGTCCGTCGTCACGATGGACCTGAACTACGCCACCATCACCGGCGTCGCCCGCGACGACCTCGAGGACGGCGGCGCCTGGCTGTACGCGGAGACCGTCCGCCAGATCCACGCGCTGACCGCGGACCGCGAAGGCGGCCACACCAAGGTCGAGCTGCTGATCCCCGACTTCAACGCGGTGCCCGAGCAGCTGGCCGAGGTCTTCTCCTCGCGTCCCGAGGTGCTCGCGCACAACGTCGAGACCGTGCCGCGCATCTTCAAGCGGATCCGCCCCGGCTTCCGCTACGAGCGCTCGCTCGAGGTCATCACGCGCGCCCGTGAAGCGGGCCTGGTGACCAAGTCGAACCTGATCCTCGGCATGGGCGAGACCCGCGAAGAGGTCAGCGAGGCGCTCCAGCACCTGCACGACGCGGGCTGCGAGCTGATCACGATCACCCAGTACCTGCGCCCGTCGGTGCGCCACCACCCGGTGGAGCGCTGGGTGAAGCCGCACGAGTTCGTGGAGCTCAAGGAGGAGGCCGACGAGATCGGCTTCTCCGGTGTGATGTCGGGTCCGCTGGTCCGTTCCTCGTACCGGGCCGGCCGCCTGTTCCAGCAGGCGATGGAGGCCCGTGGTGCCGCCGTCGACGCCGGCTCCGGCGCCGCCCAGGCCGTGTGAATTCAGGCACAAGCAACTACCGGCCGGTAATGGCCGATCGGACGCGGTCCGTACCCTCCCCGCAGGTCGGGGGTGGGGTACGGGCCGCGTCCTCGACTCAGGATCTCCACGACCCGCGAATCGGCCCTTCATCAGCGTTTGACCGGCCGGTCATGCCCTGGTAACACCAGTCAGTGACGCTCGACTCACGCACAGCTCCCACTCACCGCCGTTCACCCCGAGGGGGAATCGCCACCATGCAGGCCGTGCCGGCACGCCACGTCAGTGCCAACCCGATCCCGTCCGTCACCGGCGCTCTGCGCGCCATGGAGTCCCTCATCCTCGGCGCCGGCCAGCGCACCGCCCGCCGCAACGCCTGGACCGCCGTCCTCGAGGACCGCCGCCGCGCCAAGGACCGGGTGGAGGCTCAGCACGTACTGGAGGCCGTGGCGACCCGCACGTCATAGGCCACGTAAACTTCGGGTATGGCGAGGAAGGCAAATTCAGACAGCGCTGACGCTGCTGCGAACCCGGGGCGACTGAAGCAGATCGCCCTGACGTACAAGATGACCCGGAAGGCCGACCCGATGGTCGGTCTTGTCGTCGCGGGTGTGGGCATCGTCACCTTCGGTGTCTTCCTCGGGATCGGCTTCCTGATCGGTCACCCGGTCTATCTGGGGATCCTCGGCTTCGTGCTGGCTTTCCTGGCGATGGCGATCATCTTCGGGCGGCGTGCCGAGCGGGCGGCCTTCGGACAGATGGAGGGCCAGCCGGGAGCGGCGGCCGCGGTCCTGCAGAACGTGGGACGCGGCTGGACCACCACCCCGGCCGTGGCGATGAACCGCAACCAGGACGTGGTGCACCGCGCCGTCGGCAAGGCCGGCATCGTGCTGGTGGCCGAGGGCAACCCGAACCGGCTGAAGGCACTGCTCGCGGCCGAGAAGAAGAAGATGAACCGCATCGTCGTGGACGTCCCCGTGCACGACATCCTCGTCGGCAACGGCGAGGGCCAGGTGCCGCTGAAGAAGGTGCGCACCACGATGCTGAAGCTGCCGCGGGTGCTCACCGGCCCGCAGGTGACGGCGGCCAACGACCGGCTGCGGGCGATGGGCGACCTGATGAGCAACATGCCGCTGCCGAAGGGCCCGATGCCCAAGGGCATGCGGATGCCGCGCGGCGGAAAGATGCGCTGAGGCGCGTCCACGCGCTTGTGCGGACGCGGAATGTGAGGCGGGGCCCGGACATCGTCCGGGCCCCGCCTCACATTCCGCGTCCCTGCCGTGCCGGCCACGTCCTGCCGGGACCGCGCTTGCATTGCCCGCGCCGGGCGCCGGGGTGGCCCCGCGTAGCGGCGTCTTCGGGCCGTGGCGCGAACCCGCGATCCGGACGTGGTCCGTGGGTGGCCGACGCGTAGCGGCGTCTCCAGGCCGTGGACCCGTCCGCCGGTGGTCGGGGTGCGTGATGCCCGAGGCGTGGCCGGTGCCTGTCGGGGCCGTGGCCGGCGTCTCACGTCCGGCGTGACCGGACGGGGCCGGGTCGTCGCGGCCAGCCGTGACCGGGGTGGCCGTGCGTCCCGCCGAGCCGCCCGCCATGGACCGCGGGGGCCGGTGCGTCCCGCCGAGAGCCGTCCGACGAACAGCACGTCCGGACGTCGCCTGGGGCCGGTGTCACGCGGGCACCTCCGGGCCGGGGCGGTGCCTCGCCTCGGGCCGTTGCCCGTCCCCGGCGGGGCCGGTGCCTCACGTCCCGCCGCGGACTGCGTGGGCCGTGCGTCGTGACTCGACCGGCCGGGGGCAGGGCTCATCCGCGATCGGCGGCGGGTGGGTCAGATGCGGACCTGGACCGCGCGGGCCAGGCGGTCGTGGAGGCCGCGGCCGTCGCGGTCCCAGACGAGTGCCGGGATCGCGAGGCAGAGGAGGGCGGTCCGGACGACGGCCCACCCGAAGGAGAGGCGTCCGCCGTTCTCGGAGGCGACCCGGAGTCCGAGGAGGCGCTTACCCGGCGTGAAGCCGACGGTGCCCACCGTCAGGACGCCGAGGGCGAGGAAGATGCCGAGGGCCCAGTTTCCGGCTGCCTGCTGGTCACCGCCCGCGAACAGGCCGTATGCGATCAGGAAACACAGCCCCCAGTCGATGAAGAGCGCGCCGAAGCGGCGTCCGAGGGGGGCGACGGAGCCCGGGCCGTGCTCCGGCAAACCCAGCCGCTGACCCCGGTACCCGAAGTCGACACCCATGTCCTCCGCGGCCGCGCGGGGCCCCGAGAGCCACGATCCGATTGCTTGCCTGTTGTCCACCCGTCCACGGTACTGCGCCCGGTTTCACCCTCCTGCGTCCGGGGCCGTTCCCGCACTGTGACCCTCGTCCGGTTAACTTCGTCGAAACAAATGGGTCATGCTGGAGAAATCCCGTCCGCCTACGGTCGATACCAGCGTGTGCCACCGCACTGGCCGCACGGACGAGCTGCAACCCCGCCCCTCCCGGGTGGGAGTAGGAGGAGTTGGATGTTCCAGAACGCCGATGACGTCAAGAAGTTCATCGCGGACGAGGACGTCAAGTTCATCGATGTCCGGTTCTGCGACCTGCCTGGCGTGATGCAGCACTTCACGATCCCGGCAGCGGCGTTCGACCCGGCCGAGGAGCTCGCCTTCGACGGCTCGTCGATCCGCGGCTTCCAGGCGATCCACGAGTCCGACATGGCGCTGCGTGCCGACCTGTCGACGGCCCGTGTCGACCCCTTCCGTCGCGACAAGACGGTCAACATCAACTTCTTCATCCACGACCCGATCACCGGCGAGCAGTACAGCCGTGACCCGCGGAACGTGGCCAAGAAGGCCGAGGCCTACCTCGCCTCCACCGGCATCGCCGACACCGCGTACTTCGGCCCCGAGGCCGAGTTCTACGTGTTCGACAACGTGCGCTTCCAGACCTCGGCGAACGAGTCCTTCTACCACATCGACTCCGAGGCGGGCGCCTGGAACACCGGCGCCATCGAGAACAACCGCGGTTACAAGGTCCGCTACAAGGGCGGCTACTTCCCGGCCCCGCCGGTCGACCACTTCGCCGACCTGCGCGCGGAGATCTCCCTGGAGCTGGACAAGAACGGCCTCCAGGTCGAGCGCCAGCACCACGAGGTCGGCACCGCCGGCCAGGCCGAGATCAACTACAAGTTCAACACGCTGCTCGCCGCGGCCGACGACCTGATGCTCTTCAAGTACATCGTGAAGAACGTCGCCTGGCGCAACGGCAAGACCGCGACCTTCATGCCCAAGCCGATCTTCGGTGACAACGGCTCCGGCATGCACGTCCACCAGTCCCTGTGGCAGGGCGGCGCCCCGCTGTTCTACGACGAGCAGGGCTACGCGGGCCTGTCCGACACCGCCCGGTACTACATCGGCGGCATCCTCAAGCACGCCCCGTCGCTGCTGGCCTTCACCAACCCGACGGTGAACTCCTACCACCGCCTGGTCCCCGGCTTCGAGGCCCCGGTCAACCTGGTCTACTCGCAGCGCAACCGCTCCGCCGCGATGCGTATCCCGATCACGGGCTCGAACCCGAAGGCCAAGCGCGTCGAGTTCCGCGCCCCGGACCCGTCGTCCAACCCGTACCTGGCGTTCTCCGCGCTGCTGCTCGCGGGCCTCGACGGCGTCAAGAACAAGATCGAGCCGGCCGAGCCGATCGACAAGGACCTCTACGAGCTGGCCCCCGAGGAGCACGCGGGCGTCCCGCAGGTCCCGACCTCCCTCCCGGCGGTGCTGGACGCCCTCGAGGCGGACAACGAGTACCTGCTGGCCGGCGGAGTCTTCACGTCCGACCTGATCGAGACGTGGATCGACTACAAGCGCACGAACGAGATCGCTCCGATCCAGCTGCGTCCGCACCCCCACGAGTTCGAGCTCTACTTCGACCTCTAAAGATCGGCTCCACCGGTCGCCCCGGTGGGACGGGCCCCAGGTTTCAGGGGCCGCCGGCCGCGCTCTTCCCTCACGGGAAGGCGCGGCCGGCGGTCGTTCCCGGCCCGGTGCCCCGCGCCGGTGGCAGGGTCGCCGCATGCCTTTCGATCACAACGATCACTACCACCGCCTGCTGTTGCACCATGCGCCCCGCGGCGGCGGCGCGGCGCTGGACGTCGGCTGCGGGACGGGGCGGTTCGCGCGGAGGCTCGCCGGGATCGGACTGGAGGTGGAGGACGTCGCGCGCCTCTCCCCGTTCGTGCGGCAGCACGTCAACATGCTCGGCCGGTACTCCTTCCAGCTTTCCGACCTGCCCGGTCGGCCTGCGGCCCCTGTGCGATAAGAACGCGGCCTGCAGCGAGCAGGCACCGGCAAGGCGTGCCGGGCCGCGGTCGGCCGAGAGGCTTCGGCGGTACGAGGGCGTCAGGCCCCTTCCTCCGGTGCGCGGGCGGTGCTGCCGGCCGGGGTGAGGCAGCGGCGCACGAGTGCGAGGGTGCGCTGTGTGACCGTTTCGAGGGGGGAGCCGTTCTCGACGGCGGCCAAGGCGGTGTGCAGCATTCCGGCGATCAGGTCGGCCGTGAGCGCGGGCTCAGGAGCGCCGAGCTCCCGGACGGCGGCGCGGAACGGTTCGACCTGCTCCAGGTGGAGTTCCATCAGCCGCTGTTGGCAGGCCGGGGGAAGGCCGGCGTTCATGAGGGCGACGGCGGGCCGGTGTGCGCCTTCGGCGCCGAGACGGAGGCTTTCCCTGAAGAACGCCTCGACGCGTTCCAGTGGGCCGTTCGCGGTGTCCAGGGCTCGGTTGAGTGCCTCGTTGGAGCGCCGGAAGGCTTCCTCCGTGATGGTGGCCAGGAGGGCTGCCGAGGAGTCGAAGTACTGGTAGACGCTGGAGCGGGCCAGGCCCGCGCGGGCGCCGACCGCCGCCGGTGTGACGGCGGCGGCGCCCTCGTTGACCAGGATGTCGATCGCCGCCCCGATCAGTGCCTCGCGTTGCTGGGCGCGGTGCTCGGCGACGGTGGAGGCGTTGATCTTCGGCATGCGGGGCGGGCTCCTGGAGGGGTGGACAGGGCCGGGAATGCGGTGCCGGTTGGCGGCCCCCGTCAGGACAGGTGGCCGTCGACCATCTCGTACACCCGGTCGGCAGCGTCCATTATCGCCGTGTCGTGGGTAACCATGACCGTGGCCGTTCCGCGCTCATGGGTCTGCTCGGCAATCAGCCGCACCGCCTCGGCGGACCGCACCCGGTCCAGTGCCGAGGTGGGTTCGTCCACCAGCAGGACGGCGGGGGAGGTCATCAGGGCGCGGGCCAGGCCCGCGCGCTGGCGCTCGCCGCCCGACAGCTGGTGCGGACGGGAGCCGGCGCGGTGGGTCAGTCCGACGGCCTCGATGAGTTCGTCCGCGCAGGCCTGGGCAGTGGTGTCAAGGCGTCCGTCGATGTGCAGGGGCAGCAGGAGCTGCTCCCTGACGGTGAGGGAGGCCAGCAGGTTCGACTGCTGGAAGACGAAGCCGATGTGGCGAAGACGGGTGGCGGTGCGTTCCTTGTCCGAAAGGGCGGTCAGCTCGGTGCCGGCGATGTGCACAGTGCCCGAGGCGGGCCGCCGGAGGCCGCCGGCGACGGCGAGGAGGCTGGACTTGCCGGACCCGGAGGGGCCGACGACGGCGACGAACTCACCGGGGGCGACGGTCAGGACGACGTGGTCGAGGGCGGTGACGGCGGCATCGCCGTCGCCGAGGGTCAGGGTGACGTCGTCCAGGCGCAGCCCGCCGGAGCGGTCGGTGTCGGCGGCGGCCTGGTGGTCGGTGGCGGGTGTGTTCATCGGGTGGCTCCCAGAGCGGTCAGGGGGTCGACGGCGGTGATGCGGCGGACGGCAACGACGGCGCCCACGGTCCCGAGGACGATGAGGAGGCCGGAGGAGGTGGCGATGGCCGGGGCGGAGAGGGAGAAGGGAGCCTTACCGATCATCGCGCTGCCCAGGGCCAGGCCGACGGCGGTGCCGAGCGCCGTGGCTCCGACGAGCACGGCGACGACCTGGGCGAGCGCGTCGCGCAGGATGTACCCGGTGGGGGCGCCCAGTGCCTTCATCAGGGCGATCTCGGGCTTGCGCTGGACGGTCCAGACGGTGAAGAACGCGCCGACGACCAGGGCGGAGATGACGTACAGGAATCCCTTGATCAGGGCCATGGTGCTCGACTCGGCCTCGTAGCCGGGGGACGCGTCGAACGTGGCCTCCTTGGTCTCGGCGACGGTCCCGGTCGCCTTTTCCACCGCGGCGACGTCGGCGCCCGGCTTCAGGGTCAGGGCGAGGGCGGTGGCCTGCCGGCTCGCGGCCTCGGGCAGGTCGCCGGGCAGGCCGTAGTGCAGATGCCGCCACGTGTCGAGGTCTGCGTAGACGACGCCGATGTGGCCGTAGGAGACGGTCTCGTCGACCAGTCCCACGACCTTCAGCCGCACCTCGCTCTTGTCCGCGGTCAGCACATCGCCGATCTCCACGCCCAGGTCGGCGATCTCCCTGGTGATCACGATGCCCGCACTGCCCTCCTTCAGGCCCTCACCCTTGCCGGGGCCGGGTGCCAAGGGGGAGTCCGGTGCCATGCCGAAGACGGCGAGGTTGACCTGCTCGCCCTTCTTGGCGCCCTGGGTCACCTGGGCATTGGCCAGGGTGTTCCCGAACGGCTCCGCGCGCTCCACTCCCGGGGCTTTGGACCATGTCTGCCAGTCCTCCTGCTCCACGGTCGAGCGGGAGAACTGATCGCTGGTCGCCTTCTCGTCGAAGGCCATGTGGGTCACGGGCAGCGCGCGCAGCCCGGATATGCCGGCGTCCGCCAGACCGGAGGCAAGCCCGGACAGGAGGACACCGAGTACGGCGATGAGCGCGACCACCGCGCCCATCAGGGCGAAGCGACCGCGGGCGAAGCGCAGATCGCGTAGGGCAAGGAACACGGAGCTCTCCGAGGGAGGAAGGAAATGAGGGCACAACAGACTGGCCACGTCGCCTTTTACCTAAACTTGACGACGTGAGCGTCGGCATCCTATCCAATGTTGCCGACACGTCCGTCTGCATGTTGTGTCGCACACGTCGGCCGGATTCTCCCCACCGGACCGCCCCTGTGCGGGTGCGGCCTGGTTTCGCCTGGGGTTTGCACCGGGTCCGCCGACCGGCCGGATCAGTCACGAGGTCCGGTCACCGAGCTGTCGATCAGGACGTCGGAGCCGGGCCGGGAATCGGTGCGGCAGCCGGACATGGCGCCGGCCCACATCAGGCGTGAGGCGGCGGTGCCGCTGCGCGGGGCGCGCGTACGGCGGCTGCTCTTCTGGCGGTATCTGCTCGTCTTCCGCGACAGCGGCTCACGGACCGGCCGCAGATCCGGTATGTACTAATACATAACATGGTTGCCTCTAATGCAGGACGGGTCTAGATTCTGGGCATGACCGCGAAGGCTCCCTCCCCCGTCACACTCACCGGCCGACATGTGCGCCTCGAACCGCTCACCGAGGACCACCTCCCGGACCTCTTCGCCGCGGGCGGGAAGGACGAAGAGGTCTGGCGCTGGCAGGGCGGGCCGGCGCCGCAGAGCGAGGCGGAGCTCGGTGACGTACTCCGCGAGCTGCTGGCCGCGGCGGAGCAGGGCACGTACGTGCCGTTCGCCGTGATCCACCTCGCTTCCGGGCGGGCCGTAGGCTGGACCACCTTCTCGGACGTCGATGTGCGGGACGAGCGCCTGGAGATCGGCTGGACCTGGTACGGACGGGCGTACTGGCGGACCGCTGTGAACACCGAGGCGAAGCTGCTGCTGCTGGGCCATGCCTTCGAGGAACTCCGCATGGGGCGGGTCCAGTTGAAGACCGACCACATGAACCGGCGTTCCCAGGAGGCGATCGCGCGTCTCGGGGCGCGGCGGGAGGGTGTGCTGAGGCGGCACCGGCGCCGGCCGGACGGGACGTGGCGCGACAGCGTGTACTTCTCGATGCTGGCCGACGAATGGCCGCCCGCTAAGGAGCGGCTGGAGGCCCGGCTGTGACCGGCGGGTCCCAGGGGCGCACCCGGCTACGATCGGGTGGCATGGGGATCACTGTGCAGTCGCTGACGTATTACCCCGTCAAGGGGTGTGCCGGAACGGCCGTGGAGTCGGCCCGGGTGGGCACCACGGGGCTGGAGCACGACCGGACATTCATGGTCGTCGACGCCGTCGACGGGTCCTTCCGCAGTCAGCGCAAGACTCCCGCCATGGCCGCGGTCCGGCCGGAGCTCCTCGACGGCGGGCGGAGGATGCGGCTGAGCGCGCACGGTGTCGAGAGCGTGGTCGTGGAGGTCGACCCCGAGGGGGAGCCCAGGCCGGTGAGCCTGTTCGACAAGCCCGTCGGGCCGTGCCCTGACCAGGGCGAGGACGCCGCCGAGTGGTTCTCCCAGGTGTTCGGCGCCAAGTCGCGGCTGGTGCGGGTGCCCCGCGGGTTCGACCGGGACGGATGGGGCGAGACGCCGGGCAAGGTCGCCTTCGCGGACGCGCATGCCGTGCTCGTCGTGTCCCAGGCGTCCCTGGACGGGCTGAACGCTCGGATCGAGGCCGCCGGCGGGAAGCCGGTGCCGATGGACCGCTTCCGCGCCAACATCGTGCTGGACGGGTGCGCCGAGCCCCACGACGAGGACCTCATGCGGCGGTTGGAGGTCGGCGGTGTGCAACTCGCCCACTCCGTGCGGGCGTTGCGCTGCTCCGTACCGCTGGTTGACCAGCGCACGGGACTGCGGGACGGCCCCGAACCGGTGCGCACGCTCGCCACGTACCGGCGGGAGCCCGCCTACGACAACAAGGTGAGCTTCGGCGCGAAGGCGGCCGTGGTGCGCCAGGGCACGCTGACGGTCGGCGACCCGGTGCACGTGGAACGGTACGGGAACGGGGCGCCGGATCCCCGGCGCCCCGCCTCCCCGTGAACGGGCCGGCTCAGCGCCCGTAGCGGATCAGGGCCCTGACCATCCGGCAGGTCGTGTCGGACGGAACGTGGACGCCGATGCGCTCCGCCGTCGACCGTATCCGCCGGTTGTCGGCGGTCGCCGGGTGGTAGACACCGGAGTCGAGCAGTGCGATCGCGAGGCGCATGGCCTTCAGCCGGCGGTTGTGGGTCACGTACCACTCGCGCGGCTGTCCGGCCGGGAGCGGCTTCTTGCGGGGCGGGGTCAGGGGCTTCGTCGTGAGTGTGGCTACGGCCATCGGCAACCTCCTGGCGCGGTGGCGGGACCATCCCGAACTACTGTTCATTCTACCGGCGGGCACTGACAATTTCCCCTGGCCAGACGGCGTTTGAGGGGCTCTCGAGCGGTACCGTGGAGACCATGGAGATCTGGATCAACCCCGCCTGTTCCAAGTGCCGCAGCGCCGTGGATCTGCTCGACGCGGAGGGCGCGGAGTACACCGTGCGCCGTTACCTCGAGGACGTGCCGACCGAGGACGAGATCCGCGCCGTCCTCGAGCGCCTGGGCCTGGAGCCATGGGACATCACGCGCACGGGCGAGGCCGTCGCCAAGGAGCTGGGCATCGCCGGCTGGCCCAAGGACGCAGCCTCCCGTGACCGCTGGGTCGCGGCGCTCTCCGAGCACCCGAAGCTCATCCAGCGCCCGATCATCACGGCGGACGACGGATCCGCGGTGGTGGGACGGTCGGAGGAAGCGGTACGGGACGCGCTGGGGCGCGGCTGAACGACGGGGCACAACGGCTGCGCGGCGACGGCCGGATCGGGAGGTGCCGGAGAGCGGCACCCTCGTCCGGGAGGTGGCCGAGCGCATGGTCTCCGAGCGGCCCCACATCGCGAGGCTCGCGCTGAACCCCACGCTCCCATCCGGCCTCGTGGCGCGGTCGCCGTCGACGACGCCCCGCGGGTCCGGCTCGCCGTGCCGGCCCGCCCCGGTCTCCCCGGGGAGGTCGACCCGAACGCCCGGGCCCTCGTGCTCCGCGACCCCGACGCGACCCCGACGCGACACCGGCACAGATCGGCCGGCTCGGCCGCGACCCGGTCGGCCGGGTACGCGCGGTGACGGCACAGGACCCGCGGCTGCCCCCTGGAGCGCGTGCGCGCACTGCTGCCCGACCCGGAGGCGGGTCCGCTCACATGGGAGGGCGCCGCTGCCCACCCCGGGGTTGTACGTACGGGAGATGCACGCCCCGATCGACGCGGCAGGCGCGGGGCCGGTTCGAGGGTCCGGTGCCGCCGTCGCCTTAAGGAAAGTTAAGGAAGAGCCGGGCGGAGCCGGTGAGCAGCCCGCCGCGGCTACTCGTACGTAAGGGCACAAGGAACCATCCGGCCGCCCCCGCGGCCGGGGACAGGAGCCCTTACGTGTCACGCAAGAAGACCCTCAGCGGCAAGAAGAAGCTCGCCCTGCTCGTCGGCGCCGCGGCCATGGCCGGCGGCACTGCGATTGTCATGACCGGGACAAGTCAGGCGTCCGTCGCCTGCGACGGGCTGGCCCAGGCGGTCCGCAACAACGAGAACTTCATCGCCGGGCAACGAGCGAATCCCGACGCCCAGTCGGAGGCACGGATCGCCAACCGCGAGGCGGTGATCGCGCAGATCAGGGTCCAGCAGGAGGCCGCCGGGTGCGACGCCGGAGACGGCGGCGGCCAGGCGGCGGCTCCCCCGGCCGAACAGCCGCCGGCCGAGGCACCGCCCGCGGAGGAGGGCGCCGGCGAGGACCAGGGCTCGGGCGAGGACCAGGGCGCCGGTGAGGGCCAGGACGCCGGCCAGGGCGACCAGGCCGGTGAGGAGGCCGGCGGCGGCGCCACGGGCGAGGTCGTCTGCGCCGGCTCCACCGTGACGCTCTCCGGCGAGGGCGGCGCGCCCGCCGCCTCCAGCAGCGAGTTCCCCGTCGGCACGCAGCTCAAGGTGACCAACCTGGACAACGACAAGTCCACCACCGTCGAGGTCACTTCCGTCTCCGGCAGCTGCGCGCTGCTGAACAACGCCGCTTTCGAGCAGGTCCGTGAGGCGGGCAAGTTCCTGATCCGCAACGCGCGCATCGAGCGCGTCGGCTGACCTTCAGGTCGCGCCGGATCCGAGGACGTACGCCGTAGCGGCTTCCCCTTCCACTGTCCCAGGGGGAGCCGTCGCCGCCGGGCCGCACACCCGGCGGCGGCGACGGCACCGTCCGTACCGCGCGGCCGTGAGCCGCCGTAGCCGCAGGCCCCGGAAACGCCCCCGCCGGTCCTGCGGCTGCGGCCTTCTCCCGGCTAGGGCGCCGTCCCTGCCAGCAGTTCCTCCGCCTCCGCGAGGATCTCCGTGAGCCGTACGCCGAAGTGGATGTCGCAGTCGTGCGCCTGACCGGTCCGCGCGGCCCCGAGCAGCGCGTCCACCGCCCTGCGGAACGAGTCGACCGGATCGCCCCAGCCCTCGGGAAGCTCCGCCCTCCCCCGCTCGCCCAGCAGCACGAGACTCGTGCCGGCCGCCTTGCCCGGCGCGCTCAGTCCGAGGGTCACCGTGCTGGAGGCCCCGGAGGTGTGCCGCAGCACGAGGTGCACGGTGTCGGCCGGGCCACGCCCCGCCGACAGCGTTGTCACGTCGCCGAGCACCGGGAGCAGCGCCGAGAGGGCGTGCGGGCCGACGTCCCACAGGCCGCCCTTCTCACGCCGCCAGGGCGAGGCCGCGAACGGGCTGTCGGAGTCGTCCGAGTAGAGCGAACCGAGCCACTGGGCGTGCGCCGTGAACCAGCCGTCCGCGGCGGCCTGTTCGGCCACCCAGGGCGCCGTGTCGGCGGCGAACCGCAGCGTGCAGAAGACCACGGACGCCACCTGGGCGTCCTGCGCGGCACGGGCCGCCGCGCGCGCCGCGGCCACGTTCGTCGCGACCGGCTTGTCCAGCAGCAGGTGGCGGCCCGCCGCGGCCGCCCTGGCGGCGAGCGGGGCCTGGACGTCCGGCGGCACGGCGAACGCGACGGCGTCGCTGACCGCGAACAGTGCCTCGATGCCCTCGTCGCCGGTGAAGGCCGCCGTGCCATGGGCGTCGGCCAGCGCCGCGGCCGCCTCCGGCCGCCTCCCCCACACACCGCTGAACATGACATCCGGGTGCCCGGCCAGCGCCGGTGCCTGTGTCATCCCCGCCCACGGCCCGGCACCGATGAGGCCGATACGCAGCGGCTGCGTCTGCTTCGTCATGCGCACCAGTGTGCACGCTCACGGAGCCGCCGGTCCGCCCGGTCCGGCGTGCCCGGGCCCGTGAGCACCCCTGTATACGACGTGCCGCCGCCCGCGCCGTCCCGGCCGCCGGGCCGCCGGTGCCGCCGCTCACGGCCCGGCTCGCGGCGGCGGGGACGATCAACGGCCGGCGGGGATGTGTCGTGTGTCTCAGAACCTTTCCCGAAACGTCTCCCAGCACCGTCCCGGCGGCGTCTGCCGCGACACGTCCAGGAGCACCCCCGGCATGCCGAATGGCCTTGTGACCAGCGAAAACAGGTCCAGTCGTATGTGTGCGCGACCACGGTCCGGGGGCGCCGGCGCCGCTGTGGGACGGACGTGGATCCGACCGGTTCCGGCCGTCCCGCCCGCTGCGTAACGTGGGGTTCACAAACGGGCAACGGCCGGGAAATCGCGGATTGCCAAGCTGCGCGGCATACCGCTGCACCCGCAAAGGATGAGGCCCCGTGACCTTCAAGGCTGAGTACATCTGGATCGACGGCACCGAGCCGACCGCCAAGCTTCGCTCGAAGACGAAGATCCTGAACGATGGCGCTGAGCTGCCCGTCTGGGGCTTCGACGGGTCCAGCACCAACCAGGCCAAGGGTCACGCCTCCGACCGCGTGCTCAAGCCCGTCTTCTCCTGCCCGGACCCGATCCGCGGCGGCGACGACGTCCTGGTGCTGTGCGAGGTCCTCAACACGGACATGACGCCGCACGAGTCCAACACCCGCGCCGCGCTCGCCGAGGTCTACGAGCGGTTCGCCGCCCAGGAGCCGATCTTCGGCATCGAGCAGGAGTACACCTTCTTCGACGGCGAGCGTCCGCTCGGCTTCCCGGCCGGCGGCTTCCCCGCCCCGCAGGGCGGCTACTACTGCGGTGTCGGCGCCGACGAGATCTTCGGCCGTGACGTCGTGGAGGCGCACCTGGAGAACTGCCTCAAGGCGGGTCTCGGCATCTCCGGCATCAACGCCGAGGTCATGCCGGGCCAGTGGGAGTTCCAGGTCGGCCCGCTGGCGCCGCTCGAGGTCGCGGACCAGCTGTGGGTGGCCCGCTGGCTGCTCTACCGCACCGCTGAGGACTTCAAGGTCTCCGCGACGCTGGACCCCAAGCCGGTGAAGGGCGACTGGAACGGCGCGGGCGCGCACACCAACTTCTCGACCAAGGCGATGCGCGAGGGCTACGACGCCATCATCACCGCCTGCGAGTCGCTGGGTGAGGGCTCCAAGCCCCTCGACCACGTCAAGAACTACGGCGCGGGCATCGACGACCGTCTCACCGGTCTGCACGAGACCGCCCCGTGGAACGAGTACAGCTACGGCGTCTCCGACCGTGGCGCGTCCGTCCGTATCCCGTGGCAGGTCGAGCAGGACGGCAAGGGCTACATCGAGGACCGCCGCCCCAACGCCAACGTCGACCCGTACGTGGTGACCCGCCTCCTGGTGGACACCTGCTGCGCGGCGCTGGAGAAGGCCGGCCAGGTCTGAGCGCACAGAGCTCCGTGAAAGGGGCCCCGCCGATTCCGGCGGGGCCCCTTTCCGTGCGCCCGGGCGGGCCGGACGCCGGGGGCGTCACGGGCGACCCGGGTCAACGCCCGTGCGGGGGACGCGTATCAACGTGTGAGAGGGGCCTGCTGCGGACGCCCCGCGTCTGCTTGAATGGGGTCATGGCCAGCATCCACCGGAGCATCGCGACAGGTCGCACCGACCTCGAGCCGTTCTGGCCCTCCCGGCAGCATCACGACTTCGACCGGGTGTGTTGCCGCGCGTGAGCGCGCAGGCCCACTGAAACCGTCATCCCGGTTCCCGGCCGGCGCGAAACGACGTACGTACGTCCGTCCTTCTCCGCGCGAAAGAGCTGACCTCCCATGGCGAACACCCGTTCCTTCTCCACCGTCGCCCGGCCCGTCCGGCTTCCCTCCGACCGGCACCGGCTGCGCGCCGTCGACCGTGACGAGGTGGTCGACGTCGCCGACCTCCTCCCGCCGGGCGCCACTTGGCTGCCCGCACCGCCGCACACCCTGCCCGACCTGCCGGGACGGCCCCCGATGGTCGGCTACCTCGTGCTCGTACCGGCGGGCGGGCAGCCGCTGCCCACCGACGCGCCGCGGGAGGCGACGGACGGCGGGCCGGTGCTGATCGACCCGGTCCGGCGCACCGCCCAGGTGGACGGGCGGGCGCTGGACCTGACGTACCTCGAGTTCGAGCTGCTGGCGCACCTGGTGGCGCATCCCCAGCGGGTGCACACCCGTGACCAGCTGGTCACCACGGTGTGGGGCTACGGGCACGTGGGCGACGGCCGCACCGTCGACGTCCATGTGGCACGGCTGCGGCGCAAGCTGGGCGCCGAGCACCGCCGCACGATCCAGACCGTGCGGCGGGTCGGCTACAAGTACGCGCCCTAGGAGCCGGTGCGCGCCCGGGTCCTCGCGGCGGCGCCCACCGCGACGTCGACGGCCAGGAACACCAGCAGGCTGATGCCGAGCATCGGCACGAACCAGCCGGCCGCGGCCGTCGCCGCCGCGAGCGGCAGCAGCACCGTCACGGGCACCTTCCGCCACGCTCCGCGCGGGGCCGGCCGCCCCGCGCCCAGCGTGCGTTCCTTGGTGGGCCGGCGCAGCCACCACATGCGGTAGCCCCACACGATGAGCAGGATCAGGGCGCCCATCAGGGCGGCCAGGACGAGCTGGTTGGCCAGGCCGAAGAGCACGCCCATGTGGCCGTCGATGCCGAAGCGGGTCAGTTTGGCGAGCAACGGGTAGTCGGCGAAGCGCAGTTCGTCGATGACCCGCCCGTCGGCCGGGTCGACGGCCACCGAGTCGAGGTGCACCGGGTACTGGGTGTCGGTCTCCTTGACGACGTAGCCGGTGCCGTCGGAGGGCAGGGTCACGGCGATCCGGCCGTCGACGCCCGCCTCGTGGGCGGCGGCCACGGCGACGTCGATGCCGATGTCCGCGCCCTGGTGCTGTGTTCCGTGTCCGGTGCCGCCGTGGCCCTCGTGCCCGTCGCCCCCGGCCGCCCCGCCCTCGCCGATCGCGGCGGAGACGGTGGGTGTGGCGCCGCCCAGCCGGTCCTGCAGCGCGCCGATGTTCTCGCCCGCGTAACGGGACCAGGTGAGGCCGGTGGCCGAGAGCAGGACCAGGCCGGTCACGGCCCACAGTCCGACGGAGCCGTGCCAGGACAGCGTCCTGCGCCGTCCCTTCGCGCCCCGCTCCGGCAGGACCAGGTCCCGCTTCGTACGGCGCCGGCGGCCGAGCCAGAGCAGGAGACCGCCGAGGGCGACGACCCACAGCCAGCTCGCGGCGAGCTCGCTGTAGTAGCGGCCGACGTCACCGAGATGCAGGTCGCGGTGGAGTTCGTCGAGCCACGCCCGGAGCGGCAGCGCGCCGGAGCTGCCGTACGAGGGGAGCTCGCCCCGTATCCCGGTCGTGTACGGGTCGACGAAGACGGCGAGCGACCTGCCCTCCGCCACTCCCGGAGCGTCCATCAGCACCCGGGTCGTCATCCCTTCCTCGTACGCGGGCCACACGGCGGTGACGGTGGCGTCGGGACGGGCCTCGCGGGCCGCGTCGACCTGGGCGCCGAGCGGCAGGTACGGGCCCGACACGGGAGCGGTGAGCTCGTCGCGGTAGACGAACTTCTCCGCCTGGAAGGACAGGGAGTACAGCAGACCGCTGACGGCGGCGACGAGAAGCAGCGGGGCGATCAGCAGCCCCGCGTAGAAGTGGAGCCGGAGCACGAGCGGTCGCAACGCGGCCCAGGTGGAGGTGGATTCGGCCCGGCCGGTTACGGCCTCGGGTGCTGCGCCCTGGTCGGGGGCGTCAACGGACATGGCGGTCCTAAGGTTTCGGTGTCGACATGGGGAAGCGGCCCCCAGGTCGGACAGCGGCTCAGGGGGCCGTGGCGCGGGGGATCGCGGGCGGGGGCGGGCCGCGACGGACGACGGTGTGCGCGAGGACGACACTGCGGTGACGGGCGCGGACGACCGGGCGGACCACCGGACGTGGTGGTTCCGGCAGACGTACGGCGCCGAGGAGCAGCCGCAGCGGGGTGAAGGCGAACGCGAACGCGGCGCCCGCGAGCCGGAAGAACGCAGCCTCACCGTGGGCGAGCCAGAGCGCACAGCCCGCTGCCGCGAGCAGGTGCACGGCGAGCATGCCCGCCCCGTCCGCGAGGCCCGTGGCCGCCTCCGCCCGGTGCCCGGGGTGGTGGCCGGCGGGTTGTCCGGCGTCGGAGAAGATCAGGTGCAGGGCACCCTGCACGGCGAGGAGACCGGCGCCGATGGCGCCGGGCCCGCGGCGACGTCCTGCGGCGAACCATCCCGCGGCAGCGGTCACCACCAGGGCGGCCAGCAGCGCGGACGGCGGGATGTCGTGCGCGGACAGGGACGAATGCCCCATCGCGGCCAGAATGACACCCACCGCCGCGAAAAGAGCGGCCCGCAGGGCGCGCATCGGCGACCGGGTGTCCGTCATCGTCCGCCATGCTGCCACCACGGGGGCGGCTCCGGGAGAGTGACCGGCGGTAGGAGATGTTCTTCCCGGAGCAGAACCACTGTCGCCCGCGGGGTCCGGCGAGGCAGAGTCGTGATCATGAGGCTTCTGATTCTGGGTGGTACGGAGTTCGCCGGGCGTGCGGTCACGGAGGCGGCGCTCGCCCGCGGCTGGGACGTCACCGTCTTCCACCGCGGCAGGCATCCGGCGCCGAAGGGCGCGGCCGTGCTGCTCGGTGACCGGCTCGGCGACCTCGACGCCCTCGCCGGCGGCGAATGGGACGCCGTCGTCGACACCTGGTCGGGCGCGCCGTCGGCGGTCCGCCGCACGGCCCGGCTGCTCGCGGGACGTGTGGGGCGTTACGTCTACATCTCCAGCTGCTCGGTGTACGTGTGGCCGCAGCCGGCCGGGTACGACGAGACGGCGCCCCTGGTGGACAGCTCCCCCGACGCCGTCGACGTGCCGTACGCCGAGGCCAAACGGGGCGGTGAACTGGCGGTGCTCGACGCCTTCGGGGAGGAACACTCGCTGCTGGTGCGCTCCGGACTGATCCTCGGGCCGTGGGAGAACATCGGCCGGCTCCCCTGGTGGCTCGGCCGCATCGCCCGCGGGGGCGACGTGCTCGCGCCGGGGCCGCGGGAGAACGCGCTGCAGTACATCGACGTCCGCGACCTCGCCGAATGGACCCTCGACGCGGTGGCCGCCGGACGCTCCGGTCCGTACAACCTGGTGAGCGAGCCCGGCCACACGACGATGGGCGAACTCCTCGACGCGTGCGTCACGGTGACGGGATCGACGGCGCGGCTGCGGTGGACCGAGGCGGAGACGATCCTCGCGGCGGGAGTCGAACCGTGGACGGACCTGCCGGTGTGGATCCCGCCGACGCAGGAGGCGTACGGGGCACTGCACGCCGTGAACGTGGACCGCGCGACGGCGACGGGGCTGCGGTGCCGGCCGGTCGTGGACACGGTGCGTGACACGTGGGCGTGGCTGCAGTCCCTGGGCGGGACGGCGCCGCACCGGGTGGACCGCCCGCGGGTGGGGCTGTCGCCGGAGGTCGAGCAGCGGCTGCTGGAGGGGTGAGGGGGCGGGCGGGCGGGCCGCTGCGCGGGGCGCTTTCCCCACCCCGCCCCTTCCCGGAACCGGGGCAAGCCCCGGGCCCCGTGGGGGCCGCCGCCCCCGCACCCCCGCAGGGGTGGGGAAGGGTTTCAGCGGGGGCTGACGCCCCCGCACCCCCGAGCGGCGGCTCCGCGCCGCCGAAGGCCCCCGCCAGGCGCCCGGAACGGCCGGCAGGCGTGGACGCGTGGGCCAACGCCCGCCCCCCCCAGCGGCAGCTCCGCGCCGCGAGAGACCCCCGCCAGGCGCCCGGAACGGCCGGCGCGGGCCGCCCGGCCTTCGAACGGCCGCTTCGCGGCGCCGGAAGCGCCCGCCAGGCGCCCGAAACGGCCGGTGAGCATAGGCCCGTGGGCAACGCCCGGCCCCCAGCGGCGGCTTCGCGCCGCCGAAGCGCCCGCCAGGCCTGGAACGGCCACCGGGCCCGCCCGACCCCCGAACGGCAGCTTCGCGCCGCCGAAGCGCCCGGAACGGCCGGCAGGCGTGGACGCGTGGGCCAACGCCCGCACCCGAGCGGCAGCTCCGCGCCGCGGAAGACCCGCCCGCTGACCGGAACGGCCATGCCCGATCCCCATGGTGTCCTCAGGTACACCCCCTGACCGGGGTCCTCCACCAGTGCGGGGGCATGGTCGGGGTCGCCACACTGGTGGTCGGTAGGGGTTGACGGACGAACGCACGCACAAGCAGGGGGATTCATGGCGATCAAGAAGGCCCGCGGGGCGCTCGCGGCCGGTGGGCAGGGGCTGGTGCTCGCGTCGGCGGCGTTGGTCGGGTCCGTCGTCCTCTTCTCTCTCGCGACGGTGTCTATCGCGCTGATCCCCGTCGGTGTGGGGATGTTCACCACTCCCCGGGTGCTGACGCTGCTGAGGGCCCATGTGAACCGGCGCCGGCTGCTCGCGGCGCAGTGGTCCCGGGTCCGTATCCCGGTCCGTTACCGGCCCCTCCCCGAGGACGTGCGCAAGGGCGTCACCGGTCAGGTCGAGCGGTGTTCGCTGATGCTGAGGGACCCGGCGACGTGGCGGGACATGCGGTGGCTGCTCGCCGACATGACGGGCGGCGCGGTCGTCGCCGTCCTCGCGCCGGCGCTGATCCTGGAGGGCGTCTTCGGTCTGCTGCTCGCGGCGGGACTGTGGAAGCCGATCGTGGAGGCATCCGGCACGTACTGGTACACGTTCCTGCCGGTCGACAGCAGTGACACGGCCAGGCTCGCGGCGCTGCTCGGCCTGGTGTGGATGATCGTGGCGCTGCACGTCAACACCCGCCTCGTACGGGCCCACTTCAGGCTCGCGGGGGCCGTTCTGAACCCGGGCCGTCAGGAGGAGCTGGAGCAGCGCATCGACCGGCTCACGGAGACCCGTCACGACGCGCTCGACACGTCGGCGGCCGAGTTGCGCCGTATCGAGCGGGACCTGCACGACGGCGCGCAGGCGCGGCTGGTCGCGATGGGGATGAACCTCGGCACGATCGAGGCGCTGATCGAGAAGGATCCGGCGCAGGCGAAGGAGCTGCTCTCCAAGGCGCGGGAGTCGTCCGCGGAGGCGCTGACCGAGCTGCGTGACCTGGTGCGCGGCATCCATCCGCCGGTGCTGGCCGAGCGGGGGCTGGGCGACGCGGTCAGGGCGCTGGCGCTGCGGCTGCCGGTGCCGGCCGAGGTGGAGGTGGAGCTGCCCGGACGGCCGGACGCGCCCGTCGAGTCCGCGGCGTACTTCGCGGTGAGCGAGGCACTCACCAACGCGGTCAAGCACTCGGGGGCGGACCGTGTCTGGGTGGACATGACGTACACGGACGGGGCGCTGCGGATCTCGGTGACCGACAACGGCAAGGGCGGTGCGGTGGTCGGGGCGGGCTCCGGGCTGAGCGGTGTCGAACGGCGGCTGGGTACATTCGACGGAGTCCTGGCCGTCAGCAGTCCCGCGGGCGGTCCCACCATGGTCACCATGGAGATCCCTTGCGAGTTGTTCTAGCCGAAGACCTGTTCCTGCTGCGGGACGGCCTGGTCCGGATGCTCGAGGCCTTCGGCTTCGAGATCCTGGCCGCGGTGGAGACCGGCCCCGAACTCGGCAAGGCACTGGCGGAGCTGGAGCCGGACGTCGCGGTCGTCGACGTCCGGCTCCCGCCGTCGCACACGGACGAAGGGCTCCAGTGCGCGCTCGCGGCGCGGCGGGCGAGGCCGGGGCTGCCGGTGCTGGTGCTCTCGCAGCATGTGGAGCAGTTGTACGCACGGGAGTTGCTGGCGGACGGCAACGGCGGGGTGGGGTACCTGCTGAAGGACCGGGTCTTCGACGCGGAGCAGTTCGTCGACGCGGTGCGCCGGGTGGCCGCGGGCGGTACGGCGATGGATCCGCAGGTGATCTCGCAGTTGTTGTCGCGGCGTTCGCAGGACAGGCCGATGGGCCGTCTCACGCCGCGTGAGCGGGAGGTCATGGAGCTGGTGGCGCAGGGCCGTTCGAACGCGGCGATCGCGTCGCAGCTGGTGGTGACCGAACGGGCGGTGGCCAAGCACACGTCGAACATCTTCGCCAAGCTGGGCCTGCCGGTGTCGGACGACGACAACCGCCGGGTCCTGGCGGTGCTGGCGTATCTGGATCACGGTCGTACGAACGGGAGCTGAGAGGCGGGGCCCGGCCCCGCCGTCCACCGGCCGCGGCAGTGCCCCATTTCGGCTACGTCCAAACGATTTGGCGCTGGAGGCTTCTACGATTTCCACACAGGACTGAACACCCCGTCGGTGGTCTCCGTATGGAACGACGCTACTTCCCTCCCCCGGGATTGGAGTTCCATGGGACGCACATCGAGAAAACGCTCAACGCTGGCAAACCGGGCGATCGCTGCCTCGGCTGCCCTCATTCTGGGTGGGGGCGGGCTCGTCGCGGCCAATTTCTACGCTTCCGCCCACGAGGGCTGGGGCGATGACCGGACCGGGCCCAGAACGCAGAGCGCCGGGCAGGCGGTCTCCACGATCGACTGTCCGGAAGTCGTGAATTCCATCGAGGAGGTCCCCGACGACCAGCGGTTCGCGGTCGACCGGGAACTCGCCACGCTGGACACCCAGATCACCACCTACTACCAGCGGTTCGCCGACAACAAGGAGCGGGTCCAGAGCGACCGCACCTTCGCGCAGAACGAGATCCTTACACCGCTGAAGAACGAGCGACTGGTGATCATCCAGCGCATCGTCGCCCTGATCGACCGCTCCGCCGAACGCCCCGAGGGCCTGGAGTCGACCGCTCCGTGCACCCTGCGCGGCGACGACAACGACGGCCAGGACGGCGGCGGTGACCAGAACGGCGGGCAGAACGACGGCCAGAACGACGGCCAGGACGGCGGCGACCAGGACCAGAACCAGGACGGCGGCCAGGACGGCGGCGGCCAGGACGACAACGGTGACGGCGACAACAACGACGGCGACAACGGGGACAACAACGGGAACGACGGCAACAACGACAACGGCGGCCAGGCCGGCAACGGCCCGGCCGAGGGCGACTTCGTCGACATCCAGTCCGTCCAGCCCAACGTCCAGGAGCCGCGGCAGCGCCGCGGAGCCTCCCGGGGCACTTTCACCACCGACTGCGGCGTGAACGAGAACGGCAAGTTCAATTCCGACAATGTGATCGCCGCACCTGGTGTCAGCAACGGCGCGCACCACATGCACGACTATGTGGGCAACCAGGCCAACGACGCTTTCGCCAGCGACGACGATTTCGCGAACGGGGACACCACCTGCAACAACCAGGGTGACAAGTCGACCTATTACTGGCCCGTGCTGCGGTTGCAGAACGGCCAGAACGAGTTCGA
Organism: Streptomyces pristinaespiralis; assembly: GCF_001278075.1. Taxonomy (GTDB): domain Bacteria; phylum Actinomycetota; class Actinomycetes; order Streptomycetales; family Streptomycetaceae; genus Streptomyces; species Streptomyces pristinaespiralis. Next base: position 6,162,444 of record NZ_CP011340.1, on the reverse strand, counting down.
CGCCGGCGAGGACGGCGGCGGCAACGACCAGAACGTCGGTGAGATCCAGACACCGTCGGAGGTCACGCTGACGTTCGAGGGCAATCCGCGGAGCAAGGTCACCGCGATGCCGAAATTCCTCCGGATCATCACCGGTGACGCCAAATCGTTCACCAACGGCGACGCGAATGCCAATGCCTCGTGGAGCTGCACCGGATTCGAGGACCGCCAGCTGAAGGACAAGTACCCGATCTGCCCCGAGGGCAGCCAGGTGGTGCGGAGCTTCAAGTTCCAGAGCTGCTGGGACGGTCAGAACACCGACAGCGCGAACCACCGCACCCATGTGGCCTTCGCCGACGAGGACGGCAGGTGCCAGGACGGTTTCCAGCCGATTCCGCAGTTGGTGCAGCGGATCGTCTACGACGTGCCGCCGCCGGTCTTCGACGGCGACAACGCGTCGGTCTTCGCGGTCGACTCGTTCCCCGAGCAGCTGCACAAGCCGATCACCGACCACGGTGACTTCATCAACGTCTTCGACGAGGACCTGATGGACGAGATGGTGGACTGCATCAACGACGGCCGTCGCTGTCAGTGATCCATCGGTACGGCTGACACCGGTGATCCACCGGTGTCACGAAGGCCGGGCCGGTCCGGGAGATTCCCGGACCGGCCCGGCCTCTTTCCGTCTGCGGACGGCACAGCGCGACCCCTCCCCCGTGCCGGTCCGGGCAGCAGCACCCGGACCGGCCCGGGCCGACAGGCCGCGGGTCAGCTCCCCTGGTGTCCTTCGTGCCCCTCCCCGGCGCTCCCGCCGCTCTCCCCGCCGCCGTCGTGGCCTTCGCCGCCGTCGTGGCCTTCATGGCCACCGTCGCCGTCGCCACCACTGCCGCTGTCGCCGCCTTCGTGGCCGGAGCCGTGCTGCGCGCCGGTCTCGACCGTGCCGCCGAGCCTCTCGCGCAGGGCCGCCACGACCTTCTCGTCGCCGACCGCCACCCACTTGCGCCCGACCAGATAGGTGCCGCCGTAGTCGTTGGCCTCGTTGATCCACTCACGCTGGCCGCGGTCGGTCGCGAAGGTCGCGAGGATGTACCTGCCGTCGGCCGTCCTGCAGTTGGCCTGGCGCAATTCGTCCGCGTCCGTCTGGATGTTCGGTTCGCAATCGGCCTGACGTGCGAGATCCTCCAGGCTGCCGGTCGCCGTCCGCTGCTCCTTCGCGCCCTTGTCGGGTCCGACACGCCCGTCGTCGTCACCGCCGGAACCGCAGGCCGCCGCCAGGGCCAGGACGACAACTGCCAGTCCTGTCCGGGCCGCCCGCCATGTGCTCGTGCTCGTACTCGTCCGCATTCGGCCATGGTGCCTTCCCGCCCCCTCTTCGCGCGGCAGAACCGCAGGTAACCTGCGCTCCGCACGCACCTGTTGTCGCGTCAGCAACACGGAGGAGCGCTGATGAACGAGCTGTCGAGACGTACGCTGCTGGGCACTGCCGGAGCCGTGGGAGCCGGCGCGGTGCTCGCCGCGCACACTCCAGCGGCCGCCGCCCTGCCCCGACCCGCCTCCCCGCCCGCGGCACCGGGCGCGGGCGCCGAGGACGCTTTCCGCACCGGTCCGGCCGCCGCCGCGCTGCACCGACTGCTGCCCGACCACGCCGACCAGGTGCGGCTGACGGCGCTGACCGGTCCCGAGCGCTTCCGGGTCACCGGCTCGGCCGGCCGCATCGAGGTGGCGGGCACCGGTCCCGGGGTCCTGCTGACCGGGGTTCACTGGTATCTCAAGTACGTCTGCCGGGCGCACATCTCGTGGTCCGGGTCCCAGCTCGACCTCCCCCGCCGGCTGCCCGCGGTCCGCCGTCCGATCGAGCGGAAGGCCACCGTCCGGCACCGGTTCGCGTACAACGACACGCACGACGGCTACACCGCCCCGTACGCCGACTGGCCGCGCTGGGAGCGGCTGATCGACGTCCTGGCCCTGCACGGCTGCAACGAGGTCCTGGTGACGCCGGGGCAGGAGGCCGTCTACCACCGGTTGCTGACGGACTTCGGGTACTCGGACGAGGAGGCCAGGACCTGGCTGCCGGCGCCCTCGCACCAGCCGTGGTGGCTGCTCCAGAACATGAGCGGGTTCGGCGGCCCGATGTCGGCGGCCCTCATCGAGCGCCGCACCGAGCTGGGCCGGCGGATCACCGACCGGCTGCGGGAGCTGGGCATGCATCCGGTGCTGCCCGGTTACTTCGGTACCGTCCCCGACGACTTCCCGGGCCACAACCCCGGCAGTGACGCACGGGTGATCCCCCAGGGCACCTGGGGCGGCGGAATGCGCCGGCCCGACTGGCTGGACCCGCGGACGCAGGCCTTCTCCGACGTCGCCGCGGCCTTCTACCGGCACCAGGGCGAACTGTTCGGCGACGTGTCGCACTTCAAGATGGACCTGCTGCACGAGGGCGGCACCGCGGGCGACGTGCCCGTCCCCGACGCCGCACGCGCGGTGGAGACCTCCCTGCAGACGGCCCGGCCCGGCGCCACCTGGGTGATCCTCGGCTGGCAGTCCAACCCGCGCCCGGTCATGCTCGACTCGATCGACACCTCCCGCGTCCTCATCGTCGACGGCCTGTCGGACCTGGACACGGTCACCGACCGGGAGGCGGACTGGGGCGGGGCCCCGTACGCCTTCGGCACCATCCCCAACTTCGGCGGCCGGACGACGATCGGCGCGAACACCGACCGGTGGACGGAGAAGTTCACGGCCTGGCGCGACAAGCCGGGCAGCGCGCTGGTGGGCACCGCGTACATGCCGGAGGCGGCGGAGCGTGACCCGGCGGCCCTGGAGCTGTTCAGCGAACTGGCCTGGCGCGAGGAGAAGATCGACCGGGAGGCGTGGTTCGCCGAGTACGCGCAGATCCGGTACGGCGGCGTCGACCACTCGGCGCGGGAGGCGTTCGCCGCACTGGCGGCGACCGCGTACAAGCTGACGAGCACGGACGGGCGGCCGTACGACTCGCTGTTCTCGCGCCGGCCGTCGCTGACCACCGCCATCGGTACCGCCTTCGATCCGGCGGGCTTCGACCGGGCGTTCGCCGCGCTGCTCGCCGTACGCGCGCCGCTGCGCGACTCGGACGCGTACCGCCACGACCTGACCGACGTGGCCCGCCAGGCCCTGGCCAACCGTTCCCGCACGCTCCAGTTGGCGTTGCGGGCCGCGTACCGGAACAAGGACGTGGCCACCTTCCGTGCCGTGTCGGCCCTGTGGCTGAAGGTGATGCGGCTCAGCGACACGATGGCCGGCTGCCACCGCCAGTTCCTGCTCGGGCCGTGGCTGGAGGACGCGAAGCGGCTGGCGACCAGCCCGGAGGAGGCGGTGCAGCTGGAACGCACCGCGCGCACGCTGATCACCACCTGGGCGGACCGTCCGACCGCGAACAGCCTCAGCAACTACGCCAACCGGGACTGGCAGGGACTGATGGCCGACGTCCATGTGCCGCAGTGGGAGGCGTTCCTGACGGAGCAGGCCGACGCGATGGCCGCCGGCCGGGCGCCGAAGTCCTTCGACTGGTATCCCCAGGAGGAGGCATGGACCCAGGAGCGCCACACCTATCCGGTGCGGCCGACCGGGGACGCGTACAGCACGGCCCTGCGGGTGTTCGACACCCTGGCCCGCGCGCCCTACCAGGGCGTCGTGACGGTGGAGGTGGAGCCGCCCGCGTTCACCCCGGGCAGCACGGGCACCGTCACCGCGGTCTTCCGCAACATCAACGGGCTCAGCGGCACCGGCCGGGTCGACTTCGCGCTCGCCGGACTCGACGCCGCCCCCGAGGGCCCGAGCGCCCTGGAGGGCGTCCCGGCGGCGGGCAGCGGTGAGGTCTCCTGGCGGGTGACGGCACCCGGTGATCCGCTGACGGAGCCGCTCAGGCCGATGCCGTACGAGCTCACGACGCAGTACGGGCCGCTCGGCGAGGACCGGGTCACCACCACCCAGCCGGGCAACGTGTACATCGCCGCGCCGCTGGACCCCGCGTGGCGCACGTTCACCTCCAACGGCGCCGTCTTCGGCCAGCTCGGCGACCGGTTCGCGATCAACGGGGCCGGTAACGACCTGTGGCGCGGCACCACCCAGTTCGGCACCGCCTACCTGCCCGGGGCGTTCACCGAGGGCGCGAGCATCGTGCTGCGGGTGGACGCGCAGGACAACACCGGCACCTGGGCACGCGCCGGGATCATGGTCCGCAACTCGCTGGCGACCCCGGGGGACCTGGGCTTCCTGAACCTGGCGGTGACCCCGGGACAGGGCGTCGCGCTGTCGTACGACTCGAACGGCGACGGCACGCTCGACAACTACGGCCGGATCACCGGGATCAGGGCACCCGTTCTGCTGCGGCTCACCAAGAACGCCGGGACCTCGTTCACCGGCGCCTGCTCCACCGACGGCGGCGCCACCTGGCGCGCGGTGGCCACGGTGGCGGTGCCGGGCACGGCGGCGACGCAGGACGCCGGGATCTTCATGAGCGCCACGAACGGCGGGAGCGGTGTGCGCGGGACGGTGCGGTTCAGCGGCTGGTCCCTGACGGGCGGTGTCGCGGCGGGCGGCTGACGTCCGGTGGGCCTACATTCCGCATCATGAACGCGATCCCCTCCACCACCGTCGCGAACCTCCGCGATCTGGGCGGCACGCCTCTGCCCGGCGGCCGGTCGGTGCGCAGCGGTCTGCTGTTCCGTTCCGGGCAACTGGACCGGATGGACACCGCGTCCGACCCGGCCGTCGCCGCCCTCGGCATCCGTACCGTCGTCGACTTCCGCACCCGGGCCGAGCGTGAGGCCCGGCCCGACCGGCTCCCGGAGGGCGGGCGGCTGCTGCTCGCGGACGTGATGGCCGACCAGGTCGCCGCCGGCCGGATGCCGGCGGCGGCCCGGCTGCGGCGGCTGCTCGCCGATCCGGCCGTCGCCGAGCAGGAGCTCGGCGACGGCCGTGGCCGGGAGCTGTTCGGTGCGATCTACCGTGGGTTCGTGACGACCGACTCGGCGCGTGCGTCGTACCGGGCGTTCCTGAACGCGGTCGCTGACCCGGATCCGGGCCCGTTGCTGTTCCACTGCACGGCCGGCAAGGACCGCACGGGCTGGGCGGCGACGATCGTGCTCACGCTGCTCGGCGCGACGCCGAAGACGGTGGAGGCGGAGTACATGTCCGTCAACACGGCGGTCCGTGAGGCGTTCGCCCCGCTCGTGGAGGGATACACCCTCCAGGGCGGGCAGCCGGAGACGGCACTGTCGATCATCGGAGTCGTCCCCGACTACCTGGCGGCCGCCCTGGACGAGGTCGACGCGCGCTTCGGCTCCATGGAGAAGTACGTCCAAGAAGGGCTCGGCGTCACGCCCGCCGCACTGGAGCGCATCCGGGGGCGGCTGGTCGTCCAGGGCTGAGGAGCGCCGGGCGGGCCCACCGGGCCGCGCCCGGTGACCATGCGACGATTCGCTCGTTCTGCTGAACGTGCGCCCACACGACCTCGTTCCTTCCCAGGACCCCGCCGCGGGCCCCGTCACCACCGTCGCCGGGACCGGGACGGAGGCCGGCCGGGGCATCCGGGCCGGGGTGGAGGTCGGGCAGGCCGAGGCGGCCCTCGTCGAGCACTACCCCCGGCTGGTGCGGATCGCCTACCTGGTGCTGCCGTCGTCCCTCGGCCAAGGGCGCCGTGTGCTGACCGCCCATGCCGTCGTGCAGCGTTCGCTCCCCCGCGGTGACGCCGCCGCGACGCCCGTCCCTGCCGTGCCGCCGGCCCGCCGTCCGGAAGGCGCCGGCGACCCGGGCTACACATATGTCCGGGACCGGGTGCTGCGCCAGGCGCTGGACGCGGCCCGGCCGCTGCGGCGGCGGGGACTGCCCCGGCGCGCGCAGTTCCCGCCGCTGCTGCCGCACGTGTGGGGACTGCGGGTCTTCCCCCGCTCGGGAGGCGCCGACGAACTCGCCCTGGACCAAAGGCTCTCCGCGCTGTCCGGGCCGGCCAGGGCCGCGTATGTGCTGCGGCACCTGGAGAAGCTGTCCGACCGTGACGTGCGCCAGGCGCTGACCGCGGCGGGAGCGGCCGACCCGGACTCCGCTCTCGCGGACGCGGACGCGGACGGCGTGGCGGACGGCAGGCGCGGCGCGGAAGTGCTCCGCTCGCCCGAGTTCGACGCGTGCTCCCTCCAGGTGCGGCCCACCGACCTGATGCGCCGCCGCAGACACGCCAGGGCGGCCGTGGTGGCCGCCGCCGCCCTCGCGGTGTGCGGGACACTGCTCCTGCTGCCGGGCGACGGCAACGGCGGCGGCGGAGACCCGCCGTCCGCCCGCGTGCCCGCCGTGGAGGCGGCGCTGGACCCGGACCGGCTGGTGCGGGTCGCGCCTGCGGCCTGGCGGGAGTCGGCACGCAGGGACTTCTCCGTGTGGCCGGCCCGCGGATCCCTCTCCTTCGACCACGCACTGCTGCGCCGGTCGCTCACCGCCTGGGCGGCCCCCGGGGAATCGGTCAGGGTCACCTCGACGCCCGGGACACCGTCCGGGCCGCCGATGGGACCGCCGCAACTGCTGTTCGCGGGCCAGGTGGGCGCGGCGCGTGTCGTCGTCCTCCACGACGGGCTGCGCATCGTCCGCTACGCCGAGACGACGGGCGCGCCGGGTGCCGCCAGGGACGCGTCGCTCGACTTCGCCCGCACGGACGGGGCCGACGCCGCCGGCTCCGGCGCCCTGGTCGCCGGGCGTTCGCGGGACAACATCCGCTATCTCACGGCGCCCTGGGTCCGGGCCGTGTCGGTGCGGGACCTCCTCGACCCCGCCGGGCGGCCGCGTCCGGTGCGCCGGGACGCGAGCGGTCTCACCGAGCGGCTGCCGAGTCCCGTGCAGCAGCACGCGTGCCGGGCATGGCAGGGGCTGGAGCTGAGCGACGGCCGCACCCTCACGCTGGTGACGGACCTCGGTGAGCTGACCCCCGCGCAGCTCACGTACGGCCCGCCCGGCGCGCCGCAGGAGGTGACCGGCGGGGCGGCACGCGCGTCGTGGGCGCGTACGGCCTGCCTGCTGCCGGGCGTGCGGGCGCACGGCGTGCGCAGCGTCAACTTGTGGCAGTACGCCCGCCAGCCGCTGCCGGAGGCGAACGGCACGGCGGGCTGGGTGTGTACGCGGGCGGAGACGTGGCGGGGCACGGGCAGCCGGGTCATGGCCCAGTTCCAGCCGCCCGCCGAGCGCCCGGGCGCGCCGGGGACGGTGGTGGCGCGGGCGGAGGACTCGCCGGCCTGCGGGGTGCGTGAACCGCGGGTGCTGGCCGGTGTGCTCTGGCAGTCGCGGGCCGGCCAGTGGTACGTGCTGGCGGCGGGGAGCAGCCAGCTGGTCTCGGTCGGCGTCGCGGGCAGCGGTGTGGAGGGCGGGGCGACCGGGAATGTGGTGGCGGTCCGTTCCCGTGAGGGTTCACGGCCGGAGCTGAACGGCCTTCTGGCGGACGGCACTCGGGTGCACCCGCTGCGCTGAACCCGCGCCCACGGGCCGGCGGCGACGGGCCCCGCCGCCGTCACCGTCCCGGCGCGGTCGAGGGCATCGGCTGCCCCGCAGGGACGTGCTGGTCACCGGCGTCCCGCCGGTGCCTCCGGCGGGCGGTCCACGCCCCGAAGCCCGCGCGCCAATGGGTAGGGTGTCCGCATGACGACCGGGGTGCGGCGCAGGATGGGCGTCGAGGAGCGCAGACAGCAGCTGATCGGTGTGGCGCTGGAGCTGTTCAGCCACCGCTCCCCCGACGACGTCTCCATCGACGAGATCGCGGCGGCCGCGGGCATCTCCCGCCCGCTCGTCTACCACTACTTCCCCGGCAAACAGAGCCTGTACGAGGCGGCGTTGCGCCGGGCCGCCGACGAGCTCGCCGCCCGATTCATGGAACCCCGCGAGGGACCGCTCGGCGCGCGGCTGCTGCGCGTCATGGGCCGCTTCTTCGACTTCGTCGACGAACACGGCCCCGGTTTCTCCGCGTTGATGCGCGGCGGGCCCGCCGTCGGCTCGTCCACGGCCAACGCCATGATCGACGAGGTGCGGCAGGCCGCGCACGACCAGATCCTCGTGCACCTCGGGATCGCCGACCCGTCCCCGCGCCTCGAACTGGTCGTGCGCTCCTGGGTGTCGCTCGCCGAGTCCACGGCGCTGATCTGGCTCGACGGGCGTCGCGTCCCGCGCGCCGAACTCGAACTGCAACTGGTCCACGACTTCGCGGCGCTGGCGGCGGTCAGCGCCGCCCACGACGAGGAGATGGCCGCCCTCCTCGTCCGCATCCTCGCGGACGAGCCGATGGACGGCCCGTTCGGCGACCTCATGGGCCGGCTCGCGGCCCTGCTCCCCGCGATCACAAGAACCGCGCCGGCCGCCCACGTACCCGCCCAGCGCCTGCGGTAGCGCCACCGGCGTCCTGCATCATCGTGCCTGTGACCACCGACTCCTCCTTCCGGCTCGCCACCGTCTCCGACACGGGCGCCCTCGCCGCCCTCCACGACGACGCCGCCCGCTGGATGCTGCGCCACGGCATCGACCAGTGGAAGCCCGGCGACAAGGACGCCGACCACTTCCGCCGCCGGATCGCCGAGGGCGAGGTGTGGCTGCTGGAGGCCGGCGGCCGGATCGCCGGGGCCTACGAGCTGTGGTGGGACGACCTGCCCGCCTGGGGGGTCCGGCCGCCCGTCGCCGGGTACGTGCACCGTCTGATGACCGCCCGGACGCACGCGCCCGCCGGCTCGGGGCGGGCGATGCTCGCCCATGCCGAGCGCCGCATCGCCGCGGCCGGACGGCAACTGGCCAGGCTGGACTGCCTGAGCCGCAATCCGCGCCTGCGGACGTACTACGAGGGGGCCGGTTACGAGGTGGTGGGCGAGGAACCGGCCAAGCGGGCGGCGGACGGCAGCAGTTACGGCGTACTGCTGCTGGAGAAGCGACTCCCACCGGCAACGCCTGCCCCCAACTCCCTTACGCCCGGGGCCCGGTGGGAAGAGGCCCGTTGACACGGGCCCGCCGGACGGTGGCCGCGTCGGCCCGAGGCCCGGTGGGAAACCGCAGATCCGGACGGTAAAGTCCGGTCCGTGACCGCACCCGCACGCCTGGCCGACATCGCGACCCAGGCGGGGGTCAGCGAAGCGACGGTGAGCCGGGTTCTCAACGGAAGGCCCGGCGTCGCCGCGACCACCCGCCAGTCGGTGCTCGCCGCCCTCGACGTGCTCGGTTACGAGCGGCCCGTACGCCTGCGTCTGCGCAGCGCCGGCCTGGTCGGACTGATCACGCCCGGCCTCGACAACCCGATCTTCCCCGCCCTCGCCCAGGTCGTCGGCCAGGCCCTGACCCGGCAGGGCTACACCCCGGTGCTCGCCACCCAGACCCCGGGCGGCTCGACCGAGGACGAGCTCACCGAGATGCTGGTCGAGCGCGGCGTCTCCGGCATCATCTTCGTCTCCGGGCTGCACGCCGACACCACCGCCGACATGGACCGCTACGACCGGCTCCGCGCCAAGGGCGTCCCCTTCGTCCTCGTCGACGGTTTCGCGCCCGGCGTGCGGGCGCCCTTCATCTCGGCCGACGACCGCGGCGCGATGCAGCTCGCCGTGACCCATCTCGCCTCGCTCGGTCACACCCGGATCGGCCTCGCGGTCGGCCCGCGGCGGTTCGTACCCGTGCTCCGCAAGATCGAGGGCTTCCGGCTGGCGCTCCATGAACAACTGGGCATCCCGCCCGAATCGTCGGCGGAACTGATCGAGCACTCCCTGTACACACTGGAGGGCGGCCAGGCCGCGGCCGCCACACTCATGGACCGGGGCTGCACGGCCGTCGTCTGCGCCAGCGACATGATGGCGCTCGGCGCGATACGGGCCGCTCGGCACCGGGGCCTCGAAGTGCCCGACGACATCTCCGTCGTGGGCTTCGACGACTCACCCCTGATCGCCTTCACCGATCCCCCGCTGACCACCGTCCGCAAGCCGGTGCAGGCGATGGGACAGGCGTCGGTGCGGGCCCTCCTGGAGGAGACGGGGGACAGTCACTCGGCTTCCGCGCCGGACCGCCCCAGGGCGCCCGTCCACGGCGAATTCGTCTTCATGCCCGAGCTGGTGGTCCGCGGCTCGACGGCCTCGGGACCCGGAGGCCGACCCGGAGACACCCCTCGTCCGTGAGTCGGACAGTATGCGCCGTGAACCCGTCCGAGGGATGATCGGAGAGCGGCGTGCATCTGGCAGACTCCTCTCTCATGGGTGAAGCGACCGTGAAGACTCTGGAAGGCCGGGCGGCGACCCCGTCACCCATCGTGGAGGACGAGGCCGCCGAGTCGCCTGTCCGTTCCCGAACACGGCCGCCCCGGACGCCCGCCCGCCCCAGCATCTGGTTCGAAGTCATGCTGATCGCGGTGAGTTACTGGACGTACTCACTCATCCGCAACGCCGTGCCCGAGCAGAAGAGCCAGGCCATGCGTAACGCGGACTGGATCTGGCAGCTGGAAAAGACCCTCGGCATAGCGGTCGAGGAGTCCGTCAACCACGCGGTGAACTCGGTGACATGGCTCATCGTGTCGATGAATTACTACTACGCCACCCTGCACTTCGTCGTCACCATCAGTGTGCTCGTCTGGCTCTACCGTGTGCATCCGGGCCGTTACGCTGCCGCACGGCTCGTCCTTTTCGCCACCACGGGTGTGGCTCTGGTCGGTTACTACCTGTACCCGCTCGCACCGCCCCGGTTGATGAACGGCCAACACTTCATCGACACGGTCCTGGTCCACGACACCTGGGGCTCGATGGCCTCCGGCAACTTCAAGAACATGTCGAACCAGTACGCGGCGATGCCGTCCATGCACATCGGCTGGTCGGTGTGGTCGGGCGTCATCATCTTCGCGATGGCGACGGCGCCGTGGGCGAAGATCCTCGGTGTGCTGTACCCGACCCTGACGCTGGTCGTCATCGTCGCCACGGCGAACCACTTCTGGCTGGACGCCGTGGGCGGCGTGCTGTGCCTGCTGTTCGGCTTCGCGGTGTCGTACGCGTGGTACCGGGCGCTGCCGCACCGGCTTCCGCAGCTGGTGGTCGAACTGCCCCGCGACCCGGGGACGGGCGGGGTCCGCCGCTTTCTGCCTGCGGCCCGCACCTGACCCTCCGGGACACCGGTCCCGTCTGCGGCGGACTCGTTCCCCACCGCGCCCCTTCCCGAAACCGGGCTCCGCCCGGACCTGTGCCGCGCTCCGCGCGGTGTATCGGGGGCCTGCGAGGCTGACGAAGTCAGCCCGCCCGGGGGCACCTCCCACGGCCGCCGGGCCGTAGGGGGAGATCGAGGGCACCGCGCGAAGCGCGGTACGCCGCCCGCAGGGCGGCACGGGGCCCGGGCGGAGCCCGGTTCGGGAAGGGGCGGGGTGGGGGAAACGCCCCACGCGAACGGCCCCCGACGCCGCCCGCCCAAGGGCTACGCGTCGTAGAACGCCGCCTCCATCACCGCCCGCGCCCTCCGCGTCACCCGGCGGTAGTCGTCCAGCATGTCCCCCACGTGCCCCGGCCCGTACCCCAGGTACCGCCCCACCGCCGCCAGCTCGCGCACGTCGGACGGGAACGTGTCGCCCGCGCGGCCACGGACCAGCATGACGCCGTTGCGGACGCGGGTCGCGAGAACCCAGGCCTCGTCGAGGGTGCGGGCGTCGTCCTCGGAGACGAGGCCCGCGGCGCGGGCCGCCCGCAGGGCCTCGCGGGTGCGGGTGGTGCGCAGGCCCGGGACCTCCCAGCCGTGCCGCATCTGCAGCAGCTGGACCGTCCATTCGACGTCGCTCAGCCCGCCCCTGCCCAGCTTGGTGTGCAGGGTGGGATCGGCGCCCCTCGGCAGGCGTTCCGACTCCATGCGCGCCTTGAGCCGGCGGATCTCGCGCACCGCTTCGTCGTCGAGGCCCTCGCGGGGGTGGCGCAGCGGCTCGACGAGTTCGATGAACGCCTCGGCGAGCTCGGTGTCGCCGGCCATCGGCCGGGCGCGCAGCAGGGCCTGGCTCTCCCAGACCAGCGACCAGCGGCGGTAGTAGGCCCCGTAGGAGGCGAGCGTGCGCACGAGGGGTCCGCTCTTGCCCTCGGGCCGCAGGTCGGCGTCGATGAGCAGCGGCGGGTCGGCGGTCGGCAGCTGGAGCAGACGGCGCATCTCGGAGACGACGGCGTTCGCGGCCCGTGCGGCTTCCTGTTCGTCGACGCCGTCGCGGGGCTGGTGGACGAAGAGCACGTCGGCATCGGAGCCGTAGCCGAGCTCGTGTCCGCCGAAGCGGCCCATCCCGATGACGGCGAAACGGGTGGGCAGGGTGTCGCCCCACTTGTCGCGCACGGCTGCGCGCAACGCGCCCGCGACGGTGGCGGCGGTCAGTTCGGTGATCGCGTCGCCGACCTGGTCGACCAGGGCACCGGCGTCGGCCTCGGCGGGGTTCTCCTCGGTGCCGTAGGAGCCGATGATGTCGGCCGCGGCGGTCCGGAACAGTTCGCGGCGGCGCACCCCGCGGGCCGCTGCGACCGCCGCCTCCGCGGTGTCGGCGCGGCCGACGGCGGCGAGGATCTCCTGTTCGAGGTGGTCGCGGCCGCGGGGCCGCAGGCCTTCGGGGTCGCCGAGGATGGCGACGGCCTCCGGCGCGCGCAGCAGCAGGTCGGGGGCGAGGCGGCCGGCGGACAGGACGCGGGCGAGGTTCTCCGCGGCGGCGCCCTCGTCGCGCAGCAGCCGCAGGTACCAGGGCGTCTTGCCGAGCGCGTCGGAGACCTTGCGGAAGCCGAGCAGTCCGGCGTCGGGGTCGGCGGAGTCGGCGAACCAGCCGAGCAGTACGGGCAGCAGGGTGCGCTGGATGGCGGCCTTGCGGCTCACTCCGGAGGCGAGGGCCTCCAGGTGGCGCATCGCGGCGGCGGGGTCGGCGTATCCGAGGGCTTCGAGGCGCTGACCGGCGGCCTTGGGGCTGAGGCGGGTCTCGCCGGGGGTGAGCTGGGCGACGGCGTCGAGCAGCGGCCGGTAGAAGATCTTCTCGTGCAGCCGGCGCACGACGGAGGCGTGGCGCTTCCACTCGCGGTTGAGGGTGGTGACGGGGTCGGTGCGCAGGCCCAGCGAGCGGGCGAGGCGCCGCAGGTCGGCCTCCTGCTCGGGCACGAGGTGGGTGCGCCGCAGCTTGTGGAGCTGGATGCGGTGTTCCATGGCGCGCAGGAAGCGGTACGCCTCGTCGAGCTGGGCGGCGTCGGCCCGGCCGACGTAGCCGCCGGCGGCGAGGGCCTGGAGGGCTTCGAGCGTGGTGCCGCTGTGCAGGGTGGCGTCGCTGCGGCCGTGGACGAGTTGCAGGAGCTGTACGGCGAATTCGACGTCGCGCAGGCCGCCCGGGCCGAGTTTCAGTTCACGCTCGATCTCGGCGACGGGGATGTTGTCGACGACGCGGCGGCGCATCTTCTGGACGTCGGCGACGAAGTTCTCGCGTTCGGCGGCCTGCCAGACCAGCGGGGCGACGGCCTCCGTGTACGCCTCGCCCAGCGCGAGGTCGCCGGCGACCGGCCGGGCCTTGAGGAGCGCCTGGAACTCCCAGGTCTTGGCCCAGCGCTGGTAGTAGGCGACATGGCTGGAGAGGGTGCGGACCAGTGGGCCGTTGCGTCCCTCGGGCCGCAGGTTGGCGTCGACGGGCCAGATGGTGCCTTCGACGGTGGTCTCCGAGCAGATCCGCATGAGGTGGGACGCGAGCCGGGTCGCGGCCTGGAGCGCCTTGGCCTCTTCCGTGCCGCCTGTGGGCTCGGCGACGAAGATGACGTCGACGTCGGAGACGTAGTTGAGCTCGTGGCCGCCGCACTTGCCCATGGCGATGACGGCGAGCCGGCAGGCCGCCGCATCGTGGGGCGCGGCGGTGCGGGCGATGCCCAGGGCGGCGCGCAGGGTGGCGGTGGCGAGGTCGGCGAGTTCGGCGGCGGCCTCCGCCACGTCGGTGGTGCCGCACACGTCGCGGGCGGCTATGGCCAGCAGGCAGCGGCGGTAGGAGACGCGCAGGGACACGGGGTCGGTGGCGTCGGCGAGTCCGCGTTCGAAGTCGGCGACGCCCGGGTGCAGGTCGGCCGACTCGTAGGTGGCGAGGGCGTGCCAGTCGCGGGGGTGGCGGGCCAGGTGGTCGCCGAGGGCCTCGGACGCCCCGAGGACGCCGAGCAGCCGGTCACGCAGCGGTTTCGCGGTGATCAGGTTGTCGAGGAACCGGCGCCGTTCGTCCGGTTCGTGCGCTTCGGCGAGGCGCACGAGGGAGCGCAGGGCCAGGTCGGGGTCGGCGGTGGCGCCGAGCGCGTCGAGGAGCACGGGATCGCTGCGCACCGACGCCATGTCGGGGAGTTCGAGGAGCTGTGCGGCTGCGGAGGGGTCGGTGAAGCCGTGCCTCAGCAGCCGGGTGAAGGTGCTGCTCCTGCGCCCCGGAACCGTCATCCCGGTCTCCGTCCTGCCGTGCCGCCGTGTGCGCTCGAGCGTAACCGCAGGGGCGCGCGGGGAGCCCGGCGGACCACGCGTTTCCCGCCTTTCCGGCCTGTCGGCCGGTGCTGCGGCGCGGCGGGGCGGCTCCGCGGTGTGCGGCGTGAGGTGAGGCGTGTGGACGCTTCGGCGTCGGCCGATGAGTAGGGACGACGGCCGCGGTCTACACATCTGCTGACCCGTCACGCGGGTGTTCCGGTTGCGCCACGAACGGCCCGCGGGTCCGCGAACGGCGCCGTGTTCGGACAGACTCGCGGGCGATTCACCACCGGCGTCGCCCCGTTGAAAGGAATCCACCCGTGGAAATGACCCTGGAAGTCGTCCCCGTACCGGTCGCGGATCTGGACCGTGCGAAGACCTTCTACTCGGAAGCCTGCGGCTTCAAGGCCGACATCGACTCCGAGGTCGCCCCCGGCATGCGGATCATCCAGCTGACCCCGCCGGGGTCGCGCTGCTCCATCGTCCTGATGAGCGGCATGCCCGCGCACCCGGACCAGCCCACGATGTCCCCCGGCGCACTCCACGGCCTCCAGCTGTGCGTCACGGATCTCGCGAAGGCCCACTCCGAGCTGATGTCGCGCGGGGTCCCGGTGACGTCGATCCAGCACGTGGGGCCGACGGGCTGGGAGGAGGGCCCCGGCGAGGAGTGGAACGCGTTCATGTTCTTCAAGGACCCGGACGGCAACAGCTGGTGCGTCCAGGAGGCACCGGCGCCGCTGTCGGAGCGCTGACCGCCCCGGCCCTACGGCGTCCTGAGCCCGTGCGGCCTCCGCCACGCCCCGTGTGGGACGGCCGGTGGCGGAGGCCAGGCTGTCAGTGGCTGCTGGTATCCACGTACGCATGGACACCGATGTCGAAAAGACCTTCCTGCGCGACACCCGCGCCTCGTACAACGCGATCGCCGCCGACTACGCGGAGAGGTTCGAGGCGGAGGCGAAGTCCCTCGAGCGGGCCATGCTCGCCGCGTTCGCCGAGAGGGTGCGGGCGGACGGGGCAGGCCCCGTGGTCGAGTTCGGGTCCGGACCGGGAAGGGTGTCGGCCTGCCTGGCCGGCCTCGGGGTGGACATCCGGGGCATCGACCTGTCTCCCGCGATGGTGGCACTCGCCCGGCGCGCGTATCCGCAGCTACGGTTCGACGAGGGCTCCATGACGGAGCTCGGCGGCTTCGCGGACGGCTCGCTCGCGGGCGTCGTCGCCTGGTACTCGATGATCCATCTTCCGCCGGCCGAAGTCCCGGGCGTGCTCGCCGGGTTCCACCGGATTCTCGCGCCCGGCGGACACCTCGCGGTGGCCTTCCAGGTCGGTGATCACATCTCGCGCTACACGGAGGCCTTCGGTCACAGCGTGTCGCTCGACTTCCACCGGATGCGGCCGGACCTGGTCGTGGAGCAGCTGCGGGAGGCGGGTTTCGAGGTGCTTGCCCGGCTGGAGCGCGAGCCGGAGGAGGGCGAGAAGACTCCGCAGGCCTATCTCGTCGCCCGCAGGCCGGGCGGGGAGTAGACGCGCGGGGCGGCCCCGGCCGGTGGGCGCTGCCCCACCGGCCGGGGCCGGTACGCGTCCGCGGGTGAGGTCACTGGCGCGGCTCGTCGCGGCCTTCCGTGCCACCGGTGCCGCCGGATCCGTACTGGTCCCTCATCTTTTCCTGTGCCGTGTCGACGTGGCGGCTGTGCTTGCCCTGGGTCCTGCCGTCCACGTAGTCGCCGGCCTTCTCGATGCCCCGGTCCGTCTGCTCGGGATGACCTTTGAGCATGTTCTTGAGCTTGTCCATCATGGACATGGGGTTTTCCTCCTCGACGCAGGGTCCCCCGTGACTCCAGGGTCACCGCATCGGGCGCGTTTCGCATCCGCACGCCCGGCGTACGGTTCCTCACCGCTCGAGCCCGGCCGGCGCCCTGGCCCTGCCGGCGGCTCAGGGACAGGGTGACCCCCGCGGCGATCGTGTGGCCAGGACCCGGCCGCCGATGATCATCAGATACGCCGGCCACCGGTGGGCCCCGCGGGGCGCGTAGGCCGTCTCCTGGCCGAACCCGATGATCGGCAGCAGCGGATCGGTCGAACCCACGTCTCCACCGGCCGGAAGGTTTCGCGTGCCCGCCCGGACTGACAACTCCCGCCCGACGCGGCCGCTTCGCGCGCGGCGTCCACCGCACCGGCAGCGACGCGCCTGTGCCGCAACGGTTCCGGCGAGGACGCGGCGCGACCGGGTTCGGTGTCGCGGGCACCGCGGCGCGCCTGGCAGCCGGGTGTCCACCGGCCCTAGAATCGAACTTGTGTCCGATATTCCGCGCCTCGCTCTCCTCCGCTTCCTGCGCCGCGTCCAGGAGCAACAGCTCGCGCAGACGGACCGCTGGATCGCCGAGGAGGAACGGCGCACCAGCCTCGCCGCGCAGCGCGTCCGACGCACCGCGCCACGGGATCCGGGGTTCGTGATCTCTCACGGCATCGGCGCCGGCCGGCGTCCGTTCGAGGTCCACGTCGGCGACTGCCGCATGGCGCAGCGCACGAAGCCGGTCACGCCGGCCGAGGCCCGGGAACTGCTGGCGGAGGGCGTGGAGCCGTGCCAGTTCTGCAGGCCGGACTCCGAGCTGGGGATGTTGTGACCGCCCCAGGAGAGGGCTGCCCGCCCGGAGACGGCCCGGGGCGTGCAGGACGCCTCCGGGCCGACGGTCGGCGACCGTCGGCCCGGAGTGCCGTGGACAGGCGATATCAGCGCTGACCTGCGGTTACAGCACCGGCAGGGACTTGCGCAGCTCGAACGCGGTGACCTCGGAGCGGTACTCCTCCCACTCCTGCTTCTTGTTGCGCAGGAAGAAGTCGAAGACGTGCTCGCCGAGCGTCTCCGCCACCAGCTCGCTGCGCTCCATCAGGTCGATCGCCTCGCCCAGGTTCTGCGGGAGCGGGGCGATGCCCATCGCGCGGCGTTCGGCGTCGGAGAGGGCCCAGACGTCGTCGTCCGCGCCCGCGGGGAGCTCGTAGCCCTCCTCGATGCCCTTCAGGCCGGCGGCGAGCAGGACGGCGTAGGAGAGGTACGGGTTCGCGCCGGAGTCCAGGGAGCGGACCTCGATGCGGGCCGAGCCGGTCTTGCCCGGCTTGTACATCGGGACGCGGATCAGGGCCGAGCGGTTGTTGTGGCCCCAGCAGATGTACGAGGGGGCCTCGCCGCCCGCGCCGGCGCTGCGGGCGGAGCCGCCCCAGATGCGCTTGTAGGAGTTGACCCACTGGTTGGTGACGGCCGAGATCTCCGCGGCGTGCTTCAGCAGACCGGCGATGAAGGAGCGGCCCACCTTGGAGAGCTGGTACTCGGCGCCGGACTCGTAGAAGGCGTTCCGGTCACCCTCGAAGAGCGAGAGGTGGGTGTGCATGCCGGAGCCCGGGTACTCCGAGAACGGCTTCGGCATGAAGGTGGCCTGCACGCCCTGCTCGAGCGCCACCTGCTTCATGACCAGGCGGAACGTCATGATGTTGTCCGCCGTGGACAGCGCGTCCGCGTAGCGCAGGTCGATCTCCTGCTGGCCGGGCGCGCCCTCGTGGTGGCTGAACTCGACCGAGATGCCCATGGACTCCAGCATGGTGATCGCCTGGCGGCGGAAGTCCATGCCCACGTTCTGCGGAGTGTGGTCGAAGTAGCCGGAGCTGTCGGCGGGCGTGGGGCGGCTGCCGTCGACGGGCTTGTCCTTGAGCAGGAAGAACTCGATCTCGGGGTGGGTGTAGAAGGTGAAGCCCAGGTCCGAGGTCTTGGCGAGGATCCGCTTGAGCACGAAGCGCGGGTCCGCGAAGGACGGCGAGCCGTCGGGCATCAGGATGTCGCAGAACATCCGGGCCGTGCCCGGCGCCTCCGCGCGCCAGGGCAGGATCTGGAAGGTCCCGGGGTCCGGCTTCGCGATCATGTCGGACTCGTAGACCCGGGCGAAGCCCTCGATCGCGGAGCCGTCGAAGCCGATTCCCTCGTCGAAGGCCTGTTCCAGCTCGGCGGGTGCCACGGCGACCGACTTCAGGAAGCCGAGCACATCGGTGAACCACAGGCGTACGAAGCGGATGTCGCGCTCCTCGAGCGTGCGGAGCACGAATTCCTGCTGCTTGTCCATTTCCACCCATCCTTGCCGGTCACGGCGCGTGCCTGCTCCCTGGAGCATCCCATCCGCGGGTTTCGGGGAGGTTGCGCACGCGGCTGTGCCCATTGTGGGTCAGGGCCCACCCCGAGACGACCCTGAGGCCCCCCTCACTCCTCCCCGACATGTGTCAGGTTTCTTTGACACGTCCCAGGGGGCGTGTCAGCGTGAACTGACACATACGAGCGAAGGGGGCGCGATGAGCGAGAACCCGGCCCCGGAACAGGGACCGGAGCTCACGGGCGACGCGCTGCTGAAGGTCCTCACCGCCCTGGGCAATCCGCACCGGATGCGCATCGTCGCCGCCCTGTACGACGGCCGCGACTACGTGAGCCGGCTCGCCCGTGAGCTGGCCATCGGCCGCCCCCTGCTGCACATGCATCTGCAGCGGCTGGAGGCGGCGGGACTGGTCCGGGGCGAGCTCGAGCTCTCCGAGGGAGGCAAGGCGATGAAGTTCTTCGAGCTGACGCCGTTCTGCTGGGCGCTGACCCCCGAGGTCGTCGCGCGGGCGGCGCGCACGCTCACCGACGAGGGCAAGGACGACAAGGGCAAGGACACGGAGAAGGACACGATGAAGGAGACGGCGAAATGAACGGCGACATCGTGGGAGCGGTCGGTGCCGCCGGGGTGTTCCTGCTGTGCATCGTCATCGTCTGGCAGGTCGCAGCGACCTGGCGGGCCCGCGCGCTGGCGACGCGGGACACCGAGTACCGCAAACTCGCGGAGAAGTACGCGCAGTTGCTGGAGGACAGCACAGAACTGCACCGGCGCACGCTCGACGAGCTGACACAGACCCGCGTCTCGCTCTCCTCGATGGAGAAGATGATGCGCGAGATCGAGTAGGGCCGCCGGCTCATGAAAGCGGTACGGCCAGGAGCTGCAACTCCCGGCCGTACCCGTGAAGCACACACATCCGGGCACGTCCCCACGCCACGGCAGGTCTGCGAACCCGTCACGCCGCGGCGGGGGCTCCGTGCGCCCCGCACTCCACACTCAGGAGACTACTCATGAAAGCGCTGCTCAAGCGCCTGGCCTCGGCGCCCGGCGGCCGACGCGCGAAATGGCTCGTGCTGTTCGGCTGGATCGTCGTCGCCGTGGCCCTCGGCCCGCTCGCCGGAAAGCTCGGTGAGGTCGAGGACACCGGACCGAACGCCTTCCTGCCGCGAGGGGCCGAGTCGGCGGCGGTCAACACGGAGCTGGAGAAGTTCCGCACCGACGAGGTGATGCCGGTCGTCGTCGTGTACAGCGCCGACCGGCCGCTCGCCGCCGGTGACCGTGCCGCGGCCGAGTCGGACCGCCGTGCGTTCGCGCCGCATGTCGCGGAGGGCCGGCAGCTGTCCCCCGTGCTGCCGTCCGACGACGGCAGGGCCCTGATGGTGGTCGTACCGCTGTCGGACGAGCTCGGCGACCGGGTCGCGGAGATCCGCGACATCGCCGGCGCCAACGCCCCGCCCGGCCTCGACGTCGCGGTCGGCGGTCCGGCCGGCTCGCTGATGGACCAGGTCGCGGTCTTCGACACGCTCGACGCCACCCTGATGATCGCCACCGGCCTGGTGGTGGCCGTACTGCTGCTGATCACCTACCGCAGCCCGGTGCTGTGGCTGTTCCCGCTGCTGGCGGTGGGCTTCGCCGCCGTCCTGACCCAGGTCTGCACCTATCTGCTCGCGAAGTACGCCGGGCTGCCCGTCGACCCGCAGAGCGCCGGCATCCTCATGGTCCTCGTGTTCGGCGTCGGCACCGACTACGCGCTGCTGCTCATCGCCCGCTACCGGGAGGAGCTGCACCGCCACGAGGACCGGCACACGGCGATGAGGCTCGCGCTGCGGCGTTCGGGGCCGGCGATCCTCGCCTCCGCCGGCACGATCGCCGTCGGACTGGCCTGCCTGTCGCTGGCGGACATCAACTCCTCCCGGTCGCTGGGCCTGGTCGGCGCGATCGGTGTCGTCTGCGGCTTCCTGGCGATGGTCTCCGTGCTGCCGGCGCTGCTGGTGATCGCGGGCCGCTGGGTGTTCTGGCCGTTCGTGCCGCGCCACGGGACGCCCGTACGGAAGGCGGTCACCGTCTGGTCCCGTATCGGTGCGGCCGTCGCCCGGGGCCCGCGCCGGGCGTGGCTGATGTCGGCCGGCGTCACGGGTGTGCTGGCGCTCAGCGCCTTCGGCATCAACATGGGGCTCACCCAGTCGGAGATGTTCCAGGACAAGCCCGAGTCGGTCGTCGCCCAGGAGCAGGTCTCGGCCCACTACCCGTCGGGCGCCTCCGACCCCGCGAAGATCGTCACGAACGCGGCGCAGGCCGGGGCGGTCCGGGCGGCCGCCGCCCAGGTGCCGGGCGTCGCCCGGGTCGACGCCGGTGACCGCACGCCCGACGGCGAACTCGCCACGCTGTCCGTCGTACTCGAGGACGCCCCGGACAGCGACGCGGCCAAGGACACCGTCGACGCGCTGCGCTCCGCCGTCGACGACGTGGCGGGGGCCGACGCCCTGGTGGGCGGCACCACCGCGCAGACCCTGGACACCCAGCGGGCCGCCGACCGTGACCTGCGGACCGTGATCCCGGTGGTGCTGCTGGTGGTCCTGCTCGTCCTGGTGTGGCTGCTGCGGGCGATCGTCGCCCCGGTGCTGCTGCTGGCGACGGTCGTGCTCTCGTACTTCGCCGCGCTCGGCGCCTCGAACCTCCTCTTCGAGCACGTCCTCGGATTCGCCGGTGTCGACTGGTCGCTCCCGCTGATGGGCTTCGTGTTCCTGGTCGCCCTCGGCATCGACTACAACATCTTCCTGATGCACCGCGTCCGTGAGGAGTCGGAACGGCTCGGCCTGGCACGTGGTGTGCTCGAGGGCCTGACGACCACCGGAGGGGTCATCACCAGCGCGGGCGTGGTGCTCGCCGCGACGTTCGCGGTCTTCGCCGGACTGCCCCTCGTGACGATGGCGCAGATGGGCACCATCGTCGGCATCGGCGTCCTGCTGGACACGTTCCTGGTCCGTACGGTGCTGGTGCCCGCGCTCGCCCTCGACCTGGGGCGCTGGTTCTGGTGGCCGGGCCGGCTGTTCAGGGCCGGGGCACGGGCGGAGGCCGGTGCGGACCGGTCCGCACCGGCCGGGCGTGCGAAGGAACGGGTCTGACGCGTCACGACGGGTCAGGCTCACCCGGCCCGCGCGGGCCCCGTCGCATCGCGGCGGGGCCCGGTGTCGTTCGCCGACGGGCTCCCGGGTCGTCGTCGGCGGGCTCCCGGGTCGTCGCCGGCGGGGTTCCAGATCGCCGCCGGCGGGCTCCCGGGTCGTCGCCGGCGGCCGTTAATTGCCGCCCGTCTGCGGTGCCGGGGACGCCCGCCCACTACGATCTGCGCCCATGGGGGGTTCGCGGACCGACCGCCTCTCGCGCACCGCGCGTCCCACGGCTCTGCTGAGTGCCGTGGCGACGCTCCTCGGCGCGCTCTTCATCTGCCTGGGCCCGGCCGGTACGCATCACGGCAAGCCCTCCCCCCGGACCCATGGTCCGGGGGCGACGGCGGCGGCGGGGTTCGGCGCACCGGACGGTGCGGGCGTCTTCCCGGCGACCGCGTACAGCTGCCCGTACGACGACGGCGGCTGCGGGCTGCTGCCGGTGCTCAGCCCCGCGGTGCTCACCGTGCCGCCGCCGCAGCTCGACGCTCCGCTGGAGGCGGGCGCCCCGCTCCCCCACCCCGGGCCCGCCGCCGACGCCGGCGGCCAGGGCCGTTCCGGAGTGCTCGCGCGCGCCCCGGACCTGCACGTCCTTCAGGTGCTGCGGACGTGACACCGCCCGCACGACCTCGCACGCATCGCTGAACCCCCCATTCCGCAGACTTCACGAAGGACACCGCCACCATGGCTTCCCGTAACACCACCAACGACCGCCGGGCCCGGATAGAGCAGATGCGCCGGGCCGAGCAGTCCCGTGAGCGCCGCAACCGCATCCTCACCGTCGGCATCAGCGCCGTCGTCGTCGCCGGCCTCGTCGGCTTCGGTGTCTTCGTCCTCAACAAGGAGTCCGAGGAGAAGGAGCAGCGCGTGGCCGAGGCCAAGGCCCCGGTCAAGGACGAGAAGTCCTGGGACGCGAAGAAGCTGGGCCGCAACCACGTCGAGACGGCCGTCACCTACGAGATGAAGCCGCCGGTCGGCGGCGACCACAACCAGGTGTGGATGAACTGCAACGGCGACGTCTACAAGGAGCCGATCCCCGACGTCAACGCCGTCCACTCGCTGGAGCACGGCGCGGTGTGGGTGACGTACACCGACAAGGCCGCCAAGGCGGACGTGGACAAGCTGGCCGAGAAGGTCAAGAAGACGCCGTACACGCTGATGAGCCCGTACAAGGACCAGCAGGGCGCGATCATGCTGAGCGCCTGGGGCAAGCAGGTGACCGTCGACTCGGCCGACGACAAGCGGGTCAGCCAGTTCTTCACCAAGTACGTGCAGGGCCCGCAGACGCCCGAGCCGGGCGCTGCCTGCACGGGCGGACTGAGCGGCAAGTGATGGGCATGACGCGTACGCACTGGGCCGCCGTCACCGCGGTGGTCCTGGCGCTGCTGTTCGCGGGGGCGGCCACGGTGGCCTCGGCGGGGAGCGGGGGATCCGCCACGGCGGACCGTACGCCGACGGGGGCGTCCGCGGACGCCGGTTTCGCCCGTGACATGTCCGTCCACCACCAGCAGGCGGTGGAGATGTCGTTCATCGTCCGTGACCGGACGAAGGACGAGGAAGTGCGCAGGCTCGCGTACGACATCGCCAACACCCAGGCCAATCAGCGCGGCATGATGCTGGGCTGGCTGGACCTGTGGGGCCTGCCGAAGGTCGACGCGGACGCCGAGCCGATGGAGTGGATGGCCACGGGGAGCTCCGGCCACGGCGCTCACGGCGGCGGGCACCGGGCCGAGGACGGTTCGCTGATGGCCGGCATGGCGAGCAAGTCGGACCTGGCGCGGCTGGGGCGGCTCAGCGGCAAGGAGGCGGAGATCCTCTACCTCCAGCTGATGATCATCCACCACAACGGCGGGATCGCCATGGCCAAGGGCTGCGTCGAGCAGTGCACGGTCGGGGTGGAGCGCGATCTGGCGCAGGGCATGGTGGACGCGCAGGCGTCGGAGGTCGAGCTGATGGTCGACCTGCTGCACCGCCGCGGCGCGGAACCCCGCACCTGACACGCACCGCCTGTCGCCCACGGCCCCGTCCCGGATTTCTCCGGGCCGGGGCCGTGCGCGTTCGTGGACGGCGGTGCGTGAGCGGCGGGCGGTGGGCGGCCGGGAGGAACGGGGCGCCGGGACGGGCCGCGAGCGGCCAGTCCGGTCGGGGGCCGGGCAGACACCCGGCTACGAAGAGTCGGGAGGTCCGGGAACGGGGCGGGCGGCGCGCAGCCGGGGCCTTGGGCTCGGGCCCGGCACGCAGCCGGGGACCGGAGGCGCGGCGGCTGAGCGGACAGGGGCCGGGGGTCGCGCGAGCGGCCGGTGCGCGGGATTCGGGGGCCCGAGAAGCGCGGGCGCCGCGATGAGGCGGAGACGCAGGGGCCGCGGCAGGCGGCCGCGAAGTACGAGGGCGGCAAGCAGGGGGCGGCCGGGAGGCACGGGGCCCGTGAGCAGGCGGCCGAAGCGGACGGGCGCCGGGAGGAACGGCGCGGCGAGCAGGCCGGGCCGGAGGCACGAGCGCCGGGAGACGGCGGGCGACACGGACGGCCGGGGAGTCGCGGGCGCCGGGAGGAACGGCGCGGCGAGCAGGCCGGGCCGGAGGCACGAGGGCCGGGAGACGCCGGGCGGCACGGACGGTCGGGAGCAGGCTCGGGTGGGAGGGGCCGGCGCCCGGGGCCTTCGGCGGTTGCGGTCGCGTACGCCGAACGGCGCCACGAGAATGAGGTGGCTCGGGGCCGGTACGGCATGCAGGAGGCACGACCCATGACCACTGCGAAGGACATCATGCACCCGGGGGCCCGGTGGATCCCCGCTCACGAGACCGTCGACCGGGCGGCGCAGCTGATGCGGGAGCTGGACGTCGGCGCCCTGCCGATCGCAGACGCCGACGAGCGGCTGTGCGGCATCCTCACCGACCGCGACATCGTCGTCGGCTGCGTCGCGATGGGCCACGACCCGTCCAAGGTCACGGCGGGCGAGATGGCGAAGGGCACCCCGCGCTGGATCGACGCCGGCGCGGACGTGTCGGCGGTGCTGCGGGAGATGCAGGGCCACCAGATCCGGCGGCTGCCGGTGATCGAGAACAAGCGGCTGGTCGGGATGATCAGCGAGGCGGACCTGGCGCAGCACCTGAGCGAGGACCAGATCGCCGGCTGGGCGGAGCGCGTCTACGCGGAGAGCGGCACGGAGCGTCTGAAGAACGCGGGCTCCATGACCTGACGGCGGCGCCGGGGGCGCGGCCACCGCGGCCCGCCCCCCTTCCGCCGGGCCCTTCTGTGATGTGCCGCGCATCACCCGGAGGGACATCGCGTCAGAAAGACGATTACACTGGGCCCGTGCCTCAACTACGCCTCGCTCTGAATCAGATCGACTCGACCGTCGGTGACCTCGCCGGCAACGCCGAGGCGATCGTGCACTGGACCCGGCACGCCGCCGAGCAGGGGGCGCATCTGGTCGCCTTCCCCGAGATGGTGCTGACCGGCTACCCCGTCGAGGACCTCGCACTGCGTTCGTCCTTCGTCGAAGCGTCCCGCGCCACGCTGCGCGCGCTCGCCGCCCGCCTGGACTCCGAGGGGTTCGGCGAACTCCCCGTGATCGTCGGCTACCTGGACCGTTCGGAGACGGGCCGGCCCCGGTACGGTCAGCCCGCCGGGTCCCCGCGCAACGCCGCCGCCGTGCTGCACCGCGGCGAGGTGGCGCTCAGCTTCGCCAAGCACCACCTCCCCAACTACGGCGTCTTCGACGAGTTCCGCTACTTCGTGCCGGGCGACACCATGCCGGTGATCCGGGTCCACGGCGTCGACGTGGCGCTCGCGATCTGCGAGGACCTCTGGCAGGACGGCGGCCGGGTGCCCGCGGCGCGCAGCGCGAAGGCCGGGCTGCTGATCTCGATCAACGCCTCGCCGTACGAGCGCGAGAAGGACGACACCCGCCTCGAGCTGGTGCGCAAGCGCGCCCAGGAGGCCGGCTGCACCACGGCGTACCTGGCGATGATCGGCGGACAGGACGAGCTGGTCTTCGACGGCGACTCGATCGTCGTCGGGGCGGACGGCGAGGTCGTCGCGCGGGCACCGCAGTTCGCGGAGGGCAGCGTCGTACTGGATCTCGAGCTGCCCGCGGCGGCCGCCGACGCGCCCGAGGGCGTCGTGGACGACGGGCTCCGCATCGACCGCGTCGTGCTGTCGCAGGAGCCGCTGCCCGCGTGCGAGGCCGAGCTGACGGGCGGTTACGCCGACCGGCTCGACGACGACGAGGAGGTGTACTCGGCGCTGGTGGTCGGCCTGCGCGCGTACGCCGCCAAGAACGGTTTCCGGTCCGTGCTGATCGGTCTGTCCGGGGGCATCGACTCCGCTCTGGTCGCCGCGATCGCCTGCGACGCGCTCGGCGCGCAGAACGTGTACGGCGTCTCCATGCCGTCGAAGTACAGCTCGGACCACTCCAAGGGCGACGCGGCCGAACTGGCACGGCGTACGGGGCTGAACTTCCGCACCGTGCCCATCGAGCCGATGTTCGACGCCTACATGGGCTCGCTGGGTCTGACCGGGCTCGCGGAGGAGAACCTCCAGTCGCGGCTGCGCGGCACGATGCTGATGGCGATCTCCAACCAGGAGGGCCACATCGTCCTCGCGCCGGGCAACAAGTCCGAGCTGGCGGTGGGGTATTCGACGCTCTACGGCGACTCGGTCGGGGCGTACGGGCCGATCAAGGACGTCTACAAGACGACCGTGTTCCGGCTCGCCAAGTGGCGCAACCGCGCCGCGGCGGAACGCGGCCAGACCCCGCCGATCCCGGAGGCGTCGATCACCAAGCCCCCGAGCGCGGAGCTGCGCCCCGGGCAGGTGGACACCGACTCACTGCCCGACTACGACGTGCTGGACCGGCTCCTGGAGCTGTACGTGGACCGGGACCAGGGCAAGGACGCGATCGTGGCGGCCGGCTTCGACGAGGCGCTGGTGACGAAGACACTGCGGATGGTGGACACGGCGGAGTACAAGCGGCGCCAGTACCCGCCGGGCACCAAGATCTCGGCGAAGGGCTTCGGCAAGGACCGGCGGCTGCCGATCACGAACCGCTGGCGCGAGGCGACGAGCTGATCCGCTCCGGTGCGAGGGGGCTTCCCGCGATCACGCGGGAGGCCCCCTTTCCGTCGCGGTCCCGGTCGAGCAGTCCGGCCACGGCGGCGATCGCGAGACCCACGACGGCGAGGACCGCGCCGACGAGCGCCGGGGAGGTCCAGCCCCAGCCCGCCGCGATGGCCGCGCCGCCGAGCCAGGCGCCGCCGGCGTTGGCGAGGTTGAAGGCGGAGTGGTTCGAGGCGGAGGCGAGGGTCGGGGCGTCCTTGGCCTTGCGCATCACCAGCATCTGCAGCGGCGTGGTGGTCAGGAAGCCGACCGCGCCGAGGACGACGACGGTCGTCAGCGCGAGCCACGGGACGTGGACGGTGAACGGGAAGGCGGCCAGGACCAGCGCGAGCGCGGTCAGGGAGCCGTAGAGCGTGGGCCGCAGCGCGCGGTCGGTGAGGGGGCCGGCGGCGAGCGCGCCGAGGGTCATGCCGATGCCGAACAGGGCGAGGACGAGGGTGACGGACGACTCCCCCAGGCCGATGGCCTCGGTCGTCATCGAGGCGAGGTAGGAGTACACGGCGAACACTCCGGCGAAGCCGAAGACGGCGGTCAGCAGCCCGAGCAGCACCTGCCGGTCCCTCAGGGCGCGCAGCTCGCGGCCGATGCCCTGGTGGGCGTCGAGCGGCATGGCGGGCACGAGGCGGGCCAGGGCGGCCATGGCGACGAGGCCGATGGCCGTCACGACGAGGAACGTCGCGCGCCAGCCGAGCTGCTGGCCGAGCGCGGTCGCGGCGGGGACGCCGACGATGTTGGCCACGGTGAGTCCGAGGAACATGGTCGCGACGGCACGGGCCTGCCGGTGCTCCCGCACGAGCCGTGCGGCGACGACGGCGCCGACGCCGAAGAACGCGCCGTGCGGCAGTCCGGCGAGTACGCGCCCCGCGAGGAGGGTGCCGAAGCCGGGCGCGAGCGCGGAGGCCAGGTTGCCGACGGTGAACAGCGCCATCAGGAGCAGCAGCATCCGCTTGCGCGGCACGCGGGAGCCGAGGCCGGTGAGCAGCGGGGCGCCGATGACGACGCCGATGGCGTAGGCCGAGACGAGATGGCCCGCGGTGGGCACGGAGGTGCCGAGGTCCTCCGCGACGTTGGGCAGCAGGCCCATCATCACGAATTCGGTGGTTCCGATGCCGAAGGCGGACACGGCGAGGGCGAGGAGCGCCAGGGGCATGGGAGGGTGAGCCTTTCCGAGTAAGTTCGTTCTCGGAACAAATGCTCTCAGACGTTTTCTTCCCCGCGGTGAACGGCGGGTTGCGCCGATGTTCCCCCCACCCCCCGGACAGGCGTCCGCGCCCGGCCCCGAGGGCCGGGCGCGGTCACGGGGAGCGCCATACTGCGAGCAACGTCACAGGTCCACGCGGGCCGCGATCGGCAGATGGTCACTGTTCGTCCGCGGCAGCGTCCACGACGACACCGGTTCCACGCCGCGCACCATGATCTGGTCGATCCGCGCCATCGGGA
The DNA here is from genome assembly GCF_001278075.1 of Streptomyces pristinaespiralis. Classification (GTDB taxonomy): domain Bacteria; phylum Actinomycetota; class Actinomycetes; order Streptomycetales; family Streptomycetaceae; genus Streptomyces; species Streptomyces pristinaespiralis. Next base: position 6,134,179 of record NZ_CP011340.1, on the reverse strand, counting down.
ACGCCGCCGGCCAGCTGAAGCCGAAGCCGTCGCCCGCCGCGCCCTGCGTGGAGCGCATCTGGGACGTGACGGCGTTCAGGGAACGGTCGTTCATCGTGCCGTTGAGGTCGCCGAGCAGCACGACCCGGTCCAGCCGCTCGCGGGCGATGGCCTCACCCAGCGCGTCGGCGCTGTTGTCCCGCTGGTTGGCGGTGAAGCCCGCGTGGAGCTTCACGCGGACGGACGGCATGTGCGCGACGTACACCGCGACGTCACCGCCGGGCGTCGCCACGGTGGCGCGCATCGCGCGGGTCCAGCCCATCCGGATGTCGACGGGGGAGGTGTCGGTCAGCGGGTACTTGCTCCACAGCCCCACGGTGCCCTCGACCGCGTGGTGCGGGTACGTGGCGGACAGGGCCTCCTCGTACGCCGTCACCTGACCGGCCGGCAGTTCCTGGAGCGCGAGGACGTCGGCCCCGGCCGCGGCGACGTCCTCCGCGGTGCCCCCGGGGTCCGGGTTGTCCGCGTTCACGTTGTGCGTGGCGATCGTCAGATCGCCGCCGGTGGCCGCGGACTCGCCCAGCAGCCCGCCGAACAGGTTGAGCCACACGACGAGCGGCAGCAGCACGGCGATCAACGCGGTGGCCGAGCGGCGCAGCACCCCGGCGACGGCGATCAGCGGGACGAACACACCGAACCACGGCAGGAAGGTCTCCGTCAGGCTGCCGAGGTTGCCGATCCGGTTGGGGATGTGGGCGTGCAGGATCATCAGCAGGGCGACCAGCACGGCGCAGAAGGCGAGGACGACGCCGCGCCGCCAGATCCCCCGGTCGCCGCGCCACCGCTCGGGCATCCGCCGGATTCTGCCGGCAAAGGAACCGGTGGGCCGCGTCCGGGCTGTGCCGTTCCCCGTGTCCGCCGTGTACGCCTGCGCCATAGAGCTGTCCTCACTGCCTTGCTGTCACGCCCGGCCTCGCCGCCGTCCTTAGGACCCTAGGCGATGACCGGTGGTCGTCCTGCCGTCCGGGGACGGCCGTTCTGCCTCGATGACGACGGGAGCGCACGCCCGGGTTCCTGCGGCGGGGCCCGGCGCGGAGGCTGTGACAGAACGGGCACACTCGGTGCGTTTCACATCACAGCCGCGGCGTGTCCCGGGGGCCCGACGCCGGTGTGAGGGGGTCCTCTTTCCCCGGGTGGCATGAAGTGCCACCATGGGAGGCGATCCGGGGACGCCGTCAGGGCGCCTCGAGATGACGAAGGAGCCGAATACTCATGACGCTTCAGCCTGCCCGGAAGGCCACCGACAGCAGCAAGGCGCTGTACGGCGGCAAGCAGTCGCGCCGCATCACCGTGCATGACATCGCCGCCGCCAAGGAGCGCGGCGAGAAGTGGCCCATGCTCACCGCCTACGACGCCATGACGGCGTCCGTCTTCGACGAGGCCGGGATCCCCGTGGTCCTCGTGGGCGACTCGATGGGCAACTGCCACCTCGGCTACGAGACCACCGTGCCCGTCACGATGGACGAGATGACCCTCCTGTCCGCCGCCGTCGTACGGGGCACCAGGCGCGCCCTCGTCGTCGGCGACCTGCCCTTCGGCGCGTACCAGGAAGGGCCGGTCCAGGCCCTCCGCAACGCGACCCGGCTGGTCAAGGAGGCGGGCGTCGGCGCGGTCAAGCTGGAGGGCGGCGAGCGTTCGCTGGCCCAGACCGAGCTGATCGTGCAGTCCGGCATCCCGGTCATGTCCCACCTGGGACTGACCCCGCAGTCCGTGAACACCATGGGCTACCGGGTGCAGGGCCGCAGCGACGAGGCCGCCCACAAGCTGATCCGTGACGCCAAGGCCGCCCAGGACGCGGGCGCGTTCGCGGTGGTGCTCGAACTGGTCCCGGCCGAGCTCGCCGCCGAGGTCACCCGCTCCCTGCACATCCCCACCATCGGCATCGGCGCCGGGCCCGACACCGACGCCCAGGTCCTGGTGTGGACCGACATGGCCGGCCTGACGGGCGGCAAGGTGCCGCGCTTCACCAAGCAGTACGCGAACCTGCGGCAGACCCTCGGCGACGCGGCGAAGGCGTTCGCCGACGACGTCGCGGGCGGCGCGTTCCCCGCGGAGGAGCACAGCTTCCACTGAGTCACGCCCCCGGCCGCGAGAAGCCACTCCCGGCACAGACGACAGCCCGCCGATCTTCCCCCGTCGGCGGGCTGTCGGCGTAATGTGAGAGATGGCCTCGGGGACAGCACCCACACCGCCGGGAGGCGGGACATCATGGCCGCAATAGTGAGCAAGAACTTCGACTCGGCTGACGAGACCCGTGCGTTCAAGGACGGGAAGGGGAAGCTGGACGTCATCAACACCGAGCAAGGACCGGTCGGCCGTGCCGTGTTCGAGCCGGGCTGGCGCTGGTCCACCCACATCAAGCCGATCGCGGGAACGGACAGCTGTCAGGCCGCGCACGTCGGGTACATGGTCAGCGGCCGTATGAAGATCGTCATGGACGACGGCGAGACCGGCGAGGCCGGCCCCGGCGATTTCATCTCGATCGCGCCGGGCCACGACGCCTGGGTCGTCGGCGACGAGCCGTGCGTGGTGCTCGACTGGTTCGGCTTCGGCGACTACGCGAAGCCCTGACCGCTCTCCTTCTCCGCGACCAGCGGCCTTCTCCGCAAGACCCACAGGCCGCCGGCAGCGCCGGCGGCCTGCTCCTGGCACGACGTCTCCGCTACGGGCCGTCGTGCGCGAAGGGGGCCCAGAGCATCGGGTTCGTGGGGTCCGCGTCGCGCAGTTCGGCGACGGCACGGTGCAGGGCCACTGCGGCACCCGCCGACCGCGCCGCGCCCGGGGCTTCGAGGTTCCGGTAGAACGCGGCGGCGACGGCGGGCGCGACCCGGTCCTGGACGGACCACAAGGTGGACACGACGTGGCGGAAGCCCGCCATGCGCAGCGCGGCCGCGGTGTGGATGGCCTCGTCCGGCAACTGCCCACCGCCCAGCCGCGTATGGCATGCGGAGAGGAACGCCAGGTCCGCACCGGTCAGTCGGAGCTCCGCGAAGTCGAGCACGTTCATGTCGCCGTCGCGCAGGCACAGGCCCGACGTCACCGGTGCGCTCATGTCCAGTCGGCCGTGGCAGGCGAAGTGCGCCCACGGGTGTCCGGGCAGTCGCTCCCGCACCGCCGCCACGGTGGCCGCGTCGTCGGCCAGTGTGCTGAGCCGCTCGGGGCCGAGCGCGTCACGCAGTCCCCGTAGTTCCTCGGGAACTCCCGGCAGGGGCGTGTGGCCCCGCCGGGTGTCGGACAGGCCCACGGCCAGCAGCCGGGGATCGCCGGCGGCCGGCCGCCCCCTGGCGTCGGCGAGTGCGGCGAGGGTCGTGGTGTAGGACGACACCACCGCGTACGGCAGTCCGACCGGCTCGGTCCGGTCGGCGCGGGTGCGCGGGTAACGCCCCGCCGCGTGCAGCGGCAACGACACCAAGGAGGCCGTGGGGCACCACCATATCCGCGGCGGCGCCTCTGACCGGTACGGCAGGGCCAGCCGGTCCAGCACCGGCCGGGCGATCTTCTCCCACAGCCATTCCAGGGTGTCGTGGACGGTGTGCTGCGCGCGTTGCCGGATCCGGCCCGTGGCACCGGGTGCCAGCGCGTCCCCCAGGTGCTCCAGGTAGGTGTTGCAGACGCTGTCGGCGCTGCGGAAGTCGACGCCTGGCAGCGGTACGACGTCGACCCGTCCCCCCGGCAGCACCAGGATCGCGTCGCAGCGGATGGAGCTGATGTTGACGACGACCACGGGACCCTCGGCCGCCGCGGGAGCGAGTTCGCCGAACTCGGGCGGTGCGAGGAAGCGTTCGAAGCCGGGCAGGCTCCTGACCCGGTCGCACAGCCGGGTCCAGCGGCGGGCCAGCCGCATCCGGGTCTCCGGATCGGCCCTCTCGTCGCCGTCCAGCGCGGAGCGGACGCTCTCCAGCTCCGCCGCGAGGGAGGGCTCCCGGGCCGCGAGAAGGGCGAGGTCGCCGCGCAGGTGCAGGGTGGAACGCCACAGCACAGAACGCCCCTGCTCCAGGAGTTCCACGGCAAGCTCGGGCCGGCCCTCGGTGATCGCCAGGGCAGCCGCCTCCCTCGGCATCGCGGCACCGCTGCGCAGGGCCTGCTCCTGGTCGGGGCGTTCCAGCCCGGTCCAGCCGATGTCCCGCAGCAGGGAGACCGCGGCGCGCGCCCCCACCAGCGCGTCGGCGGTGTCGCCGGCCTCGTGGGCCAGGCCCGCCCACATCCGGGTGGCGGACAGACGGCTCCCGGGCGAGGAGCCGACCGCGTGGGCCGCCTCCCGGAGCGCCGTCAGCGCCGCCTCGTGGTCGGGGCCGTCCGGTGCGAACCGGAGGCGGTTCACCAGCGCCACCGCCAGACCGATCAGCACGTCGGCGCGGTCCACGTCCGTCGCCTCGCATGCCGCGACCGCCGCCGTGAAGGCCGCCACGGCCTCTTCCACCTCCGCGCGGTCCGGCCCGCCGTCGTCGTGCGAACGCAGCAGCAGAGAGCCGAGGAGCCGCTGCGACTCGACCGTGCTCTCGCTGCTCACCGCGGTGGCCGTCGCCTCCCTGGCCGCGACGACCGCGCCGTCCCGGTCACCCTCCTCCTCCAGCGCCGTGGCCAGCCGGACCAGCAGCTTCGGTCGCAAGGCGTGTGAGCGGGACACGGCCGCCAGCGCACGGCGGGCGTCCTCGGAGGTGGCGGAGCCGCCGGCCGCGAACAGGGAGTACATGAGCGTCCGCGGATGGTCCGCGGGTGACTCCCGCAGCACGGTCCGCGCCTCGTCCGCCACCGCGTCGGCCTCGCGCCGGTCCTGCGACCGGCGGGTGAGCGAGGCCCGGCTGCGCAGCACCGACGCGAGGTTGGTGGCGGCGTCGGCCCGGTTCCTGGGGTTCTCCGCCGTCCGCGCCGCCGCCCGCAACAGGGCGACCGCCTCGTCCAGGTCGTCCGGTGAACCTCCGCGCGAGCCCCGCATGTGCAGCGCCGCCCCGAGATTGATGCGCGACACCGCATCGTCCGGGGGCAGACGCTCGACGGCCGCGCGCCCCAGCGCGACCGCCTCGTCGAGGTATCCGTCGATCGTGGCCTCGGCGTCCGCTGCGGCGGCACCGCCGTCGCCCGTGTCCGTGTGCTGGACGGCCAGCGACATCAGGGCGCCGCAGAGACCCGCCTCGAGGTCGGCCCGTGCCTTCTCGTCACCGCCCGGCCGCGTCAGCACCTGCCTGCCGATGTCCACGGCGCGACGCACCGGCTCCGCGTCACCGGTGACCTGGGACAGGTCGCGCAGAATCCCGACGGCGGCCTCTGCGGCCTTCGTACGCACCGGATCGTCCGGGGCGCGGGCCGACAGTTCCTCCAGCGCGACAAGGGCCGCCTCCCGCAGGTCGGCGGTGTGGCCCCGTAAGTCGTAGCGGTAGCGCAGGACTCCGCGCAGTGCGCCGAGCAGGACCGCCCGTGCCGGATGTCCTTCGGGTGCCAGGCGCACCCCGTCCCGGGTGATGTTGACGGCCGCCACGAGGGACGCGTCGTCGCCCGTCGCCTCGAACCGTTTGAACGCCGCCTCCGCATTCAGGTACTTCGCCACCGGCGCCGTCTCCGGGTCCACCGGAGGAGGGGGGGCGGCGGCTTCCACTCGCCGGAGGTTGGCGACGGCCTGGGGATGGCCCGTCGAGGCGGCGATCCGGAACCAGTGGACCGCGTCGGGGTCCTCCTGGTTGAACAGCAGTACTCCCAGGTTGTTGGCGGCCTCCGGATGCCCGTGGCGGAACGCCTCGGTGTACCAGAGACGGGCCATGCGGATCCGGCCGGTGCGCTCCGCCACCAGAGCCAGGTTGTACATCCCGTTGAAGTCGGCGTATCCCTCGGCCGCCTCCCTGAAGAGCTTTTCCGCCTCCTCGGTACGACCGTGGCGGTCCAAGTCCATCCCCTGGAGGAGTAATTGACGCCCGCGGTCCTCCCCCGCGCCGTCGCCCCCTGCCCTGCCCCCGCCGTTGCCGACCGCCATGAGCCCCCCTTGCCCTGAGTGGTGCGAACAGCACTCAAGGTAAACCGGCGCTCGTTACAGTGTGGCCATGTCCGACGCAGCGGCCCCTGCCTATCTCGCCACCACCGACCGTGAACTGACCGACCGCGCCTACGACTTGCTCGAGGCCGGGCAACTCACGGTGTCGCCGCACGGTTCGGGCGACGTGTACGGCTTCGTCGTGGCCGGTCCGTGTCCCCGCTGCGCCCACCACATCGTCGACCGTCAGGTCTCGGTCGCGCTCACCGGAACCGGCGGGGTCGGCCGTTCCGCGGACGCCGACCCGGTGGAGACCGTGGTGCTGGACGTCTCCTGCGGCTGCGGCAGCACCCACGTGGACGCCCCGGAGGGCCTGACGGGATGCGGCGCCAGCTTCCGCCTCGAACTGGACATCGTGTGAACCTGCGGCCCCGCAGGCCGGCCGGTCCGCCGAGCGCGGCCGACCTGGCGGAGCGGGACCGGTTCAGGGAACTGGTGCGCGAGTCGCTGCCGGCCGTGCGTGCGAGCGCCGAGGCGTGGCGCAACGGTCTCGCGGCCTTCATCACCCTGATCGGCGCGGCGATCGTGATCAAGGGCCGGGGCACCACCGCCGAGCTGCCCTTCGGCTGGCGGGTGGCCGTCACCGTGCTGATCGGCGGCGGACTGGCCCTGGCCGTGGTGGGTCTGTGGCACGCTCTGGCGGCGCAGGCGGGGAACCGGCCGCTGACGGTGACCCTGGCCGGCATCCACCATGATCACGGGTCGGTGGACCTTTTCGAGGTGGCGACGGCGATATCGGCGGCCCGGCAGCTCACCCGTGCCCGCCGTACCGTGGCGGTGGCCCTCGTGCTGCTCTTCGCCGGCACGGCGCTCACCTGGTGGGCGCCCGCCGCCAGGCCCGCGTTCCTGAAGGTCACGCACGGTACAGGGACCACCTGCGGCGCCCTGTTGTCGGCGGACGGCGGCACGGTGCGGCTGTCCGTGGCCGGGCGGGCGGCTCCGGTCGGGATCCCGCTCGCGTCGGTCGACAACATGGCCGTGACCGGCACCTGCCCGTAGGCGCGCGCAGCGACGTTCCGACGGGTCCGCGTCGGCGGGCTGTCGGCCGGGTGTCGACGGCACGTCGGCGGTCTGTCGGCGCGGTCGGACACCGTGGTCCCCATGACGCGAATCGACAAGAACGCCGTCGAGGTACGGGGCCTCGTCAAGCACTACGGGGAGACCAAGGCGCTCGACGGGGTGGACCTGGATGTCCGCGAAGGCACGGTCCTCGGGGTCCTCGGGCCCAACGGCGCGGGCAAGACCACCCTCGTCCGCTGCCTCTCCACCCTGATCGTCCCCGACGCCGGCCACGCCACCGTCGCCGGCTGCGACGTGGTGCGGCAGCCCCGTCAGCTGCGCCGCAGCATCGGGCTCACCGGCCAGTACGCCTCGGTCGACGAGAAGCTGTCCGGGCGGGAGAACCTCTACATGATCGGGCGGCTGCTGGACCTGTCCCGCAAGGACGCCCGCCGCCGCGCGGAGGAACTGCTGGAGCGCTTCTCGCTCACCGAGGCCGCCAGGCGGCCCGCCGGGCAGTACTCGGGCGGTATGCGGCGCCGGCTGGACCTCGCCGCCTCCATGATCGGCCGGCCGGCCGTGCTCTACCTGGACGAGCCGACGACGGGGCTCGACCCCCGTACCCGCAACGAGGTCTGGGAAGAGGTGCGGCGGATGGTCGCGGAGGGCGCGACCGTGCTGCTCACCACCCAGTACATGGAAGAGGCCGAGCAGCTCGCGAGCGAGGTGACCGTCATCGACCGCGGCCGGGTGATCGCGGGCGGCGCCGTGGACGAGCTGAAGGCCAAGGTCGGCGGGCGCACACTGCAGATCCGGCCGAGCGACCCGGCACAACTCGCCGCCATGGCACGGGCAGTGGCCGAGGCCGGGCTCGACGGCGTCGGAGGCGTGTCCGCGGTGCCGGACGAAGGACAGCTGTACGTACCGATCCTCAGCGACGAGCAACTGACCGCGGTCGTCGGGGTGCTGAGCACCCACGGCTTCCGGATCGCGCACATCGGCACCCATCTGCCGAGCCTGGACGAGGTCTTCCTCGCCATTACCGGCGGCAAGACCTCGCCCGCACCCGTCGGCACCACGATCCCCGAGGAGGTCGCGGCATGAACGCGGCAACCGTCACCGCCCCCGCCACCGCACGGCCCGTCCGGGACGAGGGCCGGATCGGCCTCCGGGCCAACCTGCGGCACATCGGCGCCCTGGTGCGCCGCAACATCATGCAGATCAGGCAGGACCCTGAGTCGATGTTCGACGTCCTGCTGATGCCCGTCGTCTTCACCCTGCTGTTCGTGTACGTCTTCGGCGGCGCGATCTCCGGCAAGGGGAACCAGGACGTGTACGTCAACTACGTGGTCCCCGGTCTGATGGCGATGATGGGCCTGAGCATCGCCATGGCCGTCGGGACAGGCATCAACGACGACTTCAGGAAGGGCGTCATGGACCGGTTCCGGACGATGCCCATCGCCCGGTCGTCGGTCCTCGTCGCGAAGATCGTCGTCGAAGTGGGCCGGATGCTGGTCGCCATCGCGATCCTGCTCGGCGTGGGCTTCCTGCTCGGGCTGGAGATCAAGACCTCCGTGCTCGAGCTCCTCGCCGCCGTAGGGCTCTCGCTGGTCTTCGGGGCGTCGCTGACCTGGATCTTCATCCTGCTGGGGCTCACGATGAAGACGGCGCAGGCCGTCCAGGGGATGGCGATGCTGGTACTGATGCCGCTGCAGTTCGGGTCGTCGATCTTCACACCGCCGTCGACCATGCCCGGCTGGCTGGAGTCGTTCACCGAGTACAACCCGCTCTCCAACCTCGCGGACGCGGCCCGCGCGCTCGTCAACGGCGGGCCCGTGGCCCACTCGGTGTGGATGACGCTGGGGTGGGCCGCCGCCATCACGGTGGTGACGGCACCCCTTGCGATCGCCAGGTTCCGTAAGAAGGCGTGAGGTTCACTCCGTCCCGTGCACCAGGGCGGCGGCCTCCTCCAACGTGAGGCTGCCGCCCTCGGCGTACGCTTCCTCGAAGGCGGCGTCCCCGAGGGCGGCGCGGGCGGCGTCCTCGGCGAGGCGGCGGTTCTCCCGCTCCATGGAGGCCATGAAGTGCCGCGGCGGAAGCAGCACTTCGTGCGCGCCGAGCAGCCGGGCCGCGAGCAGGGCGTCACCCTCGCCGGCGATCGCACGGGCCGCCGTCAGGAGGTGCACCGAAGGAATCTGGGGGGCGACCACCATGGACAACGGCTCCATGGCGTAGGCGAGTGCCGTACGGACTCCCTCGCGAGCCTTCGCATAACGGCCGTCGACCGTGTCCAGCCAGGCCAGGGAGCCGATGACGATGCCCTCGAAGATGGCGAGGGTGTCGCTCCTGAGCTCCCGGCGCAGCGTCTCCAGCTCCCTGCGTGCCTCGTCGGTGCGGCCGGAGCGGCCGAGCCACGTCGCGAGCAGCGCCCGGGCCAGTGACCTGGCCTCGTACCCGGTGTCGTGTCCGGCGGAGACCACCTCGCGCAGGATGATCTCCGCCTCCTCCCCCCGGCCGGTCTCCAACAGGATGTTCGCCAGGCGGGCCCGCAGCAGGAGCGCCTGGCCCCTGGCGCCGAGCACGGCGGCGTACTCGACGGCCGCGCGGTAGTCGGCGGCGGCCTCCTCGTAGTCGCCCCGCTGCTCATGGGCCTCGCCGCGGGACGAGAGCGCCTCTGCCATACCCCAGGCGTCCCCGAGCCGTTCGAAGATCTGCAGGCTGCGGTCCGCGTCGCGGTGGGCGTCGCCGGCCCACATGCCGCGGTTGGCCAGGATGTTGGCCCGCCACTGAAGGGCGTTGGCCAGCTCCCATTCGGGGCCGTACTCCTCCGCGACCCGCACCGTCCGGTCGAGGACACGGCGCAGTTGGTCGCCGTCGCCCGTGATCAGTACGGCGTAGAACCACAGTGAGGCGGGAAAGCGGCAGCTCTGCGGCTGGCCCGCGTCGTAGACATCGACGACGCGGGCCAGCCAGGGGAGCTTCTCCGGAGTGGTCCAGTTCTCTGTGCCGTGGTCCATGTTGACCATCCGGATCAGCGCGGCCTGCCGCCGGGCCTCTTCGAGCAGTTCGGGTGTGAGCGGCGGAGGCGAGTCCGTGCACCGCTCGGTGAGCGGCGGCGCGGGGCGCACGGGCGGCGCGAAGGGGTCGGGGTGCAGGGCGGCCACGGCCTGGGTCCACTGGCGGGCGTCGGCGCGCAGATCCTGCATGTGCCAGTACCAGGCCAGCGAGACGACGAGGCACAGGGCCTCGTGCTCGTCGCGGGCGGCGATCGCCCGCCGCACGGCGGTGCGCAGGTTCTCGTACTCGCGCCGCAGCAGGTCGAGGGCGGCCTGCTGGCCGTGGCCGCGGAGCAGGGGGTCGGTGGTGCGGGCGAGCTCCCGGTAGTGCACCAGGTGCCGCCGCTCGGCCCCGGCCCGCTCCCCCGCCTCGTCGAGCCGTTCGGCGGCGTACTCGGCGACGGTCTCGAGCAGCCGGTAGCGCATCCGTCCGTCGGCGGCCGGCTCGGCGACGACGAGCGACTTGTCGACAAGGGCGCCGATCGCACCGGCGATGTCGCCGGCGTCCCCACTCACTTCGGCGGTCCCGCCGCCCTCCGGCGACGCGGAGGTCCCGGACGCCGTGGGCCGCTCCCCTCCGGCGGCGGCCCTGCCCGGGACGGGGGTGGGGCTCGGAGTCGGGACCGGGGTCGGGCAGACCGCCTCGGCCGCCGCGAGGTCGCAGCCGCCGGCGAAGACCGACAGACGGCGCAGGACGGCCCGTTCCGTGGGGGTGAGCAGGTCCCAGGACCAGTCGACGACCGCGCGGAGCGTCTGCTGACGGGGCAGCACCGTACGGGCGCCGCTCGTCAGAAGACGGAAGCGGTCGTCGAGACGGTCGGCGATCTGGCGCGGGGTGAGCATCCGCAGCCTGGCCGCGGCCAGTTCGATGGCGAGCGGAAGCCCGTCGAGGCGGCGGCAGATCTCCGTGGCCGCGGCGGCGGTCTCCTCGTCCGCGTCGACCCGGAAGCCCGGCCGCACGGACGCGCCCCGATCGGCCAGCAGCCGCAGCGCCGGCGCGTCCGGCAGCGGGTCCACCGGGCGGAGCAGCTCGCCCGGGACGCCGAGCGGTTCGCGGCTGGTGGCCAGGATCGTCAGACCGGGACAGCTGCCGAGCAGGCGCTCCGCCAGCAGCGCCGCGGCCCCGACGACGTGTTCGCAGTTGTCGAGCAGCACCAGCATGCGGCGCCGGGCACAGTGATCGGTGAGACGCACGAGCGGGTCGGTACCGTGCGGGTCCGCGGCACGCAGCTCCTCCGCGCCCGCGCCGCGCAGCACCGTCTCCCGGGCGCCGAGCGCCGTGAGCACCGCCTCGGGTACGGCCGACGGGTCGTCCACGGGCGCGAGTTCGGCCAGCCAGACACCGTCCGGCCAGGGGCTGCCGGGTTGAGCGGCCGCCAGTTCCGCGGCCTCCTGGGACAGCCGCGTCTTGCCGGCGCCGCCGGGTCCGAGCAGCGTCACGAGCCGGGCCCGGGACAGGTCGTCGCGGATCTCGCGGAGTTCGGGTTCGCGGCCGACGAAGCTGGTGAGCCGGGCGCGGAGGTTGCCCATGGGGGCGACCGGTGCCGGCGGGTTCAGCAACTCGGCGTGCAGTGCGGCCAGTTCCGGGCCGGGGTCGGTGCCGAGCCGTTCGGCCAGCTCACGGCGTACCTCCTCGTACGCAGCCAGGGCCTCTGCGGACCGGCCGGTGGCACGCAGCGCCCGGATCCGCAGGGCCTGGAGCCGTTCGTCGAGCGGATGCGCCTCGCACAGGGCCAGCAGCTCAGGTCCCGCTTCCTCGGCGCCGCCGAGGTCGAGCGCCGCGGCGATCCGCGCGCGGCGGGCGTCCGTCCTGCGGGCCTCCCACCGTGCCTGCGCAGCCGTGCGGTCCGGCAGGTCGGCCAGCGCCGGTCCCCGCCACAGGGCGAGGGCGTCGTCGAGGAGTGACGCCGCCTTGGCCGCGTCGCCCTCCTCCAGCGCCCGAGTGCCTTCGCCGGTGAGCCGGTCGAACCGGTGGAGGTCCACGTCGTCGGGGTCGGCGCGGAGCCGGTAACCGCCGTCGGCCAGGGCGACGGCCGCGGGCCCGAGCGCGCGGCGCAGCCTGCCGACGAGCGCCTGCAGCGCTCCGGCCGGATCCGCGGGCGGGTCGCCGTCCCACACCTCGTCGACCAGCACGTCCACGGGGACGGTCCGCCCCGCCCGGAGGGCGAGCGCCGTCAGCAGGGCACGCAGCCGGACGCCGCCGGGCGGGACGGGCGTGCCGTCGTCGCGGACGGCCTGGGTGGTACCGAGCAGGAGATAGCGCACCGGCCCATTGTCCCTGCGCCGACCCGCACCGACTCGCGCCCGGCGCCCCTGCCGTTGCCGCCGCGCCGTTGCCGCCCGCCGGACGGAGCGCCGCACCGGGTGCCGGCCGACCCGACCCCATACCCTGTACGGCCGCCGGGCCGCCGAGCCCTGTGCCGCCGCGCTGGTGCCACCGCGCGGACCGCCGTGCCGGTGCCTGCCCTGTGCCGACCTCACGCCCGGTACGCCGCCGCGCCACCGCGCCCTGTGCGCCGCACCGGGAGCCACCGCGCAGACCGCCGTGCCGGTGCCTGCCCTGTGCCGACCTCACGCCCGGTACGCCGCCAGGCCGCCGAGCCCTGTGCGCCGCGCCCGATGCCACCGCGCAGAGCGCCGTGCCGGTGCCTGCCCTGTGCCGACCTCGCGCCCGGTACGCCGCCGGGCCGCCGCGCTCCCGCCACCGTGGCGGACGCCGCCCGTCGCACGGAGCACCGTGCTGGTGCCGGCGGCCCCGACCCGGGCCCGGTACGCCGCCGGGCCGACGTGCCCTGTGCGCCGCACCGGGTGCCGCCCGAAGACCACCGTGCCGGTGCCGGTCCCGTACCGGCCCCGTGCCGGGTGCCGGCCGACCCGGACCGCCGTACCCGTGTCGCCGCCGCCCCGCGGGGCAGGCGCAGGAACCGGGAACGGCCCCGGGACGTTTGACCCCGTGGCGCCGGTACGGTCTACTCCGCACACCCGCCCGCACCCACCCCAGGAGCCGCGTCCATGACCACCGCCGCCAGGAGCCGCAGCCACAGCGCCATCAGTCCCGTCTTCCTCGGGATCGCCGCGGTGATGGCGGTCACCGGCTGGGCGGTGTGGACCGACTTCGCGGCCAGCCCGGGGCTGGCCGTCTTCCTCTTCGTGGTCTCCGCCTGGATCGTCTCGCTGTGCCTGCACGAGTACGCGCACGCCCGCACCGCGCTGCACGGCGGCGACATCTCCGTCGGCGCCAAGGGCTATCTGACGCTGAACCCGCTGAAGTACACGCACGCCCTGCTGAGCATCGTGCTGCCCGTCATCTTCGTGATCATGGGCGGTATCGGTCTGCCGGGCGGCGCGGTGTTCATCGAGCGGAACCGCATCAGCGGCCGCTGGAAGCACAGTCTGATCTCGGCGGCGGGACCGCTGACGAACGTGCTGTTCGCCGCCGTGTGCACCGCCCCGTTCTGGCTGGGCGCGCTGGACGGCGTCCCGGTCGCGTTCCGCTTCGCGCTGGCGTTCCTCGCGATGCTCCAGGTCACGGCCGCGATCCTGAACTTCCTGCCGGTCCCCGGCCTGGACGGCTACGGCGTGATCGAGCCCTGGCTGTCGTACAAGGTGCGCCGGCAGGTCGAGCCGATCGCCCCGTTCGGCCTGATCATCGTCTTCGTCGTCCTGTTCATCCCCGAGGTCAACGGCATGTTCTTCGACGCCGTGTACGGGATCATGCAGGCCCTCGGGGTGGACGAGCTCGGCATCTACTGCGGCCGTGACCTGTTCGAGTTCTGGAACGGCCAGGACGAGTTCTGCGCGGTCCGCGCCTGACGCGTCAGGCGGAGCGGGACCCCGCGGCGGCCCGCTCCGCCTTCGCCCGGCGCAGGTAGTACCAGGCCATGTTCGAGGAGAGGCCCGCGAGCAGCACCCAGACGACCCCGAGCCACATGCCCTGCACGAAGGAGACCACCGCCGCGACGACGGCGAGGGCGCAGACTGCCAAGGAGTAGAGAGCGAGGCGGGGCATGGGGTACGGCTCCTGTCGGGTCCTGCGGGTGGTTCGGCCCCTCCAGTGTCCCCCATGCGTCCCCCTGCCCGTCCGCTCCCCCGCGCGCGCCCTCGCCCCGCGGGCCCGGCTGCGCCCGGACGGCCCTACACGTCGGTGACGCGCAGCCCCGCGTGTGCCTTGTAACGGCGGTTGACCGAGATCAGGTTGGCGACCAGCGACTCGACCTGGTGGGCGTTGCGCAGGCGGCCCGCGAAGACGCCCCGCATGCCCGGGATACGGGCGGCCAGCGCCTGCACGATGTCGGTGTCGGCGCGGACCTCGCCCAGCACCATCACGTCGGTGTCGATCTCCTCGATCGACTCGTCCTGCAACAGCACGGCGGACAGGTGGTGGAACGCCGCCGTCACCCGGGAGTCGGGCAGCAGGACGGCGGCCTGCTCGGCGGCGCTGCCCTCCTCCGGCTTGAGCGCGTAGGCGCCCTTCTTGTCGAAGCCGAGCGGATTGACGCAGTCGACGACGAGCTTGCCGACGAGCTCCTTCTGGAGCGTCTCCAGCGTCTTGGCGTGCCCGTCCCACGGCACGGCCACGATCACCACGTCGCTGCGCCGCGCGCACTCCGCGTTGTCCGCGCCCTCGATGCCGAGGCCCAGCTCCTGGGCGGCGGCCTCGGCGCGCTCCACGGAACGGGAACCGATGATCACCTTCTGGCCGGCCCTGGCCAGCCGGTAGGCCAGCCCCCGGCCCTGGTCGCCGGTGCCGCCGAGGACGCCGACGACGAGACCCGAGACGTCGGGGAGGTCCCAGGGGTCCTTGGCGGGCGCCTTGGGCGCGGAGCCCGGACTTTCATTACCAGTAGTAGTCATGGCCCGACCTTACTTCGCGGTACTGCCTCCCGAACGGGTGAGCCGTGACCGACCGGGCCGCACCGGACCGCCGTGCGGTGCAGGATGCAGGGCCATGGATGCCGTACGCGTCGCGCTGCTGCGCGAGGTCCTCGCCGGGACCCAATGGCCCGCGGCGGCCCGCCGGTTCGCCGGGGCGCTGCGCTCCTCCGTGGTGCCGCACGGCGGCGGCCTGCTGCTGGTGGGGACACGGCAGTACGAGCCGTGGCACATGGCCGCCCACCTGGTCGACGAGGCGGCGTGGTCGGGACAGCCGGAGCTCGCCCCGACGCTCGTACGGCACCGGGTGGTCGCCGGCGACCCGGCGCATCTGGCCGTCGGGCTGGGCAGGCTCGAGGCTGCCCGGCGCGGCGAGACCCTGCTGCTGGTGGCCCCCGCCGCACCCGACCAGGGCCTGCTGGAACGGGTCCACGACGCGCGCCGGGCCGGGGCGACGGTCCTCGCCCTCGACGGCGGCGACCCCGAGGTGCACGGACTGGCGCACGAGGCGCTCACGGTGCCGGGCCCCGACCACGCGGACGGGGCGGCCGAGATCGACATCGACACGGTGCAGCACCTGGTGAGCGCGGCGGCCGGCGAGAACAGCGTGCCGACGCCGCGTGGCAGGTCGCGTTTCAGGGACCGCTTGTCGCGTCTCGCGGACCAGTTGACGTCACCGCCGCCGGCCCGGTGGTGACAGCGGGGGAAAATCGGTTGCCCGGGGCCATCAGCGGCCCGAGCATGGCCACCCGTGACCTCCAAGCCGTCCAAGCTCGCCGCCGTGCTGCCCGATCTCTCCCCGTTGCGTACGTCCCGCGGCTTCCGGCTTCTGTGGATCCAAGGGCTCGTCACCTACTTCGCGAGCTTCATGGCGATGATCGCGCTGCCGCTCCAGATCAAGGATCTGACCGGCTCCCCGCTCGCCGTGGGTGCGATGGGCGCGGTCGAGCTGGTACCGCTCATCGTCTTCGGCCTCTACGGCGGCGCCCTCGCGGACGCCGTCGACCGGCGCAAGGTGATCCTCGGCACCGAGGCCGGTCTCGGCCTGCTGGCGCTGATCCTGCTCGTGAACGCGGCGCTGCCCGAGCCGATGCTCTGGCCCCTGTATCTGGTGGCCGCGGGCGTCTCGGCCTGTGCCGGACTCCAGCGCCCCGCCCTGGACTCGCTGATCGCCCGTATCGTGCCGCACGACCAGCTCCCCGCGGCCGCGGCGCTCAACGCCATCCGCTGGCAGGCCGGGGCGATCGCCGGTCCGGCCGTGGCGGGCGTCGTCGTCGCCTATGCCGGGCACGCGACGGCGTACGGGCTCACCGTCGTCGGCTTCGCCGTCTCCGTACTGCTGTGCCTGCGCCTGGAGGCGGCGCCACCGGCGCACGACGCGCAGAAGCCGTCCCTGCGGGGCATCGCCGAGGGCGCGCGGTACGCCTGGTCGCGTCCGGTGCTGCTGGGGACGTACGCGATCGACCTGGCGGCGATGGTGCTGGCCTTCCCGCACACGGTCTTCCCCTTCCTGGCGGACGACCTGGACGCGGAGTGGGCCCTCGGCCTGATGTACGCGGCGGGCTCTGTGGGCTCCGTGCTGCTCAGCCTCACCAGCGGCTGGACGTCCCGGGTGCGCCGGCACGGCCTCTTCGTGGTCTTCGGCGCGGCCGGCTGGGGGCTGGCGGTGGCCGCGGCGGGATGGTTCTCGAACGTGTGGCTGGTGCTGCTGTGCCTGGCCTTCGCGGGCGCCGGCGACATGCTGAGCGGCCTCGGCCGCTCGACGATCTGGAACCAGACGATCCCCGAGTCCCTCCGGGGCCGCCTGGCGGGCATCGAGGTCCTCTCGTACAGCGTCGGCCCGCAGCTCGGCCAGGTCCGCGCGGGCGCGATGGCGGGCTGGACGGGCACGCGCCCGGCGATCTGGGGAGGCGGGGTGGCGTGCGTGGTGGCGGTGGGGGCGCTGGCGGCGGTGCTGCCGAAGCTGATCACGTACGACGCGGAGACGGACGAGGACGCGGTGGCGCGGCGGTCGGCGGCGAGTGCGGGTGCGTGACGCCTGGGGGCGCGTGGCGCCTGCGGCCGCTTGTTCCCCACCCCGCCCCTTCCCGTAACCGGGGCTCCTCCCTCTACGCCTGGCGGCGTGGGGGGGACCCCACCGGACCCTCGCGCCTCGAACGGCACCGCGCGAAGCGCGGTACGGGTCCGGGCGCAGCCCGGTTCGGGAAGGGGCGGGGTGGGGAAACGGCACCGCGCAGCGGACCCGCTCCGCTCCCGGCTACGTCCCCGGGTCGTCCGACGGGCGACCCGCCCCGTCGTGCCAGCGCGGGTCGTTCTCCCACTCGAGATTCCGTTCCCGCGCCGTCTCCATCGCCTGCGTCGCCTCCACACGGGACGCGTACGGGCCGAAGCGGTCCTTCGCGGGGCACTCCGGGCCTTCCTCGACCTTCTTGTGCTGCAGGCAGTAGTACCACTCGCCCGGCTTGCCCACCGTGCGCTTCTTGAACAGGGCCATCGTCGGCTCCTTCCTCTGAGGCCATGCTGCCCCAGCGGGCCTGGTTAGACTCGCTGCCATGTCTGGCCAGTCGCTGCTCGTACCAGGGGAGCTCTCTCCCACCCGATCCGTCCCCGGCAACATCCGGCGTCCCGAGTATGTCGGGAAGCCCGCGCCGACCCCCTACTCCGGGCCGGAGGTCCAGGACTCGGACACCATCGAGCGGATGCGTATCGCGGGCCGCATCGCCGCGCAGGCGATGGAGGAGGCCGCGAAGCACATCGCCCCGGGGGTGACCACCGACGAACTGGACCGGGTCGCGCACGAGTTCATGTGCGACCACGGCGCCTACCCGTCGACGCTCGGCTACCGAGGCTTCCCGAAGTCGCTGTGCGCCTCGATCAACGAGGTCATCTGCCACGGGATCCCGGACTCCACGGTGCTGCGGGACGGCGACATCGTGAACCTGGACGTCACCGCGTACATCAACGGGGTCCACGGCGACAACAACGCCACCTACCTCTGCGGCGACGTCGACGAGGAGTCGCGGCTCCTCGTCGAGCGCACCCGGGAGTCGCTGAACCGCGCGATCAAGGCGGTCCGGCCGGGCCGCCAGGTCAATGTCATCGGCCGGGTGATCGAGTCGTACGCCAAGCGCTTCGGTTACGGGGTCGTCCGCGACTTCACGGGGCACGGCATCAACTCGTCGTTCCACTCCGGGCTGATCATCCCGCACTACGACGCGGCGCACGCGACCACCGTGATCCAGCCGGGGATGACGTTCACCATCGAGCCGATGCTCACGCTGGGGACGTACGAGTACGACATGTGGGACGACGGCTGGACGGTCGTGACGAAGGACCGCAAGCGCACCGCGCAGTTCGAGCACACGCTGGTGGTGACGGACACCGGGGCGGAAATCCTTACGTTGCCCTGACCTCGGAGGTGGGTAACGTCTTTACCGACAGATCGTCGGGAACACGTTGACTTAGGTAAGCCTAAGTAGCAGGATCGGTGGTGGCAACAGCCGCTGCCGTTGGTTCCCGACCTCTCCGGTCACTGGAGGCCCGCCTTGGATGCAACCGGCACGCCCTTCTCGACGCTCATCCGCCTCGCTTCGCACGAGCGCCACACGACCGTGCAGATGTCGTCCTTCATGGACGACCTGCTCGGCGGCCGGCTGAGCGTCGAGGCGTACGCGCGGTACACCGAGGAGCTGTGGTTCGTCTACCGGGCGCTGGAGGGCGCGGCAGGGACGCTGAAGGACGACCCGGTCGCGGGGCCCTTCATCAGGCCCGAGCTGATGCGCACAGCGGAGCTGGAGCGCGACCTCGGGCATCTGCGGGGTGCCGGCGTCCGGCCGGAGGAGCTCGTACCGCTGGCGTCGACGGCGGCCTACGCGGCCCGGATCGAGGAGTGCGCGCGGACGTGGCCCGCGGGTTATGTGGCGCACCACTACACCCGTTACCTCGGCGACCTCTCCGGAGGCCAGGTGCTGCGGGACGTGGCGGAGAAGACCTGGGGCTTCGACCGCAAGGGCGACGGCGTCAGGTTCTACGTCTTCGAGCAGATCGCCAACCCGGCGGCGTTCAAGCGCGGCTACCGCGAACTGCTCGACGCGGTCGACGTGGACGACCTGGAGAAGCAGCGCATGATCGAGGAGTGCAGGGTCGCCTTCGACCACAACGTGGCCATCCTGAGGGACCTCGAGCGGGAGTTCCCGCTCAGCGCGTGACCTCCGGCATGGTCACCGCGTGCGGCAGCCGGGTCCGCTCGCTGCGCGCAAGAGTCATCCGCGCGGTGGGAGCGGGCCGCCGCCCCTCTGCGGACGGCGCCCCGGACGCGGGCCCGGCCGGGGGTGCCGACACCGGCGCGGGCGCCGCGAGGCGCACGCGCCCGCCGATCTCCACGATGCCGTCGGGGCCGGGGGCCGTCAGGATCTGCGACCCCCGGCCCTGAGTGATGTTCAGCGCCCGGCCGAGCCGCTCGGTCAGCAGCAGCGCCGCCGCGCCCGTGGCCTCGTCCTCCACCGCGTGGTCGCCGCGCGGCCCGAAGGCCCGCGCCCTCACCCGGCCCGCCGCCTCGTCCTGCCACGCCCACGCGTACAGCCTGCCCTCGGCGGGCGACGGCACGGGAAGCGCGTCGACCTCCGCGGGGGACGCGTACCGCACGAGCCGCCGCGGCGGCGCCCATTCGGCACGGGCCGTGATCCACGTGAACTCGCCGTCGTCGCGCACCCACACCTCGCCCGCCGGCGGGCGCACGGCCTGGAGGTCCAGCAGCCAGGCCACGCCGACGAGGGGGTGTCCGGCGAAGAGCAGGCGCTGCGTGGGCGTGTAGATGTCGACGGTGCCGCGCTCCGGGTCGTCCACGAACACCGTCTCGCTGAAGCCCAGTTCGGCGGCGAGCGCCTGCCGGGCCCCCCGGTCCGGGTGGCGACGGGCGTCACGCACGACGCCGAGGGCGTTGCCGTGCCGCCCGTCACCGCCGCAGAAGACGTGGAGGACGTCGAGAACCTCGGGTCCGGCGAGCGCGTCGAGTTCGTTCACGCAGGCATTCAAGCATCCCGGCTCAGGAACGGGCGGCCTCCCGGCGGCGAACTGTCGTAGCCGGCCACCTTGCCGGTCTCCCGGCCCACGGTGCCGACGTCGGCGATCAGCGTGCCTGACGTGCCCTTCGCCCGGACCTCGAGGCCGCTCGTCGAGGTGCGCGGGCTGTGCGTACGGCTCGGGGCCAAGGACGTACTCAGGGACGTCGCCATGCCGGTGCGGGCCGGGGAGATCCTCGCACTCGCAGGCCTCGACGGGGCGGGGAATTCGGCCCTGTTGGCGGCGATGGCCGGTGGCTCGGTGCTGCCGCAGTCGGCGGAACTGCCGTTCCCCGGAGCGGTGGAGGACGCCGTACGGATGGGCCGGGCCCCCTGGTCCGGCACGCCGGGCGAGGACGAGGACGACGCGGCCGTCGCGGCCGCCGCGGCGGCGACCGAGAGGGTCTGCCGGCAGCCGGTCGAGGGCCTGCGCCATCCCCGCACGGGGTGCCGCTCGTCCTGCCGGAACGCCCGTCGTGAGCCCGGCCGTCCCGGCGCGGACGGTCCCGGCGGGGCGGCCAGCACGGGCCGCCGCCCCGGGGCGTGTTCGGCTTTCCGCCGGCACCGGCCGTCTGCCAGGTCACGGTGTGGGCGCTGTATCCGGTCCCGGCGTCCGGCCTGTCACGGGCCCCGGTAGGGTTCGGACGGTCCATGGGGGTCGAGGAGCAGAAGGCAACCGATGAGAAGGCTGGGTCGGGCGGCGACGGGTCTCGCGGCGACGGCGGTACTGTCCCTGACGGCGAGCGCGTGTGTGACGGTCCACGGGGAACTGGAAGTCGTCCCTTCGGCGACGAAGGACGAGGCGGCGAAGGCCCTCTCGGCGTTCACGGAGGCGTACAACAAGGCCGACAAGGCCTACGACCCGGCGTTGGACGCGGCTCATGTCACCGGCGCGCTCGGCGCGATCAACCAGGCCGGCCTGAAGGCCCGCCAGGTCAACTTCCCCGACGGCAACCCGAATCATGTGCCGCTGGAGCTGACCGACGCGAAGTTCACCATCCCCAAGAAGGCCGGCTGGCCGCGCTGGTTCGTCGCGGACACCGACTCCAACCGCGACCAGGACGACACCGCGGCGGACAACCGCTGGGTGCTGGTCTTCGTGCGCGCGGGCGCGGACGAGGGGTGGAAGGCCGCCTATCTGACGATCATGCTCCCCCGGCAGATCCCGGCCTTCAAGACGGACAAGGACGGTTACGCGGAGCCCGTCGCCCCGGACAGCGCGGCACTGGCGGTCGCGCCCCGCAACCTGAGCGAGGAGTACGCCTCGTACATGCAGGACGGGAAGCCGGACCACTTCAAGCCCGGCCCGCACACCTCCGCCTGGCGCGAGGAGCGCAAGAAGACCACGAACGTGCCCGGTCTGAGCACCCAGTACCTCGACCAGCCGCTGGACACCGGCAACTTCGGACCGCTGGGTCTGATGACGCGGGACGGCAACGCCTTCGTCTTCTTCTCGGTGCGCAACTTCGAACGCCAGACGGCCGCGAAGGGCGTGCAGCTGAAGGTCGTACCGGACGTCAAGGCGCTGCTGACCGGCACGGTGAAGGACACGATCACCAAGGAGCGGGTCTCCAGCCAGGCGGTCCTGGTACCCCCGGGCAACGGGGCCGAGCCCGGCCAGGCGGTGGAGGTTGTGGGCCGCCTGACGGGTCTGACGGCGGCCAAGGGGTCGTAACGGCGCTCGCCGTCCCCCGGCGGCCGTCTCCCCCTCCGGGAGAACCGTCCCCACGACGGCGGCCGGGTCCGCCGTCCGGCACGGCGCACCGTGGGCGCGACCCCGGGGGCGGGCGTGGCTGGCGCGGCCCGGGGGCGGGCGCGGCGGGGGGGCTCAGCGGCCGAGAGGCCAGGCCGCCGCGTGGTGGTCGATGTCCTCGTTCTCGCCGGCGTACTTCGCGCAGGCGTCCGTCAGCGTCTCCAGCAGGGTCAGCGGGTCCGGCAGCGGATGCTCCGGGCCGCGGACCCAGGCGACCGCGAGGTCACCGTCGCCGGGGAGACGGGCGGGCGGTACGAGGACGTAGCTGCCCCGGCAGTGCCAGCGCAGGCCGGGATGCTCGTCCATCGTCTCGGGATGGCAGTCCAGTGCGCAGGGCCACCATTCGTCCTCGTCCTCCGGGGTGCCCCGGGTGGCGGTGAAGAACAGCATCCGGTCCTCGCCGACCTCGGCGACCGGGCCGACGTCGATGCCCCGCTCGAGCAGCCGGGCGAGCGCGCCCCGGCCTGCCTCCAGGGGGACGTCGAGCACGTCGTGCACCATGCCGGTGGCGGTGATGAAGTTCGCCTCGGGCTGGCCCTGCGCCCAGCGCTGGATCTGCGCCCTGTCGGTCGTGGACTGGGTCTGCCAGGCGAACGAGATCGGGTGGGTGGCCGGCGTCGGACAGCCGATCCGCTCGCAGGAGCAGCGGTAGCCGACCGGGTGGGCGGCGGGCGCGAGCGGCAGTCCGGCGGCAGCGGCGGCCAGCAGCAGGTCCTCGCGCTGCGAGTCCTCCGCGTCCGTGTTCCCGCCGCGGCGGCGCAGCCACTGCGCCAGCCTGCTCTCCCGGGAAGGCCTGCCCTCCGTGCCGCGGTAGCGGCCGATACCGTCGCCCATCTATCCCCTCACACCTCACGCTCGCCCCACGCGGACCCTGCCATGGTCCCACCATCCTGCTCCTCGGGTGGCCACAGTCCTCAACCGGGGTGGGGCACGTCGTCATCCCGGGGGCGCACGGGGTCAGTCCCGGGGCGCGAGGCCGTTCACGGCGAAGTCCACGATCCGGTCGGCGTACTCGTGCGTAAGGGGCAGGGTGCGCAGCAGCCAGCGGTGGGCGAGCGGCCCGGTGAAGAGCTCGAGGGCGACGCGCAGGTCGATGCCCCCACGCACCTGGCCGGCCTCCTGAGCGGCGCGCAGCCGTGTGACGTAGAGCTGGAGCTGCGGCTCGAGCAGCCTTTCGACGAACTGGGCGCCGACCTCGGCGTTGACCACTCCCTCCGCGGCGAGCGCGCGGGCGGGGGCGTCGTAGACGGGGGTGTTCATCTCGTCGACGGTGGCACGCAGGACCGTGCGGAGGTCGGCCTCGAGGTCCCCGGTGTCGGGGAGCTCGTACCCGCCGGGCCCCGCCTCCTGCACCGCCTGGTCGGCCATGTCGAGGAACGCCTCGAGGAGCACGGCCGCCTTGGAGGGCCACCAGCGGTAGATCGTCTGCTTGCCGACACCGGCACGGGCGGCGATGCCCTCGATGGTGGTCTTGGGGTAGCCGATCTCACCGACGAGGGCGAGGGCAGCTTCGTAGATCGCGCGGCGGGAGCGTTCGCTGCGGCGGGCGGAGTCGGGTGCCTTCATCTCGGTCATGCGGTCAATCTAGCAACGACTGAGCCGAGACGTCTCGTCTCACTCTGCGGTGCTGGGCGGCCAGGCGTCGCCCCACTCGGCGTCCCTGGCGTTCTTGTAGAGCGTGCCGTGCCGCTTGGTCACCGTGTCGCGGCGCAGTCCGTCGCCCTCCGTGCAGAGGTCGAGCAGCACCATGCCCTTGCGGATCTGCGGCTTGCGGGTGACCCGGGCGGCCGCCGGTTCCACCGGGAAGCGGGTGGCGGCCACGTAGCTGAACTTCTCGTCCTCGTACGCCAGCGAGCCGCCCTTCACCTGGCGGTGCAGGGACGAACGGGAGACGCGGGCGGCGAAGTGGCACCAGTCGGAGCCGGGCTCTATGGGGCAGGCGGCGCTGTGGGGGCAGGGCGCGGCGATGTGCATCCCGGCGGCGATCAGGGCGTCGCGGGCCTCGATGATCCGCGCGTAGCCGTCGGGGGTGCCGGGCTCGACGATGACGACGGCCCCTTCGCCGACCGCACGCGCGGATTCCGCCACGACGGCGGCGCGGGCGGCGGGGTCGAGTTCCTTGAGGACGTACGACACCGTGACGAGATCAGTGCTCTCGACGCGGAGCGCCGAGCTGATCCGCGAGCGCTGCCAGTCGGCGGCATGCAGGGCCGGCACCTGTGAGGCGCTGGCCAGCTCCCGGCCGAGCGCGAGCGCGGGCTCGGCCCAGTCCAGGACCGTCGTGCTCGGCGGTGCCTCGTCCCACGCGTCGGCCACCGCCCAGCTCGCGGCACCGGTCCCGCCGCCGATGTCGGTGTGCGTGCCCGGCACCCAGCCGGGGGCCGCGGCCCGCAACGCGTCGAGCGCGGCCCGCACGGCCTCGAAGGTGGCGGGCATCCGGTACGCGGCGTAGGCGACGACGTCGCTCCGGTCCCGCAGGATGGGCGCGTCGGTGGGGGTGTCCCCCCGGTAGTTCGCGATCAGCCGCTCGACGGCCTGCGCGGCCTGCGTGGGCGGCAGCCCGTCCAGCAGCCCGGAGAGGGCGCTGCGCAGGGTCTCGGCGGTGGGGGCGGGGGCGGCGTTCACCGGAAAAGTGTACGCGGGTGGCGTCGCCGGAAGGTCATGGCGGGCGGGGCGGCGGGGGGCCGCTGCGCGGTGCCCTCAAGCGCCGGGCGGGGCTGGGGTCGCCAGGCGACTCCAGCCCCGCCGGCGTTTGAAACGCGGGGCCCGGTGGGGGTCCCCCCACGCCGGCCAGGCGTAGGGGGAGGAGCTCCGAAACACCGCGCGGAGCGCGGTACAGGGGTCCGGGCGGAGCCCGGTTACGGGAAGGGGCGGGCAGGGGAACAAGCCCGCCGCAGGCGCCCACGCACCCCCGCACACCCCTCGCCCCGTCAGACCGCCCCCGCCCTCGCCCTCCACGGCCGGCACAGCAGCAGGAAGCACAGCATCGCCCCCACCCCGCACACCACCTGCACGACCGCCATCGGCACCGCCGTCGACTCGCCCGCGATGCCCACCAGCGGCGAGGCGACCGCGCCGACGAGGAAGGACGCCGTGCCGATCAGCGCCGACGCCGAGCCCGCCGCGTGCGGCGTGCGCAGCAGGGCCAGCGCGTTGGTGTTGGGCATCGCCAGCCCCATCGCGGACATCAGCACGAACAGGCCCGCCGCGA
The DNA here is from genome assembly GCF_001278075.1 of Streptomyces pristinaespiralis. GTDB lineage: Bacteria > Actinomycetota > Actinomycetes > Streptomycetales > Streptomycetaceae > Streptomyces > Streptomyces pristinaespiralis. The sequence goes on along the minus strand of NZ_CP011340.1, from coordinate 6,109,167 downwards.
CCGGGAACAGGCCCACCTCTCCGAAGACCCCCGTCGTCATGAGCAGCAGCGCCGTCGCCGCGAGCGTGATCACGGCGAGGCCGAAGCCGAGGGCCTTGTCCAGGCTGACCCGGCCGACGAGGAGCCGGCCGTTGATCTGGCCGACGGCGATCAGGCCGATCGAGTTGAGGCCGAAGAGGAGGCTGAAGGTCTGCGGCGAAGCGCCGTAGATCTCCTGCACGACGAACGGCGAGGCCGCGATGTACGCGAACAGCGCGGCGAAGGCGAGCCCGCCGCTGAGCATGTAGCCGGTGAAGACCCGGTCGGCGAGGAGCCCGCGCATGGTGCGCAGCGCCTGGCCCACTCCGCCGCTGTGCCGCTTGTCCACCGGCAGGGTCTCGTGGAGCCACTTGACGACCACGAGGGTGAGGAGGACGCCGACGACGGTGAGCACCACGAAGATGCCGCGCCAGTCGGTGACGCGCAGCACCTGGCCGCCGATGAGCGGGGCGATGACGGGTGCGACGCCGGATATCAGCATCAGGGTGGAGAAGAACCGGGCCATCTCCACGCCGTCGTAGAGGTCGCGCACCACCGCTCGGGCGATGACGATGCCGGCCGCGCCCGCGAGTCCCTGCAACAGGCGGAAGCCGACGAGCAGTTCGACGGTCGGCGCGAAGGCGCACATCGCTGTGGCGACGACGTAGACGAGCATGCCGACGAGCAGCGGGCGGCGGCGTCCCCACTTGTCGCTCATGGGGCCGACGACGAGCTGGCCGAGGGCCATTCCGGCGAGGCAGGCGGTGAGGGTGAGCTGGACGGTCGCCGCGGGCGCGTGCAGCGAGTCGGTGACCGCGGGCAGCGCCGGGAGGTACATGTCCATGGACAGCGGCGGCAGCGCGGTGAGGCCGCCGAGGACCAGTGTGACGAGGAGCCCCGCCCGGCGTGCGGCGGCGACCGGTCCTGTGACGGACCCGGCGACCGTGCCTGAGCCGCCGACAGGGCCGGTGACGGCGTCGGTAACAGGGACCGAGGCGGCGGTCGTTGCGGCGTCCCGCGGGGCGGGGACCACGCCGGAGACCGGGGGCGCGGCGGAGACCGGGGGCGCGGATGCCGGTCCGGGATGAGTGGTTCGTCCTTGTTTGCTCTGGCCGCTCTCCGGCATCTACAGCTCCTAATCCTATTTTCAACATCTATGCTCTCAGCTCGTCCGGACTGATCGAGACGTTTTCGGCGTGAACAGGGGTGGGCGAGTGACGAGCAACACCGTGCGGTGGGGCGTACTGGCGACCGGCGGCATGGCCGCGAGGTTCGTCGAGGACCTGTCGGCCATGCCCGACGCCGAGGTCGTGGCGGTGGCCTCCCGTACCGAGGCGTCCGCGAAGACCTTCGCCGACCGTTTCGGCATACCGCGGGCGTACGGGGACTGGGCCTCGCTCGCCGCCGACGAGGACGTCGATGTGGTGTATGTCGCAACGCCGCACTCCGCGCACCGGGCCGCCGCCGGGCTCTGTCTGGCGGCCGGGAAGCCGGTGCTGTGCGAGAAGCCCTTCACCCTGAACGCGGCCGAGGCGGCGGAGCTCGTCGAACTGGCGCGTCTGCACGGCACGTTCCTCATGGAGGCCATGTGGATGTACTGCCACCCGGCCGTCCGCCGCATCGCCGAGCTGGTCCGCGAGGGCGCCATCGGTGACGTCCGTACCGTGCAGGCCGACTTCGGACTGGCGGGCCCGTTCGCCCCGGACCACCGGCTGCGGGACCCCGCGCTCGGTGGCGGCGCGCTGCTCGACCTCGGCGTCTACCCGGTCGCGTTCGCGCTGCTGCTGCTCGGCGAGCCCGAGCGGGTGCAGGCGGACGCGCTGCTGTCCCCGGAAGGTGTGGACCTCAACACCGGGATGCTGCTCGGCTGGCCGGACAAGGGCGCGACGGCGCTGCTGTCCTGCTCGATCACGGCCGGCACCCCGGTCACGGCCTCCGTGACCGGTACGGCCGGCCGGATCGACGTCCCGGACGGCTTCTTCTTCCCCGAGCGCTTCGTCCTGCACCGCGACGGCAAGGACCCGGAGGAGTTCCTCTTCGACGGCCGCCGGGACTCGCTGCACCACGAGGCGGCCGAGGTGATGCGTGCCGTGCGGGCGGGCGAGAAGGAGTCGCCCCTCGTCCCGCTCGAGGGCACGCTCGCCGTGATGCGGACGCTCGACGCGGTGCGTGAGCGCATCGGCGTCCGCTTCCCGGGCGAGAGCCACGGCGGATGACGCCGCGCACGACCGCCTGACCCCTTCGGCGGCGGGGACCGCCACAGGGACCGGCCGGGCCGTCCGGCACGTCGCACGACGTGCCGGACGCCGGATCACACCTGCTGGAGCCCCGGGTTCCCCGCCTGCGTCACGAACGACGCGATCGTGGACACGGGCGCGCCCGGCGTCGTCACGGCGGCCACCGCACGGAAGTCGGCGCGTGCCTGCTGCTGGTCGAGGGTGACCGTCACATAGCCGCGGCGGCCGTTGTAGAGCTTCATGTGCGGGTTCGCCGTGGTGTACGTGTCCCAGGTGGCCGGCTTGTCGGCGCCGTCCTTGCCGCTGGAGACGGACGTGGCCACGATCTCGGTGCCGACGATCTCCGCGCCGGGCGTCTCGTAGTCGCGCTTGATGTCGTAGGCGTACGCGACGTGCACGTCGCCGGTGAGGACCATCAGGTTCTCCACGCCCGCGGATTTCGCGCCGTCCAGGACCCGGTCGCGGGAGGCGGGGTAGCCGTCCCACGCGTCCATGCTGAGCTTGGGGTCGTCGGTGAGGTCCAGGCTGCGCCGGGAGAAGTTGACCTGCTGCGGCACGACGTTCCACACGGCGGTGGACGCGCGCCAGCCGTCGATCAGCCAGCGCTCCTGCTGCGCGCCGGTCATCGTGCGCGACGGGTCCTCCGACTCGGGTCCCGAGACGTGCGCCCGGTCGGCGTACGCCTGGTCCGAGCGGTACTGGCGGGTGTCCAGCACGTCGAACTGGGCCAGCTGTCCGAAGTGCAGCCGGCGGTAGAGCTGCATGTCCGGACCGGCCGGCTGCTGCGGCGCGCGCAGCGGCTGGTTCTCCCAGTACGCCCGGTACGCGGACGCCCTGCGCAGCAGGAACTCCTCCGGCGGCACGCCGTTCTCGGGCGTCTCGTCGGCGTAGTTGTTCTCCGTCTCGTGGTCGTCCCAGGTCACGACGAAGGGGTGCGCGGCGTGGGCGGCCTGGAGGTCCGGGTCGGACTTGTAGAGGCCGTACCGCAGCCGGTAGTCCTCCAGGGTGACCGTCTCGCGGTTGAAGTGGGCCGGCAGGACGCGGTCGGTGTAGTTGCGTGCGCCGCCCGCCGAGTTGACGGCGTACTCGTAGAGGTAGTCGCCGAGGTGGAAGACGACATCGAGGTCCTCGTCCGCGAGGTGCCGGTACGCGGTGAAGTAACCGTCGTGGTACGCCTGGCAGGACACGGCCGCCAGCTTCAGCCGGCCCAGTACGGCACCGGGGGCGGGAGCGGTACGGGTGCGGCCGGCGGGGCTGATCCAGGTGCCGGTGCGGAAGCGGTAGTGGTAGACCCGGTCCGCCTCGAGGCCGGTGGCCTCGACGTGGACGCTGTGGTTGAACTCGGGGAAGGCGGTGACGCTGCCCCGCTTGGCGATCCGGGCGAACGCGGCGTCGTGGGCGACCTCCCACTGGACCTGGACCCTGGCGTCGGGCATGCCGCTGCCCGGTTCGTACGGCCTCGGCGCGAGGCGCGTCCACAGCACGACGGACGCGGGCTGGGGGTCGCCGGACGCCACACCGAGCGTGAAGGGGTTCTCGGTGATTTTGCGGCCGTTGACCGTACTGGCGTGCGCGGTGCCCGGCAGGTTCACCGCGAAGGCGAGCGCGGCGGCGGCGGACGTGGCGGTGAGGAAGGTGCGTCGCCCGAAGTGCCGGGCGGCCGCTCTGAGCTCGGGCGAGTGGGACGTGTGCGCGGGTGTCATGTGGCCCTCCCCTTACGGCTGTTGTCAGTCGCATTGCAGCCGGAGCCGACGAATCCGCGTTGTCGGGGACACAACATCCGCATGGCGGTCGGATGAGATCCGCGCACGACGCATGCGCGTACGCTGCGCAGACATGAACGCTGTAGTGAGGATCGCGGTGGTGACAGGTGCGGGCTCCGGCATCGGCCGGAGCGTGGCACTGGAACTGGCACGGGCCGGGCAGGACACGGCCGCCGGTTCGGCTGTTCGCCCGAAGTGGGCAGTGGCGCTCGCCGGTCGGCGTAACGAGTCGCTGGAGGAGACCGCGGCGCTGATCCGCGACGTCCGGCCGGACGCGGACGTGCTGTGCGTGCCGACGGACGTGACAGACCCCGACGCAGTGGCGGCCCTCTTCGCCACGGTGCGCGAGCGCTACGGACGGCTCGATCTGCTCTTCAACAACGCGGGCACGTTCGGGCCCGGCGGCATCCGCTTCGAGGACATGCCGTTCTCCGCCTGGCGCAAGGTCGTCGACACGAACCTGAACGGCGCGTTCCTGTGTGCGCAGGCGGCGTTCCGCCAGATGAAGGACCAGGTCCCGCAGGGCGGCCGGATCATCAACAACGGTTCCGTCTCCGCGCACGCGCCGCGCCCGAACTCGGCGCCGTACACCGCGACGAAGCACGCGCTGACCGGCCTGACGAAGTCCCTCTCGCTGGACGGCCGTCCGTACTCGATCGCCTGCGGCCAGATCGACATCGGCAACGCGGCGACCGAGATGACCGGGGCCATGCAGTCGGGCGTCCTGCAGGCCAACGGCGAACTGGCGCCGGAGCCGGTGATGGACGCGGCCGACGTGGCCCGGACCGTGCGGCACATGGCGGAGCTGCCGCTGGAGGCGAACGTGCAGTTCGTGACGGTGATGGCGACCAACATGCCGTTCATCGGGCGGGGCTGACGGCACGGCCGGGGCCGCGGGAGCATCAGCTCCCCCTGCGCCCCGGCGTTCCCCTCCGCCGGCCGTCCCCGCCATGGCACTCTGCGGTCATGGAGCACACGGACACCGGCTGGGAGACCATCGGCCGCCTGCACGACTGGCTGCACGAGAACAGCAAGTACCCGCCGGAGCAGGAGGTCCTGCTGCGCGTGCTGAAGCTCTCCGAGGAGGTGGGCGAGGTCGCGCAGGCGGTCATCGGCGCGAAGGGGCAGAACCCGCGCAAGGGCACGACGCACAGCTGGCAGGACGTCGAGGCAGAACTGTGCGACGTCATCATCACGGCCATGGTGGCGCTGCGCACGCTCACCCCGGACGCGGCGGAGGCCTTCGCGTCGCACCTCGACCGTGTGGCGGCCCGCTCCCTGAAGGGCTGAGCCGCACCCCGGCCCGTACGCATAGTTTCGAATTCGTCACTCTCGGAAGACTTCTGGGTGGGGAAGGAAGCATCGCGCTGTAACCAAGCCGCGGGGGGCCGGAGTTGGGCTTTCGATGTGCTGCCTGTGACGGCCCCGGCGCCCGCCTGGACGCCGGCCGCCGCGCCGCGCTGTGCGCACGGTGCGAACACCCCACGAGGTCCGGCCGCGATCCCGTCCGGCTGGGCGACATCCTGACGGCCACGGGCGACGCGCTGACGTTCGCGACCCGCACGGCCGCCGCCGCGCCCGGCTCCGCGACCTGCCACGAGTGCGGCAGCACGGCGGAGCGGCACCGCACCGCGCACGGCCGCTGGATACTCATCGAGCCCGGCGCCCTCGCGGCCGCCGCGGTCCCCGTGGGCCACCGCTGGCGCATCGCGGGCGACGGCACGGCGGTCGGCCTGCGATCGGCCGCCCCGTCCGGCACCTGCCGGATCAGCCACCTGGACGTCTGCCCGGCCCGCCCGGCCCCCGCCCACTCACCGGCGCTGCACGCGGTGTGGAGGCGAAACGCCCGGCAGGGCGTGTGACGGATGACCGGCCGGCCCTGGCGGCATCCGTCAACTCCACGCGTCAGAAACCCCTTTGACACCTGTTCGTCGGCAGCGGTTTGATCTGGACGCCCATCGAACACGTCTTCGGAAAGGGAACACTTCATGACGCGCAGCAAGGCGGTAACGGCCGGCATGGCCCTCCTCGCGAGCGGTGCCCTCGTCGTCGGCATGGCAGGCTCCGCCTCCGCGAGCGGCCTCAACGTGAGTGTCAGCAGATCCTGGGGCACGGCGACGTTCTACCCCGACGGTGACTGGCTCTACGTGAAGGACTCGTCGGCCGACGGCTACTCGGTGCAGGCCAAGATCGAGCGCTGGCAGAAGGTCAACATCGACGCGTGGGGCTGGCGGGACCACCGGACCGGCTGCTACGACACGACCAGCATCGGCCAGCCCGGCACCGGCATCACGACGTGCAACTACGACCTCACCGAGAACGACACGGTGCGGGTCTGCATCGTCCGCAGCAAGGACGGCGTCCGCTACGGCGACTGGCTGTGCAGCGACTCGACCAAGGCCTGATCCGATGAAAGGGCCTCCGACGCGGGTCGGAGGCCCTTTCTGCACGAATACGCATGGAGGGGCAGACGAGTCGGGCTGTACGCCGGGGAGAGTCACCGCGACGCTATGACCTGCACAAACGTGCAGGGAGGGTGTTTCCGGGGCTACCTTGATGGCTACGTAAGGAGGCGCCCCGCGCCGGAGCGGTCCGGACGGGGGCTTCGTCGTTCTCCCAGAGGCTGGTTCTGGTGACCACCGAGGCGGACGACATCACCGCTGACATGGAGATCACCAGACTAACCGGCGCGATCTGCCGGCAGTCCGGTTCAACCCGCCGACATCGGCGAGGACGTCGCGGTCTCGGTTGGTGGCAGCCTCCGGGACGGGGTTGGGGATACCTCCCAGGCTGCCCGGGGGGGACACTCTCCGGAATCCGTACTAGAATCTGTACAGAATCAAGCCTCTATATGGGTACGGTGACAACATGGTGATCCCTGAGGTCGTGACGGTCAGCGACGCGCGTGCGGGACTGTCGCGGATCCTGGCTGACCTGTCGGAGTCCGGCGCGGATGCCGACCCGGTCCTGATCGGCGCCCACCGCAAGCCCCAGGGCGTCCTCCTGTCCGTCGAGGCCTTCGAGGCGCTGAGCGGCCGGGCGGCACGACGTGCGGCCGTCGCCTCGGCCACCGGCTCCATCGAGGCCGAAGGGCTCCACGCCTCCGAGGCCTCCGACCGCGATACCGAGGCGTACGTGAAGGGCGACGTCGACGCGGACACCCTGGTCGCCCGCGCGATCGCCCGACACCGACAGATTTCGGAGCGGCGGGCAGGGTGAACGATCCGTACGCCATGCCCAACGGCGTGCTGCGCAACAAGCTCGGCATCACCGACCATCAGCTGCTCGCGGCAGCAGAGGCGGACATCACCCGGGCGCGCCTCGTCATGCTCGCCGAACAACCCCTACCCGGCGCGTACGACCTCGGCCATTACCAAGCGTTCCATGCCGCGATCTTCGGCGACATCTATCCGTGGGCAGGCGAGTTACGCACTGTGAACATCGCCAAGCGCACACCCTTCTGTCCGGCGAGAAACCTGGTGCCCTACGCCGGAGAGGTATTCGGCCGTCTCGCCTCATCCGGCCGACTGCGGAGTCTCCCTCGGCAGGAATTCGTCATCCAACTGGCCACGTTGTACGGCGACCTGAACGTCCTCCACCCGTTCCGCGAGGGCAACGGCCGTGCCCAGCGGGCGTTCCTGGCCCGGCTGAGCGCCGACGCGGGATACGCCCTGAGCTGGTCGGGCATGGACCCTCAACGCAACGAGGACGCCGCGGTGAAGAGCTTCCTCGGTGACAACAATCTGTTGGAGCAGTTACTCGACGAGTTGGTCACCACTAGTTGACGCCCGTACTCCGGCTGGGAAGGAAGCCCGGAACAGGGCGTCGCCCCTTGGGAACAGCCGCTGGGAGCTGCACCTCGTGCGGCGTTCCTCCAGCAGACCGGCATGGTGACCGCGTAGGGCAGTCGGCGCGTCCCGAGGAAGTCGCGGAAGGCTCCGTCGCGGCCATAGACCTCGTCCGCAGCCACCCGGACACTGCCCTCGGGCAAGTCGGGCAGCTCAGTATCAGAGGCCCATTCCAAAGCAAAGCCGCAGGTGGCGGCAGACTAGTCGGGCTGTACGCGGGGACAGGTGCGGTATCTGCGAAATGCCTCTGCGCCGCGCGGATGTTCCGCGTGGCCATAGGCCGTGCACATCGGGTGCACACCCGGCGAGCGTGGCTCGGCGCATCGGCGGCACGGGTTCGGGACGTGGGCCGATAGCCGCTCACTATCTCGGATCGTGATCGATGACCTTGAGGAGCTTCAAAAGCTGCCGTGTCGCCGCGAGCGACGCCGCGTCCTCGGCAGGTTTGTCGACGGCCCAGTGGGCCAGCGCGTTGCGGTAGTCAGTGACCGTCTTGAGCCGGTTGAGGATGTCCTGCTGCCCGTAGGGCCAGTCCAACTTGGCCCAGCAGTCGGCATCGTCGAGGAGGAATTTGTACTGACCTAGGGTGAACTGGCGGCCGTTCGCCCGCTTGCTACGGATCTCCGGCGGGATCTCCTCAGCGGTGAAGTGCTGGGTCATGCGGCGCAGTCGGCGCTCCACCTCTTCGAGCAGGGTGAAGGGCTCGACGCGCTCTTGGAGCTGACCGGCCAGGTCAGCGGCGGTGAGGATGCCGCGCACGGTGTATTCCGTGTCCACGATGACGAGGAATCCGTGCCGCTGGATGTCGCCAATGCGCGCGAAGAGTTCCTCCTGCTCTCGCGCTGTCTGGGGATGGGGGCTCATGGCATCGGCGATCGTCCCCTCCCTCTTGCCGAGGTGGGCACGTGCGATGCCTTCCCATGTGACGACTCCACGCAGGACGTTGTGCCGGTCCACCACCGGCAGCTGGGAGTAGTCGTGCTCGATCATGGGAGTGATGGCCGTACTCAACGGTTCCTCCAGGCCCACGGTCACCACCTCGCGGACGAGGGGGAGGTTACCGATCCGCCAGCTGAGATCGCGGGCCTTGCTGCCCTCGCCGCCCTGACTGTCGCGTGAACCACCGGGCCCGTAGGTCGTCGTCGAGCCGTCACGGCTCTCTTCGCCCGAAACGGCTTCCTGGCTGGAAACCGTGATCAGATCGTCCAACTGGCCTTCAGCGAAATGCGGTTCCACCAGCAGCCGGCGCGTCGCGAGTTCCTGGTCGACCAGGTCGATGACTTCGGTGCTGCGCCGGGACCAGCCCCACAGGCCGATCAGATCACGGGCGGTCAGCTGACGGGTGCCGTCCTCCTGGACGTCGCGCACGAGCGCCGCGATGTCGGCGGGCGGCTCGATCCCGCCCTCGTAACCGGGGTCATCGCCCGTCTCGGCCAGTGCGTGCACGCGCTGTGCGGCATCGCGTCGGGAAAGTTCACTGACCGTGGAGAAGGCACCCATGCTGTCGCGGAGGTCACCCCCGATGGCGGCACGTTCCACCGCCGGACGCACCCAGTCCACCCGCCGCACATGGCGATAGCCCGGTGCCGCCGTGTCACGGTACTCATAATCGCCCGTCAATCGCCCGATGGCCACGACCGGTTGGTACTTGCGGGGCATGACGACGAGGTCGCCGATCTCCATCGAGAGAAAACGCCACAGCTGGTGCTTCCAGTTGTCGATGGTCCCGCGGGACTCGTCCGGATACGCGGCGGTGAGCAGGTCGCCGATCTCGCCCACGGACGTGCACCCGCCGAGGTCTCCGACCTCCTCCCAGCCCGCGATGGTCAGTCCTTCCGTGAGCGCCTGTTGCTCGCGCTCTCCGAACTGGCCGCCGCGTACCGTCCATGCCCGCACAACAAGCCCCCGTGTTTTCGGTCCGTGCCGCTGTTTCCGAAGTCTCCTCGCGGGGCACTCGGTTCACCCCGCGCGACCGCACGAACGTAGCGGATGTCCATGCGGTGACCGGCTGATTCAAGCCGCATGGGAATCGGACGGAGGTCGCTCGCCCGACACGAGGGCACTCGCGCTGTAGGCGGCGCGGACGGCTGATTCCGGGAGGAATCGACTGGCCCGGCCGTTCCAGCTCACCACCAGTTCGTCCCGCGCGCGCGTCGCTGCCACGAACAGGAGCGAGCGGGCGCGCCGGTGCTCACGCTGATAACGCTGGGGATCTGTGTCCCGGAAGCCCTCGATGCGCTGATGCGGTACCTGGCCCTCGCTCACCGAGGCCAGGAACACCCGCTGGAACTCCAGCCCCTTGAAGCGGTACATGGTGCCGATGCGTACGCCCTCGCCCTTGCCGGGCCCGTCGTTGCCGATCTCGACGGCGGGAATCCGGAACGGGTCCGAGCCGAGTGTGGCGGCCAGCTGCGTGGCCGAGGCCCCGTCGGGCACACACACGGCCATCGCCGAGTACGGGGTTCCGTACCGGTCGTGGCGCTCCTGGATGAGAGTGGCCAGCGCCCTCTTCTCCGTGGCCCAGTCGGGAGCCCGCCAGAACTGAGGGGCGAGGCCCGTCAGTACGGAGCGGTAGCCGTCGAGAGTGTCGGGACCCTCGTCCAGGTCGTCGAAGGACTCGCCGTCCACCAGGCCTCGTGCGCTACCCAGGATCTGGTGTGTGGTGCGGTAGTTGAGGCTCAGACGGCGGGACGCCCGGCCGGGGGTGCGGATACCGAGACGGCCCAGGACAACCTGGTGGGAGTAGATTCGTTGGTGAGCGTCGCCGACGAGAAAGATGTCGTCGGGGCCTTCGGGCACCATCGCACGCAGCATGCGCCAGTGCGATGCGGACAGGTCCTGGGCCTCGTCCACCACCACGTGCTGATAGCGGGGCTTGAGCCGCATCCCGCTCCCTGCCTCCCGGTGCAGGAGATCCCGGCCGCCCTGCTCGGCCTTGTAACGCTGCTGCTCCGCTACGCGAGCCATGTGATGCTGTTCGAGTCGCGCGGCCTCGTCGGCGACCAGGGCGTGGGTGGTACGCCGGGGCGGACCCGCGAGCCGGTGCCGGTAAGCCTGGACCAGGCTCCAGATCTGTCGGCGCTCCGGACGCTGAAGCCTGCCCCGGCCCGGCCGTTCCGCGCGGAAGTACTGATCCTGGGTGCCACAGCCCTGCGCGAGGATGACGTGCCTGAACTCGGAGTCGAGGAACTCCGCGTCGTATCCGTCGATCCCCTCCTCCATGCACACTGTGTGCCACAGGTCCAGGGCGGCTTTGTCGTCCAGCGGACTGCCGAGGTCGCTGGTGGGATGCTCGGCGACGACCGCGCGGGCGAGCCGGTCGATGGAGACGACGTGCACCCGGCTCAGCAGCTCCTCGCCGCCGAGGAGCTGAAGCCGGTGCTTGAGGTCTGCGGCGAGATTGGTGTTGAAGGTGGTGAGCAGCACCGGCCTGGTACGGCCCGGCGGCAGCCTGTCCACGAGGTGCCGTACGCGATGCAGGGCGACGACGGTCTTGCCGGTACCGGGACCGCCGGTGACCTTGGCGGAGCCCTTGAACGCCGTGGTGGCGAGCCGTCGCTGCTCGGGGTGGAGGAACAGCCGCCAGGCTTCGAAGCTGTCGCCGAGCGCGCCGAGAACCGCCGTGTCCTCCGTGCTGACCTGGGAGACCGGCCGGCGTGCGGCGCGTGCCCAGTCGCCCGGGTCGACACTGCCTTCCGCTCGCCACTGCTCGGTGATGTGGCGGCGCACGTCGGCCGTGTCCATGCCCGCGTGCAGGGCCCGCAGGACCTCGCGGGTGAGCTGCGGCAGATTGTGACCGAGCAGGGCCTCCAGGCGGCGCTCGTCGGTGACCCGTCGCAGGGAGGGAAGCAGCGAGGGGATGACCCCGAGACGGGTGAGGGTGACCGCGTCGTACTGGTCGAACAGAGGGAGCGGCGGGCTTTGCGCGGGTGCCGGCTCCGTCCGGTTCTCCGGAGCGCCGACGTCGCTGGACGACGTACCGGTACTGCCCGTCCTGCTCGGTTCCGCGTGACCGGCGTCGTCCTGTGCCGCCTGTGCGTGATCGGCCTCGGGGCCGTTCACGGCTGCGGTCGTGTCCTGCGCCCCGGCCGTCCCGCCACGCTCACGGTCCGCGCGCCGCCCCGTGTGGCCTGCTCCGGACACCGTGGACCGCTCGGGCAGAGCCACGACGGTGGCGCTCACCTGGGCCTGGTCGACCAGCTCGATGCCGCCGGACACTTCGTTGATCGTGACCGTGAGACGCGTCAGGTCGTCGTGGGCACGCGTGCCCTCGCGCACCGCGAGCAGCGTGAACCGGTGCTGCTCCGTCTCCAGGAGCAGGGCCATGCGGCCGCCGTCCAGAGTGGCCAGCGACAGCTGCCCGTTGGAACCGGCGGCCCGCAGCGGGGCGAGCCGGATGGCCCGGCTGGTCCGGTCGGCCCGCAGTCGTCGGACGAAGTCGCCCACCGAGTTCTTCGCGCCCGCGCCGAGGACGCGTACGTCCTCGTGCGCCTGCGGTGCGATGGAGACCTGTGTACGGATCTTGTCACTCACCCCGGTCCCCTTCCCGCGCGTCGCCTCCGTCGGGGCTGTGCGGTCGCCCGCCGGTCAGTGCGGCGAGTTCCGTCACGTCCCATTCTCCTGCGGCGCGCACCTGCCATCCAGAAGCATGACACTGCGTCATATAGGCGATGTCCTGGGCATCCTGGGCGAGCACGACGCCGACGCGGCGGTCCGGCCAAGCCAGTTCGATCGGGCGGGCGATTCCCTCGGCGTCCCAGCCCACTGTGGGCGCCGGCACGTCACCGCGCTCGGCCAGGGCTTCGGCCAGCTCATCGAGTGCCGGTTCATCGCCCTCCGCCAACTCGCCGATGACCAGCCCCCACGCCTCACGTTCCACCGGCGTCAATGGGCCTTCGGCCGCTGCCGTGCCTGCCGCAGGCACAACAGTGAGTGTCTCCGACCGGCCCAGACCCGAGCCGGGCTGCTCCTTGCGCAGCGCGGGCAGCAGCCCGTCGCCGCGCACCGCTGTCGCAGCGAGCAGTCCCGCGTCGAAGCCGTCCAGGGAGGTCCTGGCCAGGACGAGGCCGTCGGCCTGCCCCGATCCGGTGGGATCGAGGAACTGGAGGATGTTTCCCCAGCACAGCCAGGCTTTCCAGCGGCGTCGGTGGTCGGGCCCGTCGCCGTGCACGGTCTCACCCCGATCGTCGAGGACGGCCAGGGCGCTCCAGCGCTGCCTCCCCTCGCGCCGGTCGACGACCGCGACGAGCGGCAGCCCGGAGGCGTCCTCGGCGGGGATGAGTTTGAGGCCCTCGCCCGCGGCGGAGGGCGGGTGCTCTCCCCGCAGGGCGGCCTCGATCCACGGCACGGCCTCCGCCGGACCCGCGTCGACGGCTCCCCTGGTGACGTACAGCAGCCCGCCCACGCAGAGTTCGGCCAACTTGTGCCAGAGCCTCAGGTCCGGGTTGCGCAGGTAGCCGAGGAGTGAGGGGATCGCTCCCGCGTACAGCAGCGCGTCGGCCTCCGCCGGATCGCGGCGGCGCCTGGCCCACTTCACGCGGACCTGACCGCCTGGCGAGTCGTCGCCCGTCACCCGGTAGGGCGGCCAAGCGGCGTCCGAGGCCCGGCCGGCCAGCAGGCCGGCCAGCGGGGTCGGGGCTGCCTCGGTGTCGTCGGTCCGGTCGGCTGCCTCGGCCGGTGGTGGCGTGAGCTCACGCTCCCAGGCCATCACGTCGTCCCAGGTGATCTGCCAGACGAGGGTGCCGTCGGCGCGCAGCCGGGCCCGCTTGGCCGCGTCGTCGGCGATCCGGTTCGTCTGCGACGAGGCGTGCCAGCGGTAGCCGTCGAGGTAGACGGCCACGGACAGGGGCGGAGCCGCGTCGGCCCCGGCGGCGTCGGTGACCGGGCGCAGTATCAGGTCGGGCCGGGTGCCGTGCTCGTCGAGCGGCTTCTGCGCCACGGCCTCCCAGCAGATCGCCGAGCCGTCGCGCCGGCGCAGCGCGAACCGCTTGCCGTGCCGCCCGGTCGGTGTTTCACCGTGGCTCTGCTCCGCCCGGTTCTCGGGCCGGGCGAGCCACCGGTCCAGGCAGTCGATGAAGCGGCGCTCCAGATCGCTCTCGGCCTGGGCGGCGAACCGGACGCGCGAGCCGGGGGCCACGGTCCCGGCCTCGCTCACGTTCCAGTCGCTGTGGCCGTCCTCGCCGAGAAGCGCGTCCAGCATCCACAGCGCTTCCTGCCGGTCGATCAGCGGGTACTCACGCTGTTTGGCGTACGGGAGCAGGCACCGGTGACAGGCGCGGCGCGATCCGTCCCCGTCTTTGCAGGGGCAGTCGCGCAGCTTGCGCTGGGCGGCGGCGAGAACGGCCCGGAACTCCGCTCCGTTATCGCCGTCCACGAGCCGCTGGAGGTAGCCGGTGCCTCCCGGCAGGGCGTCGTAGAGGACCAGGTAGTGGCGGGTGAGGCCGGTCTCGCGGTCGGGCTCGGTGCTGGGCGTGGACCGGATGTGGGCCGGGTCGCCGCCGTAGCGCCGGGCCAGGCCCAGGTGCAGGGCGGCCGAGAACGAGGCCAGACGCTCCTCGACGAGCAGGGTCGCGGCGGGCAGCAGGATGCGCAGTGCTTCCGTGGTGTGCTCGGTGGCCGTGATGACCCGCTGGTCCCCGGCGGCGGCGGGCCGGTCCTTGCGGCGGGTCGGGCACCACGGCCGGTGGTGGCGCAACTCCGGTCGCCCGGCAGCCGATTCGCTCAGCTCGCCCTGTGTGGGGGCGTGCTCCGGCTCCCGGTCGGTGGCACCGCCGCACAGGGGGCAGACCGAGAAGGCGGTCACGGTGGTGTGCTCGCCCGCGATGTGCGTGTCGGGGCGGCCCATGGTCCGTACGGGGCCGAGGTTGAAGTGCCGGATGACGGCTTCCCGTACATGGTCCACGCCGAAGGTCGTGCCCTGGTGGCGCCAACTGCGCAGAATCGTCTTGGGGTTGACGTCGACCGCGACGACCTGGGTGTAGCGGCGCTCGGTGCGGGTGTCGCGGTCGTCGATGATCCGGGCGTCGTCCCGTTTGTCGCGGGAGGTGACCTTGTGGGGCACGATGACCTGGTGCAGGGCCGAGCGTCCGCCGATTCCGGGCCCCTGGCAGCGCGGACAGGGCGAGGTGTCCTGCTCGGCGTCCGACGACGTCCGTACGTACCCACACTCCTGGCAGAGCCGCCAGGTGCGCATGGCCGCGGAGGTGTCCTCGTTGCCGGGGGTGCGGGAGCCCAGGTCGAAACCGTCGACGACATGCCGGTACCCGCGTACGTAGTAGGCGCTGCCGGGGGCCAGTTCGGTGAGCGCGGACTCGGCCGGCCGTTCGTACAGGCGGGTCTCCGTGCGCCAGCGGGACTTGGGTGCCTGATCGCTGTCGTCCGTCGTCGAGCGGGCGGCGGGCGCCGGTTCCTTGTGGGTGAGGGCCGCTTCGAGGCGTACGCCGCCCTCGACGAGGCTGTAGTTGGGCAGCAGGCCGTGCTCGACGAGGAAGCCCTGGGCACCGGACTGGCTCAGCTGCTGGATGCGTTTGGTGACGGCGGCGGCCTCGCGGCGCAGTGCGCGCTGGTCGCGTGCCTGGTCCTCGACCTTGTCCGTGAGAGAGTCCGCCGCCTCGTTGATCATGGCGCGGCGGTCGATCAGTGAGGCACGCTCCGACTCCCAGGCGCCCTCGGCCTGGGCCACTCGGGCGGCAAGCTTCGTCTTGGCGTAGTCGAGCAGGGTCTCGCGGGCCTCATCGGACACGCCGGAGTCCGCGACGCCCTCGATGGCGGGGAAGAGATCCAGGAACGTGTGTGCCAGATCCGTGCGTCCGGACACGGTCCGGCGGAACGTGTGCAGCCAGCCGACGCGGCCGAACAGGGCAGTCGCCCGGTCGGGCAGCGGCAGTACACCGTCGAGTCGGCCGCGGGCGGCCAGGTCGATGAGATGCGCCGTGTACTGGCGGCACAGCAGTTCGCCCGCCGACAGGAAGCAGCCCGGAGGCAGGATCTGACCTGCGATCAGGTGGCGTGGTTCGGCGAGGTGGTAGAGGGCGCGCGGGCTGGTGTCGGCGAGGGACACCATCAGCGCGTTGCCCGTCGAGCGCCCCGCGCGGCCGACGCGCTGCACGTAGTTGGCCGTCGTGGCGGGCAGGGAGGCGAGCACGACGGCCTCCAACTGACCGATGTCGATACCCAGTTCCAGCGTCGGGGTACAGGACAGGACGTTCGGGTCGGTGTGCCGCCTGCCTTCTCTGAAGCCCCGCTCGACCTCTTCGCGCTCCTTGCGTTTCAGTACACCGGTGTGCTCCGCGGCGACGACGCTGTACGGTCCGGCCTCGCGGTACAGACGCCGGTAGTAGTCGAAGCGGTGGTCGCGGGCGGCCCGGCCGCCTGCCTCGGGCGACGGTGACGCGAGTTCACCGGCGCAGCCCTTCACCAGACAGGTCAGCCCCTGCCAGACGGCCACCCGCTCCGGCGGCACGGTCTGCGTCCACCCGCACTCGGGGCAGGCCAGCGCGGCGCGGGTGATCTGTTCGTCGTCCAGCGGCCGGACCCGCACATGGCCCGGTGTCAGCCCGTACACCCGGGGGCCGTGGCCACCGCCCGGCCTGGCGTCGCCGGTGCGCCGCACGGCCAGCGCCCCGATGTCCTCCTGCGCCAGTTGCTCCAGCAGGTCGGCGAGGAAGGCTCCGGCGGCGGACCGTTCCAGGCCCAGGCAGCGCTCGGTGAAATCCGCGTACCAGTTCTCGCGGCTGTCGACCCGCTCGAAGTCGGTCGACCCGGCCCGGCCGCCCACCAGCACGAACGCCGGCGCGCCCGAGTTCCTCCCGAAGGCGGGCATCCCCTCGGGGCGTCCCCACCACACCGAGTGGCGGTTGCGCCCCTCGTCCTTCACGAACCGTTTGAGCCAGGTGTGCTGGATGCCACCACTCACCCGCACGTGTTCGAGCAGGCCGCGTACGAACCCTTCGAAGTGCCTCAGCCGCTCCTCGCTCCCGGGCGGCGGGAGCTGCCGCCGCGCCGCCGGGTGGCCGGCGCCAGGCCGTCCGCCCTCCTCGCCCGCCTCCGGAGGATCCTCGGGCAACTGCCCCGCACGCAGGGCGCGTTCGTGTTTCTCATACAGCGCCTCGGCGGTCTTCGCGGCCCGCTCGGGGTCCGGCAGGCACACTTCGGCGGCGGCGGTGCGGGTGAGCTCCAGGGTGCGGCCGAGGCGGGAGTTGAGGCCGAACTCCAGGATGGTGTTCAGCGCGAGCCGTTCACCGACCAGTTCCCACGTGCGGCCGGGGATGCGTTTCTTGCCCGCGAGGAGACCCGCCACCCGGTCCACGTCGTGCAGGTCCGGCGGCACCACGGAGGCGAGCAGCCGGTCCTCGTCGACGGCCGCACGGCGCACCAGGGCCGCGATCAGTTCGTTCAGGGGCACTCCGCGGGCGGCGAAGTCGGCTTCCAGCTCGGTCTGTTCGCGCAGCTGCTCGTCGATCAGGGAACGCAGTGAGAACTTCCAGGCCCGGCTCGCCACGAACCCGGCGAGGTGCGCGGCGTCCTGCACCGCGTCGTTGAAGATCAGGGTCCGCCTGCGGTCGCGTCCCTCGCGGTCTTTCTTGGGCAGCTCGCCGCCGGTGAACAACTGGGTGACGGCCACGGACGCGAGCGGGGCGACACCGGCACCGAGGAAGCGGATTCCCTCGGCCTGACCGCAGGCGGGGCAGCGGTCCTGCTGGGAGTACTCGTTCTGTGCGCCGTTCTCGTACCAGAGTTTGACGAAGACGCCGCTGTCCGGGGCCTCGGCGATCTCGTCGCCGTCGAGGAGGACCTCCTCGGGGTCGAGGCCCCGCAGCCGTTCACCGTCGCTCTCCAGGACCAGGACCGTCGCCTCGTCGCCGGGGCCCCTGCGACGGCGGCTCGCCCGCCGGGCGAGGATCCGCCGTGCCTGCTCGGCCGCCTCACCCGGGGTGGCCGCCATCAGCGCCCGGACCCGGCCCTTGGCCGAGCCGCCCGACGCGCTGCGGCGGTAGATCTCCTCCGGCGCGCTGACCAGGGAGGCCGGACCGCGCTCGGGGCAGATCGCGCTCCAGCCGGACCGTCCGCAGTGCCGGCAGTACACGGAGGGCAGACGCCCGGCACCGCGCGTGTGCCGCCTCCGCTCCTCCTGTGCGGCCCGTACGACGGCCTGGGCCGCCCGCGCGGGTCCACCCGCAGCCGTACGGGCGTCCGCGTCCGGCGCCACGGCGGCCTGGTCGGCGTCCGACCAGGAGAACACCGGGCGCGGCCCGACGAACCGCAGCACCCGGGACAGCGCCCGCAGCCACAGGTGGGACTCGACGAGCAGGAGCGGGCGCTCGTGACCGGCCGCCGAGTCCGGGTGGCGGGCCTCCGAGATCAGCGCGACGAACCGGGCGAGCGCCTCTTCGAGGAGCGGCGCGTCCTGCTCGGACCAGGCCCAGGCCTCGACGCCCGCCCCGGCGTGCGTGCCGGAGTCCGTATCGGAGTCCTCGCCGAACGCGGCGAGCACCTGGACGGGCGTCCGGGGCTCGTCGAGCCCCGCCCGCAGCAGAGCATGTGTGAGCGGGTGGGCGAGCAGGCGCCGGCCCAGTTCCCTCGGGTCGTCGGCGTCGCAGTCCAGCACCGCCCGCGCGAGCGCCGTCATACCGGGACTCGGCTCACCGTCCTGCCCTTCCGGCGGCGGGGCGGGATAGGGCAGTGCCACGAGCGCGGCCGGGTCCGGCACGGGCAGTGTCAGGTCGACGGGAGAGAGGAGCGCGTCGAGCCCTTGTCGGTCCTCCCCCACGACCGAGTCCTCGGGAAACCGCACACCGAACACCTGCGAGGCGACCGCCAGCATGGGCGCGGCGGCGCTCTGTCCCGCGCCGCCGTCCTCACCGTCTCCCGGCCGCTCGGCCGTGGTTTCCGGGTCTGCGGCCGTCGCACCGAGGGTCGCCGAGGTCGCCACCGGGCAGATCGAGCCGAGCGGGCGCCCCGGCTCGGCGGCGCCCACCACGGACGCGAGCCTCCGCAGCAGCATCGCCACATCGGTGCCCTGCGCACCGTCGTACGTGTGGAACTCGTCGATCACCACATACGCCAGGTCCGCGTCCCGCCACAGCGGGGCGTCCTGCTGCCGCTGGAGCAGCAGGTCCAGCATCTTGTAGTTGGTGATGAGGATGTCCGGCGGGTTGCGGCGGATCTCGGCCCGCTCGACCATGACCCGCCCGTACGGCGAGCCCGCCTTGGTCGCGCTCGCCTCACCGATGTACAGCCCGGCGGTGACTCCCCCCTCGTACAGGCGGTCGTCCTCCAGGAGCTTGCCGAGACGGTCGGCCTGGTCGCCCGCCAGCGCGTTCATCGGATACAGCAGCACCGCCTTGATGCCGTGCCTGCCCGCCGACTTCGCGCGCAGACAGTGGTCGATGACCGGCACCAGGAACGACTCCGTCTTGCCAGAGCCCGTGCCCGTGGTCACCAGCGTGGGCCGCGGTGTACGACCCCCCTTGCTGCTGAGCCGCTCGAACGCCTCCGCCTGGTGCGCGTACGGCCAGAAGCCCTGCTCCCACCAGTCCAGATGCCGCTCCCACCCTTTCTCGGCGGCCCGGAAGGGACGGCGGACACGCAGATACGGGCCGCGGAACAGCCCGTCTCCCGGATCGGTCAGGAAGTCCGTGAGGGCCTCCCGCGTATCCGGCTCGGCCAGGGCGAACGTCGTCGTCAGGTACTCGACCGTCGTCTCGCGCAACGCCTGCGCGGCCAGTGTGGGTCTCATAGCGCGGCCGGCTCCCCCTCGGTACGGCAGTGGACCTCGTATCACTCAGTCCCTCAGTGATCGCCGTCCAGCTTACGGGGGCGCACCGACAGTGCACCGGCCACTACGGATTCAGCCCAATCCGATCACCTCCGGTGGCCGGCCGGTCGCCTGCTCGCAGGGAGTACTCGGCCCATACAGTCTTGCCGGGCGGCCCGTCCGACCGTTCCCGCCACCCCCACGTGGCAGCCAGCCCCGCGACGATCAGCAGCCCCCGCCCGCCCTCACCGTCGACCCCGGGAGAAGCGGGCTCGGGCGTCCCCTCGGCACGGGTGTCGGTCACGTCGACGCGGACGGTCACGGCGTCGGCCCCCAGCCACAGCCGGAAGTCCCGCCCCGGCACCCGCCCGTGCCGTACGGCGTTGGCACACAACTCGGCCACGACCAGGGTCACGTCGTCGTACGCGGCCGACCCGTACGGCACGCCCCACGCGTCGAGCCGCTGCCCGGCGAGCCGCCGCGCCAGTCTGACCCCTCGCGGCGTGGAACTGAAACGCATCGTGAAGTGGTGTGTGGGGCTGGTGAGTTCCGTGTGGGGGAACACGTGGTCGGACGGTGCGCCGATCTGGTTCGTCATGCCATCAACCGTCCCGGTGGTGGCGTAGCGTGACCAGTGGTGACGCACTGACGCCAGTGGTTGTACGCGCGAGTGCGGTACGTGTACGCGCCGCGCGGCATGTCTCTGGGTACGGCCGCGCGTTGGACCGAGGTGACCTGGCGGGCCGAAGAGGCCGGTGAGAGGCGGGGCTTGTGGTTGACGGCGAGGAGAGGGACGAGGAGAGGGGCCAGGCGTCGGACGACGGGCCACGCCCCGAGGACGAGCCCGGGACGGGAGTCGTGGCGGCTTTCGGCCGCCAGTTGAAGCTGTTCCGTACGGCGGCGGGCCTCGAACGGCAGGACCTCGGCGCGAGGGTGGGCTACTCGGCGTCCACCATCGCGGCGTACGAGCAGGGGCGGCGCGTTCCGCAGCCGCGTTTCATCGACAGTGTCGATGAGGTGCTGGGGGCCAGGGGTGTCCTCAAGGCGTTGAAGGGGGAGGTGGCTCGGGCGCAGTATCCGGCGTTCTTCCGGGACATGGCTCGGTTGGAGGCTGAAGCGGTTGAGTTGACCTCGTACGCGACGCTCGTGGGCAATGGGCTGCTCCAGACCGAGGAGTACACGCGCGCGTTGCTCAGGATGAGGCGTCCTCCGCTGGACGAGGAGACCATCGAGCGCCGCGTGGCGGCCCGTCTCGCGCGTCAGGAGATCTTCGACCGCCGACCCGCGCCGTTGCTCAGCTTCGTCCTGGACGAGTCTGTACTACGCCGCTCTCTGGGTGGAACCGCGGTGCTTCGAGGCCAGTTGGAGCATCTGCTCCTCATCGGGGAGAAGCGGAACGTGGAGATCCAGGTGATGCCCATGGACCGCGAGGACAACGCTGGTGTCGACGGCCCGTTCACGGTGATCACGCGCAAGGGTGGGGAGCAGATCGTGTACCTGGAGGTCCAGGGGCGCAGCAGCATGGTGACCGACCGCGAAGAGGCACGGCTCCATGCGGCCCGCTATGGGATCATCCGGTCGCAGGCTCTCACTCCCCGAGAGAGCTTGGAATTCGTCGAGAAGTCGCTGGGAGAGCTATGAAGACCGCGCGAACTCCGATTGAGACGCAGGGACTTGGCTGGTTCAAGAGCAGCTACAGCGGTGCCGAGGGCGGTGAGTGTGTCGAGGTGGCCGGAGGCTCCGGCGCCGTATACGTCCGGGACTCGAAGGACCTTGCCGGGCCGATATTCGCCGTGTCGCCGCAGGCGTGGGCCGGGTTTGTCGGGCTCGCCGCCGACGCCGACGTCTGAGTACGTACAAGACAGTCACTCATCCACCCCTTGGTCCCGGCCGCCGCCTTCAACGGCGCCCGGGACCAAGGCCGTTCACGCCCTACTCGGCAGAGCCCCGGGGCGGCTCCGCGTCACCGGGCTCCCAACCCGCATCGCGTAGGCGCCGCGTGAACTCGTCGTGTGCGGCCTCCATTTCGGCAATGCGGCTGGCGCGGTGGAGGGGCTCGGCGTATCCCTCTGGCACCTCGTGCTCCAGCGGGAACAGCTCCGGTGCGCTCAACTGCTTCCAGGCGTCCTTGGGCTGCCCGTAACCGTGCTGCTGGTGCGCCTTGGCGATACGGCGGCCCGCCGCGTCGAACCACATGTTCTCCTCGTACTGCTTGAGTACGGGGAACCGGGCGTTGTACATCGCGACTAGCTCGTCCTTGCTGATCCCGAGCCAGACGGCGACGAGTGCGTCGATCTCCACGAGGGCCGCGCGGCGGGCGAGTTCGGTACGCAGGGGAGTTGCGGGAGTCCAGGCTGAGGTGACGCCGTCTGTGAGGGGCGCGAGTTCGGACGGCCATGCCGAATCGGCGGCCCAGGTGTCGGTCTGCCAGGTGGGGTTGTAGAGCTTGTTCCAGAGGGGGGCGTAGGCGTTGGTCTGGGCATTCAGGCGGAGGGTGCGGAGGAGTAGGGCGTCGGCGAGGGGGTGACCGGGGGTGGGGGCGGGCATGACCTGAGCCTCTCCAACCTGTAGGTCTGAGCGCCCAGTTGCACGTAGGAAGTAGTCGAGAGGCAGGGCAGCCCAGAAACCGGCCGTCAGCGCAGTGTCCCGGTCGTTGGACAGCGCCATGCTGTGCGCCATGTGAACGTGCGCGGGACCTGGCGGAATGAGGCAGGCGAACAGACTGCGTTCCGTATTCGAGGCGATCTGGCGGCGCCAAACCATCCGCGTGAACCGCGCATAGGGACGAGACGCCCAGTTCACGAGTT
Organism: Streptomyces pristinaespiralis; assembly: GCF_001278075.1. Classification (GTDB taxonomy): domain Bacteria; phylum Actinomycetota; class Actinomycetes; order Streptomycetales; family Streptomycetaceae; genus Streptomyces; species Streptomyces pristinaespiralis. The sequence goes on along the minus strand of NZ_CP011340.1, from coordinate 6,086,739 downwards.
GGGCGTGAACGCCGTCGTCGGTTCCGGCGATTGCCTTCGCTTCGGCCATTGCACGTTCGTCAGCCTGGAGCTCGCGGAGCAGTTCCTTGTCCAGCCAGGTGCGCCGGGCGAGCCCGTCGTAGTACTCAAGCGGAGTACAGCTCGCGGCCCGCCGGTAATTCGTACGCGGCACCTCGTCCTCGGAGAGGTTGAGGTGATCCCAGGGCTCGTAGTCCCGCATGCTCTTCGAACCGCCCTCAGGCGGCTGCTTGTGGTACGGAGTCGCGACGCTGAACATCGGCCCTTGAAGGATTACTTCGTTCCACTGTTCTGCCGGGCCGGGAGTCCAGGTGAAGTAGCCCGCCGTACGGTCGGTTTTCTCGTTGAAGCCGGTGCTGATTCGAGGGTCGAGTGCCCCCAGTCTGTGGGGCCAGCGGGCCAGCGCGGCGATGGCCGATTCCTCGGATCGCGTCACCGGGAAAAGTAGCTTGGCCTCTTCGGTCGGGCCTGGTTCATCCTCTCCGGCCAGTTTCTGCCAGTCTGCGAGCGTCTGCGGGTCCACAGTGACGATTCGGTCGCGATGGGCGCGCAGGTCCCACTTGCCGTCGTTCTTCACCGCGGGTACGGGTCCGGTGCCGTCGTGCCTGAGTGACTTGGTCAGCACATGGGGATGGAGCAGCCAACTCATGTGCTGGAACTTGATCTCGGTCTCTGCGCCGTACACGTTTACGCTGAAGTGAGAGCTGTTGCCTACAGGGTTGGCGAAGATGAGGAGCTCGTTCGTGAAGTCGGCGTGGAACCGCAAATGCCGATAAGCCGCCCTCCGCAACACCCCCTCCTTCGCCCCCGTCAAATGCGTGGACGGGTGAATCAGCCCCGCGATCCCCCGTTCACCCGTAACCCGCCATGCCTGCAACATGAACGCCCGGTACATGTCCGGCCGGGTGCCGACCAGTTCGGGGTACGTATCCGGTGAAGACAGGAAACCGGAGATGCCCGCTACGGTCTCCAGTTCGTTGAGGTAGAACGAGCGGCGACGGGGATCCCGCAGCAGACGCTCCACTTCCTCACTCCACTGGGCCTCGGCCGCCTTCCCACCCAGTACGAACCACGGCTCGATCTCCGCGAGCACAGCGGGCTCGTCCCACTCCTGGCGGACCCACGGCGGATTCCCCACCAGCAGATCGAACCCGCCCTCCGCGAAGACGTGCGCGAAGTTCAACTCCCAGTGGAAGAAACCGTGTTCGGCCGCGATCTCGTACGACGTGCCGTACCACGGGAACAGGTCGCCGATGTCCAGATGCGAGACCCACGCCGACGTCGCCGTCATCTGCCGGTCGAGTTCCGTCTCGAACGTGTCGAGCGACGGGAGGTCCGACACCTTCGGGATCTCCTCCAACGTGCCCACGCTGGCGTCCGTGTCCACCCGTCCCACGAGGGCCTCGGCGAAGGCGATCCAGTCCTCCAGGGACTTCAGGGCCACCTTGCGGCCGGCCTGCCCCTTGCCGCGCCGCGTCAGGTCCTCATCGCCGTTCCAGTAGACCGGATCCGAGCCGTTCAGCAGGCCGACCTCTTCCAACGGCCAGAACCACAGCGCGCACCAGGCGTCCATCAGCTGCTTCAGCCGCCAGTACGGGCTGCCCTCGGCGCGGAGTGCCTGGACCACCGCGTCCCGGTCCATGAGGACGGCGCCGTGGGGCTTCGTGACGTCGGCCGCGGTCGCGCCCCACACGTCGATGGTGCGCGCGATCTCCTGCTCGGACAGGTCGAGACGCAGTCGGACCAGGTCCCAGAGGTACTCGACCCGCCGCGCCAGAGCCATCAGGCGGCCCGTCTGCGTGCGTCCCTGCTTGCCCTCGGACTCAGCCTCCGCCCCTTTTTCCTTCTCCTTGGCGGTCTGCTTCGGCGGCGACACGGCGCCCGCCTCCGCGGTCGCGTCGGCGTCCGTGTTCGTGCCGGAGAAGTCGAAGCCGCCCTGCTCCCACAGGTCGAGGCCCAGGTCGAACGCGCCCTGCCCGATGCGCTCGTCCGTCACGGCGGCCTTGTCGCGGGCGTCGGCCGCACTGGTGGCGGCTTTCTTCGCCGGCGCCTTCGACTTCTGCTCGCCCTTGGGGTTCCTCCGCATCGCCGAGCGCCACCTCCTCATGGCCTCGATCAGCTCCGGGTCGAGCCAGTCGGCCACCGATCCGGCGGCCACGCTCACGGGCCGCTCGTCCGCCGCCGCTCCCTTCTTCGGCTTGCGCACCGACACCTGCTCGGCGATCGAGCCCCAGCCCAGGGCGGGGAGCAGGAACTGATGGACCTCCCGGTGCTTCAGCCGCTCGGTGAGCGGAACGTGCCGGGGCCGCTGCTGGTCCTTGGCGTTCAGCCAGCCCCCGAGGTGCAGGGAGTGGCCCGGGTACACCTTGCGTGCCGCGCCCACGAGGGAGTTGCCCTGGTGCAGGTGCAGCCCGTACCAGGGGGCCTTCATGCCGGGGTGCATGGTGTTGAGCCACAGTGAGATCTCGGCGAGCTCCACGGCGGTGTCGTTGAGGTCGACGCCGTACGCGTTGTGCAGGGCGATGTACGCTTTCGCCTTCTGGAGTTCGCGCTGGTAGTCCTCGGGGTCGATCTCCACGCCGCGTTCGCGCTGTGCGAGCTTCAGGTACAGGGCGGCGAGCTGGTCGACGGCCTCGTTGAGGAAGGCGCCGGAGCCCAGGGCGGGTTCGCACACCCGCCAGCGCAGCACGTCCGCCGCGTTGACCCACGCCTTCTCCGGCTTCAGCGGGTCGACGCGGCCCTCGTCGTCGAGGCGGAAGCGGAGCGTCTGCTCCACCGCGGCCTCGGTCAGGGACTTGGGCGTGTAGTACGAGGCACTGGTCTGCCGGTCCCGGCCCGCGAGCCGGTACACGTACGAGCCGACGGGATGGACGCGCGAGGCCGTCTCCCCGGTGTCGCGGTCCACGACATCCTTGACGAAGACGCTGTTCCCGGGCTCGTCCGGATAGCGCCCCGACCGCACCTGCCCTGCCTCGACCAGCCAGGACCCGCCGCTCTCGTCGCCGCCCTTGGCGACCTCGTACAGCGCTTCCCGGGCGATGAAGCCGGTGTAGGACATCAGCCCCTCGTACACCGCGCCGAGGTGGTTGATGCTCAGGTTCGCGTACGAGATGAACGCGCCGTGGGCCCTGCCCTTGCCCTCGACGAAGGTGAGGTGGCGCAGCACCTGGTGCAGGACCTCGTTGCGCAGCCGCAGGTCCAGCGGCTTGGCGGGCGCCGGGCTGCCGTCGGGGAGAGTAGCCGTCGGGTAGTCGATCTTCTGGCCGACGAGCTTTATCGACTCCGGGTCGAAGAGGCGGGAGCGCAGGGCCTCGATGCGTACCGCCGCATGGCCGTCGTCCTCGGCGAGGCGCGGCTGGGAGTCGAGGTCCGGGGTACTCCCGGCAACGGGCTCGGTGGGCTCGGCGACGACCGCCGACGCGGCGGACAAGGTGGTCCGGTCCTTGACGGTGTCGGCCACCGGGTGGCCGTGGAAGACCTTGTCGAAGAGCAGCGCCAGAGATTCGTGGAAGTGGTGGCCGCGCCGCGACGCGCTGCCCAGCTTCTCCTGCGCGACCAGCTCACGCAGCCGGGCCACGCTGTAGCCGGTGACGTACTCGTCGCTCTTCATCGGCACGATGTCGAGCTCGGGGCGGGCCTCCGCGTACAGGAGGAACAGCAGCCGGTACAGATAGCGCAGCGACTCGTGGGTGAGCAGCTTCGGCAGGTCGCCCGGTTCCTTGAGGACCTCCGGGAGCCAGTCCTGGAGGTCGTCGGGGTGCACGCCCTGCTCGCGGGCCAGGTCGAGGACCTCGTTGGCGATCAGATGCACCGACTTCTGCAGTCCCACCCGCAGTTCGGCGGTGACGCCCACGGAGTGGTCGCGGGACTCGGCGACCAGCTTGGCGATGTCGTCGTCCGAACCGTCCTCGCCGGGGCGCAGCGACGGGGCACCGAAGACCGCGGCGATCAGGTCGATCTCGCCGGCGGTGGCGCCCTTGGCGGCCTTGCGGGGCAGCGCCGTGTCGAGGCTGACCGCGAGGTACTCGCCGCGGGAGAAGCGGTCCTTGTCGCCGAGGACCATCACACCGCCGAACAACAGCAGTGCGTAACGGGGACCGTTGTCGCTGGTCAGCAGCCACGCGGCGAGGTCGGTCACCGTGGTCAGGGACTTCCCGGAGGCGATGCGCACCGGAGCCGCCAGGCGGTTCGCCGACCCGTCGCCGCGCGTCGCATCGACATCGGTGGCGAACCCCCCGGTCAGAACGACCAGGCCCGGCTCGTGGTGGGCGACCGGGACGGCGACGGGGCCGGTGGGTGTCATCGCGGTGAGGTGGCCGGGCGCGATCGGGTCGAACCCGAGGGCCGTGAGTAGCCGGCGGTGCCAGGCGGCGAGGTCGGCCCGCCACCCGGACTCGGGGGTGTCGTCGGCCGCCCAGTCCGGCGCGAGGGCGCCCGGAGCCGGGGCCGGTTCCTGTGTGTTGCCGGGTCCGGCGTCGGACAGAGCGGGCTGGAAGGCGGGCGGATCGGACTCGGCGGAGACGGCCTTGAGCACGTCGGACGCAGTCTTCTGCGCCGCGACGGCCCGGGTGTCCGTGACCGCGTGGTACTTCTCGGCGTCGGTGGCGAGGGCGGCGCGCGCGGCAAGATAGGGCTGGGCCAGGTCGCGCAGGCCCTGCCGCGGAGTGCGCTGCCCCTGCCGCTCAAGGGCGGTCCACTCCTTGAGCGGTCCCCCGCGAAGCTGCTTGGGCAGGATCTCGTCCAGGTAGAAGGGCGGGAAGTACTCGCCTTCGTTGATCAGGGAGTCGAACGTCACGCCTGTTGCTCCTGCTCATGCTCGTGCTCGGTGTGTGACGGGTGACGGGTCTCTGCCGGGGCCGCCGGGCCTGTCATGCGCCCGGTTCCAGGACGGCGAGGATCCGTACCATCGGCTCACCCGTGGTGCGCATCCGCGCGGCGGCCTCACGAAGCCGTTCGGCCGCGGCGTCTCGTGCGCCGCGCCCGCCCGCGAAGCCGGGAAGGGACTGCTGCTGCCAGCGGCCGACCCGCCGTTCGTAGGCGTGCAGCGGCGCGTCGACCTTTTCGTTCGCGATCCTTCGCAGCTTCTTGAGCTCGCGCCGGGTCTCGGTGACCGCGGGCCCCACCAGTGCCTGGAGGGCGTCGATGTCCCCGGCGGCGTAGTGATCGTCCATGTCGGGGCCGATGCCGTACTCGGCCAGCACCTCACGGGTCAGCTCGCGCACCTGGGGCTTGCCGCTCGCCAAGCCCTCCACGGCACACCAGGCGACGACAGTCGGACGGCCCTCCGCGTTGGACCACACGCCCTGGGTGAGGACCACCGGGCCGGCGGGCAACGCTGTCGGGTCGACCTGGAGGACGGGCGCCTGCTGACGCCCGATCTGCACCAGCACCTTGTCGGTGATCCATTCCACCACCGGGTGCAGCTCGCCGACATAGTGCGCGTCTGGCCACAGGGAGGTCGAGTCCGCGGCCTCGCGGGCGCGGCGCAGGGACTCCGCCCCGTCCGTGCGGCTGAACGTGAGGTTCATGCGGCGCTTGATGTTTTGGTCGCGCAGATAGCCGGGGGGCAGCACGTCGAGTTGCCGGAAGAGATCCGCGGGAGTGTCGAAGCTGAGGTCGTTGCCGACGGCGGCGGTGTGGAGCCGGAACTGCTCCAGGTCGGCGAGTTCGGCCAGGCCGGTCAGGACGTACTCCCGACGGTTGCGCTCGGCGGAGTCCGCGAACAGCCGGAGGGTGTCGACGGTGGGGATGGGCGGCAGAGTGCCGCTTCCCGTCCCGTCGTCGTGTTCGGTGGTACCGGTCTCGGTGGTGCCCGTGGCCTGGCCGCCGTTGCCGTTGCCGTTGACGCCCGGACCGGCGGTGCCGTCCGCGGGGTTCGGAGGGCCGATCGCGTCCAGGTCGAAGTCGTCGAGATCGTCGAAGTCGCCCGAATCCTCGAAGGAACCGAAGTCGTCCGGGCCCGCGAACCCATCGGGATCGTCGCCGACCCCATCTGAAGCGGGGGCGGGGGCGGGGCCGGTGCCGAACTCGGCCAGAGTCTGCCGCTCGACGGGCAGTCCGGTCGTCAGCACCTCATCGCCGTCCGTGGCGGCGGGTACTGCCTCCAGGTCACGTACCGCGTCGTCCGGGGCGACGCCAGTGAACAGCGCTTCCATCACACGGATCTCCTCGCGGTCCGCGTCGTTCTCCTTCGTCGCGGCCTCGACCGCGCCGAGGATCTCGTGGACGCGAGCCTCACGGGCCAGCACCTTCACGGCGACGGCGGTGTCGTCCAGCGCGCCTTCCACCTTCGAGGTCATGACCATGGCCCGGAACTCGGGCGGCTCACTCTGGCCGTAGCGGTCGATGCGGCCGTTGCGCTGCTCCACGCGGATCAGGCTCCACGGCAGGTCCCAGTGGATCAGGTGATGACACTGGCGGTGGAGGTTGACGCCCTCGGAGGCGCCGTCACCGGTCAGCAGCAGCCGGATGTCGCCGCCGGCCCGCGCGAACTCGTCGACGTACCCCTGCTGGACGGTGTCCGGTACGAGGCTGTGCAGGACCCGCACGGCAGCCGCGGCGTCGTCCCCGTCCCGCCAGCCGAGCAGCGGCGGCAGGACGGCGCCGAGCCAGGCCAGCGTCTCGCGGCGCTCGGAGAACACCACGGCGCGGCGCGCGCTGCCCACTCCCACTCCGATCCTCCGCAGCTCGGTGACCAGACCGGCCAGCTTGGAGGTGGCCGGCAGATCACGCTCGGCGGCGGGCCGCCGCAGCGCGTCGGCTGTCGCCACCTCCAGGGCTCGGGCCAGGTCGGCGAGCCGCAGCAGGGACGCGACTTCCGGCGTGGCCGGAGCGTCGGCCGCACCGGGCACCGGCGGGTCGGTGATCTCCGTATGCTCCTTCGGGAGCCGATGGCCGAGTCCGGTGAGCCGCTTGCGGACGGTGGCGAACAGGGCCCGGTGGGAGGAGAGGAAGGACTTCAGCAGGACGTACGGGAAAAGCCGGTCGTCGGTGGCCTGGACGGCCGGGGCCACAGGAGCGGGAACCGTCTCGCCCGGCCCCGCGACGGCGGACTCCTCGCCGGGCTTCGCGAGCCAGAATCCCGCCAGCTCGGCGAAGATCCGCTCCTCCAGGTCGCTCGCCGCGCACGGCACCGGATACGAGCCGCCGCGCGGTGCCCAGGCGCCGTTGAGAGCCTTGGCCACCTCCGTGCTGGTCTTCGTCCGGCGCAGCATCAGATGATGCAGTTCCTCCGGCTTGGGATGCTTCGGGTCCTTGACCGCCATGGGATCGAGAAGGCGCACCAGGCCGGTGAAGGAGGCCATGTCGCCGTTGTGGGGGGTGGCACTGGCGAGGATGAGGGCGTCCGTACGGTCCGCGAGGAGGTTGGCCAGGGCCCGGCGGTCGCTGCCCCGGTTGATGAGGTTGTGCGACTCGTCGATCACGACGGCGTCCCAGTGCACGTCCTCCAGCCAGGGCCGGTACCGCTTCGGGTTCTTCAACGTGTCCATGGAGACGATCACGCGCTTGTAGTACGTGAACGGGTTCCGGCCGGCCGGAACCTTCCGTTCGATCCGCGCGATGCCGACACTGTCGAGCCGGACCAGCGGCAGCGAGAAACGCGTCCAGAGCTCGTGCTGGAACTGCTCCAGGACGGGGGCCGGGGTGACGACCAGGATGCGCTCCCCGCGTCCCCGGCGTACCAACTCGCCGAGCAGCACCCCGATTTCGAGGGTCTTGCCGAGACCGACCACGTCACCGATCAGCAGCCGCGGGCGGAGCGGATCCGCCAGAGCCTTCACCGCCGGGCGCAGTTGGTAGTCCATCCGGTCCAGCAGGAATCCATCGGTGAGCGCGAGCCCCGTCTGGATCTGCGGGAGCGGAGTCCGGCGCAGTACCGCCTCCAGGAAGAGACGGCTGCGCCGGAAGTGCCGCGAGGAGTCGGGCAGCAGCACGGTGTCCTCGGGGCGCAGGACACGTGGCTCGTCAAGCGAGCTCAGGAAACGGGCCGTACGGCCCCGTACCAGCTCGGAGGCTCCGGTGGCCTCGACGACGTACTCGCCGTTCGGCGTCGTAGAACTGTTGCGTACCAGCCACTCCTCGTCCCTGACCTCGATCACGGTCCCCGCCGGGGGCGGCCCGGCAGGAGTGACCGAGCTGTCGGCGTGCGCTGCGTCGGGCATCGGGTGAGGGTCCTTAGAGTCGGTGGCGATCGGGGACTGTCGGTCTGTCGGGTAGCGAAGTTCTGGACACCCGGGGGAGCCGGAAGAGCCGGGTGGCTCGGACGAGGTTACGGCGCGAGGCGGCACGGCCTTCCGGCGCCGGGAGGCCGTGCCGGCCCTACAGGTGCCGGCTGTGCGCGTAGTCGCGGCGTAGACGGTCAGCGGCCTTCGCAGCGGCGGGCGGCACGGTGGCGGGCGCGGCGTTGAACGCCGCCTCCCGCTTCTGTGAAGCGCGCGGCGCCGGAGGCTGAAGCCGGTAGCTGGTCGCCACGGTGGGGGCGGAGGGTGCGGCGCCGTCCCTGGCGGGCGGTGCGGGCTTCGGCGAGACCACTGGTTGCGCGGGGACCGGAGTGACGCCGTTCGGGGCGGGGCCGTCTTGGCCGGATGGCTGTGCATCGGCCGGGGTCGCCATGTGACCGTTCGGCCCCGGATGCACGCCGTCCCCACCCGGCACGAGGTTCTTCTCACCCTCGGCGTCGTCCGCGTCTTCGTCCCCGTCCGATGCCGGGAGCTCATCGTCGCCAACCGATGCGGAGGCGGCGAAGAGCTCATCGAAGAGTTCGGCCCCGGCCGCCGCCCAGGGGCTGTCGGGCGCCGCACCGTCGTCGACCGCTCGCTGCGCCTGTTCCCGGACCTCCGGATCGGGCTGATCAGTCAGGGCCTCAGGGGGCAGTACGGGGATCAGCCCCGAGTCGCGGACCAGCGTGGCCAGCGCCTCGTCCGCTTCCTCGGGCGACGAGCCGTGCGCGGCGAGCAGGGCCGTGAGGCGGTCCTCCACCACGTCCAGGACGGGCCGCTGCCCGGCTTCGTGCAGGAGCATCGGGGCGAGCAGCTCCCGGATCCCTTCGTCGATTCCGTCCCAGTCGGGCGGTGAGCCCGTCGGCGCGACGGGGTACGGAGGAGCCTTGGTCACCGCGAAGTAGAGGGTCGCCCCGAACGCGTACACGTCGGCGGGCTCCTCGACGTGCTTCGCGTCGAGAAGCTGCTCCATCGGCGTGTAGCCATGAGTGCCCATGGACGCGCCGGTCTCGGTGAGAGCCCCGCTCGACCGGCGCTCGGAGAGCACCGCGAGGCCGAAGTCCAGGACCACCGGTCCGGCCGGACCGAGAACGATGTTGCTCGGCTTGAGATCCCGGTGAAGGATCTTCTCGCCGTGGATGGCCCGCAACGCGTCCACCAGAGCGAGGCCGAGCCCCGCGAAGGGAACGACCTCGAGAGGTCCGTTCCCCGTCACCAGTCTGTGCAGCGTGGGCCCGTGTATGTAGTCCATCGCGAGCCACGGCCGATCGGTCGCGACGTCGGCCCCGCGCAGCGCGGGAACGCGGGCGCTCAGCACGGAGCGGATCGCGTCGACCTCCTGCTCGAAGCGGTCACGCGCCTTCTGCTGGTCGGCCGCCGTGTACTCGGTGAACACCGACGGCCTGATGACCTTGACGACCGCGAGTCCGGGTCCGGCGCTGTCGTCGTCCTGCTCCGCGAGGTGGTAGGCGGCCTCGTACTCCGGTCCCAATCGCTCCAGGGGCAGCCGCCGGGCGAGATAGGCGCGACCCATCCCACCCTGGCCGAGCACCCGCAACAGTTCGAAAGGGCCGACAGCTCGTGGATCGATCGCGGTGTTCAGCGGGTTCATCGGTACTTTCGTGCCCCCAACCGGCTTCGTAAAGGGCTTCAGTTTACGGCCGGGAAACCGCGCGCGGGGTGGAGATCGACAGGACTCGGACCGGAGCCCGGCCCCGCCCCGGAGCCGGGCTCAGGAACCACCTACCGCCCCTCCCGGAAGCTTCTGTGACGTCCCCCCGGCCCGAATCCCGAAAGCGGTTCCGCGCCCGCCTCGCCGACAGCGTCCGCGAACCCCTCGACCAGGGCGGCCGGACGTGGACAAGCATCCAGGGCCCCTACCCGGACCGCGTCATCGTCTGCGTGCGCAGCCGCCCCGCGCTGAACGGGCCATGGTAGGCACGCCACCGCCCGAGCCGACGCCGCTGCCCTTCGTGCTCGCGCGCCCGGTCGGCGGGGCCGCGGTCGGCCTACGGTTCCTCGCCCGAGCCGTCGTCGATGTGCGGACATGGGCCACCTCGGCCGCGAATAGTCGGTGCAGCCAGACCGCTGACGATCAGACGAAGAGTGCGCTCCTCCACTCAACAGGGCTGTGGGAGAAGTACAAGCCCGAAGCGGCTGCACTGCGTGCCCGGGCATGGTGACGGGACCACCCGGATGTCCCAGGCCAGAGGCCACCTGCACCAGGTCAGGCCACGCCGTCGCCACCCACAGGCCCGGTCTTCACGGCTACTCTCGTGGCTACTTGCGTAGCCACGCGGTCCGGTTTGAACCGGTGCGGAACGGGGTCCATCCAAGCCCCTGATCCGACACAAAGGGCCCCTGGCCAGCATGTTCCCTGGTCATGGACCCTTGGCGGCAGACGAGTCGGGCTGTACGCCGGGTTCTGTGCCCCGGGACCTCGCGGTCGTCGGGGCGACGGCCATCCATCTAGGACCGGCGTTGCCGCCGGCCTCGTGCGGTCTACCCGCGGACTCGGGCGGGCAGCCCTCATGCGTCCGCGCAGGACCACCTTCCGGCGGTCCCTCTTGACCTTGCTCCAGGTGGGGTTTACCTAGCCGCCTGAGTCACCTCAGGCGCTGGTGGTCTCTTACACCACCGTTTCACCCTTACCGAGGACCGAGGTCCCCGGCGGTCTGTTTTCTGTGGCACTGTCCCGCGGGTCACCCCGGGTGGGCGTTACCCACCACCCTGCCCTGTGGAGCCCGGACGTTCCTCGGGAGGATCACTGCTGATCCCCACGCGGCCGTCCGCCCGGCTCGTCTGCCGTGGTGACCATGCTACCTGGCGTTTCAGAGGAAGTCGGCGGTCTCCAGGTCGAAGCCGAACGGCTCGGGGAGGGCGAGCGGCTTGCCGAACGGGACCGTGTGCCGCTCACGGTAGTCACCGCGTTCCGGGTCGGTGAAGAGCGTCAGGGCCGAAGCCTCCCTGTCCACCAGGAGGTAGAGCGGGATCGCACCCTGGGCGTACGCGCGGCGCTTGGCCTCACGGTCGGCCTGGGGACGGGTGGAGGTGACCTCCAGCACCATCGCCACCCCGTCGCAGGGCATCCAAGGGTCCGCGCCTTCGAAAACGCTCAGCTCCGCCGGGGCGAGGGTGCAGTCCGGGATGACGTGGTTCCTCGTGGACCCGGTGACCGGCCTCAGCGTCAGCCCTTTGTTCCCGGAGAAATCCATGTCCGTCCGTGAACGCCTGATGATCTGCTTGACGATTTTGTTGATGTAGTTCTCGTGGTCCCCGTCCGGCGGCGGTGTCACTACGATCTCCCCCTCGATCAGTTCCGCCCGGAAGCCCTCCGGCGTGTCCAGCGCCAGGAAGCCCTCCAGCAGGACGTCGCCCGCCTGCGTGATCGGTTCGTGCGGCATGGCAGTCATGTCGTCAGCGTCGGACATCGAGGCACCCGCCCGTCCGTGTGATCGGGGTCGTTCCCTCGATCGTGGCACACGATCAAGGGAACGTGACGGCATCGCGCACACCGACCGGCGGCGCTTGACCTTGTCGCAGCGTCAACGTTTCTACTGAAGCCATGCGAATCGGAGAGATCGCCGCGCTGGTCGGTGTGACCACGCGGGCCGTCAGGCACTACCACCACCTGGGGCTGCTGCCCGAGCCCGTGCGGCTGCCCAACGGGTACCGGGAGTACACCGTCCGCGACGCCGTGCTGCTCGCCCGGATCCGGCGGCTCACCGAGCTGGGGATCGGGCTGGACGAGGTGCGCGACGTGCTCGCCGAGGACGCGGGGCGGGACCTGGTCGAGGTGCTGGAGGAGCTGGACGCCGACCTGGGGCGCCAGGAAGCACTGATCCATGAGCGGCGGGCGCGGCTGGCCCCGCTGCTCGACCAGGCGCGGGAGGGGCGGCTGCCCGCGGAGGGGCCGGTGTCGCCGATGCTGGCGGAGCTGTTCGGGGACATGGCGCGCGCCTCCGCCGCGTTGCCCGGCCCGGAGCCGGCGATGGCGGCCAAGGACCGCGAGCTCCTGGCGCTGCTGGACACGGTGGCGCCCGCGGCGGAGCAGGAGCGGTTGATGGGGGCGATGCGCCGGATGACGGAGGCGCCGGGCGCCATGGAGCAGGCGTACGCGCTGTACGAGGAGCTCGACGCGCTCGAGGACGCCGACCCGGCCGACCCGCGGGTCGAGCGTGCGGCTCAGCGGCTCGCCGATGTGCTGCCCGACGACCTGATGCCGGCCGGCACGGACGGCCCGCCCCAGGAGGGGTTCCTGGACGCGTTCCTCGCGGACTTCTCGCCCGCCCAGGCCGCCGTGGTGGAGCGTGCCCTGCGACTGGTCATGGAGCGTGCCCGGTGAACCGGCTGCTCGGCGCCCTGCGGGGCGTGGCCTACGCGGTACTGCCCGCCGAACTGCTGCTCGCCGTGTGCCTGGTGGGCGGTGTGCGGATCCCGGTCGTCGTCCTCGCCGTCGCCGAGGTGGCCGTCGTCCTGCTGCTCGCCGCGGAGGTGTTCGCCTTTCTGCGGCTGCACAGGCGTGGGCTGACCGGGCGGGAGGCGCTGGCCGAGCTCGTACCGCTGCCCGTGCTGCGGCTCGTCGGCCACGAGCTGCGGCTGATGTTCAGCCTGGTCCTCTGGATCGCACGGCGCCGTGACGGCGTCGGGCCGGGCGACCGCGCTTTCGGGCACGCGCGGGACCAGGCCGCCCTGATGTACGGCTTCACCTTCGTCTGCGCCGTCGAGACGGCCGTCATGGCGGTGCTGCTCCGGAACTGGCCGGCCGTGCACGCCGTGCTGCTCGTCGTGGACGTCTACACCGTCCTGTTCATGCTGGGCCTCCAGGCGGCTTCCGTCACGCGCCCGCACGTCCTGTCGGCGGACACGCTGCGGCTGCGCCAGGCGGGCCACGTGGACCTGCGGATACCGCTGGAGCGGATCGCGTCCGTGCGGTACGAGCTGCGCTTCACGCACGAGAAGCAGGACGAGGTCCTCGATCTGAAGATCGCCGGGCAGACGTCGGTGACGCTGGAACTGTCGGAGCCGGTGACGTACACGGGTCTGCTGGGGCGGGAGCGGCCCGTCCGCACGGTCCGCGCCCACGCCGACGACGCCAGGGCGTTCGCGAAGGCCCTGCGGGAGGCGGTGGGTGGGGAGCGCCCCGAGGAGGCGCCGGTCACGCCGGCGTGAACCGCACCTTCGCCCGCCCCGGGTCTGCCTCGGTGAGCCGCACCCGCAGCCGCTCCCCCAGCGGCAGCGCGTCGCCGCCGCCCTCGACGCGCGCCACCACCGCCGGGTCCTCGAGGTGGACGGTGCCGGCCGACGGGTCGTTCTCCTTCACGTCCACGACGACGGCGTCGAAGACCTCGCCGATCCGGTCCCGCAGCACGATCGCTTCGACGATGTCGAGGCATTCGCGTTCGACGGTGTTGCCCCGCCGGCCTCCTTCCGCCATCTCCTTGGGGAGCGCCTCCAGGGCGGCGGTCACCCACTCCGGCGGCTCCCGCCCCGCGACGGCGGCCAAGCACAGCTCGCCCGCGTAACGGTCGACGAGCCGGCGCAGCGGCGCGGTGCAGTGCGTGTACTCGGCGGCGACCGCCGCGTGGACGGCGGGATCCGGCAGCACCCCGCCGGTGAACGCCGTGTACCCGGCGCCGCGCAGCAGGGTCGTGCACTCCTGCAGGAAGGCCGCGTTGCGCGGCTCACGCGGGTCGAGGGAGCGGACGAGGTCCGCGTACGAGACGTGGTGCGGCCACTCGACGCGCAGCGCCTTCGCCGACCGGCGCAGCCGCGCCACGGCACCGTCGGGGGCGGTCGGCAGGGTGCGCAGGATGCCGGTGCCCGACGCGGTCATCAGGCCGGCGGCGGCCATGCCGGTGAGGAGGGAGATCTGCGCGTTCCAGCCGTCGGCGGGGCGCGGGGCGCGGTACTCGAGGACGTACCCGCCGTCCCCCTCGGTGACCTCCTGCTCGGGGACGTTGAGGGAGATCCCGCCGCGTTCGACCTCGAGCGCCTCGCGCAGTGTGCCGATGTCCTTGAGCAGGGCCAGCGGTTCCTCCGCCGTGCCGGAGTCGATCTGCCGCTGCGCTCCCTCGTAGTCCAGCCGGGCCCGGCTGCGCACGAGCGCCCGGCGCACGTCGGTGCCGACCGTGCGCCCCTCGGCGTCGAGGTCGATCCGCCACAGCAGGGCGGGGGCGCTCTGGCCGGGCAGCAGGCTGGCGGCCTTCTCGGAGAGGCCGGGCGGGTGGAGCGGGACCTTCCCGTCGGGGAAGTACAGCGTCTGCACCCTCCGGTGGGCCTCGGCGTCCAGCGCGGAGCCCGGCGTGACGAAGGCGGCGACGTCGGCGATCGCGTAGTGGACGCGATAGCCCCCGTCGCGGCGGGCCAGGTGCATCGCCTGGTCGAGGTCGACGGAGCCGGGCGGGTCGATGGTGAAGAACGGGATGTCCGTGGCGTCCTGCGCGGGCAGCCGCGGGGCGCGGGCGGCGGCGAGGGCGTCGGCGAGGACCGCCGCCGGGAAGTTGCCCGGCACGTCGAGCTTCGCGCGCAGCTCACGCAGGGCGGCACCCAGCGGGGCCTCGGCTGCGCCGGTCGCTTTCATGTGGCGGCGGGGCATGGACCGAGCGTAGGTCGCGGCCGGGGCGGTGGCATTTCGGCGGGGCGGGGCGGCCTTTGTACTCTGGCGCGGGGCCGCACCCCCACCCCGTGTACGTACGAAGGAGACCTGCCGTGCTTGTGCTGTTGCCGCCGTCGGAGGGCAAGGCCGATTCCGGCCGCGGGGCTCCGCTGAAGCCGGAGTCGCTGTCCCTGCCGGGGCTCGCGGAGGCACGGGCGGCGGTGCTCGACGAACTGGTCGAGCTGTGCGTCGCCGACGGGACGAAGGCGCAGCAGGTCCTCAGCCTGAGCGAGGGGCTGCGCGGCGAGATCGCCAAGAACGTGGAACTGCGGACGGCGGGGACCCGGCCGGCCGGTGAGCTCTACACCGGCGTCCTGTACGACGCGCTGGGCCTCGCGACGCTCGACGCCTCCGCGCGCCGGCGGGCCCGGCAGTCCCTGCTGGTGTTCTCCGGGTTGTGGGGCGCGGTCCGGATCGGCGACCGCATCCCTCCGTACCGCTGCTCGATGGGCGTGAAGCTGCCGGGCCTCGGGCCGCTCGGGGCGTACTGGCGCGGCCCGATGGAGTCCGTGATCCCCGAGGAGGCCGGCGGCGGGCTGGTGCTGGACCTGCGGTCGTCGGCGTATGCGGCGGCGTGGAAGCCGAAGGGCGAGGTGGCGAACCGCACGGCGACGGTGCGGGTCCTGCATTCACAGATCGTCGACGGGGTCGAGAAGCGGTCCGTGGTCAGCCACTTCAACAAGGCGACCAAGGGCCGGATCGTCCGCAGCCTGCTGGAGGCCGGGGCGGCGCCCAGGTCGCCCGCCGCGCTGGTGGAAGCGCTGCGCGACCTCGGCCATGTGGTCGAGGCGGAGCCTTTGGCGAAGGCCGGGAAGGCGTGGGCGCTGGACGTGGTGGTCTCCGAGATCCACTAGCCGTTGCACATGGCGCAACGCTCGTTGCGCGTGATGCTCCGGCTGGGCAGGATGGGGCGCATGACCTCCGTGCTCGGCCTCGCACCCGTGATCCCTGTCGTCGTCGTCGACGACGCCGCCACCGCCGTACCGCTCGCGCGCGCCCTCGTCGCGGGCGGCCTGCCGGCGATCGAGGTGACCCTGCGGACACCGGCCGCGCTCGACGCGATCCGCGCGATCGCGGCGGAGGTGCCGGGCGCGGTCGTCGGCGCCGGCACGGTGATCTCACCGGCCGGCGTCTCCTCCGCGGTGGCGGCCGGAGCCCGCTTCCTCGTCAGCCCCGGCTGGACGGACACCCTGCTCGACGCGATGAAGGCGTCCGGCGTGCCGTTCCTGCCGGGTGTCTCCACGACGTCTGAGGTGGTGGCGCTGCTGGAGCGCGGGGTGACGGACATGAAGTTCTTCCCGGCACAGGCGGCGGGCGGCACGCCCTACCTCAAGTCCCTCGCCGGCCCGCTGCCCCAGGCCCGCTTCTGCCCCACGGGCGGGGTGTCGCTCGATTCGGCCCCTTCGTACCTCGCGCTTCCCAATGTGGCGTGCGTGGGCGGCACATGGATGCTTCCGCCGGACGCGGTGACGTCCGGGGACTGGGGCCGGATCGAATCCCTGGCACGGGAGGCGGCGGGGCTGGGATAGCCGCTCACGCAGGGGCGCCCTCCGCCCCCCGGACCCCCGCGCCTCCTCCCCAGGGCCCGGCGGCGACCGGCCTCCGCCGAATGTGTGATCACCGCGTTTCGCGCGGGAGGGACACCCCGGCCCCGGACGACCCGGTGGCAGGCTCACCCCTGTCCCCTCCCGTGAGCACTGGAGGCCCGACGACCGCTGGGTCGGCGGTGACAGGACGCGCACGGCCCGATGTCGCGGCAGGTGCCTCCCGGCGCCTGCGGGAGGCTCTCGTCCTGGTCGCCCCGGACGGCTGCGCCGCGGGTCCAGGGAGGAGAAACGGCAGTGGACTTCGACAAGTTGGCGTCCCCGCTCGCGGCGGCGTACGAGCGATACGTGCAGGAGGGAAGGACCAGAGGTCCGCTCGTCCGGCAGACCCGGATGCTGGGGTTCGTCTCGGTGCGCGAGCGCGCCAAGCCCGTTCGCGTCGTGGTCTCCCTGTCGTGCGATCCGGACGTCACGCCCGACGCCACCTGGGGCGAGGGCATCGAACTCAACCACGGCGGCCACGAGGTGCGGACCGCCATCGTCACGCTGGACGCGCTGGACCGCCTGGCCGGCAACCCTGCCGTCAAGCGCATCGCACCCGCCGCGCAGCTGCGTCCCTGCCTGCACGCGGCACAGGCCAGAACGGGTACGGCCGCCTTCCGCACGGGATCCGGCCTCACCGGCCGCGACGTGGTCGTCGGGGTGGTCGACACCGGCATCGATCCGAGGCATCCCGTCTTCGCCGGCCGGATCGAGCGGATCTGGGACCAGACGATGCCCGGGAGCGGTGTCGCAGAAGGGGGCTACGGCACGGAGTTCACCGGCGCCGGCCTGGCCACGGCCGCACTCTCGCGGGACACCGAGGGCCACGGCACCCACGTCGCCGGCATCGCCGCGGGAAAGGAGGGCGTCGCGCCGGATGCCCGCCTCGTGGTGGTCAAGACCGACTTCATGGATGCCCACATCATCGACGGCATCCAGTACGTCTTCCGCGTCGCGGACGAGTTGGGGCTGCCCGCGGTGGTCAACCTCAGTCTCGGCGGTCACTTCGACCCGCACGACGGCACCGACCTGATGTCCCAGGCGATCGAGGAGGCGTCGGGGCCGGGCCGGATCGTGTGCTGCGCGGCCGGCAACGAAGGGGACGACGACATCCACGCGAGGATCACCGTGCCGGACGGCTCCACACGTACCGTCCCCTGCCATCCGGGCATCCTCGACGGCGCGCCCGACGTCTTCGCCCTCAACGGCTGGTACTCCGGGAGCGACCGGTTCGACATCGCCATGGTCTCGCCGTCCGGCGCGTCGACCCCGTTCCAGGCCGTCCGGCCCTCGGGGTCGCCGGTCTCCCGTCACCAGCTGCCGGAAGGCACGGTCGAGCTCGTCACACCGGGACCTGACCGCGCCAACGGTGACCACAACTTCTTCGTAGGGGTCGAACCGACCGGCCACGGTCCCGCCACCGCGCCGGGCGGATGGCGGCTCGTGGTGCGGGCCCGGGAAGTGACCAGCGGTGTGGTGGACGTATGGATGCTCGGCAGCGCCGACGCCAGACCGCAGGCGCAGTTCAGCGGCCGCGCCGTGCACGACGCGCTCAAGATCGGCTCGCCGGGCACGGCCTCCTCGGCGGTCACGGTCGCCGCCTTCACGTCGCGCACGGAGTGGGACGACATCGACGGCATCACCCGCGAGGCGAGCTGGCTGGCGGCCGAGGACATCGCGAGCTTCAGCAGTGAAGGGCCGCGCCGGGACGGCGCACCCAAGCCCGACATCGCCGCCCCCGGAGCCATGCTGGTCGCTGCCCTGTCCCGGGACGCCGTCGGTGTCCGCCGAGAGTTCATGACCGACACGAAGCATGTGGCGATGCAGGGCACCAGCATGGCCGCACCCTTCGTCACGGGCATCACGGCTCTGCTGCTGCAGCGCGATCCCGAGCTCGGTCCGGCAGGGCTGAAGGACATGCTCCGTGCCGACGCCACGGTCATCGGCGGGACGCCGGGAGTGTTCGACCCGAAGTGGGGACACGGGCTCGTCAGCGCCACGGGCCTGTGAGAATCGGCGAGTGGACTACGGAAAGCTCGACGCCCCCCTGGCCTCTGCGGTCGAGGAGGCCGCCCGCGCGCCGGAGAGCCGGAGTCTCGTCGTGATCCTCCGCCTCACGGGCGCTCCCTCGGACCGGGAGGTCGCCCGGCTCCGCGAGGCAGGCGTGGAAGCGTCCTCGTCGGCGGCCACGGTGGTGACGGGGGTGCTCTCGCGCCGGGACGTGGACGAGCTGTCCGAGGAGCCCTTCGTGATGTCGCTGTCCCTGTCGGGGAGACGGCGGCCCATGGTGGGCGGGTAGCGGGCGGGGGCGCCTGCGGCGGGCTTGTTCCCCTACCCGCCCCTTCCCGTAACCGGGCTCCGCCCGGACCCGTACCGCGCTTCGCGCGGTGCCCTCAATCGCCGGGCGGGCTGGATTTCGCTCCGCGAAATCAGCCCCGCCGGCGATTGAGGCGCGGGGGTCCGGGGGCGGAGCCCCCGGTTACGGGAAGGGGCGGGGTGGGGAAAGCGCGCCCCGCGCAGCGGCTACGCCCCACCGTCACCGCAAGTGCGACGTGTCGTTCAGCAGCCGCAGCGACGCGTTGCCGTCCGCGTAATACGCCACCGCCGACAGCGACGCCGCCGACAGTTCCATCCGGAACAGGGACTCCGGCGGGGCGCCGAGGGCCAGGCGGACCAGGGTCTTGACCGGGGTGACGTGGGTGACGAGGAGGACCGTGCGGCCCTGGTGGAGCGCGAGGAGCTTGTCCCGCGTCGCGGCGACCCGCCGCGCCACCGTGGCGAAGCTTTCGCCGCCGCCCGTCGGCGCGGCCTTCGGGGAGGCGAGCCACGCTTCGAGGTCGTCGGGGTACCGCTCCCGTACCTCCGCGTAGGTCAGGCCCTCCCACGCCGCGAAGTCGGTCTCGCGCAGGCCCTCCTCGACGCTGACGGGAAGGCCCAGTCGGGACGCGACGGCGTCGGCCGTCTCACGGCAGCGCCGCAGCGGGGAGCTGACGATCGCCTGGATCGTGCCGCGCTCGGCGAGCGCCGCGGCGACGGCGTCGGCCTGGCGGCGGCCGACGGCCGAGAGCGCCGGGTCGCTGCCGCCGCTGCCGGAGAAGCGCTTCTCGGGGGTGAGCACCGTCTCGCCGTGCCGGAGCATGACGAACGTGGCGGGCAGCCCCAGGTCGGGGGCGCCCCATCCGGCGGACGCAGGCGCGGGCGTCGCCAGGAGTTCCGCGCCCGCGACCGCGTCGGAGACGACGGGAGCGGCGGCAGCGGTCGAGCCCCCGGTGCGGACCAGCGCCGCCCGTGCCTTCGCCGCACCGGCCGCCGCGTCGCCGACCACGCGCGCGGCCTCCGCGTCGCGTGCGTCGAGCGCCGCGGTGGAGCGCGACGGCTCCCACTGCGTGCCCCGCTTGCCCGCGTCCATCGCCTCGTTGGCGAGCCGGTCGGCGTGCTTGTTGCGCTCGCGCGGGATCCACTCGTAGGTGACCTGCGCGGGCGGGAAGACGCGGGCGGCCTCCGCGGCCAGCGGCTTCATGTCGGGGTGCTTGATCTTCCAGCGGCCCGACATCTGCTCGACGACCAGTTTGGAGTCCATCCGTACGCGGACGAGCGCCTCGGGGTCGAGGGCGTGGGCCGCCTTGAGACCGGCGACCAGGCCCTTGTACTCGGCCACGTTGTTGGTCGCCACGCCGATGTACTCCGCGGCCTCGGCGAGGGTCTCGCCGGAGACCGGGTCGAGGACGACCGCGCCGTAGCCGGCGGGGCCGGGGTTGCCTCGTGAGCCGCCGTCGGCCTCGACGACGAACTCGCGCGGTACGGGCACTACAGCCCCGATTCGGACGTGCGGACGAGGATGCGGCGGCAGTTCTCGCAGCGCAGGACCGTGTCGGGCGCGGCGGCGCGAACCTCGTTCAGTTCGGTGATGTTCAGCTCGAGCTGGCAGCCCTCGCAGCGGCGCTGGAACAGCCGGGCCGCGCCCACGCCGCCCTGCTGGGCGCGGAGCTTCTCGTACAGCTTCAGCAGGTCGGCCGGGACGGAGCCGGCGACGACCTCGCGCTCCTTGGTGACGGACGCGGCCTCGCTGTCGAGCTCCTGCTCCGCGGCGTCCCTGCGGGCGGTGGCGGCGTCGACCTTGGCCTGCACGGAGGAGACCCGCTCGGTCAGTTCGGCGACGCGCTCCTGCACGGACTCACGGCGCTCCATGACCTCGAGGACGATGTCCTCCAGGTCGCCCTGGCGCTTGGCGAGGGAGACGATCTCGCGCTGCAGGTTCTCGAGGTCCTTGGGCGAGGTGATCGCGCCGGAGTCGAGCCGCTGCTGGTCGCGGGTGGCGCGCTGGCGCACCTGGTCGACGTCCTGCTCCGCCTTGGTCTGCTCGCGGGCGGTGTCGCTCTCCTCGGTCTGCGCGGCGACGAGCAGGTCACGCAGCTGCGTGAGGTCCTTGGTGAGCGACTCGATCTCGGCGTGCTCGGGCAGCGACAGGCGCTTGTGCTCGAGCTGCGACAGGCGCCGGTCGAGGGACTGGACGTCGAGAAGTCGGATCTGGTCGGCGGGCGCGGCGTTCAGTTGGGGGCTCCAGAGGAATCGTGGTGGGAGGACCAAGGGTCGGTGACCGTCTCGGAGACGTGGACCCGCAGGTCCCAGCCGTACCGGTCGGAAATCGCGTCGAGCTGCGCGGCGGCCTGTTCGCACCAGGGCCATTCGGTCGCCCAGTGCGCGGCGTCGACCAGGCCGAGCGGCGAGTGCTGGGTGGCCTCCGACACCGGGTGGTGGCGCAGGTCGGCGGTGAGGAAGGCGTCCACACCGGCGGCGCGCACGTGGTCGAAGAGGCTGTCGCCGGAGCCGCCGCTCACCGCGACGGTGCGGACCGTCGCGTCGGGGTCGCCGGCGAGGCGGATGCCCTGCGCGGTGGCGGGCAGCCGCTTCGCGGCGCGCGCCGCGAACTCGCGCAGCGTCTCCGGATGATCCAGCTCGCACACGCGGCCGAGGCCGCGGCGGCCGTTCGGGTCCGAGGCGTCGGGCACCAGGGGCCGTACGACGCGCAGGTCCAGCGCGCCGGCGAGGGCGTCGGACACGCCGGGGTCGGCGGTGTCGGCGTTGGTGTGCGCGACGTGCAGGGCGATGTCGTTCTTGATCAGCGTGTGCACGACCCGGCCCTTGAAGTGGCCGGCCGCGACCGTCGTCGTACCGCGCAGGTAGAGCGGGTGGTGGGTGACGAGCAGGTCGGCGCCGAGCCGCCGCGCCTCTTCGACCACGTCCTGGACGGGGTCGACGGCGAACAGCACCCGCAGGACCTCGGCGTCGGGGTCCCCGCAGACGGTGCCGACGGCGTCCCACTGTTCGGCCCGCTCTGGAGGCCAGAGGGCGTCGAGCGCGGAGATGACTTCAGACAGACGGGGCACGCAGCAAAGGCTACCTGCCCCGCCCGCCTGTGCGGCCGTGCCCTACTTGACGAGGAACCCGCGCAGGTCGTCGAGGACCTTGTCGGCGGCGGTGACGCCGAGACCCAGGTACCAGGTCTCGTCGGGAACGTCCTTGGCCTGCCCGGCCTTCACGGCCCTCAGGTCCTTCCACAGCGGGTTGGACTCGGCGGTGTCGCGCTTGGTCTTCGACGGGTCGCCGTAGACGCCGGTGAAGATCCAGTCGGCGTCGGCCTCGTCCATCTTCTCCGGGCTGATCTCGGCGGCGAGGTCGTTGATCTGCTGGTTCTTCGGCCGCGGGACGCCGGCGTCGTCGAGGATCGTGCCGATGAAGGACGCCTTCGCGTAGAGGCGGATCTTGCCCGGCATGTAGCGGAGCATGGTGACCGTCGGCTTGTTCTCGCCGAGGTCGGTGCCGAGCTGCTTCGCCTTCTTCTCGTACTCGCCGAGCTTGGCCTTCGCCTCCGCGGTCCTGTCGAGCGCCGCGGCGTTGAGGAGGTAGTTCTCCTTCCAGGTGAAGCCCGGGCGGATGGAGAAGACCGTCGGGGCGATCTGCGACAGCTCCTTGTACTTGTCGCTCGCGCGCAGCTGGCTGCCGAGGATCAGGTCCGGCTCGAGGGCGGCGATGGCCTCGAGGTTGAGGCTGTTGATGGTGCCGACGTTCTTGGGGTTGCCGGCTTCCTTCTTCAGGTAGCCGGGGATGCCGTCGTCGCCCTCGGTGGGCGCGTAGCCGACGGGCCGGATGCCGAGGGAGGCCACGTTGTCCAGCTCGCCGACGTCGAGGACGACGACCCGCTTGGGAGCGGCCTTGATCTCGGTCTTGCCGAGGGCGTGGGTGATGGTGCGGGGGAACTCGCCGGCCTCGGCGTCCGTGCCCATCGCCGCCGTCTTGGCCGCGGCGTCGCCGAAGTCCTTGCCGCCCTGGGCCACGGCCTTCTTGCCGCCGTCGTCCGCCTTGCCGGCAGCGTCCTTGTCCGCACCGCCGTCGGCGCCGCAGGCGGCGAGGGAGAGGGCGGCGGCGAGGGCGACTGCGGCGGCTGTGCCGCGGCGGCGTAGGGACATGACGTGCTCCTGATCCAGTACTTAGGTGGGCCTTACCTTAAGCACGGCCGGAGCAGGGAGCACAACCACCTCCTCTTTCTCATGCAAATCAGGGCATGGCCACCCTTATGTGTGAAGAGACCCGTCACGTGTTGTTCGGCAGGAAGTGCGATACCTAGCTTCGGAGTCCGGAGGTGAGGCATCGATGACAGCCTGTGCCATCGAGACCGCCACGGCGGACGGGGCGGTGGCGAGTACGGACGGTTCGGACGCTTCGGACGACGGCACGCGGACCACGAGCGACGCGGAGGCCCCTCGCGGAGCGGTGGCCGCGGCGATCACGATCACCGCGGACGGCACGTACGGAGCCCGCCTGGCGGGGACGGGCGAGGCCCTCTTCCCCGAACGCTGGACCCTCGACGGCCTCGAGCCGTACGCCGTTCCACTGCCGCTGGACCAGCCGGAGGAGCGCGACGCACAGGTGCTGCCGCTCTCCGACGGCCGGGTGCTGATCGGCCGCCGGGTCGCGGAGCGGCACACGTTCTCCCTGCTCTACCCGACCGGTCCGGCGACCGGCGAACTGCCTCTCGGGGCCGTCCCCGCCGAGGAGTTGACACTGCTGCCGCCGTCCCCGGACGGGGTCCTCGCCTACGCCCTGGTGCCGGGCGCGCACTCCACCGGCGTCTGGCTGGTGGCGGGCGGCGCCCGCGGCCCCGAGCGGATCGCGGAGGTGGCGGGACACTGCTCGGGCGGCGCGTGGCTGGATCGCGCGGGACGCCTGCTGGCGCTGGACCGCAGGCGGGCCGACGGCGGCCCGGTCAAGACGGTCGTGGTCGACCTGGCGCGCGGCGGCGAGGTGACGCCGCTGCTGCAGATCACGGACGACAGCGACGACCGGCTGCTGCTCGCGGACGCCGACAGCGGTCTGCTGCTGATCCGGTCGAACGCGCCGGGGCCCGGGCAGGACCGGCTCGGCTGGGG
Source organism: Streptomyces pristinaespiralis (assembly GCF_001278075.1). Taxonomy (GTDB): domain Bacteria; phylum Actinomycetota; class Actinomycetes; order Streptomycetales; family Streptomycetaceae; genus Streptomyces; species Streptomyces pristinaespiralis. Next base: position 6,062,831 of record NZ_CP011340.1, on the reverse strand, counting down.
CGTGCTGGGAAGCGCCCGGCCGGTGCGTTTCCCCCGGAGCCTGAGGCTGCCGGACGCGCTGGTGACGCCGTTCGCCGTGCAGCCGGGGCAGGTCCTGATGCCGGAGGGCTGCGCGGTGGCCCTGCGGATCGACGGCGCGGCGGGCAGCTGGGTGGGCCTGTGGCGCCCCTCGGCCCGCCGGATGATCCAACTCGTCCCCCCGGAGGGATGGTTGGCGGGAGCCGGCACCTGGAGCCGGGACGGCGTGCTGCAACTGCCGTGCGCGACGGAGTCGATGCCGTGCGGGGTGAGTCGTACGGAGGTTCCGGAAGCCCTCTGCGCCCCTGCAGAAACCTTCGGTCACAGGGCCGCCACAGAACCGGCACAAGCGGAAGCCGCAGGTGGGGAACCGTGCGAGGGCTCCGGCGGTCCTGTTGTGTGCAGGCCCGTTCCCTTGCAGCAGGCGCCGCTCACCGGACGTGGGGCCCGTGGTTAGACTCACGGGCCGGGTCGACCGGGCCACGGTTTCGGCCGGGCGCCGGAGGGCCTGTGACACGTGTAAGCAGCGATCTTCTACGGGGTGACTTCCCACATGTCAGAAGCCCGAACCGACACGACCCAGGCGCGCCCGCAGACCGCGGCGACGGGACGGGGCGAAGCCGGCGGCGGTGGCACGGGTCCGGGTGCCGGCAGGCACCGGGGCGGCGCGGCGGCGAAGGACGAGTCGTCGGCCCCGGGGCGGGGGCGGCACCGGAGGCCGTCGGGGGGCGACGGGCCCTGACCGCTGCGGGGGCGTTCCCCGAACTCCCCTACGGCCGACGGCCGTAGGGGACCCCCCGCCTACCCCCGCCTCAGGCCCAGCGCCTCCACCGCCGCGAACGTCTCGCCCCGTGGTTGCGCCTCGAAGTACGGCGTCAGCACGTCCGCCAGCTCCTCGAAGCTGAACGTCGGGCCCTTCTCAAGCGACGCGTCGAACTTCGCCGCCACCCGGGGCCGTTCCACCACCGCCACCATCCCGCCGTGGACGACCAGCAGTTGGCCGTTGACGACCGCCGCGGCGGGTGAGGACAGGTAGCCGACCAGGGGTGCCACGTGCTCCGGCGAGAGGGCGTCGAACCCGCCCGGTTCCGCTTCCGCGACGCCGGCGAAGACGTCCTCGGTCATACGGGTCCTCGCGCGCGGGCAGATGACGTTCGCCGTGACGCCGTACTTCGCGAGGGCGTGCGCCGTCGAAGTCGTCAGTCCGACGATGCCGCCCTTGGCCGCCGCGTAGTTGGGCTGACCCGCCGAGCCGGCGAGGAACGCCTCGGAGGAGGTGTTGACGATCCGTCCGTAGACCCGGCCGCCCGCGGCCTTGGCGCGCTCCCTCCAGTGCGCGGCCGCGAAACGTGTGGTGTTGAAGTGGCCCTTGAGGTGGACCCGGACGACCGCGTCCCACTCGTCCTCGCTCATCGAGAAGACCATCCGGTCGCGCAGGATGCCCGCGTTGTTGACCAGGATGTCCAGCTTTCCGTACTCGCGGACCGCCAGGTCGACCAGGGCGCGGGCCGTCCCGAAGTCGGCGACGTCGCCCAGGTGGGCCACGGCCCGGCCGCCCGCCGCGCGGATCTCCCCGGCCACCGATTCGGCCACCGAATCGGCCACCGGGTCGGAGACCGACCCGGCCGCCGGCTCGCCCACGCCGTCCCGTCCCGGCGGCCCGTAGTCGTTGACGACGACGGCCGCACCCAGCCGCGCGAGTTCCAGCGCCTCGGCCCGTCCGAGGCCGCGGCCCGCGCCGGTGACGATCGCGCTCAGGCCCTCGAGGGGAAGTGACATGCGTACCGTCCCCTCAGATCTCGATGCATGTACGCAGGGCCTCGCCGCTGCGCATCTGCGCCACCGCGTCGTTGATCCCGGCGAGCGGCACCCGGTGCGTGATGAGGCCCGCCAGGTCGATCCGGCCGGCCCGCCACAGCGCGATGGCCCGTTCGTAGGAGCGCAGCACGTCACCGCCGCCGTACATGGACGGCAGGATGCGCTTCTCGTCGAAGAACAGCTCGAACATGTTGAACCGCACGTGGTCGTCCATCGCGCCGGCGCCGACGATGCACAGCGTCCCGCCGCGCCGGGTCGCCGCGTAGGCCGTGCGGGCCGTGGCCGACTTCCCCACGACCTCGAAGACGTAGTCGAAGCCCTCGCCCGCGGTGATCCGCTGCTTGGCGTCGCCGAGGGCCTCGGGCTCCACCGCCTCCGTCGCACCGAAGCGCAGCGCCGCCTCGCGCCTGGCCGCGACGGGGTCGACGGCGACGATCTGTGCCGCGCCCCGCAGTTTCGCGCCCTGGATCGCGGAGATGCCGACGCCGCCGCAGCCGATGACGGCGACGGAGGAACCGGCCTCCACCTTCGCCGTGTTGATGGCCGCACCGAGTCCGGTGGTGACACCGCAGCCGATGAGGGCGGCGATGTCGAAGGGCACGTCCTCGGGTATCGGCACCGCGCAGCCCGCGTCGACGACGACCTCCTCGGTGAAGGTGCCGGTACCCGCGAAGCCGAAGACGTCGCCGCCGGGGCGGCGGAAGTTGGGGGTGCCGGCGTTCATGAACCCGGTCAGGCACAGGTGGCCCTGCCCCCGCTTGCAGGACGGGCAGAGACCGCACGCGGGCAGCCAGCACATCAGGACCCGGTCGCCGGCGGTGAGACCGCTGACCTGGTCGCCGACGTCGAGGATCTCTCCGGCGCCCTCGTGGCCGGGCACGAAGGGGGCGGGCTGCGGCAGCACACCGTTCATGGCGGAGACGTCGGAGTGGCACAGGCCGGTGGCCCTGATCCGGATCCGTACCTTGCCGGGGCCGAAACCCACCGCCTCGACGTCGTCGAGGACTTCGAGTTTGTCCTGGCCGATCTCGTGCACTACGGCTGCGCGCATGGTGCGGCTCCCTTCACACGGTTTCTACGAGGGTGTCGGCGAGGACGGGGGCGTCGTCACGGTCCGCGGCCGTCACCACGACCTGGACCCCGCGGGGCAGGTCCCACATCCGGACGCGGAGGGTCTCGCCGGGGAACACGACCCCCGCGAAGCGTGCGCGGTACGAGCGGACGCGGGTGACGTCCCCGCCGAGCAGGGTGTCGATGACGGCCTTCAGGGTCGTGCCGTACGTGCACAGGCCGTGCAGGATCGGCCGGTCGAAGCCGGCGAGCTTGGCGAAGTCGGGGTCGGCGTGCAGGGGGTTGAGGTCGCCGGAGAGCCGGTAGAGCAGGGCCTGGTCCTCGCGGATGTGCCGCTCCACGGTCCGGTCGGGGGCGCGGCCGGGGGCCTCGAGCCGCTCGGACGGCCCGCGTTCCCCGCCGAAGCCGCCTTCGCCGCGTACGAAGAGCTGGGAGTCGCTGGTCCACAGCGGCCCGTCGTCGTCGGCCGCCTCGGTGCGCAGGACGAGGACCGCGGCCTTGCCCTTGTCGTACACGGCGGCGATCCGCGAGGTGGAGGTCGCCGTGCCGGTGAGGGGGATCGGGCGGTGCAGCGCGATCCGCTGGCCGCCGTGGAGGACGGACGCGAGCGGGATGTCGAGCCCGGGGAGCGTGATGCCGCTGACGACGCCCCTGCCCGCTCCGGCCACGGTGACGAAGCTCGGCAGCACGTGGAGCCGGGACTCGAGGGTGTAGCGCAGCTCGTCGGGGTCGGTGGCGGGGCGGCCGGCGCCCACGCCGAGGTGGTACAGCTGGATGTCCTTGTGGTCCCAGGTGACGGTCGCGGAGCGGGGCTCGGCGGCGACGGCCCTGGCGGCGTCGATGGGCATGGGCTGCTGCTCCTCGGTGAGGGGGAGACCTCGGCACGGCCGTCCGCACCGTCGGCCGCACCGAGGTCGTACGGGACCGGCCAGGCGAGCCGTTCTAGAACGCGTTCTAGGCCGATGGCCCTATGTATAGCGCGGCCTTCGGAGGTTGTGAAGACTGCTGACGCCACGTCAGCTCCGGTCCGGCGCGGGCGCGCGCACCCGGGACATTTGTCACCGGCGGCTCCGTACATACGGCTCTGCCGGGCGGCGCGGCCGGTCCGTAGCGTCGGGGCCATGAACCTTTCCAGGACACGTCGGTGCGGTGGGCCCGTGGCAGCCGGCCCGCCAGGAGGATTCGCAATGCTGCCCTGGCTGCTGATGGGGCTCGGCGCCGTCGCCAACCTCGTCAAGGGCGAGACCCCCAACCCCTGGGTGGGCGCCCTCGGGGTGCTCGCCTTCAACACGCTCTACCTCGCCGTCGTCTTCCGCGCCTTCGACGACGCCCGGCGCGACTCCGCCCTGACCCGGGGCGCCCTGGTGGCACTGGCCGCGCTCACCTTCGGCCTCGGCGCCGGCTACGGCGGTGACTGGCTGCTCTTCTTCCCGCTCCTCGGCCTGGCCGTGGGCGCGGTGCTGCGGGGCCGTCTGCTGATCTTGGTGGTGGTGCCCCTCTGCGTGGCCGCGGGCGCCGTCGCCGTCTGGCGGGACGGCTGGGTCGCGATCAGCGTCGTGTACGGCACGTTCCTCTCGTCGATGGTGACCGCCGCCGTCTTCAAGCTCTCGCAGACGGTGGGCGAACTGCGGGCCGCCCGCGAGGAACTGGCCCGGAGCGCCGTCGAACAGGAGCGGCTGCGCTTCTCGCGTGACCTGCACGACCTGCTGGGCCACACCCTCTCGGTGATCGTGGTGAAGGCGGAGGCCGCCCGCCGCCTCACAGAACGCGACCTGCGGGCGGCGCTGACCCAGATCACCGACATCGAGGCGGTCGGACGCCAGGCCCTCACCGAGATCCGCGAGGCGGTCACGGGCTACCGCGAGGGCAGCCTGACCGCCGAGCTCGCCCGCGCCCGCGACACCCTCACCACCGCCGGCATCGACCCTCTCGTCCGCCTGTCGGGCCCGCTGCTGGAGCCAAAGGCGGAGACCCTGCTCGGCTGGGTGGTGCGGGAGTCGGTGACCAACGTCGTGCGCCACTCGGGGGCCTCGCACTGCGAGATCGCGCTCTCGGGCGCCGCGGACCACGCCCGCCTCACGGTCACGGACGACGGCCGCGGCCCCGGCCCGTCGCCCGTCCCGCCCGGCAGCGGCCTGCGGGGACTCGCGGAACGGCTCGCCGCGGCGGGCGGCACGCTGGAGTCGGGCCCGGCCCCGCAGGGCGGCTTCCGCGTGACCGCCGAGGTGCCGTTCACGGCCGTAGCCTTCAGTCCATGAACGAGATGCCGCGGGACCACAGACCGGCGAAGTCCGTGCGTGTCCTTCTCGCGGAGGACCAGGGCATGATGCGGGGCGCACTCGCCCTGCTGCTCGGTCTGGAGGCCGACATCGACGTGGTGGCGCAGGTGGGGCGGGGTGATCAGATCGTGGAGGCGGCGCTCACCTCCCGGCCGGACGTGGCCCTGCTCGACATCGAACTCCCGGGGCGCAGCGGCCTGGACGCCGCCGCCGACCTGGCACGGGAGGTGCCGGACTGCCGGGTGCTGATCCTCACCACCTTCGGCAGGCCGGGTTATCTGCGGCGGGCCATGGAGGCGGGGGCGGCCGGCTTCCTCGTGAAGGACGGGCCGGTGGAGGAGTTGGCCCGGGCGATCCGGCGGGTGCTGACCGGCGAGACGGTCGTCGATCCGGCGCTGGCCGCGGCGGCGCTCGGCGCCGGACCGAACCCGCTGACGGCCAGGGAACGGGACGCCCTCGGCGCGTCGGTGGACGGGGCGACGGTCGCCGACATCGCGGAGAGGCTGCACCTGTCCGAGTCGACCGTACGGAACTACCTGTCGTCAGCGATCGGCAAGACCGGCACCCGCAACCGGATGGAGGCGGTCCGGGCCGCCCGGCAGCAGGGCTGGCTGTGACAACCGCTCCCGGCCCGCCCCACCGTGTTCACGCCCGGTCCGCCGCGGTCCGCGGCAGCCACAGCAGCATGAGCACCGCGCCCGCGAGGAGCACGCCCGTCCCCGTACGGAAGGCCAGCGCGTAACCGGCCGTCAGGCCCTCCGGTCCGGTGGCGCCGCCGGAGCGTGCGGCCGCGACCGTCGACAGGATCGACAGGCCGAGCGCGCCGCCCATCGTGCGGGAGGTGTTGATCAGGCCGGAGACGAGCCCCGCGTCGTCGGAGTCCGCGCCGGAGGTGGCGAGGGCGGCGAGCGGCGTGGCGGCCAGGCCGATGCCCGCCATCATCAGGATGCCCGGGCCGGCGATCGCCGTGAGGTACGTGCCGTCCGCGGTCATCATGGACTGCCAGCCGAATCCCGTCGCGGCGATCAGGGTCCCGAGGACGGCGACGTTGCGCGCGCCGCCTCTGGCCATCAGTGACGGCGCGAGTTTCGAGCCGACGATGACGCTGACGGAGCTGGGGACGAGGGCGAGGCCGGCCTCCAGCGGGGTGTAGCCGAGGACGTTCTGGGCGTAGACCGTCATGAAGAACCACATCGCGAAGGACGCGGAACCAGTCACCAGCATGGCCGTGTTGGCGGCCGACACGGCACGCGAGCGGAACAGCTTCAGCGGCATGAGCGGCGCCTTCGTCCTGGCCTCCACCACCAGGAACAGGCCGAGCAGCGCGAGCCCTCCGAGCAGCGGCAGCAGGGTGCCGCCGGCGCCCCAGCCGGACTGCTCCGTCTGCACGATGCCGTAAGCGACGGCGGCCAGACCGCCCGTCACCAGGACCGCGCCCGGCAGATCGAGCCGGCGGCTGCCGCCGGTGCGGCTCTCCGTCAGCCACACGACGGCGGCGGCAAGCACCACCACACCGACGGGAACGTTGATCAGCAGCACCCAGCGCCAGGACAGCAGGTCGGTCAGCACCCCGCCGACGAACCCGCCCGCCGCGCCGCCCGCGGCTCCGACCGCCGCCCAGGTGGCGATCGCGCGGGTCCGTGCCGGACCCGGCGGCACGGCGGAGGTGATGATGGTCAGCGTCGCCGGCGCGAGGACGGCCGCGCCGAGCCCCTGCACCGCGCGTGCAGCCAGCAACTGCCAGCCCTCCTGGGCAAGTCCACCGGCGACGGACGCGGCGGTGAAAAGACTCAGCCCGACGATGAACATCCGCTTCCGGCCGTATATGTCCGCCGCCCGCCCGCCGAGGAGCATGAATCCGGCGAACGCGATCGAATACGCGTTGAGGACCCACTGCAGCCCCGTCGCGGAGAGTCCGAGATCGGCACGCATCGACGGCAGTGCCACGTTCACCACGGACACGTCCAGCACGACGAGGAAAGCACCGGCGCACGCGGCGAGGACCACCGCCCAGGTACGGGGCGAGGGCGTGGTGGGTGCGGGGGCGAGTGACTTCTGCGCGTTCGAGGGGGCCTGGGGCATGCCTGTCATGGTCGCAGCGACAGGTCGGTCCGTACATCCTGATTTCGATGTACGGCTCATGCGGCACGGGACCAGGACCAGGGACCTAGTACGGCTTTGTGCCGTCGGAGCGGTGAGGGCATTCCGGGGCGGGTGTGCGCGGGCGCGCGGGGGGTCACGGCCGGCCTCGGCCGGACGGGTGCCGTGGTGGGTGCTGTGCAGGCCACCTGGCACCGTCCCACGGGCGGAGGGCTCAGTGGGCCGATTGGTCCCCGTCGTCTCGTGGAAGTGCTGTTCCACATGACGCTACTGCCCAATGAGGAGGAGGAAGTGCGATGACCATCGCCCCTGAGGTTTCCGTCCGGCGTGAGCGGTCGGCGGCGGTCCCTGTCGTGGTGGCCGCGGCCATGGCTCCACTGCTGGTATGGCTGGTGGCCGACCCACTGCTCGGCGCGAGGCTGGAGGTGTTCACGCCGCGGGGCGCGGTGGAGCTCGGCGCTCCGCAGATCCTGATCGCCGGCGTCCTGTCCGCACTGGCGGGCTGGGGTCTGCGCGGTCTCCTGGACCGGTTCGCACCGCGGCGGGGCCGGACGATCTGGGCCGTGGCGGCCGTGCTGGTGCTGGCGCTGTCGTGCCTGCCGCTGACGGACCCGGCCATCAGCACCTCCACCCGCCTGTGGCTCGGCCTGATGCATGTCGTCGTGGGAGCCGTGCTGATCCCCGGGCTCGGTCGCCGCAGGGACGACCGGCACGCCGCCGCCCGGAGCCGTGGCTGACGGGTCCTCGTGACCGGAGGGAGCGTCGCGCTTCGGGGCCGGCCCGCCGGAGCGGCTCGGGCAGGAACAGCCGCCAGGTCTGCGGGGCCTGAGGCGGTGTGGGAAGCGGCAGGTTCCGGACGCGGGCTTCACTGCCAGGTCGCGGTGTCGGGGTCGATGCCGTGGGCGCGCGCGTCGGCGTCGACGATCCGGCGGAACCACGCGGCCAGGCCGGTGCGGATGCCGTCGTAGTGGGCGGCGAATCCCGGATCGGCCTCGTACCTGCGGGCGAGACAGACCTGCATCTGCCGGGTGAGGGGGAAGTACGAAGCGAAGACTTCGCGGTGCCGCTCGACGAGTCGGTGCGCCTCCGGACTACCGGGTTCGACGCCGGTGTCCATCGCGTCCCCGAGCGCGCGGTCGAGGTCGGCGACCTCGTCGGCGACGACCTGCCATTCCTCAGGACCGCGAGCGGCCGAGCGTTCGGCGTACTGCTGCCATTGCTTCGTGTCTCCGTAGCGCCGACGGGCCTGGGCGGGCCAGTCCGGGTTCCACCGGGGGCCGAACATCGCGGCCTGCTGCTCGGCGGTCAGCAGCAGGCCGCGCTCGTGGGCGTCGATCATCCGGTCCAGCCCGGCGCCGAGCTGCTGGAGGCGGTCGATCCGTTCGGTGACCTGTTCGCGCTGTGCGCGCAGTGCGCCGGGCACGTCCGCGGCCGGGTCGTCGAGGACGGCCCCGATCCTGTCCAGGCCGAGACCGAGCTCGCGGTAGACGACGATGCGGTGCAGGCGTTCCAGATCACCGGCGGTGTAGAGCCGGTATCCGACAGCGGTGCGCAGCGACGGTCGCGCCAGACCGATCTCGTCCCAGTGGTGCAGCGCGCGGACCGTCACGCCCACACGCGCCGAGACCTGACCGACGGTCAGGCCGTCGGCGTCGGTGGTGTCAGGCATGCTCCACATTGTCGTCGCGCTCGAGGTCCGGTGGGGTGATGCCGATGGCCGCAAGGTTCTTCGCCTCCTGACTGTCCGGATCGAAGGGCTTCGCCGCGGTGAAGACGATCCGTGCGTTCTCGGGGGTGGTCACCGCCACATCGCGGGTGTTCCAGGGGGTGTCGCGGGGGCCGTCGACCGAGTCCGGGCGCACGGCACGGCAGGCCTCGACCAGGGAATCGACCTGGCCGAGCACGCACGAGAAACTGACGCTGATGGCCGGCGGCTGCTCCGGCACGCTCTCCGCCGGGACGAGGAGCACGTCCTGGAACGCCCACCGGCGCAGATGCACCAGCCTGCCGGGAATGGTGAACAGCTCGAAGAACCCGAGGCCCCGGACCCAGAAGTCCACCGATTCCGCCAGATCGCTCGTGGGGATCGTCACGAACGCCGGCATTCCGTAGATGCCACGGAACAGCTCCGGCGGAACCGCGTCCGGGCCGGGAGCGGGCACGGGACTCATCTCGAACGCGTTGTAGTAGTCGCTCATGCACGCCACCCTCCGGCCTCACGCGACGTGAGGGTCAAGCCGGTCCGTGACAACTTGCCCTGTTCCGACGCTGCGCCGGCTCCTCACGGCGTGCGGCCGCGACTTCGACCCGGCTGTGCTGATGGCGTACACACCGCTGCACGTGTACAGCAACCGGCCCTGGTCCATCGGGGAGTTGCGCGTCCGCGACGCGAGCACGCCCCGGTCGCTCGCCGAGGCGTGGTTCGGTACGGCTCTGCGGCGCGGCGGTACGGCGGCGGCGTGCGCGCCGCCTGTGCGATCACCTGCCGGAGCTGACGGCTCGTTGCTAGCCTGCTGAGCACGCAGTCGACACGGGGAGAGCGGCTCATGCGACCACGACTCGTCTTCATCCACGGGATAGGCCGCCCCCGCGACCCCGTCCGCGAGTTGGCGGCCTGGACGACGGCACTGGCCTCCGGCATGCGCGCCGCCGGACATTCGGCCCTCGCCGGCTCGCTGTCCGCCGACGGCGGCGTCGAGTGCGTTTTCGCGCACTACGACGATCTCTTCCGCCGCAGCCAGGCGCAGGGCGAAGGCGATGTGGCGCCCGGGGAGGCCGAGGCCGAGATCCTTTCGGATCTCCTCCTCGCCTGGGTCGACGGGCTGATGGCCGAGGAGGACGGAGAAGCCGGCCGCCGTCTCCTGGCGGGCGCGCGGGCACAGGCGCAGCCGAGAGACCAGAGCCAGGGCGGTCTCGACGTGGTGCGCCGGGCGCTCAACGTGGCGACCACGGTGCTCGCTCTCAGGCCGTGGGGGGCTGCAGCCCAGTGGATCACTCCCAAGCTGATGGTCCGCGAACTCGGGCAGGTGGCCAGATACCTGGCCCGTGGCGAAGCGGATGCGGCGGGTTCCGGTCTCGACCACCGCATCCGCGCGCGCGTCCTGGCAGCCATCGGCGAGGGACCGGCGGTGGTGGTCGCGCACTCGCTGGGCTCGATCGTCACCTTGGAAGCGCTGCACGAACTGCCCTCGGCCACACCTCTGTTCGTCACCCTCGGTTCACCGATCGCCATGCGGTCCGTCGTATGGCCGCGGCTTGCCCCTCAGCCTCCCCGCGTGCCCGAAGGAGTGCTCCGATGGAGGAACTACTGGGACCGTGACGACATCTTCGCCGTCCGCCCCCATCTGGAGAGGGACATGGCCGCGAACTCCTCGGGCGTGCTGCCGGAGAGCCGCCGGGTGGATTCCGACGGCGTGTGGGTCCACTCCGCGGAGACGTACCTGGCCCGGGCGAGCGTTGCCGGGCCGGTCGCCGAGGCACTGGCCGAAACCGCGACCCTGCCGCACGGAACGGCAGATGCGCAGTAGACCAAGCATGCGGCATGTGCTCGTCGTCGCACCGCAGTGCGCCTCCATGGAGCGCCTGACGCGCTTGGAAGAAGCCGCCGCCGACCTGTTCGCCGTACTGTCCGACGTCTCGGTCGGAGCCTGCCGCCCCGGCCTTCCCCCAGGCAGCAGCGCTCTTGTCACCGGTGACGGTCTGACCAGCGCCGAAATCACCGCAACGGTGCACACGGCTGCGGCGTACGCGGCCGAACACGGCGCGGTACTGGTTCTGGCGTTCCTCGGGCACGGCTTCGTACCCGGCCAGGCGGCGACGCTCCACTTCATGGGGGCCGACTCGGTCGAGGACGTCAGGCACGGCTCGGTGAACGTGAGCGAACTCCTGACGCGGGCCCTCGACCACCCGGGGATCCCGGGCGTCCTCGGCATCATCGACACCTGTCACGCCGCCGGCGCCCTCCCGGCGGCGCAGGACCTTACCGCCGGTACACGGCTGGGGCAGAGCCGGCTGTCCCTCCTGATGGGTTCCTCGCTCAGTCAGGCCGCTGTCGACCTGGCCTTCTCCCGTGGCCTGACCACCCTCCTGAGGAGGGGCCTGCTCACGGCGGGCAGAAAACTGACCCTTGCGGACCTGGGCCACGCCTTACGCAGGGAACTCGTCGGGCAGAACATCACCGCTTTCGACTATGCCGGGGCGGCGTCCGAGCCGCTGTGGATCGCCCGTAACGCGAGCGCCCGCATGGCCCTCCTGGGCGGTCTCACGGGACCACTCGCCCACGAGGAACTCACCGAGTCGCTCGGCCGGGTCGACCCCCCGGTGCCCGTTCCGACTCCCGGTGCAAGTCTGCAGTCGGTCCTTCAATGCCGGAAGGACGTACTCGGCCGCGCCCCGTCGGAAGAGAGGGACCGCGCGGTACGCGCACTGGACGGGGCGATCATCGCCATTCACACCGTGACGTTCATCCGCGGCTGGATCGGCGGCAAGCTCACCACCGAGGCCATGCGGCACGCCCTGCACACCATGCTCGCCGCCGACAGACGGGTGCCGGGTGCGAGCGTGTCCATCACAGACGTCGGCATCATCGACGAACTCGCCTTCAACCACCCCGAGTCCGAGACCGACGGCCTGCGCTCGATCGCGCGCTTCGTCGCGCTGCTCGGCCAGGCCTGCGGAATGAGCCTCGACGACCCCGCCCTGGAGGACTGGGGACAACGGATCGAGGCGCCGGCGCTGGTCAACGATGCGCGCCGGCACGCCGCTACCCGCACGGACGGTCAGCGGATGGGTCTGGTCGTGAGCCTTCACGCCTCCCTCGCCGGAGAGTGGCCAGAGACGCTCGATGCCTGGCTTCTGATGGACGGGGCGCTGCTGGAGCACGAGCAGTTCACCAACGGGAGCGCCGACAGACGAGGCGCGGAGGACGCCGTCGAGAGGGCGGTGCTGTGGGCCGACGAACATGCGCGAACACTGAAACTGCCCTTGAAACGGCTGGACATCGCCATTCCCAGCAGCCTGCTGCTCGAATGGCGGCCCGAGGAGGCGGGTGCCGCGCTTCTTCTCGGTGTCCGCTTCGACGTCCGGCTGCACTGGAGCAACCGACTCAACCCTGACGCTGTGCTGCGCAGCATCGAAGGCACCCTCGCCGAGCGCTGGGAGACGATCTCCGAATGCGGCGACGGCGCCCCGGTCGACTGGCTGGCCCACGAGGAGCTCGCCGATCCGCAGACGCTGCGCAGCCAACTGCGCAACGGTCGCTACGCGCGGGGAATCGGCCTCACCCAGCACCCCGGCACCGATGCGCGGCTCATGGAGACGCTGCTCGCGTACACCCCCGTTCTGCTGTGGCCGCACACCGCGGGCGGGTTCCCGAAGGAACGCCACGGCTGTCTCGAAGCGAGCTGGTGGGCCATGCCGGGAGTGCTCACCCGCGCCTATCGCAACCGCTGGCGCGGGGAGGAGGCCGGTGACCTGGCCGACCTCCGGGCCGTCTGGGACGACCAGGACTGGCTGCGCTTCTGCCGGCACTTCCGTTCGACACCGCCACCGGCTCCGACTGCCGACGAGGGGACTGCATGATGTGGGACGACTACTACCGAGGCGACGGGATCCCGCGGGCGGACGCGGCTCTGCCGACTCCTCCGCCATGGCGCACCTTTCCTACGCCGTCACCGGCCGAGGTCTTCCGTCCCCCGCAAGGTCTGACCGACGCCGTGAACGCCGCCCTTTCGCTGCGGCGACCGCTGCTGATCACCGGCGGCCCCGGCACGGGCAAGTCCACCGTCATCGAACAGGTGGCGGCCGAACTCGCGCTCGGGCCCGTGCTGCGCTGGCACATCACTTCGCGGAGCACCCTCGCGGACGCGCTGTACCGCTATGACGCCCTGGGCCGCATCCATGCCCACCGGCTCGAGCAGGAGAAGGCGAGAGCCGGCCAGGTCGCCGCTGCGGACGACGTCGCGGACTTTCTCACCCTCGGACAGTTGGGGACCGCGTTGCTTCCGTCACCGCGCCCCCGGGCCCTGCTCATCGACGAGATCGACAAGGCCGATCTCGACCTCCCGGGTGACCTGCTGGATGTCCTGGAGCGCGGGGAGTTCCACATCACGGAACTTCTGCGGGAGGCCCAGGAGGAGGCTCAGGTGCGCATGTGGAACACCGATGCCCGCCACCTCGTGCGAAGGGGCCACGTGCAGTGCACCGAATTCCCGTTCATCGTGATGACGAGCAACGGGGAGCAGGACCTCCCCGCGGCGTTCCTGCGCCGCTGTGTGCGTTTCACCATGCCGAAGCCGACAGCCGCCCTGATGCGCGCCGTTGTCCGGGGCCACCTCCAGTTGGACGTCGGCGACTCGGGGCCCGAGGCGGAGTTGATCGATGACTTCGTACGCCGTGTCGCCTCCGGTGAGAACGTCGCCGTCGACCAGTTGCTCGGCACACTCCACCTGCTCAAGGGGACCACCGGCTCGCCCCAGGAGAACAGCCGGCTCATCGACCTTCTCATGAAGGATCTCTCAAGTGCCTGACCAGGGCGGCGAACGGGCCGCCGGGTCCGACGCGCTGACAGCGGTCATCGGCGCCCTGAACGGTGCGGGCGAGGACCTGGACGCCGTGTCGCTGGCCGAGCTGCTGTGGCTGTCCGCCCGCATGCCGCGGCGGGCGGGTGCGGCGCCCGGCGGCGGGAGCGGCGGAGCCGACCCGGCCACGTCCGACGACCTCCGTGAACGGCTGCCCGACTGGGACGGCGAAGGGCGCCCCGTGTACCAGTCGGCGGAGGACGGGGAAGGGGCCACACTCGCGGCACGCGAGGTGACCGTGCCCAGAGCCTCCGCGCTCCCGGACGCAAGGCAGCTCGCCTCTGCTCTCAGGCCGTTGGGCCGTCCATGGCGGAACGGTCGCAGCCAGCAGCTCGACGTCGATGCCACCGTCTCCGACTACGCGAGGAGCGGTGAGCTCGTTCCCGCGTTCAGGCCCGGCCCGGAACGCTGGTTCGACCTGACGGTCGTGGTCGACCGGTCGCCCACGATGGCTGTGTGGGACGCCACCGTCGACGAGCTGCTCAAGGTGCTCGCCACGTCAGGTGTCTTCCGTACCCTGCGCACAGCCGGCATCGATTCCGGCAAAGGAGGTGAGCCCCTCACCGGGGGCCCGCCGCCCGGGCGCCGGCGGGACGGCGCGTCGACCACCGGGCACTCCCGGCGGCTCCTGCTGGTCGTCTCCGACTGCGTGTCGGGGGGCGACGCGGTGTGGGACCTCCTACGCCGCAGCTCGGCGGTCACGCCCACAGTGCTTGTCAACCCACTGCCGCCCCAGATCTGGCGGCAGTCAGGGCTCGATCTACCGGCCGTCAGGGTCTCCCCACCACCCACGGCGGGCTCGCCCAACGTCCGGTTGCGCTACCTTGTGCCGCCGTTGCTGGACACCCTGCCGGACACTCTCCGGGGTCGACGACACACATGGGTGCCCGTTCCGGTGGTGGCTCTGTCACCGCACTCGGTCGCCCGGTGGACGCGCATGCTCATGCGCGGGGATCCGGCAGGATGCCAAGCGGTGCTGGTCCCGGAACCGGGCATCATTCCGCGACCACCGGCTCCACGGTGCGCTCCGCCGGACGGCGGACAGCTCGTCGAGGCGTTCCTCCACAGCGCGTCGTCCCCGGCCCTGCGACTCGCAGTGCTCTGTTCGCCCTTTCCCGGTCTGAACACCGCGCTGATCCACCTGATCCGGCAGGAACTCGTACCCGAGGCGACGTCGGCCGATGTCGCCGAAGTCGTGGTCAGTGGCCTCTTCTCGATCAGCGAAGGACCAGCGGGCGGCAGCGGCCCCCTCCTGCGGTTCAGGGACGGGGTACGCGAACGGCTGACCGCACGGCTCGGCGCCCGCGACGCGCGGCGTACCCGGGACGCGGTGAGCCGTTTCATCGCTGCCCACACCTCCGCCGCCGGGCACTTCGCGGCGTTGGTTCCCGCTGCCGGGGGTCGGGCCGCGATCTCCTCGGAAGCGGCCCCTTTCGCCGACCTCTCGGCCCGCACTCTGGCTGCTCTGGGAGTGACCGGCGACGGTCCGGCCACGTCGGTGGCGGATCCAGCGGACGTCGTGGATGCCGAAGATCACCTGTCGCCCCCTGCGCCGGTGACGCCACCGGCACCTGCCGCCTGGGCGGATCGCCCACAACTCCGCGCCGCCCAGACCGGAGGCGACAGGTCCGACCACCGCCCGTACTTCTTTCTCAGTTACGCCCATACCCCCCGTTACGCCGAGGGAGCCGACCCCGACATGTGGGTCGAGCGCCTCTTCCGTGATCTGTGTGGCCATGTGATGGCGATGACCGACCTTCCGGCCGGTGCCCCCGCGGGTTTCATGGACCGGGAGATCAGATCGGGCGAGGGCTGGTCCGAGCGGCTGGGAGAAGTCCTCGCCACGTGCCGGACGTTCGTCCCGCTCTACTCGCCCCGCTACTTCGCCAGCGAGATGTGCGGCAGGGAGTGGTACGCCTTCGCCCAGCGGGCGGTCTACCACCATGCCAGGAGCGGCAGGCCGGTCGAGCCCATCGTGCCCGCCCTGTGGGTGCCGACACCTCAGGAAATACTTCCCGGTCCGGCAGAACGCCTTCAGATCGACCACCGGGTCTTCGGCGAGCGCTATGCCACCGACGGCCTCTACGGGCTGATCAAGCTCCGGCTGTTCGCCGAGGAGTACGAGCGGGCCGTCTACGAGCTGGCGAAACGGATCGTCATCGTCGCCGACACCGTCCAGTTGCCCCCGGGCAGTGCTGTGGACTACCGCAGCGTCCCCAGCGCCTTCGGCGGGCCCGGGGGCATGCCGGGCAATCTCCGGCTCGCGGTTGCGGCGCCCACTGCCGTGGAACTGCCCGAAGGGCGCTCGCCCTTCTACTACGGGGCGACACGGGGCGCCTGGAACCCCTTCCGCCCAGTGTCCCAGCGGGCCGTGGCAGATCTCGTGGCGTCCATCGTCTTCGTATCCAACCGGCAGGTGGACACCGTGCCGTTCGACGAGGTGCTCGCGGGTCCCGAGGAAGACGCTCCTTCTCAAGGCCCGCTGATCGTGCTGGTCGACCCGTGGGCCGTGCGGGTGCCGCAGCTGCGTGCGCAACTCATGGCGCTCAACAGGCTGCACCGGCCGGATGTAAAGGTGGTGATCCCCTGGAACCCCACCGACCCGCAATCCGCAGATGCAGGGCATGACCTGTCCGAGGAGTTGGCACGAACCATTCCCAGGCTGCTGCACCGCAACGAGTCGCCCCTGTCGACCATGTCCAGAAGCAGCGTGCTCAGTATCAAGGCCCTGGGCCGGGTCGTCCCGGCGGTGGTCAGGGACGTCTACTCCGCCTACCACCGGCACGCGCAGTCGCCTCTTGATGCCGCACGCCCCGCCCTCAGGGATCCGGCGGACGGATCATGACGCGCGCAGGGGCCCGTCAGAGGCGGCCGGCTCCGGCGGCGGCGGCGAACGCCGCGAAGGCGGCGGGGGTGATGGAGAGCGCGGGACCGCCGGGGTTCTTGGAGTCGCGGACGGCGACGTGAGGGGTCAGGTCCGCGACCTCGACGCACTCGCCGCCGGTGTCGCCGCTGTACGACGACTTACGCCAGCGCACGTCCGTCAGGCTCTGGATGGTCTCCATACCGTTCCTCCACTACGCGGGCGATGAGCGCCGCCGAATCGTCGACGGAGAGCGCGGCGGCCTGCAAGTGATCGTAACGAAGTGAACCCTCCCTGACAGCAGCCGGGTTGGCCGTCATGTGGCCCTGCACGAAGTCCTCGGTGTAGACGAGGTCCGGGTCGTTGTCGAACCGCAGGAGGGTAAACGAACCCATCAGCCCCGCGTGCGCACCGGTCTCGAAGGGCAGCACCTGCACCTTCACCCACTCCCGACCGCGCAGCTCCAGCAGGTGCGCAAGTTGATTCCGCATGACCTCGCGGCCACCGATCTCCTGGTGCAGCACGGCTTCGCTCAGCACCACCCACATCAGCGGCGGGGTCTCGCGGTCCAGGATGCGCTGCCGTTCCATCCGGGCCGCCACCCTGGCGTCGAGGCTCTCCTGGGATCTCACCGCCAGCACCGCCCGCGCGTAGTCCTCCGTCTGCAACAGCCCGTACACCAACTGCGCCTGGTACGTCGAGATGTACGCCGCCTTCGCCTCCATCTCCGCGTACGCCTGGAACCAGTGCGGCAGTTGGCTTCTGAGCACCAGGCCCACCAGCCGGGAGAACATGCCGTCCGTGCCCAGCGCCGCGTCGACCCGTTCGCTGAAATCCCGGGTGGGGACCTTCTTCGCCGTCTCGATCTGGCCGACCAGCGAGCCCGTGACGAAGATGCACGAGCCCAACTGGACCTGGTTCATGCCGGTCGCTTCTCTGCGGCGGCGCAGTTCCGCGCCGTAGTAGTCCAGCGGCGATGCGCCGGGGTCGAGGTTGCGCATGTGGACCATCGCATCGGCCCCCCGTTCGTTGTGGCTCCCGGCCGACCGTAAGCACCCCGGCGGTTCCGGGTGAGGTGAATCACGCGGGACACCTCGACCGGGGGACCTACCGGCGCGTAGGGCACGATGGCCTGATCCGCACGACCCGTCCAGGAGGACCCCATGGCCGCCGCCGCTCCCAAGCCGGAGATCCTTGCCGCCTTCGAGGCCGCCAAGGGCTTCATGCCCGTGGGCGAGGGCCTCGCCCTGTACGCGGCCGCGGCCGAGGCCGGGGCGCTCGGGCTGCCGCTGCTGGAGGTGGGGACGTACTGCGGGCGCTCGACGATCCTGCTGGCGGACGCGGCGCGGGACGCCGGCACGGTCGTCGTGACCGTGGACCACCACCGGGGCAGCGAGGAGCAGCAGCCCGGCTGGGACTACCACGACCCGGAGACGGTGGACCCCGAGGTCGGCCTCATGGACACGCTGCCCACCTTCCGCCGGACGCTGCACAAGGCCGGTCTGGAGGAGCACGTCGTCGCGGTCGTCGGCCGGTCGCCGCAGGTGGCGAAGGTGTGGGGCGGGAAGGTCGGCCTCGTCTTCATCGACGGCGGCCACACCGACGAGCACGCGACGAACGACTACGAGGGCTGGGCCCCGCATGTCGCGGACGGCGGGCTGCTGGTGATCCACGACGTCTTCCCCGACCCGGTCGACGAATGGACCGGCCAGGCGCCGTACCGCATCTATCTCCGCGCGCTGGCGTCCGGCGCGTTCACCGAGGTGTCGGCCACGGATTCGCTGCGCGTCCTGCGCCGCACGGGCCAGGGCATCTGACGACGGACTGCCGCACCGTGACGAGTCGCCATCAGCGACCCGGCGGACGGCACATGACGCGTTCAGCACCGCGTCGGCGCCGCCGCCCCGGGTCGAGGACGGGCACCCGGCGGGGGCATGCCGCCGGCGTGCGGTTCAGCGGTTGATCATGTCGCGGGTCTGGGCGTACACCGTCGCGTCCGTGAGCAGGCCCATGTGCGAGACGCAGGTGGTCCTGGTGTTGACCGCGCCGGACAGGGACACGGAGCTGTCCGGGTTGATCACCGTGTCGCAGGGCGACCACCAGGTCGCGTAGCGGGGTGAGCCCGGGGTTTCGTCACCGGAATTGAGGGCGGTGAGGAAGCTGGAGCCTATGCGCATCTCGGGGCAGGACGCGTCGAAGCAGGCGTCGGCGGAGTCGGTTCCGTGGTTCGGGCCGCCCAGCGACACCCAGGCCTCGGTTTTGGAGGTCCCGTCGAGGTTCTTGAGGTAGTAGCGCGAGGAGAGGCCGCCCATGGAGTGGCTCACGATGTCGACCCGGGTCGCCCCGGTGGCAGCGAGGACACGCTCGACCTCGGTGGACAACTGCTGGGCGGTCACGGTGTTCGACTGGCCCGAGTCGTAGCTCCACTGGTGCAGGTGGGAGGACGGCCAGCCGTCGGCCCTGAAGCGGTCGGCCATGGTGTTCCAGTTGCTGCTGTCACCGTTGTAGCCGTGCACGAACAGGACGGGATTGCTGCCCGGCACGAAACCGGAGCTGCTGGACGCCTGGGCAGGTACCGGGGCCTGCACGGCGAGAAGCACGCCGGCTGCTGCGACGGCTGCGGTCATGACGGATTTCTTCACGGGTGCCTCGACTCAAGGGTGGGGATGGGGAGAAGCGCTCGACGGCGCGTCGCGGTGGGGAGAAGCGCTCGACGGCGCGTCGCGGTGGGGAGAAGCGCTCGACGGCGCGTCGCGGTGGGGAGAAGCGCTCGACGGCGCGTCGCGGTGGGGAGAGCGCGCTGGGTGCTTCCCGGATCGTGGGAGCGGTACCTGCGGGCTGCCGAGCATGCCGGGCGAAGGATGCGCCGCGGCCTCATGGGGGAGGACACCGGTGTCGTTGCTGGGGTGGGCAGAGCGTACTGAGCGGTAGGTACGCGTGGTCAAGAGGTGTGCGCCGGGTTCCTCGCCCTCCGGTCGAGGAGCAGCGGCCCGGCCGCGACCGCACGCCGGGGCCGCAGCCGGACGGGGGTCCGGTCGGGTGCGACACCGTCGGCCGGGCCGACCACCGGACCCCTCGCCCGCTAGCATCGCGAGCGTGTCGTACGACGAGAACCAGCACCGTGATCCCCGGCCGCGCCCTTCCCGGCGCGGCCTCGTCGCCGTGGTCGCGGGCGCGGCGCTCGTGCTGGGCGGTGCGGGCGGGTGGCTGGTGTGGCAGGCCGACGGCAACGGGGGCGGCGCCCCGGCCGGGTCGGCCACCTCCGCGGGCAAGCCGGGCGGCTCCAGGGCCCCGGCGTCGTCTCCGGCCCCCGCCCGGTCGAAGCCCGTCCCGCCGCCCGCCTCGTCCCCCGTGCCCTCCCCGTCCGGGAAGAAGTCCGGTCCGCTCGCGGGGAAGGTCGTCGTGGTGGACCCGGGGCACAATCCCGGGAACTTCTCGCACACCCGCGAGATCAACCGCCAGGTGGACATCGGAACCAACCGTAAGGAATGCGACACGACGGGCACGGCGACCTCCGCCGGTTACCGTGAAGCCGATTTCACCCTCGATGTTTCACGACGTCTTCGCACACTGCTCGAAAAGCAGGGCGCACGGGTCGAATTCACCCAGGACGGCGATCGTCCGTTCGGTCCGTGCATCGACGAGCGGGCACGATTCGGCAACGAAGCGAAGGCCGATGCCGTCATCTCGGTCCATGCCGACGGGTCGGCGGTCGGCAACCGGGGATTCCATGTGATCCTCCCCGATCGGGTCAAGGCGGGCGCCGCCGACACCTCGAAGATCGTGGGCCCCTCGCGTGAACTCGGCGAACGCATCGCCGGCCGGTTCCTGCGCGCCACCGGAAGCTCTCCGTCCAATTACGTGGGCGGCGGCACCGGCCTCGATGTGCGCAAAGATCTGGGCGGACTGAACCTTTCGACCGTGCCGAAGGTCTTCATCGAATGCGGCAATATGCGGGATCCTGAGGACGTCGCTCTGCTCACCAGCCCGAGCTGGCGGCAGAAGGCGGCCCAGGGAATGGCGGACGGCATCAGCAGCTACCTACAACGGTGAGTGCGATACCGGGCGGACGTCCGGAACCGGCAGACGATAGATTCACCTCTACGATGGGGAGTCACCCCCGAGCTCCGCGTCAGCGCACACCGCCCGAACAGGCGGCAGCGAAGACCGCCCCGATGATGAGACGACGACAAAGGATTTTTACGTGAACATCCGCTCCCTCACTCGAGGCGACGGCGTGGTGATCGGAGCAGCGGTGGTGCTGTTCATCGCCTCGTTCCTCAGCTTCACCAGCGTGGACTGCCCCAGCGGGGTCGACTGTTCCAGCGCGGAGATGAACGCCTGGGACTCGCTGAACATCGTGATGTCCATCTACATCGGCGGCATCATCGGCGCCGCGCTGCTGATCCTCAGCCGCGGCATGCCGGGACGCAAGGTCGCCGGTCTCGACCTGGGCCAGTTCGGCGTGGCCCTCACCATCTTCGCGCTCTGGACGATGTTCTGGACGATCATCGACATGAACAGCGCGGGCGCCGGTGCCATCCTCGGCCTGCTGGGCACCATCGCCCTGGCCGGCGGCGCCGTCGCCACCCCGCTGGTGCCGGCCCTGAAGGCCCCGCTCGTGGGTGCCCCGAGTCCGGCCGCCGTCCAGCAGCCGTACGGCATGCAGCCCCAGCCGCAGGGTGGTTACGGCTACCCGGGCGCCGGTGCCGGTCAGCCGTCCTACGGTGGCCAGCCGGGTCAGCCGCAGCCCTACGGCGCCCAGGGCGGGCAGCCGCAGGCCGCCGCGCAGCCGGCCGCCGCGGCCCCGGCGGACGCCTCCCAGGGTGGCGCTCCGTCGGACTTCACCCCGTTCTGGTTCGCCGTGCCGGTGGCCCGTCCGCTGTACGGCGAGGACGGTTCGCCGACGCCGATCGCCGAACTGGCGCCCGGCACCTGGTACCTGGCGGTGGAGCAGCGCGGTCCGGGTCTCGTGGCCCAGACGCAGGACGGCCGTCGCGGTGTTCTCCAGGACACCTCGGGCATCCAGCGCGGCTGATCCCTCTCGCACACAGCACGGCCCCTCGCCCTTCCGGGCGGGGGGCCGTTGCCGTACCCTGACGCCCCGTCAGGCGACCTCCGGGCGGGCGGAAGGACGGACCGGCATGCGACTCGGACTCGCGCTCGGATACTGGGGCCGCGGCCCCGACCCCGGCCAGCTGGAACTGGCCCGCGAGGCCGAGCGGCTCGGTTACGACTCCGTGTGGACGGCGGAGGCATGGGGGTCGGACGCGTTCACCCCGCTCACCTGGATCGCGGCGCACACGTCCCGTATCCGCCTGGGCACCGCCGTGGCACAGATGGCCGCGCGCACCCCGACGGCGACCGCGATGCACGCGCTGACCCTCGACCATCTCTCCGGCGGGCGGATGATGCTGGGGCTCGGCCTGTCGGGACCGCAGGTGGTGGAGGGGTGGTACGGCCGCCCGTTCCCTGACAGCCCGCTCACCGCGACCCGCGAGTACGTGGACGTGATCCGCCAAGTCCTCGCCCGCCAGGGGCCGGTGGAGCTGGCCGGGCGCTTCCACCGCCACCCGTACACGGGCGAGGACGGCACCGGCACGGGCAGGCCCCTGCGGCCCATCACCCACCCGTTGCGCGCGGACCTCCCCGTACTGCTGGGGGCGGAGGGGCCGAAGAACATCGCGCAGACGACCCGGATCGCCGACGGGTGGCTGCCCCTGTACTGGTCCCCGCTGCGGACGGACGTCTACGCGGCGTCCCTCGCGGACCTCCCGGCGGACTTCATGGTCGCTCCGATGGCCCGCGCCCAGGTCTGCGACGACGTCGCGAAGGGCCTGCTGCCCGTGAAGGCGATGCTCGGCTTCTACATCGGCGGCATGGGACACGCGACCCGCAACTTCCACGCCGGTCTGATGGCACGGATGGGCTTCGAGGCGGAGGCCCACCGGATCCAGGAACTCTTCCTGGCGGGGCGCAGACAGGAGGCGGTGCTCGCCGTGCCCGACGACTTCGCCGACGAGATCTCGCTCGTCGGACCGCGTGAACGCATCGCGGAGCGGCTGGAACTGTGGCGGACGGGGCCTGTCACGGACCTGCTGGTCACCGCGCCGGACCCGCTGACGCTGCGGGTGCTGGCCGAGCTGAACGCGTAGCCGGGGTCCTTCAGCGGGTCGCCCTCGGCGTTCTTCACCGCCGCCTTGAGCCGGTTGCAGGTGAACGCGCCCACCAGCCCGGCCTGCACCAGAGCGAAGGTCCGTCCGTCGGCGCTCTGCGCCTTCGCCGACGAAGAACCGGTGGGAGTGGCTGCGGTCGTCGGGTCCGCCTCGTCACCCGCACAGGCCACCGCGCCGCCCACTCGGGCTAGCCCGAACGGGTTTCACACGCTCACAAGCGGCAACACGCTGAGCATGACAACACGCACGGGAAGTACCACCACAGTGGCGAGAGTCGTCGCCGTCGTAGCGGACGTCATGGCCTTCATCATCGGCCTGTGGATCCTGATGTACCTTCTGGACGCCAACAGGGCCAACGACCTTGTCGAGTTCGTCCGCGAGACGGCCCGCTGGCTGGCCGGCTGGTCCCACGACCTGTTCACCTTCGACAAGGAATGGGCGCGGGTGGTCGCGGGCTACGGGCTGGCGGCGGTCGTCTACCTCTTCATCGGCCACGCGGCGGCGGGTGCGCTGCGGCGCCGCTGACCGCCTGCGGCGGGCTTGTTCCCCTACCCGCCCCTTCCCGTAACCGGGCTCCGCCCGGACCCGTACCGCGCTTCGCGCGGTGCCCTCAAACGCCGGGCGGGCTGACTTTGTCAGCCCCGCCGGCGATTGAGGCGCGGGGTCCGGGGGCGGAGCCCCCGGTTAAGGGAAGGGGCGGGGTGGGGGAAAGCGCGCCCCGCGCAACAGCCCGACGCGCCCGTCAGCCCACCTCGCAGCAGTCCGGCGACAACCCCTCCGGCAACCGCGCCCCGCCGAACACCGCCGTCGTCGCCTCGTCGCCACCGAGCGCCGCCACGGCCAGCAGCAGCGAGCCCGCCGTCCATGTCGTCTGTTCCTCGGGCCATATCGCGCGCTCGCCCTCGAAGACGTACCCCGTCCAGTACAGGCCGCCCTCCGCGCGGAGGTGCTGGATGGACTGGAGGATCTCCAGGGCGCGGTCGGATTCGCCCACCACCCAGAGCGCGAGCGCCAGTTCGCAGCTCTCGCCGCCGGTGACCCACGGGTTGGGCAGCACGCACCGCACGCCGAGGCCGGGGACGACGAAGTCGTCCCAGCGGGACTCGATGCGGGCCTTGGCCGCTTCGCCGGTCACCGCGCCGCCGAGGACCGGGTAGTACCAGTCCATCGAGTAGCGGTCCTTGTCGAGGAAGCGCTCGGGGTGGTGGCGGACGGCGTGGGCGAGCGCGCCTGCCGCGAGTTCCCAGTCGGGCTGGGGCTCCTCGCGTTCCTCGGCGATGGCGAGCGCGCAGCGCAGCGCGTGGTGGACGGAGGAACTGCCGGTCAGGAGGGCGTCGTCGACCGCCGTCCCGTCCGGCTCACGCTTCCAGCCGATCTGGCCGCCGGGCTGCTGCAGTCCCAGGACGAATTCGACGGCCGCGTACACCACCGGCCACATCCGGTCGAGGAAGGCCTCGTCGCCGGTGGCGAGGTAGTGGTGCCACACGCCGACCGCGATGTAGGCGCAGAAGTTGCTCTCCCGGCCGTGGTCGGTGACGGCGGCCGGGTCGCCGTCGTGGTAGGCGGCGTACCAGGAGCCGTCGTCGTTCTGGTGGCGGGCGAGCCACTCGTAGGCGCGGGCCGCGGCGTCGTGCTCGCCCGCCGCGTCGAGCGCCATCGCGGCCTCCGTGTGGTCCCACGGGTCGAGGTGGTGGCCGCGGAACCAGGGGATCGCGCCGTCGGGGCGCTGCACGGCGAGGATCCCCGCGACGGTCTCCACGGCCTCCTCGGCGCTCAGGACACCGGGCAGGACAAGGTGCTCTGTACGTCCGGGCAACGTCACTTGGCCGCGTCCACGGGCAGGTGCGGCTTGGTCGCGTACGCCACGAAGCTCTTGCCGATCAGCGGGTTCAGCGCCTGCTCGGCGACCCGGGTGGCCAGGGGCTTCTTCATGATGTCCCAGACGAGGAGCTTGTGGTACGCCTTCACCGGCAGCGCCTTGTCGTTGTCGACGCCGAAGGCGCACTTCAGCCACCAGTACGGCGAGTGCAGCGCGTGCGCGTGGTGGGTGCCGTACGGCCGCAGGCCCGCCTGCTTCATCTTGGCGAGCAGTTCGTCGGCCTTGTAGATGCGGATGTGGCCGCCCTCGACCTCGTGGTAGGCGTCGCTGAGCGCCCAGCAGATCTTCTCGGGGCCGTAGCGCGGCACGGTGACCGCGATGCGGCCGCCGGGGCGCAGGACGCGGACCATCTCGGCGAGCACTCCCTTGTCGTCGGGGATGTGCTCCATCACCTCGGAGATGATGACGACGTCGAACGACTCGTCGGGGAAGGGCAGGTTGAGGGCGTCGCCCTCCATGGCGGTGGCCGTCGCGCCGGCGGGGGCCTCACCGGCCTCCTTCATCGCGGCGAACCACTTGGCGACCTCGCGGATCTCCTCGCCGTTCTGGTCGAGGGCAACGACCTGCGCTCCGCGCCGGTAGCACTCGAACGCGTGCCGGCCGGCGCCGCAGCCCAGATCGAGCACGCGGTCGCCCGGGGCGAGCGGGAAGCGGGAGAAGTCGACGGTCAGCACGGGGGGTCTGCCTTCCTGGGGGCGGAGCTCGGGTCTTCCTGGTGGAGCTGGGTCAGTGGGTGCGTACGTCAGGGGGTGCGCACATCAGTGGGTGCGCACGGAGGCGGCCGATGATGCGGCGATCGCCTCGCGGTAGCGTTCCGCGGTGCCGATCGCGGCCTGCTTCCAGGTGAAGCGGGCCAGCACCCTGGCCCGGCCGGCGTCACCGAGCCGGGCCCGCAGGTCCGGATCGCCGAGGAGGCGGCGCAGTGCGGCGGCGAGGGCCTCGGCGTCGCCGGGCGGCACGGCCAGGCAGGTCTCGCCGTCGGGGCCGGCGACCTCGGGGATCGCACCGCCCGTGGTGGCGACGAGCGGCGTGCCGGTGGCCATGGCCTCCGCGGCGGGCAGCGAGAAGCCCTCGTACAGGGACGGCACACAGGCGATCTGGGCGCTGCGCACCAGGTCGACCAGTTCGGCGTCGGTGATGCCCTTGACGAACCGGACGGCGTCGTCGAGGCCGTAGCGCTCGATGAGCTGCGCCACCGGGCCGTCCTCGGCGCGCTTGCCGACGACGACGAGGTGGGCCTCCGGGTTCTCGGTGCGCAGTTTGGCGAGCGCCTCGACGAGGTGGACGAGTCCCTTGAGGGGGACGTCGGCGCTGGAGGTGGTGACGATCCGCCCGGGGACCTCGGCGACGGAGGGGTCCGGCGAGAAGAGGTCGGTGTCGGCGCCGATGTGGACGACATGGACGCGCTCGCGCCGGACGCCGAGGTGGTCGACGATCTCCTGCTGCGAGGAGCCGGAGACGGTGAGCACGGAGGGCAGCCGGCGGGCGACGCGCTTCTGCATGCGGGTGAAGCCGTACCAGCGGCGCACGGACGCGCGGCGCTGCCAGGTCTCCGCGGCGTCGAGGTCAAGCTGCCGGTCCACGGTGATCGGGTGGTGGATCGTGGTGACCAGCGGTGCGCCGATGTCGCCGAGGAGGCCGTAGCCGAGCGTCTGGTTGTCGTGGACGACGTCGAACTCGCCGCGCCGGGCCAGCAGGTGGCGGCGGGCGCGGAGGGAGAACGTCAGCGGCTCGGGGAAGCCGCCGGTCCACATGGTGGCGACCTCGAGTGCGTCGATCCAGTCCCGGTACTCGCCGCGGCCGGGCGTGCGGAACGGGTCGGGGCTCCGGTACAGGTCGAGGCTGGGCAGCTCGGTGAGCGGCACGCCCTCGTCGAGGACCGGGTAGGGCTGGGCGCCGATCACCTCGACGCGGTGGCCCAGCCGGGCGAGTTCACGCGACAGGTGGCGTACGTAGACGCCCTGGCCGCCGCAGAACGGGTTCCCCTTGTACGTCAGGAAGGCGATGCGCAGCGGGGCATCACCGCTGCCGGACGTGCCTGACGTGCCCGCTCGGGGGCCGGCCTCTATGGCCTCTGCGGTCACCCGGGGCCCCCTTCTCACTGCGTTTCGGCGGAGCCTAATCGGTCGCGCTAATCTAGAACAAGTTTCAGAGTTGATGGTTCAAGGGACTTCGAATCTACCGGGCGGTAGCGCGACTGTGACCGGCGGATCAGGTGATTCCCGCCACGGCGGGCGGGCGAGGGACGGACACGGGGACCGATGACAGCGCAAGGAAGGCCGACGATGCCCGCGACGCCGCCCCTCACGGAACGACAGGAGGCGCGCCGCCGCCGCATCCTGCACGCGAGCGCGAGGCTCGCGAGCCGTGGCGGCTTCGACGCGGTGCAGATGCGGGAGGTCGCCGAATCGTCGAGCGTCGCGCTCGGCACGCTGTACCGCTACTTCCCCTCCAAGATCCATCTGCTGGTCGCGACCATGCAGGACCAGCTCCAGCAGATGCACACGACGCTGCGCAAGCGCCCGCCGGGCGGGGAGAGCCCTTCCGAGCGGGCCGCGGAGACGCTGATGCGGGCCTTCCGGGCGCTCCAGCGCGAGCCGCACCTCGCGGACGCGATGGTGCGGGCGCTGACCTTCGCGGACCGCAGTGTGAGCCCCGAGGTCGACACCGTCTCGCGGCAGACGACGGCGATCATCCTGGACGCCATGGGGATCGAGCACCCGACGCCGGAGCAGCTCTCCGCCGTCCGCGTCATCGAGCACACCTGGCACTCGGCGCTGATCACCTGGCTGTCGGGGCGCGCCTCGATCGCCCAGGTGAAGATCGACATCGAGACGGTCTGCCGGCTGATCGACCTGACGTCGCCCGACGCGGCGCCGACGGGGCGGGGCAGGACGTCGGGCGACGCGCGTCGAGACACGGCCCACGGCCGGTCGTGAAGGGTCGCGTCGGAGCGCGAGGGCCTGTTGACAGGCAAAGGGAGAGGGACCCGGTCCCGTCGCCCGAGGAGCGACGGGACCTGGCTGTGGGACGACCCTGCGGAAGAACGCACAGGTCACTCCCCAGGGGCCCTTCCGGCCCGGCTTCCAAGCCTCCGTCGACAAGCCGATGGAACACAGACGCGCTTTGCGCGGCAACGTGAGGCTCAACATGGCCATGACGCAGCGTCATGACCACCCACCCGCTTCTCCCACCCGGCACCGCACATGCGCCATTTGGCCACCTACAGCAAGGCCGCGTGTCGTGGCGCTGTTCCACTTCGCCTTCCCCGCCCGAATTGCCGAGTCGGCGGCACTCTGCAGCGGTGGAGCGGCACCCGCACAGGCTCGGCAGCGAAATTGCTTCAACGATGAACAGACGATCTACCTCACATCTTGCTCAAGTTCCTGCTCGGAGACGCACGAGCCCCGTACGGTTCCTTCCGACCCGCCTTAACAGGCGTTGAATCAGGGGGAATTCACATGTGTAACGCATCGGTGAGACGTGCTCTCATCCCAGCGGCCACACTGGCTGTCATCACTGCCCTGGCCACGCCGGCGATCGCGGACGACGGCACAGACCTCAGCCCGTGAGTATTCCCGCCGCGGAGGCGATCGCCCTGGAGGACACACTGGCAGAATTGCCGGAGACCGAGGGCAGCGACTTCACCGTTACGCGGTGCGACAATCCGTACAAGCAGTGGTACGAAATCACCAGCAAGAAGGCATACCACGTGCCCTCTTTGTGGAACGGCACCAAGTTCAAGGACGGCCCCGGCGGAACGATGGTCGTGAAGGTGGAGAAGGCGGGCAAGATATCTGCCGAGGTCAGTGGGGGCGTCGAGGCCGAGGCAGGTGCCGTCATCGCGAAGGCCAAGGTGAAGGTCGACGCAAAGATCGGCGCAGAGATCAGTGTGAGCGTAGGGCACGAGTACCGCAGGGACATCGCCCGCGGCAAGTACGGGCATCTTCAGTACGGCTCTTGGGGGTACCAGGTCAATTGGGCCAAGTACGCCACCAGTGCCGAACGTTGTGGCAAGACGAAGCTGAAGTCCGGCAGTGCGAAATTGCCTACTGACGAGACCGGCTGGCGTTACTGGGAAACGAGTTCATGACTACTCGAACGCGCTTGGGCGTGACCCGTGCGGTGCTGTGCGTCGGTCTACTGTCGGCCGTCATGGTCACCGGGTGTACAGAGAATTCCGGAAGCACGGACGCACCGACGAAACAGGCCACCCCGACGACAGCGGCCTCGCAGCCGACCGGCACGAACGACAAGAGGCTTGGAGAGCAGGCGGAGGCCGCGCTGGACACCGTGACAATCGACGATCCGGAGTTCGTCGAATCGGGTCTGGAATCCCTCGCTGACGGAATTCATACGGACTCGCCGCTGACGCGCGGGAAGTCGTATCAGCTGGGAGTGGCCTGCGCGGGGCAGGGTAAGGCCAAGCTGTCGGTTCATGTCGAAGGCGAACCGGTTGTCCGGAGCTTCGACTGTGACGGCACCGCGGTCCATCAGCGCATCACCGAAGCGCCGAGCAGGCTGAGGGTGGATGTCGACGGCGAACCGGGATCCTCCGGGATGGTCGCCTGGCGAATCAGCGAGACCGGCACGTAGCGGCGCGCATCTCCGTACAGCCCGACGGCAATCGTCCCCCGCCCATGTCAGGGCGGGGGACGACTCTCGCCGATGACCTTGTTGGGCCTGCCAGAAGGCGAACATGCCCACCGCCGGCAGGAGCGAGGCGAGCGCACACCGAGGCGACTCGCCCGAAGCGTCCGGCTGCCGAGGGGAGGGCGTGCCTGGCGGGCCCGGCCGCCTGTTCGGCGAGTCGGTGCGGCCGCCAGGCACAGCGACAGCAGCCGCGCACCGGCGAGAGCGGCTCCCATCAGTCGGTGCCGCACGGCTGCGATGGGGTGCGTGCCGCCTCCGGCGCCGCCGCGACGGGCCACACCAGCGCGACGACGAGCGTGCACACCGGCCACAGGGGATGCGCCCAGCGTGCGCAGGCGGCCGACCGCCGGTCGGACACGCCCGGGGACATCCGGTCGGGCGCAGAGGAAGAGGCGGATCACTCCCACGCGGATCGTCGCCGGGTCACGATCTGGTGCGTACGGCCGCAAGACGGACCTCGCCCATCCCGGCGGCGGGACGAGCCCGCGCCTTCGGCCGGGCGCTCCGGGACACCCGACTCCCGGTGCAACGCTCCTTGGCTACTCCTCCGGCGGGAAGACGGGCTCGCCGCTGTCCGCCGCGGTGAGCGTGATGGCCTCCACCGGGCAGTTCTCGGCCGCCGCGAGGAGCTTCTCGTCGGCGTCGGCCGTGGTGGCCCGCGCATGCGACTGGCGCGCCGCGTCGAGGTCGAAGCTGTCCGGGGCGTGGCCGACGCACATGCCGGAGCCGATGCACAGGGTGCGGTCCACCTCGACGCGCCAGCGGTCCCCCATCAGTGGCTCCCGTGTCCGGCGGGCAGGTGGATCATCTTGTGCTCGAGGAATTCGCCGTAGCCCTCCGGTCCGAACTCCCGGCCCACGCCGCTGTTCTTGTAGCCGCCGAAGGGACCGAGCATGTCGAGACTGAAGGTGTTGACGTTGTACGTGCCGGTCCGCACCCGCCGCGCGAAGTCGATGCCGTGCTCGACGTCGGACGTCCACACACTGCCGCTGAGGCCGTAGTCGGAGTCGTCGGCGATCGCGGCGGCCTCGTCCTCGTCGCCGTACGGCAGCAGGCAGATCACCGGGCCGAAGATCTCCTCGCGGGCGATGCGCATCGAGTTGTCGACGCCTCCGAAGAGCGTCGGCTCCACGTACCAGCCGCGCTCCAGGCCGGCCGGACGGCCGCCCCCGCAGAGGATCTTGGCGCCCTCCTCCTGCCCGATACGTATGTAGTCCAGCGAACGCCGCCGCTGGCGCTCCGCGACCAACGGGCCGACCTGGGTGGCCGCGTCGAGGGGGTCGCCGACGACGAGCGCGGACGCCGCGGCGGCGAAGGCCTCCGCGATCTCGTCGTAGCGGCTGCGCGGCGCGAGGATGCGGGTCTGGGCCACGCAGGCCTGGCCGTTGTTCATCCAGGCGGCCGGGACGATCCCGGCGACCGCGGTGGCGAGGTCGGCGTCGGGCAGGATCACCGCCGCCGACTTGCCGCCGAGTTCGAGGGTGACGCGGGTGAGGTTGCGCGAGGCGACCTCCATGACCCGGCGGCCGGCCTCGACGGAACCGGTGAAGGAGACCTTGTCGACGCCCTTGTGCCCGACCAGGTACTCGCTGACCTCCCGGCCCGCGGGCAGGATCGACAGGACTCCCTCCGGCAGCCCGGCCTCCCGCGCGATCTCGCCGAGGATGTACGAGTCGAGGGGTGTCTCCGGCGAGGGCTTGAGGACGACGGTGCAGCCCGCGAGCAGCGCGGGGGCGAGCTTGGCGGCAGCGGTGAACTGCGGGACGTTCCACGGCACGACGGCCGCGACGACGCCCACCGGCTCGCGCCGCACCAGGATCGGGCCGAGGACACCGTCGCGCCGTTCCTCGTGCGTGAAGTCGCGGGCGACGGAGATCGCCGAGTCCCACACCATCATCGCGCCGAGCGCCTGGGCGAGGACGCTCCACGAGTAGGGGGAGCCGTTCTGCGCGCTGATGGACCGCGCGATCTCCTCGTGCCGTACGGCGATGGCGTCCTTGATCCGGCCGACGACCTCGATCCGTTCCTCGAGCGTCGCCCGCGGCCAGGGTCCTTCGTCGAAGGCCCGGCGCGCGGCGGCCACCGCCCGGTCCACATCGGCGCGCGAGGCGTGCGGGACGCGGCCGAGGACCTGTTCGCTGTGCGGGGAGATCACCTCGATGACTTCCGTGCCGAGCGGGGCCGTCAACTCGCCCCCGATGAACAGTTCTCCGTGTTCCACGAGCTCGGTCATGACTGCTGCCTCCCGCCGGGGCGCACTATCTGACACAGTTTCAGAACTGATATCAGTTCCAGTTACAGGGGGCAATGGGCATGGGGCCGACGACGGACGAGGCAGCGGCTGGGCATGTGACCGACCACGGCGGCGGCGTCCGCTCCCTGCGC
The DNA here is from genome assembly GCF_001278075.1 of Streptomyces pristinaespiralis. Taxonomy (GTDB): domain Bacteria; phylum Actinomycetota; class Actinomycetes; order Streptomycetales; family Streptomycetaceae; genus Streptomyces; species Streptomyces pristinaespiralis. The sequence goes on along the minus strand of NZ_CP011340.1, from coordinate 6,031,011 downwards.
GTCCCCATCCCGGACAACCCGCTCGGCCACACCCTGGTCCACCTCCTCGACACCGACCGCGGGCCGGTCCTCGTCGACACCGGCTGGGACGACCCGACCGCCTGGGACACCCTCTCCGCGGGGCTGGCCGCCTGCGGCACCTCGCCCGCAGAGATCCACGGCGTCGTCGTCACCCACCATCACCCCGACCACCACGGCCTGTCCGGCCGCGTCCGCGAGGCGTCCGGGGCGTGGATCGCGATGCACGCCGCCGACGCCACCGTCGTGCGCCGCACCCGCGAGGCCGAACCGGGGCTGTGGCTCGACTACCTCACCGGCAAACTCACCCGCGCCGGGGCGCCCGAGGCGCACATCGCCCCGCTGAGAGCCGCGCGCGCCGCGGGCGGCGGGGGCGCACTGCCCGGCCTGCGCCCCGCACTGCCCGACCGGGAGATCGTCCCGGGCGAACTGCTCGACCTGGCCGGTCGCAGGCTCCGGGCCGTGTGGACGCCGGGCCACACCCCCGGCCATGTCTGCCTCCATCTCGAGGAGACCCACCCGGCGGGCCGCCCCGGTAACGGCCGTCTCTTCTCCGGCGACCACCTGCTGCCCGGCATCACCCCCCACATCGGCCTCTACGAGGACCCCGACGACGCCACCGTCACCGACCCCCTCGGCGACTACCTCGACTCCCTGGAGCGAGTCGGCCGTCTGGCCCCCGCCGAAGTGCTCCCCGCCCACCAGCACGCCTTCACCGGCGCCCAGGACCGGGTACGGGAACTGCTCGCCCACCACGAACAGCGGCTCACCGGACTGCTGGCGCTGCTGGTCCGGCCGCTCACGCCGTGGCAGGTCGCCGAGCGGATGGAGTGGAACAGGCCCTGGGAGCAGATCCCGTACGGCTCCCGCAACATCGCCGTCTCCGAGGCCGAGGCCCATCTGCGGCGGCTGGTGAAGCTCGGCCGCGCGGAGACCGCGACGGGCGGGGAGCCGGTCCGGTACGTGGCGGTGTGACGGACGCGGAGGCCGGCCCGTACGCGGCCGTGAGCCGGTCCACGCACGCGGCGGTGTGACGGGCGCCCCACGTCCGGGTGGGCGACCGGCCGGTAGAGTGTCGCCGTCGTCATCATTACCCGTACGGGGGGAAGCCGGTGGAAATCCGGCGCTGACCCGCAACCGTGAGCCGCCTCCGTGGTGGCAAGTCGGAATGCCCCGTACGAGGTCGTGACCGGCTCGTGTCACCGGCAGCCCGCCGGTGACCGGCACCGTCGAGGCATACGGAGCCGGAGCCCAGGTGCCTGAGCGTGCCCGTGCCCGGATCCCGCCGGGAGTACCGCAGGAGAGGCACCGCCCGCCATGACCACCGTTCGCCGCGGCGCAGCCGCGCTCGTCGTCTCCGCCGTGCTCGGCCTGTCCGCCGCACCCGCCGCCTTCGCGGCCCCCTCCGCCCCCTCCCCCACGCCGTCCGTGGAACTGCCCGCCGGTCTCTACGGCAAGGGCGACCCGACCTATGACGGCGTGTGGCGGCAGTCGCTGGCCCTCCTCGCCCAGGACACGGCCGGAGTGAAGCCGGCGGACGCGGCGGTCGCCTTCCTGACCGGGCAGCAGTGCGCGGGCGGCGGCTTCCCCTCGTACCGCGCCGACACCGCGAAGGACTGCGACGCGAAGCTGCCCCTCGACACCAACGCCGGCGCCGCCGCCGTGCAGGCGCTCGCCGCGCTCGGCGGGCAGGACGCCGTGGTCGACAAGACCGTCGGCTGGCTGAAGTCCGTGCAGAACGAGGACGGCGGCTGGGGCTACAACCCCGGCGGCGCGAGCGACGCCAACTCGACGTCCGTCGTCATCGGCGCGCTCGCCGCGGCCGGCGAGCAGCCGGCGGCCGCCAGGTCCAAGGGGGGCAAGACCCCCTACGACGCGCTGCTGACGTTCGCGAAGCCCTGCGGCGGCCAGGACGGCGGCGCCTTCGTCTACCAGGTCGCGTCCCCCGGCATCGTCGCCGACTCCACCGCGGCGGCCGTGATCGCCGCGCACGGCAAGGGCCTGGCGGCGACCGGCGGCGGCACGAAGGACGCCAAGGGAACGGCCTGCGAGAAGGCCACCGACCTCGAGGGCGCGGCGCACAACGGCGCGGCGTACCTCGCGAACGGGCTGGCCGAGAAGGGCCACTTCGACACTCCCCCGATGCCCGGCGCCGAGGACTCCGCGCCCGCGCCGGACTTCGGCAACACCGCCGACGCGATCGTCGCCCTCTCCACGCAGGGACTGGCCGAGCAGGCGAAGAAGCCGCTGTCGTGGCTCCAGCAGAACTCGGCGGCCTGGGCGGAGCAGAACGGCCCCGCCGCCTACGCCCAGCTGATCTTCGCCGCACGCGCGGCCGGCGCCGACCCGAGGTCCTTCGGCGGCCAGGACCTGGTCGCGGCACTGAACGCGACCGGTCCCGCCCCGCAGGCGGCCGCCTCGCCGTCCGCCTCCGCCAAGAGCGAGAAGGACTCCGGCGACTCCTCCGACTCGTCCTCCTCCACGTGGTGGATCGTGGGCGTGTTCTTCGTCGCGGCCGTCGGTGTCGGCTTCCTCTTCAGCGGCCGCAGGAAGAACCAGAGCTGATGCGCGCCCGCCTCCTCTCCCTTCTCGGCCTCTGCGCCCTGCTCCTGGTGGCCGTCGCGGCTCCCGCGCAGGCCGCGGGCTACCGGTACTGGTCGTTCTGGAAGAGCAGCGGCGGCGAGTGGACGTACGCCACGGAGGGCCCGGCCACCGCCCGCCCGGCCGACGGGTCCGTGCACGGTTTCCGGTTCTCCGTCAGCGAGGACAGCGGGGACGCGGCGACACCGCGCACGGCACCCGACTTCGCCACGATCTGCGCGGGAACGCCCGCGAAGGACGGCACGAAGCGGATCGCCCTCGTCATCGACTTCGGCACGGCGCCGGACGCCCCGCAGGGCGAGACGCCGCCCGCGCGGCGCACGGCGTGCGCGCGGGTCGCACCGGCGGCGACGACGGCGGAGGCGCTGGCGCAGGTGGCGAAGCCGCTGCGCTACAACAGCGAGGCGCTGCTGTGCGGGATCGCGGGCTACCCCGCCTCGAGCTGCGGCGACCAGGCTCTGCCGGCCGACCTACCGACCCCGGGCACGGGCTCGCGGTCGGCCGTGGTCACGACGAAGGAACCGGCGGGCGGCGACGGTCCCTCGGTCGGCGTGTACACGGGCATCGCGGCGGTCCTGACCCTGGCCGGAGCGGCGGCGTGGCGCTCCCGCCGCACCCCCCGATGACCTCTCCCTCCGACCGGCCTCTTCCGCCCCTGGGGGCGGCTGCTCCCTCGTCCGGCACGGACCCAGGCGGGTCCTCGGGGCAGGCTCCCGCACCGCACGCCGACGCGGACAACCGGACACATACAGCCCCGCCGCCGATCGAGGCGCGGGGTGGGGAGCAGCGCCCCCGTCCACAACACGAGCCCGCCACACCCACCGACCCGGCCCACCCAGCCCCGCCGCCGCTCGATGCGCGCGGCCCGGGGCAGCGCCGTGGCACACCGCACGAGGCCGTCGCACGTCTCGGGCGTGGCCAGGGAGCAACCCCCGACCGGCCCGCACCGCACAGGGACGCCGCGCCGACCGCGCACGGCCACGGAACGCACCCCCTGCTCAACGCGCTCAACGCGCTCCGCGCGCCGGCCGTGAGCCGGAGCAACGCACTGCACGCCGGCGCCTGGTGGCTGTGGGCCCTCGGGCTGGCCGTCGCCGCCTCGCGGACCACGAACCCCCTCCTCCTCGGGCTGCTCGTCGGCGTCGCCGGTTACGTCGTGGCCGCCCGCCGCACCGACGCGCCATGGGCCCGCTCCTACGGCGCCTTCGTCAAGCTCGGACTGCTCGTCATCGGCATACGCGTCGCGTTCTCCGTCGCCCTCGGATCGCCCATCGCCGGTACGCACGTACTGTTCACGCTGCCCGAGGTGCCGATGCCCGGCTGGGCGGACGGCGTGCGGATCGGCGGGCGGGTGTTCGCCGAGCAGATCGTGTTCGCGCTGTACGACGGCGCGAAGCTGGCGACCCTGCTCATCTGCGTCGGCGCGGCGAACGCGCTCGCCAACCCCGCCCGGCTCCTCAAGTCGCTGCCGGGCGCGCTGTACGAGGCCGGTGTCGCGGTGGTCGTCGCGATGACGTTCGCGCCGAACATGGTCGCGGACGTCCTCAGGCTGCGCACGGCCCGCCGGCTCCGGGGCCGCCCGACCGGCGGGGTGCGGGCCGTGGCCCAGATCGGACTGCCGGTCCTGGAGGGCGCGTTGGAGCGGTCGGTCGCGGTCGCCGCGTCCATGGACGCCCGCGGGTACGGCCGCACCGCCCAGGTGCCGCCCGCCGTGCGGCACACCACGACCGCTCTCACCCTCGGGGGGCTGCTCGGGGTGTGCGCGGGCTCGTACGGGCTGCTCGCAGCGGAGGGCGCGCGCTTCGGCGTGCCGCTGCTCGTCGCCGGGCTCGCGGCGGCGGCCGGTGGCCTGTGGCTCGGCGGCCGGCGTTCGGTCCGCAGCCGCTACCGCCCGGACCGGTGGGGCGTGCGGTCCTGGCTGGTGGCCGGTTCCGGCGCGGCCGTCGCCGCCCTGATGGTCCGGGCGGCGACCGTACCGGGGAGCGAGGCGCTGCACCCGGGCGTCGTACCGCTGACGGCGCCGGAACTGCCGTTGTGGCCGGCGCTGTCCGTCCTGATCGGTCTGCTGCCGGCGTTCGTCGCGCCGGTCCCCGTAGGAGCCAAGGAGTCGACCCGGTGATCCGCTTCGAGAACGTCACGGTGACGTACGAGGGCGCTGCCGCGCCGACGCTCGAGAACATCGACCTCACCGTTCCGGAAGGTGAACTGGTCCTGCTCGTCGGCCCGTCCGGCGTGGGCAAGTCGACCCTGCTCGGCGCGGTGTCCGGGCTCGTCCCGCACTTCACGGGCGGGACGCTGCGCGGCCGGGTCACGGTCTGTGGCCGCGACACCCGCACGCACAAGCCGCGCGAACTCGCCGACGTGGTCGGCACGGTGGGTCAGGACCCGCTCGCGCACTTCGTCACCGACACGGTCGAGGACGAACTCGCGTACGGCATGGAGTCGCTGGGGCTCGCGCCCGCGGTGATGAGGCGCCGGGTCGAGGAGACGCTCGACCTGCTGGGTCTGGTGGAGCTGCGCGACCGGCCCATCGCGACGCTGTCCGGCGGGCAGCAGCAGCGTGTCGCGATCGGCTCGGTGCTGACCACGCACCCGAAGGTCCTCGTGCTCGACGAGCCGACGTCGGCGCTGGACCCGGCGGCGGCGGAAGAGGTCCTCGCGGTGCTGCAACGCCTCGTCCACGACCTGGGCACGACGGTGCTGATGGCGGAGCACCGCCTGGAGCGGGTGGTCCAGTACGCGGACCGGGTGGTGCTCCTGCCCGCGCCCGGGGCCGCGCCCGTCGTCGGCGATCCGGCCACGGTGATGGCCGACTCGCCGGTCCACCCGCCGGTGGTGACGCTGGCGCGCCTGGCGGGCTGGTCCCCCGTCCCCCTGTCGATACGCGACGCCCGCCGCCGGGCGGGTGCGCTGCGCGAACGCCTGGCGGGCACGGGGGCAATGCCCCCGCGCCCTGACGCCTCCGGTTCCCCCTACGGCCCGGCGGCCGTAGGTGGGGGTACCTCCCACGCCGCCAGGCGCAGGGGGAGTGCCCCCAGCGAGGCCGGGGTTGTCGGCGGAGCTGGTTCCGCGGAGCGAATGCCGGCCGGCCCGGCGATCGAGGGCACGGCCGAAGGCCGTACGGGGTCCGGGGCTTGCCCCGGTTCCCGTAAGGGGCGGGGTGGGGAACAGGCCCCGCGCGGCGGCGGCCCTACCCGCCACCGCCCCACCCGGCGCCTCCTCGCCCGCCTCCTCCGCACCGCACCCCCCGCGGAGCCGGCCGCCGGCTCCCCCACCCACCTCGTCGCCACCACCACCGGCCTCGCCGTCCGCCGCGCCCGTGTCGAGGCGCTGCGGCGGGTCGACCTGGCCATCGCCCCCGGCGAGACCGTCGCCCTGATGGGCCGCAACGGCGCCGGCAAGTCGACACTCCTGAACGCCCTCGTCGGCATGATCGAGCCGACGGCCGGGACGGTCACGGTCGGCGGCCGTACCCCCCACCGCACGCCCCCGCGCGAACTGATCCGGCAGGTCGGCCTCGTACCGCAGGAGCCCCGCGACCTGCTCTACGCCGACACGGTGGCCGCGGAATGCGCCGCCGCCGACTCGGACGCGGAGGCCGCGCCCGGTACGTGCCGTGCGCTGGTCACCGAGCTGCTGCCGGGCGTGCCCGACGCGACGCATCCCCGGGACCTGTCCGAGGGGCAGCGCCTGGCGCTCGCGCTGGCGATCGTGCTCACCGGCCGCCCTCCGCTGCTGCTCCTCGACGAGCCGACCCGTGGGCTGGACTACGCCGCGAAGGCGCGGCTGGTGGCCGTGCTGAAAGGGCTCGCCGGGGCCGGGCACGCGATCGTCCTGGCGACCCATGACGTGGAGCTGGCCGCCGAACTGGCGCACCGGGTGGTGATCCTGGCGGGCGGCGAGGTGGTCGCGGACGGGCCGACGGCCGACGTCGTGGTCTCCTCGCCCGCCTTCGCGCCGCAGGTGGCCAAGATCCTTGCGCCGCAGCCGTGGCTGACCGTCTCCCAGGTCGAGGCGGCCCTGGAGGCGGCCCCGTGAGCAGCCCTGCCCCGCCCACGCCCCGGGTCACCCGTCCCGTCCGACTCGGGCCCCGCTCGATCGCCGCGCTCGTCCTGATCAGCGCGATCGGCGTGGTCTTCTTCGGCTGGCCGCTGCTCGCCGGCGGGAGCTCGGGGCTCGCGGCCCACTCCGGCGACGCGCCGTGGCTGTTCGGCGCGCTGCTCCCGCTCCTCGTCGCCGTCGTCGTCGCGACGATCGCCGACAGTGGCATGGACGCGAAGGCCGTGGCGATGCTCGGCGTGCTGGCCGCGGTCGGGGCGGCGCTGAGACCGCTCGGCGCGGGGACGGCGGGGCTGGAGCCCATGTTCTTCCTGATGGTGCTGAGCGGCAGGGTCCTCGGCCCCGGTTTCGGGTTCGTGCTCGGCGCCGTCACCATGTTCGCGTCGGCGCTGCTGACGGGCGGGGTGGGACCGTGGATGCCGTTCCAGATGCTCTCCATGGGCTGGTTCACCATGGGCGCGGGCCTGCTGCCGGGCGCGGAGCGGCTGCGCGGGCGGGCGGAGCTGCTGATGCTCGCCGTGTACGGGGCGCTCGCGGCGTTCGCGTACGGCACGGTCATGAACCTGTACGGCTGGACGATCATCAGCGGGCTGTCGTCCGGGATCTCGTTCCACCCCGGTGCTCCGGTGCACGAGAACCTGGTCCGCTTCCTCGCGTACTGCGCCGCCACGTCCCTGGGCTGGGACCTGGGCCGTGCGGTGCTCACGGTGGTGCTGACGTTCACCCTCGGCGCGACGCTGCTCAAGGCGCTGCGGCGCGCGACGCGGCGGGCCGCGTTCGAGGCGCCGGCCACGTTCGAGGCGCCCGGCGGCGGGCCGCGTCCATGACGACGGCCGGCGCGGCCCGGCCCCGGTGACCCAGCGCCGCGACCCGCGGCCCGGCAGCCCCGTGGCCCACGACCGCCGAGCGGCCCGCCCCGCGACCGCCGTCGAGCGCCCTCAGATCCGCTGGATGATCGTGCCCGTCGCCTGCGCGCCGCCCGCGCACATCGCGATCAGGGCGAACTCCTTGTCCTGGCGCTCCAGTTCGTGGAGCGCCGTGGTGACGAGCCGGGCGCCCGTCGCGCCGACCGGGTGGCCGAGCGCTATGCCGCCGCCGTTGACGTTGACCTTGTCGAGATCCTGGTCGAAGACCTGGGCCCAGCTGAGCACGACGGACGCGAACGCCTCGTTGATCTCGACGACGTCGATGTCCTTGAGCGACATGCCCGCCCTGCCCAGTACCGCCCGCGTCGCGTCGATCGGGCCGTCGAGGTGGTAGTGCGGGTCGGCGCCGACGAGGGCCTGCGCGACGATACGGGCCCGTGGCTTCAGCTTGAGCGCCCGTGCCATGCGCTTGGACGCCCACATGAGGGCGGCCGCGCCGTCGGAGATCTGTGACGAGTTCCCGGCCGTGTGCACGGCGGTCGGCATGACCGGTTTCAGACCCGCCAGCGCCTCCGCCGACGTGTCGCGCAGTCCTTCGTCCCGGTCGACCAGTCGCCACATCCCCTGCCCCGCCGCCTGTTCCTCCTCCGTGGTCGGCACCTGCACGGCGTACGTCTCGCGTTTGAAGCGCTCCTCGCTCCAGGCGACCGCCGCCCGTTGCTGCGACAGCAGTCCGAGGCGGTCCACGTCCTCCCGACTCAGCCCGCGGCGGCGGGCGATGCGCTCCGCGGCCTCGAACTGGTTGGGGAGGTCGACGTTCCACTCGTCGGGGAAGGGTTTGCCCGGCCCGTGCTTGGAGCCGCTGCCGAGCGGCACCCGCGACATCGCTTCGACGCCGCAGCTGATGCCGATGTCGATGACCCCGGCCGAGATCATGTTGGCGACCATGTGGCCCGCCTGCTGCGAAGAGCCGCACTGGCAGTCGACGGTGGTGGCCGCCGTCTCGTAGGGCAGGCCGACGGTGAGCCAGGCCGTGCGCGCGGGGTTCATGGACTGCTCGCCGGCGTGGGTGACGGTGCCGCCGACGATCTGCTCGACGCAGTCCGCGGGGATGCCGGTGCGCGCGAGGAGTTCACGGTAGGTCTCGCCCAGCAGGTAGGCGGGATGGAGGTTGGCGAGGAGTCCTCCCCGCTTGCCGATGGGGGTGCGTACGGCTTCGACGATGACGGGTTCCGCGGCCATGAGCTCGTCCTCTCCTCGCGGCCGTCCGGGCGTCCCGGCGCCCTTCAGGGCCGAACTCTCGAAACACGGTGAACCGGCGAACACGGCTAACTGGTACGCGTTCTAGTTCTTCAAGAAGTCTTATGAGTGCTACCGCCGGTACGCAAGGGTCTTGCACGCCTCTTACTGCACCCCGCGCAGGCAACAGTTCCGACCGTGAGACTTGCTACTTGTAGAACTCGTTACTACCTTTCGGCCACTTCCTGATGGCCCATCAGACCGTCAGACCGCGACCCGAAGCGAAGCGGGAGCTGCCGATGTCCTGCCCCCACCTGCCCCCAGGGTTCGACTTCACCGACCCCGACCTCCTCCAGGCCCGCGTCCCCCACCCCGAGTTCGCCGAGATGCGGCGCACCGCGCCCGTCTGGTGGTGCGAACAGCCCGCCGGTATCTCCGGCTTCGACGACGAGGGCTACTGGGTCGTCACCCGGCACGCGGACGTCCGGCACGTCTCCACGCACCCGGAGCTCTTCTCCTCCTGGACCAACACGGCCGTCATCCGCTTCAACGAGTCCATCAGCCGCGACCAGATCGAGGTCCAGAAGCTGATCATGCTCAACATGGACCCGCCCGAGCACACGCGGGTCCGCCAGATCGTCCAGCGCGGCTTCACCCCGCGCGCCGTGCGCTCGCTCGAGGCCGCGCTGCGCCGCCGGGCGCGCTCGATCGTCGAGACGGCGCGGAGCGGCGCGAGGCCGGACGGCAGCTTCGACTTCGTCACGAACATCGCCGTGGAACTCCCCCTCCAGGCGATCGCCGAACTCATCGGCGTCCCTCAGGAGGACCGGTCCAAGATCTTCGACTGGTCCAACAAGATGGCCGCGTACGACGACCCCGAGTACGCCATCACCGAGGAGGTCGGCACGGAGGCGGCGATGGAGATCGTCTCGTACGCGATGAACCTCGCGGCCGCGCGGAAGGAGTGCCCGGCCGGTGACATCGTCAGCCGGCTCGTCGCGGCGGAGGACGAAGGCAACCTGTCGTCCGACGAGTTCGGCTTCTTCGTCATCCTGCTGGCGGTGGCCGGGAACGAGACCACCCGCAACGCGATCAGTCACGGCATGCACGCCTTCCTCACCCACCCCGAACAGTGGGAGCTCTACAAGCGGCTGCGCCCCGACACGACGGCGGAGGAGATCGTGCGCTGGGCGACACCCGTGGTCTCCTTCCAGCGCACCGCGACCCAGGACGTCGTCCTGGGCGGCGCCCGCATCAAGAAGGGCGACCGCGTCGGCCTCTTCTACTCCTCCGCCAACAACGACCCCACGGTCTTCGACCACCCGGAACGCTTCGACATCACCCGCGACCCCAACCCCCACCTGGGCTTCGGCGGCGGCGGCCCGCACTTCTGCCTCGGCAAGTCGCTGGCGGTCATGGAGATCAACCTGATCTTCGACGCGATAGCCGACGCCCTCCCCGACCTCCGCCTCGCGGGCGACCCCCGCCGGCTGCGCTCGGCGTGGCTGAACGGCATCAAGGAACTGCGGGTGACCACTGGTTGAGCGCGCCCGTCGGCCCGCAGCGCAGGCTCCCCCGCCCCCGCTACCCCCGCGGGGCCAGCACGGCCACCGCGTACGCCGCGGCCTCGGCTATGAGGGCCTGGTCGTAGGCGGCGTCCTCGGTGGCCTTGCTGGACATGATCGAGATGACGATCGGCGCGGACCCCGGGGGCCACACCACGGCGATGTCGTTGAGCGTGCCGTAGGAACCCGTGCCGGTCTTGTCCGCCACCGCCCAGCCCTTCGGCACGCCCGCCCGGACCCGCGCCGCGCCGGCGCCGGTCGCGTTGCGCTCCAGCAGGTCGCGCAGGAAGGCGCGTTTCTCAGGCGGCAGGGCGTCCCCCAGCACGATCTCCCGGTAGTCGGAGCCGAACGCCCGGGGTGACGTGGTGTCGCGGGGGTCGCCCGGGGTGGCCTCCGTGATCAGAGGCTCGATCCGGTCCATGCGGGTGACCGTGTCACCGAGGCCGCGCACGTACGCCGTCAGCTCGGCCGGACCGCCGAGGTCACGGAGCAGCAGGTTGCCGGCGGTGCCGTCGCTGTGGCGGACCGCCGCGTCGCAGAGCCCGCGGATCGTCATGCCGGTGGAGACGTGGCGCGGCGTGATGGACGCGTTCTTCAGCAGATCCGCCTCGGTGTACCTGACGAGCGTGTCCAGGTGCGACAGCGGGTTCCTGTCCAGCACCGCGGCCGCCGCGAGGCCCTTGAACGTGGAGCAGAACGCGAACCGTTCGTCGGCCCGGTGGGCGATGACCTTGCCGCTGCCGGTGGCGAGGGCGTACATGCCCAGACGGGCGTCGTACTTCCGCTCCAGCTCGACCAGCCGGTCGTGCCGGTCGGCCGGCGGAGAGGAGGCGACGGAGGAGGACGGGGTCCCCGTCGGTGATGGGGAGACCGGCTTGTTCGTGGCGCACCCGGCCAGCGGTAACAGCGCCGCCGCGCCGAGGAGGGCGCGGCGTGTGACGGCCGGTCCCGACGACGTCATGACGCCCGGAGGTCCCCCCTGGCCGCCGCCGCGACGAACGCGGCGAACGCGGGGCGCGTGAGGTGGAGTGCGGGGCGGCGGACGTCCTTGGAGTCCCGCACGGCGACACCGTGGGGCACGTCGGCGCACTCGACGCAGTCGCCGCCCTGGTCGCCGCTGTAGCTCGACTTGCGCCAGGCGGCGCCGCCGAGAGGGGCACACTCGACGCATGAGCCGCCCTGGTCGCCGCTGTAGGTGGACTTACGCCACTCCGTCGTGCTCCCCATAGCGCTCCTCCATGATGTCCCGGATCAGCTGCGCCGAGTCCTTGATGGAGAGGGCTGCGGCTTGCAGGTGATCGTAACGGAGCGAACAGTCCTTGACCGTGTCCGGGTTGGCCGTGGGATGGCCGGTCCCATAGCCCTCGGTGTAAAGGATGGACGGATCGCTCGTGAAGTGGAACAGGTCGAATGAGCCTTCCAGTCCGGCATGGACACCGGCCTTGAACGGCAACACCTGGATGTTCACTCGCGGGTCGTCCGTGTAGGACAACAGGTGCCGCAGTTGCGTCCGCATCACCTCCGGGCCGCCGATCTCCTGTCGAAGCGCGGCCTCGCCGAAGATTGCCCACAGGACAGGCGACGCCTGCTTCCCAAAGATGCTCTGACGCGCAAGACGAACCGTCGTGCGGTCGTCCAGGTTGGCCACCTCCATCGCACCCAGTACCGCACGGGCGTAACCCCTCGTCTGCAGCAGTCCGTGCACCAAGTGCGTGTGAAAGGTGCAGATCTCCGTGGCCCGCGCCTCCAGCTCCGCGACCTGCTGGAACCAGGCCGGAAGTTGGCTGCGCAGGACCAGACCCAGCAGCCGCGACAGCAGCCCGCCGGTGCCCAGCGCCGCGTCGACGCGCTCGCTGAACTCCGCCGTCGGCAGCTTCCGCGCCGTCTCGACCTGCCCCACCAGCGAGCCCGTGTAGTTCACGATCGCGCCGAGCTGCTTCTGCGTCAGGCCCGCCGTCTCGCGGTGTCTGCGCAGCTCGTAGCCGTAGTAGTCGAGCGGTGACGCGCCCGGGTCGAGGGCGTTGATGTGGCGGACGTCGGACATGGCGGGGCCCCTCGCTCAACTGCCGCAACGGCACGGCACGTTGCGTACGTTCGGTAGCCGAGCGTAGTCACCGCAGGCCACGCTCGCAGTGTGAACGAAGAGATTCCCCAGTACGGTATGCGCTTCACCGCAGGCGCCCACTCCGCCAGGCACATCCGGCGGATCGTCCGTTGCTATCTGATCCTCTGGAAGCTGCGGGAGCTGACCGAATCCGTCGAGCTGGCGGTGACCGAGCTGTTGGCCAATGTAGTGCGCCATGTTCCGGGCGGGCGCTGTGGGTTGCTGATCCTGCGGCATCCGCAGGGCGTGCGGGTGGAAGTGTCGGACGGGTGCGCGCAGTTGCCCGTGCCTCAGCGGGCCGGGGCGGAGGACGAGTCCGGGCGGGGGCTCGCACTGCTGGAGGCCGTCGTCGACAAATGGGGCGTCGACAGCCGGGGCGGAACCGGCAAGACGGTCTGGTTCGAGGTCGCCCAAGTGGCGGAACGCGCCGACCTGGCGGACGATGACTGAACGCGGCGATCCACACCCCGGGGGTACGGGCCGAGGCCCGTACCCCCCGGGGTTCACACACGCGCGGCGGCCGTCTCCTTGTCGTCGGCGTCGTGGGCCGACCTCGCCGACGGCACGGACCTCGCCGGGATCAGCAGCTTCCTGCGGCCCGCCAGTACGTACGTCAGGCCGAAGCCCGCTCCGACGACCGCCGCGCCGCCCACGGCGTCGAGGACCCAGTGGTTGGCGGTGGCGACGATCGCGCAGACCGTGAACAGCGGGTGCAGCAACGCCAGCAGCTTCATCCACAGCTTGGGCGCGAGGACCAGCACGACCAGTCCGCACCACAGCGACCAGCCGAAGTGCAGGGACGGCATCGCCGCGTACTGGTTGGTGACGGCGGTCATCGCCCCGTAGTCCGGGTTGGCGAGGTCCTGCGGGCCGTGGACGGTGTCGATGAAGCCCATGCCGGGCATCAGACGCGGCGGGGCCAGCGGGTAGAGCCAGAAGCCGAGGAGCGCGAGCACCGTCGCGAAGGCGAGCGAGGCGCGGGCCCAGCGGTAGTCGGAGGGCCTGCGGACGTAGAGGACGCCGAGGATCGACAGCGGGACCACGAAGTGGAACGACGTGTAATAGAAGTTGAAGAAGGCTTCCAGCCACTCGGTGCGCACCACCGCCTGGTTGACCCAGTGCTCGATGTCGATGCCGAGCGCGCCCTCCACGGAGTGGATCTGCCGGGCGTGTTCCTCCGCAGCGCCCACGCTGCCGGTCGCGGCGGCGCGGATGTGCGAGTAGACCGAGTAGCCGACCCGGATGACGAGCAGTTCGAGCAGCAGGTTCGGGCGGCTGAGCACCCGCCGCCAGAACGGCAGCAGCGGTACGCGGGCCCAGCGCGCCGGGGCCGGTGCGGCGTACTGGGTGGGGACGGGGCGGCGGAAGTACGGCGAGTCGAGCTTGAGGAACGGCACGGCGCACGCGGCGGCCAGTGCGGCGACGAGGAGGACGTTGTCGCGCACCGGGTGGAGCACCGTGAGGTTGGGCAGCAGCATCTTGCCCGGCAGCGTGATCGCGAGGACGACGAGCACGGGCCACAGCATCCGGTCGGAGGCCCGCCGGCCGACCCGGCCCACGACGGCGAGCAGCACCCACAGGAGCTGGTGCTGCCAGGCGGTCGGTGAGACGGCGACGGCGACGCAGCCGGTGAGGGCGACGGCGAGCAGCAGCTGGCCGTCCTGGGCGTAGCGGACGGCGCGCCGCAGACCGAAGAACACGACCGCCGCCGCGAGGAGCGAAAAGACGGCGATCTCCAGCGGGCCCTCGAGGCCGAAGCGGAGCAGCGCGCCGTGCAGGGACTGGTTGGCGAGGCTGTCGGGGCTCTCGCCGAGACCGGCGCCCGCGACGTGGTGCACCCAGTACGCCCACGAGTCGCCGGGCATCGCGGCCCAGGCGAGGGCGGACAGGGCGGCGAAGGAGCCGGCCGCGGTGACCGCGGCGCGGCGGCGGCCGGTGAACCAGAGCAGGGGTGCGAAGAGCAGGACGGTCGGCTGGAGGGCTGCGCCGATGCCGATGAGCAGACCCGCGGGTCTCTCGCTGCGCACGGCGAGGCAGCCGAGGAGGACGAGCAGCACGGGGATGATGCTGGTCTGGCCGAGGTGGAAGCTGTTGCGTACCGGCAGCGACAGCATCAGCAGGCTGATGGCGACCGGCGCGGCCAGCAGGGTGCTGCGGCGGGAGACGGGGATCGGCAGGGCGCGGGCCGCGACCAGACCGAGGGCGACCACGAGCAGCAGCGTGCCGAACGTCCAGGCGACGCCGAGGCTCTGCTCCGCCGATCTGGCGAGCGGCTTGAGCACCAGCCCGGCGAACGGGGTGCCGGTGAACCGGCCCTCGTCGTAGAGGGAGCCGGGCACGTGCAGTACGCCGTTCTCGCCGATCCACGTCCCCAGGTCGGTGAGCCGCTCACCGGGCGGGCTGGTCAGGACGGCCGCTGTCTGCCGTACGGCGAGCACTGCCGCGAAGAGCCACAGCGCGGCCCTGGCCGCGCCGATTCTCGAATCCGCCGTCGCACTCCCGCGCACGCTGTGTTCCGCGTTCGCCACGTCGCGCCGAGCCTCCCCACCGTTTTTGTCGTTCTGTTGTGTGCTGTTCTGGTGTCCACAGAGCGTCCGTAGAGCGTCGCACTGCCCCGTGAGGAAGACCCACGCAACCCCCTGTTCGCCTGTCTGTCACCCCGTTATGGCCGAATTCCTCTCGGCCGCCGGACCGCCGGACCGTTCGCGGAACACCGCCGGACCGTTGCGGAACAGAGTCGTCCAGGCCGGAACCGATGATGTTCGCGGTGCCGTCACAGGAGGTATGCGGGGGAACATACAAGAATTCGGGGTACGCGCGCGCCTGGTCACGGTGCTGCTGGCGGTACTCGTGCTGCAGCTCGGCTCGCTGATCAGCCCGGCCTACGCCTGTGGCTGCGGCGCGATGGTGGTGGACCGGAACGCGGAGATCTCCGTCGCCCGGGAGTCGTCGGTGATCGACTGGGACGGTCGCACCGAGCAGATCGTCATGCGCTTCACGGTCGACTCCAACGCTCCGGAAGCGGCGTGGATCATGCCCGTGCCGAACCGGGCGACGGTCGAACTGGCGGACGGCGCCCTCTTCGACGAACTCGTCCGGATCGCCGCCCCCCAGCACCGTACGCGCCACTACTTCTGGCCACGCGGCGGCGACTGGCCCTTCGACGACACGGACGGCGCGGGCGCACCCGCGCCGGGCGCGGCCGCCCCCGGGGTCGGGGTCGTCGGCCGCGAACGGCTCGGCGACTTCGACGTGGCACGGCTGACCGCGACCGATCCGGACGCGCTCGGCGACTGGCTCGCCGAGAACGGCTTCGAACTGCCCGAGGGCCTAGGTCAGGATCTGGAACCGTACGTCGACGCGGGCTGGGAGTACGTGGCCGTGAAGCTCGCGCCGAGCAGTGAGGGAACGACGCTCGACGGCACGCTGGACCCGCTGCGGCTGAGCTTCGCCAGCGAGAAGCTCGTCTACCCGATGCGCCTGTCCCGGCGCGCGACGACGCCCCAGTCGCTCGGTCTGTTCGTCCTCGCGGGGCACCGCATGGAACCGCGCGACAACATCGGCGGCTCGGAACCCGAGGTGACGTACGCGGGGAAGGTCGAGCCGCGCGGCGCGGTGGGACGGCTCACCGGCGGGGAGGAACGCTTCCTCACCGCACTCGACCAGCACTTTCCCGAGCCGGGCCGGATCGACGGGGACCACGAACTGGTGGCCACCGCGCAGGACACACCCTTTCGGCGGGTGATCTGGGACGACGACCTGCTGACCGTCGCCGGCGTGCCCGTGTGGCTGCTGACGGTCGGCGGCGGTGCCGCCGTCGTCGCCGTCGCGGTGGTGTCGCTGCTGCGCGTACGGGTGAGGCGCCGTGGCACTCCCGTGCCGGGCGTGGCCTCGTG
This sequence comes from Streptomyces pristinaespiralis, assembly GCF_001278075.1. GTDB lineage: Bacteria > Actinomycetota > Actinomycetes > Streptomycetales > Streptomycetaceae > Streptomyces > Streptomyces pristinaespiralis. Next base: position 6,014,663 of record NZ_CP011340.1, on the reverse strand, counting down.
AACGTAGGTTGAACCGTATGACTCAGGATCAATGGCAGGCCGTGGACGGCTACATCAGTGATCTCCTCGTGGCGGAGGACGAGGCGCTCACCGAGGCCCTCGCGGCGAGCGCGGCGGCGGGGCTCCCCGCGATCAACGTCGCCCCCAATCAGGGCAAACTGCTGCATCTGCTGGCGCAGACGCAGGGTGCGCGCACAGCGCTGGAGATCGGCACGCTGGGCGGCTACAGCACGATCTGGCTGGCGCGGGCGCTGCCGGAGGACGGCAGGCTCATCTCGCTCGAGTACGACCCGGCCCACGCGGAGGTGGCCCGTGCGAACATCGCCCGCGCGGGCCTGGCGAAGATCGCCGAGGTCCGCACGGGCGCGGCCCTCGAAACCCTGCCGCGCATCGCGGCGGAACCGGGCGCGGGCCCGTTCGACCTGGTCTTCATCGACGCGGACAAGCGCAACAACCCCCGCTATGTGGAGTGGGCACTGCGCCTGACCCGCCCCGGCAGCCTGATCATCGTGGACAACGTGGTGCGCGGCGGGGGTGTGGTCGACGCGACGAGCGAGGACCCGTCGATCCTCGGGACGCGCGAGATGTTCGAACTGGTCGCCCGGGAGCCGAGGCTGGACGCGACGGCGCTGCAGACGGTGGGGGTGAAGGGGTACGACGGTCTGCTGGTGGCGCGGGTGATCGCGTGACGTCGGGGGCGGCGGGGGACGGCCGGGTCGGGGAGGAACCCCCCGTGCGGCAGGATGGCCGCATGAGCATCGTGAAGATCAACGTCCTCACCGTCCCCGACGAGCAGCGCGAGGTCCTCGAGAAGCGGTTCGCCTCGCGTGCCGGCGCCGTGGAGAGTTCGGACGGGTTCGAGTGGTTCGAGCTGCTGCGGCCCGTCGAGGGCACCGACCAGTACCTGGTGTACACGCGCTGGCGTGACGAGGCCTCGTTCCAGGCGTGGATGGAGGGGCCGATGAAGGCCGCCCACCAGGGCGGCGCCACGCAGGACGGTGGCGGCGAGCGTCCCAAGCCCGCCGCCACCGGGTCCACCGTGTGGTCGTTCGAGGTCGTGCAGCAGGCCGCGCCCAAGTCGCGGTCCTAGCCGGGGCGGCCCCCGGCGCCGGGGGCTAGACCCGCAGCAGCCGTTCGGTCACCTCGCGGTACGCCTGCAGGGTCCGCCGCAGTTCCTCCGTGTCGCCCGCGCCGGCGTCCGCGGAGTGCCGCAGCGTCCGGCTGTGCTCGGCGAGGGACGCGGTGATCCGGTCGACGGCGTCCTCCAGGACGCCCGCCGCCTCTTCGACGGCGTGACGCGGGGAGTCGACGAAGCCGGTCAGCGCGTCCCGCAGGCCGTGTTCGAGCCGTTCGCACTCGTCCTGGGGCAGGAGCCGGGCCGCTCGCGGCTCGGCGTCGCCCGCCCCGGGCGCGGTGAGAGGGGTGCCGGCCGGGTCGACGGCCGGCTTCAGCGGCTCCGCCACCGGCCCGGGACGCGCCCCGTGGGCCGCACCGCGCCCGGCCCGCAGGCCGGGAGCGCGAACGTCGTCCTTGCCGTCCCGCCCGACCGGCGCGGCGGGGACTCCGAGGTCTCCCGCGTCGCCGGCGGTACCGGGCGGGACGGCAGTCCTGGGGGATTCCTGATGGTTCGGGTGCGGCATCACACGCCACTCCCCCTCGGGTGCAGCAGGTGGCCGCGGCCACGGCCGTGGGACCGGTCCGCCGTGCCGCCGGGGCGGTGGCGGCCGTGGTCGACGGAGCGGTCGGCGACCAGGTCGTCGAAGAGCTCACGGGCGTGGACCATCGCCTCGCGCAGGTGTTCCGTGCTCGCCTCGGAGCCGGCGCGCGCGGCGCGGTGCACCCGGCGGTAGCCCTCGACGTGGCGGGGATGGTGGACGGAGAGCGCCGCGAGCTGCTCCTCGTAGCGGCCGGCGGCCGGGAAGCCGCGGTCGGCCGCGATCCGGCCGAGCAGCTGGTCGGCATCGGCGACGGCACCGCGCGGGTCGTCGACGAAGCGTTCCTGCACGGCGGCCCATGCGGCGTCGTACTGCGCCCGCACGCCGGGCGCGAGCGGCTGCGCCGTGAGGTCGCCGTAGCGGCGGACACGGTCGTGCAGGTCTCGGTCGGCCGCCTTGGTGTCGCCGTCGTGGCGGGCGAGGACCCGGTCGTACTCGGGTCCGAAGCGTCGGCGCAGTGCCCGCCGTCCGCCGGCGTGTCCGCCGCGGCTGCGTGCGTAGAGGGCGCCGGCGGTGATCAGAAGGACCACGATCACCGCGGCGACGATCAAAACTGTGGTCAGGGTCGACATGACTCACCTTCCGGGTCGGGACCCTTGGGCGGACGCTCGCTGTTCGCGAGCGTTCATAGGCTCCGAGTAACCGGGAATCGGTTGGCCAAACAGGGACCGCCCGCGATACAGAGGCTCCATGACCGTATGGACATTGGCCCCCGAGCCGTTCGACTCCCCCGACGCGACCGCGCTGCGACGCGCCTACTACCACGATGTGGCGAGCCGTTACTGGGGTCGGCCCGCGACGGTGGAGGAGGTCGACGAAGGGCTCACCGGCGACGGAGCCGAGCTGCTGACGCCGCCGACGGGCCGGTTCGTCGTCGGCAGGTACGGGGGCGAGGCGGCGGCCTGCGGCGGGGTGCTGATGCTGGACCAGGAACGCGCGGAGCTCACCCAGGTCTTCCTGCTGCACGACTTCCGGGGCCGCAAGGGAGCCTCGCTGCTCATGGAGACGCTGGAGCACGAGGCCCGTGCGCTCGGCGCGCGGCGGATGGTCCTCAACACCCGCCTCGACCTGGTCGAGGCCCGCGCCCTGTACGCGCGGCACGGCTACGTGGAGATACCGGCGTACTGCACCGGCCCGTACATGGACATCTGGTACGGCAAGGACCTCTGATCCGGCGCCCGTTCCGCCCCCGGGCCGCGCCGGTCAGACGGCGTGGCCCTTCGGATATTCGTGGTCGCGGTGCGACTCGGGACTGTGCGGCCGCTCGGCGTCGGAGCCGCACAGCTCCGCGTTCAGCTCGTGCACCAGCTGGACGAGGTCGGTGGGCCGTTCGGGTCCCCACCAGTCCCCGAGCAGTTCGGCGAGCGACTCCTCGCGCGCCTGCGCCAGCCGCACGGCGGCCTCCTCGCCGCTCTCCGTGAGCATCAGGTCGAGGCCCTCACGGCGGGCGAGGCCGCGTCCCTCCACCTCACGGCTCGCCTCCGTGATCGCGCGCAGCGGGACGGGCGTCGTCTCGGCGAGCCGGGCCGGTTCGACGACGCCGTGGCGCTTCATGCGCAGCAGCAGCCAGCTCGAGGCGGGCAGCAGGTCGTAGCCGGCCCGTGCGGTGATCTTCTCGTAGATGTGCCGCCTGCCCTCGCGGGAGCCGAGCACCGAAAGGGCCCGCGCGACCTCGTCGTACGACGATCGCTCGACGGGGTTGGAGGCCAGCGTCTCGCTGTGGTCCGGCGCGGTCACCGAGCCGCGGAGCTTGTCCTCCTTGAGGAACCAGGCGATCAGGAAGGCGAGAGCGACGACCGGCAGGGCGTAGAGGAAGACGTCCGTGATGGCCGTGGAGTACGCGTTGAGCACCGAAGGGCGCAGGTCGGCCGGCAGTTCCGCGATGGCGCGCGGGTCGGCGGCGAGCTCGGCGGCCCCGGCGCCGGGCGGCACCCGCTGCCCGGCGAGGGCGTCGGTGAGCTTGTGTTCCAGCCGGTTGGTGAAGATCGTGCCGAAGATCGCGACGCCGAAGGAGGCGCCGATGGAGCGGAAGAACGTCGCGCCGGACGTCGCGACGCCAAGATCCTCGTAGCCGACGGCGTTCTGGACGACCAGGACGAGGACCTGCATGACGAGGCCGAGTCCGGCGCCGAAGACGAAGAAGTACAGGCTCATCTGCCAGGTGGAGCTGTTCGCCTCGAGCTGGTGGAGCAGCAGCAGGCCCAGCGCCGTCACGGCGGTGCCGGCGATCGGGAAGACCTTCCAGCGGCCGGTGCGGCTGACGATCTGCCCCGACGCCGTGGACGTGAGCAGCAGGCCGAACACCATCGGCAGCATGTGGACACCGGACATGGTCGGCGAGATGCCCTGGACGACCTGGAGGAACGTCGGCAGGTACGTCATCGCGCCGAACATCGCGAAACCGATGATGAAGCTGATGACCGCGACGAGCGTGAACGTCCGGATCCGGAACAGCTTCAGCGGCAGAACGGGTTCCGCCGCCTTGCGTTCGACGGCGACGAACGCGACGAGGAGCACGGCCCCCAGAACGGCGAGCCCGATGATCCGCGCAGAGCCCCACGCCCAGGTCGTACCGCCGAGGGAGGCGACGAGGACGAGACAGGTGGCCACGGAGGCGATGAGGAACGTGCCCAGGTAGTCGATGGTGTGCCGGGTCCGGCGGACCGGGATGTGCAGCACGGCCGCGATGACGAGCAGTGCGACGACGCCGATGGGCAGGTTGATGTAGAAGACCCAGCGCCAGCTGAGGTGTTCGGTGAAGAAGCCGCCGAGCAGCGGTCCGAGGACGCTGGTCGCTCCGAAGACCGCGCCGAACAGGCCCTGGTACTTGCCTCGTTCACGTGGTGACACGAGGTCGCCGACGATCGCCATCGACAGCACCATCAGCCCGCCGCCGCCGAGGCCCTGAACCGCCCGGAAGGCGATGAGCTGCGGCATGTTCTGGGAAATGCCGCAGAGGGCGGAGCCGACGAGGAAGATGACGATGGCCGTCTGGAAGAGCTTCTTGCGCCCGTACTGGTCACCCAGCTTGCCCCACAGGGGGGTGGCGGCGGTGGCGGCCAGCATGTAGGCGGTGACCACCCAGGAGAGGTGGTCCATGCCGCCCAGTTCGCTGACGATGGTCGGCAGCGCGGTCGCGACGATCGTCTGGTCGAGGGCGGCCAGAAGCATGCCCAGCAACAGCGCGCCGATGGCGACGAGAACGGTTCGCCGGTCGTGCCCCTCACCGGGGGCAGGCCCCACCTGGGCGCTGCTCACTTCCTGAGCCATGCCGATCTCCTCGGTTACGTGGCGCTGTTCCATCCCATCGTGGTGTGTCTGTCCGGTTATGGCCTCCCGAGAGGGGCGGTGTGGCAGGTGGGGCGTTGGGTGTGGCACGGGACGGCTGCATAATCGGCGGCATTCAAAGGGGAGGGGAACCGGCGATGACCGGAAACAGATGTCCGGAGTGCGACAGACCGAGGAACCCGGACGGCAGCGCCGGACCCGGCTGCGACTGCGCCGAGCGGGCGGGGGCCGCTCTGCGCGCGGAACGGGAGGCTGACATCGCGGCGGCGGAGGACTTCGACCCGCTGCGGATCAGGCCGTACGTGACGCTGGAGGGCCTTCGCCCGCCGGGCCGTCCGCCGTCCGGGCCCACCGGCGCGTCGGACCCGGCCGGGGACGAACGGGTGATGCCCTCCAGGGGCTTCGCGCCGGGCGCGGCGGGCGGTGGCAAGAGCGCCGCGCACGAGGTCGTCACGACCGGCGACGCGGGTCGTGACGCGGCCGGGCCTCACGCGGTCGGCGACGCGTCGCCCGGGCAGGACGGTTCCGCGCCGGGCGGGGACGCCGCCGGGCAGGGGGCGGCGGCACCGCCCGGGCCCGTACCGGCAGCGGGCCGCGCGGCCGACGGTCAGGCGTACGGCCCGGGGCCGGCCGGGACGACCCCGCCGAGCGCCCAGGCACACGGTGCCGCGTACGGCGGCGCGTTGCCGCCGGAGCAGTTCGCGCCCGGCACGGAGGCGCACCACGGCTTCGCGCCGGGCGGTGGCCACGGCACGCCCCTGCCGCAGGAATCCACCGGCGCGGAGCCGCACGGCACCGCCGGACACGGCGGGCCGCTGCCGCAGGAGTCCATCGGCGCAGGGACGTACGGCATCGCCGGACACGGCGGGGCGCTGCCTCCCGAGGGCTTCGGGCCGGACGGGGGCGGCGGCGCGCGCCGTGGTGACGACACCGTCGTGCTGGCGCCCGTAGGCAGCGGCCCGGGCCCGGGCCCGGGCGGGCAGGGGCGCGGGGGCGACGAGCCGCGCCGGCGGCGGCGTGTGTTCGCCGGGCTCGCCGTGGGCGCGGCGGCCGTCGCCGTGGCGGGGACGGTCGCGTTCGCCGGGGGGCTGTTCTCCGGCGGCGAGGAGCAGGACCGTGCGCTGCCGCCGGACACCCGGAGCAGCGCCCCCACCGCCGGCGCGGTGTCGGAGGCCCCTTCGGAGTCCGTCTCCGCGAGCGCGTCCGCCTCCGCCTCCCCCTCCGCATCGGCCTCCGCGTCCGCTTCGGCTTCCGCGTCGCCGACGCCGTCGCCGTCACGGTCCGCGCCCCGTACGAGCCCGAGCGCCGACGACCGGCCGGCCGGACCCTCCGCCCCGCAGACGACGGCCCAGGAGACAGGCACGGTGTCGGAGGCGCCGCCCGACAAACCGGCCGGCGGCACACTGCGCCGCGGCGACAGCGGTGCGGCGGTCGTCGACCTCCAGCAGCGGCTGATGCAGCTGTGGCTGTATCCGTACGACGAGGCGGACGGCCGCTTCGACGAGGACGTGGAGCAGGCCGTGAAGGTCTACCAGTGGGACCGCGGCATCCAGGGCGACCCGCTGGGCGTCTACGGCCCGCACACGCGCCGCGCGCTGGAGGCGGAGACACGGTCGTCCTGAAACGGATTGGCGTTACCCCGCCGCATTTTGTATCGTGAAGGAACAAAGTGGCTTCGCCCGTATTCCCTGACCGGCGGGCGAGGCCGCTTGTTTTCCTGCCGCCGCGCTCTGGAGTCCGTATGACGACCGCTCTGACCGCCCGCGCCCTCCTGCTCGACATGGACGGCACCATCGTCAACTCGGACGCGGTGGTGGAGCGCGTCTGGCGCGCATGGGCGATCGAGCACGGGCTGGACGCCGACGAGGCGCTCAAGACCGTCCACGGCCGCCAGGGCTACGCCACGATGGCCGTCCTGCTGCCCGACCGCCCCATGGAGCAGAACCACGCCGACAACCGCGTGCTGCTCGCCCAGGAGACGGCGGACACCGACGGCGTCGTCCCCGTCGCCGGCGCCCCGGCCTTCATGGCCGCCGTCGCCGCCCTGCCGCACGCCCTGGTGACCTCTGCCGACCTCGCGCTGGCCACGGCCCGGATGAAGGCCGCCGGGCTGCCGATGCCGGAGGTCCGCGTGACGGCCGAGTGCGTCGGCGCCAGCAAGCCGGACCCGGAGGGCTTCCTGAAGGGCGCGGCCGAGCTGGGCTTCGCCCCTGAGGACTGCGTGGCGTTCGAGGACTCGGAGGCCGGCATCACGGCGGCCCGCGCCGCGGGCATGCGGGTCGTCGGCGTGGGCCCCCGCGCCGCGGCGATGGCCCCCGACCTCCACGTGCCGGACCTCACCCACCTCACGCTCACCACGCACGACGACGGCACGATCGGGCTGCGCGCCGCCTGATCCGGCGGCTCAGCCCGTGATCGCCTCGAAGAGGCTGAAGCCGGCGAGGGCCAGCATCAGGCAGGCCGCGACCTTGGTGATCAGCTTCAGCGGCACGTACCGCATCAGTGTCCTTCCGCCCAGAATGCCGATGCCGGCCACGGCCCACAGCGCCAGCACGGCGCCCAGGCCGACGGAGACGGGGCTGTCGTAACGGGCGGCGAGGTTGGCCGTCATGATCTGGGTGAGGTCCCCGAACTCGGCGACGAGGATGAGCATGAAGCCCGCGCCCGAGACCTTCCAGAACGACTGGTCGGCGGGGGCCTTGACGGTCTCCTCCTCGTCGTCGCCCTTCTTCAGCAGCAGCATCAGCGCGCCCGCGAGGAAGAGGACACCCACCACCGCCTGCACCAGCCGGTGCGGCAGCAGGGTCAGCACGCTGCCCGCGGCGATGGCGAGCGCGACGTGGACGGCGAAGGCCGCCGCGACACCGGCGAAGACGTACGAGGCGCGGTAGCGGGTGCCCAGCATGAGACCGGCGAGGGCGGTCTTGTCAGGCAGTTCGGCGAGGAAGACGACGCCGAACGTGATCGCCATCACGGTGAAGCTGATCACGGGAGAATCCTCAATCGGTAGGGGCGGCGCGGCCCTGCCGAGAGTGACCTGAGGCGTTTCAGGGGTCGCTTCGGCACGGCAGCGCCATGGATGGATACATGGGCACTGCGGCCGAAGGTCTCGCTGGCGACCGTCGATGACGGGCCGCCTCCGGGCGCCGGCCGGGCACGAGGCCCAGCAGTATGTCGACGGTCCGGCGAAGAGCTACTCCCCTTCTGCGCTGAACAGAGTACGCGAAGGCCCCGCCCGGACGCGAAGCGCCGCGAGGCCGGCGCGTGGGGCGGGCCCGCGTCCACCGGTCCGGGAGCGTCCGCCGAGGCGGGTCGGAGGGCTGGCGCTGCCGCGCCGGCGCGTGGGGCGGGCCGCCCGCCTCGGCCGGTCCGGGAGCGTCCGCCGAGGCCGGTCGGGGCGGTGACCGGCGGGCCCGCGCCGAGGCCGGTCGGGACGGTGGCAGGCCCTGCAGCGCCGGGCGCGTGGGGCGGGCCGCCCGCCTCGGCCGGTCCCGGAACGTCCGTCGAGGCGGGTCAGGGCCGCTCGCCCGGGCCCTGCGCGCCGTCCCTGTGCAGCCGCCCCCTGGCCACCAGTTCCACCACCAGGGCCACCGCGACCGCCTGGACGGCCATCAGCGCGACCAGCACGAAGAGCTGCACCGCGCCCGCCTCCACGGGCGAGGCGCCCCCCAGCAGCATGCCGACGAAGGCACCCGGCAGTGTGACGAGGCCCACGGTCCTGGTCTGGTCGAGGCCGGGCAGCAGCGCGTCGGACGCGGGCGCGCGGGCGACCTCGAGGCGGGCGTCGCGGTCGAGCAGGCCGAGGGCGAGTCCGGCCTCCACCTCACCGCGGCGCTGCTCCAGTTCGTCCAGCGCCCGGCGGCCGCCGACCGACGTCACGCTCAGGGCGCCGCCGATGAGGATGCCGGTCACGGGGATCAGCGTGATGCCCTTCAGCGGCACCAGTCCGGTGAGCAGCAGCGCGGCCACGACGGGGAGCACTCCCGCGGCGATCGGCAGACCGGCCCACCACCAGGTCCCGTTGGCGGTGATGCGCCGGCCGGCGGTGCGGACGGCGACCGCGTACATCAGCGCGAGGAAGGCGAGCAGCAGCGGTACGGAGCAGACGACCCAGCCGATCGCCAGTGAAACGACGGCGAGTTGGACCGCCGCGCGCACGCCCGCGACGGCGATGTCGCGGGAACGCCCGAGGTGGGCGACGGCCGCCACGGTCGCCGCAGCGACCAGCAGGACGGCCAGCACGGCCCCGAGGGTGAGGTTGACCGGCAGCAGCACGCCGCAACACTACGACGCCACAAGGATCATGTCGGCGCGTCAGAACCCTTGATGTGACGTGCCCATGTCGCCACCCTGTTACCTGGCGCCCATCCCCGAGAAACCTGGCGCCGCGAACATGGCCACGCCCGAACGGCCAAGTTCCCCCCACCTCGAAGGAGTTCGCATGTCAGGTGTCTACGCGCGTCGAAGCCGCGGCTTCCGTCGCGCAGCCGTGCTCGCCGTCACGTCCGCCCTCGCCATGGCCGGCCTGCTGGCCACCTCCCCCACCGCGCAGGCCGCCCCGCCCACCCCGGTCAGCGCCTCCACCGCCCGCAGCTACCTCAGCCAGCTGACCGTGTCCGCGGAGGGCTCCTCCACCGGCTACAGCCGCGATCTGTTCCCGCACTGGATCACCCAGTCGGGCGCCTGCAACACCCGAGAGGTCGTGCTCAAGCGGGACGGCACGAACGTCGTGCAGGACTCCAGCTGCGCGGCCACGAGCGGCCGCTGGTTCTCCCCCTACGACGGCGCCACCTGGTCCGCGGCCTCCGACGTGGACATCGACCACATAGTCCCGCTGGCGGAGGCGTGGCGTTCCGGCGCGAGCAGCTGGACCACGTCCAAGCGCCAGCAGTTCGCCAACGACCTGACCCGCCCGCAGCTCATCGCCGTCACGGACAACGTCAACCAGTCCAAGGGCGACCAGGACCCGGCCGAGTGGCTGCCGCCGGTCACCTCGTACCGCTGCATGTACGCCCGGATGTGGGTGCACACGAAGTACTACTGGAACCTCAAGGTCGACTCGGCGGAGAAGAGCGCGCTCCAGAGCATCCTGAACGGCTGCTGACCCGGCCGCCGCACCAGGGCCGCTCCCGGGACACACCAAGGGTCCGCGGAACCGGCCCGCCCCTCTCCGTCGTTCCGTACCGTACGGGGCGACGGAAGGGGCATCACATGACCGGGCTTCGCCTTGGGCCGCTGCTGCGGCACGTCGACTGGGACACGGGCACCGCCGCGACCATCTGGGTCGAGACCGGCCGCCCGTGCACGGCGGAGGTCCGCTGCGAGCAGGGCGGCGGCGGTTCTTCCCGTACGTTCACGGTGGCCGGGCACCACTACGCCCTGGTCACCGTCACCGGCCTGACACCGGGCTCGTCGACCGCCTACGAGGTGTTCCTCGACGGCGAGCACGTCTGGCCGCTCGACGACTCGCCCCATCCGCCCAGCACCATCCGCACCCCCGAGGTCCCCGCGGACTCCGTGCGGGTCACCTTCGGCTCGTGCCGCTGGGCCGCCCGCCCCGCCCGCGGGCACGACCCGGTGGGCCCCGACGCCCTGGACACCCTCGCCGCGAAGCTGTCCTCGGCCCCCGAGGAGGAGCGCCCGGACGTCCTGCTGCTGCTCGGCGACCAGGTGTACGCGGACGAGGTCTCGGAGGCCACCAGCGCACGCCTGTCGGCCGGCCGCGACCGGCAGGTGCCGCCGGGCTCAGGGGTGGCGGACTACGAGGAGTACACCTGGCTGTACGACGAATCGTGGCGTGACCCCGACGTCCGCTGGCTGCTCTCCACCGTGCCCAGTTGCATGATCTTCGACGACCACGACGTCATCGACGACTGGAACACCAGCACGGCCTGGCTGGACGACATGCGGGCGACGCCCTGGTGGCGGGAGCGGATCCTCAGCGCGCTGATGTCGTACTGGGTGTACCAGCATCTCGGCAATCTCTCCCCCGCGGAGCTGGCCGCCGACCCCCTCTACAAGGTGGTCAGCTCGGCCCCCGACGGCACACAGGCCCTGCGGCAGTTCGCGGAGACGGCCGACCGGGACGCCACCGCGGCGCGCTGGAGCTATCGGCGGGACTTCGGCCGGACCCGGCTGCTGATGATCGACACCCGTGCCGCCCGTGTCCTGGACGAGCAGAACAGATCCATGCTCGACGCGGGAGAGGCGGCGTGGCTGCGCGACCAGGCCCTGGAGGGACGGGGGTCGTACGACCATCTCCTCCTCGGCACCTCGCTGCCCTGGCTGCTGCCGCCGCTGGTCCACGACGCGGAGACCTGGAACGCGGCGATGTGCCGCGGCGAGCGGGGCAGGCGGTGGGCCCGTATCGGGGAGAGTGTGCGCCGCCACGCGGATCTGGAGCACTGGTCGGCGTTCCCTTCCTCCTTCGAGGAGCTGACGCGGCTGATCATGGAGGTGGGCAGCGGTCCGGACGCGCCGGCGACGGTGTGCGTGCTCTCCGGGGACGTCCATCACGCGTACGTGGCGGAGCCGGAGCGGCCCGGCGGTCCGGCGGGCGGTCCCGGTGGCACCGGCGCCGTCGCCGCCCCCGACGCCCGGGTGCTCCAGCTGACCTGCTCCCCCGTGCACAACTCCGTCCCCAAGGCGGTGAGGGTCGGCTTCCGGTTCGGCTGGAGCCGGGCGGGACGGCGGCTGGGCCGGCTCTTCGCACGGCACGGCCGCGCCGGGGAACCGCTCGTCCGGTGGGGGCGCGGGGGCGGGCCGTGGTTCGGCAATCAGCTGATGACCCTGTCCCTGCGCGGGCGCACGGCGTCGCTGCGGCTCGACCGGGCGGAGGCGGACGGCCGCGGGCGGTTGACGACCCTGTTCGACCGCCGGCTGACGGACGGCTCCTGACCGGCGTGCCCGTCGGCCCGGGGGTCCGGGACCCGGGGGCGCCGGTTTCCCGCCAAACCACGGGTGCGCCGGACCGAGGACGCCCTCGGCCGAGCGCCCGGTATTCAGCCCGCCGTGTCACGAAACCGGAGGGCGCCCCTGTCTGCCGGGAGGAAGGCCAGTTCCGGATGCCCGTGCGCGGCCGCCGCCACGGGTCACCGGGGAGCGGAGGCATCGGCCAAAAGCAGCCTGCCGGAAAATGTTGAACTTGCAAGTAATCATTAGGCCCGCCTAACCTGGGGCCCCCTCATCGGTTCTGTCCCCGAAACCGAAGGAGCCCCCACATGAGCAACTCCCCCCTGCCCGCACGCCTGGAGCAGGCGCAGCCCTATGCGCTCGGCCTGTTCCGGGCCGTCGTGGGTCTGCTGTTCCTCTGCCACGGCGCCGCCTCGCTGTTCGGCGTCCTCGGCGGCGCGGCGGGCGGCGGCACCGTCCCGGCCGGCACGTGGCCCGGCTGGTACGCGGCGGTGATCCAGCTGGTCGCCGGAGCCCTGGTCCTGCTCGGCGTCGGCACCCGCAGCGCGGCCCTCGTCGCCTCCGGGTCGATGGCGTACGCGTACTTCAAGGTCCACCAGCCCGAGTCGCTGTTCCCGCTGCAGAACGGCGGTGAGGCGTCGGCGATGTTCTGCTGGGCGTTCCTGCTGCTGGTCTTCACGGGTCCCGGCGCCCTGGCGCTGGACCGGCTGATCGCGCCGCGCCGCGCCGGCCGGCCGGCGGAGCAGCGCGAGGAACGGGCCACCGCCGCGGCCTGACCCTGCCGCAGCACGCACGTATCGCCCGGCCCCTCCCTCGGGGGGCCGGGCGTTCCCGTGTCCGGGACCGTCACGCTCCGGGGCGTGAGGCCCCTTCGGGGCCGGCCCGGTCGGGACCTTTCCTCCGTACGTCTCCGCAAGGACTTCCAACCGGCTTCGTACGGGCTTCGAACCGGCGTCGTACCGCCTTCGTACGGGCGGTTTCGCTGCGGTGTCGGGCGGGGGAACGCCCCCTGTCGATGTCGTCCGCACTCCAGGCGTACGCTGTACAGCTGTCTGGCCGCCTGCCGCTCCCCCGCGACACCGTGGCCCTGCCAGGAACGGGGAGAGTCAAGGTGCTCGAGAGCATTGGGTCGCTGACCGGCAGCCCATGGATCTACGCCGTCGTGGCCCTGTCCGTCCTCCTCGACGTGTTCCTGCCCGTGCTGCCCAGCGGAGTGCTGGTGATCACGGCCGCCACCGCCGCGGCCGCCGGCTCCACGGCCGCGCCCGGCGCCGCGGCCGTCGCCGGCGCGGCGGGCCAGGTGCCGCGCGAGGTCCCCTCGCTGCTCGTCCTCGTGCTGTGCGCGGCGACCGCGTCCGTACTGGGTGATCTGGTCGCCTACCGGCTCGCCTGGCGCGGCGGGGACCGTCTGGACCGGGCCATTGCCCGCTCACGCCGTCTGACCAGGGCGCAGGAACGTCTCGGCGTGGCGCTCGGGCGCGGCGGCGGGGCGCTCGTCGTCATCGCCCGCTTCGCGCCGGCCGGCCGCTCCGTGGTCTCGCTGGGCGCGGGCGCGGCGCACCGCAAGGTGAAGGAGTTCCTCCCCTGGTCGGCCCTGGCCGGGATCGCCTGGGCCGGCTACGCCGTCGGGCTCGGCTGGTTCGGCGGCCAGTGGCTGGGCGCGAGCTGGATCGGCGCGGCGGTGTCCGTGCTGGCGCTGTTCGGCGCGGGCTCGCTCGCCGCCTACTTCATGCGGCGTCCGGCTCCTGAGCCGGCTCCTGCTCCTGGGCCTGCCGCTTAGCGGCATGACCGCCGGAGCCACGGATCTCGAGCCCCTCGAGGAGTCTGCGGGTCGCCTCCGCGATCTCCTCGACGGCCTCGTCGAACACCTCGCGGTTGTGCGCGGCCGGGGCCCGGAAGCCGGAGACCTTGCGCACGTACTGCAGGGCGGCGGCACGGATGTCGTCCTCCGTGGCCTCTGTGGGAAGGACGGGCGGGCGGAGAGTCTTGATGCTGCGGCACATGACTCCAGTGTGCCGCGCACCACTGACAGGCGGCGGACCGTCGCCCGTACCGCGGCACGACGGCTGACGCCGCGACACGGGGTGACGCTGTGACACCGCGGGTAACCCGGGGGCCCGCCGACGCCGTTCCACGCGGCCAGTAGAGTGCGGCTGCGTCCCCTGCCGTTCCACCGACGAGGTACCGCTCAGTGACCCCCGCACCACGCTCACCAGCAGTAACCGTCGTCGGGATCGGCGCCGACGGCTGGCCGGGACTCCCCGGGACCGCCCAGGACGCGCTACGGGACGCGGAGGTCGTCATCGGCGGCGCACGGCAGTTGGAACTGCTGCCCGCCGACTGCACGGCCGAGCGCGTGACCTGGCCGAGCCCTCTGCGGCCCGCCGTCGCCGGACTGCTCGCCGCCCACCGCGGCCGCCGGCTCGCCGTCCTGGCCAGCGGCGACCCCATGTTCTACGGCATCGGCCGCGCGCTGGCGGAGGAGACCGGACCGGACGCGCTGCACGTCGTCCCGCACGCCTCGTCCGTCTCGTACGCCTGCGCCCGCCTGGGCTGGCCCGTCGAGGACACCGCCGTCGTCACGCTTGTCGGACGTCCCGCCGGGCAGTTGTCCGCCGCGCTGCACGACGGCCGCCGGCTGCTGGTGCTCAGCGCCGGGCCGGACACGCCCGCCGAGGTGGCCGCGCTGCTGCGCGACCGGGGCTTCGGCGGGACCCGGATGCGGGTGCTCGAACAGCTCGGCGCGGCGGGCGAGCGGTGCGTGGACGGCCACGCCGGGTCCTGGGACGAGCCCCCCGGTGACCCGCTGAACGTCATAGCCCTCGAATGCCGCCTCGACGAGGGGGCGTTGCGGCTGTCCGCCGCCCCCGGCCTGCCCGACGAGGCGTACGAGCACGACGGGCAGCTCACCAAGCGACATGTGCGCGCCGCGACCGTCGCCGCGCTCGCCCCCGCACCGGGCGAACTGCTGTGGGACGTCGGCGGCGGCTCCGGCTCCCTCGCGATCGAATGGATGCGCACGCACCCCTCGTGCCGGGCCGTCACCGTGGAACGCGACCCGGTCCGGGCCGCGCGTATCGCCCGTAACGCGGACAGGCTCGGCGTGCCGGCCCTGCGTGTCGTCACCGGCGCCGCGCCGGACGCGCTGGCGGGACTGCCCGTCCCCGCGGCGGTGTTCATCGGCGGCGGGCTGACCGCGCCCGGTCTCCTGGACGCCTGCTGGGACGCGCTGCCGAGGGGCGGCCGGCTGGTCGCCAACACGGTCACCCTCGAGTCGGAGGCGCTGCTGGCCGAACGCTACGCGCGCCACGGCGGCGAACTCGTCCGCCTGGCCGTCTCCCACGCCGTGCCCGTCGGCGGCTTCACCGGCTGGCGCCAGGCCATGCCCGTCACCCAATGGTCCGTCACCAAAGCAGGAGATCCGACATGACCGTGTACTTCATCGGTGCGGGCCCCGGCGCCGCCGACCTGATCACCGTGCGCGGGGCGCGCACCCTGGCGTCGTGCGGCGTCTGCCTCTACGCCGGCTCGCTCGTCCCGCGCGAACTCCTCGCCGACTGCCCGCCGGACGCCCGCCTGATCGACACGGCGCAGCTCGACCTGGACGCCATCACCGCGGAGCTGGTCCGCGCCCACGAGGAGGGCCACGAAGTGGCCCGGCTCCACTCGGGCGACCCGTCGGTCTTCAGCGCGGTCGCGGAGCAGATGCGGCGCCTGGACGCGGCGGGTGTGCCGTACGAGGTCGTGCCGGGCGTCCCGGCGTTCGCCGCGGCGGCCGCGGCGCTGAAGCGGGAGCTGACGGTCCCGACCGTCGGCCAGACGGTGATCCTCACCCGCGTCGCCCAGCAGGCCACCCCCATGCCGGACGGCGAGGACCTGGCGACCCTGGGCCGCAGCGGGGCGCTGCTCGTCCTCCACCTGGGCGCCCGCCATGTCGACCGGATCGTCTCCGAGCTCCTCCCCCACTACGGCGCCGACTGCCCGGCCGCCGTGGTGGCGATGGCGAGCCGCCCCGACGAGCTGGTGCTGCGCGGGACGCTGGAGGACATCGCCGCGCAGGTGAAGGAGGCGGGCGTGACCCGCACCGCGGTCATCCTGGTCGGCCGCGTCCTGGCGGCGTCGGGCTTCCGCGACAGCCACCTGTACTCCGCGGAACGCGCCCGCCACGACTGCGCCTGAGACCGGGGCCGGGCCCGCCGAAGCGGCGGGCCCGGTCCCCGCGCAGTAGCCTGAAAGAGGCCATGCGGTGTCAGCCCCCGGCCGGAGGTCGCTCATGGACGTCCTGGTCCTGATCGGACGCATCCTCTTCGCGGTTCTCTTCCTCGGCGCGGCCCTCAACCACCTCACGCACACGAAACAGATGGCCGGCTACGCCGGAAGCCGCGGCGTGCCCGCCACGGTGGCCACCCCGCTCACCCTCGCCACCGGTCTGCTGCTGCTGACCGGCGCGCTGAGCGTGCTGCTCGGCATCTGGGCCGACCTCGGGGCGCTGCTGCTCGCGGTGTTCCTCCTTCCGACGGCGTTCGTCATGCACGCGTTCTGGACGGAGGAGGGCGACGCCAGGATGGAGGAGATGCTCCACTTCATGAAGGATCTCGCCCTGTCCGGTGCGGCGTTGATGCTGCTCGCCTTCTTCTCGTACACGGGTGACGAACTGGGCCTGACGCTCACCGGTCCTCTGTTCGGGATCTCCTGACCCGCCGTCGGCTCACGCTCCCCGCGGCTCCGCCTGCCCCACCACGGCCCCGGCGCGGTCGATGCACACCACGTCCACCGCGACCGGCGCGCCCCGCAGCACGCCGAGCGCCTGATCGCGTGCGGCCGCCGCCACCAGGTCGCCCAGTGGGACACCCTGCGCCGCGCACATCTGGAGCGCCGCCAGGCCCGTGTTCGCCGCGGCGACCTCCGCCGCCAGCACCTCGTCCGCGCCGCCCTGCCGGGCGAGCTCCGCCAGGAACGCCTTGTCGACCTGGGAGCGGCCCGAGTGCAGGTCCAGGTGGCCCGCGGCGAGCTTGGAGAGCTTGGCGAAGCCGCCGCAGAGGGTGAGCCGCTCGACCGGGTGGCGTCGTACGTACTTCAGCACCGCCCCCGCGAAGTCGCCCATGTCGAGCAGCGCGTCCTCCGGCAGCCCGTACAGGGCCACCACGGTCTTCTCCGAGGTCGAGCCCGTGCAGCCGGCCACGTGCGTGCGCCCCGCGGCCCGCGCCACGTCCACGCCGCGCCGGATGGAGTCGATCCACGCCGAGCACGAGTAGGGCACCACGATCCCGGTCGTGCCGAGGATCGACAGTCCGCCCAGGATCCCGAGCCTCGGGTTCCACGTGGAGCGGGCGATCTCCTCGCCGTGGTCGACGGAGACGGTGATCTCCACGTCCCCGCCGCCGCCGTGCCGCGCGGCGACCACGCCCACGTGGTCGCGCATCATCTGCCGCGGCACCGGGTTGATCGCGGGTTCCCCCACGTCGAGCGGCAGCCCGGGCCGGGTGACCGTCCCCACGCCGGGCCCCGCGCGGAACACGACACCGGACCCGGCCGGCAGCAGCCGCACCGTGGCCCTCACCAGCGCCCCGTGGGTGACGTCCGGGTCGTCGCCGGCGTCCTTGACGATCCCCGCCATGGCGGACCCGCCGGACAGGGACTCGGCGGCCAGCGCGAAGGCCGGCGTCTGCCCCTTGGGCAGCGTGATCGTCACCGGGTCGGGGAACTCGCCGGTCAGCAGCGCCGTGTACGCCGCGGTCGTCGCGGCCGTCGCGCAGGCACCGGTCGTCCAGCCGGGCCGCAGACCGGTGTGCTTGAGTTGGGCCTCACGCCCGCCGCCCGTTGCCGCGCTCATGGATGGACTCCGATGCATGTACTGATCCTCGGTGGGACGACCGAGGGCCGGCGTCTCGCCGAGACACTGCACGCCGACGCTACGGTCCGCGTCACCAGCAGCCTCGCCGGCCGGGTCGCCACTCCCAGGATGCCCCCTGGGGAGGTCCGGATCGGCGGCTTCGGCGGGGCGGAGGGCATGGCCCGGTGGCTGCGCGAGCACGACGTGGGCGCGGTCATCGACGCCACCCATCCCTTCGCCGGAACGATCAGTTTCAACGCGGCGCTGGCCGCCGCGGAGGCCCATGTTCCCCTGCTGGCGCTGCGCCGCCCCGGCTGGGCCCCCGCCGACGGCGACGACTGGCATCCGGTCGGCTCCCTCGAGGAGGCCGCGGACCGGGCCGCCGCGCTCGGCAGCCGGGTGTTCCTGACGACCGGCCGCATGGGCCTCGCCTCCTTCGCGCACATCCGTGACGCGTGGTTCCTCGTGCGTTCCGTCGACGCCCCGGAGGGGGCGTGCCCGCCGCGGATGGACGTGCTGCTCGACCGGGGACCGTTCACCCTCGACGGCGAACGCGAACTGCTGCGGCGTCACCGCATCGACGTGCTCGTCACCAAGGACAGCGGCGGAGCGGCGACGGCACCGAAGCTGACGGCCGCGCGGGAGGCGGGCGTGCCTGTGGTGATCGTGCACCGCCCGCCCGTCCCCGACGGGGTCCCGGTGGCAGGCGGCCCCGAGGAGGCGGCCGCCTGGCTGCGGGCCTACTCGGGATAACGCCTCGGGGTCCACACGATCTCGTGGCCGTCGCCACGCCGGACCACCTGCGTCTGCGACGACCCGATCAGCAGGATCGTGCGCATGTCGACCTGGGCCGGGTCGAGTTCACCGAGCCGTACGATCCGCACGCTCTCCTCCGGCCCGCCGATGTCCCGGCCGAGCACCACGGGCGTGTCCGGCGCCCGGTGCCCGAGGAGCACCTCGCGCGCCTTGCCCACCTGCCAGGTGCGGCTGCGGGAACCGGGGTTGTACAGGGCGAGCACCAGGTCGGCGGCGGCCGCGGCGGCCAGCCGCTCGGCGATGACCTCCCACGGCTTGAGCCGGTCGGACAGCGAGAGCACCGCGTAGTCGTGGCCGAGCGGCGCACCGGCCTTCGCGGCGGCGGCGTTGGCGGCGGTGACGCCCGGGAGGACCCGTACCGGAACGTCCTTGTACGCGTCCTGGGACGCCACCTCCAGCACGGCGGTCGCCATGGCGAAGACGCCCGGGTCGCCGCCGGAGACGACGGCGACCCGCCGTCCGCGCCGGGCGAGGTCGAGCGCGAACTCTGCGCGCTCCGACTCGACCTTGTTGTCGGAGCCGTGCCGGATCTGCCCCGGACGCTGCGGCACCCGGTCGACGTACGTGGTGTAGCCGACCAGTTCGTCCGCGTCGGCGAGGGCGCGCTTCGTCTCTGGCGTCAGCCACAGCGGCCCGGCCGGGCCGGTGCCCACCACCACGACCTCGCCCTTGCCGGGGGCCGGGCGCGGGTTCGCGATACGGCTCGGCACGACGGCCACGGAGAAGTACGGCACCGACTCCGGGTCGATGTCGGCCAGTGGCCCGGTGCGCTCGCCGCTCATCGTGGCCCGCTCGACGTAACGGGCCTCCGCCAGGCGGCCGGAGGACTCCATCGCGCGCCGCACGGCGGGGAACGTCCGGCCCAGTTTCATGACGACGGCCGAATCGGTCGAGGCGAGCCGGGCGGTCAGCTCCTCCTCCGGCAGTGTGCCGGGGATGACGGTGAGCACCTCCTCCGCCTCGCACAGCGGCGTCCCGAGCCGGGCCGCCGCGGCGCTGATGGAGGTGACGCCCGGGACGACCTCGGTCGGGTAGCGGTGCGCGAGCCGCTTGTGCATGTGCTGGTAGGAGCCGTAGAAGAACGGGTCGCCCTCGGCGAGGACGGCGACCGTGCGGCCGGCGTCGAGGTGCGCGGCGAGCCGGGCCGCGGCCTGCTCGTAGAAGTCGTCGAGCGCGCCCCGGTAACCGCCGGGATGGTCGGTGGTCTCGACCGTGACCGGGTACATCAGACGCTCCTCGATGTGCTCGGGGCGCAGATGCGGGGCCGCGATCGACCGGGCGATGGAACGTCCGTGCCGGGCGCAGTGGTACGCGATGACGTCGGCCTCCGCGATGACGCGGGCGGCACGCAGGGTCATCAGCTCCGGGTCGCCGGGGCCGAGCCCGACGCCGTACAGCCGGCCGGTGGGCCGGTCGTCGCGGGTCGGGTCGCCGGTGGGCCGGTCGTCGCGGTTCAGGTCGTCGCCGCTCTGGTTCTCGCGCACTACTCCGCCTCGCTCGCGATCGCGTTGACTGCGGCGGCCGCCATCGCGCTGCCGCCCCGGCGCCCGCGCACCACGAGGTGCTCGAGGCCCAGCGGGTGCGCGGCGAGCGCCTCCTTGGACTCCGCGGCGCCGATGAAGCCGACCGGCACACCGATGACGGCCGCCGGACGCGGCGCGCCCTCCTCGATCATCTCCAGCAGCCGGAACAGCGCGGTGGGCGCGTTGCCGACGGCGACGACGGAGCCCTCGAGGCGGTCGCGCCACAGCTCGAGGGCGGCGGCGGAGCGGGTGGTGCCCATCTTCGCGGCCAGTTCCGGCACGGACGGGTCGGACAGCGTGCAGATCACGTCGTTGCCGGCGGGCAGCCGCTTGCGGGTGACGCCGCTGGCGACCATCTGCGCGTCGCACAGGATCGGCGCGCCGGCCCGCAGTGCCGCACGCGCGCGGACGACGACGTCGGGGCTGTGGACGAGGTCGCGGACGAGATCGACCATCCCGCAGGCGTGGATCATGCGGACCGCGACCTGCGAGACCTCGGCCGGCAGCCCGGCGAGGTCCGCCTCCGCGCGGATCGTGGCAAAGGACTGGCGGTAGATCTCCGCGCCGTCCTTCTCGTACTCGAACACGGTGCTCTCGCTCACTTCGTCGGGGTGGTGATGGTGCGCGCCGCCGCGAGGGCGTCGGCGAGTTCTGGAAGGGCTCGTCGGTCGGGGGGTACGTCGGCGCCGGCGCCGCGTACGGCGACGTCGTAGCGTCCGTCGCCGGTCGCGACGACGTCGACCCAGGTGCCACGTGGGTGACCGCAGCGGCGTTCGCAGCCCGACCAGTACACGGGCAGCCCGCCCGCGCCGGCGGCCAGGTGGGCGGTGGCGTCGGCCCGCACGTCCGCGAGCGACTTGGCACAGCCGGGCCGCCCGGTGCAGGCGCCGACGCCGGGCCAGGGCGAGGCGGGGTCGGTGACGAGCCCGGCGGCGGCCGGCGCACCCGACTGCCCGGGCCCGGCCCCCGGCACGACGACCCCGCGCCAGGGAGTGACGCGCAGTTCGCCGGTGCCGTGCGCCCGGGCGATGTCGGCGAGCACCCGCCAGGCGGCCACGGAGAGCCGCCCGAGCGGCACTCCGACACTCAGTGCGCCGACGCCGTGCGGGCCCGCCGGCACGGCCCCGGGCACGGGCGCGGCGGACCCGGGCCCGGCGGACTCAGGGCCGGCGGACTCAGGGTCGGCCGCGGAGTCCGGGCCCTGCGGCGACGGCGGCGCGGGGGCCGACGACGTCAGCTCCCGCCACACCGGTGCGCCCGCCAACTCCGCTCCCTGAGCCGGAAGTTCCCGTACCCGCCACGCCTTCGTGCCCGTCGCCGACGCCGCGTCGAGGAACGCCTCCGCGGCGAGCAGCATCGCGCGAGGTCCGTCCTCGGGACGGACCCGCGCCGACGCGGCGCCGACCGTCACGCGGACCCGCGCACCGCCCGGTTCTGCGAGCAACATCACATCTGCCGCGAGCTCCGTCATGTCCCCGCGGCCGTCGTCCAGCGCGAACAGGAAGCGCCCGGACAGGTCCGGCGTACGCCCGCTCGCACACAGCAGCGCGTCCAGCTCCCGTACCAGCGGCTGAACGTCCAGGTGCCCCCGCCCGTCGAGCCCTGACAGCGGGGAGGCCACGATGTTGCGGACGCGTTCGTGACGGGGGGCGGGCAGCAGTCCCGCCGCGTCCAGCAGCCGCGCCAACTCCCCTCCGCAGCCCGGGCCGAGGCCCCGCAGCTGGAGGTTCCCGCGTGAGGTGATGTCCAGCGCGCCGTCGCCGAGCCGCTCCGCCGCGTCGGCGAGCGCGTACGCCTGCGCGGCGCTCACGACGCCCGCCGGGACGCGGACGCGCGCCAGTGCGCCGTCGTCCGCGGTGTGCAGACGCAGCGCGCCGGGGCAGGCATCACCGCGTTCCCGGACGGGAGTTACGAGAGTTTCGTCCCTGTTCGGGCGGTTCGAGGGGGCCGGAGGCATGGCGGCGAGCATACCGACCATCACACAAGGTGCCTGCTCCGAGCGCCCTACCGGCGACGGGAGGCCCCCTACTATGCTGCTCGGCGGGCCAAACGGCCCACCACCGCCGAAGACGGCGTCAGGGGAGGAAGCCCGGTGAGATTCCGGCGCGGTCCCGCCACTGTGAGCCCGGCAGCAGCGCCGCACACGCGCACACCGCCGGGTGAGCCAGGAACTCCCGCCGTCTTCCACCGCCCGGGGCGCGGAAACCCCGAGGAAGGCCAGACGCCGCATGCTGCATTCGTCCGAAGGACGCCCCGCGCACCCGAGCATCCTGCTCCTGTCGACGTCCGACACCGACCTGTTGAGCGCACGGGCGGCGGCCGGCCCGGTCCCGTACCGCTTCGCGAACCCGTCCCGGCTCGCGCTCGACGAGCTGCCCGCCCTGCTGGAGGGCACGGATCTCGTCGTCGTGCGTCTCCTCGGCGGCCTGCGTGCCTGGCAGGACGGCATCGACCTGCTGCTCGCGCAGGAGCGGCCCGTCGTGGTCCTCACCGGTGAACAGGCGCCCGACGCCCAGCTGATGGAGGCGTCCACCGTCCCGATCGGCATCGCCGCGGAGGCCCACGCCTACCTGGCGCACGGCGGCCCTGCGAACCTGGAGCAGCTCGCCCGGTTCCTGTCGGACACCGTCCTGCTGACGGGGCACGGCTTCGAGCCCCCGGCCGCCGCTCCGGCGTGGGGCCGCCTCGCCCGCACCCCGCGCCACGAGGTTGCCGACGGCCCGCTGATCGCGGTGCTCTACTACCGGGCACACCACATGAGCGGCAACACCGCCTTCGTGGACGTCCTCTGCGGGGCGATCGAGGACGCCGGCGGCCGCGCCCTGCCGCTGTACGTGGCCTCCCTGCGGGCCCCTGAACCGGAACTGCTGGATCAACTGGCCGCCGCCGACGCCCTGGTGACCACCGTCCTCGCGGCCGGCGGCACCCGCCCGGCGGACGCCTCCGCGGGCGGCGACGACGAGTCCTGGGACGCCGGCGCCCTCGCCGCGCTCGACGTGCCGATCCTCCAGGCGCTGTGCCTGACCGGGTCCCGCGCGGCGTGGGAGGAGAGCGACGAGGGCCTCTCCCCGCTGGACGCGGCCGGCCAGGTCGCCGTCCCCGAGTTCGACGGGCGGCTCATCACCGTCCCGTTCTCCTTCAAGGAGATCGACGCGGACGGGCTGCCGTCGTACGCCGCGGACGAGGAACGCGCCGCCCGCGTCGCGGGCATCGCCGTCCGCCACGCCCGCCTGCGCCACATCCCGAACGCCGACAAGCGCCTCGCGCTGGTCCTGTCCGCGTACCCGACCAAGCACTCCCGCATCGGCAACGCCGTCGGCCTGGACACGCCCGCCTCCGCCGTCTCCCTGCTGCGCCGGCTGCGCGAGGAGGGCTACGACTTCGGTGACGAGGCGGTCCCCGGCCTCGAGTCGGGCGACGGCGACGAGCTGATCTACGCACTCATCGAGGCCGGCGGCCACGACCAGGAGTGGCTGACCGAGGAGCAGCTGGCACGCAACCCCGTCCGCATCCCGGCCGCGGACTACAAGCGCTGGTACCAGGCGCTGCCCGCCGAGCTGCGCTCGTCCGTGGAGGAGCACTGGGGACCGCCGCCCGGCGAGATGTTCCTCGACCGTTCCCGCAATCCCGAGGGCGACATCGTGCTCGCCGCGCTGCGCCGGGGGAACCTGCTGATCCTCATCCAGCCGCCGCGCGGCTTCGGCGAGAACCCGATCGCGATCTACCACGACCCCGATCTGCCGCCCTCGCACCACTACTTGGCGGCCTACCGCTGGATCGCGGCGTCCGCCGACGACGGCGGCTTCGGCGCCGACGCGATGATCCACCTGGGCAAGCACGGCAACCTGGAGTGGCTGCCGGGCAAGAACGCGGGCCTGTCCGCGGCCTGCGGTCCCGACGCCGCCCTGGGCGACCTGCCGCTCGTCTACCCGTTCCTCGTGAACGACCCCGGCGAGGGCACCCAGGCCAAGCGCCGGGCACACGCCACGCTGGTCGACCACCTGGTGCCGCCGATGGCACGGGCCGAGTCGTACGGCGACATCGCGCGACTGGAACAACTCCTGGACGAGTACGCGCAGATCTCCTCCATGGACCCGTCCAAGCTGCCCGCGATCCGCGCCCAGATCTGGACCCTCATCCAGGCCGCGCGGCTCGACCACGACCTCGGCCTGGACGACCGCCCCGACGACGACGGCTTCGACGACTTCCTGCTGCACGTCGACGGCTGGCTGTGCGAGGTCAAGGACGCGCAGATCCGCGACGGCCTGCACGTACTGGGCGGCGCCCCGACCGGTCCCGAGCGGGTGAACCTGGTCCTGTCCATCCTCCGGGCCCGCCAGATCTGGGGCGGCTCGCAGTCCCTGCCCGGTCTGCGCGAGGCCCTCGGCCTGGACGAGTCCGCGGCGACGCGCACCACCGCCGACGAGGCGGAGGCCACGGCCCGTGCGCTCGTCGAGGCGATGGAGGCCGCCGGCTGGGACCCGGCCGCGGTGCCCGCGGAGCACGGCAAGGACGTCGAGGCGATCCTGCGTTTCGCCGCCCTCGAGGTCGTACCGCGCCTGGCCCGCACGACCGACGAACTCGACCACGCCGTCCACGCGCTGGCCGGCGGTTTCGTGCCCGCCGGTCCGTCCGGCTCGCCGCTGCGCGGGCTCGTCAACGTGCTGCCGACCGGCCGTAACTTCTACTCCGTCGACCCGAAGGCCGTGCCCTCGCGGCTGGCGTGGGAGACCGGCCAGGCGCTCGCGGACTCGCTGATCGAGCGCTACCGCACCGACAACGGCGAGTACCCGGCGTCCGTCGGCCTGTCCCTGTGGGGCACCAGTGCCATGCGCACCGCCGGCGACGACGTGGCCGAGGCGCTGGCCCTGCTCGGCATCCGGCCCGTGTGGGACGACGCGTCCCGCCGTGTCACCGGCCTCGAGCCGGTCCCGCTGTCGGAACTGGGCCGCCCCCGCATCGACGTCACCCTGCGCATCTCCGGCTTCTTCCGCGACGCGTTCCCGCACACCATCGGTCTGCTGGACGACGCCGTCCGCCTCGCCGCCTCCCTCGACGAGCCGGATGAGTCGAACCACGTCCGCGCCCACGCGCGGGCCGACCTGGCCGAGCACGGCGACGAACGCCGTGCCACCACCCGGATCTTCGGCTCCCGGCCCGGCACGTACGGCGCCGGTCTCCTCCAATTGATCGACTCCCGTGACTGGCGCACGGACGCCGACCTCGCCGAGGTCTACACGGTGTGGGGCGGCTACGCCTACGGCCGCGGCCTGGAGGGCCGCCCGGCCCGGGCAGAGATGGAGACCGCGTACAAGCGGATCACCGTCGCGGCGAAGAACACGGACACCCGCGAGCACGACATCGCCGACTCCGACGACTACTTCCAGTACCACGGCGGCATGGTCGCCACGGTCCGCGCCCTGCGCGGCACGGCCCCCGAGGCGTACATCGGCGACTCCACCCGCCCGGAGACGATCCGCACCCGCACCCTCGTCGAGGAGACGTCCCGCGTCTTCCGCGCCCGTGTCGTCAACCCCCGCTGGATCGAGGCGATGCGCCGCCACGGCTACAAGGGCGCCTTCGAACTGGCCGCCACGGTCGACTACCTCTTCGGCTACGACGCGACGACGGGCGTCGTGGCGGACTGGATGTACGACAAGCTCACGGAGACGTACGTCCTCGACCCCGAGAACCGCGCCTTCCTCGAGCAGGCCAACCCCTGGGCCCTGCACGGCATCGCCGAACGGCTCCTGGAGGCGGAGTCCCGGGGCATGTGGGCCAAGCCGGACCCCGCGGTACTGGAACAGCTGCGCCAGGTCTTCCTGGAGACCGAGGGCAACCTGGAGGACGACGACACCTGACGGGCGACCGTCCGCGGGCGCCGTCCGGCGCCCGCGGACCGGTCTACGGCTCGGACAGCTCCAGGGTCCAGTCACCGTCGGCGGTCACGTTGATGTAGTACGGCCCGGCGCTGGTCATCTGGGCGACGGCGGCGCCGTCGAAGGCCCCTGTCTCGTTGAATACGAGGTCCTGCGCCCTGCCCTTCGCGTCCAGCACGGTGAGGACGAAGTCGTTCCCCTTGCTGTGTGTCGCCCGCACGGCAACCGTCTTGTCCGCCGCGAAGGGTCCTACGACGCGGTCCCCGCTCCCCGTGGCGCTCTGGGGCAGCTCCGCCGCCTGCTGGTCGCGGGGCTGTGTGATCTCGACCCTCCACGGAGCGTCCGCGTCGACCAGCAGGACGTGGTCACCGGCCTGCACCCCGGCGGCCCTGGACCCGCTGTAGGCGCCGACCCGGTTGGCCACGACGTCCTTGACCTGCTGATTGTCGTCGAGCAGCTCGACGATGAAGTTTCCCTTGCAGGACGGGCACTCCACCTTCAGGACGGCCAGGCCGCCGGTCAGCGCGAAGGGCTTCGTCACCTGGTCCCCCGTGCCGCTGAGCTCGACGGGCGGCGGAGGGGACGGCGTCGGCTGCGCCACGCTCCGGCCGGCCGCCAGGGCGGACGGCGCGTGACCGCCGCCACCGCCCGTGGCCACGACCACGCCGACGAGTACGACCAGGGCGACCACGGCCCGGGCCAACACCACCCACGCACGCGCGCCCACGGCCGACGCAGGCTCCCACGGTCCGTGCCGGTCCGCCATGCCCGACTCCTTCCACTGCCCGCCGACCCCACCTCCACGATCCGCCGCCCACCGCCCCCCGCAACTCGACACGACCGCCCCGCGGGCCGTGCGGCCCGCTGCCCCGCCTCTCCGTCACGCCGCGTGTCGGTGCGCTCGGCTAGCGTTCCGGCATGCCGCTCACCGACACAGACCGGTCCGAGGACTTCCTCCGACGCGTGCGGGGCCTGAAGGCGGCCCGTACCGCGAACGGACCGCGCCTCTATCAGCCGATCACTCTGCTGTGGGCCGTCGGCCGGGCGCGCCGGGGCGAGGCCCGTACCCTCGCCTGGGCCGACACCGACGAGGCGATCGGCGCGCTGCTGAAACGACACGGGGCCCGGGGGGAGCGCCCCCGCCCGGACTACCCCGTCCTCGCGCTCCACCGCGCGGGGTTGTGGACGCTGGAGGGCCACGTCGGCGAGGTGCCCACCGCGCACGGCGACTCGGCGCTCAGGAACTGGTTCGCCGAACAGCGGCCCGTCGGCGGGCTCGCTGAGCCCTTCCACGACCTCCTCCACCGCTCCGGGCATTCCCGGGTATCGGTGATCGAGGCCCTCCTCACCACATACTTCGCGGGCCTCGATCCGGTTCCGCTCCTCGAGGACACCGGCCTGTACGACGAAGGCGTCGCGGACGACGCCGCCGGGAGCCGGGCTCAGGAAACGGTCGTGGACGCGGCCGGGAGCAGGGTCCACGAGCCGGTCGCGGACTCGGCCGTGACCGCGGCGGCCCAGTACGAGAAGTGGTGCCGCCTTCTCGACGACCGGGCGGAAACCGGAGAGGTCCGGCGGAGAACCGGCCGGCGAAACGATCCCGTACGGTCGGCCGTGGCCCGCAGGGCCGTGCTCGCCCGGAGCCGGGGGGCGTGCGAGAACCCCGCCTGCGGCGGCCGGCCCGCCGATGTGACGGACGCGGGCGAGCCCATTCTCGAGGTCGACCACATCATGGACCTCGCCAAGGGCGGCCCCGATCACCCGAGCCGGATGGCCGCCCTCTGCCCCAACTGCCATGCGGTCAAGACCAGGGGGCGGTCCCGGGAAACCCTCCGTGCCACGCTGCTCGAAGCCGCGCTCGCCGCCCACCTGCGGATGCGGGGCGCGGCCGACGGCTGACAGGGCCCGTGGTTCAGGCCGGCGCCCCGGCGGTCCGCCGGTCGGACCGATCCGGGGGTCGTCCGGCCCGGTCCTGCGCCGCCTCCAAGGTCACCTAGCTCGTGGTCACCGTCTCCTGGCCGAGCCGGCGCCGTCCGGCGGCGGACTCCGCGGCGACGCAGAATTCGTTGCCCTCCGGGTCCGCCATCACGATGTGGTGCCCGTCGAACGCCTCCACGACGCTGCCGCCCGCCTCGACCAGCCGCCTCGACTCCGCCCTGACGCGGGCCCAGCGCTCCTTGGGGGTGCCGTGGCCCGGCACGCGGACGTCGAGGTGCAGCCGGTTCTTCGCCGTCTTGGTCTCGGGCACCTTGAGGATCGACAGGCGCGGGCCGGTGCCGTCCGGGGCGCACAACCATGCCCCGTCGTCCGCCGAGTCGTCCTCCGGCAGGTCGAACTGGGCGAGCCACTCCTCACGCGTCCGGTACGGGGCGGGCGGCGGCTCGTCGACGTAGCCGAGGGCCGTCTTCCAGAACGCGGCGAGGAGTTGCGCGTCGGCACAGTCAAAGGTCAGGTCGAAGGTGGCTGTCATACAGGCGACCGTAACGGCCGCCTATGACAACGGCCTCGGAGTTCCACAGCGCCCGCCGCCGCCCGGACCGTGCCGTTTCACGGCTCGCGGCACGGGCACCCGGCCGCCGATGGACCAGGACACGGACGGGAAGACCACGTCGAGTGGGAAGAACACGTCGAGCTTCTGCGGGAGTACCTGCGCCCGTTCGCCCCCGGTGGGCCCCGACGCCGCGCGGCGCAACGTTGTGACGAGGAGACCGTGAGGAGATTCCCATGAAGATCGGCATCATCGGCGCAGGCCGCATCGGCTCGACCCTGGCCCGCCATTTCGTACGCATCGGCCATGACGTCGTGATCAGCAACTCCAGGGGGCCAAAGAGCCTCGCCGGGCTCGTCGAGGAGATCGGGGGCACTTTGCGGGCGGTCACCGCCGAGCAGGCCGCGACGTTCGGGCAGGTCGTCGTGGTCTGCATTCCGTACGGCCGGTACACGGAACTGCCGACGGACGCCCTCAACGACAAGGTCGTGATCGACACCTGCAACTACTACCCGGAGCGCGACGGCCACGACGTCGAACTCGACGACGACCGCACCACCTCCAGCGAGAAGATCCGCGCCCACACAGGTGCCAACCTGGTGAAGGCCTTCAACGCGATCCACTGGGCGAACCTCCGTGACCGCGGCCGGCCCAAGGGGGACCCCGGCCGGGCGGCCATCCCGATCTCCGGCACCGACACGGAGGCCAAGGCCGTGGTCGCCGGGCTCATCCGGGACATCGGCTTCGACCCGGTCGACACCGGCGACATCGGGCGGGGCGGCCGTACTCATCAGCCCGGGGGGCGCCTCTACGGGGCCGAGCTGACCGCTGAGGCGATGAACGACCTGCTGAGGGCGGGCGCCACGACCTGAGCCCGGCGACGCCGACCCGCCCGTGCCCCGGCCCACCGCCTCACCCACGGGCCCGGCCCGGGTCGCGGCCCACACGCTCGCACGTCCCCGTTTGGGAGGCCCGCGCCGTGCTACCCGTCCCGCGGGCGCCGCCCCGGCGTCGCACACGACGAGGAGATGACCATGGCCACGACCACGTCCGCGAAGGACATGCTGAACACCTACCCCGCCGACCTCGGCGGCGTCGACCAGGAAGCCCTGAGCCGCTGCATCGAGGAGTGCGTCGCCTGCGCACAGGCGTGTACGGCCTGCGCCGACGCCTGCCTCTCCGAGGGCATGGTCGGCGACCTGACGAAGTGCATCCGCACCGACATGGACTGCGCCGACATCTGCACCGCCACCGCGGCCGTCCTGTCGCGCCACACCGGCTACGACGCGAACATCACCCGCGCGATCCTGCAGGCGTGCGCCACGGCCTGCAAGGCCTGCGCGGACGAGTGCGCGAAGCATGCCGACATGCACGAGCACTGCCGCCTGTGCGCCGAGGCGTGCCGGTCCTGCGAACAGGCGTGCAACGAGCTTCTCGCCACCCTCTGATGAGCAACCGCACCGTCACGCAGGTGTGTTGAGGACCGGCGGCCGCGGCCGACGGTCGGACGCGCAGGGGGGCGGCCGCGAGCGCCGGCCCGGCCGTCCGGGCCGCCCTCACCGGTAAACACCCGCCTTCACCGGTAAACCCCCTGCGTGCGAGGCGAGTTGGACACGAGACGGGTCACCCGGGAACGAACCGTCCCCCGGCCGATTGGTCTAGGTTAGGACCTGGTCGAGGAATCGTTTCGCGCCCAGGAGGCCCACTCGTGTCAGAACACGACCCCCAGCTCGCCGCCGCCGCAGACATACGCGCCCGGATCGACACGAGCAAGCCCCATTCCGCCCGTTTCTGGAACTACTTCGTCGGTGGCAAGGACCACTACGAGATCGACCGCGAGACCGGCGACCACATCAAGGACATCTTCCCGGGCCTCGTCGACGTGGCCCGCACGAGCCGCCAGTTCCTCGGACGCGCGGTCCGTCATCTGGCGGGCGAGCAGGGCATCCGCCAGTTCCTCGACATCGGCACCGGGCTGCCCACCGCCGACAACACCCACGAGGTCGCGCAGCGCGTCGCCCCCGACTCGCGGATCGTGTACGTCGACAGCGACCCGCTCGTGCTGGCCCACGCCCGGGCACTGCTCACCAGCACGCCCGAGGGCAGGACGGCGTACCTGGACGCCGATCTGTACGCCCCCGAGGAGATCCTCAAGGCCGCCGAGGGCACGCTGGACCTGTCCCGGCCGGTGGCGCTGATGATCCTGAACACCCTCGGCCACGTCGCCGAGCACGACCAGGCACGGGACCTGGTGACCCGGCTCATGGCGGGCCTGCCGTCGGGCAGTTACCTCGTGATCAGCGACAGCACCTCCACCAGCGAGGGCATGATCGCGGCGTCCCAGGCCTACAACTCCAGTGGCGCGGTTCCCTACCACGTGCGCAGCGTCGACGAGATCGCCGCGTTCTTCGACGGCCTGGAGCTGGTGGAGCCCGGGGTCGTCCAGGTCACGAAGTGGCGCCCGGAGTCGGACGACACGGCCGGCACGATGGCCGTCGACGCCTACGGCGCGGTGGGCCGCAAGCCGTAGCGGGGTGGACGCAGGACGACGCCGCCGTCCCGGTTCCGGGGCGGCGGCGTCGCAACTGCTTCAGCACGAACGGCCGTTCAGGGCACAGGTGCCGCAACCGCCCTCAGGACGGCCTGCGGAAAAGCGCCGACCAGAGGAAGGCCTCCCCGAAGCAAGGGGACTCGGCCGGTTCGTCGCGCATACGGCGCAGCTCCACCTCCTCCAGGTCGGAGAAGATCCACCGCAGCGACTCCGGCGTGTAGGCGAGTCCGCCGTGCAGCCGGGACTGGCCGTAGAAGTCGGCGTCGGGCAGTTCGGACCCCATCGCGCCGGACGCGAAGCAGGTGAGGGAGAAGCGTCCGCCGGGGGCGAGGACCCGGTCGAGGAGTTGGAGATAGCTGACGCGCCGGTGGGGCGGCAGATGGTGGAAACAGCCCGAGTCGTGGACCAGGTCGTAGGGGCCGCCGAACTCGGCCGGGTCCAGAGCGAAGGCGTCACCGCGGTGGAACCGGACCGCGCTGCCGGCCCCGGACTCGCGGGCGCGTTCCTCGGCCCAGGAGATCGCCTCCGCCGAGAGATCGACGGCGTCCACCTGGAAGCCGAGTGAGGCCAGGTACAGGGCGTTGCGGCCGGGGCCGCAGCCAAGATCGAGCGCCCGCCCGGGAGCGACCAGTCCCCTGTCGAGATACGAGACCAGGTTCTCGTCGGGCTTGTCCACGAAGAACGGCACCGGCTTGGAGCGGTCGCCGTAGAAGCCGTCCCACCAGCCGGCCGCGCCCTCGGTCCAACGGTCCGCCTCCGGCGCGAACAGTCCGTCCAGGAGCTTCATCACGTCGTCGACCGTACGTATGCCCCGATCCATCGGGACCCCCTTTCAGCGATGGTCGAACGCTACGGGCGAACGGCGTAGAAGCCCAGCTCAGGGCAGGTGCGGACCCTCCCGGGAAAGCCTCTGACGGGCACCCGCAAGGCAGCCGTCCAGGCGGTCGAGCCCTGCCCCGCGCCCTACGCACACGCCTGCGGACGACCCCGCCGAAGGCCCTGAGGACGGCATCCCGGGCAGGGTCGGAGCGGGTTTTCCGGGAGTTTTCCCGGCGGCACGGCCGTGCACGGAGCCGGACGGGCCGCAGGGCGCGAGGCCGGGCGACGGGCCGGGGCCGTACCCCGGCCGGCCGCTCCCCGGATGCCCCCGGCCGGGCCAGGCGGCAAGGTGGCCTTCGCCAGGACCTTCCCCGACCGGACGAGGAGCGCTCGTGTCCCTGACCCCCTACCGGCATGCCGCCGCCGCTGCCGGGACCGTGCTCCTCGCCCTCACCGCCGCGGGCTGCTCCGGCCTCGACCGCACCGCCGTGGGCACGTTCACCTACGAGACCGGGCACGAGCACCACACGACGATCACCAGCCCCAAGGTCATCGGCTGTCACCACTTCGAACATCCGGGCGCGGTCGCGGTCGAGAACGAGACGGAGACCGACGCGATCGCCTACCCGACGGACGACTGCTCCGGCGGTGACTCGATCTACATTCCGTCGATGACCGCCGATGTCGTGGCGCCGGGTTCCGGCCCCTGGCTGAGCTACAGCTTCGTCCACTAGCCGCAGACCCGCCCCTCAAAAGGCCGCCCCGGCGCGGCTGGTGGGGCTCAGAACCCGGCTGGTGGGGGCTCAGAAGATGACCCGTGCCGCGTCGAGGGCCGCGGCGGCGTCCTCGTCCCCCTCGTACACCAGCTCGCCGAGCGCGGGCCGCCCCGACAGATGCCGGGCGAAGGCGATCGCGTCCGCCCGCAGGACGACGGCGGGCGGGCCACTGCCCAGCCGGTGACGGCCGCCGGCGGGGCCCGACAGCTCGAGCAGGCACGGCGGACCGGTCCAGCCGAGGGCCAGGTCCAGCACGATCTGGTTCACGATCTCGCGGTCGTGGTCGTCGAGCACGAGGTCGACCCCGGTGGCGTCGCTGATGTCCACACGGTGCATCCAGGTGTCGCGCGCGGCCAGGACGCTGTTCAGGTAGTCCATCGAGTTCTCGGGGAGCGCCTTCCCCTCGGGAAAGATCAGGCTGAGCCGCATCCGCTTCCGGACCGGGCCGGGCATACGGCGCAGCGAACGGGTGCCCCGAGGCGCGACGCGGGCGAACTCGGCGGCCAGCTCCGGGCCCGGCACACCGCGGCGTTCCTCGACCTGGCTCGCGTTGTGACCGTCGAGCGCGCCGAGTTCGGGGTGGGCCTGCCGGCCGTGCCGGATGCGGCTGATCATGAGCCACGGCTTGGGCAACTCCTCGTACTGCCCGACCTCGTGGGCGACCATGTCGCGTACCGTCCAGCCCTTGCACGCTGTGGGCCGGGACCAGGCCTCCGCCTCGGCGGCGCCGAGCGCGCGCATCGTCGCGAGCGAGGCCCGTATCTCCGCCTCGTTCACCTCGCGGGCCCGTGCGGCGGAGGTCCGGGGGATGTCCCGCGCGGAGACGGTCGACGTGGCCATGGTGCACCTCCTCGTGCCCCCGTTTCTCAGGCTACGCCCGGCGTCCGGACCCTCAACCGGGCGCGCGCCCGCACGCCGCGCGCTCACGCAGGGCTACGTACCGCTGCCCCGCCGCGCTGCCACCTCGTGTCCTGGGCGCACCGCTGGGCAGTACCGCTGTGCGCCCCGCTCTACCGCTACGCACCGGCCGCGACCGTACGTACGGGCCGCGCGGCTACGCGCCGGCCGAGCGTCGGCCCAGCACGGGCTCGGCCAGCAGCCTGGCCATCCCGCAGAGGGTCTGGCCGTGCCGGGCGAAGAGTTCGTCGCGCGAGTCGAAGTGCCCGAGGTCCGCGAGGACGTGCGCCGAGAGGTCACAGGGGGCGCCGGCGGACGGGCAGGCCG
The DNA here is from genome assembly GCF_001278075.1 of Streptomyces pristinaespiralis. Taxonomy (GTDB): domain Bacteria; phylum Actinomycetota; class Actinomycetes; order Streptomycetales; family Streptomycetaceae; genus Streptomyces; species Streptomyces pristinaespiralis. Next base: position 5,980,839 of record NZ_CP011340.1, on the reverse strand, counting down.
TCGCTCCGTCCCAGTCGATCGCAGTCCTGGACAACGCCTCGAAGAGCGTCTCCGGGTCGGCGTTGGTGAAGCCGCCGCCCGCGTGCCCGCTCAACTCGTCCAGGTCACCGAACAGTTCGGAGACGGTCAGCCATGGTGCCGCGGCGTGCCCGTCCGGCGAGAGGCCGTCGATCCGGAACTCCGGCCATGCGAGCAGGACCTGGTCGGGGACGATCTGGTGCAGCCGGGGGAAGCGCGGGTACCAGAACGTTCCGTCGACCACGAGTCCGCGTACCCGCGTGGCGACCCCGGACGCCCGCGCGACGGACTCCAGGACGGCGAGCCGCTGGCTGCACGAGCCCCGGCCACGGCGCAGGACCTCCGACACGGGCCGCTCGTCCTGCACCGAGTAGACGGGTCGTACGGAGGTGGCGATCCATCGATGGGCCGCGCGCAGGGCCTGCACCCGCTCCGCGGCGGCGTCCGCCCGGCCCGGGGCCGTCGTCGTGCCGAGGCCGCGGACGAGCAGGGCCACACGCGGGTGCTGCCAGTCGAGGATCCGTGTCGGCTCCGTGCTGCCGGCAGCGGTTTCCCGCTCGGACGTACGCACACGGACACGGCCTCGCGGCCGGAGAATCGAGCTCGTCATCCGACGACGTCCTTTCGTCCGGCGCCGGGTGTCTCCGGACGGCCGGGGACATCGTGACAGAGTTTTTGAACGCGCTCAACTATGTCACCGAGAGGCCGGCGGACGTCCGCGCGGGATGCCCGCCCGCCCGTGGGCACGGGGGTGAGCGGCGCCCGACGACCGGACCGGCCGTCTTTGCTGCCGCGCGCCCACCCCGGGCCCGCTACGACCGCCCGGCGGCGACCTGCGCGCCCACCACGTCCAGCGCCGCTGCCCACGGGTACGCGCCGGGCCGTTCCTGACCTTGTCCCTGCCCGGGCGCGTGCCCGTACCCGTGCCCCTGGCCCTGGACCGGCTCGTGCGACGCGAGGCCGTTCTCCTCGTAGCCGTACAGGACCGATACGCCCGCCGAGCGCAGCGTCTCCACGGACCTCTCGAACTGCGGGTGCCGGGCGTACGCCGCGTTCACACAGGGCACGGCCACCGTCGGCACGCCCTTGCCGATCGCCTCCGCGGCCGCGCCCACCACGAACGACGAGGTGAGGCCCAGGGCGCATGCGTTGAGGCTGTTGAACGTCATCGGCGCGAAGAGAACCGCGTCGGCCGCCGGCCAGATCTCCGGCTCTCCGGGCCGGTCGTACGCGAAACGGACAGGGTGACCGGTGAGCACCGCCAGCCCGTCGAGGCTGGGCTCCAGCCAGCGCGCCGCGACAGGCGTCAGGCCCAGACATACGTCCCAACCGCCGGCCTGGGCCTGCTCGATCACCTGGGCTACGTCGAACACGGGAGGCGCGGCGGAGCAGAAAAGATGCAGAGTCGTCCTCGTCATGAGACCCATCCGATCACACGACTGTGCACGCGCAGGAGCGCAATCCCGGCCGCTCCCGGGATCACTTCATGATCTTCACCACGTCCATGTCCAGGGATGACGTGCCAGGATGCGGGTATGGACCCGCATCTGGATCAGAGGCTCGTCGACGCGGCGCTCGCGCAGCTGGACCGCCGGTGGCCGGCCGACGAGCCGGGCGGGGCCGCCGCGCTGCGTCTGGAGGACGGCGAGATACTCACCAGCGTCGGCCTCGACAACCTGAACGGCGGGGTGTCCCTCTGCCACGAGACCGGTGCGATCTGCCAGGCGTACACACTGGACCGCCGGGTCACCGCGTCGGTGTGCGTCTGCCGGGTCCCCGAACGCGATCAGGTACTGATCCTGCCGCCGTGCGGCATCTGCCAGGAACGCCTGGCCCTATGGGGCCCCGAGGTCCAGGTCGCCGTCCCGGACGCCGACTCGGCGCAGGGCTGGCGCGCCCGTACCCTGCGGGACGTCAACCCGTACTACTGGGGTGCGCAGTTCACCGAAGACGGCACATGGCCGTCACTGGAGTCCCACTCCGAGTAGGGCGTTGCGGGCGAGGGGAATCCGCGGCGGTCACCTGATCGTTCAGGGAGCATGGCTGTCATCCACCGCACCACCATGACCCCCGGCAAGCTCGAACTCCTCGCCGCGTGGCTGCCCTCGCGACCCTGGTACGAGGGCACCGCGCGCCGGCCGGAACTCGCCAAGGCCGGCGGATTCCGCCTGGACGACCCCAAGGGGGAGGTGGGCATCGAGTTCATGGTGGTCACCGACACCTCCGGCGACCGCCCGCTCTCGTACCACTTGCCCCTCAGCTACCGCGGAGCACCGCTCGACGGGGCCGGCGAGGCCGCTCTCATCGGCACGTCGGAACACGGCGTTCTCGGCAGGCGCTGGGTGTACGACGGGACTCATGACCCGGTCCTCGTCGAGCAGTTGCTCGCTCTCTTCGCGGGCAACGCCGAACCGCAGGCCCAGAGCGTGAGCGACACGCCGGACCCCTCGGTCACCGCGCACCTCACCGGGACCCCGCTCCCGCCCGCGGCCGCCACGCCGGCGCCGGTCACCGACGACGCACACGGGACGCACCTCGCGGTGGCCCCCGGCCTGACGCTCCACGTGACCCGCCGCCTCGACGCCACCGCTCCGACGCCGGAGGCGAGGGGCCGCGTCACCGCGGTCTGGCACGCGCCGGACGGCACGGAGAACCGCGCGCCGTTCGCCGTCCTCAGCGACACAACTCCCTGACGCACGGGGCAAAGCGCCGGCCGCCCTCGCTCCCCTGGGGCCTGACGGCCGGCGCACCCGGGACGGCCCCTGGGTGACGCCGCGGTTTCCCGAGATGTCCGTGGGACACCGGCACGTACGCCCCCCCCATGATGGCCACGTTTCCGAACCGGGGTGTTGGATGCGGGGACCAGGGTCGGCGCACATGGACAGCCGTGGATGTGAGTGCCACAGCCGCGCGACGGAGGGGGCGGATGTGGACGTCGTAGAACTGATGGAGTGGCTGGCCGAGCAGGGGTGTTCCGTGGTGTTCAAAGCTGACGGTGAACGCCCACCGGGGCGCCGCTGGATGGTGATCGTCTCCGGCGGCGCGATGGGGGCGGACTCGTTCTTCAGGACCGACCTGGCATCTGCCGACGCCTGCCTCGAGGCCACGCTGACGCACCTGGAGAGCAGGGGGTTCTCCCCGTTCGCCCTCTAGCCACGGCCACTTCCGCCGCACCGTGGGAGGCGCAAGTCGTACGTTCAGCCCGGTACATAGAACACGCGACGCGGGCAACACTCGAGCATCGAGGCCGCCACTGCAGAGTCACGACTGATCGCATTCACCAGACGTCGAAGGGCTCGTACGTTCCGTCGCGGAAGGTGAAGACAGTCACCGCAGTGCCGTACACGTCGCGGAAGTGCCCCCCGTAGCCCGACCGCGCGACATGGGGAGCGAGCAGGGCCAGAAGGCCGTCGAGGTGGAGCATGGAGTCGTCGAGCCAGTCCTTGCGCGCGAAGAGCTCCCACTCGTGCCGCGCGCCGGACGTGGTGAACTCCTGCACTGTGCGGCGCAAGGAGACCACGTCCCCTCCGGGCAGAGCGCTGTTGTCGTCCGGAGCGAGCAGCGACTCGAGCTGGCCGTCGTCCACGTCGTCGTCGAGCTCCTGCGGACGGTCGACGTCCATGCCCATGTGCCGGCGCAATGCGGCCAGTACCGATGCGGGGGTGTCGTCGCGCAGGAAGCAGGAGAAGACGACTTCGTAGTGCTCGCTCATGGGCGCATTGTGTACGGCGGGACCGACACCGGTCGCGACGACGGCCGAGATCGACGGCGCGGGCCGGAGCCCCTGCGACACGAGTGCTGACGGCCCTCTACGCCCACCCGCGGATCAAACAGGCATCCCGGCGTGCCGCGGGAGACCGCACATCGTCGGCGTCAGGGCCTGACGCCACCTGCGACGCCATCCTTCCGGCCCGTACCGGGACGCTGCGGACAGCGCCGCCATCAGCAGCCGGCCGCCCTCTCGCGGTGGCCTCGAAACAAGGATCCAGCACGGAGGTGAAAGGCCCCCAACCTCGGGTGGATGGGGGCCCTTGTACAGGGGGCGCGGATGGCTCTCGGACCCGCCGGCATCTGCATTGCGAGTTCGACCAGCCAAGCACGGCGGCACGGCATCGACCCGCAAGGCGGGAACTGATGAACCACCCGGCGAACCATCATGCCGAAGACAGCTGACTACGAGCTGTCTTGGACCGAGCAGACGTGCAGAGCGGCAGAACGAGTACGCGTCCGTGAGATCGATGACGACGAAAGCAGACGGCCGCTGCAGGTCCTCCGCTCTAGCTCGCGGAAGCTCCGGCCAGCATCTTGGCGATGAGCTCCGACTTGGCGTCGATCTTCGCGGAGTCGACCGAACTCAGCTCGCGAGCGACCTTGTCAGCCTTGCCACGCAGCTCCTGGAGCACCGTGGTGTCGCTGCTTTCGCCCACTAGCCCTGTCGTACCGACGTCTGCCAAGCGCTGAGCGAGTCGGCACGTCTCGGTGTCAGGTTCAAGCATCGTCAGCAGTGCGTAGAACTCGGCAAGCCGGTCGGTGTTCATCTGGGCATCCTTCCGCAGACTGGAGCAAAGCCACCATAGCCCTACATAGATCACGAAATTCGCGACCCCGCCATACGGCGTGTCTGCAGCGCCCAGCAATGACAGAGGCGCTGCCCCAGTGGCGAGACCATGCAGCTCAGCCGCTCCACCAGCGCCCCACCACTGTGCCGAGCAGAATGAACCGGCTGACATGGGCGGTGCGACAGAGCACCGCCCGGCACGCGTTTCACGCGCTGTCCTTCGCCCTGCGCCGCGTCAACGGCCGCCTCGCCAAGCACTACAGCACATTCACCCTCAGCGACGAGGCGTACGCCATGACCGCCGGCGGCCGGGCCCGCACCTGGTCCAGCAGGAGCATCGTGTCCTTCCAGGCGTTCAACCATCTGTACCGCGTCACAGTGCCCTCGCCGGCTCCCTGCTCGGCTCGCTCATACCGCCGCGCATCACCGGACTCGACTTCGCCATCACCGCTGGACGCCATCCGCGGCCGGCGCCACGACCTGCCCACTCCGGCCCTCGCCATGCCGGCCGCTCTCATCGCCCGCCTGCCCGCACCCGGACAGATACTGCTGACCGCCTTCGGCCTGTTCACCACCGCCCTGCGCGCCCGCCACTTCGCCGCTCGCACGAGGCCCATCCATGCCTGACACGCGCTACCTGATCGCTTGTCGCCGCCATCTGCTGCGCGATCACCTGGGCGCTGCGGGGTCTGCCGTTCACCGCCCTGACACCTCTGCGATCGAGCAATGCCGTGCTGTACCTCAGCACCCGCATGCCTGCCGGCGTGATGGTGATCCTCTGAGCGTCTTCGCCGGCACCGCCGTCTGCCTCGCCCTGTCAAGCGCGCGCTTCGCGCCTTGACCGGCGCCGAACCAGCGCCTGGCGAGCTCGCCCACCGGCCGGCGGCTGGGCGCGGCCCGCGCGCCAGCCGAGCGCTACAGCGGCGCTCCGAGCACCGCCACAAGACGACGAGCCATGCGCCACTACGCGGCCGCCCTCGATTTCAAGCCCGCAGCAAGCAGAGTTGTACCGCTGGGACGACGTCGCATGGAGCTGCGGGACCGCTGCGATCCCCAACCGTTGATCTCAGATTTCGCTACGGTCGCCGGTACGCAGATGGATCGACACCCGGCTCAGGGTCTCTCCTGAACGTCAGGTATGCCGGGCGCTCCGGATCGCCCACCCGCCAGAGGGCGAACAGCTCGAGGTCGTGCCTTGCGAAGCGGTTGAGGTACTGGAGGAAGAGCTCCAACTCTTCACCTGACAGCGGCTCATCGAGTCTCTCGTTGCGCACGCGCTCACGATACGGCCGCGGCCGTCAGGCTGCCGACGGGCGTTCGCACCGCTACAGGCTCCGAGCGTCCGTGGTTGACCGCTCAATCTGGCACGGATATGGCACGCGAGCACGCAGAGGCCAGAGAGTCAGTCGTGTCACGAACCAGGTTCGCGAATGCCGGGACCAAGGTCGGCAAAGACTGATACCGAAGGATGTCGTGTCGCACCGGCTGTCGCAAGGCCCGTACTTGCGTTCATGCCGGGCCGTCGCCACCCGTTATGGCAAGCGCTGCTACGTGCTTCTCGGGACCGCCACCGTAGCGAACCCCGGCCTTCCCGGTCCGCGCATGATCACCCGGGCAAGCCCTCGGGGCGTAGATTGAAACTACAGTATCTTCATGATTCGCCGCAGCAGTCGACCAAAGGTGCGAGCACGTTGCAGGATTGTCCGTCCATAACCATCGTGGTGGCCCGCAATCACACGGTTAGCTCGACTGAGGGATCGACCCCTCGCAGCTGCGGGGAAGCCACCAAAGGGTAAGCAAAATGATCATCGCGCTGAAAAACTCCCTCAAGGTCGCAATCGCAATCGCAATCATCTTGGCAGCGTTCGCCGCTATTTCCCCCGTCGTTTCCAGCGCACCCGCTGTCGCGGCACCGAGCTGGTGCGCGGATCCACCGTGCCCGGCCTCCTCTCGTCCCACCGTCCCATCGGCCCCCCCGGGTTACCCAACGGCAGACCAACAGGGGAACGCTCCGCAACCGGCTCCGCAGATCGGTCGTCGTTGAAACACCGGATGCCGGCCTGGCTGGCAGCCGTGGCACTGAACAGGCACCGTGGCGAATGTGGGCTCCAGTACGTCAGCCTCTCGCCTCACCGTTTCTCCCCCTATTGTTTTTTGGACGCGAGACCGCGGCTTACTTCTGGACTAAAAGGAGATTTTCATGATGGGCGCGTTTGGGCCAACTCGGGCCCCATCGTCGACATAGACGCCGAGGACCTTTCCTTCAACGGGGGAAGGAACCTCAAATCTGACCTTTACCGTCTCCAGATCGAACAGCGGCTGATTCTTCCAAACGCGGTCACCTGCCCCCACGGACAGATGAACGAAGAGTTGGAATTCGTCCCACTGTCCGTCTTCCACCCACCCCGGTCTAACTGCCGTGACCACAGTGGTTTGCGCCATCAGTTGCCTCCGAGAAGCCTTCACGATCATGCCTGACATACGGTCGCACGTGGATAGGTCCCCTGCCCGTAAGAACCTGGGCCCGCCCAGAACGTGTCGCATCGCTCAGCGACGGTCCCCCCACAACGGCTGTTTCTGCCCGATGCGGCGGGCGCACTGTCCTGATGGGCTCCACCCAGACGGGGTTCGTGCTGCCGTACGGCATCAGCACACCGGTACCAACCGGCAGCACCCCACCGCGCTCGATCAAACCCGCTGGCGGATGCCTGCCTCACCGCAAGCCCGCAGACGACAACGCGGTTGATGGAGTCTTATGACCGAGTCCGAAGCTGTCAGAGGTCTTCGCCGGCGGCTTCGATGTCTTCCATGATGATTATGGAAGTCGCGCTCGGCCTGGCAGCAGGAAGCGGCGAAGTACACGCGTCCAGCGTCGGTAAGTCCGCAATTCAAGAGGCCCATGGTGAGGAACACGGCATCGTTCCAGTAGCAGTGTGGTCCTTCAGCCACTGCTGCAGCGTGTCGGTGTCGTGCGTAGCTTCCCAGACAGGTCGGGCCGGTTCGATCGTGAATGCGATGCGGACTGATCGTCTTGTCCGATGGCGGTGGAGGTTGCTCGTTCGGCGTCCGAAGTTTCGGGGAACGGGAACAGGCCGGCGGCGGGGGCGAGGTGACCGGCGACGGGGCAGGCGGCCAGGTCGCCCGAGGCGGCGATATCCTGGCCCGGCAGCGTGGTGCGCCTTGGCAGCGTTCAGGGAAGCTTCTACTCACTCCGCCTGGACGATCCGACCCGTGAGCCTTTCGGCTCGCAAGCGCTGGCAGGCATCCCTGTCTCGCGCGTAACTGGTACGACGCCTCTCCCCCGCTCCCGCGGCTGAGAAACGAACAAGGCCCAGGCTCCCCGGTTCTGTACCGGTGACCTGGGCCTTCGTCGTGCTTCGCACTGGTGGGCGCGGACGGTTTCGAACCGCCGACATCTGCTTTGTAAGAGCAGCGCTCTACCCCTGAGCTACGCACCCGTGGATGAGGCCACAGCCTACATGGCGCATCCCCCGCAGCTCCAAACCGCTGCCCGGCCCCTCTGCTCCCTCGGGCCCGCCCTCCGCCCCGCCCACTCGGCACCCCGATCCCCCGCCCTCGCCCCACGCCCCACGCCCCGACCGCCTCCCGCCGACACCGCGCCCCATCCCGCCCCGCCCCGCGTACGGGGGATAGCCCCACCAGGGAGACGGTGGGCGGCCGGATCGATCGGGGGCGGGTGCGCTCGTAGGGTGAAGGAACATCACGCAGAGCTATCTGCACAGCTACCTGGGGGAAAGATCGCCATGACAAGCGGACTCCGTCGTCATCACCGCCGTGCGGTCCGGGGCGGCGTCGCCGCCTGCGGGGTCGTGCTGCTCGCGGTCGGCCTCTCCGGGTGCGGCAGCGCGGACGCCAGTGAGGCGCCCGTCGAGAAGAAGTCGTTCGCGCTCAGCGGGAAGACGCTGACCATCGCCTCCGACAACACCGACATCGAGCTCGTGCCGGCCGATGTCGACGAGGTGGAGGTGACCCGGCAGGTCGACGGCTGGGTGTTCCTCGGCAGCGGGCCGGACGCCTCCTGGAAGATGGCGGACGGGAAGCTCACCCTCAAGGTGAAGTGCGACGCCATCGCCAGCGACTGCGTGGCCCGGCACACCGTGAAGGTGCCCCGTGGCACCTCCGTGACCGTCGACGACGGCAACGGGAGCGTGACGGCGAGCGGGTTCGACACGGCGTTGAAGCTCCGTTCGGACAACGGCAGCGTCAAGGTCACGGACTCCAGCGGGGCGCTCGAGCTGGACAGCGAGAACGGCAGCGTCGTCGCCGAAGGGGTGACCGGGAAGAACGTCGTCGCCACATCGGACAACGGGTCCGTGCGGCTCGAGCTCGCCGCGGTGCCCGACCGGGTCGAGACCCACAGCGACAACGGGCGGGTCGAGATCACGCTGCCCGGCGCCGGCGCGCCGTACGCGGTGGACGCCAAGAGCGACAACGGGGACGTCGACGTCGCCGTGCCGACCGACGACAACAGCGCCCGCGTCGTCAAGGCCCGCAGCGACAACGGCGAAGTCGTGGTGCGCAGCGCGAACTGACAGGCCCGTGTGTTCGTCCTTACCTGGTGGGAGAATTAAGCGGACCGGGACCGGGCAGGGCGGACACAGCACGGGAGAGGGATGTGACGGCGAGAGACGCACGGCCGCACGACAAGGCACGAGCGACCGCCGTCAGGGGTGTGCGGGGTGACGTCCGAAGCGTTCTGGCGCTGGTGCTCGTCCCGCTTCCGCTGTTCGCCGCCGTCGCGGCCGTGCTGCCCGCCGCCTTCGCGGGGGGCGGGGGGACCCGGCGCTGGTTCGGCGGCCGGGGCGAGAGTCAGCGGGCGGACGCACAGGCCGCCAAGGACGCCGCCGCGGCGGCGTTCTACGAGTTGGACACGGCGCAGCGGGATCTGCGGATCTCCATCGAGACGATCACGGCGGTGGACAGCTCGCCCGAGGCGCGCCGCGCCGTGGAGGGGTTCGCCGCGCTCGGGCGGCGCATCGACGAGGTGAGCCACGCCTACATCACGGCCGTGGACGCGCACGATCTGGACCGGGACGACCTGGACGTGTCCGTCGCCGCGCAGGCGCGTACGCAGCTGACCCGGGCCAAGGACGAGCTCGTACGGGTCAAGGGGGAGCTCGACCGGTTCGAGCAGGGCCTCGGAACGTTGCTCGACAAGGCGGAGACGCAGCTGGCCCGGCTGGCACCCGCCGTGGAGCGGGCGCGACAGGCGCTCCTTTCTGCGAGCAATGCTCTCGATTCGGTACGCGGCTCCGGTTTGCGGGCGGACGATCTCGCGGCGCGTCTCGCCCGCCTCGCGCCGGAGCTGACGAAGCTCAACGAAGGCGCCGGGCGGCACGGCGTCCCCGAGACACTGCAGCGCGCCGACCGCGTGCTGCGCGACGCCGAGGCCGTACGGACGGAGGCGGAGCGGCTCCCCGAGCGCGCGGCGGAGATCGACAAACGCCTGGTGTCGCTGCGCACCCGCGCCCAGGCCCTGACCACCCGCTCCGCCCAGGTCGAGCCCGTGCTCAGCGAGCTGCGCCGCCGGTTCACCGCGGCCTGCTGGCAGGACCTCCAGCCCGTGCCCGAGCAGGCGGCCGTCAGCGTGCGCCAGGCCGAGGAGAAGCTGAGGGAGGCCGGCAAGGCACGCGAGGAGCAGCGCTGGCCGGACGCCACGGCCCTGCTCGGCACGGTGCGTGCCCTGCTGAACTCGACGGACGAGGCGGTCTCCGCGGCCGGTGACCGGCTCCGGCGTCTCAACGCCGTGGCCAAGGACCCGCAGGAGGAGATCGAGCGGACCCGTTTCGCGATCCGTGACGCCCAACGCCTCGCGATGACGGGCCGCAACACCCCCGATCCGCGCCACGCACGCCCCTTGGACGATTCCGTCGCCCGGCTGGAGCGGGCCGTCGCCGGGCTCGAGGGCAGGCACCCCGACTACTGGCACTTCCTCACCGAGACGGAAGCGGTACGGCGCACGGTCCAACGCGTGGTCGACCAGATCCGGGAGGAGCGCGGCGCCGGCGCCGCCTGACCGGACGCGGGGCAGGGGAGAAGGGTCGGGTCGGCGAGCCGCGCTTCGCCACCCGCCCCCCGCCCCCGCCCCCGCCCTCGCCCTCGCCCTCCGCCCTCGCGCGACATCGCTGCGGACCGCGCAGCGCCCGCACTACGGCCCGGCCGGCATCGCGCAGCCGCCACCCGTGCGGCGCCTGCACGCCGGCCCCGCATCGCGCAGCCGCCGCCTGGCTTGTCCGCCTTCGTCCCGCGGCGGATCCTGGTGGAGTCGGTGTCCGCGTACGTACGCGAAGGAGGCCGGGATGGCCGCACACGTGCTGCGCTCCAGGAGCGTGGGCCGGGTCAGGCGCCGCATCACACTGGACGAGCATCTGCCCGTCGATCACCGCCTCAGCCGGTTCTACCGGGTGGGGGCGGGGATCATGGGCCTGGTCCTGGTCGCCTTCGGGATCCTCGGGCTCATCGACCGGATCGGCTTCTTCGACACCCGCGGCGACACCGTCGCCGGCCTGAACACCAACGGGGCGCTGAGCGTCCTGTCGATCGCCGTGGGGCTGCTGCTCTTCGTCGGCATGGTGATCGGCGGCAACTTCGCCTCGACGGTGAACATGGTCCTCGGCATCCTCTTCATCCTCAGCGGCTTCGTGAACCTCGCGCTGCTCGACCGGAGTTTCAACCCCCTCGCGTTCCGCATCCAGAACGTGATGTTCAGCTTCGTGGTCGGCGTGCTGCTGATGTTCTTCGGCATGTACGGGCGGGTCAGCGCGTCGCTGCCGCACGACAATCCGTACTGGCGGGCCCGCCACCCCGATCAGTCCGAGCGTGAGCTGCGCGCGAGCCGCCGCCGGGCGGAGCTCGCGGCGATGCAGCCCTTGGCCCCCCGGCCTTCCGGTCCCGGCACGGCCGCCGGCGCCTCCCCCGGCGGTGTTCGGGGCACCCGGGGCATCCGTGCGGCGATCGCTCGCCGCCTGCTCTCCCGCAAGCCGCGCGCACGCCGCTAGCCTTACGGGCATGCCTCGTTATGAATTCCGCTGCCGGACCTGCGGCGACACCTTCGAAGTGAACCGCCCCATGGCCGAGTCCTCCGCGCCCGCGAACTGCCCCGAGGGCCACGACGACACCGTGAAGCTCCTGTCCGCGGTCGCAGTCGGCGGCACGAAGTCCGCGGCACCCGCACCGAGCGGCGGCGGTGGCGGGGGCTGCTGCGGAGGCGGCTGCTGCGGCTGACCCGGCGGGCGCCCTCGCCCGGACCCGGCCCGCCCCGGCAACGGCAACGGCAACGGCAACGACCCCGGCGACGGCGCGATGGCCGGGCGGACCACACGGACCCGCCCGGCCACACGCCCCACCCCCGGCCAGGAGGGACGAGCAGCCCCTCACGACCCGAGGTAGCGCAGTACCGCCAGCACCCGCCGTGAGTAGCCGGTCGTCCCCGTCAGCTCCAGCTTCTCGAAGATCGCGTTGATGTGTTTCTCGACCGCGCTCTGCGAGACGTGGAGGCGGCCGGCGATGGCGGCGTTGGTGTGGCCCTCCGCCATCTCGGCCAGGACGTCGCGTTCCCGCGCGGTCAGCCGTGACAAGGGGTCGCCGCGGGTACTGCGCGCCAGCAGCTGCCGTACGACCTCGGGGTCGAACGCGGCCTGCCCCCGGCCCACCCGCTCCAGCGCGTCGAGGAACTCGTCGACCTGGACGACGCGGTCCTTCAGCAGATAGCCCACTCCCCCGTCATCGGCCGTGAGGAGCTCGGTCGCGTACCGCTTCTCGACGTACTGGGACAGCACCAGCACCCCGACCCGCGGTCTGTTCCGCCGGATCTCGAGGGCGGCGCGCAGTCCTTCGTCGGTGTGGGTGGGCGGCATGCGGACGTCGGCGATCACGACGTCCGGCGGTGACGCGTCCACGGCCGCCAGCAGCGCGGTGGCATCCCCGACGGCGGCCAGCACCTCGTGGCCCTCCTCCGCGAGCAGTCGCACCAGTCCCTCCCGCAGCAGGGTGGAGTCCTCGGCAAGGATCAGACGCACGGCAGCTCCGCGGTGACGGTGGTGGGGCCGCCGGCCGGGCTGTCGACCCGGAAGCGGCCGTCGAGTGCGGCGACCCGGCTCGCCAGACCGGTCAGTCCGCCGCCGGCGGGGTCCGCGCCGCCCACTCCGTCGTCCTCGACGCGCAGCGCGAGCCTCGGGCCGTCGCGGCGCAGCGTGACGGTGATGCGGGTGGCGCCCGCGTGCTTCACGACGTTGGTGACGGTCTCGCAGACGACGAAGTACGCCACGGTCTCGACCTGCCGGGACCGGGGCGGCTCCGGGACCTCGTACGTGAGGTGGACGGGCAGCGGGGTGCGTTCGGCGACGGTTTCCAGGGCGGCGCGCAGTCCCGCCTCGTCCAGCACGGTCGGGTAGATGCGCCAGGCGACGTCGCGCAGTTCGGCGAGGGCGCGGCGGCTCTCCTCGTGGGCCTGGAGGAGGAGTTGGGCGGCGCGGTCCGGGTCGCGGCTGCGGCGGGCACGGCCGAGGAGCATGCCGAGGGCGACGAGCCGCTGCTGGACGCCGTCGTGGAGGTCGCGTTCGATGCGGCGGCGTTCGCCGTCGACCGCGTCCATCATCCCGGCGCGGGTGGTGGCGAGTTGGGCGATGCGGCGTTCCAGTTCGTCGTGGTGGCTCGGGCCGAGGAGCCGGCGGGCCAGGTGGCCTTCCAGCAGGGCGAGTCCGAAGACGCTCTGGCCGGCGAGGAAGACGAGGAACAGTCCGAGCAGACCGGTCCCGGCGACCGCCCACGGGTATTCGATGTCGTCGACGGTCCAGCCGAGCGCGGCGTATCCGGCGTACAGAAGGCCGAGCAGCACGCAGAAGACCACGAGTCCGCCGAGGAGCCCCAGCGGCCAGCGGGCGACGACGTACCGCACGGCGTGTCCGCTGCTGTACGAGGAGGAGATGCGCGCCCCGAGGAAACGGCCGAGCCGGCGTCGCTCGAGGTGGGCGAGACGGGCGGCGACGTCGCCCAGCGGCTGCCGCACCGCGCGCCGGCCGTGCGGCCAGGCGAGCACCAGCAGCAGGGCGAGTCCCCCGAGCAGGGCGAAGATCAGCTCCACCACGGCGGTCAGCGTGCCGAGGAGGAGACCCGCCGCGTACTGGGTGCCCCGCACCGCCAATGCCTTCATGATCCGTCACGCTAACCGGTGCGGCCCTCCGGGCACACTGCGGAAAACCGCAGGATGGTGTGCGGTCGCCTTCAGGGTTCCTTCAGCTTCGCCTCCCTAGGGTTCGAGGCATGAGCAGCGGCATCGAAAGCAGCGCACCGGGCTGGGTCAACGGCCTGATGGAAACCCTCGGCGCACCGGGGGCGGGGATCGCCATCGCCTTGGAGAACCTGTTCCCTCCCCTGCCCAGCGAGGTGATCCTGCCGCTGGCGGGTTTCGCCGCGAGCAGCGGGCAGATGGGGCTCGTCGCCGTGCTGCTGTGGACGACGGCCGGGTCCGTGGCCGGTGCTCTGGCGCTGTACGGGATCGGGGCGCTGCTGGGGCGGGACCGTACGGTGGCGATCGCGGCCAGACTGCCCCTGCTGAAGGTCGCGGACATCGAGCGTACGGAGGCGTGGTTCGCCCGTCACGGGGCGAAGGCGGTGTTCTTCGGGCGGATGATCCCGGTCTTCCGGTCCCTCATCTCCGTGCCGGCCGGTGTGGAGCGGATGCCGTTGCCCCTGTTCCTGACGCTCACCACGCTCGGCAGCGCTATCTGGAACACGGTGTTCGTCCTCGCCGGTCACACGCTCGGCGAGAGGTGGGAGGACGTGACCGGTTATGTCTCCGCGTACTCGAAGGCGGTGCTGGTCGCCGCGGTGCTCGCCGTCCTGCTGTTCGCGGCCGTGCGGCTGCTCAGGCCGGGCGCCGGCTCCCGCCGGGGCTGAACCGCCCCGGCCGGGCGTGAGGACGGCCCGGCCGAGCCGAAGCCACCACCCGGCGGGCGCGGGCCGTGCCCGGGCCTGAATCGACACGCCGGGCGCGAGGTCACGACCCGGCCGGGCCTACACCCCCCGCCCGGCGCGGGATCAGGCCGGCGCCGAGCCCACGCCGCCCGCCGGAGGCGGGATGACGACGGAGTCGATGCCCTGCCGTTCGCGGCGGAACCGGCGGGCCTCCTGGCGCAGCAGGCGCAGGATCTCCTCGCCCGCCGCGACGCCCATCTGCGGCAGCGCGACCACGTGTTCGGCCCCCCAGCCGGCCTCCGCGAGCTCACCGTGTCCGGGCCGCCAGGCCCGGTCGGCGGCGAGCAGCAGGTCGGCGTCGAGGAGGGAGTCGCCCGCGGCCAGGGTCAGCCCGGCACCGGTACGGCGGGCGACCTCGCGCACGGCGGCGCTCTTGGTGAGGGGCCTCGGAACGACGTAGATCTTGCGGCCCTGGAGCGAGACGGTCCAGCCGCGGGCCTCCGCCCACACGCCGAGTTCCCTGACCCAGTCCTCCGGCAGCAGTTGCCGCTCGACGACGAGGTACGCGAACAGGTCCTCCGCGACGCGTTCCTTGCGCAGCCAGGCCGGGTCCGCGGTCCTGTTCAGATGGGCCCGGATCTCGTCGAGGGGCGCGCACTCGGCGGCGAGCCGGGCGGCGACCGCCTCCCGCCAGTCGCGGTCGCTGATGCCGTCGACGAGCAGATGTCCGCCGTTGGCGCAGATCGCGTACTTGGGCGGCAGGCCGGGCAGGCTGATGCGCTGGTACTGCTTGCGGGTGCGGGTCGTCGTCGGTACGAAGACGGTGTCCTGGGCGAGCTTCGTCAGCAGCCCCGCCGCCCGCTCCGTCATGTACGACAGGGGCTTGTGCTCGTGCACCTCGACGCAGAGCAGCCGGGGTGCGACGGCGTCCGGCATGCCGAGGCCGAGCGCCGCGTTCGAGTAGATGAGGGTGCGGTCGAGGTCGCTGGCGACGAGACAGAGGGGCGGCGCGGAGCGCCCCGCTGAAAGGGCGGTGGGGGGAGACGGGTGGGCGGTCACTTGGCCACCGCCCTGCCGTCGGCGCCCGTGGCGCCACGGGTGTACTTGGGGTGGATCAACCCGACGCAGCTGTAGGGCAGTTCGTCGACCTCCTCGACCGGTACGCCGCGCTGCTCGGCGAGCAGCCGTACGTGGTCGAGGTCGGCGCCGGCTCCGCGGCCGGCGAGGATCTTCCAGGGGACGCGGCGCAGCAGGACGCGGGTCGTCTCACCGACTCCGGGCTTGACGAGGTTGACGTCGTGGATGCCGTACTCCTCGCTGATCCGCTCCACGGCGCCCCAGCCCTCCCAGGTGGGGGTGCGGTCCGCGGACAGCAGTTCCTTGACGTCGGCGTCGACGGCGGGCATGACCTCGTCGAAGCGTGCTGCGACGGTGTCGAGGAAGTGGCCGGAGACGTCGGAGCCGGCGAGTTCGCGGTAGAACTTCGCGCCGTGGAAGTCGTCGGGACCGACCAGGTCCGCCCGCAGGACGGTGCGCGATATCAGGCCGGAGACCGTGGAGTTCAGGCAGGCGGAGGGGATGAGGAAGTCCTCGCGGGTGCCGTAGGTGCGCACACAGCCGCCGGGGTCGGCGAGGACGGCGATCTCGGGGTCGAAGCCGGGGAAGTCCCGCAGGGCCTCCGCCAGTTCGCGGGTGATGGCGCCCTTGCCGGTCCAGCCGTCGACGAAGACGACGTCGGCCGGGTCGTGGTTCTCGGCGAGCCAGCGCAGGGCGTTGGCGTCGATGCCCCGGCCGCGCACGATGGAGACGGCGTAGTGGGGCAGGTCCAGGCCGTGCCGGTGCTGGGCCCAGCGGCGCATCAGCACACCGACGGGGGTGCCGGCGCGGGCCAGGGAGACGAGCACGGGGCGCGGTGTCCGCTCGGCGAGGACGGTGTCGGTGACGGTTCCGACGGCGCGGGCGATGCGGGCGGCGGAGGCGGTGAGCGCGGCCTCGAAGAGCTGCTGGTACTGCTCGTCGGGCTGGTACTCGACGGGCAGCGACTCCGCGTAGTGCGCGCCGCCGCTCTGGATGGCTTCCTCGCGCTCCTCCGTGGGTGCCTCGAGCTCCACCTCCGAGAGGTCCTGGAGCAGCCAGCCGACCTCCTCGGGCGCGTAGGAGGAGAAGTCGGGTCCGCGGAGCGGCTGGGGCAGCATGGAGGGCCTTTCAGGTCCTTCGGGCGCGTGGTGGTCCGGTGCGTGGCCGGGGAGTGCCGGTACGTAGCTGGGGACGACGGCGAGCACGACGTGCCCGGTGTGGGCGGCGAGCTGGGCCAGCAGGCCGTCGGGGGCGTGCAGCCGGTCGGTGTCGGCGGTCGAGTCGACGACGGCGACGACGGCGTCGAAGCCGGCGCCGGCCACGTTGTACGCGTAGCGCTCGCCCGGTCCGTCGGCCGGGTCGTCGTGGGCGGGGAAGACGAGCCGGGTGCGTATCGCGTAGCCGGGGTCGTCGACGGCGAGGACGGGCGAGCGGGTGGTGGTGGAGTAGTACACCTCGGTGCGGGCCTGCGCGCAGACCGTTTCCGCCGGCGCATCGTGGGCGGTGCCGGCGTGGGTGTTCTGCTGGAGGGCCGCGGCCAGCCGCAGCGGCGCGTACATGAGCTCCTCGTTGCCGAGGACCAGGACCCTGCGGGTTCCGCCCGTGTCCCGGCCGGCCGGGACGCTCCTGAGGGCGTCGGATATCCGCGCCGCCATGCCGGGCAGCGCGGCTTCCAGCGCCGTGCGGTGCTCGGGCGTGAAGCCGTGCCGGCCTCCGTCGGGGACGCCGGCGGGCCACTCGAGGTCGACCCGCGTGTGCCGGGGCGCACCGGCGCCCGCGGTGACGGGCGTGACACCGGCGTCCGGCGGTGCCTGCTGGTGCGCCGCGACGAGGGCCTGGCCCTTCTCCAGGACGCCGTCGGGGAGGCGGACGGTGCCGGAGGCCATGGCCACCAGGTCGACGCGGGCGCCGATCTCCTCGGCGAAGGCGTCCAGCCGGCCCATGTCGGCCGCGGAACGCATGTCGACCAGGGCCACGACCACGTACCGCTCGCGCGGGTAGCGGGCGTGCAGGTCGCGGATGGTGTTGAGGACGGTGTTGCCCGTGGAGAACTCGTCGTCGACGAGGACCAGCGGGCCCGGCCCGCCCAGCAGGTCGGGGTCCTCGGGCAGCAGCAGGTGGGAGGTCGCGTGCGAGTGGGACTCCTCGAAGCCGCCCGCGGTGGCGACGCCCTCGACGGGGCGGCGCGTGGAGTGCAGGTAGGGGGCGAGGCCGATGCCGTCCGCGACGGAGTGGCCCAGTCCGGTCGCGGTCTCCGCGTATCCGAGGACGACCGCGCGCCGGCACTCGTCCGCGCCGAGCAGGTCGCGGACCCGCAGGCCGAGGTCGTGTCCCGCGCGCCAGACCACCAGCGGCTGCTGCGGCACATGCTTGCCCAGCACGTTCGACACGAGCAGGTGGGCCCGCTTCGGGTTGCGGCGCAGGGCGAGGCCCAGCAGCTCCTGGAGTCCCTCGTCACCGACGAGGGAGACGCCCAGCCGCTCCGCGACCCAGCTTCCCGACCACACCACGTTCTCTTCGCCCCTCGTCGTCATCGGTCCCGTCGGCGTCATCAGTCGGTGAGCCCGGCCGCGAGCAGCTCCACGAAGCCGATGTCCTCCTTGGCCACGCCGAAAACCTCGGCGCGCAGAAGTGTCCGCTCGGCCCAGGCGCGGTGCGGCTTCACCTCGTTCATCTTGTTCGTGTACGCGGAGCGCAGCACCCCGCCGCCGCCGCGTTCCGGCCGCAGGATGTCCTGTGCGTCGCTGAACTCCTCGTGGCTGACCACGGACAGCGCGTGCACGGGCAGGACGTGGGAGGGGTGGATGCAGGTCTTGCCCATCAGGCCGTTGGCCCGGTCCAGCTCGATCTCGCGGAGCAGCCCGTCGAGGTCGTGCTCGATGAGCGTGGTGCGCAGCTCCTCGGCCCGGCCCTCGAGGAAGGGGCTGCGGCGCAGCTGCGGCTTGAACATGCGCTCCTGGGACCTGAAGTACTCCCACACCGGCCCGGTGATGGTGAAGCCCGTGCCGTCGGAACGGCCGAGCACGTTGACCACGTCGGCGATCACGGACGTCACGATCCGCACGTCGTACGCGGTCATGTCGGGCGAGCGGCGCAGCCCGTACGCGGAGCAGAAGTCGGTGACGCCGAGGCGCAGGGCGAGGACCCGGTCGCGGTACTTGTCGACGGTGCGCGCGATGCCGGTCAGCGCCTCCGTCCTGGTCTCCAGGTGCAGCAGCTCGGGCGATTCCAGGACGGGCATCGCGAACAGCCGCCGGCCGCCGGCCGCCTCCGCGGTCACGATGGCCTCGAGGAACGGCACGCCGCGCTCGTCCGTGAACTTCGGCAGTACGAATCCGGACAGCAGCCGTCCCGACGGCCCCAGGCGCCTCACGAGGTCCGGGATCTGCTCGGGCGTGCGGACCCGGATGAAGAGCAGCGGCACTTCCACGCCGCGCGCGTCGAGGTCGGCGAACTGCCGGACGAGGTTCGCCTCGCCGTCGACGACCTCGGCGTCATCGATGGAATCCTCCAGGCACAGCACCATGGAGACGACTCCGCGCGCCGCCTGCTTGAGCACGTCGTCGGCCAGCTTCGGCCGGGTGGCCGGGCTGTAGAGCGTGGCTCCCAGCGCGGCCGCCAGGGTCCGGGCCGCCGAGTCCGCGCCGAAGTCGCACGGCTCCTGGTGGAACAGCCTCGCCCTCGCCGCGGGCGGGATGTGCCCGAAATGACGCATAAAAGATCCCCCGTACTGCCGCTTCGGGCCTGACAACATGTGGCCGGTAATAGTACGTAAGCACAGGTGTCGACAGTTCCCCAAGTGCATGAACTCCAGGTAACTCGTCCGCTTCTCGACCCTGCCGTACGGGTGGCCGCGCCGGGTGCGGCACGTGCCGGAACCGGGCCCCGCGTTGTCCCGGGGCCCCTCGGCCAGGCAGGATGACCGGTATGACGCACGCGATGCTGAAGGGCTCGAACGTCCCTCTCGATGCCACGGCCGTACGGGCCGTGCTGCGCTGGACGCCGGGCGCGGCGGTCCCCGACGTCGACGCTTCCGCCCTGCTGCTCGGCGGTGACGGCCGCGTGCGCTCCGACGAGGACTTCGTCTTCTACAACCAGCCACGGCACCCGTCCGGGCTGGTGCGGCGGCTGCCGAAGAAGCACGTCGGCGACCACCTGACGGACACGGTCGAGGCCGACCTGGCGGCGCTGGACCCGTCGGTGGACCAGGTGGTGATCGCGGCGTCCTCGGACGGCGGCACCTTCGAGCACGTACGTGACCTGCGGATACTTCTCCACGACGCCGCCGCGCCGGCGGGCGGTGAGCCGCTGGCCGTCTTCGATGTGAAGCCGGAGACCGGCGAGGAGACGGCGATCATCTGCGGTGAGCTGTACCGACGCGGCGACGGCTGGAAGTTCCGCGCGGTGGCGCAGGGCTATCCGACAGGGCTGGTGGGGCTCGCGACGGCGTTCGGGATCTCGGTGGAGGAGGCGGAGGCGGAGGCGTCTGCAGCACCCGCGGCGCCTGCTGAGCCTTCCGCGCCGGATGTGCAGGCCGCGCCGTCGTACGGCTATCCGCCGTCGGACGTGACGCAGCCCGCGCCCGCGTACGTCCCGGCACCGCCGCAGCCGTCGTACGGCTATCCGCAGCCGGCCGCGGCTGCGGCGTACGCCCCCGACCCGAGCTTCCGCCTGCCGCCGATGGGGCCGCAGTTCCAGCGCCCGTGACGCGGGCGCTCCGGCGCGCGTGGCCCGCCACCGGGTCCGGGAACCCGGGTCCCGTCCGACGCCCGGGCCGGCCTCCCGGTCCGGGCGCGCGGCTCTGCCACGCGGCCCGCGCCTCCATCGCCGGCGAGGCTGAAAACTGACCCGGCAGGACCGGACACCCCCGGCCCGGGCGCGGCCGCTGCCCCGAAGCCGACGCGTCATCGCCCGCGGCTGAAAATGCCCCCTGCGACCGGCCTCCCGGCCCCGTCGCGAGGCCGCCCCCCGAAGCGCTCACCCCGCGGCCCGGCGAGGCCGGAACCGGCCCCCGCCGGGCAGGCCGCCTCGTGCCACCTCGGGCGGGGGCAGGACCGCGCGCCCCGGACAGGCCCCTGGCCCACCGCCTCCGACGTGACCGGCCCCCGGCCCCACGGGCGCCGCCGGGACCGAACCACCGCGGGCCCACGCCTCCGACAGGCCCGGGGCCCACCGCCTCCTTCGCGCCCGGGGCCCACCGCCCCGGCCGGTCGGGAGCCGCCCCGTGAGGGCTAGGCGCGGGACTGGGACTTGTAGCCGCGGCCCCACTGGAGGCCCCAGCCGTACAGGCGGTCCAGTTCCGCCTGGAAGCCGTAGACGAACTTCACCTCGCGGCGCACCGTCAGGTCGCCCTTCGTGTTCTCCACGGAGAACACCGCGCACGAACGCGCCTGCGGGGCGCGCTCGTCGAGTTCTATCTCGACGCGGGGGCCGTTGCTCGGGTAGAGCGTGACGTGGGCGTGCGTGCGGTCGAAGGCCGGGGTCTGGTCGTAGATGTAGACGAAGAACAGCAGCCGCTTGATCGACTCCCGGTGGTCGAGGTTGACGAAGATCGTCTCCCCCGAGGGCGCCCCGAACCGGTCGTCGCCGCTGAGCTTCACGAACGGCGGGCCGTTCAGGTCGCCGAAGAAGCTGCCGAGCGGCTGGACCACGCCCTTGCTGCCGTCGGTCAGTTCGTACAGGCAGCCCAGGTCGAGGTCGACGTTGACCACGCCCTGGGTGTGCGCCTGGACGACGTCCGGCTGGAAGAGCTTCAGCGGGTTGCTCAGCAGCCTGCCGCCCTGCCGGGAGCGGCCCTCGATGTCGGAGGAACGCATCCGCCAGGAGAGGTTGACGCGCAGGTTGCCGCTCGCCGCACCCTGTTTGGTGAGCGATACGGACGGATTCCGCCTGGTCAGCGCGATGGAGTTGGAGGCCGCGCTGCCCGAGTCGAACTGCGCAGCCCTGCCCCGCCACAGGTTGTCCCAGATGGCCATGCCCCACCCCTAGTTGTCACTGGTCGTCCGGTGCTTCGCGGATAACGCGACGGGGCGGCCGGGAGCACCCGGCCGCCCCGCGAAGGAAGCGTTCCTCAATGGTGTGGGCGTCACACCCCGGAAGAGACCTCAGCCTTCTCCTCCGGGCCGCCGGGTTTTCCCTCGGAGGCCTCCAGCGCCTTGTTGCGGCGCAGCGAGGACCAGAAGGAGGCCGCGATCAGCACGACACCGATGAAGCCGGTGATGAGCTCGCTGATCTCGTGCTGGATGGTGATGAGCAGGATGACCGCGAGCGCGCCGATCGCGTAGTGGGCGCCGTGCTCCAGGTAGACGTAGTCGTCGAGGGTGCCCTGGCGGACCAGGTAGACCGTGAGGGACCGGACGTACATCGCGCCGATACCGAGGCCGAGCGCCATCCAGAAGATGTGGTTGGTGATGGCGAACGCGCCGATCACGCCGTCGAAGGAGAACGACGCGTCGAGCACCTCGAGGTACAGGAAGAGGAAGAACGCCGCCTTGCCGGCGAGGCCGACCGCGGAGACGGGCTTGCCCTCCCGCTTGGCCTTCTCCTCCTCCTCGTGCTCGCGTTCCTCCTCTTCCTCGAGCTTGTCCTCGAAGTAGCCGGAGAGGCCGCCGACCACGAGGTACGTGATCAGACCGGCGACGCCGGAGAGGAGCACGGTGGCCGACTTGTCGGCGTGCCCGGTGCTGGTGTGCGCGTTGGTGGCGAAGGTGATGGCCGTGAGCAGCAGGACGATCAGCGCGATGCAGACCGACAGCATGTCGACCTTGCCGAGCTTGGCCAGCGGCCGCTCGAGCCAGGCCAGCCACTTGTGCTCGCGCTCCTCGAAGATGAAGTCGAGGAAGATCATCAGCAGGAACATGCCACCGAACGCGGCGATCGCCGCGTGTGCGTCGGTGACCAGGTCCTCGTACCTGTCCGGCTGGTCCATTGCCAGCTGGACCGCTTCGATCGGCCCGACCTTGGCACTGATGGCGACGATGACGACGGGGAAGACCAGCCGCATGCCGAAGACCGCGATCAGAATGCCGATCGTCAGGAAGATCTTCTGCCAGAAGGCGTTCATCTTCTTGAGGATTCCGGCGTTGACAACCGCGTTGTCGAACGACAGCGAGATCTCGAGGATCGACAGGATCAGTACGATCCCGAACGCCTCCCAGCCCCACTGCCAGGCGGCGAATGCGAGGCCGAGCGCCGTGACGGCGAACGACCAGCCGAAGGTTTTCAGAACCACTGGCTACCCAATCGTGTAATTGTCCCCCGGGTGAAGCCTGGGGGAGGTTCTCCCCCGCGCCGCACGCGGCTTTACGAAACGTTGACCCCGAAGTCTAGAGCGATGCCCCGCAGCCCTGACGCGTACCCCTGCCCCACGGCCCGGAACTTCCACTCGCCGCCGTAACGGTAGAGCTCGCCGAAGATCATCGCGGTCTCCGTGGACGCGTCCTCGCTGAGGTCGTAGCGGGCCAGTTCCTGCCCGTCGGCCTGGTTGACGACACGGATGAAGGCGTTGCTGACCTGGCCGAAGGTCTGGCCGCGGTTGTCCGCGTCATGGATGGAGACCGGGAAGATGATCTTGTCCACGTTGGCCGGCACCTTGGCGAGGTCGACCAGGAGGGACTCGTCGTCGCCGTCACCCTCACCGGTGAGGTTGTCACCGGTGTGCTCGACGGAACCGTCCGGGCTCTTGAGCTGGTTGTAGAAGACGAACCACTCGTCGCCGAGGACCCGTCCGCTCTGGCAGAGCAGCGCGCTGGCGTCGAGGTCGAAGGGTGCGCCGGTGGTGGAGCGCGCGTCCCAGCCGAGCCCTACGAGCACCTGGGTGAGATTGGGTGCGGCCTTGGAGAGGGAGACATTGCCTCCCTTGGCGAGCGTGACGCCCATGTTGGTGAGTCCTCCCCTGGATGGCTTTGCTGCGGGCCCCTTCGGGCCCAGGCGCGTCCGGCGCCGCACTCAGTGCGGCGCCGGACGTGGAGACTGCTGTGCCTGACTCAGACGTTCACGCCGAAGTCCTGCGCGATGCCGCGCAGGCCGGAGGCGTAACCCTGGCCGATGGCACGGAACTTCCACTCCGCGCCGTTGCGGTACAGCTCGCCGAAGACCATCGCGGTCTCGGTCGAGGCGTCCTCGCTCAGGTCGTAGCGCGCGAGCTCGTTGTTGTCGGCCTGGTTGACGACGCGGATGAACGCGTTGCGCACCTGGCCGAAGGACTGCTGGCGGCTCTCGGCCTCGTAGATCGAGACCGGGAAGACGATCTTGTCGACGTCGGCGGGGACCGCGGCCAGGTTGACCTTGATCTGCTCGTCGTCGCCCTCGCCCTCACCGGTGAGGTTGTCACCGGTGTGCTCGACGGAACCGTCGGAGCTCTTGAGGTTGTTGAAGAAGACGAAGTTTCCGTCGCCTGTGACCTTGCCCTCGGCGTTGGTCAGCAGGGCGCTGGCGTCGAGGTCGAAGTCGGTGCCGGTGGTGGTCCGGACATCCCAGCCCAGGCCCACGGTGACCGCGGTCAGGTTCGGCGCGGCCTTGGTCAGCGAGACGTTGCCGCCCTTGCTGAGGCTGACTCCCACGAGTCCCTCCATTGTTGTTTCAGGGGCAGCGCCCCCGTTGTGCTTGTCATCGGATCAACGAAAGGATCCTAGTGACCGGTTCCCGCGCAAAACAGGCTTTCGCGCGCCGGTTCGCGCGAAGGATGCCCGGACGGGACCGGCAGGAGGCCCGGACGGTGAACGCCGTGGCTCAGAGGGCGTCCAGCGCCTTGACGTAGTCGTTCAGGTCGCGGGCGTCGGGAAGGCCGTTGACGACCGTCCAGCGCACCACGCCCTCCTTGTCGATGATGAAGGTGCCGCGGACCGCGCAGCCCTTCTCCTCGTCGAAGACGCCGTAGGCGCGCGAGGTCTCGCCGTGCGGCCAGAAGTCGGAGAGCAGCGGGTACTCGAGGCCCTCCTGCTCGCCGAAGACGCGCAGGGTGTGGATCGAGTCGTTGGAGACGGCCAGCAGCTGGGTCTCCTCGTTGACGAACTTCGGCAGCTCGTCCCGCAGGGCGCACAGCTCACCGGTGCACACGCCGGTGAAGGCGAAGGGGTAGAAGAGCAGCACGACGTTCTTCTCGCCCCGGAAGTCCGAGAGCGCGACGGTGCGGCCGTGGTTGTCCTTGAGCTCGAACTCCGGTGCCTTGTCGCCGACCTCGATCGCCATGGAGAAAGCTTCCCTTCTGTGTGCCCGTCCGGTAGGAGGCCAGCCTACGCAGAAGGCCCCCACCGGCTGTGCCGGTGGGGGCCTGTTCTCTGTCCTTCGCCGCTCGGCGGCTCAGCGCTTCCCCGACTTCGCCCCCTTGGGGGTGACCAGCCGGCTGCCGCTCCAGTCCTTGCCGGCGTTGATGCTCTTGGTCTGGGAGAGACCCGCCGTCTGTGCGGCCTCGTTGATGTCGCTGGGCTCGACATAGCCGTCACGGCCGGTCTTGGGGGTCATCAGCCAGACGACCCCGCCCTCGTCGATCAGACCGATGGCGTCCACCAGTGCGTCGGTGAGGTCCCCGTCCTCGTCACGGAACCACAGCACGACGACGTCGGCGACGTCGTCGTAGTCCTCGTCGACGAGTTCCTGGCCGGTAGCGGCCTCGATGCCCTCACGGAGCTCCTGCTCGACGTCGTCGTCGTAGCCGATCTCCTGGACCACTTGTCCGGGCTCGAACCCCAGCCTTGCTGCCGGGTTGGTCCGCTCCTCCGCGTGGTCCGCGGTCGCGCTCACGGCTTGCCTCCTGATCGTTTTCGACAAATGCTTCGGCTACGCGCGTACGCGCAGCATTGGCCGTAGTCCACACGGGCGGGGCGGATCGCGCAAGTACCCGGCCGTCCAGACCGCCGAAACGGTGACGTTTGCGGCCGTCTCGGCGCAACTCCAGGCAAGCGACGGGTCCCCGCCACGATCGTGACCACACCCTTCGGCCGCGTACGCGGCATTCCTACCCTTTCACATCTCAATGGGAACCGAACGACCGAACGAAACGCATGGACGGGTCGGGCGTAAAGTTGCGATTCGGTCCGGCCC
Source organism: Streptomyces pristinaespiralis (assembly GCF_001278075.1). Lineage (GTDB taxonomy): Bacteria > Actinomycetota > Actinomycetes > Streptomycetales > Streptomycetaceae > Streptomyces > Streptomyces pristinaespiralis. Next base: position 5,955,209 of record NZ_CP011340.1, on the reverse strand, counting down.
GCCCGTCGGACCGGGGCCGGATGTCGCCGAGATCGAGGGTTACCTCCCGGTAGAGATGACGCGAGGCTCCCCGCGGTACACGATGGGAGGCGGTGCGACAGCTTTGCCGACCCAGTACCTCCGAACAGCGAAGGAACAGCGTGGCTTCCGGATCAGATCGCAACCCGATCATCATTGGCGGCCTTCCCAGTCAGGTCCCGGACTTCGATCCTGAAGAGACCCAGGAGTGGCTGGACTCCCTCGACGCCGCCGTCGACGAGCGGGGCCGGGAGCGGGCCCGCTATCTGATGCTCCGCCTGATCGAGCGGGCGCGCGAGAAGCGCGTCGCCGTGCCCGAGATGCGCAGCACGGACTACGTCAACACGATCGCGACCAAGGACGAGCCGTTCTTCCCCGGCAACGAGGAGATCGAGCGCAAGATCCTCAACGCGACTCGGTGGAACGCCGCGGTCATGGTCTCCCGCGCGCAGCGCCCCGGTATCGGCGTCGGCGGCCACATCGCCACCTTCGCCTCCTCCGCCTCCCTGTACGACGTCGGCTTCAACCACTTCTTCCGTGGCAAGGACGACGGCAAGGGCGGCGACCAGATCTTCTTCCAGGGGCACGCGTCCCCCGGTATCTACGCCCGTGCCTTCCTGCTGGACCGGCTCAGCGAACAGCAGCTGGACGCCTTCCGGCAGGAGAAGTCCAAGGAGCCGTACGGGCTGTCCAGCTACCCGCACCCGCGGCTGATGCCGGACTTCTGGGAGTTCCCCACGGTCTCCATGGGCCTCGGCCCCCTCGGCGCCATCTACCAGGCGCGCATGAACCGCTACATGGAGGCCCGCGGCATCGCGGACACCTCCGACTCGCACGTGTGGGCCTTCCTCGGCGACGGCGAGATGGACGAGCCGGAGTCGCTGGGCCAGCTGTCCATCGCCGCCCGTGAGGGCCTGGACAACCTGACCTTCGTGGTCAACTGCAACCTCCAGCGCCTCGACGGCCCGGTCCGCGGCAACGGCAAGATCATCCAGGAGCTGGAGTCGCAGTTCCGCGGCGCCGGCTGGAACGTGATCAAGCTGGTCTGGGACCGCTCCTGGGACCCGCTGCTCGCCCAGGACCGCGACGGCATCCTCGTCAACAAGCTGAACACCACGCCGGACGGCCAGTTCCAGACGTACGCGACCGAGACGGGCGCCTACATCCGCGAGCACTTCTTCGGCGGCGACCAGCGGCTGCGCGCCATGGTCGAGAACATGACCGACGAGCAGATCCTGCACCTCGGCCGCGGCGGTCACGACCACCGCAAGGTCTTCGCGGCCTACACGGCGGCCAAGGCACACAAGGGCCAGCCGACGGTGATCCTGGCGCAGACCATCAAGGGCTGGACGCTCGGGCCGAACTTCGAGGGCCGCAACGCCACGCACCAGATGAAGAAGCTGACGGTCGACGACCTGAAGCGCTTCCGTGACCGGCTGCACCTCCCGATCACGGACCAGCAGCTCGAGAGCGGCGCCCCGCCGTACTACCACCCGGGCCGCGACTCGGAGGAGATCCAGTACATGCACGACCATCGCAAGGCCTGCGGTGGATACGTGCCGACCCGGATCGTGCGGGCGAAGCCGCTTCAGCTGCCAGAGGACAAGACGTACGCGGCTGTGAAGAAGGGCTCCGGTCAGCAGTCGATCGCCACCACCATGGCGTTCGTCCGGCTGCTGAAGGACCTCATGCGGAACAAGGAGATCGGCAAGCGGTTCGTGCTGATCGCTCCCGACGAGTACCGCACCTTCGGCATGGACTCGTTCTTCCCGAGTGCGAAGATCTACAACCCGCTCGGCCAGCAGTACGAGGCCGTGGACCGCGAGCTGCTGCTCGCGTACAAGGAGTCGCCGACCGGTCAGATGCTGCACGACGGCATCTCGGAGGCCGGCTGCACCGCGTCCCTGATCGCCGCGGGCTCCGCGTACGCGACCCACGGCGAGCCGCTGATCCCGGTGTACGTCTTCTACTCGATGTTCGGCTTCCAGCGCACCGGCGACCAGTTCTGGCAGATGGCCGACCAGCTGGCGCGCGGCTTCGTCCTGGGCGCCACCGCCGGCCGTACGACGCTGACGGGCGAGGGCCTCCAGCACGCGGACGGCCACTCGCAGCTGCTCGCGTCGACCAACCCGGGCTGCGTCGCCTACGACCCGGCGTTCGGCTTCGAGATCGCGCACATCGTCCAGGACGGTCTGCGCAGGATGTACGGCGGGACCCCCGAGGAGAACGAGGACATCTTCTACTACCTCACCGTCTACAACGAGCCGATCCAGCACCCCGCGGAGCCGGCCGATGTGGACGTCGAGGGCATCCTGAAGGGCATCCACCGCTTCAAGCAGGGCGAGCAGGGTGCCATCCCGGCGCAGATCATGGCGTCCGGTGTCGCCGTCCCGTGGGCGATCGAGGCCCAGCGGATCCTGGCGGAGGAGTGGAACGTACGCGCCGACGTGTGGTCCGCGACCTCCTGGAACGAGCTGCGCCGTGAGGCGGTCGACGTGGAGCGGCACAACCTGCTGCACCCCGAGGAGGAGCAGCGCGTCCCGTACGTGACGCGGAAGCTGTCCGGCTCCGAGGGCCCGTTCGTCGCGGTGTCCGACTGGATGCGCTCGGTCCCCGACCAGATCTCCCGCTGGGTGCCGGGCACGTACCAGTCGCTGGGCGCGGACGGGTTCGGCTTCGCGGACACCCGCGGCGCGGCCCGGCGCTTCTTCCACATCGACGCGCAGTCGATCGTGCTGGCGGTGCTGACCGAGCTGGCCCGCGAGGGCAAGGTCGACCGCGGCGCGCTCAAGCAGGCGGTGGACCGCTACCAGCTGCTGGACGTGTCGGCGGCCGACCCGGGCGCCGCGGGCGGCGACGCGTAGCGAAGCAGTAGCGAGGATCAGCACGTCAGGGGCGGCGGACCGTGGGTCCGCCGCCCCTGGCGTGTCCTTACCATTCCTGTCATGAAGCAGCAGACCGCCCAGATGCGCTGGGAAAAGCGCATGCAGACGCCCCTGCTGGCGCTCGCCCTCGTCTTCGCGGTCGCCTACACCGTCCCGATCGTCGCCCCGGGCGCGCCTTCCTTCGTCCACCGGGCCTGCCAGGTGGCCGAGTGGGTGGTGTGGGGGACGTTCGCCGTGGACTACCTCGTACGGCTGTCGCTGGCGCCGGGCAAGTGGCTGTTCCTGCGCAGCCATCCCCTGGACCTGCTGGCGGTGCTGCTGCCCCTGGTGCAGCCGCTGCGTCTGCTGCGTGTGGTCTCCACGCTGCTGCTGGTCGGCCGGCGGGCCAGGATGGCGCCGCAGATCACGCTCACCACGTATGTCGGCGGCGCGGTCGTGGGGCTGATGATGTTCGGTTCGCTCGCCGTGCTCCAGGTGGAGCGGGACGCGCCCGGCGGGAACATCAAGACGCTGGGCGACGCGGTGTGGTGGTCGTTCACGACGATGACGACCGTCGGCTACGGCGACCACTCGCCGACGACGGGCCTCGGGCGGCTGCTCGCGGTCGGACTGATGATCTCCGGTATCGCGCTGCTCGGTGTGGTGACGGCCAACATCGCGGCCTGGTTCATCTCCCGCTTCGAGCGGGACGACGCCGAGGAGCGCCGGCAGACGGCACTGCTGGAGGCGCTGACGGCGGAGGTCCGCGGCCTGCGGGCCGAGGTGGCGCGGCTGTCGGGCACCCCGCTGTCCGGGGCGCCCGAGGTGCCGGGGCCTAGTTCTCCCAGATCTTGAACGCCCTGACCCGGTAGGGCGACCTGGGGAGCCAGGTTCCGCCGCCGGGGTAGGTCTCGAACTCGCCGGTCTCCGCGCACTCCTCGGACTGATAGGTGGTGACGGGCCGGCCGGTCCGGTTGGCCAGGGCCTTGGCGGAGGTGCCCGGCGGCAGCGGTACGCAGCTCTCGATGTCGGTGCCGGCGAGCTCATGGGTGCTGCGTGCGCCGCGGAAGTCGTTCTCGGCCCACAGGCACAGCTCGCCGGCCGCGCACGCGCCGAGACGTGGTGGTGCGGCGGCCGCGGTCTGCGGCGGCTGGAGCAGCAGCGGCAGGAGTGCCGCGGCGGCCAGGGCGGCGGCGGTGACGGTCTTGCGCATGAGGGTCCCCCGTGTGGTCGACGAATCGTTGGGCCGACCCTGACCTGCGGTGACGTGGCAGCGGAAGGGGCCCAAGGGGAAATCATCCGGATAGGCGACAGCCCCGCCGCGGGGTGCCCGGCGGGGCTGTCGTCGCGCGAGGTCGAGTCAGATGTGGGCCGCGCCCGCACCCGCCTCCGCGTTCTCGCCACGCTTGGTGAGCACGGCGACCAGCGCCGCGACGACCGCGACGATGCCGGCGACCGTGAACGCCAGGCCCATGCCTGACATGAACGTGTCGTGGATGACGTCACCGATCGTGGTGACCAGTTCCGGCGTCATGCCGGGGGCCTGGGCCAGCTCGCCGGGGACGGTGCCGAACTCGGCGGCCTGCTCCAGCCGCGGGTCCGGCGGGGCCGGGATGCCCGCGGCCTTCCAGTTGTCCGCGAACTCGGCGCTGACCTTGGCGGACATCACCGCGCCGAGGACGGCCGTACCGAGCGCGCCGCCGACCTGCATGGCGGCCTGCTGGAGACCGCCGGCGACGCCGGAGAGCTCCATCGGGGCGTTGCCGACGATGACCTCGGTGGCGCCGACCATGACCGGCGCGAGGCCGAGGCCCAGGAGCGCGAACCACAGGGACATCGCGAAGGTGCCGGTCCCCTCGGAGAGGGTGGTCATGCCGAACATGGCGGCGGCGGTGCAGACCATGCCGCCGACCAGCGGCAAGCGGGGGCCGAACTTGGTGATCAGCGCACCCGCCAGCGGCGAGGAGACGATCATCATGCCGGTCAGCGGCAGCAGCCGCAGACCGCTGTCGACCGGGCTCATCTCCTGGACGCCCTGGAGGAAGAACGTCACGAAGAAGAGGCCGCCCATGAAGGCGAACGCCATCAGCACCATCAGCACCACACCGGCGCTGAGCGGGACGGAGCGGAACATCGCGAGCGGCACGAGCGGCTCGTCGACCTTGCTCTCCCAGAAGGCGAACAGGCCGAACAGCACCACGGAGCCGGCCAGCCAGCCGAGGGTGCCGGCGGAGCCCCAGCCCCATTCGCCGGCCTTGATCAGCGGCCAGATGAGGCTGAACATCGCACCCGACAGCAGCAGGATGCCGAGGATGTCGAACGACTTCGGCGCGTTCTCCGCGCGGTGGTCCTTCAGGATGACCAGGCCGAGGACCACGGCGAGGATGCCGACGGGCACGTTGATGAAGAACACCGACTGCCAGCTGACGTGCTCGACGAGCACACCGCCGAGGATCGGACCGCCGGCCGTCGAGGCGCCGATGACCATGCCCCAGATGCCGATCGCCATGTTCAGCTTCTCGGCCGGGAACGTGGCGCGCAGCAGGCCGAGCGCGGCCGGCATCAGCAGGGCGCCGAAGAGGCCCTGCAGCACGCGGAAGGCGATGACGAGGACGATGGAGTCGGACAGGCCGATGGCCGCGGAGGCGGCGGCGAAGCCGGCGATGCCGATGATGAAGGTCTGCCGGTGGCCGAAGCGGTCACCGAGCTTGCCCGCCGTGATCAGTGCCACGGCCAGGGCGAGCAGGTAGCCGTTGGTTATCCACTGGACGTCGGCGAGCGAGGCGCCGAGATCCTTTTGGATCGCGGGATTGGCGATCGCGACGATCGTGCCGTCCAGCGCGACCATCATCACGCCGATGGCCACGGAGAACAGGGTCAGCCAGGGGTGGCCGCGAAGCCCCTTGACCGGTGCCGGAGCGGAGTCCTGGGGATCCCTCGGCGCCTTTTCGACGGTGGTCTGACTAGTCATGCGAGAAGACTAATGACAGCGACTGACAGTTGACAAACGAGTTCACTAGTCGGTAACTGTCACGTGACTCGGCGGACAATGGACGCAGGTGGAAGCAGCGAAATGAGGAACATGAAGTGACCACGGCCGAGCCGACCGGGCTGCGCGCCCGCAAGAAACAGCGCACCCGTGACGCACTGGTACGTGTCGCCCTCGAGCTGTTCACCACCCAGGGGTACGAGCGGACGACCGTCGACGAGATCGCGGACACGGTCGAGGTGTCCCAGCGCACCTTCTTCCGCTACTTCGCGTCCAAGGAAGAGGTCGCCTTCGCCGTCCAGGAGATCCTGGAGGCCCATTACGCCGTGGCGCTGCGCGCGCGCCCCGCGGAGGAAGGCCCCCTCGAGGCCCTGCGCAACGCCGTGTTCGCCGCCTGGGACGCCATCGGCGAAGCGGTCGAGGAGATCGTGCCGCTCGACCTGTACATGCGCAGCTTCCAGATGATCGAGTCGACCCCGGCGCTGCTCGCCGCGTACCTGCGCCGCTCCACCGTGACGGAGGAGGCGCTGGCCGCGCTCATCGCCGAACGGGAGGGGCTGGACGTGAACACCGACCCCAGGCCCCGGGTGGCCGTGGCGGCGTTCAGCGGCGTGATGCGCGCCACAGGGCGGCTGTGGGGGCAGGGCGCGGACCCCAGCATCGAGGCGATCCGTTCGCTCACGGAAACATTCCTCGACCATCTCGGTCCCGCGCTCGCACAGAACTGGCGCGACGGTGAACAGGGCTCACCGCACGGCCCTTGAGACCCGGGGCACCACCCGGCGTCCAACGACCGCCGTACGCAGGGGAAATGCGCCCGAGCGGGCGCCGGCACGGCACGGAACGTCACCCTTCTCCCCATCAATTCTCGTTCCGACACGTGATGTACCTCACGCTCTTCGCGTAGGCCCGCACCCTTCTCCTAGGGTGTCCCGCAGTGACTTCCTTCGACTCCTCCCCCTCCCTGACCGCGTGGCGCACCCTGCTCGCCCTCGCGGTGGTGTTCGTGATGCTGGCGACCACCGGCTGGACCGCCGTGCGGCACCAGCCGGGCGCCCGTGACGCGCTCGAAGCAGAACTGGCGGGCTGGAGCAAGGGACGCATAGGCGCCCATGAGCTGCCCGGCCTGAACAGCGGGCCGAGCCGGTTCGCCGCCTTCTTCGCGTCGCTCGGCCGCGAGCGGAGCAGGCAACTCGCCGAGGACTACCCGCGCATCGTCGGCAACCTGAACGGGGCGCCCGTCGCCCTGCGGTACCGGGCCAACCGCACGGCCCTTTCCGCCTCCCTCGCCCGCGAGCGCAAGAGGGTGGCCGACCCCGGGCTCACGGCCGCGGGTCACCATCAGGCCGTACGGCGGATGCACCGGTTCGAGGCGCTGATGAGCCGCGACCGGCAGATCCTCTCCTTCGACCCGTCCGGCTCCGGCCGGGTGGCCGAGGTCTTCGGGGACCTGGAGCGGGCCCAGCGCGTCTCGGTGATCGTGCCGGGCGTCGACACCAATCTGCTCACCTTCCAGCGGACCGCCCGTAAATACAGCGCGCCGGTCGGCATGGCCCAGTCCCTGTACGCCGCCCAGCGGGCGGCCGCGCCACAGCTGCGTACGGCCGTCATCGCCTGGGGCGACTACACGAGCCCGGCCGGGGTCGGTATGGAGTCGGCCATCGGGCGGCTCGCGGAGAACGGCGCCGTACGGCTCGTCGAGCTCACCGAGGCGCTGCCCGGGCGGTCCCGCGTCTCGCTGTTCTGCCACAGCTACGGCTCCGTGGTCTGCGGGGTCGCGGCACGGCAACTGCCCGCCCGGGTCGGCGACGTGGCCGTCGCCGGCAGCCCCGGCATGCGGGCGGAGAACGTCGCCGGCCTGCGCACGAAGGCCCGGGTCTGGGCGATGCGCGACGCCGACGACTGGATCGAGGGCGTGCCGCACCTGGAGGTCGGCGGACTCGGCCACGGCGAGGACCCGGTCATCCCGGAGTTCGGCGCACGGGTGCTCTCCGCGGCGGGCGCCGTCGGCCATACCGGCTATTTCGAGCCGGGAACCGAGAGCGTCCGCAATTTCGCCGACCTGGGCGTCGGCGCCTACGCCGACGTGAGCTGCGCATCGGGCACCGACACATGCCGCAGTGGTATTTCCGGTGCCTGAGCGGGCTGACGCGCGTAGAGCCCGCCCAAAAGGGGTGGCCGCCGAGGGAAGACGCGCAGGCGTGAGCCGCATACGATGAGGCACATGGGTGATGTGCTGGCCGGAATTCAAGCCACCTGGGAGTTCGAGTCCGACTCCGTGCTCATCCGCTTCGAACGGGGGATCCGCACACCGAAGCTCCTCTCCTCGCTGCGTGAACGCCGCATCCCGCACGAGGCGTTGGCATCGGTGACGCTCACCCCGGGCAAGCGTGGCACGGTGGTGCTGCACGCTGTGCCCAGACCGGGCGCGGACCCGCTGATGGAGGCGGCCGCCGGGCAGCTCAAGGAAGTGTGCGACCCGTACCGTCTGGTGCTGCCGGCCGAGCGGGAGACGCTGGCCGAGTACTACGCCGACGAACTGCGCGCCGTCCTCGGCCCGGACGCCGCCCGGCCGGCCGAACGGCACCTCGTCCACGCACCCGAGGCCCCGCTCGGTTTCAAGGCCTACGACGGCAAGGCGTCCTTCGACGGCTCGCACGTGGCGTTCCGGTGGTTCTGGACGGGAGCGTCCTCCGCGAAGTGGAAGGCCGGCGACCAGAGTTTCGCCGTCTCCGAACTGAGCGGCGTCGAATGGCGCTCTCCGGAGGTCTTCGACGGCTACCTGCGGCTGCTGCGCCGCGGCGCGGACGGCACCGAGGACGCGGGGCAGGCGGACCAGGACCCGGCGGCGGTCGTCTTCGGGCTCGGGTACGGGCCGGTGCACGAGTCGCTGCCGTTCGCCGCGGCGGTGCTCGAAGCCGTCCGCCGCCAGAACCAGACCCCCGCGCTGACGGTCCCCGCGGCCCGCCGCGACCCGGCCGACATCGCGGACCGCATACGTCACCTGGGCGACCTGCATCTGGCGGGGCTGGTGACGGACGAGGAGTTCACCCGCAAGAAGGCGGAGCTCCTGGCGGAGCTGTGACGGGGCCCCGCCGGGCGGCGTCGGACCACGGTATGACCCGATACCCCGGCCCGGGGTATGACGCCCCGGCCGCCCCGCCCCGCCTACGCTGATCCCGTCATGCCAGAAACCCTCCGCCCCGGTGCCGGCACCCGCACCCGCGCCCGAGCCCTCGCGCGGCGTGCCGGGCGGCGGCTCGCCGCCGATCTCGGTACGCCGTCCTCCTCCACCGCTCCCCTCCTCGGCGGCGCCGAGAACCGCTGGCTGCGGCTGCTCCCCTACGGCGTCGCCCTCGCCTTCGTCGCCGCGCTGCTGCCCGTCACCGCCACCGTGCTGACCCAGGACTACAAGGTCGGCGGCGCCGTCGCCGGCGCGCTCGCCACCGCGCAGACCGCGCCGCTGCTGCTCGCCGTGACGCGCCCCTTGCAGGCGTGGTGGATCGTCCTCGGGGCCGACGTCGCCGGGGCGGTCGTGCTGCTCGGCGCGGACGGCACCGGCGGCAGGACCTGGCCGTGGACCCCGATGGCCGTCGTCGGCTATCTGATGCTGATGGCGTGCCTGGGGCTGCGGGAACCGCGCCGCACACTGCTGGCCGTGTGGCTGGCGACCGGCGCGGCGGGGTTCGCGCTCGAACTGGTCGGGCACGACCTCGGCGACGGCGTGCATCTGCTGCTGTTCGTGCTCAGCGGCGTGGTCCTCGTGGTCACCGGCGCCCTGCGCGAGCGGGGTGACGTCCAGCGCAGGCTGATCGTGCAGGAGACCATCAGCGAGGCGGAGCGGGCCCAGCGCACGCTGCTGGAGGAGCGCGCCCGTATCGCCCGTGAGCTGCACGACGTCGTGGCGCACCACATGTCGGTGATCACCGTGCAGGCGGACTCGGCGCCGTACCGGATCGAGGCGCTTCCCGACGCCGCGCGGGAGGAGTTCGCGTCGATCGCGTCGAGCGCGCGGGAGTCGCTGACCGAGATGCGGCGGCTGCTCGCCGTGCTGCGCAGTGAGGACGCGCAGGGCGAGCGGGCCCCGCAGCCCGGTCTGGACAGGGTGCAGCAGTTGGTGGAGGCGACGGTACGGGCCGGGGTGCCTGCCGAGTTGTCGCTCGCCGCGGACCTCGGTGCCGTGCCGCAGGCCGTGGACATGTCGGGGTACCGGATCGTGCAGGAGGCGCTGGCCAATGTCGTACGGCACGCGCCCGGCGCGCCGACGCGGGTGTCGGTGACGTCCGACGGGTCCGATCTGACCGTGCTGGTCGTCAACGGACCCGCCCCCGCGCCCACTTCGCCGCTGGAGACGACGGGGACGGGGCACGGACTCGTCGGGATGCGGGAGCGCGTACGGTTGACCGGCGGCAGCCTCGACACCGGACCGCTGCCGGACGGCGGTTTCCGGGTGGCGGCTCGTCTTCCGCTGACCGCCGGGGAGACCTCCGTGAACACCGCCGGCAGGACCGGCAGGACCAAGAGCAGCACGCAGACCCAGCGGACCGAGGACGCCAGTTGACCATTCGCGTGATCATCGTCGACGACCAGGCCATGGTGCGCGCCGGGTTCGCCGCGCTGCTCTCCGCGCAGAGCGACATCGACGTGGTGGGCGAGGCGCCGGACGGCCGCAAGGGCGTGGAGGTCAGCCGCACCACTCATCCCGACGTGGTGCTGATGGACGTACGGATGCCGGAGATGGACGGTCTCGCCGCCGCGCGTGAGCTGCTGAACCCTCCGACCGCCGTCGTGCACCGGCCCAAGGTGCTGATGCTGACGACGTTCGACGTGGACGACTACGTGTACGAGGCGTTGCGCGCCGGTGCGTCCGGCTTCCTGCTGAAGGACGCGCCGCCCGCCGATCTGATCGCCGCCGTACGGATCGTCGCCGCCGGTGAGGCGCTCCTCGCGCCGTCCGTGACCCGCCGGCTGATCGCGGACTTCGCCGCTCAGCGGCCCGCCCCGCGCCGGGACCCCTCGCTGCGGCTGAACGGGCTGACCCCGCGCGAGACGGAGGTCCTCGAACTGATCGCCCGGGGCCTGTCCAACCAGGAGATCGCCGGGCACCTGGTGCTGGCCGAGCAGACCGTCAAGACGCACATCGGGCGGGTGCTGGCCAAGCTCGACCTGCGCGACCGGGCGCAGGCCGTGATCTTCGCGTACGAGTCGGGCCTGGTCCGGCCGGGCGAGGCCGCCGGCTGAGGCCCTGCCGGCCGTTCCGCTCCTTCTCCTCCCGGTGATACTCCGGTACGACACCGGAGTTGGCTCCCCGGTGTGACGTGCCGTCACCCGCCGTCCTCCTACCTTCCTCCCGCCACAGCAACGGAGTCGGGAAGAGGGAGGCGGACCCATGCGCCGCTACAAGAGGACCTTGGCCGCCGTCGCGTTCGCGACGACGGTGGCCGCGGGAACCACCGGATGGGCCTCGGAGAACGCCCAGCGCCCGGTGACGGGACCGCCGCCGGGCAGCGCCGCGTGGACGGCGGACACCTCGCTGGACCGGGCGCTGCCCGATCCGGCTGCGGCGACGCCCTCTGAAGTCGCCGCGTTCTTCGGGTCCTTGAGCGAGGACGAGCAGCAGCGGCTGGTCCGCCGCCATCCGCTCGTCGTCGGCAACCTCGACGGCGTACCGGTCCGGCTGCGCTACCGGGCCAACACCCTTGCCCTGCGGGGCACCCCGTACGAGCGGCTGGCCGGCCGGCAGATCCTCGCCTTCGACCCGCGCGGCCGGGGCCAGGTCGCCGAGGTCCACGGGGACCTCGAGAGGGCCCGCCAGGTGTCCGTGGTCGTCCCCGGCTCCGACATCGACGCCGCGACCTTCGACCGGGCGAGCGACCCGTACGGCACCCCCGCCGGCATGGCGAAGGCCCTGCGGGCGGCGGCCGGCGCCGGCACCGCTGTCGTCGCCTGGACCGGCTACACCACGCCCGTCGGGGTCGGTGTCGACGCCGCGACCGGGAAGCTCGCGGAGGCGGGAGCGACCCGGCTGGCCCGGTTCACGGCGGGCCTTGCCGCGACCGGCGCACCGAAGCCCGTGCTGTTCTGCCACAGCTACGGCTCCGTCGTCTGCGGGCTCGCCGCCGACGAGGTGAACGCCCGCGACATCGTGGTGCTGGCCTCCCCCGGGATGCGCGCCGGGCACGTGCGCGAACTGCGCACCGACGCGCGGGTGTGGGCGGCCAAGGACGACTCCGACTGGATCTCCAAGGTCCCCGGTGTGCGGTTCCTCGGCCTCGGCCACGGCGACGACCCCACCGACCCGTCCTTCGGCGCCCGCCGGATTCCCGCGGAGCTGGCCGAGGGCCACACCGGCTACTTCGTGCCCGGCACCGACTCGCTGCGCGCGTTCGCCGCGATCGCGGACGGGAGCGCCGTCATGGACGAGGCCCGGCTCATGGACGGGACCGCCGTCGCGGACGGCGCCGTCGCATTTGACGAGAGCCCGGAAGGAGCGGCGCGGTGAAACTCGCAGAGAAGATCGAGGCCGGCACACCCGCCCACCGCGACCGCGCCCTCGACGGGCTGCGCGCGCTCGCCCTGCTCGCCGTACCCACCGGCCACTGGCTGCTCGGCGGCTTCACCCTCGACACGGACGGCGCGCTGCACAACGCCAGCCCGCTGACGGCCTTCGGCTTCTTCGCACCGGTCAGCTGGGTGCTCCAGATGCTGGGCGTCTTCTTCCTCGTCGGCGGTCACGCGTCCGTCCTCTCCTACCACCGCCGCACCGGCACCACCGGTGCCTGGCTGCGCCAGCGGGTCGCCCGCCTCGGCCGGCCCGTCCTCGGAGTCACCGCCGTATGGGCCGTGCTGATCTTGGTGCTGTGGTGGCTCGGCGTGCCCGCTGACACGTTGCGGACCGGGTCCACGCTGGTGGTGCAACCCCTGTGGTTCGTGGGCGTGTACACCCTGGTCACCGCCCTCACCCCGTACTGCGTACGAGCCGCCCGTCGCATGGGCGCGTGGGCGGCGGCGCCGCTGCTGCTGACCGTCGCGGTGGTCGACCTGCTGCGGTACGGGCCGTACGCGGACGCGATGCCGGCGTGGCTCGGGATCGTCAACATCCTCCCCGGCTGGCTGTTCGCCTACCAGCTCGGCGTGAGCTGGGGCGAGGGCCGCGTCGGGCGCCGCCGTGCGTGGGGGCTCCTGATCGGCGGCGTGGCGCTGTTCGCGCTGCTGCTGCTCGTCCTCGACTACCCGTCGTCGATGGTCGGTGTGCCCGGGGAGGCCCGCACCAACTCGCATCCGCCGTCGCTGCTGGTCCTCGCGCTGGCCGCGGCGCAGAGCGGGGCGGCGATGCTGCTGCACGGCCGGCTCGGCCGGCTGCTGAGGCGGCCCGGGCTGTGGGCGCCGGTGGTCGTCGTCAACCTGTCGGCGATGACGATCCTGTGCTGGCACCAGACGGCGATGCTGGCGGCGGCCGTACCGGCGTCGTTCCTCGGGGAGATCCCCGGGCTGACCACGCCGCCGGACTCGCTCGGCTGGATCCTGGCGAGGGTGGCGTGGCTGCCGGTGTTCGCGTGCCTGCTGGCGCTGATCGCACGCCGGGCGCGGGTGTTCGAGACGCCGTGGCCGCAGGGCGCGCGGGGTGTGCGCGCGGTGGCCGGGGTGCTGGCGGTCGGGTTCGCGGTGTTCGCGTTCGGGTGGGCGTGACGGGGGCCGACGCGCCCCCGCCCCGGGTCTGCTCCGCCGCGCCCCGCCCCTGTGGCTACTCCCGCGCCGTCGACGTCGACGACATGTCCGGGTACCGGTCACCGACCACCCGTGCGGCCACCGGCTCCAGCGCCGTCAGCTCCGCCTCCGTCAGGACCAGCCGCGTCGCCGCCAGGTTCTCCCGCAGGCGCGTGGCCTTGCGGGTGCCCGGGATGGGGACGACCGTCAGGCCGTGGACGTCGGCCCGCTGGTGGACCCACGCCAGCGCCACCTGCGCCGCGCTCGCCCCGTGCGCCGCCGCGATCTTGTGGACGGGCTCCAGGAGCGCCGCGTTCGTCTGCGCGTTGTCGCCCGTGAAGCGGGGCTGGTGGCGACGGAAGTCGTCCTCGGACAGATCCTTGCCGGCGTCGGTGAACGCGCCGGCGAGGAAGCCCCTGCCGAGGGGTGAGTACGGCACGAGCGCGACACCGAGTTCGGCGGCCGCCGCGACCGCGCTGCGCTCCACGTCGCGGCTGAACAGGGACCATTCCGACTGGAGGGCCGCGATGGGGTGCACGGCGTGCGCCTCGCGCAGTTCGGCCCCGGTCACCTCACTGAGGCCGAGGTGCTTGACGAGGCCCCGTTCGACGAGTTCGGCCATCGCGCCGACGGACTCCTCGAGCGGCACGGCGGGGTCGCGCCGGTGCATGTAGTAGAGGTCGATGACGTCGACGCCGAGCCGCCGCAGGCTGCCCTCGACGGACCGCCGGACGTACGCGGGGTCGTTGCGCACGCCCCGGTAGTGCGGGTCGTCGTTCCGCTCGATGGCGAACTTGGTGGCGAGCGTGATCCTGTCCCGGTGCGCGGCGACGAACGGCGCGAGAAACTCCTCGTTGGCGCCCCGCCCGTACACGTCGGCCGTGTCGAAGAGCGTCACGCCCTCGGCGAGCGCCACCTCGAGGGTGTCCCTGGCCGCGGCCTCGTCGGTCTCGCCGTAGAACTCGCTCATGCCCATGCAGCCGAGGCCCTGGACGCCGACGAGCGGGCCCTCTCGGCCGAGGCGCACCTGTGCGATCTTGCCGTCGTTCATCAGGTCAGGACCTCTCCGGAGCCCGTCGGGCGTCCGCGTAGAACTCGATCTTGTGGTCCAGGACCGCGAGGGTGTCCTGGAGTTCGGCGATCCGGTCGAGCACGTCGCGCCGGGTGCGCTGGAGCAGTTCCGCGCGCGCCTCGAAGGTCGACTCGCCCTCCCTGACCATCTCGGCGTACGTGACCATGTCGGCGACGGGCATTCCGGTCAGCCGCAGTTTGCCGACGAAGCCCAGCCAGTCCAGGTCACGGTTGCTGAACCGCCGCTGACCCGTGTGCGAACGGTCGACGTGCGGCATCAGCCCGATCCGCTCGTACCAGCGCAGGGTGTGCGCGGTGAGTCCGGTGAAGGCGACGACCTCGCTGATGGTGTAGCGGTCCTGGCCTTCCGGGCGCGGGTGCGCCCGGGGGGCTGCCTTGCAGAGATCGGTCCTGGCCGGGGTGCTCTCGATCACCGTCATGCCCTCCACGCTAAAACGTTGGAGTGCACTCGAAGCAAGCTCAATCGGCTGGCATTTCCGATGCGGCCGGAATTAGCCTGCCTGATCATGAGCATCTCCCGCCGCGCCACCCCCGCCGACGCCGAAGAACTGGTCCGCCTCCGCAAGGTCATGGCGGACTCCGTCGCCGGGCCGAACCCCGACGTCAGCTGGCAGCCCGCGGCCGCGGCCACGCTGCGCGACCGGCTCGCGGACCCGGCCGGCAGCCTCACGGCGTTCGTCGTCGACCGGCCCGGCGGCGGGCTCGCCGCGTGCGCGGTCGGCACCATCGAGCACCGCCTCGGCAGCCCGGGCAACCCGGACGGCACGTGCGGCTACGTCTTCAGTGTCGCCACGGACGAGGACATGCGCCGCCGCGGCTACTCGCGCGCCTGCATGGAGGGGCTGCTCGGCTGGTTCCGTGAGCGCGGCATCCGCAAGGTCGACCTGCGGGCCTCCGCGGACGGCGAACCGCTGTACGCCTCCCTGGGCTTCGTCCGCACCCCCGACCCGGCGATGCGGCTGAGTCTCTAGCACCGTTTAGGCTCGTAGCCATGCAGAGCCTGGCGATGATCGAGAACTGGCCGGTACCGACCGCGGCGGCCGCCGTCGTACGAGCGGACGGCACGGTCGCCGGTTCGTACGGCCCGACGGACCACCGTTTCCCCCTCGCCTCCGTGACGAAGCCGCTCGCCGCCTACGCGGCGCTCGTCGCGTACGAGGAGGGCGCGATCGAGCTCGACGAGCCGGCCGGCCCGGAGGGTTCCACCGTCCGGCACCTGCTCGCGCACACGTCGGGGCTGGCCTTCGACGAGCACCGCGCCATGGCCGCGCCCGGCACCCGCAGGCTGTACTCGAACGCCGGCTTCGAAGTGCTCGGCGACCACATCGCCAAGGCCACGGACATCCCGTTCGCCGACTATCTCCACCAGGCCGTGCTGGAGCCGCTCGGCATGACGTCCACCACCCTGGAGGGCTCCCCCGCCAAGGACGGTGTGTCGACCGTCGACGACCTCGCCCGGTTCGCCGCCGAGGTGCAGGCCCCCCGGCTGCTCGACGCGCGGACGGTGCTCGAGGCGATGACGGTCGTGCACCCCGGCCTGTCCGGTGTGCTGCCCGGCTACGGCAACCAGAAGCCCAACGACTGGGGTCTCGGCTTCGAGATCCGCGACTCCAAGTCGCCGCACTGGACGGGTGCTTCGTCCTCGCCGCGCACCTTCGGCCACTTCGGCCAGTCCGGCACCTTCCTGTGGATCGACCCGGACGCGCGGGCGGCGTGTGTGGCGCTCGGCGACCGGGACTTCGGGCCGTGGGCGATCGAGGCGTGGCCGGCCTTCACGGACGCCGTGCTGACGGAGCTCAGCCGCTGACCCGGCCGGGCGGGCACGCGCGGCCCCGCCCGGGCCTGTACGTCCCCCGGCCTGCCGGGCACGTTCACCCCCGCCCGGGCCGGCACGTTCACCCCGCCCTGGCGGGCACGGTCATCCCGGGTCCGTCCCGGCGGTCGCCGTCGGCCCCGGCCGGAGGTCGCAGCTCGCGGGGGCGAGTGCGCCGTCCGTGCCCCGCAGCGTGACCAGGACCCCGCCGTCGGCGCTCTCCGCGTACGCGATCGTGCAGACGAGCTGGCCTCTGGCCGGCTCGGTCAGACCACCCAGCGGGGCCGGTACGTCGACGTCCACCGCGTCCCTGGAGGGTGTGACCGCCTTCGGGTACGCCTGGGGCGGCAGGGCCAGGGCGCTGTACAGGCCCGACCGCCGCTCCGTCTCGTTCGGGCCCGCCAGCAGCGCGGCGACGGTCTTCACGGTCGACGGGCGCACGCCGGTGCCCTCGGTGGTACCGGGCGCCCCGGTACCGGCCGGGGCATCCCGGGAGTCGTGGACGCCGTCGCGGTACTCGTCGCCGAAGGTCCCGTCGTCCACGATCCTCGGCACCGGGATCAGCACGCCGTCCGGGGAGAGGAAGAACAGCAGCATCCTCGACTCGGGCGCGGGCAGCACATCGATGGTGGCCGGGCCGCCCGCCTCTATGACGTCCGTCTGCTGGATGCCGCACGCGGTGAGCGGCAGCAGTGCCGCGAGCGTCGTCAGCGCGGCGGCCACGCGCCGGTACCTCATGCCATCGCCTCCTGTGCGCCGCCGGGACCGCGGAGCGGGATCTCGACCGTGAAGACGGCGCCGCCGTCCGGTGCGTTCCATGCCCGCACGGTGCCGCCGTGCAGCCGCACGTTCTCCTGGGTGATGGCGAGTCCCAGCCCGCTGCCCGCCGAGCGGGTACGGGCCGCGTCCGCCTTGTAGAAGCGCTCGAAGATGTGCGGCAGCACCTCGGGCCGGATGCCGGGCCCGCTGTCGGCGACCTCGGTGACCAGCAACTCTCCCCGGACCGACAGCCGCACGGTGACGGGCTCCGATCCGTGCCGCAGCGCGTTGCCGACGAGATTGGCGACGACGACGTCGAAGCGCCGCGGATCGAGGCGGACCCTGACCCCCTCGGGCAGTTCGGCGCGGACCCGATCGTGCCAGTGCCGGTGGTGGAGGGTCTTGCGGACGGTCTCCGCGGCGTCGACCTCGTCGGTGTTGAGCTCGGCCGCGCGGGCGTCGAAGCGGGAGATCTCCATCAGGTCCTCGACGAGCACGGCGAGTTTGCCGGTCTCGGTACTGATCAGCCGCACCGCGCGGGCGGTGTCGGGGTCGAGGCCGCCGGCGTCCTCGTCGAGCACCTCGGTGACGGCGAGCATCCCGGCCAGCGGGGTGCGCAGTTCGTGCGAGACGTCGGAGGCGAACCGCCGCGCCCTCGCCTCCGCCCGCTGCAGTTCGTCCACGGACCGCTGGAGTTGGGCCGCGGACTCGTTGAACGTACGCGCCAGGTCGGAGAGTTCGTCGCGGCCGCGGACGGAGATCCGGGTGTCGAGTCTGCCGCTGCCCATGGAGCTCGCGGCTCCGCGCAGTTCACGGACCGGGCGCAGCACGCTGCGCGCGGCGAGCAGCGCCGGTATCAGGGCGACCGCGAGGCCGGGCAGGGCGCCGTCGCGGGCGGCGCTGACGAGCGCGTCGACGTTGGCCTGTTCCTCCGTCATCCGAATCACGGCGAACAGGACGAGCCCGGTGGGGAGTCTGCCGGCCGAGCCGTTCCTGACCACGACGGGCACCCCGACGGTGAGGTACGGGACGCCGTCCTTCACCACTCGCTGGAAACTGCCGTGCGTGGTGGTGAGGGCGGCACGGCGCAGGTCGGCGGTGATGACGCTCGAGGTGGGACTGTCGCCGGAGGACACCCGCAGCGATCCGTACTCGGCGAAGACGATCCAGGGCTGCGGTTTGGACTTGCTCGCGATGACGAACAGCATCTCGCGGAGCGAGTCGGGTTCGACGGGCAGCGACGGCGCGAGGGTCTGCACCTGTTCACGGAAGGACGCGACGGCGGTGTCCTGCGCACTGCGGAGGACCGCGCTGCGCGCCTCACGGTAGGTGAGTGCCGCGGTCGTCCCGGCGCTGACGGCGGCGACCAGCAGGAAGGCGAGGACGAGGCGCGTACGCAGCCCGAAGGGGACGATCCGGCGCGCACGGGCGGCGGGGCGGGCGGCGCCGTCAGGGCGGGCCTCGGCCTCGGCGGCAGGGGGCGCGGCCCGGCGGGCGAAGCGGCGGGGGCCGCGGCGGGACTCCGGTCCGGCGGCGCGGGCCACGGCCCCGTCAGCGGCGCGGTCGCCGGTCACAGCGGTCCGAAGCGGTAGCCGAAGCCCCGCAGGGTCTGGATGTAGCGCGGGCTGCCCGGTATGTCCTCGATCTTGTTGCGCAGCCGCCGTACGCAGGCGTCGACCAGCCGCGCGTCACCGTGGTAGCTGTGCTCCCATACGTGTTCCAGCAACTGCTGGCGGCTGAACACCTGCTCCGGCGCTGCGGACAGGTGCAGGAGCAGCTTCATCTCGGAGGGCGCAAGCGCGAGGCGTTCGCCGTTCTTGGCGACGGTGAGCCCGGCCCGGTCCACGGCGAGATCGCCGTGGAACTCGACGGAGGGCCGGCCGCCGGGCGCCTCCATCCTGCGCAGCACGGCGCGGATACGGGCCTCGATGACCTCGGTGCGGGCGGGTTTGACGATGTAGTCGTCGGCGCCGGCCTCGAGGCCGATGACGACGTCGAAGTCGTCGCCGCGGGCGGTGAGCATGATGATCGGCAGCTGACTGTCCTCCCGTACCCGGCGGCAGACCTGTACGCCGTTCATCCCGGGCAGCATCAGGTCGAGCAGCAGCAGGTCGGGCCGGAACTCGGCGAGCGCGGCGAGCCCGGACTCGCCGGTGGCGGCGGTCCGCACCTCGTGACCGCGGCGGCGCAGCCCGAGCTCGACCCCTTCGCGTACGGAGGGGTCGTCTTCGATGAGGAGGACGCGGGGCATCGGTGGGGCTCCAGGGAGTGATCAGCGGCGGGTGGGCAGGGCGCGGCGCAGCCGGGCGGCGGCGCCGGAGAGCAGCGCGTCGAGTTCGGTCAGCCTCAGCGGGCGGGCCAGCGCGGCGAACACCGCGGCGATGGCGAGGGTGCCCGCCGCGGCCTGGGCGACCGGGCCGGCCGGCGCCGTCCAGCGGGCCACGAGCAGACCGAGCGCCGTGGCGGGGACGGCGGCGGTGAGCAGCCGGGCCTGGGCGGCGACCGTGCCCGAGCGCCACAGGCCGGCCGGGTGCGCCGCCCCGGTCACCGGCGGCGCGAGACGGCGGCGCAGGACGGTGGCGGTCAGCAGCCAGCCCGCGAACAGGGCCAGCGAATAGGCGCCGGCGATCCCGGTGACGGCCCAGCGGGCGGGCAGCAGCAGGAAGGCGGCCAGGGACAGGCCCGCGTTGAGTCCCGCGATCAGGAGGTTCAGGAGGAACGGGGTACGGGTGTCGGACAGCGCGTAGAACGACCGCGAGAGCACGTACTGCCCGGAGAACGCGACGAGTCCGGGTGCGAACGCCATGAGCGTGCCCGCCATGACGGCGATGTCGTCGGCGCCGGTCCGTCCGTACTGGAAGACGAGGGCCAGGACCGGCTGGGCGAGGGCGAGCAGGGCGCAGGCGGCGGGGACCACGAGGGCGGCGCTCCTGCGCTGCGCGTACGCGATGTCCCGGCGCAGTCCTGCCCTGTCGCCGTCTGCCGCGGCGGCGCTCATCCGGGGCAGCAGGGCGGTCATGAGGGAGACGGTGACGATGCCGTGCGGTACGGCCCACAGGATGTAGGCGTTGTTGTAGGCGCTGAAACCGGCGCCCTCGATCCCGGCGGACTGCGCCTGCAGCCCTGCGGTCGTGGCCAGCCGGGTCGTCACCCAGAACGCGGCCTGGTTGGTGAGCACCAGCAGCACCAGCCAGCCCGCGGAGCGCAGCGGCCGGGCGAGTCCGGCGCCGCGCCAGTCGAGGCGGGGCCGGAAGCGGAAGCGCGCCGCCCGCAGGACGGGCAGCAGGGCGAGCGCCTGCACGGCGATGCCGGCGGTGGTGCCCCAGCCGAGGAGCGCGGTCTCGGAGGCGGAGAGTCCGCCGCTGCCGCCGGTGGCCAGGTACAGGCCGAACACGGCGATGACGACGACGTTGTTGAGGACGGGCGTCCACATCATGGCGCCGAACCGGCCCCGGGCGTTGAGCACCTGTCCCAGCAGGGTGAACAGTCCGAGGAAGAAGATCTGCGGCAGGCAGTAGCGGGCGAAGGCGACGGTCATGGCCGCCTGTTCGCCGTCGTAGTCGGTGTACGCGCCGATGATCGCGGGGGCGGCCCACACGGCGGCGCCGGTGAGCGCCAGCAGGGCGAGGACGCAGAGCGTGAGCAGCCGGTCGGTGTACGCGGCCCCGCCGTCGGCGTGCTCCTTGGCCGCCTTGACGAGTTCGGGCACGAAGACGGCGTTGAGAGCGCCGCCGAGGAGGAGCATGTAGACGATGGTGGGGACGGCGTTGGCGACGGCGTACCCGTCGGCGACCAGACCGACGCCGAGCGCGGAGGCCACGACGGCCGACCGTACGAAGCCGGTGGTCCGCGACACGAGGGATCCGGCCGCCATGACGAGGCCGCTCCGCGCGACGGACCCCCCGTCGAGGGCCCGTTCCCGGCCCTGTTCCTGTTCCCGGTCCTGCGTCTCGTGGTCGGCAGCCGGAGCGGCGTCGTCCGGGGCGCCGGCGGCTGTCGGCGCGGTGCCGGCGATGCGGCTCACCGGCGGGCCAGATAGGCCTGGAACGCGCGGTACAGCGCGTGGTTGGCGGTGCCGTCCAACGGTCTCTCCCATTCCCCCAGCGTCTCGACGACCTCGCCGCCGGTGCCGAGCTTCCAGCGCAGCAGCCCGTACGGCCGGTCGTCGGGGTCGAGGGTGGAGGGTACCCCGCGCATGTCGTACACGTCGGCGCCGAGT
Organism: Streptomyces pristinaespiralis; assembly: GCF_001278075.1. GTDB lineage: Bacteria > Actinomycetota > Actinomycetes > Streptomycetales > Streptomycetaceae > Streptomyces > Streptomyces pristinaespiralis. The sequence goes on along the minus strand of NZ_CP011340.1, from coordinate 5,933,748 downwards.
GCCTTGGCGTCCTGGAGCATCCGCCATTGCAGCAGGTTGGAGGGGCGGACCTCGCGGCGGTGGTCGGCGGAGGCGCCCGTCTGGTACCAGACGCGGCGACCCACATGGATCATGGTGTGCGCGGCGAGTATCTCGCCGCCGTGGCGGGCGAGGTACAGCTTCATCCGGCCCGGCTCCTCCGCGTTGAGGGCCGCGTACTGGCGCTCGTAGTAGGCGAGCGACCGGCCGAGACGGAAGCCGTCGCGCTCCTCCGTGATGCGCAGCAGCCGGTAGAACTCGGGGAGTTCGGCCGCGCTGCCGACCACCACCTCCACGCCGGACTTCTGCGCGCGCCGGACGTTGCGCCGCCACTCCTGGTTGAGCCCGGACCACAAATCCTCCGAGGTGCGCCCCGCGAGCGGGACACGGAAGACGTGGCGCGGCTGCGCGTCACCGTCCTCCTCGCCGCCGCACCGCTGCCAGCCCCGGGCCCGCAGCCGCTCCGCGACCGCCGTGCCCAGCGGATCCACCTCGGTGGCGAGGACGTCGGACAGCCGGCGCCCCGGCCCCGTCGCCGCCTTCAGCCTGGCCGCGCTCCAGCTGCGGTACGCGGGCGACGGCCCGATCCGTACGGCGAAGGCGCCCGCCGCGCGCAGATGCCGCAGCAGCGGGTCGAGCCAGCCGTCGATGCCGGGATCCGCCCAGTCGGCGACGGGGCCCTCCGGCAGGTAGGCGAAGTACTTGCGCGTGCCGGGCAGTTGGCGCAGCAGGACGAGCGCGGCACCGGACAGTGCGCCGGCGGCCGGATCGGGTCCCCAGCCGACGAGCCGGGCCTGCCAGCCCTCCTTGACCTGCGCCCAGGACGGGCACTGGAGAAACCCGGCGCCGAGATCCGAACCGGTGCGGGACGCGAGGAACGCGCGGTACGTCGCGGCGTCGACGGGCCCCAGCGGTGATTCCTGGCCGCGGGCGGCGGCCGGCACGAGCAGCGCTGACACGGTGTGAGCCTCTCTCTGGGTGACGCCGAGGATGCTCACAGCCGTCCGTGACCGCTCCGCGCGGCGGATGTGACCGGACGATGACCGTTCGCCTGCAGTCGTCGTCACATCCGCGCAGCGCCTCTCACCTGCGCTTTCCCGGTTCTACAGTCGCCGGTACCACCACTACTCGTGACGGGGGAATCCGTTGGGTCACATACGTGTGCGCATCGCGGCGGTCGCGGTCCTGCTCGCACCGCTCGCCGCCTGTTCGTCCGGTTCCGGCACGCCGGCCACACATGCCGAGGCCGGCGGCGGCTCGGCGGCGGCCGAGGACCGCCCGGCGACCGTGACGGTGACGCCGAAGGGCAAGGGGGTGCGTGCCGGTGAGCCCGTCAAGGTCACGGCGGCGGGCGGCACGCTCACCTCGGTCACCGTCACCGACGCCGAAGGCCGCTCCCTCGGCGGCAGGCCGGCCGCGGACGGCACGACCTGGTCGTCGGCCCGCAAGGCGTCCCCCGGCACCTCGTACACGGTGACCGTCGAGACGACCACGAAGAACGGGACGAAGAACACCGTGACCTCCGCGTTCACCACCGCGGAGGCCGACAAGGTCAACAAGGTCGACTGGCGCCCCGGCGCGAACAAGGTCGTCGGCATCGCCCAGCCCGTCTCGCTCGTCTTCGACCACCCGGTCACCGACAAGGCGGCGGTCGAACGGCAGTTGAAGATCACCACCTCGGACGCCACCGAGGGTTCCTGGGGCTGGATGGAGGACTACTCCGGCCGCGACCGGATCGACTGGCGGCCCAAGGAGTACTGGAAGCCCGGCACGAAGGTCACTCTCCGGGCCGAGCTGAACGGCACCGACTCCGGCGACGGCGGCTGGTTCGTCCGTGACTACGCGACCACGTTCACGATCGGCGCGAGCCAGGTCGTCAAGGTCGACCTCGACCGCAAGCAGCTCACCCTGGAGCGGGACGGCAAGGCGGTCCGTACGATCCCGGTCTCCGGCGGCACCCCCGGCGGCGACAAGCGCTCCTGGCGCGGGACGGCGGTGCTGATGGCCAAGGAGGGCACGATCAACATGAACTCCGAGACCGTCGGCCTCGGCGACGCCTACGACAAGATGGTCGACCACTCGATGCGGCTGACCTGGTCCGGGATGTACGCGCACGCCGCACCGTGGAACGACAAGTGGTTCGGCAGGGCGAACATGAGCTCCGGCTGCATCGGCATGAGCGACGCGAACGCCGCCTGGTTCTACGACCAGGTGCGTCCCGGCGACCCGTTCGAGATCAAGGGCAAGGACACCAAGGGCACGGTCGCGCCGGGCAACGGCTTCGGCGACTGGAACGTGTCGTGGGCGGACTGGCAGGCGAAGAGCGCGCTGCGCTGAGGTCCGGCCGGTGCGGGCGGCGCCGGTCCGGCGCCGCCCGCACCCTCCGCGGCCTGCTCGCTCAGGCGGTGGCGCCCTCGGGCTCGTCCGCCCGCGCCGTCGCCGCCGCCAGGCGGGCCCGCAGCGCGGCGTTCTCCGCCTCCAGGACCGCGATGCGCTTACGGGCGAAGTACAGCTCCGTCACCGCGTCGCGGAACTCCGCGACCAGTTCTTCGGGGGTCAGTTCCATGGCGTGCGTCCTCTCGGGGCGTGCGTGCGGCTCAGGCGGGGGCGATGGTGGTGACCGTGTTGTCGGAGCCGCGCCACTTCAGCGCACCGTTCTCCGCGTACAGCACGCCGCCGCCGCGCGAGTCGACGCCCGTGGGCGCGGAGGCCACGTCGACGACCCGCACCGTGCCCTCGACCATCAGCGCCGAGTCGGTGCCCGGCTGCTGCACGACATGGAGCTGCGACCAGGGGTTGCCGCCCACGCCCATGCCGATACCGACCCGCCCGCTGCCCTTGACGACGAAGTCGTCTCGGGCGTTGTTGCGCAGGCAGATCAGGTTGCCGGTGGTGGGCCCGTTGCCCGCCTTCACGAAGATGCCCTGGGCTGCCGTCCCCGCCGTCAGCAGGTCGATCGACAGAGCGGACGCCTTCTCGTCCGAGCCGTCCGCGTGGCCCGTGTGCGAGATCTTCAGCGTGCCGTGCGCCTTCTCCGTGCCACTGAGATACATGGCCGAGTCACCCGGGTTCTTCGATACGACGTTCAGGGCCACGCCGCTGCCGGACGTGCCGGCCTGATAGGCCGTCACCGCGTGCTCGGTCGTCGACGTCGTCTTGAAGAAGGCGGACTTGACGGTGGAGTCCGTCCTGAAACCCTCCGCCACCACCGGACCGTCGAACGTCGTCGTCGGGCCGTCCGCCTCCGCGGCCGCCGCCGGCGTCGCGGCGGCGCCCGCCGCCACGGTCACCGCCCCCGCGGTGAACCCTCCGAGGAACAACCTCCGCGACACGCTCATGCGTTCACCCTTCTCCCGTACTGCGCGTGCGCCTGCTCCGGCGCATCCAGGAAGGGGACCGCCGTGGACCCCCATTGGTTGCAGACGAACCACCACCGGTCCGTCCCGGTGGGCGTTCGTCGACGGCCCGCGCCGAGACGCCGGTCAGGGCGTGGGCCGCAAGGTGGCGGCCACCGCACGGACGCGTACCCGCAGCCGTTCGTCGGCGTGGACGATCCGGTCCTCCAGACCCGAGCCGATCACCCGCAGGTCACGCTCGGCCAGGTCGTTCAGCCTGCGCAGGTGATCGTCGGTCAGCGCCCGCGGTCCCAGTGCCTCCAGCGCGTCACAGGCTTCCGAGGCGTTCGCCTCCCGCTCGGCCGCTGTCAGGAGGAGGCCGGCCAGCGACCGGCGATCGAGCGATTCCCCGTCCGCCACGGCCACCAGGGCGAGCACGGCCGCCGGGACCCGTTCCAGGTCCTCGAGCAGTGCTTCCAGCCGGGGCACCAGCGGCCGGCCGGCCGGGCCGAGGGACGCGGCCACGCGGGCCGCCCGTATCGCGCTCCACCGGAACCAGGGTTCACCGGCCGCCCGCGCGAACACCGAGTCCAGCACCGGCACGACCGTCCGGGCGTCCCCGGTGATCCGCCACAGGGCGTCGGCCAGCGCCACGTCCGCGTCCAGCACCGGGGTGATCCGCCGGGCGTCCGCGCCGCTGAGAGCGCCGCGCAGTGCGCCCGCCGCCCCCTCTCCCGCCGCGCCCAGCCGGCCCGCCGCCCGGGCCGCGCCGGCCACGTCGCCGGACGCCTCAGAGAGCTCCTTGGCGAGCCTCGCCAGGAGAACGTCCGTCTCACCGGTCAGTTCGAAGTGGGCCTGCGCGACCGGGAGCGGCGCGTCGGGGGCCGACTCCCGCAACACCCGCGCCGCGCGCCGGCGCTCGTCGGGCGCGCTTTCGGCGGCGATCGCGGCGAGGGCCGGGGCCGCCGGCAGCGGGAACCGGGGGAGCAGTCCGTGCAGTTCGGGCAGCGCGGCGGCGGCCCGGCCGCCCCATTGCCGCAGCAGGCGCGCCAGTTGTACGGGCTCGTTCCCGGAGAGGTCGTCCTCCGTCAGCCTGGCCCGGACCGCGGTCAGCAGCTCGTGGTGGAACGGGAAGGGCACGTCCTGCGGTGCCCGGAACCCCGCGGCGGCGTCCAGGCCCCGGGGGCGCCGCCCGAGGCCGCGGGCGAGCAGCGGAGCCGCCCGGTCCGGCGCGACGAGGGCCAGCACGCCGAGCGCGCGGTCCGCGAGGACGTCGTCGTCGCCTGCCTCGGCGAGTTCGGCCAGGCCGGGCGCGGCCTCCGCCGCGATCGGCCCCAGGTTCGCCAGCAGGGACAGCACGCCCGGTGCGTCGTCCGCCGTGACCAGCGGCAGAAGGGCGGGCAACAGCCGCTCCGGTGCGCTGCGGGACAGCCGGCAGGCCCGGTCGGCGGCCCATACCGCCTCCGCCCGCACCTCTGCGCGTTCGTCCCGCAGGGCGGTGTCGAGCAGGTCCCCGGCCGCCGCGGTCTCCGCGTCGGTCCCCCGCCGCAGCAGTGCCTCGACGACGGCGCACAGCGGCTCTGCCCGGTCCAGGTCGAGCTGCTCCCCTCCGAGGGGACTCGCGGGCAGCGACGACAGCATCGCCCGGTGGAGCGCGGCGTCCCACGCCTCGCCCGCGTCCAGGTGGGCGAAGACGGCGGCGAGCCGCAGCCGGGCGGGCTGTTCCGGCCCCAGGACCGTCTTCGCGAGGGCGGCCCCGGCCGCCGGTTCCAGCCGGGCGACCGCCCCGAGGAGTTCCGCCCGTACGAGCGGTTCCCGCTCCGCGTCCCACCGGTCCAGCAGCTCCGGCAGCACCGTGCCGACGGCACGCGTCTGCGCGAGGGCCCACACGGCCGCCTGTCGCACCGCAGGGTCGGCGTCTGTCAACGATGCCGTCATCAACGGCAGTTGAGCGGCGACGGCCTCGCGCACGGCACCCGGCTCCACCCCGCACTCGTCGTCGCTCCCGGCCAGGTCGCCGAGCAGCCTCAGCAGGTCGGCGGACTTGTGGCCGGCTGCCGCCACGCGGGCGAGGAAAGGCGCCACCTCTGCACCGGCCGCGTAGACGGTCCCCTGGTGCAGGACGCTGCCGTAGAGCTCCGACACCGCTTCGTCCGCGGCTTCCTCGTCGTCCCCGGCGAGCGCCCGCAGCACGTCCGGGAGGTCCTCCGCGCTGCCGTAGGCGTGCGTGGTGGCGGCCCACGGGTGCGCATCGAGACCGTCGAGTGCGAGTGCGAGATCCATGCGCGGATCATGGCAGGAGGGTCCGACAGCGCCGTCCTGCCGGGGGCCGGCGAAAACAGCGCGCCGTCGCCGTCCCCGGGGCCGTAGCATCCCCCGGATGCACGACATCGACGCGCTGCTCCCGCTCGGCCGGGGCAGGGACACCACCCGCCTTCGGGAGTACGACGCGGACGCGCTCGCGCGGTACGTGGCCGACCCGGCCAACGCCTGGTGGCGTCGCAGGCGTTGCGTGCACGCGCTGGCCGGGCGGGTGCCGGAGTCGCGCGTACCCGATCTGATCGCGCGGGTACGCGACGCCGGGGAGACGACCGAGGTACGCGTCGCGCTGCTGGACGTCCTCGGCGACCGTACGGAACTGCTGCCCTGGCTCCGGCACGAGGAACATCACGACGAGAGGCCGTACGGCATGGCGGAAGCGGTCCTCAAGGCCCGCGGCCGGCTCGGTGACCTCTCGGCCGCGGAGGACCTCGTGACGCTCGCCGCCTCCCCCTGGTCCCGGGAGCAGGACGCGGGCCGGGCCGGGCTCGACACCCTCGTAGCCCGTCACGGGCCCGACGCGGTGCTGGCCCGGCTCGGTGACGCACGCCCCGAGGACCGGATGTTCCGCATCCGGATGCGGGCACGCAGCGGCGAGGACGTCACCGACGCCCTCGCGGACCCGGACCGTGCGGTGGCCCACCTCGCCCAGTCACTCGCCGACGACCCGGTCCGGCTGCGCGCGTACCTGACGGAGGCCCCGACCACGGAGGCGAAGCTGTGGGCCGCGTGCGCACTGCACCGCCTCACCGAGGACGGCGCCGGGACCCGGGCGGTCTACGAGAGCCTCGGGCGTCCCCGGGTGGAGGTCGCCGGTCTGGACGAGGAACTGCGGGCGGCGATCGTGCACGAGTACGCGCCCGGCTGCCGGCGTCGAAGCGACCCTCGCTGGCGCGTGGAGGCCCTCGTCACGGACCCGCCGGCGGCCGCAGACATGGACGACCGGCTCCGCCGGGCGACGGCCGCGCTGGCCGCGGCGGGCCTGACGCCGGGAGCCCCGGTCCCCATCGGCGAGCACAACCAGCAGGGCGACGGCACGTATTACGTGGTCCCGTACGACGGGAAGAACCTCTGCGTCAGCACCCTGGGCCCCTTCGTCACCGCCCACGATCCGGACCCCGCCGCCCGGCCCGCCCTCGAAGCGGCCGGCTTCCGGTGGATCGACGAGGAGACCGGTTCGATCACCGTCACCGACCTGTGCGTCTACTACTTCGGCGGCCGCGATCCGCTCGACATCAGCACCCTGCTCTTTTACTGGCAGGACTGACGCCCCAGCCGCGCGAGCGCGGCGGCGTCCTCGCTGCCCTCCTCCGCGGTGTACACGTGCACGACCAGGCCGGTCTCGCCGGGCGTGGCCGGCACGTGCAGGGTCTCGTAGTCGAGGGTGAGCAGCCCGGCCACCGGGTGGCACAGCCGTCGGCGGCCCGCCGTGCACATCAGGACCTCGCCCGTGTCCCAGATGCGCCGGAAGTCGTCGCTGTGCGAGGTCAGTTCGGCGATGAGCCCGGCGAGCTCGGCATCGTCGGGATAGTTGCCCTCGGAGACCCGCAACTGGCCCACTGCCTCCCGTGCCCTTCCCTCCCAGTCCGGGAAGACCTTCCGGGAGGCGGGGTCGAGGAAGAGGTACCGGGCGTTGTTGTGGTCGCGGCGGCCCGGGTCGCCGAGGCCGCCCAGCAGTTCGGCGCCGAGGGCGTTCCAGGCCACGACATCGGCGCGGGGGTTCGTCACGAAGGCGGGGAACCCCTCCACGGAGTCCAGCAGCCGGCGGAGCAGAGGGCTGACCCGGGTCGCGGGTACGGGCCCCCGCCGGGTGGCGGTGAGCGTGGCGAGGTGCTTGCGCTCCGCCGCCTCGAGGCCGAGCGCCCTGGCGAGCGCGTCGAGCACCTCGGGCGAGGGCTGGGTCGCGCGGCCCTGTTCGAGGCGCACGTAGTAGTCGACGCTGATCCCGGCGAGCTGGGCGAGTTCCTCGCGTCGCAGGCCCCGCACCCGGCGCCGCCCGCCGACGGCGAGCCCCACGTGTTCCGGGGCGACCCGGGCGCGGCGGGCGCGCAGGAAGCCGCCGAGGGCCCGCCGCGGATCGCCGGTCCCGCCGCCGGCTCCGCCGGTGCCGGCCCCGTCCGTGCCTGTGCGCTCGATGTGGTCCACGCCGTCCATGCGCTCAAGTATGGGTGGCCCTCGCGGTACCAGGACCGCCGTTCCTGCGGTTCGACAGGGTGCTGGCTGCCGCTGCGCGCCCGGGAGAACGTGGCGGTATGACTGAAGAAGCCCCGCAGCGGCCCAAGAAGATCCTCGTCGTCACCGCCCACCCCGAACCCCTTTCGCTCACCTCCGCCCTGACCGCCTTCGCCGTCGAGCGCCTGCGCTCCGCGGGCCACGAGGTCAGGGTGTCCGACCTCTACGCCATGAAGTGGAAGGCGGCCGTGGACGTGGACGACTTCCCCGGCCACCCCGCGGACCGGCGGCTGGACGTGCTGGCCGCGCAGGAACGGGCCGCGGTGTCCGGCCGGATGTCGCCGGACGTCGCGGCCGAGCAGGAGAAACTGCGCTGGTCGGACGCGGTGTTGCTGCAGTTCCCCCTGTGGTGGTTCTCCGTGCCCGCGATCATGAAGGGCTGGCTCGACCGGGTGTTCACCCCCGGCTTCGCGCACGGCCCGGACCTTCCTCCGCCGTACAGCGAGGGCGCGCTGGGCGGACGGCGTGCACTGCTCTCGGTGACGATCGGTGCGAGCGAGCCGTCGCTCACCGACCGGGGCATCCACGGACGCCTGTCGGATCTCCTCCACCCGCTGCAGCACGGCGTGTTCTGGTTCGCCGGCATCGCACCGCTCGAACCGTTCACCGTCCACGACGCGCACAGCCTCTCCGCGGAGAGGTACGCGGCGGTGGAGCGTGAGTACGGACAGCGCCTCGACGGGCTGTTCACCGACGAGCCGATCCCCTACCGGACCCTTGCCGGCGGCGATTACGACCGCGACATGCGGTTGCTGCCGGAGGTGGAGCCGCCCGGCACCACCGGCCTCGACCTCCACATGCGCCCGCGCGTCTGAGGCGGATGCCACGGGTTCGAAGCCTGTCAAGGTCACCGGCGGGAGGGGTCCCGGACCGTGCGCGGTCCGGGAATTCCGGCGGCTCCCTCGGCAGAGCGGCCTCGCCGCCTACCGGGCGCTCCCCGGCGAGCCTTTGACGGCCGAGGGCGGTCCCCCTGGAAGACCGGGATACCGCCCTCGGCGATCGTGCTCAGCAGTCAGTTCCCACGCGGCATGACCTGGAGAGTGCCGTCATCGACAACGAACTCGTTGTACCCGAATCTCTCGCCCAGCTCGCGGTACCGGCGGTGCTGCGACTCACTGATCGGAACCAAGTACGCCTTGAGGACCCGCAGGAACAGCCTGAACCCGAGGTCGGGGTCGACCTCGATGACGACCCGCTCCAGCGACGGGACCACTTCCGGCACCCCGTAGTAGGGGTGACCGGCGGTGGCGCGGTCCAACTCCGGTGCGAGAGCTCGCACCTCGGCGAGGACCGCGTCCCTCAGTTCCGGACAGCCGACGGGCGCAGGAGGGAGGGCATCGAATCGCGGTACGTCCCGGCGGATGCGTTCCTCGCAGACCTCCACAATCTGGCGGAGCCAGTCGCGTCCGTCCATCCAACGCACATCCGGGTCGAACTTGGAGCGCACGGCCGCACACCACAGGATGTCGATCACCCTGGTCGGCAGGGGTGACTCCAGCAGCCTGACGGCGTCTTCCCGGAGGGTGGGTGCGTAGGCTCCCTCGCCCCAGGCCGCGGCCTCCACCGCCATTTCCAGCGGAGTTAACTCGAAGATGCTGCCGTACCACTTGGTGAGGCCACTGAGACCGAAGTCGATCCAGATGTCCTTGCGATCCATGACTAGGTGACTCTCATTCCGGAGGCGACGGCACGCTGCTGCTCTACTGGCAGGACCGGCCTGTCGCCCGATACCTCACCGCGCCATCTCCCACAGCAGCACCTCCGCCGCCCCCTCCGCGGTGAGCTCCAGCCCTTCCGCGTCCGTGATCCGCGCCGCGTCGCCCGGCCCCAACTCGTCGCCGTCGAGCGCCACATGGCCGCGCATCACATGCGCGTACACGTACGGGGCGTCCGGCACCGCCGTCCGCTCGCCCGCCGTGAGCCGGCGCGCGTGCAGCATCGCGCCCGCCTCCGGGAGGGCGTACGGCGTCGAGTCGGCGATACCGCGCACGATCTCGTACGACGGCTCGCCACCCGGCCGGAGCGGTGCGAGCCACATCTGCACGAACACCAGCGGCACATCGCCGTCGTTGCGCTCCACGTGCCGCACCCCGCCCGCCGAGCTGAGCCGCTGCACATCGCCGGGGCGGACGACGGTCGCGTGCCCGGCCGTGTCGCGGTGGGTGAGCTCCCCCTCGACGACCCAGGTGACGATCTCGGTGTGGCTGTGCGGATGCTCGTCGAACCCGGCGCCGGGTTCGAGCCGCTCCTCGTTGCAGGCCAGGATCGCGCCGAAGCGGAGATTGGCGGGGTCGTAGTGCCGCCCGAAGGAGAAGGCGTGCAGGGACTCGATGCCGGCCGCGGGGTCGCCGCCTCTGTAGCGCTCACCGGCGCGCCGAACGGATATCACGCCACCACGGTAGCCGGGAGCCATCAAGCGACGACGGAATGAACAAGAACCCCGCCCCCCGGCCCCCGCGTCCTGATAAGGCACTCTTGTCCCGTGCCCGAACCTGCAGCGAACTCCTCCCACCCGCACTCCGCGACCCTGCGCCGCCTCGAGCAGTCCTCCGGCCGGCTCGCCGCGAACGCGATCGCCCGCATGGACCAGTCGCTGCCCTGGTACAGGGCCATGCCACCGGAGAACCGGTCGTGGATCGGGCTGGTCGCCCAGGCCGGTATCGCCGCTTTCACCGAATGGTTCCGGCACCCGGAGACCCCTCAGGCCATCTCGACCGACGTCTTCGGCACCGCGCCGCGCGAGCTGACCCGGGCGATCACCCTGCGCCAGACCGTCGAGATGGTGCGCACCACCATCGAGGTCATGGAGGCGGCGATCGAGGAGGTCGCCGCCCCCGGCGACGAGTCCGTCCTGCGCGAGGCGCTGCTCGTCTACGCACGGGAGATCGCCTTCGCCACCGCCCAGGTCTACGCCCAGGCCGCCGAGGCCCGCGGCGCGTGGGACGCCCGCCTCGAATCGCTCGTGGTCAACGCGGTGCTGTCCGGTGAGGCCGACGAGGGCGCCGTCTCCCGCGCCGCGGCACTCGGATGGAACTCGCCCGAGCACGTCTGTGTGATCCTCGGCACGGCGCCCGACGGGGACAGCGAACTGACCGTGGAGGCCATCCGCCGCGCGGCGCGGCACGCCAAGCTCCAGGTACTGACGGGCGTGCTCGGCGACCGGCTGGTCGTCATCGCCGGCGGCAGCGACAACCCGCTGCACGTCGCCAAGGCACTCATCGGCCCGTACGCGGCGGGGCCCGTCGTCGCCGGCCCGATCGTGCCCGACCTGCTGGCGGCGACCCGCTCCGCGCAGGCCGCCGCCGCCGGTCTCAAGGCGTGCTCGGCCTGGCAGGACGCCCCGCGGCCGGTTCTCGCGGACGATCTGCTGCCGGAGCGCGCCATCGCCTCCGACCCTTCTGCGCGTGAGCAGTTGGTGGAGGAGATCTACAGACCACTGGAGGAAGCCGGCTCGGCCCTCCTGGAAACTCTGAGTGTCTATCTGGAGCAGGCGAGCAGCCTCGAAGGCGCCGCCAGGATGCTCTTCGTGCATCCCAACACCGTGCGCTACCGGCTCCGACGTGTGACAGACGTCACCGGCTGGTCACCCTCCGACGTGCGTTCGGCGTTCACGCTGCGAATCGCGCTGATCCTGGGGCGTCTGGCCGACGGGGATGCCCAGCCCTAGACTTTTGTCGAACACCGACAATTCCCCTGACGGTTCTTCGTCCCTGTCCCCACGGGCGGGAGAGGCCGTCCACAAGAGAGAGTGTGAGGGTGCTCGTACTCGTCGCTCCCGGCCAAGGCGCTCAGACGCCCGGCTTCCTGACTCCCTGGCTCGACCTCCCCGGCGCCGCCGACCGCATCGCGGCCTGGTCGGACGCCATCGGGCTCGACCTTGCCCACTACGGCACCAAGGCCGACGCGGACGAGATCCGCGACACCGCCGTTGCGCAGCCCCTCCTCGTCGCCGCCGGACTGCTGTCCGCCTCGGCGCTCGGTGACGTGGCTCCCGGCGCGGTCGCCGGACACAGCGTCGGAGAGATCACCGCCGCCGCCCTCGCCGGTGTCATCGACGACACCTCCGCGCTGAAGCTCGTACGGGCCCGCGGCCTGGCGATGGCAGAGGCCGCCGCGATCACGCGGACCGGCATGTCGGCCGTCCTCGGCGGCGAGGCCGACACGGTCGTGGCCCACCTCGAGAAGCTCGGCCTCACCCCGGCCAACGTGAACGGCGCCGGGCAGATCGTCGCCGCCGGCACCGCCGAGCAGCTCGCCGCGCTCGCGGAGGACAAGCCGGAAGGCGTCCGCCGTGTCCTGCCGCTCCAGGTGGCCGGCGCGTTCCACACTCATCACATGGCACCCGCCGTCGCGAAGCTCGAGGAGGCCGCCGAGGCCCTCACGGTCTCCGCCCCGGCCGTACCGTACGTCTCGAACAAGGACGGGCAGATCGTCGCCGACGGCGCCGACGTCATCTCCCGTCTCGTGGGTCAGGTCGCCAACCCGGTCCGCTGGGACCTGTGCATGGAGACCTTCAAGGAGCAGGGCGTCACCGCCCTGGTCGAGGTCTGCCCCGGCGGTACGCTCACCGGCCTCGCCAAGCGCGCCCTGCCGGGCGTGCGGACGTTGGCGCTGAAGACCCCCGACGACCTCGACGCGGCCCGCGCGCTCGTCGCCGAGCTTTCAGCCTGACAAGGAGCCGTAGAGCATGTCGAAGATCAAGCCCAGCAAGGGCGCCCCGTACGCACGCATCCTGGGTGTCGGCGGCTACCGTCCGACCCGGGTCGTGCCCAACGAGGTGATCCTCGAGAAGATCGACTCCTCCGACGAGTGGATCCGCTCCCGCTCCGGCATCGCCACCCGCCACTGGGCCTCCCCCGAGGAGACCGTGACCGCGATGTCGGTCGAGGCGTCGGGCAAGGCGATCGCGGACGCCGGGATCACCGCCGACCAGATCGGCGCCGTCGTCGTCTCCACCGTCTCGCACTTCAAGCAGACCCCGGCCGTGGCCACCGAGATCGCCGACAAGGTCGGCGCGGGCAAGCCCGCCGCGTTCGACATCTCCGCCGGCTGCGCGGGCTTCGGCTACGGCCTCACCCTCGCCAAGGGCATGATCGTCGAGGGCTCCGCGGAGTACGTGCTCGTCATCGGCGTCGAGCGGCTCAGCGACCTGACCGACCTGGAGGACCGCGCGACGGCCTTCCTGTTCGGCGACGGCGCGGGCGCGGTCGTCGTCGGCCCGTCCGACGAGCCGCACATCGGCCCCACGGTCTGGGGCTCCGAGGGCGACAAGTCGGAGACGATCAAGCAGACGGTGCCGTGGAACGACTTCCACCTCGGCGACGTCTCCCGGCTGCCGCTCAACGAGCGCGGCGAGGTCAAGTTCCCCGCCATCACGCAGGAGGGCCAGGCGGTGTTCCGCTGGGCCGTCTTCGAGATGGCGAAGGTCGCGCAGCAGGCGCTCGACGCCGCCGGCATCAGCGCGGCCGACCTGGACGTCTTCATCCCGCACCAGGCCAATATGCGGATCATCGACTCGATGGTGAAGACCCTGAAGCTGCCGGAGCACGTCACGGTCGCCCGCGACGTCGAAACCACCGGCAACACCTCGGCCGCCTCGATCCCGCTCGCTATGGAGCGGCTCCTGGCGACCGGACAGGCGAAGAGCGGCGACACAGCGCTCGTCATCGGCTTCGGGGCGGGTCTCGTCTACGCCGCGACGGTCGTTACCCTCCCCTAGGCACCGTACGGATCTTCCGGACGGCTGCTGCCACACCCTCTGATAAACACCGAAGGAGCGCCACCATGGCCGCCACGCAGGAAGAGATCGTCAAGGGTCTCGCCGAGATCGTCAACGAGATCGCCGGTATCCCGACCGAGGACGTCCAGCTGGACAAGTCCTTCACCGACGACCTGGACGTCGACTCGCTGTCCATGGTCGAGGTCGTCGTCGCCGCCGAAGAGCGCTTCGACGTCAAGATCCCCGACGAGGACGTCAAGAACCTGAAGACCGTCGGCGACGCCGCGGACTACATCGCCAAGCACCAGGCCTGAGTCTCACGTCGCGTTTGTCGCCACTCTGCGGTGGCGCCGTGAAAATTCAGCACCCTCTACACGTGGAGAAAGAATTCCTGTGAACTCGACCAATCGCACCGTGGTCGTCACCGGTATCGGCGCAACCACACCGTTGGGTGGCGACAGCGCATCGACCTGGGAAGGTCTCATCGCCGGGCGTTCCGGTGTGAAGCTGCTCGAGGGCGAGCGCTTCGCCGACCTGCCGGTGAAGATCGCGGCGACCGCCGCGGTCGACCCGGGCGAGGTTCTGCCGCGCCCGCTGGCCCGACGGCTGGACCGCTCCGCGCAGTTCGCGCTGATCGCGGCCCGTGAGGCGTGGGCCGACGCCGGCTACACCGCCCCCGCCGGCGAGGACGGGGCGATCGCCCCGGCCCGTCTCGGCACCGTCATCGCCTCCGGCATCGGCGGCGTGACGACCCTGCTCGACCAGTACGACGTGCTCAAGGAGAAGGGCGTACGCCGCGTCTCCCCGCACACCGTCCCCATGCTGATGCCCAACGGCCCCTCCGCCAACGTCGGCCTCGAGGTGAACGCCCAGGCGGGCGTGCACACCCCGGTCTCGGCGTGCGCGTCGGGCGCCGAGGCGATCGGCTACGCCGTCGAGATGATCCGCACCGGCCGTGCCGACGTGGTCGTCGCCGGCGGCACCGAGGCGGCGATCCACCCGCTGCCGATCGCGGCCTTCGCCAACATGATGGCGATGTCCAAGAACAACGACGAGCCCGAGAAGGCTTCGCGCCCCTACGACACCGCCCGCGACGGCTTCGTCCTCGGCGAGGGCGCGGGCGTGGTCATCCTGGAGTCGGCCGAGCACGCCGCCGCGCGCGGCGCGAAGGTCTACTGCGAGGTGCTGGGCCAGGGCCTGTCCGCGGACAGCCACCACATCGCGCAGCCGGAGCCGACCGGCCGCGGTATCGCGGCGGCGCTGCGGAACCTGCTCGAGACCACGGACCTCAAGCCGTCCGAGGTCGTCCACCTCAACGCGCACGCGACGTCGACGCCGCAGGGTGACGTGGCCGAGATCAAGGCGCTGCGCAGCGTGCTGGGCGACGACCTGGACCACGTCGCGGTCTCCGCGACCAAGTCCATGACGGGTCATCTGCTCGGCGGCGCCGGCGGCATCGAGACGGTGGCGACGGTGCTCGCGCTGCACCACCGCACGGCCCCGCCGACGATCAACATCGACGAGCTCGACGAGACGGTCGACGCGGACATCGTGCGCGGCGAGCCCCGGTCGCTGCCGGAGGGCACGATCGCGGCGATCAACAACTCGTTCGGCTTCGGCGGCCACAACGTGGTGCTGGCGTTCCGTACGGTCTGATCTGCCTGACCCTGCTCACGCGCGAGGCCCGCGCCCCCTTCGGGGGTGCGGGCCTTTGCTTGTTCCCCTGCCCGCCCCTTCCCGTAACCGAGGGCTCCTCCCCTACGCCTGGCGGCGTGGGGGGACCCCCACCGCACCCCCGCGCCTCAATCGCCGGCGGGGCTGACAAAGTCAGCCCGCCTGGGCACCTCCCACGGCCGCCAGGCCGTAGGGGGAGAGCGAGGGCACCGCGCGAAGCGCGGTACGGGTCCGGGCGGAGCCCGGTTACGGGATGGGGCGGGGTGGGGAAAACGCCCGCCGCAGGCGCCACGCAGCCGCGGCCCCGCGTCACACCACCTGGTGGAGCCACCGCACCGGCGCTCCCTCGCCCGCGTACCGGAACGGCTCCAGCTCGTCGTCCCACGGCTTGCCCAGCAGCTTCGCGATCTCCGCCTCGAGGTCCGTCTCGCCCTGCGCGGACCGCGCCAGCGCCGCCCGCAGGCGGTCCTCGGGCACGAGGATGTCGCCGTGCATGCCGGTCACCGCGTGGAAGATCCCGAGGTCCGGCGTGGCGCTGTAGCGCTCGCCCTCGGCGGTCGCGCACGGCTCCGCCGTCACCTCGAAGCGCAGCAGGTGCCAACCGCGCAGCGCGGACGCCAGCTTGGAGGCGGTGCCCACCTCGCCCTGCCAGGAGAATTCGGCTCTCCAGGTGCCGGGCGATGCGGGCTGGCGGATCCAGTCCAGCTGGACCCGTACGCCGAGCACGCCCGCGACCGCCCATTCGACGTGCGGGCACAGCGCGCGCGGTGCGGAGTGAACGTACAGAACGCCACGTGTCGTCACCGGGACCTCCAGTGTGGGACGAGGATCGCCTTCCCAGCGGCCTCAGTAAACAGCATCGGGAACAAGTCTCCGCAAAAGGGACGGCATGTGACGAGATGTAATTTACCGGCGCCGATGGGCGAGGTGGGCCTCTGGGTCGACGTGGCAAAAGTTACCGTGCGGAACGCGCCGAGGGGTGACGTAATGTCGGTCCTGGGGCCCGTACGCACCAAGCTTTCACTCGGCAGGAGGTCGGATGCCGGGTTTGTGGAGGGGAAAGTGACCATGCGACAGCGGAGCCGGACGTTCCGGGTGCGCACCGGCGTGGCCGCCGCGCTCGCCACCGCCGCGCTCGCGGCAGGAGCGCTGGCAGCATGTGACTCGTCGTCAGGACCTGTCGGCCGGGATCCTTCCGCGACGTCCGCGCGTCCCTCGCCGAGCCCGAGTCCGACCCGCGTGTGGGACAGCAGTCCGCGGTCGCTCGCCGCGGTCGGCGACTCCATCACCCGCGGGTTCGACGCGTGCATGATCCTCGCGGACTGCCCGGAGGTGTCGTGGGCGACCGGCACGGACGCCACGGTGAACAGCCTGGCCCTGCGCCTGCTGGGACCGGCCGCCGCGGCGGAGCGCAGCTGGAACCTCGCCCGTTCCGGCGCCGACGCCTCCGACCTGCCGGAACAGATGGCACGGGCCGCGGGCCACAAGCCGGAACTGGTCACGGTGATGGTCGGCGCCAACGACGCGTGCGCCGACACCGTGGACCGCATGACACCCGTCGAGGACTTCCGGGCCTCGCTGGAGGCCGCCATGGCCACGCTGCGCAAGGACGCCCCGAAGGCGCAGGTCTACGTCTCCAGCGTGCCGGACCTCAAGCGGCTGTGGTCCGAGGGCCGCGGCGACGCGCTGGGCAGCCGGATATGGGAACTGGGCATCTGCGCCTCGATGCTCGGCGACGCCCAGGACCTGGGCGTCCGGGCGCAGCAGCGCCGGGACACCGTCCATGAGCGGGTGGTGGCGTACAACGGCGTGCTCGAGGACGTGTGCGCGAAGGACGACCGCTGCCGGTACGACGGCGGCGCGGTCTTCGACTACCGCTTCACGGGTGAGCAGTTGAGCCGCTGGGACTGGTTCCACCCCAGCAGGGACGGCCAGCAGCGGCTGGCGGAGATCGCCTACCGCAACATCACGGCCGCGCAGGCGCCGCGCGCCGGGTCGTAGGCCGCCTTCCCCCACCGCGGCCGGACGGCGATACTTCCGCCACCCGACGAAAGGATTCCCGTGCCCCGGATACGCGCCCGTCTGGACGTACTTGGTGTCGCCCTGCTCGCCTCCGCCGCGCTCACGCTCACGGCGTCCCCGCTCGCCTCGGCCGCCCCCTCCCCCGCCGCTGCCCCGCTCACGGTCGAGGAGCAGCGGCTCGGCAAGGCAGTGCCGCAGGAGATCCTGCGGCGCAGCGGATTCGACTCCGCGGCACCGCACTTCGTCCAGGCGCTTGAGGAGGCGACGTCGTACCGGCAGGCGGAGCGCGCCGTCCTGCGCCACGGGTCGGCCCTGTGGGAGCGGGCCGTGGACCGGGCGCAGGGCAGGGGCGCGGCCCGGGGCGACCTGAGCCGGGACGACGACCGGCCGCTGTACTGGGCACGGCTCGGGATGACGGCCGGTCTGCGGCAGTGGCAGCCCTCGTTCGACATGTCCGCCGCGCAGCGGGCGCGGTTGCTGGAGAGCCTGGAACGGTCCTCGCGCGGTCAGGACTCGATGGACTTCCCGCCCGGCAAGGGCGTCAAGCGGATCGTGATGACGGGCTTCGACCCGTTCACGCTCGACCGGGACATCCGTATCAGCAATCCCTCCGGCGCGACCGCGCTCGCCCTCGACGGCACCTGGATCCGCACGGCGGACGGGCCGGCGAGGATCGAGACGGCCGTCTTCCCGGTGCGCTGGCAGGACTTCACCGACGGCACGGTCGAGCGGACCCTGGAGGCCCGGCTCCCGGAGGCGGACCTGTTCACGACGGTCAGCCAGGGCAGGGTGGGCCGTATCGACATCGAGCGCTTCAACGGGGCCTGGCGGGGCGGCTTCCCGGACAACGACAACGTCTCCCGCAGAGAGACCGTGCCGGTGTCCGATCCCGCCTCGCAGCCCCAGTGGACGCTGACGTCGCTCCCGTACGAGGCGATCACCACCGCCGACACGGGCCGCTTCCCGGTGTACGACAACACCTCCGTGACCGAGATCCCGGCCGGTCAGAGCGCCCCGGTGACCCGGACGGACGGTCCGACGCCCGGCTCGACCGCACGGGCCGGAGGCGGCGGCGACTATCTGTCCAACGAGATCGCCTACCGCGCCACCCTGCTGCGCGACCGGCTCGGCCTGGACCTCCCCGGCGGTCATGTGCACACCCCGGTGCTCCAGTTCGCGGCGGGCAACACGACGCAGATCACCGACCCGGAGTTCGTACGCAACCGGCTGGACATCATCGCCCAGGTCCGCGAGATCATCAGGGTGGCGGCCGGGAACAACGGGACGGGATGACGGACACATGAAGATCGCGGCGGGGCAGTTCACCTCGGTACCCGGTGACATCGAGGCGAACGTCGGCAGCATGCAAGGGCTGGTGCGGGCGGCGGCCGGGCAGGGCGCCGCCCTGGTCGCCTTCTGCGAGCTGGCGGCCACCGGCTACGACCTGGACCTGATCGCCGGGCGCCCGGAGCTGTGGCTGGCCGAGGACGATCCCCGGCTGGACCCGCTGCGCGAGGCCTGCCGTACGACGTCGACGGCGGCGCTCGTCGGCTGCGCGGCCCTCACGTCCGGTCCCCGCCCCTCCATCTCGGCGCTGGTGATCGGCCCGGACGGCGAACTGCTCGCCCGCTACGACAAGACGCATCTGTACGGTGAGGAGAACGACGTCTTCACGGCCGGTACGCGGGACGGCCGGTTCACCCTCGACGGCGTCCGGTTCGCGGTGGCGGTCTGCTACGACAACCGCTTCCCCGACGTGGCCGAACGGGCGAAGGCCGACGGCTGCCACGTCTATGTGGCCAGTTCGGTGCTCGACGAGCACAACGACTCGTTCGAGAAGGTCTATCCGGTCCGGGCCAGGGACCACGCCCTGCCGGTGCTGCTCGCCAACGCGGTGGGGCCCTCCGGCGTCGGTGACTGCCCGGGCCGCAGCGCGGTCTGGGGTCCGGACGGCGCGCTGCTCGCCACGGCGGGCACGCAGGCCCCGGCCCTCGCGGTGGCCCGGATCCCGGCCGCCGCCGGGGCGGACGGGGCCGCGTCGGGCCCGGAGCGTTAGTCCGCCTGGTCCGTCTTGCGGAAGGTGTACGGGCCCGGCCGGGCCGGGTCCGGGTCGGCGGTCGGGTCCGGGCCGGCGGCCGGGTCCGGCACGAGGTCCCGGGCCATCAGCGTCGCGCCCGCCACCGCGCCCGGCATCAGGAAGACCGCGACGAACGGGACCAGGAACGCCAGGGTCAGCGGCACGCCGAAGCCCAGTGTGCGCATCCGCCGGCCCCTCAGAAGGGCGAGGCGTTCCTTCAGTTCGACGCCGCGCCGCTGGAGGGCCACCGCCGTCAGCTCCTCCGCGAGGAAGAAGCCGGAGACGCAGAAGCCGAGCACCGGGACGACCGTCTGCCCGACCACGGGGATGAAGCCGCAGGCGAAGAGCAGCACGCCGTAGAAGACGACGCGCAGCACGATCCGCAGCGAGTCCCTGGCGGAGATCCACAGTTCACGCCAGAGCGGCAGCCCGGAGTGCGGCACGTCGCCGCCCTCGGAGCGGTCGACCTGCTCGGAGAGGTTCTCGTAGAAGGGCTGGCCGACCAGGAGCGTCACGGCGGTGAAGGTGATGACGGCCACGAACAGCCCGAAGGCGAACAGCAGTGCGGTGAGCGTGCCTCGGAAGATGCCGAGCCAGGGCGAGGACCAGTCGTCGGCGAAGGGGGTCGCCCAGGCCGTCACGTCGTCCGCCCCGAGGACGAGGCCGACGAGTGCCGCCGTGTAGAGCACCAGGGTCACGAGTCCGGGCAGCAGGCCGAAACCGAACCACCGGCCGTGGCCGGCGACCCAGCGCTGGCCCTTCATCAAATAGCCGAAACCCACCCCGAGATCACGCATACGCACACCTTATCGGGGTGCCTCTTGTTGTTCGGCAGCCGAACCGGTAGACCGGGCGTACTGATCTTGTGACGATTCCTTCCGACACACGGAGGCTCGAACCGCATGGGCTCACCCCGCCCCGTACTGATCACCGCCACCCTTGCCGCGGCACTCGCCGGCGCTCTGCTCGCGCCGCTGCCGGGCGCCGTGGCCGCTCCCGCGAAGGACCGGCCCCAGCCGCACCCCGTGAGGGAAGGGGGCCAGGACGCACCTTCGGCAGCGGCCGGGGCACCCCTCTCCGCGACCGCCGGCGCGCTCACCGAAGAGACCCGGGACCTCACCCGGAAGGACGGATATCCGCGAAGGACCGAACTCGAGGCCCCGCCGGAGAACCCGGCCGACAAGTCGATAAAACTGGGCCTCGCTCCCTACCACTCCCTCGCCCCGCGGCTCAACGCCCTTCAGGCGCTGGGCGACCGGGTCAGCGTCGAGGTGGCCGGACGCTCGGCCGGCGGTCACGAGCTGTACCTCGTCACCGTCACCGCGCCGGAGACCGCCGGCGAGGCGGCCGACCAGGAGCGGATGCGGGAGCGCATCGAGAACGCTCCCGCCGCCGCGGCCAAGGACCGGCACATCAAGTCGCACTACAAGACGCCGGTGTTCATCAACAACAACATCCACGGCAACGAGTGGGAGGGCACGGACGCGGCCCTGAAGCTCATCGAGGAACTGGCGAAGGCCAAGGACGCGAGGACCGCCGACCTGCTCGCGAAGAACCGGGTCTACCTGAACGTCACGGCGAACCCGGACGGCAGGATCGCCGGTACCCGCGCCAACGCCGGCGGCTTCGACCTCAACCGCGACTTCATCACCGCCACGCAGCCCGAGACACGGGCGATCCGGCAGATCGCGATCGACAAGCAGCCTGCCGTGATGCTCGACCTGCACGGGTACGTCAACGGCACACTCATCGAGCCGACCACCCCGCCGCACGGCGAGAACTACGAGTACGACCTGTTCCTGAAGAACTCCTACGCGAACGCGCTCGGGATGGAGGCGGCCGTCAACGGCCTCGGCTACACGGCGGAGAAGGACGGCGTGCGTCCCGCCGTGATCCCGTTCCGGGACCAGGAGGAGGGCTGGGACGACTGGCCGCCCATCTTCACCCCGCAGTACATGCCCTTCCAGGGCGCTGTGGCCTCGCACACCATCGAGTTCCCGATGACCGTCAACAACAACGCGTACAACACGCTGCCGGTCGAGGAGCTGCGCCGCAGGGCCGCGATCAACACCGACATCGCGGGCGCGGCGATGCGCGCGACGCTCGCCTACACCCACTCGCACCGCGCCTCGGTGCTGGCCGACCAGATCGAGACGTTCCGCAGGGGCGCCGCCGGTGAGCCGCAGCGGCCCGTCTCCGAGGAAACCGTCCCGGGCGTGCCGGGCATCGGACCCGAGGACGTCTACACCGCGAAGTTCCCGAGGGCGTACGTCGTTCCCACCGGGCGCTCGCAGCGGTCGGCGACCGCGGCGGCCCGGCTGGTCGACCACCTCGTCGCCAACGACGTCCGGGTGGAGCGGGCGCTCACGGCGTTCAAGCTGTCGGGCCGCACGTACCCCGCCGGGTCGTACATCGTCGACATGCACCAGCCCAAGCGCGGTATCGCCAACGTGATCCTGGCCGACGGCCGGGACATCAGCGCTGACGTCTCCACCATGTACGACATCTCGGGCTGGAGCCTCGGCCTGCTGTGGGGCGCGGACGTGGACGCCGCCGCATCCGGCGAGCTGCGGGTCCGCACCCGTACGGTCCACGCCGCGTCGCCCACCGGCTACGTCGCCCCGCGCGGCGACCTGCGGCTGCGGCTGGACGACCCCAAGGAGCTCGCCGCTCTCAACGCCCTGCTGAAGCAGGGGGTCGAGGTCCGGCGCGCCACCGACGGTTCGGCGATCGTGCCGGGCTCGGCGCGCGGCCGGGCGGCCGTGCTCGCGGACCGGCTGGGTGTGGCGTTCCACGCCACGCGGGAGAAGGGCACGAAGGCGCTGGAGCGGACCAGGGTCGCCGCGGCCGTCACGGCGGGCGAGCTGTTCGCCCTGCGTGAGATGGGCTTCGACGTGGTGCCGGTCTCGACGGCGGTGCTGAACGCGGGCTTCGACTGGTCGACGGCCGATGTGCTGTACGTGTCGTCCGGACTGGACCACGCGAAGCTCACCCCCGCCGCCCGCGCCGCGTTCGAGGCGAGCGGCGTCGGTGTGGTCGGACTCGGTGAGCAGGGCGCGGCGTTCAACGAGGCGGCGTCGCTGCTCGACGTCACGGCGGTGGCGGGCAACGGCGACGCCAACGGTGTGGTGCGGGTGCAGAACGCGGGCGGCCCCATCACGGGTGGCGCCCCGGCCCACACGTTCGTCTACTCGCCGATGTGGTTCACCGGTGCGGGCGCCGGGGTGCGGGTCGACCAGTCGTACGCCACGGGCAACCCGCTGGTGTCCGGCCACTGGCGTGCCACGGAGAAGGGCACGGGCGGGCCGGGCGACGCCGCGGGCCACGCCTCTGTGGTCTCCGGGACGTCGTCGGCCGGCGTGCCGGTGGCGCTGTTCGGCACGGAGCCGATGTTCCGGGCGCACCCGAAGGGTGTCTTCGCCCAGATCGGCCGGGCGCTGCTGACCCGCTGACCTCCGTCACGGACGGCAGGGCCGCACCCCGGTCGGGGTGCGGCCCTGCGTCGTGCTCGGCGCTGCCGGTCAGACCGCGAGGTCGACCGTGATGTTGCCGCGGGTCGCCTTGGAGTACGGGCAGACCTGGTGGGCCTTCTCGAGAAGGTCCTTGGCGGTGGCGGCGTCCACGTTCGGGATGGTCGCGGAGATCTTGACGATGATGCCGAAGCCGTCGTCGTTCTTCCCTATGCCGACCTCGGCGGTGACCGTCGAGCCGGAGATGTCCGCCTTCTCCTGGCGCGCTACGACACCGAGGGCCCCTTGGAAGCAGGCGCTGTACCCGGCGGCGAAGAGCTGCTCCGGGTTGGTGCCGGCACCGCTGCCGCCCATCTCCTTGGGCGGGTTGACGACGACGTCGAGCGTGCCGTCGTGCGTGGCGACACGGCCGTCCCGGCCGTTCTCCGCCGTGGCCACCGCGGTGTAGAGCACATCGGACTGCTGGATGGACATGAAGTCTTCCTCCTGCTGGTTCGCCGCGACTCGCGCCCACGATCGCGACGGCTGGGCAAGAGCCTAACGGGTGAATCAGCCGCCGAGGGAAACGATCATCTTGCCGGTGTTCTCACCGCGGAGCAGTCCGACGAAGGCCTCGTAGCCGTTCTCGATGCCCTCGACGACGGTCTCGTTGTACTTGAGCTCACCGGAGGCGATCCAGCCCGCCACGTCCTGGACGAACTGCGGCTGGAGCGCGGTGTGGTCATTGACCAGCATGCCCTGGAGGCGCAGCCGCTTGCCGATCACGAGCGCGAGGTTGCGCGGGCCGGGGGTCGGCTCGGTGTCGTTGTACTGGGCGATCATGCCGCAGATGGTCGCGCGGCCGCCGACGTTGAACGAGGAGATCGCCGCCTCGAGGTGCTCGCCGCCGACGTTGTCGAAGTAGACGTCGATGCCGTCGGGGGCGGCCTCCTTCAGCTGTGCGGCGACGGGGCCGTTCTTGTAGTTGAAGGCGGCGTCGAAGCCGTACTCCTCGACGAGGAGCTTGACCTTCTCGTCGGAGCCGGCCGAGCCTATGACGCGCGAGGCGCCCTTGATCCGGGCCATCTGGCCGACCTGGCCGCCGACGGCACCCGCGGCGCCGGAGACGAACACCGCGTCGCCCTCCTTGAAGGACGCGACGTCGAACAGGCCCGCGTAGGCGGTCAGGCCCGTCATCCCGAGCACTCCGAGGTAGGCGGAGAGCGGGGCGAGCGAGGCGTCGACCTTGGTGGCGTGCTTGGCGGGCACCTCGGCGTACTCTCGCCAGCCGAGGCCGTGCAGCACGTGGTCGCCGACGGCGAAGCCCTCCGCGTTCGAAGCGACGACCTCGCCGACCGCGCCGCCGTCCATGGGACGGTCGAGCTGGAAGGGCGGAACGTACGACTTCACGTCGTTCATCCGGCCGCGCATGTAGGGGTCGACGGAGAAGTGGAGGTTCCGCACGAGGATGCGGCCTTCCGCCGGTTCGGTGACGGGCGCGTCGCGCAGCGCGAAGTCCTCGGCCTTGGGCCAGCCGTGCGGGCGGGCGACAAGGTGCCATTCACGGCCGGACGCGGGAAGTGCGGACATGCTGCGTTCCTCCTAGAAAAGCTTCATTACCTGAAACAACCATGCGCCTGAATATTTCATGTTGTCAAGTATCGGGTTATCCTGATGTCCATGGCCGCCCAGCGAACAGATCCCCTGACCCTCGAGGTCGTCGAGCTCATCGGCGCCGTCGTGGCGCGTTACCACGCGGAGTACGAGCAGGCCGCGGCCGAGCACTCCCTCACGGGGGCGCAGGCCCGTGTGCTGGGACTGCTCTCCATGGAGCCCACTCCCATGCGCCGCATAGCCCAGAAGCTGAGGTGCGAGCCGTCGAACGTGACGGGGATCGTCGACCGGCTCGAGGCGCGCGGCCTGGTCGAGCGCCGCCCCGACCCGGCCGACCGCAGGGTGAAGATCGCCGCGGCCACCGAGGAGGGCCGCGGCACGGCACGGCGGCTGCGGGAGTCGCTGGACTTCGCGCGCGAGCCGCTGGCGCAGCTGACGGCGGTCGAGCGTTCGGTCCTGCGGGACCTGCTCAGACGGATGCTGGGCGAGGACGTGCCGGAGCCGCCCGCCGCCGGTTCCTGACACCCCCAGGCTTCCCGGCACCACCGGGCCCGTAGGCGCACCGGCTCACGGGCGTGGGGCCCCGGTACGCCCTAGACGCACCAGAACAGGAAGCGGCTGCACGTCTCGCTCGGCGTCGGCTCCGGAGGCGGCGGGTCCTGCTGGCCGGGCTCGTCGGGATCGTCCGGGTCCGCGGAGCTCCCGTCCGTGCTCCCGGGCTCCTCGGGGCTCCCGGGGTCGCCGGAGGCCGAGGCAGAAGGGGAGCCGCTGCCGCTCGGCCCGGCCTCCGAGGGCTCGTCGCTCCCCGCGTCCGAGCCCGTACGGCCCGGTTCCCCCTCACCGTCGCCGTCGCCGCCACCGCCTGACCGGGACTTCCCCGGTCGCGGCGACGAGGACTTGGTGACGGCGGGTTCCTTCACCTGGTCCGGAGCGCCCGGCGAGTCGTCGGAGGCCGTCGGCTCCGGCATCTCCGACTCGACGACCGGATCCTCCCTGACCGCCGTCGCCGCGCCGTCGTCCCCGGAGTCCTCCATCGCCAGCTCCGCCAGGCTCAGCGCCCCTGCCGCCAGCACGAGGCCGAGCGTTCCGAGCACCACCTTGCGACCGCGCCGCTTACGGGCACGACGGCCCGCGGGCTTGCGCCGCGACGGGGCCTGACGGCGCGAGCGGCGCGGCCCGGCGCTGTCCGCGGGCTCTGCCACCACGTCCAGTTCGTAGACGTGGTCGGGCTCGGGAGCACGGGGGCTGTGGTGGCGGAGTTCCTCGACAGGTGTGCCGCACCCGGCACAGGCCAGGGCGCCGTTGAGATGCCGTCCGCACGGGTGGCAGTAATCCATGGCGCCCGAAGATTATTCGGCGACCGGGCACCTGCGGTGGGTCAGCCTGTGCAGATCCTGTGTGGAAAGCTCAATTCCGCGGCGAGCCGACTCGCCGTGGTTGACGCCACCGACCGGGCAGGATGTCGGCCATGACCCCTGACGCCCGCTTCGGACCGCTCGACTTCCAACTGGTGCTGCTGCGCCGGATGGCCGACTTCCAGCCGGGCCTCGCGGAGGACGCGCGGCACGCCCTGGGCGTGTCGCTCGCGCAGCAGCGCGAGGCCAACCGGCGCTGGCAGGCGATGCTGCGCGCGCGGGGATCGCGCGGGTCGCTGTCGCGCTACCGCTCGGTGCTCGGCGAACCCGAACAGGTCCTCCGTCGGCGGATCGGCGACCTGGAGTGCGACGCCCTGCTGTGGCGCCTGCCGCTCTGGCCGGACCTGCGCTTCGAGGTTCTGGCCGCCGACAACGGCGCGGTGTGGAACGAGTGGCTGGTTCGCGCGCCGGGAGCGGCCGGCCCCGAACTGCGGACGGCGGACGATCTGGTGCCCTGGTCGTGCACCGTCGACGAGGTGGCGAGGGCCTTCCCGCCGGCCCGCCCCATGGAGGGCTCGGCACCGACCAGATGGCGGCTCTCGTTCACCCTGCCCGACGGCGGGTCGCGGGTCGCCGAGTTCACCTGGGGCCTGCTGCAACGCCTCGTGGACCGATCTGTCGGCCCGTCAGGTAGGTAGTCCCGACGGCTCAGCCCAGCGCGCGCCCCGCCCGCGGCGATCGCACGATGCGAACACGTACCGCACTCGGGAGGACCCGCCGTGACCGTCAGCCTTGAGCAGTTGCGCCGTTGCCATGTGGCAGTCGACCTGGGCGCCGCCAGAACCCGCGTCTTCGTCAAGGGCGTCGGCCTTGTCGTCGACGAACCGAGCGTCGCCGCCGTGAACACCCGTACGGGGGCGCTGATCGCGGTCGGCGAGCTCGCCGAGAAGATGACCGGCCGCACACCGGGCTACATCCGCGTCGCGCGCCCCGTCTCCGGCGGCACCGTCGTCGACATCGACATGGCCCAGCGGATGCTGCGTCACCTGCTCGGGGAGAAGCTCCGCCGGCAGCTGCGCCGCAAGCCCCGGCTCCGCGCGGCCGCCAGCACCCCGCACGACAGCGACCCGCTCGCCCAGCGCGCCACCGTCGAGACACTGGTCGGCCTCGGCGCCCGCCGGGTCGAGCTGGTCGACACCCTGATCGCCGCGGCCGTCGGCTGCGGGCTCCCCGTGGAGCAGCCGAGCGCGACCATGATCATGGTGTGCGGCGCCGCGACCACACAGATCGCCGTCCTGTCCCTCGGCTCGATCGTCACCGCCACCCGTATCCCCATCGGCGGCAACGCCATCGACAACGCGGTGATCCAGCACCTGCGCCACCGGCACGAGCTGATGCTGCCCAGCCAGTCCGTACGGCCGCTCCAGCTCGCCCTGCACGGCAACGGCCTCACCCCGCAGGGCCCGGCGTCGACGGAGATCCACGGCCGCGACGTCGCCACGGGCCTCGCCCGCTCCGTCCGCGTCGACACGGCCGCCGTGCGGGAGGCGATCCACACCCCGCTGACCTCGGTGCTCGACGGGATCGGCAAGGTGCTGCGGGACTGCCCGCCGGACCTCGTCGCCGACCTCGTCGACCGCGGCATCATGATGGTCGGCGGCAGCGCTCTGCTGCCGGGCCTGGACCAGATGCTGCACGATGCCACCGGAATGACGGTCAGCATCGCGGAACGGCCCGACACCTGCACCGTGCAGGGGCTCGGCGCGATGCTCGAGGGCCGGATCCAGCCCCTGGACCTCGATTCGCTCGCCACGGCCGACTGAGACCGGCTCGGAGACGGGAACGGTGGCCACCGGCCCCGCGGACCCCGGCGCCGGAGCGGGCGCAGGCGGCCCGGCCGTCCCGGACGGTCCCCGCGAGAGTGACCCGGACACCCCGGGCGGCACCGGCCGCCCGGGGCAGCGGCCTGTCGGGGCGTCGCGGCTCGCGGCGCTCCTCGAGGCGGTGACCGGCATCGGCACCGACCTCGATCTGCGCACCACGCTCCAGCAGATCGTGGACACCGCCGCCGTACTGACCGGTGCGCGCGGCGCCTCCCTCGGCGTGGTCGACCCCGAGCGGGGCGGCCTCGCCGAACGGTTCACGGCCACGGCGGGCGGCGCGGGGCGGTCCCCGGACCCGTCCGGCGGTCCGGCCGCCCCGGCGGACGCACCCTCGGCGGGCGCCGAGCCGCTGCGCATCCCGATCAGGGTGGACGCCGAGATGTTCGGCGACCTGCGCCTGACCCCGCCGACCGGCGACGCCTTCTCCGAGGAGGACCTGGCGCTGTTGCAGGTGCTCGCGGCGCAGGCCGGTATCGCCATCGGCAACACACGGCTGCACGAGACGGCCCGGCAGCGCGAGCGCTGGATCGAGGGCGCCGCGGCCGTCACCAACGCACTGCTTGCCGGCGAGAGCGCCGACGACGCGCTGATGACCGTGGCCGAGCAGGCCCGGAACCTCGCGGAGGCCGCCGCCGGCGTGGTGCTCCAGCCCACACAGGAGGGCGGCATGGAGATCGTCACGGCCTCCACCCTGGAGGACCCGCGGGACATCGTCGGCACGACCATCCGGCCCGGTTCGCCGGTACTCGTCCAACTGCTCGGCGGTGAACCGGTGTTCATCGAGGACGCGGCCACCGATCCGCGGATGACCACCCATGTCCGCAGCCGTTTCGGGCCGAGCATGATGCTGCCGCTGCAGAGCGGCGGGCGGCTGATCGGCACCCTGGCGCTGCCGCGGCGGCGCGGCGGCCGCCCGTACACCGGTCTGGAACGGCTGCTGGCCACGCAGTTCGCCTCACAGGCGGCGCTCGCGCTGGTGCTCGCCGACGCCCGGCACAACCGCGAGCAGCTCGCCGTGTACGAGGACCGCGACCGCATCGCCCGGGATCTGCACGACCTCGTCGTCCAGCGGCTGTTCGCCACGGAGATGATGCTGGAGTCGACGCGGCGGCGGGCCGAGGCCGGGTCGACGGACCGGTTGCTGGGCCAGGCCGTCGACGAGCTCGACTCGACCATCCAGGAGGTGCGGACCACGATCTTCGCCCTCCAGCAGCCGCCCGCCGACGCGCCGGCGACGTTCAGGGGCCAGGTGCTGCGCGAGACCCGCGGGGCGGCCGTGCCGCTCGGTCTGCTGCCGTCGGTGCACTTCAGCGGCGCCGTCGACACGCTGGTGCAGGAGCCGGCGGACCGCGAGCTGCTGGCGGCCCTGCGCGGCGCCCTGGCCGCCGCGCACCGCAGGAGCGACGTCTCGTCGGTCGACGTGCACGTCGACGCGACGGTGCGACTGCCGGACGGGCGCCAGGGTGTACGGCTGACGGTGACGGACGACGGCCTGGACGACGAGGGCACGCGTGGCACGACGCTGACCTGGTATCGCCCGCTGTAGACACGGCACCCCCCGACCGTGCCGGACGCCGTGGCGCGGGCCCGCCAGGAACCGAGACCCCTGCCCGGCACCGGAAGGCTCGTCGGGCGGCGACGGCACCGCCCGGCCGGCCACCCCCGTGGACGCCGGCCGGGCGGCGGGCGTTCCCCCGCCGGACGCCGTCGATCCTGCCGGACTCGAGGGGTCCGGCGCATCGTTCCGTGGAGGGAGCCGCCTGCCCGGCGGCTCCTTCGCGTGGGGGAGACAATGGCCGTCCCGGGAATCCCGCCGGGTGCGGCATACGACGACATCAGGAGGCCGACGAGTGAGTTCCCTCTTCCCAGCGCTGGCGGCGACCGCCACCGGCACCGACCGGGTCGCCCTCCGGTTCGGGGAACGGTCGCTGACCTACGCGCAGTTGCGGGGCGCGGCGGGCTCGCTCGCGCTGCGGATCGGCGGGGCGGAGCGCGTCGCGCTGTGGGCCGGGCCGACCCTCGAGACCGCGGTCGGCGTGGTGGCGGCCCTGTTGGCCGGCGTACCGGTCGTGCCGTTGAACCCGCGGACCGGCGACCGGGAACTGGCCCACATCGTGGCGGACAGCGCGCCCACCGCGGTGCTCGCCGCGCCGGACGACCAACTGCCTGCGCCTCTGCAGCCGTTGAGGCGGGTCGACATCGCGGTGACGGGCACGGCGGGCGAGCTGCCGCCGGAGCCGGCGGCCGGGTCCCCCGCGCTGATCGTCTACACCTCCGGCACCACCGGCCCGCCCAAGGGCGCCGTGCTGCCCCGGCGGGCGGTCGCCGCCTCGCTCGACGCCCTGCAGGACGCCTGGCAGTGGAGTTCCGACGACGTACTGGTGCACGCGCTGCCGCTGTTCCATGTGCACGGGCTGATCCTCGGTGTCCTCGGACCGCTGCGCCGCGGCGGCGAGGTGCGTCATCTGGGCCGCTTCACCGCGGAGGGCGTGGCACGGGAGCTGGGCTCGGGCGGCACGATGCTCTTCGGGGTGCCCACGATGTACCACCGGCTGGCGGAGGCGCTCGACGACGACGCCGAGCTGACGAAGGCGCTGGCCGGTGCGCGGCTGCTGGTCTCCGGTTCCGCGGCCCTGCCGCTGCCCGACCACGCCCGCATCGCGGAGGCGACCGGCCGCCGGGTGATCGAGCGGTACGGGATGACGGAGACCCTGATGAACACCAGCGTCCGCGTCGACGGCGAGGCCCGGCCCGGTACCGTCGGCGTGCCGCTGCGCGGCGTGGAGCTGCGGCTGGTGGACGAGGACGGCACGGAGATCGCCGTACGCGACGGCGAGACGATCGGCGAGATCCAGGTGCGCGGCGACAACCTGTTCACCGAGTACCTGAACCGGCCGGACGCCACGGCCGCCGCCTTCGACGGCGACTGGTTCCGCACCGGCGACATGGCCGTGCGCGAGCCGGACGGCTACGTGCGCATCGTCGGCAGGAAGACCACCGACCTGATCAAGAGCGGCGGCTACAAGATCGGCGCGGGCGAGATCGAGAACGTGCTGCTCGACCACCCGGCCGTCCGCGAGGCCGCGGTGACCGGCGAGCCCGACGCGGACCTGGGCGAGCGGGTGGTCGCCTGGATCGTCGCCGCGGACCCCGCCGCCCCGCCGTCCGCGGAGGAGCTGACCGGCCACGTCGCCTCCCAGCTCGCCCCGCACAAACGACCGCGGACCGTCCGGTTCCTCGACGTCCTGCCGCGGAACGACATGGGCAAGATCATGAAGCGGGCGCTCCATGGCTGAGCGTGTGTCCGCCCGCGAGGCGATCGCCCTGGTCAGCAGCGGCTTCACCGAGCAGGAGCTCGCCGACCTGCCCGACGCGGGCGACGGCCCGCTCGGCTGGGAGGGCTACGGCGCCCAGCGCGACCGTGCCTCACGCCGGACCGGCTCGGCGGAGTCCGTCGTCTACGGCACGGCCCTGATCGGCGGCACCGAATGCGTCCTGATCTCCTTCGAGTTCGGCTTCCTCGGCGGTTCGCTGAGCGAGCGGGCCGGGGACCGGCTGGAGGCCGCGTACGCGCTGGCCCGTGAGCGCCGGCTGCCGCTCGTCTCGCTGATCGCGACCGGCGGCAGCCGGATGCAGGAGGGGATGATCGCGCTCGGCCAGCTCCAGCGGGTCGCCCGCGCGTCGGTACTGCTGAGGGAGGCGGGCGTGGCGCACATCGCCGTGCTCCGCGACCCGACGACCGGCGGCGGCTGGGCCACGCTCGGCGCGGGTGCCGACGTGATCCTGGCGCTGCCCGGCGCGCAGGTCGGCTTCGCCGGCTCGCGCGTGCGTCCGGCGGACGCGGACCCGGCCGCGTACACGGCGGAGGGCCAGCTCGCGGCGGGCCAGATCGACGCGGTCGTCCCTCCCGGCTCCCTGCGCGACACGCTCGCGTTCTGGGTGCGGGCGCTCGCCCCCGCGACCCTGGCCGCGGAACGCGAGCCCGTGGATCCGCCGCGGGCGCTCGGCGCGGGCGGGGAGCCGTCGCGCACCGGATGGGACGCCGTGCGGCAGGCGCGCGGCGCGGACAGGCCACGGGCAGAGGCGTACCTCGACGACTACTTCACGCGCCGGGAGCCGCTGCGCGGCGACCGGTGCGGCGGCGAGGACCCCGGCATGCTCTGCGGGGTGGGACTGCGTGACGGGCGCCCTGTCGCGTACGTCGCCCAGGGCGGAACGGCGACCACGCCCGCCGGTTACCGGACCGCCGCCCGGGTCGTGCGGCTCGCGGACCGGCTGGGCCTGCCGGTGCTGACGCTGATCGACACCCCGGGGGCGGCCAACGACGCGGAGGCGGAACGCTCCGGCGCGGGCGCGGCCATCGCCGAGCTGTTCACGGCGGTCGCCGCCGCGCGCACGCCGCTCACCAGCCTGCTCATCGGAGAAGGCGGCTCGGGGGGCGCGCTGGCCCTGGCCGCGCCGGGCAACACCTGGGCCACACCGGCGAGTTACTTCTCCGTCATCGCACCGGAACTCGCCGCCGCGATCCTCAAGCGCTCCCCCGACCAGGTGCCGCACCTCGCGGACCAGTTGCGGCTGCGCCCCCAGGACCTGGTCGAACTGGGCGTCGTACGGGGCATCGTGGGGCCGGGGTGACGGCGGGAGGCCCGGTACGGAGCACGTACCGGGCCTCCCCTTTGCCGGCGGGCTACTTCACACCCACCGCACGGATGATCTCCTGCTGCACGGAGCCGCCCCGGTCGTCCTTCGCGGAGGCCCGGACCGAGATGTACCGCGCGTCGCCCGGGACGCGGACCGTGCCCTCCCAGGCCGCGGACGCGCCCCGCACGCCGTCGAGTTCCACGGCGGTCCATGTCCTGCCGTCGTCGAACGACACCTCCAGCGAACCGCCGCCGATCCGGCCGGTGTCCGCCGCGCCCTTGACGTACTCGGCGAAGATCCCGAGGCCGAGGCGCTTGCCGGCCCGGACGTCACCGCGGAGGTCGGTGTCGACGTCGAAGCCGAGGTTGAGCATCGGCAGGACGGTCCGCCGGTCGGCCGGGGTCTTTGCGGAGCGGACGGTCCACTCGGTGTGGCCCTTCGTCGCCAGCCGCCACCGCTCGGCGTCCAGGGTGGTGTCGGTGACGACCTTGTACGTCTTCTCCGCCGGGTCGGCGTCCCGGGCGTAGGCACCCGAGCTCATGCGGCGGTCGACCAGTTCGCCGTCCGCGTACACCTCGGTGAACTGCGTCATGGAGTCGTCGCTCCACACGTCGCCGAAGCCGGTGTGGTCGGGACCGGAGTCGCCCCAGCCGGGGGTGTTGAACTGGAGGTCGTTGCCACTGCGGGTCTGTCCCCAGCCGAGACCGGTGCCCAGCCACGGGTGCAGCACGGGCTTGAACCAGTTGAGCTCGGAACGGGTGCCGCCCTTGTACGACGGGGTACCGCTGCGCTGCTCGATGGCGCCGGGGCCGATGCTCATGGACTCGTGCCAGTGCTGGCCGGCGCCGGCGGAGACGTAGTCGGTCCGCTCGACGGGGAAGGCGATCTTCTCCTGGAAGCCGAAACCGATCGGGAAGGTGTCGGTGATCGAGTAACGGAACTCGCCGCCGTCGGCAGGCTCGGCCGCGTGGAACTTGGCGTCCAGTACGGCCAGATCGCGCTTTCCGGGCCGGTGGACGAGGTCACGGTCCGGTACGGCGCCGGGGTGGCCCTCCGAGAGGTCGTACACGAACGGCGTGTATTGCGTGCCGGTCAGTTCCAGGCGCTGGTGGCGGCGGGCCGCCTCCGTCAGACGGGCGCCGTCCGCCGCCCCGACGGTGGCGACGTGCAGCGGCCGGTCCTCGTAGCTCTCCGTGCCGAACCAGGCCATCAGCCTGCCGGGGGCGTCGTCGGTGACGAACAGGACCTTCGCGCCCGCGTCCTGGGCGTTCTGGGCGAGCCGCGCCGGGTCGACCGCGCCCGTGTGGCGTACGACGACCGCCTTGCCGCGGACGTCCTTGCCCGTGTAGTCCGCGGTGGTGCCCGCGCCGGCGTCGACGACGTCGAGCCGCTGCTTCCCGTCGAGGACGGCCGCGCCGGCCTGGAGCCGGGTGTCCGCGAGCAGCCGGCCGCCCGCGCTGACGTCGAGCATGGGCTTGCCGAGACGCCAGACGGTCCGGTACTCGAACGAGCCGGTCGCCGGCTTGTCGGTGGGCGCCGCGAAGACGCTGTCGTACAGGGGCGGCACCTGCACCGCGCCGCCGTAGGACACGCCGTTGGCGTCGCGGTCGAACTCCATCAGCAGCTGGCGGGTCTCCGTCCGCCGGCCGACGTCGGCGCGCACCTCCCGCAGGGTCCGGCCGTCGAGGGTGATCTCACGGTCCCGGTCGAGGGTGATCTCGGGGTCGGTGAGGAAACCGATGCCGAGCGAGCCCTTGCCGTTGCTGCCGCGTACGTCGAGGAACGAGGAGACGGTGTACGTGCCCGGGGGCAGCCGCAGTTCGAGGGTGCCGGAGTCGCCGACCGTCGCCGGGAAGGGGTCGTGGCCCTTCTCCAGCTTCCGCACACCGAGGTGGGCGGCGGTCGCGGCGCCGTCACGGTCGAGGACGCGCACGGTGAGCGTGTAGCGCTCCTCCTCCTTGACCAGCCCGACGGCGGTGCGCGCGACGGTGCGCTCCCCGGCCTTCGCGACGATGCGGGCAGAGATGTTGCCGACGGGCGCGCCGGTGCCGTCACCGGTCACGGACGTCTGCGCCGTACCGTGCGCGGGGACGGTGAGCGTGGTGTCGGCGAGGGAGAACACACCGGCCGGTGCGTTCTCGAGGGCGAGGTCGAGGGTGACCGGCGCGTCGGAGTGGTTGGTGTAGGTGACCGTCCTGGTGACGGGCTCGTTCTCCGCGTAGGGCCAGCGGAAGAAGCCGAGGCTCGCGCTGCCGGTCGCGGTGACCGTGGCGCCGACCGCGCCCGGGACGTCGAGACGGCCGGCGCCGAGCGCGTAGGCGGAGGCGTCGAGCTGCTCGGACGTACTCATCAGCGCGTCCTTGAGCTGCTGCCCGTCCCAGTCGGGGTGCTTCTCCGCGAGCAGCGCGGCGACGCCCGCGACGTGCGGCGTGGCCATGGAGGTGCCGCTCATCGCGGTGTACGGTCCCTCGCCCGCGGTGAGCTGCGAGCGAGCGGCGAGGATGTCCACGCCGGGCGCGGACAGGTCGGGCTTGAGCGCGTTGTCGCCGAAGCGCGGTCCCTGGCTGGTGAAGTAGGCGGCCTGGTCCGACGCGTCGACGGCGCCGATGGTGAGCGCGGCGTCGGCGGCGCCGGGCGAGCCGATGGAGCCGGAGGTGCCGCTGTTGCCCGCGGCGACGACGAACAGCGCGCCGGTCTCCGCGGAGAGCGTGTTGACGGCCTGCGCCATCGGGTCCGTGCCGTCCGAACCCTCCTGCGAACCGAGGCTCATCGACACGATCTTGGCGTCGATGTCCTTGGCGGCCCATTCCATACCGGCGATGATCTGCGACTCGCTGCCGCTGCCCTCGTCGCTGAGCACCTTGCCGACGGCGAGCTCCGCGCCCGGGGCGACGCCCTTCTCCAGTCCGCCGGAGGCCGCGCCGCTGCCGCCGACGGTGGAGGACACATGGGTGCCGTGGCCGTTGCGGTCGGCGACCTCTTCGCCCTCGATGAAGCTCCTGGACTCCGTGACGCGGTCCTTGAGGTCGGAGTGGGAGGCGTCGACGCCGGTGTCGAGTACGGCGACCTTGACGCCCTTGCCGGTGAGCCCGGCCTCCCATGCCGTGGGCGTGCCTATCTGCGCGTTCGACTCGGCCATGTCGGCCTCGACCCGGCCGTCGAGCCACACCTTCGCGATGCCCGCGCCGAACGCCGACCGGGACTTGGCGGAGGTGACCGCACGCCAGAACTCCCCGGACGCCGCCGCCTCGACGGCAGCGCCGTTGACGCTCGGCAGCGGCCGGACGGTGTCCGCGCCGCGGGTGGCGGTCCGCTGCGCTCCCTTCGCGTAGCCGACGATCAGCGGCAGACCGTCCTGGCCCGCGAGCCCCTGCTCGATGAGCCCGGTGACGTCGAAGAGCCTCTTGTCGAGCACTCCGGCGGCCAGGTACGGCCGTGCCTCGTCGGGCACGACGGTGACCCGCCCGTCGGTGATCTCGCTGCGCACGGCGCCGACGGCGCCCTTCGGCCGCTCCACGGCCACCGACTTCTTGCCGCCGCCGAGGTCAGTGACGGTCACCTTGTCGCCGGTGACCAGCGTGACGGTGTGCGCCGCCTGGGCGGCCCTGGCGGCGGCGGTCCCCGCTGCGGCTCCGACCGGTTCACGGTCGGAGCCGGTGGCGAAGGCCTGTCCGGCCGGGAGCAGTACGAGGGACACCCCGGCGGCGATCAGCCGGGCTCTGCGTCTCGCGGGTGCTCTGGTCATGAACGACTCTCCTCGGGACGCCCGGTGGAAGGGGTGGCTCCGGACGCTGCGAAGAGTCTCGACGCGATCAAGGCGGTTGCGAACGGGAGTCCGCTGGCGGGTACGTGCCATGGCGGCGACCCGCCAGCAGGCGCACAGCGGCAGGGCGTGAGGTGGGACGGCGCCGTGCCGGGCGCGCCCGACGGGCGGCCCGGCACGGGGACGCATAGCGTGCGACGGGAGAGACCCGACGGGCAGGAAGGCTTGGAGACGATGGCAGCGCACCCCGAAGGCACACCCTGCTGGGCCGACGCGATGTTTCCCGACGTGGAGGCCGCCAAGGCCTTCTACGGCGAGCTGCTGGGCTGGACCTTCGACGAGGGCTCGCCCGAGTTCGGCGGCTACACGCAGGCGTTCTCCGACGGCAAGGCCGTCGCGGCCGTCGTGCCCCGGATGCCGGGAACGGGCGGACCGCCGGCCTGGAACCTGTACTTCGCGACCTCCGACGTGGCGTCCGCCGCGGAGAGGATCCGCGACAACGGTGGCGCGCTGCTGATGGATCCGATGCCGGTCGGTTCCTTCGGCACCATGGTCACGGCGGAGGAGCCCAGCGGTGTGTTCTTCAGCCTCTGGCAGCCGGACGCCCACACGGGGTTCGGGAAGACCGGCGAGCCCGGCGCGTACTGCTGGGCGGAGGTCACCACCAGGGACGTGGAGAGAGCCGACCACTTCTTCGGCTCCCTCTTCCCCTACGAGGCGAAGCGGATGCAGCAGGATTCGCTCGACTTCACCGTGTGGCACCTCGGCGGTGAGCCCGTCGCGGGCCGGCTGAGGATGACGGACGACTTCCCGCCCGACCTCCACCCGTACGTCAACGTGTACTTCGGCGTCGAGGACTGCGACGCGGCGATCGACACGGTGACCAGGCTGGGCGGCACGCTTCAGCGGGGGCCGCTGGACAGCGCCTACGGACGCTACGCGTCGGTCCGCGACCCGCAGGGCGCCGCGTTCTCCGTCATCGACGTCACCACGACCGCCGGCGAGATGCCCGCCTTCACCTGACCCAGGGACCGGGAGCGGCGGGCCCGGCGGGCGGGAGCGTCGCGTTCCGGCTCACCACGGCGGTCACCAGAGGCGGAGGGCTCTGCTGCGCCCCTTGGTCCGGCGGCGGGTCGTCCACCCGGCGCAGACCGTCCTCCGCCGGGTCCCCGGCCTCGCCTCCCGGCACACCTTCGGGCGCACGGCCGGCGTCGGGGGCGGCGCCTTGGCCGGCGCCGGAGGGGACACCGGGGTCGCCGGGCGCGGCGCCTGCGCCCCGACCGGCCGAAGGCGCGGAACACGGCTCGCCGGCACACCCGTGGTCCGCCGACGGCGGCGCGTTGACCTCCTCCGCGTACGGGGCAGTCTGCCCCGTACCCGACTGCTGCCGTGTCCCCACGGGCGAGGCGTCGGTCCGCCAGACCTGGGCCGGTGATTCGTCGCGGACCTTGACCACCACGTTCGCCCCCGGCTCGGTCGACGCGGGCACCATGGCCAGCCGGTCGTTCCACCGCGGGATCACCTGGCCCTGGATGGTCAGGTCGTAGCGGACGTCCACCGCGTCGGGCGCGGTCCGGCTGGTGCAGCCGTCGAGGACAACGATGCCATCGAGTCCGTGGGAGTTGAGGCAGAGCGCGGGGGCGGCCGAGCTGCGGAGCCGGCCGTCGCTCTCGTACACCCACTTCTGGGTGGGTGCGGCGGAGCAGGCCGCCATGGTGACCTCCGTGCCGGCCCGCGGCGCGGGGTCGGTGATGTCGAGGCAGAGTCCGGCCTCGGCGTTGCGCAGCCGGGTGGTCAGCGGGGCCGCCGGATGGCCGGCCGAGGTGGCCGTCGGGTCGGGCGCGGGAGTGGAGGGCCCGGGGGCGCCCGCCCCGGGTGCGGGCGGGGCGGTGCCGGTGACCGCGCCGCTGGGGACGCTCGGGCCGGCCTGTCTGTCGTCCTCCTGCCAGAGGGCCGATGCCAGCGTGATGACGAGCAGCCCGGTCACGGCCGCCGCGGCGCCGACGGTCAGCGCTCCGGGCGCGATGCCCACCGCCGCGATCCGCCGGCTCTTCAGTGCGAGGCTCCGCAGTGTGCGGGGCCCCCCGCCGCGTGAGTGCCGGCCGCTCCCCCGCGGGCCGCGGGGCCCGGGGCCGGCCGCGTCCTGCGCCGCCTTCGCCCTGCGCCGTCTCCCCGGCCGCGAGTCGAGGTACGACCGGGCCGCCCCGCCCAGCAGCGCCTCCGCCAGCAGCATGCCCAGCCGCCCGCCGGAGTGCCGGAGCTGGTCCGCGGCGAACCGGCAGTACGAGCACTCGGACAGATGCACCTGGATGTCGGGGATCAGGACCCCGCCCCGGCGCAGCGAGATGTCGAGCAGGCGGTTGTAGTGGCGGCACTCCGCGGTCGGCGCGTACTCCCGGTGGACCCGCACGCACGCCTGCCTGAACTGTTCGCGGGCCTGCTCGAGCTGGGCGGAGGCGACCCGTGGATCAAGCCCCGACAAACCCGCCGGTATGGATATACCTTCGGCCTCGACCTCGGCGTGCCAGAGGAGTACCTGAGCGGTCATCGGCATTACATGGAATGCCCGGGAGACCAACTGCCTGTTTTCCCCGGGGCCTTCCGGATTCATGAGTCCGGTCAGTACCGAGGCCACCGTCGGGTCGCCCGCCCACACCTTGGCGATATGACGCACGGTCACCAGAAGATGGGGCCTCAGCGCCCCCGCGGCCGCGTTGCGCGCCAGACTTTCCATCAGCTGCGCGAAAGCCGCGGCGGTCAGCATCGAAGCGGTTTTGTTCGAGGTCGCACAAATTGAGGCGTAGTCGAACACGGACTGCCAGTGCCGAGCGAGCAGCGTGGCCATCGGCCGGACTTCCAGACCCCCTCCACCGGCCTGCAGTGCGGCGGCGAGCTCCTCGTCGGAGACCCCGGGGGCGCGGCCGGGCTGCGAAGAGGGGACGGTTCCGGGCGTGCGGGGTTGTTGCATTGACGTCTTTCCATCCATGGCAATGCGGTGGGGGGTTGCTGTGTGGGGCCGAAAGAAGTGCACCGATTGGTACATACCTTCGAGCGGGGCGGCTCGACGCTCTTTTGGAGTTGGCCACCGCAATGGAATTCGAACGGTTGATCCGAGCAGTCCTGTTCGGGTGTGAGAGGGCTCACCCTTACACAACTGGCCTGCCACTAACAAGAGTTCCGGAACCCCGACCATTCACAACGCGCCGGTCAAGACAAGTTTCGGGCACGGACACCGCTTTCTGGAACTCGAGTAAGTACAACAATGGAGAAGCATTCCGACGGCCGTGGTTGACGGAAGCCGCAATCACGTCCAGCGGCGTCCGCGACCGCCGCGCGGCTTACGGCGACACGGGCGCACGGATCAGCCGGTCGCGCCCCCACGGCCGCCGCACCGCGTGTGACGGCAAAAAGCAGTACCGGGGCAATTACCCTGCGAGAACCGACCTGCCCCACAAAAGGAGCGTCCAGTGTCATCTCGCCTCAACCCGTACATCAGCTTCGCCGGCAACGCGCGCGAGGCCATGGAGTTCTACAAGAACGTCCTCGGCGGAAACCTGCGGCTGAACACCTACGCCGACATCGGCGGCGAGACCTCTCCGAGCGACGCCGACAAGATCATGCACGGCATGCTCGAGACGGACCGCGGCTTCACGCTGATGGGAGCCGACACCCCGCCCGGGATGGAGCACAAGCCCGGCAACAACTTCTCGATCAGCCTGAGCGGCGAGGACGCCGGTGAACTCCGCGGCTACTGGGAGAAGCTCTCCGCCGACGGCACGGTCAACGTCCCTCTCGAGAAGCAGATGTGGGGCGACACGTTCGGCATGTGCGTCGACAGGTTCGGCATCTCCTGGATGGTCAACATCAACGAGAGCCAGGGCTGACCGCAGGCCTCGGCCGGCGAGTGTGTGCGGCCGCCCCGGCCGCACACCAGCCCGTAGCCTGGAACCACCCAGACCCACGTCAGCGGAGTCGTCCGTGACCACCGTCCACCGCCTCGCGACCGCGCCGGCAGCACCGACGCCCGGAGAGCACATCTGGTACGCGTCGTACGGCTCGAACATGGACACCGACCGGCTGCGGTACT
The DNA here is from genome assembly GCF_001278075.1 of Streptomyces pristinaespiralis. Lineage (GTDB taxonomy): Bacteria > Actinomycetota > Actinomycetes > Streptomycetales > Streptomycetaceae > Streptomyces > Streptomyces pristinaespiralis. Next base: position 5,893,560 of record NZ_CP011340.1, on the reverse strand, counting down.
ACCTCACCGGCGGCCGGCCCCCCGGCGCCGCACGGAGCTACCCGGGCTGCCGCGACCGGCGCCCGCCGGTGCGCTCCTCACCGGTCGAGTTCCCGGGAACGCTGTACTTCGCGACGGAGTCGCCCGTGTGGCAGGGCGGCCGGGCCTTCTACGACCCCGCCACCGTCGGCGTCGTCTGGGGCCGCGCCCACCTCGTCACCGCACAGCAGTTCTCCGACATCGCCGCGCAGGAGATGTACGAAGTCCCCGGCAAGGACCTCGACCTGGCAGCGGTGCTCACCGAGGGCAGAGCCGCGCTCGGCCCCGGCCGGTACGAGACGCTGATGCTCCTCGGCCACCTCGAGGGCATCCCGGTGCTCACGTTCACCGCACCCTGGCGGCTGCCGGAGGTGACCTGGAACAAGCCCTCGGCCCCGTATCTGCTGCACCTGGCCCACGGCCTGTGCGGCGACGGCACCTGGGAGCCGGCCGCCGTGGCCCGCTATCTGTCCCGGTGCCCAGGAGCCGCCGAGGCGTGGACACTGGACGAGCTCACCACTCTGATCGAGGGGCTCGAGGGGCCGGGAGAGTGAACTCGCCGCGGATCCGGACGGGATGTCGCGCGCCTCACGAGGAGGGGAGACGTTTCCCCTTACCTTCCTTGGGTGGGGCGGGTGGGACTCGAACCCACGGCCGACGGATTATGAGTCCGCTGCTCTAACCGGCTGAGCTACCGCCCCTAACGGCGCGTCGCGCACATTTGTGCGCGCCGTCTGCCGCAGCATAGCCGGTCATACGATCTCCTGCCTCGCATGGTCGACAACGCTCGACCATGAGGACTTCGCTGCGGCCCACGCGGTTCCGGAATGTTGCCGGGAACACACCGAACGCCCTGTCCGGGCTCCCGCGCACACATGAAAAAGGGCCCCCGAGGGGCCCTCTTCCCATCTGCTCCCCCGGCTGGACTCGAACCAGCAACCCTCCGGTTAACAGCCGAATGCTCTGCCAATTGAGCTACAGGGGATCGCGCTCCCCCGACTGGACTCGAACCAGTAACCTGCCGGTTAACAGCCGGCTGCTCTGCCAATTGAGCTACAGGGGATTGCTGCGTGTGCACCGAACGTACCTACCCGGGGCGTCCCAGGGGGCGTGCGCTCGCTGCGACACATACATTAGCGCAACCAGGGGGGTGCTCCGCCAATCGGTATGGCGCCGGGTGATCACAGGTCCCGACGGGTAGGCGGGCAGCACCGACGCAACGGAAGGGTGTCACCCATGCGGTACAAGCTCACGTTCGTCGCGGGACTGGCCATCGGCTTCGTGCTCGGGACACGGGCCGGGCGCGAGCGCTACGAGCAGCTCAAGAAGTCCGCGCGACAGATCTCGCAGAACCCGGCGGTCCGCAACGCCGCCGAGTCCGCCGCCCACAACGGCCGCGAGGCGGCGGGCAAGGCCTTCCACGCGGTCAGCGACAAGGTCGGTGACCGCGTGCCCGACTCGGTGTCCGACCGGGTGCGGGCGCTCCGGGAGCGGGGCGGGGGCGCCGAGGACGACTGGGGAACGACCAACACCTGAGGCGGCCGGTCCCGGCCGCCCGCGGCGGGCGTGACGCCGGACACCTCCCGCGTACGGCAGAATTCCGGACATGGGGATAGTCGCCGGGTTGGACAGTTCGTCTGGGTTCACGCGCATCGTCGTCTGCGACGCGGACACGGGAGCCGTGCTGCGTCAGGGGTGTGCGCCGCACCCCGTGGAACCCAAGGCCACCGACATCGATCCGCAGGCGTGGCTGCTCTCGCTCGGCGAGGCGGCCACCGGCGGCCTGCTCGAGGGCGTCCAGGCCATCGGGGTCTCCGCGCAACAGCACGGCCTGATCACGCTGGACGCCCAGGGCGCTCCGGTGCGCCCCGCCCTGCTCGGCAACGACAAGCGGGCGCAGGCCGCCGCCGCGGATCTCATCGACGCCCTCGGCGGTCGGCAGGCCTGGGCGGAAGCCGTCGGTTCGGTGCCGCAGTCCGGGCAGCCGGTGGCGAAGCTCCGCTGGCTCGCCCGCGCGGAGCCGGACGCGGCACGACGCGTCGCCGCCGTGATGCAGCCGCACGACTGGCTGGTGTGGCAGCTGCTGGGCCGGCCGGCCCGCAGGACCACCGACCGCGGCGGCGCGTCCGGCACCGGCTACTGGTCGGCCGGCACGGGGGCCTACCGCACCGATCTGGTCGAGCTGGCGCTCGGGCAGCAGTGCGCGCTGCCCGAGGTGCTCGGCCCCGCGGAAGCCGCGGGCACCACCCCGGAAGGGCTGCTGATCTCGGCGGGCACCGGCGAGACGATGGCGGCGGCCTTCGGGCTCGGGGTGGCCGTCGGCGACGCCGTGGTGTCGCTGGGGGCGTCCGGTTCCGTGATGGCCGTGCACCACGAGGCGCTGCCCGACCCGACCGGGACGATCACCTCGTTCGCCGACGCGACCGGGATGCACCTGCCGGTCGTGCACACCCTCAACGCCGTACGGGCGCTGCGCGGCAGCGCCGAACTGCTCGGCGTCACCGACCTCTCCGAGCTCTCGGCGCTGGCGATGAAGTCGACGCCCGGCTCGTCCGGGCTGGTGCTGCTGCCGTATCTGGAGGGCGAGCGGACACCGCAGCTGCCGCACACCGCGGGCACGCTGACCGGACTGCGGCGCGAGTCGATGAAGCCCGAGCACCTGGCGCGGGCCTCGTTCGAGGGCATGCTCTGCTCGCTGGCCGACGCCATGGACGTGCTGCGCCGCCGGGGCGTGGAGGTGCGCCGGGTGTTCCTGCTGGGGGCGGCCGCCGAGCTGCCCGCCGTACAGGCGCTCGCACCGGCGATCTTCGGCGCGCAGGTCGTCGTGCCGCAGCCGGCCGACTACGCGGCGCTGGGCGCGGCCCGGCAGGCCGCGTGGGCGCTGGGCGCCGCGCAGGGCACCCTGTCGCCGCAGGCTCCGCCGGCCTGGCAGGGCGCGGCGGCGCAGGTGTTCGAGCCGGGCGAGGAGCTGGCGGTCGGACAGGCGGTGCGGCAGCAGTACGGCGCGACGCGGGACCAGATCCACCCGGGGGCGTTCGACGCCACGTCGTGACGCGCGGTCGTACAAGCTGTTCTTGACCGGCGCTTGGGGAAAACCCTTGCGGTTTTGCCGACCCGGTGTCGGAAGATGGGGTGACCCCCGATCTTGCCGAGCCCGAGAGACAGCGCGTGCTGATACGACTGCTGCGGACCTATCTCCGTCCGTACAAGAAACCCATTGGCCTCCTGGTGGCGCTGCAACTGCTGCAGACCAGCGCCACCCTCTATCTGCCCACCCTGAACGCGGACATCATTGACAACGGTGTCGTCAAGGGCGACACCGGCTACATCCTGGCCCTCGGCGCCCTGATGATCGGCGTCAGCGTCGTCCAGGTGCTCTGCAACATCGGGGCCGTGTTCTACGGGGCGCGGACGGCGGCCGCGCTCGGCCGCGACGTCCGTGCCGACATCTTCGGCCGGGTGCAGAGCTTCTCCGCCCGCGAGGTCGGCCACTTCGGGGCGCCGTCGCTCATCACCCGCACCACCAACGACGTCCAGCAGGTCCAGATGCTGGTGCTGATGGCGTTCACCCTGATGGTGTCGGCGCCGATCATGTGCGTCGGCGGCATCGTGATGGCGCTCGGCCAGGACGTGCCGCTGTCGGCGGTGCTGCTCGCGGTCGTGCCGGTGCTCGGCATCTGCGTCTCGCTGATCGTGAAGAGGATGCGGCCGCTGTTCCGCACCATGCAGGAGCGGCTCGACACCGTGAACCGGGTGCTGCGCGAGCAGATCACCGGCAACCGCGTGATCCGGGCCTTCGTACGGGACGAGTACGAGAAGGGGCGCTTCCGCGGGGCGAACCAGGAGCTGACCGACGTTTCGATGTCCACCGGCCGGCTGATGGCGCTGATGTTCCCGACCGTGATGACGGTCGTGAACGTCTCCTCGGTCGCCGTCGTCTGGTTCGGCGCGCAGCGCATCGACAGCGGGGCCATCCAGATCGGCGCGCTGACCGCGTTCCTCGCCTACCTGATGCAGATCGTCATGGCCGTGATGATGGCCACCTTCATGTTCATGATGGTGCCGCGCGCCGAGGTGTGTGCCGAGCGCATCCAGGAGGTGCTGGACACCGACTCGAGCGTGGTGCCGCCGCTCGCACCGGTGACGGAGCTGCGCGGCCGAGGCCGGCTGGAGGTGCGGGGCGTCGACTTCCGCTACCCGGGGGCCGAGGAGCCGGTGCTGCGGGGCATCGACCTGGTGGCACGCCCGGGCGAGACGACCGCGATCATCGGCTCCACGGGCAGCGGCAAGTCGACCCTGCTCGGCCTGGTGCCGCGACTGTTCGACGTCACGGGCGGCGAGGTCCTCGTCGACGGGGTCGACGTGCGGGAGCTCGAGCCGGCGCTGATGGCGAGGACCGTGGGGCTCGTGCCGCAGAAGCCGTACCTCTTCTCCGGGACCGTGGCGACCAACCTCCGCTACGGGAAGCCCGACGCGAGCGACGAGGAACTGTGGCAGGCGCTCGAGACGGCGCAGGCGGCCGACTTCGTGCGCGGGCTGGAGGGCGGGCTCAACGCCCCCATCGCCCAGGGCGGCACGAACGTGTCCGGCGGACAGCGCCAGCGGCTCGCGATCGCGAGGACCCTGGTGCAGCGGCCGGAGATCTATCTTTTCGACGATTCGTTCTCGGCACTCGACTACGCCACGGACGCGGCGCTGCGCGAGGCGCTCGCCCGCGAGACGTCGGGGGCGACGGTCGTGATCGTCGCCCAGCGGGTGTCGACGATCCGTGACGCGGACCGGATCGTGGTCCTCGACGAGGGCCGGGTCGTGGGGGCGGGCAGCCATCACGAGCTGATGGAGGGCAATGAGACGTACCGAGAGATCGTGCTCTCGCAGCTGACGGAGGCTGAAGCCGCATGAGCGGGCCGGGTGGACGGATGATGACGGGTCCCGTCGAGCGATCGATGGACTTCAAGGGCTCGGGCAAGCGGCTGCTGCGGCAGCTCGCGCCCGAGCGGGCGACGCTGTGGGTGATGCTCGCGGCCGGGGTGCTGAGCGTCGCCTTCGCGGTGGTCGGGCCGAAGATCCTCGGCCGGGCGACCGACCTGATCTTCGCCGGGATCGTCGGCCGGCAGATGCCGGAGGGCACCTCCAAGGAACAGGCCCTGGAGGGCATGCGGCGAAGCGGCGACGACGGCCTCGCGGACATGCTCTCCGGTGTGGACTTCGTCCCGGGCGAGGGCATCGACTTCAACGCCGTCGGCGAGGTCCTGCTGCTGGCCCTGGCGGTGTTCGTCGCCGCCGGGCTGACGATGCTGGTGGCGACACGGCTGTCGATCACCGTCATCAACCGCACCGTGTACCGGATGCGCGAGGACGTGCAGGCGAAGCTGTCGCGGCTGCCGCTGTCGTACTTCGACCGGGCCAAGCGCGGCGAGGTGCTCAGCCGGGCCACCAACGACATCGACAACATCTCGCAGACCCTGCAGCAGACGATGGGTCAGATGATCAACTCGCTGCTCACCATCATCGGTGTGCTGGCGATGATGTTCTGGATCTCGCCGCTGCTGGCGCTGGTCGCCTTGGTGACGGTGCCCGTGTCCGTCTTCGTGGCGGCGAAGGTCGGCAAGCGGTCGCAGCCGCAGTTCGTGGCGCAGTGGAAGTCGACGGGCGCGCTCAACGCCCATATCGAGGAGATGTACACCGGCCACTCGCTGGTGAAGGTCTTCGGCCGCCAGGAGGAGTCGGCGCAGGGCTTCGCCGAGCAGAACGAGGCGCTGTACGAGGCCGGGTTCAAGGCGCAGTTCAACAGCGGCATGATGCAGCCGCTGATGTTCTTCATCTCCAACCTGAACTACGTACTGGTGGCGGTCGTCGGCGGACTGCGGGTCGCGTCCGGTTCGCTGTCGATCGGTGATGTGCAGGCGTTCATCCAGTACTCGCGGCAGTTCTCGATGCCGCTGACCCAGGTCGCGTCGATGGCGAACCTGGTGCAGTCGGGCGTCGCGTCCGCCGAGCGGATCTTCGAGCTGCTGGACGCCGAGGAGCAGGAGTCGGACGCCCCGTCCGCGGAACAGCTCGAGCGGCCCCGCGGCGAGGTCTCGCTGGAGAAGGTGTCGTTCCGCTACGACCCCGACAAGCCGCTGATCGAGGACCTGTCCCTCGCCGTGGAGCCGGGTCACACCGTCGCGATCGTCGGGCCGACCGGTGCGGGCAAGACCACGCTGGTCAACCTGCTGATGCGGTTCTACGAGGTGACCGGCGGGCGGATCGCGCTCGACGGCGTCGACATCGCCAAGATGTCCCGCGAGGACCTGCGTTCCGGGATAGGGATGGTGCTCCAGGACACCTGGCTGTTCGGGGGCACGATCGCGGAGAACATCGCGTACGGCGCCTCCCGGGAGGTCACTCGCGAGGAGATCGAGGAGGCGGCGCGGGCCGCGCACGCCGACCGTTTCATCCGCACGCTGCCCGACGGCTACGACACCGTCATCGACGACGAGGGTTCGGGCGTCAGCGCGGGCGAGAAGCAGCTGATCACCATCGCGCGGGCGTTCCTCTCCGATCCGGTGATCCTGGTGCTGGACGAGGCGACGAGCTCCGTCGACACCCGCACGGAGGTGCTGATCCAGAAGGCGATGGCGCGGCTCGCGCACGGGCGGACGAGCTTCGTGATCGCGCACCGGCTCTCCACCATCCGGGACGCGGACGTGATCCTGGTGATGGAGGACGGGTCGATCGTCGAACAGGGCACGCACGAGGAGCTGTTGGCGGCGGACGGGGCGTATGCGCGGCTGTATTCGGCGCAGTTCGCGCAGGCGGTGGTCGAGGTGGAGTGACGGGTGGGTCCCCTGCCGGGGGCCTTTCCCCCACCCCGCCCCTTCCCGAACCGGGCTCCGCCCGGCCCCGGCCCCGGCCCCGCGCTCCGCGCGGTGTTCCGGGGCTCCGCCCGCTGCGCCTGGCGGCGTGGGGACCCCCACCGGACCCCGGCGCCTCAACCACCGGCGAGGCTGAACCTGCCTGCCCACAGCGGCAATCCCGGGCGCTGACGGACACGCCGAAGGCGGCACGGGTCCGGGTTGAGCCCGGCACCGCGCCGCGTGCGGGGGTGCGGGGGCTGCGCCCGCTTCGCCTGGCGGCGTAGGGGGACCCCCGCCTCGAACTCCTCCTACGGCCCGGCGGCCGTGGGAGGCACCCCCAGCGAGGCCGAAACTGCCTGCCCGTAGCGGCAATCCTGGCGCTGACAGACACGCCGAAGGCGGCAGACGGGTCCGGGCGGAGTGCGGCACCGCGCCTCGCGCGGGGGCTGCGCCCGCTTCGCCTGGCGGCGTGGGGAACCCGGCCCGGCGGCCGTGGGAGGCGCCCCAGCAACGCCGAACCTGCCTCCCCACAGCGGCGATCCCGGCGCTGACGGACACGCCGAAGGCGGCACGGGTCCGGGCGGAGTGCGGCACCGTGCCGCGCGCGGGGGTGCGGGCTCTGCGCCCGCTTCGCCTGGCGGCGTGGGGGAACCCGGCCCGGCAGCCGTGGGAGGCACCCCCAGCAACGCCGAAACTGCCTCCCCGCAGCGGCGATCCCGGCGCTGACGGACACGCCGAAGGCGGCGCACGGGTCCGGGCGGTGTGCGGGTACCGCGGACGGCGGCACCGGGGCTGGGCAGAGCCCGCGTACGCCGGACGCGACACCGGTCCGGCGAAGGCCGGGGGCCGGGGCGGGGGAACGGGCCGCGTCAGGTGGGGGCCGGGGGTGGAGGTGTCGTCAGTCGAGGTAGCCGCGGAGTTGGTCCGCGAACGCGTGGTCGCGGAGTTTGTTGAGGGTCTTCGACTCGATCTGGCGGATGCGTTCGCGGGTGACGCCGAACAGGCGGCCGATCTCCTCGAGCGTGCGCGGGCGGCCGTCGTCCAGGCCGTAGCGGAGCTGGACCACCTTGCGTTCGCGCTCGCCCAGCGTGGACAGCACCGCGTCCAGGTGTTCGCGCAGCAGCAGGAACGCGGCGGACTCGACCGGGGACGCCGCGTCGCCGTCCTCGATGAGGTCGCCGAGCGCGACGTCGTCCTCCTCGCCCACCGGGGCGTGCAGGGACACCGGCTCCTGGGCCAGCCTCAGTACCTCGCTGACCCGTTCCGAGGTCAGTTCGAGGTGGGTGGCGACCTCTTCCGGGGTGGGCTCGTAGCCCCGTTCCTGGAGCATCCGGCGCTGGACCCGCACCACCCGGTTGATCAGTTCGACGACGTGGACGGGCACCCGGATGGTGCGGGCCTGGTCGGCGAGGGCGCGGGACATGGCCTGGCGGATCCACCAGGTCGCGTACGTCGAGAACTTGTAGCCACGGGCGTAGTCGAACTTCTCCACCGCCCTGATCAGGCCGAGATTGCCCTCCTGGACGAGGTCGAGCATGGTCAGGCCGCGGCCGACGTACCGTTTGGCGACGGAGACGACGAGGCGGAGGTTCGCCTCGATGAGACGCCGTTTGGCCATGCGTCCCATGACGACGAGGCGGTCGAGGTCGACGGCCAGTTGCGAGTCGGGGTCCGGGGTGTTCGCCAGCTTCTCCTCCGCGAAGAGACCGGCCTCGACCCGGCGGGCGAGTTCGACCTCCTCCGCGGCGGTCAGCAGCGGGATGCGGCCGATCTCCCGCAGGTACTGGCGGAACAGGTCGGAGGTCGGGCCGCCGGTGTCCGCGCCGCGTCCGGTGCGCCGAGGGGGCTCCGGAGGCTCGACCGCCTCCTCGATCAGACTGCCCGGCAGGGCGTCGGGGTGCCCGGCGGGCAGGCCCTGCGCGGGCACCTGCTCGACCGCGGTCGCGAGGACTGCCGCGACGGCGTCGGTATGGGTCTCGGTCAGGGTCTGGGTCTGCACGGGGCGACCTCCAGGGTGATCGCTGCCGGTCGGGGGGCGGGGGGCAGCTCCGAGGGCTCAGGCACCGCCACCCAGTGTGGGGTACGACACATCACCGCCACGAGGGGCGTGCGACGACTTTTTGAGACCCGTGCGTGACCGCCCGGTTACTCGGATGCCGGGCGCTCGTCCTCTTTGGGAGACTGCGCCGGTGAACAGGCTGTGCGAGTACGAGACCCATGTGACGGTGCGCTGTACGGACGACGCGGCGCGCGCCGGGCTGGACTCGTGGGCGGGCGCCGCCGGCCTGAAGGTGACGCACATCGTGCTCGCCCGGGGCCGGATGGTGTCCCAGCCGATGCTGACCCTGCGGGGCGCCGAGGACCTGGCCTCCCAACGGGCGGCCGCCGAGCGGCTGGTGGCGCGGTTGCGGTCCGGCGGTTTCGAACCGGTGCGGGTGAAGATAGAGACGACGCCGTGGTCACCGGAGGTCCGCACCGCGGAGGGCGGCTACTTCGAGCACCATCTCAAGCTGCTGCTCGAGGAGGACTTCGACCGCGAGGCGCTGACGGCCCTGGCGGTGCGTCACGGCGCCCATCTGTCGTGGAACGCGCGCCGGGTGGCGTCGGGCGGCCGGCACGAACGGTTCGTGACGCAGCGCCGCCGCGGCGTCCCGGCCGAGGAGGCGGGCGCGGCATGTGACGCGCTGGTCGCGGAGTTGACCGCCGAGGGGTTCGACGTCCTCGGTGAGGAGCGCGAGTTCGTGCTGTACGACAGCGACCTGTCGGTGGACGACGGTTGGATCGACGAGGGGGCGGGGCGATGAACACGAAGTGGGAGCCGACGATTCCGGGCGGTCCCGACGACCCGGCGGAGCCGGACGAGGAGCGCCGGCGCCGTCGGACGGAGCTGCCGCGCACGCTGCACGCGGGCGTGGGGCCCGGCGCGTCCAGGCACCGGTTGTTCGACCCGGCCCTGAAGCACTTCGACAGCGCGTACCGTCCCGCCGACTCCGTGGTGGCCGAAGAGCTGCGCCCCGCCTGGCGGGCGGCGCGGCGGCGCGCGCTGGAGAGCGTCGTCACCGCGGTCTCCGCTTCGGGGTGGGGCGATTCGCTGGTGCTGCGCGGCAGCATGCTGCTGGCGGACCGGTTCGGGGACGCCGCGCGGGAGCCGAAGGACCTCGACTTCGTCGTCGTCCCCGCGGACTGGCGCATCGAGGAGGAGCGCACCACCACGATGCTCGACGAGATCGCGTCGGCGGCGCAGCGCGGTACGGAGGGGCACGGGGACGGGCCGGTCATCGACGCCGCCGGCGCGGAGTCCGAGTACATCTGGACGTACGAGCGGGTGCCGGGCCGCCGTATGGTGCTGCCGTGGCAGGCGCCCGGCCTGCCCGCAGGACAGGTGCAGCTGGACTTCGTGTTCAACGAGCAACTGCCGGTGGAGCCCCGGTCCGGAACCGTCTGCGGTGTGCCGCTCCGAGCGGCGACCCTGGAACTGTCGCTCGCCTGGAAGGTGTTGTGGCTGATCGACGACCTGTATCCGCAGGGCAAGGACCTGTACGACGCGGTACTCCTGGCGGAACGGTGCCCGCTGGGGAACGCCCTCCTGCAGGAGGTGTTCCGGCTGTCCGGGAACGAGTTGCCCTCCGGCGGCCAGGAGGAGCTGCGCCTGGAGCATCTCCAGGACTCGCTGCGGTACCTGGACTGGGACCACTTCGCCCAGGACTACCCGCAGTTCGCCGACGGCAGGGAGCAGTACGTCCGGCGGCTGCTGGCCGCGCTGGGGCCCACGTTCGCCGCGTAGGTCACCGGGAGGGCGGCCGCACAGGCAGGGCGCCGGCCGTCAGAGCGCGGCCGCGCCCTGGTTGCGCAGCGACTGGGCGTACTGCTGGAGCACCCACAGTTCGTTCGCCACGGCCGCGTACCGCTCGGGGTCGCCGCCCGCGCCCAGGCGGGCCATGGTGCCCTGGACGTCGCGGATCCGGCGGTCGACCGCGCGCAGCCGGACCTGGACGAGCTGGACCCCGGCGTACACCTCGTCGACCGTGCGGGCGTGCACGGCCTCCACGGCGAGCTCGGTGACCAGGGCGCGCACCGTGTCGTCGGGGGCGGCTTCACGGACACGGGCCAGATAGCCGGAGGCGTCCCGGGTGCCCTGTTCGGCGCCGCCGGCCTCCTCGATGGTCCGGCGGACCGCGGCGTACGGCGGGGCGGTGAACTCGTCGACGCCGTAGGCGTCGAAGGCCGGGGAGACCAGCTCGGGGTGCTGGAGGGCCAGCTTGAGCAGTTCCCGTTCGGTGCGGTGGGCGGGGCTGCGCAGATTGATCGCGGGACCGGACGTCCCCGTCGTGGCCTGGGGCTCGTACGCGCGCGCGGTGCCCGGCCGGTCCTGGCCGCGGCCGCCACGCCCGCCCCGCTCCGCCCGGTCACCGCCGCGGTCGCGCGCCCAGCGGGCGAGCTGGGCGACCCGCTTGACGACGAACTGGGTGTCGAGGATGCCGAGGATGCCGGCCAGTTGCACGGCCGACTCGTGCTGGATGGCGACGTTCTTGATGCCGGCGACGATCGGGGCGGCCTCGTCCAGCGCCGCCGCCCGGCCCGCGGGCGTCTCGAGGTTGTGGCGGCGCACCATCTGCCGGATCGCGAACTCGAACAGCGGGGTGCGCGTCTCGACGAGCTTCTGCACCGACTCGTCGCCCTCCGCGAGCCGCAGTTCGCACGGGTCCATGCCGCCGGGTGTGATCGCGATGGACGTCTCCGCCGCGAACTTCTGGTCGTCCTCGAAGGCGCGCAGCGCGGCCTTCTGGCCGGCCGCGTCGCCGTCGAAGGTGAAGATCACCTCGGCGGTGGCGTTGTCCATCAGCAGCCGCCGGAGGATCTTGATGTGGTCGCCGCCGAACGACGTGCCACAGGTGGCGATGGCGGTGGTGACCCCGGCCAGGTGACAGGCCATGACGTCGGTGTAACCCTCGACGACGACGGCCGTGCTGGTACGGGCGATCTCCTTCTTGGCGAGGTCGATGCCGTACAGCACCTGCGACTTCTTGTAGATCGCCGTCTCGGGTGTGTTCAGGTACTTCGGGCCGTTGTCGTCGTCGCGGAGCTTGCGGGCGCCGAACCCGACGACCTCCCCGGTGATGTCCCGGATCGGCCACATCAGCCGGCCGCGGAAACGGTCGATGGGGCCGCGCCTGCCCTCCTGCGAAAGGCCGGAAAGGGTCAGCTCCTTGTCGCTGAACCCCTTGCCGCGCAGGTAGCGGGTGAGATGGTCCCAGCCGGCCGGGCTGTAGCCGACGCCGAAGTGCTGGGCGGCGGCCTGGTCGAAGCCGCGCTCGGCGAGGAACTTCCGGCCGATCTCGGCCTCCGGGCCGTCGAGCTGCTCCACGTAGAACTGCGCGGCGATCTTGTGGGCCTCGACCAGCCGGATGCGCTCGCCCCGCTGATGGGTGGGGTTGTACCCGCCCTCCTCGTAGCGCAGGGTGATGCCCGCCTGGGCGGCGAGGCGCTCGACCGTCTCGGAGAACGAGAGATGGTCGATCTTCATCACGAAGGCGATCGTGTCGCCGCCTTCCTGGCAGCCGAAGCAGTGGAAGAGACCCTTGCTGGGGCTGACCTGGAAGGAAGGGGACTTCTCGTCGTGGAAGGGGCACAGGCCCTTCAGGTTCCCCCCGCCGGCGTTGCGCAGCTGGAGGTACTCGGACACGACGGCGTCGATCGGGACCGCGTCCCGGACCGCCTTCACGTCGTCATCGTTGATCCTGCCTGCCACGCGTGAATTCTACGGTGACGCGGCGACACTCCCGTCAGCCGGAGAGGTTCACGAGGTCGGTGAGCGCCACACCGGGATCGCCGAGCGTCTGCGCGTCCACCTCCGCCCGGGTCCGGATCAGCTGCTGGATCGGTGCGGTGACGTCCCACACATTGACGTTCATCCCGGCGAGCACCCTGCGGTCCTTGAGCCAGAAGGCGATGAACTCCCGCCTCCCGACGTCGCCGCGGAGCACGACCTGGTCGTACGAGCCGGGCGGGGCCCAGCCCGAGTACTCCATGCCGAGGTCGTACTGGTCCGAGAAGAAGTAGGGGACCCGGTCGTAGGTCACGTCCTGGCCGAGCATGGCGCGGGCGGCGGCGGGGCCGCCGTTCAGTGCGTTCGCCCAGTGCTCCACGCGCAGCCGCGTCCCGAGCAGCGGGTGCAGGGCGGCGGCGACGTCGCCCGCGGCGTAGATGTCGGGATCGGAGGTGCGCAGGCTCTCGTCGACGGCGATGCCGCCGCCCTCCGCCCGGTCGGCCAGGTCGAGGCCCGCGGCGTCGGCGAGGGCGGTGCGCGGGGCCGCGCCGATCGCGGCGAGGATCTCGTGCGCCGGGTGCTCCTCGCCGTCGTCCGTACGGGCCGCCAGGACCATGCCGTCCTGGCCGATGATCTCGGTGAGCCGGACACCGAAGTGGAAACGGACGCCGCGCTCGCGGTGCAGTTCGGCGAAGACCTGGCCGAGCTCGGGGCCGACGACCTGGTACAGCGGGGTGGGCGCGGGCTCCACGACGGTCACTTCCGCACCGTAGCCGCGGGCCGCGGCGGCGACCTCGAGGCCGATCCAACCCGCGCCGGCGATGATCAGGTGGCCGTTGTCGCGGCCGAGGGCGGCGAGCACGTGGCGGAGCCGGTCCGCGTGCGGGAGGCGGCGCAGATGGTGGACGCCGGCGAGGCCGGTGCCCGGGATCTCCAGACGGCGGGGCTCCGCGCCGGTGGCGAGCAGCAGCTTGTCGTAGTGGACGACGGTTCCGTCGCCGAGGCGCACGGAGCGGGACTCGCGGTCGATGGACACGACGGTCTGGCCCAGGTGTAGCTCGATGTCGGCCCTGGCGTACCAGGCGGGCTCGTGGACGAAGACGCTGTCGCGTTCGTCCTTGCCGGTCAGGTACGCCTTGGACAGCGGCGGACGTTCGTAGGGGTGGTCACGTTCGTCGCCGATGAGGATCACTCGTCCGGTGAACCCTTCGGCCCGGAGGGTCTCGGCGGCCTTGGCGCCCGCCAGCCCACCGCCGACGATGACGAATGTCCGATGTGCGTCGACCACGTGATGCCTCCTCGTTGCTTCTCCGCAGCGCAGCCTTCAGCGAGCGTCCCGCACGGAGCGATATGGCGGAAGAGGGAGTGCCCTCCGGCGTGTCAAAAACGGACGAATCACTCGGTGCGCGGCACGGGTGCTCCCGGGGTCGTTGCGCCGTTCGTCAGCGACGGGCGGTGAGGCGGACGTGCAGGGTGCGGGCGGAGGCGTCCGTGAGGTTCGCGATCTGGTCGACGATCACCCGCTTGCGCGCCCGGTCGTCCCCCGCCGCCTCGAACATGGCACGGAACTGCGGTTCCAGCCCCTCCGGCGCGCGGGCCGTGAGCGCCTGCGCCAGCTCGGCGAGCACCACGCGCTGGTCGGCGCGGAGTGCCTCCTGCTCGGCGCGCTGCATCACATAGCGGTCGGCCACCGCCTTCAGTACGGCGCACTCGTTGCGCGTGGCGCGCGGGACGACCAGCTCCGCCCCGTACCGGGTGAGCAGGCCGCCGCCGTACGCCTGGCGGGTGGCCCCCTCCGCGGCGAGCGCGAACCGGCCGATGAGCTGGCTGGTGGCGTCCTTCAGCCGGGCCTGGGCGACCGCGGAACCGTCGTAGTGGTGCGGCCACCACGCCTGCTCGACCAGCCGGTCGAGCGCCTCCGACAGCTCCTGCGGGTCGGTGTCGTGCGGCACGTACCGCCCGATCGCCACCGACCAGATGCCCGCCCGTTCGGTCTCCGACATGAGGCAGTTGGGGTCGATGTGCCCGGCGTGCAGGCCGTCCTCGAAGTCGTGCACCGAGTACGCGACGTCGTCGGACCAGTCCATCACCTGCGCCTCGAGGCACTTGCGGAACGCGGGGGCGCCGAGGCGTGCCCACTCGAAGACCGGCAGGTCGTCCTCGTACACCCCGAACTTCGCCGAGCCGGGGTCGGTCGGATGGCCACCGCGCGGCCAGGGGTACTTGGTGGCCGCGTCGAGGGCGGCACGGGTGAGATTCAGGCCGACGCTGACGGGCTCGCCCGTCTCCGGCGCGTGCACGAAACGCTTGGGCTCGATCCGCGTCAGCAGACGCAGGGACTGGGCGTTGCCCTCGAAGCCGCCGCAGTCCTCGGCGAACTCGTTCAGCGCCTGCTCGCCGTTGTGGCCGAACGGCGGATGGCCCATGTCGTGGGCGAGGCACGCCGCTTCGACGAGATCGGGGTCGCAGCCGAGAGCGGCGCCCAGCTCCCGCCCGACCTGCGCGCACTCCAGCGAGTGCGTCAGCCGGGTGCGAGGGCTGGCGTCCCAGGCGAGGCTGCGGGTGCCCGGGGTGACCACCTGCGTCTTTCCGGCCAGGCGGCGCAGCGCGGAGGAGTGCAGCACCCTGGCGCGGTCGCGCTGGAAGGCGGTACGGCCGGGGCGCTTGTCCGGCTCACCGGCCCAGCGTTCTACGGCTGCGGCGTCGTAGCCGTCCGGGGCGGTGCCGTTGCCCGTGCCGTGGCCCGGGGGTGTGCCTGTGGTGCTGGTGGTGCCGTCCATGCACCGAAGGTAACCGGAGCGGCCGACAGCCGGGCGCCTCCGGGCCTTACGCGGCGGACAGTTCCAGCCTCCGCACGGCACGGGGCAGTGCTCGCGCCTGGTCGTAACGGTGCAGCAGCAGCCGGGCCAGAGCCGGATGCGTACCGAGCGGCTCCGCCGCGATCCAGGGGGCGGCCGCGGCACTGCGGCCGGCGAACAGACCGGGCGCGGCGAAGTAGGACGCCACGGCGATCCGGTGGCGGCCGCGCGCCGTCAGGGCCTTGACGGCCGCGGGCACGGTGGGCGCGAGGGCGGAGGCGTACGCGGGCACGACCGGCACGCCGCCGAGCCGCTCCCCCAGCATGTCCGCCATGCGCCTGGTGTCGGCCGCGGACTCGGGGTCACGGGAGCCCGCGGACGCGAGGACGACCCCGGCGTTGCGGCTCGATCCGTCCCGCGGCCGCCAGCCCGCCTCCGCGAGCCGGGCCGCGAGCGCCTCGGCGAGGAGCGGGTGCGGCCCGAGGGGGCGCGCGATGCGGATGTCGCCACCGGGTACGGCGGCCGCTGCCCGCGGCAGGTCGTGCTTGACGTGATGGCCGCGGCTCAGCAGCAGTGGCACCAGCACGGTGGGCGTGGTGCCCAGCGACCGGAGGGTGTCGTCGAGCAGCGGCTCGTTCAGCTCGACGTGGCCGAGCCGTACGTCCAGGCCGGGGCGCAGCTCACGCACCCGGTCGAGGAGAGCGGTGACGGTGCTCAGCGCGCGGGGGTCGCGGCTGCCGTGGGCGACGGCGACGAGGGTGGGCCGATCGGTCGGGCGCATGGGGTGCGGGTTCCGTTCAGTCGGACGTGACTCAGCTGGGTGCCGAGCTGAGCGGTGATACGCGTGAGCAGGCCGACGGTGGTGTCGAACTGCGTGGCGGTGTCGACTGCGCTGTCGACGGCGCTCTGGAGGGGCGGGGGCGGGGACTCACGAAGGTGTTCCGGCTCCGTCATGCACCGATGGTGCCCGGCGGAGGTTGCCGGGTTGTTGCGTGAGGGTGACGGGTCCTTTCCTGCCCCTCACAGGGTCAGCCGCCGCGCTGACAGCGTGGTGCGGCGGTCAGAGGGACGACGGAACGCCCCGGCGGGCCCTGGAATGCGGGGCCGCCGGGGCGTTCGTCGTACGGCCGTCGGGCCGGTGGGTCGCCTGGGCGTGCGGACGCACCAGCCGCCGGGGCTAGCCCGCCAGCCAGACCCGCAGCGGCCCCACCGGCACGCACCCCTGCCGGACCGCCGCCGCCAGGTCGTCGCCCTGTTCGTAGCCGACCACCGGTACGCCCGGCCACCGGGCGTACACCGTGGAGAGGCAGCCCGCCCACGCCGCGTCGAGGTCGCCGCCGTCAGCGGCGAACAGGTTGGAGATGCCCACCGCGTCCCCGCCCCGGCTCACCACGGCGCCCGCGCTCAGCCGGTCCCCCGCACGCCCCGCGAGGAACGCGACGGACGGGTCGGACAGCAGTTCCGGGCGGAAGAGATGTGCCGGACCGTCGCCGCCACCCCAGGCGGCCGCCCATTCCGCCAGCTCGCCGGGGGTGTCGAGCCGGGACCATACGACGCCGTCGGGAGCCGCCGGTGCGGGCAGGCCCGGCTCCCGGTGGAGCCACTGGGCCTCGAACAGGACGTGGAATCCGGCGCCGGACAGGTCCAGCGTCGCGAAGCTGTCCTTGACGGAGCAGCCGGGGCCGGTGGAGACGGCGTCCAGGACGTCGTCCGCCGTCGCGTCCTCGGTGAGTGTCACCGCGTCGGGATAGAGCAGGGGGGTGCGGCTGCCGCTGGTCCAGGCGCGGGCGCCGAGGACACCGGAGAGTCCGTGCGCCCGGCACATGGCCTCGCACCACTCGGCGTTGTTGCGGGCGGCAGAGACGGCTCTTTTGTCGATCACCGCGTGATCCTGTCAACAGGCGGGGCGGTCCGGCCAGTCATTTCCGCTCCGCCCGGGCCAACCATTTCCGCCCCGCCGACGTCTGACTGTCCGTGAGAGGAACGAGAAGGCGACGCCTCGTCGCGCAGGCCGTCATGCTGGGGTGCGTGCTCGGCCTGGCGCCCACGACCTGGATGCACGCCGTCGCCGACAGCCGCGTCCGTACGGTCGCGGAGGCCCCGGCGCGGGACGTCGCCGTCGTCTTCGGCGCCGGTCTGTGGAAGGGCCGGCCCTCCCCGTATCTGGCGCACCGGCTCGACACCGCCGCCGAGCTGTACCGGACCGGCAAGGTCAAGGTCGTGCTGGTCACCGGTGACAACAGCCGGGTGGAGTACGACGAGCCCGACGCCATGCGGACGTATCTGACGGGGCGCGGTGTGCCGGACGACCGGATCGTCAGCGACTACGCCGGCTTCGACACCTGGGACTCCTGTGTGCGGGCGAAGGAGATCTTCGGGGTGGAGCGGGCGCTGCTGGTGAGCCAGGGTTTCCACATCCGCCGGGCGGTCGCGCTGTGCCGGTCCGCCGGGGTCGAGGCGTACGGGGTCGGTGTGGCGGAACCGCACGACGCGACCTGGTACTACGGCGGTGTGCGGGAGATGTTCGCGGCGGGCAAGGCGTCGCTGGACGCCGTGTTCCGGCCGGACCCGCGGTTCCTTGGGTCACGGGAGCCCGGCGTGCGGGACGCGCTGGCGGCGGCGGGCTGACACGCCGGGAGGCGCACGGCCGCGCACGCTCGCATCGAGGTCCCCGGCAGGGAAAAGTGAGCCGCATGACAAATGACGTGGCAACGCTGCTGACCCGGCACACCGAGGCGCTGGCCCTGTTCACCGACCGGGTGCACGCCGTACGGGACGACCAGTGGGACGATCCGACGCCGTGCACTCAGTGGTCGGTGCGCGATCTCGTCAACCACCTCACGGCCGAGCAGCTGTGGGTGCCGGACCTGGTGACGGACGGGGCGACGATCGAGGACATCGGCGACGCGTACGACGGTGACGTCCTCGGCGACCGGCCCCGCCAGGCCTGGGACTCCGCGGCACGCGCCGCCCGTAAGGCGTTCTCCGGCGAGGGGGCGCTGGAGCGGACGGTCCAGCTGTCGTACGGGGAGACCCCGGCGACCGCCTACTGCTCGCAGATGATCAGCGACGCGGTGGTGCACTCCTGGGACCTGTCGCGGGCGATCGGCGCGGAGGAGCGGCTTCCGGAGGCGCTGGTGGCCTTCACCATGAAGGAGGTCGCACCGTACGCGCCGGAGCTGGCGAAGTCCGGGCTGTTCGCCCCGCCGATCGAGCCGCCCCCGGGCGACGACCCGCAGACGCGGCTGCTGGCGATGCTCGGCCGCCGCGCCTGAGACCCGGCCCGCGCCCGGTAGGACAGCCGGGCCGACGGGACGGCCGCGGCTCACCCCCCGGGACCGGCGGCCGCGACTCACCCCCGGACCCGCGACGGGCGCCGCGGCTCACGCCCGGTCCTCACGTCGCCGTGAGGTCACGGCTGAGCCGGGCGTACCCCGTCCGTAATGCGGCGCGTCCGCCCGCGTAACACGGATGTTCCACGCTGGGCGTCATGCGCGACGAGACCATCCCGACCCACTGTCCCTACTGCGCCCTGCAGTGCGGCATGAATCTGCGCGGTGTCCCCCGGCCGGACACCGCCGACGGGGCGGCCGTCGAGGTGGTGGAGCGACCCGACTTCCCCGTCAACCGGGGCGCCCTGTGCGGCAAGGGCCGTACCTCGACCTTCCTTCTCTCCTCCCGGGTCCGCCTGACCGGGCCGCTGGTGCGAAGCCGTGCCACAGGCCGGCTCGAACCGGCCACCTGGGAGGAGGCACTGCGTACGATCGCCGACGGGCTGCGGCGTACGCGCGAGGCGCACGGCGCCGACGCCGTGGGGGTCTTCGGCGGCGGCGGGCTGACCAACGAGAAGGCGTACACCCTCGGAAAGTTCGCCCGGGTCGTGCTCGGCACCTCGCAGATCGACTACAACGGCCGCTTCTGCATGTCGTCGGCCGCGGCGGCGCACAACAGGGCGTTCGGTCTCGACCGCGGGCTGCCGTTCCCGCTGGAGGACATACCGAGGACCGGCTGTGTGATCCTCGTCGGCTCCAACATCGCGGAGACCATGCCCCCGGCGCTGCGCTACCTGACGGAGCTGAAGGAGAACGGCGGCAAGCTGATCGTCGTCGACCCGCGGCGCACGAGGACGGCGGAGCAGGCCGATCTGCACCTGGCGCCCCGCCCCGGCACCGACCTGGCGCTCGCCCTCGGCCTGCTGCACGAGGTGGTCGCTCAGGGACGCACCGACGAGGACTTCATCGCCGCCCGCACGACCGGCTGGGCGGACGCCAGGGCCGCCGCCATGGCGCACTGGCCCGAGCTCGTCGAGCGGATCACCGGCGTGGGCGTGCCGCAGCTGCGTGAGGCGGTGCGGCTGTTCTGCGACGCGCCGTCCGCGATGGTGCTCACCGCCCGCGGTCCGGAGCAGCAGTCCAAGGGCACGGACACGGTGAGCGCGTGGATCAACCTGTGCCTGGCGACCGGCCGGGCCGGGCGGCCGCTGTCCGGTTACGGATGTCTGACCGGGCAGGGAAACGGGCAGGGCGGCCGCGAACACGGCCAGAAGGCCGACCAGCTGCCCGGCTACCGCAAGCTGGACGACCCGGCGGCGCGGGCCCATGTCGCGGGTGTGTGGGGCGTGCCGCCCGAGTCCCTGCCGGGGCCGGGGCGCAGTGCCTACGAGCTGCTGGACGCGCTGGGCGGGGACGTGAAGTCGCTGCTGCTGATGGGCTCGAACCCGGTGGTGTCCGCGCCGCGTGCGGCGCACATCGAGGGACGGCTGAGGTCGCTGGACTTCCTGGCCGTGGCGGACGTGGTGCTCTCGGAGACGGCCGCGCTCGCGGACGTGGTCCTTCCGGTGACGCAGTGGGCCGAGGAGACCGGCACGACGACCAATCTGGAGGGCCGGGTGCTGCTGCGCCGCAAGGCGCTCGACGCGCCGGCCGGGGTGCGCAGCGACCTCGAGGTGCTGAGCGCGCTGGCGGCGCTGCTCGGACACGAGAAGGGCTTCCCCGCCGACCCGGAGGAGGTCTTCGAGGAGCTGCGGCGGGCGTCGGCGGGCGGACCGGCGGACTACTCGGGCATCACGTACCGCAGGATCGCCGAGGAGGACGGCGTGTTCTGGCCGTGCCCGGAACCGCAGGACGAGGAGGGGCCCGGCGCCCATCCCGGCACGCCCCGGCTGTTCCTGGACCGGTTCGCCACCCCCGACGGGCTGGCCAGGTTCGTCGCCGTAGGACACCGGCCCGCCGCTGAGGAGCCCGATGCCGACTACCCGGTGCTGCTGACGACCGGACGGGTGGTCGCCCAGTACCAGTCGGGCGCGCAGACCAGGCGCGTCGACGAGCTGAACGCCGCCGCCCCGGGCCCGTTCGTCGAACTGCATCCGCAACTGGCGGAACGTCTCGGGGTCGCGGAGGGCGAGCCCCTGGCCGTGGTGTCGCGGCGGGGCAGGGCGGTCGGGCCCGCCCGGATCACCACGGGGATCAGGCCGGACACCGTCTTCATGCCGTTCCACTGGCCGGGCGAGGGACGGGTGAACACGGTGACGAACCCGGCGCTCGACCCGACGTCCCGTATGCCCGAGTTCAAGGTGTGCGCCGTCCGGCTGGAGCCGACGCGGGTCAGCGGCGGCTGACCGCCTCGTGCCAGTCGCCGCCGTCCACGGTTCTGCCGCCGGCCCGCAGCCGGCGGGCCACGCGCTCGGCGGCGACGTAGACCCACGCCCGGACCGGTGTGCCGTCCTCGAGGAGGACCTCGCGGGACACCCGCTCGTACAGGTTGGCCGGGTGGCCCGGTCCGCCGTACTCCTCCAGCCGGTCGAGGACGGCGAGCAGCCGCCCGTACTCGTCCGGCGCGGCGGTCACCGCCTCGCCGGTGACCGTGGCAGCCGGGTCGTCCGCGTCGAGCGCGTACGGGTAGCCGGGGCCTTCGTAGAGCACCGCGCCGGGGAGCAGGGCGGGACGTTCCGCCGTGGTGCGGCCCCGAAGGAGGAGGTCGTGGTTGCGTTCGCCGGGCCGGAGGGTGCCGTAGACGAAGAACGGAAGCTGCCGCCCGGTCACGGCGCCACGGTCTCCGCCCGCACCCAGGCGGCGTAGGCCGCGCCGGCGCGTACCACCGGGGTGGCGATGATCTCCGGGGTCTCGTAGTCGTGGGCGGCGGTCAGATGTGCTTCGAGGGCGTCGTAGCAGGCCGGTGTGGTCTTGAGGAGGACCTGCCACTCCTCGGCGGTCTCGATCCGGCCCTGCCAGCGGTAGACCGACGTCACCGGCGCGGAGATCTGCGCGCAGGCAGCGAGCCGGGCCTCCACGGCGCCCTGGGCGAGCCGCCGGGCCTTCTCCGCGCTGTCGGTCGTCGTCATCACGGTGAGCAGCGGCGGCGCGGCGGGGGTGGGTTCCACGGCGGGAGCTCCTTCTCGGTGGTCGGCCATGTGTCCGCGGGGCGGCCGGCGGCCGCGGACGAGGGGCGGGGGCCGGTGCGGCCCCCGCCCTTCACGTTACGCACCGCGCTCTCACACAGGGGCCCCGGCGGCGAACTGCGCCGCGTGGAGCCGGGCGTACGCGCCGCCCCGGTCCAGCAGTTCGTCGTGCGTGCCCTGCTCGACGATCCGCCCGGCCTCCATCACGAGGATCACGTCGGCGTCCCGGACGGTGGAGAGCCGGTGCGCGATGACGAAGCTGGTGCGCCCCCGGCGCAGCGACGCCATGGCGCGCTGGATGAGCACCTCGGTGCGGGTGTCGACGGAGCTGGTGGCCTCGTCGAGCACGAGGATCGACGGTTCGGTGAGGAAGGCGCGGGCGATGGTGAGGAGTTGCTTCTCGCCCGCGCTCAGGCCCGCGCCCTCCTCGTCGATGACGGTGTCGTAGCCGTCGGGCAGGGTGCGGATGAACCGGTCGGCGTGGGTGGCCGTCGCCGCGGCGACGATCTGCTCGCGGGACACCTTCCCGGGTACGCCGTAGGCGATGTTGTCGGCGATCGTCCCCCCGAACAGCCAGGTGTCCTGGAGCACCATGCCGATGCCGGAGCGCAGCCGGTCGCGGGACATGTCCCTGATGTCGATGCCGTCGAGGAGGATGCGGCCGCCGGTGACCTCGTAGAACCGCATGAGCAGATTGACCAGTGTGGTCTTGCCCGCGCCGGTCGGGCCGACGATGGCGACGGTCCGGCCCGGTTCGACGTCGAGCGACAGATCCTCGATCAGCGGCTCCGCGGGGTGGTAGCGGAAGGCCGCCTTCTCGAACGACACACGGCCCGCCGGCCGGCCGTCCTTCGGTCCGACGGGCCCCTCTCCGGTCGGCCCCGGGGTCTCCTCCTCCGCGTCCAGCAGGTCGAAGACCCGCTCGGCGGAGGCGACGCCCGACTGGAGGAGGTTGGCCATCGCGGCGACCTGGTTGATGGGCCCGTTGAACTCGTAGGAGTACTGCACGAAGGCCTGTACGTCGCCGATCGACAGCGATCCGGAGGCCACCCGCAGCCCGCCGGCGACGGCGATCAGCACATAGTTGAGGTTGCCGACGAAGCCGAGGGCGGGCTGGATGAGGCCGGACATGACCTGGGCGCGCAGGCTCGACGCGTGGAGCTGCTCGCCCAGTTCGTCGAATGTCTCCACGGCCTGCTTCCCCCGGCCGAAGGAGCGGACCTCCGCGTGGCCGGTGAACATCTCCTCGACGTGGGCGTTCAGCCTGCCCGTCACCGACCACTGCCGGACGAACTGCGGCTGGGCCCGCCTGCCGATGAGGGTGGCCACGTAGACGGACAGCGGCACCGTCGCCAGGGCGACCAGGGCAAGCAGCGGCGAGATCCAGAACATCATCGCCAGGACGCCGGCGATGGTGAGCACGGCCCGCACCATCTGGCTGAAGGCCTGCTGCATGGTCTGCGTGATGTTGTCGATGTCGTTGGTGGTGCGGCTGAGCACCTCCCCGCGGGCCTGCTTGTCGAAGTAGGCCAGGGGCAGCCGCGACAGCTTCGTCCCCGCCTCCTCGCGCAGCCGGTGGCCGACGCGCTGCACGACGGTCATGGCGAGCCGCATCTGGATCAGCGTGGTACCGGCGGAGACGGCGACCAGGCACAGGACGACGGCCAGCACCTCCGCGACGGCCCGGAAGTCGACCCCGTCCGGGCCGGCCGCGCCGTGGACGACGAGGTCGGTGGCGTGGCCGAGGAGTTTGGGGGCGAGCACGGACAGGGCGACGGCGGCCGCGCCGGCGGCGAGGACGCCGAGGACAAGGGGGCGTTCCGGTGCGGTCATCCGCAGCAGCCGCAGTCCGGAGGCCCGGAAGTGGAGGGAGCGTTCCAGTGAGGGGGAGCCGATGCCCCCGGGACCGCGCTGCTGCTGGGCCGGGCCGCGGCGCTCCGGTGCGGTGCCGCTCATGCGGCTTCCTCCTCGGTGAGCTGGGAGAGCACGATCTCCCGGTAGGTGGGGTTGTCCCGCATGAGTTCGTCATGGGTTCCGGTACCGACGACGCGGCCCTTGTCGAGGACGACGATCCGGTCGGCGCCGCGGATGGTGGAGACCCGCTGGGCGACCATGACGACGGTGGCGTCGGCGGTCTCCTGCGCGAGCGCCCGGCGCAGTGCCGCGTCGGTGGCGTTGTCGAGGGCGGAGAAGGAGTCGTCGAAGAGGTAGACGTCGGGCCTGGCGACCAGTACCCGGGCGATGGCGAGGCGCTGGCGCTGTCCTCCCGACAGGTTGGCGCCGCCCTGCGAGACCGGTGCGTCGAGGCCGTCGCCGAGCCGGCGTACGAAGTCGGCGGCCTGGGCCACCTCGAGGGCGTGCCAGAGCTCTTCCTCGGTCGCGTCCGGCTTCCCGTACCGCAGGTTGGAGGCGACGGTCCCGGAGAAGAGGTACGGCTTCTGGGCGACGAGTCCGACGGTGCGGGACAACAGCGCCGGGTCCAGGTCCCGTACGTCCACCTCCCCGATCCGGACCTCGCCGCCGGTCGCGTCGAACAGCCGGGCGGCGAGGCTCAGCAGGGTGGTCTTGCCGCTGCCGGTGGAGCCGATGACGGCGGTGACCCGGCCGGGGCGTGCGGTCAGGTCCACGGACCTGAGGACGGGCTCCTCGGCGCCCGGGTAGCTGAAGTCCACCCCACGCAACCGGAGTTCCCCTCTCCCGCGCAGCCGGTGCACGGGGGCGGCGGGCGGTACGACGCTCGGCCGGGTGCCGAGGACCTCCTGGACGCGTTCGGCGCTGACCTCGGCGCGCGGCAGGTGCATCATGAGGAACAGGCCCATCATCACGGACATCAGGATCTGCGTCAGGTAGCCGAGGAAGGCGACGATCGAACCGGCCTGCAGGGAACCGGAGTCGAGCCGGTGGCCACCGGTCCAGATGATGGCGACGGTGGCGATCTCCCAGACGATCAGAACGGTCGGGAACATCAGGGTCTGCAGCCGGCCCGCCCGCAGACCGGCCTCGAGGAGGGCGTCGTTGGCCTCGGCGAACCGCCGTTGCTCATGACGGTCGCGTACGAAGGCGCGGATGACGCGGATGCCGGTGATCTGCTCCCGCATCACCCGGTTGACCCGGTCGATCCGTTCCTGCATGGAGCGGAACACCGGCGGCAGGCGGCGCACGATCAGTCCGACGGACAGTGCGAGCACCGGGACGAACAGCAGCAGGAGCATCGCGAGCGGCACGTCCTGGGACAGGGCCATGGCGATCCCGCCCACGCACATCAGGGGTGCGGCGACCAGCATGGTCAGGATCAGCAGCGAGAAGGTCTGCACCTGCTGCACGTCGTTGGTGGTGCGGGTGATCAGTGACGAGGCGCCGAAGCGTCCGATGTCACGTACGGACAGGTCCTGGACATGGCGGAAGACGGTGGAGCGCAGGTCGCGGCCGATGCCCATGGCGATCCGGGCCGCGCAGTACACGGCGGCCGCGGCGGCGACGACCTGGAGGACCGTGACGGCGAGCATCACGGCGCCGGTGGTGAGGACGTGTCCGGTGTCGCCGCGCAGCACACCGTTGTTGATGATCTCGGCGTTGAGGGTGGGCAGGTAGAGGGTGGCCAGGGACTGGATCAGCTGGAGGAGGACGACCAGCGCGATCAGCCGGCGGTAGGGGTCGAGGCGGGCGGTCAGCAGGCTCAGCAGCACGGGCCGGCCCTCAGCTCGCGTAGGGGCGGACGGACTTGGCGGACCGCAGCGCCTCGGCCCACCAGGCGAGCTGGTCGAGCATGGTCTTGGCGGCGGCGTCGGGAGCGGCGGGCTCGCGGTGGTTGCCCTCGTCGTCGAAGTGGGCGCCGGCGTTGTGGAAGGACACCGTGTCGCGGACGGTGACGGCGTGCAGCTCGGCGAAGACCTGGCGCAGCTGCTCGACGGCGCGCAGGCCGCCGGAGATGCCGCCGTAGGAGACGAACCCGACGGGCTTGGCCTGCCATTCGCCGTAGTGCCGGTCGATGACGTTCTTGAGGCCGGCGGGGAAGGAGTGGTTGTACTCGGGGGTGACGACGACGAAGGCGTCGGCAGCGGCGAGCTTCGGCGTGAGCTTGGCGAGCTCGGCCCGCACGTCGGGCGAGGGTGAGTAGGAGAGGGCGGTGGGGAGGTCGGCATCGGCGAGGTCGACGACGTCGACGGTGAAGTCCTCGCGCCGAGCGGCACGGGAGACGAACCAGTCGGCGACGGTGGGTCCGAAGCGGCCGTCACGGTTGCTGCCGATGATGACGGCGAGCTTCAGCGCGGAGGGACGGTCGGACGTGGTGTCAGGCGTGTTGATGTCCATGCGAAGGAGCCTGGTACCTCAACTTTACTTGAGGTCAAGTCGCTCGGGAGATCCATCGCCCGGACGGCCCGTGACCCCCGCCACGGAGCACCGGGGCGGCGGAGGGCCGACGCCCCCTTCACCCGTTCGGCACGACACGCCCGACCACTCCCCCCGGCGCCGCATCACCGCCCCTGACCTGCAATGACGCACCCTGTCCAGGACGACACGCGGTTTCCTCCCAGGGAAACTGATTGGTCATCAGCAGGCGTGGCGGGCCGGGTGCCTCTTACCTCGGAGAAGACGAGACACCGCACCGCGCGCTTCCGGAGGACCCATGCGCACCACCGCCCGCCTGCTGACCGGCATCGCGATGGCGCTCGCCACGACCGGGCTCGCCGCCCATGGGGCGCACGCCGGGGACTTCGGAGAGCTGGAGGTGTACCCGTCGCCCGCCACCCCCGGCACGGAGATCACCGTGAACACCACGGCCTGCGGCAAGGACGGCCACGGCGTCGGCGACGCCCGGTCCCTGGGCGCCGGTGAGTTCAAGCTGTGGCCCGGCACGCACAAGGAGGTCGCGGTGGGCCGGTTCACGGTCCCCGAGGACACCCGGCCGGGAACGTACGGCATCGAAGTGCGCTGCAAGAACGGCAAGGAGGCGACCGGAGACCTCGAGGTGCGCCACCGCGAGCCGAGCGGGCACGTCAGAACAGGCGTCGGCGGCAGCGTGGGCCCCGACACCACCCAGATCGCGGCGGGCGCGGCGGTACTCACCGCGGCCGCTGTGGGCGGAACACTCCTCCTGCGCCGCCGGGCGAGCGGCGCGCAGAGAGGCTGACGGACCGGTACCCCAACCGTTCCTCGTCCCGCCGGATCCCCCGCTCCCGTCAGGCCTCGAGCCGACGGGAGCGGGGCGACGTTCCGGGCGATGCCGGCAACGCCGCCGCCCTCACGAGCCCCCAGGAGACCGAAACCCGAGACCCGTACGGACGGCCCGGCCCGGGCGCCGCCCCGCCGTACCCGCCGTACCCGCCGTACCCGCCGCGAGCGAAGCCGGAGGACCCATGAGCGCTCAGGACGGCACGAGGCGCCGGGCCAAGGGCTGGACCGTGGCCGCCGCGGTTTGCGCCGGGCTGTGGCTGGTCCACAACGGCACCCGCGACATCACCCCGCCCGTCCCCTCCGCCGCGCAGGCCTTCGCCGCCGGCCCGAACCAGCACACGGACGCGGCCGCCGACCCGCTGCCTCCCTCGGATCCGGTCCGGCTGCGCATTCCGCAGATCGACGTCGACGCCCCCGTCATGGGGCTCGGACTCTCCCGCGACGGCAGCCTCGACGTCCCTCCCGCCGAGGACCGGAACCTGGCCGGGTGGTACGAGGACGGGACCGCCCCGGGAGCCGAGGGCACGGCGATCGTCGCCGGCCATGTGGACAACGCGCAGGGGCCCGCCGTCTTCTACAGCCTCGGCGCCCTGGAGAAGGGCCACCGGATCGAGGTGCTCCGCGCGGACGGCAGGACCGCGGTCTTCACGATCGACGCGATCGAGGTGTACGAGGCCGACGCCTTCCCCGACAAGAAGGTCTACGCGCCCGCCGACCGGGCCGAGCTCCGGGTGATCACCTGCGGCGGCGACTTCTCCGAGAGGACCGGCTACCAGGGCAACGTGGTCGCCTACGGGCACCTCATCGGCGTCCGGGACGCCATCGCCAGAAAATAATAGCCATGGACATAGTGTCCATGTACCGTATCGGCCATGAGCACAGCACCCAAGGGCCCCACGCCCGGCTACCTGGTCTGGCGTCTTTCGACGAAGTGGCGCGTCGCGGTCGACCGCGCGCTCGCTCCCCTGGGGCTGACTCACGCGCAGTACACCCTGATCGCCTCGCTGCACGGCGTATGGCGGTCCGGGTACCACCCCAGCCAGCGGCAACTCGCCGACCACACCGGCCTCGAGCCGCTCTACGTCTCGAAGCTGGCCCGCGCCCTCGAGTCGTCGGGACTCGTACGGCGCACGCCCGACCCCGCCGACACCAGGGCCGTCCAGCTCTCGCTCACCCCCGAGGGGGAGGAGAAGGCCCGCCGCGCCGTCGCGGAGGTCCGCACGCTGCTCGACCGGCTGCTGGCCCCGCTCGGCGGGCTCGACGCACCCCGCACCGAGGAGCTGACGCGTGAGCTGCGGCTGCTGCTCGAAACACCGCTCGACGCACCTCCCGACGCCTTCGAGGACACGTCCACGACACCCGAGGAGTAACCATGTCGTCCACCACGCCGATCCTGCTCAACAGCCAGATCATCGGCCGGGCCCACTACGCGGCCCGCGCCCTGCTCGACCGTGAGCTGGACCGGACCGGCACCACCTTCCACCAGTCGATGGCGCTGAACGCGACCGCCGCCGAGGGCGGCGTCGCCGAGACGAGCCGGATCGTGGAGCTGTTGACCTCCACGCTGAAGATCTCCGCGGACACGGCCCACGCCACCGTGGCCGAGCTGCTGGCCGCCGAGCTGATCGAGCCGCTGGAGCCCCTTGCCGGCCAGGGCCCGCGCGTCGCTCTGACCGAGGCCGGCCGCGCCGTGCAGGGCCGGCTCGCCTCGGTCGCCACGGACTTCGGCCCGCGGGTGTACGGCGGCATCCCGGAGGAGGACCTGGCCGTCGCGGGCCGGGTGCTGACCGAGGTCATCGCACGGGCGAACGCCGCGTACGAGCAGACCGCCGACAGGTACTGACCGGCGTCACGCCGTCCACTGGTCGAAGCCGAGCTTCGCGACCAGCGAGAAGACGACGACGAGCAGCACCCCGCGGACGAACTCGCTGCCCTTGCGCAGCGCCATACGGGCCCCGAACATGCCGCCCGCCAAATTGAAGACGGCCATCAGCGCGGCCAGCTGCCACAGGACGGTGCCCTGGTAGGCGAACATCGCGAGGGCGCCGCCGTTGGTGCACACGTTCACGATCTTCGCGGTGGCGGACGCGGTCACCAGGTCCAGGTGAAGCACCGCGGTGAGCGCCAGCACCAGGAACGTACCGGTGCCCGGCCCGAAGAGACCGTCGTAGAAGCCGATGCCACCGCCGACGAGCACGATCGCCACGACGGTGCGGGTGCGGGTGACGCGGCGCTTGTCGGCGTCGGCGGCCGCGCCGAACGAGGGGCGCAGCATCACGAACGCGGCCACGCCGAGCAGCACCACCATGATCACCGGGCGGAGCACGTCGCTGCTGATGCCGGCCGCGAAGAACGCGCCGCCCATCGAACCCGCGAGCGCCGCGAGCCCGATCCGCACCGCCGTCCTGACCTGTACCGGCGCCTTGCGCACATAGGTGATCGCGGCACCGGAGGTGCCGACGATGGCGACCGCCTTGTTCGTTCCGAGGACATGGGCGGCAGGCACCTGCGGCAGGCCGAGCAGCAGCGCGGGGAGCAGCAGGAGACCGCCGCCGCCCACGACGGCGTCGATCCAGCCGGCGGCGGCCGCGGCGAGACAGAGGAGGACGAGCGTGGTCAGGGATATGTCGGGCACGGCGTGAGCCTATGGAGGGGGTGCGGCGTCAGTCCAACGATCAAGGAAGTCTTGAGGGTGACATGAGGTTGGGCGGGGGAAGGGGAGGCCGCCGGGCGGCCCCCCGCCGCCTCACAGCCCTCCGCCGCCGACGCTGAGCGCAGCGTTCCCCGCGGGAAACAGAAGGGAACCTGCCGGGTAACACCGCCGACGCACGCTGCTTGCATGACTTCGGAGATCGTGGTGATCGGCGGCGGGACGGCAGGCGCGCGGCTCGCGCGTCAGCTCGGCGCGGACGCCCGCGTCACGGTCCTCGGCGAGGAGACGCACGCGCCCTACAACCGGGTGCTGCTCGCGGAGGTGCTGGCGGGGCGTTACGGCCCCGAGGTGATCGCGCTGCCCGAGGTGCCCGTGCGCCGCGGTGTGCGGGCGACCGCCGTCGACCGGGACCGGCGGCTCGTGCACTGCGCGGACGGCACGTCCGTGGCATACGACCGCCTCGTGCTGGCGACCGGTTCCAACCCGGTGCTGCCGCCGCTGCGCGGACTCGGCCCCGGCCTCCCCGACGGCGTCCACCCCTTCCGCACCCTCGACGACTGCGCGGCGCTGTCGGCCGCGGTCGGACCGGGGACGCGGGCGGTGGTCGTCGGCGGCGGGCTGCTGGGGGTCTCCGCGGCCCGCGCGCTGGCCACCCGGGGCGCGAAGGTGCTGCTGGCCCAGCAGGGCGAGCACCTCATGGAGCGCCAGCTGGACACCTCCGCCTCCGCGCTGCTGCGGGCGCACCTGGAGTTCCTCGGCGTCGAGGTGCACACCGAGTGCCGGGTACGGGGTCTGCGGACCACCGCCGACGGGGCCGTCGGCGCCGTGGTCCTGGCGGACGGCTTCGCGCTGGACGCCGAGATCGTGGTGCTGGCCTGCGGGGTGCGTCCCCGTGTCGGTCTGGCGGTCGACGCCGGGCTCGAGGTGCGGCGCGGCATCGTCGTCGACGACGAACTGCGCACCTCCGACCCGTACATCCACGCCATCGGCGACTGCGCCGAGCACGACGGCGTCGTGCACGGGCTGGCGGGCCCGGCGCTGGAGCAGGCCGACGTGCTGGCCTCCGTGCTCCGCGCGGAGGGCGCCCGCTACACCGGCACCCGGGCGCTGACCCGGCTCACGCTCGCCTCCGCGACGAGCCCGTTCGACCTGGCCGCTTTCGGCGACCCGACCCCCCGCCCGGGGGACGACGTCGTCCAGCTCGCCGACGCCACCCGGGGCGCGTACCGCAAGGTCGTCGTCCGCGGGGACCGGCTCGTCGGCGGTGTCCTGCTCGGGGATCTCGCCTCGGTCGGCGCGCTCGCCCGGGCCTGGGAGGGCGACGAGGCCCTGCCGGACTCCCTCCCCCTGCTCCACCTGCTCACCGATGATGGAGGCCTCTGACATGGCTGCGAAGTCCACTCCCGCGACCACTGGCACGATCGTGGTCGTCGGCCACGGAATGGTCGGCCAGCGGTTCCTTGAGGCCCTCGCCGAGCGCGGCGTCACCGAGCGGGCACGCGTGGTCGTGCTGTGCGAGGAGCCCCGCCCCGCCTACGACCGGGTGCGCCTGACCTCGTACTTCTCCGGCAACACGCCCGACGACCTGTCGATGGTCGCGGACGGTTTCATGGCGGAGCACGGCATCGAACTGCACCTGGACGACCCCGCGGAGACCATCGACACGACCACCCGCACGGTCACCTCGCGCGCCGGGCTCACCCTGACGTACGACACGCTGGTGCTGGCCACCGGCTCGTACCCGTTCGTGCCGCCGGTGCCGGGCAAGAACGCGGAGGGGTGCTTCGTCTACCGCACCATCGAGGACCTGCTCGCGATCGAGGAGTACGCGAAGACGGCCCGCGTCGGCGCGGTCGTCGGCGGCGGTCTGCTCGGGCTGGAGGCGGCGGGCGCCCTCAAGGGTCTCGGCCTCGAGACGCACGTCGTCGAGTTCGCGCCGCGGCTGATGCCGGTCCAGGTCGACGAGGGCGGCGGCGCGGCACTGCTGCGCACGATCGAGAACATGGGCCTGTCCGTGCACACCGGTGTCGGCACCCAGGAGGTCCTCGCCGGCGAGAACGGCGCCGTCAGCGGCATGGCCCTGTCCGACGGTTCACAGCTCGCCACCGACCTGGTCGTCTTCTCCGCGGGCGTACGTCCCCGGGACCAGCTCGCCCGCGAGGCCGGCCTCGCGGTCGGCGAGCGCGGCGGCATCATCGTGGACGAGCAGTGCCGCACCTCCGACCCCGCCGTCTTCGCGATCGGCGAGTGCGCGCTGGCCTCGGACGGCCGGGTGTACGGCCTGGTGGCGCCGGGCTACGAGATGGCCGAGGCGGTGGCGGACGTGATCGACGGCGGCACACGGTCCTTCACCGGTGCCGACACCTCGACGAAGCTGAAGCTGCTCGGCGTGGACGTGGCCTCCTTCGGTGACGCGCACGGCGCGGCCGACGGATGCCTGGACGTCGTGTACTCGGACTCGCGCGCCGGCGTCTACAAGAAGCTGGTCGTCGACGGAAAGGGCACGCTGCTCGGCGGCATCCTCGTCGGTGACGCCGAGTCGTACGGCACCCTGCGGGCACTGACCGGCAGTGTGCCGCCCGTCTCCCCGGAGCAGCTCGTGCTGCCCGAGGGCGCCGGTGCGCCGGCCGCGCTCGGGCCGGGCGCGCTGCCCGACGAGGCAGTGATCTGCTCCTGCCACAACGTCACCAAGGGCACGATCCGCGGCGCGGTGACCGAGCACTCCTGCACCACCGTGCCGGAGGTGAAGAAGTGCACCAAGGCCGGTACCGGCTGCGGCAGTTGCGTCAAGGTGCTCGGCCAGCTCGTCAACGCCGAACTGGAGGCGTCGGGAGTCGAGGTCGACAAGGGCCTGTGCGGCTGCTTCGGGCAGACCCGCCAGGAGCTGTACGAGATCGTCCGTGCCCTGCGCATCACCTCGTACCAGAAGCTGCTGGACTCGCACGGCCGTGAGGCGGCCAGGGGCGGCAACGGCTGCGAGGTCTGCAAGCCGACCGTCGGTTCGATCATCGCCTCGCTGGCGCCCACGATCGGAGCGAGCGGCTATGTGCTGGAGGGCGAGCAGGCGGCGCTCCAGGACACCAACGACCACTTCCTCGCCAACATGCAGAAGAACGGCTCGTACTCGATCGTGCCGCGCATCCCTGGTGGTGAGATCACCCCGGAGAAGCTGATCGTCATCGGTGAGGTGGCCCGCGACTTCGGCCTCTACACGAAGATCACCGGCGGCCAGCGGATCGACATGTTCGGCGCGCGGGTGGACCAGCTGCCGCAGATCTGGGCCCGGCTGGTGGACGCGGGCTTCGAGTCCGGCCACGCGTACGGCAAGGCGCTGCGGACCGTGAAGTCCTGTGTGGGCCAGACCTGGTGCCGTTACGGCGTCCAGGACTCGGTGCGGATGGCGATCGACCTGGAGCTGCGCTACCGGGGGCTGCGCTCGCCGCACAAGCTGAAGTCGGCGGTCTCCGGCTGCCAGCGCGAGTGCGCGGAGGCCCAGTCCAAGGACTTCGGCGTGATCGCCACGGCGAACGGCTGGAACCTGTACGTGGGCGGCAACGGCGGCGCCACCCCGCGCCACGCGGACCTGCTCGCCCAGGACCTGTCCGACGCCGAACTGGTGCGTCTGATCGACCGGTTCCTGATGTTCTACATCCGCACCGCCGACCGGCTGGAGCGCACCTCGACCTGGCTCGAGCGCATCGAGGGCGGTCTGGAGCACGTACGGGACGTGGTCGTGCACGACTCCCTCGGCATCTGCGCCGAGCTGGAGTCGCTGATGGCCGACCATGTCGCCGGCTACCGCGACGAGTGGGCCGAGACGCTGGACGACCCCGAGCGGCTGTTGCGTTTCGTGTCGTTCGTCAACGCGCCCGACACCCCGGACCCGACGGTGAAGTTCGTGCCCGAGCGCGACCAGGTCAAGCCCGATCTGCCGCTGCTGTCCATCCGTTCGCTCGAAGAGACCCTGGAAGGTGCCGCCCGATGACCGCGACGACCCTCGCCCCCGCCACGACGGAGGTCCTGATCCAGCTCCGGCCCGCCGACGAATGGCTGGCGGTGTGCCCCCTGTCCCGGCTCACCCCGGGACGCGGAGTGGCCGCCCTGCTGCCGGACGGCCGTCAGGTGGCGCTGTTCCTGGACCGCGACGGTGCCCCGTACGCGATCGACAACCGCGACCCGTTCACCGGCGCGCAGGTCCTCGCGCGCGGTCTCGTCGGCTCGGCCGCGGGCCGGCCGTTCGTCGCCTCGCCGCTGCTCAAGCAGCGCTTCGACCTGTCGACCGGGCGCTGCCTCGACGACGAGTCGGTGGCGGTGGCGGCCTACGAGGTACGGGTGGCCTGAGGGGGCACCTCCCACGGCCGCCAGGCCGTAGGGGGACTCCCGTACCGCTCCCCCTGCTCCGCTCACGCGTCGTCTGTCACTGCCCTGACCTTCGCGACGCGTGAGCGGCCAACTCCCCGGCGTACGGCGGACGCGGCGTCACTCGCCCTCCGCCGTCGCCTCCTGCATCGCCTCGACGTCCATCCAGATGACCTCCCACAGGTGGTGGTCGGGGTCCTGGAAGGAACGGCCGTACATGTAGCCGTAGTCCTGGGGGTCGTTGGACGGCGCGCCGCCGGCGGCGAGCGCCGCGTCCACCAGCTCGTCGACCTTCTCACGGCTGTCTGCGCTCAGGGCGAGGATGACCTCCGTGCTGGTGGCGGCGTCGGCGATGTCCTTCTTGGTGAAGTCCTTGAAGCGCGCCTCGGTCAGCAGCATCGCGAAGACGGTGTCGCTGAAGACCAGGCAGGCCGCGCTCTCGTCGGTGAACTGCGGGTTGAAGGAGTAGCCCAGCTTGCCCCAGAAGGCCTTGCTGGCCTCGAGGCCCTTCACGGGCAGGTTCACGAAGATCATCTGAGCCATGGCTGTCTCTTTTCCGTTCGGTGCCCCGCGGCGCTGCGCGGTGCGGTGCTGTCCGGTGTGTTCGAAGGGATAGACGCACGGGGCTGCCGTGATTCATCGGTGCCCGGCGGGGAATTTTCTTGGAGCACGACCACCGCGGCCATCCCGCGTTGCACCGGGCGTCACCCGCCCGCCCTAGGTTCCTTCTCCGCGCGACCCCGTGGCGCCGGCCGGTGTCATGGGGCGGTCATCCCACCCTGGAGTGACAAGTGGAACGTCGCAGCTTCCTGCGCGGGGCCGTCGTCGGTACATCGGCGGCGGCCTTCGGCTTCACGCTGTGGCAGGGCGCCGCCTCCGCGGCCCCCGCCCAGCCCGGCCCCGGTCCCTACGGGGCGCTCGGCCCGGCGGACGCGAACGGGATCCAGCTGCCGGCCGGCTTCACCAGCCGGGTGGTCGCCCGGTCCGGCCAGCGGGTCGGCTCCACCTCGTACACCTGGCACAACGCCCCTGACGGCGGCGCCTGCTACAGCGACGGCACCGGCTGGATCTACGTCTCGAACTCGGAGATCAACCCCTCCGGCGGGGCGAGCGCGGTGCGCTTCTCCTCGACCGGCGCGATCACCGGCGCGTACCGGATCCTGTCGAACACCCGGCAGAACTGCGCGGGCGGCAAGACCCCCTGGAACACCTGGCTGTCCTGCGAGGAGGTCAGCCTCGGGTACGTCTACGAGACCGACCCGTACGGCGTGAAGGCCGCCGTGCGCCGCGACGCGATGGGCCGCTTCAAGCACGAGGCGGCGGCCGCGGACCCGGTGCGCCGGGCGGTGTACCTGACGGAGGACGAGTCCAACGGCTGCCTCTACCGCTTCGTGCCCACCACCTGGGGCGACCTGTCGTCCGGCAGGCTCCAGGTGCTCGTCGCGGGAACGGCCACGTCCGGCTCCTTCAGCTGGGCGGACGTGCCCGACCCCGACGGCTCCCCGACGTACACCCGCAGCCAGGTCTCCGGCGCGAAGCGGTTCAACGGCGGCGAGGGCTGCCACTACGCCGACGACAAGGTCTGGTTCACCACCAAGGGCGACAACCGGCTCTGGCAGCTGAACCTCCTGACGAACACCTACGAGCTCGCCTACGACGACTCGCTCGTCTCCGGCACCGCGCCGCTCACCGGCGTCGACAACGTCACCGGCACGGCTTCCGGGGACCTGTTCGTCGCGGAGGACGGCGGCAACATGGAGATCTGCGTGATCACGCCGGACGACGTCGTCGCGCCGTTCCTCCGGGTCGGCGGCCAGTCCTCCTCCGAGATCTGCGGCCCGGCCTTCTCCCCCGACGGCTCCCGGCTGTACTTCTCCAGCCAGCGCGGCACCAGCGGAAGCTCGTCGGGCGGCATCACCTACGAGGTGACGGGGCCGTTCCGCGCATAGCCGGCTCGGGCTCCGGTGTGGCGCCGCCGCGCAGCAGGGCGGCGCCCAGCGGGGTGAGCGTGTGCAGTACCGCGTTTCCGTGGCGCAGTGTCACCACCAGGCCCGCCTCCCGCAGCACGGCGGCGTGCTGGCTCGCGGAGGCCAGCGACACGCCGGCCCTGCGGGCCAGTTCGCTGGTCGTGCAGCCGCCGCGGATGGCCTGGAGTATCGCGGAGCGCGTATGTCCCACGAGGCGCCCGAGCGAGGCGCCCGTGACGTCTCCCGCGGCCTGCTCGCAGCTGTGCGAGACCGGGTAGACGAGCACCGGCGGCAGCGACGCGTCGCGCAGGACCACCGGTGTCCCCCGGCAGAAGAACGACGGCTGGAGCAGCAGTCCGCGCCCGTCCAGGCGCAGTTCGCGGTCGACGGGGTAGTCGGCCTCGAGGACGGGTGAGCGCCAGCGCAGCACCGGCGGCAGGGAGGCGAGCAGTTCGCCCGCGCCGCCGTCGAGGAGCGCGCGGCCGCGCACGGCGCGGTCGGCCTCCACCCGGCCCTGGATGTGGGTCCAGTACGGCTCCACGGCCGCGTGGTAGTACGCCCGCAGGGCGGCGACGAGGCGGGCGACGGACTCGGCCCTGCCTTCCGCGAGGGACGCCAGCCGGCCGGGCAGGGAGCGCAGGGGCGAGCGGTGGGCGGCGGCGAGGGCCACTTCGGTGTGCAGCCGTGCGGGAGGTGTGGCGCGCAGCGCCTCGAGGCCGGTGTCGAGCCCTTCGCTGCCCTCCGCGGGGGTGAGGAAATCCGGGAAATAGCCGCGCTGGGGAACGAGCGCGGAGAGCAGTCGTGTTTCACCTTTCAACCGCGTTCGGGCCTGGGAACGCCATTCGCCGAAGACCAGAGCGCCCCTTCGGTCACGCAATCGGTGAAAACTGAGAATCGATTCCCACAACGCGTCGGGCCTGGCGGCCATCCGCACGCGCGCCAGATCGTCCGCATTGAAATGAATACGAAGCACCGAACCCCCACTGTTGCAACCGCAATCGCCCCCATCACTGAGTATGCATGCAATCACAGGTTGTTA
The DNA here is from genome assembly GCF_001278075.1 of Streptomyces pristinaespiralis. Classification (GTDB taxonomy): domain Bacteria; phylum Actinomycetota; class Actinomycetes; order Streptomycetales; family Streptomycetaceae; genus Streptomyces; species Streptomyces pristinaespiralis. Next base: position 5,856,545 of record NZ_CP011340.1, on the reverse strand, counting down.
CCACGGTGTTTCAGCCACAGTTGAAACGCCTCGCGGGTCCTGGGGGGCAACCGAAAAGCTGTACGACGTCGGGCATGAAACCTACTTCACCGATGTGACGCAGCGAGGACCGTGGGGGGCTTTGCGCGTCCGGCGGCGGTGATGGAGGTTGCGGCTCCGTGTCCGGCACGGGTAATGGAGCGCGGTCGGCGGGTGGGGATCCGCCGGCCGCGCTCCGTCCGTTGTATCCGGCGCGAAACAGAAGAAATTTGTTTGAATGTCAATCAGCGAACGTTGACTGATCCGCGATTCAACTGACTTCCGGTTCAACAAGGCGGCGGCCTCCCGGTCGGGAAAGCCGCGGACCTCCGGCCCCGTGAGGACTTGAGGGCATACGGAAGGGGCGGGCGCCCCGCACAGGCGCCCGCCCCTTCTCTGGTAGTCCGGAGCCGCCACCGGGTAGCCGGTGAGGGTCGGGGTACCGGGCTCCGGGGTTCGTGCCCCGGCCCCGGTGACGACCCCGGAGTCTGTCGCTCCCTAGCGGGAGTCGCTGCCCGTCGTACGGACCGCCGCGGCGCGGCCCGCCTCCAGGCGCGCCACCGGGATGCGGAACGGCGAGCAGGACACGTAGTCCAGACCCACCTCGTGGAAGAAGTGCACCGACTCGGGGTCGCCGCCGTGCTCGCCGCAGACGCCGAGCTTGAGGTCGGGCCGCGTGGCCCGGCCGGCCTCCACCGCGTTACGGACGAGGGAGCCCACGCCGTCCTTGTCGATGGTCTCGAACGGGGAGACCCCGAAGATGCCCTTCTCCAGGTACGCGGTGAAGAAGCTGGCCTCCACGTCGTCGCGGGAGAAGCCCCACACCGTCTGGGTGAGGTCGTTGGTACCGAAGGAGAAGAACTCGGCGGCCTCCGCGATCTGCCCGGCCGTCAGCGCGGCTCGCGGCAGCTCGATCATCGTGCCGAGCGCCAGCTTCAGGTCGATGCCGGTCTGCTGCCGCACCTCCGCGATGACCTGCTCGGCCTCCTCGCGGACGATCTCCAGCTCCTGGACGGTGCCGACGAGCGGGATCATGATCTCGGCACGCGGGTCGCCCTTGGCCTCGATGCGCTGCGCCGCCGCCTCGGCGATCGCCCGCACCTGCATGGTGAACAGGCCGGGGATGACGAGTCCGAGGCGTACGCCGCGCAGACCCAGCATCGGGTTCTGCTCGTGCAGCCGGTGCACGGCCTGGAGCAGGCGCAGGTCGTTCTCGTTGTGGTCCTTGCGGGCCTCGGCGAGGGCGACGCGCACCGACAGCTCGGTGATGTCCGGCAGGAACTCGTGCAGCGGCGGGTCGAGCAGACGCACCGTGACCGGCAGTCCGTCCATCGCCTCGAACAGCTCGACGAAGTCCTGCTTCTGCTGCGGCAGCAGAGCCCGCAGGGCCTCCTCGCGCTCGTCGTCGGTGTCCGCGAGGATCAGCTTCTCGACCATCTCGCGGCGCTCGCCGAGGAACATGTGCTCGGTGCGGCACAGGCCGATGCCCTGGGCGCCGAAGCGACGGGCACGCAGCGCGTCCTCCGCGTTGTCGGCGTTGGCCCGCACGCGCAGCCGGCGCACCCGGTCCGCGTAGGCCATGATCCGGTGGACGGCCTGGACCAGCTCGTCGGCGTCGTCGGCGCCGGCGTGCATGCGGCCCTCGAAGTACTCGACGACCGGGGAGGGCACGACGGGCACCTCGCCCTTGTAGACCTTGCCGGTGGAGCCGTCGACGGAGACGAGGTCACCCTCCTCGATGACGGTGCCGTTCACCGTCATCCGGCGGCGCTTGGTGTCGACCTCGAGCTCTTCCGCGCCGCAGACACAGGTCTTGCCCATGCCGCGGGCGACGACGGCGGCGTGCGAGGTCTTGCCGCCGCGGGAGGTGAGGATGCCCTCGGCGGCGATCATGCCGTCCAGGTCGTCCGGGTTGGTCTCACGGCGGATCAGGATGACCTTCTCGCCGGAACGCGACCACTTGACCGCGGTGTAGGAGTCGAAGACCGCCTTGCCGACGGCCGCGCCCGGGGAGGCGGCGATGCCGCGGCCCAGCAGCTCGGTCTTCGCCCGGTCGTCGAAGCGCGGGAACATCAGCTGCGCGAGCTGGGCGCCGTTGACCCGCTGGAGCGCCTCGGCCTCGTCGATCAGGCCCTGGTCCACGAGCTGGGTGGCGATGCGGAAGGCGGCGCCGGCGGTGCGCTTGCCGACCCGGGTCTGGAGCATCCACAGCTGGCCGCGCTCGATGGTGAACTCGATGTCGCAGAGATCCTTGTAGTGGTTCTCCAGCGTCTCCATGATCTGCATCAGCTGGTCGTACGACTTCTTGTCGATCGACTCGAGGTCGGCCAGCGGCACGGTGTTGCGGATGCCGGCGACGACGTCCTCGCCCTGGGCGTTCTGCAGGTAGTCGCCGTAGACGCCCTGGTGGCCGGAGGCGGGGTCGCGGGTGAAGGCGACGCCGGTACCGGAGTCGGGGCCGAGGTTGCCGAAGACCATGGAGCAGATGTTGACGGCCGTGCCGAGGTCGCCGGGGATGCGCTCCTGGCGGCGGTAGAGCTTGGCCCGGTCGGTGTTCCAGGACTCGAAGACCGAGCAGATCGCGAGGTCCATCTGCTCACGCGGGTCCTGCGGGAAGTCGCGGCCGGCCTCGGTCTTGACGATCTTCTTGAACTGCTTGACGAGCTTCTTCAGGTCGGCGGCGTCGAGGTCGGTGTCGACGGTCACCTTCTTGGCGGCCTTGGCCTCCTCGAGGGCGTCCTCGAAGAGTTCGCCGTCGACGCCCAGCACGGTCTTGCCGAACATCTGGATGAGGCGGCGGTAGGAGTCCCACGCGAAGCGCTCGTCGCCGGCCTGCTGGGCGAGGCCCGCGACCGACTCGTCGGAGAGTCCGATGTTGAGGACGGTGTCCATCATGCCGGGCATCGAGAACTTGGCGCCCGAACGTACGGAGACCAGAAGGGGGTTGTCGGCCTGGCCGAGCTTCTTGCCCATCTTCTGCTCGAGGGCGTCGAGGTGCGCACTCACCTCGTCGCGCAGCTCGGCCGGCTCGTCGCCGCTCTCGAGGTAGACCTTGCAGGCCTCGGTGGTGATCGTGAAGCCCGGAGGGACCGGCAGACCGAGGTTGGTCATCTCGGCGAGGTTCGCACCCTTACCGCCGAGGAGGTCCTTGAGGTCTTTGTTGCCCTCGGTGAAGTCGTAGACGAACTTCTGATCTTTGTTTTCCGACACGGGTCTCGACTCCTCGAGGACTCGGTGGCTGCCCTGACGGCGAGGAACATACCCAGATCGAAGGCGTCTGGGTACGTCCACTTGCCCGTCATACGGCCTTAACCACTCGTCCGCCAGCAGATCGAAAGTACTCCGGGGCCAGGGAGGTGTAGACCCTTCGATTCAACTCCTGAAGGAATGATCACTTCACGCGTTCAGCCCACCCCAGGATCGCTACGCACAGTGATAAGTCACTCCATGCCTCAAAAGCCAAAAGGGTGGCACTGAGTGCCACCCTTTGAGAGATGCAGCCGTCCGGATTTCGCTCATCTGAGCGCACCCCCTATCAGGGGTGGCGAGAATCACGCCTTCCGGGGCGCCGGAATTCCATCATCCGGACCGCCTCGGCAGCCGGTCAGCCGCCGGAAGTGTCCAGCTCGGCGTCGGCGCCGACGCCCGCGCAGTCGTACGGATCCTTCAGCCAGCCGTCCGGCAGCACCACCCGGTTGTTGCCCGACGTACGCCCGCGGGGGCCGTCCGCGCCCACCGGCCACGGCTGGTCCAGATCCAGCTCGCTCAACTGAGCGCCCAGCTCGTCCAGCGACGAGGTGATCGCCAGCTTCTTGCGCATCTCGGAGCCGACGGCGAAGCCCTTCAGGTACCAGGCCACGTGCTTACGGAAGTCGACCACTCCGCGCGACTCGTCCCCGATCCACTCCCCCAGCAGCGTCGCGTGCCGCAGCATCACGTCGGCGACCTGGCGCAGCGTGGGCCGCGCGTAGTCCTCGCGCCCCTCGAAGGCCGCCACCAGGTCCGCGAACAGCCACGGCCGGCCCAGGCAGCCCCGGCCCACGACCACACCGTCGCAGCCGGTCTCACGCATCATCCGAAGGGCGTCGGCCGCGGACCAGATGTCCCCGTTGCCGAGCACCGGGATCTCCGGGACGTGCTCCTTGAGACGGGCGATCGCGTCCCAGTCCGCCGTGCCGCCGTAGTGCTGTGCCGCCGTGCGCCCGTGCAGGGCGATGGCCGTGACGCCCTCCTCGACCGCGATCCGGCCCGCGTCGAGGTAGGTGATGTGGTCGTCGTCGATGCCCTTGCGCATCTTCATGGTGACCGGCAGGGCGCCGGCGTTGGTGACCGCCTCGTGCAGGATCGCGCGCAGCAGCGGCCGCTTGAACGGGAGGGCGGAGCCGCCGCCCTTGCGGGTGACCTTGGGGACGGGGCAGCCGAAGTTCAGATCGATGTGGTCGGCCAGGTCCTCGTCCACGATCATCCGGACGGCCTTGCCGACGGTGACCGGGTCCACCCCGTACAGCTGGATCGAGCGCGGGGTCTCGGTCTCGTCGAAGTGGATGAGCTGCATCGTCTTCTCGTTGCGCTCGACCAGGGCCCGCGTGGTGATCATCTCGCTGACGAACAGGCCCTTTCCGCCGCTGAACTCCCGGCACAGCGTCCGGAAGGGCGCGTTCGTGATACCGGCCATGGGAGCGAGGACCACCGGCGGCTGCACGGCGTGCGGGCCGATCCGGAGCATGTTCGAGGAAGCGGGGGCGAGCGTGGTCATTCGCCCATTGTCGCGCACTGCCGGGACCGTCGGTCGGCCATACGATTCATCGCATGCCCGAGCTCAGCCACCGGCACCGGATCCTGGTCCTGGCGATCTGCTGCATGAGCCTGCTGATCGTCAGCCTCGACAACACGATCCTGAACGTCGCCCTGCCTTCCCTGCGCAGGGAGCTGGACGCCTCCGTCGCCGGGATGCAGTGGGTGATCGACGCCTACACGCTCGTGCTCGCCTCGCTTCTGATGCTCGCCGGCTCCGTCGCGGACCGGGTCGGCCGACGCAAGATCTTCATGATCGGGCTGGTGCTCTTCACCCTCGGCTCGCTGCTGTGCTCCCTCGCCCAGAACCTCGGGTCCCTGGTCGCGTTCCGCATGGTGCAGGCGGTGGGCGGTTCCATGCTCAACCCGGTCGCCATGTCGATCATCACCAACACCTTCACCGATCCCCGCGAGCGTGCCCGCGCCATCGGCGTCTGGGGCGGCGTCGTCGGGATCTCCATGGCGGCGGGACCCCTCGTCGGCGGTCTGCTCGTGGACGGTGTCGGCTGGCGCTCGATCTTCTGGGTCAACCTGCCGGTCGGTCTCGCCGCCCTGCTGCTCACCTGGCGCTACGTGCCCGAGTCCCGCGCTCCGAGGGCCCGCCGCTTCGACCCGGTGGGCCAGCTGCTGGTCATCACACTCCTCGGCTCGCTGACGTACGCGATCATCGAGGCGCCGGTGGCGGGCTGGACCTCGCCGCTGATCCTCACCTTCGCCGTCGTCGCCGCGCTCGCCCTCGCCGGCCTGCTGCGCCACGAACCGCGGCGTGCCGAACCGCTCATCGACCTGCGCTTCTTCCACAGCCTGCCGTTCAGCGGGGCCACCGTCATCGCGGTGAGCGCGTTCGCCGCCCTCGGCGGCTTCCTGTTCGTCAACACGCTCTACCTCCAGGACGTCCGCGGTCTGTCCGCACTGAACGCCGGCCTCTACATGCTTCCCATGGCCGGGCTCACGCTCGTCTGCGCGCCGCTGTCGGGACGGCTGGTGGCGGCGTACGGCCCGCGCCCGTCGCTGCTCGCAGCCGGCACCGCGATGACGGCCAGCGGTGTGCTGTTCGCCGCGTTCGAGGCGGAGACCTCCACCGCCCTGCTGTTCACCGGCTACGTCCTCTTCGGCCTCGGCTTCGGCCTCGTCAACGCCCCCATCACCAACACGGCCGTCTCCGGGATGCCCCGTGCCCAGGCCGGAGTGGCGGCCGCGGTCGCCTCGACGAGCCGGCAGATCGGCCAGACACTCGGTGTCGCCGTCATCGGTGCCGTGCTCGCCGCCGGGGTCTCCGCCTCCTCCCACACCGAGGGCTTCGTCGCCGCGAGCCGGCCGGCCTGGTGGATCATCGCGGGCTGCGGTCTGTGCGTCCTCGTGGTCGGCGCGCTCACCAGCGGCAGACGGGCGAGGGAATCGGCGCGGCGGACGGCGGAACTGCTCGGCGAGCCGGAGATCGACCGGATCCCCTCCCGCCACGACGGCCAGGGCCGCCGCACCCGGTGAACGGGCGGCGGATGGGAGCGGACGTGCGAAGGGGCCCGGACCGCGTGGTGCGGTCCGGGCCCCTCGCACAGATCAGACCTGCTCCCCCTGCGGGGCCGCGTCCGACTGCGCGTCCGCGTCCGTCCGCGGCTCGTCGGCCGACTGCGCCTGGGCGCGCTCGCGCATCTTGCGCACCAGCTCCTGCTTGTGGTCCTCGGCGGCCTTGCGGTCGGCGTCGCGGGCGGGGCCGCCCGCCTGCTGGTCGGCCCGGGACAGCTTCTTGCGCTGTCCGCCTACGCCGAGAAGGTTGTTGCGGCTCTTGGCCATGGGGTTCTCCCATTCATGGTGAGAAGTGACTCGGGAAACGTCGGACGGAGGCGGTAGGACCGCCGCCCTCTCACTCGTAGATCTGGAAGAACGAAGACATGCCGATGACGGTACCCTGCCGGGCGGGGCGAGGACATCCGGTTTTCGGGCACATCACACGAAAAAGCGCCGACGGCCTCAGCCGCCGGTCGCCGACGGGTCGACGGTCGCCTGATGGGCTTCCGCGAGATGCTCCTCGGCCTTGAGCCACGGCAGGAACTGCGCGTTCTTGCGCCAGTCGCAGGTGCCGCAGATCAACTGCCGTTCGATGCCCGCCTTTTCGACCTGTACGACGTGTTCGCGTCCGTGCTGGTCCCATCTCTGGACCTTGCTGGTGGTCATGGACGGCATGTGGTGCGCCTCCTGTGCCTTGCCCGCTTCGGGTACGCGTGGGGTCAGTGTGCACGAAGCCCCCGGTTCCGTTACCCGGAACCGGGGGCTTCGAACGCTTCGGGCGGTCAGCAGCCCAGCAGGCGGCTGCCCAGGTAGCCCTGGATCTGGTCGAGGGAGACACGCTCCTGCTTCATCGTGTCGCGCTCGCGCACGGTCACCGCGTTGTCGTCGAGGGTGTCGAAGTCGACGGTGACGCAGAACGGGGTGCCGATCTCGTCCTGACGGCGGTAGCGGCGGCCGATGGCGCCCGCGTCGTCGAACTCGATGTTCCAGTTCTTGCGCAGGTCCGCGGCGAGGCCCTTGGCCTTCGGCGAGAGCTGCGCATTGCGGCTCAGCGGCAGCACGGCGACCTTGACCGGCGCGAGGCGCGGGTCGAGGCGCAGCACGGCGCGCTTCTCCATGACGCCCTTGGCGTTGGGCGCCTCGTCCTCGTTGTACGCGTCGAGGAGGAAGGCGAGCATGGCGCGGCCGACACCGGCCGCCGGCTCGATGACGTACGGGGTCCAGCGCTCCTGCGCGTCCTGGTCGAAGTAGAGCAGGTCGGTGCCGGACGCCTTGGAGTGCGCCTTCAGGTCGTAGTCGGTGCGGTTGGCGACACCCTCGAGCTCGCCCCACTCGCTGCCGCCGAACTGGAAGCGGTACTCGATGTCGGCGGTGCGCTTGGAGTAGTGGGAGAGCTTCTCCTGCGGGTGCTCGAACCAGCGCATGTTCTCCTCACGCAGGCCCAGGTCGCGGTACCAGTTCCAGCGCTGCTCCATCCAGTACTCGTGCCACTTCTCGTCCTCGCCCGGCTTGACGAAGAACTCCATCTCCATCTGCTCGAACTCGCGGGTGCGGAAGATGAAGTTGCCCGGAGTGATCTCGTTCCGGAAGGACTTGCCCATCTGCGCGATGCCGAACGGCGGCTTCTTGCGCGCGGTCTGCAGCACCTGGCCGAAGTTGGTGAAGATGCCCTGGGCGGTCTCGGGACGCAGGTACGCGACGGAGCCGGAGTCCTGGGTGGGGCCGAGGTGGGTGGAGAGCAGGCCGGAGAACTGCTTGGGCTCGGTGAAGGTGCCCTTGTTGCCGCAGTTGGGGCAGTTCAGGTCGGCGAGGCCGTTCTCGGGGAGGCGGCCGTGCTTCTCCTCGTACGCCTCCTCCAGGTGGTCCGCGCGGTAACGCTTGTGGCAGGAGGTGCACTCGGTGAGCGGGTCGGTGAAGGTGGCGACGTGGCCGGAGGCCTCCCAGACCTCGGTGGCCAGGATCACCGACGAGTCGATACCGACGACGTCCTCGCGCGAGGTGACCATGTAGCGCCACCACTGGCGCTTGATGTTCTCCTTGAGCTCGACACCCAGCGGTCCGTAGTCCCAGGCGGCCTTCTGACCGCCGTAGATCTCGCTGCAGGGGTAGACAAAGCCACGGCGCTTGCTCAGGTTGACGATCGTATCGATCTTGTCGGCGGCCACGGTGCTCTCTTCATTACGACGACGACGAACGGAGAATGACTCAGGTTACCGGCGGCCGCACCCCCCGGATCAAATCGGTGCGGTGACGGAGGCGACCCCGGCGTTTATTGACAATCGTTTCCGCTTTTGTTGAAAATGAGTGTCATGAACGTACGACGCCTCATACCCACCGCCGCCACCGCCGGAGCAGTCACGCTCGGCCTCCTGGCCCTGTCCGCCTGTTCCACGTCCGACGCCGCGAGCGTGGACGGCGACGGCCGGCTGAAGGTGTCCGCGTCGTTCTATCCCATGCAGTATCTCGCCGAGCAGATCGGTGGCGCCAATGTCACCGTCACTCCCCTCACCAAGCCGGGTGTGGAGCCGCACGACCTCGAGCTCAAGCCCCGCCAGACCGCCGAGCTGAACGACTCCGGTCTGATCCTCTACCTCAAGGGCGTCCAGCCCGCCGTCGACAAGGCCATCGAGCAGTCGGACGTGAAGTACAAGGTGGACGCCGCGACGCTCACGCAGCTCGAGCACTTCGACACCGCCGGCGGCCATGACCACGGGCACGAGGAAGGCCACGAGGGCGAGACCGAGGCGGAGCACGAGGAGCACGCCGCGGAGGGCGAGGCGGGCCACGAGGAGCACCAGGACGAGGCCGGCGCCGACCCGCACATCTGGCTCGACCCCGTGAAGTACGCCGAGGTCGCCAAGGGTGTCGGCGCCCAGATGGAGAAGGCCGACCCCGACCACGCCGCGGACTACCGGAAGAACACGGACGCGCTGGTCGCGAAGCTCACCGCCCTGCACACCGACTTCGAGCAGGGTCTGAAGAACTCGTCCACGAAGACGTTCATCACCACCCACTCCGCCTTCGGATACCTCGCCGAGCGCTACGGCCTCGAGCAGGAGGGCATCGCGGGCGTCGACCCGGAGTCCGAGCCCAGCCCGGCCCGGATCAAGGAGCTCCAGGGCATCGCGAAGAAGGACAAGGTCACCACCGTCTTCTTCGAGACGCTCGCCAGCGACAAGACGGCCAAGACCCTCGCCTCCGACACCGGGCTGCGGACGGACGTCCTCGATCCGCTCGAGGGAATCACCGACCGGTCCAAGGGCGATGACTACATCGAGGTCATGCGCGCCAACCTCGCCGCCCTGCAGAAGGCCCTCGGCGCGAAGTGACGCGATCCCACCAGGAGAGGCGGCCCCCCATGAGCAGCGAGCCGGTCATTGCCGTCCACGGAGCACGGGCGACGCTCGGCTCCCGGCCCGTGCTGCGCGGCATCGATCTCACGGTGCGCCACGGTGAGGTCGTCGCCCTGCTCGGCGCCAACGGCTCCGGGAAGTCGACCGCCGTGCGGTCCGTGATCGGTCAGGTGCCGCTCACCGACGGCCGGATAGACCTGTTCGGCACCGAGCTGCGCCGCTTCCGGCAGTGGTCGCGGGTCGGCTACGTGCCCCAGCGCACCACCGCCGCGAGCGGTGTGCCCGCGACCGTCCGCGAGGTCGTCGCCTCCGGCCGGCTGTCCCGCGCCCGCTTCGGCCTGCCCTCGCGCGCCGACAAGGCGGCCGTGGAGCACGCCATCGAGCTCGTCGGACTGGCCGACCGGGCCAAGGACTCCGTCAGCGCGCTGTCCGGCGGCCAGCACCAGCGGGTGCTGATCGCGCGGGCGCTCGCGGCCGAGCCCGAGCTGCTGATCATGGACGAGCCGATGGCCGGCGTGGACCTGGCCAGCCAGGAGGTGCTGGCGGCCACGCTCCGCGAGCAGGTCGCCGCCGGTACGACGGTGCTGCTGGTGCTGCACGAGCTCGGCCCGCTGGAGCCGCTGATCGGCCGCGCCGTGGTGCTGCGCGACGGCTGCGTCGTCCACGACGGGCCGCCGCCGGAGGCCGTCGGGCAGCACGCCCTGCCCGGCCACGACCACGTACATCCGCACGCGGCCGACGAACCGCTCCGCACTGGACTGCTCACATGATCCTCGAAATGCTGCAATCCCCGTTCATGCAGCGGGCGCTCCTCGCGGCGCTGCTGGTGGGCATCACCGCCCCTGCCGTCGGCATCTACCTGGTGCAGCGCCGGCAGGCGCTGATGGGCGACGGAATCGGCCATGTCGCGATGACCGGTGTCGGCCTGGGCTTCCTGATGTCGACCAACCCCATCTGGATGGCGACGCTGGTCTCCGTCCTCGGCGCCGTCCTGATGGAGCTCATCCGCATCTACGGCCGCACGCGGGGCGACATCGCGCTGGCGATGCTCTTCTACGGCGGCATGGCGGGCGGTGTCCTGCTGATCGAGCTCTCCGACAGCGGCTCGACGGCGAATCTGACCTCGTACCTCTTCGGCTCGCTCTCCACGGTCTCCGACTCGGACGTCGTGGCGATCCTGCTGCTCGCGGCCTTCGTGGTGCTGGTGTCGCTGGGGCTGCGCCGGCAGTTGTTCGCGGTCAGCCAGGACGAGGAGTTCGCCCGGGTCACCGGTCTGCCGGTGCGGGCACTGAACCTGCTCGTCGCCGTGACCGCGGCGGTCACCGTCAGCGTCGCCATGCGCGTCGTCGGCCTGCTGCTGGTCAGCGCGCTGATGGTGGTGCCGGTGGCGGCCGCCCAGCAGATCTCGCGGTCCTTCAAAGCGACGTACGCGCTGGCGGTCGCCATCGGTGTGGTGGTCGCCCTGGCCGGAACCACCACCTCCTACTTCCACGAGGTGCCGCCCGGCGCGACGATTGTGATGCTCGCCATCACCGTGTTCGTGGTGATGACCGCTCTGGCCGCACCACTGGCTCGGCGGCGGGCGAAGGCGCTGGAGACCGTCGGCGCGAACGAGGAGGCCTGCACGGCCCCGATGCCGGGCAGCCGGCGTCCGGGCGACGACGTGAAGGTCTGAGCACGGAACAGGCCCGCACCTCACCGGTCCACGGGCCTGGCAGAATGGCCCGACATGTGTGCGGGCGAAGCGAGGAGGCACCTGTGACCACGGCGCCAACCGGCGGGAACACCGCCCCGGTGCGAGGCCGGTCGACCCGGCAGCGGGCCGCGGTGGCGGCGGCGCTCGACGAGGTCGACGAGTTCCGCAGCGCGCAGGAGCTGCACGACATGCTCAAGCACCGCGGCGACTCGGTGGGCCTGACGACGGTCTACCGCACGCTGCAGTCGCTCGCCGACGCCGGCGAGGTCGATGTGCTGCGCACCAGCGAGGGCGAATCGGTCTACCGGCGCTGCTCGACCGACGACCACCATCACCACCTGGTGTGCCGTATGTGCGGCAAGGCCGTGGAGGTCGAGGGTCCCGCGGTGGAGCAGTGGGCGGAGGCCATCGCCGCGCAGCACGGCTTCGTGAACGTGGCGCACACGGTGGAGATCTTCGGCACCTGCGCGGAGTGCGCGGCGAAGTCCGTCTGAGTCCTGTCACGCGGCCCGCACGCCCGGTTCGTCCGGGGGTGCGGGCCGTCGTCGTCCGCCGGTCAGAGGTCGAAGCAGTCGTAGGACCCGTCGGCGTTGCGGCCGACGGTGTCGTGGCCCCAGCAGTCCAGGGCCGGGGCGAGGGCGTGGATACGCCAGGCGAGCGTCGCGGCCAGGAGGGCGGTGACCGCGAGGACGGGCAGGGAACGGCGCCCGCCGAGCAGCAGGGCCCCCAGGCCGGCTCCGGCCGACAGAACGGCACAGTAAGAAGTCCTCTCATTTGGTTGGTTCGGTAGGCTGTCGGTCGTGGTGGGGATCGTTGAGCGGCTGGTGCCGGATGAGCTGTGGGAGCTGTTCCAGCGAGTGGTGCCGGAGGCGCCGTCGCGGCCTCAGGGCGGTGGTCGGCGCCGGCATGGCGACCGGGAGGTGCTGGCCGCGATCGTGTTCGTGGCCACGTCAGGCTGTACATGGCAGCAGTTGCCCTCCGCCTCGTTTGGACCGTCGGGGGCGACGGCTCATCGGCGTTTCGCCGAGTGGACGAGGGCCCGGGTGTGGGCCAAGCTCCATCGCCTGGTCCTTGATGAACTCGGCTCCCGTGGCGAGTTGGACTGGTCCCGCTGCGCAATCGACTCGGTGAACATGCGGGCCCTGAAAGGGGGGACCTGACAGGTCCGAATCCTGTCGACCGGGGCAAGCACGGCTCGAAGATCCACTTGATCCCCGAGCGGACCGGTCTGCCCCTGTCCGTCGGAATCTCGGGCGCGAACCTGCACGACAGTCAGGCCCTGATCCCGCTCGTGAAGGGCATACCGCCGATCAGGTCCCGCCGCGGACCTCGACGACGCAAGCCGAACAAGCTCCACGCCGACAAGGGCTACGACTACCCCCACCTGCGACGATGGTTACGAGAGCGTCGCATCACCCACCGCATCGCACGCAAAGGCGTCGAGTCCTCGCAACGGCTCGGGCGCCACCGCTGGACCATCGAGCGCACCATGGCCTGGCTCGCCGGCTGCCGCCGCCTCCACCGACGCTACGAGCGCCAAGCCGAGCACTTCCTCGCCTTCACCAGCATCGCCTGCACTCTCATCTGCTATCGCCGACTCACCAAATGAGACGACTTCTTAAACCGCTGCTGTGGGTCGCCTGCGTGAGCCACTCATCCATGGCCAGCGGCGCGTACCAGCGCGTTCCGGGGTCTTGATGCCAGTACTCGCCCAGGGCACTCGACTGCTGCGTCGGGACACCAGTGATACGCCCCCGGCCCACGAGCCCGCCATGAGGGCCCGTGACCCACATGACGAACTGGTCGCCGGCGGCCAACTCCTTCAGGTACCTTCCGACGCTCCAGGAACTGAGGTTGTGCCCGTCCTGCCGGTACCTGTCGAGATCGAACTTCTCCTGGTTGCACGCCAGAAGCCACGTCGCCATGCTCACCCCCGCTGGGTCGATGAGATCAACTACACGAGGCTACGCCAGCACACCGACATCACGCGGGCCCCATTCGCAGAGCACCTGCATTCAGCTACCAGCTCGGGGCCACCTGTGCGGCTCATCCCGAGCTGGGGCTGACGCGAGGGCTCTCGAGGCATCCATTGCCCCTGCCGCCTCCCCCGCTCTGTATGGCGTCCTTACCTGTCCCACAATGAGGACGATGACGAAAAGATGGACCTGCGCAAGCTCGCGCCGCTTCTAGTTAGACTGCCTAGAGCACTAAGCCTACCTTGCGAGCTCGCTTCTTCGGGGAGTCTTGTGGAACTTCACGCGTTTGAGAATCAGTCCGAAAAAAGGACGCGCAGAATTCTAGAGATCGCAACCCAAGAAAGCTCGATGTATTGGGTCAATGCCAAGACTCGGCTAGAAGAAGTGCTGAGCCCGTCTAAGAATGACTCACCGGCCGAGCGACGGTTCCTCCGAGATGCGCACTTCGACTACACGCTACACAAAGAGAGCTCAGACAAAGTCGTCTGGGCCTTCGAGTTCGATGGGCCAGGACATTCGTCGGATCCAGACGCGATTCGACGAGACCGTCTGAAGAACAGGATTTGCGCGAAGGCGAATCTACCTCTCCTGCGCATCGAGGATGATCTCCTTCAAGCTACCGATGGAGTATCCCTCCTGGAGTGGCTCATCCGCCGCTGGATGTCATACGAGAGGATCCTTCCCAGAATGGCTCAGGATCGCGACAGAACCGCTGCCGCGATGTCGGATGAAGATTGGGATGAACTCAAGATCTCACAGGACGTCTTCATTCTGCCTCCAGAGTTAGACACCGAGCACCTATTCTCGCTCCGTAACCCGTATCCTCCACTGCCAAAAATCTCGGTTCGCCTGCTTAAGACTTTTGGGATCAGGGAACCCCTGTCACTGGAACTCAACCCCGACTGGCGCGAATTCGAGGACATCGAGACGACATGGCATCTCTCAACAAACGGCGGCCCGCTTCCTGACTTGAACAACCATGGCCTCTACAGCCGCAGCTACTGCGAGGTGGCGCTGCGGCGCGTGGGCGAGGAATGGCCTAGTCCACCCGTGTTTGCAGCGACAGGTGAATACATGGCGCGGGTTTCCTACCCAACCTTTCCGAATCAGCGCACACCATTTGAGCGCAACTCCGCAACTGATGAGTTTGAAGCACCCTGTGGCCCTCCTTACGGCGGCTCCCTATGGGCCGCCGGTGCCGAGATCGCGTGGTACCGAGGGATGAGGGAAGTCGAAAAATGGGCGACGAAAAACTTGCCCAAACTCACGTGACATACCGCCTCCTTCCAGACGTACCAGGTCAGGTCACAGCCGCAAAGGCAAAGGGCCTACGAGACGATTCGAGTTTGGATCGAATCGGGCCGATACGGCCCCAGTGACAAGCTGGCGTCGTAGCGGCCGCCCGCCCCATCAGGTAGCGACCGAGGGCTCGTCCGCGTTCCGGGGCGGGGGTACAGGGGACTGTGGCGCGCTGGAGGGCAGGTTGACGACGGTGTAAGCCGTGTCGACGAACTCCTGCAGGAGGCGATTCATTTCGCGCACCGCGTCCTGCCGCTCTCTGAGCATCTCGCTGCGCTCGTTCTGCCTGGCGGCTCGGAACCGTTCGTTGCTGTAGCTGACGTACTCCGTCATGGTGTCGCCGAGGCTCTTGGCACAGTTGGCAACACCATCCGGCCCGGTCAGGCGGACGACATGAGCCCGCTGGAACGCCTCCTCATAGAGGCTGACGATGCTCCTCTCGAGGCGTTCTAGATCGTGCAGTTCTGCTTCCGAGAGAGGCGCGGGGAGGGGCCATGTGCCGGCGAGTAGCAGGCCACCCGCAGCGATCGTTTCGCGCAACTTTTCGACAGCAACCACGAAGTCGACGTAGGTCTCGCGGCGGGTCTCCAGTTGCCACTTTCGTAGCTCGGATTGCTGTCCCTCGCGGTCCCTGACGTGGTTGGCGTCGTTATTTTATCTCGGCGATCTTGAGCTGAGCATTCAACTGCTCCGCCATCTGGCCCCGCTGGGCTTCGAGCTGCCGCTCAAGCATCGCCTGCTGAGCCGCGAGCTGTTTGTCGAGTTGCTTACGGTTGGCCCGGTTGTTGATGTAAGCAACGGATGCCGTGACGACACCGGCTCCGAGCGCTCCGACACCGGCGCCCAACGCCGTACCCCACCAAGGGGCTATGGCCGCGGTGGTGGCGGCCGCGTGGGTGAGATTGAGGGACATGAAGGACAGTGTGCAAGGGGTGCTCAGCGTTCGTCAGGCAAACGAGCACGCCAGTATGCCGACAGCGTCGCGCTGCACTAGTGAAGCACGCACTACGCACTTCATCCGGCTCACCCCCGACGGCCGCGTAATAGTCTGCGGGCCACAGTGATGGTGCCACTCAGCCGGAGAGATGATGGAGGTGTCCGGATGGGGAGCACGGGAGGCGGTTATGCCCAGCGGACACAGCCATCGACACACGGCAGCTATGGCAACAGCAACGGCCCTGCTGCTGAGCCTGATCTCGGCTCCCGCCGCTGCCGCACCCCTCCAGGGGAGGGATCCAGTGACGACGCCGCTTCTGGCGTGCCCTGAAGGTGGGCAGCAGTTTCCGCCGGCGACAGGCTGGGAGAGCATGTACGCGCTGCGCGTCAACGAAGAGCACAACTGCGCCGAACTCACCAATATCTCCGACAGCAAGGACGCCATATACGGCAGGGTGCTCCTGCTGAGGGGGGAAGGCCCGACCGCGGGGCCGATGCGGGACCCCCACCTGGGTGGGGCCACCCACTGGGTCCGCCAGACCGCCGCCACGGCAGCGGAAGAGGCACTGGCAGAGCAGGGGGTTACTGGCTGGGTGGTGATCCTGCCGGGTGAAAGCGTGAGCTACAGGTGGTACGACCCAGCCAACCTCCGGTACTACATCTACGAGGTCGATGTTGCCGACGCTCAGGTCGCCCAAAGCGTCAAGGTCTCGGAGATTCTTGCTGCACAGGCCGCGGACGACGCCGTCAAGAACAGCTCGGAGAAGAGCAACGCTCTCGCGAGGACCATCAACGACTGTGCGGCCGCCACAAAGCAAGCATGGGCGGAGGTAGCGGCGCCGGGGTCGCCTGATGCCGGACTTCCGAACGTCCTCAAAAAGATGAGAGAACTTCCCGAATGCGAGGAGGCGTACAACGCCATCAAGGACATCAAAAAAATATTCATCAAGGGCGGAATCTTGCGTCAGAAGATCGACGAGGCCGCGAAAGCCTTCGGCGACGCATGGACGAAGGGCCTCCAGGATGACGCGAAAAAGCTGAGCCGGCACACCCTCCGGGCGCTCTCCTGACACCGCACAAAGGCTGAACGGCACGGCGTGGTGCACACCGCCGCCTCACCAAACGAACGACGCCTAAGACATCATCTCATTTGGATGGTTAGGCTGTCGGTCGTGGTGGGGATCGTTGAGCGGCTGGTGCCGGACGAGTTGTGGGAGTTGTTTCAGCGGGTGGTGCCGGAGGCGCCGTCGCGGCCTCATGGTGGCCGGCGTCGGCATGGTGACCGGGAGGTGCTGGCCGCGATCGTGTTCGTGGCCACGTCAGGCTGCCCCTGGCAGCAGTTGCCTACGGCGTCGTTCGGGCCATCGGGGGCGATGGCGCATCGGCGATTGCCCAGTGGACGAAGGCCAGAGTGTGGGCCAAGCTTCACCGCCTGGTCCTCGACGAACTCGGCTCCCGTGGCGAGTTGGACGGGTCCCGATGCGATCGAGTCGGTGAACATGCGGGCCCTGAAAAGGGGGACCTGACAGGTCCGAATCCTGTCGACCGGGGCAAGTACGGGTCGAAGATCCACTTGATCACCGAGCGGACCGGTCTGCCCCTGTCCGTCGGAATCTCTGGGGCGAACCTGCGCGACAGCCAGGCCCTGATCCCTCTGGTGAAGGGCATACCGCCGATCAGGTCCCGCCGCGGACCTCGACGACGCAAGCCGAACAAGCTCCACGCCGACAAGGGCTACGACTACTCCCACCTGCGGCAATGGTTACGAGAGCGTCGCATCACCCACCGCATCGCCCGCAAGGGCATCGAGACCTCGAAGCGACTGGGCCGCCACCGCTGGACCATCGAACGCACCATGGCCTGGCTCGCCGGCCGTCGACGCCTCCACCGACGCTACGAACGCAAAGCCGAACACTTCCTCGCCTTCACCAGCATCGCCTGCACCCTCATCTGCTACCGCAGACTCACCAAATGAGATGACCTCTAAAGCGCGAGATCCGACTCGTTGGGGCGCAGGCCCGGGAAGTCCTCCATCTCGACCGTGAAGGCGAAGCTGATCCCCACGAGGAGGAAGGCGACGCCGAAGAGTGCGGCGCTGCCGCAGCCGCGTGCGGTCACGCCTTCCCCAGACGGCTTTCGAGCAGGGTCCGAAGCCGCTCGACACCGGCCGTGCCGGCCGCGCCGCGCTTGGGCAGGACCATCAGTCCGACCCCGTGCTTGTCGCCGGTCAGGAGGACGAAGACGTCGTCGGTCTCGACGTATCGCGCGAACATCCCCCACTTGCTTCTTGCGTCGCCGTCCCGGGACGTCAGCCGGATGCCGCCGTCGTCGACGACGGCACGGAACTCGCCCTGCGTGGCCGCCATCTGGTGCAGTTGCCGGGCCTGGAGCTGCGGCACCAGGTACAGACAGCCGAAGGCGAGAAGTCCGACGCCCAGCATGAGCCACAGCTGCCAGGTCATCGCGCCCAGCGCCATGAGCAGCGCGAAGGAGGAGATGCCGAGCACGCCGGCGGAGAGCAGCAGTCGCAGGGTGCGCCGGCCGGAGGGCGTCGCACGCATCCGGGCGCTCAGGGCGGACGCCATGTCGCGGACGGTGGGCTCGTAGACGAGCACCACCGCCTCCGCTTCCTCTTGTTGCTGCCGCTCTTGTGTCATGGCCCCTCCCGGTGCGGTGGTGAGCCGTGATCGTAGCGACCGGTGACGGCCACCCGGCCGGCCGCGCACGCCTCAGCCGTGGGGCTGCCGGGTCCGGGGAGCGGAAGGCCGGGTCAGGCGACCGGCCCCTCGGGCCGGCCGCGCATCGCCTCGAGCTCCTCGTTCGGGATGGCGCCGCCGAAGCGGCGGTCCCGCTGCGCGTACTCGAGGCAGGCGCGCCACAGGTCACGGCGGTCGAAGTCCGGCCACAGCACGTCCTGGAACACCATCTCGGCGTAACTCGACTGCCAGATCAGGTAGTTCGAGATGCGCTGCTCCCCGCTGGGACGCAGGAACAGGTCGACGTCCGGCATGTCCGGGTAGTACAGGTACTTCGCGAACGTCTTCTCGTTGACCTTGCCCGGGTCGAGCCTGCCCGCCGCGACGTCGCGCGCGAGGGCCTGCGCCGCGTCGGCGACCTCGGCCCGGCCGCCGTAGTTGACGCAGAAGTACAGCGTCATCGCGTCGTTGCCGACGGTCTGCTCCTGGGCGACCTGGAGCTCCTGGACGACGGACTTCCACATCTTGGGCATCCGGCCGACCCAGCGGATACGGATGCCGAGCTCGTCCATCTCGTCGCGGCGGCGGCGGATGACGTCCCGGTTGAAGTTCATCAGGAAGCGCACCTCGTCGGGCGAACGCTTCCAGTTCTCGGTGGAGAAGGCGTACAGGGAGAGGTTCTTGACGCCCATCTCCAGGCAGCCCTTGAGCACATCGAGCACGACGCCCTCGCCGACCTTGTGGCCCTCGGTGCGGGGCAGGCCGCGCTCCTTGGCCCAGCGGCCGTTGCCGTCCATGACGCACGCCACGTGGTTCGGCACCAGCTCCGCCGGGATCTTGGGCGGGCGGGCGCCGGACGGGTGCGGCTCAGGGACCTTGTACTCGCGGCGGGACCGGCCCAGGATTCCGCGTCGTGCCATGCGGCTCACATCTCCTATTTCTCTACGTACCTCAGGGAGCGCAGGCCGCGCTCCAGGTGCCAGTGCAGATAGGCGGACACCAGTCCGCTGCCCTCCCTGACATGGCGCGCCTCGCACGCCTCCGCGGCCGGCCAGTCGCCGGTCAGCAGCGCGCTGAGCAGCCCGACGGCCTCCGCAGAGGGTACGACGCTGCCGGGCACCCGGCAGTCGCCGCATATGACGCCGCCCGCCGCGACGGAGAAGAACCGGTTGGGCCCCGGCAGCCCGCAGCGCGCGCAGTCGTCGAAGCTGGGCGCGTAGCCGTTGACCGCGAGCGACCTCAGCAGGAACGCGTCGAGCACCAGGTGCGGCGCGTGCTCGCCCCGGGAGAGGCTGCGCAGTCCGCCGACGAGCAGCAGATACTGCTGGACCGCGGGCTCGCCCTCGTGGTCGGCGAAGCGTTCCGCGGTCTCCAGCATGGCGGTGCCGGCGGTGTACCGGGCGTAGTCGGTGACGATGCCGCCGCCGTAGGGCGCGATGGTCTCCGACTGGGTGCACAGCGGCAGCCCGCGCCCCACCAGCTCGCTGCCGCGGGCGAAGAACTGCACGTCGACGTGGGAGAACGGCTCGAGCCTCGCCCCGAACTTGGACTTGGTGCGCCGCACCCCGCGGGCGACCGCGCGTACCCGGCCGTGACCGCGCGTGAGCAGGGTGATGATGCGGTCGGCCTCACCCAGCTTCTGGGTGCGCAGGACGACACCGTCATCACGGAACAGGCTCATGCCCCCATTCTCCCGTACCGGCGGCGGCGTCCGGTCACTGGTTCGCCGATCCGGGACGTGCATCGGCCGCCCCGGGGCCGAAATGCCGGTGCGGCCGCCCCGGTGCCGACCGGGCCGCCTTCCTTCGGGTCCCGCCGCGCGGCGGCTGTGTTCCTCAGGTCACCTCGCCGCGGCTGCGGGCGTTCACGTACGCCGTCGTCGCGCTGATCCGTTCGGCGGCCGTCGCGGGGCGCACATGGTCCGGTGAGCACTCCCACTCACGGCCGCCGCCGACCGGTCTGAGGCTCAGCCACGGACCCGCCTCGCCCATGAACCGGCCCACGCGCCCGGTCCTGGTGTCGACGAGGTACGTACCGATGGGCACGTTCATGGCGTATGCCCCCCGTCCCTGGGCAGCACGGCGGCGATCAGGCGGACCCTGCCGCAGCGGTCCACGGGCGGCCGGAGTACGTCCCTGGCGTACGGGAACGGCGCGGTGCGCGATGAGGCTCGTGATGAGGGGAGTGTGGTCCCGGACCGTTTCAGAGCCACGCGCAATGTGTTCACGGCATCCTCCGCCTCTGCCCCGCACGCCACTCGGTGGCGCCGGCCCTTTTCGTCTCGAGTCGCTGCCCGACATGATTTCCCTTACATGGTGGGCTTCACGAATCGCATTACGAAGGTGACGCTCCGCGAGTACTCTGATCAAGAGTATGTCCGCTACAACTGGGCAGCTGGGCAAGGGTGTTGATCCATGGCCAAAGCTCCACTGCCGGCACACACGGGAATTCCCGGGCCCGGGAGCGGGGCCACGCCGGAAAGCCGCGAAAGGCACTCGGGGGCACTTCCGGCGGGCGGGTGTTCGTATTCGGCCGATGTGCCGAGCCATTCGAACAGGCTGCAGTGCGACCGCAGTTGGATGCGGCGGCAGGGAACAACGCGCCACTACGGGCCGACGGGATGCCGTCGTCGTTCCGGCGACGGAACACTCGGCGACGCCCGGGAGCGGACGGCAGGCCACCGGTGCCGCCGCACCGCCATCAAGGACACCTTTGAGTGGGCATAAGTCTGCCTTATGAGGTCATAGGCCCGGGCCGAGTACTGACTTAGGCTTGCCTTTGTTTAGGGTTACCGACGAGCCAGTTGTCGCCGCTCGAAGGGAACCTGTCATGCCCCGCCCCCTGCGGGTAGCCATCGTCGGAGCCGGCCCTGCCGGAATCTACGCCGCCGATGCGCTGCTGAAGTCCGAGGTGGCTGCCGCCGACCCCGGCGTGTCCATCGATCTCTTCGAGCGTATGCCCGCGCCGTTCGGTCTGATCCGTTACGGCGTGGCCCCGGACCACCCGCGGATCAAGGGCATCATCACGGCCCTGCACCAGGTGCTCGACAAGCCGCAGATCCGCCTCTTCGGCAACGTCGACTACGGCAACGACCTCAGCCTCGACGACCTCCGCACCTTCTACGACGCGGTGATCTTCTCCACCGGCGCGACGGCCGACCGGGCGCTCGACATACCCGGGATCGAGCTGGACGGCTCCTACGGCGCGGCCGACTTCGTGTCCTGGTACGACGGGCACCCCGACTGGCCGCGCACCTGGTCGCTGGAGGCCGAGAAGGTGGCCGTGCTCGGCGTCGGCAACGTCGCGCTCGACGTGGCGCGCATCCTGGCGAAGACGGCGGACGAGCTGCTGCCGACCGAGATCCCGCCGAACGTCTACGAGGGCCTCAAGGCCAATAAGGCGCTCGAGGTCCACGTCTTCGGACGGCGCGGCCCGGCGCAGGCCAAGTTCAGCCCGATGGAGCTCCGCGAGCTGGACCACTCCCCCAACATCGAGGTCATCGTCGACCCCGAGGACATCGACTACGACGAGGGCTCGATCGAGACCCGCCGCGGCAACAAGCAGGCCGACATGGTCGCGAAGACCCTGGAGAACTGGGCCATCCGCGACGCCGGCGACCGTCCGCACAAGCTGTTCCTGCACTTCTTCGAGTCGCCCGCCGAGATCCTCGGCGAGGACGGCAAGGTCGTGGGCCTGCGCACCGAGCGCACGGCGCTCGACGGCACGGGGAACGTCAAGGGCACGGGCGAGTTCAAGGACTGGGACGTCACGGCTGTCTACCGGGCCGTGGGCTACCTCTCCGACGAGCTGCCGAAGCTCCCCTGGGACCTCGCGTCGGGCACGGTCCCGGACGAGGGCGGCCGGGTGATCGAGGAGTCCGGCGAGCACCTGGACTCGACGTACGTCACCGGCTGGATCCGCCGCGGCCCGGTCGGCCTCATCGGCCACACCAAGGGCGACGCGAACGAGACCGTCGCGAACCTGCTGGACGACCACGCGAACGGCCGCCTCCAGAGCCCGGCGTCGCCGGAGCCGGAGGCCGTCGATGCCTTCCTCGCCTCCCGCGACGTCCGCTGGACGACCTGGGAGGGCTGGTACAAGCTCGACGCCGCGGAGAAGGCGCTGGGCGAGCCGCAGGGACGCGAGCGCGTCAAGATCGTCGAACGTGAGGACATGCTGAAGGCGAGCGGCGCGTAACACCCCACGACGCGGGACGGGCCCGGTGGCATCAGCCACCGGGCCCCTGCGCGTTCCGGGTGCGCCGGCCGTTTCCGGGTGCGCCGGCCGTTTCCGGGTGCGCCGGACGACAACAAGGCGAACCGTTGCCGAGCTCGAGCCGATCCTGCGCCGAGCCCCGTGCTCTGCGGTCCTACGGCTTCGGCACCGTGCAGCCGGGGCGGTTCAGGTCGACGCGGCTGCCGGGGCCTATGCAGGCGGCCAGGGTGTAGGTCTGCTGCCCGTAGTTGATGCCCTCCCGGACGGTGACGACGCCGTTCTCGTCGACCTCGCAGGGATTGTTGTCCGTGCAGCGGCCGCCGCTCTCGTTGCCGGTGTTGTTGACGGCGACGACCTTGCCGGTGGCGGTGTCGACGACGGGCGAGCCGGAGGTGCCGCCGATGGTGTCGCAGCCCGAGGTGTAGCGGACCGAGTCCTTCCAGGTCCACGAGCCTTCCTTGAGGCGGTAGGCGAACCCGTCGATGTCGCAGCTGTAGATCCGCTTCCAGTAACCGGAGACGACCTTGATGTCCGTGCCCTGCGCGGGGCGGACGGCGCTGAGCTCGAGCGCCTTGATGCCGTAGCGGGACTCGATCTGCCCGTAGGTGCTGGTGAGTTGGTACAGGGAGACGTCGGTGTCGGTCATCGTCCCGTAGGCGATCTTCGCGGCCCGCAGGGTGGCGACGCGCGTCCCCGAGGAGTTGAGCAGGCCGAAGCTGCGGGAGGAGGCGCGGTCGACCACCACCTCGCCGGGGGCGGGGAAGCCGGTCTCCAGGCAGTGGCCGTTGGACATGACGAGCGCGGGGTCGTTCGGCTGCGCGGCGGCCGTACGGACCACGGAACCGGAGCAGTTGCTGAGCGCGACCGTACCGGCGAAGTCCACCGCCTTGGCGGAGACGTCCGCTTCGGCGGCGACGGCGGGTGCTGCGCCCGCTCCGAGGAGCGTCAACGCGAGCAGCGCGCCGGCGAGAGGCTTGTTCATGTGGGGGTCCCCTCAATGCGACGGATGGTGCCGGAGCGAACTCCGACTTGTCATGCGCATTGTTGGGGGACGGCCCTGGGCCGACAAGGCACCGATTCCGGCCACGCGCCCCGTTGTCGTCGCCGGTCACCGGACGGGGGGTCCGGGCCGGCGGCGCCCGCTCACCCCCCGCCCGGGGTCACCAGTCCCGACTCGTAGGCCACGATCACCAGTTGGGCCCGGTCCCGGGCGCACAGTTTGCTCATGATGCGGCTGACATGGGTCTTCGCCGTCAGAGGGCTCAGGCCCAGCGACTCGGCGATCTCCGTGTTGTTCAGGCCCCTGGCCACCAGGGTCAGGACCTGGCGCTCGCGGTCCGTGAGCACGTCCGGGCCGCCCGCGCCGTTCGCCGCGGGGACCTGCGGGGCGCTCAGGACGCGGGCGATCAGACGGGACGTCGGCCCCGGGGAGAGCAGCGACTCGCCGGCCGCGACCGTGCGGATGGCCGCCAGCAGATCGGCCGGCCTGGTGTCCTTCACCAGGAAGCCCGACGCGCCCGCGCGCAGCGCCTCCATGATGTGCTCGTCGGTGTCGTACGTGGTCAGGACGAGCACCTTGACGCCCGCCAGGTCGTCGTCCGCCGCGATCAGCCGGGTGGCCTCGATGCCGTCGAGTTCGGGCATGCGGATGTCCATGACCACCAGGTCGGCCCGCTCGCTGCGGGCCAGTTCGACCGCTTCCGCGCCGGTGCCCGCCTGGGCGACGACCTCCATGTCGCGGGCCGACTCGACGAGCATCGCGAAGGCCGCCCGGACCAGCGTCTGGTCGTCGGCGAGCAGGACGCGGATCGGGTTCGTCGGGCTCATGCGGTGGCCTCCGTGGGCTGAAGGGGCAGGATCGCGGCGACCTCGAAACCGGCCGCCCCGTCGCGCGGACCGGCCGACAGCGTGCCGCCCACGCTGCGGGCCCGTTCCCGCATCCCGAGGATGCCGAAGCCGGAGCCGGTCACCGGAGGCTCCGCGGTCCCGTCGTCGGTGACGCGGACCCGCAGGGCGTCCTCGTCCCGGACCACCGTCACCGCGATACGTACCCCCGCCCCGCCGTGCCGCACCGCGTTCGTCAGCGACTCCTGCACGATCCGGTACGCGGCCGCCTCCACGGCGGGCGGCATCGCCGACCCGCCCCGATCCAGGGTCAGTTCGGCGCCCGCCGTCCGCACCAGGTCCGGGAGCGCCGCGAGGTCCGGCAGCGGGCCGTCGCAGTCGGGGCCGTCGGTGCGCAGGACCTCCAGCGTGGTGCGCAGTTCACCCCGCGCGGTACGGCACGTCTCGGCGATGTCGTCGAGCGCTCCGGCGATCGCCGCCCGGTCCAGCCGGTCCGGATCGACGCTGAGGACGTGGGAGGCGACGGACGTCTGCACGCCGATGAGGGTGATGGAGTGCGCGAGCAGATCGTGCAGATCACGGGCGATCCGCAGCCGCTCCTCCGCGACCCGGCGTGCGGCCTCCTCCTCGCGGGTGCGTTCCGCCCGTTCGGCGCGGCCCACGACGGAGGCGATGTAACGGCGGTAGGTGCGTACGTCGACACCCAGGACGAGCACGGCGAGGATCCAGCCCGAGGTGCGCAGGGTCTCCAGGCCCTCGTGCTTCCCGACGTTGAACATCACGGTCAGGCTGATGCCGATGACGAGACAGCCGACGAAGAAGGTGTACAGCGGGCGCCCGGTGACGGCCACCGTGTAGAGGGCGACCAGTGACGCGGGCACCGGCGCGGCGTGGGTGTTGTCCAGCGCGTGGTACGGCCCGACGCACAGCAGTACGGCGGCCAGTACGGGGAGCGGGTGCGACCGCCGCCACACGAGCGGCACGACGCTCCCCGCGAGGAGCGCCCAGCCCAGGGCGTCCGGCCTGCGGCCGCCGTCGACGAGGAGCGCGAGCGCGAGGGACAGCACACCGACGGCCGCGGCGGCGACGGCGTCGTTGCGGGTGCGGTGGGGGACGGTGAGCGGGTCGCGGCTGACGGCGTTCAGCACGCGTTCGCCGAGGCGGGGGCGGGGTGGGTGCGGCACGGGTCCATCCTGGGCCAGTCGTCGGGGTTTCCCCACCCCGCCCGTCCCGTGACCCGGGGCAGGCCCGCCCCCCACGCCGCCAGGCGCGGAGGGGGGGAGCTCCCGTGAACGGGTGCGGGCGTGGGCCCGGTTCGGGAAGTGGGGGTCCCCCACGGCCGCCGGGCCGCAGGGGAAGGGGAGGGGATCCGGTCCCGCAGGGTCACGTGCGCGGGGCCGCCGGTTCCCGTCGCGTCTCATGTGTCACCGCGACCGCCGGCTTCGGCCGGCTCAGCGGTCCCGGCCACCACACCCGCCGCCCCAGCAACAGCGCGGCCGACGTCACCAGGTACGTGCGGACGAGGAACGTGTCCAGCAGTACGCCGACCGCCACCAGGAAGCCCATCTCGAACAGCGGCACCAGCGGGAGGTTCATCAGGACGGTGAACGTCGCCGCGAGCACGATGCCCGCGGAGGCGATGACCCCGCCGGTCGTGCGCAGCGCGGTGAGCGCCGCCGCCGCGGGCTCGGCGCCCGACAGGGACTCCTCACGCATCCGGTGCATCAGGAAGATGCCGTAGTCGACCCCGAGGGCGACGAGGAAGACGAACGACAGCAGCGGCATGCTCGGGTCGAGGCCGTCGAACCCGAAGACCGGTTCGAAGAGCAGTCCGCCGAGCCCCATGACGGCCCCCCACACGGCGACGACGGCCGCCGTGAGGATCAGGGGTGCGACGAGGCTGCGGAGCAGGATCACGAGGATCAGCAGGACCGCGCCGAGGACGAGCGGGATGACGACCTTCCGGTCGCGGGCGTTGGTGTCGGACAGGTCCAACTGCTGGGCGCTGGGCCCGCCGATGTGGCTGCCGTCGAGCCCCGCCCGCAGGGCCTCGATGGTGGCGGTCTCGCCCGCGCTCTCCGGCGCGTCCTTCGCGAAGACGGTGATCTCCGTCCAGCCGCCTCCGGAGCGGCCCGCCTCCGCCGCGGCGACGCCCTCGGTGTTCCGGGCCCGTGCCAGCGCCTGATCGGCCCTGTCGGTGGGGGCGACGATGCTGATGGGCTGGCTGCCCCGGTCCGGGTACGCCTCCGCGAGGACCTTCATCGCGGAGACGGACTCGGGCTGTTCGGTGAAGGTGTCCTCCTGGGCGAGGTTGCCCGGCAGGTTGAACACGCCGAGCGCGAGCGCGCCGAGCAGCAGCGCCCCGGACACGAGGACGGCCCCCGGCCGGCGGCCGGCGGAGCTGCCCATCGCGGCGAACAGCGAACGGCGCCGCTTCGGCTCCGAACCGTAGGCGGGCACCAGCGGCCAGAACACCCGGCGGCCGAGGAGCACCAGGACGGCGGGCAGCAGGGTGAGCATCGCGGCGAGGGCGCACACGACACCTACCGCGCCGACCGGGCCGAGTCCGCTGGCGCTGTTGAGGTCGGCGGCGAGCAGGCACAGCAGCCCGGCGGCGACGGTGCCTGAGGAGGCGAGGACGGCGGGGCCGCAGCCGCGCAGGGCGGCGCGCATCGCGTCGTACGGCTGCTCGACGCGGCGCAGTTCCTCCCGGTAGCGGGCGACGAGCAGCAGCGCGTAGTCGGTGCCCGCGCCGAAGACGAGGACGGTCATGATGGCCGCGCTCTGGCTGGTGACGGTGAGGTCGAAGCCCTGGATCAGTCCGTAGACGACGGCCCGGGAGAGGACGGCCGCGAAGCCGACGACGGTGAGCGGCACGAGCCACAGGAACGGGCTGCGGTACGTGAGGATGAGCAGCACGGCGACGACGAGCACGGTGGCGACCATGAGCGTGCCGTCGATGGTCTCGAAGACCTTCTCCATGTCGGTCGCCAGGGCGCCGGGACCGCCCAGTTCGGCGCCGAGCCCGTCGACCGGGTCGGCGCCGAGCCGCTCCCGCACATCGTCGACGAGCGCGATGCGGGCGTCGTTGTCGGTGCCGGGTGCGGTGGTCGACATCGGGTACATCAGGGTCGTGCCGTCCTTCGACGGGATGCCCTGCGGCGCGCCGCCGTCGAACTCATGGGCGCCGGTGATGCCCTCCACCTGCTGCTCCGCGTGGGCGCGGTCCGCGGCGGTGAGCCCTCCGTCGCGGTGGTAGACGACGACCAGCTCGGTGGACTCCCCGCCGGGCAGCGCCTGTTCCACCTTGGCGACCTGGGTCGAGTCGGCGCTCGCGGGGAGGTAGTCGACGATGTTGTCGCGCTGCGCGTCGCCGAGCTTCCCGGCGAAGGGTACGGCGAGGGCGACGACGGCGAGCCACAGGACGAGGACCGCCCAGGGCAGGGCCTTGCGGCGGGCGGTCGGCGCCGTGGGCGGTGGTGCGGTCGCGGTCGGTGCGGCGGGCCCCATGGATGTCTCCCCTTCGTCACGGGCGTCCGGTGGCTGGATCACCACCAGACTCCCGCCGGTCAGGGGCGGTTTCGTCGCACGCACGGGCGAGATGGGCGCTACTGCACAGGGTGGCCCGCCGGGCCCGTTACTCCCCGGGGAGTACGGCACGGGGAGTAGGCCCCGTGGGCACCGGGCCTCCTTCTGGCTCTCAGCCTGCCGCCGTGAGCGCGGGGCCCCGCGGGCCGCGCCGCTCGGCGCCCGTTCCCGGCAGGGGTCAGAACGGCGTGTGCGCCGCCGTTTCCAGGAGCCGCTCGGTGTCGTCGTCGCAGAACTGGAGCGCCGCGCCGACCGTGGTGAGGACCTCGCGCTCCGCGGGGGTGTACGGGCCGTCCGCGAGGGCGATGCGTGCGCCCTGGAGCAGGATCGACTCCCGGCCGGCGGGGGCCAGGTGGGGCGCGAGCGGTTCGAGCGCCTCGTGGAGCTCGATCGCGAGCGCCGCGCCGTACGGTCCGGCGTCCGCGACGTACCGGCCGGTGTCGGCGGCGAGTGCCTCGATCAGGGAGGTGAGCTGATCCTCCGTGCAGTCGTCGAGCCCCGCCGCGCGCACCGCCTGTACGGCGGTCTCACGGACGGTGCGGGAGGAGGTGCCGCCGGAGGCGAGGACGGCGAGGGCGACGGTGTGGACCGCGTCCCTGAGCATCGCGGAGAAGCGCCCGGTGGTGGGGTGGTCGAGGACGTCCATGCCGAAGTGGCTGTGGCAGGCCGCGCATTCGACGACAGGGCCGGCGAGGCCGCGCGGCAGCAGGGGCACTCCGAGGACGGCGAAGCGGCGGCGGCCGGTGCGGCGGCGGTAGTTGCGGTCGCCTCCGCAGTCGGGACAGAAGAACTCGCCGTCACCGACGGTGTTCCAGGACGTGTGAATGCCGCATACCCGCAGTTTTCGGACGAACAATCTCCGGGCTGGCAGCACGTCGCACCTCCATGAAGCTGCGGCAGCGCTGCCGCGTTGACGTGATGTTAGCCACATGGATGATGTCGCGTCAGCACCCGGGAAGGAGGGTGAATCGACATGGCTGATTCCGCCCCCTGGCACAACTGCGTGCACAGCGACGCAAATCGCCGGGCCCGCCCGTGATCAGGGCAGGCCCGGCGACCGGGAGTGTTCGACCGGCGTACTAGCGGGCCGCGCGGTTGACGGCCGAGACGACCGCCTTCAGGGAGGCGCGAGTGGTGTTGGCGTCGATGCCGATGCCCCACAGCACCTGACCGTCGATGGCGCACTCGATGTAGGAGGCGGCCTGCGCGGACGCGCCCTCGCTCATCGTGTGCTCCTGGTAGTCCAGCAGCCGTACGTCGACGCCGATGCCGTTCAGCGCGGCGAAGAACGCCGAGATCGGACCGTTGCCGGTGCCGCTCAGCACGGTCTCCGCGCCGTCCACGACCGCCTCGACGGTCAGGGTGTCCACGCCGTCCTTGTCGGTGGTGGTCTGGCCGGAGCGGATCTGGATGCGTCCCCACGGGTTCTCGGGGTTCGGCAGGTACTCGTCCTGGAAGACGGACCAGATCGCGGCCGGGGTGACCTCGCCGCCCTCGGTGTCCGTCTTCGCCTGGATGATCTTCGAGAACTCGATCTGCATCCGGCGCGGCAGGTCCAGCTTGTGGTCGTTCTTCAGGACGTAGGCGATGCCGCCCTTGCCGGACTGCGAGTTGACCCGGATCACGGCCTCGTACGAGCGGCCGACGTCCTTCGGGTCGATCGGCAGGTACGGGACGGCCCACTCGATCTCGTCGACGCTCTTGCCGGCGGCGGCCGCGTCGGCCTCCATCGCGTCGAAGCCCTTCTTGATGGCGTCCTGGTGGGAGCCGGAGAAGGCGGTGTAGACGAGGTCGCCCGCGTAGGGGTGGCGCGGGTGGATCTCCATCTGGTTGCAGTACTCGCTGGTGCGGCGGATCTCGTCGATCTGCGAGAAGTCGATCTGCGGGTCGACGCCCTGCGAGAACAGGTTCATGCCCAGGGTGACCAGGTCGACGTTGCCGGTGCGCTCGCCCTGGCCGAACAGGCAGCCCTCGATACGGTCCGCGCCGGCCATGATCGCCAGCTCGGCGGCGGCCACGGCGGTGCCGCGGTCGTTGTGCGGGTGGACCGACAGGCAGACGTACTCGCGGCGGGTCAGGTTGCGCGACATCCACTCGAAGCGGTCGGCGTGCGTGGAGGGGGTCGAGCGCTCCACGGTGGCCGGCAGGTTGAGGATGATCTCCCGGCCGGGGCCGGGCTGCCACACGTCGCACACCGCTTCGCAGACCTCCAGGGCGAAGTCCAGCTCGGTGTCCGTGAAGATCTCGGGGCTGTACTGGTAGCCGAAGGCGGTCTCGTCGCCCAGCAGCTTCTCCGCGTACTCCATCACCAGGCGGGTGCCGTCGACGGCGATCTGCTTGATGTCGTCCTTGGAACCGCGGAAGACGACGCGGCGGAAGGTGGGCGCGGTCGCGTTGTACAGGTGGACCGTGGCGCGCTTGGCGCCGACCAGGGACTCGACGGTCCGCTCGATCAGGTCCTCGCGGGCCTGCGTCAGCACCGAGATGGTGACGTCGTCGGGGATCGCCCCGTCCTCGATGATCGAGCGCACGAAGTTGAAGTCGGTCTCGCCGGAGGACGGGAAGCCGACCTCGATCTCCTTGTAGCCCATGCGCACCAGCAGGTCGAACATCTCGCGCTTGCGGGCCGGGCTCATGGGGTCGATCAGCGCCTGGTTGCCGTCACGCAGATCGGTGGACAGCCAGCGCGGCGCCTTGGTGATCCGCTGCTCGGGCCAGGTGCGGTCGGGGATGTCGACGGACTCGTACCCGCGGTACTTGTGGATCGGCATCCCGGACGGCTGCTGCGTGTGCGTCGTGCTGGTGATCGGGGTAGGACGGCCGATCCACTGCGACTGGGACATGGCGTAGGGCTCCTCGAATCCTGCAGGAAGGGGGGCCGACTGAGTCGAAGCAGCACCAGACTCCGCGGGGAGGGGGTCGGCCTACGACTACAGGCCCTCGCCGCGGCAGCTAAGGAGAAGCAGCCCGAAACGCATGATGCACAGCAGACTAGCCGAGCCTCGGCGGGAGCGTGGGACCCGTTCCAGTATGCGGGACGACCGATCAGTAACGGTCAAATATGACCTATCACTCCATTCCGCTAACCGGTCTCACTTTCCGTGACAGGCCTTTGACGCAATGCCACATTGCCGCTCATGGACATTCGCACCCCGGTCTTCTGCGGCATCGTGCCGCCGCACATCCTCGACAGGCTCGCCCGGGCCGACGACCCCGCCGTGTCGGGCCCCGCCCGACGCACCCTCCAGGCCGACGCCGCACAGCGCACCGGCCGCCGGCTGACCACGGTCCTGGGCGCCGCGGCGCGGGCGGTCGCCGCCCCGGCCGACGGCCCGCGCCGGACCGTCTACGACGCCCGGGGCGGCACGGACCTGCCGGGCGTCCGGGCCCGCGGCGAGGGCGAGGAGGCCGTCAGGGACGCCACCGTCAACCGCGCGTACGCGGGCCTCGGCGCCACCTTCGAACTGCTCACCGCCTACGGGCGCAGCTCCGTCGACGGCGCGGGACTGCCGCTGGACGCGTCCGTCCACTACGACGAGAAGTACGCGAACGCCTTCTGGAACGGCGAACAGATGGTCTTCGGCGACGGTGACGGCGAGATCTTCCTCGACTTCACCGTCGCGGTCGACGTCATCGCCCACGAGCTGGCGCACGGTCTGACCCAGTACACGGCCAACCTGAGCTACTTCGGCCAGCCCGGCGCCCTCAACGAGTCGGTGTCCGACGTGCTGGGATCCCTGGTCAAGCAGCGCACGCTCGGCCAGAGCGCGGAGGAGGCCGACTGGCTGATCGGCGCCGGCCTGCTCGCGCCGCGGGTCGAGGGCGTCGCGCTGCGGTCGATGAAGGCCCCGGGGACCGCGTACGACGACGACGTGCTGGGCAAGGACCCGCAGCCGGCGACCATGGAGGGCTATGTCCGCACCGGCCGTGACAACGGCGGCGTCCACATCAACTCCGGCATCCCCAACCACGCCTTCTACCTGCTGGCCACCCGGCTCGGCGGCCGGGCGTGGGAGCGGGCCGGGCAGATCTGGTTCGACGTGCTGACCGGCGGCGAACTGACGGTGGACGCCGACTTCGGCAGCTTCGCCCGCCTGACGGTGGCCGCGGCCGCGGCACGCTACGGCGAGGGCGAGGAGCACGAGGCCGTGCTCAAGGCCTGGTCGCAGGTCGGCGTGAAGACGTCGGACTGACGGCCCGGCTCCCCCGTGGGCCGGGCGGCCCGACTGTCGCCCGGCCCCGTTCCGTACTACAACGGGAACCATGCGTATCCAGGTAAGGCGTACAGGAGGCTTCGCCGGGATCGAGCGCCTCGCCGAGGTCGACACCTCGGACCGGGCCGATGCCGGCGACGTGCATGCCCTCGCCGCACAGGCGGTGTCCGAGGCCCGCGACACCCCGCCCATCGGCGTCCCCGACGGGTTCAGCTACCAGCTCACGGTCGACGGGCGCACGGTCTACTGTTCCGATCCCCGGCTGACCGACGCCCAGCGTCAGCTGATCTCGCTGGTCCTCAAGGAAGGTTCCTGACGCGGCCGTCCGGCGGACCGACGTGCACCCGCCCGGATCCCGCGATCAGAAACCGAGCTTGCGCAGCTGCTTGGGGTCGCGCTGCCAGTCCTTCGCCACCTTCACATGGAGGTCGAGGAAGACCGGCGTACCGAGCAGCGCCTCGATGTGCTTCCGGGACTTCGTGCCGACCTCCTTCAGGCGCTTGCCCTTCGGGCCGATGATGATGCCCTTCTGGCTGGGGCGCTCGATGTAGACGTTCGCGTGGATGTCCAGCAGCGGGCGGTCCGCGGGACGGTCCTCGCGCGGCAGCATCTCCT
Organism: Streptomyces pristinaespiralis; assembly: GCF_001278075.1. Lineage (GTDB taxonomy): Bacteria > Actinomycetota > Actinomycetes > Streptomycetales > Streptomycetaceae > Streptomyces > Streptomyces pristinaespiralis. Next base: position 5,823,791 of record NZ_CP011340.1, on the reverse strand, counting down.
CGACGACCACCGCGATCGAGTGCGGGAGCTCGTCCCGTACGCCCTCGAGCGCGGCCTCGCGGATCAGCTCCGCGACCATGACCTGCTCCGGCTCGTCCGTGAGGTCGCCCTCCGGGTAGAGCGGGGGGCTCTCCGGCAGGAGCGGGATCAGCAGGTCCGCCACCAGCTGCACCTGCGTGTCGCCCACCGCGGAGACCGGCACGATCTCGGCCCACTCGATGCCGAGCTCCTTGCCGAGCCTGTCGACGGCGATGAGCTGCTCGGCCAGCGTCTTGGAGTCGACGAGGTCGGTCTTGGTGATGATGGCGACCTTCGGGGTCTTCTTGATCCCGGCGAGCTCCTTGGCGATGAACCGGTCGCCGGGGCCCAGCTTCTGGTCGGCGGGCAGACAGAAGCCGATCACGTCGACCTCGGCCCAGGTGGTGCGCACGATGTCGTTCAGCCGCTCACCGAGCAGGGTCCGCGGCTTGTGCAGCCCCGGGGTGTCCACCAGGATCAGCTGCGCCTCCGGACGGTGCACGATGCCGCGCACCGTGTGCCGGGTCGTCTGCGGCCGCGTCGAGGTGATCGCCACCTTCTGGCCGACGAGAGCGTTCGTGAGAGTGGACTTGCCCGCGTTGGGGCGGCCGACGAAGCAGGCGAAGCCGGCCCGATGGGGGGCTTCGGAAGACTGGGTACGAGCGCTCATGGCGCCCATTGTCCCTGATGTCACGGGCCCTCGGTCACGCACGCCCGCGCCCGGCGCATCCCGGCCCCGCACGGCCGGCGGTGAAGGCCGCCGCGCGGGGCGCGGGCGCGGGTGCTTCAGCCCGCGGTGACCGCGGCCTTCAGTTCGCCGTCCGGGCCCGCGAGCAGCACCGGCGTCCCGGCGCCGCCCAGGTCGCGCACCGCGGCACGGTCCTCGTCGGAGGCGGCTTCGGCGTCGGAGACGACCGCGGCGGCCTCCAGCGTCGTCGCGCCGCTGGCCACGGCCATGGCCACGGCGGTCTGCAGCGCGCTCAGCTTCAGCGAGTCGAGAGCCACCGTTCCGGCGACGTAGGTACGGCCGGTCCCGTCGCGGACGGCCGCGCCCTCGGGGACACCGTTACGGGCCCGTGCGCTGCGCGCCAGCGTGATGATCTTGCGGTCCTCGGGGCCGAGGTCGGAGCTCTGCGTCATGCCCAGAGCATAGATCGGCCCCGGTGTCAGCCCGCCACGGGATACATCGAGCCGCGCCGGCCCTCGGGGCTCGCGAGCCACTCCAGCTTCGCCGCCGTGTCCGTCGCCGCGTCGGGCACCGGGGTGTGCATCACGATCACCAGGTCCGGCCGGGCCGGCACCCGCAACTGCGTCGACTCCACGACCAGTCGGCCCACCAGAGGATGCTGCATCTCCTTGCGGATCTGCCCGCCGGGCGCGACGTCCCGCCGCTCCCACAGCTCGGCGAACTCGGGGCTCGCCGCCTTGGCCTCCGCGACCACCGTCCGGAAACCCTCGTCGTCCGGCCCCTCCGAGCACGCGGCGCGGAACTGCGCGACGACCTGCGGGGCGTTCTCCGCCCAACCGGAGCTGCGGGCACGGTAGACGGGGTCGGTGAAGTACGCGATCAGACAGTTCTGCACGATGCCGGGCCGCATGCCAAGGACCGCGGCCGCCGCGTCGTTGTACATCACGGTGTTCCAGTAACCGTCCATGATGTGCGCCGGATACGGCATCCACGCGTCGATCAGCCGCCGCAGACCGGCGCACATGTCGCGGTCGCCCGGATCGGTCTCGGGCGGCGGCGGGTTGAGGCCGGCGAGGACGTACAGGTGGCGGCGCTCGGCGCTGCTGAGCCTGAGCACCCGGCCCACCGAGTCCAGGACCTGCGGCGAGACGGTGATGTCACGCCCCTGCTCCAGCCACTGGTACCAGGAGACGCCGACGCCCGCGAGGACGGCGACCTCCTCACGGCGCAGGCCCGGTGTACGGCGTCGGGCGCCGCCGTCGGGCAGGCCCGCCTCCGCCGGAGTGATCCGGGCGCGCCGGCTCATCAGGAACTCCCGCAACTCGCGCAGCCGGTGCGCCTTCTTCGCGTCGTGCCCGGTCGACGTGGCCACGTACTCCCCCTGTCCGTATGCCTGGTGGTGCGGGCAACAGGATAAGTTCTCGCTCCCCGGGGCGGGTCGGGCCGCCGGAGGGTGACGGGCATGGCTACCGACACCACGCTTCCCTCCCCGGCCGGCACGGCCCCGCCCCGGCTCGACCGGCGGGCACGGCTGGTCCTGTTCGTGCTGTGCGCCGCGCAGTTCATGGTCGCGCTCGACTTCTCCGTACTGAACGTCGCCCTGCCGGAACTGGGCCGGGACCTCGGGCTCGGCCCGTCCTCGCTCCAGTGGGCGGTCACCGCCTTCGCCCTGCCGTCCGGCGGCTTCCTGCTGCTCTTCGGCCGGATCGCCGACCTCTACGGGCGGCGCAGGCTGTTCCTCGCCGGGCTGGCCGTCTTCGGCGCGGCGTCGCTGCTCGCGACGTTCGCCTGGGACCCGGCGTCGTTCCTCGCCGGCCGGGCGCTCCAGGGCCTCGGCGCGGCCGTCATCGTCCCCACGGGCATGTCGCTGCTCACCACCACGTTCCCCGAGGGGCCGCAGCGCGAACGGGCGCTGGGCATCAGCGGCACGCTGCTGTCGCTCGGCTTCACCGTCGGCATGGTCCTGGGCGGGGTCATGACGGACACGCTGGGATGGCGCTCCACCATGGGCCTGCTGGCCCTGTTCACCCTGATCGTGCTGCCGCTGGCCCCCGGTCTGCTGACCGAGTCCCGTACTCCGCTGCGGCCGCGGCTCGACGTGCCCGGCGCGGTCACCGTCACCGGTGGTCTCCTCGCCGTGATCTACGGCTTGTCCACGGCGGCCGACCGCGGCTTCGGCGGCACCGATGTGATCGTCACGCTCGTCGCGGGCGTCGCGCTGCTGACCGCCTTCGCGGTCGTGGAGACGCGCAGTCCGGCCCCGCTGGTCTCGCTGCCGACGCTACGGCGGCGGACGGTGGCGTTCGGCAACCTCGGCGGTCTGGTCACGTTCTCGATGATGAGCACGGTCGTGTTCGTCCTCACGCTGTATCTCCAGGAGACCTTGGGCCTCCCGGCCCACGTGACCGGCCTGGTCTTCGGGGTGCAGGGCGTCCTGTCCGTGGTTGCGGGCATGTTCGCCCCGAAGGTCGTCGGACGCTTCGGCGCGCCGCGCGTCCTGGTGTTCTCCCTCGCCGGCCAGGGCCTGTTCGTGGCCGCCCTGCTGGGCCTCGGCACCGACTCGGGAGCGCTGCTCGCGACGGTGGGCGTCACGCTGGCGAGCATGTGCCACCTGGGGGCGATCATCTCCTACGGCCTGACCGTGACGTCCGGGGTCCCGGACGGGGAGCAGGGCCTGGCGACGGGCCTCGTCACCACGACGCAGCAGGTGGGCATCACCGTGGGCATCCCGCTGCTGGGCGTCCTCGCGACGACGCGGGAGTCGCTGTTCGACGGCGTCCGGCTGGTGCTGGCCATCGACGCGGTCGTCGTGGTCGCGGCGGCGGTCGTGGTGGGAGTGGCGCTGAAGGGGGCCGGGCGGAAGTGACCCCGGGGCCCGCGGCGGGCCGCTACGCCCGGTCCAGCCGCAGGCGCTCCGCCCGCGGCAGCCCCGCCACCACCAGGTCGTACGAGTCCTCCACCAGCTCCCGGACCAGCCGGTCCGGGAGGCTGCCCACCGTCACCGTGTTCCAGTGGCGCTTGTTCATGTGCCAGCCGGGCACGATCACGCCCGGGTGGTCCGCGCGCAGCCGGACCGCGAGGTCCGGGTCGCACTTGAGGTTGACCGTGAGCGGGGTGGCGTCCAGCGCGCTGAGGGCGAACATCTTGCCCAGGACCTTGAAGACCGAGGTCTCCGGCCCGAAGGGGAACTCCTCCACCGCGGCGTTGAACTCGAGGCAGAACGCCCTCAGCTGCTGTGCCTTCACCCGGTCATCCGCTCCTCTGTCACCTGTTCCACCGGTTCCGACAGCACCGTCACGATCTTGTTCCGGCGGCCCGCCGGGGACTCCGCGGTCAGCCGCAGGGCGCGGCCGTCCGGCAGGTCCACGACGGCCTTGGCGCCGGCGATGGGGACCCGGCCGAGCGCCTTGGCCAGCAGACCGCCGACCGTCTCCACGTCCTCGTCGTCGAGCTCGTCGGCCCCGAGGCCGTACAGCTCGCCGAGGTCGCCGATGTCGAGGCGCGCGGTGACGCGGAAGCAGCCGTCGCCGAGCTCCTCGACGGGCGGCAGCTCACGGTCGTACTCGTCGGTGATCTCGCCGACGATCTCCTCGAGGATGTCCTCGATCGTGACGATGCCGGCCGTGCCGCCGTACTCGTCGATGACGACGGCGACGTGGTTGCGCTTCTGCTGCATCTCGCGGAGCAGGTCGCCGGCGTTCTTCGTGTCGGGCACGAACACCGCGGGCCGCATCGTCGTGGAGACGACGTCCGCCTCGGAGTCACGGTTGATGTGCGTCTTGCGGGCCAGGTCCTTGAGGTACACGACGCCGACGATGTCGTCCTCGTTCTCCCCGGTGACCGGAATGCGGGAGAAACCGGACCGCAGCGCGAGCGTCAGCGCCTGGCGGACGGTCTTGTAGCGCTCGATGGAGACGAGGTCGGTGCGCGGCACCATCACCTCGCGCACCAGGGTGTCGCCGAGTTCGAAGACGGAGTGCACCATGCGGCGCTCGTCGTCCTCGATCAGGGACTCCTGCTCGGCCAGGTCGACCATCGCCCGCAGCTCGGCCTCGGACGCGAACGGCCCCTTGCGGAAGCCCTTTCCAGGGGTCAGGGCGTTACCGATGAGGATCAGCAGCTGCGGTACGGGGCCCATCACCCGGGCCAGCGGCAGCAGCACGTACGCCGCGGCGGTGGCGGTGTTGAGCGGGTGCTGGCGGCCGATGGTGCGCGGGGAGACGCCGACGGCGACATAACTGACGAGCACCATCACGCCGATGGCGACGAGCAGCGCCGACCAGGTCTCCGCGAACTCCTCCAGGCACACGTAGGTGACGAGCACCCCGGCCGCCATCTCGCACGCCACCCGCACCAGCAGGGCGACGTTGAGGTAACGGGTGGGGTCGGCGGCGACCTGTTCGAGCTTGTCCGCCCCACGGCGTCCGGACCGGACGGCCTCGGCCGCGCGGAAGCTGGAGACGCGGGCGAGGCCCGCCTCCGCACAGGCGGCCAGCCAGGCCACGACGACCAGCGCGACCGCGCCGGCGATCAGTTGGCCGGTCATGAGACGGTCGGCGCCGGGGAGGGGCCGGTGTGGCCCTTCTCCGACCGCCAGCCGTCGACGATCGCGGCCTGGAGACCGAACATCTCGGCCTTCTCGTCGGGCTCCTCGTGGTCGTAGCCGAGCAGGTGCAGCACCCCGTGGACGGTCAGGAGCTGGAGCTCCTCGTCCATGGAGTGCTGCGTCGGCGCCTCTTCGCCCTGCTTCTTGGCCACTTCGGGGCAGAGCACGATGTCGCCGAGGAGGCCCTGCGGGGGCTCCTCGTCGTCCTTGGACGGCGGACGGAGCTCGTCCATCGGGAAGGACATCACATCGGTCGGACCCGGCAGGTCCATCCACTGGATGTGCAACTGCTCCATGGCTTCGGCGTCCACCACGATCACCGAGAGCTCGGAGAGCGGGTGGATACGCATCCGCGAGAGGGCGTAGCGGGCGATGTCGAGGATCGCCTGCTCGTCGACCTCGGTTCCGGACTCGTTGTTGACGTCGATCGACATGGTGCGCGTTGACTACTTCCCGTTTTGGCCGTCGTACTTCTCGTACGCGTCGACGATACGGCCGACCAGCTTGTGCCGGACGACATCCTGCGACGTGAGCCGTGAGAAGTGGACGTCGGGGACGCCCTCCAGAATGTCCTGCACCTGACGCAGGCCGCTCTTCGTGCCGCCCGGCAGGTCGATCTGGGTGACGTCGCCGGTGATCACGATCTTCGATTCGAAGCCGAGCCTGGTGAGGAACATCTTCATCTGCTCGGGGTTCGTGTTCTGCGCCTCGTCCAGAATGATGAACGCGTCGTTGAGCGTGCGTCCGCGCATGTACGCCAGGGGCGCGACCTCGATCGTGCCCGCCGCCATCAGGCGGGGGATGGAATCGGGGTCGAGCATGTCGTGCAGCGCGTCGTACAGCGGCCGCAGATACGGGTCGATCTTCTCGTACAGCGTGCCGGGGAGGAATCCGAGACGCTCACCGGCCTCGACCGCGGGACGGGTCAGGATGATGCGGTTGACCTGCTTGGACTGCAGTGCCTGGACGGCCTTGGCCATGGCGAGATACGTCTTGCCGGTACCGGCGGGGCCGATGCCGAACACGATCGTGTGCTTGTCGATCGCGTCGACGTAGTGCTTCTGGTTCAGCGTCTTGGGGCGGATCGTGCGGCCGCGGCTGGAGACGATGTTCTGGGTGAGGACCTCCGCCGGGGTCTCGGTCACGGCGCCCGAGCCCTCTTCCGCGGCTCTGAGCATGGCGATCGAGCGTTCCACTGCGTCCTCCGTCATCGGCTGCCCGGTGCGGAGCACGAGCATCATCTCGTCGAACAGGCGCTGGATCAGAGCGACTTCCCGAGCGTCGCCGACCGCGCTGACCTGATTGCCCCGGACATGGATGTCGGCCGCCGGGAAGGCCTTCTCGATCACGCGCAGCAGGGCGTCACCCGAGCCCAGGACCGTCACCATCGGGTGCTTGGCCGGGACGGTGAAGTGGGCTCGCGCCTGGCCCGGCGCGGGGGTCTGGTCTGTCGGTGTCTGAGTCATGGGCCGGCTCTGTGGCCTGCACATACCTCCCGTTGCAGGGTTCTCGCTGCTCGACAACCTCTGGAACACCAAGGGTACGACGCGCCACCGACAAGGCCGAAGGCTTTTACGGGCCCGCTCGGGGGCCGTGCCCGAGCCTTCCCCGGCCCGGGGCCCGGACGCCGATCCCTCAGGGGCGGGTCCCTTGCGCGGCCGGGAGGAAGCGGGGCGGAGGCGGACCGGTGGCCGGGCGGCTGCGGACCCGCTCCCTCAGACGGAGCGCCCGAAGCCGATCGTCGGGACAGCACGGCGCAGCGGCCCCGGTCTGGCGGGCGCCGGCAGCAGCCGCTCGAGGAAGTCGTAGCGGCGCACGGCCGCCGGGTCCTGGCCCGGCGTGGCGCGGACCTGCTGCCACCAGGCGGCGATCTCGGACCAGCCGGGAGCGGAGAGGGAGCCGCCGAACTCCTGCACCGACAGGGCCGCGGTCAGGCCGGCGAACGCGAGGCGGTCGGCGAGCGGCCAGCCCGCCAGCGTGCCCGTGACGAATCCGGCCACGAAGACGTCGCCCGCGCCCGTCGGGTCCAGGGCCTCCACCCGCAGGGCCGGGACCTCGGCGCTCTCGCCCGTGGCGCCGTCGACCGCGTACGCCCCCTCCGCGCCGAGGGTGACCACCGCGAGGGGTACCCGGTCGGTGAGGGCACGGGCGGCGGCGCGCGGGCAGTCGGTGCGGGTGTAGCGCATCGCCTCCGCCGCGTTGGGCAGGAACGCCTCGCAGTGCTCCAGGTCGGCCAGGTCGTCCGGGTCCCACCGGCCGGACTCGTCCCAGCCGACGTCGGCGAAGATCCGGGTGCCCTTCCGGGCGGCCTGGGCGATCCACTCCGCGCGGGCGCCCGGCGTGAGGGAGGCGACCGCGGCGCGGGCGGGCGGCGGGCAGTCGGGGGCCGACTCGGAGGGCGGGGCCTCGTGGCCGTGGGTGACCATGGTCCGTTCACCCTCGTAGGCCATGGAGACGGTGACCGGGGAGTGCCAGCCGGGGACGGTGCGCGAGAGGCCCAGATCGATGCCCTCGCCCTGTTCGAGGGCGTCCCAGCAGTATTCGCCGTAGTGGTCGTCGCCGAAGGCGGCGGCGAGGGACGTGCGCAGCCCGAGGCGGGCGAGCGCGGTGGCCATGTTCGCGACGCCGCCGGGGCTGGATCCCATCCCCCTGGCCCACGACTCGGTGCCACGCACCGGGGCGGAGTCGAGGCCGGTGAAGATGATGTCCAGGAAGACGCTGCCGGTGAGGTAGACGTCGCAGTCCGGATCGCCGGGCGCGCGGAGGCCCGCGAGGGGATCGAGGCAGGTGCCCGCGATGTCGCTCCGGCAGGTCGTCCCGGGCAGTTGCTCTCCGCTGCGAATGGTCACCGTGCGCGCTCCCATAAGTGGTGCAGTTCAAGCCAGTCTGCCCGACCGCACCGACAGTCGGCCGGAAGGCGGTACCGCGGCCGTACGGGCTCGCGTGCCGCTCGCCCACGGGCCGCGCCGCCCCGACGGCACCGCTGACGCTCGCATGTCGCGTACCCGGCCTTTGTCCGGGCCGCGCGCCGCGCCGCCGCCGTGGCCTACGGCGAGGCCGCACGCCACGGAGCCGGGCGCAGGATGCCCAGCAGCATCCGGACCAGCTCGTCGACGAGGTCGTCGAGCGTCGCGTCCACCCACCCGACCGTCCAGTCGTGCAGCAGCCCGTTGACGCTGCCGATGAACGCGGCCGCCGCCACCCGGTAGTCGCGCGGTTCCGCCTCCCCGCGTTCGACGGCCGTCGCGGCCTGCGCGCAGATGAAGTCCACCCAGCGTGCCCGGCGGGCCAGCCGCTGACGCTCCATCTGCGGGCTGACCCCGACGATCTCGAGGAACGTGATCCGGATACGCCGGGGATCGCCCGTCACGTTCGCCGCGTACGCGCGGAAGACGGCCGTCGCCCGCTCCGCCAGCGGCAGGTCCGCGGCCTCCGCCAGCGCGGCGAGCGCCGCCTCCTCCGCCCAGTCGTTGACCTGGAGGTGCAGGGCCGCGAGCACCTCCTCCAGGCTGCGGAACTCCTCGTAGAACTGACGGGTGGACAGCCCCGCCGCGTCGCTCAGCGCCGCGACGGTCGTCGCGCGGTAGCCGGGCGTGTCGCCGAACAGCTGGAGGCCGGCGTCGAGGAACCGGCGGCGCCGCTCCGCCCGGCGTTCCTCCGCCGATCTGCCTCCGTAACGGCCGGTGGGCTGTCTGACCGTGCCCCCCACTGGCGCCTCCCTCGTCGTCGCGGACTCATTTTCACGTGTCGCGGGTCTTGTGAAGCCTGCCACCCGCTCGTTACTTTCCAGTAGCCCAATCTGAACGGATGCGTTTTCAGACTGCGCCCGCGCCATGGGGCCGCCTTCATGGAAGGAACGACGATGTCTCTGTCCAGCACCAGGCGGGCCGTGTACGCGGCCGTCGCCGCCCTGGCCCTGGCCGCCACCGGTTCGGTGACCGCGAACGCGGCGGCAGCGCCGGACACTCTGGGACCGGCGGGCGTCGACGTCCCGGCGGGCGAGCAGGCCGCGGGACTGCGGGAGGTGATGTTCGTCGGCAACAACTGGGACGGCACCGCCGATGTCATCGAGGCCCGGGGCGACTTCGCGAAGATCGGCCGTGTCGACGTCATCCCCGACAAGGAGGAGCGGCTGAAGGAGATCTACCTCAACCCGCTGAAGCTGGCCTTCTTCCTGGGCATCCGCCAGGGTCCCGGCGAGGGGCACGACCAGTTCGTCGACGACATGTACTCGACCCCGGACGGGTCCGCCATGGTCGTCTCCCGCCCCAGCTTCGCCGATGTCGTCTCGATCGACCTCGCCACCGGAAGGATCAACTGGCGGTTCCCCGTCTCCGGTTACCGCTCCGACCACATGGCCGTCTCCCCCGACGGTACGCGCGTCGCCGTCTCGGCCTCGACGTCCAACACCGTGCACGTCCTCGACATCAGGACCGGCGAGCAGACCGGATCGTTCAAGACCGGCGACAAGCCGCACGAGAACGTCTTCACCGACGGCGGCAAGTACCTCTGGAACATGTCCATCGGCGAGGTCAACACCGCGCTCGACGCCCCCTGGCTCGACTGGACCAAGGGCGACCGCCGCATCACCGTCGTCGACACGCGGACCTATCAGCAGGTGAAGGTCATCGACATGCGGGAGCGGCTCGACGCCTTCGGCCGCAAGGACCTCTCCGACTCCGTCCGGCCCGTCGCCCTCACCCCCGACGAGTCCAAGCTCTACTTCCAGGTGTCGTTCTTCAACGGCTTCGTCGAGTACGACGTGGCCTCGGACACCGTCACCCGGGTCAAGACCCTGCCGAAGAACCCGGCGACCAGCGAGGACCGCACCACCTGGGTCAACGACTCCCGGCACCACGGCATGTCCATGAGCCCCCAGGGCGACAAGCTGTGCGTGGCGGGCACGATGGACGACTACGCCACCGTCGTCGACCGGGCGACCCTTCAGGAGAGCACCCCCGTGCCCGCGTCCAAGCCCTACTGGGCGACCGTCAGCGGCGACGGCAAGTCCTGCGTCATCTCCGAGAGCGGCTCCGACTCCGTCACCGCGATCGACTTCGCCACCGGGAAGAAGGTCGCCTCCGTCACGGTCGGGGACCATCCGCAGCGGGTGCGCATCGCCCAGGTGCCGGCCGGCTGGACTGGTCCCGCCACGCGCTGAACCGGCCCGGCGCGACCGGCGATCCCCGTTCAGGAACGTCGCCGACAGGACTCGGCGCACAGAACCGCACCGCGGACGGACGCGAGGGGCCGTCGCCTCAGGACCGCTTGGGCACCGGAATACGCCACAGGTCCCTGGCGACGGTCACCTCGCCGTCGAAGCCGGCCGCCCTGGCCTGCCGCTCGAACTCGGCGGCGGCGTCGGTGTAGCGCTGCGAGAAGTGCGTCAGCACGAGGTGGCGGACGCCTCCGCGGTGCGCGACGAGGCCCGCCTGACCGGCGGTCAGATGACCGTGCTCCGCAGCCAGCCGGCCGTCCTCGTCGAGGAAGGTCGACTCGATGACGAGCATGTCGCAGCCCTCCGCGAGCACATGCACGCCGTCGCAGAGCCGGGTGTCCATCACGAAGGCGAACCGCTGTCCCCGGCGCACCTCGCTCACGTCGTCGAGCGTGACGCCGCCGAGTTCGCCCTCCCGCTGGAGCCGGCCGACGTCCGGGCCCTTGATCCCGTACGCGGCCAGCTTCTCCGGCAGCATCCGGCGGCCGTCCGGCTCGACGAGCCGGTAGCCGTACGACTCGACCGGGTGCGACAGCCGGTGCGCGTGGAGCGTGTACCCGCCGGTCCGCGCGACGAGGCCGTCGGCGGCGACCGGGACCTCCTTCAGCTTCACCGTCTCGCGGTACGCCGTCGCGTACCGCAGCCGGTCGAAGAACCGCTGCCCGCTCGCCGGATAGTGCGCGGACACCGGGTGCGGCACCTGGTCGAGGTTGATCCGCTGGATCACACCGGCGACCCCGAGGGAGTGGTCCCCGTGGAAGTGCGTGACGCAGATCCGGTTGATGTCGTGCGCGGACACCCCGGCGCGCAGCATCTGCCGCTGGGTGCCCTCGCCGGGATCGAAGAGGAGCCCCTCGCCGTCCCAGCGGAGGAGATAGCCGTTGTGGTTGCGGTGCCGGGTCGGGACCTGGCTGGCGGTGCCCAGCACCACGAGTTCGCGTACGGACACTGCGCGGTCCTCCGGTCTAGCCGGGGGGCCACTCGAGGCCGCGGCCTCCGAGGACGTGCGCGTGCGCGTGGAAGACGGTCTGCCCGGCGCCGGACCCGGTGTTGAAGACGATCCGGTAGCCGCTCCGGTCCGCCTTCTCGTCGGCGGCGACCTGCCCGGCCTCGTGCAGCACGTCGGCGGCAAGCTGGGGCGCGCCGACGGCGAGGGAGGCGGCGTCCGGGTAGTGGGCCTTGGGGATGACGAGGACGTGCGTGGGGGCCTGGGGGTTTATGTCACGGAAGGCGAGGGTGGTCTCCGACTCACGGACGACCGTGGCGGGCACCTCCCCCGAGACGATCTTGCAGAACAGACAGTCCGCCTGCGGTTCTCCGGCCATTCCCCGGTCCTCCCTCGAGCTCGACCACTTCCGTCCGCATGCTATCGGCCCCGCCGCCTCCGGCACCGCCCGGGCGCGGCCCGCCCGTCCGGGCCCCGGGGGCCGGACGGGCGGGCCGGGGGCCCGGCTGCGGCTACGGAAGGGACGGCGGCTGCTTCGCCGGGGTCGAGGCGAGCGCCTCCAGCGCCAGCCGCACCGCCTCGTCCAGTTGCGGGTCGCGTCCCGCCGCGTGGTCCTGCGGGGCGTGGACGACCTCGACATCGGGGTCGACGCCGCGGTTCTCCACCTCCCAGCCGTAACCCTCCAGCCAGAAGGCGTACTTCGGCTGGGTGACCAGCGTGCCGTCCACGAGGGAGTAGCGGCTGTCGATGCCCACGACGCCGCCCCAGGTGCGGGTACCGACCACGGGGCCGATGCCCAGCGCCTTGATCGCCGCGTTGACGATGTCACCGTCGGAGCCGGAGAACTCGTTGGCCACGGCGACGACCGGTCCCCGCGGCGCGTCCAGCGGGTAGCTGGAAGGCCGCATGCCGCGTGGCAGGTCCCAGCCCACGATGCGGCGGGCCAGCTTCTCGACGACGAGCTGCGAGGTGTGCCCGCCGCGGTTCTCCCGTACGTCCACGACCAGGCCGTCCTTCGCCACCTCGACGCGCAGGTCGCGGTGGATCTGCGCCCAGCCGGGGGCCTGCATGTCCGGCACGTGCAGATAGCCCAGTCGCCCGCCGGACTTCTCGTGCACATAGGCCCGCCGGTCGGCGACCCAGGCGTGGTAGCGCAGGGGTTCCTCGTCGGCGATGGGGACGACGACCGCGTGCCGGGGATCGCCGCCGCCCGCCGGTGAGACGGTCAGTTCGACCGCCTTGCCGGCCGCGCCGACGAGCAGCGGTCCGGGGCCCCTGACCGGGTCGACGGGCCGGCCGTCCACGGCGAGCAGCGTGTCACCGGCGCGCAGGGCGACGCCCGGCGCGGCCAGCGGCGAGTGCGCGTGGGGGTCGGAGGACTCGGACGGCAGGATGCGGTCGATGCGCCAACTGCCCTCCTCGGTACGGGAGATGTCCGCGCCGAGCAGCCCCTGCCGGGTGGACGCGTCGCCGTGGCCGCCGTGCGGAACGACGTACGCGTGCGAGGTGCCGAGCTCGCCCTGCACCTCCCACAGCAGGTCGACGAGGTCGTCGTGGGTGGCGACGCGGTCGAGGACGGGGCGGTAGCGCTCGAGGACGCCCGCCCAGTCGACACCGCCGAGGTCGGGCCGCCAGAAGTGGTCGCGCATGAGCCGCCCGGCCTCGTCGTACATCTGCCGCCATTCGGCGGCCGGTTCGACGGTGCGGCGGACCCGGGACAGGTCGACGGTGATGCTCGCGGCGCTGTCGTTGCCGTCGTCGTGGGAGGCCTCACGGTCGCTGGGTACGACCTTGAGCTTGTCGCCGGTGTACAGCAGCACCCGCTTGCCGTCGCCGCTGACGCGGAAGTAGGAGGCGTCGGAGGCGAGTTCCTCGACCCGCTGCTGCCCGAGGTCGTACCGCTCCAGGGTGGTCCGCGGCCCCGGGTCGTCGGGGGTGGCGCGGCCTGCGCCGAGGACGCCGCGCAGCGGGTGGCGCAGCCACAGCAGGCCGTCCTTGGCTGCGCGCAGGGTGGAGTAGCTGGCCGCCTCGACCGGGAAGGGCACGATCCGGTCGGCGAGCCCGTCGAGGTCGATACGGGTGACGGGCGCCGAGCCCTCGTCGCCGTCCGACGAGCCGTCCTTGTCCGCCTCGAAGGGCCGGCCGTGCCGCTGCGGGCCGAACGGCGAGGGCGTGGTCGCCGCCAGCGTGATCAGGTGCGGCCGGCACCCGCCGACGAAGGCGAGGTCGAAGACGTGCGCGTCGTAGACCGGGTCGAAGGCGCGCTCCGAGAGGAACGCGAGGTGCTTGCCGTCCAGGGTGAAGGCGGGCTGGAAGTCGGCGAACCGCAGCGGTGTCGCCTCGGACACGCTCAGATCACCGGTGTTGGCGAGCTTGATCTGCCGCAGCGGGCTGGGACCGGGGTGCGACCAGGCGAGCCATGCCGAGTCGGGCGAGAACACGAGGCCGTCGGCGTCGCCGTGCTCGCTGCGGTCCACCTCCCGGACCTCTCCCGTCTCGCGCTCCACGAGCAGCACCCGGCCGTCGTGCGAGGCGACGGCGGCACGGCTGCCGTCGGGGGCGACGGCGAGCGCCAGGACCCGGCCGAGCCGGCCCGCGGCGAGCCTGCGCGGAGTGGCGCCGGCGGCGGTACCGGTGGCGGGCGCGAACTCGAGCGCGTCGTCGCCCTCCGCGTCGGTCACCCACACGACGTACTGCTCGCCCTCGACGCCGAACGTACGCGGCAGCCTGGCCCGTACGCCCGGCTCGACGGCGAGGGAACGCGCGGGCCCTTCGCGGTGGGTGACCCAGTGGATGCCGCCACGGATCTCCACGGCGCTGCCGCGGCCGGTGTGGTCGGGGTCCGCCGCGCCGAGGTGGTGGCCGGCGTCGATCGGCCGTGGCTGGAGGTCGGTGCGCTGGCCGCCGAGCCGGATGTCCAGGCGGCGGGGCTGCTCGCCGTCCAGGCCGTCGAGCAGCCACAGTTCGCCGGCGCAGGCGTAGGCGACACGGATGCCGTCGGTCGCCGCGTGGCGGGCGTAGAAGCCGTCGAGACCGGTGTGGCGGCGCAGGTCGGAGCCGTCGGGAAGGGACGAGTAGAGGGCGCCGACACCCTCGTGGTCGGAGAGGAACGCGACCCGCTCGCCCACCCACAGGGGGTACTCCACGTTGCCGTCGATGTCCTCGTGGAGGCGGACGAACTCGCCCTCCGTCTCCCCCTCGATCCACAACTTGCCCGCGGTGCCGCCCCGGTAGCGCTTCCAGGCGGCCGCCTCGCGCCCCATGGTGGCCGACAGCAGCAGGGTGCGCGGGCCGTACGCGACACCGCCGACGGGCCCGTAAGGGAGGACGTCGGCCGGCCCGCCGTCGAGCGGCACCGCGTGCGCCCAGGTGCGGCGCAGCGACGCCTGCCCGCTGCTGGTGAGCGCCAGGACCCGGCCGTCGGGGGTCCAGCCCCGTACGGAGGTCTTGTGGCTGCCCCAGTGGGTGAGCCGCTCGGAGGGGCCGCCGTCGACGGGTGCCAGGTGCACCTCCGGCGTGCCGTCGCGGTACGAGGACCAGGCGATGCGGGTGCCGTCGGGCGAGATCCTGGGGTGGTTCACGGGCATGTTGTCGGCGCTCACGCGCCACGCCCGGCCGCCGTCGAGCGGCGCCACCCAGACGTCGTCCTCGGCGGTGAAGGCGATCAACTCGCCGTGCAGATGCGGATACCGGAGGTAGGCAGGGTGCGTCACACCGTCACCCTAGGCAGGTGAGAGGCTCAAGGTGTGGTGTTTGGATCACTTGGCCTGCGCGGTCACCGTTTCGGTGACGGTGACCGTGACGGTCGGGTACGGGGTCCCCGGAGCGGGAGGGTCGCCGGCCGGCGCGCTGCTCGGCGCGGCGCTGCAGTCGCCGAGCATGGTCGCCCGGAAGACGATCTTCTTCTCGATCCTGGCGGTCAGATCGCCTCGGACGCACTTCCCGCCGCGTTCCTCCGTCACCTTGCCGGTGACGGTGATGTCCTGAGCGGAACCGGTCTCACCCTGGCAGTCCACGGAGGCACGGCTCGGACCGGCGGCGGACGGGGCGGTGGAACCGGACGAGGCGGTGGCGGGAGTGTCGGCCTTCGCCGTGCAGCTGAGCCAGCCGACCTCGAACTCGAGCCGCTCGAGCGTGCTGGTCACCGTCCGGTCGGTGGTGACCGCCACAGCACCGGTGTTCAGCCCTCCCGCCGTGGGCTCGCACGCCACGAGGGCGGGAACCGCCGCCGCCGCGACGGCGATCGCGGCCAAGGGGCGCAGTGCTCCGGTCCGGGCGGGCATGACGCCAGAGTGCCAGCACGGCCCCGCTCGTAAAAGAGTGGTTGCGGCCATGGTGCGGCCCGTACGGTCGAACCATGGCCAGGAAGCTTCGGCGCGCCCGCCGCCTCGTCGTGGACAGCGACAACGTGTACATGTGGTCGGTGCGGCACCGGCACACACGCGACGGGTCCGGCACCCGTGAATGCCGTACGACGCTGTCGCTGTGGCGCGAGGGAACGCAGCGGCGCCTGGCGGTCGTCTTCCGGGAAGGTCCTGGCCGGGCCGTCTCCGGGGGTTACTTCGAGGCGGGTGCCGTGGTCGCCGGCGGGGCCTGGCTGAATCTCCACGAGCCGGGCGTGGCACGGCGGTTCCTCGACGAGGCCACCGCCCGCGGGCTCCTGCCCGAGACGCAGAGGACGGTCGAGACCGACGGATGGCCGCTGTTCGACGCGGTGGCCGGCAACGCCCCGGCGGCTCCGGCCTAGCTGAGCCGTCGGACGACCGCGACGACCTCCTCGAGACCTCCGCGACGTACGCGGCGTCCCGGCTCAGGCCCAGCGGCCGGTGCGCCCCAGCAGGAGAGCCGTCGCCGCCGTGCCGGCCGTGGACGTGCGCAGCACGCTGCGTCCCAGCCGGTACGGCCTGGCGCCCGCCTCCGCGAACAGGGCGAGTTCCTCCGGCGACACACCGCCCTCAGGGCCGACCACGAGCACGATGGAGCCCGCTGTGGGGAGTTCGGCCGTGGCGAGCGGCAGCGCGCCCTCCTCGTGGAGCACCGCGGCGAAATCCGCGTCCGCCAGAAGTGCCGCGACCTGCTTGGTCGTTGCCGCCTCCGAGACCTCCGGGAAGCGGAGCCTGCGCGACTGCTTGCCCGCCTCACGGGCCGTCGCCCGCCACTTGGCGAGCGACTTCGCGCCCCGCTCACCCCTCCACTGCGTGATGCAGCGCGCCGCCGACCACGGCACCACCGCGTCGACACCGGTCTCGGTCATGGTCTCCACGGCGAGTTCGCCGCGGTCGCCCTTGGGCAGCGCCTGCACGACGGTGATGCGGGGCTCCGGCTGCGGCTCCTTCCGGCACTCACGCACCTCGACGGTCAGACGGTCCTTGCCCTCGGTGGTCACGACGGTGCCCGACGCTCCGCGGCCGCCGCCGTCCGTGAGGACGATGTCCTCACCCGGCTGGAGCCTGCGCACGGAGACGGCGTGCCGCCCCTCCGGCCCGTCCAGGGTGACGGTCGCCCCGGGCGCGACGCCGTCGAGCGATTCGACGAGGAAGACGGGAGCGGTCATCACACACCACCGCCGAGCGCCAGCGCGGCCCGTGCGGAGTCCGCTTCCGCGGCGAGCACCCCGACCAGCTGGGCGGCGGGCATCTCCCGCGCCAGCCGGTGCCCCTGGCCCGCCCACAGCGACATGCCCTGCGCGTCGCCCGCCTTCGCCGCGGCCTTGCGCAGTCCGCTCGTCAGATGGTGCACCTCGGGGTACGCGGCGGGCGCGTACGGTCCGTGCTCCCGCATGAACCTGTTCACCAGGCCCCGCGCGGGACGCCCGGAGAAGGCCCGGGTCATCTCGGTGCGCACGAACAGCGGGTTGGTCATGGCCTGTTTGTGCAAAGGGTGCGCCGCCGACTCGGGGCACACCAGGAACGCGGTGCCGAGCTGGGCGGCGCTCGCCCCGGCCGCCAGGACCGCGGCGATCTGGCTGCCGCGCATCAGTCCGCCGGCGGCGATGACAGGCATCTGTACGGTCTCCTTCACCAGTGCGAGAAGCGCGAGCAGTCCGTAGCCGGACCCGTCGGCCGAGGGGTCGTCCCGGTGCGTGCCCTGATGTCCGCCGGCCTCGATGCCCTGCACACACACCGCGTCGGCACCGGCCCACTGGGCCGCCTGTGCCTCCTCCGGCGTGGTGACGGTCACGATCGTGAAGGTGCCCGCCTTGCCGAACGACTCGAGGACGCTGCGCGGAGGGCAGCCGAAGGTGAACGAGACGACGGGGACGGGGTCGTCGAGCAGGATCGCGAGCTTCGCGTCGTAGCCGTCGTCCCGTCCCCGGTCCGGATCACCGAGCGGCGTCTCGTACCAGGTGGACTCGCCGGCCAGCTGAACCCGGTAGACGCCGACGGCGGCGGGGTCGGCGTTGCCGGGCTGCGGCATGAACAGGTTGACGCCGAAGGGCCGCGCGGTCAGCCCGCGGACCTGCTTGATCTCCTCGTACATCCCGTCGGCCGTCTTGTACCCGGCGGCCAGGAAGCCCAGCCCGCCGGTCTCCGACACGGCGGCGGCCAACTGCGGACAGGAAGCGCCGCCGGCCATGGGGGCCTGCACGATCGGATGACGGCAGAGGCCGGTCAGCGCGGAGGACGACATGCACGCATCGTGCCACGTCCCCGCGACGGGGCCGAATCCTCCATTCCGCCTGAGCTCGCGCCCTGCCCCCGCAGGAGGCAGGGCGGCAGGCCCCGCGTGGCGGGGCGTGCGGCTCCGCACGGGCTAACGCCCGTTGAACGCGTCCTTCAGTCGCGAGAACAGCCCCTGCTGGCCCGGCTGGAACTGGCCCAGCGGTCGCTCCTCGCCCCGGAGCTTCGCCAGGTCCCGCAGCAGCCGCTCCTGCTCCACGTCCAGCTTCGTGGGCGTCGTCACCTCGACGTGCACGATCAGGTCGCCCCGGCCGCCGCCGCGCAGGTGTGTGATGCCGCGGCCGTGCAGCGGGATCGACTGACCGGACTGCGTGCCCGGACGGATGTCGACCTCCTCCACACCGTCGAGCGTCTCGAGCGGGCACTTCGTGCCCAACGCCGCCGCGGTCATGGGGATCGTCACCGTGCAGTGCAGGTCGTCCCCGCGCCGCTGGAAGACCGGATGGGCGACCTCGTGGATCTCGACGTACAGGTCACCGGCGGGGCCGCCGCCGGGGCCGACCTCGCCCTCGCCCGCGAGCTGGATCCGGGTGCCGTTGTCCACACCGGCCGGGATCTTCACGGTCAGCGTCCGCCGCGACCGGATGCGGCCGTCGCCGGCGCACTCGGGGCACGGGGTCGGCACGACCGTGCCGAAGCCCTGGCACTGCGGGCAGGGCCGCGACGTCATGACCTGGCCCAGGAAGGACCGGGTCACCTGCGAGACCTCGCCGCGCCCGCGGCACATGTCACAGGTCTGCGCGGACGTGCCGGGCGCCGCGCCCTCGCCGGAGCAGGTGGTGCAGACGACGGCCGTGTCGACCTGGATGTCCTTCGTGGTGCCGAAGGCCGCCTCGTTGAGCTCGATCTCCAGCCGGATCATCGCGTCCTGGCCACGGCGCGTGCGCGAGCGCGGCCCGCGCTGCGACGCCGTGCCGAAGAAGGCGTCCATGATGTCGGAGAAGTTGCCGAAGCCGCCCGCGCCGAAGCCCCCGGCGCCACCGCCTCCGGCCTGCGAGAGCGGGTCGCCGCCGAGGTCGTAGACCTGCTTCTTCTGCGGGTCCGAGAGCACCTCGTACGCGGCGTTGATCTCCTTGAAGCGCTCCTGCGTCTTCGGGTCCGGATTCACGTCCGGGTGGAGTTCGCGCGCGAGGCGGCGGAAGGCCTTCTTGATCTCGTCCTGCGATGCGTCGCGGCGTACGCCGAGTACGGCGTAATAGTCCGTGGCCACTTACGACTCCGCCAGGATCTGTCCGACGTAACGTGCCACTGCGCGTACCGCTCCCATCGTTCCGGGGTAGTCCATGCGGGTCGGTCCGACCACGCCGAGTTTCGCTACTGCCTCGTCGCCCGAACCGTAGCCGACCGAGACCACGGACGTGGAGTTGAGGCCTTCATGGGCGTTCTCGTGACCGATACGTACGGTCATGCCCATACCGCCCGACTCATTGGCCTCGCCTAGCAGCTTGAGGAGCACCACGTGCTCCTCGAGCGCCTCAAGCACCGGCCGGATGGTCAGCGGGAAGTCGTGCCCGAAGCGGGTCAGATTGGCGGTGCCGCCGATCACGAGCCGCTCCTCTGTCTCCTCGACCAGGGTCTCGAGCAGTGTGGAGAGCACCGTGGAGACGGTGCCGCGGTCCTCGTGCTCGAAGGATTCGGGAAGGTCCTGCACCAGCTGCGGCACGTCCGCGAAGCGGCGTCCCACGACCCGGCTGTTGAGCCGGGCCCGCAGGTCCGCGAGCGAGGTGTCGCCGAACGGGGCGGGGCAGTCGATCATGCGCTGCTCGACCCGGCCCGTGTCCGTGATCAGCACGAGCATCAGGCGGGCGGGCGCGAGGGAGAGGAGTTCCACGTGCCGGACCGTGGACCGGGTCAGCGACGGGTACTGCACGACGGCGACCTGCCGGGTCAGCTGCGCCAGCAGCCGCACCGTACGTCCCACGACGTCGTCGAGGTCGACCGCCCCGTCCAGGAAGTTCTGGATGGCGCGGCGTTCCGGCGACGACAGCGGCTTGACGCCGGCCAGCCGGTCGACGAACAGCCGGTACCCCTTGTCCGTGGGGATCCGTCCGGCGCTCGTGTGGGGCTGGGCGATGAAGCCCTCCTCCTCCAGCACGGCCATGTCGTTGCGGACGGTGGCCGGGGAGACGCCGAGGTTGTGACGCTCGGTGAGGGCCTTGGAGCCGACAGGCTCCTCGGTGCCGACGTAGTCCTGGACGATTGCGCGCAGCACCTCGAGCCTGCGTTCGCTGAGCATTCGCGCACCTCCAGCTGTGGTTCCTCTGTCTGTCCTGGCACTCGGTGCGCCCGAGTGCCAGCATTCCCCCGGCCAGTGTACGGCTGCGGGGTACGCGGGTAGCAAGGGCGGCCGACCGTGCGGTCGGACACGCGCTCGTGCGGCCCGCGCAGGTCGATGCGGATGTGATGCCGATAGCGTCGCCGTATGGACGTCAGTTGGGAAGACTTCGGCTGGGAACGGCTGGCAGACGGGGTGGGCCGCCGCCGCCTCCCGGGGTGGGACGCGACCGTCGGCCTGATCGTCGGCGAGGACGCCGTGCTGCTGTACGACACGGGCTCCACGCTGCGTGAGGGGGCCGAGGTGCGGGCCCAGGCGCAGGCGCTGCTGGGCGGCCGCCGCGTGACGCACATCGCACTCAGCCATCCCCATTTCGACCATGTCCTCGGCACGGCGGCGTTCGCGGGGGCGGAGGTGTACGGGGCCGTGGGCATGGACACTCTGCTGCGCCGCGAGCGGGACTCGATCCGCGCGTCGGCGATCCGGCACGGGGTGGACGCCGACGAGGCGGCGGAGGCCGCGGACATGGTGGTGGCGCCGCACCATCCGGTTTCCGGGGAGTGCACGCTCGACCTGGGCGGCCGCCAGGTGCTGCTGGCCAATGTGGGGCCCGCACACTCGGGCCACGACCTGGTGCTGCTCGTGCCCGCGGAACGGGAAGTGGTGTTCTGCGGAGACCTGGTGGAGGAGTCCGGGGAGCCGCAGGCCGGCCAGGACGCCATCGGGCCCCGGTGGCCCGCCGCCCTGGACAGGCTGCTGGCCCTCGGCGGCGAGGACGCCCTGTACGTCCCCGGGCACGGCGCGGTGGTGGACGCGGCGTTCGTCCGGGCCCAGCGGGACGGACTGGCCGCGCGTTTCGGCGTGTCGTAGCGGCGTGCGGCCGTATCGTCGTGCGAATGCGCAGCTACAGCCCTGATCTCACGCCGCCGTGGAAGCGGAACAAGCCCGTCCCCGAGGTCCCGGCCGACCCCGAGCTCGTGGTGGAGGAGGTGTCGACCGGCTTCTGCGGCGCGGTGATCCGCTGCGAGGCGGGGACGGTCACCCTGGAGGACCGCTTCGGCAAGCACCGGGTGTTCCCGCTCGAGCCGCGGGGCTTCCTGCTGGAGGGCAAGGTCGTCACGCTGGTCCGGCCGGCCCCGGCGGCCCCGTCCCGCCCGTCCCGTACGGCCTCCGGCTCCCTCGCCGTTCCCGGCGCCCGCGCCCGGGTGGCCCGCGCCGGCCGCATCTACGTGGAGGGCCGCCACGACGCGGAGCTCGTGGAGCGGGTGTGGGGCGACGACCTGCGGATCGAGGGCGTGGTCGTCGAGTACCTGGAGGGCGTCGACGACCTGCCGTCGATCGTGGCGGACTTCTCCCCGGGCCCGGACGCCCGCCTCGGCGTCCTGGTGGACCACCTGGTCGAGGGCTCCAAGGAGTCCCGCATCGCGGCCTCGGTCACGGACCCGCACGTGCTGGTCGTCGGCCACCCGTACATCGACGTGTGGGAGGCGGTGAAGCCCTCTTCCGTGGGCATCCCGGCGTGGCCCACGGTCCCGCGCGGTCAGGACTGGAAGACGGGCGTGTGCCGCGCCCTCGGCTGGCCGGAGAACACGGGCGCGGCCTGGCAGCACATCCTGTCGAAGGTCCATTCGTACAAGGACCTGGAGCCGGCGCTGCTGGGACGGGTGGAGGAGCTGATCGATTTCGTGACGGTGTCCGACTAGCGGGGGCCCGCCAGGGTCCGGACCTCGGACGTGTCCGGCGTCGGGCCGTTCAGGGACGGCGCAGGATTCGGGCCTCCCGTCCGCACGGACTCACTCCGGCGAGTGATCAGTCCACGAGATCCCTCACCACCCCGTCCGCCAGCAGCCTCCCCCGCAGGGTCAGGACCGCGCGGCCCGCCTCGTACGGGGCGGGCTCCAGCAGGCCGTCGGCCAGGGAGCGGGCCGCGGCCGCGAGGCCCGCCTCGCGCAGCAGGGACAGCGGTACGCCCTCGCGCAGCCGCAGCTCCAGCAGGATGCGCTCCACGCGGCGGTCCTCGTCCGCGAGGATCTCCCGGCCAGCGCCGGGCGAGCGGCCCTGAGCGAGTGCCGCCGCGTACGCGCCCGGGTGCTTCACGTTCCACCAGCGCACGCCGCCGACGTGGCTGTGCGCGCCCGGACCCGCGCCCCACCAGTCGGCGCCGCGCCAGTACAGCTCGTTGTGCAGACAGCGGCCTTCCGGCGAAGTGGCCCAGTTGGAGACCTCGTACCAGTCGAAGCCGGCCGCGCCGAGCACCTCGTCGGCGATCAGATAGCGGTCGGCGTGGACGTCGTCGTCCGTCATCGGCACCTCGCCGCGGCGGATGCGGCGCGCCAGCTGAGTGCCCTCCTCGACGATCAGCGCATACGCCGACACGTGGTCCGGTCCCGCGCCCACGGCGGCCTCCAGCGAGGCCCGCCAGTCGTCGTCGCTCTCCCCCGGTGTGCCGTAGATCAGGTCGAGGTTCACATGGTCGAAGCCCGCGGCCCGCGCCTCCGCCACGCACGCCTCCGGCCGGCCGGGGGTGTGGGTGCGGTCGAGCACCTTCAGCACATGCTGCCGAGCGCTCTGCATACCGAAGGAGACGCGGTTGAAGCCACCCTCCCGCAGGGCCGCCAGATAGGCGGGGTCGACGGATTCCGGGTTCGCCTCCGTCGTGATCTCCGCGTCGTCGGCGAGACCGAACTCCTGACGCACCACGTCCAGCATCCGTACGAGATCACCGGCGGCGAGCAGGGTCGGCGTGCCCCCGCCGACGAACACCGTCCGCACCGGCCGCGGATCGTCGCCGAGGACCTTGCGGGCGAGGCGGACCTCGTCGGCCAGGGTCTGCGCGTAGTTGTCGCGGGAGGCGAGCACTCCCCCGGAGCCGCGCAGCTCGGTGGCCGTGTAGGTGTTGAAGTCGCAGTAGCCGCAACGCGTCGCGCAGTACGGCACGTGCAGGTAGAAGGCCAGCGGCCGGGCTTCGGCGCCGTGGAGGGCGGACGCGGGCAGCGCGCCGTCCTCGGGCATGGGCTCGCCGTCAGGCAGTACGGAAGGCATGCCCCCCATTGTCCGTCACCCGGCAGGTCGCCCCGCCTGGAGCACGAGCAGCGCCAGATCGTCCCCGGGCGGCGTCGGCGCGAACGCGTGCACCGCGGCCCTGATCCGTTCCGCGACGCCCTGCGCGGTGAGCCCGGCGCATCCGGACAGGACGGCCGCGAGACCGTCCTCGTCGTCGAACATCCGCGGTCCGGAACGCCGCTCGGTCACCCCGTCGGTGACGCACAGCAGCGTGTCACCGGGCTCCAGGTCGAAGGTGTGGCTCTGGTACGCGACGTCGTCGACGACGCCGAGCAGTACCTGCGGCTCGGCCAGGGCGGTCACGGTGCCGTCGGGCCTGAGCAGCAGGGGCAGCGGATGCCCGGCGCTCGCCAGGGTGCAGCGGGCGCCGCCGTCGCCGGACGGTGACGGCACGACCTGCCCGTACAGCAGCGACAGGAACCGCGCGTGCTGCCCGTCCGGGAGGCCCGGTCCGTGCCCGCCGGTGACGATCAGGGCCGCCGCCTCCGCCGCTTCCATCGCGTCGTCGAGGAGGAGGCCGTTGAGCCGGTCGAGGACCTGGCCGACCTCGTAGCCCTCACGGGCGAGCAGCCGCAGCCAGGGCCTGGCGAGCCCGGTGACGACGGCGGCCTCCGGGCCGCTGCCCTGGACGTCGCCCAGCATGAAGCACCAGCGGCCGCCGGACCCGGCGGGGAAGACGTCGTAGAAGTCGCCGCCGGCGACCCCGTCGTCACTGGGCTCGTAGACCAGGTACGTGTCGACGCCCGGGATCTGACCCACCCTGCTGGGCAGCAGGCCGCGCTGGAGGACCCGGCTGATGGTGGCCTGCCGGGTGTACCGGCGGGCGGCGCTGACGGCCAGGGCGACCCGCCGGGCGAAGTCCTCGATGAGGGCGGCCACCTCGGCGGGGACGCCCGCGGCGCCGTTCCGGGCGACGAGCAGCACGCCGAGACTGTGGCCGCCGACGCCGAGGCGGTAGGCGAGGGCGGTGGCCGGTTCCCTGTCGGCGGTCGGCGGCCCGGCCGGCTCCTGGGCGCCGGTGACGGCGGGCGGCCCGGCCACGCCCGGGTAGGGCGTGGCGGCGCCGGGCGCGGGCGGATGCGGCACCCCGGCCGTCCCCCACCTCCCGGAGGCGTCCTGCGCGGCCGGCCCGGGCGGGAGCGCGTGGTGGGGGCCTCGGGTCGTCCCGTCGGGCCACGCCACGGGAACCGGTCCGCCGTCCGAGGTCAGAGGCAGCGGGGGCGGCTCCTCGCCCAGGGCGTCCCGCAGCGGTCCGACCCGGGCCTCGTCGCTGTGCCACACCCCGACGAGCCTGGCCCCCGACCCTGGCCCGGTCCCGCGTCCGTGGCCCTTCGTACCGCCGTCCAGCCAGATCGCGCACCGGTCCGCCAGCCGAGGCACCAGCAGCTGGCCCGCCAGCGCGGCGACCATGTCCTCGTCGAGCTGCCCGGCGAGCAGGTCGGACGCCTCGGCGAGGAACGCGGGCGCCCCGCGGCTCACCCACTCCAGGTCGTCACGTCCGTCGCGCCCCGGCGCGGACGTCTCCGTCCCGTCCGCGCCCCGGCGCGCGGGAGGCGCGGAGTACACGGCGGCGGGCGGGCGGATGTCACGGCCGTCGAGCGGGAGGCGGGCCCAGACGGTCTTCAGCGCGGCGTGGAAGGTGATGCCCCAGCGTTCGCCGAGGGAGGCGACGAGCTGGAGGCCACGGCCGTAGTCCGCGGTGCCCGACTCGTCGGCGCTGTGCGGCCCGCCGGTGACGGCGCTGGCGGGGTGGTGGTCGGAGACCTCGACCACCAGCGCGGCCGGTTCCTCGTGCGTGGACTCCTCGAAGCGGCAGAGCAGTTCCGCCGCGGTGCCCGCGTGCACGACGGCGTTGGTGACGAGTTCGCTGACGACGACGGCCGCGTCGTCGGCCAGCCGGTCGGCGCAGGTGCCGCCCGTCAGGAGGCCGAGACCCGTCCACTCGGCGACGGCGTCGCGCACGAAACGGCGTGCGGCGGCCGGGGCCAGGAGGTTGCCGGGCAGGCTGGTGCGCGCGACCAGCCCGGGGTCGGACCGTGCCGGCCACACGGGAATCGAGGAGTTGCCGGTCTCGCGCTGCATCGGAATGGACCCCACCTGCGGCTCCTGGTCGGTGCTGGCGTGCGCCGCTTATGACACCGACAGAGTGACAGACCGAGGGCGCTCATAAGCGCGGAGTCACCGAACTGGGCGGAAGGAATCCGGCAGGAAGGCGTAAAGCGCACACACGCAGGCGGCGGAACGGCCGCCGGTCCGGCACCGTTCCGCCGCTGTGCGTGCTGGGGTCACGCCTCGCGGGAACCCGCGTACATCTCCTCGATGAGGTTCTTGTACTCCCGCTCCACGACCGGGCGCTTCAGCTTGAGGCTGGGCGTCAGTTCGCCGTGCTCGATGTCCAGGTCACGCGGGAGCAGCCGGAACTTCTTGATGGTCTGCCACCGCTGGAGCCCCTCGTTGAGGCGCTTCACATAGCCCTCGATGAGCTGCTCGGCCTGCGGGGAGGCGACGACCTCCGCGTAGCTCTTGCCGCCCAGGCCGTTCTCCTCGGCCCAGCCGAGGATCGTCGGCTCGTCGAGGGCGATGAGCGCGGTGCAGAAGTTACGGTCCGCGCCGTGCACCAGGATGTTGGAGACGAACGGGCAGACGGCCTTGAACTGGCCCTCGACCTCTGCGGGCGCGATGTACTTGCCGCCCGACGTCTTGATCAGGTCCTTCTTGCGGTCCGTGATCCGCAGGTAGCCGTCGGCGGACAGCTCGCCGATGTCGCCGGTGTGGAACCAGCCGTCGGGCTCGAGGACCTCGGCGGTCTTCTCGGGCAGGTTGTGGTAGCCCTCCATGATCCCGGGGCCGCGGAGCAGGATCTCGCCGTCGTCCGCGATGCGCACCTCGCAGCCGGGCAGCGGCTTGCCGACGGTGCCGGTGCGGTAGGCCTCGCCCGGGTTGACGAAGGAGGCGGCGCTCGACTCCGTCAGGCCGTAGCCCTCGAGGATGTGGATGCCGGCGCCGGCGAAGAAGTAGCCGATGTCGGGGGCGAGCGCTGCGGAACCGGAGACGGCGGCGCGCAGCCGCCCGCCGAACGCCTCGCGCAGCTTGGAGTAGACGAGCGCGTCGGCGACCTTGTGCCTGGCGTTCAGACCGAAGGGGGCGGACGCGTTACCGGTGCGGCGGAAGTTGTCCTGGGTGACCTTCGCGTACTCGCGGGCGACTCCCGCGGCCCACTGGAAGATCTTGTACTTGGCGCCGCCGCCGGCGCGCGCCTTGGCCGCGACGCCGTTGTAGACCTTCTCGAAGATGCGGGGAACGGCAGCCATGTACGTCGGCTGGACCACCGGAAGGTTCTCGATGATCTTGTCGACGCGACCGTCGACCGCCGTGACGTGGCCCACCTCGATCTGCCCCGAGGTCAGCACCTTGCCGAAGACGTGGGCGAGCGGCAGCCAGAGGTACTGCACGTCGTCCTTGGTGACCAGACCGGTCGCGGCGATGGCCTTCGCCATGTAGGACCAGTTGTCGTGCGGCAGGCGCACACCCTTCGGGCGGCCCGTGGTGCCCGACGTGTAGATGAGCGTCGCCAGCTGGTCGGCGGTGATGGCCGCGACCCGGTCCTTCACCGCGTCCGGGTTCTTGGCCAGGTACTTCGCGCCGCGTGCCTCGAGGTCGGCCAGGGTGAGGACCCAGCCCTCCGGCTCTGAGCCGTCCGGCTCGACGCCGGCCGGGTCGATGACCACGACGTGCTTCAGCTCGGGCAGCTCGGTGCGCTTCTCGCGCGCCTTGGCCAGCTGGGCGGCGTCCTCGGCGATCAGCACCCGGCTCGAGGAGTCGGCGAGGATGTACGCCGACTCCTCCGCGTTGGTCGACGGGTAGATCGTCGTGGTGGCCCCGCCCGCGCACATCACGCCGAGGTCGACGAGGATCCACTCGACCCGGGTGGAGGAGGCGAGCGCGACCCGTTCCTCGGCGTTCACGCCCAGGTCGATCAGTCCGGCCGCCACGGCGTAGACCCGCTCGGCGGCCTGGCCCCAGCTCAGGGACTTCCAGTCGTCGGGGCCCGAGCCCGAGGCGGGGGGCACCGGGTACCGGTAGGCCTCACCGTCCGGCGTGGCTGCCACGCGCTCGGTGAAGAGGGTCGCCACCGAAGGCGGCCGGTTCTCGATCAGGGTCTGGGTTTCGCTCACGACGTCCTCCGGGCCTGCGGCAACACTGCACGACTGGCTGGTTGTTTAACTGGCGAGTAACCATCGAGCCGTGCTCAGGGTAAAGCCCGTGGGACCGGCGCGTAAGTGCCTGCGGGCTGCCGCTTCATAACGAACAGAGCGCAGGTCCACCGGTTGGCGGAACGGGTGGATGCACTCTGCACCTACATTTCGCTGCGGTTCCGGAAGGCCGAAAGCGCCCGTCCCGGCACGGGACGGGCGCTTTCGCGGACCCAGGGCGACGCGGTGGCTACTTCTTCTTGCCACCCTCGTCGCTGGACAGCACCGCGATGAAGGCCTCCTGCGGGACCTCCACGGAACCGACCATCTTCATCCGCTTCTTGCCTTCCTTCTGCTTCTCCAGCAGCTTCCGCTTACGGGAGATGTCACCGCCGTAGCACTTGGCGAGGACGTCCTTGCGGATGGCGCGGATGGTTTCGCGGGCGATGACCCGGGAGCCGATGGCCGCCTGGATCGGCACCTCGAACGCCTGCCGGGGGATCAGCTCGCGCAGCTTGGCGACGAGCCGCACGCCGTACGCGTAGGCCGCGTCCTTGTGGGTGATCGCCGAGAAGGCGTCCACCTTGTCGCCGTGCAGCAGGATGTCGACCTTGACCAGGCTGGAGGCCTGCTCACCGGTGGGCTCGTAGTCCAGGGAGGCGTAGCCGCGGGTCTTGGACTTCAGCTGGTCGAAGAAGTCGAAGACGATCTCCGCCAGCGGCAGGGTGTAGCGGATCTCGACCCGGTCCTCGGAGAGGTAGTCCATGCCGAGGAGGGTGCCGCGGCGGGTCTGGCACAGCTCCATGATCGAACCGATGAACTCGCTGGGCGCGAGGATCGTGGCCCGCACGACCGGCTCGTGGACGTCGGCGATCTTCCCCTCGGGGAACTCGCTCGGGTTGGTCACCGTGTGCTCGGTGCCGTCCTCCATCGTCACGCGGTAGACCACGTTCGGTGCGGTGGCGATCAGGTCCAGGCCGAACTCGCGCTCCAGCCGCTCCCGGATCACGTCCAGGTGCAGCAGGCCGAGGAAGCCCACACGGAAACCGAAGCCCAGCGCCGCGGAGGTCTCCGGCTCGTACACCAGCGCGGCGTCGTTGAGCTGGAGCTTGTCGAGGGCGTCACGCAGCTCGGGATAGTCCGAGCCGTCCAGCGGATACAGACCGGAGAAGACCATCGGCTTCGGGTCCTTGTAGCCGCCGAGCGCCTCCGTGGCCCCCTTGTGCAGGGTGGTGATCGTGTCACCGACCTTGGACTGGCGGACGTCCTTCACGCCGGTGATGAGGTAACCCACCTCACCGACACCGAGGCCGTCGGCCGGCAGCATCTCCGGCGAGTTGGTGCCGATCTCCAGCAGCTCGTGCGTGGCGCCGGTCGACATCATCCGGATCCGCTCACGCTTGTTGAGCTGGCCGTCGATGACACGGACGTACGTGACGACGCCCCGGTACGAGTCGTAGACCGAGTCGAAGATCATCGCGCGGGCGGGCGCGTCGGCGACGCCGACCGGGGCCGGCACCTCCCGGACCACCCGGTCGAGCAGCGCCTCGACACCGAGACCCGTCTTGGCGGACACCCTGAGCACGTCGTCCGGGTCGCAGCCGACCAGGTTCGCCAGCTCCTCGGCGAACTTCTCCGGCTGGGCGGCCGGCAGGTCGATCTTGTTGAGCACCGGGACGATCGCGAGGTCGTTCTCCATCGCCAGGTACAGGTTGGCGAGGGTCTGCGCCTCGATGCCCTGGGCCGCGTCGACCAGCAGGACGGTGCCCTCACAGGCGGCCAGGGACCGGGACACCTCGTACGTGAAGTCGACGTGACCCGGGGTGTCGATCATGTTGAGGATGTGGGTCTTCCCCTGCCCCTCTCCCTCGGTGGGGGCCCACGGCAGACGGACCGCCTGGGACTTGATCGTGATGCCGCGCTCGCGCTCGATGTCCATCCGGTCGAGGTACTGGGCGCGCATCTGCCGCTGCTCGACCACACCCGTCAGCTGGAGCATCCGGTCGGCAAGGGTCGACTTGCCGTGGTCGATGTGCGCGATGATGCAGAAGTTGCGGATCAGAGCCGGGTCGGTACGGCTCGGCTCGGGCACGTGGATAGGAGTCGCGGGCACGCAGGGTCCTGATTCTTTGGCAGACGCCGGGTCGGTGAGCTCGGCTCGGGCTCGGCTCGGCTCTTTGTCGGATCGATACGTAGGCTCCATGGTCCCACGGGTCGGCGACTGTGCCGGGTTTGGGCCGCCCGTGGGGCGGCTGGTAGCCTGAGCAGCTGTGTCTCGTTTCCTCTCCGGAGGCGCCTTCCGTGCCCGCGGGGTTACGGGGGAGGGACGCAACCTCAGAGATCATCGAACCTGAAAAGGCTCTTTCGTGGCGAACATCAAGTCCCAGATCAAGCGGAACAAGACGAACGAGAAGGCGCGCCTGCGCAACAAGGCCGTCAAGTCCTCGCTCAAGACCGCGATCCGCAAGGCCCGTGAGGCTGTCGCCGCCGGCGACGTCGAGTCGGCGACCGTGGCGGCCCGTGCGGCCTCCCGTCAGCTCGACAAGGCCGTCTCGAAGGGCGTCATCCACAAGAACGCCGCCGCCAACAAGAAGTCGGCGCTGGCTGCCAAGGTTGGCTCCCTCCAGGGCTGAGCTACTGACTGATCGCCGGCAGGGATCAAGCGGGCCCTCTCATCCGCTCCCGGTCGGCACACCCGGCGCCGCACGCGGCCTGCGTTCGCCACGCGGGTGCGGCGCACCAGGTTTCACCACGAAGGCCCCGGCCTCCGTCCTTCCCCAGGACGGCGGTACGGGGCCTTCGTCATGGGCCGGGCCGGGCCGGGAGCTGGGCGCGCGGTCGGGGGCTGCGGCCTGATCGCGGTCTGTCGGGGGACGGGGCCGTGCCGGACGGTGTCGGGCCTGGGACCTGATCCCGGTCTGCCGGGGACTTGGCCGTGCGGGGCGCGATCGGCGCGGGGTGCGATCCGGGCGTGGTCCGGGCCGGGCCTTGGTCATGGCGTGATGCGGGCGCGGTCGGGGCCCGTGGGCCGCGTTCCCGGCCGGCCGGGTCCTGCGGCGAGCCGGGGTTTTCCGGGCCACCGGGGCGCGGGTGCTGTACGAGCCCGGCGCAATGGGGCGGCGCGCCGGGGGAGCCTGAACGGAACGGCCTTGCCGGGCTCAGCGGCGGCGCGCCGGGGGGTGCGTGCACCGAAGGGCCTTGCCGGACCGGCCGGGCGCGGGCTCAGCGGGCGGCGCGCCGGGGGGTGCGTGCACCGGC
The DNA here is from genome assembly GCF_001278075.1 of Streptomyces pristinaespiralis. Taxonomy (GTDB): domain Bacteria; phylum Actinomycetota; class Actinomycetes; order Streptomycetales; family Streptomycetaceae; genus Streptomyces; species Streptomyces pristinaespiralis. The sequence goes on along the minus strand of NZ_CP011340.1, from coordinate 5,792,846 downwards.
GGGCTTCGCCAGCACGGCCGGGCCGGGCTCAGCGGCGTGAGCGCGCCGCCGTCGCGATCGTCACGACCGCCTTCTCCAAGGCGTACTCCGCATCGTCGCCGCCGCCCTTGACCCCCGCGTCGGCCTCGGCCACCGCGCGGAGGGCCATGGCCACACCGTCGGGCGTCCAGCCGCGCATCTGCTGGCGGACACGGTCGATCTTCCACGGCGGCATGCCCAGCTCGCGCGCCAGATCGGCCGGCCGACCACCGCGCGCGGAGGACAGCTTGCCTATCGCCCGCACGCCCTGCGCGAGCGCGCTCGTGATCAGCACGGGCGCGACGCCGGTCGACAGTGACCAGCGCAGCGCCTCCAGCGCCTCCGCGGCCCGGCCCTCCACGGCCCGGTCGGCGACGTTGAAGCTCGAGGCCTCCGCGCGGCCCGTGTAGTAACGGCCCACGACCGCCTCGTCGACGGTGCCTTCGACGTCCGCCGTCAGCTGCGACACCGCGGAGGCGAGCTCCCGCAGGTCGCTACCGATGGCGTCGACGAGGGCCTGGCACGCCTCGGGGGTGGCGGACCTGCCCAGCGCCCGGAACTCGGACCTCACGAAGCCCAGCCGCTCGGCCGGCTTGGTCGTCTTGGGGCAGGCGACCTCCCGCGCCCCCGCCTTACGGGCGGCGTCCAGCAGGCCCTTGCCCTTGGCGCCACCGGGGTGCAGCAGCACCAGGGTGATCTCCTCGGCGGGAGCGCCGAGATACGCCTTGACGTCCTTCACCGTGTCGGCGGAGAGATCCTGCGCGTTGCGCACGATCACCACTTTGCGCTCGGCGAAGAGCGACGGGCTGGTCAGCTCGGCGAGCGTGCCGGGCAGGAGCTGATCGGCGGTGAGGTCCCGTACATCGGTGTCGGCGTCGGCGGCCCTCGCCGCCGCCACAACCTGTTGAACGGCACGGTCGAGAAGCAGATCCTCCTGGCCCACGGCGAGAGTGACGGGGGCGAGCGGATCGTCGGTCGAGTTTTTGGTGGCCATCGCGCTCCAGCATCCCACGCCCCGCCGACAGTCCAGGGCGAACGGTCAGTGCGCCTCGCGCCACCCGTCCCAGGTCGCCACGAACGCGTCGAGCGCGGCGGCGTCCATGGCGCCCTCCGGGTCCTCGACGACCACCAGCCACTGGGCGTCCTCCGCGTCGTCCTCGCCCGCCAGTGCGTCCCGCACGAGCTGGGGCTCCTCCGTCACCGGGAAGCTTTCGCCGATCGTCTCGGCCACCTCCTCCGCGGCGTCGCGGTCGGGCAGCACCAGCACATGTCTCACATCGCTCACCGGCACATTGTGCCGGGGCCCGTGGCCACGTCGTCACCGTGCCCGGCGACCGGTCCGCCGACCCGTCCGGCGACCCGGCAGGCGACGGCTTCAGGACGCCGCGGACCGGACCTCCGGCACCCGGTCGAGCTCGAGGCCGAAGTGCTCGCGGTATGCGGCGAGTACCTCCTCGTCGCTGCCCAGCTGCCGCTCGTTCCGCTCACCGGCCACGGTCGTGACGAGCTTGCGGCCGGTCAGCGTGACCCGGCCGTTGTCCGTCAGCAGGGAGCACACCAGCGACCTGGTGAAGTGCGAGAGGGGCGAGGTGCGGTGCCACCAGGCGCCCGCCTCGAAGTCCGGCAGCTCACGCGGCCTGGTGTCGAGCCGGAACTGCCGCTTGCCGTCCCGGATCACGTCGAGGTCCCCGTCGGCAGCCTCTGCGATACGGAAGGTGCCCGCCGGGTCGTCCTGTTCACCCCGCTCCGCGAGGAGGAGGGGGTGATGACTGTGGTCGCCGAAGCCGACGTCGGCCAGCCAGGGGCCGCTGCCGTCCGACGTCTCCACCCGCAGCGCCATGTGGTCGTAGGGGATGCCGAGGCGTCCGCCGTCGCCGAAGACCCTGGCCTGGAGCAGGGTCACGCCGAAGCCGAGGCCGCGGAGCAGCACGGCGAACGCGCCGTTGAGTTCGTAGCAGAAACCGCCGCGGCGAGCGCCGACGACCTTGTCGAGAAGCCGGCCCTCCTCCAGGACGAGTGGCTCTTCGAGATGGATCGACAGATTCTCGAACGGCACGGACAGCAGGTGCCGCAATTGGAGCTCCCGCAGCGCTTCGGCGTCGGCCCGCTCCGGCCGAGCACAGCCGATGCGAGCGAGGTAGGCGTCGGTGTCCCGTGACGAGAGGCCGGGCCGGGTCACGGCGGGTACGGAGGGCGGGAACGTGTCCATGAACGCAGTCTCCTGCGCGCTCCCACGCCCCGCCAGGGTCGCTGGTCCTGGTCCGGAAGGCGGAGACGGCTCCTCCCCCGGCCCGACGCGGCGCGGCACGGCCCCCGCATAGCTTGCCGCCATGACGACCCATGAGCAGGCACGCAGCCGGAAGGAGCGCCGGCGGGACACCCTCGCCCGGCTGACGGACGACAAGGACTCGTGGATCGCGACAGCGTCCCCGGACGGGCAGCCGTGCTTGGTCCCCCTCTCGTTCGCATGGGACGGCGCCACCCTTGTGATGTGCACGCGGCGCAGCAATCCCACCGCCCGCAACGTGGCATCCCGGGGCGAGGTCGTCGTAACCCTCGGCCACACCCGCGACGTCGTGCACATCGAAGGGACCGCCGAGGTCGTCGAGGGCTCGGCCCTGGCGAAGGAGTCGGCCGACACCTTCGCCACGAAGCTGCGCTGGGACCCGCGGAACCGGCAGACGTGGGTGTATCTGCGGATCACCCCCCGTGTGGTGAAGGCATGGCGTGAGGAGAACGAACTGAAGGACCGGCTGATCATGAGCGACGGCCGCTGGCTGGACTGACTGCCGGCCGGGGGACGAGCCGTGGCCGACGGGCGCTGCGCGCCCAGAGGCCCCGTTGACGCGACGAGCCGCGACCGATGGGCGCTCGGCCGAGAGGCCCCCTTGGCGCGGTGAGCCGCCATCGACGGGCGCTCGGGCGAAAGGCCCCGTTGACGCGACGAGCCCGACCGACGGGCGCTCGGACGAGAGGCCGCCGTTGACGCGACGAGCCCGACCGACGGGCACCGGCCCGGCGGACCACCGGGCCGTCGGGACCGGTCCCGTCGGAGGGCGTTCGGCCGACGGGCCGGTCCTCGACCGACGAGTGCTCGGCCGACGGCCCTGCGTCGCCGACCGGCGCCAGGTGCCACGCGACCTCTGTGCCCCGGCGCCAGCCGGCACGGCGTCTCCCCGACACGCGCGGCACGGCACTTCCCCGCCGGGCAGCACGGCACCTCCCCGACGCGCGCGGCACGGCACTTCCCCGCCGCACGGCAAGGCACCTCCCCCCTACCTCCCGGGCAGCACGGGACCTCCCCGTCGCACGGCACGGGACCGTCCTCAGCCGGCGCCGCGCGCCACCGCCCTCAGCTCCGCGCCGGCGCCCGTCACCGCGATCGCGCCGTCCCGGTCCGTGCGCATCACCAGCGCGCCCCCTGCCTGCAGCGCCGAGACCGTGCGGGGCGCGGGATGCCCGTAATCGTTGTCCCTGCCGCAGGAGATGAGCGCCAGCCGCGGCCGGGCTCCCGCCAACAGCGCGGGCTCCTGATAGGCGGAGCCGTGGTGGGCGACCTTGAGCACATCGACAGCCGGAAGGGCCGGGTGCGCCCGTATCAGCCGTTGTTGGGACGGCGGTTCGAGGTCGCCGAGGAGCAGCATGGACAGCCCGCCCGCCGCCCGGACGAGCAGGGCGACGCTGGCGTCGTTCGGGCCTTCCGGTGCCGCGCCGCGGGACAGGTCGGGCCACAGGACCTGCCAGCTGAGCCGCCCCGCCCTGCGTCGCTCCCCCGGTATCGCGTGGATCAACGGCACCCCGTGCGCCGCGGCCGTGCGCCGGACGAACGTGGCCTGCCAACGCGGCTCCTCGTACGCGGTCGTCTGGACCGCGCCCACCGCCCTCCCGCGGAGCACTCCTTCCAGTCCGGCCACATGGTCGGCATGAAAGTGGGTCACCAGCACGAGCGGCACCTCGGTGACGCCCAGCTCACTCAGGCACCGGTCGGTGACACCCGGGTCGGGTCCTGCGTCCACGACCACCGCAGCGCCGTCCCCGGCCGCGAGCACCATGGCATCGCCCTGCCCCACATCGCACATGACCAACGCCCAGCCGGGCGGAGGCCATCCGGTCAGGTTCGAGGTCAGCGGGGCCGGGCGCACCACGGCGAGCACGAGCAGGAGCACGCAGACCGCCACCGCCCACGGGTGCCGGGTCAGCCGACGGGCCACGACGATCAGCACCACGGTCACTCCGGCGAGCAGCAGCCCGCCGCGCCAGCCGCCCGGCCAGTCTGCTTGGGCGCCGGGCAGGGCCGCTCCCGTGCGTGCCACGGTCGCGATCCAGCCCGCGGGCCAGCCGGCCACGTGCGCCAGCAGTTCGGCGACCGGTATGGCCGCGGGCGCGGTGGCCAGTGCCGCGAAGCCCAGGACGGTGGCGGGAGCGACGGCGAGTTCGGCGACGAGGTTGCAGGGAATCGCGACCAGGCTGACTCTGGCCGCGAACACCGCCACCACCGGTGCGCACACGGCCTGCGCCGCGGCCGTCGCGGCGAGCGCCTCCGCGAGCCGGGCCGGTACCCGTCGCCGCTGGAGCGCCTCGCTCCAGCGGGGGCCGATGGTGAGGAGGGCGCCGGTGGCGAGGACGGAGAGCAGGAAGCCGTAACTCCGCGCCAGCCACGGGTCGTAGAGCACCAGCAGAAGGGCTGCGGCGGCCAGGGCCGGTACGAGGGACCTGCGTCTGCCGGTGCCGATGGCGAGCAGGGTGACGAGTCCGCAGGCCGCTGCCCGCAGCACACTCGGCTCCGGGCGGCACACGACCACGAACGCGAGGGTGAGCGCGCCTCCGAGCAGCGCCGCGCCGCGCAGCGTGATGCCGAGGCGGGGTGCCAGCCCTCGACGTTCGGCCAGCAGAGCCGTGCCCGGTGGTCCGATCAGGAGGATCAGCACGATGGTGAGATTGCTGCCTGACACGGCCAACAAGTGGGTCAGGTCCGTTGCTTCGAAGGCGTTGTGGAGGTCGGCGGGGATGCGGGAGGTGTCCCCCACCACCAGCCCCGGCAACAGCGCACGGGCGTCCGGTGCCAGCCCGTCCGTGGCCTCGCGCAGGCCGGCGCGCAGGTGACCGGCCGTGCGTTGCAGTTCGGTCGGCGGGCGGACGATCGCAGGAGGGCCGCCGTCGGCCCGTAATACGGCCGCGAACGGATCGTCCTCGCGGAGCGGCTTCACCAGTCGTCCGCCCACCCTCAGGCGCGTGGAAGGCAGGAGGCGCTGCCAGGCCGTTTCCACTTCGCCGGGGGACACGATCACCAGGACGGGGGTGCGGGTCTCTGTGACGGCCCCGCCGGGCACGCTGACCCGCCGCGCGTCGGCGTTCAGCAGCAGTGCTGCCGGGGCCGCCGGGTCGCCCGCGGCCTTGGAACGCGTGGGACGCGGATCGGAGGTGACGGTCAACTCGACCGTGACCCGCGCCTGCCGGTCCGCCAGGCCGGGCAACGGCCCCCGGTGGAGGTCCGCGCCGTGCAGCCCGGCGGAGGCCGCTCCCGCCGCCGCGCACAACAACGCGCCGGTGAGGGCCGTCGCGCCCCGCCGCCACCGCGGTGAACGGGCAGAGGGTGTTTGCGTGGCCGTCCTGCCGGCGACCGGCGCCGTGTTCCATCGGCCCCCGCGCCGCGACGAGGCAGTCCGTTCCGTGTCCCGGTCGTCCCCGCGCCCGGCAGCCGCAGCCGCTACCGCTACCGCTACCGACGCAGTCTCACGCCGTTCCCTGCGCCGTGATGCCGCAGCCCACAGCGGCAGCAGTGCTGCCGCGGCGAGGCAGGCCGCCACACCGGTCGCCGTCCACCAGCCCGGCGCTCCCAGTGCGAGAGCCGACGCCGCCCAGGCCGCCAGCGCGGGCGGGACGAGCCGCAGATCGGTCGGGCCTTCCGGAGGGCGGCCGGCAGGGCCCGGCGGATGATCCAGGTCAGGGTGGGCCGCGACGGCGGTCATGGCCGCACCAGGTTCCGCAGGTCCTCGAACCGGCGGTCGCCGATCCCGTTGACGTCACGCAGTTCGTCGATCGACCGGAAGCCGCCGTTCTGCATGCGGTGGTCGATGATGTGCTGCGCGAGCACGGGGCCCACTCCTGGCAGCGTCTCGAGTTGCTCCACCGTCGCCGAGTTGAGGCTGATCGGACCGGTGGCGGCGCCTGTGGCAGTGCCTGCCCCGGCCCCGCCCGGTGCGGGCGGCGCGGGACCGCCCACGACGACCTGTTCGCCGTCGCTCAGTACCCGCGCCCGGTTGAGCCCGCTCAGGTCCGTGCCCGGCTTCACGCCACCGGCCGCCTCGAGCGCGTCGGCCACCCGCGATCCGGCGGGCAGTTCGAGCACTCCGGGCCGCCGCACCTTGCCACTCACGTCGACCACGATCGGGGCCGCCTGCTGCGGGCCGACGGGCGGCAGTCCCGGCGAAGGTGACGGCTCGTCCGCCGGTCCTGCGGCGGGCCCGGAGTCGGACTGCGGCTGGGCCGAACCATGTTGGACCAGCTCCGGGGCCCGTACCGCCTGCGGCCGGCCCACCCAGAAGTGCTGGGCGGCGAACACTGCCGCCGCCACAAGGACCACGGCCAGCGCCGCGAGCGTCTTCGGCTCGAGGCCGCATCGCAGCTGCACCCAGACCGGCAGCCGGTCCCGGATCGCGAGCCCTAAGGGGGACGGCCCGGCCCCGGCCACGTGCCTGTCGGTGCGGGTAGCTGGGGCGTCCCTGTCGGCACCCGGCACGGGCGGGTCGTCCGTCCTGGCGCTCGGGAAGAGCGCACCGCCGCGTGCACCGGCGTCGGTGCCGGCTCGGACGGTTCCGGCCCCGGCCGCCTCTCCCGCCTCGCTCCGTCCATGGTCGCCGGCCCGCGGTGCCGTCGTCCGGGCGGTCGGCTCCGGCAGTCCGGTCCGCACTGCCGGCCGCACCCGCCCCCTGTGGCCGCCGCGTCCTGGGCCGGTCCCCGCGCCCGTCCGCCGTCCCCCTGGAACCGGGCGCGAGGGCGGGCGCGTTACCGGACCCGAGAGCAAAGGCGCCGGCAGGTGCGGCGGCGAGTGCGCCGCGAGGTGCGTCAAATGACGCCGGGGCAGGCGCGGCGGCCGCCCGGCCCGCGGCGGGATGCCGCGCGGACTGCCCGCAGTACCCACGCCGCCGTCCACGCCCTCCAGAACCGCCGGAGCCGTGAACAAGGCGTCCGCCCGCCGTCGCAGGGCGGCGGCCTCCGCGGTCGGGGCGCGGCCGCCCCGCAGACGAGAAGGTCGTAAGACGCGGCCAATGCTTCCGGCACCAACACCGTCACCCGCCCCCGCACCCGCAGGCGCCCCTCCCCTGACGCCTTGCGCCGCCCCCTGCACCGGTCCCCACCGCTGCCCCTGCCCGTACGTCTGCTGTCCCTGCCTCCCCGGACCCGCCGCTCCTGCCCCCACTCCCGCCCCCGGCCGATACGCGTGCCCGGTCAGGGCACGCGGTCGGCCGTGACCGTGGGAGCGTGCGCGGCTGTCGGAGGCCGGGGCGCGGCCCGGGCCACTGGTTGCGGAACGTGATCGAAGAGCCATGTCACAGGACGGTAGGCACATTCGCCGGCACCCGCCGAGCCCGCCCGATTCCGGTGGAAAGAGAGCCGGTTGTGGATAACTCGACCACCCTCACGAGTGAGTCGGGAACCAGCCACCCCGGCCCCCGGCCGGCCCGCGCCAGCCCTTACGCCTGACCGACTCGTCCCAGCGGTCGGCCCGCGCGTCAGCCCTACGTCTGACCAACTCGCCCCAGCGGTCGGCCCGCCCCAGCCCTACACCTGACCGACTCGTCAGCGCCCGGCCCGCCCAGCCCTACAGCCACCCGCTCCAGCACAGCTACCAGCCCGCCCGGCCCTGGGGACCGGCCCACCCCGACCAGCACCTCGCCCTCTCAGCGCGGCGCGACGACGACGCCCAGCAGCCCCGGCCCGGTGTGCGCCCCGATCACCGCGCCCACCTCGCTCACATGCAGGTCGGCCAGCCCCGGCACCCGGTTCCGCAGCCGGTCCGCGAGTGCGGCCGCCCGCTCCGGCGCGGCCAAGTGGTGCACCGCGATGTCCACCGGAGCCGTGCCGGCCCGTTCGGCGGCGATCTCCTCCAGCCGTGCGATCGCCCGCGAAGCCGTCCGCACCCGCTCCAGCATGTCGATGCGGCCGTCGACCAGCTGGAGCAGCGGTTTCACGGCGAGCGCGGAACCGAGCAGCGCCTGTGCGGCCCCGATCCGCCCACCGCGACGCAGGTAGTCCAGCGTGTCGACATAGAAATACGCGGCGGTGTCCGCCGCCCGCTTCTCCGCCGCGGCCACCGCCTCGTCCAGCGAACCGCCCGCCTCCGACACCTCCGCCGCCGCGAGAGCGCAGAATCCCAGCGCCATGGCGATCATCCCGGTGTCGACGACCCTGACCGGCACGGGTGCGTCCTTCGCGGCCAGGACGGCCGCGTCGTGGGTCCCGGACAGTTCGGAGGAGAGGTGCAGCGAGACGATTCCCGTGGCGCCGGCGGCCGCGGCTTCGCGGTAGGCCTGCGCGAACATCGCGGGGCTCGGCCGCGATGTGGTGACCGGCCGCCGTTTCTGCAGGGCGGTGGCGAGCGAACGGGCCGAGATCTCGGTGCCCTCTTCCAGCGCCTGGTCGCCGAGCACGACGGTCAGCGGCACCGCCGTGATGCCGTGCCGTTCCATCGCCGGTGGCGGCAGGTAGGCCGTTGAATCGGTGACGATCGCGACATGGCGGGACATGAGCGGGAGGTTACCCGCAGGCGGCACCGTACGGCAGCCCGACCTGTCCACAGGCCGTGCGCGGGCTGTCCCTACGCACTGCGCAGGGAGCGCGTCCCGCCGTGCATAGCAGTACCGGCCCACCTTGCGCAGCGGCGTCGGGCTGCCGTGCACACGTGGCCGGCCAGTCGTTCACCGCGGGGCGCGGCCCGCCCGGCGCAGGGGTGGTCGGGCAGTCGCGGGAGCCGCGTCAGTTCGTCGTTTCCGGGCGGGCGGTCTTCTGCCACGGGTAGGTGGTCTGCCGCGGGTCCGGAGCGGTGATCGCCTGTGGCCGGCCGGATGTCTCGTCCTCCGGCTCGGGCCGTGTGCGGGCCTCCGGCTCGGGCCGTGCCGCCGCCGGACGCCCGGACTCCGGCTCCTCGGGCCATGCCGCCGGCTCCGCGGTCCCGCCGCCGTCGGTCGCGGACCAGTGCCGCAGCGCTCCCGCCTCCATGTCGATCTGCGAGCTCAGTACGTCGAGATCGTCCTCGGCGAACTTCTGGGCGCGGTCACGTGCCGCCCAGCGCAGCGAATCGGCGGAGTGGGTGATCCGCTCCGTACGCTCACGCAGGCCCGGCATCAGTCCGGCGACCGTGACACGGTCGGGCTCGCGCTCGAGACGCCTGAGCTCGTCGTCGAGTTCGTGTCCGTGTGCGCTGAGCCGCCGGAAGAGGGCCAGCGACTCGGACAGGGAGGCGTCCTCCGCCGCGCCGGCGTTCAGCGCCTCCTGTGTCGCCCGCATGGAGGTGCGGAGCTTCAGCCGCAGCTGCGCCAGCTCGCCGGTCACGCCGGTCTGCCCGTAGCTCTTGGCGCGCAGCGCGGTGTCCTCGACCGTGCGCCGTGCCTGGGTGACGGTGCGCTCGACACCGCGCTTGGCGGCCTTCACGGCTTTCACGCTCACGTACACCCCAAGTGCCACGAAGGCGAAGAAGAGCAGCGCCAGGATCATGATCGCGGCTTCCATGTGCGCCCTCCGGCGTCGGTTGTGGTCCTTCCACGGTAAACGGAACGGGCAGGCCGTAGGTTCCTTCGGAACCCCCAACCTGCCCGTAGGGGAAACCCCCCGGCGGGCCCGCAACCCCGATCAGAGGCCTGTTCCCGCCCCTGTCACGCGGCTTGCGGACCCGTCCGTCGTCACGCGGGCACGATGTTGACCAGCTTCGGCGCCCGCACGATCACCTTGCGGATGCCGGCGCCGCCCAGGGCGGCTACGACCGCAGCGTCGCCCAGGGCCAGTGCCTCCAGCTCCTCGTCCGTGATGGACGGGGAGACCTCCAGGCGCGCCTTGACCTTGCCCTTGATCTGCACGACGCAGGTCACGCTCTCGTCCACGACGTACGCCGGGTCGGCGACCGGGAAGTCCTGGTGGACGACCGAGTCGGTGTGGCCCAGCCTGCGCCACAGCTCCTCCGCGATGTGCGGTGCCAGCGGCGCGACCAGCAGCACCAGGCGCTCAGCCACCGAGCGCGCCACGGGGCCGCCCGTCTTGGTGAGGTGGTTGTTCAGCTCGGTGATCTTGGCGATGGCGGTGTTGAAACGCATCGCCGACATGTCCTGGGAGACGCCGTCGATCGCCTTGTGCAGGGCTCGCAGCGTCGCCTCGTCCGGCTCGCCGTCGACGACGGTGACCTCGCCGGTCGCCTCGTCGACGACATTGCGCCACAGCCGCTGCAGCAGCCGGTACTGGCCGACGACGGCGCGGGTGTCCCACGGCCGGGAGACGTCCAGCGGGCCCATCGCCATCTCGTACAGGCGCAGCGTGTCGGCACCGTACTCGGCGCAGATCTCGTCCGGGGTGACGGCGTTCTTCAGGGACTTGCCCATCTTGCCCAGCTCGCGCTTGACCGGAGTGCCGTCGTGGAAGAACTTCCCGTCGCGTTCCTCGACCTCGGTGGCCGTGACCGGGAACCCACGCTCGTCGCGGTAGACGTACGCCTGGATCATGCCCTGGTTGTACAGCTTGTGGAACGGCTCGACCGAGGAGACGTGTCCCAGGTCGAACAGCACCTTGGACCAGAACCGCGCGTACAGCAGGTGCAGCACGGCGTGCTCCGCGCCGCCGACGTACAGGTCGACACCGCCGTGCGGCTGACCCTCGCGCGGACCCATCCAGTACTGCTCGATGTCCGGCGCGACCAGCCGCTCGCTGTTGTGCGGGTCCAGGTAGCGCAGTTCGTACCAGCACGAACCCGCCCAGTTGGGCATGGTGTTGGTCTCGCGGCGGTAGCGCTTCGGGCCGTCGCCCAGGTCCAGCTCGACGTTCACCCAGTCCGCGTTGCGGGACAGCGGTGTCTCGGGCTGGGTGTCCGCGTCGTCGGGGTCGAAGGTGCGCGGCGAGTAGTCGTCGACCTCCGGCAGCTCCAGCGGCAGCATCGACTCGGGCAGCGCGTGGGCGACGCCGTCCTCGTCGTAGACGATCGGGAAGGGCTCGCCCCAGTAGCGCTGACGGCTGAACAGCCAGTCCCGCAGCCGGAAGTTGACGGTGCCCTCGCCGATGCCCTTGTCGGTCAGCCAGGCGGTGATCTTCGCCTTGGCCTCAGCGACGTCCAGGCCGTTCAGGGAGATCTCGTCGTTGGCGGAGTTGATGGCGGGGCCCTGACCGGTGAACGCCTCGCCCTCCCAGCCCTCAGGGGGCTGCACGGTGCGGACGATGGGCAGCTCGAAGGCCTCCGCGAACTCCCAGTCGCGCTCGTCCTGTCCGGGGACGGCCATGATGGCGCCGGTGCCGTAGCCCATCAGGACGTAGTCGGCGACGAAGACGGGGATCCGCTCGCCGGTGACCGGGTTCACGGCGTACGAGCCGGTGAAGACGCCGGTCTTGTCCTTGTGCTCGGTCTGGCGCTCGACGTCGCTCTTGGTCTGCGCCTGCTTGCGGTAGGCGGCCACGGCCTCGGCCGGGGTCGCGGCGCCGCCGGTCCACTGCTCCTTGACGCCCTCGGGCCACTCGGCCGGGACGATGGAGTCGATCAGGCCGTGCTCGGGGGCCAGGACCATGTAGGTGGCGCCGAACAGGGTGTCGGGGCGGGTGGTGAAGACGGTGATCCGTGCGCCGTCGTGGCCGTCGACGGCGAAGTCGACGCGGGCGCCCTCGGAGCGGCCGATCCAGTTGCGCTGCTGCAGCTTGATGGCCTCGGGCCAGTCCAGCGCGTCCAGGTCGTCCAGCAGCCGGTCGGCGTAGGCGGTGATGCGCATGTTCCACTGGCGCAGCTTGGCCTTGAAGACGGGGAAGTTGCCGCGCTCGGAGCGGCCGTCGGCGGTGACCTCCTCGTTGGCCAGCACGGTGCCGAGACCGGGGCACCAGTTGACCGGCGCGTCGGAGGCGTAGGCCAGGCGGTACCCGCCCAGGACGTCGGCGCGCTCCAGGGAGCTCAGCTCGCCCCATGCCCGGCCTCCGGGCACCTCACGGGTGCCGCTCTCGAACTGGGCCACCAGCTCGTCGATCGGGCGCGCCTTGTCCGCCTTCTCGTCGTACCAGGAGTTGAAGATCTGGACGAAGATCCACTGGGTCCACTTGTAGTAGTCCGGGTCGATCGTCGCGAAGGACCTGCGGTTGTCGTGGCCCAGGCCCAGCCGGCGCAGCTGCACCTTCATGTTCTCGATGTTCGCCTCGGTCGACACGCGCGGGTGCGTGCCGGTCTGCACGGCGTACTGCTCGGCCGGCAGGCCGAAGGCGTCGAAGCCCAGGGTGTGCAGGACGTTGTGCCCGGTCATGCGCTGATGACGCGCGAAGACGTCGGTGGCGATGTAGCCCAGGGGGTGGCCGACGTGCAGCCCGGCGCCCGACGGGTACGGGAACATGTCCATGACGAACTTCTTGGGCCTGGCCACCTGCGCGGGGTCCCCCGCCAGGTCCCCGCTCGGGTTGGGCGCCTGGTAGGTGCCCTCCGCGTCCCAGAAGTCCTGCCAGCGTGCCTCGATGTCGGCCGCCATGGCAGCCGTATAACGATGCGGGGCTGCTGTCTCCGCAGCCGAGTTCATCTCGCTCATGATCCTTGAAGCTCCATCGATCGTCTCTGCCGACTGCCAGCCGATTCACGTACCAGGGGAAATGAAAAATCCCCTCGCACAGGAGGGGACGCCGCGCCGATTCCGACCGGATTTCTCATCCGTCGGGGCTGATCAGCGCGGCTCGCTAAGCAGAAGGCGTACGGCACGCATGGCGTCAGGGTACCGCAGCGGGGGAACAGCCCGCATGAGTGTCCGTTCCGGGCCTCCGGAAGCCGTCAGGGGCGGGTTCCGGCCGACTCCGGCGATCAAGGCGTCCGGGTTACTCCGCGTATCGCCCTTATCCAGGGCAACCCCCGAGTCAGGTTCGCTGACTTCACCTCGATAAACCCTGAAACCTCGTACTGGTTGGTATGGGTCGACCTAGAGTGCGTCAACGGGACAGCTTTCCCGCACCATTCGGAGTCGCCCCATGAACCCTCGTCTCAAGATGCGTTTGTCGCCCGGTCCGGGCCGCGGACTCAGCCGCCAGGTGCAAGGCGGCATCTCCGTGGCCGCGTTGGTGCTCCTACCCCTGCTCGCCGTCGGAGGAAGCGACAGTTTCCGCGCCGCGCTCGACTTCACCACCGGGGTCCTCTCCCTGGTGTCCCTGACCGCCTCCGTCGCCTGGGGCCTGATCGCCACCGACCGGCTGCTGCTCTCGCCCCGCCACCGGCTGCTCGCGCAGGGCATCCACCGGGCGACCGCCATCGCCTCGCTCGGGTTCCTGCTGCTGCACGCCACGGTGAAGGTGTCGCTGGGACATGTGTCACTGCTCGGCGCGATGATCCCGTTCGGCCTGGGCGTCACCGGCACGGAGGCACTCATCGGCTTCGGCTCGCTGGCCGGGTTCCTCATGGTCGTGGCCGGCACGACCGGCGCCCTCCGCAGCGCGCTGGCAGGCAACATCAAGGTCGCCGGCCGCTGGCGGCCGCTGCACATGCTGGCGTACCCGGCCTGGTGCTTCGCCCTGGTCCACGGCCTCTACGCCGGCCGGCCGGCCGCGACGTGGGTCGTGACCATGTACTGCCTGGCCCTCCTCGGAGTCGCCGCGGCGGTCTCCGTACGCATGATGCCGCGTCCGGTTCAGCGCCGGATCGCCGCGAAGATCATGTCCCTGACCGGCGCCGCCGGACCGGCCGCCGCGGACGAGCAGGCGCAGCGCGATCTCGCCACCGCCCCTCTTCCCGGCGTCAGCGGAATGAACGGGACGGGCCGCGCGACCGTACCCGCAGGCATGGACCGCATGGACCGCGTGGACCGTATGACCGGCGCAATGAACGGCGTGCCGTCACAGCGCCCGTACGAACAGGACTTCCAGCCGCCCCTCGGCCAGGCGCGCGCGCAGCCCCCGCGGCTCGCCGCCCCTTCGCCGCAGCTCTACGAGGCCCCGCGCCCTCAGGAGGAGGAGCCGGCGTTCGCGCCTGACGGCGGCAACCTCACCGGCGGCCGCCGCACCGGCATGTCCGCCGCCTACCGCGCGGTCTCGCTGGCGGGCGAACCGTCGGCGCCGCTCGCCGAGCGCGTGCCGATGACCGAGGAGATACCCGTGGTGTCGGAGACCGGCCCGCGGACGGGCAGCTGGCCGACGCCCTCGCCGCCCCGCCCGGCGCAGTCGGTGCGGCCCGACCCGGCCCGGCCCCTCTACGACACCCCTCCCCCGCCGCTCTTCGACGCCGCACCCTCGTACGACGCGCCGCCGGCACCGTACGGCGGCTCCTCACCGCTCGATGCGCCCGCCTCCTACGACACCGGCGTCCCCACCTACGACACCGGCGCCTTCCCCGCCCCCGACGCGACGGCCGCCTACGCGGCGCCCTCCGCCGCGTACGACGCCACCGGCGGCTACCCGCCGCCCGCGGCCTACGACACACCTCTGACCGATCCCGCACCCGCAGCCCCGTACGGCGACCGGTCCTCGTACGACAACGGAAACGTCCCTGCGTACGACGAGACGGCGCCAATGCCCGGCCCCCTCTTCCCGCCCCCGGCCGGAGAGCCCTGGCACGCACCAGCAGGAGAACGACCGTGAACGCGCCCCTCCCCGACGTCCCGGAGGTCCGCGTCGTCGGCCTCCCCCAGCTGACGCAGGGTTTCGACCTCGTCGACCGCCTCGACCTGCCCATGCACCTGAAGGTGCACGGGCCGCTCGAGCCCGTGAGCGGCGAGCGGCTCGCACAGCTCGCGGAGGACATATCCCTCACCGGCCGCGGCGGCGCGGGCTTCCCCTTCGGCAAGAAACTGCGGGCCGTCGCCAAGTCCGCCATCCGGCGCGGCATACGGCCGGTGGTCGTCGTCAACGGCAGCGAGGGCGAGCCGGCCTGCCGCAAGGACACGGTGCTGCTCAACCGGGCGCCGCACCTCATCCTCGACGGCGCGCTGCTCGCCGCTGAGGCGCTCGGCGCACGGACCCTCGTCGTCGCGGTCACCCGCAACTCGACCGAGATCTCCATGCGCGCCGCGCTCGCCGAGCGCGGCCTCTCGGACCGTCGCGGCCAGGCCCTGCGCGCCCGCGTGGTGCGCACCCCGGAGCGGATGGTCTCCGGCGAGGCGTCCTCCGTCATCCGCGCCGTCAACGGCGGTCCCGCGCTGCCGCCGGGCCGCCGCGTGCGCGCCGCGGAGACGGGCGTCGGCGGCGCTCCGACGCTGCTGTCCAACGCGGAGACGTTCGCGCAGCTCGCCGTCGCCGCGCGGATCGGCGCCCGCCGCTACAGCCACACCGGCCTCGACTCCGAACCGGGCACGGTCATGCTGACGATCTCCGGCGCGGTGGCGCGGCCGATGGTCGTCGAGGTGCCGACGGGCGTGCCGCTGCGGTACGTGCTCCAGCTGGCGGGCGCCCCGCCGCAGCCACAGGGGGTGCTCACCGGCGGCTACCACGGCAACTGGATCGACGCGGCCGCGGTCCACGAGGCGGTCGTGTCCAAGGAGTCCCTGGCTTCCGTCGGCGGCGCCCTGGGCGCGGGCGCGATCCTGCCGATCGGTCCGGAGACCTGCCCGCTGGGCGAGGCGCTGCGGGTGGCCAACTGGCTGGCCGCGGAGACGGCCGGCCAGTGCGGCCCCTGCAAGCTCGGCCTGCCCGCGGCGGCCGGCGGTCTGGCCGATGTGATGAACGGCGGCGGGCCGGCGGCTCTGGAGGCCCTGCGTGAGGTCACCCAGGCGGTCAAGGGACGTGGCGCCTGCAAACACCCCGACGGTTCTGCGCGGTTCTTCGCCTCCACGCTGTCCGCCTTCACGGACGACCTGGCGGCGCACGTGCTGCACGGCGGCTGCGGGCGTGACACCACAGGTGTGCTGCCCCTGCCGCTGCCGGGCTACGAAGAGGCGGAGGAGTCGATCCCCAGCGGCGAGAAGATCTTCGTCGACTGGACGCTCTGTCAGGGCCACGGTCTGTGCGCCGACATCATCCCGGAGCTGATCCGGCTCAACCCCGACGGATACCCGTCGGTGGCCGACGCCATGGTTCCCATGCACATGCGGGGCCGCGCGCAGCGGGCCGTACGCCGCTGTCCCGCACTCGCCATGCGGATCGAGCAGGTGCCCTCCCCGGGCCCGACGCCGCCTCCCGCACGCCCGGCGCTCCCCAGCATCAGCCGCAAGGCCCTTGGCAGCGGCCGTAGTTGACGGCGGTCACCCACAACAGTGAAGCGGGCCACCCGATCCGGGTGGCCCGCTTCACTGTCTCTTGTGGAGCTAAGGAGAATTGAACTCCTGACCTCCTGCATGCCATGCAGGCGCTCTACCAACTGAGCTATAGCCCCTTGCTGTGTGCCGCCCCGCTCCCGGGTTTCCCCCGCGGCGGCGACGTAGAGAACATTAACGCCCCTGTCGCCGCATCTCCAAATCGTTTACGACCGCGCCCGGAACGTCCCGGTGTGCGCCGTTTACGAACGAGGGGGCAAAGGGGACTTGTCCGGCAGCTCGTCAGGCCGTCGCGAACGAGTAGAACCGTTTCAGGGTGCAGTGCTCGTCCAGGAGCCGGCCGTAGATCGGCTCGCCCTCGAGCTCGCGGTACGTCTCGATCGGGTCGCCTTTTATGATCAGCGCCCGCGCGCATTCCTCACACCAGTACTGGAACTCGGGATTGACCGGATCCATGTCCCTGACGATCGGCGTACCGCTGCCGCACCAGTCGCATTTACGCCTGTGTGCACCCATCACTCAGCTCCAGCTGTGGCCGCAGGCCGTGCACACGAAGGAAACGCCGCCGTTGTCCCCGAGGACCTGGGCGACATGGACAGAACCGCAGGAAGGACAGCTGAGGCGAGCACCGGCCTCCGCCGTGACAAGCAGGTCATCGGCAGCCTCCCCGGCTTCCTCGCCGCTGGCGGACATCGTGCGCTCCCTCCCGTACCGCCGGTGTCCCCTCCGGCCGTCCGATTCTGCCACGGCCGCGCACAGTGGTCAGCGGCGTTTGCGTACGAGATCGGCCACGCACCGCGAGGAGGGCGGCATGATCAGGCAACCATGATCCGGGAGCAACGAAGAATCCCGCCCCCCTGGAAGGGGACGGGATCCGATTGTGGAGCTAAGGAGAATTGAACTCCTGACCTCCTGCATGCCATGCAGGCGCTCTACCAACTGAGCTATAGCCCCGCGTGTTCTTCGCGCTCCGCGCTGCGAACAAGAAGAACTTTAGCCTGCGACCTGCCGGAAAGTGAAATCCGGGTCCGGGACCACCCCGGGCGGGCGGCGTGCCGGACCCGGCCCGCTCAGGTGTCGTCGCCGAGGACCGGCTCCGGCAGGGTGCCGGCGTTGTGCTCGAGCAGCCGCCAACCCCGCGCGCCCTCGCCCAGCACCGACCAGCAGCAGTTCGTGAGCCCACCGAGGCTCTCCCAGTGCTGGGACTCCAGACCGAGCAGCCGGCCGATGGTCGTACGGATGGTGCCGCCGTGGCTGACGACGACGAGCGTGCCGTCGTCGGGCAGCTTGTCGGCGTGGTGGAGCACCACCGGGGCGGCCCGGTCGGCCACCTCGGTCTCCAGCTCCCCGCCGCCGCGCCGGACCGGCTCGCCGCGCTTCCAGGCGGCGTACTGGTCGCCGTAGCGCTCGACGATCTCCTCGTGGGTCAGACCCTGCCAGGCACCCGCGTACGTCTCGCGCAGCGCGGCGTCGTAGGAGATGTCGATGCCGGTGACACCGGCCAGCTCGCCGGCCGTCGCCGCGGCCCGCTTGAGGTCGGAGGCGACGATCGCGTCGGGGTTCAGCGACGCGAGCAGCCGGGCGGAACGGCGCGCCTGGGCGACGCCGGCCTCTGTCAGCTCGATGTCCGTGGAGCCCTGGAAACGGCGCTCGAGATTCCACGCGGTCTGGCCGTGACGCCACAGGACGATGCGCCGGCCGCGCCCACGCCGGGCGCTCCCGGCGCTGCCGCCGCCGCTGCTGATGCCGTTCAGCGCTGCTCCCCTTCCGTGTCACCGCCGGTGAGCTCGGCGTGCTCCTTGGCCTTGCCGCGGGTCTTCCTGGCGTCCTCCGGGAGCGCGAGCTCCGGGCAGTCCTTCCAGAGCCGCTCGAGGGCGTAGAAGACCCGCTCCTCGGTGTGCTGGACGTGCACCACGATGTCGACGTAGTCGAGCAGGATCCAGCGGGCGTCGCGGTCGCCCTCGCGGCGCACCGGCTTGGCGCCGAGCTGCTTGTTCAGCCGCTCCTCGATCTCGTCGACGATCGACTTGACCTGACGGTCGTTGGGCGCGGAGGCGAGGAGGAAGGCGTCGGTGATGGAGAGCACATCGCTGACGTCGTACGCGATGATGTCGTGCGCGAGCCGGTCGGCCGCCGCCTGGGCGGCGGCGTTGACGAGCTCGATGGAGCGATCCGTGGCGGTCACAGGCAGGCTTTCGTCGGCGGTCAGGAACCCTTCAAGGGTCTCACGGACCGCCGACACGCCACGCAACGATGCTCAGGCCCCCGGCGTCGCCCCCGTCACTCCGGCTCCTCGATCTTGAAATCGGGGCCGAGGACCACCGAGACGTCGGCGTTCGTGGCGGCCTTGCCCTTCTTCACGGCGCCGGCCGGCAGACCGAGGGTCTTGGCGACCTCCTCCGCCTTGGCCTTCTGCGCGTCGTCACCGTAGGTGACCTGCGACGCGTCGACCGTGTCCGCCTTGCCTCCGTCGATGACGTTGTAGCCGCCGTTGATGAGGGTGACCCGGGCCTGCTCCGTGGCATCGGCCTTCCCGCTGCCGTTCTTGATCCCCACGCGGAGGGTGTCGCCCGGCTCGGGTGCGCTGACGGAGCCGCCGAGGACGTCCTTGACGACGCTGCTCGCGGCCTCGTCGCTGAGCGTGCCGTCGTCCTGGACGGGCAGCAGCGCGGTCCTGTAGTCGCCGCCCTTCGCGTGCTCGGCGAGCTTGGCGAGGGACGTGCCGAGGTCCCGCTCGTTGAGGGACGGGTCGAGGATCTGCGCCAGCGTCTCGACGATGACCGTGGCCGACTTCGGGTCGTCCGGGAGCTTCTTGAGCACCGCCTGCATGACCTGGCCGAAGCGCAGCAGCTGCTTCTCCTCGGCCTCCTCCGGCCCGACGTAGGTGGCGTACGCCACGGCCGCCCGCCCGTTGAGTGTCTGGTTCTCGCCCTTCTTCACCAGGGGCTCTTCCCCCTTCTTCTCACCGGGGACCTCGGTGTCGGTCGTCAGGTCGATCGTGCCGACCAGTTCGACCAGGTTCTCCAGGTAAGGGGTGTCGAGGCGCCAGGTGCCGGAGACCTTGGCGCCCAGCAGGGTGCCGATCGCCTCGCGGGTACCGGTGGACCCGTCATCCTCGACGGACTTGCCGAGAGTGGTGGCCGTGCCGTCGTCGTTCGCCACGGAGAGGTTGTCGGGCAGCAGGACGGTGGTGCCCTGACCGGTGGTGGCGTTGTCGACGAGAAGGGCGGTGGACGTGCCCTTCTTCTTGGTGTTGTGCAGATGCACCACGATGACGTCGCGCTTCTGAGGGCCGGCGGCCGCCTCGCTCTTCGTCTCGGAGCCGGACAGGCCGGGGAGCTTGCCCGCGTACCAGAGGTAGCCGACGCCGCCGACGAGCACGAGGGCGAGCGTGACCAGGAGCGCGACGATGCGGTTGCGGCCCCGGCGCTTGGCCTCCTCGCGCCGCTCCGAGCGGCTCTCGGTGAACTTCAGCCAGTCGATGACGTCTTCCGAGTCCTCGTCCGGCTCCTCGATGAACGAGAACTGCTCGGTCTGGTACGGGCGCTCCGGCCCGTCGGCCGGCCGTCGCTGCTCCGGCACGCCGGCCGGTTCCTGGGCCGCGGGAGCGGGACGCTGCTGCTCCTGCTGCCGAGCGGCCTGCTGTTGCTGCTCCTGCTGCTCGGAGACCTGCTGCTGCGGGAAGGCCCACTGGCCGGTGGTGTCGACGGCGGGCTGGGTGCCGGTGTCGTAGCCGTAACCGCCCTGGCCGGACGCGTAAGGGTCGTACCCCCGGTCCTGGCCCGCCGGCGTCTGCGGCTGAGAGGCGTACGGGTCGTATCCGTAGTCCTGGGGGGCCTGGTGGCGGCCGTAGTCCTGGCCGGCGCCGCCGTAGCCGTCGCCCGTGCCGTAGCCCTGACCAGGGGCGTAGCCCTGCGCCTGGCCGTAGTCCTGCGTGGAACCGTAGGCCCCGGAGCCAGGACCGTTCTGTCCGTCCTGCTGCCCAGCGTGGCCGCTCTGCTGCTGTGCGTAGGGGTCGTACTGCTGGGGCTGCTGATAGACCGGCTGTCCGTACTCGTCGTAGCCGATGATCTGCGGCTGGTGGTACGGGTCGTAAGGATTCTGCTGGTCGTTCAACGGTGCCCCTCTCCGCGGCTCATTCGCCGCGGTACAACTGGCGCTTGTCGATGTAGCGCACCACACCGTCCGGCACCAGGTACCAGACCGGGTCCCCCTGGGCGACTCTCTCCCTGCAGTCGGTCGACGAGATCGCCAGCGCCGGAACCTCCACCAAGGAGACTCCGCCCTCGGGCAGGCCGTCGTCCGTCAGATCATGGCCCGGCCGGGTCACCCCGATGAAGTGGGCGAGCGAGAACAGTTCCTCGGCGTTCCGCCAGCCGAGGATCTGGGAGAGCGCGTCGGCACCCGTGATGAAGAACAGGTCCGAGTCCTCGTTGAGGGAGTGCAGGTCCCGCAGGGTGTCGATCGTGTACGTCGGGCCGCCGCGGTCGATGTCGATACGGCTCACCGAGAACTGCGGGTTGGACGCCGTGGCGATGACCGTCATGAGATAGCGGTCCTCGGCCGGTGACACGTTCTTGTGGCTCTTCTGCCACGGCTGCCCGGTCGGTACGAACACCACCTCGTCGAGGTGGAAGAGGGCGGCCACCTCGCTGGCGGCCACCAGGTGTCCGTGGTGGATCGGGTCGAACGTCCCGCCCATCACGCCGAGTCGGCGTCTGCCCGGACCGGATCCGGCGCCGGAGCCGTCGGCCACTATCTGCTCTCCCATGCGTGCAGAGCCTACTGGCACCGGCCGCCGGCCAGGGATCAGCGGTCGCGGTTGAAGCGGGTGGTGATCCACAGCAGCAGCATCAGGGCGACGAAGGCGCCGATGCCGGTCACGTACGGGCTGAGGCTTTCGTGGTTGCCGCCGTGCTCGGCGCCCTCGGCGAGAGTGACCAGGTTGGCGGCGGTGCCGGTGAGGCTCATCTTCAACAGGACCAATCGATCGGGAGTGGGAGTCGGAGACTTCGCGGACATCGTATGCGGGCCTCCCGGGCACGCTCACGCCGACTCAGTCGTTGTGCCCACCGCAGACGCCGTCACAGGGGTTCCCGGAGTTGTCCACAGGCCCCACCGTGCCGCGGCCCCAGCCCCTACGCTGGGGTCCGTCAGGGGGACGAGCGAGGACTCGCACCAACAGGGGGCACCATGACCAGCAGCCACGAGCAGGTACCGAGCAGGCAGCGCAAGCGCTTCCCGGAGATCTCCTCACGGGCCTACGAACACCCCGCGGACCGCTCGGCGCTCGTCGCCCTGCGCAAGCTCAGCGGCTTCGACACCGTTTTCAAGGCACTCAGCGCGCTGCTTCCCGAGCGCAGCCTGCGACTGCTCTTCCTCTCCGACTCGGTGCGGGTGAGCGACGCCCAGTTCGCGCATCTCAACGACATGCTGCGCGACGCCTGCTACATCCTGGACCTCGAGAAGGTCCCCGCGATGTACGTGACGCAGGACCCGCGTCCCAACGCCATGTGCATCGGCCTGGACGAGCCGATCATCGTTCTCACGACCGGGCTCGTGGAGCTCCTCGACGAGGAGGAGATGCGCGCGGTCGTCGGCCACGAGGTCGGCCACGCCCTCTCGGGGCACTCCGTCTACCGCACGGTCCTCCTATTCCTCACCGGACTGGCGCTGAAGGTCGCCTGGATACCGCTGGGCAATGTGGCGATCATGGCGATCGTCACGGCGCTGCGTGAGTGGTTCCGCAAGTCGGAGCTGTCGGCGGACCGGGCGGGCCTGCTCGTGGGGCAGGACCTCCGGGCCTCGATGCGCGGCCTGATGAAGATCGCCGGCGGTAACCACCTGCACGAGATGAACGTGGACGCGTTCTTGAAGCAGGCGGAGGAGTACGAGTCCGCGGGCGACCTGCGCGACTCGGTCCTGAAGATCCTCAATGTGCTCCCCCGGTCCCACCCGTTCACCACGGTGCGCGCCGCCGAGCTGAAGAAGTGGGCGGAGAGCCGCGACTACCAGCGGATCATGGACGGCCACTACCCGCGCCGCACCGAGGACAAGGACACCTCGGTCACCGACTCCTTCCGTGAGTCCGCCTCGCACTACGCCGACACGGTGCGCACCAGCAAGGACCCGCTGATGAAGCTCGTCGGCGACATAGCGGGCGGGGCCGGCGACCTCGGCGGCAAGCTGCGGGACAAGTTCATGGGCAACGGCGGCGCGGCGGGCGGGACCGCCGGCGACGGCAACGGCGCAGGACCGGCGGGCGGCGGCAGCTCTCAGGGCGAGGGCTGAGCCTCCGGGGCGAGGGACCCGCACAACGCCACGGTGGCCCGGCCCGTCGCATACGGGTCGGTGCCGGCCGGGCCGTCGGAATCCGCCCGCTGTCCTGACAGCAGCGGATGCAGTGCGCCCGACACGTCGGACGAGCAGGCCTGCGGCCCGGCCTGGAGGTTGCTGACCCGCAGCTCCAGGCGATGGTGCGCGAGATCGTCGCGGTCGAAGCGGAAGTGGAGCTCGCGGCGGACGGTGAAGAGGGACGCCTCGTCCGTGCCGGGACCGCTGACGGCCGCCCGGCGCAGCGCGTAGACGAAGGTGTGCTCGGAGACGATCTCCAGGGCTCCGGTCCCCGCCTCGGTGACGGTGAGCGTGCCCCGTACGCGCACGTCGGGATCCGCGAGGGCGACCTTCGCGGGGTCGAAGCGCACGAGCCAGCCGGTGGCGGCGTGCCGGCCGTCGGCGGCCGGTGACGCGACGCTCCGGTCGAACTGCGTCATCTGGTCCGGATGGAGCAGGGTGCGTACGGGCTGGACGGCGTCACCGGTAAGGACGTCGGGGTCGAGCGACGACGTCACCAGGTAGTCCTTGACCGTCGCCAGCGCGGTCATCACCTGCGTCTCGGAGAAGTGCTCGGTCCGGCGCACGGGCGGCATGGTGATGCCCGCGGCCCCCTTGCGGAACTGCCCGGCCGGGCTGCTCGCGTAGAGCTCGGCGGGCGAGCCGCCCGGCACCGGGCCCTGCGGTGCGAGCGGGACGACGAGGACCCGCATCTGCTCGGCCTGCCGGGCCTGGGGCGGCTGGTAGGGGTGCCGGACACCCAGGTAGATCGCGGTGCCGAAGGCGATGACGACGAGCAGGACCAGCAGCAGGATCTGGCCGGGGGCCCGTCCGGCGTTCCAGGTGGGGAGGCTGCGCACGGCCGGCGCGTCCTCGCCCATCCGCTCCACTGCGGAGAATTCCTGGACGCGGGCAGCACGGATGAACGATTCGTCGAAGACGACCGATCCGTACTCGTCATCTCCACCGCCGGGGAGCCCCTCGGGAGTCCCCTCGGGCGGGTCTCCACGCCCAGCCATACTTTCAGGGTAGGTCTGGCGGGCACGCGGTAAACGCCCTGGTACACGACAAGTTCTGACGAGTTCTCACCAAGTTGCGCACCGGGTCCCCGAGGGGTATCGGCGGCCGGCGCGTGGGCCTCACGGAGCGCGGGAGCCCCGGCAGACGCGGGGGTCTCAGGGAGCCGGCGGCACCGCGGAGACCGGCGGGGCGGAGCGCTCGAGCGGTGTGGCGACGGGGCCGTTGCCCCGCCCGCTGACCGTGGCTCCCGTCGGGGGCGCGTCCACACCCGTCCGTACCGGCTGCGGGACCGGATCCTGCCGGTTGCTGTTCGAGGCTCCGCGGTACACGGCGGTGAAGGCGAGGGCGACCATCCCTATGCCCATCAGCAGGGCCAGCAGCCAGGCCACCGGCCGGTGCCAGCGCGCGGTGCCGCGATAGGGGCGCAGGGCGCCGCCGTGCCGCCCGTAGGGGCCCGACCAGTCGCCGTCGGGGCCCGCGTCCTCGTCGTCCTCGTCGTCGTGGTCGTAGCCGCGGCGACGGTGGCCGGGGGCGTGGCGGCTGTCGTAGAGGTCGTCGTCGGGAGAGTGTCCCCGTGTGCCGGACCGGGCGGCGTCCGCCTCGGCGCGGGCCTCGGCGGCGGCCAGCAGCCGCTCCACCGCGCTCGGCTCGTGGATCTTGGCGGCCCGTACGAAGTCCTCGTCGAACACCACGGTGGCGAAGTCCTCGTCCGCGCCCCCGCGGTCGACAGAGTCCTCAGGGTCCCCGCCGTCCTGGAACGGCTTGCCCCCCACGTCGTCCGGCACGTTCTCAGAGTAGACCGGGGGGCCCGGTTTGGGCAGGGAGTGCGCAAACTCTCCCCGCCCGGGTGACCCGGGGCGGCGCCCCGCTGACGGTCACCGTGTGTGGCCGTCACCCGTCACGATGTACTTCGTCGAGGTCAGCTCGGGCAGCCCCATCGGACCGCGCGCGTGCAGCTTCTGCGTCGAGATGCCGATCTCGGCGCCGAATCCGAACTGACCGCCGTCGGTGAAACGGGTGGACGCGTTGACCGCGACCGTCGTGGAGTCCACCAACTGGGTGAATCGCCGGGCGGCGGCCTGCGAGGTGGTGACGATCGCCTCGGTGTGACCGGAGGACCAGAGACGGATGTGGGCGACGGCCGACTCCAGGGACTCGACGACGGCGGCGGCGATGTCGTAGGAGAGGTACTCCGTCTCCCAGTCCTCCGTGGTGGCGGGCACGATCGTGGCCTTGGTGGCGTCCGCGTACTCGATGACGCGTTCGTCGCCGTGCACAGTCACCCCGGCGTCCGCGAGTGCGTCGAGGGCGCGCGGCAGGAAGGCGGCCGCGATGTCCTTGTGGACGAGGAGGGTCTCCGCGGCGTTGCAGACGCTCGGCCGCTGCGCCTTGGAGTTGATCAGGATCTCGACGGCCATGTCGATGTCGGTCTCGGCGTCCACGTAGACATGGCAGTTACCGGTGCCCGTCTCGATGACCGGCACGGTGGACTGCTCGACGACCGTGCGGATCAGCGAGGCGCCGCCCCGGGGGATCAGCACGTCGACCATGCCGCGGGCCCGCATCAGTTCGCGTACGGAGTCCCGGCTCTCGCCCGGCACCAGCTGTACGGCGTCGGCCGGCAGCCCGGAGCCGCCGACGGCGTCCCGCAGCACCCGCACCAGGGCGGTGTTGGAGGAGTAGGCGGAGGACGAGCCGCGCAGCAGCACCGCGTTGCCCGACTTCAGGCACAGCGCGGCGGCGTCCACGGTGACGTTCGGCCGGGCCTCGTAGATGATGCCGACGACGCCGAGCGGCACCCGCACCTGGCGAAGGTCGATGCCGTTGGGCAGGGTCGAGCCGCGCACCACCTCGCCGACGGGGTCGGGCAGCGCCGCCACGTGACGCACATCGGCGGCGATGGCACGCACCCGCTCGGGAGTGAGCGTCAGCCGGTCGATGACCGTCTCGCTGGTCCCCGCCTCACGGGCGCGGGCGACGTCCTCGGCGTTGGCCTCGACGATCTCGCTGGTGCGGACCTCCAGGGCGTCGGCCATCGCGAGCAGCGCGTCGTCCTTGGCCGAGCGCGGCAGCGGCGCGAGGTCGGCGGCCGCTGCGCGGGCCCGGTAGGCCACCTGGGCGACCGGGGACATGTTGTCGTAGGGCGAAACCGAAGAGAGCGACGTCATACAGGAAGCGTAATGCGCCGCCCGCGGGCGTCCCTCCCGTATCCCGCAGTCCGAGACGGACCGCCTCGCGGCGCCCGGCTCGTCGACGTCGCGAAGCTCGACGACCCGGCACCCCCCGGCCCTCAGAAGGGGTGCACTCCCACCCGCGCGGCCGGCGGCGGGCCGTAACCCTCCGCGACGCGCTGGTGATAGGTCTGCCGGTCGATGACCTCGAGGCCGACGATCTCCCACGGCGGCAGGTTGGCCGTGGAACGGTGCTCGCCCCACAGCCGCAGGGCGACCGCGGCCGCGTCGTGCAGGTCGCGCGCCTCCTCCCAGTAGCGGATCTCCGCGTGGTCGTTGGCGTACCGGCTGGTGAGCAGGAAGGGGTGGTCGTGAGCCAGCTGTTCGAGGCCGCGGCGGACCTCCTTGAGGGGGGCCTCCCGGCCGGAGACGCTGAGCGTGATGTGCCAGAGGCGGGACAGCACCCGCTCCTCGCCGGCGGCGTCCGGCCGTGTCCCGGCCTCCGCGGTGCCGGTCCCGGTCCCCTGCTCCTGGATCTTCATCCGGTCCCCGCGGGCGGTGTCGCCGTCGGCCCGCCCCTCGCCGCGCGCGTCACCGTGTCCGTCGCCGAAGTCGGCCCCTGCCCCGACGCTGGTCAGAGCCCGCTCCTCGCCCACCGACCGGCGGACGCCCGGCAGCTTCCCGTTCCCTCGGGGCGCATCCCCTGGGCGCGCTCGTCTCACCGGCGGCCTCCCTGCTGCTGCGTCGTGCTGCGTCGTCGTGCCGAACCCCGCGTTCCCCCGCAACAAAGTTGACCAGCCCACGGCGGGGCGTGGGGCGGTTTTGGTAAAGGTCTCTGCCAGATGGCGGGACTTTCCGCCTTTTCACGTCTGGAGGACGACCAGATCGTCCCTGTGTACGACTTCCCGCTCGTACTCCGGGCCGAGCTCCTTGCCCAGTTCCCTGGTGGAGCGGCCGGCCATCCGGGGGATCTCCTTGGCGTCGAAGTTCACCAGCCCTCGCGCGACCGGCCGGCCTGCGGCGTCGCGCAGCTCCACCGGGTCCCCGGCGCTGAACTCGCCGTCCACGGCGGCGATGCCCGCGGGCAGCAGCGACTTCCTGTTCTCGACGACGGCCCGTACGGCGCCCTCGTCGAGGGTGAGGGAACCCTGCGGCGTGGAGGCGTGCGCCAGCCACAGCAGCCGGTCGGCGGAGCGGCGTCCGGTGGCGTGGAAGTACGTGCCGGTGTCACGGCCCGAGAGCGCGTCGGCGGCGCGGCTCGCGGACGTCAGGACCACGGGTACGCCGGCGGCCGCGGCGATCCGGGCCGCCTCGACCTTGGTGACCATGCCGCCGGTGCCGACGCCCGCCTTGCCCGCGCTGCCGATCTGCACATGGGCGATGTCCTCGGGGCCGTGCACCTCCTCGATGCGGCTGGTGTCGGGACGGGCCGGGTCGCCGTCGTACAGGCCGTCGACGTCGGAGAGCAGGATCAGCAGGTCGGCCCGTACGAGGTGGGCGACGAGCGCGGCGAGCCGGTCGTTGTCGCCGAAGCGGATCTCGTCGGTGGCGACGGTGTCGTTCTCGTTGACGACCGGGAGGGCGCCCATGGCCAGGAGCTGGTCCAAGGTCCGGTACGCGTTGCGGTAGTGGGCGCGGCGGCTGGTGTCGTCGCTGGTCAGCAGCACCTGGCCGACGCGGACGCCGTAGCGGGCGAAGGACGCGGTGTAGCGGGCGACGAGCAGGCCCTGGCCGACGCTGGCGGCGGCCTGCTGACGGGCCAGGTCCTTGGGCCGGCGGGTGAGCCCGAGCGGCGCGAGACCTGCGGCGATGGCGCCGGAGGAGACGAGCACTATCTCCTTCTCGCCGCCGCTGCGGACCTTGGCCAGCACGTCGACCAGGGCGTCCACCCGGTCGGCGTCGAGCCCTCCGGCGGCGGTGGTCAGGGAGGAGGAGCCGACCTTGACGACGATCCGGCGGGCGGCGGTCACGTGGGCCCTCGCCGGAACCGTGCCCGCCGGTGCGGGGGCGGCGGGTGGCTGCCCCGCCGGGGCTCCTCCCGAACGCCCCGCGGCCTGCTGTTCCGGGCTCTGTCCTGTCACGCCGTGCCTCGCCTCTGTCACAAGGCCGAATGTATGCCAGCGCCCCGCTCGTGTGCGCGGGCATTCCGCTCGCTGGACAGCAGCATCCGGCCGGCGGCACCTGTCGCCACCGGCCCGGGAAGGAGGGTGCCACGCCGGAAGGGCCTGCCGCGTGACGTGAGTTGACTGTGGCGATGGTTGTTCGATCCGGCCAACCGCTAGGGTGGCCGGTGGGCGGTGGCCCGCGCCCGTACCGGCGCATGCCTGTCTCCGGCCCGCCACCTTCGACTCCGGTTCCCACAACAGACGGGGCGCAGCTGTGTCGGTCAAAGTGAGTGTCGTCATCCCGGTGTACAACCCGGGGAAGTACATCGACCCGTGCATCGATTCCCTGGTCCGCCAGACCCTTCCGGCCGGGGAGTTCGAGGTCCTCTTCGTCGATGACGGCTCCACCGACGACACCCCGGAGCGGCTCGACAAGCTGGCGGCCGAGCACCCCCACTTCCGGGTGATCCACATCCCCAATTCCGGCTGGCCCGGCAAGCCGCGGAACATCGGGGTCGCCGAAGCCCTCGGTGAGTACGTCCAGTTCCTCGACCAGGACGACCACCTGGGCACGGACGCGCTGCGCCGCCTCTACGACATGGGGCACAGGAACGGCTCCGACATCGTCATCGGCAAGGTGGCCAGCAACTTCCGCGGTGTGCCGCACGGCGTCTTCCGTACGAACCGCGAGAAGTGCACGCTGCGGGACGCTCCGCTCTTCGACAGCCTCACGCCGCACAAGATGTTCCGCACCGCGTTCCTGCGCGAGCACGGCATCGCCTATCCCGAGGGCAAGCGCCGCCTCGAGGACCAGCTGTACATGATGCGGGCGTACTTCCCCGCCAAGGTCGTCTCGATCCTCGGCACGTACACCTGCTACCACTACTCGAAGCGGGACGACGGCAAGAACGCCGGGTCGGCGAAGCTCGTCCCCGAGGGCTACTACGGCAACCTCCGCGAGGTCCTCGACGTCGTCGTCGCCAACACCGAGCCGGGTGCGCTGCGGGACCGGGTGCTGCGCCGCTTCTACCGGGTGGAGATGCTGGGCCGCCTCAGTGAGCCGGCGGTGCTCAAGTACGAGGACGACTATCTGCGCGAGATGGTCGACGCCGTACGGCCGCTCGCACTGGAGTACATGGACGACTCCGTGCACGACGGCCTCGGGCCGATGCTGCGGATGCGCTCCACGCTGCTGCGTGAGAACAACGCGGAAGGGCTGGTGCGGCTCGCCCGTCTCGGTGCGTCCGTCAAGGGCTCCGCACGGCTCGAGAACGTGCGGTGGGAGACCGACGGCCGGATCACGGTGACCATGGCCGGACGGCTGGTCCACGGCGAGCAGCGGCTGCCGCTGAAGCTCCTGCGCCGTGACGAGCGGCTCTACGTGCACCCCGACATCACGTCCGGCTTCCTCCCCGAGGGCGCACTCCTCGACATCACCGACGATCTCGCCGGCTTCCAGGCAGAGCTGTCGCTGCGTGATCGCGAGAAGGCCGTGGAGTGGCTGTGCCCGACCACGCTCGAGACCCGCGTCGAGATGCTCGACGACGAGGACGACGAGATCGCCGAGTCCGGCGCGAACGGACCGGACGGAGCGGGCCGGACCTGCGAGGTCGTGCTCCGCGGCACCGGCGTGCTGTCCACCCAGGGCGGCCGCAAGGGCCGGGGCAGCCTTCCGCGGGGCTTCTGGGACGCCTGGGTGAGCGTGCGGGGCCTCGGTCTCGTGCGCAAGACCCGGCTGGGCGCCGAGCGTGCGGAGCACGTCGACGGCCAGTGCCTCCCGGCGCTGCTGTCCGCGCCCGCCCGCCCCGTGATCCCGTACTTCACCGACCCGCACGGCAATCTGACCCTCGACGTCTCCCGTCGCGGCAAGAAGCTGGTCCCGTACATGGAGGGCCGCACCGTGCTGTGCATGCCGGGGCGTTCGCCGCAGCTGCGGCTCGACCTGGTCACGACCGCCACGACCGCTCCCACGGCGGTGCAGCTGGTGCTGAGCAAGCCGCCGGCCGCGCCCGCCCCTGACGCGACCGGAGCGGCGGAGACGGGACGGCAGGAACCGGAGACCTCGGAGGCACCGGACGCAGCGGTCGTCCACGCGGTCCCGTCGACGCTGCGCCCGGTGCACGGTCGCGCTCACCTGTCGGTGCCCCGCCGGATCGAGGGTGCGCCCGCGGGCACCTGGCAGCTCGGAGTGCGGCTCGACGGCGAGAAGGGCCGGGCGCTGGCGCTGTGTACGGTGGACGTCGATGCCACCGGCCGTCTCCGGCTGGACGACAGCCTCCCCGCGCCGGACCCCGCCCTGCTGCGGAAGCTGACGGTGCAGCGCCGCCGGGCGGCGCTGCGCGAGGCGGTGCGCGCCGTGGCCGGCCCCGTCGTGCGACGGCTGCCGTCCTCCGGGCGCAGGAAGGTCCGCCGGTTCGCGGCGCGGCTGCTGGGATGACCGGCACACCCGCGGGCCCGGCATCGGCCACCTGACCGCAACACCCGAACGAGGACAGGATCACATGCGGCAGCTCTCCATCACCGGCGCCTGGGTGCACGAGCCGAAGATCTTCCCGGACAGCCGTGGGAGCTTCCACGAGTGGTTCAAGGAGGGTGATTTCGCGAAGGCCGCCGGCCACGGTCTGCGGCTCGCCCAGGCCAACTGCTCGGTCTCCAGCCGCGGCACGCTCCGCGGTGTCCACTTCGCCGACGTCCCGCCGAGCCAGGCGAAGTACGTCAAGTGCGTGCGGGGCACCGTCCTGGACGTCGTGGTCGACATCCGGGTCGGCTCACCGACGTTCGGGAAGTGGGAGGCGGTGCGTCTCGACGACGTCGACCACCGCAGCGTCTATCTGTCGGAGGGCCTCGGTCACGCCTTCATGGCTCTGACGGACGACGCCACGGTCGTCTACCTCTGCTCCGAGGGTTACGCCCCCGAACGCGAGCACGGCATCGACCCGCTCGACCCCGGTCTGGGCATCGAGTGGCCGCAGGACATCACCCCGGTCCTCTCTGACAAGGACGCCGCGGCTCCGTCGCTGGCCGAGGCGGAGCGCCAGGGCCTGCTGCCGCGGTACGAGGAGTGCCGCGCCTATTACGCGGAACTGGCCGCGCGCGGCTGAGCCACGCGGGGCGCACGGCGACGCCCCGGGTCCGGCGGACCCGGGGCGTTCGCGGAGCGGTTCAGCCGGTGAGCCTCTCGAGGCTCCTGCGCACCGGCGCGAAGGCCGAGCGCGGCCGGCGCAGCGCGCGGGCCTTGATCAGGGCGGGCCAGAAGTCGGCGCCGAGCAGCGCCTCGGGCTGGACGGCGTTCTTGCGGACGAGGATCTCCTCGGGCACGTCCTGCGGGTCGGGCACGACGTACTCTTCGATGATCTTGTCGTACGCGTTCTTGAGGACGGTGCTCTCCGGGTCGGCGCCGAAGATCGCCACGACTCCGGTCGGCGCGGTGTCGACCTCGACGACGACCAGGTCGGGGCGGTACTTCCGCAGGACCTGGGCGACCTTGTAGACGTCGCCGGCCCAGAACTTGGTGTGCCGGTCGCGGGCCGCCTCGTCGACGTTCCTCGGGAGCATGTCGTCGAGCACGATCACGCTGGACCAGCGTGAGTGCCGCTCGACGTTCATGAAGTCGCGGAGCGCGTACTCGAAGAGGTGCATTCCGTCGATGAACGAAAGCTCGAGCTTCGGCTCTCCGCCGAGGACATTCAGCGGGTCCTTGCGGGCCAGGGCGCGGAAGGGATTGCGGCCGGTACGCAGATGCACCAGCGGGTCCTTGCGCGCGAAGAAGTCGTCACTGGTGGCTTTGACGAGGTGGACATCGCAACTGATGCTCGTCACCACACGGAACGCCGGATCGATCGCGACGGAAGGGACCCGGGAGAGTGCCAGACTGCGTCCGTCATTGACCCCGATTTCGAGATAGTTGCGGGGTTTGTACGTGCGGTGCAGTTGACGCAGAAAACCGTGGCGATCCACCGATCGAACCCTTCGCTGGGAATCAAATTGATTGATTCCCAGCGAAGTTAGCGTGTACGCGGCCCGGACGTAAATGTCTACTGGCCAGTAGCACCCGTTCCGCGCTCTGCTTCCACCAGTGCGGGGAACGCTTCTGCGAGCGCCTCGCGCCAGTCGCGAACGGGTTCGATGCCGGTGCCCCGCCAGCCCTCGTGCCCGAGGACGCTGTACGCGGGACGGGGCGCCGGGCGCACGAAGGCCGCGCTGTCCGTCGGCCGTACCCGGTCCGGGTCCGCGCCCAGCAGCCGGAAGATCTCCCTGGTGAAGCCGTACCAGGTGGTCTCGCCCCGGCTGGTGCCGTGGTGGACGCCGGCGGGGACCGTCCCGGCCACCGCCGCCCGCCCCAGCCGCACGAGCAGACCGGCGAGGTCGGCGCTCCAGGTGGGCTGGCCGCGCTGGTCGTCCACGACGTCGAGGGTGTCCCTGGCCGCCTCCAGCCGGATCATGGTGCGGACGAAGTTGGGGCCGCCCGCGCCGTAGAGCCAGGCCGCACGGATGACGTGGCCGGTCTCCGGCAGCAGCTCGAGCACCGCCCGCTCCCCCGCCAGCTTGGTGCGCCCGTAGGCGCTGCGCGGCGCGGTGGGGGCGTCCTCGGCGTAGGGCCGGGTGGCGTCGCCCGCGAAGACGTAGTCGGTGGAGATGTGCAGCAGGACGGCGCCGCTCTCCTTGCAGGCCTCCGCCACGTTCCTCGTGCCGGTGCCGTTGACGGCCAGGGCCGCGGCCTCCCGCTCCTCGGCGCCGTCGACGTCCGTCCAGGCGGCGCAGTTCACCACGACGGCGGGGCGGTGGTCCGCCAGGCAGGAGCGCACGGCGT
This sequence comes from Streptomyces pristinaespiralis, assembly GCF_001278075.1. Lineage (GTDB taxonomy): Bacteria > Actinomycetota > Actinomycetes > Streptomycetales > Streptomycetaceae > Streptomyces > Streptomyces pristinaespiralis. The sequence continues at coordinate 5,759,998 of NZ_CP011340.1, read as the reverse complement.
CGGGGTCGGTGATGTCCAGGTCCGCGCGCGCGACGGGGACGGCGGGGACGCCCTCCGCGGCGAGCCGGGCGACGACGTCCAGGCCGAGCATCCCGCCGGCGCCCGTGACGAGCCAGCTCACAGCGCCGCACGCTCCTTCAGCGGCTCCCACCAGGCGCGGTTGTCGCGGTACCACTGCACCGTCTCCGCGAGGCCGGTGGCGAAGTCCTTGCGCGGCTCGTAGCCGAGCTCCGCGCGGATCTTGGTGCAGTCGACGGAGTAGCGGCGGTCGTGGCCCTTGCGGTCGGTGACGTACTCGACGCTGGTGTCCCAGTCCGCGCCGCAGGCCTCCAGCAGCAGTCCGGTGAGCTCCTTGTTGGACAGCTCGGTGCCGCCGCCGATGTTGTAGACCTCGCCGGAGCGGCCCTTGGTGCGGACGAGTTCGATGCCCTGGACGTGGTCGTCGATGTGCAGCCAGTCCCGGACGTTGCCGCCGTCGCCGTAGAGCGGGACCTTGCCGCCGTCCAGCAGGTTGGTGATGAACAGCGGGATGACCTTCTCGGGGAAGTGGTGGTGCCCGTAGTTGTTGGAGCAGCGGGTCACCCGGACGTCCAGGCCGTGGGTGCGGTGGTACGACAGGGCGATCAGGTCGCTGGACGCCTTCGCGGACGAGTACGGCGAGTTGGGCTCGAGCGGGTGCGTCTCCGGCCAGGAGCCCTCGTCGATCGAGCCGTAGACCTCGTCGGTGGAGATGTGGACGAACCGCTCGACGCCGGCCCGGTGGGCGGCGTCGACCAGCGTGTGGGTGCCGAGGACGTTGGTGCGCACGAACTCCGCCCCGCCGTCGATGGAGCGGTCCACGTGCGACTCGGCGGCGAAGTGGACCACCTGGTCGTGCTCCGCCATGAGCTTGCCGACGAGGTCGGCGTCGCAGATGTCGCCCTGCACGAAGCCGAACCCGGGGTGGTCGCGGACCTCGTCGAGGTTGGCCGGGTTGCCCGCGTAGGTGAGCTTGTCGAGCACGGTGACGGCCACGTCGCCCGGCCCGCCGGGGCCGAGCAGCGTGCGGACGTAGTGGGAACCGATGAAACCGGCGCCACCGGTCACCAGGATCTTGGTTGTCATGAGGAGATCTGTACCTTGCTGTGGTCGCCGAGCACGAGTCGGTGGGAGGACGGATTACGAGGAGAGGGTGTGACCTCGACGTCCCGGCCGATCAGCGAGGCCTCCACACGCCGCACACCGGAGATGGAGGCGCCGCGCAGGACGATGGAGTACTCGATCTCGCTGTCCTGGATCCGGCACCCCTCCGAGACGGAGGTGAAGGGGCCGACGTACGAGTCGCTGATCACCGTGTCACCGCCGATGATCGCGGGGCCCACGATGCGGCTGTTGCTGATCCGGGCCCCCTTCTCGATCCGGACCCGGCCGATGATCTCGCTGCTCCGGTCGACCTCGCCGTCGTTGCTCGGCTCCACCGTCTCCAGCACGGAGCGGTTGACCTCGAGCATGTCGGTGACGTTGCCGGTGTCCTTCCAGTAGCCGGCGATGGTCGTCGAGCGCACGTCGCGGTGCTGGTCGATGAGCCACTGGATGGCGTGGGTGATCTCCAACTCGCCCCGCCAGGAAGGCTCGATGGACCGCACGGCCTCGTGCACGGCAGAGGTGAAGAGGTAGACACCGACGAGGGCGAGATCGCTCTTCGGCTCCTTCGGCTTCTCCTCCAGGCCCACGACGCGGCCGTCCCCGTCCAGTTCGGCGACACCGAAGGACGTGGGGTCGGGCACCTTGGTCAGCAGGATCTGCGCGTCCGGGCGTTCTGTGCGGAATTCGTCGACGAGGCCGGTGATGCCGCCGACGATGAAGTTGTCACCGAGGTACATCACGAAATCTTCCTCGCCGAGGAAGTCGCGGGAAATGGCGACGGCGTGCGCGAGGCCGAGCGGCTTCTCCTGCGGAATGTATGTGATTTTCACACCGAATCGGGACCCGTCCCCGACGGCTTCCCTGATCTCCTCTGCGGTGTCGCCGACGATCACACCCACCTCGGTGATCCCCGCTTCCGCGATCGCCTCGAGGCCGTAGAAGAGCACCGGTTTGTTGGCGACGGGCACCAGCTGTTTGGCCGAGGTGTGCGTGATGGGACGCAGGCGGGTGCCCGCCCCTCCGGAGAGAACGAGTGCCTTCACGATTCATGTCCTCGAGTCGAGTGATGTTCCCCGAGCGGATACCGCTCAGCTCTTTCGACTTTACCCACGGTTCCCCTGCACAGACGGTGTGTTCCGATTCCGGGCGCTGCGCACGAGGCGCCGTACCCGTCTGCGCACGCCGCGCACCACCCGCCGGACGGTGAGGGCCTGCGCCTCTGGCGGCAGGACCCGGCAGCTGCCTGCCCAGTCGGACACGGTGACGGCGTACGACCGGTCGGGCAGACCCGCCGCGGGATCGCGGAAATGCGGATAGGCGAGGTACACGCAGGCCCGGCGTCCCGTCCGGGGCTCACGGACCACCTCGGGAACCGACTTGGCGGCCGTGAACTCCACCATGTCCTTCAGCAGGTCGAGCCGGCCCCTCGCCACGCACTCCAGCACCAGCCGCTCCCCCACCCTGATGCGGCCCGCGACGCCCTCGTTCCAGTACGGCCGGGTCATGGCGGCCGCCAGCCGCAGTTTGTCGCGCTGCTCGGACTCCGGCTGCCGGAGGAACCCGGGGCCGAACTGCTGGAGCAGCCCCACGGTGAAGGGTCTGACCATCAGCTGATCGCGGCGCGGCCCCGGCGGCTCCAGCCGGGCGATCACCCGGGCCAGGCCGTTCAGCGCCTGGAAGCGGTCCGCGTAAGTCCCGCGGCGTGTGGCGTGTTTGCCGTCCTCGCGGCCGACCAGGTAGTAGCAGTCGTAGTCGGCGACCACGGAGACGCCGTTGCCGGCGAGGTACGCCTCCATGGTGAACAGCGAGTCCTCGCCCGTGGGGAGGCTCTCGTCGAACGTGAGACCGAGCCGGCACAGCATCTCGCGCCGGAACAGCTTCTGCGCACTGAGCGCGTAGATGATCCGTGAGGAGTACACATCGGCACGCTCCACGGTCTCGGTGAACATCGAGCGGGGAACGCCGCGGCCACGGCCGGCCATCCGGCCGAGCACCACGTCCGTCCCCGCCCGGTCCGCCATGGCGACCATCCGCTCCAGCGCCTCGTCGCCGAGGAAGTCGTCGGCGTCGAGGAAGAAGACATAGCGGCCCCGCGCGAGGGAGAGGCCGACGTTGCGCGGACCGCTCGGCCCGCCGGAGTTCGCCTGCCGGACCAGCGTGGTGCGGACCTTGCCGCGGGCGGCGAACTCCTCCAGGTATTCGCCCGTGCCGTCCGTCGAACCGTCGTCGACCGCGACGATCTCGATGCGGTCGGCACCCATGGTCTGCGACTCCACCGACTCCAGGCAACGGACCAGGTACGGCATGGCTTCATAGGCACCGACGACAACCGTGACGTCGGGCACGAGACTGTCATTCATGGACATACAGACAACCCGAACCGGGCAAAGGTTGCGGTGAACGACCCTCCGGTCAAATGTACATATCACGGGCGCACGTCGGTTCACCCATGAGGACGACAGCGGCCCGGCGGCATCCCCGAGGGAGCCACCGGGCCGTGCCACGGATCCGTGGCGTCAGCCGCCCACGGCTGTGTCGCCCACGGGCGAGTCGTCGAGCCCCGGCGCCTGCTCGGGTCCCGCGAGCCGCTGCTGCAGCGCGAGATTACGGGCCTCCGCCTTGGCGGCCAGCGCCTGCACCGCCGTGTCGAACTGCTGGAGCGACGTCGGCTCGTCGGGTCCGAGCAGGTACTCCTTGAGCTCCCGCCGCGCCTCGGCACGGGTGTCCGCCGCGGGGTCGGCGACCGCCGCGAGCAGCTCGTCGAGCTCGGCGGCGCTGTTGGAGAGGATCACAGCGGCGCGCACCGCGGTGTTCTGCCGCCGGAACTCCGCCTCTCCCAGCCCCGCGGAGTCGGTGACCGCGTACGGCTTGCCGCTCGCGATGTAGTCGGAGACCACGCTGGAGATGTCGGAGACCATGCCGTCCGACTCGTTGAAGCAGTCGTACAGGCGCGGTTCGGGACCGGTGATGACCCGGTGCTCCCACCAGCCGAAGGACCGCCAGTACGCGGCGTTCCACTCGTCCTTGAGCTTGATGATCTCGGCCTCGCGCGCCGGGTCCGCCACCGAGTCGCGGGCCTCCTCCGCCTCGTCGCCACCGGCCTTGGAGACGCCCGACAGTTCCGCGAGGCGTGCTTCGAGGCGCTCCAGCTCGACGCGCGCGGCGGCCTGGTCCGCCGCGTCGGCCTCCGCCTCCGCCGTCCACCGCGGGTCCAGCGCCCGGGCGGCGGCGGCCGCCTCGACGAGCGCCCTGATCCGCGCGTCGACGGCCTTGGCCTGGGCGCTGCGGGTGCCGGTGAACGGGTGCGGCTTGTAGATGAGCCGGATCGGCTGCTCCGCGTTCAGCAGCCGCTCCACGATGTTCTCGCCGGCCAGCAGCAGGGAGGTGTTGCCGGGGTTGTCGTCCCAGCCCTCCCAGGTGGGGGCGTACAGGACCGTCGGGATCCGCTTGTCCGGCCCGCCCGTCCTGCTCTTCGCCGTCTCGATGGTCCCGAGCTGGGGGCGGCCCACCTCCACGATGTCCTCGCCGCGCACACCGACGTCGGCGAGGGCGTACCGGTCGCGGCCGGCTCGCCCGGCGGTCCACACCTCGTCGTAGACCTTGCTGTACGGGTTGACGCTGGCGAGCTTGTCGCTGTCGCCGTGGCCGATGAAGACGTGCTTCATGGTCGGTACGCGCAGCATGTGGATGTTCTTGCCGACGTTGGCCGCGTACAGCGCGACACGGACCGTCGACAGGTCCAGGTTCATCAGGTGCACCCCGCCGGGCACGCAGATCACCGGGACGGACGTGACGCCGAGCTGCGGCACGATGTTGCGCTCACGCAGCACGATCAGCGGCCGGCCGCCGATCCTGGCCATGGTGTCGAGCCACATGTTGACCTGGTACGCCGACTCCCTGGAGCCGGAGAAGTAGAGCATCACCGTCGGCTTGTACTCGCGCAGCCAGGCGTCCACGCCGGCCAGCACCTTGTCCGGCGGCGGCACGAGGCGGCCCGGCCGCAGGTGCGGGACGAGCAGCGCCAGGTAGACGACCGCGAGGACGAGGGTGAGCGCGAGTCCGGCGTACGCGAAGACGGTGCGGTCGGTGCCGACCGCGACCAGCACTCCGATGAAGGAGAAGACGTCGAGGTGGAGCATCTTCTCCGCCGAGCGGTCCAGCAGCGGGCGCGGCGGCGCGTCCGGGATGCGGACCCGGCTCAGATCGACGTTGCGCGTGACCACGGGCAGTTTGCGGCGCAGCCGGATCAGCGTGACCATCGCGCCGTGCGGCGCCTGGAGACCGTAGAAGCCGAGGAGGCAGGCGACCGTCACATAGAAGACGGGCTGCTCCGCGAACCCCATCCGGGCCAGCAGCAGCACGAGCAGCAGCTGGCGCACCAGGAACCGGATCGACAGACCGGCCCGGACCTTGGCGAGCCGGTTGACCAGATAACTGGACCGCTGGTGCAGGAACTGGTCCGCGGCGTACGTCACTGCGACGGCCGCCGCGAAGAACCAGAGGCTGGGGATTATCGCCGCGAGCATGATGCAGGGGAAGCCCAGCATCAGCAGGAGCGCGGCTGCCAGCTCCGGTCCGCTGCCCACGCGTGCCATGCGAATGGCTTTCGAAATCACGGAAGAACCTGCTCCAAGGGGGTGCCGACGGTTTTCTGCGAAGGACGTTGAGCCCCGCTCAACAGACTAGGGCCCCTGCGGGCGACCGCAGAGGCCCCAGCGCATGAGCATTCAGCTGTGTTCCTCGTCCCCGTGTCGGTCGAGGACGGACGCGAGGGCCTGCTCGAACCCGGTCGCCTCCGATGCGCCACGGGTCGGGTCCTGCTGCCGGACGTCGATGACATGACCGGTCAGCGCGGACAGCAGCACGTCGAGCGAGGTACGGGCGACGGCCTCCGAGGACAGCAGCGAACCGGCGGGCTCGACGCCGAACGCCTTGGTGCGCATCGGGGTGGCGGTGCGCTCCGGGTTCACGCAGTTCACCCGGATACCGTCGGCGGCCCACTCGTCCGCCAGTGCCTGGGTGAGGTTCACCATGGCGGCCTTGGTGGACGAGTACAGGCTGTACTCGGCACGGCCGCGGGTGTAGCTGCTGGAGGTGTAGAGCAGCAACTGACCCCGGGTCTCCGCGAGATACTTGTGCGAGGCGCGGGCGATGTGGACGGGCGCCAGGTAGTTGACGTTCAGCGCTTCCTGGATGGCCGCGTTGTCCGTCTCCGCCAGCTTGCCGATGCGCAGTACGCCCGCGGTGTTGATCACGTAGTCGATGCGGCCGCTCTCGGCGTACGCCTTGGACAGGGCGTCGTCGACGTGCTCGGGGTTCTCGACGTGCGTGCCGGTGGTGGAGCGGCCCAGCGCGTACACCTTGGCGCCGTAGGACTCGGCGAGCGAGGCGATGTCGGCGCCGATGCCGTACGAGCCGCCGAAGACGACGACCGTCCTGCCGGCCAGCTGCTCGCGGTAGGCCCTCTCGTCGGCCGGGGCCGGGAGGGCGGTCGAGGCGAGCTGGAAGAGCTTGTCGGCGATGAACACGTCGACCGGCTGAGTGACCTTCATGTTGTACTCGTCGCCCGCGACGACGTAGATGGGCACGTCCGGCAGGTACTTGAGCACCACCGAACAGTCGTCGGTCGCCTGGAAGTTGGGGTCGGCCGCCGCGATCTCGTACGCCTTGCGGATCGTCGACAGCTTGAACGCCTGCGGGGTCTGTCCACGGCGCAGCCGGGAGCGGTCCGGGACGTCGGTGATGAACTCGCCGTCCTCGCCGTGGGTCCGGGTCACGATGATCGTGTCCGCGGAGGGGATGGCGACGTCGACGGCCTGGTAGCGGTCCAGCGCGTCGACACAGTCCTTGATGACCCGCTCGGAGAGCAGCGGACGGACCGCGTCGTGGAACAGGACGTTGAGGTCCTCCCCCTCCGCGAGGCCCTCACCGAGAGCGGCGATGGCGCGCTCGGTGGTCTCGCTGCGGGTCGCTCCGCCCTCGAGGATCTTGGTGACCTTGGCCAGCCCGGCCTTGGCGACGATCTTCTCCACTTCCGCGACATAGCCGGGGGCCATCATCACGACGACATCGTCGACGGAGTCGGCCTGTTCGAAAATCGCCAGCGTGTGTTCTATGACCGCCTTACCCGCGATCTTCACCAGCTGCTTCGGAATCGCGAGCCCCACCCGCTGACCGGTACCCCCGGCGAGCAGGACAGCTGTGGTTCGGGATCTGGCCATGTGGTGCACGGACAAGGGGACCAATCTTGCGGGGGCTGGGGACAAGGCCGATGCTGACATTCGTGCTCACCGTCCCGCAAGACGGCTGACACCTCGCACACATTCGAATAAACCTGCTGTTCACCCTGGCGTTGCGGGGATGCGACACCGAACGGTACCTCTCGGCCAGGTGACTGACGCCACACGTTCGGATGGAGTGAAGTATCACAGAGCGGGAGAAGCGGCACTTACATATCCGCCACATTCATGGCGAGGTCGTTGGAGAGCGTGTAATAAACGTGCACGCGGATCTTCTTTCGTTGCCGTCCCGGCACACGCCCTGCCACCGCACGCAGCAGGCCCGCCTGCCTGCGCTTCCCCATCACCGTGTGCGGGTATACGAAAACCCGCTGCTTCATCACCAGATCATCGAGCAGCCGGCCGATCCGCACCGGCTTCACAGCCGGCGCACAGCGAATGAAAAAGTCCCATACATCGTTTCCGCTCATCTGTGAGGCTGCCGGTACGGCAGAGGAAAAACGGAACCGAAATCCGTCCTTGCCGACCTTTTTGCCGCGGAAAAGGATCTCGTCCGCCGTTCCTCCCCGGCGGCGCAGCACCAGCACGGGTGCGCCGGTCACCTCGGCGGTCCCGAGCATGCCGCCCTCGACGGTCACCCGGGCCCCGTCGATCCGGACGTCCGTCACCTCGGCGTGGACCGGCCGGTGCCAGGCCCGCAGCGAAAGCACGCCGCCCCTGGCCGTGTCCGCGTACGGGAGGAGGTGGCGCACCCCTTCGCCGGGCGTCACGCGCTCCGCCGCGCGCAGGGCGCCGCGCTGGTCGACGACGCGGGCCGCCACCCGCTGCCGGGTACCCGCCGCCGGCTCGAGGAAGACGTCCCACACCCCCTCCGGGAAGACCTCCGTGGCCGGGAGCGTCACCGCCCCCGCCGCGTCCAGGTCGAAGCTCCGCACCTCTTCACGCGCCCCGGTGCGCACGCACACCAGCCGGGCGCCTTTGCCGCAGCCCGCCGGCAGGGGTCCCACCGGGCGCACCTCCAGCGACCCGTCCGGAGCGACGGTGCAGTCGGCGAGGGGCGCGGTCGCCGGGACGCGGGCACGCTGCGCGACCTCGGCGGCGAGCTCCTCGAACAGCGTCTCGTACCGCTTGGCCACCACACCGGGGTCGAAGCGGCGCGCGTTGCGGACGGCGGCGGCTGCCATGTCGCGGCGCAGGTCCTCGTCGTCGACGAGGCGCAGCAGTCCCCGGGCCATGGCCCCGGCGTCGCCGACCGGGACGAGCAGTCCGTCGACGCCGTCCGTGATGATCTCGCGCGGGCCGTAGTCGCAGTCGGCGCTGACCACCGGCACACCGCAGCGCATCGCCTCCACCAGCGTCATGCCGAACGACTCGTGACGGGACGCGGACGCGGCGACGGCCCCTTTGACCCATTCCGACTCCATCGGCGAACAGGGCCCCATCAGATGGATCTCGTTGTAGAGGCCGAGCTCATGGATCCGGTCCAGCAGCGCCTCCCGCCGGTCGCCGGACCCGTGGATGCGCAGCGTCCAGCCGGGCCGTACGGCGGCGACCCGGGCGAACGCGTCGATCAGTACGTCGAACTGCTTCTCCGCGCCCAGCCGGCCGGCGGCCACGATCGTCCTCCCCGTGCCGTCGGAGGGGCGCACGGAGGGCTCGGGCACGCTGTTCGGGATCGACAGCACGCGCGTGGCGGGCAGCGGCATCTTGTCGCGCCACGCCTGCGCGTCCCCCTCGGAGACCGTCACGAAGGCGTCGATCGCGTCGAGATGCTCGTACATCTCCTCGCGCAGCGCCGCCTTGTGGTGGTTGTGCGTCATGTGCTCCTGGCCGATACGGACGGCGGAGGCGGGCGCGAACTGCGCGACGTAGGCCACCAGCCCGGGCCGGGTGCCGATGACGACGTCCGCATCCGAGGCGGCGTAGTGGGCCCGGACCCGGTCGTCGATGAGCCGGTTGTACTCCTTGTAACGGGCCTCGGAGCGGGGAAAGGCCCGGGACGGCTCGGCGAACAGCGGGTCCTGCCGGTCGTTGAGGGGGTTGGCCGGCCGGATGTCCACGACGGGCACGACGGTGATCTGGGGATCGACGGGGAACGCCGGCGGATCCCGGTGCCGGAACACGGAAACGATCTCGACCTCGTGCCGGTCGGCCAGTTCCCCGGCCAGGTTCAGCGTCGTGCGGATGGTCCCGCCGATGCCGTAGATGGTGTGGATGAGGAAGGAGATCTTCACCGTCGCTCCGTTCGGGTCCGCCCCGGGGACGGACCACGGTATGTCCGGAGAGTCACGGCAGGCGGGAATTGTGCCCAGTCGAGTGTCGGTGTGTCACCGCCCGACGCGGCACGGTCCCGTCGTGCGGGCGTGGGAGCCGCCACCGGCCCGTACAGCCGCTCTCACGTCCGTGCGCCGGGAACCGCCCCGGACCGCCCGCTCGTCCTCCCGAACGGGGGGCGGCCGCGCCGGCCCTCGGCGGAGTGACGCCGGCCACGGATGTCCGCGGGCTCCGCCGCGGCGGGTAGCGTGGTCGAATTCGCCCGACAGCCCCTGCCGCGCCCGCTCCACCGGGACGATCGGGGCCGGTCGCCGAAGATATAGAGGGGAAACATGCGAGCGGGCTCCATGCGCAAAAGTGACCACCATCACATAAGGGTTAAATAATGAGTCAACTTGCCTTTAACCCGCGTTCTTGGCACCATGCGGCGCTGACCGTCAGCTCTGAATGGAAGCCGGGATCGCCGTGAGTGACTCACTGCTGCCCTATGCGGTGGGTGCCGCCAAGCGGGCTCGCCGGGTGGCCGTACGAATGCGCCGCCGGGTCCAGCGGATGCACACGGTGCCGGCCATCGGCAGCGGAATCCGGCCACGTCCCACTCTGCGTCCCGTACATCTGTCCGTCCTCGGCGGCCGGACGCTGAACGTGGCCGTACACGTCCCGAAGAGCGCCGGGAGCATCGGCTCCGCCCACCTGGAACTGGTACGCGGCGGACGGCGCCACCAGCTCGATCTGGAACGAGAAGCGCAGGGCGACGGGACCTGCCTGCTGACCGCCACCACGGCCCTGCAGCACGCCGACCACCCCGAGTCCGGCCCTCACGGGGTCCAGCTCGCCGGCGGCCTGTGGCGGCTGAGTGTCGTGCTCGTCGGCACCGACGGCCGGTCGCTGCGGACAGCGATCTCGGCACCGCCGATCCCGACCACGGACGGCCCGACCCTCCCCGTCTCGCCCTCCCCGCTCAGCGGCGCCCAGTTCCGGCTCATGCGCTCGGTGGACGGCTGCGCGATCCTCAAGGTGCGCGGCCCGGTCCAGCAGGCCGAGCTCGACTCCTTCGACCTCCGCTGGGACCGGATCACCGTCCACGGCCGGCTGCTCGCCCGGCAGGCGCCTGTCGAGTCCTACCGCGCCCAGGCGGTCCGGCGTGGCAGCGGCTCCGTCGTCACGACGCGCCCCGAGTGGAACGGTGACGCGTTCACCTTCGATCTTCCCCTGGCCGCCATGGCCTCGGGGCGCCGGACCCACCGGTGGGACGTCCAGTTGCAGGAAGGCCGTACGCGGCTGAAGCTCGCCCGCCGGCTGACCGATGTCCGCCAGCCCAATCAGGTGTTCCGCACCCCCTTCCGTATCATCGCCCTGGAGAACGGCTCGCTCCTGCGAGTGCATGCCTACATCACGTCGGCCGGAGCGCTCGCCGTCTCCTGTGTCGCGTTCGAAGGCGCCGCAGAAGGCGCAAAGGAAGTCGCATGAAGATCACCATCCTGCTCACCTGGGGCGACGCGATGGGCGGCACGGAGATGGCGGCCTACACCCAGGCCGCCCAGCTGATGCCCCGTCATGACGTCGAGATCCTCAGCGTCTTCAAGACGGCGGCCGAGCCGTTCCTGCCCGAGGCGAAGAACCTCTCGATCCGCTACCTCGTGGACCGCACCGGCCGTTCACCGCGGCCTGTACGCCCCTCCTCCCTCACGGCGCAGGAGTGCGAAGCCCTCGCTTCGCTGCCCAGCGAGCTGATCCGGCCCTCGTGGGAGCCCACCTTCGACCGGCTGTCCGACATCGAGATGACCGCCGCCCTGACGAGCATCGACACCGATGTCCTGGTGACGACGACGCCCGCCCTCATGGCCGCGGCCGTCGAGCTCGTGCCCTCCCGCGTGGCGACCGTCCACCAGGAGCACCGCGTCTCCCAACTGCGCGGCGCCACCGGCGAACCGCTGCTCACCCATGCTCCGCAGCTCGACGCCCTGGTCTCGCTCACCGAGCTGACCACCGACTGGTTCGCCGAGTCCCTGGGCGCCTCCGCCCCGCGGCTGGCCACCATCCCCAACGCGATGCCCGACGGCTACCGGCCGCGCTCCGACCTGGGCAGCAAGACGATCGTGGTGGCCGGCCGCATGGTGCCGGAGAAGCAGCTCGACCACGCCGTCCAGGCGTTCGCCGACATCGCCGCCGACCACCCCGGGTGGACCCTGCGCCTCTTCGGTGACGGCCCTCAACTGGTCAATCTGCGCCGCCTCGTCGAGGGCCTGGGCATGCACAACCGGGTCGAACTCGTCGGCCGGAGCCAGCAGATGGCCGAGGAGTGGGCCAAGGCAGCGATATGCCTGATGCCGTCCCGGGTGGAGTCCTTCGGCCTGGTGATGCTCGAGGCGTTCACCGCCGGCGTCCCCGTCGTCGCCTACGACGCCCTCACCGGACCGTCCCAGATCGTCCGCCACGAGGTCGACGGCCTGCTCGTACCCGCCGACGACGTCGCCTCGCTCGGCGCGGCGATGTCCAAGCTGATGGGCGACGACGAGCTGCGCGCCGCCTACGGAGCGGCCGCCCGTGCCGGAGCCCGGGAGCGTTTCGCCCCCGAGACCGTCGGGAGCCTGTGGGACGAGCTGTTCGCCCTGATACTCGCGGACCGGGACGGGCCCGAGCGCCTCGGTGCCCGTGCCGACCGGGTGGCCCGCCGCATCGCGGCGGGAGGAAGCCGGACGTTCGCCGTCTCGGCGCCGATCAGCAGGCTGTCGCCCTCGTCCGACGAGCAGAAGGCGCGAGAGGTCATCCTTCAGGCGCAGGACCGCAACTCGCTGGTCCGTTCCGCCGGCCGGCTCGCCGAGGTCCGTGACGACACGCCCGCGTGGCGCATGGCCGAGATCAACCTCGAGCTCTCCGCCCAGGCGCTCGAGCGCCACGGCGTGGCCTACATCCTGCTGCACGAGCCGGCGAGCGTCGGCCACCGCCTCGCGGTGAAGGCGGACGACCGTGAGCGCGCGCTGCGCGCCCTCGGCACGGAGATGAACGGGCGCGCTGTCTACGCCGAGCTCATCAGCCCCGCCAGCGCGGCCCCGGGAGCGGTACTGGCCGAACGGCTCGTCGATCTCCCCGAGGTCGCGGGCGTCCGCGTCTTCAAGCCGCTGGTCAGTGAGAGCCGCACGCTCCGCTACGGCCCCGCCTACGGCTGCCGCGTCGAGTTCTGGGCCCAGGACGACACCGGCTGGTTCAACGCGCCCAACGGCACCACCCTCGTCGGCCCCCGCCTTCCGGCGCTCGACGAGACCGCCCGGCTCACCGTGGGTACCCGCGACTACCCGACGGCGGACGTGTTCGCCAAGCCGCTCATGTGGAACGTCGACTTCCCCGTCGACGCCGTCTACACATGGGTGGACGACACGGACCCGGTGTGGCGGGAGAAGCGGGACGCGGCCCGTCTGGCGCGCGGCCTGCCCACGGACGGCGCCGAAGCCGGCGACGTGCGCTTCCGCAACCGTGACGAGCTGCGCTACTCACTGCGCTCGCTGGCCACCCACGCTCCCTGGATCCGCAAGATCTTCCTGGTCACCGACGATCAGACACCGTCGTGGCTGAACACGGAGCACCCGGACATCCAGGTCGTGAGCCACCGCGAGATCTTCGCGGATCCCTCCTGGCTGCCGACGTTCAACTCGCATGCGATCGAGAGCCAGCTGCACCGCATCGAGGGGCTGGCCGAGCATTTCCTGTACGTGAACGACGACGTCTTCTTCGGCCGTCCCCTGGCTCCCAACAAGTTCTTCCAGTCCAACGGGAACTCCCTGTTCTTCCGTTCGCCGACGGCCGTCCCGCCGGGCGAGGTCACGGAGGCGACCGAGGGGTACTTCGTGGCCGCCAAGAACAACCAGGCACTGCTGGAGGACGCGTTCGGCCGGGTCGCGACCCATGGGTTCCTGCACACCCCCCACCCGCTGCGCCGCAGCGTGCTGGAGGAGATCAGCGAGCGCTGGCCGCAGCAGACCCGGAACACGGCCGCGACTCCCTTCCGCGGCTCCGACGACCTGTCGATCACGTCGTCGCTGCACCACCACTACGCCTATCTGACGGGCAAGGCCGCCCAGGGCAGCATCTCGTGCGGCTACGCCAACATCGGTGACTACCAGCACCATGTGATGCTGAGCCGGCTGCTGGCCGCCCGCCACCGTGACGTCTTCTGCATCGGCGAGTCGGCAGAGGCCGAGGTACCGGTGGACGAGCAGGACCGTGTCCTGCGGGCGTTCCTGGAGGCGTACTTCCCGGTCCGCTCGCCCTACGAACGGGACTGACACGAACAACGGGAAGGGGCTCCGGAACCAATGGTTCCGGAGCCCCTTCCCGTTGTGCCCCGCTACTTCTCGAACGGGCTCCGCACCGGGAAGTACGCCTCGAGGAACGGCGTGATGAGGTCCTTCTGTCCCGTCACGTCCTGCTCCGTCGAGACGGTGTCGTTGACGCAGAACACCGTCTTGTCGCGGTTCGCGAGCAGCCGCCCGAGCCGGGCCTCCGTCCACGGGTGCGTCAGGTCCAGGTAGCTGTACGGCAGCTTCGACGGCACCGCCCGCTGCGTGTGGAACGCGTAGTAGTGGTGCAGGGACGACGCGATGGAGATGTCGTCGATGCTGCGGAACCTGCTCGCCTCCGTGCGGCGGTACTGCGCCTCGAACTCGGACTCGATCTCGGTCAGCACGCTGCGGCGCAGCGCGTGCGGCATGTGCTTCATCTTCTGCACGAGCACCGCACCGTAGCGTTCCTCGATCAGGCGGCGGTTGTTCTTGCCCGCTGCCGCGACCGGCGGGTCCTCTGCGGTGCGCTCACCGAGCGGCACCAGCGCCGGGGACGGGAAGAACTTGGTGAGGCCGTTGGAGAGGAAGAAGTCCTGCGGCGTCACCTCGCTGCCGAGCATCACGTCGTCGTTGAAGTAGAGGAAGTGCTCGGAGAGCCCCTCGATGTGGTGCAGCTGGCTCTCGATGGCGTGCGAGTTGAACGTGGGCAGCAGGTTCGGGGAGCGGAAGATCTCCTTGTGGCTGACCACCTGCAGGCCCGGCACCTCGGTGTTCAGCCAGTCCGGGGTCTGGTCGTCCGTCACGAGGTAGATGGTGCGCACCCACGGCGCGTACATGTGCAACGAGCGCAGGGAGAAGCGCAGTTCGTCGCGGCTCAGGTAACGCGCAGCGTTGGCCGCCTCCGCGTGGTAGCCCTCGCCGGAGAACTCGGCCCGGCGCCGCAGCCACGCGGGGTCGGCGCCGTCCACCCAGGTGTAGACGACGTCGACGGGGAAGGTGACCGTGTCGGTGGGGACGACGGCCAGCTCGGCCCGTGTGGGCACCTGCGGCGCGTCGGCGGCCTCACGGGGCGCGAGGTCGGTGAAGTACGCCTCCGACACCGTGACGGTCCCGCCCTGGAGCGGCAGGGCCGCGGCGAGCTTCCCGGGGCGCGGGGCCGTCAGCAGGCCCTCTTCCTCGTGCCAGAACTCGATGTCGCAGCCGTACTCCGCGCCGAGCTTCAGCTGGCGGGTGGGGTCGGTGCGGTACCACGTGACGCGGACGATCTCCGCGTCACGCAGGCGGCGCCAGGTGGAGGGCTCGTAGCCCGGCAGCGAGCCGCGGGGGGCGGGGCCGTTGCCGCTGACCTCGGCGGCGTAGCCGGGCTCGTCGCGGCAGGCGGCGGCGAGCGCCTTCAGTACCTCGGCGCGGTCCTCGACGCGGACGGCGACCGCGGACGCGCGGTCCGAACGGCCCCGTACACAGAAGTGCTCGATACCGGCCCCGGCCAGCACCCGCAGCACGGTGGAGAGATTGTCCCGGCGGGCCTGCAGCGGAGTCGTACCCTCCGCCACCAGCGCGACCTTCAGTTCCTGGCCGACGGAGATCACGGCGCGGTCGGGTCCTGAGGCGAGGGCCTCGTAACGCCGGGCCACGCGGCCGGCACGGATGCGCTCCGCGACGGCGGTGCCATTGGCTATACGCGTCTTCAGACGGCGACGCACATCGGCATCGACCTGCGAGACGATCGCCCGCCGCACACTCTCCGGTACGGCTCGGCGGTAGACCCCAAGCAGCCGGGGTGCCTCGGGATTTCGCACTGCGGGCGACTCCTTGAACGTAATCGTAAGGAACAGTGAACACCTTCAGTATGACCGGTGTTCCCTGCCCTCCGGGCCGCCGGGCGCGGTATCCCGCCACCGTGGCCGGACCTGGTCACACGCCCGTGCGAACCGTTCGCACGGGCCGGAGAACGACCGGCGCGCGGGGCTTCCGCGCGCCCCCCAGGAGCCGGGTCCCGAACCCGGCGGCCGGGCCCGTGTCACGGGCCCGGCCGCCGGGTCGGTCGCGTCCGGCCGCCCGGCATCCCTGTGGTGCCGGCCGGCGGCCTCGCCCCGCGCCCGAGGATCGAAACCGGAGGATCAGAAGGGGTCGAAGCCCTCGAACTCCTTCTGCGCCTCGTCCCGCTCGGCGTCGCGGTCGCGTCGCCGCTGCGCGGCCGGACGCGGCGCCTCGAGGCGGTGGTCCTCGCCACGACGGCCGAGCATCTCCGCGCCGGCCATCATCGTCGGCTCCCAGTCGAAGACGACCGCGTTGTCCTCGGGTCCGATGGCCACGCCGTCGCCGGCGCGGGCACCCGCCTTCATCAACTGGTCCTCGACACCGAGGCGGTTGAGGCGGTCGGCCAGGTAGCCGACGGCCTCGTCGTTGTTGAAGTCGGTCTGGCGCACCCAGCGCTCCGGCTTCTCGCCGCGCACCCGGAAGAGACCGTCCTCCTCCTGACGGACGGTGAAGCCCGCGTCGTCGACCGCCTTCGGGCGGATCACGATCCGGGTCGCCTCCTCCACGGGCTTGGCGGCCCGCGCCTCCGCGATGATCTCGGCCAGCGCGAAGGACAGCTCCTTCAATCCCTTGTGCGCCACCGCCGACACCTCGAACACGCGGTAGCCGCGCCCCTCGAGGTCGGGGCGGATCATGTCCGCGAGGTCCTGGCCGTCCGGGATGTCGACCTTGTTGAGGACGACGATGCGGGGCCGGTCGTCGAGGCCGCCGTACTGCCGCAGCTCCTCCTCGATGACGTCGAGGTCGGAGACCGGGTCACGGTCGGACTCCAGCGTCGCCGTGTCCAGGACGTGCACGAGCACCGAGCAGCGCTCGACGTGGCGCAGGAACTCCAGGCCCAGGCCGCGGCCCTGACTGGCACCCGGGATCAGTCCGGGGACGTCCGCGATGGTGTAGACGGTCGAGCCCGCCGTGACGACGCCCAGGTTCGGCACGAGGGTGGTGAAGGGGTAGTCCGCGATCTTCGGCTTGGCGGCGCTGAGCACGGAGATCAGCGACGACTTGCCGGCGCTCGGGTAGCCCACGAGCGCGACGTCGGCGACCGTCTTGAGCTCCAGCACGATGTCGCCGGTCTGACCCGGCACACCCAGCAGCGCGAATCCGGGGGCCTTGCGGCGCGCGGACGCGAGGGCCGCGTTGCCGAGGCCTCCCCGGCCGCCCTCGGCGGCCACGAAGGTCGTGCCCTGGCCCACCAGGTCGGCGAGGACGTTGCCCTCCTTGTCGAGGACGACGGTGCCGTCGGGGACCGGCAGGACCAGGTCCTGGCCGTCCTTGCCGGAGCGGTTGCCGCCCTCACCGGGCTTGCCGTTGGTGGCCTTCCGGTGCGGGCTGTGGTGGTAGTCGAGCAGCGTGGTGACGGACTGGTCGACGACCAGGATCACGTCCCCGCCACGGCCGCCGTTGCCGCCGTCCGGTCCGCCGAGGGGCTTGAACTTCTCCCGGTGAACGGAGGCGCAGCCGTGGCCTCCGTTACCCGCGGCGACGTGCAGCTCGACGCGGTCCACGAAGGTGGTCATGGATGTGCCTCCAGTAATGACGTGTGACGTACGTACGTAAATGTCTGTCTCTCAACACACGAAAGGCGGACCCGCTTCCCGTACGGGAAGTGAGGTCCGCCCCTCGCGAAGGATTCCGGTCAGGCGACCGGAACGATGTTCACGACCTTGCGGCCACGGTGGGTACCGAACTCCACCGCGCCGGGCTGCAGCGCGAACAGCGTGTCGTCGCCGCCACGGCCGACGCCGGCGCCGGGGTGGAAGTGGGTGCCGCGCTGGCGGACCAGGATCTCACCGGCGAGCACGACCTGACCGCCGAAGCGCTTCACGCCGAGCCGCTGGGCATTGGAGTCGCGACCGTTCCGGGTGGACGATGCGCCCTTCTTGTGTGCCATCTCTCCTCAGTCCCTTACTTCGCAGCCGTGGGGATGCCGGTGACCTTGATCGCCGTGTACTGCTGACGGTGACCCTGGCGGCGGCGGTAGCCGGTCTTGTTCTTGTAGCGAAGGATGTCGATCTTCGCGCCCTTGTGGTGGTCCACGACCTCGGCCGTGACCTTGATACCGGCCAGCACCCACGGGTCGCTGGTCACGGCGTCGCCGTCGACAACGAGCAGGGTCGAGAGCTCGACCGTGTCGCCAACATTGGCGGTGGAAATCTTGTCAACCTCAACGATGTCGCCGACAGCAACCTTGTGCTGGCGACCACCGCTGCGCACGATGGCGTACACGCGGATCTCTCTCTCGCTCGAACGAAACTCCTGATGCCAGCCGCTCGCACGGGCCTGGGGCCCATGACGGTCCGGAATGGACGAGCGGCCTCTCCCGGCGGGCCGGGAGGGAGGTGCTCAGGAGTGGACGTGTAAGGAAACACGCCGAGGGTCAAGGTTACGGGCCGCCGCTCGGAGGGTCAAACCGGCCCCCCGCCTGCGACTGCGAGGCGACCGGCCGCTTCCCTGCCCGTCTCCCGCGGTCGGCGCGATTCCCTCGCCCACGGTGTGCGGAAGCCGTGCGAACGCCGCAGAGGCCGGGCCGCGTTGCGCGCCGGGGGGCTCTGCCCCGACCCTGCGCCCGGGCGCCGCCGGAACGGCGGTGGGCCCCTCTCCGCGCAGGAGAGGGGCCCACCGCCGTACTGCGTGTGCCGTGCGGCCGGCTAGGCCTCCGTCGTGTCCGACGAGACGCCGGGGGCCGGCGTCTGCTCGGCGGCGACGGTCTTCTTGGAAGCCTTCTTCGCCGTCGTCTTCTTCGCAGCCGTCTTCTTGGCCGTGGTGGTCTTCTTGGCGGCCGCCTTCTTCGCCGTGGCCTTCTTGGCGGTCTTGCGGGCCGCCTTCTTGGCCGCCGGCGCCTCGGCACCGGCCTCCTCGGGCGCGGCCACCTCGGCCTCGGCCACCGCCTCGGGCTCGGCGGCCCTGGGCTCCGCGGCGACCACGACGACCGCGGCCTCCTCGGCGCCCGACGGCGAACCGGCCGGAGCCGTGACCTTGCGGGTCACCCGACGCCTGGCACGCGGCGGGGCCGCGGACGGCGCCTCCTCCACGACCGGGGCGGGAGCGGCCTCGGCCGCCTCCGGCTCGGCCGGGGCCGGGGCGACCGGGATGGTCGTCTCCACGACGGTCGGCTCCGCTGTCACGGGCGGGCCCGCCGGGGCGGACGCCTTCCGCGTGGCCCGGCGCCGGGTACGGCCCGCGGGGGCCGCCTCCTCCACCGGTGCCGCGGGCGCGGCCTCCGCTGCGGGCGCCGCCGGGGCCACCGGCTCGGAGACGGGCTCCACCACGGGCTCCGCGGCCTTCGGCGCGCCGGCCGGGGCCGACACCTTGCGGGTCGCACGGCGACGGCCACGGCCGCGCGTGGCTGCCGCCTCGGCCTCCGCCGCGCTGCTGTACAGCTCCTCGTCCGGTACGAACTCGGGCTCCGCGAGCGCCACCGGCGCCGCGGTCTCCGCGGCGACCTCCGCCTCCGTCTCGACCTCGAGCTCCGCCTCGGCCTGCTCCGGACGGCCCTCGATCTCCTGCGCGGCACCGCGGCCACGCTTCTTCGAGCGCTTCCCGCCACCGCCGCCCACGGACGTCGGCTGCTCCATGTGCACGATCACGCCGCGGCCGTTGCAGTGGACGCAGGTCTCGGAGAACGACTCCAACAGGCCCTGGCCGACCCGCTTACGGGTCATCTGGACGAGGCCCAGCGACGTCACCTCCGCCACCTGGTGCTTGGTCCGGTCACGGCCCAGGCACTCCAGGAGGCGTCGCATGACCAGGTCGCGGTTGGACTCGAGCACCATGTCGATGAAGTCGACGACGACGATGCCGCCCAGGTCGCGCAGCCGCAGCTGACGCACGATCTCCTCGGCCGCCTCCAGGTTGTTCCTGGTGACGGTCTCCTCGAGATTGCCGCCCTGACCGGTGAACTTCCCGGTGTTGACGTCGACCACGATCATGGCCTCGGTCTTGTCGATCACCAGCGAACCGCCGCTCGGCAGCCAGACCTTGCGGTCCAGCGCCTTCATCAGCTGCTCGTCGATCCGGTGGACCGCGAAGACATCGGTCTCGCTGGTCCAGCGCTGCAGCCGGTCGGCGAGGTCGGGCGCCACGTGCGAGACGTAGCCGTGGATGGTGTCCCACGCCTCGTCACCGCTGACGACGACCTTGGAGAAGTCCTCGTTGAAGATGTCGCGGACGACGCGGACGGTCATGTCCGGCTCGCCGTAGAGCAGCGTCGGGGCGTTGCCGCTCTTCGCCTTCTTCTGGATGTCCTCCCACTGCGCCTGCAGACGCTCGACGTCACGGCGCAGCTCGTCCTCGCTGGCGCCCTCGGCGGCGGTGCGCACGATCACGCCCGCGTCCTCGGGGACGATCTTCTTGAGGATGGTCTTCAGACGCGCGCGCTCGGTGTCGGGCAGCTTGCGGCTGATGCCGGTCATCGAGCCCTCGGGCACGTAGACCAGGTACCGGCCCGGCAGGGACACCTGGCTGGTGAGCCGGGCGCCCTTGTGGCCGATCGGGTCCTTGGTCACCTGGACGAGGACCGACTGACCGGACTTGAGGGCGGCCTCGATGCGGCGGGGACCGCCCGACATGCCGAGGGCCTCGAAGTTCACCTCACCGGCGTACAGGACCGCGTTGCGGCCCTTGCCGATGTCGACGAAGGCGGCCTCCATGGACGGCAGCACGTTCTGGACCTTGCCCAGGTAGACGTTGCCGACGTAGCTGGTGGCCTGCTCCTTGTTGACGTAGTGCTCGACGAGCACGTTGTCCTCGAGGACGCCGATCTGGGTGCGCTCGCCGCTCTGGCGGACGACCATCACCCGCTCGACGGCCTCGCGGCGCGCCAGGAACTCCGCCTCGGTGATGATCGGCACGCGGCGGCGGCCCTGCTCGCGGCCCTCCCGGCGGCGCTGCTTCTTCGCCTCGAGACGCGTCGAGCCCTTGATGGACTGGACCTCGTCGCTCGGCTCCTCCTTCTTACGGGGCTCGCGGACCTTGACGACCGTGCGCTCCGGGTCGTCGGTGACCGCTTCGGCCTCCGTGGCACCGTCACCGCTGCGCCGGCGGCGACGACGGCGACGACGGCTGCTGCTCGTGCCGGCGGCGGAAGGCGTGTCCGTCTCGGTCTCGTCCTCCTCGTCGCCCTCGTCCTGGGCGTCCTCCGCCTCGGCGTCCGCGTCCTCGGCGGACTCGTCCGCGTCGGGGGCCTCGCCACGGCGACGGCGGCGGCCACCACGACGGCGGCGGCGCGACGGGCGGTCCTCGTACTCGTCCTGCTCCTCGGCCTCGGCCTCGGCCTCGGCCGCTTCCGCCTCCTCGGGCTCCGCCTCGTCCTCGACCGGTGCGGCCTCGGCGGCGACGGGCTCTGCGACGGGCGCCTCCACGGGCTCCGCGGGCTCGCCACGACGACGGCGACGACGACGGCCGGCGGGCTCGGGGGCCGCGGTCTCGGCCGCGGGCGCCACCGCGGTCTCCTCTTCCTCCTCCGGCTCGGGGCTCGTCACCGCGGCGGCGGCCGCGGCTGCGGCCGTCTCCGGGGTCTGGAACATCGGCTCGGTGAAGACGGGGGCGCGGAAGGTGGGTACGGCCGGCCGCTGGGCACGGCGACCGCGGGCGGGCGCCTCCTCCGCGGCCTCCTCCGCCTTGGCGGCAGGCTGCGAGGTGAACTGCGGCGACACCGCGCGGCGGCGCGAGCGGCCACGGGTGGCGGCCTTCTCGGCTGCCGCGACCTCCGCCTCACCGGCGGCGATCTGGGAGACGGCGCTCTCGGGCAGGCTCTCGCCGGCCTCCGCGATCTCCTCGCCGACGGCCTGGGGAGCGCCTGCGGGGGCGGTCGCCTTACGGGTGGCACGGCGACGGCTGCGCGGCGCGGACACCTCGGCCTCGGCCTGCTCGCCCTCTTCCGCGGTCTCGGTCCTCGGCGTACCGGCGGGCGCGGACGCACGGCGGCGCGTGCGCCGGGTGACGGGAGCCTCCTCGACGGCGGCCTCGTTCTCCTCGGCCACGGTGGTCTCCTCCTCGTCGGCCTCGGCGACCGGGACGTCGGTCCCGGCCGGCGCCTCGACGGGCTTCGGCGCACCGGCGGGCGCGGAGGCACGGCGGCGCGTGCGCCGGGGGGCGACGGACTCCGCCTCCGCGGCCGGCGCCTCTTCGGCGGCGGGCTGCGGCTGCGCGGTCTCGGCGGTCAGCGGTTCGGCGGCCTGCGGTTCGGCGGCCTGCGGCGCACCGGCGGGCGCGGTGGCCTTACGGGTGGCACGGCGACGGGCACGCGGCGCGGGCTCGGCGCTCTCCTGCGTGGCGGTCACCTCCGCCGGAGCCGCCTGGGCCGCGCTGTCGGACTCGGCGGCCTGCGGCGCTTCGACGGCGGCCGGCGCACCGGCCGGAGCGGAGGCGCGGCGGCGGGCACGGCGGGGCGCGGGGGCCTCGTCGGCGACCGGCTCCGCGACCGCCTCGGTGACGGCGGGCTCCACGGCCTCCGCGGCCTGCGGCGAACCGGCCGGGGCCGTCGCCTTGCGCGTGGCACGGCGGCGCACGGGCCGCGTGGCGGCAGCGTCCTCGGCGGACTCGACGGCGACGGCCGTCTCCGGCTCGGCGGCCTCTGCGGCCTGCGGGGCACCGGCGGGCGCGGTGGCCTTACGGGTCGCACGGCGACGGGTGCGGGGCGCGGCCTCCTCGGCCTCGCCACCGACGGTGACGGCGGGCTCCGCGGCCTCCGCGGGCTGCGGCGAACCGGCCGGGGCCGTCGCCTTGCGGGTGGCACGGCGGCGCGCCCGCGGTTCGTCGGACACGGCCTTGGCGACCTGCGCGGCCTCCGCGGCAGCGGCGTCGGCGGGCGTCTCTTCGCCGGCCTCTCCGGAGCCGCCCACGACGGCGCCCACCGCGGCCACGGCCGGGATCACGGCCTCGGCGGCCTGCGCCTGATCGGCGGCGGAGTCCGCCGCCTTCGGGGCTCCTGCGGGACGCGACGCGGCGCGGCGCCTGCGGCGCGGCGGCAGGGTGTCACTGGGGCTGTTGTTGTGGTCTTCGTTCTCGTTGTTTCCGGCGGTGCCGGTTTCGTTCGACTCGAGCATGCGGGCGGTTCTCCCGTCACGCTCCCGGGCGCCGCGCCTGTATCCGGTCCGGCCGCGGCCCGCGTGATGTTCGCGGTGCCGCCGTCCGGGGCGCGGGCGCCGCACGGGAGCTGATGTCTGGCTCGCCGGTTCCGTACGCGATGTACGCACGGCCTGGCGAAAGTCTTTTGTGTCAGCGCGCGGCCCGACCCAGGTGGCTCCCGAGTGCAAGAGCCGCGCTACGACGACCGTCCTTACGCGGCGGGACCTTCCGGCGCCGTCGCAGAAGCGGTCCCGGCGGCCGTGGGTGGAGCGGCCGGGGCTGCCTCGCGGTCGGGCGCGAGCGGGTCGGTCACCGTGCCGGACTCCTCGTCGAAGAGCCCCTGCGCCAGCCTGGTCACCGCTGCGGGGACCGGCGGCGCCAGGTCGGCCACAGCTCGGAGACCGGACAGGACGTCGTCGGGTCGCACGGCAGGTGTCACGTGCCGAACAACCAGGCGCAGTATCGCACAGGGCGTGTCCCCGGTCCTATCGGACGCCTCGAGTGCCGCGACGGCGCCCCGTGCGTCGAAGGTGCGCATGCCGTTCTTCGTCTTCCGCCGGACCTCGACGGTCTCGGCGGCGAGGAAGGCGGCCACGGCGCTCTCCGCGTCGCGGGGCTCGACACCGTCCAGGCGCAGCTCCCACACGGAGGCGGTGAGCCGGTCGGCGAGGCCAGTGGTGCGGGCCTCGACGGCGTCGATGATGTCCAGCCCGTCCGGCAGCGACTCGTCGAGCAGCTCGCGCAGCTTGTCCGGGTCGCGGTGGTCGGTGAGGGCGATCTCCAGGAACTCGGCCTCGCTGCCCGTGCCGGTGGGTGCGGCATTGGCGTACGACACCTTCGGGTGCGGGGTGAAGCCCGCCGAGTACGCCATGGGCACCTCGGCGCGCCGCAGTGCCCGCTCGAACGCACGCTGGAAGTCACGGTGGCTGGTGAACCGGAGGCGGCCGCGCTTGGTGTAGCGCAGACGGATGCGCTGCACCGCAGGTGCGGGCGGCGGGCCTTCGGGCTGTCGCTTGCCCAGTGGTTCTTCTCCTCGGTGTGGAGCGGGCGCGGGTGGCGCGCCGCCCTCAAGGTGCGGGGTGCTCCCCGGGGGCCGAGCGGTTCACCCCTGCTTGTGCAGGGAGATCTCGGGTTCGGCCGCCACGCCGGGAACGGTCTGTGTTTGTTGTCTGCCACCCAGGTTACGCGCCTGACCCGCCGTGCCCACCACGGGCCGCGGCTCGCGGGGCGCGCCGATCAGCGCACGCCAGGCGTCGCGCCGTGCCTGACGCACGGTTTCGCGCGCCGACGCGAGCGCCGCCGCCGCCGCGCGGCCCGCCTGCGCGGCGGCCCTGGCGGCCGGGCGCCACACGGCATCGCGCACGAAGTGCCCGACGGGCGTGCACACGCCGCGGTAGAACCAGCGCGCCGGGCGGCCCACCAGGTTCCACGCGAACCACTTCAGTCCGCGGCCGACCGCACGCGAGATGTAGCCGGCGATCCGCCAGGCCACGGCGAGCGCCGCCGAGATCTCCCGGCCGACGGGGGCGAGGACGTACCGGTACAGCCACACCACGGGCACCACCAGCAGCGTCCGCACCAGCTGGACGCAGCCCCGGCCGAGGGCGCGCAGGAGCCAGGCGACGCCGTGGCCGAGCGGAGTCAGCAGCTGCCGGTACACCCACACCACGGGCACCACCAGCCCGTACGTCACCACCGGCACCACCACGTACCGCCACAGCGCCACCCACGGCCAGTAGAACAACGCCTTGCCGAGCCAGGTCAGCACGGCCGCGAGCCCGTGGCCGAGCGGCGTGAGGAGCGTGCGGGCGATCCACCGCGCCGGCGCGAGGAGCAGGTGCTCCACGAGCCAGGCGATGCCGTGGCCGAGCGGGGTCAGCAACTGCCGGTACACCCACACCACGGGCACCACCAGCCCGTACGTCACCACCGGCACCACCACGTACCGCCACAGCGCCACCCACGGCCAGTAGAACAACGCCTTGGCGATGACGGTGGCCACCCACCCCACGGCACGCGCCACGGGGGTGAGCACCTTCTCGAAGACCCAGGCCAGCGCCCGCCCGAGCGGCCTCAGCAGCACCCGCTCCACGGCCCTGCCGCACAGGACCAGGACGTCCCACACCATCCGCACGGGGACGACGACGAGCAGCACCACGACGCGCACCGGGATCCGGACTACCTGCGCGAGGCAGCCGTCGCCCGGCTCGTAGTCCTTCGGGGCCGTGTGCGCGCCGTGGCGCTGCGGGGCGGTCCCCTGCGGCGGCTTCTCCAAGTCCATGACAGAGATGACGCGGCGGAGGCCTGTTCGGATCCCTTACCAGCGATTTTTCCCGCTCACGCGGGGCGGGTGGCTCCCTCGCCACGGCGTACGACGCGCAGCGGATCGTCGTCGAGCAGCTCCTGCGGCAGCAGCGCCGCCGGGACGTTCTGGTAACTGACGGGCCGCAGGAAGCGTTCGACGGCACCGATGCCCACCGAGGTGGTCGCCGGGGCGGAGGTGGCGGGGTAGGACCTCCTTGGCTCAGGGCGTGACCGACCTCCACGCCGGTGGGCCGGCCGTTGAAGACGAGGCGCCCGGCCAGGAGTTCCAAGGCTCGAGAGCCCGGCCGGACCGCTCGGCGGCGCGTCGGCGGGTTCCTCTGCGAGGTCTAGGATCGCGAAACGATTCCCGTCCAACACGAAAAACGCATGCACTGATACCGGGAGAGCATCATTGTTCACGCTGTCGCAGCTGACCACCTTCGTGGCCGTCGCCGAGGAACTGCACACTTCGGCCGGGCAGCCGAACGCCTCCGGATGACACAGCCGCCCCTCAGCCGGCAGATCCAGCTGCTGGAGGGGTTCCTGGGTGCCCAGTTGTTCGACCGCTCCAACCGCTCCGTACGGCTGACACCGGCGGGGCGCGCCTTTCTCCATGACGCCCGGCGCATCCTCCGCCAGGCGGAACAGGCCACCCTGGCCGTGCGGCAGGTCTCGGCCGGCGAAGCGGGCAGCATCGCCATCGGCTTCACAGCCGCCGGCGCCTACTCCATGCTCGACACACTGCTGGCCACCGCCCGCGCCTCGGTGCCGGGGGTGGAGATCGTGCTCCGGGAGATGGTGACTCGCGATCAGCTGGAGGCACTGGGCGCGTCCGGCCTCGATCTGGCCCTGGTCCGGCCGCCCGTCACCGACGCGGACCTGACGTACCGGCCGGCGGTACGGGAACAGCTCGTCGCCGCCCTGCCCGTCGGCCATCCGCTCGCCACCGCCGCCGACGACGGTGAACCGCTCGACATCAGGGCCTTCGACAGGCAGGAGGTCCTGATGTACTCGCCCGTGGAGGCGCGCTACTTCCACGAACTCCTGATCAGCGTCTTCCGCGCGGCCGGGATCACCCCCGTCTTCTCCCAGTACCTCAGCCAGGTCCACAGCATCCTGGCGCTGGTCAACGGCGGCTGGGGAGTGGCGCTGGTGCCCGAGACCGCCGCGCTGCTGCGCTACGCCGGCGTCGTCTTCCGACCCGTACGGCTGACCGCCCCGGCGCCCGTCGAGCTCACGCTCGCCTGGCGTACCAACAACGACAACCCCGCCCTGAGCGCTCTTCTCGAACATCTGTGAGGCCCGTGGGAGGCCTCGCCGTCCGATTCCTTTTCGGCATCACAGGATACGAAACGGGTGTTGGACCTGTATCCGTGCGGCTCCTAGCTTCCTCTGTAGGGAGAGTCCGCCGGAGCCTCACCAGGGACAGGTGCTCCTTCCGGCGACAGCATTCACCTCTTGCCCTGGTCCGTCGGGGACCGGGTCGAGCCGCACCCGCCTCCCGCCCCGGTCCCGGCCACGCCGTCGCTCCTCCCCCGCCCCGTACCACCGACCCGAGGACTCCCATGAGCGCCGCGCCTTCCGGCACCTCCCAGCCAGTCGTCACCTCGATGCGCGTCATCCCCGTCGCGGGCCAGGACAGCATGCTGCTGAACCTCAGCGGCGCCCACGCCCCCTACTTCACCCGCAATCTCGTCGTCCTGACCGACTCCGAGGGACGCACCGGGGTCGGCGAGGTCCCTGGCGGCGAGAAGATCCGCTCCACTCTGCAGGAGGCCGAGGACCTGGTGGCCGGGGAGCCCCTCGGCCGGTACCAAGCGGTCCTGCGCGCGGTCCGCGAGCGCTTCGCGGACCGGGACACCGCCGGGCGGGGCTCGCAGACCTTCGACCTCCGGATCACGGTGCATGCCGTCACCGCCCTGGAGTCCGCCCTGCTCGACCTTCTCGGACAGCATCTGGGTGTGCCCGTGAGCGCGCTGCTCGGTGAGGGGCGCCAGCGGGACCGCGTGCCCGTGCTCGGCTACCTCTTCTACATCGGCGACCGCGGGCGCACCGACCTGCCCTACCGCAGCGAGCCGGACGCCCAGGACGACTGGCTGCGGCTGCGGAACGAGGAGGCGCTCACCCCCGCCGCTGTCGTCGCCCTCGCGGAGGCGGCCCAGCGGCGTTACGGGTTCCAGGACTTCAAGCTCAAGGGCGGTGTCCTGGAGGGCCGGCAGGAGGCCGAGGCGGTCCGGGCCCTCGCCGAGCGCTTCCCCGGGGCCCGGATCACGCTGGACCCCAACGGCGCCTGGCCGGTGGAGGAAGCCGTCGCGCTGGGCCGCGAGCTGGCCGGCGTCCTCGCCTACGCGGAGGACCCTTGCGGCCCGGAGGGCGGCTACTCCGGCCGCGAGACGATGGCCGAGTTCCGGCGCGCCACCGGGCTGCGGACCGCCACCAACATGATCGCCACCGACTGGCGGCAGCTCGGCCACGCCGTTCGCGCCGACGCGGTCGACATCCCGCTGGCCGACCCGCACTTCTGGACCATGCAGGGTTCCGTGCGGGTCGCCCAGCTCTGCGAGGCGTGGGGACTGACCTGGGGCTCGCACTCCAACAACCACTTCGACGTGTCGCTGGCCATGTTCACCCATGTCGCCGCCGCGGCTCCCGGCGAGATCACGGCCATCGACACCCACTGGATCTGGCAGGACGGCCAGCGGCTCACGACCGCACCGTTCGAGATCAAGGACGGCATGCTCGAGGTACCCGTACGCCCGGGTCTCGGCGTCACGCTCGACATGGAGCAGGTGGAGGCGGCCCACGAGCTCTACCGCAGCCTGGGGCTCGGGTCCAGGGACGACGCGACCGCCATGCGTCACCTGGTGCCCGGCTGGGAGTTCGACAGCAAGCGGCCCGCGCTGGTGCGGTGAGCCCACGAAAGGGCCCGGCCGCGGGTTTCCCCGCGGCCGGGCCCTTTCCGATGTCCTGGCGGCGCTACTTCACGACGGTCAGCGGGAGCAGCTTCTTGCCCGTCGGACCGATCTGGATGTGCGTGTCCATCTGCGGGCACACGCCGCAGTCGAAGCACGGCGTCCAGCGGCAGTCCTCGACCTCGGTCTCGTCGAGGGCGTCCTGCCAGTCCTCCCAGAGCCAGTCCTTGTCGAGACCGGAGTCCAGGTGGTCCCAGGGCAGGACCTCCTCGTACGTGCGCTCACGGGTGGTGTACCAGTCGACGTCGACGCCGAAGTCCGGCAGCGTCTTCTCGGCGCACGCCATCCAGCGGTCGTACGAGAAGTGCTCGCGCCAGCCGTCGAAGCGGCCGCCGTCCTCGTACACGGCGCGGATGACCGCGCCGACACGGCGGTCACCGCGCGACAGCAGGCCCTCGACGATGCCGGGCTTGCCGTCGTGGTAGCGGAAGCCGATCGAGCGGCCGTACTTCTTGTCGCCGCGGATCTTGTCGCGCAGCTTCTCGAGGCGCGCGTCGGTCTCCTCCGCGCTCAGCTGCGGCGCCCACTGGAACGGCGTGTGCGGCTTGGGCACGAAGCCGCCGATGGACACGGTGCAGCGGATGTCGTTGGAGCCGGACACCTCGCGGCCCTTGGCGATGACGTTGACCGCCATGTCGCCGATCTGCAGGACGTCCTCGTCGGTCTCCGTCGGCAGGCCGCACATGAAGTACAGCTTCACCTGGCGCCAGCCGTTGCCGTAGGCGGTGGCGACCGTACGGATCAGGTCCTCCTCCGAGACCATCTTGTTGATGACCTTGCGCATGCGCTCGGAGCCGCCCTCGGGGGCGAACGTCAGGCCGGACCTGCGGCCGTTCCTCGTCAGCTCGTTGGCCAGGTCGACGTTGAACGCGTCGACACGGGTCGAGGGCAGCGAGAGGCCGATCTTGTCCTCTTCGTACCGGTCCGCGAGGCCCTTCGCGATGTCGCCGATCTCGCTGTGGTCCGCGGAGGACAGCGACAGCAGGCCGACCTCCTCGAAGCCGGTCGCCTTGAGACCCTTCTCCACCATGTCGCCGATGCCGGTGATGCTTCGCTCCCGCACGGGGCGCGTGATCATGCCGGCCTGGCAGAAGCGGCAGCCGCGGGTGCAGCCGCGGAAGATCTCGACGGACATCCGCTCGTGGACGGTCTCGGCGAGCGGGACCAGCGGCTGCTTCGGGTAGGGCCACTCGTCGAGGTCCATGACGGTGTGCTTGGACACCCGCCACGGCACGCCCGACCTGTTCGGGACGACACGGCCGATGCGGCCGTCGGGCAGGTACTCGACGTCGTAGAAGCGCGGCACGTACACGTTGCCGGTCTTCGCGAGACGGAACAGGACCTCCTCGCGCCCGCCCGGGCGGCCCTCGGCCTTCCACGCGCGGATGATCTCGGTCATGTCGAGCACGGCCTGCTCGCCGTCGCCGATGACCGCGCAGTCGATGAAGTCCGCGATCGGCTCGGGGTTGAACGCCGCGTGCCCGCCGGCCAGCACGATCGGGTGGTCCACCGTGCGGTCCTTGGACTCCAGCGGGATGCCCGCCAGGTCGAGGGCCGTGAGCATGTTGGTGTAACCGAGCTCCGTGGAGAAGCTCAGCCCGAAGACGTCGAACGCGCCGACGGGCCGGTGGCTGTCCACCGTGAACTGCGGGACCTTGTGCTCACGCATCAGCTCCTCGAGGTCCGGCCAGACGCTGTACGTGCGCTCGGCCAGCACGCCCTCGCGCTCGTTCAGGACCTCGTAGAGGATCATGACGCCCTGGTTGGGCAGACCGACCTCGTAGGCGTCCGGGTACATGAGCGCCCAGCGGACGTCGCAGGACTCCCAGGGCTTGACGGTGGAGTTCAGCTCACCGCCGACGTACTGGATGGGCTTCTGCACATGCGGGAGCAGCGCTTCGAGCTGTGGGAAGACCGACTCGGCAGACATGGAAACCTTCTGGGCTGGCAAGGGGGCGACTCTCAAGCGTACCCGCCCGCTCAGCGGGCGAGAGCCGTCCGGATCCGGGGGACCGACGTCTCCGCCCACACCCCGGGCAGCTCCGCCTCCCGCGCCCGTGCCCGGGCCTCCTCCCGGCCGTACAGCAGTCCCCAGACGAAGGTGGTCTCCCCAGCGGCGTGGGCCCGGACCGCCAGGTCACGCAGCGCCTCCCTGGCGACGACGCTGTCCTGGTGGTCGCCGAGGACGCTCTGCACGGCCTTCATGCGCTTCCCGAACCGCTTGGCGGCCTTGCCGAGCGCGGGCCGCGCGACCTCGGCGGCGTACCGTGCGCGCTTGGCCGCCTTGCGGGCGTCGTGCATGGCGTGGTCCCGCTCCTCCCCCTCCGGCAGGGACAGGGCCCTGTCCATACGGGCGGCCAGCCGGTCGTATTCCTTCAGCACGGCCTTGGCGAGTACGGCCCCGGGCTCTCCCGCTGCCGCCTTCAACAGGGGTGGGCGGGCGCACAGCGCGTCCAGCGCGTCGAGCAGGGCGAGATAGCGGTCGCTGTCGAGCGCGGCGATCACCGTCTTCCGCGCGTCCGCCGCGCCGGCCACGGCCCACGCGGTCAGCCGCGCGTCCACCGGGCCGAGGAGCAGCGTCACGGGCACGGCGTCGACCCGCTCGGCCAGCCGTTCCGCGAGCACCTCCTGATCACGGGCGACGCCCAGCTCCCCGGCGAGCCACTTGAGCTCGTCGATCAGGGGCCCCGTGACCTCGCGGTCGACGACCCTCCGGTACGACCGCAGGGCGCTGCGCAGCCGCCGGGTGGCGACCCGCATCTGATGCACGGCGTCGGGCAGGTCGCGGCGCACCCCGGGGTCGTGGGCGACGACCGCGGCGACCTCCTTCCGCAGATAGGCGAGAACGTGATCGCCCGCCGTCCGCGCCGGCCCTGTCCCTCCCTCGCGCTCCGCAGGACCGTCCCCGGTCGCCGTCAGTGCCCTGGCCAGCTTGGACGGCGCGGCGGCCGTGCGGACGCCCGCCTTCCTGAGCTTCTTGTGGACGGTGTCGAGAAACGCGGGGTCGCCGCCGTCGGCGAGCTCCACCTCGATCTCGTCCCACTGCGCGGTCCCCTCACCGCCATGGAGGCGCTCCGCGACGACGGCGTCCCGGCTGAGTTCCGCGAGGAGGGCGCCGTCGGCGTCGACGAGGTGCTGTACGTCCCGCGAGGACAGCAGCCGCATCACGGGCACGAGCTCACGGCCCCGCGTGTACACCCGAACGAGGCCGGCCAGGTCGTCCGGCACACCGTCGGACAGGGGCGCGGCGATCTCGTCCCGCACTCCGGGCGCCACGGGCAGCTTCAGATGCCACCCCGCATCGGCGCCTCCGGTTCTGCGCCGCAGAGTGACGGACGAGGCGGCCAGCCTCAGATCGGCGGTGTCGTAGTACACGGCATCCAGCTCGGCCACGCCCTTCCCCACGACCCCGGCCACACGGGGCACTTCGGTCAGGTCGGGCAACGGGGTGTCGGGGGTGGCTTCGTACTTCCGCTCGATCTCGCGCTTGGTGTCCGCCATACATCGAATCTAGCCGCGCGCCGCCGCGGAGGGCAGCCCACCCGCGCCGCACGGGCGTCACGCTCACGGACCGGGCACGGCCAGGAGCACCGCTCGCGGACCGGGACACGCCCGAAGACGCCGGCGCCGGACCCCCCGCGGGACGGCAGCACGCGGCCCCGGGGACGTGTCGCCACCGGGGCCGGGTGGGCCGCCCGCTCGAGGGCTACGCGCTTATGGGGCGTTGGACCCGGATCGACTGCAGCAGCCCGATCGCGATCCACACCGCGAACATCGACGTGCCTCCGTACGACACGAACGGCAGCGGCAGGCCCGCGACCGGCATGATGCCCATCGCCATGCCGATGTTCTCGAACGACTGGAAGGCGAACCACGCGATTATCCCGGCGGCCACGATCGTGCCGTAGAGCTCCGTCGTCTCGCGGGCGATCCGGCACGCGCGCCACAGCACCACGCCGAGCAGCACGAGGATCAGCCCGGCGCCGAGGAAGCCGAGCTCCTCGCCGGCGACCGTGAAGATGAAGTCGGTCTGCTGCTCGGGCACGAACTGGCCACTGGTCTGGTGGCCGTTGAAGAGCCCTTCGCCGTACAGCCCGCCGGACCCGATCGCGATGCGCGCCTGGTTGGTGTTGTAGCCGACGCCGGCCGGGTCGAGTTCGGGGTTGGCGAAGGCGGCGAAGCGGTTGATCTGGTACTCGTCGAGCAGTCCGAGCGCCGTGACGGCGATCGCGCCCGCCGCTCCGGCGCCGATGAGGCCGAAGACCCAGCGGTTGGACGCGCCGGAGGCGAGCAGCACGCCGAGGACGATGACGACCATGACCATGACCGAGCCGAGGTCCGGCATCAGCATGACGATGACCATCGGCAGGACGGCGAGGCCGAGCGACTTGGCGACGGTCCCGTGGTCGGGGTGCACCTGGTCGCCCGCGTCGACGCGGGCCGCGAGCATCATCGCCATCCCGAGGATGATCGTGATCTTCACGAACTCGGAGGGCTGGAGCGAGAAGCCGCCGCCCAGCTGGATCCAGGCGTGCGCGCCGTTGATGGTGGCGCCCAGCGGGGTGAGGACGAGCACCACGAGCACCACGGAGAGCCCGTAGAGGAACGGGACGGCGCCGCGCAGGGTCCGGTGGCCGAGCCAGATGGTCCCGACCATCAGGACGAAGCCGATACCGGTGTTGAGCAGGTGCCGGACGAGGAAGTAGTACGGGTCGCCCTGGTTGAGTTCGGTGCGGCCCCGCGTGGCGGACCACACGAGGAGCGCGCCGAGCAGGGAGAGCGTGATCGCGGAGAGCAGGATCGGCCAGTCGAGCCTGCGCACCACGGAGTCACGGGCCGTGAGCCTGGTCCAGACCCCGCCGCGCTCCGGGCCGTATCCCGGGACGGAGAAGCCGCCTGCGCCTGTCATGTGTCAGTCCCTCCGCACGGGTGGTCCCGCGAGCACTGGTTGGGCGTCCTTCGGCTTCGGAGGAACGTAGGGCTTGACCTCGGGGGCCTCGATCGAGCCGTCCGGGGAGATCTTGGGCAGGGTCTGCTGCGGCTTGGGCAGCAGGGCCCGCTTGAGGTCCTGGTTGCCTTCCTTGTCCAGGCCGTAGATCGCGTCGTAGATGTTGCGCACGGCGGGACCGGACGCGCCGGAGCCCGTACCACCCTGGGAGATCGTCATGACGATCGTGTAGTCGTCGGTGTAGGTGGCGAACCACGAGGTGGTCTGCTTGCCGTAGACCTGCGCGGTGCCGGTCTTGGCCCGCATCGGGATCTTGTCCTGGGGCCAGCCGCCGAACCTCCAGGCGGCGGTGCCGCCGGGCTCGACGACGGAACGCAGTCCCTTGTCGAGGTCCTTGATGGTCTCGGCGTTCACCGGGAGCTTGCCGTGGGCCTTGGGCTCGATCTCCTCGATCTTCTTGCCGTCGGGGCTGACGACGGCCTTGCCGATCGTGGGGTTGTAGAGGGTGCCGCCGTTGCTGATGGCGGCGTAGGCGGTGGCCAGCTGGATCGGGGTGATGAGCACGTCGCCCTGACCGATGGCGAAGTTGATGCTGTCGAAGGCCTTCAGCTGGTTGCCTTCGAGGCAGCTCTCATAGGCGATCTGCTGGACGTAGGTGCCGCCCTTCTTGCCCTGCTTGCACCAGGAGTCCTTGTTGGCCTCCCAGAAGGCCTGCTTCCAGTGACGGTCGGGGATGCGGCCCTTGACCTCGTTCGGGAGGTCGATGCCGGTCTCGGAGCCGAACCCGAAGTCGTGGGCGGTCCGGTAGAACCAGTCGTGGGCGTTCTTCTTGGGCTTGAGGCCGCCGTCGCGCTGCCACTCCTGGTGGCCGAGTCGGTAGAAGACGGTGTTGCAGGAGTACTTGAGGGCGTCGCCGAGGGTGATGGGGCCGTGCCCCTGGGACTCGAAGTTGGCGAAGCTCCGGTTGCCCATGCTGTAGGAGCTGCTGCAGTTGTAGAGGTCGTCGAAGGGGTGGCCGGCCCGCACGGCCGCGCTGGCCGAGACGACCTTGAAGACGGAGCCGGCGGGTGCCTGGCCCTGGGTGGCCCGGTTGAGCAGCGGGTAGTTGGATTCCTTGCCGGTGAGCTTGGCGTAGTCCTTGGCGGAGATGCCGCCGACCCAGGCGTTGGGGTCGTAGTCGGGCTGGGACGCCATGGCGACGACCCGGCCGGTCTTGGCCTCCATGACGACGACGGCGCCCGCGTCGGCCTCGTAGGGGCGGCCGGTGATCTTGTCGGTCTCCCCGCGGACGGTCTTCATCGCCTGGTGGAGCTCGTACTCGGCGACGGCCTGGACACGGGCGTCGATGCTGGTGACGAGGTGGGATCCGGGCACGCCCGGGTCCGCCTCCGCCTCGCCCATGACCCGGCCGAGCTTGTCGACCTCGTACGAGGTGACGCCTGCCTTGCCGCGCAGTGCCTTGTCGTAGGTGCGCTCGAGGCCGGAGCGGCCGACCTGGTCGGAGCGCAGGTAGGGCGAGTCGGAGTCCTTTGCCTTCTGGATCTCCTCGTCGGTGACCGGCGAGAGATAGCCGAGCACCTGCGCGGTCCGGGCCTTGGCGGGGGCCGTGTAGCGGCGTACGGCGGTGGGTTCGGCGGTGATGCCGGGGAAGTCCTCCGAGCGCTCCCGGATCTGCAGTGCCTGCTGGGTGGTGGCCTCGTCGGTGACCGGGATCGGCTGGTACGGGGAGCCGTTCCAGCAGGGCTGCGGGGTCTTGGAGTCGCAGAGGCGGACCTTGTCCATGACCTCCTTCGGCTTCATGCCGAGGACGCCGGCGAGCCGGGTGAGGACGGCCTCCCCGTCGTCCTTCATCTTCAGCAGCTCGGTGCGGGACGCGGAGACCACGAGACGGGTCTCGTTGTCGGCGAGCGGCACACCGCGGGCGTCGAGGATCGAGCCTCGTACGGCGGGTGTGACCACCCGCTGGACGTGGTTGCCGCTGGCTTCGTCGGCGTATTCGTCGCCGTTGCGGATCTGGAGGTACCAGAGCCGGCCGCCGAGGGTGAGGAGGAGGGAGAAGACGAGTACCTGGATGATGACGAGCCGGATCTGGACCCGGGGGGTCCGGCCGGTCTCCGGAATGTTGCTCACGCTGCTGCCCCCTCGATCACAGTCGCTTGACTCCCTTGATGCGCCCGGCCCGCGCGGCCCGGGTCTTCGCCGCCCTGAGCCGCAGTCCGCCGCGCTGGCTGCCGATGCGCAGTCCGGTGCCGGAGGCGAGCCAGCCAGCGGCCACGTCCGTGGCGCCGGCGCTCTGGCTCTCGGCGAGCGGATCGTTCTCACTGCGTCTCGCGAGCCACATGATCAGTGGCACGGTGAACGGAGCGAGCAGCAGGTCGTACACCGCGGCGGTGAACAGCAGACTGCCCAGGCCGACATGGCGGGCGGCGGTGTCGCCGACGAGGGCGCCGACCAATGCGTAGAGCAGCGTCGTACCGATCGCCGCCGCGACGACGACGGCCATGGGCCCGCTGGCGGACCGCAGTGGCTTGCCGTTCTCCGGGCGGACCAGACCGGCGAGGTAGCCGATGACGCACAGGACGAGCGCGTAGCGGCCTGCCGCGTGGTCGGCGGGCGGTGCGAGGTCCGCGAGCAGACCCGCGCCGAAGCCGATGAACGCCCCGGCCATGTGGCCGTAGACCATGGCGAGTCCGAGGACGACGAGCAGTACGAGGTCGGGCACCGCGCCGGGCAGCTGGAGCCGCGCGAGGACGGAGACCTGGATGACGAGGGCGACCACGACCAGCGTCGTGGAGAGCAGCATCCGGTTGACACGCATGACGGATCAGCTCCTACTGGTCGTCGTTCTGGCCTGTGGCGTCGCCGTCGGAGGCACCGGGATCCGGCCCGTCGCCCTGGACCTGGCCGTCGTCCTGGACCGGCGCCTCGCCCTCCGGCGGGGTCGCGCCCGGGGTGACGGTGACCGTGACGGTCGGCGTGGGCTTCGGGCCCGCGGGCTTCGGGGGCAGCACGGTGTCACGGGGATCGGTCCGCGGCGCCTGGACGACGACGCCGACGATGTCGAGCCTGCTGAAGCCGGCGTAGGGGCGTACGTAGACGTTGCGGGTGAGGTCTCCCCGGGCGGGGTCGACCCGGATGATCTCGCCGACCGGGACACCGGGCACGAAGGGCTTGCTGCCCTGCGAGCCGAAGGTGACCAGCCGGTCGCCCTTCTTCACCTTGGACTTGCCGTTGAGGAGCTGGACCAGCAGCGGCCGGTCGCCCTGCCCGGTGGCGAAGCCGAGCTCGTCGGTCTTCTCCATCCGGGTGCCGACGGTGAAGTCGGGGTCGTTGGCGAGCAGCACGGTCGAGGTACGCGGGCCGACGGTCGTGACACGGCCGACGAGTCCCTCGCTGTTGATGACGGTCATGTCGCGCGTGATGCCGTCTTCGGAGCCGATGTCGATGGTCACCGTCCAGGAGAAGCCCTGGGCCGCTCCTATGGCGATGACTTCGGCTCCCTTGATGCCGTACTGGCCGGCGGCAGCCGTCCGGATCATGCCGTCGAGCTGACGGAGCCGGCTGTTGTTGCGTTCGTCGCTGCCGAGCCGCTGCTTCAGCTCGGCGTTCTCCAACTGGAGCTGCTTGATGCGGTCGTGACGGTCACCGGAGTCCCGGACCGCTCCGATCGCGTTGCCGATCGGGTCGACGGCGGCCGCGACGCCGTTCTCCACGGGCCCGAAGACCGACGCCGCGGCCTGCCGTGCACCGTCGACCGGTGACTCCTCACCGCCGCGGATGTCCACCGTGATCAGGGCGAACGCGATGGCGATCAGCAATGCCAGGAGCAGCCGGCTCTCCTTTGTGTCCCTCACGTGCGGCGGCCGTGCCTTCCTCGTAGGAATGGTCGTGTCGGTAGAGCAACGATCCTCCCCCCGTGTCGGGGGCGGGGAGGACCCCATGTGGGGGCCTCACAGCCCCCGTACGGCGTATTGTCCGACCGTCTAACGACGCGGCTGGGCGTCCAGCACCTGCTGGAGCGCCTCGAACTCCTCCACGCACTTGCCGGAGCCGAGCGCCACCGAGTCCAGCGGGTTCTCCGCGATGTGGATCGGCATGCCCGTCTCCCGGCGGAGCCGCTCGTCGAGGCCGCGCAGCAGCGCGCCACCGCCGGTGAGGACGATGCCGCGGTCCATGACGTCGCCGGAGAGCTCGGGCGGGCACTTGTCGAGCGTGGTCTTGACGGCGTCGACGATCGCGTTGACCGGTTCCTCGATGGCCTTGCGGACCTCGGCGGCGGAGATGACCACGGTCTTGGGCAGACCCGAGACCAGATCACGGCCGCGGATCTCGGTGTGCTCCTCCTCGCCCATCTCGTACGCGGAGCCGATGGTGATCTTGATGTTCTCCGCGGTCCGCTCACCGAGGAGGAGCGAGTACTCCTTCTTGATGTGCTGGATGATCGCGTTGTCGAGCTCGTCACCGGCGACACGGATGGACTGTGCTGTGACGATTCCTCCCAGCGAGATCACGGCGACCTCGGTGGTGCCACCGCCGATGTCGACGACCATGTTGCCGGTGGCTTCGTGGACCGGAAGGCCGGAGCCGATGGCCGCGGCCATGGGCTCCTCGATGATGTGCACCTGGCGGGCGCCCGCCTGGGTCGACGCCTCGATGACCGCGCGGCGCTCGACACCCGTGATACCGGAGGGCACACAGACGACGACGCGGGGCCGGGCGAGATAGCGGCGCTTGTGGATCTTGAGGATGAAGTAGCGGAGCATCCGCTCGGTGATCTCGAAGTCGGCGATGACGCCGTCCTTCAGCGGCCGGACGGCAACGATGTTGCCCGGTGTCCGCCCGATCATCTTCTTCGCCTCGGCGCCGACCGCGAGAATGCCGCCCGTGTTGGTGTTGATGGCGACGACGGACGGCTCGTTGAGAACGATCCCCCGGCCTCTGACGTACACCAGCGTGTTGGCGGTCCCGAGGTCGACAGCCATGTCACGGCCGATGAACGACATGTTGTTCCCCATGAGGATGCGTCTGGCCTTCCCAATCGAAGCGTTGATGGCTTTTCAGGATGGCGAGGTGGGTGCTGTGGCGTGGAGGCTTACATCGTAGTGCCGCCTGCACGGACACCGCGCGGTGGTCCACCTCTTGTTTATGGTGACGATGCGTCGGGGCGATGCGTTCCCGCAATGCCCTTGCGTATGCCGAAGGGCGACCGAAATTCCATCGGTCGCCCCAGGGCAAGAGCGCTGTATGGCTGACGCGCTGTCAGGAAAGGCCCGGAAAGAGGCAGGCCTCAGCCTTCCTGGAAGAACAGCTTCAGTTCCCGAACGGCGGACTCCTCGGAGTCCGAGGCGTGAATCAGATTCTCCCGGACGATCGTGCCGAAGTCACCCCGAATGGACCCAGGAGCGGCCGCGATCGGGTCGGTCGGACCCGCCAGTTGGCGTACGCCGTCGATCACCCGCTCACCTTCGACGGCCATGACGACCACCGGACCGGACAGCATGAACTCCACCAGCGGCTCGTAGAACGGCCGGCCGACGTGCTCGGCGTAGTGCTGCTCCAGGGTGGCCCGGTCGAGCGTGCGCAGCTCCAGCGCGGTGATCTTCCAGTCGGCCTTGCGTTCGATGCGGCCGATGACCTCGCCCACGAGTCCGCGACGGACGGCGTCCGGCTTGAGAAGGACGAGGGTGCGCTGAGTCATGGTGTGCGGCTCCTTGCAGGCCAGGATGTGTGGGTCGGGCCGAGATTACCGGGTGTGACGCCAAGGGCGGCACCCACCCCGCGTCCCCGCCGCCGAAGGGCTC
Organism: Streptomyces pristinaespiralis; assembly: GCF_001278075.1. Taxonomy (GTDB): domain Bacteria; phylum Actinomycetota; class Actinomycetes; order Streptomycetales; family Streptomycetaceae; genus Streptomyces; species Streptomyces pristinaespiralis. The sequence goes on along the minus strand of NZ_CP011340.1, from coordinate 5,720,947 downwards.
CGGCCGGCTACCCCGCGTCAGCCTCCGCCGACTGCGCGGCCCACCGGGCCTTCGCCTCGTCGATCTTGCGGCCGTAGTGGATGGAGGCCCACCACAGGCCGCCGAAGAGGACGCCGAGGAAGAACATCGCCGGCACGACGAAACCGCCGACGATCAGCGCGATCTGCAGCGCCCAGCCGAGCTGGGTCCCGCCGGGGCGGGTGATCATGCCGCACAGCAGCAGCGACAGCAGCATCGCTACGCCGCAGACCGTCCAGACCGCCGCCATCGAGACGTCGTCCGACTTCATGGCGACGAGACCGGCGAAGCCGATCACGAAGAACTCGCCGATCAGGGTCGATGCACAGAGCGTACGCACTTCGATGTCAGCCCTTCCCCAGCAGCAGCCGGGCCTCGCCGACCGTGATCACGGAACCCGTCACCAGCACACCCGCGCCGGCGAACTCCGACTCCTCCTCCGCGAGCGTGATCGCCGCCTCCAGCGCGTCGTCGAGCCGCGGCTCGACGACCACCCGGTCGTCGCCGAAGACCTCCACGGCGACGGCGGCCAGCGTGTCCGCGTCCATCGCGCGGTGGCTGGAGTTCTGGGTCACGACGATCTCGTGGAAGATCGGCTCGAAGGCCTCCAGGAAGCCCCTGACGTCCTTGTCGTCACTCGCGCCCACGACACCGATCAGCCGGGAGAAGCCGAACGACTCGGTGACGGCGGCCGCGGCGGCGCGCGCGCCCGCCGGGTTGTGGGCGGCGTCCAGCACGACCGTGGGGCTGCGGCGCACGACCTCCAGCCGGCCGGGCGAGGACACCGAGGCGAACGCCCTGCGGATCGTGTCGGCGTCCAGCGTGCGCCCGTCACCCGCGCCCACGCCGAAGAACGCCTCGACCGCCGCGAGCGCCACCGCCGCGTTGTGGGCCTGGTGCGCGCCGTAGAGGGGGAGGAAGATCTGCTCGTACTCGCCGCCCAGGCCGCGCAGGGTCAGCAACTGGCCGCCGACCGCCACCTCGCGCGAGACGACGCCGAACTCCATGCCCTCGCGGGCCACGGTCGCGTCCGCCTCGACGGCACGCTTCAGCATCACCTGCGCGGCGTCGACCGGCTGCTGCGCCAGGATCACGGTCGCGCCCTGCTTGATGATCCCGGCCTTCTCGGCGGCGATCTCGGCGGGAGTGGTACCGAGCCGGTCCGTGTGGTCCAGGTCGATGGGGGTGACCACGGCGACCGAGCCGTCGATCACGTTGGTCGCGTCCCAGCTGCCGCCCATGCCGACCTCGACGACGGCCACGTCCACGGGGGCGTCGGCGAAGGCCGCGTACGCCATGCCCGTGAGCACCTCGAAGAACGACAGCCGGTATTCCTGGCGCGCGTCGACCATCTCGACGTAGAGCTTGATGTCGTTGTACGTCTCGATGAAGCGCTCCGCGTCGATCGGAGCGCCGTCCAGGCTGATCCGCTCGGTGATCGACTGGACGTGCGGCGAGGTGTACCGGCCGGTGCGCAGGTCGAAGGCGGAGAACAGGGCCTCGATCATCCGGGCCGTGGAGGTCTTGCCGTTCGTCCCCGTGATGTGGACGGAGGGATAGGCCCGCTGCGGCTCGCCCAGCACGTCCATCAGCGCCTCGATACGGGCGACGGAGGGCTCCAGCTTGGTCTCGCCCCAGCGCGTCGCGAGATCCGCCTCGACCTCGCGCAGCGCCCTGTCCACCTCCGGATCCGCCGGGCGGGACGGCACCTGGTCGGCCTGCGGCGATCCGGCCTGTGCGCGCAGGGTGCGGCTGCCGGCCTCGATCACCGCCAGGTCGGGGTCGCGGTCGGTCTCTGCGTCGACGATCTCGTCGAAGGCGTCGGACTCGTCGAAGGCGTCGGGCTGCTGCTCACTCACGGGTCCAGTCTACGGACGGGCGCCGACGGGTACGGCCGAGGCCCCGGGGCGTCCCCGGGGCCTCGGCCGTGACGGTGGTCCCGCGGCTCAGGCGGCCGGGAGATTGGCGAGCTGGGTGTTGATCCGCTCGATGTCCTCCTCGGCCTTGGCGAGCCGGGTACGGATCTTGTCGACCACGTTGTCCGGTGCCTTGGCGAGGAACGCCTCGTTGCCGAGCTTGGCGGTCGCCTGGGCGACCTCCTTCTGCGCCGCGCCCAGGTCCTTCGTCAGTCGCTTGCGCTCCGCCTCGACGTCGATCGTGCCCGACAGGTCGAGCGCGACGGTGGCACCGGCGACCGGCAGTGACGCGGTGGCGTGGAAGCCCTCGCCCTCCGGCTGGAGGCGCAGCAGCTGACGGATCGCGGCCTCGTGCGGGGCGAGCGCCGTGCCGTCGAGCGTGAGCCTGGCCGGAACCTTCTGGCCGGGCTGGAGGCCCTGGTCGCTGCGGAACCGGCGGACCTCGGTGACGACCCGCTGGACGAGCTCGATCTCCCGCTCGGCGGCCTCGTCGCGGAAGGAGTTTTCGGCCGGCCAGTCGGCGATGACGAGCGACTCCTTGCCGGTCAGCGCGGTCCACAGCGTCTCGGTGACGAACGGGACCACCGGGTGGAGCAGCCGCAGCATGACGTCGAGGACCTCGCCGAGGACCCGGGCGGAGACCCTGGCCGGCTCGCCGCCCGCGAAGAACGTCGTCTTGGACAGCTCGACGTACCAGTCGAAGACCTCGTCCCAGGCGAAGTGGAAGAGGGTCTCCGACAGCTTCGCGAACTGGTAGTCCTCGTAGTACGCGTCCACCTCGGCGACGGTCTTGTTCAGCCGCGACAGGATCCACCGGTCCGTGGAGGACATCTCCTCGGCCGCCGGCAGCGGGCCTTCGACGGTGGCGCCGTTCATCAGCGCGAATCGGGTGGCGTTCCAGATCTTGTTGGCGAAGTTCCGCGAGCCCTGGACCCAGTCCTCGCCGATCGGGACGTCGACACCCGGGTTGGCGCCGCGGGCGAGCGTGAAGCGCAGCGCGTCGGAGCCGTACTTGTCCATCCAGTCCAGCGGGTTGACCGCGTTGCCGAAGGACTTGGACATCTTCTTGCCGAACTGGTCCCGGACCATGCCGTGGAGGGCGATGGTGTGGAACGGCGGCGTGCCGTCCATCGCGTAGAGGCCGAACATCATCATCCGGGCGACCCAGAAGAAGAGGATGTCGTAGCCCGTGACCAGGACGGAGTTCGGATAGAACTTCGCGAGGCTGTCGGTCTGCTCCGGCCACCCCAGGGTCGAGAAGGGCCACAGACCCGAGGAGAACCAGGTGTCGAGGACGTCGGTCTCCTGGGTCCAGCCGTCGCCGCCCGGCGGTTCCTCGTCGGGGCCGACGCAGACGATCTCGCCGTTCGGGCCGTACCAGACGGGGATGCGGTGGCCCCACCACAACTGGCGCGAGATGCACCAGTCGTGCAGGTTGTCGACCCAGTCGAAGTAGCGCTTCTCCATCTCCTGCGGGTGGATCTTGACCCGGCCGTCGCGGACGGCGTCGCCGGCCGCCTTCGCCAGCGGACCGACCTTGACCCACCACTGCATGGACAGCCGCGGCTCGATGGTCGTCTTGCAGCGCGAGCAGTGGCCGACGGAGTGGACGTACGGGCGCTTCTCGGCGACGATCCGGCCCTCGGCGCGCAGGGCGCCGACGATCGCCGACCGTGCCTCCAGGCGGTCGAGACCCTCGAACGGGCCGGGGACCGTGATCACCGCGCGTTCGTCCATGACCGCGAGGGACGGCAGGTTGTGCCGCTGGCCGATCTCGAAGTCGTTCGGGTCATGGGCGGGCGTCACCTTGACGGCGCCGGTGCCGAACTCGGGATCGACGTGCGTGTCCGCGACGACCGGGATCGTACGGTCCGTCAGCGGCAGCTTGATCTGCTTGCCGATGAGGTGCGCGTAGCGCTCGTCATCGGGGTGGACGGCGACGGCGGTGTCACCGAGCATCGTCTCGGCGCGGGTCGTCGCGACGACGATGGTGTCCTCGCCCTCGCCGTACTTCATGGAGACGAGCTCGCCGTCGTCGTCCTGGTACTCGACCTCGATGTCCGAGATGGCGGTCAGACAGCGGGGGCACCAGTTGATGATGCGCTCGGCGCGGTAGATCAGCTCGTCGTCGTAGAGCTTCTTGAAGATGGTCTGGACGGCCTGGGACAGGCCCTCGTCCATCGTGAACCGCTCGCGGGACCACGCGACACCGTCGCCGAGGCGGCGCATCTGGCCGGAGATCTGCCCGCCGGACTCGCCCTTCCACTGCCAGACCCGCTCGATGAACGCCTCACGGCCCAGGTCGTGGCGGGACTTGCCCTCCTTGCCGAGCTCACGCTCGACGACGTTCTGCGTGGCGATGCCGGCGTGGTCCATGCCGGGCTGCCACAGCGTCTCGTAACCCTGCATCCGCTTGCGGCGGGTGAGGGCGTCGATCAGCGTGTGCTCGAAGGCGTGGCCCAGGTGGAGACTTCCGGTGACGTTGGGCGGCGGGATGACGACCGTGAACGGCGGCTTGTCGCTCTTGGCGTCCGCCTCGAAGTACCCGCGTTCTACCCAGCGCTCGTACAGCGCCCCCTCGACCTCGGCCGGCGCGTACTGGGTCGGCAGTTCGGGAGTGGGCGCTGTCTGCTGCTGAGTCTTCTCGGTCACGGGCCCAGTTTAGAGGTGTCATGGAGCCGTTCCGAAACTCGATTCTTCGGTAACGGTGTGCCCCCCGGCGCCCCATCGGGCCGGTGCTTGGGCCAGGATGTTCGGAACACATGGACATCACGAGGGGAAAACCCGTAATGAGCTACAACCAGCCGGGCCCGTACGGCGGGCAGCAGCAGCCGCAGCAGCCCGGACCGTACGGCCAGCCGGGTCCCTACGGACAGCCGCAGGGCCAGCCGGGCCCCTACGGCCAGCAGCCGCAGGCCCCGCAGCCCGGTTACGGGTACCCGCAGCAGGCCCCGCAGGGTGTGCCGCCGCAGCAGCCCTACGGATACCCGCAGCAGCCCGGCCAGCCCGGCCCGTACGGCCAGCAGCCGCAGTACGGCGCGCAGCAGCCGGGCGGCTATCCGCCCCCGCCGCCGGCGCAGGGCGGTGGCGGCAAGAAGACCGGGCTCATCATCGGCGCGGTGGCGCTGGTGGCCGCACTGGGTGTGGGCGGGTACTTCGTCTTCGGCGGCGGCGGTGGCGGCCTCGAGGACGACGGCCCCCACAAGCTGACGGCGCCGAAGACCATCATCGACGGCAAGTACATGCGCGCCGACAAGAAGGATCCGGAGCCGAAGCCGGCCGACGAGGACTCTTCGAAGATGCTCGCCGCCAGCGGCGTGACCGACGCCATGTCCATCGGCTCGACCTACTCGACCATCGATCTGACGAAGCTCGACCCCAGCGACCCGACGGCGCTCGAGAAGGTCTCAAAGGCGAAGAACCTGGTCTTCATCGGCTTCTACGGCAAGATCGAGGACCCGGCGAAGGTCCTCGACGCGGCCTTCGCCGAGTTCAGCAAGAACACGAAGGACAGCGAGACCAAGATGATCGGGGACCCGCGGGAGGTGAACCCCGACGGCCTGGAGGGCGCTCTGATGAAGTGCCAGGAGGCCGAGAGCAAGAACCAGAAGACGGGCATGACCCAGAAGACCTTCATGTGCCTGTGGTCGGACTACAGCACCCTCGGCGTCGTCGAGCCGGTCCAGGGCGAGAAGGGCACCACCATCGACGAGGCGGCGAAGCTCGCCTCCGACGTGCGCAACGAGGTGCGCGTCGCCAAGTAGCGGCACCGCTTGCACGAAAGGGGCGCCCGGTCAACGACCGGGCGCCCCTTCGGCGTTCGAGTGCGGACGCGCTACGCGCTCTTCTCGTGACGGCCGTTGCCGTCGTCCTTGACGATGCGCGGGACCAGCGTCGGGTTGACGTTGTTGCGGACGACGTCACGCGTGATGACGACGCGGGCCACGTCCTTGCGGGACGGGACCTCGTACATCACCGACTGGAGGACCTCCTCCATGATGGCGCGCAGACCACGGGCGCCGGTGCCGCGGAGGATCGCCTGGTCGGCGATGGCCTCGAGGGCGGGGAGGTCGAAGTCCAGCTCGACGCCGTCGAGTTCGAAGAGGCGCTGGTACTGCTTGACCAGCGCGTTGCGCGGCTCGACGAGGATCTTCAGCAGCGCCTCGCGGTCCAGGTTGTGGACCGAGGTGATGACGGGAAGACGGCCGATGAACTCGGGGATCATGCCGAACTTGACCAGGTCCTCCGGCATGACCTCCTGGAACTGGTCGCTCGCCTCGATCTCGCGCTTGGAGCGGATCGTCGCGCCGAAACCGATGCCCTTCGCTCCCGCGCGCGACTCGATGATCTTCTCGAGGCCGGCGAACGCGCCGCCCACGATGAAGAGCACGTTGGTCGTGTCGATCTGGATGAACTCCTGGTGCGGGTGCTTGCGGCCGCCCTGCGGGGGCACGGAGGCCGTGGTGCCCTCCAGGATCTTGAGCAGCGCCTGCTGGACGCCCTCGCCGGAGACGTCCCGCGTGATCGACGGGTTTTCGCTCTTTCGGGCGACCTTGTCGATCTCGTCGATGTAGATGATCCCGGTCTCGGCCTTCTTGACGTCGTAGTCGGCCGCCTGGATCAGCTTGAGCAGGATGTTCTCCACGTCCTCGCCGACATAGCCCGCCTCGGTGAGCGCGGTCGCGTCGGCGATGGCGAACGGGACGTTGAGCATGCGGGCGAGCGTCTGCGCGAGCAGTGTCTTGCCGGAGCCCGTGGGGCCCAGCAGCAGGATGTTGGACTTGGCGAGCTCGATCGCGTCGTCCCGGCCCTGCGCACCGCCGTTCTCGCCGGCCTGGACGCGCTTGTAGTGGTTGTACACCGCGACCGAGAGGGCCTTCTTCGCGGGCTCCTGCCCGACGACGTAGCCCTCGAGGAACTCATAGATCTCGCGCGGTTTGGGAAGTTCCTCCCACCGCACCTCGGAGGTCTCTGCGAGCTCCTCCTCGATGATCTCGTTGCAGAGGTCGATGCACTCGTCGCAGATGTACACACCGGGGCCTGCGATGAGCTTCTTCACCTGCTTCTGGCTCTTTCCGCAGAACGAGCACTTGAGCAGGTCGCCGCCATCACCGATGCGTGCCACGAGGTGCTTCCCCTTCGCCTGGGAGCGGCTTGGTTCAGCCGGCTCCTGGTGCCTCATATTCGACGGTACCTTGCCGAGGCCCCCGTACGGGCCCCCCTTGGCGCGGTTCACACATTGTCGTGTACCGCGCCAAGGGCGCCGGATCGGTCAGGCGGCCGCTGCGGCCGTGCTCTTACGGGTCGAGACGATCTGGTCCACCAGGCCGTAGGCGAGGGCGCCGTCGGCCGTGAGGATCTTGTCGCGCTCGATGTCGTCGCGGATCTTCTCGATCGGCGTGGTGGAGTGCTTGGCCAGCATCTCCTCCAGCTGCTCACGCATACGCAGGATCTCGTTGGCCGCGATCTCCAGGTCGGAGAGCTGCTCACGGCCGGTCTGCGAGGACGGCTGGTGGATCAGCACACGGGCGTGCGGCAGGGCCATCCGCTTGCCGGGAGTACCGGCGGCGAGCAGCACGGCGGCGGCGGACGCCGCCTGGCCCATGCACACCGTCTGGATGTCGGGCTTCACGAACTGCATCGTGTCGTAGATCGCGGTCAGCGCGGTGAAGGACCCACCGGGGCTGTTGATGTAGATCGAGATGTCGCGGTCCGGGTCCATCGACTCCAGGCACAGCAGCTGCGCCATCACGTCGTTGGCGGACGCGTCGTCGATCTGCACGCCGAGGAAGATCACGCGCTCCTCGAAGAGCTTCGCGTACGGGTCGTACTCGCGCACGCCCTGCGAGGTGCGCTCGACGAAGCGCGGGACGACATAGCGGTTGTCGACCGCGGGGCCCGTGTAGAGGCCGCTCGCGGAGGCGCCGGAGTGTCCGGACAGACCGGGGATGCCGGGGAAGTTGCTCATGTGGGTGTTCACCATCCTGGTGGCGTTCGGCGGGCGGGGGCTCGGTGCGGCGGGCGCTCAGGCGCCGGTGCCGCCACCGCCCGGGACGCCCGAGGCGGCGGAGATGATCTCGTCGATGAGGCCGTACTCCTTGGCCTCGTCGGCGGTGAACCAGCGGTCGCGGTCACCGTCGCGGATGATCGTCTCGACGGTCTGACCGGAGTGCTGGGCGGTGATCTCCGCCATCCGCTTCTTCGTACGGAGCAGGTACTCGGCCTGGATCTTGATGTCCGAGGCGGTGCCGCCGAGGCCGGCAGAACCCTGGTGCATGAGGATGTCGGTGTTGGGCAGCGCGAACCGCTTGCCGGCGGCTCCGCCGGTGAGCAGGAACTGGCCCATCGACGCGGCCATGCCCATGCCGATCGTGACCACGTCGTTCGGGATGTACTGCATGGTGTCGTAGACCGCCATGCCGGCCGTCACCGAACCGCCGGGGCTGTTGATGTAGAGGTAGATGTCCTTGTCCGGATCAGCGGCAAGGAGCAGCATCTGCGCGGTGATCTTGTTGGCGATGTCGTCGTCGACCTGCTGGCCGAGGAAGATGATCCGCTCGCCGAGCAGCCGGCTGTAGACCTGGTCGCCGAGGCCACCACCGATGGAGGGCTCGCCGGCGGCATAAGGCATCAGATTCGTCACGTGTCCACCTGCTCGTCTCTGACGGCTTCGACCGTCTCAGCGTCTTCGTAACCGGGGGCGGGGACTCCCCTGCCCTCGTATTCATGGACCCTAACGCGCAGGTCGGACAGAGCCATCCCGCTTCCCGAACTGTTCGCTCGGAGCGCAAGGTCGACACTCCTGGCGGGGCACCGGCGACGCCCTGCGAACGGGCCCGCGGCAGGCCGTGAACGGGCCCGGGAAGGCCGTGAGAGGACGTGTGGGGGCCGGGGGGTACGCATACGGGCTCCGGGCGCGTGGTCGCGTCCGGAGCCCGTAGCAGGGTCAGCGCGAGGCTCAGGCCTCGTTCTTCTCCTCGGCCGCCTCGCCCTCGGTGGCGGCCTCGGCCGTCTCCGCGGCGGCCTCGGTCGCCTCGGCCTCGTCCTCTTCGTCCTCGAGGTCGACGACCTCGCCGTTGGTGTCGACGACCTTGGCGGCCTCGACGACCACGGCCAGCGCCTTGCCGCGGGCGACCTCGCCGACGAGCATCGGCACCTGGCCACCCTCGACGACGGCCTGGGCGAACTGGTCGGGGCTCATGCCGGAGGACTGCGCACGCCGCATGAGGTGCTCGGTGAGCTCCTCCTGGTTGACGTTCAGCTTCTCCTTGTTGACGAGCTCGTCCAGGATGAACTGGGTCTTGATGCCCTTGACCGCCTGCTCCTTGGTCTCGGCGTCGAACTCTTCCTCGGTCTTGCCCTGGATCTCCAGGTACTTGGCGAGGTCGAGGCCCATCTGGCCGAGCTGGTGGTGCTCAAGGTTGTGCTTGCGGGTCTTGACCTCGTCCTCGAGCAGCTTCTCGGGGATCGGGACCTCCGCCAGCTTCAGCAGCTCGTCGAGGACGCGCTCCTGGGCCTGGGTGGCCTGGTCGTACTGCTTCATGTTCTCGAGGCGCTTGCGGCTGTCGGCCTTCAGCTCGTCGAGGGTGTCGAACTCGCTCGCCATCTGGGCGAAGTCGTCGTCGAGCTCGGGGAGCTCACGGGCGGCGACGGCGGTGACCTTGACGGTGACCTCCGCGTCCTTGCCCTCGGCGGAGCCGCCCTTCAGCTGCGAGGTGAAGGTGGCCTCGCCGCCGGCCTCCAGGCCGGTGACGGCCTCGTCGATGCCGTCGAGGAGCTCGCCGGAACCGATGGTGTACGAGACACCCTCGGCGACACCGTCGGGCAGGACCTCGCCGTCGACCTTGGCCTCGAGGTCGATCGTGACGACGTCGCCCTCGGCGGCGGCGCGCTCGACCGGGTTCGTGGAGGCGAAGCGCTCACGCAGCTGCTCCACGGACTTCTCGACGTCCTCGTCGGTGACCTCGACGGCGTCGACCGTGACCTCGATGCCGGAGTAGTCCGGGATCTGGATCTCGGGGCGGATGTCGACCTCGGCGGTGAAGGCCAGCGTCTCGCCGTCCTTCAGCTCGGTGATGTCCACCTCGGGCTGGCCGAGCGGGTTCAGCTCGGCCTCGTTGACCGCCTCGGTGTAGAGCTTGGGAAGCGCGTCGTTGACCGCCTCCTCCAGCACCGCACCACGGCCGAACCGCTGGTCGATCACTCGGGCCGGGATCTTGCCCTTACGGAAGCCCTTGACCGTGACCTGCTGGTTGATCTTCTTGTACGCCGCGTCGAGGCTGTCCTTGAGCTCCTCGAAGGGCACCTCGACAGTGAGCCGAACCCGGGTCGGGTTCAGGGTCTCCACGGCGCTCTTCACGGTTCGGTCTCCTTGGTGGCTGACATCTTGGGGTACTGCTGGCGCCGGACTCGGCGGTTCAGCGGATCGGGCCCGGCACATCAGACACACGGGCACGCAGCTTGCATAGTAACGGCAAGCAGGAGGCGCCTCACAACGCGATCTTGCTGGTGGTCGGGGTGGCCGGATTCGAACCGACGACCTTCCGCTCCCAAAGCGGACGCGCTACCAAGCTGCGCCACACCCCGTCGGTGCGAACCGTAGGGTACATGCCCCGGCAGCGTCGGCCGCCCCCTTTACGGGGCCCGCGAAACGGGGTGTGCGGCGAGGCCCTCGGACCCGCTACGATGCTTCTCGTGCCGCGGCCCTCGTGACCTGCGGTGCGAGCATGCGGGCGTAGCTCAATGGTAGAGCCCTAGTCTTCCAAACTAGCTACGCGGGTTCGATTCCCGTCGCCCGCTCTTGATGGCTCAGGGCCAGGTCGGAGGTTCGTCCTCCGACCTGGCCCTGATGCGTTTCGGATCTTCGTCTCCGCCTAGTGCCCGCTGCGTGCCCGTTCGGATCGAGATCTTGCTTCCGGGCCGACGACGGCGCTCACGGCCTGGCCGATCAGCCGTTCCCGCTCGGCCGTCGCGTGCTGGTAGTTCAGCGCGGCGCGGGCGGTGCTGTGGCCCATCCTGGTCATCAGCTCACGCGTGCTGGCACCGGTCGCGGCAGCGAGGGTGTTCCCGGTGTGGCGGAGATCATGAAAGTGCAGGCCCTTGATCCCGACTTGATCGCACACTTTGCGCCACAGCTTGCCGAAGTGGTTCCGGCGAGGCGTCGCCTCCTTGGCCCCGATGAAGGCCCGGCCGTCCGGGCCCGGCTCGGCGAACACGGCGAGGTGGGCTCTTGGGCTCCTTCACCAGCCGTTTGCCGCTGTGGCGTTCGGCCACGTTCCGGCGCACCCGCAGGGTTCCCGAGTCGGGGTCGATGTCACGGCGGGACAGCCCGATCAGCTCACCCCACCGAAGCCCTGTGAAGGCTGCCAGGAGGACGAGAGCGCGGTACCGGGGCTGGAATCGCCCCAGCCGGCTCGTAGACCTCCTGAACGGTCGCTGTGGGCCGCTCAGGAGTGGGAGCAACGCTGGCGCCCTTGACCCGGCAGGGATTGCGCCGGATGAGCCGGTCCTCCACGACGGTCATGAGCACGGCCCGCAGGAGCGCATACGACTTGGCCACCGAGGAAGCGCCGGCACCCGCGTCCAGGCGAGCAACCCGCCAGGCCCGGACCATCGCCGGGGTGATGTCGCCCAGGGCGACGCGGTCGAAGGTCGGCGCGAGGTGACCGCAAGAGCGACCGGTACAGGTCAGCAGTCGATGCGCCGATGCCCCGCTCGGTGATCCAGGTCGCGGCGTACGAGCCGAAGGGAACCTTGGAGGCGTCCGGGTCGGTCCCGTCCCCCGCCCGCAGCTCGGCTCGGCGTTCGGGCAACCAGTCTTGCGGACACGGCCGAAGGACCGCTTCTTGGCTGCCATCAGGCCACGCTCCGCAGCTGTCGGATAGACGGCGCAACTGGGTTGGCCTCGATGTACGCCACGATGGCCCGTTCGGGGATGCGGGCGTGGCGGCCGACCTTGACGTACTCGATCCGGCGTTCCTCGATGAGCCGCCGGGGGAACCGGACTGTGGTGCCGAGGAGTTCGGCGGCCTGGTCAACGGTGAGCAGTCGTTCCGTGGCCACCACTCCCCCGTGGTGTCGAAGTCGTCCAGTTCCGCACGGAGCTCCCGCACGAGTTGGCGGTCTTGCTTGATGTCGTTGGTGATGGATTGGGCGAGCCAGGATTCGCCGGGTGTGTGGGCGTGCCCGGCGTAGGTCCAGTGGGCGAGCACGAACGTGGAGCCCTCCGAGTCGTCGAGGTCTTCGGGGAGTCCGCGTGCTTGGCGTTCCTGGCGGGCGCGGTAGTCGGCCCTCACTTGGCGGAGTGCACCGAGGGTGGTGAAGTAGCGGCGGGACTTGGTGGAGAAGTGGCCGCGGAAGCCGAGTATGTGCGACCAGCGCGCCAGCAGCCGGTCCGGAGTCTCCGTCCAGGGCCCAGCAGACTTCGATGAGCCGCCGCGTGTGGGCAGGCAGGCCAAGGCGGTCCAGTTCCCCAGCTCGACGACCCGGCGGTCCACCGTGCCCGTGGTCTCGGCGGCCTCGGTGGCGTACTTGGCCACATACGCGGCCACGGCCTGTTCGGTCAGGTCCTCGTGTCCGAGCGCGCCAATGGGCTGGACGTCGACCTGTGTTCCCCAGCGCAGTTCCCGTTCCGGAGAAAGGCCGGCGGCCGGGACGACCTCGAGCGGCACGGTGGCCCAGGCAGGGGGCGGAGAGTCGGGCCCGTCCGGACCGTCGAGCCGCACCACGGCGTGGCAGTGCACGGCACCGCGCTTTTGGAACTCGGCGACCTTGCCATATGAGCGGGGCCGGACCGAGGCGACACAGATGTAGGACCGGCGAGAGCACCGGGACCAGGCCATCAACGGGCGTGGTCACCAGGAGGTCGTATCCGCCCGCATCACATCCGCGTGCAGCCCGGAGTGCTCAGCGAGCCGGACGCCCGGCACGGCCAGGAGCGAGGGGAAGACGTCCACCAGCGTCACCAGGAAAGTGCCGGCGGGGCCGACGATCCGGACCCGGACCCCCGACGCGGCCTTGTCGGCGGTCCCGCACGGCGTCGACCAGGAACAGCGGGTGCGCGACCGCCAGGTCGATGGCGCCCACCGCGGTCGCGAGCGTGGAGCGCCACAGGTCGAACGGGACGACGCTGCGGGTCGGGTAGCAGGTGATCAGCTCATCCCGAGGCGTCGGCACCGACCGGAGACGCTCCCCGAGCGTGGGCCACAGCAGGTAAGCATCCTTCCTGGAGTAATAGAGGTTGCTGACGCTCAGGGCGCGGGATGCGATGGGCAGGTGACTGGAAAACTGGGTGCCGATGGGCTTCGCCGCATCGCTCGTCGGCGTCGTGTCCGCCGACGTCGGTCGCTCGGCCGCTCGGCAGCGCCCAGGTCCGAGGGCAGGGACCGGACGCAATTGGTCACTCTGATCGTGGTCAGCCTGCCGGGGCTCGCCGCTCTGGGCGCGCTGCTGTTCACCTGGATGCAGGTCGGACAGGCCAACAAGGAGCTACGGATCTCCGAGCACGGGCAGATCACCAACAGGTTCAATGCCGCTATCGACAATTTGGGATCAGAGTCCCTAGATGTTCGACTGGGGGGCATTTACGCGCTGCAGCGCATCATGCAGGACTCCGCCCGAGACCACCCTACTGTCGTCTCCGTACTGGCCGCTTTCGCACAGCGGCACGCCGGCTCGAGCACAGAGAGCCTGAAAGAGCCGCCTGAGAGCCTGAGGCCTGAGAACTCCGACCCTCACGCACCACGGGTCGATGTCCGCGCAGCAATCGCCACGCTGGCTAGACGCCGCCCCGACCGCGACAGCGGGACGGTCATCGACTTGAGCAAAACCGATCTACGTGGCCTCCACTTCACCGACAAGGCCCCCATCAACCTCCCCGAGGTGGACTTGTCCGAAGCGGACCTCCGCTCTGCCTATCTGTCTGGCGCGGACCTCCGCAAGGCGTCCCTGGTCTACGCGAACCTGGACGAGGCATATCTAGATGAGGTCAACCTCAGCGGTGCGAGTCTCGCAGGCGCGAGCCTCGTATTGGCGGATCTCACAGGCGCGAGCCTTCGCAGAGCAGACATGACCTGCGGGGGGTTCGAGAGTGACGAGACCGGTGTGATCAAGGAAATAGATTGCGTCGATCTTCAGTTCGCCGTTCTGGACGGGGTGGATCTGCGGAACGCCAAGATGAACAAGGTAGACCTTCGTCACGCACACTTGCACGGTGCGGATCTTCGTGGCGCGGACCTGAGGAACGCGGACCTGAGGAACGCGGACCTGACGAACGCCGACTTCCGTGGCGCCAAGCTGACCGGTGTGAAATGGAAGGGTGCAACGCGAACCGGCGCGCGTGGGGTCCCGCCGAACGGCTAGGCCTGTTACAGGTTCTCCACCTCACCTCATGACGAAGGTCACCCGCGCCACCCTTGCTGGCGTCAGTCAGCGCAGCCAGTCCTCCTCGCCCCCAGGGCCCACCATGATCGGGTCGATTCCGTGTCCGGTCAGATGCCACGACTCATACTGTGGGTCCGGGCCGACCCAGAGCCCGGCGCCATCTTGGAAGTCGACGACCAACGCGCCGCTGTCGCGCACGTCGACCGAAGTGACCGACTGTCCGTAGAGCGCCAGGACAGGTGCGAGGCTCACTCCTGTGCCGGGGTCCAGCTCGTGCCACTCGCCGGCAGCGTCCCGGAGCAGGAACGGCGTCTCCAGCACCAGCTCGGCATCCAGCCGGTATCCCTCGTCCGGGTCGAGGGCACACAGGCTCAGCCGCACCTGCTGATCAAATGACGTGCGGTCCACCCGAGAGCCGATCAAGGCCACTGGAACCTTCACGCCACTTCCCCACATCCACGGCAAGCCGACAACCTGACGGCTCGACATCGTAGGTGCAGCCACGTTCCCCACGGCGTGCCCCCTGCGTGCCCGATCAGCAGGGTACGAGCGGGGAACCACGGGGAAGAGCCGACAGTTGAGGGCTCCCCCGCAGGTCACAGCCTCGCAGCTCAGCGGGCATCCGCATATGGCGTCTTCCAAACCAGCTACGCGGGTTCGATTCCCGTCGCCCGCTCTGTGCACGGCTCGGGCCCGGCCCGGTGATCACTCACCGGGCCGGGCCCGAGGTCGTTCTGCGGGGACGCCGCGCCGGGCACGGCCTCCCGGAAGGCGGTCGCCGAAGGTGATCACGGGAAACCGGTCGCGGGAGCCGGCGCCCCGGCGGTGGCCTCAGAAGCTGATCTGATTGATCGTCTCGGCTATCGAGTTCATGAATCTGTTGATCGACGGGGCCATGCCCGTCGAGGCGAGGAAGAAGCCGAAGAGGACCGCCACGATCGCGGGTCCGGCCTTGATGGAGCCGCCGCGGATCAGCACCACGAGGACGATCGCCAACAGAAGCACCACTGACAGTGAAATGGCCACAACTGATCACACCCTCGGTCGGTCCGCCTTGCCGGCCCGGGAGCGCACGGCCCAGCACACTCCCGCCTGCACCATCGTGCCACCAACCCCCCTGCCCCTGTTGCCCGGTGACGAACCGTCCTGGACAAGATCACGCCAACCCGCCCCGGACGGCGCACGGGAGGCGGCCGTACCGGCGGGGCCGGGCGAGTGAAATACGGGAAGGAATTCGACGTGATCGTTTCACTGTCCCCACACTTTGGTCACGAGAAATTCGAAGCCTCTCCGTGAGGTAATTCACCTCGACGAACAGCCCGGGCGATATGCCCTGTTTAAGCGGGATTAACTAGGGCATACAGGCCCGTTGGCGCCTGTGTCAGATTCGAATAGGGCAGGTGCCCCGCGTGTTTTACGAAATCGAATAGGCGCGGCTAGGGTGCCTTGAATGTTCCACGCTGCGCATGGATACGAGAGGGCTCCGGCACCCGAGGTCAAGGAGCCCGAGACCACCCCGACGAGCCGGGCGGCGACCGCTCTCGCCCCTGCCACGAGTGGCCTGAAGTCCGCTCCGCGGACGGCCCCCGGGGCCACCGGACGGGACGCCTACTTCGACAACGCGAAGTACCTGGCGATCGTGCTGGTGGCCGTGGCCCACGCCTGGGAGCCGGTGATGGAGGGCAGCAGGGCCACGCGTGCCCTGTACATGGTGATCTACACCTTCCACATGCCGGCCTTCATCCTCGTCTCCGGCTACTTCTCCCGGAGTTACCAGGGCAAACCGCATCAGCTCAGACGACTGCTCACCGGCATCGCGCTGCCGTACGTCGTCTTCGAGGTGGCCTACTCCCTCTTCGCCCGGTACGGGAACGACGACCCGTCCCAGCCGATCAGCCTGCTCGACCCGTACTACCTGACGTGGTTCCTGGCCGCGTTGTTCATCTGGCGGCTCACCACCCCGCTGTGGCGGATCGTGCGGTGGCCGCTGCCGATCGCGCTGGCCATCGGCGCACTGGCCACGCTCAGCCCGGACATCGGGGCGGACCTCAACCTCGCGCGCGTGCTGCAGTTCCTGCCGTTCTTCGTGCTGGGCCTGTGCCTGAAGCCGGAGCACTTCCGGATGCTGCGCCGGCGCGAGGTGCGGCTGCTGGCCGTTCCGGTCTTCGCCGTGGCGCTGGTGTTCGCGTACTGGGTGGCGCCCCGGGTCGATCTCGGCTGGTTCTACCGCTCCAGCAGCGTGCAGGACCTGGGCTGGCCGTGGTGGTCGGGGCTCGTGGTGATCATCGCGTTCTTCGGGTGCGCCGTGCTGCTGAGCGCCGCGTTCCTCGCGCTGGTGCCCGGCCGCCGGGCCTGGTTCACGGTGCTGGGCACCGGGACCATCAGCGGCTACCTGCTGCACGGTTTCGTCGTCAAGGCCGCCGACTACTCGGGGCTGTTCGAGAGCCAGAAGTGGCTCGGCGGCCCGGTCGGTCTGGTGGTGGTGACGGTCTTCGCGGCGGGCATGGTGACCCTGCTGTGCTCGCCGCCGGTGCGCCGGGCGCTGAAGTGCGTCACGGAGCCCGAGATGAAGTGGGCGTTCCGCCAGGACGCGGCGGAGGCGGGGCCGCGCCGGTAGCGGCCAGGAACGACCCGCCGGGGGGCCGGCGGCCGGCTCTCAGCCGGCCGCCGGCCCCTTTTCGGCTGTCAGGCCGAGCAGTTCGCGGGTCCTGGCGTACTTCTTCGTCAGTCTGTCCCGCGTCGCCTCGTCGAGCAGTGCCAGGCGCGCGGGGTCGGAGTTGTGGGCCAGGTCGGACTGTTTGACCAGCAGCGCGCCGGGCGTTGCCAGGATGCGCCGGGTGTACGTCTCCAGGTCCTCGCCCTCGCCCTTGGTGAGCGCGAGGACCATCTCCTTGACGGGCTGCGGCAGCGCTGCCTGTTGCAGCCATTCGCGGCTCAACACGTCGTCCTCCACCGCGTCGTGGAGCCAGCCGGCGGCGATCTGGTCCGGGCTCCCGCCCCGGGCGCGTACGCCCTCCGCGACGGCCGCGACGTGTTCCACGTAGGGCCGTCCGGCCTTGTCCCGCTGGGCGGCGTGGGCCTCGCGGGCGATGGCCTCGACCTCGGCCAGGGTCAGCATCTGCTCGGACATGGCACGACTGTACGCCGCGGCGGCGGACCCGGATCGGCCCACGGGACCGTCAAATAATCGTTTGGTAAACTAATTACTGACCTTTCCTTGACCATCTCTTGACGCAACGCGGCGTGCCCGGAGACCGTCGTGCTGCGCGATTCGAAGGGACTGAGCTCATCGGCCACGCAGACACGCTCATAGCCATGGGCGGCGCCTTCCTCGCCGCCGCCGTCCTCGCCCGCCTCGGCGGCCGTATCGGACTGCCGACCATCCCCCTGTTCATCCTGGCCGGCATCCTCCTCGGCCCCCACACTCCCGGGGTCGTCCTCGTCTCCGACCCGCACGATCTCGAGATGCTCTCCGCGCTCGGTCTCGTGCTGCTGCTCTTCTACCTCGGCCTGGAGTTCCATCTCGACGACCTCAAAGCGGGCGGTCGCAAGATGGTGCTGGCCGGATCGGCGTATCTGGCGCTGAACGTGGGGGCGGGGCTCGCCTTCGGCTTCGCACTCGGATGGGGAACCTCGGAGGCGCTGGTGCTCGCAGGCGTCATCGGCATCTCGTCCTCGGCCATCGTGACCAAGGTCCTCGTCGATCTCGGCCGGCTGGGCAACAGCGAGACCAGGCCGATCCTCGGGATCATCGTCGTCGACGACATCTTCCTGGCCCTCTACCTGGCAGCGCTCCAGCCCATCCTGTCCGGCGCGGACAGTCCGGCCGCGGCGCTCATGGACGGAGGGAAGGCCTTCGGCTTCCTGCTGCTGCTCGCGCTGGCCGCGCGCTTCGGCACCCGTGTCGTGGGCCGCCTGATCGACACCCGTGACGACGAGTTGCTCGTCATCTCGTTCCTCGGCGCGGCCGTCTTCGTGGCCGGCGTCTCCGACTGGTTCGGCGTCGCGGACGCCATCGGCGCGTTCATGGTCGGTCTGATGCTCGGCAGCACCACGTCGGGCGAGCGCATCCGCAAGCTGGTCCATCCGCTGCGCGACGCCTTCGGCGCGATCTTCTTCTTCGCGTTCGGTCTGTCCATCGACCCGGGCGACCTGCCGGTCGTCCTGTGGCCGGTCCTCGCGGCCGTCGCCGTGACCGTCCTGATGAACGTGGCCTCCGGTCTGATCACCGCGCGGCTCCACCGCTTCGACACCCTGCAGGCCGCCAACATCTCCACCACCCTGCTCGCCCGGGGGGAGTTCGCCCTGATCCTCGCGACGATGGCGGCGGGCGCCGGACTGGACGACCGGCTCTCGCCGTTCATCGCCGGTTACGTGCTGATCCTCGCGGTCCTCGCGCCGCTCGCGGTGGGTAGGTCGTACTGGCTGGCCAGGATCCTGCCGGGCCGGAGCGGAGGCGGGGAAGGGGGAACGGGCGGCCCGGCCGCCCTCACGCCTGACGGCACAGCAGCAGCAGTGCCCGATCGTCGTTGACGTCCTTGGCGACGGCTTCGATCAGGTGCCAGGCGGCGCCCTCGAAGCCGGCCGCCACATAACGGTCCGCCTCCCCGGTGAGCCGGTCGATGCCCTCTGCGATGTCCCGCCCCGAGGCCTCCACCAGACCGTCGGTGAACAGCATCAGCACGTCGCCGGGGCGCAGGGAGCCCTTGACCGGGTCGAACTGGGCGGCGTCGTAGACCCCGAGGAGCGGGCCCTCCGCGGCCATCTCCTCCCAGCGGCCGCTGCCGGCGTGGAGCTGGAGCGCGGGCAGATGTCCCGCTGACAGCAACTCGTAGTCCCCGGAGTCGAGGTCGAGCACAAGGTGGATGGACGTGGCGAAGCCCTCCTCCCAGTCCTGCCGCAGCAGATAGCCGTTGGCCGCGGGGAGGAAGCCGTGCGGCGGCAGCGAGCCCAGCAGTCCGCCGAACGCCCCGGACAGCAACAGGGCCCGTGACGCCGCGTCCATCCCCTTGCCGGACACGTCCGTGAGAACGACCTCCAGGGTGCGGCCGCCGTTCGTGCGGGCGGCGACCACGAAGTCGCCGGAGAACGACTGGCCGCCGGCCGGGCGCAGCGCCATCTCCTGGTGCCAGCCCTTCGGCAGCCGCGGCAGGGCGCTCTGTACCCGGATGCGTTCGCGCAGGTCGAAGAGCATGGTGCCGCCGCGTCGCCACGGCACGCCGACCCTGGCCCGGAACTGGGCGATGAGCAGGCCGAACATGCCGCACGCCGCCACGACCAGGACTGTGCCGGGGGTGACCCTGGCCGGTCCGTCCGTGTACGGACCGAGCGCTATGGACTCCACGATGAGGGCCGCGGCGGCGGCCGCGTAGAGGCCGAGCAGACTGGCCGGCCGCAGCAACAGGCCGCCCGCCACGATGGGCAGGGCGAGCGCCACCGGTGAACACCACACGGGCGCGGCGATCGTGCCCCAGGTGATCGCGGGGATCGTCAGCAGCAGTCCGGCCAGGGCGAGCCGGTCGGAGCCGTCACCGCGGAAGTAGTCGACCCCGGACTTGCGCAGCGCGATACGCGCCCGGTGCACCGCCTTCCGCAACCGGGCCGTCGACGAGTCTGCTGCAGAGCCGCGGGCCATTGCCGTGGACCCTATCCACCCGCCGCCTCCGCGTGCAGGGGGACCCCTACGACATTGCGTTCGAAATCGGGTCGCGGCGGGCCCCGTACGCCTGGTAGGGATGGCATATGACGACAGATCCGAGGGTGCTGCGACAGTCGGAGTGGGACCGGTGGTACCGGAGTCTGGAGCTCGCTTTCGGCGGCGTCGCGGAGACCCGGCCGGAGCGCGAACTCTGGGCCGACCTGACGGAGACCGAACGCTCCATCGGCGTCTGGGACGGCGAGGACTGCGTCGGCACCGCGGGGGCGTTCACCTTCTCCGTGTCCACCCCGGGCGGCACGTTCGTGCCCGCGGCCGGCGTGACGATGGTCAGCGTGGCGGCGACCCACCGGCGGCGCGGGATCCTCACCTCGATGATGCGGCGCCAGCTCGACGACGTCCGCTCCTGGGGCGAGCCGCTCGCCGTGCTCACCGCCTCCGAGCCGGAGATCTACGGCCGGTTCGGCTACGGCGTCGCCACCCACCAGATGTCCGTCGAGATCGACAGCTCGCGGGTGCGGATCGTGGCACCGCCCGGTGCCGACGACGTCCGGCTCCGTTTCGTGTCCGTCGCCGAGGGCGCCGAGGCGTGCGAGGAGGTGTACCGGCGCACGATCGGCACACGGCCCGGGATGCTCGCGCGCACGCCGGGCTGGGAACGGCTGCCGCTGCTGGACCCGCCGAGCGAGCGGGAGGGCGCGTCCCCGATGCAGTGCGTCCTCGCGGAACGGGACGGTCGGGTCGTCGGATACGCCCGCTTCCACAACAAGCCGGAGTGGTCGGCGGCCGGCCCCGAGGGCTCCATCTCGGTGCGGCACCTCGACGCACTGGACCCGGTCGCGTACGCGGCGCTGTGGCGGTTCCTGTGCGGCATCGACCTGACGACGACCGTACGGTCCCGCAACCGTCCCGTGGACGACCCGCTGCTCCAACTGGTCACCGACATCCGCCGCTGCGGCGTGCGGGTACGGGACTCGCTGCACGTCCGGCTGGTCGACGTGGGGGCCGCGCTGGAGGCCCGGCGCTACACCGCGCCGGTCGACGTGGTGTTCGACGTCGAGGACGCGTTCTGCCCCTGGAACACCGGCCGTTGGCGGCTGACGGGCGACTCGAAGGGCGCGTCGTGCGAGCGGACCAGGGACGCGGCGGACCTGGCGCTGTCCGTACGGGAGTTGGGAGCGGCGTATCTGGGCGGCGTCACGCTGTCGGCGCTGGCCGGGGCCGGGCGGGTCCGGGAGACGCGGGAAGGGGCGCTGGCGGAGGCGTCGGTCGCGTTCGGCTCCGACCTCGCGCCGTGGCTGCCGCACGGGTTCTGACCGGGACGGCCCCCTTGCCCCGTACGGCTCCGGGGGGAAGGCCGCCGGTTCAGGCAGCGGCCGGCTGACAGGCCGGGCACCAGAAGAGGTTGCGGGCCGAGAGCGCCGCCGTGCGGATCCGCGTGTCGCAGACGAGGCACGGCATGTTCGTCCGGCGGTACACGTAGACCTCTCCGCCGTGGTCGTCCACACGCGGCGGGCGGCCCATCGCCTCCGGAGTGTGCTCCGGCCGGACGGTGTCGATGCGGTTGTTGCGGACGCCCTCTCGCATCAGGGCGGCCAGGTCCTCCCAGATCGCGTCCCACTGGCGGCGCGTGAGGTCCTTGCCCGCCCGGTAGGGGTCGATGCCGTGGCGGAAGAGGACCTCGGCGCGGTAGACGTTGCCGACGCCCGCGATGATCTTCTGGTCCATCAGCAGCGCGGCGATCGTCGTGCGGGAGCGGGAGATCCGCGCCCACGCCCGGTCCGGGTCGTCGGACGGCCGCAGCGGGTCGGGGCCGAGCCGGTCGTGTATCGCCCGCTTCTCGGGGCCGGTGATCAGCGCGCAGGTGGTCGGGCCGCGCAGGTCCGCGTAGTGCTCCTCGTTCGAGACGCGCAGGCGGACCGTGTCGGTGGCCGGCGGCGCGGGGGCCGGGCCGAAGCCGAGCTTGCCGAACAGGCCGAGGTGGATGTGGACCCAGCCGATGTCCTCGAAACCGAGGAACAGATGCTTGCCGTGCGCGTCGGCGCCGTCGAGCACCCGGCCGTCGAGGAGCGCGGCACTGTCGGAGAACTTGCCCTGGGGACTGCTGACACGAACGTTCCACCCCGCGAAGCGGTGGAGGTAGTCCTCCGCGAGGCGGTGGATCGTGTGCCCCTCGGGCATGGGGTCGTTCCTCCTGGACGGCATGACCGTGCCGCCGGGACGGACCCGGCGGCACATGGATGCGGATGCGAGGCGGGGCTCAGCCCTGCTGCGGGTGGTGGGCCGGGATCGGGGGGAGCTCGCCGGTGGTCTCGTACGCGGAGAGCATCTCGATCCGGCGGGTGTGACGTTCCTCACCCGAGTACGGGGTACCGAGGAAGATCTCGACGAACTTCGTCGACTCCTCGAGGGTGTGCATCCGCCCGCCGATCGCCACGACGTTGGCGTTGTTGTGCTCACGGCCGAGAGCGGCGGTCTGCTCGCTCCAGGCGAGCGCGGCACGCACGCCCTTGACCTTGTTGGCGGCGATCTGCTCGCCGTTGCCCGAGCCGCCGATCACGATGCCGAGGCTGCCCTCGTCCGCGGCCGTCCGCTCCGCGGCACGCAGGCAGAACGGCGGGTAGTCGTCCTGGGCGTCGTAGATGTGGGGACCGCAGTCCACGGGCTCGTGGCCATGGGCCTTGAGCCACTCGACGAGGTGGTTCTTGAGTTCGAAGCCGGCATGGTCCGAGCCGAGGTACACGCGCATGGTTCGAGTGTGGCATGCGGGGCAGGCGCAGTCCGGCGCGGGGCCGGGCTCGGGGCGCGCCGGAGTGACGAGTGCAACGAAACGGAATCGACTCTTCCGTACTCGCACGTACTGGGTTCTAATTCCGAAGTTCGTAACCCGAGCGGCACCAAGACATAAGGATTCGTCCATGACGTCGCAGTCGACCCTCACAAAGGAAGGCGACCTGCCCGGCACCCCGGGACAGTCACCTTCCCCCGACGGTCTCAAGGCCGGCCTCAAGAACCGCCACCTTTCCATGATCGCCATCGGCGGTGTGATCGGCGCCGGCCTGTTCGTCGGATCCAGCTCCGGCATAGCCGCGGCCGGTCCGGCGATCCTGCTGTCGTACGCGCTCGTGGGCATGCTGGTCGTCTTCGTGATGCGGATGCTGGGCGAGATGGCCGCCGCGAGCCCCAACTCCGGGTCCTTCTCCGCGTACGCCGACCGCGCGCTCGGGCGCTGGGCGGGCTTCTCCATCGGCTGGCTCTACTGGTTCTTCTGGGTCGTCGTGCTCGCCGTGGAGGCCACGGCCGGCGCCGAGATCCTGGAAGGCTGGATGCCGGCGGTGCCGCAGTGGGGATGGGCGCTGATCGTCATGGTCGTGCTGACGGCCACCAACCTGGTCTCCGTCTCCTCCTACGGCGAGTTCGAGTTCTGGTTCGCCGGCATCAAGGTCGTCGCCATCGGCGCGTTCGTGATCGTCGGTCTGCTCGCCGTCTTCGGTGTGCTGCCGGGCTCCGACAACCCGGGTGCGGGTCTGGCCCATCTGACCGACGCCGGCGGCTTCATGCCGAACGGCGCCGGCGCGATCCTCGCCGGTGTACTGCTGGTCGTCTTCTCCTTCATGGGCAGCGAGATCGTCACCCTGGCGGCCGGCGAGTCGGAGAACCCGCGGCGCGCGGTCACCAAGGCCACCAACTCGGTGATCTGGCGTGTCGGTTTCTTCTACCTCGGCTCGATCTTCGTCGTCCTGACGCTGCTGCCGTGGAACGACAAGTCGATCGAGGAGAAGGGGTCGTACGTCGCCGCCCTGGACTCCATCGGCATCGCCAACGCCGGCCAGATCATGAACGTGATCATCCTGACGGCGGTCCTCTCGTGCCTCAACTCGGGCCTCTACACCGCTTCGCGCATGGCCTTCTCGCTCGGTGAGCGCGGTGACGCCCCCAAGGCGTTCGCCAAGGTCAATGCCAAGGGCGTGCCGACGGCGGCCATCCTGGCCTCGGTGGTCTTCGGCTTCGTCGCCGTGTACTTCAACTACGCCTACAAGGACACGGTCTTCCTGTTCCTGCTCAACTCGTCCGGCGCCGTGGCCCTGTTCGTCTGGCTGGTGATCTGCTTCACCCAGCTGCGGATGCGCGGCATCCTGCTGCGCGAGGCGCCCACGAGGCTGACGGTGAAGATGTGGCTCTTCCCGTACCTCACCTGGGCGACCGCCGCGATGATCACCTTCGTGCTCGGCTACATGGTCGTCGACGAGGCCAACCGGCAGGTCGCGCTGCTGTCGATCGCCGTCGCCGCGGTGGTGGTCGCGATCGCCGTGACCCGCGAGAAGTTCTTCCCGCGCCCCGCCGCCGCGACCGTCCCCGCCCCTCGTGACGAAGAGGTGGAGCCGGTCTCCGGAGTCTGATCACCGGAGTCCGTGAGGAGGACCCGGCCGCACAGGTCGGGCGATCCGGGAGGCTCTCCGTGACGTCCCGCAAGGGACGAACGGGGGGCCTCCCTCTGTTCGTCCCGCCCCGCACCACGAAGGCTACGGCGGCGGACCCGCCGCTCCCGCGTTGCCCGTACCGGGGAACGCGAAAGGCCCGCCGGTCCCAGGGTCGTAGTGAGATGCGGCGGGCCTCTCCCGCGGACAGGGGCGGCCGTGCGTCAGCCGCGGCGGCCGATGAGCTTCCAGGTGGTGGGCAGCGCGCCCATCGCGAGGGCCGCCTTCAGCGCGTCACCGATCAGGAACGGCACCAGGCCGGCCGCGACCGCCTCGCCGAAGGACATGCCGGTGGCCAGCGCCAGGTAGGGGACGCCCACCGCGTAGATGATCGCCGAGCCGGCCGCCATCGTGCCCGCCATGCGCAGCACGGAACGGTCGGCGCCGCGACGGGCGAAGTGGCCGACGACGGCCGCGGCGAGCAGCATGCCGAGGATGTAGCCGAAGGACGGCATCGCATATCCGGACGTCGCCTGGGCGAACCACGGAATGCCCGCCATGCCGGCCACCGCGTACAGGGCCAGGGAGAGGAAGCCGCGGCGGGCGCCCAGCGCGGTGCCCACCAGGAGGGCCGCGAACGTCTGGCCGGACACGGGGACCGGGGAGCCGGGGACCGGAACGGCTATCTGCGCGGCGATGCCGGTGAGCGCGGCGCCGCCGACGACGAGGGTGATGTCCCGGACGCGGGACGCGGGAAGCAGGTCGGCGAGGACGAGCCCCGGTCGGACGGGGGCGGCAGCAGTGCTCATCGGGACTCCGCGAGGGTGAGGGCAGTTCGGGACAGGGTGACCGTAGCCCACGGAGAATCACTCGATCACCAGCAGCCGCCCACAAAGCGGCCGTTGACCGCTTGGTGGGATTCACACAAAGAAGCCCGATCATGCGGACGATTCAGTGATGCTCGTCACTGAGGTCCGGGGCATGGGCGTCCGTTTTGCACACGAGGCATCACCTCGGGAAGACTGTAGGGACCCCATAACTCGTACCGAGTGATCCGAGAGTTCTCCAGCAGATGCACGACGCTCCGCCCGCACCCCTGGCCACAGAGGCCGAACCCCTCAGCCACGGGCTCAAGCAGCGCCATCTGACGATGCTCGGCCTCGGCGGGGTGATCGGCGCAGGGCTCTTCGTGGGCTCGGGCGCGGGCATCGCCCTCGCCGGCCCCGGCATCGTGCTCTCCTATCTGATCGCGGGCGCCCTCGCGATGCTGGTGATGCGGATGCTCGGTGAGATGTCCTCCGCGATGCCCGCCTCCGGTTCCTTCTCCGTGCACGCGGAACGCGCGCTGGGACGCTGGGCCGGCTTCAGTGTCGGCTGGCTGTACTGGTTCCTGCTGGTGGTGGTGCTCGCCGCGGAGGCGACGGCCGCGGCGGCGATCGCCCACGGCTGGGCACCCGCCGTCCCCCAGTGGGGCTGGGTGCTGGTGTTCATGGTGGTCTTCACCGCCGCCAACCTGGCGGCGGTGAAGAACTTCGGCGAGTTCGAGTTCTGGTTCGCCGCGCTCAAGGTCGGCGCGATCGTGCTCTTCCTGGCACTCGGCACGCTGGCGGTCTTCGGGCTGCTCCCGGACACCGACCCGGTCGGCCTCACCCGGCTCACCGGCGAGGGCGGTTTCCTGCCGAACGGCTGGTCCGGTGTGATCTCCGGCGTACTCGCCGTCGTCTTCGCCTTCGGCGGTCTCGAGGTCGTCACGATCGCCGCCGCGGAGACCGACGACCCGGCCCGCGCGGTGGGACGCGCCGTGCGCAGCGCGGTGGTCCGCATCCTCTTCTTCTATGTGGGCTCGATGGCCGTCATCGTGACCGTCATGCCCTGGACGGCGCAGAAGGCGGGCCTCAGCCCCTACGTCTCCGTTCTCGACTCGATCGGTGTGCCGAGCGCCGGACGGATCATGGAGATCGTCGTCTTCGTGGCACTGCTGTCCGCGCTCAACGCCAATCTGTACGGGGCCTCGCGGATGGTGTTCTCGCTCGCGGAGCGCGGCGAGGCGCCGAAGGGGCTGTTGAAGGTCGGCCTGGGCGGTGTGCCGCGCAGGGCGGTGCTCGCTTCCGTGGTGTTCGGCTTCGTGTCCGTGCTGCTCAATCTGAAGTGGCCGGAATCGGTCTTCCTCTACATGCTCAACTCGGTCGGCGCGGTACTGCTGTTCGTGTGGGCGCTGATCGCGGTGTCGCAGTTGCGGCTGCGCCGGCGCCTCGAACGCGAGGCGCCGGCGAGTCTGACCCTGCGCATGTGGGGCTTCCCCTGGCTCACCTGGGTGGCGCTCGCCGCGATGGCGGCCGTGCTGGGGCTGATGCTCACCGACGACACCGCCCGCCCGCAGGTGTTGTGGTCGGGCGGAGCGACCGCCGGTGTACTGCTGGTTTCGGCCGTCCGGGAACTGCGCGAACGACGTCGCTGAAGTGCGGGGTTCGCGTGTGCGGTTGTTGACGTTCCGTGAAGGTCGTGACCGTATAGCGGACATCTGTTCCCTGTGAGCGGCGACCGTGCCCACACTGGGCCGCTCCCCCGTCTCAGCTCATGAACAGGGCACGCCCATGTCTCGGACCACCGCGCCCGCGCCCGTCGACCAGCCGGCCGACGCCACGCTCACGCACGGCCTCAAACAACGCCACCTGTCGATGATCGCCCTCGGCGGTGTCATCGGCGCCGGGCTCTTCGTCGGCTCCGGAGCCGGCATCGCCGCGGCAGGACCGTCGATCGTCGTCGCGTACGCCCTCTCCGGACTGCTGGTCATGCTCGTGATGCGCATGCTGGGCGAGATGTCGGCGGCCAACCCGGCCTCCGGCTCCTTCTCGGTGCACGCCGAGCGGGCCATCGGGCCGTGGGCCGGCTTCACCGCCGGCTGGGCGTTCTGGTTCCTGCTGTGCGTGGCCGTCGGCCTGGAGGCCATCGGCGCCGCGGGCATCATGACGGGCTGGTTCCCCGGGACGCCCGAGTGGGCCTGGGTGGCGCTGTTCATGCTGGTGTTCTGCGGCACGAACCTGGCGGCGGTGAAGAACTTCGGCGAGTTCGAGTTCTGGTTCGCCGCGCTCAAGGTCGGCGCGATCGTGCTCTTCCTGGGCATCGGCGTCCTCGCGATCGCCGGCGTCCTGCCGGGCACCGAAGCTCCCGGCACCGCCAACCTCACCGGTGACGGCGGCTTCATGCCGAACGGCACAGAGGGCCTGATCGTCGGCCTCCTCGCCTCCGTCTTCGCGTACGGCGGTCTGGAGACGGTCACCATCGCCGCCGCCGAGTCCGAGCACCCGGTGCAGGGCGTCGCCAAGGCCGTGCGCACCGCGATGTGGCGGATCGCCGTCTTCTACATCGGTTCGATGGCGGTCATCGTCACGCTGGTGCCGTGGCACGAGAAGGCGGTGGCGGAGAAGGGGCCGTACGTCGCGACCCTGGACCACCTGGGCATCGACGGCGCGGGCCAGATCATGAACGTGGTCGTGCTGATCGCCCTGCTCTCCGCGATGAACGCCAACATCTACGGCGCCTCGCGGATGGCGTGTTCGCTGGTCGCCCGCCGCCAGGGGCCGACGGCGCTGGGCCGGATCTCCGGCGGCGTGCCGCGTACCGCCGTGCTCGTCTCCTCCGTGTTCGGCTTCCTGTGCGTGCTGCTGTCGTACTGGCGGCCGGACGACATCTTCATGTGGCTGCTCAACACGATCGGCGCGATCATCCTGGTCGTCTGGTTCTTCATCGCCGTCTCGCAGTTGGTGCTGCGCCGGCGCACCGAGCGCGAGGCACCGGAGAAGCTGGTCGTGAAGATGTGGCTGTTCCCCGGCCTCACGCTGCTCGCCCTGGCCGGCATGGCGACCGTCTTCGCGCTGATGCTGCGCGAGGAGGAGACCCGGATGCAGCTGCTCGGCACCGGTGTTCTCACGCTGGTCCTCGCCCTCGTCGGGTTCGTGCTGCAGAAGAAGCGTGAGTCCCGCCCGGCCGCACCGGCCGGCATCGAGCACTGAGCGGCGGCGCACGCCGGCATCCGGACAGCACAGTGCCCCCGCGCGTCATGCACGCGCGGGGGCACTGTGCTGTCCGGCGGGCGGCTGCCACCGGGACGCGGGAGGCGGTTCAGTCGAAGATCGGGCCCTGGGTCCGCGTGCGCTTGATCTCGTAGAACCCGGGGATCGACGCGACCATGAGCGTGCCGTCCCACAGCCGGGCCGCTTCCTCGCCCTTGGGGGCAGGGGTGACGACCGGCCCGAAGAAGGCGATCTGCTCGCCGTCGGAGCCCGGCACCGCGATGACCGGCGTGCCGACTTCCTGGCCGACCTTCTCGATGCCTTCCTTGTGGGAGGCGCGCAGCTGGGCGTCGTACGTGCCCTTGTCCGCGAAGTCGGCGAGGGAGGTGGGCAGACCGACGTCCTTGAGCGCCGCGACGACGGCTTCCCGGACGGGGCCCATGCCCTCGTTGTGGAAGCGGGTGCCGAGGGCGGTGTAGAGCTTGCCGACCACCTCGTCGCCGTGCTCCTGCTGGGCGGCGACAACGACGCGCACCGGGCCCCACGCCTTGTTCTCCAGCATGTCCCGGTACTCCTCGGGAAGCTCGTCGAGCTTGTCCTCGTTGAGCACGGCGAGGCTCATCACATGCCATCGCACCTCTACGTCACGGACCTTCTCCACCTCGAGCATCCAGCGGGAGGTCATCCAGGCCCAGGGGCACAGCGGGTCGAACCAGAAGTCCACGGGCGTCTTGCCGTTGTGCGACATATCACTCCTCGGAAGGGATCGGCGCCCTGCGCGCCTCTCCGGGCAACGCCGCCGATGGCTCCGCCGATTCCCATGGGAGGATCGCTCGTGTTCGAACGAGACACGAAGGAGTGCTTGTGCCCGGTGAGAATCTGTCCCGCGACGAGGCCCGCTCCCGGGCCGGACTGCTGTCCGTCGACGGGTACGAGGTGGCCCTCGACGTGCGGTCCGCGGTTGGGGAGCCCCAGGACGCCTCAGGGCCGCGCACCTTCAGGTCCGTGACCACGATCCGGTTCCGGACGAACGAGCCGGGTGCTTCGACCTTCGTCGACCTGATCGCCCCGTCGGTGACGGCAGTCACTCTCAACGGGCGTGAGCTGGACCCGGCCGCCGTCTTCGACGGCTCCCGCATCACGCTGGACGGCCTGGCGGCGGAGAACGTCCTCGTCGTCGACGCGCAGTGCGCGTACAGCCGCACCGGCGAGGGACTGCACCGCTTCGTCGACCCCGAGGACGGCGAGGTCTACCTCTACACCCAGTACGAGCCGGCCGACGCGCGCCGGGTCTTCGCCGGCTTCGAACAGCCCGACCTCAAGGCGCCGTTCACGTTCGAGGTGTCCGCCCCCGAGGGCTGGACGGTGTGGAGCAACCGCGAGGGCGCCCGCGCCGAGGACGGGACCTGGCGGTTCGCCGCGACGGCGCCGATCTCGACGTACATCACGGCGATCGTCGCCGGGCCGTACCACTACGAGACCGATCTGTACGAGCGTGAACTGGCCGACGGCACGGTTCTGCGGATCCCGCTGGGCGCGATGTGCCGCAAGGGACTCGCCAAGCACTTCGACGCGGACGACATCTTCCTCGTCACCAAGCAGGGCCTGGACTTCTTCCACGAGCACTTCGACTACCCGTACCCGTTCGGGAAGTACGACCAGGCGTTCGTGCCCGAGTACAACATCGGGGCCATGGAGAACCCGGGATGCGTGACCTTCCGCGAGGAGTTCGTCTTCCGGGGCAAGGTGACACAGGCGTCGTACGAGCGCCGGGCCAACGTCATCCTGCACGAGATGGCGCACATGTGGTTCGGCGACCTCGTCACCATGCAGTGGTGGGACGACCTGTGGCTCAAGGAGTCCTTCGCGGACTTCATGGGCTCCTTCTCGATGGTGGAGGCGACCCGCTTCACGAACGGCTGGGTCACCTTCGCCAACAACCGCAAGGCATGGGCGTACCGCGCCGACCAGCTGCCGTCGACGCACCCGATCACCGCGGACATCCGTGACCTGGAGGACGCCAAGCTCAACTTCGACGGCATCACGTACGCCAAGGGCGCGTCCGTGCTCAAGCAGCTCGTCGCGTACGTGGGGCGGGACGCGTTCCTCGAAGGTGCGCGGCGCTACTTCAAGCGGCACGCGTACGGGAACACCCGGCTCGGCGACCTGCTGTCCGTGCTGGAGGAGACGTCCGGGCGTGACATGAAGGACTGGTCCCGGTCCTGGCTCGAGACCTCTGGTGTCAACGCGCTGACGCCGGAGGTGACGTACGACGCCGACGGGCGCGTCACCGAGCTGGCGATCACCCAGGACGGTGACACGCTCCGGCCGCACCGGGTGGCCGTGGGCCTCTACCGGATCGAGGACTCGGAGCTCGTGCGGTACGCGCAGGCCGGGGTGGACGTCACCGGTGCGCGCACGGTGGTGCCCGAACTGGCGGGCGAGGAGCGGCCCGGACTGGTCCTGGTCAACGACGAGGACCTCACCTACTGCAAGATCCGCTTCGACGAGCGGTCCCTCGAGACCCTGCGGTCCTCGCTCGGCGACATCAAGGACCCGCTGGCACGGGCACTGTGCTGGTCCGCGCTGTGGAACCTCACCCGCGACGCGCTGATGCCGGCGCGGGACTTCGTCCGCCTGGTGCTGACGTTCGCCGGGCGCGAGTCCGACATCGGCGTCCTCCAGATGCTGCACGCGTGGACGCGGTCCGCCCTGGTCCACTACGTGGCCCCCGACTGGCGCGCGGAGGGCGGCCGGCTGGCCGCGGAAGGAGCGCTGCGGGAACTGCGGGCCGCCGAGCCGGGCAGCCAGCACCAGCTGACCTGGGCGCGGTTCTTCGCCTCGGTCGCCTCGTCCGAGGAGGACCTCCGGCTGCTGGGCGGTCTGCTGGACGACACGACGAGGATCGACGGACTGGACGTCGACCAGGAGCTGCGCTGGTCGTTCCTGGAGCCGCTGGCCACGCACGGCGCCACCGACGAGTCCGCGATCGCGGCGGAACTGGCGCGCGACGACACGGCC
The DNA here is from genome assembly GCF_001278075.1 of Streptomyces pristinaespiralis. Classification (GTDB taxonomy): domain Bacteria; phylum Actinomycetota; class Actinomycetes; order Streptomycetales; family Streptomycetaceae; genus Streptomyces; species Streptomyces pristinaespiralis. Next base: position 5,689,524 of record NZ_CP011340.1, on the reverse strand, counting down.
TCGGGCAAGCGGCACGAGGTGCGCTGCCTGGCGTCCCGGCCGTCGGCCGCGGTCAAGGACCAGGCGTGGGTGACGGTCGTCGAGTCGGACAAGCTGTCCAACGCGCTCGTCGAGGCGACGATCGCGGGCTTCGTGCAGCCGTCGCAGCGTGAACTGATCGCCCCCTACACCGAGAAGTACTTCGAGGCGATCGAGCGGCTGTGGTCCGAGCGGTCGATCCAGATCGGGATGGACGTGGTGCGGGGCCTGTACCCGTCCCTCCAGGACTCCCGGGCAACGCTCGACGCGACCGACGAGTGGCTGGCCGCGCACGGGTCGGCGGCGCCGGCGCTGCGTCGTCTGGTCGCCGAGTCCCGCGACGACCTGGCGCGGGCACTGCGGGCGCAGGAGCGCGACGGGGCGTGACGGCGGGGCGGGCGGTGGGGGCGGGGTCCGCCCCCACCGCCCGCCCTTCCCGAAACCGGGGCAAGCCCCGGACCCCGCCGCGCGCCGTGTCCCGGGGACGCTGCCCCTGGACCCCCGCGCCTCGATCGCCGGCGGGGCCGGTTGTGCCCTCGGCCGCCGCCGGCAAGGCCGATCGCGCGGAGCGAGACGGGCCGACCCGGCACCTGCCACGGCCGCCGGGCCACAGGGGCTTGAGGACACGGCCGAAGGCGTACTGGACCGGGCCCCGCCCGTGCCGACCAGGCCGGTACGGGCGGGGCCCGGTACGGGGCCGAGCCGCACCGACAACGGCGTGCGGGCCGGGCACAGCACCGGCCTCCCACATCGGCACTCGAACGTGCGTACTTTAGGACACGGTTGTCCTGAATTGTCGACGAGCTTGTAACAGCGGTTAGCCCGGTCCGGCGATGCGGGCATCTCATCGGCATGAACCAGCCGAACGCTCCCCTCTCTCCCCTCCCCTCCCCCCTCAGCCGGCCCGACGGCGACGTGCTCCGGCGGGTCGTGTCCGGGGCGCAGTTGCGTACGCACGGCTTCACGCCCTCGCGGGTCGCCGAGCAGTGCCGGCCCGGCGGGGGCTGGCAGTTGCTGCTGCCGGGGGTGTACCTCCTGCATCCGGGACCGCCCACCGGCGAGGAGCGGCTGCACGCCGCGCTGCTCTACGCCGGCCGGCCCGTGCTGCCGGCCCAGCGGCAGGACTCGGCGCCGTACGGCGAAGCGATGGTCACCGGGCTCGCCGCGCTCGCGCTGCACGGCTTCCCGGCCGCTCCGCCGCCGGCGTCGGTCGAGCACATCGACGTGCTCGTGCCGCGGACGCGGCGGTTGCGGTCGGCCGGGTTCGCCCGGCTGGTGCGGGGGCACTCGATGCCCACGGCGGAGGAGGTTGGCGGCGTGCCCGTCGCCCCCGCGTCCCGCGCCCTCGCCGACGCGGTGGCGCAGCTCGACGACGCGGGGCTGATCGGCCGGCTGCTGACGGAGGCCGTGCGGGGCGGGCACTGCGAGCCGGCCGCGCTGGTGAGGGAGCTGACCGACGCACGACTGCTGGACCGCCCGCACGTCGTGAGCGCGGTGGACGAACTGCTCGCGGAGGGCCGAGCGCTGGCGGAGGGCAGACTGTACGGACTCGTCCGCGACGGCGGCCTGCCGGACCCCCTGTGGAACGTGGACCTCCGCCTCCCCGGCGGGCCCCGTCTCGGCCGGGTCGACGCGTACTGGCCGGAGCAGGCCGTGGCCGTGGAGCTGGACACGCGCGCCCCGCGCCACGACGAGGACGCCCAGTGGTCCCGGTACGCCCGCAAGCGGGAGCATCTGGAGCGCCTCGGCATCACCGTCGTGCACCTGACGCCGCGCAAGCTCCGCGAGTCGCCCGAGCAGCAGGCGACGGTGGTGCGCACGGCGCTGATGGCCGCGGCGGACCGCGAGCCCGCCGCCTACGTGGTGGTGCTGCCCCGCTGAGCGACCCTGCCGAGAACCGGCCTGGAGTGCCACAGCTCCAGGCCCACGTCGACGAGTTCGACGCGGTGGAGCGCCGGCACCGCCTCCAGCGGGTGCCAGGCGGCGAGGTCCGTCGACCCGCCGGTCTCGTTGCGCAGTTCGCCGCCGGTGATCCGGCCCTCGTACACGATCCGCAGGCCCTGGAAGTCCGCGAAGGCGCCCAGCTTGCGCGGGTAGCGACGGCGTACCGAGTCGAGGCCGAGAAGCGCGGTCATCTCCGCGAGGTAGCCGGTCTCCTCCTCGACCTCACGGACGACGGTGTCGAGGGGGTCCTCGCCGTGGTCCATGCCGCCGCCCGGCAGCGTCCACTTCTTCGTGCCGTCGCGCGCGACCCAGCGGGCCAGCAGGACCTGTGCGTCCCGTATGCAGACGGCGTACGCCGCGACCCTCAACTCCTTGTTCATCCGGTGAGATTACCGGCGCGTCAGCTCACCGAGGCCGATAAGCACCCTTTCGTTCCGGATGGCGCAGGGTGCGTGTTGGCGGGTTTACGCCATGTGCACATCCCATCTCGATCAACTCTCCACAAACCCCTGTCATTTACGCAAGGCTGAGCGGTCATCCGGCACCGTATTCCGGACCCTCTCTTTCACAAACAGGGATGCTGATGACCCCCGAACCCGAGAGCTCCACCACGGGACGCTCGACGCCAGGTCACAGACGCGTGGCACGCGTCGCGGCCGCCGCCTCGATGGTGGCCGCGCTCGTCGCTGCCGGCGTCGCTCCGGCCGTCGCCACAGCGCCCGCCGACGACCCGGCCGGCACCAAGGAAGTCAAGGCCGCCAAGTCGTCCTCCGACAAGATCGGCTCGGCCGACGCCGAGCTGCTGGCGGAGGCAGAGGCCAAGGGCGAGAAGACCGTCACCGTCATGGTGGCCACCGCCCCCGGCGCGACCGAGCAGGTCGCCGGCCAGCTGGACGCCGTCGAGGGCGCCACCGTCGGCCGGACCTTCGACAAGCTCGGCTACGTGCGCGCCACGCTGCCCACGGACCGGGCGGAGGCCGCCCTCAAGTCGGCGGCCAAGCTGTCCAGCGTGCACGGCATCGACCTCAAGCACGAGATCGAGCTGGACGACCCGACCCCGGCTGCGGACACCGCGAAGGCCGCGGGCACCGCCGACGCGCAGGTCCAGCAGTACCCGGCGCCCGACGCGTCGACCCCGGCGAAGAACCCGTACAACCCGTCCTTCGAGACCGGCGCGGTCGACTTCGTCAAGGAGCACCCCAAGGCCGACGGCCGCGGAGTGACCATCGGAATCCTCGACTCCGGTGTCGACGTCGCCCACCCGGCGCTCCAGAAGACCACCACCGGCGAGCGCAAGATCGTCGACTGGGTCACGGCGACGGACCCGGTGGCCGACGGCGACCGCACCTGGCTGCGGATGAACACGGCCGTCACCGGCCCCACCTTCGCAGTCAACGGGCGCACCTACTCCGCCCCGGCCGGCGCGCACCGCTTCAACCTGTTCGCCGAGGCCGCCACCAAGGGCGGCGACATGGCGGGCGACCTCAACCGTGACGGCGACACCACCGACGTCTGGGCGGTCCTCTACGACGAGGGCACCCGGACCGCGCGCGTCGACCTGAACAACGACGCCGACTTCACCAACGACACCCTGATGAAGCCGTACAAGAACGGCTTCCAGGTCGGCTACTTCGGCAAGGACGACCCGAAGACCGCGATCGCCGAGCGCATCCCGTTCGTCATCGAGGTCCGCCCCGACGTCGTCTACAACAGCGCGGGCGCGACCGCCGACTACGTCAACATCGGTGTCATCGAGGGCTCGCACGGCACGCACGTCGCGGGTATCACCGCCGCCAACGGCCTCTTCGGCGGCCGGATGGACGGTGCCGCGCCCGGCGCGAAGATCGTCTCCTCGCGCGCCTGCACCTGGAGCGGCGGCTGCACCAACATCGCGCTCACCGAGGGCATGGCCGACCTGGTCATCAACCGCGGCGTGGACATCGTCAACATGTCCATCGGCGGTCTGCCCCCGCTGAACGACGGCAACAACGCGCGCGCCGCGCTCTACAACCGGCTCATAGACACCTACGGCGTCCAGCTGGTGATCTCCGCGGGCAACGAGGGACCGGGCACCAACACGCTCGGCGACCCGGCCGTCGCCGACAAGGTGATCTCCGTGGGCGCGTCCATCTCCAAGGAGACCTGGGCGTCCAACTACGGCTCCGGCGTCGAGAAGAAGTACGCGATGCTGCCCTTCTCCTCGCGCGGACCGCGTGAGGACGGCGGCTTCACGCCGACGCTGACCGCGCCCGGCGCGGCCGTCAACACCACCCAGACCTGGTCGCCCGGCGGCCCGGTCAAGGAGGCCGGCTACGCGCTGCCGCCCGGCTACTCGATGATGCAGGGCACCTCGATGTCCTCGCCGCAGGCCGCAGGCGCGGCCGCGCTGCTGCTCTCCGCCGCGAAGCAGCGGGACATCGAGCTCACCCCGGCGAAGCTGCGTACCGCTCTGACCAGCACCGCCACCCGCATCAAGGGTGTGCAGGCGCACGAGCAGGGCGCGGGTCTGATCAATGTCGTCGGCGCCTGGGAGCAGATCAAGCGCGGCGTGGGCGCCCACGAGTACACGGTCAAGGCCCCGGTCGACACCGCGATCGACTTCGCGCTGAAGACCCCGGGCTTCGGCACCGGTCTCTACGACCGTGAGGGCGGCCTGAAGGCCGGCAAGAGCCGGACCTACGACGTCACCGTCACCCGCACGACCGGCCCGAAGAAGGCCGTCGCGCACACCCTGCGCTGGAAGAACAACGACGGCACCTTCCGCCTCCTCGGCGGGTCCGAGGTCCGTCTCCCGCTGAACCAGCCGGTCACCGTCACCGTCCAGGCGCGGCCCAAGGCGGCCGGCGTGCACAGCGCCGTGCTCGAGGCCGACGACCGGAGCACCGTGGGCGTGGACAAGCAGATCCTGGCCACCGTGGTCGTCGCCGACGATCTCGCGAAGCCCGGGTACACCGTCTCCAAGGCGGAATCGGTCCAGCGCAACAGCCACAAGTCGTACTTCATCACCGTCCCCGAGGGCGCCAGGAACCTCGAGGTCGCGCTCGGCGGGCTCGACGAGGGCAGCCAGACCCGGTTCATCGGCATCCACCCGTACGGTCTGCCGGTCGACGACAGCTCGACGGTCAACTGCTACCCGAACTACGAGAACCCGGCCAACACCTGCCGTCCCGACGTGCGCTCCTACCCGGAGCCGATGCCGGGCGTCTGGGAGATCGAGGTCGAGTCGCGCCGCACGTCGCCGCTGCTGGACAACCCGTTCGAGCTGGACGTGACGGTGCTCGGCGCCGGCTTCGACCCGGCGGTCAAGACGCTCCCCGAGGCGAAGATCGGCACGCCGACGCCCGTCGAGTGGAACGTCACCAACGGCTTCGCCGCCATCGACGGCACGCTGGCCGGCGGATCCCTGGGCTCGGCGAAGGTCGCCCGTCCGTCCATCGCGCACGGTGAGTCCCAGGAGTCCACGGTCACCATCGGCGAGGGCGTGGAGCGCCTCGACGTGGCGATCGGCTCACCCGCCGACAACGGCGCGGACCTGGACCTGCTGGTCCTCAAGGACGGCGTCGTGGTCGGACAGGCCGCGGACGGCGACTCCGAGGAGGCGGTGAGCCTGCTGAAGCCGGCCGCCGGCACGTACACGATCGTGGTCGACGGTTACTCGGTCCCGGCCGGGACCACCGAGTACGACTACCGCGATGTGTTCTTCTCCCCGTCGCTCGGCTCGCTGAAGGTCGACGCCACGTCGTCGGTCCAGCTCGCGAACGGCGCGTCGGCGCAGGTCAGCGCCGAGGTCGTGGTCGGCGGAGCGGCTCCCGAAGGACGTCAGTTCTTCGGTGAGGTGCAGCTGCTGAACAAGCGCGGCACGGTCGCCGGCGCCGGCAGCGTGGTGATCGGCAAGGTCATCGAGTAGCCGTAGAAGGCAGTAGGAAGGCGGGGCGGGCACCCTTCGGGCGCCCGCCCCGCCTGCATGTTCCTTGTCACACGTCCCGCCACTCGGACAATCGATTGGACAAGGCGGACCCGGACATACGCATCATGGAACGGCATCAGGGCCGCAAGTACGTACGGAGGAGTCCCCGTGAAGGTCGGAATCGTCGGAGCCACCGGGCAGGTCGGCACGGTCATGCGCAACATCCTTGCCGAGCGGAAGTTCCCGGTCGACGAGCTGCGGCTGTTCGCCTCGGCCCGGTCCGCGGGCTCCACGATCGAGTGGGAGGGCCGTCGGATCACGGTCGAGGACGCCTCCACCGCCGACTTCACGGGCCTGGACATCGCGCTGTTCTCCGCCGGCGGTGCCACCTCCCGCGCGCTCGCGGAGAAGGTCGCGGCGCAGGGCGTCGTCGTGATCGACAACTCCTCCGCCTGGCGCCGTGACCCCGAGGTCCCGCTCGTCGTCTCCGAGGTCAACCCGCACGCGGTCAAGAACCGCCCCAAGGGGATCATCGCCAACCCGAACTGCACCACGATGGCCGCGATGCCGGTCCTCAAGCCGCTGCACCAGGAGGCGGGGCTGATCTCGCTGGTCGCCACCACCTACCAGGCGGTCTCCGGCTCCGGCCTCGCGGGCGTCGCCGAGCTGGACGACCAGGTCAGAGCGGTCGCGGACCGCGCCAAGGAGCTCACCCACGACGGTGAGGCGGTCGCCTTCCCCGAGCCCGGCGTCTACAAGCGCACCATCGCCTTCAACGTGATCCCGCTGGCGGGCAACCTCGTGGACGACGGCTCCCACGAGACCGACGAGGAGCAGAAGCTCCGCAACGAGTCCCGCAAGATCCTCGAGATCCCCGAGCTCAAGGTGTCCGGCACCTGCGTGCGCGTCCCGGTCTTCTCCGGCCACTCGCTCCAGGTCAACGCCCGCTTCGCGGACGAGCTCGGTGTCGAGCGCGCCTACGAGCTGCTGAAGGACGCCCCGGGCGTGGAGCTCTCCGAGATCCCCACCCCGCTCCAGGCTGCGGGCAAGGACGCCTCGTACGTCGGCCGTATCCGCGTGGACGAGACCGTCGAGAACGGCCTGTCGCTCTTCGTGTCCAACGACAACCTGCGCAAGGGCGCCGCACTGAACGCGGTGCAGATCGCGGAGCTGGTCGCGGACGAGCTGCGCGGCTGACACACCCGATCAGCGCCTCGGGGGCGATCACCGGAAGGTGATCGCCCCCTTGTGCGTGACATGGCAAGCTGCCCGGCATGACACGCATGGTCAAGGGCGCCAACGTGCCCGCGCCGGTCGAGCCGCTCCAGATCGCCGTGTGCCGGGCAAAGGCCCCCGGCGCTCCCGTCGTGGACGTCTCCGCGCTGCTCGTCGCCGCGGACGGCAGGGTGCGGGGTGACGCCGACCTCGTCTTCGGCAACCAGCCGCACCACCCGAGCGGCGCGGCACGCCACCTGGGCAGAGCCCCGGACGACGGCGGACCGCTGGTGGCGGACTGGCTGTGGCTGGACCTGGCGGGGATCGAGCCGGGGGTCGATCGGGTGGTCGTCGCGGCGTCGGCGGACGGCGGACCGTTCGGCCGGGTGCCGGGCCTGGACATCCGGGTGACGACGATGACGGGGGCGCCGGTCGCGTACTTCGGCGTCGACGACGCGACGACGGAGACGGCTTTCGTGCTGGGCGAGTTCTACCGGCACCGGGGCGGGTGGAAGTTCCGTGCGGTGGGCCAGGGCTGGACGACGGGCCTGCACGGCCTCGCGACGGACTTCGGCGTCGAGGTCGCGGACACGGACCCGTCCCCTGACAGCGCCCCCGCCGCCCACGGCCCGGCCGTGTCCCCTCCACGCCCCGCGCCGGCCGCGCCCGCGACCCGGCCGGCGGCCCCGGCCCACGGCCCCGCCGGAGCGGCCCAGGTGGCCTCCCCGTCCTCGGCCGGCGCACACACGGGTGGACCCGCGCCGGCCGTGGACGGCGCGGGCGTAACTCGGGACGGTGCGGGCTTCGGTCCCGACTTCGTGCCCTTCGTCCGCAAAGGCAACGCGCACAAGACCTTCGCCGTACCCCGGACCGTGCCGGCGGGGCCCGCGCTGCTGCAGGTGGAGCTCGAGGACGACGCCGGGCGGGTGCAGGTCAAGCTGCTCGGCGCGAGCGGTGACCGGGGCGAGGAGCTGTGGCGCGGCGACCGGAACCGGATCAGGGCACGGTTCCTCGTGCAGGTGCCCGAGGACCGGCCGCTGCGCCTCGGCATACGGGCGAGCCGCTGGTGGACGGTGAAGCTGGTGCCCGTCTCGCACGCCGAGCCGTTCACGGGCCACGCCCACGGCCACGACTTCGACGTGCTGCGCTACGACGGCCCCGCCGACGACCTTCACTACCGCGTCGACGCCACCGACGGAGCCGACGCCGCGTTCGGCCTCGGTGCCGTCTTCCCCGGCGAGGACCCGATGACGCCCCGGCCCGCCCCCGCGCCCGAGGCCGCCGGCGGCACCGCGACAGGGGTCGTACGCCTGCCCGGCCCCGCGCTGCTCCAGGTCCGCGGCCGCGCCTTCTGGTCGCTGAACGCGGCCTCCGGTCCGCCCGTGCTCGCCGAGTACGGCAGCGGCCGCCGGGCCGGCGCCCCGGTGGAGATCGTGAACCCGCTGCCGGGCTCGCCGGTGATCCTCGAGTACCACCTGGCCGAGGGCCCGACCTCGCGCTTCTACGAGGCGACGGAGACCGACGAGTACGGGCAGGAGCGCGCGCTGCTGTTCGCGCACCGGGACGGCATGCGCGGCCGGGTGCTGCTGTTCACCGACGGCCGGGCCGCGACCCGCGTGCGTATCCGGTCCGTGGCGCGCTGGGCCCTGCGGCTGCTGCCGCCGGAGTCGGCCCGGCCACTGGTGGAAGGCGTCCGCGGCAAGGGCACGGACGTGCTGGTGCACCGGGGCGGAGCGTCCGTCGTCACCCTGACGGGCAGCGCGGGGCGCGCCCCGTACTACCGCGTCGAGGCGGGGGCCGCCGACGCCATCGCCCCCGCGCCGGTGCTGGAGGCGGCCGGCAGCCGTCCCGCGCGCGGCCCGGTCCCGGGCGAGCCGGGCGTGCCCGCGTACGTCACCGTCCGCTGCGGGGGCATGGGGTGGACGCTGGGGCTGACGGAGGCGGACGGGCCGCGGCGTTTCGCCGAGTCGGTCGAGGGCCACGGGTACGAGGTCGTCCACTACACCGGCCGGCCGGGCGAGGCCCGCGTCGAGTGCGGCGAGGATGGCCCCGTCGAACTGTGGCTGCTGGACAAGCACTTCGCGCCGGACCGGAGGATCGCCGCCGGCCCCGGCCGGCACGAGATCCAGCCGGGCCCTGTCCAGGTGCGCGGCTTGGGCCGCTGGCGGATCACCGTCGGCGGCTGACACCGCGCGCGGCGGCGTCGCCACCGGGCCGATTCCGCCGGGCGAAGGGCGGCCGGCGCGTGGAAGGATGAGCGCAAACATCGCATACCGAGGAGATGACCGGGTGCCTGGCACAAACCTGACCCGTGAAGAGGCGCAGCAGCGAGCGCGTCTGCTCACCGTTGACTCGTACGAGATCGACCTCGATCTCTCCGGGGCGCAGGAGGGCGGGACCTACCGGTCCGAGACCGTCGTGCGTTTCGCGTCCGCGGAGGCGAACGCGGAGACGTTCATCGACCTGGTCGCACCGGCCGTGCACGACGTGGTGCTGAACGGCAAGTCGCTGGACGTGGCCGCGGTCTTCCGCGACTCGCGGATCGCGCTGAAGCACCTGCGCGAGGGCGACAACGAGCTGAAGGTCGTCGCCGACTGCTCGTACACCAACACCGGCGAGGGCCTCCACCGGTTCGTGGACCCGGTGGACGATCAGGCCTACCTGTACACGCAGTTCGAGGTGCCGGACGCGCGGCGCGTGTTCGCGAGCTTCGAGCAGCCGGACCTCAAGGCGACGTTCCGGGTCACCGTGAAGGCGCCCGCGGGCTGGACGGTGATCTCGAACTCCCCGACCCCGGAGCCCCAGGACGACGTGTGGCGCTTCGAGCCGACGCCGCGCATCTCCACCTACGTCACGGCGCTGATCGTCGGTCCTTACCACGCTGTGCACAGCTCGTACGAGAAGGACGGACAGTCGGTGCCGCTCGGCATCTACTGCCGCCCGTCGCTGGCGGAGTACCTGGACGCGGACGCGATCTTCGACGTCACGCGGCAGGGCTTCGACTGGTTCCAGGAGAAGTTCGACTACGCCTACCCGTTCGCCAAGTACGACCAGCTGTTCGTGCCGGAGTTCAACGCGGGAGCGATGGAGAACGCGGGCGCCGTCACCATCCGCGACCAGTACGTCTTCCGCTCGAAGGTGACGGACGCGGCGTACGAGGTCCGGGCGGAGACCATCCTGCACGAGCTCGCCCACATGTGGTTCGGCGACCTCGTCACCATGGAGTGGTGGAACGACCTGTGGCTGAACGAGTCGTTCGCCACCTACACCTCGATCGCCTGCCAGGCCTACGCGCCGGGCTCGAAGTGGCCGCACTCGTGGACCACGTTCGCCAATTCCATGAAGACGTGGGCCTACCGGCAGGACCAGCTCCCGTCGACCCATCCGATCATGGCCGAGATCCGCGACCTCGATGACGTCCTCGTGAACTTCGACGGCATCACGTACGCAAAGGGCGCGTCGGTTCTCAAGCAGCTGGTCGCCTATGTCGGCATGGACGAGTTCTTCCAGGGCGTGCAGGCGTACTTCAAGGCGCACGCGTTCGGGAACACGCGCCTGTCGGACCTGCTGAGCGCGCTGGAGGAGACCAGCGGCCGCGACCTGAAGACCTGGTCGAAGGCGTGGCTGGAGACGGCCGGTATCAACGTCCTGCGCCCCGAGATCGCCACGGACGACTCCGGTGTCATCACCTCCTTCGCCGTGCGGCAGGAGGCCCCCGCGCTGCCGGCCGGCGCGAAGGGCGAGCCGACGCTGCGCCCGCACCGCATCGCGATCGGCCTGTACGACCTGGACGACGCCGGCAAGCTGGTGCGCCGCGAGCGCGTCGAGCTCGACGTCGACGGCGGGCTGACCGAGGTCCCGGCGCTGGTGGGGCAGGCCCGCCCGGCCGTCGTCCTGCTCAACGACGACGACCTGTCGTACGCGAAGGTCCGCCTCGACGAGGAGTCCCTGCGCAACGTCACGGAGCACCTGGGCGACTTCACGGAGTCCCTGCCGCGCGCGCTGTGCTGGGCCTCCGCCTGGGACATGACCCGCGACGGCGAACTGGCCGCCCGCGACTACCTCTCGCTGGTCCTGTCCGGGATCGGCAAGGAGTCCGACATCGGCGTGGTCCAGTCCCTGCACCGCCAGGTCAAGCTCGCCGTCGACCTGTACGCGGCGCCCGCCTGGCGCGAGACCGGCCTGACCCGCTGGACGGACGCCACGCTCGCGCACCTGCGGGCGGCGGCGCCGGGCAGCGACCACCAGCTGGCGTGGGCGCGGGCGTTCGCCGCGACCGCGCGCACCCCGCAGCAGCTGGACCTGCTCCAGGCCCTGCTCGACGGCACGGAGACGATCGAGGGCCTGGCCGTCGACACCGAGCTGCGCTGGGCGTTCGTGGAGCGGCTGGCCGCGACCGGCGTCTTCGACGAGGACGACATCGCGGGCGAGTACGAGCGGGACAAGACCGCCGCCGGTGAGCGCCACGCGGCGACCGCGCGGGCGGCACGGCCGACGCCGGAGGCGAAGGCGGAGGCCTGGGCCTCGGTCGTCGAGTCCGACAAGCTGCCCAACGCCGTGCAGGAGGCGGTGATCTCCGGCTTCGTCCAGACCGACCAGCGCGAACTGCTCGCGCCGTACGCGGAGAAGTACTTCGCGGCGGTCAAGGACGTGTGGGAGTCGCGCAGCCACGAGATGGCGCAGCAGGTCGCGATCGGCCTCTACCCGTCGCTGCTCGTCTCCCAGGAGACGCTGGACGCGACGGACGAGTGGCTCTCCTCGGCCGAGCCGAACGCGGCGCTGCGCCGGCTGGTCTCCGAGTCCCGCTCTGGCGTCGAGCGCGCGCTGAAGGCCCAGGCGGCGGACGCGGCGGCGACCACCGACTGACCGCCCCGAGGGCGCCCCGGGACCACCCACGGTCGTCCCGGGGCGCCCTCGGCGTATCCGGACGCCGGGTGGCTGGTCCCCGCCCGCTCCGGGCAGCGCGGGCGCCCCGAGCGCGCCCGGCTTCGCGCCGGAGCTCGAAGCACGGGGGCGGCGCGCGCACATCCCCGCACAACCCCGCCGACGGCCGGACGGGAGCGAAGCCGCGCGGGGACGGTCAGAGTGCCCGCCAACGATGGCAACAACACACAACGTTCAAACATTTTCGAGTGAACTCGGCGCGCCCGTTTGCCATTTGGTCCGTATACATCCCGACAGTCGAGTGACCCACCGTCAAACGATCTAGTGCAAGCGGGATATGCTCCCGCCCGTCGTCATATGATCTTCCACGTTCGATTCTGAGGATGCTGATGGTTCGACAGGGAACGTCGACCGGAAGTCCGCGGCCCCCGGCCAGTCTTGTCTGGCAGCTGCCCGTAGCCGCGACCGTTGCGGCCGCGATCGCGGCCGTGTCCCTGGTCTCCGCTTCGGCCCGCACCCCCGTGGTCGTGATCTGCGTCGTCGCGGTCGTCGCGGTCGCCGCCGCCTGCGCGGAGGTGATGCGGCGCGGCAGACTCGTGGCCCAGCTGCGGCACACGGTCGCGGCGCAGGACGCCGCCCTCGCGCGACAGGCCGCGGAGACCACCCGGCTCGCCGGTGAGCTGCTGCCCGAGGTGGTGGAACGGCTCCGCAAGGGCGAGTTTCCCGAGGACGTGCTGGCCTCGCTCGACGCGTCGGCCGAGCACCAGGCGGTGCTCCGCTCGGTCGTCGGCGCCGTCAGCGCCGAGGAGGACCTCCGCGAGTCCGCGCAGCGCGCCTTCGTCAACATCGCCCGCCGCGTGCAGGCGATCGTCCACCAGCAGGCGCAGGAACTGCGGGAGATGGAGGACCGGCACGGTCAGACCCCCAGCGTCTTCGGCGACCTCCTGCGCATCGACCACGGCACGGCCCTGATCGGCCGCCTCGCCGACTCCATCGCCGTGCTCGGCGGCGCCCGCCCCGGCCGCCAGTGGAGCAGGGCCGTACCGCTGTACAGCGTCATGCGTGGCGCGATGTCGCGGATCATCGACTACCAGCGCGTCGAACTGCACTCGGTCTCCGAGGTCGCCGTCGTCGGCACCGCCGTCGAGCCGCTGATCCACGCGCTGTCCGAGCTCCTCGACAACGCCACCCGCTACTCGCCGCCGCACACCAAGGTCCATCTGACCGCGGTGGACGTGCAGTCCGGCATCGCCGTGGAGATCGAGGACGGCGGCGTCAGCATGAGCGAGGAGGCCCGGCTGCGCGCCGAGCGCATGCTGCGCCAGGCGCAGCAGGGCATCGATGTCAACGACCTCGGCGAGACGCCCCGCCTCGGCCTCGCGGTCGTCGGCCGGCTCTCCCAGGCGTACGGCTTCCAGGTCTCGCTGCGCTCGTCCGCGTACGGCGGTGTCCGCGCCGTCCTCGTCGTACCGCAGGACCTCATCACCACCGCCTCGTCCGCGACCGGCCTCGCGCACGGCATCGGCGCCTCTTCCGGCCCGCGCCCGGCCGGGTCGGAGACCCGGGCACGGCTGCCCAGGCCGGCCGGCGGGCCGACGGCCGCGGTGTCGGCCGCCCCGCCGGAGGACGACCTGCCGGTGGTGACAGAGCGGACCCCCACCGGTCTGCCCCAGCGCCGCCGCAAGGCACGCGCGACCGTGCCCGCGCCGGCCGCGCCGGCCGGGCCCCGCGAGTCCGCCGGCACGACAGCGCCCACCGACGGTGCGCCCTCTGCCGCATCGGAGACGGAGTCCGCACCCGCGGTGCAGCCCGGCATGTGGCTGGCCGCGTTCCAGAGCGGTCTGTCCGGTGACACCACCCAGCCAAGCAAGGGGAACAAGCAGCCATGATTCAGCGGCAGTCCAACCAGACCAACATGGACTGGATGCTCAAGGACCTGGCGGAGGGCGTCCCGCAGACGCGCAACGTCGTCGTCCTGTCCGCCGACGGTCTGCGCATGGCCCAGTACGGCGCGGACACCGACACCGCCGACCGGCTGGCAGCCGCCTGCGCGGGACTGCAGAGTCTGGCGGCCGCCGTCGCGTCCGAACTGCCGCACGGCGACGGGCAGATGCGTCTGGTCGTCATCGAGATGGACGGCGGTTTCTTCTACCTGATGGCGGCCGGCTCAGGAGCGTATCTCGCGGTGCTGGCCGACGAAGGCGTCGACGCCGGGCTGATGGGCCACCGGATGCGGGATCTCGTGCTGCGGATCGGAGAGCACCTGAGCACGCCGCCGCGGCATGAAGGACAGACCGCGTGAGCGACGCGGGCGGGGACTGGGAAGAGACCAGTCCCGAGCGGCTCTACGTCATCACGGGCGGCCGCAGCGGTTCGTCCGCGCCCACCGCACTCGACCTGGTCACCCTGATCGTGGCCAGGTCGGGTCCCAAACCCGGCATGCAGCCGGAGCACGCAGCGATCATCCGGCTCTGCCACGCACCGCTCTCGGTGGCCGAGATCTCCGCCTATCTGGGCCTCCCGGTGAGCGTGGTGACCGTGCTGCTCAGCGATCTTCTGGCCGAGGACAAGGTGCTGGCACGCGCACCCGTCCGGGCCGCCCGTCTCCCCGACCGCGCTTTGATTGAGGCAGTGATCGATGGACTTCAAAAGCTCTGAGCAGGCCCTCGGGCCGCGGAGCGAGGACGTGCTGCCGGAGACGGCCACGGCCGCCGTCAAGGTGGTCATCGTGGGTGGTTTCGGCGTCGGCAAGACGACCCTGGTCGGCTCGGTGAGCGAGATCAGGCCGCTGACGACCGAGGAGACGATGACGCAGGCCGGCGTCGGCGTCGACGACACCCAGGGCGTGGAGCGCAAGACCTCCACGACCGTCGCGATGGACTTCGGCCGGATCAGCATCAACGAGGAACTGGTGCTGTACCTGTTCGGCACCCCCGGCCAGGAGCGCTTCTGGTTCCTGTGGCGCGGCCTGTTCGAGGGTGCGCTGGGCGCCGTCGTGCTCGTCGACACCCGCCGGCTCGAGGTCAGCTTCGACGTCATCGGCCGGCTCGAGGAACGCGGCGTGCCGTTCGTGGTCGCCGTCAACTCCTTCCCGGACGCGCCGGATCACTCCCTCGACGAGCTGCGTTCCGCGCTGGACCTGCCGGACGCCGTGCCGATAGTGCTGTGCGACGCGCGCATGCGCAGCTCCAGCCGGGACGTGCTGATGACGCTGATGCGCTACCTCCAGACCCTTGCCATGACGCAGGAGGCGTCCTGATCACACCCTGACGGGCGGACTGATCACACCTGGCCGGGCGGACGGCGGAAGTCGCTGTTCCGTTCCGGCCACCAAAAGTTCTCGAGTGGCCGGTTTGTATGGACATCGTCCTGTTGGATCGGCCACTCTGGCTGAGTACGATGCGTCGTAGTTGATCATTGTGGGGTGCAAGTTGCGCGTTTTCCATCGAAGTTGACGCACTGCACCCCCGCATCGAGAGGCAGGCCGCAGTGGAGCCCGAGCTGACCGTTCCGCCGCTCTTCTCTCCGATCCGGCAGGCGATCCATCCGAAACATGCCGACATCGACGTCCAGACAGCGGCCTGGGCGGAAACGTTCAGGATCGGATCCGAGGAACTGCGCGGCAAACTCGTCACCCAGGACATCGGCACGTTCTCCGCACGGATCCTCCCGGAGGGCCGTGAAGAGGTCGTGTCGCTGCTCGCGGACTTCATCCTCTGGCTGTTCGGCGTCGACGACGGCCACTGCGAAGAGGGTGAGCTCGGCCACCGGCCGGGCGATCTGGCCGGGCTCCTGCACCGCCTGATACGCGTGGCGCAGAACCCCGAGGCCCCGATGATGCAGGACGATCCCCTGGCGGCGGGCCTGCGGGACCTGCGTATGCGGGTGGACCGCTTCGGCACGGCCGGCCAGACGGCCCGGTGGGTCGACGCCCTGCGTGAGTACTTCTTCTCCGTCGTGTGGGAGGCCGCGCACCGGCGTGCGGGCACGGTCCCCGACCTCAACGACTACACCCTGATGCGCCTCTACGACGGCGCGACCTCTGTGGTCCTCCCGATGCTGGAGATGGGCCACGGCTACGAACTCCAGCCCTACGAGAGGGACCGGACCGCGGTACGGGCCGTGGCCGAGATGGCGTCGTTCATCATCACCTGGGACAACGACATCTTCTCGTACCACAAGGAGCGCAGGGGTTCCGGCTACTACCTCAACGCCCTGCGCGTGCTCGAGCAGGAACGCGGTCTGACCCCCGCTCAGGCGCTCGACGCGGCGATCTCGCAGCGGGACCGGGTGATGTGCCTGTTCACGACCGTGAGCGAACAGCTCGCCGAACAGGGCAGCCCCCAGCTGCGGCAGTACCTCCACAGCCTGCGGTGCTTCATCCGCGGCGCCCAGGACTGGGGCATCAGCTCGGTCCGCTACACGACGCCGGACGACCCGGCGAACATGCCGTCGGTGTTCACCGACGTCCCGACCGACGACAGTACAGAGCCGCTGGACATCCCCGCGGTCTCCTGGTGGTGGGATCTCCTCGCCGAGGACGCGCGCTCCGTCCGCAGGCAGGTGCCGGCCCAGCGTTCCGCCTAGGGCCCGCTGCCCGTATCGGGCCGGATCAGGGAGCGGACCGGCGTCACGCCGTCCGCTCCGCCGCCACCTCCCGCAGGGCGTCCAGCACCCGGGCCACTCCCGGCGCCGACTCCGAGCCGCGCCGGACCGCCGCCAGCACATGGCGGCGGGGCCGGTCCGCCCCGAGGGGGCGCGTCAGCACGCCCTCCCGCCGCCCGGCCGCCATCCGGGGCACCAGCGCCACACCCATCCCCGCCTCCACCATCGCCAGGATCGCCGGCCAGCCGGCCGCGGAGTGCGCCTGTTCGGGCACGAAGCCCGCCGCGTCGCACGCCGCGAGCGTGATCTCGGACCACGGGCCGCTGCCGCCGAAGATCCATGGCTCGCCCGACAGGTCCGCCAGCCGCAGGTCCTCGGACCGGGCCAGCGGATGACCGGCCGGCAGCGCCACCTCCAGCGGGTCGGCGAGCAACGGCACCAGGGCGAACCGCGGGTCGCGCGCCGTGGGTGCGTGCGCCGCGAGGGACAGGGCCAGGTCGACCCGGCCGGAGGAGAGGAGCTCGTACGCCTCGGACGCCTCCGCCTCCCTGACCCGGACGTCGAGGCCCGGGTGGGTGGTCCGCAGCCGCCGCACGGCCGGTACGACGAGGGCCGGCACGGCCGTCGAGAACGCCCCGACCCGCACCACCCCGACCTCCCCCCGCACATGGTCGGCCAGCTCCGCCTCCGCCCGCTCCAGCTGCGCGAACACCGCCTCCGCGTGTCTCAGCACCAGATGCGCCGCGTCGGTGAGCCGCACCCGCCGCCCCTGCGCCTCCAGCAGCGGCACACCGAGCTGCCTGGCCAGGTTCGACAGCTGTTGCGACACGGCCGAGGGGGTCATCAGCAGCGCCTCGGCGGTGGCCGTCACGGTCCCGTGCTCGCCGAGGGCACGCAGGATCCGGAGCTTCTTGATGTCCCACTCGATCACGGAGGGCACGCTATCGGGCGGGCCTTCCCGCGGCGGCGAGGGCCACCCCGCCGAGGATCAGCGCCATGCACACGACCTGCGCGCTCCCCGTCCTCTCGCCCAGCAGCGCGTAGGAGAGGAGGGCCACACACACCGGTTGCAGGTAGTAGACGACTCCCGCCCCGGCCGCCCCGATGAGTGCGATCGCCCTGTTCCAGGCGAAGAACGCGACGGCGGAGGAGAAGACGCCGACGTAGACGAGCGGACCGACGGTGCCTGCCGACGGCTCGAAGCCGCCCTGCACGGTGAGGCTGACCAGCTGCGCCGGCAGCAGCATCAGCGCACCGAGCACGAACGTGGTGAACAGCAGCACCGGTCCCCCGAGACCGTCCGGACGGCGGCGCAGCAGGGCGCTGTACGTGGCGAAGCTGAGCGCCGCGGCGAACATCCACAGGTCGCCGGGGGCGAAGCTGAACGACAGTGACCCGTCACCGACCAGCAGCAGGACACCGCAGCAGGCGACGACCGTCCCGATGATCCGGCGGGCTCCGAGCCGGGCGCCCGAGAGCCGCTCGTACAGGGCCATCAGGACGGGCGAGGCGGCCATGATCATGCCCATGTTCGCCGCTGAGGTGGTGAGCCCGGCCTGGTTGACGAGGGTGTTGTAGACGGTGACGCCGAGGAGTGCGGCGACGGTCAGAAATCCGAGGTGCCGGCGGACGAGTGCCCGCTGCCGCCAGGTCTGCCGCGCGGCGAACGGCGCGACGGCGGCGATGGCGACGACCCAGCGCCAGAACGCCGCCTGGACCGGAGGGACGGAGTCGTGCAGCGCGCGGGAGGTGACGAAGCTCCCCGACCAGACGACGGTCGCGACGGCGGCGAGCAGCAGTCCGGGCCCCATGGCACCGCGCGCCCACCGGCCCGCCCTCTCGCGCCGGCCCTCGGCCGAGGGCCCTTCACGGTTCTCGGCCTCGGCGCGTGTTCGGACCTCTGGCGTCACGGTCATCCTGTGTCTCCTCCGCCCTCAGCGGGCCTCGCCGGCATGTGGATCAACCGTCACACGCGAGGAAACATCAGGTCCATCGAAAGTTTTCGACGCTTCTTTGAAGCAGATCTGAACGATGGCAAGGTGTCCGGGCATGGCAAAGGCGCCCGGGTGCGTCGCACACCGGGCGCCTTCGGACCGGGATCAGTCCTGCGTCAGCTCTGCTTCTTGGACTTGTCGAGCACCATCACCAGGCCGGCGATCACCGCGAAGAGGGCGAGCGGCGCCACCACGTACAGGCCGAGGGTCTCGGCCACGCTCAGGCCCGGACCCGGGTCGTCGCCGTCGTCCGGGGTGAGCGCAAGCGCGGGGGACGACATGAGCAGCATCATCAGCGTCGTACCGGCCGCTACGGCGCCGGCGCGCAAGGCGTTCTTCTTGTCCACGGTGCCCAACGTAGCGAACGGCTATGACGGCCGCGCGTCCGGGGGTGCCGTACGGGCCGCGAAGACCTCCAGCAGACGGTGCAGCCTGGGCGAGGCGGCCAGCTCCTCCAGGCTCATGGGGCGCCCTTCGGCGTCGGAGACGGGCAGGCGCCAGTTCGGGTACTGGTCCCAGGTGCCCGGCAGGTTCTGGGGGCGGCGGTCGCCCACCGCGTCCGGGAGCCAGATCCCCACCATCCGCGCCGGGGTGCGCAGCAGATAGCGGTAGACGGCCCGGATCGCGCCCTCCTCGTCGCCCGCGCCCTCGGGCAGGAGGCCGAGGTCGAGCAGCAGGCCGAGCCACTCGGCGACATCGGCCGTCTCCTCCGTCTGCTCCTCCTCCAGGGGACGGGCCAGCAGACCGAGCCGGTGGCGCAGCTCCACATGACCGCCGGTGAGCCGGGCCGCCGTGGACGGCAGGTCGTGGGTGGTGGCGGTGGCGACGCAGCCTTCGCGCCACTTCGCGGGCGGCAGCGGGCGTCCGTCGCCGGTCCAGTCCCGTTCGAACCAGAGCACGGAGGTGCCGAGGACGCCGCGGCGGGAGAGGGCCTCCCGCACGCCGGGCTCGACCGTCCCGAGGTCCTCTCCTATGACGACGGCGCCCGCGCGGTGGGCCTCGAGGACGAGGACGGCGAGCATGGCCTCCGCGTCGTAGCGGACGTAGGCGCCTTCGGTGGGAGGGCTGCCGATCGGCACCCACCAGAGCCGGAACAGGCCCATCACGTGGTCGATGCGGAGCGCTCCCGCGTTGCGCAGGATGCCGCGCAGCAGCCCGCGGTAGGGGGCGTAGCCGGACGCGGCCAGCGCGTCCGGCCGCCACGGCGGCAGCCCCCAGTCCTGGCCGTGCGCGTTGAACGCGTCCGGTGGGGCGCCGACCGACATCCCGGCGGCGAAGGAGTCCTGCTGCGCCCAGGCGTCGGCGCCCCCGGGGTGCACGCCGACCGCGAGGTCGTGGACGATCCCCACCGCCAT
Organism: Streptomyces pristinaespiralis; assembly: GCF_001278075.1. Taxonomy (GTDB): domain Bacteria; phylum Actinomycetota; class Actinomycetes; order Streptomycetales; family Streptomycetaceae; genus Streptomyces; species Streptomyces pristinaespiralis. The sequence goes on along the minus strand of NZ_CP011340.1, from coordinate 5,669,602 downwards.
GCCGGCCTCGCGGGCCGCGCGTCCGGCGGCGGCCAGCTGCTCGTCGGTCAGCCAGACCAGCCTGCGGTGGAAGTCGACCCGCTCGGCCAGCCCGGCCCTGGCCTCCGCCGTCTGCGGCGAGCGGGGGTCGCGCAGCGCGGCGGGCCAGTCGTGCCACTCGGAGCCGTACACCTCGGCGAGCGCGCACCAGGTGGCGTGGTCCTCCAGCGCCTGGCCCTGTTCGTCGGCGAAGTCGCGGTAGGCGGCGCGGCGGCCGGGGCCGAGGGGGATGCGGTGGATGATCTCCAGCGCCTCGCGCTTGAGCTCCCAGACGGCGTCCCGGTCGATCAACGCGCCTTTGTCGAGCACCGATTCACGCAGCTCCGCGGCCCGGTCGCGCAGATCCTCCAGCCGCTGCCGGTCCGCCGGGTCGGCGTACACGTACTCCGGCACGTCCTCGATGCGCAGATGGACGGGGTCGGGGAAGCGACGGGAGGAAGGGCGGTACGGGGACGGGTCGGTGGGGGCGCCCGGCACGGCGGCGTGCAACGGGTTCACCTGGACGAAGGACGCGCCGAGCGACCGTCCCGACCAGGTGGCCAGCTCGGCGAGGTCACCGAGGTCCCCCATGCCCCAGGAACGCGCGGAGAGCAGGGAGTAGAGCTGGACGAGGAAGCCGTGCGAGCGCCCTTCCGGGCCGGGCACCTGCGCGGGAGCGACGACCAGGCCGGCGTCGGTGCTGCGGCCGTCGGGCGTCCCGGCACTCAGCCGGTGCACACCGAGCGGCAGTTGCCGCCACACCAGAGCACCGTCCGGGCCTCCGGCGCCGTCCGCGGGGGCAGGGGCCGGGCCGGCGTCGTGCGGGGCGCCGCCGACGGGCTGTGCGGCCGCCTTCCCCGGGGTGGTCCAGCTGAGCTCGCGGCCCTCCTCCGTGGTCACGCGGACGGTCGTGCCGGCGGGGAGGGCGGTCAGGGCCGGCGGGACGCCGGCCCCCTCCGGGCCGGGGCCTTGCCATACGACCACCGTGCGGGGCAGCAGCCGGCCCGCCGCTGCCCGCTCGGCGCGGTCCAGCGCGGTGCGTACCGCCTCCGGCGTGGACGCGTCGATGTCCAGCGCGGCGAGAACGGCCACGACGGTGGCGTCCGGGACTGCGACGGTGACGCCCTTGGCGGGCGAGAAGGTCGTGGCGACTCCGTGCAGCTCGGCTAGCCGGGCAAGGCCCATGCGGACTCCTTCAGCCCCCCGGCGACTCCGTACCGCCCGCCGTGCCGTGGGCGGTCGGCTCGCTCGTCAGGGGCGCGATGTCGGCGAGCGGTGGCTCGCTGGTGAGCGGGGCGGCGTGAGCGAGCGGCGGCTCGCTCGTGAGGGGGACGTCGTAGGCGAGCGGCGGCTCGCCGGTCAGCGGGGCCTCGTGGGCGAGCGGGCACGCGGTCGGGGCCGGTTTCGACGGTCCCGGAATCCCGCCCGGGACCTGTTTGGACAAGGCGGAGAGCAGCAGGTGCGCGGATGCGGCCACGGTAATCACTCCAAAGGGACGTGAGGGGTCACAGCAGCCCTACCCAACGCGCGGGACGGCAGACGTGTCCGTTCGGTCAACGTGTTCCGTGTCACATTCCGTTCCCCGTTTGTCACTTGCCCCGATCATTCACCACGCCAGGCAAAAGGCGCACAACGGCCACGCACATTGACACTCCGACGGTGGTGGTGGTGGGCTCGAAACCGACCGGAATGGCAGGGGTCGGACGAGGGGAGACAGCCGTGCGGCTCGGGGCCAGGAGACGTACCGCGGCAGCCGTCGCGGTCGCCGTCATCGGTGGTCTGCTCGGCGGTGCGGGAACCGCGCACGGCGCGACCGCGCGACCGCAGGAGCCCGGCTCCCCCTCAGGCGCCGCGCAGGACCCGGAGGGCACCGCCGCGACACCCTCCGTGTGGCCGCGCCCGCAGTCCCTGCGCACCCGGGGCGAGGCCGTACGGCTGGGTGACGAGGTGACCGTCGTCGCGGATCCGGCCGCCGACCCGTACGCGGTCGAACTGCTCGAGCAGTTGCTCCGCGAGTCCGGCGTCCGCACCGTGCACACGCAACTGCCCGGCCGCGGGCCCGTCGTCCGTCTCGGGGGCGGCGACGCCCTCTCGGCGCTGCGCGCCCTGCGCGCGCCGGAGCGTGACGACCTGCCGTCCGGCGGCTACCGGCTCGCCGTGGGCCGCGTCGGGGACCGTGACACCGTCGCCCTCGACGGGGTCGGCGACGACGGCCTCTTCCACGGCGTGCAGACCCTGCGCCAACTGGTCAAGGAGGGAACGGTCGCCTCAGTCGTCGTACGCGACTGGCCGGGGACCGCGGTACGCGGTACGACGGAGGGCTTCTACGGACGCCCCTGGAACCGTGAGCAGCGCCTGGCGCAGCTCGACTTCATGGGGCGCACCAAGCAGAACCGCTATCTCTACGCCCCCGGCGACGACCCCTTCCGGCAGACCCGCTGGCGCGACCCCTATCCCGCCGCCCAGCGTGCACAGCTGCGGGAACTGGCGGAGCGGGCGCGGAAGAACCACGTCACCCTGGCCTGGGCCGTGGCGCCCGCCCAGTCGATGTGTCTGGCCGACGAGGCGGACATGAAGGCCCTGACCCGCAAGATCGACGCGATGTGGGCGCTGGGATTCCGGGCGTTCCAGCTGCAGTTCCAGGATGTCAGCTACAGCGAATGGCACTGCTCCAAGGACGCGAGGACCTTCGGCTCCGGTCCCGGCGCGGCGGCGAAGGCGCACGCCCGGGTCGCGGGCGAGGTGGCACGCCACCTGGCGGAGCGTCACCCCGGTGCGGAGCTGTCCGTGATGCCGACCGAGTTCTACCAGGAGGGCACGACCGACTACCGGCGGGCGCTCGCGGAGCAGCTCGACGGCTCGGTACGGGTGGCGTGGACCGGGGTCGGAGTGGTGCCCCGCACGATCACCGGCCGCGAACTCGCGGGCGCCCGGGACGCCTTCGACCACCCCCTGGTCACCATGGACAACTACCCGGTCAACGACTACGCGCAGGACCGGCTGTTCCTCGGCCCGTACACCGGCCGTGAGCCCGCGGTGGCGACCGGGTCCGCCGCGCTGCTCGCCAATGCGATGGAACAGGCCACCGCCTCCCGCGTCCCGCTGTTCACCGCCGCCGACTACGCCTGGAACCCGAAGGGTTACCGGCCCGAGCAGTCCTGGCAGGCCGCGCTGGACGACCTGGCCGGCGGGGACGCGGGTGCCAGGGAGGCGCTGCGCGCCCTCGCGGGGAACGACGCGTCCTCGATCCTGGACCCCGACGACGAGTCGGCCTACCTGCGGCCCTTGCTGGACGAGTTCTGGCGTTCCCGCGCCACGGCGGACACCGCGGCCAGGGACCGTGCGGCGACCGCGCTGCGCGCGGCCTTCACGGTGATGCGCCGGGCGCCGGACCGGCTCGCGGGCACCGCCGACGGCCGCCTCGCGGCCGAGGTCCGGCCCTGGCTCGACCAGTTGGCGCGGTACGGGAAGGCCGGCGAACTGGCGGTCGACATGCTTCAGGCGCAGGGGCGCGGCGACGGCGAGGCCGGGTGGCGCGCCTCCCTGGCCCTCGAGCCGCTGCGCACGGACCTGGCCGCGAGCCGGGCCACGGTCGGCAAGGGCGTGCTGACGCCCTTCCTGGACCGGGCCGTGAAGGAGTCACGCGCCTGGACGGGCGCCGACCAGGCCCTGGCCGGCGGGCCCGGCGAGGACGTCGTGCGGCTGGCACGGCCCCGGCCCCTCACCGCCGTGACGGCGATGACCGCGCCCGCGAACGGCTCCCCGCGCTCCGCCGAGTCCGCGGGCCGGCTCGAGGTGCACGTCCCCGGCGAGGGCTGGCGTGAGCTGGGCCCGCTGTCCGCGGGCGGCTGGACCCAGGCCGACGCGGCGGGGCTGCGGGTGGACGCCCTGCGCGTCACGACCGGCGGCGGCGACAGGCCGGCCGTGCGCTCCCTGGTGCCCTGGTTCGCGGACGACCCCGCCGCAGGCCTCGACCTCGTCCGTGAGACGACCAGCGCCGAGATCGGCGGCAGGCCGCAGCGCGCCGACGTCCGGCTGACGGCCCAGCGCCCCGGCGAGGTGCGCGGCACGCTCACGGCGAAGGCGCCGGCGGGCATCAAGGTGAGCGTCCCGAAGCAGACCACCGTCCCCCGGGGCGTGCGCACCACGGTGCCGGTGGAGGTCACCGTCCCCAAGGACACCCCCGCGGGCGAGTACCGGGTGCCGCTGTCCTTCGCCGGGCAGGAACGCACGCTCACCGTGCGCGCCTTCCCGCCCACCGGCGGCGGTGACCTGACGCGCGAGGCGGGCGCCAAGGCGTCCTCGTCCGGGGACGAGACGGCCGACTTCCCGGCCGCCGCCGCGATCGACGGCGACGCCGGCACCCGCTGGGCGTCCCCCGTCGGACCGAGCGCGTGGTGGCAGGTGGAGCTGGCCCGGCCGGCCCGGGTCGGCCAGGTGAGGCTGCACTGGCAGGAGGCGTACGCGACGCGGTACCGCATACAGGTGTCCGCGGACGGCAGGGTCTGGCGCACCGCGGCGACGGTCACCGACGGCAGGGGCGGCCGCGAGTCGGTCCGGATGGACGCGCAGGGCACGCGGTTCGTGCGGGTGCAGGGGGACGAGCGGGCGACGGAGTTCGGCTACTCGCTGTTCTCGGTCGAGGCGTACGCGGTGGCGGAGGGTGCGCGTTAGGACCGCCGCGCCCGCGCCTCGATCGCCGCGGAGGGGCCGGCGGAGCCGGCCCTTCCGGCGGTCGAGGACACCGGGCGGATCCCGGCGGGCGGGCGCGCGCTACGCCGAGATGCCGTCGATGCGGGTGATCGCGTCGTCCGCGCCGTACGGCTGGAGGTAGGGCAGCCAGCGCGGATCGCGGTGGCCGGTTCCGATGATGCGCCAGGCGAGACCGCTCGGCGGGGCCGGCTGGTGGCGCAGGCGCCAGCCGAGTTCCCGCAGGTGACGGTCGGCCTTGACGTGGTTGCAGCGGCGGCACGCGGCGACCACGTTGTCCCAGGCGTGCTGCCCACCGCGACTGCGCGGAACGACATGGTCGACGCTGGTTGCGACGCCACCGCAGTACATACAGCGCCCGCCGTCGCGGGCGAAGAGGGCTTTGCGGGTAAGAGGAACGGGCCCCCGGTAGGGGACCCGCACGAACCGTTTGAGACGCACGACGCTGGGCGCGGCGACGACGCGGCTCTCGCTATGCATGAAGGCGCCGGACTCCTCGAGGCAGAGAGCCTTGTTCTCCAGGACGAGGACGAGCGCGCGGCGGAGCGGTACGACGCCGAGGGGCTCGTACGACGCGTTGAGGACCAGGACGTGCGGCACGGTGGATGCCTCCTTGTACGCCGGCGGCGCGTGGCTCGCGCCGGGACGATCTGCCATCAGTTTGTCCTCATGGCCGCTTCCTGCGCCACCACGTATGCGTAACGGGCTCGAGGTGTTTTCCGCCACAAGGGCGCCGCCGGGTCCCCCACGCCGCCCGGGAGCCCGGCGTGGCCCCCCTCCGGAGGGGCCGGTGAGCCTCGTCTCTCGGCCGTGGAACGAGGCGGATCACGCCGGATGCCCCGTTAGGGTTATTGGTCTCCCACCGCAAGCTGGAGGTTCCTCCTGTGACCGCCTTCTGGTCGTCCGCACTGCTGGACGCTGACGCCTCGCCCGCTCCTGTCACGCTCGACGAGGCCGCCAAGCGCGCCGAGAGCGCGGCCGGCTGGGTCGAGGAGAACTGGTCCACCTGGCTGAACACCGGACTGCGCATCACGCTGATCCTGATCGTCGCGCTGGTGCTGCGGATGCTGGTGCGCCGGGCGCTGACGAAGCTGATAGCGCGGATGAACCGCTCGGCGCAGGCCGTGGAGGGCACGGCGCTGGGGGGTCTGCTGGTCAACGCGGAGCGGCGTCGCCAGCGCTCCGAGGCCATCGGTTCCGTGCTGCGCTCCATCGCGTCGTTCCTGATCCTCGGCACCGCGGGTCTGATGATCCTCGGGGCGTTCCAGATCGATCTGGCGCCGCTGCTCGCCTCCGCGGGTGTGGCCGGTGTCGCGATCGGTTTCGGCGCCCGCAATCTCGTCACCGACTTCCTCTCCGGCGTCTTCATGATCATGGAGGACCAGTACGGGGTCGGGGACTCGATCGACGCGGGTGTCGCGTCGGGCGAGGTGATCGAGGTGGGGCTGCGGGTCACCAAGCTGCGCGGCGACAACGGCGAGATCTGGTACGTGCGCAACGGTGAGATCAAGCGGATCGGCAACCTGAGCCAGGGCTGGGCGACGGCGGCCGTCGACGTCACGGTCCGTTCCTCCGAGGACCTGGACCACGTCAAGGCCGTCATCGGCGAGGTCGCGGACGACCTGGCGAAGGCGGAGCCGTGGAACGAGCAGCTGTGGGGCCCGCTCGAGACGCTGGGTCTGACCGAGGTACTGCTCGACTCGATGACGTTCCGGGTCTCCGCCAAGACGATGCCGGGCAAGGCGCTGGGGGTCGAGCGGGAGGTGCGCTGGCGGATCAAGCGTGCGTTCGACGAGGCGGGCATCCGTATCGTCGGCGGCCTGCCGCAGCCGGCGGAGGAGTCCGTGCCGGACCCGACCGCGGGCATGGCCGCCCCGTCGGCCTTCTCCTCCGCGGTCTCGCCGCAGTCGATGGCCGCGTCGCCGATACCGCCTCCGGCGAACCTCTCCAAGTAGTGTCACGGGGGCAGGAAGCCCCATGACGACGCCCCCTTCGGTAACGCTTTGGTTGCCCAGGGGGCGTTTGCCATTGACGTCGTCCTGCGGGCGGCCTACTTTCGTCCCCACGGAATAGGAAACTTTCCTAACAGTCCAGGTCGAGAGGCCGGGCCGAGAGGCAGGTGCAAGCGTCGTGGCCGGAACCACGCCCGGTACCCCGCGCGTACTGCGCGCCATGAACGACCGTGCCGCGCTCGATCTGCTGCTCGAACACGGTCCCCTCTCGCGGACCCGGATCGGCAAGCTCACCGGTCTGTCGAAGCCCACCGCCTCCCAGCTGCTGGCCAGGCTCGAGGCCGCCGGCCTCGTCGTCGTCACCGGCACCACCGAGGGACGGCCGGGCCCCAGCGCCCAGCTGTACGCGATCAACGGGAACGTGGCCCACGCCGCCGGTCTCGACGTCACCCCCGAGCGGATCCGCGCCGCCGTCGCCGACGTCACCGGCGCGACCGTGGGCGAGTTCGAGCTCCCCACACCGGGACGGCGCGCCGACCGGGTCGTACGGCAGGTGACCGACGCGCTCGAAGGGGCCGTGAAGGCCGCCGGGCTGACCCGCACGGACGTCCAACGTCTCGTCATCGGCACCCCTGGCGCCTTCGACCCGTCCACCGGCCGGCTGCGGTACGCCTCGCACCTGCCCGGCTGGCACTCCCCCACCCTCCGGTACGAGCTGGCGGCGGCCCTGCCGATGCCCGTCGAGTACGAGAACGACGTCAACCTCGCCGCCGTCGCCGAGCAGCGTCTCGGCGCCGCCCACGGCCACGAGAACTTCGTCCTGCTGTGGAACGAGGAGGGCCTCGGCGCCGCCGTCGTCATCGGCGGCCGGCTGCACCGCGGCTTCACCGGCGGCGCCGGCGAGGTCGGCTTCCTGCCGGTGCCCGGGACGCCGCTGGTCCGCCAGGTGACCAAGGCCAACAGTGGCGGCTTCCAGGAACTCGCCGGTGCCCAGGCGCTCCCCCGGCTGGCCAGGGAGCTCGGTCTGGAGGACATCGGAAGCGGCCCGCACGCCGAGGTCGCGACCGCGCTCGTGGCGAGGGCCGCGGAGAACGACAGCGGACCGTACGGGCAGCTGCTCGACGCCTTCGCGACCGGGCTGGCCACCGGTCTGGCCTCCATGGTGGCCGTGCTCGACCCGGAGCTGGTCGTCCTCTCCGGCGAGGTCATCGCCGCCGGCGGCGAGCCGCTGCGGACGCGGGTGCAGGCGGAGCTGACCGAGCTCGCCGCGTCCCGGCCGCGCCTCGTGCTCGGAGCCGTACGCCGGCATCCGGTGCTGCGCGGTGCGCTGGAGAGCGCGCTGGCCACCACCCGCGACGAGGTGTTCGACACCTCGCGCTGACCCCCGACCCGCCCGGGGCCCGCCGCCTTGCCGTAGCGGGCCGGCCCCTCGTCCCTCCGCCCTTCCTTCCCCCCTTCCTTCCCCCGTCCTTGTCACAGGGAGGCACCGCCATGCCCAGAAACCGCCGGACCAAGGGCGCCGCGCTCGCCGCGACCGCCGCGATATCGCTTCTCGCCACGGCCTGTACGGGATCGGCCGGGAGCGGCGCCACGGACGACCCGAAGGCGAAAACGACCCTCACCTTCTGGCACGGCTGGTCCGCGCCCGGCGAGGTCGCGGCGATCGAGGCCAACATCGACTCGTTCGAGAAGAAGCACCCCAACATCAAGGTCAAGGTCGTCAAGGGCATCACGGACGACAAGCTCAACCAGGCCCTGCGCGCGGGCGGTTCGAACGCGCCCGACGTGGTCTCCTCGTTCACCACCGACAACGTCGGCCGGTTCTGCTCCACCAACGCGCTCGCCGACCTGAAGCCGTTCCTCGCGAAGTCGGACATCGACCCGGCGCGGACCTTCCTGCCGCAGATGGCCAAGTACACCGAGCACGAGGGCAAGCGGTGCGCCGTGCCGCTGCTGGGTGACGCGTACGGCCTCTACTACAACAAGAAGGCCTTCGCCGAGGCCGGGATCACCGCGCCGCCGAAGACGCTCTCCGAGTTCGACAAGGTCGCCCAGAAACTGACCAGAACCAAGGGCGACAGCTACGAGCAGCTCGGCTTCATGCCGAACTTCCAGGGCTACGAGACGACGTTCGAGCACTACGCGTCACAGTTCGGCGTCCGGTACTTCGACGCGGAGGGCAGGTCCGACCTGGCCGGGGACCCCGCCGCCAAGGCGCTGTTCACCTGGCAGAAGAACCTGGCCGACAAGCTCGGCGGCTACAAGAAGCTGGAGAAGTTCCGCACCGGCCTCGGCGACGAGTGGGGACCCAAGCACCCCTTCCACACCGGGCAGGTCGCCATGCAGCTGGACGGCGAATGGCGCGGCAAGATGGCCCAGGACGCCGGCCTGGACTTCGAGATCGGCGCGGCCCCCTTCCCCGTCCCGGACGACCAGGCCGCCGACTACGGCAAGGGTTATCTCTCGGGAACGATCCTCGGTATCGCGGGGGTGAGCAAGAAGCAGAACGCGGCCTGGGAGCTGGTGAAGTACCTCTCCACCGACACCGACGCGGTCGTCTCCTTCGCCAACGCCATCCACAACGTGCCCTCCACCGTGGCGGCGCTGAAGTCCCCGAAGCTGAACGACGACCCGCTGTACCGCACCTTCGTGGACATCGCCCAGCACCCCAAGAGCTCCCACGCCCCTTCGTCCGTCAACGGCGGCGCGTTCCTGCTGACCGCCCAGGACCTCGGCGTGCGCCACGAGGCCGGCCGGGAGAAGGATCTCGACGCGGGCCTGAAGAAGACCGACGCCCAGATCGACAAGGACAACGAGCAGGCACGCTGATGGCCGCCACCACCTTCCGTCCGCCGGTGAGCCGTGCGCTGCGGGCCAAGCGCCGCAGGTCGGCGCTGCGCACGCTGGGCTTCCTGTCCCCCTGGCTGATCGGCTTCGCGGTCTTCTTCGCCTACCCGCTGGTGTCGACCGTCTACTTCTCCTTCATGGAGTACGACGGCTTCGCCCCGCCGGTGTGGGTGGGCCTCAAGAACTGGTCGTACGTCTTCAACGACTACGTCTTCTTCTGGCCGGCCCTGCGCAACACCCTGTGGCTGGTCGCCGTGATGGTGTCGCTGCGGGTGCTGTTCGGGATCGGCATCGGGCTGCTGATCACGAAGATCAAGACGGGTGCCGGGGTCTTCAGGACGCTCTTCTACCTGCCGTACCTGGCTCCGCCCGTCGCCGCGACCATGTCGTTCGTCTTCCTGCTCAACCCCGGTACGGGACCCGCCAACACCATCCTCGAGTCCGTTGGGCTGCCCGCGCCCGGCTGGTTCACCGACCCCGCCTGGTCGAAGCCCTCGCTGACGATCCTCGCCCTGTGGGGCATCGGCGACCTGATGGTGATCTTCATGGCGGCGCTGCTCGACGTCCCCAAGGAGCAGTACGAGGCGGCGGAGCTGGACGGCGCCCGCGCCTGGCAGCGGTTCCGCTACGTCACCTTCCCCAACATCTCCCCCATCGTGCTGTTCGCCGTGGTCACCGGGGTGATCGCGACCATGCAGTACTACACGGAGCCGCTGGTGGCGGCGAAGGTGGCGAGCGGGGTGATCGGCGGCTCCGGGCAGCAGTTCGAGCCCGGTTATCCGGACAGGACCACGCTGACCGTCCCGCAGACGATCTACAACCTCGGCTTCCAGCGCTTCGACACCGGCGCGGCCTGCGTGGTCGCCCTGGTGCTGTTCGCCCTGGCCATGGCCTTCACGGCGATCCTGATGCGGCGGCGCTCCGGCTTCATGTCGGCGGAGGACTGAACGATGACCACGATGACCCCGACCCCTGCCCGTGCCGCGTACGAGCCGGCCGCCCCCGGCCGGGGAGGCACCGCCGCCCGGCGGTCCGCACGGCGCCGCGCGACCCTGGAATGGATCGCCGTCCACTCACTGGCGATCGCCGCCGCGTTGTTCTTCCTGCTGCCGTTCGTCTTCGTGTTCCTGACCGCCGTGATGAACGACGACCAGGCGCTCACCCGCGACCTGTGGCCGCGGACCTGGGAGTGGGGCAACTTCGTCACCGTCTGGAACACCCCCGGATTCCTGACCTGGTGGCGCAACACCCTGCTGTACGCGGGCCTCGGCACGGTGCTCGCCGTCGCCTCCAGCATCCCGGTGGCCTACGCGCTCGCCAAGTTCCGCTTCCGCGGCCGCAATCTGGCGATGATGCTGGTGATCGCGATGATGATGCTGCCGCCGCAGGTCGTCGTCGTACCGATGTACCTCTTCTGGGCGAAACAGCTGGACCTCGCCGGCACCCTGTGGCCGCTGATCATCCCGTTCGCCTTCGGCAACGCGTTCACCATCTTCCTGCTGCGGCAGTTCCTGCTGACCATCCCGAAGGAGTACACGGAAGCGGCCAGGATCGACGGCTGCGGCGAGTTCCGCACGATGGTGCGGATCGTGCTGCCGATGGCGAGGCCGGCGATCGCTGCGGTCGCCCTGTTCCACTTTTTCTACTGCTGGAACGACTACTTCGGCCCGCAGATCTACGCCTCGGAGAACCCGGCCGCCTGGACCCTGAGCTACGGCCTGGAGTCCTTCAAGGGCGCCCACCAGACCGACTGGAACCTCACCATGGCCGCCACGGTCATGATCATGGCACCCGTGATCGTCGTCTTCTTCTTCGCACAAAAGGCCTTCATCGAAGGCGTCACACTGACCGGAGTGAAGGGCTAGGCCCTGTCCGGACCGAGAAGGGCCCGTTCATGAAGCTCGCTGTAGTGGGGGGCGGTTCCACCTACACCCCCGAACTCATCGACGGTTTCGCGCGGATGCGCGACACCCTGCCGATCGAGGAACTCGTACTGATCGATCCGGCGGCCGACCGCCTCGAACTGGTCGGCGGTCTCGCCCGGCGGATCTTCGCCAAGCAGGACCACCCCGGGAAGATCGTCACCACCTCCGATCTCGACGCGGGCGTCGACGGCGCCGACGCCGTGCTGCTCCAGCTGCGGGTGGGCGGCCAGGCCGCCCGCGAGCAGGACGAGACCTGGCCGCTGGAATGCGGCTGCGTCGGCCAGGAGACCACCGGCGCGGGCGGCCTCGCCAAGGCGCTCCGGACCGTTCCCGTCGTCCTCGACATCGCCGAGCGGGTGCGCCGCACCAGTCCCGACGCGTGGATCATCGACTTCACCAACCCGGTCGGCATCGTCACCCGGGCTCTGCTCCAGGCCGGGCACAAGGCCGTCGGGCTGTGCAACGTGGCCATCGGCTTCCAGCGGAAGTTCGCCGCGCTGCTGGACGTCGCCCCCGCCGACGTCCACCTGGACCACGTCGGGCTGAACCACCTCACCTGGGAGACCGCCGTCCGTCTCGGCGGCCCGGAGGGCGACAACGTGCTGCCGCGGCTGCTCGCCGAGCACGGTGACGCGGTGGCGGCCGACCTGCGCATGCCGCGCGAACTGATCGACCGCCTCGGCGTCGTGCCCTCGTACTACCTGCGCTACTACTACGGCCACGACGAGGTCGTACGGGAGCTGCGGACGAAGCCGTCCCGGGCCGCGGAGGTCGCGCAGATGGAGAAGCGGCTCCTAAAGATGTACGGCGACCCGCAGCTCGACGAGAAGCCGGAACTGCTCGCCAAGCGCGGCGGCGCCTTCTACTCGGAGGCCGCCGTCGACCTCGCCGCCTCGCTCCTCGGCGGCGCCGGCTCCCCGTACCAGGTGGTGAACACGTACAACAACGGCACACTCCCCTTCCTGCCGGACGATGCCGTGATCGAGGTGCAGGCCGCGGTCGGCCCCCAGGGGGCGACACCACTGGCGGTGGGTGAACTCGATCCGCTGTACGCGGGGTTGACCGCCAATGTGACGGCGTACGAGGACCTGGCGCTGGAGGCCGCGCTGCGCGGCGGGCGCGACCGGGTCTTCAAGGCGCTGCTGTCGCACCCGCTGGTCGGCCAGTACGAATACGCGCAGCAGCTCACCGAGCAGCTGATCGCGCACAACCGGGAGCACCTCGCGTGGGCGTGAGCGAACTCCCCGGGCAAAGACCCGCTGCCGGGCCCGCCGGGACCGTCCTCGCCATCGACGCGGGGAACAGCAAGACCGATGTGGCGTTCGTCGGCGCCGACGGCACGGTGCTCGGCTCCGGCCGCGGGTCCGGTTTCCAGCCGCCGAAGGTCGGCGTCAGGGCCGCGATCGACGCACTGGCCGCCACGGTCGAGGAGGCCAGGGCCACCAGCGGCGTCACCGGGCAGGTCGAGCATGTCTCGGCCTGCCTGGCCAACGCCGATCTGCCGGTGGAGGAGAGGGAGTTGACCGCTGCCCTGGACGGGCGCGGCTGGGGGCGCAGTACCCAGGTCCGCAACGACACCTTCGCGATCCTGCGGGCGGGGGTGGACGAGCCGCGGGGTGTGGCGGTCGTGTGCGGGGCGGGCATCAACTGCGTGGGCATGCTGCCCGACGGCCGCACCGCGCGCTTCCCCGCGCTCGGGAAGATCTCCGGCGACTGGGGCGGCGGCTCGGGCCTCGCGGAGGAGGCGCTGTGGTGGGCGGCACGCGCGGAGGACGGTCGCGGCGAGCCGACGGCGCTCGCCGCCACGCTGCCCGCGCACTTCGGGCTGGACTCCGTGTACGCCCTGATCGAGGCGCTGCATCTGGGCCGTGTGGCCGCCGTGCGCAAGCACGAACTGGCGCCGGTGCTCTTCGCGACGAGCGCCGCCGGGGACCCGGTGGCCAGGGCGCTGGTGCACCGGCAGGCGGAGGAGGTGGTGGCGATGGCGGCGGTCGCGCTGGACCGCCTCGGGCTGCTCGACGAGGAGGTGCCGGTGCTCCTCGGCGGCAGCGTGCTCGCCGCCCGGCACCCCGAACTCGACGGGCGCATCCGGGAACTGCTCGCGGCCAGGGCGCCGAAGGCCGTCGTCGAGGTGGTGACGGCGGCGCCGGTACTGGGGGCGGCGCTGCTGGGGCTGGACCACATCGGGGCCTCCGCCGGGGCGCGGGCGGCGCTGCGCGCCCACTACGCGTAGCGCCTCGCCCGCCACACGACGCCGCTCGCGCCCTCGGGGGTGCGGGCGGCGTCGCTCTGGGGGCGGTTGGCGGGCGGTGGTCGGGTGGGGTGGTGTCGGTTGGCGGGCGGTGCTCGGCGGGCGGGCAGTGGTCAATGCGCCGGTGGCGCTCGGTGCGCGGGCGACGCGCGGTGCGCCGGCGGCGGGCGGTGAGCGGGCGCCGGTGGCGCTCGGCGTGGGGTGGTGCTCGGTTGGCGAGCGACGCGCGGTGCGCCGGCGGCGGGCGGTGCGCGGGCGCCGGTGGTGCTCGGTTGGCGAGCGGTGCTCGGCGGGCGGTGCTCGGCGGGCGGTGCTCAGTGCGCCGGCCGCGCTCTGTGCGCGGGCGACACGCGGTGCGCGGGCGACACGCGGTGCGCCGGTGGCGATCGGTGTGCCGGTGCGCCGGAGTTGCGGGCGCGTTTCGTGTGCCGCGGTGTGCGTAGCGGCGTTTCGTGCGCCGTGGGTGCGCGGCCGGCGCCTCGTGCGCCCTCCTTGCGGGGGTCCGAGGGAACCGATCAAGGCCGGGAAGCGTATTCATGGTGGGGACATCAAGGGGAGGTCACGCTGACGGGGTGTCCGGCGTCCGCGCCGGTATCAAGATCGGGTCAATTGTGGTGTGAGGCGGTCCCCTGCGGCCATACTGCTGGCCGGGAGTAGTCCCAGGACCCGCCGGGGGGCGGGCCGACGTCAGCGACCAAGGGGGAGGTCACGTGACACACCCGCCGAATGTGCGCACAGCGCCTCAGTCGGCTCCGGCCCATGCGCCCGAAATCCCGCCCGCGCACGTGCCCGGCGGGCCGGCGGGGCGGGGCGCCTGGGCGGAGGGCCGCCGACGGCTGCGCGCAGCGGCGACCACGGAGCCTGGCCGGCTCCAGATCATCGGCGCGGTACTGGCGGCGCTGGTCGTGGCGTTCGGCGCGGTGACGGTGCTCGAGGTCTCCTCGCGGGCCACGGCCGCGGACGACGTGGTGACCCGCAGTCAGCCGCTCACCGCCGACGCCGCCTCGATCTACCGCTCGCTCGCCGACGCGGACACGGCGGCCTCCAGCGGCTTCCTGGCCGGCGCGGAGGAGCCGCGTGAGGTGGCAGAGCGGTACGACAAGGACATCGCGCTCGCCTCCCGACTGCTCGTCAAGGCCGCCACGAACGCCGGCAGTTCCAGCGAGTCCGGGCAGCAGATAGCCGAGCTGAACGAGGCGCTGCCGCGCTACACGGCCCTGGTGGAGACCGCCCGGGCCAACAACCGGCTGGGCCGGCCACTGGGCGGCGCGTATCTCCGTTTCGCCAACGAGCAGATGTCGCGGGACCTGCTGCCGGCCGCCCAGAGGCTGTACGACGCGGAGACGGCGCGGCTCCAGCAGGACGACGACGACGCCCGGTTCTGGCCGGTGCTGTCCGCGACGGCCGGTGCGGTGGCCATCGGCGCCCTCCTATGGGCGCAGCGCCGCAACTACCGCCGTACCAACCGGGTGTTCAACCACGGCCTGCTCGTCGCGACGGCGGCTTCCACGGTGCTGCTGCTGTGGCTCGCGGTGGGGCACACCGTGGCCCGCGCGCAGCTCGCCGACGCCGACCGGCACGGCCAGCAGTCCCTCAAGGTGCTGGGCGACGCGCGGATCAACTCCCTGAAGGCCCGCGCCAACGAGAACCTGACGGTGGTGGCACGGGGCGCCGTGCTCACCGACGACGGCAAGAGCGACAAGTACGAGACGGACTACGCCGCCGGCATGGACCGGCTCGGCGAACAGCTGCACCTGGCCCAGCGGCTGGCCGACGACAGCGCGGGCCGCGGGCCGGTCGACGCCGCGGTCGAGGCCGTGTCCGAGTGGCGGGAGCGCCACAAGGACGTCACCAGGACCGACCGGGCCGGCGACTACGACGGCGTGGTCCGCAAGGTGATCGGCGCGAAGGGCTCCACGGGCGAGTCCTTCGACAAGGTGGACGCGGCGCTGGAGAAGGCGCTGGCGCACGAGCAGCGCGAGTTCACGGCTGCGGCCGAGGACGCACGCGGAGCGCTGACGGGGCTGCCCCTCGGGGCGGTCACGCTCGGTGTCCTCGGCGCGGCGGGTGCCGTGCTCGGCATCAACCGCAGGCTTTCGGAGTACCGGTGAGAGGGGGAGCGATGACGGACTCGGAAGCACGCCCGGGACGCCGGCGCACTCTGCGGGGCTGGGGCGGCGTCGCGGGGATGGCGGCCGCCTGCGCACTGACCGCCGCCGTCACCCTGCTGCCGCTGTCCCACGGCGGTGACGCCCTGACGCCCGGCACCGGCCAGGGCGTGGCCTCCACCCTGCCCGTCAAGGCGGACACCTGTGAGGACCCCGAGGCGTCGCTCACCCCTTCGGGTGCGGGCGGCCCCACGATCGACGCGATCAAGGAGCGGGGCAAGCTGATCGTCGGCGTCGACCAGAACAGCTACCGCTGGGGCTACCGCGATCCGGCCGGCGGTGGACTCGAGGGCTTCGACATCGACCTCGCCCGCGCCATCGCCGCCGACATCGTCGGCAGCCCGGACGCCGTCATCTTCCGCGCCATACCCACCAACCAGCGCATCGCCGCCCTGGAGAACGGCACCGTGGACATCGTGGTGCGCACGATGACCATCAGCTGCAGCCGTATCAAGCAGGTCGCCTTCTCCACCGCCTACTTCCAGGCGGGGCAGCAGGTGCTGGCCTCCAAGAGCTCGTCGATCACCGGCTACGACGAGTCGCTGAAGGGCAAGCGGGTCTGCTCCGCCGAAGGCTCGACGGCGTACGAGGCGCTGGAGCGCGACAGCTTCGGAGCGACGTTCAAGGACGAGCACGACGGGCGGCCGGAGGACGAGGACCTCTTCACGGTGCCCAACCAGCTCGACTGCCTGGTCAGGCTCCAGCAGGGCCTGGTCGACGCGATCGTCACGGACAACGCCCTGGCGGCAGGCCAGGCGGCCCAGGATCCGGCAGTCGAACTCAAGGGCGGTGCCCCGTTCACCACCGAGTACTACGGGGTGGCCACCAAGCTCGGCAACGACGACCTGGTGCGCCGGGTGAACCAGGTCCTGGTCGAGTACCGCAAGGGCCCTTGGAAGAAGGCGTACGACAAGTGGCTCGCGGCCGACCTGCCGGGCATCACCGGGCCGCCGCAGCCGAAGTACCGGGCAGGTTAGGCCGGCGCGGAGCGCGCGGGCGCACTGCAGGAACGACAGGCACCACTGGCAGCGGGCAAGAACGGAGAGGTGATCGATGGGCGTCGCGGAACCCTTCCCCGGCCCTGCGGGGCGACCGCACGGGCCGGTGATGGACCGGGACGAGGTGGACCGTGCGCTGGCACGGCTCGGCGCCGAGCACGAGGCGGTGGAGACCTCGCTGCTCGCGCTTCAGGACCACGCGGGCCGCAGGCTGCTCGAAGGCGCGGAGCTGACGGGTGTCACCAAGGACCGCTGGGCGACCGCGGAGCAGCAGATCACCCTGCTCTGGGGCTACTTCGACGCCTACACCGCCGCGCTGAACGGCATCCGTGAGCTCCGTGCCCGCAGACGCTGGTCCAGTCGCGAGGACCTGGCGGAACTGACCGAGCGGCTTCGCGGGCGCAGCGTCACCGTGGCGAGCCAGGCAGCCCACACCTCCCCTGGGATCACCGGACCGGCCAGGCTGTCCGAGCAGTTCACCCTCGAGGAGCTCGTCGCGAGGATGAACGACCTCTACGCGGCCTCACTGAACGTGGTGGTGACGGCCGACGCGGTGTGGTCGGCGCTGCCGGCCCGCATCGACCTGCTCTCCGCCGAGCTGCGGCGCACCCGTTCGCTCGCGCACTCCGTCGGCGTGCGGCCCGGGGAGCACCCCTCCGGCGACGAGCTGGAGTCCATCACCGAGGAGCTGTCCACCCTGCGCGCCCAGGTGGTGTCCGACCCGCTCGCCTTCTGGCGGCCCGGGCCGGGCAGCGCGGCACCCGGCGGCGGCCGGCCCGACACCGACCGTTACGACCGGGCGGCGCGCGCCCTGGAGGACGTGCGCCGTGAGATCGAGGCGGTGCTCCAGGTCCGTCAGGACTCGGAGGAGCGGCTGATGCGGCTGCGCGACGTGCTCTCCCGTGCCGACCGGACGCTGGCCGAGGCGCGGGCGGCAAGGGGCGAGGTCCTGGCGAAGATCGCGGCGTCCGAGGTGCCCGCGGTCAGCGGCCCGCCGACCGCGCTCCAGGAACGCCTCGCCACGGCGGCCGAGCACCGCAGGCACGCCCGGTGGAGCCGGCTGTCGCCGCTGCTCGAGTCGCTGGAGCGCGAGGCGGATGAGGAACTGATGCGGGCCCGCGAGTCGTTGACCGCTGTCACGGCGCCGCTCGCGGTCCGGGCCGAGCTGCGCGGCCGTCTCGACGCGTACAAGGCGAAGGTCGCACGCCAGGGCTCGGCCGAGGACCCTGTGCTCATCGAGCGTTACGACGCGGCGCGCCGCATGCTGTGGAGCGCGCCGTGCGATCTGCGCGCCGCGGAGCAGGCGGTTCTGCGCTACCAGCAGGCGGCGGCGGAGGCCTTGGCGCAGCGGCACGACGGACCGGAGTCGGGGCCCACCGACCGCAGGGGGGATTCATGAGCGGGAACGACAACTGCCAGCGCCCCGGTTGCCCGGGCTCGTACGAGGACATGGGCGACGGCGAGCTGTACTGCGACACCTGCGGGCTGGCCCCGGTCGTGTCGCCCACCGGCATGGTGTCCTCGCCCGCCACCGGCATCGCCGGTGGCGGCGGTGGCGGCCGGGGCTCCTCGTCGGCGCGCGGCAGTTCCCGTTCCTCCCGTGCCTCCTCGCGCTCGTCGTCGTCACGCCGGTCGGTCTCGGGACGGCTGTCGCGTTCCCTGACCGGGCAGTCCTCCGCCCGGTCCGTCTCCGTCCGCAGCTCCGGCGCGTCGGCGGCCTCGTCCGCGCGCAACCGGCTGGGCGCGGGGCTGGTGTCCGTGCCGGACGTCCCGCGCCCCGATCCGCGCGCCGCCGTCATGGCGAACCCTGAGGTGCCGGAGCGCAAGCGGTTCTGCTCGCGCTCCGACTGCGGTGCGCCCGTGGGGCGCGCCCGTGGCGACCGGCCGGGACGCACCGAGGGCTTCTGCACCAAGTGCGGCCACCCGTACTCGTTCGTGCCGAAGCTGACCGGCGGCGACATCGTGCACGGCCAGTACGAGGTCGTGGGCTGCCTCGCGCACGGGGGTCTCGGCTGGGTGTACCTGGCCGTGGACCGGGCCGTGTCGGACCGGTGGGTGGTGCTCAAGGGCCTGCTCGACACCGGCGACCAGGACGCCATGGCGGCCGCGATCTCCGAGCGGCGGTTCCTCGCCGAGATCGAGCACTCCAACATCGTCCGGATCTACAACTTCGTCGAGCACCTCGATCAGCGCACCGGCTCCCTCGACGGCTACATCGTCATGGAGTACGTCGGGGGCAAGTCCCTCAAGGAGCTCGCCAACGAGCGGCGCGGCCCGGACGGCCGGCGCGACCCGCTGCCGGTGGAGCAGGCGTGCGCGTACGGCATCGAGGCGCTGGAGGCGCTCGGCCATCTGCACAGCAGAAACCTTCTGTACTGCGACTTCAAGGTCGACAACGCCATCCAGCAGCAGGACCAGCTCAAGCTGATCGACATGGGCGCGGTCCGCAGGATGGACGACGACGAGTCCGCCATCTACGGCACCGTCGGCTACCAGGCGCCGGAGGTCGCGGAGGTCGGCCCCTCGGTGGCCTCCGACCTGTACACGGTGGCGCGGACGCTGGCCGTGCTGACCTTCGACTTCCAGGGCTACACGAACGTGTTCGTGGACTGCCTGCCGGACCCGGAGAACATCGAGGTCTTCCGGACCTACGAGTCCTTCTACCGGCTGCTGGTGCGGGCCACCGACCCCGACCCGGGGCGGCGGTTCGCCTCCGCCCAGGAGATGGCCGAACAGCTGACGGGGGTGCTCAGGGAGGTCGTCGCGTTGCAGACGGGCCGCCCCCGCCCGGCCGTGTCGACGCTGTTCGGCCCGGAACTGCGGGTGACGGACACCGAGCTGTTCGCGGAGCAGACCGAGGACGTGTCCCGGCTGGGCGCGCGGGACGCGAAGCGCGGCAGACGGGCCGCGGCGCGTGCGGCGCAGGCCCCCGCCCCACTGCCGACCGCCGCGGGCCCCGGCGGGTACGCCGCCGCCCCGTACGCGGCGGTTCCCGGCCCGCGTGCGCCCGGCGGAGTGCTGCCTGGCACCGCGCCTGCGGGCACGGGCACGGCCCCGCATCTCGCCGTGCTCGACACCGGGGCGGCGTCGCTGGCGCTGCCGGTGCCGCGCGTCGACCCGAACGACCCCAACGCGGGTTTCCTGGCCGGGCTGATGACCTCCGCCCCCGCCGAACTGATCGCCGCGCTGCACACAGCGGCGGCCGGTTCGCCGGAGACGCGGCTGCGTGAACTGCGCGCCCGTCTGGAGATGGGCGACCTGACGGCCGCGACGACGGCGCTCGCCACGATGGAGCAGCAACAGCCGGACGACTGGCGGGTGGTCTGGTACCGGGGTGTCACCTCCCTGGTGACCGGCGACCACCAGGCCGCGGCCCTGTCCTTCGACGCGGTCTACGACGCGTTCCCCGGCGAGCCCGCGCCCAAGCTGGCCCTCGGCCTGTGCGCCGAGGTCCTCGGCCAGTTGGACAACGCGGCGGAGTACTACCGCCTCGTCTGGACGACCGACCCGAGCCATGTGAGCGCGGCGTTCGGCCTGGCCAGGGTCCAACTCGCCGCGGGCGACCGCATCGGAGCCGTACGGACGCTGGAGTCGGTGCCGGAGGCATCGATCCACTACACCGCCGCACGGGTGGCCGCCGTACGGGCGAGACTCCGGCGGCGCGCCGTGCACGAGCCGCTGCTGGACGACCTGTCGGCGGCTGCCTCGCAGGTCGCCGCCCTCGCGGGCTTCGGTCTGGACGCCGTGCGGCGCGAGCTGTTGTCCACAGAGGTACTCGGCACGGCGCTGGACTGGGTACTCTCCGGAAGTCCCGGAAGCGGGCCGTCCGTTCCGCACGCACCGAGCGCACTGCTCGGCAGCACGCTGGACGAACGCGGTCTGCGCTTCGGGCTGGAACGCTCCTACCGGGTGCTCGCCCGGCTCGCCCAGCGCGGCGAGGAGCGGATAGAGCTGGTGGAGCGGGCGAACCGCTACCGCCCCCGGACGTGGGTGTGATTGATGGCGCAGAAGCACCGGCCGGCTGCCGGATCGACCTGCCCCGGCTGCGACGAA
This sequence comes from Streptomyces pristinaespiralis, assembly GCF_001278075.1. Taxonomy (GTDB): domain Bacteria; phylum Actinomycetota; class Actinomycetes; order Streptomycetales; family Streptomycetaceae; genus Streptomyces; species Streptomyces pristinaespiralis. The sequence continues at coordinate 5,648,680 of NZ_CP011340.1, read as the reverse complement.
CCTCTGGAGCCGGGTGACCGGTTCTGCGGGGCGTGCGGCTACGACCTGTCGGCCGTGCCCGCCGTGCCGCAGGACCGCCCCACCGTGGCCATCGGCACGCCCGTCGAATGGCCGGCGGCCACCGGCACCGACACGATGGGCACCCCGACGCCGACGCAGCGCGCCGCGGACGTGCCGGGCACCGACTCCGACGGCGGCGAACTGCCGTCGGCGGGCACGATCGGCGGCCCCGCGGCCGTCGTGCCGGGTGCGGGCTCAGGCGGTGCCGGCTCACCGGGCGCGGCCGCGCCGGTTGCCCCCGTACCGTCGCAGCCCTCGCACGGCACGGCCGCCGGCGAGCCCGGCTCCCCCGCTGCCCCCACCGAACCCGCCGAACCCGGCGCGGGCGCCGGGGGGCACGGCCATGAGCGTCCCGGCAGCGGGACCGCCGGCCAGGACGCCTACGGCCACGGGGCGGCCGCGCCCGGCGCGGGCGCCGCGGACCCGGTCGCCGAAGCCGGGCGCCCCGCGTCCGCGGTGCGGTTCGACACCCCGCCGTCCGGCGACTTCGAGCTCGCCGCGCCCGCTCCGGGCGCCGCGCCCGACCCCCGGGAGCCGGCCGCACCTCCGGCGGCCCCCGCACCCCCGGCAGCTCCCGCGCCGCCGGCGGCGGCCGCGCCGTCCGGTGCCAAGCTCTGCGTCGCGTGCCGGGCCGGCCGGGTCGACACCGACGGCTACTGCGAGAACTGCGGCCACGCCCAGCCACGCGAACGCGACCACATGGAGCAGGAGATCGGACCGGTCGCCGCGGTCAGCGACCGGGGTCTGCGGCACCACCGCAACGAGGACTCGTTCGCCGTCTCCGCCACCGCCCTGCCCGACGGCTCACCGGCCGTCGTCGCGGTCGTCTGCGACGGTGTCTCTTCCGCGACCCGCCCCGACGAGGCGTCGGCCGCCGCGGCCTGCGCCGCCAACGAGCGGCTGCTGGCGGCACTGCCCCGGGGCACGCACCCGCAGCAGGCCATGCACGAGGCGATCGTGGCGGCCGCCGAGGCGGTCAACTCCCTCGCCGGGCAGCCCGACCACACCCCCGGTGAGGAGCACCGTCACCAGAACGCGCCCGCCTGCACGATCGTGGGGGCCGTGGCCGCCGGCGGTCTGCTGGTCGTCGGCTGGGTCGGTGACAGCCGCGCCTACTGGGTCCCCGACGACCGTTCGGGACCGCCTGCCCGGCTCACCGAGGACGACTCCTGGGCGGCGCAGATGGTGGCGGCCGGGCTGATGAACGAGGCCGAGGCCTACGCGGACGAGCGCGCCCACGCGATCACGGGCTGGCTCGGCGCCGACGCCTACGAACTCGAGCCGCACACCGCCGCGTTCAAGCCGGACCGTTCCGGCGTGGTCGTGGTCTGCACGGACGGCCTGTGGAACTACGCGGAGGGCGCGGAGGAGATGGCCCGCGCCGTCCCCGTGGACGCGGCGGAACGTCCGCTGCACAGCGCCCGGATGCTCGTCGGTCACGCTCTCGACGGCGGCGGCCACGACAACGTAACAGTGGCGGTCCTGCCGTTCGCCGTTCCGCGTCCAGGGGCAGGATCGGCTCAGGACATGGCCTGATACGACCCCTTCGCGGCCGCCGCTCCCGCCGGCGGCCGCGACCGGCCCTCCGCCGTCCGGCGGCGGCCCCGACCTCGCAACCGTCCGTTGTCCCTGCCGCCTTCGACCGACCCGCCGTCCGTGCTGCCGCTCCGCCGCAGCCGGGCGGAGCGCCGCGCGGAGCCCACAAGGAGCCGATCAGATGGCTGTTTTCTCCAAGTCCCAGGTGCCGCAGTTCTCGGTGGACGTGTACCAGAACGAATACCTTCCCGAGGGCGGCCGCGAGGTCAACGCGATCGTCACGGTCACCTCGACCGGGGGCGGCACCACCGGGGGCGCCCCGCTCCGGGGAGCGTCCGCCTCCGCTGCCGCCGTGCCGGACCAGGCGCCCGCCGCCGGTGTCGTGATCATGGTCGACTGCTCGGGCTCCATGGACTACCCGGCCACGAAGCTGCGCAACGCGCGGGAGGCGACGGCCGCCGCCGTCGACACGCTGCGCGACGGCGTCGCCTTCGCGGTGGTCGCCGGTACGCACAAGGCGCACGAGGTCTATCCGGGCGGCGGCCGGCTGGCCGTCGCCGATCCGGCCACCCGCGCACAGGCCAAGGACGCGCTGCGGATTCTCGCGGCCGGCGGCGGCACGGCCATCGGCACCTGGCTGCGGCTGGCCGACCGGCTGCTGTCCTCGTCCGACGTGGCGATACGCCACGGCATCCTGCTCACCGACGGACGCAACGAGCACGAGTCGCCCGAGGACCTCCGGGCCGCCCTGGACGCCTGCGCGGGCCGCTTCACCTGTGACGCCCGCGGCGTCGGCACGGACTGGGAGGTCAAGGAGGTCACCGGCATCGCGTCGGCGCTGCTCGGCACGGCCGACATCGTCGCCGACCCCGGCGGCCTGGCCGCGGACTTCACCAGCATGATGGAGAACGCCATGGGCAAGGAGGTCGCGGACGTGGCGCTGCGGCTCTGGACCCCGGTCGGCGTGGAGATCAAGTTCGTCAAGCAGGTCGCGCCGACCGTGGAGGACCTCACCGGGCGGCGCACGGAGGCCGGTCCGCGCGCGGGCGACTATCCGACCGGATCATGGGGCGACGAGTCCCGTGACTACCACGTCTGTGTGCAGGTGCCGGAGGCCGCGATCGGCCAGGAGATGCTGGCGACGCGGGTCTCCCTGGTCGTCCCGGCGGCCGACGGCGGGGCTCCCACCGTGCTGTCGCACGGGCTCGTACGGGCGGTCTGGACGGACGACATGGTGGCGTCGACCTCGATCAATCCACAGGTGGCGCACTACACGGGCCAGGCGGAACTGGCGCAGGTCATCCAGCAGGGACTCGAGGCCCGCAAGGCCGGGGATTTCGGCGGTGCGACCGCGAAACTGGGCCGCGCGGTGCAGCTCGCGGCGCATTCCGGGAACGAGGACACCGCGAAGCTGCTTTCCAAGGTGGTGGACGTCGTCGATGCGGCGACAGGTACTGTGCGACTGAAGGCGAAGGTCGCGGACGCGGACGAGATGACACTCGAAACGCGCTCCACCAAGACGGTCCGCGTCAAGAAGTAAGCACGTACGAACACGAGTGAACGGCCCTCGGGCCGGATGAGGAGAGGGGGACGCGCCGACATGCCGACCTGCCCGAACGGACACCAGTCGGGTTCCGACGACTGGTGCGAGGTCTGCGGCCACCGCATGGCTCCTCCCGGTGCTCCCGCGGGTGCCGTACCGCCGCCTCCACCGCCGCCGCCCGGCTACGGCTATCCCGGCCCGGCCGATCCGAACGCCACGGCCCAGGCCGAGCTCTGCCCGCAGTGCCGCACCCCGCGCGAGGCCATGGCGCCGTTCTGTGAGGAGTGCCGCTACAACTTCCTCACGCACACGGCGACGTCGTACACGCCCGTGGCACCCCCGCCGCAGCAGCAACAAGGCGGGCTGAACCTCCCGCCCGGTTTCCAGTCGCAGCCGGGCCCGCCCGGGCCGCCGGCTCAGCACGGCCCCCCGCCGCCGCCCCCGCAGCAGCAGCGTGATCCGTTCGAGTACCAGGGCTCGCGGCCCTCGCAGATGAACCGGCCGGCCGAGCCGCTGGGCCAGGAGTCCCCCGGCCACCACCAGCAGCAACCGCCGCAGCACCAGCAGCAGCAGCCGGGGGCCTTCCAGCCGCAGGGTGGTCCGCCGCCCCCGCCGTCGCCCTTCCAGCAGCAGTCCGGGCCGCCCGTGCCGCCTGCCTTCCAGCAGCAGCCCGGTCCGCCCGCACCTCCCGCCTTCCAGCAGCAGCAGTCGGGCCCGCCCGCACCGCCGCAGCACCAGCAGCCCGGTCCGCCCGCGCCTCCGCAGCACCAGCAGCCCGGTGGTGGCGACGACTGGATGCTGCCGCCGCCCGGCCGGACCCAGTCGCCCCCGCCTCCGCCGGGGCCCCAGGGCCCGCAAGGGCCGCAGGGACATCAGGGTCAGCAGGGACATCAGGCTCCGCCGCCGTTCCCGCAGCAGTCGATGCCGCCGCAGCACCAGCAGGGACCCGGCATGCAGGGCATGCACCCGGGTCAGCAGCAGCCTCCGCAGCAGCACGCCGCCCCTGTGGGCTGGACGGCCGTGGTCGGCCCGGACCGCGAGTACTTCATGGCGATGATGCAGCGCAGCGGCCCGGAGGCCACGGGTCTCAATCTGCCCGCCTACTCCCCCGAGCAGCACCTGCCGCTCACCGGGGGCCAGGTCACCATCGGCCGCCGCAGGCAGTCGACGGGTGAGTCGCCGGACATCGACCTCTCGGTGCCTCCGGAGGACCCGGGTGTCTCGCACCAGCACGCGGTGCTGGTGCAGCAGCCGGACGGGTCGTGGGCGGTCGTCGACCAGAACTCGACCAACGGCACCACGCTCAACGGCGCGGAGGACCCGATCCAGCCGTACGTCCCGATCCCGTTGAACGACGGCGACCGGGTGCACGTCGGCGCCTGGACGACGATCACCGTCCGCCGCGGCTGAGCGACCCCGCCGGGGAACCTCACCGCGCCGGACGGCGATCCTGCCGACAGCGGTAGGTACGTGGCGGCGGGCGCGCACGTTCAACCGCGGACGGGAATCGCCCGCGGCGCGAGTGCTCGGCCGCGGCACAGAGATCGGTCGCGGCCCGGTCAGTCGCCGGACGGCCCGAGGGGCCAGACGTAGGGCCCCTCGGGATCGTCCAGCCACGCCCACTGCCGGCCGGCGCCGACCGTGACCCCGAAACGGCTGCGCTCCGGGCGGTGCTCGCCGTACCACAGGGCGAGCGCCTCTTCCGGGTCGAGGCTTCCCGCGGTCAGGCTCAGCATGAAGCGGAACAGGTCGTTCTCGACCGCGCTCCCGGACAGTGCGCCGGTCCTCGGTTCCTCGGGCACGGCCGCCCCGCGCAGCGGCACGAAGTACGCCGATGTACGCAGGAAGCGGCCCTCCGCCGTGCGGCCGGCGGCGTCGTGGCGGACCCGCAGGACGACGATGCCGGTGGACAGCGGCGCCACGATCCGTGCGCCGTCGCAGCACTGGGCGGGCCAGGCGTAGGGCACCGACGCCAGGGTGCAGGTGGCGATGACGCGGTCGAAGGGCGCACGCTCCGGGCAGCCGCGGGCGCCGTCGCCGGTGACCACCGCAGGCCGGTACCCGGCAGCCGCCAGGTGTGCGCGGGCGGACTCCGTGACCTCCGGCTCGAGGTCCATCGTCGTCACGGCGGCGTCGCCGAGCCGGTGCGCCAGCAGCGCGGCGTTGTAGCCGGTGCCCGCCCCGATCTCGAGCACCCGGTTCCCTTCCGTGACCTCGAGCGCGTCGAGCATCAGGGCCATGAGGGAGGGCTGGCTGCTCGACGACAGCAGCTCGCCGTCGCGCAGGCGGGTGGCCAGCGGCTCGTCCGTGTATGCGCCACCCAGCCAGCGGGCGCGCCGGACGGGGTCGGGGTCCTCGCGCCACAGACGTTCCCAGGCTCCGGCCCGGGGCGTGAAGTAGTACGGCACGAACAGATGCCGCGGCACCTCTTCGAACGCCGCCCGCCAGGCCGGATCGGTCAGCCCGCCGCCGGCCACGATCTCGCGCACCATCGTCCGTCGCGCCGCCGTGGCGGCCTCGGCGAATCGATCACCGCTTTGACCCATATGTTCACTGTGCTGTGCGGATGGGCATGAGGCGAGCGTCCGTGCCGGTGGCCGGGCGGAGTCTCAGGGGTCTCAAGGGCCTCGGCCCTGGGCCGGTCGGTCTGAGAGCATGGGGGGCGTGAATGAGATTCGGCGCGGAACGCTTCAGGAGCAGACCTTCTACGAGCAGGTCGGCGGCGAGGACACCTTCCGGCGCCTCGTGCACCGCTTCTACGAGGGCGTCGCCGAGGATCCGCTGCTGCGGCCGATGTACCCGGAGGAGGACCTCGGACCGGCCGAGGAGCGGCTGACGCTCTTCCTGATCCAGTACTGGGGCGGACCGCGCACCTACAGCGACAACCGCGGCCACCCGCGGCTCCGGATGCGCCATGTGCCGTTCACGGTCGACAGGGCGGCCCACGACGCCTGGCTCAAGCACATGCGCACGGCACTGGACGAGCTCGGCCTCTCCGAGGAGCACGAGCGGCAGTTGTGGGACTACCTGACGTACGCCGCCGCCTCGATGGTGAACACCCCGGACTGATCCGCTCTCCCGGCGCCCCCACCGCGCCCGGTCCTCCCGCGTCCGGCCGGCCCCGAGGCACGCCGGCGCCGCGACACCCGAACGGAATCCGGGACTCCGTCGCCGGATAACGGTCACGATCAGGTGAAGGTCGTACCGCAAGCGGTTTCCACCGCCCCGTGTGCTCTGAAAGCATCCATGGACGTGGGCGTCGGGGGCGCCGACAGAAACCGCTGCGGGGTGGGGGACGGGTGACGGGGTTCGTACTACTGCGTGTCAGGGCGCACCGGCTGCTGCTTGCCGCGGCACTCCTGGCCGTCCTGCTCACCACCTGTGTGCTCGCCTCGCTCGCCGCGTTCTCCGGTTCCGTCGGGGACGCCGCGCTGCGGCAGACCCTGGGCGGACGGGACGCGGCCGCCGCGGCACTGACCGTCTCCGCCAAGATCCCCCCGGAGCGCCGCGACGCGGCGGAGGAAGCCGTCGTCCGAGGGGCCGAGCGGTCCTTCGACGGGCTGCCCGTGACGGTGCACAGGCTCGAACGCTCGGGGACGTACGCCCTCCCACGCTCCCTCCAGGCCCCGGAGGCACGGAAGGGCGAGCCCGACCTCACGCACTTCGCCGCTCTCGACGAGACCCGGGTCACGATCGTGTCCGGGACCCGCCCGGGCCCCGCCGACGCAGGCGTCGTACCGGTCGCGCTGCCGGAGTCCGCCGCGAAGCAGCTGGGCCTGGAGCCCGGCGCACGCCTCACTCTCACCGACCGGCTCTCCGAGAAGCCGATCACCGTCCGGCTGACCGGTCTCTACCGGCCCGCGGACGGCAACGACCCGTACTGGCAGCTCGACAGCCTCGGTGGGCGCGGCGTGCGGTCGCTCGTCTTCACCACGTACGGCCCGCTCATGGCACACCCCACGGTCCTCGCCTCCGACCGTGTCGCCGCGGGAGACGCGGCGTGGCTGGCCACCGCCGACTTCCGCGGCGTCACGACCGACCGCATCGGCGCGTTGCGTGCCACGGCGACGAGCGGCCCCCGATCGCTGGCCCAGGACCCGGCGTTCAGGTCCGGTGCGACGGTGCACACCTCCCTGCCGACCGTGCTGGCCCAGAGTGAACGGGCCCTGCTGGTCGCCCGCTCCACCCTGATGATCGTCGCCGTGCAGCTGGTGCTGCTCGCCGCGTACGCGCTGCTGCTGGTGGCCCGGCTGCTCAGTTCGGAGCGGACCGGCGAGACCGACCTGCTGCGCGCCCGCGGGGCGTCACGCCGGCGCATCATCTCGCTCGCCGCCGTCGAGGCCCTGCTGCTCGCCCTCCCGGCGGCGCTCTGCGCGCCTCTGCTGTCGGGGCCGTTGACCCGTCTGCTGGCCGAGCACTCCACACTCGCCAGGAGCGGACTGCGGCTCGGCGAGGCGCCGACGGTGCAGGTGTGGCTGGTGGCCGCCGGGGTCGCGGTGTGCTGCGCGGCAGCCGTCGTGGCACCCGCGCTGGCCGCGACCTCCGGCGCGCTGCGGCTGCGACGGGGCCGCGGCGGCACGCTGCCGGCTCCGGTCAGGGCCGGTGCGGACGTGGGACTGCTGGCCGTCGCGGCGGTCGCCTACTGGCAGCTGGACCGGCAGACCGGTTCCTCCGGCGGCGGGGCGATCAGCGGTGACCGTGAGGGCGACCTGGGCATCGACCCCCTCCTGGTCGCCGCGCCCGCCCTTGCCCTGCTGGCCGGCACCGTCCTGACGCTGCGTCTGCTGCCGCCCGCGGCCCGGCTCGCCGAACGCCGCGCCGCCGGCGGCCGCGGTCTGCCCGCGGCCCTCGCGGGCTGGCAGTTCAGCCGCCGGCCGCTGCGCGGCGCCGGACCGGTGCTGCTGCTGGTGCTCGCCGTGGCGATGGGCATGCTGGCGATCGGTCAGAGCGCGTCGTGGGACCGGTCGCAGAGCGACCAGGCCGACTTCAGGGCCGGCGCGTCGGTGCGGGTCACGGACAGCGGGGCGGGCCGGCCGGGAGACGTCGGCCTGTACGCGTCCCTGCCCGGCGTGCGCGAGGCCGCTCCCGCCCACCGCGCTCCCCTGGGGCTCTCCGGCAACCGGACCGCGACCGTGCTCGCAATCGACACCGCCCGCGCCGACGAACACCTGCTGCTGCGGGACGATCTCGCGGACGAGCCGCCCGGCTCACTGCTCGGCACGGCCACCGCCGCCGAGCGGGCCCGTCCCGGTGTGCTGCTGCCCGACGACGCCCGCCGGCTCACCCTCGACCTGCGGATCGCGGAAGAGGAGGCCCTCGCCGGTGCGCCGCCCTCGCGGCTGTCGCCGCAGGTCACCGTCATCGTCGAGGACCGCTACGGCCTCTCCTACCGCATGCCCGTCGGCAGGGTGGCCGCCGACGGCCGCGTCCGTCAGGTGACCGTCGACCTCGACGAGTCGTCCTCCGGAGCACACACCGCCCCCGCCGGCCCGCTGGCCCTGACCGGGCTGCGGCTCGACGGCGCGATCCCGGACGGCCCGAGGACGACGCACCGCCTGAGCATCGAGCGGCTGCGCACCACAGACGCCGACGGGACCTCCCGCGATGTCACGGTGAGTCAGGGACCGCGCTGGGAGGGCGGTTACACCGAGATCCAGGCAGGCGAGCCCGGGACCCCCCGGCCGCTGCGCCCCGCCGCCTCCGGTTCCCACCCGCTGACCCTCGGCTACGGCATCGGACCGGACCCGGGAGCGGTCGACTCGTGGGGCCGGCCCGTCCGCTCCGAGTTCAGCGTCCTCGTCACCGCCGTGCGGCCGGCCGGGCCCCGGCAGATCGCGGCCGTCGCGACGGACGAGTTCCTGCGGGCGTCCGGGGCCGGGCGCGGCGACGTCATCGATGTGATGCTGTCGGGCGAGTCGCTGCGCGTGAAGATCGCCGGGACGGTGCGGGGCCTGCCCACGACCGGACCCGGCGCCGCCGCCGCGACCGTGGCCGCGGACGGCGAAGCAGCCGCCACCGACCAGCAGGACACCGACGGTGGAGCCCTGCTGCTGGACCTGCCCGCGATCAACACGGCGATCGCCGCCAGGGGAGGTTCGTCGCTCACGCCCACCGAGTGGTGGCTGAGCACCGAGCCGGGCAAGGCCGACGAGGTCGCCGAGGCCCTGCGCGGCCGCCCCGCCGCCGACCCCGCCCAGGTGCTCGTACGCGACGAGGCCGCGGAGGAACTCCTCGGCGACCCGCTCGGCGCCGGGCCACGCTCCGCCTTGATGGCGGTGGCACTGGCCGCGGCGGCGCTCGCCGCGGTGGGCTTCGCCGTCAGCGCGGCCGGTTCGCTGCGGGAACGATCCGCCGAGCTCGCCGTACTACGGGCCCTCGGGGCACCGCGCCGCCAGCTCGCCCGGCTGGTCGCGGCGGAGCAGACCCTGCTGATCGCCATCGCGCTGCTGGTGGGCATCGGGCTGGGTGCCGTACTGACCCGGGCCGTCGTGCCGCTGATCGTCCTGACGGGGCAGGCCACCAAGCCCGTCCCGCATGTGCTGATCGAACTGCCCGTGAGCCAGGTGGGTCTGCTCCTCGCGGGGGTCGCCGCACTGCCGCTTCTGATCGTCGCCGTCATCGCCCTGCGTCGCGCGGACCCCGCGGTGACTCTGCGCCACAGGGGGGACAACTGATGAATCCGCGCTCCAGCAGGCCCGAGGGCCACGCCCGACGCACGGTGGCCCCGTGGGTCAGGACCCGGCTGCGCACGGCGCCGGGTGCCGCCCTCGCGTTCGGTGTGCTCGTCCTGCTCACGGCGTTCCTCGCGGCCGCGTTCCCCCGTGCCGTCGACTCGTACGAGAACCACGGCCTGCGGCACGACCTGAGCGACGCCCAGCCGTCCCGCAGCGTGCTGGAGGTGAGCGCACCGCAGCCGCCGCTCGGAATGCCCGAACCCGCCCGGGAGAAGTCGCTGCTCCCCGAGCGCCTCGCCGGCGCCCACCGGGCCATCACCGAACTGCTGCCGAAGCCGCTGCGCGTGGACACCGCGCAGTCGGCGTACGGCGTGGAGACCGCCAAGCCCCTGGAGGGCAGGGACCGTTGGCTGCCGCGCCCCCAGGGCGCGTCGCCGCAGTTCTCCCTCGTGGCGCAGAGCGGGCTCGAGACGCACTCCAAGGTGCGTGAGGGCAGGCTGCCGAGGACGGACGGACGGACCACGTCCGCCACCGACGAACTGGAGGCGGCGGTCACCGCGGAGACCGCGAAGACCCTGCGCATCGAGACCGGCTCCGTGCTGCACCTGGGCGCTCCCGGGGACACGGCACTGACGGTACGGATCACCGGCATCGTGGACCCGGGAGATCCGCACGGCAGTTACTGGTCCGCCGACCCGCGTCTGCGCGCCCCCGGACTGCTCGTCGCGCCCGGGACCAGCCCACCGCTGGTGTACTGGAACGCCTCCCTGCTGATCGCCCCCGACGCTGCCCCGGCGCTGCTGGGCACCCTGGGCGAGCCCCAGCCGTACTGGCGCTTCGCCCCGCTCACCGGCCACCTCACCACCCAGGACGTGCCCGCCCTCACCGACCGGATCGCCTCCCTCGAAGGCGGCCCCGGGCTGCTCGGGATCAAGAGCGCCGTCGACGAGAACGCCCTGCTCACCACGGACATGGACGGCATCCTCGCCTCCTACACCACGATGCGGGACGCCATCACTCCGGTCGTCGCCGTGGCCGCCTTCGGGATCGGCACCGTCGCCGCCGTCGTGGTGGCGATGACGGGCGGGCTGTTCGCCGCGCGGCGCCGGGCCGAACTGGCCCTGCTGCGCTCCCGCGGCGGTTCGCTGCGCGGCATCGGCGGCAGGCTGCTCGCCGAGACCGCCGTCGTCGCCCTGCCCACCGCGGCCGCGGGTCTCCTCCTCGCGGTCCTCGTCGTCGACGACGCGAGACCCATGCCCGCAGTGATCGGGGCGGCAGCCGTGGCGGTCATGGCCTGCGCCGCGCTGCCGGTGCGCGCGGTGACGCAGCACCGCAGGCCACGTGTGCCCGGGGAGCGCGACGACGTGGTGCTCGCCCGGCCCTCCAGGCGCCGCACGGTCGCCGAACTCACCCTGCTGGTCCTGGCCGTCGGCGCGGTCGTCGCGCTGCGGCGGCGCGGCACATCCGACGGCGCAGACCACCTCGTCAGCGCCGCGCCCGTGCTCGTCGGCCTGATCGCCGCGCTCGTCCTCGTACGGCTCTATCCGCTGCCGCTGCGCTGGGCCGCCCGTCCCGCCGGCCGGCTGCGCGGCGCCGTCGGATTCCTCTCGCTCGCCCGTACCGGCCGCTCCTCGGCCGCCGGCGCACTGCCGCTGCTGGCCCTGCTGGTCGCGCTGACCACGGCCGCGTTCGGCGGCTCTGTCCTCGCGGGCGTCGCGGACGCGCGGGACCGGGCGGCGCTGCTGGCGACGGGCGCGGACGCGCGCGTCGCCGGCCCCGGCGACACGGTGGCGCTCCCGAAGGGGGCGGAGCGGGCCGTGCGGGACGTGCCCGGCGTACGGGAGGTGACCGCCGTGCAGATCGAGCACGCGCTGAACCTGCCCGCCCGGAACCAGGCCGAACGGTCCGACCCGCTGCCCGTCTCCCTCGTCGGCGCCGACCCCGGCGCGTACGCGCGCCTCACCCGGCACGCCGAGCTGGGCGCCTTCCCGGCGGACGCGCTCAGGACCTCGCCGCCCTCGGGGGACGCTTCGGGGCGGCCCGTTCTGCACGCCGTCGCCTCGCCCGGCGTCGCGACGCAGCTCGGCACGGGGACCCACCGGATCAACTCGACAGCCGGCCCGTTCGACGTCAAGGTCAGCGCCGTGCGGTCCCGGACCCCCGCCGTGTCGTCCGCCGAGTTCCTCGTCGTCGACGGCTCACGGCTCACCCACCGCGCGCCGACAGCGCTGCTGGCCACGGGCGCCGGTATCGACGGCAAGGCACTGCGCGCGGCCGTCCACGGCATGGACGACGACCTCACCGTGCGGCTGCGCGACGAGGCGCGGGCGGCCTTCACCGACTCGCCGCTCCAGTCCGGCGCCGAACGGATCTACGCGGCCGCCATCGCCGCCGGGGCCGGCTACGCCGTGCTGGCGCTGCTGCTCTCGCTCATGCAGGCCGCACCGGAACGCGCCACCCTGCTGGCCCGGCTGCGCACCATGGGCCTCACCACCCGTCAGGGCCGGCAGCTGCTCGGCCTCGAAGCACTCCCCCAGGCACTGCTGGCCGCGGTCGGCGGCATCCTCGTCGGCTGGGCCACGATCCGGCTCCTCGCGCCCGGAGTGGACCTGGTGCGGCTCGCGCTGGCGGCCGCGCCCGGCTCCGCGCCCCTGGACAGCGCGTCCCTGCGGGCCGACCCGTGGTCGCTGGCGCTGCCCGCGGCCGCCGTGGTCGTGCTGGCGGGGACGGTGGCCGCTGTCCAGGCGTGGTGGGCGGGGCGCCGCGGATCGATCACCGAACTCAGGGCAGGAGACACGCGATGACCGACACCACCCTGGAGCAGCTGGAGGAACGCGCCGCTGCCCATCGCGACCGGCCCTCGTACGGGCACGACGCGCTGATCAGCTGCGACCGGCTGGTGCGGATCTTCGCCTCGGACGGGGTGGAGGTCCAGGCGCTGCAAGGACTCGACCTGCTGGTCAAGGAGGGCGAGTTGATGGCCCTCGTCGGCGCGTCGGGCAGCGGGAAGTCGACCCTGATGAACATCCTCGCCGGGCTGGACGTGCCGTCCGCCGGCGCGGCCCGGGTCGCCGGGTGCGACCTGCTCGCCATGGACGCGAAGGCGCGGCTGCGCTACCGCCGTGAGGTCGTCGGCTTCGTGTGGCAGCAGACCGCCCGCAACCTGCTGCCGTACCTGACCGCCGCCCAGAACGTGGCCCTGCCGATGCAGTTGCGCGGCGGCGGTGGCGGCAAGAAGCGGAAGGCGGAGCGCGTACAGGAACTGCTCTCGATGCTCGGCGTCGACGACTGTCGCGACCGGCGCCCCCACCAGATGTCCGGCGGGCAGCAGCAGCGCACCGCGATCGCCGTCGCCCTCGCCAACTCGCCCGCGGTGCTGCTCGCCGACGAGCCGACCGGTGAGCTGGACTCGGCGACCGGTGAGCAGGTCTTCGCGGCGTTCCGCCGGGCCAACGAGGAGCTGGGCACGACGATCGTGATCGTCACCCACGACCAGGCCGTCGCGGGCGAGGTCCGCCGCACGGTCGCCATCCGCGACGGCCGCACGTCGTCGGAGGTGCTGAGGCGCACCGAGATCGACGCGGAGGGGCAGGAGTCGGTGGTGGCACGCGAGTACGCGATGCTGGACCGGGCGGGGCGCCTTCAGCTGCCGGCCGACTACACGGCGGCGCTGGGCATGGAGCACCGCGTGATGCTGGAGCTCGAACAGGACCACATCGGGATCTGGCCGGACGACGCGTCGGAACGCTGACGCGGGGGGCGGCAGCGGCGTGGCCACCTCGGCGGTTCCTCCACCGGCGGCAGGTGGCCTGCGCGCTGAGCTACGCGGGGGTGACCGTCAGGCCGCCCACGCCGTTGGTGCGCAGCGCGATGGACCCGAAGGGCGTACGCAGTCTCAGCCACGTCCCCGCGGCCAGCAGCGCCACGGGCATGCCGGGGCGCAGGAAACCGAGCGACTGCGCGGCGTGCACGGCGCGCAGGGGCAGGTCCGTCGCGCCGACCGTGCGCGACCAGATCTCGCGGCCGATGCGATCCCGTTCCGCACGGGTGCGCCGCTCGGCCGGCAGCTCCTCGTCACGCCGGCGGAACTCGGCCACGGCCGCTCCCACGGCTGCCCGCATCGCGGAGACGTCCGGCAGCCCGGGCAGTTCCCGCCAGCCGCCGCGCGGCGGAAGCACACCGGCCCACGGAGGGCCGGTGACCGCCGCGGGCACGGCGAACTCCGCGCCCTCCAGCGACTCCAGCAGCTCCCCCGCGGAGACGGTGACGTCCAGCTCGACGGACTCCGCGAGCCGTGCCGTACGGATGGCGAGCACCTCGAAGGACGGCGGACGCCCGAACACCGCGAGCGCCCCGCGGCCGGCCTGCAGCCTGACCGCGGCGGCGCGGTCGTAGTGGATCAGCCGGCCGAGGAAGGCGGAGAGGTCCTCCGCCTCCCTCACGTCGGCGAGTCGCAGACTCTGCACGGGCACGGACATGGGAACGCTCATGCGGCGAGGGCGGCCTTGTCGAGGTACTTCTCGAGGAAGGATTTCTCCTCCGCGCTGATCCGGCGCGGCCGCTGCGACTCGAGGTTGAACGGCACGACGACCGTCGAGGCCCGCACATAGACCGTCGACGGATCGTCCTCCTCCTTGACCTCGTAGGCGATGGTCAGGGAGGCGGCGCTGATCTTCGTCACCCACGACTCGATGATCACCGGCTCGTGCCGGTGGACCAGCGGACGCACGTAGTCGATCTCGTGCCGTGCGACCACCGAGCCGCCGGAGAAGGAGGGCGAACCGTCCCCCGGCGCCAGCCGGAACATGAAGTCGATCCGCGCCTCTTCCAGATACCGCAGGAAGACGACGTTGTTGACGTGCCCGAAGGCGTCCATGTCCGACCAGCGCAAGGGGCAGCGGTAGATGTGACGGGCCATACGCCGCATCAGCCCCGGGTGAGCTTCTTGTAGGTGGCGCGGTGCGGGCGTGCCGCGTCCGGGCCGAGACGGTCGACCTTGTTCTTCTCGTACGACTCGAAGTTGCCCTCGAACCAGTACCACTTGGAGTTGCCCTCGTACGCCAGGATGTGCGTGGCGACCCGGTCGAGGAACCAGCGGTCGTGGGAGATGACCACGGCCGCGCCGGGGAACTCGAGCAGAGCGTTCTCGAGGGACGAGAGCGTCTCGACGTCGAGGTCGTTGGTGGGCTCGTCGAGGAGCAGCAGGTTGCCGCCCTCCTTGAGCGTCAGCGCCAGGTTGAGGCGGTTGCGCTCACCACCGGAGAGGACACCGGCCGGCTTCTGCTGGTCCGGGCCCTTGAAGCCGAAGGCGCTCACGTAGGCGCGGGACGGCATCTCGACCTGGCCGACGTTGATGTAGTCCAGCTCGTCCGACACGACCGCCCAGAGGGTCTTCTTGGGGTCGATGTTGGCGCGGGTCTGGTCGACGTAGGAGATCTTGACCGTGTCACCGATCTTGATCGTGCCGGAGTCCGGCTGCTCCAGGCCCTGGATCATCTTGAACAGCGTGGTCTTGCCGGCGCCGTTCGGACCGATGATGCCGACGATGCCGTTGCGCGGCAGCGTGAAGGACAGGTCGTCGACGAGGACCTTGTCACCGAAGGACTTCGAGAGGTTCTCGACCTCCACGACGACGGAGCCCAGACGCGGGCCCGGCGGGATCTGGATCTCCTCGAAGTCCAGCTTCCGCATCTTGTCCGCCTCGGCGGCCATCTCCTCGTAGCGGGCGAGACGGGCCTTGGACTTGCTCTGCCGGCCCTTGGCGTTGGACCGGACCCACTCGAGCTCTTCCTTCAGCCGCTTGGCGCGCTTCTCGTCCTTGCGGCCCTCGACCTTGAGGCGGGCGGCCTTCTTGTCGAGGTACGTGGAGTAGTTGCCCTCGTAGGGCAGCGCACGGCCGCGGTCGAGCTCGAGGATCCACTCGGCGACGTTGTTCAGGAAGTACCGGTCGTGAGTGACGGCGACGACGGCGCCCGCGTACTTCGACAGGTGCTGCTCGAGCCAGTTCACCGACTCGGCGTCGAGGTGGTTGGTGGGCTCGTCGAGGAGCAGCAGGTCGGGGGCCTCGATCAGCAGCTTGCACAGTGCGACGCGGCGCTTCTCACCACCGGAGAGGTTGACCACGGGCCAGTCGCCGGGCGGGCAGCCCAGGGCGTCCATGGCCTGCTCCAGCTGGGCGTCCAGGTCCCACGCGTTCGCGTGGTCCAGGTCCTCCTGGAGCTTGCCCATCTCCTCCATGAGCGCGTCCGTGTAGTCGGTCGCCATGAGCTCGGCGACCTCGTTGAAGCGCTTGAGCTTGCCCATGATTTCCGCGGCGCCGTCCTGGACGTTCTCCAGGACCGTCTTCGACTCGTCCAGCTTCGGCTCCTGCATGAGGATGCCGACGCTGTAGCCGGGGGAGAGGAAGGCATCGCCGTTGGAGGGCTGCTCCAGACCGGCCATGATCTTCAGCACCGTGGACTTACCGGCGCCGTTGGGGCCGACCACACCGATCTTCGCACCGGGCAGGAAGCTCAGCGTCACGTCATCGAGGATGACCTTGTCGCCGTGCGCCTTGCGCGTCTTGCGCATCGTGTAGATGTACTCAGCCAAGAGAAACCGTCCGGCAGGAAGTGGATGGGCAGATACACCCATCTTGCCGTACGGCGCCCCCCGGACGGAAACCGCGTCCATACGCCTGCGTGTGCCGGGCCCGGGGCGGGCGGGCCGGGCAGGAGCGCCGGGCCGCCCCCGGACGGGCAGGGCCGCGAACCGGACATCCAGGGCACGCCGGCCGGAGGGCGCGAGAACCGGCAGGAGGGGCCCGGCACGTCCCCGTGCCGGGCCCCTCCCTCAGTTTCCCCCGCGCCGTGTCACGGGCCGCGGCGATCCGGTCACTCCGCGCCGGCCGACTTCTTCTTACGGAGGAAGAAGACCGCGCCGCCGCCGGCGAGCACCAGCACGATCGCGATACCCGCGATCATCGGCGTGGCGCTGGAGCCGCCCGTCGCGGCGAGGCCGCCCTCGAGTCCCGCGGAGGTGCCGCCCGCCGACGCGGGGCTGGGCTGGGACGACGGGGTCTCGGTGCCGGGCTGGGCAGGGGCGCTCGCGGTCTTGCAGTCGAGCACGCCCTTGAAGTTCTTCTCGAACCCGCCGGGCCCGGTGATCGTGAAGTCGTAGGCCTGGTCCTCGCCCACCGGCACCGTCACCGTCCGGGACTCCCCGGCCTTGATCGTGTGCTCGAAGCCGGCCAGCGAGAAGGTGAACGGGGCGTCACCCTTGTTGCCGGCCGTGATGTCCACGCCCCCCTTGGCGCAGTTCTTCTTCGCCGACAGGGACGGGATCGCCCCCGCCTTCGCCCAGGTCGCGGCGGCCTGCGCCGAGACGGTGGACCGGCTGGATCCCGCCAGGATCTGCGTCTGGCTCTTGGTGGCGCTGGCGAAGGCCCGTCCCACCGGCACCGACATGCTCGCCTGGACGCTCAGCGTGGCCGTGCCGTCCGCGGCGTCCTCGGGGACGTCGAAGAACAGCTTGCTGCCGTCGACGGCGGAGGTCACCGGCTTACCGGCCTCGTCGGTGATCTTGATGCCGCTGGAGGCCGCGTCGGCCGGGGCCGCCACGGCGACCTGGCCGGCGTCGGTGCGCACCGTCACCGGGCCGAGCCGGCTGCCCGGCTTGCCGGAGACCGCGTTCGGCTCGAGGCTCAGCGAGGCCTTGGGCTCCTCGACGTTCGCCGCGGACTCCTGAAGCCAGTCGGCGAGCTTCTCCGCCTGCGGGTCGGCCGCCGTGACGTCCGCGCCGTCCGAGAACCGCCAGATGGCGACCTGGGTGCCGGCGGCGGCGGTCCTGTCCGTCAGCTGCCCGTCGAGTCCGGCGCTGTCGGCCAGCGCCGCCAGGTCGTTGACCTGGGGGAACGAGTGCTGCAGGATCCAGCGGATCTTGCCTGCGTTCTCGTTGGCGCCGAGCGAGGTCTGGTTCCAGGGGGTCTCCAGGTACTTGGCCTGGTCCTGGGTCGGGTTGTGGATGTCGATGCAGTACGTCTGCAGCTGTCCGCCGCCGTCGACCGTCATCTCGAAGAGACCCGCGAGGATCTCCTGGTCCTTGCCGTTGGTGTGCAGCACCGCCTGGTCGTACGTCTGCAGCCCGTCGAGCGTGGCGACCGCACCGCCCTGATGCTGGACGGCATCGTCGGCGGCCGCCGTGCCGGCGCCGGCGATGGATCCGGCGGCCATCAGGCCGGACACCACCGCCGCGGCGGCCAGACGGCGAGCGGCGCGCCGCCTGCGTACGGCAGACGTAGAGAACACAGCAAACACAGCAGAATTCCCCTCCGGGCGAGACCTTTTCGCGTGCGACGCGCGAGAGGCGTGCGACGCGTGGGGGGAGTGTCTCGCCAGCAGACTCAAGTGCCCCGTGAGTACCCGGGAATCCTATGGACGGCGCGCAGCGCGATGCCCGGTCATGCCGTCAGATAACCATTCCGACTCGAAATCGTTACCACCGTCGGCGAGTTCACCCCCTGATCGCCCTTTTCCGCCCACCCGCCCTGCCGGTGCGATGAAACCGTCTTTCCTCAACTCCCGTCAGGGGACGGCGACAACGGGCACTCCCGTCTCCACGGCCTCCCCCGCGCCCGCCCGTGGCGGCGGCGCCCCCACGGCCGCCGCGGACCGCTCGTCAAGATCCCGGCTCTTGACCACCCGCCGGAACGCCGAGGTACCGCGGGTCAGGTCGTGTCCCACCGCCAGCGCGTCGATGTCCACGAACGTCCGCCGCCGGCCGTCGCTCTCCTCCTCACGCACCTTCAGCCGGCCGTGCACGAGAAGCGGTTCCCCCACCGAAACGGAACCGGCCAGATTCTGCGCGAGCGAACGCCAGGCGAAGACGGTGTAGAAGCTTGTCGGCCCGTCCGTCCAGTTACCGGCCCGGCGATCCCAGCGCCGCGAGGGAACGGCGAAACGGAATCGCGCCATCCCGCCCGTGGCCGTTTCCCGGTACTCCACATTCGTGGCGACATTCCCCACCACCGTCACCATGGTGTCGTTCATGACGGTCACCTCCCCGTCCGGTTGCATTTGCCCGATCGCTGTGGACCGGTCTCCATGCTGGACCGGACGGAAAGATCCCGCCGACGCCTGTGGACGGGCGCCCCCTTGTGGACAACTCCGTCACCCGATCAGGAAACCCCGCACCCGGACCGGGCCTCGCGGGTCCCGGTCCGTCATCCGATCGGGGAACGCCCGGCACCGCGCTGGGCCCGGCACCGCGGGCCCCGGACGGGGCCTCGCCCGGCGCGGCACCGTAAGCCCCGGTCCGTCACCCGATCCGGGAACGCACCCGTCCCCGCAGCGCGCCCGGCCCGGACGAGGCGGGCCTCGCCGACCCCGAGACCGTCGCGTACTGCTCCCGCACCTCCCGGTACCGCATCAGCTCGGCCGACACCGGATCGAGCACCTTCGCGCGCCCGCAGGCGGCCGCCGCCTCCTGGAGGCGGCGCCGTGCGTCCTGCCCGTACCGCCGCGCCGGGCCCTTCGTCGCGGCCGCGCACGCCCACTCGACCAGTGGCCCGCCCACGATGCCGGCGAGCATCACCAGCACCGGCGGAATGAGCCCCGGCTCCAGCACGCCCACGATCTGGCCCACGAGCCACAGCCCGCCGAAGATCTGCAGCAGCGTCATCGACGCCTGCGCGAGCACCGCGGCCGGCCACCATGCGGGGCGAAGGGGCCGTCCCTTGCTCTCCGCCGCCTCACGCGCCGCCAGCTCGTCCAGTGCCTCCGGAAGCCCCTGCGCGCCCCTCACGGCCGCTTCGCGCACCGCCTGGCCCCATGGGGCGGGCAGCCCGCGCGCGGCCTCGTCGGCGACCGTGCGGACCGCCTGCTCGACCCGCTGCCGTGCGGTCGGCTCCTCCTCGACGGGAACCTCCGGCTCCACGGCCGCCGCCCCGGGCATCCGCTTGCGCTCGTACCAGCGCCACAGCCGCAGCCACGGCGTCCCGCACGCGCGCCCCGCGTTCCTGCGCCACTCGCGCTCCGCGGCCTCACCCGCCGCCGTCGCGCCGATCGCCTCCGCGAGCCGTGCCGAGAAGTCCTCCCGGGCCCGCTCGTCCAGGCCGGTTCGGCCGTCGGCGACGTAGACGGGCCGCAGCTTCGCCGCCGCCGCGTCGACATCGGCCGACAGCCTGCGCGCCGCCGCGCTGCGCTCCTGCACGAACGCGCCGACCATCTCGCGCAGTTCGCCCACCCCCTCGCCCGTCAGGGCGGAGACCGCGAGGACGGTCGCGCCCGGTTCGCCGTGCTCCCCCACCGCCATGCCGTCCTCGTCGAGCAGTCGGCGCAGATCGTCCAGGACCTGGTCGGCGGCCTCGCCGGGCAGCCTGTCGATCTGGTTGAGAACGACGAAGGTGATCTCGGCATGACCGGCCAGTGGCCGCAGATAGCGCTCGTGGAGCGCCGCGTCGGCGTACTTCTCCGGGTCCACGACCCAGATCACCGCGTCGACCAGCGCCAGGATCCGGTCCACCTGCTCCCGGTGCCGTACGACGGCCGAGTCGTGGTCGGGGAGGTCCACCAGCACCAGCCCTTGCAGCTGGTCGTCGCCGTCACCGCCGGCGAGGGGCTTGCGCCGCAGCCTCCCGGGGATGGCGAGCCGGTCGAGGAGCCCCGCCGCCCCCTCCGACCAGGTGCAGGCGATGGGCGCGGACGTGGTGGGCCTGCGCAGCCCGGTCTCCGCGATGCGCACCCCCGCCAGCGCGTTGAACAGCGTGGACTTGCCGCTGCCCGTCGCGCCGGCGATGGCCACGACGGTGTGGCGCGAGGAGAGCCGCTGGCGCGCGGCGGCCTCGTCGAGGACCCGGCCGGCCTCCGCGAGGGTCTTCCCGTCCAGTCGGGTCTGGGAGAGCCCGAGCAGTTCGCGCAGGGCGCTGAGCCGGTCCCGCAGGGGGCCGCCGTAGGTGCCTCCGACGGGCAGCTGCTCGTCGCCGATGTGGTCCCCTTCGCCCTCCGCCCCCACCTCCCCCGTGCCGTCCTCGTTCCGCGTACCGTCCTCGTTCCGCTGACCGACCCGGCGGGCGATCAGGCCGTCGTCCCAGCGGCCACCGGTCTCGTTCTCGTCGTCGGTGATGGCGGTCACCCGCGGTCACCTCTCCTTCTGCAGTAGGGACAGCGCGGCGATGAGCTCCGCCTGGGGCTCCGGGCTCACCTCGAGCACGTCGAGGGGCGCCAGCCGCCGCTCCCGCTCGCTGTTCAGTACGTCGTCGATGTACGTCGTCGCCAGCTCGCCGCCCTTGTCGCGCAGCCGCAGCGCGCTCTGTGCGCCGATCCGCTCGGCGAGCCGCTCGCCCGCGCCGCGCGCCCGCCGCCCGCCCAGCAGCGAGGTCGCGAGCAGTGCGGCCACCGTCTCGGGATCGGGCGCGGCGTTGCGTTCCATCCCCCGCACCTCTTCCTCGGCCAGCTCCTCGAGGACCCGCCGCCAGCGCCGCACGGCCATCCCGATCCGCTCTCCGGCCTCCAGGTCGCGCCGGCCGCTGCGGACGACCCCGGCGGCCGCGGGCTCACGCCGCCAGGCGTTCTCGACCTGTTCGTCGGCGGCCGCGACAGCGCACTGCAGCAGCGCGGACAGGCTGGCAACGAGCGAGTCCAGCAGCTCGGCGGCCGAGCTGTCGCGCGGATAGCCGCGCCAGCGCGTGCGTGCGTCGCCGGCCAGTACGGCGCCTGCCCGCAGCTGCCTGCGCACCCGGTCGCGCTCCGCCTCGTACGCCTCTTCGACCGCGCTCGTCAGCCGTACGGCCGCCGCGTACTGGGCCGCGACCGCGCTCGCCAGCTCCGGCATCCGCATGTTGAGCGAATCGATCACGCCCCCTGCCGTACGGCTGAGGGCCTGCTGGCGCGCCGCCGGGTCCTGGGCCCGGTGGGCGAGCCAGGAGAACAGTCCGGCGACGGCCGTGTTGGGCAGCAGTCCGTTCGCGCCGCCGGCCGACTCGGGCAGCTCCGGGATCGTGAACCGGGGGACGTCGCCGAGGCCCGCCTTCGTGAGCAGCGCCGCGTACTGGCGCGACACCTCCTCGACCACCTGGTGCGGCACCCGGTCGAGCACGGTCACCAGCGTGGCGTTGTACTCCTTGGCGGTGCGCAGCAGGTGCCACGGGACGGCGTCGGCGTAGCGGGAGGCCGTCGTCACCATCACCCACACATCGGCGGCACAGAGCAACTCCCCGGCCAGCAGCCGGTTCTCGACGACCAGCGAGTCGATGTCGGGCGCGTCGAGCAGGGCCAGGCCGCGGGGCAGCAGGGAGGCCGTCTCGATCCGCAGCGCCTTCTCCTCCGCTGCCCGCCCGCCGCCGTTACGGCCGCCGGCGGTACGGCCGCCTGCCCTGGCGGGCAGCAGGTGCTCCTCCTCGCCGTCCTCCTGCGGGGGCATCCAGACCCTCGTGAGCTCCGGCAGCACCCGCATTCCCGCGAACCAGTGATGGTCGTCGGGGTGGCACACCAGCACGGGCGTACGGGTCGTCGGCCGCAGCACCCCCGCCTCGCTGACCCGTCGTCCGACAAGGGAGTTGACGAGGGTGGACTTCCCGGCGCCCGTGGACCCGCCGATCACGGCGAGCAGGGGGGCTTCGGGATCTTTGAGACGGGGCACCAGATAGTCGTCGAGCTGGGCGAGCAGCTCGGACCGCGTCTGCCGGGCCCGGGGCGCGCCCGCGAGGGGAAGTGGAAGACGCACGGCGGCGACACGGTCGCGCAGGGCGGAAAGTGCGTCGATCAGCTGAGGCCGTGCATCCAAGGTCACCACATGCGAAGAATGCCCAATTTTGGTGACTTTTTGAAGCGTATGACGATCTCTGCGCGCCGATCAGACAGATGGGACACATGGGACGAGTGGGACGCAGGCATAACGAGTGCACAACACCCGGGACGCGAGACGCAAAAAGCGGTGCACGAATCGCACCTGCCTGCGATTATCGGTTCGCTTCACCGAACCTCCACATCGTGCCACGCAGGCGAAGCAACCGGGCCAAGGGGATCGGAGCCCTATCCTTGAGCCCGGCAAGGTCACGGACCACCCGAGGGGGGCTCCAGGCCACCGAGGCCATCACCGGCCCCCGTAGCTCAGTGGATAGAGCAGGCGCCTTCTAAGCGCTTGGCCGCAGGTTCGAGTCCTGCCGGGGGCGCTCACAGCGCACCAAACACAAGGCCCTCCGACCCGGAGGGCCTTTTTGCTGGTCAGCGGCAGCGTAGCGGGGCGGGCGTAGCGGACACGTAAGCGCCGGGCCCGCCTCTCGTGAGCCGCGGAGGGCCTGTCGGCCTTCCGCGGCTGATCAGAAACACCAGGGCTCACGGGCCGCAGATTCGCTGCGCCTGGGACGCGGCCCTGTCACGATCGGCCCTGGCGTCGGCCACCGCGTGCTCTCCGATGGTGCCCGGGTGCCCGCCCTGGGCGATGACGTCCTTGTACCACCTCACCGTGTCCTGATAGTCCCTCTCCGACATCTCGGCGACCGCTCTCGCCTTCTCGCATTGACTCGGCGCAACGGCGGGCGCCGCGTGAGCCGCTGAGGGGAGAGCGAAGGCCAACGCGGCAGCGGCCGCGCCGACGAACAGGCGTAGAGAGTTCATGCAGGGGCCTCCGATCGGAAGGGTGCTGACGGTGACGACGCGAGCCTCGACCCACCGGCTCGAATCGGCGGTGGCCACGCACCCGGTGGCGCAGGTCGGGTCGCCGTGTCGTTCGTGGCAACGCCGCGAAGTCCCGCCGACGCGAACAGTCATTCCAGAGCTGTGGGATACGAGGGCCGGCGCCGAACACGGCGGGCCCGTGAACGCTGTCCGGCCCGCGGCACTCGCCCGATACCGAGTCCTCGGCGCCGCGACGCCTGGAGGAGCGCACCTCCACCACCATCACCCATGGGGGCCGGCCCTGCCACCGGACAGGCACCGTGGCGCGGCCGGCCGGGGCGCACGCGGGTCGGAGATTTCGGAGCATGGCATCCGCACGCCCCGCATAACGGGAGAAACCACCATCCGGCTTGAAGAATTTGTGAAGACCGGACCATCCTTCCGCCATGACTCTCGCCGCTGCGGATCTCGATGTGTCCAACTTGCCCGCATACGCCCATGATTGGGCGCTTGTCGACGTGGAGACCTCGGGTCTCGTCGCGCGGCGGGACCGGGTTCTGTCCGTCGCCGTGGTGACCGTCGGGCCGGACGGCGCGCAGACCGGGGAGTTCTCCACGCTGCTGGATCCGGGATGTGATCCGGGGCCGGTCCACGTCCACGGGCTGACGGCCGAACGGCTGCACGGGGCACCGGCGTTCGAGGAGGTCGCGCAGCGGATCTCGCAGATGCTCGAGGGGCGGGTGCTCGTCGCCCACAACGCGCAGTTCGACTACGACTTCCTCGCTCACGAGTTCGCCCGCGCCGGCGTGTCGCTGCCGGTCGCCAGGCGGCTGTGCACTCTGGCGCTGAACCGGCGGGTCGATCCGCCGACGCAGGATCTACGGCTCGGGACGCTGGCCGCCCACTACGGCGTCCCCCAACTGCGGGCCCACGACGCCTTGGACGACACGCGCGTGCTGGCCGGCGTGCTGCGCGCGTCCCTCCGGGAGGCGGCGCGGCTGGACCTGCGACTGCCGTTCGTCGCCTGCCCGCCCCGGCAGGACGCGCGGTTCACTCCGAGCCCGCCCAAGACGCCCTGCGCCTACCGCAATCCGGGGCGGATGGCCATGGGCGGCCCGCTCGTGCAGGGCATGAAGATCGCCGTCACGGGCCCGACGGCAATGTCCCGCCCCGAGCTGGTCGCCAGGGCCGTGGCCGCCGGGCTCAATGTGATGGGCTCCGTCAGCCGGCACACCGGAGTTCTGGTCACGAACGACCGGTCCTCCGGTTCGGCGAAGGCCCGTCGGGCCGTCGCCGAGGGTGTGCCCGTCATCGACGAGCAGGAGTTCCTGAGGCTGCTCGAAGACGTTCGGCCGGGCACGGCGCACGAGACGTCGACCGATGCCGCTCCCGAGACCGCCGTCCTGGTGACCGCCGCTCCCCCGGCCTCCGTCCCGGTGGCCGCAACTCCCGTGACCGAGACCGCGTCGGCCGCTCCGGGACCCGCCGCGCGCAGATCCACGCCCGCCGCGCCCGTCCCAGCGGTCCCCGCCGCGCCCGTCCCAGCGGTCCCGGCCGCGCGCAAGCCCGCTGCCACCGCGCCCGCTCCCACCGAACCCGTCCCCGCCGCGCGGGAGGCGGCCCCGGCCAGGCCGCTGCGCGGGCGGCGGGTGCTGGTGCTCGGCGGGTCGCACCCCGAGGCGGCATCCGCCCGTGCCCGTGTCGTCGAGCTCGGAGGCGCCGCTGCGATCAACCTTTCCTCCGGCGTCACCGACGTCGTCCTGCTGGCCGGCGCCGAGGCCGACCGCCGGATGCGGCGGATCGCGACGCTCCTGATCCCGGCGTACGAGGAGGCGTGGCTGGACGCCCCCGTCGTAGCCCCCGTGCCCGACTGGAGCGAGCGGCGGCAGGGTCCGCAGGTGCTGCCGAGGGGAGGTGTCGTCGACCTGCCGGACCGCCGGGCCGGGTCCCTGTGGAGCGTCAGCGCCACCTGGGCGCAGCAGACGACCTGCGAGATCGACCTGGTCGCGTTCCTCGTCGACGAGGACGACCAGGTGACCTGCGACGAGCACTTCGTCTTCTACGGAGCGCCGGAAAGCCCGGACGGAGCCGTACGGTTGCTGACCGACGGTCCGACGGAGCAGACAGTCACCGCCGATCTCGGAGCGCTGCCGCCGGCGGTCAGGCGGGTCGTCGTCGCGGCGGCGATCGACGGCACGCCGACGTTCGGCGACGTCGGCGCCGTCCAGGTCACGACCGGCCCCGGCGGAAGCGCCGCTCCGCTCGCGCAGGCCGCCCTCGACGCCGCCACCACGGAGCGGACGCTGCTGCTCGCCGAGCTCTACCGCCGCGGGCCGCTGTGGCGCTTCCGGGCCGTGGGCCAGGGCTACGACCACGGGCTGGCGGCGCTGGCCCGCGGCTACGGGGTCGATGTCGCGGACTGATCCGCCGGGGCGCCACCGGGCGCCCCTCACACCTCGTACGGCCCTTACGTACGGCGCGCGTTGAACATCCCGGCGCGCGCGTCCGTACTCACCTCTGCGTGCCGTGCCAGCCGCCACAACACAGCTCCCGAATGCCAACTGCCATTTTTCTCCATGCCGAGCCGGGAGGCATCAATGCATTCGAACCGACGTGCAGCACGCTCCAAGGTTTCCGTGCGGGTCGTCGCCATGGTCACCGCCGCCGTCGCCGCGGCCGTGCTGGTGGTCGTGTCGCTCGAGACGGGAAGCGGGGAGGCGACCGCGGGGACCGCCGCGACGGGCGGGGCCGCCCAGCACGGCGCCGGTCACGCGGGGGCCGGGTTCTCGGGGGCGACGGCCGCGGAGGCCCAGGGACCGCAGAAGGTGACCGAGGTCGACCGGACGTTCCTGGTGAAGGTGCGGCAGGCGGGACTCTGGGAGATACCCGCGGGGCGGCTGGCCCAGACCCACGCCTCCAGTGAGGCCGTGAAGCGTGCCGGGCTGCATCTCCTCGACGGACACAGCAAGCTCGACCAGCTCGTGCGCGAGGACGCCAAGATCCTCGGGGTGCAGCTCCCCAACGAGGCCACCGAGGAGCAGCAGGGCTTCGTGACACAGCTGGAGAACGCCCAGGGCGCCGAGTTCGACCGGCTCTTCGCGAACCTGCTGCGTTCCTCGCACGGCAAGATCTTCGCCACCATCGCCGAGGTAAGGGCCGCCACGCAGAACGACCTGATCCGCCGTCACGCCCGTCAGGCGAACCAGACGGTGCTGGACCACATGGAGGTCCTGGAGGACACCGGGCTCGTCGACGCCGCGACCTTCGCGGAGGTCGAGGCGGCGGTCGCTCCGAAGTGACCCGGCGCACCGCCTCTGCGGACGTCGGCGGACCCGACCCCGCCAAGGGGAAGTAAAATCCCTTGCACTGTGCAATGCTTCTCGTGGTGGAGGACCCGGCAGCTCGCCGGCCTCTGCCCGGGAGCGGCACTGGCACGGTGACGCAGCTCGACCACCGCACGCCGGCGATGTCGACCGGGTCCTCCCCGCCGCCCCCCGCCGGGCCTTCAGCGGGTGCGGGTGTCAGCGACCGGGCCGCGGGCCCATGTCCGACCAGCCCAGCGGATACAGCTCGCTGTCCTCGTCGGGCACCGCCGGTTCACCGCCCGCCTCCGTGAAGGCGGCCAGGGCGCCGATGAGCGCCGCCCGCTGCGAGGGGTCCAGCCGTTCGACGATGGTCGCGATCTCCTTGCGGCGCTGGGAGGTGACGTCCTCGACGATGCGCCGGCCCTCCGTCGTCAGCCGCAGCACCGTCTCGCGCCGGTTGTCGGGGTTGACCTGCCGGTCGGCCAGGCCCGCCGCGATCAGCCGGTCCACCATGCGCATGGCCGTCGACGGGTTCACACCGAGCCGGTCGGCGAGCACGACCAGCTTCGCCGGCCCCTCCAGCGACAGCACGACCAGCAGTCGGAACTGCGGCAACGTCACCCGGTCCTCGACCGCGGCGAGCGAGCGGGCCGAGAGGGCGACGAGCAGCCGGGACGCGGTCAGCACCGCGCGGGTCACGGCGTCGACGTCGTCCATCCCCCGTGAGGAGTACGAGGAGTGCGCTGGTTCGGTCATTTCTTCTTTGTACCGCGCCCCGCCCCGGTACCGTGCGGCGGCCTCGCTCCGAGTCCCCTCGCCGGGCGGCCCGCACTGCGCCGCTCCCCCGGCGCCGGGCGGCAAGGAGCCGGGCCCGGCCCGCCGGCGTCTCGCCGCGCCGCCCTCATCCCTCCCGGCGGTGGCGGATCAGCAGCATCGCGGCGTCGTCGTGCGGAGGCGCCTGGGCGTACTGCTCCAGGTCCGCGCGGAGTTCCGCCAGCGCCGCCTCCGGGTCCTTCGTCCTCAGCAGATGGCCGCGCTCGCCGAGCGGGTAGAACCGGCCGCCGCGGTCGCGGGTCTCGGTGACCCCGTCCGTGTACAAAAACATCTGGTCGCCCGGCGCGAAGTCGGCGGTGAACGGCTGCGGGGCGGACGTCCCGTGGAGGCCGAGCCCGAGCGGCAGGGCACGCCTGGGCGGTTCGGCGAAGGAGACCGTTCCGTCTCCGCGCACCACCATCGGCGCGGGATGCCCGTAGTTGAGCAAGGTCGCGCCCTTGCCCGGCTCCAGTTCCGCGAGCACCGCCGTGACGAACTTCTCCCCGCCCTGCAACTCCCGTTCGAGGGCTCTCTCGAGCCGCTCGCCGACGCCTGCCAGGTCCTCCTCCTCGTGCGCCGCCTCGCGGAAGGCACCGAGGACCACGGCTGCCGTCTCGACCGCCTCGAGCCCTTTCCCCTGGACGTCGCCGACGATGACGCGCACGCCGCCGGGTGAGGTGACCACCTCGTACAGGTCGCCGCCGATACGGGCCTCCGCGACCGCCGAGGTGTAGGAGACGGCCACCCGCAGATGGCCCGCCGTGCGCGGCACGGGCCGCAGCAGCACGCGCTGCGCGACCTCCGCGATGGAACGCATGCTGGCGAGCTCGGCCTCGCGCCGCTGCCGCATCACCGCGGCCGCCACGCCCGCTCCGGTCACCCCGGCGACGGAGGCCATGGCGGAGTACCAGCGGCGCTCGCCGAGCACCCCGTCGTAGATCCCGAGGCCGAAGCAGAAGCCCAGCGACAGGACGCCGATCAGTGCCGTACGCCGCCATCCGCCCACGAGCCCGGCGAAGGCCGGACCCAGCGAGACGAGGGCGAGGAATCCCACGCTCGACCCGGCCGTCACGTCGACCAGGGCGACTATGCCCATCACCACGAAGGGGAGCGCGGACAGCAGTCGGGAGCTCGACGGGATCTGCTCTGCCAAGTCGGACTCCGCGGTTGATCGGCTGGCGGGAACGGTCTCCGTCGGCGACACGGCCACGCGGCAGCCGGGCGCGCGGAGGAGTGGCGCGGTCGCCCCCGTCGGCCTCGTCACCACATTTAGACTATGCAAAGGTTGCACAGTCGAATCGTCCTGGTCCGCCCCCGTTACCGAATCGAAGCCGCTCTCACAGAACTCGGCCGGACAGCCCCGAGGCCGCCGCCCCCGCTCCGCACCACTCACGAGAGGCAGCTACGTGACTTCTCCGCACCCCGCGCCGCAGCGTCCCCCGCTCCCCCTCGGTGTCAAACGGTTCGTGGCCAGGCTGCCGGTCCACCTCTACCGGATCGGCCTCGGCCCGCTGTTCGGGCGGCGCCTGTTGCTCCTGATCCACACCGGCCGTACGTCGGGGCTGACCCGCAAGACCGTCGTCGAAGTGGTGGAATGCGACCGGACCGGCGGATCGTGGACGGTGGCTTCGGGCTTCGGCCCCCGGGCCCAGTGGTACCGCAACCTCCTCCACACTCCGCAGGCCACCATCCAGGTCGGCCGCCGCTACTACCCGGTGACGGCGCAGCCGGTCACGCCGGAGGAGGGCGGCCGGCTCATGGCTCGGTACGCGCCCCGCCATCCGCTCGCCGCCCGGTTGCTCTGCCGGTTCATGGGGTACGAGGTCGACGGCAGCGAGGCCGGCTATCGGCGGGTGGGCGAATCGATCCCGTTCCTGCGGCTCGAGGCGGCGCCCGGCAGTTTCTGACGCGTGGTACCTCGCGTCACGGGACCCCCGTGCCCTGAGTGCCCGCGCGCCGGAGCGCCCGCGCCTCAGGCCGTCGCGGCGCAGACCATGAGCACGAAGGCGGCAAGGGCGAACAGGGTGCGCACCAGGTGCAGGGCGTTCCACTTGCCCTCGAACGCGGCCCGGACGTCCCGGGCGGCCCGCGGCGAGTTCTCCGCCGCCGCGAGGGCGTTGTTCAGCGGGACGTTACCGGCGCTGGTGATGACGTGGCCGACGAACGCGCAGACGAGGGCCGCGACGACGAGCCAGCGGTCGGTGGCGGTGCGGCCGTCGACGGGGACGAAGAGCACCGCGAGCGGGAATCCGAGGCTGCCGAGGAAGGACAGCATGAACGCGCCCCGTGGCACCTTCTCGTTGATGCGGCGCATGGCGGGCACGAACTGTTCGTCGGTCAGGGTCGCGAGCGCGGGCATGATGCCCGTCTGGAAGATCACGAAGAAGCCCGCGTACAGACCGGTGGACACGACGGCAAGGGCGAGGAGAAGGGTGGCCATGCCGTTCATGATGGCCCGACGCGGAGGGCGGCGCGCCGTGTTTTCGGACGGGGTGGGGCGGTTCGAGGCCGGTTTCCCACCGGCCTCGAACCATCCTCGAACCGCTCGCTGTTCGCGTGCGAACCATCCGCGAGCGGACCCCGCCGGAGTCAGTAGCGCCCCGACCGCCTCGCCTGCTCGATGGCGTCGGCCAGGTCCTCGACGGCGCTGTCCTCCGTGGAGCCCGCGAGCGCCCGCGCCCGGTCCTCGAGCGCGCCGAGGCCCGGCGCGCCCGGCACAGAACCTCCGCGCAGCGATTCGGCGAAGTACGCCGCGACCGCCGTGATCTGGAGCCGCTCGGACGGGGCGTCCCACAGCGCCCCGTCGATCGCGTCGGTCTCCACGGAGCCGCTCTCCTCGTGCGGCGCCCGGGTCCTGGGGTCGAGCCAGCGCACGGTCGCGGTGGCGACGTGGCCGCGCGCGCCGTCCCGCAGGCGGACCGCGTAGAGCGCCGTCACCGTGTGGCCGGGGCCCACCTCGCCGCCGTCCACCTTGTCGTCGCGGAAGTCGTCGTCCGCGACCTCCCGGTTCTCGTAGCCGATGAGCCGGAACTGCTGGACGGTCTGCGGGTCGAAGGCGACCTGAGCCTTGGCGTCCCGGGCCCGCAGTTCGACGTGGCGGGGCAGCTGGTCGACGAAGACCTTGCGTGCCTCCTCGTCGGTGGAGACGTAGGTGGTGTGGCCGTCGCCCTTGTCGGCGAGGCGTTCCATCAGGTCGTCGCCGTAATCGCTGCCGACGCCGACGCCGAACAGGGTGATGCCGTGCTCACGCCGGGCGTCCTCGATGCGCTCGAGGATCGCCTCCGCCTTGGTCTCACCGGTGTTGGCGAGGGCGTCGGACAGCAGCACCACGCGGTTGGTGGCGCCCTTCCTGCGGCCTTCCACGGCCTCGTCGTAGCCGGTCGTGACGCCGGCCTCCACATTGGTGGAGTCGGTCGGCTCCAGTTCGTCGACCACGGACCGGATGCGGTCGCGGTTGCCGTCGAGGCGGGTCATGGGCAGCCGGGTCTCCGCCTCGCCGCTGAAGGTGACGACGGCGATCGAGTCGTCGTCGCGCAGCTGGTCGGTGAGCGTGCCCAGCGACTTCTTGACGAGGTCGAGCCGGCCCGGTTCCGCCATCGAGCCGGAGATGTCGATCACGAAGGTGAGCGCGGCGGGGGGCCGGTCGGCCTCGCGGCCGGTGGGCCGGGTGGCGAGCCCGATCCGGACGAGGGACCAGTCGCCGTCCTCGTATCCCTCGGCGTCCTGGGTCTGCGGCTTGATCTCGCCCTCGCCGCCGCCGGCGTCGACGGATCCCGGCCGGGCTCCGTCGACGCTCACGGTGAACCCGTCGCCCTCGGGCCGCGGATAGTCCTGCCGGAAGCTGTTGATGAACTCTTCGGGCCGGACCTGGTGCCGGCCCGGCGCACGGCCCTCCTTGAGCAGGCGGCGCGTGTAGTCGTACGAGGCGGTGTCCACGTCGAGCGCGAACGTCGAGAGGTAGTCGGCGGGCGGCGCGACGTCCCGCTTCTCCTCACCCGACGTGTCCCGGTCGGGGCCGCCCTTGCCCCCGTCCGGCAGGACGGGCGCGGGCGCGCCGTCCGGCGCCGGCGCGTACCCCTCCGAGGTGTCGGTCGCCCGGTTCCCCGAGCCGCCGCAGCCCGCGGTGAGGAGCACACCGCCTGCCAGTACGGCCGCCACGACCGCCTTGCCCACCCTCGTACGCCTCGCTGTTCGGAACGTCATCCGGACTCCCCCTCGTGTCGTCGGCACTTGTGAATGTGACGTCCGAGAGGGCCGACAGGAGCAGTCGGCAGCGTTGCGGAAGAGTCTCAATGCGGCAACAGACCCGGCCTTTTGTCCGGTACGCCCCGCATCGCCCTACGAGACGATGTCCTTGCGGGCGAAGTTGCGGAACGCGAGCGCGAACAGGACCAGCGCGTAGGAGACGGAGACCGCGGAGCCCTTCAGCATGCCGCTCCACTCCAGTTGCGGCTGGAGGGCGTCGATCCAGGCGAACTGCCAGTGGGCGGGGAGGACTTCGCGCCAGCCGCCCAGCGCGGTGACCGCGTCGAGCACATTGCCCACGATCGTCAGGCCCACGGCCCCGCCGACCGCGCCCAGCGGCGCGTCGGTCTTCGTGGAGAGCCAGAACGCCAGCCCTGCGGTGACCAGTTGGGAGACGAACACGAACGCCACGACCAGGCCGATCCGCGCCAGGGTGTCAGCGGCCGCCAGGGATCCACCGGTGGGCAGTTCCAGCGGCCCCCAGCCGTAGGCGATCGTCCCGGAGACCAGCCCCACCAGCGGGAGCAGCAGCATCGCCGCCGCACTGAAACCCAGTGCCACGGCCAGCTTCGACCACAGCAGTCTGGTGCGCGGCACCGGTGCGGCCAGCAGGTAACGCAGGGACGACCAGTTGGCCTCCGACGCGACGGTGTCGCCGTGGAACAGCGCCACCGGCACCACGAGGAGGAAGCCGGCCGACACGAACAGGCAGGTGGCCGCGAAGTTCGCGCCGGACGCCGTGGCGGTGTCCATCAGGGTGATCCGGCCGTTGTCCCGGCCGTCGGGGGTGCCGCCGATCGCGAAGGCCGCGATCAGGACGAGCGGCAGCGCGCCGAGCACCCCGGCCATCACCAGCGTCCGGCGGCGCTTCAGCTGCCGCATCGCCTCCACCCGCAGCGGCAGTGTGCGGCGGGCGCGGTAGCCGGGCGCGGCCCCGACGAGCACGGGCGTCTTCGTGCCGGTCTCCACGGGCGCGCTCATGCGGAACCTCCGATCAGGGTGAGGAACGCGTCCTCCAGGCGGCGGTGCGGGCCTACGCCCGTCAGGGGCACGTCCAGGCGCACCAGTTCGGTGATCATCTCGGTGGCACTCGCTCCGTCGAGCCGTACGAGCAGTCCGTCGCCGGTGCGGACCGCGGAACCGATCCCGGGCAGCGCCGCGATCTTCTCGACGAGCGGCTCCGGCACCTCGCCGTCGACGGTGACGAGCAGGGTGTCGCTCTCGCCGGTGATCTCCGCGACCGGACCGGCCTGCACGAGCCGGCCGCGGTCCATGACCACCAGGTGGGTGCAGGACTGCTCGACCTCGGAGAGGAGGTGGCTGGAGACGATGACGGTCCGGCCGCCCTCGGCGTAGCGGATCATCACGTCCCGCATCTCGCGGATCTGCGGCGGGTCGAGCCCGTTGGTCGGCTCGTCGAGGATCAGCAGGTCCGGCATGCCGAGCATGGCCTGGGCGATGGCGAGCCGCTGGCGCATGCCCTGGGAGTAGGTGCGCACCGCGCGGGCCAGGGCGTCGCCGAGGCCGGCGATCTCCAGGGCCTCGTCGATGTGCGCGTCGGCCGCCGGACGGCCGGTGGCCTGCCAGTACAGCTCCAGGTTGTCGCGTCCCGACAGGTGCGGCAGGAACCCGGCGCCCTCGACGAAGGCGCCGACCCGGGAGAGTACGGGCGCGCCCGGCCTGATCGCGTGTCCGAAGACCCTGATCTCGCCCGCGTCGGGCCGGATCAGGCCCATGAGCATCCGCAACGTGGTGGTCTTGCCGGCGCCGTTGGGGCCGAGGAGGCCGAGCACCTGGCCCTTCTCGACGCGGAAGGACAGGTCCCGGACCGCGTACCGGTCGGCGGACCGGGAGTACTTCTTCGAGAGGCCGGTGATCTCCAGCGGCACCTCGGCGCGTTCCGCGTCGGGCGGCGGGGCGAGAGCACGGCGGCGGGCGGTGAGCAGCAGGGCCGCCGCCACGAGCGCGCCCGCGGCGGGCATCGCCCACACCCACCACGGCAGGCCGGCCGCCTGCGTCTTCACGGCGGGTGCGGTGGGCACCGCGAGCTGCCCGGCGAGGGAGACGGTGTACGTGGCGGGGGCGGCCGGGGAGGCGTAGCCGAGGTCGGTCGCCGACAGCACGAGACGCAGCCGGTGCCCGGCGTCGACCTCGTGGTCGACGGCCGGCAGGGTCAGTTCGACCTCCTTGCCGTCCTTCGCGTCCTCGACCCGTACGGGGGCGACGAGCTGGGAGGGCAGCACCTGCTGCCTGCCGTCCGGTCCGACGTCGTAGACCTTGGCGAACAGGACTGCGTCACCGCTGTCCGAGGCCACCTTCACCCTGACCGTGGGCGAGCCGGTGATGCGGACGGAGGTGTCGAGCGGCTTCGACGCGAAGCTCGCGAACTGGCCGGGGAAGTCCAGGGACAGGCCGATGCCGAGCGAGGACAGCGCGCCGGCGCCGCCGCTGAGGCCGGGGACGGCCGAGATGGCGGGCGGGGTGCCGCCCGCCGGGTTGGAGAACCGCTGCTCGCGGCCGGTGAGCGCGAACTGCCGGGTGCCGTCGGTCAGACCGGGGTAGGCGGGGCCCGTCGCTCCGCGCAGCAGCGCCTGGCCGTCGGTGGAGTCGACGCCGCCGGTGCGGCTGACACGGAAGGCGGGACCGGTGTCCACGCTCTTGTCCTGCTTCAGGTACCGGTCGAACCAGTCGCCGATGCGGCCCTCGACGCGGCCGGTCTCCCGGTCGCCGCCGTCGTGGCCGCCGGCGATCCAGTCGACGGCGACGGGTGCGCCGTTGGCGCGGATCGTCTTCGCCATGGCGTCGGCGTGCGAGAGGGGGAACAGCGAGTCGGACCGGCCCTGCACGATCAGCGCGGGCGTCCTGATGCGGTCGCCGACCGCGGAGGGGCTACGGCTCTCGAGGAGCTCGCGGGCCTCGGCGTCGGGCTTGCCCGCCACGGCGACCCGCTCGTACATCGCGCACAGGGCGGGCTCGAACGGCCCGCATCCGGCGGGGTTCGCGGGGGCGGGCGCGGCGGTCCCCTCGGGCGCGGCGGCGGCCTGGTCCTGGCCGGACGGGGCCTCGCCGGCGGGCGGCTCCTCGGGGGTGCCGGGCTGGACCCGGCCGCCTCCGGGGGCGGTGTCCAACGTGGCGGCGGAGCCGGTCGAGAAGAAGATCCCGGCCCACAGCTTCTTGAAGACGCCGTCGGGGAACAGGGCGTCCGCGAGGTTCCAGTACGTGATCTGGGGTGCGATCGCGTCGACCCGGCGGTCGTAGGCCGCGCCGAGCAGGGAGATCGCGCCGCCGTACGAGGAGCCGCTCATGCCGACGCGCGGGTCGCCGTCGGCGTCCAGCGTCACCTCCGGCCGCTTCGCCAGCCAGTCGATGAGCCGGGAGACGTCCTTGACCTCGCGCTCCGGGTCGTTGAGCCCGATCTGCCCGGTGGAGCGGCCGAAGCCGCGGGCCGACCAGGTCAGTACGGCGTAGCCGTCGCGGGCCAGCTGCTCGGCCTGCGCACGGACGTCCTCCTTGCTGCCGCCGAAGCCGTGCCCGAGCAGGACGGCGGGCCGCCGCTCGCTGCCGCCGCCGGTGAAGTACGAGGTGTCGATCTCCGCCCCGGGCATGCTGTGCACCCGGTCCTCGCGGTGCACGGCGGGCGCGGCGTCGTCGGCGACGGCGGTCCACGTACCGGCACCGGCGAGCACGGCGAAGGCGGCGACGCCCGCGAGCCATCGGCCCCGCGGCCGGGGAAGTCGGATCTGCATGGTTGAAACCCTAAGCGCACGGCTGCCCGGCGTCGGCTGCCGCCGGGTGGAACCGGTGCGCCTCCTGGAGTAGTACACGCCGCGGCCCCCGTACACCGGCCGCGGTACGGCGCGGCTCGCGAGGACCGGGACGACGGCGACGTGAAGATCGGACATTTGGGACTCGTGACGACGGGCGCACAAGATCCACACTTACTGAACCCCCTTCAAGAGGGGGACTTTTCCGGCCAGTTACTGATCAGTCGCACCCTTGTGTCGTAGGTCACATCACGGGACCCTGGCTCTCGCAACCGCACGTCCTGGCACCATGCACGCCCGTACTTGCCCGTAACAACCGGTCAACGAAAGGTCAGGTGCACGAGATGAGAGCAACTGCCCGTCGCGCCGGGGCGCTGATATCAGCCGCCGCCGCCGCGACCGGTCTCCAGTTCGCCGTATCCCCCACCGCGCACAGCGCGTCGCTCGGCGATCTTCGTCTCGCTCCCACTGCAACTGCCGTCGACAACAGCTGGATCGTCGTCCTCAAGGACGGCACGACCCGCGCCGCCGACCTCGGCGTCACGCCGAAGCACACCTACAACAACGTCCTCTCTGGCTTCTCCGCCGCGATGCCGGCCTCGAAGGCGAAGTCGCTCGCGGCCGATCCACGGGTCGCGTACGTCGAGCAGAACTCCACGGTCCGCCTGAACGACACCCAGTCGAACGCCACGTGGGGCATCGACCGCGTCGACCAGCGGAACCTGCCGCTGTCGAAGACGTACACCTACAACACCACGGCGTCGAACGTGAACGCCTACATCATCGACACCGGCATCCGCACCTCCCACAGCGAGTTCGGCGGGCGCGCCAGCGTCGGCACGGACACGGTGGGCGGCGGCCAGAACGGCCAGGACTGTCAGGGACACGGCACCCATGTCGCCGGCACGGTCGGCGGCAAGACCTACGGGGTGGCCAAGAGCGTCAACCTCATCGCCGTTCGCGTCCTCGACTGCCAGGGCTCCGGCACCACCGCCGGCGTCATCGCCGGCATCGACTGGGTGACCGCCAACGCCAAGAAGCCCGCCGTGGCCAACATGAGCCTCGGCGGCAGCGCGAGCGCGTCGCTGGACGACGCGGTGAAGAAGTCGATCGCCTCCGGCGTCAGCTATTCCGTCGCGGCGGGCAACGGCCTGCCGATCCTCGGCATCCCGGCCAACGCGTGCAACTACTCTCCCGCCCGCGTCCCCGAGGCGATCACGGTCGGCGCGACGGACAGTTCCGACCGCAGGGCCTCGTTCTCCAACTACGGGACCTGTCTCGACCTGTTCGCGCCCGGCGTGGACATCACCTCGGCCTGGAAGGACAACGACACCGCCACCAGCACCATCTCGGGCACGTCGATGGCGACCCCGCACACCGCGGGCGTGGCCGCTCTCTACCTCTCGGCCCACCCGACGGCCACCCCGGCGCAGGTCCGGGACGCCCTGGTGAACAACGCGACGACGGGCAAGGTCCAGAGCCCGCTGACCGGTTCCCCGAACAAGCTGCTCCACTCGCTGTTCTAGCCCGCGGAGGGCACCAGATGCCCGAGGAGCCCCGTGTCCGCCGGATACGGCCGCTCCTCGGGCAACAGGCGTCCGGCCCCGGCCAGGTCGCCCTCGAGCACGAGCCGACGCATCTGCCGCGCGAGCGGGGTCACGTCGGTGATGCCGGTCGTCCACTCGTCCGCGTAACGGCCGGCCGCGTCGCCGCCGAGTCCCAGCTGCAGGGACCGGTAGGGCAGTGGATTCAGCCGGAGGTCCCGCTCCGGGTCCCACTGCACCCGCGCGGGCGCCTGCCGCAGCTCCCGCTTCCACGCCTCCCGGCTTTCGTGCACGCCCTCCTGATAGTGCGACAGGCAGGCGTTGCGCAGCGCCCACTCGAAGCCGTCCCGCCGGATCTCGACGGCGAGCACGGTCTCCTGATCGGCCTTGGTGGCCCAGCCGCAGCGGTACATCATCCACAGGAACGACGGCTTGATCCATGTCATCCGCTCCCGCTTCCACGCCGCGGGGAACCGCCCGTCGCGGGCGGCGGGCACGCCGATGGCCGGAGAGTACGCCTGGTAGACGGTGACGGTGTCGTCGGTGTACCGGGCGCGTACGCGGTGGCGGGGTTCGTCGGTCATGGCCCACAGCGTGCGGGCAAACGCCGTTGTCGGGCCAACGGATTACGCCCTAGGATCGCGGCCATGAAGACCTTCGGAGGCCATGCCGCGTAGGCGGCCCGGGCACGTCCGCGCCGAGCAGCGGGTGCGGGAGCGGTGCCGGAAGAATCGGATGCGGCCCGTCCACGGGATCTCGCGGCACACGCAGTACGAGATCGTGCGCATCGAGGAGACCCGCAACTACCTGTGGACCGGTGCCGTCGGCGAGTCCCTCGACTTGTGGCGCACCTTCGTCGGCCGGCCCGACCGGCGGCTGTGGCGCGACGACGAGGACGGCTGTACCGAGTGGCTCTGCTGCGGTGATCCCCTCCGCGCGCGTGACATGCTCGAAGGCGCCGTGCTGGCCCTTCCCCGTCGCGCCGCGCGCGAACTGCGCGCCATGGTCCTCGCGTTGGACGACCGTTACTGAGACGCGGCCCGTGCGGGATCCGCACGGGCCGCGTCACACGCGTTTCAGTGGTTGCGCGGGAAGCCCAGGTCCACGCCCGCCGGGGCGTCCGCCGGGTCGGGCCAGCGGGTGGTGACGACCTTGCCCCGGGTGTAGAAGTGCACGCCGTCGTTGCCGTAGATGTGGTGGTCCCCGAAGAGCGAGTCCTTCCAGCCGCCGAAGGAGTGGTAGCCCACCGGCACGGGGATCGGCACGTTGACGCCGACCATGCCGGCCTCGATCTCCAGCTGGAAGCGGCGGGCCGCACCGCCGTCGCGGGTGAAGATCGCCGTGCCGTTGCCGAACGGCGAGGCGTTGATCAGCGCCACGCCGTCCTCGTACGTCTCCGCGCGCAGCACGCACAGCACCGGGCCGAAGATCTCGTCGCGGTAGGCGTCACAGTCCGTGGAGACCTTGTCGAGCAGGGACAGCCCGATCCAGTGGCCGTCCTCGAAGCCGTCGACCGAGTAGCCGGTCCCGTCGAGGACGACCTCCGCGCCCTGGGCGGCCGCGCCGGTGACGTAGGAGGCGACCTTGTCGCGGTGGGCCGCGGTGATCAGCGGGCCCATCTCGGAGGCCGGGTCGTCGCCGGGGCCGATCTTGATCTTCTCGGCGCGCTCGCGGATCTTGTCCACCAGCTCGTCACCGATCGCGCCGACGGCGACGACCGCGGAGATCGCCATGCAGCGCTCGCCCGCCGAGCCGTACGCCGCCGACACCGCGGCGTCCGCGGCGGCGTCGAGGTCGGCGTCCGGCAGGACGAGCATGTGGTTCTTGGCACCGCCCAGGGCCTGCACGCGCTTGCCGTTGGCGGAGGCGGTGGTGTGGATGTAGCGGGCGATCGGGGTGGAGCCGACGAACGAGACCGCGGCCACGTCCGGGTGGGCGAGCAGCGCGTCGACGGCCACCTTGTCGCCGTGCACGACGTTCAGCACGCCGTCGGGCAGACCGGCCTGTGCGGCCAGCTCGGCGAGCAGGTTGGCGGCAGAGGGGTCCTTCTCGCTGGGCTTGAGGACGAAGGTGTTTCCGCAGGCGATGGCCAGCGGGAACATCCACATCGGCACCATCGCCGGGAAGTTGAAGGGGGTGATGCCGGCGACGACACCGAGGGGCTGGCGGATCGAGGACACGTCGACCCGGTTGGAGACCTGGGTCGACAGCTCGCCCTTGAGCTGGGTGGTGATACCGCAGGCCAGCTCCACGATCTCCAGGCCACGGGCGACCTCACCGAGCGCGTCCGAGTGCACCTTGCCGTGCTCGGCGGTGATCAGGGCCGCGATGTCGTCGCGGTGCGCGTCGAGCAGGGCGCGGTAGCGGAAGAGGACCGCGGTGCGCTGCGCCAGGGACGAGGTGCCCCACGTCGTGTACGCCTCCCGGGCCGCGGCCACGGCCGCGCCGACCTCGTCGGCGGAGGCCAGGGCGACCCGCGTGGTGACGGCTCCCGTCGCCGGGTCGGTGACCGGGCCCCAGTTCCCCGACGCACCTTCGACGGTCTTGCCACCGATCCAGTGGTTGACGGTCTTCGTCATGACGAAAAGCTCCTTCAGAGATGGCGGCGTCGGGCGGCGGCCTGCCGGTCGTACTCCTCACGGGCCTTCACCGCCGACGGGCGGGTCGCGGTCTCGGCCACAGGAACATCCCACCACGCCTGTGCGCCGGGCGGGCCCGACACAGTGTCTGCCGTTGCGGTCTCCACGTAGACACATGTGGGCACGTCGGCCGCGCGAGCCTCGGCCAGGGCTTCACGCAGGTCACGCACGCTGCGGGCGCGGATCACCCGCATCCCGAGGGACTCGGCGTTGGCGGCGAGGTCGACGGGCAGCGGCGGGCCGGTGAAGGACCGGTCGGCGGCCCGGTGACGGTAGGCGGTGCCATAGCGCTCCGCCCCCACCGACTCGGAGAGGCCGCCGATGGAGGCGTACCCATGGTTCTGGAGGATGACCATCCGGATGGGGACGCCCTCCTGGACCGCGGTGACGATCTCGGTCGGGTTCATGAGGTACGTGCCGTCGCCGACGAGCGCCCACACGGGCCGGCCGGGGGCCGCCATGGCGACGCCGATGGCTGCGGGGATCTCGTAGCCCATGCAGGAGTAGCCGTACTCGACGTGGTACTGGTCGGCGGACCGGCTGCGCCACAGTTTGTGCAGGTCGCCCGGGAGGGAGCCGGCGGCGTTGATGAGGATGTCGTCGCCGGTCACCAGCGCGTCGAGCGCGCCGAGGACCTGCGCCTGGGTGGGGGCGGCGTCGGGGTCGGAGGCGGTGAAGGCCGCGGTGACCCGCTCCTCCCAGGCCTTCTTCGCCGATGTGTACTCCGCCCGGTACCCGGCGTCGACGCGGTGGTCCCCGAGCGCCGCCGTGAGCTCCTCGAGGCCGGCGCGGGCGTCGGCGACGACCGAGAGGCCGGCCAACTTGTGGGCGTCGAAGGCGGTGATGTTGAGGTTGACGAAGCGGACCGCCTCGTTTCGGAACAGCGTCGAGGAGGCGGTGGTGAAGTCGGACCAGCGCGTGCCGACGCCGATCACGAGGTCCGCGGTGCGGGCGAGGTCGTCGGCCGTGGCGGTGCCGGTGTGACCGATGCCGCCGATGTCGCACGGGTGGTCGTACGGCAGCGATCCCTTGCCGGCCTGGGTGGAGGCGACCGGGACGCCGGTCGCCTCGGCGAACGCCCGCAGCGCCTCCTCCGCCTCCGAATGGTGCACGCCGCCGCCCGCGACGAGCAGCGGCCGGCGGGCGGAGCGCAGGGCCCTCGCCGCCTCCGCCAGTGCCTCGGCGTCGGGACGCGGCCGGCGGATCCGCCAGGTCCGCTCGGTGAAGAACTCCTCGGGCCAGTCGTACGCCTCCGCCTGCACGTCCTGCGGAAGCGCGAGCGTGACCGCGCCGGTCTGCGCGGGGTCGGTCAGGACCCGCACGGCCTGGAGCGCGGCGGGCACCAGCGCCTCCGGGCGGACGATCCGGTCGAACCAGCGGGAGACGGGCCGCAGGCAGTCGTTGACCGACACGTCGCCGGCGTAGGGCACTTCGAGCTGCTGGAGGACCGGGTCGGCGGGCCGGGTGGCGAAGGTGTCGCCGGGGAGCAGCAGGACGGGAAGGTGGTTGATGGTGGCCAGCGCCGCGCCGGTGACCAGATTGGTGGCGCCGGGGCCGATGGACGTGGTGACGGCCTGCGCGGAGAGCCGGCGCGACTGGCGGGCGTGGCCGACGGCCGCATGGACCATGGCCTGTTCGTTGCGGCCCTGGAGATAGGGCATGTCGCTCTGGGCCTCGAGCAGTGCCTGGCCCACGCCCGCCACGTTCCCGTGGCCGAAGATGCCCCATGTGGCGCCGATGAGCCGGTGGCGGCGGCCGTCGCGCTCGGTGTACTGGCGGGCGAGGAACGCGACGAGGGCCTGGGCCGTGGTCAGCCGTCGGGTGGTCACCGGTAGCCCTCCGTGCGGTCGGGGTGGAAGCGGATCAGCCACTGGCGGTCGTCGCCGGGGCCCGCCATCACATTGAGGTAGTACATGGTGTGCCCGGGCTCCGCGACGGACGGGCCGTGCCAGCCGTCGGGGACGAGGACCGCGTCACCGCTGCGGACCTCCGCGAGAAGGTCGGCGCCGCCCGGCCGGGACGGGGAGACGCGCTGGTAGCCGAGGCCGTCGTCCTCGATCTCGAAGTAGTAGATCTCCTCGAGCTCGCTCTCCTCACCCGGCCGGTGCTCGTCGTGTTTGTGCGGCGGGTAGGAGGACCAGTTGCCACCGGGGGTGAGCACTTCGACGGCGATCAGGCGGTCGCACTCGAAGGCGTCCGCCGCCGCGAAGTTGTGGACCTCTCGGGCCTGGCTGCCACTGCCGCGGGCCTCGACGGGTACCTCCGGCGCGGGGCCGTAGCGAGCGGGGAGTCGGCGCTCGCACCTCGCTCCTGCCAGGGCGAAGCGGCCTCCCGCGCCGGAGGCGATCTGGGCACGGGCGTCACGCGGCACATAGGCGAAGTCGCTCACCGCGCCGAACACGCTTTTCCGCCCGTGCAGTTCGAAGGTCTCGCCTTGCGTCTGCACCGTACAACCGCCGGTGAGCGGCAGCACGATCCACTCGCTGTCCCCGGCGGTCAGAAGATGCGACCCGCCCGGCGGGAGCTCGAGCACCCGCAGGGCGGAGTACTCCCAGCCGGCCTGGTCGGGTCCGATGCTCAGGGCGTACGGGGCGCGCGCGGCGCTGCCCGCCGGGAGGTGGAGACGCTGCTGCCTGCTGTTGTCGTCCATGCCTTGTGCGTACCCCCTAGAGCAGTCCGACGGCCGTGTCGACCGCGCCCGCGACGTCGCCGTCGACCGGATAGAGCAGTGAGCGGCCCACCACGAGTCCCTGCACCGTGGGCAGTTGCAGCGCGCCGCGCCATTTCTCGTAGGCACCCTCCTGGTCGTCGCCTATCTCGCCGCCGAGCAGCACCGCCGGCAGGGTGGAGGTCTCCAGCACCGTCCGCATGTCGTCGGGGTCGTCGGTGACGGGCACCTTCAGCCAGCTGTACGCGGAGGTGCCGGCCAGCCCGGAGGCGATGGCGATGGACAGGGTGACGGCCTCGGCGCTGAGATCGTTGCGGAGCCGGCCGTCGGTGCGGTGACAGATGAACGGCTCTATGAAGACGGGAAGCCGACGCTCGGCCATCTCGTCGACGGCGCGGGCGGCGGCGTCCAGAGTGTCGAGGGAGGCCGGGTCGTCGTAGTCGATACGGAGCAGCAGCTTGCCCGCGTCGAA
This sequence comes from Streptomyces pristinaespiralis, assembly GCF_001278075.1. Taxonomy (GTDB): domain Bacteria; phylum Actinomycetota; class Actinomycetes; order Streptomycetales; family Streptomycetaceae; genus Streptomyces; species Streptomyces pristinaespiralis. The sequence continues at coordinate 5,605,825 of NZ_CP011340.1, read as the reverse complement.
GCCGAGCCGTTCGAGGTCGCGCGCGCGGTGCCCGGTGAACCTGTCGTCGAGTTCGAAGGCGGCGCCTGCCAGGCCCCCGCGGTTCATGGACCCCATGACGACCTTGTCGTCGAGGGCGCCGAGGAGCAGCAGGTCGTCGAGGATGTCGGCGGTGGCGAGGACGCCGTCGACGCCGGGCCGGGACAGCGCGAGACAGAGCCGCTCCAGCAGGTCGAGACGGTTGGCCATGGCGAGGCGGCGGTCGCCGACGGCGAGGGCCCCGCGGGCGGGATGGTCGGCGGCGATGATCATCAGCCGTCCGCCGGCGCCGAGGAGCGCGGGCCGCCGCCGCCTGCGGACGGCCGCCTCGGCGACGGCTTCCGGGTGGCGGGTGCGGATGCCGACGAGCTCGGCGATGTCGACGCGGCTCATGAGGGCTCTCCGCGCGCCTCGCCCCGGACGGTCTTCGGCGGGGCCGGACGGGGCGCCGGCCGGCTCGCGCCGGGCGGGGCGGGGGCGCTGCCCGGTGGGGCCGGGGGTGGGCCGGGGGCCGGGGGTGGGCCGAGGGCCGGGGGTGGGCCGGGGGCCGGGGGTGGACTGGGGTCCGGTGGGGGCGGGCCGCCCGCGAGGACGGTCTCCACCTCGTGCGCGTACGGCATCGCCGTCGAGCAGGCGAGCCGGGCCGCGGCGATCGCCCCCGCCGCGTTGGCGTAGCGCATCGTCTGCTCCAACTCCCGTCCGGCGAGCAGACCGTGGCACAGCGCCCCGCCGAACGCGTCACCGGCGCCGAGGCCGTTGACGACGTCGACCGGCACGGGCGGAACCTCGGCCCGGGTGCCGTCGCGGTGCAGGGCGAGTACGCCTTTGGGGCCCTGTTTGACGACGGCGAGTTCGACGCCGGCCGCGAGCAGCGCCCGCGCGGCGGCGTCCGGCTCGTGCTCGCCGGTGGCGACCTCGCACTCCTCGAGATTGCCGACGGCGACGGTGGCGTGGGCCAGGGCCCGCGCGTAGTGGGGCCGCGCCTCGTCCGGGTCCTGGTCCGGCCAGAACATGGGCCGCCAGTCGAGGTCGAACACGGTCGTCCCCGAGCGGGCCCGGTGCTCGAGCGCGGCGAGCGTCGCGGACCGGCTGGGCTCCGCGCACAGCCCCGTGCCGGTCACCCAGAAGACCCGCGCGGCACGGATCTGCTCCAGGTCCAACTCGCTCTCCCGGATCTCCAGATCGGGCGCCTTCGGCTGCCGGTAGAAGTAGAGGGGGAAGTGGTCCGGCGGGAAGATCTCGCAGAAGGTGACCGGCGTCGGGTACCGACCCACCGGTGCGACCCACCGGTCGTCCACGCCGAACTCCCGCAGCGCCTGGTGCAGATACTCACCGAAGGCGTCCTGTCCGGTCCGGGTGATCAGCGCGGTCCGCCGGCCCAGCCTGGCCGCGGCGACGGCGACGTTCGCCGCCGAACCGCCGAGGAACTTGCCGAACGTGTCGACCTGCGCCAACGGGACCCCGGCGCGCAGCGGATAGAGGTCGACCCCGATCCGGCCCATCGTGATCACGTCATACGGCTGAGGCATGCGCGTCCCTTCGGTTCGAACCGCCGGCGTGAGTCAGGTCTAGCCCTCTCCCGCGAACCCTGTCAACATTTTGTCCTTACATTCGGACCAAGTCTTGACACCTTTCTCCGGCGGCCGGAAAGCTGGCCGGCATGACCTCATCCGTCCCCGCCCTGAACCGCATCCGGGTCGGCTCGGCCCCCGACTCCTGGGGGGTGTGGTTCCCCGACGATCCCCGGCAGGTCCCCTGGCAGCGCTTCCTGGACGAGGTGGCCGACGCCGGTTACGAGTGGATCGAGCTCGGCCCTTACGGCTATCTGCCGACGGACCCTGCCCGCCTGGCGGAGGAGACGCGGCGGCGCGGCCTCAAGGTCTCGGCCGGGACCGTCTTCACGGGGCTGCACCGCGGTCCGGCCGTGTGGGACGAGACCTGGGCCCATGTGTCCGACATCGCGGCGCTCACCCAGGCCATGGGCGCTTCGCACCTGGTCGTGATCCCGTCCTTCTGGCGCGACGACAAGACGGGCCGGGTGCTCGAGGACCGCACGCTGACTCCGCAGCAGTGGCGCGATCTGACGTCGCAGACCGAACGGCTCGGCCACGAGGTGCGTGAACGCTACGGCCTGCGGATCGTCGTCCACCCGCACGCGGACACCCATATCGACACCGAGGAGAACGTCACGCGTTTCCTCGACGCCACCGACCCCGACCGGGTCTCGCTCTGCCTGGACACCGGTCACTACGCCTACTGCGGCGGCGACAGCGTCAAGCTCATCGAGACCTACGGGGAGCGGATCGGCTACCTCCATCTCAAGCAGGTGGATCCGGCCGTCCTGGCCCGGGTCGTCGCCGAGGAGGTGCCCTTCGGACCCGCGGTCGGCCGCGGGGTGATGTGCGAGCCGCCGGCCGGGGTGCCCGCCCTCGAACCGGTACTGACCGCCGCGCAGTCGCTGGGCGTCGACCTCTTCGCCATCGTCGAGCAGGACATGTATCCGTGTCCGCCGGACAAACCGTTCCCGATCGCCGAACGCACACGCGGTTTCCTCCGCTCCTGCGGCGTCTGACACTCCGCATCACCTCTGTCACCGTTGTCTCCCGCGCATCACACTTGTCTCCATTACGCACGCCTTACGTCACAGACCGTCAACAGGTGTACCCGCTCTGCCACTTCGCGTCGTTCAACGGGCACAGGCTCAGTGATCGCCAGCGTCCGCGCGGCAGCTCCCCCGACGGCATACCGACCGCCTCTGCTGCGCACGCAGGGAGGTACCACATGACGGACAGAAGGCTCTGGTCCTACAAGGACATCGCCGCGCACATCAAGGTGCAGCCGGACACCGTCCGCTCTTACCGCAAGCACGGCCTGCTGCCGCCGCCCGACCACGTGGAGGCCGGAAAGCCGTACTGGTACGCGGACACGGTCCGCCGCTGGGTGGCCAACCGGCCCGGCAACAGGGGCCGCAGAGAGTGAGAGGCGCCGCGGCAGGAGAATCACGGCCCCGCACCGGTGACGGTGCGGGGCCGTTCCCGTGCGGCGGACCACACGCTTTCGCGGGCCTCGCACCCCTTCGCCGTGCGGCGGACCACACACTTTCGCGGTCTCGCACCCCCTTCACCGCGCGGCGCTACCCATAGATACCCCCTAGGGGTATAGTGGATGTCATGACGCCGGGGGATGCGACATCCACCCCAGCCCCTGGCGCACCATGTCCGTACGCACGCACCCGCGCATGCGTCGAACCACCGGAAGAGGAGAACCACATGACCGCCGAGACGAAGGCCGGCCTCGAAATCGTGGACACCGCGGCGACCGGCTCCTGCTGCTCGTCCACCGGCTCCTGCCACGACGCCGCCACGGACGCGCAGACCGACGGCATCACCACGGTCTACCAGGTCACCGGCATGACGTGCGGCCACTGCGAAGGCGCCGTCAGCAGCGAGATCTCCGAGCTCCCCGGCGTCAGCTCCGTGACGGCCGTCGCCGCCACCGGCCAGGTCACCGTGGTCTCCAAGGCCCCGCTGGACGAGGCCGCCGTACGCGCCGCCGTCGACGAGGCCGGCTACGAGCTGGTGGGCCGGGCCTGAGCGCCCACCGCCTTCCCGGCGCCGTCAGGGCCGGGCCGTACCCCACCAGTATCCGGCCGGGCCGGATACTGGTGGGGTACGGCCCGGTCGAGTGCGTGGAGTGCTGAGCGTGGAAACATCCGAGGTGGAGCTCACCATCGGCGGCATGACCTGTGCGTCCTGCGCGGCTCGCGTCGAGAAGAAGCTGAACCGCATGGACGGCGTCACCGCCACGGTCAACTACGCCACCGAGAAGGCGCGCGTCTCGTACCCGGCGGGCACGGAGGTCGCGGACCTGATCGCGACCGTGGTGAAGACCGGCTACACCGCCGAGGAACCGCCGCCGCCCGCTCCCGCGCCGGACCCGGCGCAACCCGCCGCCGCGGAGGCCGGCCCGGGCCCCGCCCCCGAGCAGGACGCCCTGCGGCGACGGCTCGTCGTCTCGGCGCTGCTCGCGGCACCGGTCGTACTGCTGTCGATGATCGGCCCGCTCCAGTTCGACAACTGGCAGTGGCTCTCACTGACCCTCGCCGCGCCCGTGGTGGTCTGGGGCGCCCTGCCCTTCCACCGGGCCTCGTGGACCAATCTGCGGCACGGCGCCGCCACCATGGACACGCTGGTGTCCACCGGCACGCTGGCCGCCTTCGGCTGGTCGCTGTGGGCGCTGTTCTTCGGCACCGCGGGCATGCCCGGCATGCGCCACGGCTTCGACCTCACGGCGGGCCGCACGGACGGCGCCTCGGTGATCTACCTCGAGGTCGCCGCCGGCGTGACCGTCTTCATCCTGCTCGGCCGTTACCTCGAGGCCCGCTCCAAGCGGCAGTCGGGCGCGGCGCTGCGGGCCCTGATGGACATGGGCGCCAAGGACGTGGCCGTCCTGCGGGACGGCACGGAGGTACGTGTACCGGTTGACCGCCTCGCCGTCGGTGACCGGTTCGTCGTGAGGCCCGGGGAGAAGATCGCCACGGACGGCGTCGTCGTGGAGGGCGCCTCCGCCGTCGATGCCTCGATGCTCAGCGGCGAGTCCGTACCGGTCGACGTGTGGCCGGGCGAGCCCGTCACCGGCGCGACCCTCAACACCGCCGGCCGGCTGGTCGTCGAGGCCACCTCCGTCGGCGCGGACACCCGGCTCGCCCGCATGGCGAAGCTCGTGGAGGACGCCCAGAACGGCAAGGCGCAGGTGCAGCGGCTCGCCGACCGGATCTCGGCGGTCTTCGTACCCGTCGTCCTGCTGATCGCCGCCGCCACCCTCGGCGCGTGGCTGGGCGCGACCGGTGACGCGACGGCCGCCTTCACCGCCGCCGTGGCCGTGCTGATCATCGCGTGTCCGTGCGCCCTGGGCCTCGCCACGCCGACCGCGCTGATGGTGGGCACCGGACGGGGCGCGCAGCTGGGGATCCTCATCAAGGGGCCCGAGGTACTGGAGTCCACCCGCAGGGTCGACACCGTCGTCCTGGACAAGACCGGGACCGTCACGACGGGCCGGATGACCCTCCAGGGCGTGCACCCGGCGGAGACCGCCGACGCCACGGAACTGCTGCGGCTGGCGGGCGCGCTGGAGCAGGCCTCCGAGCATCCCGTCGCACGGGCGGTTGCCGAGGGCGCGGCGGCGCGCGTGCAGGGCCCGCTGCCCGCCACCGAGGACTTCGTGAACATGCCGGGCCTCGGTGTGCGCGGCGTCGTCGAGGGCCACGAGGTGCTGGCCGGCCGCGCACGGCTGCTGGAGGAGGCCGGGGTCGAACTGCCCGAGGAGCTTCTGCGCACGGCGGCCGGCGCCGGCGGTCTCACCGCCGTGTTCGCCGCGCGGGACGGCAAGGCTCTCGGCGTCCTGACCGTCGCCGACGCGGTCAAGGACACCAGCGCCGAGGCGGTACGGGAGCTGCGGGCGCTCGGCCTCGCCCCCGTCCTGCTGACGGGCGACACCAGGGCCGTGGCCGAAAAGGTGGCGGCCGAGGTGGGCGTGACGGAGGTGTACGCGGAGGTCGTGCCCGAGGAGAAGGTGAGCCTGGTCGAACGGCTCCAGGCACAGGGCCGCACGGTGGCGATGGTCGGCGACGGCGTGAACGACGCGGCCGCGCTGGCGACGGCGGATCTGGGCCTGGCGATGGGCACCGGGACGGATGTGGCGATCGAGGCGGGAGACCTCACTCTCGTGAGGGGTGACCTGCGTGTCGCGGCTGACGCGATCCGTCTCGCACGGCGGACTCTGGCCACGATCAAAGGCAATCTTTACTGGGCCTTTGGCTACAACGTGGCGGCACTGCCGCTGGCGGCATCCGGCCTGCTCAACCCCATGATCGCAGGTTTTGCGATGGCCTTTTCGTCCGTTTTTGTGGTGTTCAACAGCCTGCGGCTGCGCTCCTTCTCGTGACTACAAACAGGTCACAAGACCTTCACAACGAGACCTAGATCACAGATATTTAGGGGTAACCATTCAGGCTCCTCGCGAGTCTAAGTGGTCGATGCCGAGAACGTCTTGGGGGACGTTCATGGGATGTCTTGGGGGACGTCCCAGAGGCAAGCGTTGGCCGGGGCACGTGCACCGGGGAGCTTTGAGCGGCCCTCCCGTACGTACCCCGGCATACCGCGTGCGGAGCATTGCGCGCGGTCGGACGCCCGGCCGGATCCCGTGGGGGGAATCCGCTGTCGGGGATATGGGAAGCGCCCCGCCCGCCGACCCGTGGGGGGATCGGCAGCGGGGCGCTTTCCGCTGTGCGGGCGGTGGGCCTTGGGCCCCCCGCCCGTGCAGAACGGGGCCTCAGCGAGCCTCGACCGGGACGAAGTCGCGCAGGACCTCGCCGGTGTAGATCTGGCGCGGGCGGCCGATGCGGGAGCCGGGCTCCTTGATCATCTCGTGCCACTGGGCGATCCAGCCGGGAAGCCGGCCGAGCGCGAACAGCACGGTGAACATCTCGGTCGGGAAGCCCATGGCGCGGTAGATCAGACCCGTGTAGAAGTCCACGTTCGGGTAGAGGTTGCGCGAGACGAAGTAGTCGTCGGAGAGCGCGTGCTCCTCGAGCTTCAGCGCGATGTCGAGCAGCTCGTCGGACTTGCCGAGCGCCGAGAGGACATCGTGCGCCGCGGCCTTGATGATCTTCGCGCGCGGGTCGAAGCTCTTGTAGACCCGGTGGCCGAAGCCCATCAGACGGACGCCGTCCTCCTTGTTCTTCACCTTGCGGATGAAGGAGTCGACATCGCCGCCGTTGGCCTGGATGCCCTCGAGCATCTCCAGCACCGACTGGTTGGCGCCACCGTGCAGCGGGCCCCACAGGGCGCTGATGCCGGCGGAGATCGAGGCGAACATGTTCGCCTGCGAGGAGCCGACCAGACGCACGGTGGACGTGGAGCAGTTCTGCTCGTGGTCCGCGTGCAGGATCAGCAGCTTGTCGAGCGCCGAGACGACGACCGGGTCGAGCTCGTACTCCTGCGCCGGGACCGAGAAGGTCATGCGCAGGAAGTTCTCCACGTAGCCGAGGTCGTTACGCGGGTAGACGAAGGGGTGGCCGATCGACTTCTTGTACGCGTACGCCGCGATCGTCGGCAGCTTCGCGAGCAGCCGGATCGTCGAGAGGTGGCGCTGCTTCTCGTCGAACGGGTTGTGGCTGTCCTGGTAGAACGTCGACAGCGCACTGACCACCGACGACAGCATGGCCATCGGGTGGGCGTCGCGCGGGAAGCCCTGGAAGAAGCGCTTGACGTCCTCGTGCAGCAGCGTGTGCTGCGTGATCTCACCCTTGAACGTGGCGAGCTCGTCGACGGTCGGCAGCTCACCGTTGATCAGCAGGGACGCCACCTCGAGGAAGGTGGAGCGCTCGGCCAGCTGCTCGATCGGGTAACCGCGGTAGCGCAGAATGCCCTGCTCGCCGTCGAGGTAGGTGATCGCGGATTTATAGGCGGCGGTGTTGCCGTATCCGCTGTCCAGGGTGACCAGACCGGTCTGGGCTCGGAGCTTCCCGATGTCGAAGCCCTTGTCACCGACGGTGCTCTCGACCACCGGGTAGGTGTATTCACCGTCCGCGTACCGCAGTACTACAGAGTTGTCGCTCACGTCATCCCTCACCGACGTAGTGCCTCTTCTTCGAGGTGCCCTGACTGTCTCTACCATCCCCCATTTGGCTCAGGAGAGTGCACTCGGGGTCGACCATTGGGCCTATCGGCGGCACTCAGTGCCGCCAACCTGCTCATCTTGCCCCCTTCGCCCCGCTTCCGGAAGCCAGGGTGGGGGTGGGGTGGTGTTTCCCACCCCTGAGGCCGCTCGAACCGCCCGGCCCGCCGGGCCCGCCGGCGGGCCGGCTCACACGGCGAGGCGGTGCGCGAGGCCCGTGCAGCGCCTGCCTGCGGAAACGGTCCGGACCGCCTGGCCTATCGCCTTACGGGACCCGACCAGGACCACCAGTCTCTTCGCCCGGGTGACGGCCGTGTACAGCAGATTCCGCTGGAGCATCATCCACGCCCCCGTGGTGACGGGGATCACCACCGCCGGATATTCACTGCCCTGCGAGCGGTGGATGGTCACCGCGTACGCGTGCGCCAGCTCGTCCAGCTCGTCGAAGTCGTACGGCACCTCCTCGTCCTCGTCCGTCAGAACGGTCAGCCGCTGGTCGTCCATGTGCAGGGCCGTGACGACACCGACCGTGCCGTTGAAGACACCGTTGCGCCCTTTCTCATAATTGTTGCGGATCTGGGTGACCTTGTCGCCGACACGGAAGACCCGGCCGCCGAACCGCTTCTCCGGGAGGTCCGGCCGGGCCGGGGTGATGGCCTGCTGGAGCAGCCCGTTGAGCGTCCCGGCGCCGGCCGGGCCGCGGTGCATCGGCGCGAGCACCTGCACGTCCCGGCGCGGGTCGAGGCCGAACTTCGCCGGGATCCGGCGGGCCGCCACGTCGACGGTCACCCTGCCCGCGTCCTCTGTCTCCTCCTCCACGAACAGGAAGAAGTCCGGCAGGCCGGAAGTGATGGGCGGCAGACCGGTGTTGATCCGGTGGGCGTTGGTGATGACACCCGACTGCTGCGCCTGCCGGAAGATCCGTGTCAGGCGCACGCTCGGCACCGGGCCGCCGTCCGACAGAAGGTCGCGCAGCACCTCCCCCGCGCCGACGCTCGGCAGCTGGTCCACGTCCCCCACCAGCAGCAGGTGCGCGCCCGGCGCCACGGCCTTGACCAGCTTGTTGGCGAGCAGGAGGTCGAGCATGGACGCCTCGTCGACGACGACCAGGTCCGCGTCCAGCGGCCGGTCCTTGTCATAGGCCGCGTCACCGCCGGGCTTGAGCTCCAGCAGCCGGTGCACGGTCGACGCCTCCGCGCCCGTCAGCTCGGCGAGGCGCTTGGCCGCGCGGCCGGTGGGAGCCGCCAGCACCACCTTGGCCTTCTTCGCGCGGGCCAGTTCGACGATCGAACGGACCGTGAACGACTTGCCGCAGCCGGGGCCGCCCGTCAGCACGGCGACCTTGGCGGTCAGGGCAAGCCTGACGGCCGCCTCCTGCTCGGGCGCCAGCTCGGCGCCCGTGCGGTCGGCGAGCCAGGCCAGCGCCTTGTCCCAGGCGACGTCCCGGAAGGCGGGCATCCGGTCGTCCTCCGCGGTCAGCAGCCGCCGCACCTGCCCGGCCAGGGACAGCTCGGCGCGGTGGAACGGCACCAGGTACACGGCCGTCACGGGCTCTCCCCCTTCCGGTCCGGGCACCCGCTCCCGCACGACGCCCTCCTCGTCGCCCGCGAGCTCCCCGAGGCACTCGATGACGAGCCCGGTGTCGACCTGGAGCAGCTTCACCGCGTCGGCGATCAGCTGCTCCTCCGGCAGGAAGCAGTGCCCCTGGTCCGTCGACTGCGACAGGGCGTACTGCAGTCCCGCCTTGACCCGCTCGGGACTGTCGTGGGGTATGCCGACCGCCTGCGCGATCTTGTCGGCGGTGAGGAAGCCGATGCCCCACACATCGGCGGCCAGGCGGTACGGCTGGTTCCGCACGACCGAGATGGAGGCGTCCTCGTACTTCTTGTAGATCCGCACCGCGATGGACGTCGAGACGCCCACCCCCTGGAGGAAGACCATGACCTCCTTGATGGCCTTCTGCTCCTCCCAGGCCACGCCGATCATCTTCGTCCGCTTCGGGCCGAGGCCCGGCACCTCGATGAGGCGCTTCGGCTCCTTCTCGATCACGTCGAGGGTGTCCGTACCGAAGTGGTCGACGATCCGCTCGGCGATCTTCGGGCCGATCCCCTTGATCAGTCCGGAGCCGAGATAGCGCCGTATGCCCTGGATCGTGGCCGGCAGGACGGTGGTGTAGTTCTCCACCGTGAACTGCTTGCCGTACTGCGGGTGGGAGCCCCAACGGCCCTCCATCCGCAGCGATTCGCCGACCTGTGCGCCGAGCAGCGAACCGACGACGGTGAGCAGGTCGCCGCCGCGGCCGGTGTCGACGCGGGCGACCGTGTAGCCGTTCTCCTCGTTGGCGTACGTGATCCGCTCGAGCACGCCTTCGAGCACAGCGGGTTGGAACACGACCGGATTGGACATGCCCCGACGTTATCGCCGCGCTCCGACAGTGCGGGCGCCCTGTGGAAAACAGCGGCGGCGCAGCGGCCGCCGGTCACGGCGGGCGGCCGGCGGGGGCCTGAGGGGCCCCGGTCGGCGGGGGCCTGAGGGGCCATAGGGCCCGGTCCGTGACCGGGCCCCTCGCGCCCCCTCCGCCAAGGCCGGCGCCCTCCCCCCGGATGCGCTCCCCCGGAGCCTTGACGACACATACGACTCCGGTCACGCCGGGATGGTTGCACGAACACGGGGAGTGATTCCTGCCATCTTTGAGCGCATACTTCCGGCCGCGCCGCGGCGGGCTTCCCCTGCATCAGGGCCACTGCCCGGCCGGGGCCGCGTCACGGACACCCCGTGGCCGGGCCGAGCCTCCCCGGTCATCGGTCCGCACGCGCGTCAAGGCCCGGACACCGCCCCGAAATACCGCTCCGCCAGCACCCCTCCGTCCGCCCCGTACGCCGTGACCGTCCAGCCCTCGTCGGCTGTGGAGGCATCGCCGAAGGCGTAGTACGCACCCCAGCCCGGTTCGCCCGGGAGGCGCAGCGCGGAAGCCGGGGAGCGGGCGCCCGAGTCGGTCCGGACCTCGATCCGGGCCGGGAGCAGTCGGGTGCGGAACGCACCGTGGTGGAGGAGCAGTTCGCCGTCGTGGATCCTGCCGCCACTGAGGCTCTCCGGTCCGATGTTGTCGCCCGTGTAGCCGCGGGCCGCGTCGACCGACTCCGCGATGTCCCCCGCGCCCACCACATAGTTCTGCGCACCGTCGGGCAGCAGCGCCATGCTGTGGCCCCGCCCGATCGGCTCCGGCTCGTACGGGCCGACCGTGCGGACGGCCGTGGGCAAGGCCGTGACCGGCGGTGCGGTCGCGGGCGGGGACGGGGTGTGCCGCCGCGTCAGTTCACCGCTCAGGGGGACGACGGCCAGTACGGCGACGAGGGCGGTGACGCCGCCCGCCATGGCCGCGGTGCGGCGCCGGCGCGCGGCCCGGCCCCTGCGCAGCACGCCGTCCACCGGGGCCGGGCCCACGGGTACGGCGTCCGCCTCACGGCGCAGGGCGTCGCCGAGCCGCATGTCCGTGTCGCTTCTCATGTCGCCGGCTGCGTCGTCGTTCACGGCTGCGTCCTCGTTCACGGCTGCCGCTCCCCCGTCATGTGCGCCGGGACGATGCCCGGGTGCTCGCGCAGCTTCTTCAGCGCGCGTGCCGTATGACTGCGCACCGTACCGATCCCGGTGCCGAGCAGCCGGGCCACCTCGCTCTCGCTGCGGTCCTCCAGATAGCGCAGCACGACCACCGCCCGCTGCTTCGGCGGCAGTTGGCCGAGCGCGTCCATCACGGCGCCCCGCTGGGTCACGGTGTCGGTCCGGTCCGGGGCCGCGGTCTCGGGGAAGCGGGTGGTGAGCCACTCGCGGAGCCGGGTGCGCCGCAGCCGGTCCACATTGAGGTTGATCATGATGCGCCACACATAGGAGTCGGGGTCGTCGGCCCCCTGTACGCGCTCCCACTTCACGTACGCCTTGGCCAGGGCGGCCTGCACCAGGTCCTCCGCGTCGTGGTGGTGTCCGGTCAGCAGATGGGCGGTACGGAGCATGCGCGGCCAGCGGCTGACCACGAACGCCCGGAATTCCGCCTCCGCGCTCGTCTTCAAGCGAGTCCTCGTGTTCGCCGTCCGCGCGCGGCGCGTGCCACGCTGTTGTGCCGCTCCCTCGTGGCCGGCGCAACAGCGTGACACGGCCGCCCTACGGGCGGGACTGGCGTCAGCGGCCGGCCGCGAAGGGCTCGAACGACAGGGTGGCGAGCACCGCCCCGTCCGCGCCGTAGGCGGTCACCACGGTGGTCTCCTTCGGCGCCCCGGCACCCGCGGCGTCGAGGTAGTACGTTCCCCAGCCCGGCTCACCCGGCAGCATCAGCATGCCCGCGGCCTGCTCGGGGCCGGCGCCGACGCGGACGGTGATGCGCGAAGGCACCGTGTCCGTACGGAACGCGCCCGTGAACAGGGCGTCGTCCCCGTCGGTCTGCAGCCCGCCGCTGAGGCTGTTCGCACGGATGCTGTCCCCCACGTACCCCTTGGCCTGCTCGACGACGGACGCGAAGTCCTCCCACGCCACGACGTAGTTCTGCCGGCCCTGCGGGAGCAGCCCCATCTTCGCGCCCTGGCCTATCTCCACGGGCCGGTACGGCTGCACGACGCGCGGCCCCGCCGTGCTGGCCGTGACGGCCGTGGCCGCGGCGGGCGCCACGCTGCCGGTGCCGTCGGCCGCGGCCGTGGTGGTCTGCGCCGTGCCGTCGCCCAGGGCAAGCGCCGTTCCCGCGCCGCCCGCGAGAGCCATCGCCATGACCCCTGCCATGACGAGCCTCTTCGTCTTCATCGGTCCTCCGCTGGTCGTGTCCGTGGTCGGTGTTGCCTTCATGTCTCAGACGGAGGACGACGCCGGCTTCTATGTCAGCGTTGAAGAATTTCTTTCCGGACGGGCCCGCGGAACGCCACAGACGCGCCCGGTGCCACGGAACACATCACCACGCCCACGCCGGACCGCCTCCCCCTCACGGCGTCCCCCGGCCACCGGCTCCACGTGGCCGGCGCCATGGCCGATGAGGCAACCGGGCTTGCTCTCCTGACCGGTCAGGACTGCAGCCTCACCACTCGCGCGGGCGCGCCGCTCATCCGCGCCGTGGCGTTCTCGGCAGGCGGCTGGGCGACGTTCGTGGCGGCGGCCAAACGTGGCGACCTGTCCACACGAACGCCCGGTTGTGGAGGCGTCTTTGCGCCACCGCATGCGATGTACCTCATTGCGGGCGGAAAGTTCCTCGTGACAGCATTCCGTAGGTGAGTGACAACGGGGATGACATATCGGGGCCTGACCGCCTCTCCAGACTTTCGGAGTTGGCCGAGCTGGCTGGTCCGACCGACCAGGGAGAGCTGGTCGAGCGGGCAGATGAGCCGGTGGCCGTGCCTGCCGAGCGGTCGGCGGTTCCCGCTGCGTCGGTGGTGGATGAGGTGGTGGTGGGTCGGCGTGGGTTTGCGCGTTTGCTGGGGGAGTTCCGGCGTGCGGCGGTGTTGGTGCCGTTCGATGCGCAGGGGAGTTTGTGGACGGCGGATTTCAACGGGGTGCGGTGGATTTGTGCGTTCTCCGACGAGGAGGCGCTGTCGCGGTTCGCGCATGCTCAGCAGGATGCGGGGCGTGAGTGGGAGTACCGGACGGTGCTGGGTGCGCGGTTGTTGGATGTGATGGTGCCGATGCTGCCGGGCCCGGCGGGTGTCGCGCTGGATGCGGGCAGTGACGAGGGCATGTTGTTTCCGCCGGTCGAGGGTGTGGTGCCCGAGGCGGCGGTGGTGGATCTCGGGGGGACACGGTGAGTGGGGAGCAGCCGGATCTTGCGGCGCCGCCGTCGGCTTTGGTGGAGATCGCGAGTGGTATCGATCTGGCGCATGCGGAGCTGAAGGAGCTCGGCATGATCGGGGAGGCGACGACGGGCCGGGGGTTTTCTGATCTGGCCTTGTCCGGTCTGGAGTTGGGGCATCCCGGGCTGACGTCGGAGTTCGAGACGTTCTGCAACCGGTGGGAGTGGGGGGTTCGGGCGCTCACGATGAAGGGCAATCTGGTCGCTCAGGCGTTGGGTCTGTCGGCGGGGTCGTTCGCGGAGCAGGAGCAGTACGTCAAGGACAGCATCAAGATCGGTGTGAACTCGCTGAACGGTAATCCGCATCTGTCGGAGGACGAGGTCAAGCAGATGAGCTGGGACACGATCCGTGACCAGCACGCGTGGGACAACGCGGACTGGAGCGGTGAGTCGTTCTCGCAGGCGCATGCCGAGGTGAAGCAGACGTGGGCCAACACGACGTATGACGTGATGGATGCGCAGAACGACGCGATGGAGCGGGCGGGGATCCTCGATCCGTCGGTGCGGGAGCGGTTGGACGCGCAGTTGCGTGAGGATCTTGATCCGGATCAGGCGACGGTGGATCAGGCTGAGCAGCCGCGGTGGGGGGAGAGTCGCTGATGGTGGACTGGGGCGGGCTGGTCGACAAGGGCGTCGACATCGTCGACGACGGGATCGACAAGGGCAAGGAACTGGTCGGCGAGGGTGTCGACTATGTGACCGACAAGGCCGGGCAGGGGCTGCGGCACTACGGCTACGACGGTGTGGCCGAGGCGGTCGAGGACTGGGGGGACGAGACCGCCTCGTCGCTCGGTGCGCAGGTGGGTGAGCAGCAGCTCGGCCAGAGTGAAGAGGCGAACGAGCTGATTCATGGCCGGCCGGAGAAGATCGCCGAGTCGGTGAAGAACCTGCGGGACTTCCACAAGGCGTTCGACCTGGTCGGTGGCGGGCTGAAGAAGATGGACTCGGCCCACTGGAAGGGTGAGGCGGCCAACACCTTCCGGGAGAAGTTCGAGCCGCTGCCCACGGACTGGCTGCGCGCGGCGGACGCGTGCGAGGACGCGGCCAAGGCTTTGGAGACCTACTCCAAGGCGATCACCAGCGCGCAGGGCAAGGCGAAGGAGGCGATCGCCCTCTACAGGGAGGGTGAGAGCGACTCCAAGAAGGCGGCCGAGGCGTACAACAAGAAGGTCGAGGCCTACAACGCGGCCCGCAACGGGGACAACCCGCTGCCGGACCCGGGTGAGTTCTCCGACCCGGGCAAGGCCAAACGGGCCCGGGCACGGGAGATCCTCGCCGACGCCCGCAAGGCCCGCAACGAAGCGGCGGAGGCTGCGAAGAGTGCGGTGACGGCGGCGATGGCACACGCGCCGAAGGAACCCACGGGCCGGGACAAACTCAAGGCCGAGTTCATGGACCATGCGATGGCTCAAGGCATCGAACTGGCTCACGTCGGCGCGGGGTTCGTCAAGGGGGGCGCAGGCATTGTCAGCTTCGTGCGTTCCGTCAACCCGCTCGACATGTACAACCTGACCCACCCGGCCGAGTACTACAAGGGCGTCAACATGACGCTCGCCGGTATCGCCTCCACCGTCGCCAACCCGGACCGGGCCCTGAAGAACGCCTGGGAAACCTTCAAGAGTGACCCGGCCGAGGGAATCGGCCGTCTGTTCGCCGAGGCGGTCGGCACCAAAGGCGCAGGCGCGGCCAAGGGCCTGGTCACCGCCGGCAAACGCCTGCCCGACGCCAACAAGCCGGGCAGTACCCGAGGTGATCACGAGAAGAACCCGGACAGCAATGGCAAGAAGTGCACAGAGACCAAGTGCGACCGGGACCCCATCGATGTCGCGACCGGTCGCATGCTCCTGCCGCAGACAGACATCGTCCTGCCCGGCTCACTGCCACTGGTGTTCCAACGCACGCATGACTCCTCACACCGGTCCGGCCGCTGGTTCGGCCCGACCTGGTCCAGCACGGTCGACCAACGCCTGGAGATCGACTCCGAAGGCGTGGTGTTCAGCTGTGCCGAGGGCAGCCTGCTGGCCTATCCGCACCCCGCGCCGGGTGTCCCCGTCCTGCCCACGCACGGACGGCGCTGGCCAATCGACCGGGTCGACGACGGCTACACGATCACCGACCCCGAAACCGGCCAGGTCTGGCACTTCACCGACCACACCGCCGAACTCGCCCTGTTGGCGCAGATCGACGACCGCAACGGTCGCTGGATCACCTTCGAGCACGACGAATCCGGCGCTCCGACGTCGATCGTCCACCACGGCGGCTACCACCTGAAGCTCACCACCGCGGACGGGCGGGTCACTGCCCTTCACCTCGCCGGCGCCGCACCCGACGGCAACGACCAGGAGATCCTCCGCTACGGCTACACCGACGGCCACCTCACCGAGGTCACCAACTCCAGCGGCCGGCCCCTGCGCTTCGGCTGCGACGAACAGGGCCGCATCACCTCCTGGACCGACACCAACGGCAGCCACTACGACTACGTCTACGACGAGAAGGACCGCTGCACCTACCAGACCGGCTCCAACGGACACCTCGAGTCCCACTTCACGTGGGACGACACCGACCCGGAAACCGGCCTGCGGATGACCTCCATCACCGACGGCCTCGGCCACACCAAACGCCACGTCATCAACGAGCGCTCCCAGGTCGTCGCCGAGATCGACGCACTCGGCGCGGTCACCCGCTACGCATACGACCGCTACAACCGACTTCTCTCCCGCACCGACCCCCTCGGCCACACCACCCGCTCCACCTACGACGAAAAGGGGCGGCTGACCGAGGCGGAACGCCCGGACGGACGCCAGTCACGAGCCGAGTACAACGAACTCGGCCTGCCTGTCCGTATAACCGGCACCGACGGAAACGTCACCCGCCAGACCTTCGACGCCCGTGGCAACCGCACCGCGGTCACCGGCCCGACGGGAGCCACGACCCGCTTCACCTACGACCAGGCAGGCCACCTCACTCGCATCACCGACGCCCTCGGACACTCCTCCACCGTCGTCTGTGACCGCACTGGCCTGCTTATCGCCGTCACCGACCCCCTGGGCGCGGTGAGCAGCTACAAACGCGACGCCTTCGGTCGCCCCGTCTCCTTCACAGACCACCTCGGCGCGACGACCCACCTGGAGTGGACCGTCGAGGGCAAGCTCGCACGCCGCACCGAAGCGGACGGCACCCAGGAAACATGGACGTATGACGGCGAAGGTAACTGCCTCACCCACACCAATGCCTCAGGGGCGACCGTCGCCTTCGAGTACACCGACTTCGACCTGCTGCGAACCCGTACGGAGCCTGACGGCGCACGGTACGAGTTCACCCACGACACGAATCTCCGCCTGACCGAGGTGACCAACCCGCAGACGCTGGCGTGGACGTACACGTATGACCCGGCAGGCCGTCTGGTCGCGGAGACTGACTTCGACGACCGGACGCTGACCTACGTGTACGACGCGGCCGGGCGGCTGACGTCCCGTATGAACGGGCTGGCGCAAACCGTCACGTACGAGCACAATGAAATCGGCCAGGTCGTTTGCAAGAACGCGGCGGGCGCGGTCACGGCGTTCGAATACGACATCTTCGACGAGCTGGCGGCGGCCACCGGCCCGGACGCGACGCTGGTACGGCTACGGGACCGCTTCGGCCGCCTCAAGTCCGATACGGTGAACGGGCGTACGCTTTCCTTTACCCACGATGCACTGGGCAGGCGAACGGGCCGGACGACCCCGGGTGGGGTGGCGAGCAGCTGGTCGTACGACGCAGCGGGCCGCCGGGCCGCACTGACCGTATCCGGCCGGACTCTCACCTTCACGCACGACGAGCTGGGGCGCGAAACATCCCGTACGGTGGGCAACTTCACGTCTCTGACCTCCTCGTTCGATGTGAGGGGTCGTCTCACGGCCCAAGAGATCACCGCCGGTGATGGCCGTCGTCTCCAGCACCGCGCGTACTCCTACCGTCCCGATGGCAACCTCGTCGGCATCGCCGACTCACTCTCCGGCGCCCGCCGCTTCGACCTGGACGCGGCAGGCCGCGTGACGGCCGTACAAGCGGCCGGGTGGACGGAGCGGTACGCCTACGACGAGGCAGGCAACCAGGCGGACGCCTCCTGGCCGTCCACCCACCCGCCCCACGAGTCGACCGGCCCCCGCACGTACACGGGCATGGGCATCACACGCGCGGGCTCCGTCCGCTACGAGCACGACGCCCAGGGTCGCACCGTCCTGCGCCAGAAGACCCGCCTCTCACGAAGGCCGGACACCTGGCGCTACGCGTGGGACGCTGAGGACCGCCTGACGTCGGTGACGACACCGGACGGCACGGTCTGGCGGTACGCATACGACCCTCTGGGCCGCCGAATATCCAAGCAGTCGCCCTTGGAGACAGTCCACTTCACCTGGGACGGCGCTACCCTCTGCGAACAGACGACAGAGGACACGACCCTCACCTGGGACTACGCCGGCTTGCGCCCCCTTACCCAGACGGAACGCCGCCACGGCTCAACCGACGACCGTTTCTTCGCCATCGTCACGGACCTGATCGGTACCCCGACGGAACTCGTCGACGAATCCGGCGCCTTGGCCTGGCGTGCCCGCACCACCCTCTGGGGCACGACCACCTGGACCCGTGACGCTACGGCGTACACCCCGCTCCGCTTCCCGGGCCAGTACTTCGACCGCGAATCGGAACTCCACTACAACTTCTTCCGCTACTACGACCCAGGAATGGCCCGCTACCTCACGCCAGACCCCCTGGGCCTGACCCCGGCAGACAACCCGGTCACGTACGTCCACAACCCTCACACGTGGAGCGACCCCCTCGGGCTCGGTCCATGTCCGCCCCGGATCCAGGGTGGAGGCTGGGACCTCACTGGGGATGCAAACCCGCTGAGCATCATCCCGAAGGACGCCGTTCAGGAACCTTGGAAGCCGATCCCCGGTGGTGTCGAGCACGGCATCAAGTGGAAGTGGACGGACGATGTCACGGGCAAGACAGTGCGTATGCGCGTCCACGGGCCCGACCTCGGCCCACACGCCGGCCCCAACGCCAGCAGCGGCCCCATCTACCGCATCCAGATCGGGCACCAGTTCCAGGACGAGGCGGGCAAGCTCTACCACGCGCAGATCGGAAACGTGAACAGTCCGAACTATAATGAGGCGGCGATCAACGACACCCACATTCCGTGGCCCAGCCATCTGCCGGTGCCATACCCGCACTGAACTGGAAGACGGGACTTATGGAAAGCAAGTATTATGTCGAATTCCTTCGAGACCTTCTGAGTCTCGACGCAGCGGTGCGTACTGAGGCGAGCGACCGAGTTCAGGACTTCGTGAACCTGCTCTCCGACACCCAGGCCAGGGTGGTAGGGGACCTGATCGCCATGCTGGCCCCGTACGAGGAGTCCCGGGTAGCCCTGGAGGCGCTCCTGCACGCGCTAACCGATCTCGATGGCTGCGGGAAGCTCGACGGTGTCGATCTCTCACCTCTGGGGGAAATCCCGGAGTCCGCTATCCATGTGGAACACCGCGAGTACATGGAGGAATTCGCCCCCCGCATCGCGAGGGCGAATAACGGCCCGACAGAGTGAACGTGGGCTTCCGCAAACCTGAAGGTGCTGCGAGTGACGTATGAGCCTCGATCCACCGCATGACGGGTGCCCTGTGTAGAGGGACGAGGAGCGGGTGCCTGCCGACCTGACTCCATGAGGGCCGGGCCCTCTTCCCTGCACAGCCCGGCGGATTCTGGTTCCGGGTCCCATACGCGCTCGGAAAGGAGGCCTTCAATTTCGGTCTACGGCGGCCTTGGCGTGCACCATAAGCGCTCGCAGAGACGATCCGACTCGGCAGGACATCACCGAGTGGCTGCCCCTGGCCCTCGCGCTCCCGTAGCGGGCAACCGGGCCGGCCGAGCTTCGGTGTGCGGCCGGCACCCCGGTGGTCACCCTGCGCAGTCCACGAACCTCCCCGCCGTCTCCTCCAGAACCTCCACCCCGTCCCGCGCCCACAACCCGTCGTTGAACAGCTCCACCTCGATGAAGCCCGTCCAGCCGGCGGACTCCACCCGCTCGCGCCACTCGCGCATGTCGATCGCGCCGTCGCCGAGCTGGCCGCGGCCGTTGAGGACGCCGGCGGGCAGCGGGGTGGTCCAGTCGGCGAGTTGGAAGGAGTGGATGCGGCCCGTGGCTCCCGCGCGGGCGACCGCCGCCGGGGCCCGGTCGTCCCACCAGATGTGGTAGGTGTCCACGACCACGCCCACCTGGTCGGCCGGGAAGCGTTCCGCCAGGTCCAGGGCCTGGTCCAGCGTCGAGACCACGCAGCGGTCGGACGCGAACATCGGGTGGAGCGGCTCGATCGCGAGGCGGACTCCGCGTTCGGCCGCGTAGGGGGCCAGCACGGACAGCGCGTCCGCGATGCGTTCCCGAGCCGCCACCAGGTCGCGGCTGCCCACCGGCAGGCCGCCCGAGACCATCACCAGCGTGTCCGTGCCCAGCGTCGCCGCCTCGTCGATCGCGGCGCGGTTGTCCTCCAGCGCACGGGCCCGGTCACCCTCGTCGGTCGCGGTGAGGAAGCCGCCCCGGCACAGGGACGTGACCGAAAGGCCCGCGTCCCGCACGAGCTTCGCCGTCGCGTCGAGGCCGTACTCCGCGACCGGTTCGCGCCACAGGCCCACGGCCGGGACGCCGAGCCGGACGCACGCCTCGGTCAGCTCCGGCAGGGCCAGCTGCTTGACCGTCATCTGGTTGATGCTGAAGCGCGAAAGAGGATTCACCGCGGAACTCCGTAGACGTCGAGCAGGGACCTCATCCGGGCCTCCGCGAGGACCGGGTCGGGGAACAGGCCCAGCCCGTCGGCCAGTTCGTACGCGCGGGCCAGATGCGGCAGCGAGCGCGCCGACTGGAGGCCGCCCACCATCGAGAAGTGCGACTGGTGGCCGGCCAGCCAGGCCAGCAGCACCACGCCGGTCTTGTAGAAGCGCGTCGGTGGCTGGAACAGGTGGCGGGACAGCTCGACCGTGGGGTCGAGCAGCTTGCGGAAGCCCGCCGTGTCACCCGTGTCCAGGACGCGTACGGCCTCCGCCGCCAGCGGGCCCAGCGGGTCGAAGATGCCGAGCAGGGCGTGGCTGAATCGTCCTCCCGCCGTCGGCTCCTCGCCCGCGATCAGCTCGGGGTAGTTGAAGTCGTCGCCGGTGTAGCAGCGCACGCCCCGCGGCAGGCGCCGGCGCAGCTCCACCTCCCGCCGCGCGTCCAGCAGCGAGACCTTGATGCCGTCGACCTTGTCGGGGTGGGCCGCGATGGCCTCGAGGAACGTCTCCGTGGCCACGTCCAGGTCGGGCGAGCCCCAGTAGCCCTCCAGCGCCGGGTCGAACATCGGGCCGAGCCAGTGGAGGATCACCGGCTCCGACGCCTGGCGCAGCAGATGGCCGTAGACGTCCAGGTAGTCCTCGGCGGACGTCGCCGCCGCGGCCAGCGCCCGGGAGGCCATCAGGATCGCCTGCGCGCCGGTGGACTCGACGAGGGCGAGCTGCTCCTCGTAGGCGGAGCGTACCGACGCGAGCGACGCCGGCCCGGTCAGCTGGTCGGTGCCGACACCGCAGGCGATCCTGCCGCCGACCGCTTTCGCCTCGGCCGCCGAGCGCCGGATCAGCTCCGACGCGCCCGCCCAGTCGAGACCCATCCCCCGCTGCGCGGTGTCCATGGCCTCCGCCACGCCCAGCCCGTGCGACCACAGGTGGCGGCGGAAGGCGAGCGTGGCGTCCCAGTCGACGGCGGCGGGAGAGTCGGGGCTGATGTCGGCGTACGGGTCGGCGACGACATGGGCGGCGGAGAAGACCGTACGGGAGGTGAGCGGAGCCGAGGCCGTGAAGCTCAGCGGCTCGGTGCGCGGCTCGTACGCGGTCGAGGAGCCGTCGGCCCGCGGGAGTCGGATCGTCACAGCGACAGCTCCGGCACCTCGAGCCGCCGGCCCTCCGCCGACGACCGCAGTCCGAGCTCGGCGAGCTGCACGCCGCGCGCGCCGGCCATCAGGTCCCAGTGGTACGGCTCGTCGAGGACCACGTGGCGCAGGAACAGCTCCCACTGGGCCTTGAAGCCGTTGTCGAAGTCGGTGTTGTCCGGGACCTCCTGCCACTGGTCGCGGAACGACTCGGTGACCGGCAGGTCGGGGTTCCACACCGGCTTGGGCGTGGCGGAGCGGTGCTGTGCCCGGCAGTTGCGCAGACCCGCGACCGCCGAGCCGTGCGTGCCGTCGACCTGGAACTCGACGAGTTCGTCGCGGTTGACCCGTACCGTCCAGGACGAGTTGATCTGGGCGATCGCGCCGCCCTCGAGCTGGAAGGTGCCGTACGCCGCGTCGTCGGCGGTCGCCGCGTAGGGCTTGCCCTGCTCGTCCCAGCGCTGCGGGACGTGGGTGGCGACCTGCGCGCTGACGGAGGTGACGCGGCCGAACAGCTCGTGCAGCACGTACTCCCAGTGCGGGAACATGTCGACGGTGATGCCGCCGCCGTCCTCGCTGCGGTAGTTCCAGCTGGGGCGCTGCGCCTCCTGCCAGTCGCCCTCGAAGACCCAGTAGCCGAACTCGCCGCGCACGGACAGGATCTGCCCGAAGAAGCCGCCGTCGATCAGGCGCTTCAGCTTCAGCAGTCCCGGCAGGAAGATCTTGTCCTGTACGACGCCGTGCTTGATGCCCTTGTCCTGTGCGACGCGGGCGAGCTCCAGCGCGCCTGCCAGGTCGGTGGCGGTCGGCTTCTCGGTGTAGAGGTGCTTTCCGGCCGCGATCGCCTTCTTCAGCGCGCCGACGCGGGCGGAGGTGACCTGGGCGTCGAAGTAGATGTCGATGCTCTCGTCGGCGAGGACGGCGTCGAGGTCGGTCGAGACCTCGGTGATTCCGTGCCGCTCCGCGATCTCGCGCAGTGCGTGCTCGCGACGGCCGACGAGTACCGGCTCCGGCCAGAGCACGTCGCCGCCGCCGAGGTCGAGACCGCCCTGCTCACGGATCGCCAGGATGGAGCGCACCAGGTGCTGGCGGTAGCCCATCCGCCCTGTGACGCCGTTCATGGCGATCCGCACTGTCCTGCGTGTCACGAAGTGCCTCCATCTTTCATCTCGGTTCTTCCGAGTTCCCTCGATATGAGCGTAGCAAGCGCTTTCTACGCGATATGAAGCTAGCCTGCCGACAGCGGCCTGGACAAGGGGGCCGCCCCATCTCCCGCGGAGGAAAGCGATGACAGTCACCCTGGCGGATGTGGCGGCCCGCGCCCGGGTGTCCCCGGCGACCGTCTCCCGCGTACTGAACGGCAACTATCCGGTCGCCGCGTCGACGCGGGAGCGCGTGCTGCGAGCGGTGGACGAGCTCGACTACGTCCTCAACGGCCCGGCGAGCTCACTCGCCGCCGCCACGTCCGACCTCGTCGGCATCCTCGTCAACGACATCGCCGACCCCTTCTTCGGGATCATGGCCGGAGCGGCGCAGACGGAGATCGGCGGGCAGGAGGGAACGGGCCGGGCGGGCGGCGAGAAGCTCGCCGTGGTCTGCAACACCGGCGGTTCGCCCGAGCGCGAACTGACGTATCTCACCCTGCTCCAGCGCCAGCGCGCCGCCGCCGTGATCCTCACCGGCGGCGCCCTGGAGGACCCCGACCACATCGCCGCCATGACGGCGAAGCTCAACAGGCTCGCGGACGCCGGGACCACGGTCGTGCTGTGCGGCCGCCCGCCGCTGCCCGGCAGCGACGCCGTCGTCGCCTCGCTCGCCTTCGACAACCGCGGCGGCGGACGGCGGCTCACCGAGCACCTCCTCACGCTCGGTCACCGCCGCATCGGCTACGTCGCCGGACCCGTGGAACGCACCACGACCCGCCACCGGCTGGAAGGCCACCGCGCGGCGATGGCCGCGGCCGGGCTCGGCGG
Source organism: Streptomyces pristinaespiralis (assembly GCF_001278075.1). Lineage (GTDB taxonomy): Bacteria > Actinomycetota > Actinomycetes > Streptomycetales > Streptomycetaceae > Streptomyces > Streptomyces pristinaespiralis. The sequence goes on along the minus strand of NZ_CP011340.1, from coordinate 5,582,408 downwards.
GGACGCGGCGGAGCAGGAACGGCTCACGGTGCACGGCCCCTACGACCGCCGGTCCGGCTACGACGCCACCCTCGAACTGCTGCGCAGGGACCCGGACCTGACGGCCGTCGTCGCCGCGAACGACACCGTCGCACTGGGCGCGTGCGCGGCGCTGCGGGACCAGGGCCTGCGGATTCCGCACGACATCTCGGTCGCGGGCTTCGACGACCTGCCGTTCTCCGTGGACGCGGTGCCCGCGCTCACGACCGTCCGGCTCCCGCTCTTCGAGGCGGGGGCCCGCGCCGGCCGGCTGGCGATGGGCAACGAGGCGCCGCCGCCGGGGGGCATCGCCTCGATCGCGGCGGAACTGATGGCCCGCGACTCGACGGCGCCACCGCGGGCGTGACGCGGTCGCGGGGCGCGGGACGGCCTCGCGGGCGCCTTCGTAGGCGCTACGGGCGGGACGAGGCGTGCCGGTGACCGGCCCGCCGTGCCCGGTCCGGGCGGGACGGCAGCGTCTTGGTCGTGCCCGGCGCGGGCGGGACAACAGCGCCCCGGCCGGCCCGTGCGGGGCCCTGCTCGGTCGCCCCGGGCGGAGGGGCATGCACGACGAGACCGCGTCCGCAACGCAGCCACGCGACACGGGCGCGCGGGGCGACGAGGAGACCCGCGGGGCGACAGGGAGCCCGGACGGGCTGCCGCGCCGGTGCGGGCCGTCGCGTCCCTCCTGGCAGGCGCCGAGCGCCCGCTACCGCTTCACCCGAACGGCCCACACCCGCTCGCCGCTCCTCAGGCACGGCCACAGGCTGAGGTTCCTGCTTCCGAGGGATGGAGAACGGGCATGACCAGCAGCACCCGAAGCACCGGGACCGCGCACGCGGGACGCGCCTCCTCCGCGTGGGCCACCGGCGGAACGATCTTCGCCGGTGTCCTGTTGCTGATGGAAGGCATCCTCAACATCCTCTCCGGAATCGCCGCGATCGCGGAGGACGACGTCTACACCCGCGTCGGCGACTACGTCTTCAAGTTCAACCTCACCACTTGGGGCTGGATCCACCTGATCCTGGGCATCGTGGTGGCCGTCACCGGCTGGGGCATCCTGCGGGGTGCGGCCTGGGCGCGGGGCCTCGGTGTCGGGGTGGCCGCGCTGGTCGTCGTCCTCCAGTTCATGTGGCTGCCGTACCAGCCGGTCTGGGCCGTGGTGTCCATCGCGATCGGCCTGTTCGTCATCTGGGCGCTGTGCACCGATCAGGGCCGCAGGTCTCAGGACGGCACGTCCGCGCACTGAGCCGCCACCGACGACTGTCACTGGTCGGCGCACGGCGCGCCCGGTCGCGAACACCCGGGCGGTGTCGGCCCTCGTGCGGGCCCTGCTGCCGACCCGCCCATGAACCGGTCGCCGCATCCACGGCGAGGCTCCGGGGGCCGGCACGCCGTGTGCGCACCGGCCCCCTCCGTCGTACGCGGCCCGGGCGGGGCCTCCCGTCCCGGGTCACGGGGAAGGAACCATGACGCGCGAAGCATCCCCGGGGCCTTCCGCGGCCGGCCCTTCCGAGACCGGTGTCCGGACGTCGGCTGCCCGCGTCCTCCTGCCCCTGGTCCTGCCGGCGCTGCTCATCGGGGTCGTGTCCAGCCTCGTGCTGATCGGCGTGAGCGACGCCGCGGAACAGCTCCAGCACTGGTTGTGGGACACCCTCCCCGGGTGGTGGGGCGTCTCGGGCAGGTCGGCCGGCTGGACCCTCGCCGTGCTCACCGCGGCCGGTCTCGCCACGGGCCTGCTCGTCTGGAGGTTCCCCGGCCGCACCGGTCCCGACCCGGCGACGCGCGGTCTGGTCGACCCGCCACTGCCGGTGCGGATCCTGCCCGGCCTGCTGCTCGCCGTCGTCGTCACCCTGGCCGGCGGGGTGAGCCTCGGACCGGAGAACCCGATCACGTCGATCAACATCGCGCTCGCCTGCGCGCTGGGCATGAGGGCGGCGCCCCGTACCCCCACCGCCGTCTGGGTCTCGCTCGCGGCAGCGGGTACCGTCGGCGCGCTGTTCGGCACGCCGGTCGCTGCCGCCCTCATCCTCTCCGAGATCCAGGCCGGGCCCGATCCGCGGCCCCTGTGGGACCGGCTCTTCGCGCCGCTCGTGGCCGCCGGAGCGGGAGCGCTGACGACGGTGCTGCTCGCGGAGCCGATGCTGAGCGTCCAGGTCGACCCGTACCGCGGCCCGAGGACGATCGACGCGGTGTCCGCCATGGCCGTGGCCACCGCCGCGGCCGTCGTCGCGATGGCCGCCGTGTACGCCTTCCCGCACGTCCACCGCCTGTTCCACCGGCTGGGGCACCCCGTGCTGATGCTGACCGCCGGCGGTCTGGTGCTGGGCGCGCTGGGCGCGCTCGGCGGGCAGCTGACCCTGTTCAAGGGCCTGGAGCAGATGCGGGAGCTGACCGCCCACCCGGAGGACCACACGGCGGCCGGTCTCGCGCTGCTCGCGCTGGTGAAGCTGGCCGCGCTCGTCGTCGCCGCCTCGTGCGGCTTCCAGGGCGGCCGGATCTTTCCCGCCGTGTTCGTGGGCGTGGCCCTCGGGATGCTCGCCCACGCCCTCGTCGACGCGGTGCCGATGGCTCTGGCGACGGGGGCCGCCGTCCTCGGTGTGCTGGTGGCCGTCACCCGCCAGGGCTGGCTGAGCCTCTTCATGGCCGCCGCCCTGGTCGCCGACCCGCGCCTGCTGCCGCTGCTGTGTATGGCGATCCTTCCGGCATGGCTGATCGTCACCGGGCGCCCCGAGATGCAGATCCGCGACACGGAGGAGCAGGCAGGGACCTTGCCCGGGCACGCCGGGCGGGCTTAGCGTTGACTGAGTCAAAGCTGACCCGGAGCGATCATGCCGATACAAGAGATCCGCGCGTTCAACCGCTTCTACACCAACCTCATCGGCGCGCTCGACTACGGGAAGCATCTGTACACGCCGTACACGCTCACCGAGTCCCGTGTCCTGTACGAGCTCGCCCACAGCGCCCGGACCGACGCCGCCGACCTGCGGGGCGAGCTGTCGATCGACGCCGGGTACCTGAGCCGGCTGCTCGCGAAGTTCGAGCGCGACGGGCTCGTCGCCCGCGCCCCCTCCGAGCGTGATCCACGCCGCCAGCGGATCACGCTCACCGACCGCGGCAGGAAGGCCGCCGCGCTGCTCGACGAACGGTCCCGGCAAGCCGTCGGCGCGCTGGTCGTCGACATGCCGGAGCGGGACAGGGACAGGCTCGCGGAGGCGCTGGGCACCGTACGGGAGCTGCTGTCGCAGGTCAGGCCCGGCTCCGCCGCCGAGCCCGTCCTGCGGGATCCCGCCCCCGGCGACCTGGGGTGGATCGTCCAGCGGCACGGCGCACTCTACGCCGCCGAGTACGGGTGGGACGCGGGCTTCGAGGGCCTGGTGGCCCGGATCGTCGCCGACTTCGCGCCGGAGCACGACCCCCGCCTCGAGCGTGTGTGGATCGCCGAGCTGGACGGGCGACCGGTCGGCTCGGTGATGTGCGTACGCGACGACGAGCCCGACACCGCCCGGCTGCGGCTGCTGCTGGTCGAGCCCGAGGCGCGCGGGCACGGCCTCGGCGACCGGCTGGTGCGCACCGCCGTGGATTTCGCGCGCGATGCCGGGTACCGGGACATGGTGTTGTGGACCAACGACGTACTGACCGCGGCCCGCCGGATCTACCGGCGTGCCGGGTTCACGCTCGTCGCCGAGAAGCCGCACCGCTCGTACGGAGCGGACCTGGTCGGCCAGGACTGGCGGCTCTCACTGGAGGAAGGAACGGATCGATGAAGTTCGCCTTCTCGACCCTCGGCGTGCCGGGCAGGCCGCTGACGGAGGTGGCACGGCTCGCCGCCGACAGCGGATACCAGGGCGTGGAGCTTCGCGCCCATCCGGAGGAGCCCGTGCACCCGGGCATCGGCACGACCGAACGGGCGGAGGCGGTCAGGGAGTTCGAGCGCGCGGGCGTCGAGATCCTCACCGTCGCCGGGTACGCGCGGATCGCCGCGGCGGGTGACGACAAGCCGGTGATCAAGGAGATGGAGGATCTCAGCCGGCTCGCCAAGGACCTCGGGGCGCCGTTCGTCCGGGTGTTCCCCGGCGGCGGGGACCAGGACCCGGAGCGGGCCGACGCGATCGCCGCCCGCAGGCTCGGTGCCGCCGTGGAGACCGCCGCCGACCTCGGTGTGCGGATCCTGCTGGAGACGCACGACTCGCACCGTACGGGCGCCGACGTCACCCGGGTGCTGGGCCTGGTCGGCCACAAGCACGCCGGGGCACTGTGGGACGTGATGCACCCGTGGCTGGGCGGCGAGCGGCCGGCGGCGACGCACGCGGCGCTGAGCCCCTTCCTCGGGTACGTCCAGGTCAAGGACGTGGCCTCGCGCGAGGACCTGACGCCGTTGCCGCTGGGGCAGGGCGCGCTGCCGCTCGGGGAGTGCCTCGCGCTCACGGACCCGGACGGATGGGTGTGCTGGGAGTACGAGAAGCGGTGGTATCCGACCGCCGCGGAGCTGCCGGGCCTGCTCACGGCGGGCCGGGAACATCTGCTCTCACTGATCCGAACGGCGTGACGGAGCGGCGTTATCCGACGGCGTGATCGGAGCGGCGTGATCGGAGCGGCCGGGAACGGTTCGGCGGGCGCCGAACCGTTCCCCTTCTAGCGTGCACGGGACCGACTCACGAAGGAGCGACTCCCATGTACGAGCGAGAGATCGCCGCCCGGTTCCGCGAGGTCAACGGCGACCATCCGATGTCGCCCGCCGACGACGCCTACGTGACCGCGCAGTTCGCCGTGCTGGACGACCTGTGCCCGGTCTCCGGCCACGACCCCGGCGCCGTACGGCTGATGATGCTGGCCGGGCTGCTGCCGCTGCCCGGCTATCTGCGTTCCGACGGCGCCGAGATGGTCCCGAAGGACCTCTTCGCACCGGCACAGGCGGCCGGCGGTCCGGAGAAGCTCGAGGCCTGGTTCGTCGCGCACTGGGCCGATCCGGTGGCCGGACGCCAGGAGTGGGAGGCGTACCTGAGCGGCCGCTACGTGTGCCTGCACTCCGTCACCCCGGCGACGATCCAGCGCAAGGAGCGGCTGACCGCCGAGATCACCGCGGCACCGTACGACCCGGACGCCGGCTCGCCCCGGTGGTCGGCGAGGCTGCACGCCGCCATCGACGAACTGGACGCCCTGGAGCCGGCGTTCACTCCCTACGACCGGCTCCGCTTCGGCGGTCCGACCTCCCGGGACCTCTGCATCGACGCGATGCGCGCCCGCTACCCGCGTGACCCGGCTACTGCCAGGGAACGGTGAGCCAGGGGCTTTCCGGATCGGTGGTGAGCGTCTTGTGGATGTCGAGGACCTCCGTGTACCAGGGGCCGAATTCCTCCTCGTCGAAGTGGAGGCAGCGGCCGATGGCATACCCGGCTCCGAAGTCCTCCCAGGACCGGTAGACCCTCGCACTCACCTCACCGGCGCGGACCACGGCGCGTTCGGCCTTCGCCGGATCGCAGTACCGGGCGGCCAGGCCCCAGCGCGCCATGTCGGCCGCCCGGCCGTGGTCCCACGAGAGGACGGACCTCCCCCGTCGGCCGATCGGAAGGATCACCCTGGAAGGTCAGGTACGAGCGGACGTCAGCGGTTCTCGGCGCTGCGTGCCCGGCCGCGCCCTTCGGCGGCCGGGCAGGGACGTCAGCGCGACGCCGCCGACCAGCAGGGCCGCCGCGCACCAGCGCAGCGGGCCGACCGGTTCGCCGAGGAAGAGGTACGCGGAGGACATCCCGAAGACGGGGACGAGGAGGGAGAACGGGGCCACGGAGGAGGCCGGGTGGCGGCGGAGCAGCAGCCCCCAGGCGCCGAAGCCGAAGATCGTGGTGACCCAGGCGACGTAGAGGACGACTCCGACGCCCGTCCAGTCCAGGGAGCGCAGCGCGGCCAGGTCACGGTCGGCTCCTTCCAGGAGGAGGGAGAGGCCGAGCAGGGGCAGGACGGGAACGGTGCTGACCCACACCATGAAGTTCAGCGCGTCGGGCGGCGCGGCCTTGCGGGTCAGGACGTTGGAGACGCCCCAGCAGGCGGCCGCGGCGACGACCAGGAGGAACCCGGACAGCGGGCCGGAGGCACCCTCGTCGACGGCGGCGACCGCGATGCCCGCCAGGGCCACGGCCATCCCGGCGACCCGTACCCGTCCCGGCCGTTCACCGAGCGCGGCGAAGGCGAAGACGGCCGTGAACACCGCCTGGACCTGGAGGACCAGGGACGAGAGGCCGGCGGGTGCGCCCAGGTCCATGCCCGTGAACAGCAGCCCGAACTTGGCGACTCCCAGGACCAGACCGACCGCGACGATCCACTTCCAGGCGACCTTCGGCCGGCCGACGAAGAAGACCGCGGGGAGCGCCGCGGCCAGGAACCGCAGAGCGGAGAAGAGCAGCGGCGGGAAATGGTCGAGGCCGACCTCGATGACGACGAAGTTGACTCCCCAGACGGCGGCGACCAGTGCGGCGAGGGCGATGTGGGCGGGGCGCATGACACGGAGCATCCCGCCACAGGACCATGTAGCACCAGCGCGGATTTCTTCATGGTTGGATGAAGCACTGCTGATGATTGCCGTCGATGAGAACGTGAGCGGGGAGAGACCATGCTCGACCTCGGCCGGCTGCGCGCGCTGCACGCCGTCTCCGTCCACGGCACAGTGGGCGCCGCGGCGGCCGCGCTCGGCTACACGCCGTCCGCGGTCTCCCAGCAGATCGCCAAACTGGAGCGGGAGACCCGCACCACGCTCCTCGAGCGCGAGGGCAGGGGCGTCCGGCTGACCGACGAGGCCAGGCAACTCGCATCGACGGCGCAGCAGTTGCTCTCCCTGGTCGAGGAGGCCGAGGTGCGCCTCGAGGAGCGTCGCGGCGAGCCGGCCGGGCGGCTCTCGATCGCCTGTTTCGCCAGCGCCTCCCGCGGACTGATGCCGTACGTCCTCGCCGACCTCGCCCGCCGCCATCCCGATCTGGACGCCCGTCTTCACGAGGTGGACCCGCACCTGTCCGTCGATCTAGTCGCCCGCGGCGCGATCGACCTGGCCGTGGCGCACGACTGGGACATCGCCCCGCTGCCGACCCCGCAGGGCGTCGAGCAGGCGGTCATCGGCGACGACATGTGCGACGTGCTGGTCCCGGCCGGCCACGCCCTGGCCGCCGCCGACTCCGTGCGGCGCGAGGACCTCAAGGACGAGCGCTGGATCACCCAGCCGCCCGGCACGGTCTGCCACGACTGGCTGCTGCGGACCTTGCGGGCGGCCGGGTGCGAGCCGCTGATCGCCCATCAGGCCGAGGAGAACCACACGCAGGTGGCCCTGGTGGCCGCCGGGCTCGGCATCGCGCTGGTGCCCCGGCTCGGCCGTGGGGTGCTGCCGCCCGAGGTCGTGGCCGTACGGCTGGCGCCGGTGCCGACGCGACGACTGCACGCCCTGTGGCGCACGGGGGCGGCGAGACGGCCCGCGATCACCGAGACGGTGCGGACACTGCAGAAGCTGTGGCTGGAGGTCTCCGCGCGCTGACGGCGCCCGCCGGGGCGGGTGGCGCCGGCGCGGGCCGTCGCCGCCGGTCCGGTGACGGTTGTGCGCGGGGCCTTGACCTGGCAGTTAGTTTCCGGGTATCCGTGTCACCTTGGCAGTTTCCTTCAACTCCCCTTGTGCAACACCCATGTCGAGCATGTCGAGCAAGGCCGGAAGGAGCACCAGTGCACGACCGGAACCTCTCCAGACGCACTCTTCTCACCGCGACCGCCGTCGCCGCGGGCGCCGTCGCCACGACCGCGCTACCCGCCCTCGCGGCACCCACGGCCGTTTCCAGCGGCACCAAGGACCGGCTCAAGCGGCTCATCTCGAGGATGAGCATCGAGGAGAAGGTCGGCCAGCTCTTCGTGATGCGGGTCTACGGGCACTCCGCCACCGACCCCGACCAGGCCGACATCGACCTCAACCTCGAAGAGATGGGCGTGCGCAACGCCGCCGAGCTCATCGCCGAGTACCACGTCGGCGGGATCATCTACTTCGCGTGGGCGCACAACACCCGTGATCCGGAGCAGATCGCCGGCCTGTCCAACGGCATCCAGCGGGCCGCGCTCGACCAGCGGAACCCGGTACCGCTGCTCATCTCGACCGACCAGGAGCACGGCATCGTCGCCCGCGTCGGCAAGCCGGCGACGCTGATGCCGGGGGCGATGGCCCTCGGCGCCGGCGGATCCGCGTCCGCCGCCCGCAGGGCGGCGCAGATCGCGGGCGGCGAGCTCGCCGCGATGGGCATCGTCCAGAACTACGCCCCCGTCGCCGATGTGAACATCAACCCCGCCAACCCGGTCATCGGCGTGCGGTCCTTCGGCGCCGATCCGGCCGCGGTCGCCCGGATGGTCGCCGCGCAGGTCAAGGGCTACCAGAGCGCGGGCATCGCGGCGACGTCGAAGCACTTCCCCGGACACGGCGACACCACCGTCGACAGCCACACCGGCATCCCGGTGATCACCCACACCCGCCAGGAGTGGGAGGAGATCGACGCACCGCCGTTCAGGGCCGCCATCGCCGCCGGCATCGACTCGATCATGACGGCGCACATCCAGTTCCCGGCGCTGGACGCCAGCAACGACCCGGCGACGCTGTCCCGGCCCATCCTCACCGGCATCCTCCGCGAGGAGCTGGGCTACGACGGCGTGGTGGTCACGGACGCACTCAACATGGAGGGCGTACGGGAGAAGTACGGCGACCACAGGGTGCCGGTGCTCGCCCTGCTCGCCGGCGTGGACCAGCTGCTCAACCCGCCGGACCTGGCGGTCGCCTGGAACGGCGTGCTGGACGCGGTCAGGAGCGGCGAGATCACGGAGGACAGGCTCGACGAATCGATCCTGCGGATCTTCCTGCTCAAGGAGAAGCTCGGCCTCTTCCGCGACCCGTTCGTCCCCCAGCGGGAGGTGGGGCGCAGGGTGGGCACCCCGGCGCATCTCGCCGCCGCCGACCGGATCGCCGAGCGGACCACCACCCTGCTCACCAACCCGGACGGGCTGCTGCCGCTCAGCCGCCGCAGTCACCGCGAGGTCCTGGTCGTCGGCGCCGATCCGGCGTCGCCCAGCGGCACCACGGGGCCGCCGACGGCCGTACTCGCCGCCGCCTTCGGCGAGGTGGGCTTCACGGCCACGGCCCTGTCGACCGGTACCGCCCCCAGCAGCGCGAAGATCACGGAGGCGGTCGCCGCGGCGCAGGGCAAGGACGTGGTCGTCGTCGGCACGTACAACGTCTCCGCGACCAGCTCCCAGCGCACGCTCGTGGCCCGGCTGGTGGCGACCGGTGTGCCCGTGGTCGCGCTCGCCATCCGCAATCCGTACGACATCGCCAGGCTCGACGGGGTCGCGGCCGCCCTGGCGGCCTACTCGTGGACCGATGTCGAAATGCGGGCCGCGGTACGGGTGATCGCGGGCCACGCCGACCCACGGGGCCGTCTTCCGGTGCCGGTGCAACGGGCCGACGACCCGTCACAGGTGCTGTTCCCGGTCGGCCACGGGCTGTCGTACCCGTAGCCGCGGACCGCACGGGAAGGGGCCGTGCCCGCAGCCGGTGAAGGCTGCGGGCACGGCCCCCGTGCCGCTCCCGGTCACGGGCGCAGCATCGGCTCGCGCTCGAGGTCGCGCTTGTCGAGCTTCGCGTCGGCCTTGGCCAGCGGCCTGGCCTTCGCCGGGTCCTCCTGGACCGCGGCCGGTGCGACGCCCGCCCAGCGCAGGATCGCGGCTGTGGCCTCCGCCCGCTCGTCCGCCACCAGACCGGCGACGTTCGCACCGTGGTTGGCGCCCGGCGCGGTGTAAACGTGACTGTCGCGGGTGCCCTTGCCGACCCGGAACGGCTCGGCGCCCCACGGGTCGTTCTCGCCGTAGACGAACATCATCCGGTCGGCGTTGTGCCGCACCCAGGTGTCGACGTCCTTCATCACCCACGGCTTGAAGCGCATGGAGATGTCGCGCGGCACGAAGTTCCGCGGCGGCTGGTAGCCGTAGCGGCTGAGGCCGTCCAGGTGGGGCTGCGTGATGTCGGGCGAACCGAGCTCGGTGCCCGCCTGGTAGTAGTACGGCGTGTAGGTGGCGAGCACCTGGTCGGCGTAGAACGAGAAACCGGAGATGGCGTCGACGGTGTCGAAGATCTCCTGGTCGGACGCGGTGGCCGCGGCCGGGATCGCCTCGCAGTCGGACACGTGGCTGTACTGCCAGAACGCCCACACGAAGTCGAGGACGACGGCCTCGTACGCCTTGTCCAGGCTGCCGACGGTGTCGAACGTGTAGCCGCCGTCCGCCGCGTACTTCGCGTACATCGCCTCGAGCGGCTCCCGGCGCACCAGGGCCTCGCGCTGGACCGCGTTCAGCTTGTCGCGGCACTCCTCGGTGCCGACGTTCTCGAGGAACCGGTCGTACGCCCGGTCCTCGTTGTTCACGACGTCGTTGGGCGCGACGTACGCGACGACGCCGTCCATGTCGTTCGGGTAGTGGCGCTCGTAGTAGGTGGCGGTCATGCCGCCCTTGGAGCCGCCCGTCGAGAGCCAGTTCTTGTCGTAGATCTTCTTCAGCGCCTTGAAGACCCGGTGCTGGTCGCTCGCGGCCTGCCAGATGTCCAGCTTGGACCAGTCGGCGGGCGCGGGGCGCGACGGCGTGAAGTAGCGGTACTCCAGGGAGACCTGGTTACCGTCGATGATGGCCGTCGGCTCGCTGCGGCGCGGCGTGGTGGAGACGTTGTAGCCGGAGGTGAAGAAGACGGTGGGGCGGCTGGTGTCCTTGTGCAGCAAGGTGATCCGCTGCTTGAACGTGCCGCGCCACGGGTGCCGGTGGTCGACCGGCTGCGTGTAGTTGAGGACGAAGAAACGGTAACCCGGGTACGGCTTCTCCTCGATGAGACTCATTCCCGGGACCGACAGAATCCGGTCCTTGATGTCCGTGCCGGTCGCCGGCTCTGCGGCGGTGGCCGCACCCGCCGTCACGCCGGCCGCGCTCACGGTGCCTATGAGCACCACGAGCGACAGCAGCCATCTGAGCGCCTTGCGCATTCACCCTCCCCTGGAGATCTCCCCTTGAGATCAAGCGGTCGCGGGTGAACCTAGCGGTGGCAACACAGGCCCCGCCAGACCCGGTTGAGCCTTACCGGCGCATCAGCACAGAATCCACCCGGTGGAACGCGAGGTCCCGGAGACCGAACCGGTGGCGCGTACACAGCGGTTGAGGGCGTGCACGGTGACGGGCCCGGCCTGCCGGGTGAACCTCCCGCTGTCCGTGGCCGCGCGTCCGCCCCGCGGCTGGAGGGAGACCGACATGGACCGCCGGGCGCCGGGGCGCTTGGCGAGGGTGACGGCGCAGGCGTAGTCGCCGCGTTCGTAGACGCGCAGTTCGCCGGTCGGGAAGGTGACGGTCTTGGCCAGCCGGCCCGGGCAGGGCGCCGCCGCGTCGGCCTGCTGGACGCCCGGCGCGGCGACGGTGAGAGCCGTGACCGCCGTGACCACGGCGAGCACCCGCCCCACGACGCGGCCCGGCCGTCCCCTGCCTCTGATCCCCGCCCGACCGAACACGTTTGCTCCCCACTGCCACTGCTCCGTACTTGCGTACGACGCGCGGCATCGTGGATCGGTTGCGCCCGTTACAGGCCGCTACGGGCTGCTACCGGCGGGCGGCCTACGTGTGGCGCCGTCGGCGGGGTCCACGGGCGGCCGGCGGTGCGGCGCCGCCGGCGGGGCCCGGCCGGCCGGCGCCGGCGTCACACCGTCGCGGGCTCGTCCTCCCCTATGTCCTCCGTGCCCTCGCCGACGAACGTGCGCCACAGGGCGGCGTAGCGGCCGTCCAGGGCGAGCAGTTCGTCGTGGGTGCCGTCCTCCGCGACCCGGCCGTGGTCCATCACGACCACGCGGTCCGCGCGGGCGGCGGTGGTCAGCCGGTGGGCGACGACGAGGGTCGTGCGCCGGCCGGTCAGCCGGTCCGTCGCCTGGTTCACCTGCGCCTCCGTCGCCAGGTCGAGCGCGGCCGTCGCCTCGTCGAGCAACAGCACGTCCGGGTCGACGAGTTCGGCGCGGGCGAGCGCGATCAGCTGACGCTGCCCCGCGGAGAGGTTGCGGCCCCGCTCGGAGACCTCGTGCAGGTAGCCGCCGTCGAGGGTGGCGATCATGTCGTGCGCGCCGACCGCACGCGCGGCCGCCTCCACCTCGGCGTCGCTCGCGCCGGGGCGGCCGTAGGCGATGGCGTCACGGACGGTGCCGGAGAAGAGGTACGCCTCCTGCGGGACGACGCCGAGGCGGTGCCGGTACGCGGTCAGGTCCAGCTCGCGCACGTCCTTGCCGTCGACGGTGACCCGGCCGCCCGTGGGGTCGTAGAAGCGTGCCACGAGCTTGACCAGCGTCGACTTGCCGGCGCCCGTCTCGCCCACGAAGGCGACGGTCTGCCCGGCCGGGATACGCAGATCGACGCCGGTGAGCGCCTCCTCGTCGTCCCCGTAGGCGAACGACACGTCCTCGAAGCCGATGTCGCCGCGCAGCGCCCGCACCGGGTGCGGCTCGGACGGCACGACGGTCGAGGCAGGCTCACGCAGCAGCTCCTGCACACGGCGCAGCGAGACCGCCGCCTGCTGGTAGCCGTCGAAGACCTGCGAGAGCTGCTGCACCGGCGCGAAGAACAGGTCGATGTAGAGCAGGTAGGCGACCAGCGCACCCGTAGTGAGGGTGCCCGCCTCGATCCGGCCGGCGCCCACGATCAGGACGGCGGCGGTGGCCACCGACGACAGCAGCTGCACGAACGGGAAGTAGATCGAGATCAGCCACTGGCCGCGGACCCGGGCCTGGCGGTAGCTGTCGCTGCGGGCCGCGAAGGCTTCCCGGCCGGTGCGCTCCCGGCGGAACGCCTGCACGATCCGCAGTCCGGCGACGGACTCCTGGAGGTCGGCGTTGACGACGCTGATGCGTTCGCGGGCCAGTTCGTACGCCTTGACGCTCTGCTTGCGGAAGAAGTACGTGCCGACGATCAGGACCGGCAGCGTCGCGAAGACGACCAGGGCGAGTTCCACGTCGATGACGACGAGGGCGACCATGATGCCGAAGAAGGTGACGACCGAGACGAACGCGGTGACCAGGCCCGTCTGGAGAAACGTGGACAGCGCGTCCACGTCCGTCGTCATCCGCGTCATGATGCGGCCGGTGAGCTCACGCTCGTAGTAGTCGAGACCGAGGCGCTGGAGCTGCGCGAAGATCTTCAGACGGAGCGAGTAGAGCACCCGCTCACCGGTGCGGCCCGTCATCCGGGTCTCGCCGATCTGCGCCGCCCACTGGACCAGCACGGTCGCCAGCGCGAGCAGCGAGGCCGCCCACACGGCGCCGAGCGCCACCTGCTCGACTCCCTCGTCGATGCCGTGCCGGATCAGTATCGGCAGCAGCAGGCCCATGCCGGCGTCGACGGCGACCAGACCGAGGCTGACCAGCAGCGGCAGCCCGAACCCGCTCAGCACGCCCCGCAGCCTGCCGCCCTCGCCGGCGGCCGCGCCCGAGGGCTCCGGGCGGGTGGCGCGCTCCTCGTCGATGTCGGGGGTGTCGGTGGCCGGCGGCAGCGCCTCCACCTGGGCCAGCAGCTCGGGTGTCGCGCCCGGCTCCTCCTTCGCCTCCTCCGCGTTCTCGTCCCGCACCCACAGCCGCGGCGTGATGCCGCGCTCCACGTCGAACTCGGCGTCGAGCTCGTCGCGTACGGTGCGGTCCTCGTCCGGTTCCAAGGCCGGCTGCCGGACGATGTGGCCGGGCGAGACGCCGCCCAGCTCGTCCGGGTCGGTCAGCAGCCGCCGGTACAGCGCGCAGCGCTGCTCCAGCTCCTGGTGCGTGCCGATGTCGGCGAGCCGGCCGCCGTCGAGCACGGCGATGCGGTCGGCGAGGTTCAGCGTGGAACGGCGGTGGGCGATCAGCAGCGTCGTACGCCCCGCCATGACGTGCTTGAGCGCTTCGTGGATCTCGTGCTCGACGCGGGCGTCGACGGCCGAGGTGGCGTCGTCGAGGAGCAGCAGCCGGGGGTCCGTGAGGATGGCGCGGGCGAGCGCGATGCGCTGGCGCTGGCCGCCGGAGAGGGTGAGGCCGTGCTCGCCGACCTTGGTGTCGTAGCCCTCGGGGAGCTCGGCGATGAAACCGTCCGCCTGGGCGGCGCGGGCCGCGTTCTCGATCTCCTCCTGGGTGGCTTCCGGGTGCCCGTACGCGATGTTGGCCCGGACGGTGTCCGAGAAGAGGAAGCTGTCCTCCGGTACGAGGCCGATGGCCGCCCGAAGCGAGTCGAACGTCAGCTCCCGTACATCGTGGCCGCCGACCAGTACGGCGCCGCGGGTGGCGTCGTAGAAGCGGGGAAGCAGCAGCGAGACGGTGGACTTGCCACTGCCTGACGAGCCGACGACGGCCACGGTCTCGCCGGCGGCGATCTCCAGCGAGAACCCGTCGAGGACCGGCTTGCCCTCCGCGTACTCGAAGCTCACGTCGTCGAACTCGACGGTGGCCGGGGCGTCGGCCGGCAGCTCCTTCGTTCCGTCCTTGATGCCGGGCCGCGTGTCGATCAGGTCGAAGACCCGCTCCACACCGGCCCTGGCCTGCTGGGCGACGGTCAGCACCATGGCCAGCATCCGCACCGGGCCCACGAGCTGCGCGAGGTACGCGGAGAAGGCGACGAACGTACCGAGCGTGATGTCGCCCTTCGTGGCCAGCCAGCCGCCCAGCGCCAGCATGGCGACCTGCCCGAGGGCCGGGACGGACTGCAGCGCGGGCGTGTACTTCGAGTTCAGCCGGATGGTGCGCATCCGCCCCGCGAAGAGCTTCCTGCTCACCTCCCGCAGCTTCTGCGTCTCCTGCTCCTCCTGCCCGAAGCCCTTGACGACGCGCACACCGCTGACGGCCCCGTCGACCACTCCTGCGACGGCCGCCGCCTGGCTCTGCGCGTACCAGGTGGCCGGGTGCAGCCGGGTACGGCTGCGCTTGGCGATGAACCACAGGGCGGGGGCGACGGCGAGCGCGATCAGGGTCAGCGGGAGCGACAGCCACGCCATGACGACGAGGGAGATGCCGAACAGCACGAAGTTCCCGATGGTCATCGGGAGCATGAAGAGCAGCCCCTGGATCAGCTGCAGGTCACTGGTGGCCCGGCCGACGACCTGCCCGGTGGACAGCTCGTCCTGCCGCCGCCCGTCGAGGCGGGTGATCGTCCCGTACATGTCGGTGCGCAGGTCGTGCTGCACATCGAGGGCGAGCCGCCCGCCGTAGTAGCGCCGGATGTACGTCATGACGTAGACGGCGAGGGCGGCGGCGATCAGCAGCCCGGTCCAGGTGTTCAGCGAGCGTGTCTGCGCCGTGATCACATCGTCGATGACGACCTTGATGATCAACGGTACGAGCGCCATGACGGCCATGCCGCCCAGCGACGAGCCGAGAGCGAGCACGACGTTGAGCCGGTACCGCCATGCGTACCCGGACAACCGCCGTGCCCACCCTTGCGCTGCTGGTGCCGCCGCCACGTGATGCCTCCCCGTCGATACCGCTGCGGGCCCTCGTACCTGATCCTCGGATCCGGTCGCGGGCCTGATCTTCCGGAATGCACCAACGCGGCGGCCGACGGATTTCATCCCTCCACGGCCCGTCCGCGTCAAAGACCGGTCCCTGGTCCTAGGACCGGGCCCGCACGCCGACCTTGACCTCAAGCACGCTTGACGTACCAGGCTCGCCGGCATGGACATGGACATCGACATCCACACGGACACCGCCGTCGGCATCGAAGAGATGCGGCGCGAGCTGCGTGCCCTGACCGACCGGGCCGAGATCGCGGATCTGCTGGACCGGTATCTGCGGTCCCTGGACGAGGGGCCGCTCGACGAGGAGTGGGCCCGTGCCTTCCACACCGAGGACGTCACCGCCGAGATGCCTGTCGGCACGGTCAGCGGGCGGGACGCCCTCCTGGCGACCGTCCGGCGGGCGATGGGCCTCTTCGAGAGAACCGTGCACCTGGGGAGCAACACGGTGATCGAGCTCGACGGTGACCGCGCCACGGCCCGGGGCGCCCAGCTGAGCACTCACGTCCTGGCGGACGGCTCCGAAGAGGTCTTCGTCTCCGCCGGACACACGGAGTCCGAGCTCGTCAGGACCCCGGCCGGCTGGCGCATCTCGGCGACCGCACTGCGTGTGGCCTGGACACAGGGCACACCGCCCGATCTGGCGTCCCAGGGCTGAGACCACCCGGCGCCCGTTGTCGGTGGCGGGCGCTACCGTCCGCACATGACGATCAGGCCCACGGCCGCGTGGCGGGCGGAAGCAGCGCGGCACGCCGACAGCGGCACGCCGTACACACCGCAACTGCTGGCCGCGACGGACTCCGTCCTCGGCGCCTACGAGGCGGAAGCGGCCGATCTCGGTGGGACCGCGAGTGACGAGGCGGTCCTCGCGGCGGTGCGGCGTGTCGTCCTCGCGCTGAACGACATCGACGCTGAGCACGGCGCGTACTGCACGATCGAGCGCGAGGACCTGTGCGAGTACATCGACACCGTCCTCTCCGAGCGCGGCGTGGACGTCGTCGCGCTGGCCGCACGCCACGGGATGGACGGCGACGACATCGCGGGCGAATGGCGGGATTGGTGAGCCGTCGCGGCGCCTGTCACGCGTTCCGGTTTTCCGGGGCCGCGACGTAAGGAACGCGCCGCGTCGGCCGGCCGCCGTTCCGGGCCGACTGTCGGTGCTCCCTGTCACGATGTCGGTGCGTCACGGAACGCAGAGGACCGAGACGTCATCAACGAGCGGTCCGCCGGGCGGACGACGGACCCGACCACCGGCCGGAGGACCGGCCGACCACACGACCAGCACGAGGGCACACGGGGGACACCATGGGAACCTGGGACATCGGCCACTTCGACAACGACACCGCGGCGGACTTCTCCGGCACGCTGGACGACGCCGCCGAGAGCGAGCGTCCCGGCATCCTGCGCGAGGTGCTGCTGCGGGTGGCCGGAACCGACGACTACCTGGACAGCGACGAAGCGGCCGAAGCGGTGGCCGCCGCGGCGCTGATCGCCGCGCAGTGCCCCGGCGGGGAGGCGGTGACGACGCCCTACGGTCCGGACGAGCCCGTCCCCCCGCTGCCCGCCGACCTGCGGAAGCTCGCGGTCGAGGCACTCGACCGGACGCTCAGTGAGCCGTCGGAGCTGGTGGAGCTCTGGGACGAGACCGACGCCGGTCCGGCGTGGCGGGCGGGCATAGCCGGCCTACGGCAGGTGCTGGCGGCAGCCGGCCCTTCTCAGGGCTGACGCGGAGCCGGACCTCGTGGGACCGGATCTGCGATGAATCGTGCCCTGCCGGGGAGTCTGTCCTTGTACGGGGTACCGCACCACCCACCGGCACAGGGAGTGAATCGCCATGGCCGACGACGAAGCAGAGATCCGGAACCTGATCGAGCGATGGGCCGACGCCGTTCACCGGGGTGACCTGCCGGACGTTCTCGCGGATCACACGGACGACATCGTGATGTTCGACGTGCCGCCGCCGCATGACGGTGTCCGGGGCATCGAGGCCTACCGCGACACGTGGCCGCCGTTCTTCGAGTGGCAGTCGCAAGGTGCCTCCTTCGAGATCGTGTCACTGGACGTCACGGTCGGCGGGGAGGCCGCATTCGCGTACGCGCTTCTGCGCTGCGGCACGCCCGAGGAACTGGCGGAGCACCCCGAGAGCCGCCTGCGGCTCACCGTCGGGCTGCGCAAGGAGAACGGTCGGTGGGTCGTCGCGCACGAGCACCACTCGTTCGCGGACACCACCACTGACAGTGGCGGCACATGAGGGGCCTTCCGCCGCCTCTCGGCCGGGCGGCCGTGAGGCCGGGCGGCCGTGAGGCCGTGAGGCCGTGAGGCCGTGAGGCCGTGAGGCCGTGAGGCCGGACCATGCACAAGGACCACGAGGACCCGGAGGCCGGTGACCCCAGCAGTCGTCGGGCGGCCGGCGGCCGCTCATGGCGCGCCGCCGGGCCGTCCTCAGGCGTCCCGTCGCGCCAGCCGCCGGCCGCCGACCCACAGCGCCGCCGCCACCCAGAGCACCAGCACGCCCGTCCCCGTCCAGGCGTTCAGAGGACCGTCCGGGTTCTGGAGCAGGATCTGCTGGCCCGCGCGGTCCGGGAGGAAGTCCACCCAGCCGCCGCCCTGCGATACGTCTCCGAGCACGAACGACAGCATCAGCAGGAACGGGATCAGGATGCCCATGACCGCGGGCGCGCTGCGCAGCACCGCCGCGAGCCCGGCTGCGAACAGGGTGATCAGCGCCAGGTAGAGGCCGCACCCCACCACGGCCCGCAAGGCGCCCGGCGTGCCTATGCTCACGCCGCGGTCGCCCAGGGCGGCCTGCCCGAGGACGAAACAGGTCGCACTTGTGACCAGACCGACGGCGAGCGCCAGCAGGCCCACGACCGTGAGCTTGGCCCCGTAGAACATGCCCCGGCGCGGGACGGCGGTCAGTGATACGCGGATGGCTCCGGCCCGGTACTCACCGGCGACGGCGATCGAGCCGAAGCAGATGGCCGCTATCTGGCCGAAGTTGAGGCCGAAGAACGAAGCGCGGACGGGGTCGAAGCCAGCCTCGGCAGCCTCCTCGGCGCCGACTGTCGCGCACATCAGGACCGAGAAGCAGGTGGTGGCCACGAAGACGGCGGAGAGCGTGACGCACTGGGAGCGCACGGACCGGATCTTCAGCCACTCGGAGTGCAGTACGGGGACGAGGGACGTCATGGTCAGGCCTCCTGGGCAGCAGCGGCGGGCCGGGCGGTCGTGTACTCGGCCTCATCGGCCGTGAGAGCGAGGTACGCGTGCTCCAGCGAGGGCTCCTCGCCGGCCAGTTCGAGAATCGGGATGCCCTCCTCGGCGGCGAGCGGCCCGATGTCCTCGACGCGGGCACCCTCGACGGTCCACCGGCCGTCCTCACCCTCTGCCGGGTGCAGTCCCCTCGCCGTGAGGAGTGCGCGCAGCCGGTCGGCTTCGGTGGTGCGCAGCCGGACCCGTGGTGTCGTCCACGCGTCGATGAACTCCCGCATAGCGGTGTCGGCGAGCAGCCGGCCCCGGCCGAGCACCACCAGGTGGTCGGCGAACGAGGCCGTCTCGCTCATCAGATGGCTGGAGACGAGGACGGCCCTGCCCTCGTCGGCCAGCTCCCGCACCAGCTGCCGGATCCAGATGATGCCTTCGGGGTCCAGCCCGTTCGACGGCTCGTCCAGCATCAGCACCGCCGGGTCGCCTAGCAGGGCCGCCGCTATACCGAGCCGCTGGCGCATGCCGAGCGAGTACGTCCTGATGCGGCGGCCCGCGGCGCTCGCGATGCCTGCCTGTTCCAGCACGTCGTCCACGCGCCGCGCCGGTATCCGCGCCGTCGCGGCGAGGATGCGCAGATGGTCCCGGCCGGTGCGGGAGCCCATGGCCGCCTGCGCGTCGAGCAGGGCTCCCACGTGACGCAACGGCTCGTCGATCTCCGCGTACGCGCGGCCGCCGATGGTGGCCGTGCCCGACGTGGGCCGGTCCAGGCCGAGGACGAGGCGCATGGTCGTCGACTTCCCGGCGCCGTTCGGACCGAGGAAGCCGGTGACCTTGCCGGGGCGGACGCTGAACGTGAGCCCGTCCACGGCGCGCCTGTCGCCGTAATCCTTCGTGAGTTGTGTGACGTCGATGCTGGTCATGGCATCAGCCTCGCCGTCGGGCCCGGCCGGCGGCCTCCCCCGCCGGAGGAGATCGTCTCCCCCATGAGAGGGAGCCGTCACGGCCCGTGCCGCTGGCACGATGACGGAATGCTCCACGCATCCCGCTTTCTGCGTCCGCTGACCCGCCGGGTCACCTACACCCGCTGGCTGCATCTGTTCATCGGCACCGTCGTCCTGGGCGTGTGGCTGTTCATCGACACGTCGCACCTGTACGTGCCGGTGCTCGCGCTCGGCCTGCTCGGGTTCGTCCCGGCGATGCGGCTGGTGGAGGGGCTGCAGGCCCGGCTCCTGCTGTCGCCGTACGGGTACAAGGACGACACGTCAGGTATCGCCGTCTCGTCGTCGGTCACCTGGGCGGACCGGTGGCGGACGGCCCTCTGGCTGGAGATACGCCTCGGCCTCGGCCTGTTCACGGGGATGCTGACGGTGAATCTGCTCGGCGCATCGGTCGACCTGGCCCGCTTCGCGGGTGGCGAGCAGCCCGAGTCGGACTCCGTCGTCCCGCTGCCCTCAGGCGACGGCCACTGGTGGTACGCGCTGCTGGCGCCACTGCCCCTCGCGGTGCTCCTCGCCGCCGTGGTGGGCCTCGGGGAGCTGATCAACGCCATCGCCCTGCGCCTTCTGGGCACGTCAGCGGCCGAGCGGCTCACCGCCTTGGAGGAGCGCACCGAACAGCTGCTGGAGCGGAACCGCATCGCCCGGGAGTTGCACGACTCGATCGGGCACGCGCTGACCGTGGCGGTGGTGCAGGCGGGCGCGGCGCGGGCCGCGGGGGACGCCGAGTTCACCGAGCGGGCTCTGGCGGCGATCGAGGAGACGGGCCGCGCGGCGCTGGACGACCTGGAGCGGGTGCTGGACGTGCTCCGCGAATCGGGCCAGCCGGTCGGCAGCCGCCCCACGCTCGCCGACGCCGACCGGCTGCTGGAGTCGGCGCGGGCGTCGGGTGCGGAGGTGCGGGCCGAGGTGACGGGTCCGCTGACGCTCGTACCGGGGCCGGTGTCACGGGAGGGGTACCGCATCGTCCAGGAAGCGCTGACGAACGTGCTGCGGCACGCGGGCCCGGTGCCCACGCGGGTGCGGATCGCCGTCAGCGACGGCCGGCTCGACCTGGAGGTCGTCAACTCGCTGACCGCCCCGGTCACTCCTGCCGCTCGCGGCAGTGGGCTGCGCGGTATACGGGAGCGTGCGGCGCTGCTCGGCGGAAAGGCCACGACCGGTCCGCACGAGGACAGTTGGAGGGTCAAGGTGGGGCTGCCGCTCGACGGCATACGCTGATTGGGTGCCGATCACCGTGCTGCTTGTCGACGACGAACCTCTCGTACGGGCGGGGCTGCGTGCCGTGCTGGAGGCCCAGCCGGACATCGAAGTGGCCGGCGAGGCCGCAGACGGGGCCTCGGTGATCCCGCTGGTGCGGCAACTGCGGCCGGATGTAGTGGCGATGGACGTTCGGATGCCGCTGATGGACGGCATCGAGGCGACCCGTGCCGTGCTGCGCACGGTCGACGACCCACCGAAGATCCTGGTGGTCACGACCTTCGAGAACGACGAGTACGTGTACGAGGCGCTGCGCGCGGGCGCCGACGGGTTTCTGCTCAAGCGGGCCCGCCCGGCGGAGATCGTGCACGCGGTGCGGCTGGTCGCCGAGGGAGAGTCGCTGCTGTTCCCTGCGGCCGTGCGGTCACTGGCCGCCGAGTACGGCAATTCGGCGGCCCGCACGGCGATGGAAAGGGCCGCGCTGACCGAGCGGGAGGCAGCCGTGCTGCGGCTGATGGCACGCGGGCTCTCCAACTCGGAGATCGCGGCGCAGTTGTTCGTCGGCACGGAGACCGTCAAGACCCATGTCAGCGCGGTGCTGGCCAAGCTGGGCGCGAGGGACAGGACACAGGCGGTCATCGCCGCCTACGAGTCGGGCTTCGTCGCACCGGCCTGACCCGGCTCCGCCGCCCGGCGAGGGGGGGCGCGGGTGGCGGAACCGGGACGGTTACCGGCAGGCCGATACCGCACGGCACGGGGCGCAGGCTTCCCCAGTGGCCCGGGACCTGAGACGGACACGGGCCCCGCCGCGTGCTTCCCCGGTGCCCGGTCGAAGGGACGGAGCACGGCGCCCGGCCGCGGGCCCAGCCCGTCCCGTCCGGCCGGCCCCGGGCCTCACCGTCGCGCCCGCCCGGCGCCCGGCCGCGGGCGGGCCCAACCTGTCACCCCCGCCCGGCCGCGGGCGGGCCCAGCCCGTCACCCCCGCCCCGCCCCGGGCTTCACCGTCACGCCCCCTGGCCGGCCGACGACCCCGCCCGGCCCCGGGCCTCTCCGGGCGCCCCCGCCCCCGGCCCAGCGTCACTTCCGGCCGGCTCCAGCCCCGGCCGGGCCCCGGCCCGGCACCGCCTCCGCGCCGGTCGTCACAGGTGCGTCGGGGCGAACATGCGCAGCAGCGCCGGGAGGACGACCACCGACGGGCCCGGCCTGGCGAAGGCCTTGGCCAGGTCCTCCGACAGGGACTCGGGGCTCGTGCGGACCGCGGGCACACCGAAGGACTCGGCCAGCGCCACGAAGTCCGGGCGGGCCAGCTCGGTCGCGGTGGCCTCGCCGAAGGCGTCCGTCATGTACTCGCGCAGGATGCCGTAGCCGCCGTCGTCGACGATCAGCCACGTGACCGGCAGGCCGTACTGGCGGGCGGTGGCCAGTTCGGCGAGGGAGTACATCGCGCCGCCGTCGCCGGAGACGGCGAGGACGGGCCGGGAAGGGTCGGCGGCGGCCGCGCCGAGGGCGGCCGGGAAGCCGTAGCCGAGGCCGCCGGCGCCCTGGGCCGAGTGCATGGTGTTGGGTCTGCGGGCGTCGAAGGCCGACCAGGCCCAGTAGGCCAGGATCGTCATGTCCCAGAAGCTGGGCGAGTCGTCGGGCAGCGCCTCACGCACGGAGGCGAGGATCCGCTGCTCCAGGGTGAGTTCCTGGGAGTCGATGCGGGCCCGGACCGCCTCGAGTACGTTCCGCACGGACGTGGCGGCCGACGGGTCCTCGCGGTCCGACACCGTCTCGAGCAGGGCGGACAGTGCGAGGCGCGCGTCCGCGTGGATGCCGAGCGCCGGGTGGTTGGACTCCAGCTTGCCGAGGTCCGCCTCGATCTGGATCACCCGGCCGCGCGGCGCGAACGTGTGGTAGTTCGAGGACAGTTCGCCGAGGCCGGAGCCGACGACGAGCAGCACGTCCGCCGATTCCAGGAAGTCGGTCGTGTGGCGGTCCTCCAGCCAGGACTGGAGGGAGAGCGGGTGCTCCCAGGGGAAGGCGCCCTTGCCGCCGAAGGTGGTGACGACCGGCGCGTCGAGCTTCTCGGCGAGCGCTAGCAGCTTGCCGGACGCGTCGGAGCGTACGACTCCACCGCCCGCGACGATCGCCGGCCGGGTGGCGTTCGACAGCAGGTCGGCGGCGACGGCGGTCAGTTCGGGCCGAGGCACGACGTCGTCGGGCGTGGCGTCCATGGCGGTGACGACCGGGAGGGTGGTCGCGGCGAGGAGGACGTCCTGCGGGATCTCGACCCACACGGGTCCGTGCGGGGCGGTCAGCGCCGACTCCCAGGCGGCCGCGATCGCGGACGGGATCTGGGACGCGGTGCGCACGACGTGCACGGACTTGACGATGTCGCGGAACGACGCCTGCTGGTCGCGCAGTTCGTGCAGATAGCCGTGGCGGCCGCCGCCGAGCCCGGCGGAGGGCACCTGGCTGCCGATCGCCAGCACCGGCGCCGACGCCGCGGCCGCCTCCTGGAGCGCGGCCAGGGACATCAGTGCGCCCGGCCCGGTCGACAGCAGCAGCGGTGCCGCTTCGCCGGTGATCCGGCCGTAGGCGTCGGCGGCGAAGCCGGCGTTGTTCTCCACGCGCAGGCCGACGTAGCGCAGGGACGATCGACGCAGGGCGTCGAACATGCCGAGCGCGTGCTGGCCCGGCAGGCCGAAGACCGTCGTCGCGCCGAGTCCGGAGAGGGTCTCGACGACGAGGTCGCCGCCGTTGCGTCCGGCAGGCGGGGCGAGGGCTGCCTCGGTCTGGGCCGCGGTGGGGCGCAGCACCAGGTCGTGGTCGTGGGTCACCGCGTCTTCCTCGCGTCCGCGATCTGCCGGGACATGATCGTGGTGAGCTCGTACGCGGTGTGCGACGCGGCGACGGAGGTGATCTCGGCGTGGTCGTAGGCCGGGGCCACCTCGACGACGTCGGCGGAGACCAGGTTGCAGGACGCGAGGCCGCGCAGGATCTCGAGGAGTTCGCGGGAGGTCATGCCGCCGGCCTCGGGGGTGCCGGTGCCGGGGGCGTGCGCCGGGTCGAGGCAGTCGATGTCGATGGAGATGTACAGCGGGCGGTCCCCGATGCGCTGCCGCAGCTGGTCGGCGACCTCGTCGGCGCCCCGGCGGTAAACGTCGGCGGAGGTGACGATGCCGAAGCCCATCTTCTCGTCGTCGGTGAGGTCCTGCTTGCCGTACAGCGGGCCGCGGGTGCCGACGTGGGACAGCGCCTCGGTGTCGAGGATGCCCTCCTCGACAGCGCGGCGGAACGGGGTGCCGTGGGTGTACTCGGCGCCGAAGTAGGTGTCCCAGGTGTCGAGGTGCGCGTCGAAGTGCAGCAGGGCGACCGGTCCGTGCTTCTTGGCGACGGAACGCAGCAGCGGCAGGGCGATGGTGTGGTCGCCGCCGAGCGTCATCATCCGGGCGCCGGTTCCGAGCAGGTCGTCGGCGGCGGCCTCGATGGTGTCGACGGCCTCGTTGATGTTGAACGGGTTGGCCGCGATGTCACCCGCGTCGGCGACCTGGGCGAGCGCGAAGGGCGAGGCGTCCTGCGCCGGGTTGTACGGGCGCAGGAGCCTCGACGCCTCACGGATGGCGTTGCCGCCGAAGCGCGCACCGGGACGGTAGGAGACCCCGGAGTCGAAGGGGACGCCGACGACGGCGACGTCGGCGCGGCCGACCTCGTCGAGCCGGGGCAGCCGGGCGAACGTGGCGGGTCCGGCGTACCGCGGGATGCGGGAGGAGTCGACGGGGCCGCGCGGCTGCTCGTTGCTGCTCATGTGACATGCCTTCTTTCTTGCGCTTCGTTGCGCTTAAGCCGTTTTAAGAAGCTTGTACGACTTTAGCTGTGGACCGGGGCGGCCTCGGCGGCCGGGGCCTTGGGCTCCGTGTCGCCGCCGCGGCCGGCCAGCCGCTCACGCCAGTGGGCGAGCACGGCCGGGTCGGTGGGCCGGGTGGCCAGGCTGACGGCCACGTACGCGGCGAGGGAGGCGAGCAGGCCGTAGTAGACGGGCTGGTTGGCCAGGATGCCGTACGCCGCCATGAGGCCGATCACCGAGAGGCCGCCGACGGCCACCGCGGCGAGCGCTCCCTGCACGGTGCCGCGCTTCCACAGCAGGCCGCCGAGGATGGGCACCAGCAGGCCGCCGACGAGCAGGTTGTAGGCGACGGTGAGGGCCTGGACGACGTCGCCCAGGGCGATGGCGATGAGGATGACGCCGACGCCCATGATCAGGATGAAGACGCGGTTGCCCTTGACCTCGTCGTGGTCGCCCTCCGCCTTGGCGGTGAGGCCGCGCAGCCGGGACCAGATGTCGTTGTTGGCGACGGTGGCGCAGGCGATGAGCGCGCCGGAGGAGGTGGACATGACGGCGGCGAGCGCGGCGGCCAGCACCAGGCCGCGCACACCCATCGGCAGCTCGTCCTTGACGATGGTGGCGAAGGCGTCGTCGGCGCTGGGCAGCTTCGGGTAGATCACCTTGGCCGCCGTGCCGATGACGGCGCCGGCGAGGGCGTAGACGAGGCAGTAGGTACCGGCGACGGTGCCGCCCCACTTGGCGACCTTGTCGGTGCGGGCCGTGAAGACCCGCTGCCAGATGTCCTGTCCGATGAGCATGCCGAACGTGTAGATCAGGACGTACGTGAAGATCGTCTCGCCGCCGATGCCGAGGGGCTCGAAGTACGCGGTCGGCAGCGCCGCCTTCATCTCGGCGAATCCGCCCGCCTTGACGACGGCGATGGGCAGGAGCAGAAGCAGCACGCCGATGGTCTTCACCACGAACTGCACCATGTCGGTGATCGTGATGGACCACATGCCGCCGAGGGTCGAGTACGCGACGACGATCGTGCCGCCGAGAACGATCGCGGCGGTCCGGGGCAGGTCGAAGAGGACGTCGAAGATCGTGGCGTAGGCGATGGTCGAGGTGACGGCGAGCATCAGCGTGTACGCCCACATGACGACGCCCGAGATCACACCGGCCCTGCCGCCGTAGCGCAGGTCGAGCATCTCGGAGACCGTGTAGACCTTCAGTCGGGCGATCCGCGCGGAGAAGAAAACGGACAGCGCGAGCAGGCCGAGGCCGATGGTGAAGACCATCCAGGCGCCCGAGAGGCCGTACTTGTAGCCGAGTCCGACGCCGCCGATGGTGGACGCGCCGCCGAGGACGATGGCGGCCATGGTTCCGGAGTACATCCAAGGGCCGAGGCGGCGGCCCGCGACCAGGAACTCGCTCTTGGACCTGGCGCGGCGCATGCCCCACCAGCCCATCGCCAGCATGCTGGCCAGGTACAGGACGATGACTGCGTAGTCGACGGCCATGGGCCCTCCTCTGCTCACCTCAGTGGCGTGTCGTGCGGGGAAAGGTGCCAGGGCCGATCGCGGGGACATCCGCCCGTACCCGCTGCCGCTGGACGGCATGACAGTAGGTGGCCGGAAAGAGACGCTGAAGTGTACGTTTCATCCACTGCTCGCACGATGGATGTACGAAGGATCCACCGCCATGTCCGCTCAGGAGCCCGCATCCACGCCGCCGGCGCCACCGGTCCCGCTCGCCGCCCTGCTCGCCCGCCGGGACCTCGGGCTGCGGCTCCTCACGGGCCCCGAGGACGCCGCCGTGCACTGGGTGCACACCTCGGAGATGGCGGACCCGTATCCGTACCTGCTCGGCGGTGAACTGCTGCTGACGGCGGGCGTACAGCTCAACGACCCGGCACGGTACGTGGAACGGGTGGTCGGGGCCGGTGCGGCGGCCCTCGGCTTCGGCGTGGCCCCGGTGTACGACACCGTCCCCGCGGAGCTCGTCGAGGCGTGCACGCGCCTCGGCCTGCCGCTGGTCGAGGTGCCGCCGCAGACTCCGTTCACGGCGGTGGCCCGGGCACTGTGGCGGCTGATGGCCCAGGCGCGCCTCCAGGAACTGCGGCGGGTGACCGAGGCGCAGCAGTCGCTGGCGACGGCCGCGGCCCGGCCGGCCCCGGTCCCGGCGGTGCTCGGCGCGCTGGCCTCACGGCTCGGCGGACGTGCGGTGCTCTTCGCCCCGGACGGTACGGAGTCGGCGGCCGCGGGCCGCTCGGTCCCGGACGCGGCGAGCCGGGCGCTCGCGGATCTGGCGGGGGTGGTGGGGCCGCGCCCGGGCGGACCGGCGTCGGCGAGCGGGGACGGCGGGGGGCTGCGGCTCGCCGCGTACGCGCTCGGCGGCGCCGACGGCCTGACGCTGGGGGTGGCGTCCGAGACCCATGAGCCGGGGAACCACACGATCGCCGGGGTGGCCGTCGTCCTGCTCTCACTGCTGACGGCCCCGCGACGGGGCGCGGATTCCGCGGTACGGGACGCGGCCCTGGTCCGCCTTCTCCTCGGCGAGGGCCCCGCCGAGGCGGCGCGCTCCCTCGACCCCGGCCCTTGGACAGTGGTCCACGCCCAGGGCGGCGACGGCACCCCGTTCGCGGCGGCCGCGCTGGCGGCGACGCTGGGCACCTCCCTGGTCGAGACGTCCGACGGCACGACGGTGCGGCTGCTGCTGCCCGCGAGCACGGCCGTCGTGGCGCAGCCGGACTGGACGATCGGGGTCAGCGCCCCCGCAGAGGCGCGGGACCTCGCCCTCGCCGATACACACGCGGCGCAGGCGCTGCGCCGTGCGCTCGCGACGCGCAAACCGCTGGTGCGCCACCGCGAACCCGGCCCGCTGACCCCCAAAGACGCCCGCGCGCGTCTTGCCCCGCTCGCGGACTCCCCCGCACTCGTCGAGACGCTGCGGACCTGGCTCTCCCTGCACGGCAGTTGGGACCGCACCGCCGCCGCGATGGACATCCACCGCAACACCGTGCGCCAGCGCATCGGCCGCTGCGAGACGCTGCTGGCCGCGGACCTGGACGACGTGGACGTCCGGATGGAGCTGTGGTTCGCGCTGCGGCAGGGGTAGGTGGCCCGGCGTCCACGGTTCCGTGACAAGTCCACGACCGGCGAGGCCGAAAGCTGTCGGCACGCACCAATCCGCTTCCCCGACAGGTGTGTTGCAATTCCCGCATGGTCACTCCTGCTGACGGAACCAGGGTTCTCGACCCGGACGGGCCCGAGCGCCGCCTGCGCGCCGAGATCGAGCGGTTACGGGAGGAGGCGACGCACCAGAAGCGACTGGCCCACCGCCGGGCCGAGTTCTGGACCAAGGCCCACATCGTCCTGGGCTTCCCGGCAGCCCTCCTCGCCGGTACCGCCGGAGCCGCCGGCCTCGCCACGGCGGACGCCCGCATCCCCGCCGCACTTCTCGCCCTCGCCTCCGCCGGCTTCGCGGCCGGGGCGGGCTTCCTCCGCAGCGACGTCCGCTGCCGTGCCAACAAGCGCGCCCGGCACGCGTGGGCGGCCCTGGAAGGGCGCGCCACGGTGAAACTCGCTCGTGAGCGGTTGTCCGCCGAGGATCTCGCCGAACTGCTCGACCACCGCCAGGCGGCACTGTCGGCCTACGACGCGGAGGACCCCCAGCCGGGGTCGTCGCCGGCGCTGCCGGGCTGACAACCCCATGCGGGCGCGAGCACGTCCTGCCCGTAGTAGCGATAGCCGTGGCCGCCGAACACGGCTCGGAACGGGCGGACCGGAAGCGCTCCGGGCAAACAAGAGCGGCCCCGAAACGTTGACCGGCCGGGGAGGGCCGCCGTAGCGTTCATCGCACATACGGACAAATAACCCATTGGCCGGATCGGGGATCCTATGTACGCAACCCGCCGCAGGACCGGCACGCTCGCCGGCACCGCCGTTCTGGTGACCTGCCTGCTCTCGACGCTCTCCGCCTGCGGGGCGGAGGCGTCCACCCCCCGATCACCGGCCGGCCCTCCCGCGGTCTCCTTGCAGGTCGGTACCTCCTCGCTCGGGAAGGCCCTCGCGACCCAGGCAACGGCGCAGCACGCGGCGGCCCAGAACGCCTCGGCGGAAAAGGCCGCGGCGAAGGTGTGCACCACGGATCCCGCCGACCGCCCGAACTGCCTCAACCCGGGAGGGACGATCGACCCCCAGGGCGGGGACATCGACGGTGACGGCGTGTTCGAGCAGAACGAGCCGGTCGGCCCCGGATACAAGGACCCCCGCGCCTACGACGGCGGCAGGACGTCCGGCGAAACACAGTGCGCGTGGCTGCGCTCGCAGGGCATCGCCTGCTGAGGGCGCCCGAAGCGCGACAACGACAGCGCCCCGGCCGTGCGGCCGGGGCGTTGTCACGCGCGTACGTGCTCAGCATCACTATGGACACTTTCAACAACTCCCCGGTAACTTAGGCTGAGCAAGCGCTTAGCCATGTGCAGCGTGCCCACACAGTCACAGTCACCGAGGAGGCGTCCGTGCGCCGGACCGTATTCAACGAGGACCACGAGGCGTTCCGGGACACCATCCGCGCCTTCATCGAGGCCGAGGTCGTCCCCGTCTACGACGAGTGGTTCGCTGCCGGCCAGGCGCCGCGCGACTTCTACCACAAGCTCGGTGAGCTGGGCATCTTCGGCATCAACGTGCCCGAGGAGTTCGGCGGCGCGGGCCTGGACACGCACAAGTTCGAGGCCGTCCTCTACGAGGAGACCTCCCGCGCGGGCGTCCAGTTCGGCGGCTCCGGCGTGCACGTGCTGCTCGCCCTGCCCTACATCAAGCTGCTCGCCACCGATGAGCAGAAGAAGCGCTACCTGACGAAGTTCGTCACCGGCGAGGAGATGTGGGCGCTGGCGATGACCGAGCCGGGCACCGGCTCCGACGTCGCGGGCATGAAGACCACCGCCAAGCTCTCCGAGGACGGCACGCACTACGTCCTCAACGGCGCCAAGACCTTCATCACCGGCGGCGTGCACGCCGACCGTGTGATCGTCTGCGCCCGCACGTCCGCCCCGCGCGAGGACGACCGCCGCTTCGGCATCTCCCTGTTCGCCGTGGACACCAAGTCCGAGGGCTACTCCGTCGGCCGCAAGCTGGACAAGCTGGGCCTGCGCACCTCCGACACCGCCGAGCTGGCCTTCGTCGACGTCAAGGTGCCGGTCGAGGACCTGCTCGGCGAGGAGAACAAGGGCTTCTACTACCTCGGCCAGAACCTGCCGTCCGAGCGCTGGGGCATCGCGTTCGGCGCGTACGCCCAGGCCAAGGCCGCCGTCCGGTTCGCCCAGCAGTACGTGACCGACCGCACGGTCTTCGGCAAGCCGGTCGCCTCGTTCCAGAACACCAAGTTCGAGCTGGCCGCCTGCCAGGCAGAGGTGGACGCCGCGGAGGCCGTCGCCGACCGCGCGCTGGAAGCGCTGGACGCCGGCGAGCTGACCGCCGCCGAGGCCGCTTCCGCGAAGCTGTTCTGCACCGAGGTCGCCCACCGCGTGATCGACCGCTGCCTCCAGCTGCACGGCGGCTACGGCTACATGAACGAGTACCCGATCGCCCGCCTGTACGCCGACAACCGCGTCAACCGCATCTACGGCGGCACCAGCGAGGTCATGAAGTCCATCATCGCCAAGTCGATGGGCCTGTAGGTTCCCTGACGTGAACCAAGCGCTCGACGAACTGCTCGATCTGCTCGACCTGGAGCAGATCGAGCAGAACATCTTCCGGGGAAGTTCCCGTTCGGCCGTGGTCCCCCGCGTCTTCGGCGGCCAGGTCGCCGCGCAGGCGCTGGTCGCCGCGGGCCGGACGGCCCCGGCGGACCGCACCGCGCACTCCCTGCACTCGTACTTCCTGCGCATGGGCGACCCGGGCGCCCCGATCGTCTACACGGTCGACCGCATCCGCGACGGACGGTCGTTCACGACCCGCCGGGTGGTCGCGGTGCAGCACGGCCAGCCGATCTTCCACCTCTCCGCGTCGTTCCAGACGCCCGAGGAGGGCCTGGAGCACCAGGCGGAGATGCCCGACGCGCCGGACCCGGAATCGCTGCCGACGGCCGCCGAGCTGCTCCCGCGCTACGCGGACCGCTTCGTCGACCCCGGCGTGGTGGACCGGCTCCTCGAGGCACGCGCGGCGGTCGACCTCCGTTACGTGGACGAGCCGCCGTACGCCACGGCGGGCCGGCCGCGCGAGCCGCGTTCCCAGGTCTGGTTCCGCGCGAACGGCAAGCTCGCCGACGACTCCCTGCTGCACGTCTGTCTCGCGACGTACGTCTCCGACATGACGCTGCTCGACTCGGTCCTGCTCGCCCACGGGCGGGGCGGCTGGGCGGTCGGGGACGTCGTGGGAGCGTCGCTGGACCACGCGATGTGGTTCCACCGGCCGTTCCGGGCCGACGAATGGCTCCTGTACGACCAGCAGTCACCGTCCGCCTCCGGCGGCCGGGGCCTGGGCCAGGCCCGTATCTACACCCAGGACGGGCAGCTGGCGATCTCGGTCATCCAGGAAGGCGTGGTCCGCGTCCCGCGCTGACCACGCACGACGCACGCCCCGGCCGGCGGTCAGGCAGCCGGGGCGTGCGCCGTTGAACACCACCTTCGACGCGTCACCGCGTCGCCTTCCGTCTCCACGCCGGGCAGCGCCCGGGCGCGCGGGCGAACGGGACACCCACGGCACGGTGTCACCGGGCTCGAGGTCAGGGGCCGGGTCGTTGCGGTCGTTGCGCCGAGCCCGGTCCCGTCCGGGCACCGGCGGGTTCCGCTCACGCAGCGGGGGCCGCCGGCACCGGCAGTGTCGCGGCAAGGGCGAAGCCGCCGGCAGGGGTCGGGCCGGCCGTGAGGGTGCCCCCGAGGGCCGCCGTGCGGGTGCGCAGGCCGGAAAGGCCGTGACCGCCGGGGTCAGGGGGCGGACAGGGGCCGGGCGGCGGGTCGTTGTGCACGGCGACGAGCAGGGAGGGGCCGGTGCGGCGCACCGTCACACGGGCGGCGGCGCCGGGGGCATGCCGACGGATGTTGGTCAGCCCTTCCTGGACGATGCGGTAGGCGGCGTGCTCGACCGCCGGAGGGCAGTCGCCCGGTTCCAGGTGCACCGCCTCGACGAGGTCGCGCGCCGCCTCGAGAAGCTCCGGGAGCTGCGCGAGGCCCGGACCGTCGTGGCGGATGGCCCGCCGCAGGTCGGCCGCGGCGCGGCGGCTGAGCTCACCGAGGGCCGCGGCCTCCTCCCGGTACGGGGCCGAGTCGGCGGTCGCGGCGAGCCCGCTGCAGCGCAGGCTGATCAGGCTCAGGTGGTGGGCGGCCGTGTCGTGGACGTCCCGGGCCAGCCGTTCGCGTTCCCGCAGGGCGGCCTGCTCGGCGGCGTAGCTGCGCTCACGTTCGCGGGAGAGCGCCAGTTCGGCGAGGCGGGCGGCGAGTTCGGCGCGGGCGCGGCCGAGCAGGCCGAGGGCGGCGGGGGCGACGGCGAGCAGCCCGGCCAGCAGGACGCCGAGGGTGGTCTCCGGCAGCGACCAGGCGTATCCGTCCAGGTCCCGCCACGGCACGAACGCCACGACGGCGACGGCGGCCGACGCGGCGACCACCTCGCTGCGGCGGCGCTCGGACGCGGCGAGGGCGTGCAGCGCGCACATGGCGGGCAGCCACAGCACGCCGGTGGCGAGCGTCGGCAGCGTGAGGGCGAAGACCGTACGGGGGAAGCGCCCGCGCAGGACGAGCAGGCCCGCCACGGCGAGCGCGCCGATGGCCATCCAGTCCTCCAGCCAGACCCGGGTGGCCAGCGCCTCCGCGACCGCGGCGGCGACGACGAGGGCCTGACCGGCCCAGTACCGGGCGCTCATGCCGGTCCCTGTCCGCCCGTGGCGCGGTGGACGACCGCGGCGAGGCCGACCCGGCTGGTGACGGCGAGCTTCCGCTTCAGTGCGCCGATGTGCGTCTTGACCGTGGTCACTCCCATACCGAGGTGCGTGGCGATGTCGGTGTTGGACAGGCCGGCCGCGATCAGGGTGAGGACCTCGTGCTCCCGTGGGGTGAGAGCGGCGAGGTCGTCGGAGCTCCGGGGAGGCGTGGGAGCGGGGACACCGGCCGTGCACCGGGCCAGTACGGCGGCGCTGCCCGGCGGTGTGCAGATCACCCCGCCCGCGGCGAGGAGGCGCACCGCGTCGACGAACAGGCGCGGTTCCGTGGTCTTGAGGAGGAAGCCGGACGCGCCGTCCCGCAGGGCGCGCTCGACGTGGTCGGCGCGGTCGAGGGCGGTGAGCATGGCCACGACGGGCGGGGCGGGCAGTGCCCGCAGGGTCCGCAGCACGTCGAGGCCAAAGGCTCCCGGCATGTCGATGTCCAGCAGGACCACGTCGGGGGCGAGCCGCCGGGTCGCCTCGAGGGCGTCGGCGCCGTCGCAGGTGGCGGCCACGGTGACGGCGTCGGCCGAGTCGAGGAGCCGTTGCAGCGCGGTGCGTACCAGTTCCTCGTCGTCGACGACGAGCACACGCACCGGCGGCCTCAAGTCGTAGTGCAAAGGTCGTCCTGTGGTCTGAGCGATGGCGTGCCTGCTGCTGCGAGCCTGGATGCAGATCCTAGGACGCCACAAGCGCCCGTCCGGATCCCCCGGGGGCTGACCATCCCCCGGGACCACGCTGCCCGGGCCGCCGGGCCGTCGCCGGAGGGATCAGTGAGTGCGGTGCCGCAGGCCGAGGAGGAACCGTCGTACGCCGATGAGCCGGCGCACGACGCGGCCGGCACCGCGGCCTGGGCGGATGCCTCGCCCGGCACCCGGGCGGTATGGACCGTCGGCGGAGCCGTACTGATCGTCGGCTCGGTGGTGCTGTTCCTGATCCTGCGCGAGCGGTTGATCGACCTCGGGACCGGATGGCGGTACGTCCTGGCGCTGGCCCTGCGGGGCGCGCTTTCCCTGCTGCTGCTCACGGGGACGTACTGCGTGGTGCGGGGCCTCTGGCGCCGCTGACCCCGGCGGGGGTCGCGGCGGGGCCGCGGTGGGGGCCGCGGCGAGGTCCAGGACGTGATGCCGGCGGCGGCCGCAGGGGGCCACCGCCGGTGTCACAGCTCGTGGGTGAGGCCCGCCGCGTCGAGCAGGTACGCCGTCATCGGGTCGTAGAAACGCGGATCGGTCACGTGGTCGTCGAGGGGGACGGTGACCTGGAGGGTGCCCTCCGCCTCGCCGATGAACAGCGCCGGGTCGTTGCAGTCCGCGTATCCGATGGAGTCCAGCCCGCGCTGGCCGGCGCAGCCCGCCCAGCCGTGGTCGGCGACCACGAGATCGGGCAGCGGCCTGCCCTCGTGCGCCATGGCGTCCAGGATCGCGGCCATCGGGGCCGGCGAGTGGGTGTGCCACAGGGTCGCGCCGCGCTCCAGCATGGCGACGTCGGCGAACTGGAAGACCATGCCCTCGTCGGCGATCAGACCGCCCGGGATCCGCACGATCTCGCAGCCGGCCGCCCGCAGCGCGGCGGCGGTGGCGCGGTGCACGTCCAGCAGTCCGCCGGGGTGCCCGGTCGCGAACAGCACCCGCTCCTTCGCGTCGGCCGCCTTGCGCAGCCGGGCGGCCATGCGCTCGAGCGCGTCGACGGTCAGCTCGGGGTCGATGGTGTCCTGACCCTGCCGGTGTCCGGGGTCGTCGCTGACACCGCACCGCTCCGCCATGACGGCCAGCACGTCCTGCTCGTCGCTCCAGCGGTCCCCGAGCTCCAGGCCGAGCCAGAAGTGCCGGTCGCCGTTGGCGAGCTTGCGGTAGTGGGCGAGGTTGTTGTCGCGCGGGGTGGCGACGTCTCCCGCGATACGTGAACGGACGAGGTGGTCGACGAGAGCGGCACGGCTGGGTATCGGCATGGACCCATTGTGCCGTGGGATGAGCGGAGCGTGTCGACCGTATTGCCCGCTGGGACGTGCCCCACAGCCCTTGGGCGCGCCGCGCGCCGGTGCGCCCCACGGCCCCGCGAGCCTGGCGCGCGCCGGTGCGCCCCGCAGCGCGCCCCGGGCAGCATGGTGCGCGCCGCTGTGGCCGTCAGCCCGCGAGCGAGGCCAGCGCCCCGTGTGCCAGACGGCGCAGCAGGTCCTCCGTCGCCGCGCGGCCGAGGGGCCCGCCACCGTTCGCCCCGAGGTGCGGGGTGGAGTTCAGCAGGCCGAAGACCGCGTGCACCGCCGCCCGCGCCTCGGACTCCGCGACCTCCGGGTGGAGCTCGCGGACCACGGTCACCCACAGCTCCACGTACTGGCGCTGGAGCTGGCGCACCAGCTTGCGGTCACTGTCCCGGAGGCGGTCCAGCTCCCGGTCGTGCAGGGTGATCAGGGGGCGGTCGTCGAGGGCGAAGTCGATGTGACCGTCGATGAGCGACGCGAGCACCGACTCCGGCCCGGTGCCCGCCTCCTCGACCCGCAGCCGTCCGCCGTCCAGGAGTCGCTCACTGATGCCCACCAGCAGCTCCGCCAGCATGGCGTCCTTGCCCGCGAAGTGGCGGTACAGACCGGGGCCGCTGATGCCGACCGCGGCTCCTATCTCGTCGACGCCCACGCCGTGGAAGCCGCGCTCTGCGAAGAGGCGGGCGGCCTCCTTGAGGATCTGCTCACGGCGGGTCGGGGCCGCGGTCCTGGTGCTCATGAACATTCATTCTAGACAGGGCGGTTAGCGGTCGTTAACCTTGACGCAATACGTTAACGCTCATTAACCGAGCAAGGGAGCTCGATCAATGCAGCAGGCACCAGTGCTGGCGAGCGCCGCGGATCCGGCCTCCGAGGCCTGGCAGGCCAATGAGGCGGCACACCAGGAGCTCGCCGACGGTCTGCGGTCCCGTCTCGCGGCGGCCCGCCTCGGCGGCGGCGAGAAGGCACGCGCCCGCCACACGGCGCGCGGCAAGCTGCTGCCCCGGGAGCGGGTGGACACCCTGCTCGACCCGGGGTCGCCGTTCCTCGAGCTGGCACCCCTCGCGGCCGAGGGGATGTACGGGGGGCAGGCCCCTGCCGCCGGCGTGATCGCCGGTATCGGCAGGGTCAGCGGCCGTGAGGTCGTGGTCGTCGCCAACGACGCCACCGTCAAGGGCGGCACGTACTACCCGATGACGGTGAAGAAGCACCTGCGGGCGCAGGAGGTGGCGCTGGAGAACCGCCTCCCCTGTGTCTACCTGGTGGACTCGGGCGGCGCGTTCCTGCCGATGCAGGACGAGGTCTTCCCCGACCGCGACCACTTCGGGCGCATCTTCTACAACCAGGCCCGGATGTCCGGCGCGGGGATCCCGCAGATCGCCGCGGTGCTGGGCTCGTGCACGGCGGGCGGCGCGTACGTCCCGGCGATGAGCGACGAGGCCGTGATCGTCCGCAATCAGGGCACCATCTTCCTGGGCGGCCCGCCGCTGGTGAAGGCCGCGACCGGCGAGGTCGTCACGGCGGAGGAGCTCGGCGGCGGTGAGGTCCACTCCCGCGTCTCCGGTGTCACCGACCACCTGGCGGAGGACGACGCGCACGCGCTGCGGATCGTCAGGAACATCGTGGCGACGCTGCCGCCGCGCGGCCCGCTGCCCTGGCAGGTCGAGCCCGCCGAGGAGCCTAAGGTCGACCCGGCGGGGCTGTACGGCGCGGTGCCGGTCGACTCCCGCACGCCGTACGACGCCCGCGAGATCATCGCCCGCGTCGTGGACGCGTCCCGCTTCCAGGAGTTCAAGGCCGAGTTCGGCCAGACGCTGGTCACCGGCTTCGCCCGGATCCACGGCCATCCGGTCGGCATCGTCGCCAACAACGGCATCCTCTTCGCCGAGTCCGCCCAGAAGGGCGCGCACTTCATCGAGCTCTGCGACCAGCGCGGCATTCCCCTCCTCTTCCTGCAGAACATCTCCGGCTTCATGGTCGGCAAGGACTACGAGGCGGGCGGCATCGCCAAGCACGGCGCCAAGATGGTCACCGCGGTGGCCTGCACCCGGGTGCCGAAGCTGACCGTGGTCGTCGGCGGTTCGTACGGCGCCGGCAACTACTCGATGTGCGGCCGGGCGTACAGCCCCCGCTTCCTGTGGATGTGGCCCAACGCCAAGATCTCGGTCATGGGCGGTGAGCAGGCCGCGTCCGTGCTGGCCACCGTCAAGCGCGACCAGCTCGAGGGCCGCGGAGAGCAGTGGTCCGCCGAGGAGGAGGAGACCTTCAAGGACCCGATCCGCGCCCAGTACGAACAGCAGGGCAACGCCTACTACGCGACGGCCCGCCTCTGGGACGACGGCGTGATCGACCCGATGGAGACCCGGCAGGTGCTGGGGCTCGCTCTGACCGCCTGTGCCAACGCCCCGTTGGGAGACGCCGGCTTCGGCGTCTTCCGGATGTGAGGGACCTTCCACGATGACGATGTTCGACACCGTTCTGGTGGCCAACAGGGGCGAGATCGCCGTACGGGTCATCCGCACCCTGCGGTCCCTCGGCGTGCGCTCCGTGGCCGTCTTCAGCGACGCCGACGCCGGGGCGCGCCATGTGCGCGAGGCGGACACGGCCGTCCGCATCGGCCCGGCGCCGGCCGCCGAGAGCTACCTCTCCATCGAGAGGCTGCTCGACGCCGCGACCCGCACCGGCGCGCAGGCCGTGCACCCGGGCTACGGCTTCCTCGCGGAGAACGCGGGCTTCGCCCAGGCCTGTGCGGAGGCGGGGCTGGTCTTCATCGGCCCGCCGCCCTCCGCCATCTCCCTCATGGGCGACAAGATCCGCGCCAAGGAGACCGTGAAGGCGGCCGGCGTCCCGGTCGTGCCCGGATCGTCCGGCAGCGGGCTGAGCGACGAGGAACTGGCCGCCGCCGCACGCGAGATCGGCATGCCGGTGCTGCTCAAGCCCTCGGCGGGCGGCGGCGGAAAGGGCATGCGCCTCACCCGGGTGGAATCCGCCCTGATGGACGAGATCGCGGCGGCCAGGCGTGAGGCACGTGCCTCCTTCGGCGACGACACGCTGCTCGTCGAGCGGTGGATCGACCGCCCGCGGCACATCGAGATCCAGGTGCTGGCCGACGGCCACGGCAATGTGGTCCACCTCGGCGAGCGCGAGTGCTCGCTCCAGCGCCGTCACCAGAAGATCATCGAGGAGGCGCCGTCCGTCCTGCTGGACGAGGCGACGCGCACCGCGATGGGTGAGGCGGCCGTGCAGGCAGCCCGCTCCTGCGGCTACCGCGGCGCGGGCACGGTGGAGTTCATCGTGCCCGGCACGGACCCGTCGCAGTACTACTTCATGGAGATGAACACCCGTCTCCAGGTCGAGCACCCGGTCACCGAGCTGATCACCGGACTGGACCTGGTCGAGTGGCAGTTGCGGGTCGCGGCCGGCGAGCGGCTGGCGTTCACGCAGGACGACGTCACCCTCACGGGCCACGCGATCGAGGCCCGGATCTGCGCGGAGGACCCCTCCCGCGGCTTCCTCCCCTCCGGGGGGACGGTCCTGAGGCTCCGGGAGCCGCAGGGCGAGGGGGTACGCACCGACTCGGGCCTCAGCGAGGGCTCGGAGGTCGGCAGCCTGTACGACCCGATGCTGTCCAAGGTCATCGCCTACGGCCCCGACCGGCCGACCGCCCTGCGCAAGCTGCGCGCGGCCCTGGCCGACACGGTGACGCTCGGCGTCCCGACGAACGCCGGCTTCCTGCGACGTCTGCTGGCCCACCCGGCGGTCGTCGCCGGCGAGATGGACACCGGCCTCGTGGAGCGCGAGGCGGAGGGCCTGGTCCCGGTCGGCGTGCCGGACGAGGTGTACGAGGCCGCGGCGGCGGTCCGGGCCGCCGCTCTGGCACCGCGCCCGGACGGCGCCGGCTGGACCGACCCGTTCTCCGTGCCGAGCGGCTGGCGGACGGGCGGCGAACCGGCCCCGCTGGCCTTCCCCTTGCGCGTGCCCGGCTCGGACCCGGTCGACCACGCCGTCCGCCGGCAGGCGACGCCCCGGGTGGAGGCGCACACGGTCTCCGTGGAGGTGCACGGCGTCACGCACACCTTCCACCGGGCGGGCGACTGGCTCGGCCGGGACGGCGACTCCTGGCACGTGATGGACCACGACCCCGTCGAGGCGTCCCTGAGCGGCGCCGCCCGTTCGGGGGTGGACACCCTCGCGGCGCCGATGCCGGGCACGGTCACCGTCGTCAAGGTCGCCGTGGGTGACGTGGTGGCCGCCGGGCAGAGCCTGCTCGTGGTCGAGGCCATGAAGATGGAGCACGTGATCTCCGCCCCGCACGCGGGGACCGTCACGGAGCTCGACGTCGTCGCGGGCTCGACCGTCGCCATGGACCAGGTGCTCGCCGTGGTCACCCCGGAAGAGACCGGGGAGACCGGGGAGAGCGGCACGACCGGCGGGGAGGCGACGGCATGACCGGTACCGAAGGACTGCCGATGACCGTCCACGGCCGGGGTCTTCCCGACCGTGTGCGCATCCACGAGGTCGGTCCCCGTGACGGCCTGCAGAACGAGAAGTCGGTGGTGCCGACGGAGATCAAGGCGGAGTTCATCCGCCGCCTCGCCGCATCGGGGCTGACCACCGTCGAGGCGACGAGCTTCGTCCACCCCAAGTGGGTGCCCCAACTGGCCGACGCGGAGAAGCTGTTCCCGATGGTGAGCTCCCTCGCCGGTGTGCGGCTGCCGGTCCTGGTCCCCAACGACCGGGGCCTGGACCGGGCGCTCGGCCTCGGCGCCCGCGAGGTCGCCGTGTTCGCCAGCGCCACGGAGTCCTTCGCCAAGGCCAATCTCAACCGCACGGTCGACGAGGCGCTCGCCATGTTCGAGCCGGTCGTGACGCGGGCCGTGGAGCACGGACTGCGGGTGCGCGGCTATCTGAGCATGTGCTTCGGCGACCCGTGGGAGGGCCCGGTCCCCCTCGCGCAGGTCGTCCGCGTCTGCCGACGGCTGGTCGACATGGGCTGCGACGAGCTGAGCCTCGGCGACACGATCGGTGTCGCCACGCCCGGCCATGTGGCGGCCCTGCTGACCGAGCTGGGCGGCGCCGGGGTCCCGGTCGACCGGCTCGCCGTGCACTTCCACGACACGTACGGCCAGGCCCTCGCCAACACCCTCGCCGCGCTCCAGCACGGCGTCGGCGTCGTCGACTCGTCCGCGGGCGGCCTCGGCGGCTGCCCGTACGCGAAGAGCGCGACCGGGAACCTCGCCACCGAGGACCTCGTGTGGATGCTTCACGGCCTCGGCATCGAAACCGGGGTCGATCTCGGCCGGCTCACCGCCACGAGCGTGTGGATGGCCGAACAACTGGGCCGCCCCAGCCCTTCCCGTACCGTCCGCGCCCTCTCCCACAAGGAGTGACCCCCTGATGTCCCTGGATCACCGGCTGTCCGCCGAGCACGAGGAACTCCGCCGTACGGTCGAGCAGTTCGCCCACGACGTGATAGCCCCGAAGATCGGCGACTTCTACGAGCGGCACGAGTTCCCGTACGAGATCGTCCGCGAGATGGGCCGTATGGGCCTGTTCGGGCTGCCCTTCCCCGAGGAGTACGGGGGCATGGGCGGCGACTATCTGGCCCTCGGTATCGCCCTGGAGGAGCTGGCCCGCGTCGACTCCTCCGTGGCCATCACGCTGGAGGCCGGCGTCTCGCTGGGCGCGATGCCGATCCACCTCTTCGGCACCGAGGAGCAGAAGCGGCAGTGGCTGCCGCGGCTGTGCTCCGGTGAGCTGCTGGGCGCCTTCGGCCTGACGGAGCCTGACGGCGGCTCCGACGCCGGCGGCACCAGGACCACCGCCGTACGGGACGGCGACGAGTGGGTCATCAACGGCTCCAAGTGCTTCATCACCAACTCGGGCACCGACATCACCGGTCTCGTCACCGTCACCGCGGTGACGGGCCGCAAGGAGGACGGGCGTCCGGAGATCTCCGCGATCATCGTCCCCTCCGGGACGCCGGGGTTCACGGTGGCCGCCCCTTACTCCAAGGTCGGCTGGAACGCCTCCGACACGCGTGAGCTGTCCTTCGCCGACGTGCGTGTCCCGGTCGCCAACCTGCTGGGCCAGGAGGGCCGCGGGTACGCGCAGTTCCTGCGCATCCTCGACGAGGGCCGCATCGCGATCTCCGCGCTGGCGACCGGCCTGGCGCAGGGATGTGTGGACGAGTCCGTGAAGTACGCGCGGGAGCGGCACGCGTTCGGCAGGCCGATCGGTTCGAACCAGGCCATCCAGTTCAAGATCGCGGACATGGAGATGAAGGCCCATATGGCGCGCGTCGGCTGGCGGGACGCGGCGTCGCGACTGGTGCACGGCGAGCCGTTCAAGAAGGAGGCGGCCGTCGCCAAGCTGTACTCGTCGACGGTGGCGGTGGACAACGCCC
The DNA here is from genome assembly GCF_001278075.1 of Streptomyces pristinaespiralis. Taxonomy (GTDB): domain Bacteria; phylum Actinomycetota; class Actinomycetes; order Streptomycetales; family Streptomycetaceae; genus Streptomyces; species Streptomyces pristinaespiralis. Next base: position 5,541,332 of record NZ_CP011340.1, on the reverse strand, counting down.
GTGAGGCGACCCAGATCCACGGCGGCTACGGCTTCATGAACGAGTATCCGGTGGCCCGTATGTGGCGCGACTCCAAGATCCTGGAGATCGGCGAGGGCACCAGCGAGGTCCAGCGGATGCTGATCGCAAGGGAGTTGGGTCTCACCGGCTGACCTGGGACCCACGGCGGCGCGCGGCACCCTGACGGGGCCGCGCGCCGCCGCGTGTTCAAGGTCACGCCCCGCTCGAGCGCCGGGCGCCTGACCGGCCCTGGACAACTTCTGAGGTTAGGCTAACCTACCTTCAAAACCTGCCAGTGGCCTATTCGGCACGTACGAAAGCGGACACCACCATGCCCAACGCCCGAGCTTCCCATCTCACTCGACGAGGCCTGCTCTCCGCCGGCGGCGCCCTCGGGCTCGGCGTGGCGCTCGCCGCGTGCGGCCAGGAGACGAAGGGCAAAAAGGGCGACTCCGACAAGGCCGCCGCGAAGTCCGGCCCTTGGTCCTTCACCGACGACCGCGGCCAGAAGTCCGAGTCGAAGGCCGCCCCGAAGAACATCGTCGCCTTCACCGGCACCGCCGCCGCCCTGTTCGACTACGGGGTCGAGGTCACCGGCGTGTTCGGCCCGACCAAGACCGCCGACGGCAAGGCCGACGTCCAGGCCGGCGACATGGACATCAGCAAGGTCGAGATCCTGGGCAACGTCTGGGGCGAGTTCAACGTCGAGAAGTACGCGGCCCTCGCGCCGGAGCTCCTGGTGACGGACATGTGGGAGAAGGACGCCCTCTGGTACGTGCCGGACCAGTCCAAGGACAAGATCCTCAAGCTGGCCCCGAGCGTCGCCCTGTGGGCCGCCCAGATCAACATGCCGGGCGCCCTCCAGCGCCGCGCGGACCTCGCGGAGTCCCTGGGCGCCGACATGAAGGCCAAGAAGGTCACCGACGCCAAGGCCCGCTTCGAGAAGGCCGCGGAGCGGCTGCGCCAGGCCGCCAAGGCCAAGCCGAACCTGAAGGTCCTCATCGGCTCCGGCAGCCAGGACCTCTTCTACGTCTCCGTCCCCAAGATGTCGGCGGACACGCTCTACTTCCAGGAGCTGGGCGTGAAGTTCGTCGAGCCCAAGCCGAACGCCCAGGGCTTCTTCGAGGAGCTCAGCTGGGAGAACGCCGGCAAGTACGACGCCGACATCATCATGCTCGACAACCGCACCGGCACCCTGCAGCCCGACACCCTGAAGGCCAAGCCCACCTGGGCCGGGCTCCCCGCGGTGAAGGCCGGTCAGGTCGTCCCGCGTGTCACCGAGCCGATCTACTCGTACGACAAGTGCGCGCCGATCCTCGAGGACCTCGCGAAGGCCATCGAGAACGCCAAGAAGGTCTCCTGACGATGACGACCGAGGCCGAGATCGCCCCGTTCCGTTTCTTCGACCTGCAGGTTGCGCGGACAAGGCGGCTCGGCCCGTCGCTCGTCCGCGTCACCTTCACGGGACAGACGCCGGACGGGCTGCGGGACTTCGTGGCCGGCGGCCGCGACCAGTCCCTGTCGCTGTTCCTTCCGCACCCGGGCCAGCCGGCCCCGGTCGTCCCCGTCGACGCGGGTGACGGCGGCGCCATCTTCGCCGCCTGGCGCGCGCTTCCCGACGACGTACGGGCGGTGATGCGCTCGTACACGGTCCGGGAACAGCGTGTCGAGGACGGCGAGGTGGACATCGACTTCGCCGTGCACGAGGACGGCGGACCGGCGTGCCGCTGGGCCCTGGCCGCCGAGCCCGGCCACAAGGTGATGGTGCTCGGCCCCGCGGTCGCCGACAACACCGGCGTGCGCTGCCGGCCGCCCGAGGACACCGACTGGGTGCTGATCTGGGCGGACGAGACGGCGCTGCCCGCCGCCTCGGCGATCCTGGAGTGGCTGCCCGCCGGCCGGAAGGCAAAGGTCTGGCTCGAGGTGCCGCACGCGGGTGACCGGCTGGCGCCGGCGACCGACGCGGACGCCGACATCACCTGGCTCGTCCGGGACGAGGGGGCGCCCTCGGCCGTGGAGGCCGTCGCCGACGCCGAGTTGCCCGAGGGCGTCGGCTACGCCTGGATCGCGGGCGAGTCCGGGAGCATCAAGGCGCTGCGGCGACACCTGGTGAACGACCGTGAGTTCGACCGCCGGAAGGTCACCTTCATCGGCTACTGGAAGCGCGGCGTGAGCGAGGACGGCCTCCGCGAGGAGCCCGAGGAAGCGGCCGAATGACGGTCGTCGGCTCCAACTGACCGTCACTCGACGGTCGTTGTGTGATCAACCCCATAACGGTTGTGCCCCGAGGGGGGCGAGGGATCTTCGAGGCTTGAGTTAGGTTAGGCTTACCTTACTTAGGTGTCGCCCTCGCCCCCCTCTTCCTGTCCCCTGAGGCGCGACCACGTCCCCGCCACGGGAGGACATTGCATGCGCTCGCACCTGCTCAATGACATGACGGCGGAGCGTTACCGGCGCTCCGTGACCGAAGGAGTCGAGCGGGTGGCGAACCGACTCGCCACGACCCGACGGCCGTTCACCGGAGTCACCCCCGACGAGCTCGCCCCGGTCGTCTCCGCGATCGACCTCGACCGGCCGCTCGGAGACGCCTCCGCCGCCCTGGACGAGCTGGAGGACGTGTACCTCCGGGACGCCGTCTACTTCCACTCCCCCCGCTACCTCGCCCACCTCAACTGCCCGGTCGTCATCCCGGCCGTGCTCGGCGAAGCGGTCCTCTCCGCGGTCAACTCCTCCCTGGACACCTGGGACCAGAGCGCCGGCGGCACCCTCATCGAGCGCCGCCTGATCGACTGGACCGCCCAGCGGATCGGTCTCGGCCCGGCCGCCGACGGCGTGTTCACCAGCGGCGGCACCCAGTCCAACCTCCAGGCCCTGCTGCTGGCCCGCCAGGAGGCCAAGACCACCGACCTGGCGAAACTGCGCATCTTCAGCTCCGAGTGCAGCCACTTCAGCGTCCAGAAGTCGGCCACCCTTCTCGGGCTCGGCCCCGAGGCCGTCGTCTCGATACCCGTCGACCGCGACAAGCGGATGCAGACCGTGGCGCTCGCCGCGGAGCTGGAGCGCTGCCGCGCCGAGGGCCTCGTCCCGATGGCCGTCGTCGCGACCGCGGGCACCACCGACTTCGGTTCCATCGACCCGCTGCCGGAGATCGCCGAGCTCGCGGGGCTGTACGAGACCTGGATGCACGTCGACGCGGCGTACGGCTGCGGACTGCTCGTCTCACCCGCCCGCCGTCATCTCCTCGACGGCATCGAGCACGCCGACTCCGTCACCGTCGACTACCACAAGTCCTTCTTCCAGCCGGTGAGTTCGTCGGCGGTACTGGTGCGGGACGCGGCCACACTGCGCCACGCCACCTACCACGCCGACTACCTCAACCCGCGGCCCACCGTGGAAGTGGGGGCACCTCCCGCGTCCGGAGGACTGCGGGGGAGGATTCCGAACCAGGTCGACAAGTCCCTGCAGACCACCCGGCGCTTCGACGCGCTCAAGCTGTGGATGACGCTGCGGGTGATGGGCGCCGACGGAGTGGGGCAGCTCTTCGACGAGGTGTGCGACCTCGCCGCCGCCGGCTGGGAGCTGCTCGCCGCCGATCCGCGCTACGACGTGGTCGTGCGGCCGCAGCTGTCCACCCTGGTCTACCGCTACATCCCGCGCTCCGTCACGGACCCCGTCCTGATCGACCGGGCCAACCTCCACGCCCGCAAGGCGCTGTTCGCGTCGGGCGAGGCCGTCGTCGCCGGCACCAAGGTCGGCGGGCGCCAGTACCTGAAGTTCACCCTGCTCAATCCCGAGACGACGACCGAAGACATCGCCGCCGTCCTCGACCTGATCGCCGGCCACGCCGAGCAGTTCCTTGGAGAGAACCTTGTCCACGCCTCTTGATTTCATCGGTATCGGACTGGGTCCGTTCAACCTCGGCCTCGCCTGCCTGACGGAGCCGATCGACGAGCTGAACGGCCTGTTCCTGGAGTCCAAGCCCGACTTCGAGTGGCACTCCGGGATGTTCCTGGAAGGCGCCCATCTCCAGACGCCCTTCATGTCGGACCTGGTCACGCTGGCCGACCCGACCTCGCCCTACTCGTTCCTGAACTACCTCAAGGACCAGGGCAGGCTGTACTCCTTCTACATCCGGGAGAACTTCTACCCGCTGCGGACCGAGTACAACGACTACTGCCGCTGGGCCGCCGCCCGGCTGAGCAGCATCCGCTTCAACACCACCGTCACCTCGGTGTCGTACGACGAAGAGGGCGAGGTGTACGTGGTGCGCACCGCCGACGACGCATTCACGGCCCGCCGCCTCGTCCTGGGCACCGGCACCCCGCCGTACATCCCCGAGGCCTGCCGGGGCCTCGGCGGGGACCTCCTGCACAACTCGCGCTACCTCGACCACAAGGAGGCGCTGCAGAAGAAGAAGTCGATCACTCTCGTCGGCAGCGGCCAGAGCGCGGCGGAGATCTACTACGACCTGCTGTCCGAGATCGACGTGCACGGCTACCGGCTCAACTGGGTGACCCGCTCCCCGCGGTTCTTCCCGCTGGAGTACACCAAGCTGACGCTGGAGATGACCTCCCCGGAGTACATCGACTACTTCCACGCGCTGCCCGAGGAGACCCGCTACAGACTCGAGTCCCAGCAGAAGGGCCTCTTCAAGGGCATCGACTCGGAGCTGATCGACGCGATCTTCGACCTGCTCTACCAGAAGAACCTGAAGGGCCCGGTCCCCACCCGGCTGCTGACGAACTCCGCCCTGCGGACCGCCTCCTACGAGGACGGCACCTACACCCTGGGGCTGCGCCAGGAGGAGCAGGGCAAGGACTACGAGCTGCACACCGAGGGCCTGATCCTGGCCACCGGCTACCGGTACGTCACCCCCGCCTTCCTGGAGCCCGTCGCCGACCGGATCCGTCTCGACGGCCACGGCCGCTTCGACGTCGCCCGCAACTACTCCATCGACACGGCCGGCCGGGAGATCTTCCTCCAGAACGCGGGCGTGCACACCCACTCGATCACCTCGCCCGACCTGGGCATGGGCGCCTACCGAAACGCCTACATCATCGGCGAGCTGCTGGGCAGCGAGTACTACGCCGTAGAGAAGTCCATCGCGTTCCAGGAGTTCGCTGTATGAGCACCACCACCGCCGTCGGTCCCCTCACCGTCCGGCCCCTCGACCCCATGGCGGACGCCGAGCTGCTGCACAGCTGGGTCACCCACCCGAAGGCCGCTTTCTGGATGATGCAGGACGCGAAACTCCAGGACGTCGAGCGCGAGTACATGCGCATAGCGGCGCACGAGCACCACCACGCGTTCATGGGCCTCCACGACGGCGAGCCCGCGTTCCTGATGGAGAGCTACGACCCGCGGTACGTGGAGCTCGTCGGCCTGTACGACCCTGAGCCCGGTGACGTCGGCATGCACTTCCTCGTCGCGCCGACCGACCGGCCCGTGCACGGCTTCACCCTTGCCGTGATCACCGCCGTGATGCGGGAGCTGTTCGCCGATCCGGCGACGAAGCGGGTCGTGGTCGAGCCGGACGTCGGCAACTCGGCCGTGCACCGGCTCAACGAGGCCGTCGGCTTCGTCCCCGCCGAGAAAATAGTGAAGCCGGAGAAAGAGGCTCTGCTGAGCTTCTGCACCCGTGAGCAGTTCGAGGCGGCGACGGCGGTGACCCGATGAACCCCGTGTCCCACCTCACGCCCGACCGCTGGGCGCACGCCAACCGGCTCCTCGTCCGCAAGGCGCTCGCCGAGTTCACCCACGAGCGGCTGCTGGCCCCCGAGCACCTCGGAGACGGCGCCTACCGCCTCGTCGCGGACGACGGCGCGACCGAGTACCGCTTCACCGCCCGCCGCTACGCCCTCGACCACTGGCAGGTGGCCGCCGAATCGATCAGCCGCCACCGCGACGGCGCGCGGCTGCCGCTGGACGCGCTGGAGTTCGTCATCGAGATGCGCGGCTCGCTCGGGCTGAGCGACGAGATCCTGCCCGTGTATCTGGAGGAGATCTCCTCGACCCTCTCCGGCACGGCGTACAAGTCGGCCAAGCCGGTGATCACTGCCGCCGAGCTCGCCGAGGCGGACTTCCAGGCGATCGAGACCGGCATGACGGAGGGCCACCCCTGCTTCGTCGCCAACAACGGCCGGCTCGGCTTCGGCATCGACGAGTACCACGCCTACGCCCCGGAGGCCGCGAACCCGCTCCGGCTGGTGTGGCTGGCCGCTCGCCGCGACCGTGCCGCGTTCACCGCCGGCGCGGGCATCGACTACGAGACGTTCATCCGGGCCGAGCTCGGTGACGACGCCGTGGACCGCTTCGCCAAGACGCTCGCGGACCGGGGCCTCGACCTGGCCGACTACCTGCTGATGCCGGCCCACCCCTGGCAGTGGTGGAACAAGCTGTCCGTCACCTTCGCCGCAGAGATCGCCCAGCAGCGGCTGGTGTACCTGGGCGAGGGCGACGACCGCTACCTGGCGCAGCAGTCCATCCGGACGTTCTTCAACACCGACGCCCCGGCCAAGCACTACGTGAAGACGGCCCTCTCCGTCCTCAACATGGGCTTCATGCGCGGCCTCTCCGCCGCGTACATGGAGGCGACGCCGGCCATCAACGACTGGCTGGCGGGTCTGATCGACGGCGACGACGTGCTGAAGGCCGCCCGCTTCTCGATCATCCGCGAGTGTGCGGCCGTGGGCTACCGCCACCTCGAGTACGAGGCCGCGACCGACCGGTACTCCCCCTACCGCAAGATGCTCGCCGCCCTGTGGCGAGAGAGCCCGGTGGCGTCCCTGGAGGACGGCGAGCGGCTCGCCACCATGGCGTCCCTGCTGCACGTCGACGACGAGGGCGCGTCGTTCGCGGGCGCGCTGATCGCCCGATCGGGCCTGGCGCCCACCGAGTGGCTGCGCGGCTACCTGGACGCCTACCTGCTGCCGGTGCTGCACAGCTTCTACGCGTACGACCTGGTCTTCATGCCGCACGGCGAGAACGTCATCCTGGCGCTCGACGCCGACGGCACGGTCCGGCGGGCGATCTTCAAGGACATCGCGGAGGAGATCGCGGTGATGGACCCGGACGCGGTGCTGCCGCCGTCCGTCGACCGGATCCGGGTGGAGGTGCCGGAGGAGACGAAGATCCTCTCGATCTTCACGGACGTCTTCGACTGCTTCCTCCGCTTCCTCGGCGCGACGCTCGCCGACGAGGAGGTGCTCGCCGAGGACGACTTCTGGCGCACGGTCGCCGAGTGCGTCAGCGCGTACCAGCGCTCGGTGCCCGAGCTGGCGGACAAGTTCGAGCAGTACGACATGTTCGCGGACGAGTTCACGCTCTCCTGCCTGAACCGGCTGCAGCTGCGCAACAACCGGCAGATGGTGGACCTGGCCGACCCGTCGGCCGCGCTCCAGTTCGTCGGCACGCTGACGAACCCGATCGCACGGTTCGCCTCCTAGGCACTTCGCCCAGGAGCGGGCCGGCGCCCGAGAACGGCCGACGCCCGGCGGGATACGGTCCCTCCCGCCGGGCGCCGGTTCCTCGACGGATGCTCACTGCGCGGGCCACGGCACCTGCGGCGAGCGGTAGAAGTCGATGCCGAGCGCCGACAGCCGCGGCCCCTGCGCCGCGAGCCGCACCTTGTAGGTGCCCCAGTCGTGCGTGGACGCCGGTGACCAGCCGAGCTCCGCGACACCCGGCAGACGCGGGAACGCCATCTGGTCGATGTGCGCGTCGGTGGAGATGGTCTCCGTCCACAGCGGCGCCTCCACCCCCTTCACGGCGCTCGCGGGTACGCCCGGCAGGTAGTTCGCCGGATCCCAGTCGTAGGACCGCTGCACTTCGACGTACCCGGCCCAGGCGAGACCCAGCTTGGTCTCCTTGTTGTACTTCATATCCAGGTAGACCCGGTCGGCCGGCGAGAGGATCAGCCCGGTGCCGTTCCTCGCCGCCTCCGCGACCTGTGCCTTCTCCGCCTGGCTGGTGCCGTCGAGGCCCCAGTACTGGGCCAGCGCGCCCTTCTGCGGGGTCGCGCCGGTCACCTGGTGCCAGCCGATGACCTTCTTGCCGTACTCGGCGACGATCGGCTGCACCCTGTTCATGAACGCCACATAGTCCTCGTGGCTGGTGGAGTGCGCCTCGTCGCCGCCGATGTGGATGTACCTGCCCGGCGTGAGCGCGGCCACCTCCCGGATCACGTCGTCCACGAAGTCGTACGTCAGCTCCTTGCGCACGCACAGCGAGCTGAAGCCGACGGCCGTGCCCGTGTAGAGCGGCGGGGCCACGCCGTCGCAGTTGAGCTCGGCGTACGAGGCGAGGGCGGCGTTGGTGTGGCCCGGCATGTCGATCTCCGGCACGACCTCCAGGTAGCGGGTGGCGGCGTAGCGGACGATCTCCTTGTACTGGGCCTTGGTGTAGTGACCGCCGGGGCCGCCGCCGACCTGGGTCGAGCCGCCGTAGGTGGCCAGCCGCGGCCACGAGTCGATGGCGATGCGCCAGCCCTGGTCGTCGGAGAGATGGAGATGAAGCGTGTTGATCTTGTAGAGGGCGAGGTGGTCGATGTAGCGCTTGACCTGCTCGACGGTGAGGAAGTGCCGCGATACGTCGAGCATCGCGCCCCGGTGGGAGTAGCGCGGGACGTCGGTGATCGTGCCGCCCGCGACCTGCCACGGGCCGGGGCGGGCCGTGTCCGCCTCGATCGCGGCGGGCAGCAGCTGACGCAGCGTCTGCACACCGTGGAAGAGGCCGGCCGGCCGGTGCGCGGTGATGGTGACCCCGCCGGGGGCGGACTTCAGGCGGTAGCCCTCCTCGCCCAGTGCGCTCTCCCCCGCGCCGAGCCGCAGGCTGATCGACCTGGCGGCGGGCCGGGTGGTGACCGGCAGGGCGTAACCGGTCGACGGGCGCAGCACTTCGGCGAGGCGCTCTCCGACGGCGCGCGCCTCGGGTGAGGCGTCGGTCCGGATCGTGGCGGCGGCGGTCAGGGTGTAGGGGGCGCCGCCCGGCTCGGCGGAGGCGGGTGCGGGGACGATCTGGCCGAGCGGCCGGACGGTGGCGGCTCTGTCGGCGCCGGAGGCGGCGGCCGGGCCCGAGGCGACGGCGCCGGAGAGGGCGGCCGCCGTGACGAGCAACAGTGAACCGAGGAGACGGGGGATCGGTCTGGGCTGACTCACAGGCTGGCATCCCTTCGACGGGCTTCTCGTCTGTGCGCAGAGCAACCGCTCGATCACCATGCGTACCGCGCGCCTCAACTGCGGTCAAGGTGTAGACCACTTACTCGTACCACCCGAGAGGAAATCACCCGTCGCCGGAAGTCGTCCGGACGGACCGCCCACGCCGGCGTCGGTGGCAGGGGCAGCCCGAATCGTCGGCCGAGGACGGGTACAGCACCCCGGAGCGGACCGCTCCGGACGGGTGTGAGCTATCTCCTGCCCGGATTCGGGCAGGATTCTTGCGAAGAGCGGCGTCCGCCCTCCAGTATCTACGGGTGCTCGAACCTCGCCCGTCTGTGCGCCTGTCGCACGACGACCTCATCGACCACCTGGTGCGCAGCACCGCGCTCCAGCGCGGTGAAGCCGCCCGGGTGGTGCTCGATGTACTGGCGTACTTCGACGAGACGACCGAGGAGTTCGTCCGCCGCCGCCATCGCGAACTCAAGTCCGGCGGCGCGGTGAACACCGAGATCTTCGAGCGGATCGCGGCCGAACTGCCGCACCGCGCAGTGGCGCCGCCGGAGCTCTCGCTCCGCCAGCTGCGCCGCATGGTCTACGGCTGAGCAGCCCCACCGGGGCCGGGCACACTTCTGATCTATGGAGGGGCAGAAACCATATGTGTGGAATTGTCGGATACATCGGCAAGCGTGACGTTGCTCCGCTGCTGCTGGAGGGTCTGCAGCGGCTGGAGTACCGCGGCTACGACTCCGCGGGCGTGGTCATCAGCAGCCCCAAGTCCCCCGGGCTGAAGATGGTCAAGGCCAAGGGCCGGGTCCGTGACCTCGAGGCCCGCGTCCCCAAGCGCTTCGCCGGCACCACCGGCATCGCCCACACCCGGTGGGCCACCCACGGCGCCCCCAGCGACATCAACTCCCACCCGCACCTGGACCCGGAGAACAAGGTCGCCGTCGTCCACAACGGCATCGTGGACAACGCCGCCGAGCTGCGCGTCAAGCTCGAGGCGGACGGGGTCGTCTTCGCGTCGGAGACCGACACCGAGGTCATCACCCACCTGATCGCCCGCTCCCAGGCCACCACCCTGGAGGAGAAGGTCCGCGAGGCCGTCAAGGCGATCGAGGGCACCTACGGCATCGCCGTGATGCACGCCGACTTCGCCGACCGCATCGTGGTGGCCCGCAACGGCTCGCCCGTCGTCCTCGGCATCGGCGAGAAGGAGATGTTCGTCGCCTCCGACGTCGCCGCCCTGGTCGCCCACACCCGCCAGATCGTCACCCTCGACGACGGCGAGATGGCCACCCTGAAGGCCGACGACTTCCGCACGTACACGACCACGGGCGCGTCCACCACCGCCACCCCGGAGACCGTGGAGTGGGAGGCCGCCTCCTACGACATGGGCGGCCACGACACGTACATGCACAAGGAGATCTCCGAGCAGCCCGACGCGGTCGACCGTGTGCTGCGCGGCCGGATCGACGACCGGTTCAACACCGTGCACCTGGGCGGCCTGAACCTCGACGCCCGCGAGGCCCGCGGCATCCGCCGCGTGAAGATCCTCGGCTGCGGCACCTCGTACCACGCGGGTCTGATCGGCGCCGGACTCATCGAGTCCCTCGCCCGTATCCCCGCCGACGCCGAGCCGGCCTCCGAGTTCCGCTACCGCAACCCGGTCGTGGACCCCGACACCCTGTACATCGCCGTCTCGCAGTCCGGTGAGACCTACGACGTCCTCGCGGCCGTCCAGGAGCTCAAGCGCAAGGGCGCCCGCGTCCTCGGCGTGGTGAACGTGGTGGGCTCCGCCATCGCCCGTGAGGCCGACGGCGGCACGTACGTCCACGCCGGCCCCGAGGTCTGCGTCGTCTCCACGAAGTGCTTCACCAACACGGTCGTCGCCTTCGCCCTGCTCGCCCTGCACCTGGGCCGCATCCGCGACCTGTCCGTCGCCGAGGGCAAGCGGATCATCGAGGGCCTGCGCAAGCTGCCCGCGCAGATCAGCGAGATCCTCGAGTCCGAGGCCGACATCAAGAAGCTGGCCGAGGAGTACGCGGACGCCAAGTCGATGATGTTCATCGGCCGGGTGCGCGGCTACCCGGTGGCGCTCGAGGCCTCCCTGAAGCTCAAGGAGATCTCCTACATCCACGCGGAGGCCTACCCCGCCTCCGAGCTCAAGCACGGCCCCCTCGCGCTCATCGAGCCCGCGCTGCCCACCGTGGCGATCGTGCCGGACGACGAGCTGCTGGAGAAGAACCGGGCGGCGCTCGAGGAGATCAAGGCGCGCAGCGGCCGCATCCTCGCCGTCGCCCACCGCGAGCAGGAGAAGGCCGACCACACCATCGTGGTGCCGAAGAACGAGGACGAACTGGACCCGATCCTGATGGGCATCCCGCTCCAGCTCCTCGCCTACCACACCGCGCTGGCGCTCGGCCGGGACATCGACAAGCCGCGCAACCTCGCCAAGTCCGTCACCGTCGAGTAGTCGCGTGGTCGACGGTCGCGGGACCGCTTCATGAGGAACGCCCCCTGTGTGTGCCACCGTGCACACAGGGGGCGTTCCCTTTTCGGCGGACGGGCGCCACCCGCAGCGCCCGCCCCTGGAGCTGCCGTGAGGCCCGCGGGCCTCAGCCGGTGGCCGTCACCCGCCGGCCGGCAGCGCGTCCCGTGAACGTCGGCCACTTGGCGAGCGCCGCCGTCGCGCCGTACCAGGCCACCAGGCCCGCGACCGCGCCGACCCAGCCGCCGGCCTTGGCCAGGCCCTCGTTGCCCGCGAAGGCGGCGATGCCGCCCAGCAGCAGCGCGAGGGTCAGCAGCCCGTACACCCCTTGGCCCAGCACACCGCTGCCGGAGGCGGCGGCGGTCAGCGTCAGCGCGAGCAGCGCCCACAGCAGCATGAACAGGCCCGCCGCCTCGGCCGAGGTCTCGCCGCCCACGGCGGTCCCCCAGGTGAACCAGAAGGCGCCGAGACCGGCGAAGGCCGTTCCCGAACCGCCGTTGCCCGCACGGAACTCGAGCAGGCCGACGACGAAGAGCGCCACTCCGCCGACCCACGTCGCGAGCGCGGCGGCATCGGCGGCGGAGACGTTGTCGATCACTCCGGTGTTGCCCACACCGAAGGCCAGCAGCGTCAGCCCGAGGGCGAGGTTGCCGAGAGTCGAAGTAGAACCAGTTCCCGCAGAGACTCCGTTGTCCACGGCGGGCTCCCTTCCTGTCCTGTGCAGTTGTGCTGCGCCATGTGCTGCAATCCCAGCGACCGGATATCTACCCTTCACAAGCGCACAATCCACCTGTTACGCATGGGTAGATTTCCGTACATGCCTGGTGTGTCAGGGAGTTGACGGTGCCTCACCCGGCAAGCGGTGAAGAGGGGGAAGAAGGGACCGCAGGGACAGCAGGGGAGTTCGGACCGGGGCCGCGGGAGGGCCGGTCAGGGGATCACGACGACCGGGCGCTGCGCGCGCTTCGCGAGCCGTCCCGCGACCGAACCGAAGAGCCGGCCGACGATGCCGTGCGTGGAGCCGACCACGATCGCGTCCGCCGAGTACTCGCGACCGACCTCTTCCAGCTCGTGACAGATGTCGCCGCCGCGCTCGACCAGGATCCAGGGGACCTCGGCGAGGTAGTCCGCGCAGGCCAGCTCGAGACCCAGGACCTCGGTGCGGTGATCGGGAACGTCCACGAAGACGGGCGGCTCACAGCCGGCCCAGACGGTCGTCGGCAGCCGGTTGGCGACATGGACGATGATCAGACCGGATCCGGTCCGCCTTGCCATGCCGATGGCGTAGGCGAGCGCTCGCTCACTGGATGTCGATCCGTCGAAACCGACGACGACTCCGTGCCGGAAGGCGGGATCGCATGAATGGCGTGCTTCTTCAGCCGCCCGCAGGTCCGACAGAGGATCGGCTACCTGCTTGCGGTCCGCGGGTTCGGGGATTTCGTGACCGGCCATCGGTGTCTCGGCGAAGGAGGTCCTCTTCGGAGTGATCGATTGAGGAAGGCTCGTCGGCTGGAGGGGCGGTGGAGCTGTGTCCGGGAATCATCTTCCCCGCCCCATACCCCCAAGGGTACGGCGACACTCCTCTCCTGCCCAGGGCCTGCTGCCCCCATGCGCGACGTTCCAGGGAGCATGCCCGAGCGCGCCCAGGATCGCAATGCCGCTTGGCCACTACAGCCGTCTGCGCGCCACCGGGTGACCGGACGGCCACGGTCCTCGTTGGCCAGTGGGTCACCCCGCAGCCCCCAGGAGCCCCTGTGCCAGCACCACCGCCCGGCCCCCACCGCTCCCCCGGCCCTCCGCCCCGCCGCTGTCCCGCCGCTACCCCCTCCGGACCTGCCCCCACCACCCCGGCCGCCGCGCCCGCACCCTCGCGGCCGGCCGACCCGGGGGCGAGCTCCGCCGGCGACGTCATCCGCTGGGGCGCGTTCAGCTGCCTGCTGGTCCCCGTCGTGCTCGTCGTGTACGGCACCTCCGCCGGCGGCGCGGCCGCCGCGGCCCTCGGGCTCGCCGCGGTCACGGCGGCGTGCCGGGTGCTGCTGCGCCGGTCGGAACGGACGGCGGCACGGTGCCGCGCCCCGGAGGCCGCGCCGCCGGCCGGAGGCCGGCACTCCGGTACCGTCCCCGTGGCGAGGAGGGGCGCGCGGCACGGGTCGAGAGGGGCACCGGGCGGCTGACGGTTTTGTACGCCCGCACCCGTATGTTTTCAGCCAACTTCACTACGCAGGCCGATCCTTGTCGAAATGGCCTGCCAACCCCCTTGTCACCAGGGAAGAAAGGGCTGAAGGCCCCTCTGGCACCCTACGGGGACGGGCCATGCCTGCGATGCGCACTTCCCTGCGGGCCCCCCGAGTGGAACGCTTCGTGATCGAATGCATCGCGCCAAGTTGCCATGTCGACATAGCGGGGCATCCCGAACTTGTCACGCCGGCGCCACGGGACGCAGTAGATTCGATCATGAGTATCGAAGGCCGGGGGACTCGTGCAGAACCGAGGGGAAACGTGCAGGAGCGAAAGGCCCGAAACGAACGGGGAGACGCGTACTTCGAGGGGGGTTTAGCGTCATGAGTCAGGACTCCGCCGCGCCGGAGACGGCACGGAAGCTGTCCGGGCGCCGGCGCCGGGAAGTCGTCGCCGTGCTGCTGTTCAGCGGCGGCCCTATATTCGAAAGTTCCATCCCGCTCTCGGTGTTCGGAATTGACCGTCAGGACGCCGGAGTTCCCCGCTACCGCCTGCTCGTGTGCGGTGGCGAGGACGGACCGCTGAGGACCACCGGCGGTCTGGAACTGACCACGCCGTACGGCCTCGAGGCGATCAGCAGAGCGGGCACCGTCGTGGTGCCGGCCTGGCGCTCGATCACCTCGCCGCCACCGCCCGAGGCGCTCGACGCGCTGCGCCGGGCACACGAGGAGGGCGCCCGCATCGTCGGCCTGTGCACCGGGGCGTTCGTCCTGGCCGCGGCCGGCCTGCTCGACGGGCGCCCCGCCACCACCCACTGGATGTACGCGCCGACCCTGGCGAAGCGCTACCCGTCCGTGCACGTGGATCCGCGTGAGCTGTTCGTCGACGACGGCGATGTGCTCACGTCCGCGGGAACGGCGGCCGGAATCGACCTCTGCCTCCACATCGTGCGCACCGACCATGGCACGGAGGCAGCCGGAGCGCTCGCCCGCAGGCTCGTCGTCCCACCCCGTCGCAGTGGCGGTCAGGAGCGCTATCTCGACAGGTCTTTACCAGAGGAAATCGGCTCGGACCCGCTGGCCGAGGTCGTGTCCTGGGCCCTGGAACACCTCCACGAGCAGTTCGACGTGGAGACGCTGGCCGCGCGTGCCTACATGAGCAGGCGCACGTTCGACCGGCGGTTCCGCTCGCTGACGGGATCCGCCCCGCTCCAGTGGCTGATCACCCAGCGGGTGCTGCAGGCCCAGCGGCTGCTCGAGACCTCCGACTACTCGGTCGACGAGGTCGCCGGCCGCTGCGGCTTCCGGTCCCCGGTGGCGCTGCGCGGCCACTTCCGGCGGCAGCTGGGGTCCTCCCCGGCCGCCTACCGCGCCGCGTACCGGGCCCGCCGTCCGCAGAGCGACCCTGACCGGACGTCGATCCTGGAAGCCGTCGTCCCCGCCCAGGCGGGGCCGGGCGCCAGACGCCCACAGCAGGGGCCCGGCGGGCCTTCCGCCATGGCGTCCGCGGCCGCCGAGCTGGGCAAATCGGTTCCGGAGGCGTACGCGGCGGGTCACGGCAGGCCGAGCCTGCCGGGCCAGCGGAGTGTGCCGTAGAGCGGTTCCGCCGAGAGCGACCCCGGCCCGGTCGGGACGGCGCCCCACAGGGTGCCGTCCCGACCGGGCCGGACGCCGTCCGGCACCGGGTCCGACGGGCGGGTCCCGGCGGGGCGGCCGGGTTGCCCGAGGCCGGTAACGCAGCGCATCCGCCCCCGTAAGGTAGGGCGCATGAACGATCGCATGGTGTGGATCGACTGCGAGATGACCGGGCTCTCGCTGACGGACGACGCACTCATCGAGGTGGCCGCACTGGTCACCGACTCGGAACTGAACGTACTCGGCGAAGGGGTGGACATCGTGATCCGCCCGCCGGACGCGGCGCTCGAGACGATGCCCGAAGTGGTGCGCCAGATGCACACCACCTCGGGTCTCCTCGACGTCCTGGCGGACGGAAAGACCCTCGCGGACGCGGAGGAGCAGGTCCTCTCCTACATCCGCGAGCACGTCAAGGAGCCCGGCAAGGCCCCGCTGTGCGGCAATTCGGTCGGCACCGACCGCGGTTTCCTGCTGCGTGACATGCCGACGCTGGAGGCCTTCCTCCACTACCGGATCGTCGACGTCTCCTCGATCAAGGAGCTGGCCCGCCGCTGGTACCCGCGGGCGTACTTCAACAGCCCGGAGAAGAGCGGCAACCACCGGGCACTGGCCGACATCCGCGAGTCCATCGCCGAGCTCCGCTACTACCGCGAGGCGGTCTTCGTCCCGCAGCCCGGCCCCGACTCGGAGACGGCGAAAACCATCGCGGCCAAGTACGTGCTGCCCGCGCAGTAACGACGGGCGCCCCCACCGGCGCGAAACCCTGGCGCGAGCACCCGCTCGGACCCTGTACACTTTTTCTCGGCCGGTCGGGAGAAAGACCGGTCGTGGTGGGTATAGCTCAGCTGGTAGAGCACCTGGTTGTGGTCCAGGATGTCGCGGGTTCGAGTCCCGTTACTCACCCTTACTGATGCAAGGGCCCCGGTCTTCGGACCGGGGCCCTTGTCGTGTCCGGCCTTGCCGTGTCCCGGGGCCCTTGTCGTGTCCGGCGCCGGGCCGCTCAGCGCGGGCCGTCCAGCACCGGCTCTCCGCCGTGCTGCCGGCCCACGGAGGCACCGGCAGCCCCCGGGGGCGCCCCGAAGCGCGCGAGGCAGTGCCACACCTTCTTGACCGCCTGCGGGTCGTAACGGCCCGCGCGTACGGCGTCCCCGACGATGCGCGCGTCGAGCAGGCCGTCCACCGCGATCCGCGCGCCCAGGTCGACGTACTCCTGGCCCCGGTAGGCCGGGTACCGGCACAGCTCCCCGACCGTGAGACGGAAGCCGGGATGCCACTCCACCGGGCACGGCAGACGCCGGGCGGCCTCCTCGACATCCGTCCCCCGGTAGCAGGGGTCAAGGACAAGCGCCTCCACGTCGCGGTCCAGCCGGACCTGCCCGTGCACCTGCGCCTCTATGTAGTCGTCCAGTGCGTCCTGGCGGTCGGCGAGGGCGAGCTCGATGAGGCCCATGCGGTCGGCGACGCCGAAATCCGAGGGATCGACGCAGCTGTCCGGGTAGCAGAACGTGGTGCGCGCCGGGGTGTGCGCCGCGAGGCGGAAGTGGGCGGAGCCGAACCGCGGCGCCGCTCCGACCGGCTTGCGGCGGAAGTTCAGCGCCCCGTAGACGGGGCGCTCCCAAGCGGCCGCGTCGTCGTACGCGCCACCGAAGATCCGGCTCTCCCACCGCCACCGGTCACCGCCGGGAAAGGCGGTCAGGCCCCCGTTGCTCGTTCCTGTGACGAACTGCGAGACGTAGACACCGGACTCCGCCAGCGCTTCCAGGATGGGCCTGCCGTGCGCCGTACGGTCCGGGTGGAAGTTGAGGGTCACCCGCAGCGCCGGGTCCAGGGGCCGGCCCGACGAGAGCTCCGTCACATGCCGAAGGGCCCGGTCTGCCGCATCGAGGGCGTCTGAGCTCATCCGCGCAGTGTGCCGGAGCTGAATCGCCGGTGCACCCGGTTTACGCGACCGGTCGGAGCAGGGCGCGGCCCGCCGTCGTCGCGAACGCCGGGCGGCGGCACGAAGGCCGGCCCGGTTCACTTCCCCGGCAGCAGCGCCACGTCGGACACCGGTCCGAGATGACGGAGCTTGTCGGGATTGGACACCGAACGGATCGCCTGGACCACGCCGTCGGCGATGTCGAGTTCGATGACGCTGATCACACGGCCCTCCGCGTCCTGCCACACGACGCCCGGCCGGCCGTTGACCAGGACCGGCCGGAGGGAGGCACCGAGCCCGCGGCCCAGACGGAACCCGCCGACGAGCAGCTGCGCGCCGAGCCTCGGCTCGGTCACCGGCTTGCCGATCGTGCGCGTCC
Source organism: Streptomyces pristinaespiralis (assembly GCF_001278075.1). GTDB lineage: Bacteria > Actinomycetota > Actinomycetes > Streptomycetales > Streptomycetaceae > Streptomyces > Streptomyces pristinaespiralis. The sequence continues at coordinate 5,523,580 of NZ_CP011340.1, read as the reverse complement.
TGCCGCCACCGTCCCCGTAGAGCACCGCGTCCGGGGCGAGCATGCCGAGCAGCGCGTCCATGTCACCGCCCTCGGCGGCCTCGAAGAACCTGCGGGCGAGTTCCTCGCTCTCCGCGCGCCGTTCCGGGGGCGGCGCGCTGTCCGGCGCCTTCGCTCCGGCGGCGACGCGCTGCCTGGCGCGCGAGAAGATCTGGCGGCAGTTCACCTCGGACTTGCCGGTGAACCGCGCCACCTCCGGGTAGCCGTACTCGAACACCTCGCGCAGCACGAACACCGCCCGTTCCATCGGTGAGAGCGACTCCAGCAGCACGAGGAACGCCATCGACAACGAGTCGGCCAGCTCGGCGTGTTCGGCCGGTCCGTGCCTGTCGACGGACACCACGACCGGCTCGGGCAGCCATTCGCCGACGTACGTCTCCCGCCGCACCCGCGCCGAACCGAGGTGGTTGATGCCCAGCCGCGTCACCGTCGTGGTCAGGTACGGCTTCAGGTCGGCGATCGCGGTTCCCGCCCGGTGCGCCCTGGTCAGACCGAGGAACGCGTCCTGCACGATGTCCTCGGCATCGCCGACCGACCCGGTCATGCCGTAGGCGATGGAGAACAGCAGGGGGCGCAGGCCCGCCGCCTCCGTCCCGTCCGTCGATCCCGGCATCCGGACCCCTCCCCGCCTCGCGTACCGCGGCTCCCCGTCTCCCCGCCCTCTCGTCCGAGGACGCTTCCGCACGGCGTTCCCGCAGGCTATCCGAGGCGATCGACGGCGCCGGCGGGGCGGTGGGCCCGGAGTGCGGGACGCGCTGAACTCCTTCGCCGGCCCTGACGGCAGAGCGTCGCGGCAGAGGCCGGCGGCAGGGCCGCCACGGAGAGAGACGTACGTCACATCCACAGCCGTCACAGGTCGCCGGGCCGCCTTGTCCTAGAGGGCGACAACGGACAACGACAAGGAGTGGACGATGGACGCCCGCCTGAACCTCTTCGACAACCCGGTGGCGAGCAAGACCCTGAAGCACTTCGTCGCGGCAGGCAAGGCGCTCGCGGACGACCTGCCGGCCTCGACGCGCGAGCTGGTACTGCTCCGCGCCAGTCAGATCAACGGCTGCGGCTTCTGCGTGGACATGCACACCAAGGACGCCGCGCACGCCGGCGAGAGCTCCACCCGTCTCCATCTGGTCGCGGTGTGGCGCGAGGCCACGGTGTTCACGGATGCCGAACGCGCCGCCCTGGAGCTGACCGAGCAGGGCACCCGCATCGCCGACGCGGCCGGTGGTGTCACCGACGAGGTCTGGGCGAACGCCGCCAAGCACTACGACGACGCCCAGTTGGGCGCACTGGTGTCCGTCATCGCCCTCATCAACGCCCTCAACCGCCTGAACGTCATCACCCGGCAGCCGGCCGGCGACTACCAGCCCGGCCAGTTCGGATAACCGGGACCTTCACACCCGGCGGGCGCGCCCTGCCACCGCCGGTGGCAGGGCGGGCCTCGCCGGGCGCGCTCCGACCAGTCCCGTCCCAGCTCGCAAGGAGAAACCTCATGAATGTCGCTCTGTGGATCGTTGCCGGACTGCTTGCGGCCGCCTACCTGGCCAGTGGCGCCGGCAAGATCGTCCTGTCGAAGGAGAGGATCGCCGCATTCGGGCCCAGCGCGGAATGGACCGAGGATTTCAGCGCCGGCGGCATCAAGGCCATCGGAGTTCTCGAGGTCCTCGGCGCGGTCGGTCTGATCCTGCCGGCCGTGCTCGACATCGCGCCGGTTCTGGTCCCGCTCGCCGCCGTCGGTCTGGCGATGGTCATGGTGGGTGCCGCCATCACACGCCTACGGCGTCACGAGACCACGTTGATGCTGGTGGACCTCGGTTATGTCGCCCTGTTCGTCTTCGTGGCCTGGGGCCGGTTCGGTCCCGAGTCGTTCGTCGGCTGACGAGGCGGCGTCCGCCTGGACCCCGCCTCGCACGGCCGGTGGGCCGAGGGACCGGGGAACACCGGCCGAGGCGTTCAGCTCTGCGGGACGTCCGTGACGAACACGATGCCGTCGGTACCCGCGAGGTGGGCCGGGTCGAGTGGCGCGTAGCCGTAGTAGGGAGACACCCGGGGGGCGGGCCGCGTGTCGCCGAGGGCGGTGGCCAGCCGGGGCGCGTCGACGAGGCAGCGGTCCTGCGGGAGCGCGTACAGGAGCCCTTCGACGGTGTCCGGCGGCGGGGTGTCCACACCCTGGTGCGGGATCGTGCCGAGCGCCGTGGCCAGGAAGGCGTACCCGTCGCCCAGTTGAGCACTCACCAGCGCCCCGGCGCTCCACCACTCCAGCGGCAGGCCGCCCATCCTCATCGTGCTCTTGTTCCGCTGCAGATGGCCGTTGTGGGCGTGGACCAGTGCCGGACCCCGGTCGGCGACGGCGAGGAGGTTGTCGGCCATCATCCTGTCCCGCACGCCCACCAGCCGTGCCAGACGGCCCGGCGAGGTGTCGGCCATCCAGAAGTGGTAGCGCAGCAGGCCGAGGGCGGTGCGTCCGTACAGGTGCGCCCGGTAGCGGTCTTCCGGTGAGGTCGCCGTCATCAGGTGCGGCGTCTGCTCGTCGAGCAGCGCCCTCAGATCGTCGGCGAGCAGCCGCAGTTCCCCGGCCTCGGCCGAGCGCCCCACGGACCGGGCCGGGTCCCTCATCGCGGCGGGTTCGGTCCACCGGTCGTCGGCGCCGAGCAGGCGGTCGAGGGTCTCCGCGGAGCAGGGGAGCAGGTCCGCGTCCACGTGGGCGGCGAGGTAGCCGTGGAGTGCGGTGAGGGCCTGCCGGGGGCTCGCGGCGCCGGTGATCTCCAGCGGGCCGTCGAAACCGGCGAAGCGGAGGTGCTCGGAGGCGGGCCGGCCGTCGTTGTAGGCGCGCATCCAGCGCACGAGCTCGCGGTTGGCTGCGAACGCGCCCCACCCGTGGCTGATGCCGCGCTCCATGACCTCGTCGAGGGTGCCCCTGCCCGAGGTGACGTAGTCGTCCACGACCAGGCCGGCCAGGCAGTCGCTCTCGATCGTGATCGTCCGGTAGCCCTCCCGTTCGACGAGCTGCCGGAAGAGGTCGTTGCGCACCTCGAGCAGAAGCTCCTCGCCGTGGGTGGGCTCGCCCAGTGCGAGCAGCCGCGGCCGGACTCGGAGCAGTTCCATGACGGCGGCGGCCTCGACGGCATGGGCGGTGTCCTGGATGTCAGTAGCCATGCACTCAACGCTATCGTTGAACCTTCGGTTGAAACTTTTCCGCGAAGTGGGCAGTGCCATGGGGACAAAGCTTCAAAACGGTGAACGGCTCAGGCCGGTCGACCTGGCGCGCGGGCACGGTCTGTCGACGCAGGCGGTCAGGAACTACGAGGAGGCCGGCATCCTTCCGGCCGCCGGCCGCACCCCCCACGGCTACCGCACCTACACCTCGCTGCACGCGGGTGCCCTGCGTGCGTTCCTCGCGCTGGTGCCGGGCCACGGTCACCGGACCGCGGCGTCGATCATGCGGGCGGTGAACGAGGGCGCGACCGAGGAGGCGTTCCGCCTCATCGACGAGAGCCACGCCCAGCTCCTCGACGACCGCCGGACCCTCCGGGCCGTGGAGAACGCCCTCCGCGACCTCGGGCCCGCCACGGCGTCCGGACCGGATCCAGGGGGCGAGCGGGGTACGGCGCCCCGGCCCGGTGCCGGTACCGGGCCGGCCTCGGCGTCCCCGGCGGGCGGCACGTTCATCGGGCCGCTGGCGGTGAAGCTGGGCATCCGGCCCGCGACGCTGCGCAAATGGGAGCGGGCCGGGCTGGTGTGCCCGCGCCGCGACCCGCTGACCGGGTACCGCGTCTACGACGAGGCCGACGTACGGGACGCCCGGCTGGCCCACCAGCTCAGGCGCGGCGGCTACCTCCTGGAGCAGATCGCCCCGCTGATCGCCCAGGTCCGGGCGGCCGGCGGACTGGAGCCGCTGGAGGCAGCACTGCGCGACTGGCACGGCCGACTGGCCGCCCGCGGGCGGGCGATGCTGACGGGGGCCGCCGAGCTCGAGGCGTACCTCCGCGAGCGGGAATGAGACCTCGACCGCGTACCGAAGCGGCGGCCGGCCGCAGCGGCCCCCGGCCCGCGAAGCGCCCGGCGGGAGCCGCCGCCGGACGAGGTCCCGCCGGACTACGAGGCCCCCGCCGAAGCGATCGCCGGACCACGCACCCCCCGGCCGAAGCGGCCACCGGACTACGAGGCCCCCGCCGAAGCGGTCGCCGGCCCACGCACCCCCCCGGCCGAAGCGGCCACCGGGCCACGCACCCCCCGGTCGAAGCGGTCGCCGGACGAGGTCCCGCCGGACCACGAAGCGGCCGACCGAAGCCGTCACCGGACTACGAGGCCCCGCCGAAGCGGTCGCCCGGACCACCGACCCCCGGCCGAAGCGGCCACCCGGTCCGCAACGCGCCCGGGTCGAAGCGGCCACCGGCCCACAATGCGCCCGGGTCGAAGCGGCCACCGGGCCACAATGCGCCCGGTCGAAGCGGCCGCCGGACGAACCAGCTGCCCGACCACAAGGCCCCCGGCCAAGACCGCACCCCAGGCCGGGCCGTCACGACGAGTCCCGAACCACCAGTTCCGTGGGCAGCACGATCTGGGGCCGTTCCGGTGACGGGCCCGCGATCTCCTCGAGCAGGACCCGGGCCATCGTGCGTCCCATCTCCTCCGTCGGCTGGCGCACGCTGGTGAGCGCCGGGTCCATGTGGCGGGCCACCGCCGAGTCGTCGAAGCCGACGAGGGCCACATCGTCCGGGATGCGGCGGCCCGACTCGCGCAGTACGTGCCGGGCGCCGGAAGCCATCACGTCGGAGGCGGCGAAGACCGCGTCCAGGTCGGGGCGGTCCTCGAGCAGCTTGCGCATCGCGAGGCGGCCGCCCTGCTCGGTGAAGTCGGCCACGGCCGTCAGCCGGGGGTCGTCGTCCAGACCCGCGCCGGCCACGCCGGAGCGGTAGCCGTCCAGGCGGCGCTGGGCGCCGTACACGTCCAGCGGGCCGGTGATCGTCGCGACGGTGCGGCGCCCCCGGGCGGTCAGGTGGGCGACGGCCGCCCGCGCGCCCTCGAAGTTGTCGGAGTCGACCGCCGCCAGCGTCTCGTCCGCCGAGCGGCGGCCGCTGATCACCACCGGGATGGAGAGCTGCTCCAGCAGGTCCGGCAGCGGGTCGCCCGCGTGCATCGAGACAAGCAGCACACCGTCGACCCGGTGTGCGGCGAGGTACTGCGCGAGTGTCTTGCGCTCGCGGTCGTTGCCCGCGAGCGTCAGCAGCAGCTGCATCTCGGTGTCGGCGAGGGCGGCTCCGACACCGCGCACCATCTCGGAGAAGTACGGCTCGGCGAAGAAACGGTCCTTCGGCTCGGGGACGACGAGCGCCACGGCGTCCGTACGGTTGCCCGCGAGCGCACGGGCCGCCCGGTTGGGGACGTAGCCCAGTTCGGCGACGGCCGCCTCGACCAGCGCACGGGTCTCCGCGCTGACGCGCGGCGAGCCGTTGATCACCCGGGAGACCGTCCCGCGTCCGACCCCCGCCCGCGCGGCGACCTCTTCGAGGGTGGGCAGACCGGTGGTCCGCCCCCCGTTCCCCGTACGGATGGTCCGAGACATCGTGTCCGCCTCCCCAGGCTGCCCAGGCGGAGAACATAACGCGCCGCGGCGCCTCGGATCTCCCCCATCGGGCGACGAATCCGGCCGCATCACCATGGGAGCGCTCCCACTCCCCCGCGGCTACCTGATTCGGCAAAGCCGCAGGCCACCGCCCGTGCCACGGCTGTGGTCGGCGTGCTAAAAGTACGGGTCCCACACAAGTACGGCCGCGGGCGGCACGTCAGGACCCGGGGGTGGCGGCACTCCCCGAAGGAGGTCGTCATGCGCAGAACCGCAATCCTCGCGGTCGTCGTCGCGCTGGGCGCCGCGCTCCTCTCCGGCTGTGCCAAGGACAGCGAAGAGCCGGGCGACGCCGCCTACGACAGCGGTGGCGGCGAGGGCAGGACGACCATCACGGTGGGCGTCTTCGGCGCCTTCGGTCTCAGAGAGGCGGGGCTGTACGAGGAGTACATGAAGCTCCACCCGGACATCCGGATCAAGCAGACCTCGATCCAGCGGAACGAGAACTACTACCCCCAGCTGCTCACCCACCTCAGCACCGGCAGTGGTCTCGCCGACATCCAGGCCGTCGAGGTCAACAACATCGCGGAGGTCACCGCGACCCAGGCGGACCGGCTCGTCGACCTGGGCAGGACAGAGGGCGTCAGCAAGGACGCGTTCCTCGGCTGGAAGTGGGCGCAGGGCACCACCAAGGACGGGAAGACGGTCGGTCTCGGCACCGACATCGGCCCCCAGGGCATCTGCTACCGCAAGGACCTCTTCGCGAAGGCCGGGCTGCCGACCGACCGCGAGGAGGTCGGCCGGCTGTGGACCGGGGACTGGAACAAGTACCTGGAGACGGGCAGGAAGTACCAGGCCCGGGCGCCCGAGGGGACCTCCTTCGTCGACTCCGCCTCGGGCGTACTGGCGGCCGTCACGGGCAGCAACGAGAAACGCTTCTACGACGAGAGCGGCGAGATCGTCTACAAAGAAAGCCCGGCCGTGAAGCAGGCCTGGGACCTCGCCGCCGCGTTCGCCACGGAGAGACTGACCGGCAGGCTCCAGCAGTTCACACCGTCGTGGGACCAGGCCATGTCCAACGGCGCCTTCGCCACCGTGTCCTGCCCCGCCTGGATGCTCGGCCACATCCAGGACAAGGCAGGCGCCGCCGGCAAGGGCAAGTGGGACGTCGCCGCCGCGCCACGGCCGGGCAACTGGGGCGGCTCGTTCCTGGTCGTGCCGAAGACGGGCGACCACACCGCGGAGGCGGCGAAGCTCGCCGCCTGGCTGACCGCTCCGGAGCAGCAGGCGAAGCTGTTCACCGAGCGCGGCAGCTTCCCCAGCGCCGAGGCCGCCTACGCGCTGCCCGCCGTGGCCGACGCGAAGCACCCGTACTTCGGTGGCGCGCCCATCGGGAAGATCTTCTCGCGGGCGGCCCAGGACGTCCCGGTGCAGATCGTGGGGCCCAAGGACCTGATCATCGCGCAGAACCTGGCCGACATCGGCATGCTCCAGGTGGACCAGAAGGGCCGCAGCCCGGAAGAGGGCTGGGACGCGGCGGTCAAGGCGATCGACAACGCCCTGGACGAGTGACGTGCCGGAACCCGCACACGGCAGGCCCGTCGCGCACGTCAAGGACCCCGGGGCCTCGGGTCACGCCGTCGACGGCACGGCTCCGCGCGGCACGGACGCCGCCGCGCGGCGGCGCCGGGACAGGCGCTCACGCCGCTACCGGCGCGACGTCAGATGGAGCCCGTACGCCTTCGTCGCCCCGTTCTTCCTCTTCTTCCTCGCCTTCGGCCTCTTCCCGCTGCTCTACACCGGCTGGGCCTCGCTGCACCGGGTGGAGCTCACCGCGCCCACCGACATGGAGTGGGTCGGGCTGCGCAACTTCTCGCGCCTCCTCGAGGACGAGTTCTTCTGGAACGCGCTCAGGAACACGGTCACCATCGGACTGATGTCGACCGTGCCCCAGTTGCTCATGGCGCTCGGCATCGCACATCTGCTCAACTACCGGCTTCGCGGCTCGATGTTCTTCAGGGTGGCCGCCCTCACCCCGTACGCGACGTCCGTCGCCGCCGCGACGCTCGTCTTCGTGCTGCTCTTCGGCCGTGACTACGGAATGGTCAACTGGGCGCTGGGGCTGGTCGGTATCGGTGACGTCGACTGGCAGAACGGGCAGTGGACCTCACAGCTGGCGGTCTCGACGATCGTGATCTGGCGCTGGACCGGTTACAACGCGCTGATCTATCTCGCCGCGATGCAGGCCGTGCCGAAGGACCTGTACGAGTCGGCCGCGCTCGACGGGGCCTCGCCGTGGCAGCAGTTCATCCATGTCACGGTGCCGTCCCTGCGCCACACGATCCTTTTCACCTGTGTGGTCTCCACGATCGGCGCGACCCAGCTGTTCGGCGAGCCGCTGCTGTTCAGCGGCGGGGCGGGCGCGACGGGCGGCGCGGACCACCAGTTCCAGACGCTCGGTCTCTATCTGTACGAGCAGGGGTGGGTGAACCTGCACCTGGGCCGCGCCTCCGCGATCGCCTGGGCGATGTTCCTGATCCTGCTGGTCGTCGGCGCGGTGAACTGGCTGATCGCGCGCCGCCTGGGCAAGAGCGCGTAGCGCGGAGCGGAGACGACGATGACAGGGCGCAAGGGACGGGCGGGACGGCACCTGCACGGCGGGAAGTTCGCCTACGCGGCCCTGATCGTGTTCACCGCCGGTTCCCTCTTCCCACTGGTGTGGACGGCGATCGCCGCCTCCCGCACCAACACGCGGCTCGCCCAGACTCCCCCGCCGTTCTGGTTCGGAAGCAGACTCTTCCGCAACCTGGAGATCGCCTGGACCGACGCGAACATGGGCACCGCGCTGCTCAACACGACCGTCGTCGCCGGGTCGGTCGCCGCGGGCACCGTGGTCTTCTCCACGTTCGCCGGGTACGCCTTCGCCAAGCTGCGGTTCAGGTTGAAGAACGCGCTGCTGCTGCTCGTCATCGGCACGATGATGGTGCCGCCGCAGCTCAGCGTCGTCCCCCTGTACATGCTGATCGCCGAACTGTCCTGGACCGACCAGCTCCAGTCCGTCATCCTGCCCACACTGGTCAGCGCCTTCGGTGTGTTCTTCATGCGCCAGTACCTGATGGAGGCGCTGCCGGGCGAGCTGATCGAGGCCGCCAGGGTCGACGGCGCCGGCAGTCTGCGCGTGGTGTGGCACATCGTCTTCCCGGCGGCGCGGCCGGCGATGGCCGTCCTCGGAATGCTGACGTTCGTGATGGCCTGGAACGACTTCTTCTGGCCGATCCTCGCGCTCACGCAGAGCGGCAACCCGACGGTGCAGGTGGCGCTGGCGGGCCTCGGCCAGGGGTACATCCCCGACCAGTCGGTGATCATGGCGGGGGCGCTGCTGGGGACGCTGCCGTTGCTGATCGCGTTCGTCGTCTTCGGCAGGCAGATCGTCGGGGGCATCATGCAGGGCGCCGTCAAGGGCTGACGGCTCCGGGGCGGCGGGAGGCGTGGCGGCGCCCCGGGCGGGTGGGGCCTGCCCGGGGCGTCGCCGTGGGGGGCGGGAGGGTGGCTACTTGTAGGCGGAGAAGGCCTTGGTGAAGGCCAGCGGCTCCTGGAGGATCGAGCTGCACGTGGCGTCCGCCGCTGGCTTCTCCCCGCCCGCGCACTGCTTGTCGCGGGTGGAGGACCACATCGACAGCCAGCCCAGGTTCTTCGACTCGGCGAACTTCACCAGCTGGGTGGCGTCGTCGACCTTGAAGATCTCCGTGACCACGTCGTTCACGCCGATCATCGGAGTGACCGCGACGGCCTGCCAGGCGGCCGCGTCCGAGAGCCCGAGCACACCCTTGATCTGCGCCTGGGTGGCGGTGGCCGCCTGGATCGCGTACTCGCCCATGTCACCGCTGTACGCCGGGCCGTAGTCCATCGCCATGATGTTGACCGCGTCGACGCGTACGCCGCTCTTCTTGGCGTCGGCGACCAGGTCCACGCCGGGCTGGGTGAGGCCCTCGGGCATGACGGGCAGGGTGAAGGAGACGTTCAGGCCCGGGTGCAACTTCTGGAGCTGCGCGATGGCCTGCGAGCGCCGTGAGTTGGCGGCGGTGTCGGGCAGCGCGGCGCCCTCGACGTCGAAGTCGACCTTGGTGAGCTTGTAGGTGTCGATGACCTTGCCGTACGCCTTGGCCAGGTCGTCGGCGGAGGAGCAGTTCAGCGCCAGCTCGTGGCCGGCCGCGCCGCCGAAGGAGACCCGGACGTCGCCGCCCTTGGCCCGCAGGGCGCCGATCTGGGCGGCGACCTTGTCGTTCGCCAGGTCGGTGACGCCGCCCCACAGCGGGGCGCAGCCGCCGCCGGAGGTGATGAAGGCGAGGTTGAACTCCTTGACGCCCGTCTTCGCCGCCGTGTCGAGCATGTCGTAGGCCGGGTACAGCGAGGTGTCGATGTACGGCGCGTAGCGCGCCGCCTCACCGGGCTTCGGGGTCCCGGTCGGCGTGGGTGCCGGGGTGGCCGTGGCGGTGGCGGTGGCGGTGGGTGTGGGTGTCGGCTGCCGGGTCGGGGTGGCGGTCGGCGTCGGCGTGGGCTGCTCCGTGGGCCGGCCGCTCGGCTGCGGCGTGGCCCCGTCGTCGATGGAGCACTTGATCTCGTCTATGAGACAGGCCGTCGGGTCGGCGGCCTCACCGCTCGCGGAGGTGACGAAGCCGACGGTGACCGAGGCGCCCGGCGCGAGGCTCTTGTTCCAGCTCGCGGGCTTCACCGTGACCTGCTGCCCGTCCACGGTGTGCTCGCCGTTCCACAGGGAGCTGATCCTCGTCCCGGCGGGCAGGTCGAACTCGAGGGTCCAGTCCGTCCGGGCCTCGCCGGTCTCGTTGGTGATGACGTACTGGCCGGTGTAACCGCCGTCCCAGGTACTGGTCCTGGTGTAGGCGGCGCCGACCGCCGCGGCCTGGGCGGTGCCGGTGAGGACGACCGCCGCGCCGCCGATCACAGCGGTCACGACGACCGCGCCGACCGCCTTGGTCCTGACGCTCGCCCTGCGCCGGTGCGTACTGCTGCCCATCGGGTGCCTGCCTCTGCGTGCGGAGTGGGGGGTGGTGCGCTGCACGCTAGCGGCCCCGAACCGGACAAATGGCCGATCGGTGACGGCGGTCGGTCTTCTTAGGGCGCGCTTAAGGGAGGCATCGGAAGCGATTAATGATGCACGCCGGGAAGGCGGCCGCGCGCTACCGCAGGGCGGCCTTGCGACGGCGCTGGACCCGTCCCCGGTGGCCGCCGCGGCGCCGGCCGCGGGCGGCCTCGCGGGGGTCGAGGCCGATCCATATCCGTACCTCCGTGCCACCGAGGACGGACCTGCCGATCCGTACGTCGCCGCCGGTGGACTCGGCGACCCTGCGCACGATGTCCAGGCCGAGCCCCGTCGAACCGTCCCTGGCCCCGCTGTTGCCCCGGGCCATGGCGGCCGCCGGGTCGGCGATGCCCGGACCGGCGTCCGAGACCAGCACGATGACCGCGTCGTCGCTGTTGTGCACGTCGACGGAGAAGGCGGTGCCCTCGGGGGTGTGGCGGAAGACATTGCCGAGCAACGCGTCGAGCGCGGCGGCCAGTTCGGGGCGTGCCACCGGGATGCGTACGGGCCGGTCCACTCCGGCGAGCCGCACCTTGCGGCCCTCGTCCTCCGCGAGCGCCGACCAGAATCCCATCCGTTCGCGGACCACCTCCGAGACGTCGCAGCCCGCGCCGGCGCCGGCGGCCGCGGTCTGGGGCTTCGCCTCGCGGGCGGTGCGGATGATGGTGTCGACCTCGCGTTCCAGCTGTGCGACGGCCGCCCGGGTCTGTTCGGCGGCCGTGCTCTCGCCCAGCGACGCGGCGTTCAGCCGCAGCACGGTCAGCGGGGTCCGCAGCCGGTGGGAGAGATCGGCGGCCAGCTCGCGTTCGTTGGCCAGGAGCTGGACGACCTGGTCGGCCATGGAGTTGAACGCGGCGGCCGCGGACCGCAGTTCGGGCGGCCCCTCTTCGGGGACCCGGGCCCCCAGCCGGCCCTCTCCCAGGTCGTGGGCGGCGCCCGCGAGCCGCTGCGCCGGCTGCACCATCCGGACGCCGAGCCGGTCGGCGACCGCGACGGAGCCGACGATCAGCGCGATGCCGACACCGGCGAGGACGAGCCAGGCGGTGTCCACACCGTTGGAGACCTCTCCCTCAGGGACGAAGATCTCGACGACGGCGATCTGCCCGGTCCCGATCGCGGTCGGTTGCAGCAGCGCGGAGCCGCCGGACACCTCGGTGATCGAGGCACGGCCGATCCGTTCGACGGTCGCCAGGTCCTTCTTCGCCGCCCGGCGCTTGCCTATCTCCAGCGGCAGACTGCCCGGTTCGCCGGACGCCGGGATGTGCACGGCCATCCGGCCGACGGCACCGGCCGGGGTGGACTCGACGGCCCGCTCCAGCGGGCGGCGTTCGGTGGTGACGGTCAGCGTGGGGCCGATCGTCGCGGCCTGCCGCTCGGCGTTGGAGAAGGCGCGGTCGCGGGCCATCTCCTTGATGACGATGCCCAGAGGCAGCGCGAAGGCGAGCACCACCATCACGGTGACGGCCAGCGAGACCTTGACGAGCGCCCATCTCATGGCCGGTGTCCGTTCGGCGGCTCGAGCTTCACTCCGACCCCGCGCAGCGTGTGCAGATAGCGCGGCCGCGCCGCCGTCTCGCCGAGTTTGCGGCGCAGCCAGCTCAGATGGACGTCGATGGTCTGGTCGTCGCCGTAGCTCTGCTGCCAGACCTCGGCCAGCAACTCCTTGCGGGGGACGACGACCCCGGGCCGGCCGGCGAGGAAGGCCAGCAGGTCGAACTCCCTGCGGGTGAGGTCGAGGCGGTCGCCGTCCAGTTCGGCCTGGCGGCGCAGCGGATCGATGGACAGTCCGCCGACCTGGATCACCCGCGGGGGCGGCGCCTCGCCCGCGGCCCGGGAACGGCGCAGCACGGCGGCCATCCTGGCCGACAGGTGCTCCACGGAGAACGGCTTGGTCAGATAGTCGTCGGCACCGTCGTTGAGCAGCCGCACGATCTCCGCCTCGTCGTCCCGCGCGGTCGCGATGATCACGGGCACGTCGGTGATGCCGCGGAGCATCTTCAGTGCCTCCGCGCCGTCCAGATCGGGCAGTCCGAGGTCGAGAATGACGACGTCGAACCGGAAATGGGCCACCTCGCGCAGCGCCTCGAGGGCCGTGCCGACGCTCCGTACCGTGTGGGAGGCCTCGGTCAAGTGCCTGATGAGGGCGGAGCGCACGAACTGGTCGTCCTCGACCACGAGCACACTTGCCATGGGCGGCACCGTACGCCATCCGGAGTACGCCGGTCCCGTTCGGGACAAGCCGGGGACGGGTGGTGCACTATGGCCCGGATGCATCGAGGACTCGTACATGTCATGGCGTGGTCGCTGTCCACCGGCGCGGCGGTGACGCTGTCGTGGTGGGGCGTCCACACGGTCATGGCCGGAACCGCGTACGACCGGCCGCGTGCTCTCCCGATCACCGCGCAGAACTCGACGGCGCAGGCCGCGACGCCGCAGGCGTCGTCGACGGCGCGTCCGCCGAGCCCGTCCCCCTCGCCGAGCAGGCGCCCGCCGACGACTCCTCCGCCCGCCTCGCCCACGAAGAAGGACCCGCCGCCGAACTCCCCCTCACCACCGCCCCCTTCGGATGCCGGAAATGTGAAGGGCTACAACGTCAAGGGCGGCCGGGTCGTCTTCGACATCGGTGACAGCGCGGCCGAGCTCGTCTCGGCGACCCCGGCGGCGGGCTGGCAGATGCAGGTCTGGACGCAGCCGACGTGGATCCGCGTGACGTTCACGCAGGACGGGCACGAGGTGTCGGTGTTCTGCACCTGGAACGGCCATCCTCCGATGGTGCAGTTCGACGAGCGCTGAGCATCCCGCCGAGGCGGGACGTCAGCGGAACACGGCGGGCGGCGGCACCGGCGACGGCTTGGCGCTCGCGTCGGTCACGGGTGCCGCCCCGCCGGTGAAGTCGGCCAGTGCCCGCCCGTGTTCGACCCGGCCGGCGAACGGGTCGCTCGCGACCCGGCGGGTGAACTCGGCGACCGGCAGCGGCACGTCCGAGGCGAGCAGTACGGCGTTGCCGAAGCGGCGCCCGCGCAGCACGGTCGGGTCCGCGGCGAGCGCGAGCTCGGGGAAGACGGCCGCGGCGGTGGCGATCTGGGCCCGCAGATGCGTGAGCGGCGGCCCGTCGGCGATGTTGGCGACGTAGCTGCCGCCGGGCCTCGTCACCCGGCGCACCTCTGCGAGGAACTCGGTGCTGGTCAGGTGCGCGGGGGTGCGCGCCCCGCTGAACACGTCCGCGATCACGACGTCCGCCCAGCCGTCGGGCACCTTCGCCAGACCGGCCCGCGCGTCGGTCGATCTGACACGTATCCGCGCGCCGGGATCCAAGGGCAGGTGCGCGCGGACGAGTTGGACGAGGGCCGCGTCCAGCTCGACGATCTGCTGGGTGGAGCGGGGCCGCGTGGCGGCGACGTACCGGGCGAGGGTGAACGCCCCGCCGCCGAGGTGCACGACCTGGAGGGGACGTCCGGCAGGTGCGGCGAGGTCCACGGCGTGGCCCAGCCGGCGCTGGTACTCGAAAGACAGATGGGCCGGGTCGTCGAGATCAACGTGCGACTGCGGCGCACCGTCGATGAGCAGCGTCCAGCCGCGCGGGCGTTCCCGGTCGGGTATCAGCTCCGCGAGTCCGCCGTCCACGGCCGCGACGACGGACTCCGGTCCACCGCCCCCACGCCGCTTGCTCTTCGCCACGCGTCCATTATCGCCCGGCCGCGGACCCGCCGCGTCCGGGCCTTCGCCGCCGGGAGCGGGTGGGTCTCAGCGGCAGTTGTCCGCCGCCTCGATCAGCCGGGCCGCCTCCCCCAGCGCCTCGCGCAGGACCACCGGGTCGGTCACCGTGTCCGCGTCGTCACCGGGCGGCAGCAGCCAGCCCGACCCGGTGACCGGTGACTCCGCCGGGATGCGCAGACCCCGGCCGGAGGTCTGGGTACAGGCGCTGCCCGGCATGTCCCAGGCGTCGGCCGTGCCGGGCGGGACGAGGAAACCGAGGGTGTCGCAGGCCCCGTCGTGGAGCACCGGTCCGACCGCGGGCGCGGCGGCGCGGCGCAGGATGTCCACCGCCTCGAGGCCCTGTCGGGCGGGCACGGTCACGAGGTCACAAGGCTCTGCCGGCCCGCCGGGCACCACCACGTCGCAGAGGGGCGGTGCACTGCCGTCAGGGGTGGGCCGGTGCCCGGCCGTGGTCGAGGGCGTCGCGCTGGTCTCCATGCCGACCTCCAACAAGGGGATCCCCTCCTCGCTCGAGTGGAGACACGTAAGGCGCCTCCGTACGGTTCAACGCCCGTACGCGTCAAGGGCTACGGCGGCACGCCGCCGCAAAGGATGGCAGTTCATGGCAGAACACCGGCGAGATGTCCCTTTTGTTGTCAAACTCTGTGTGAACGAGCTGTCACAGCAGGTACGTTCTTGCCCCGCCGGAACACGGCCGCACCAAGAGAGGCCTCGGCCATGGCGTCATCGTCAAAGGCATCACGGGCGGTTCCTGCCCCCGTACCCAACCTGGCTTTCCGCAGGCTGCGCGGACACCGCTCGCCGGGCGAGTTCGCGACGGCCGTACGGCGGGCCGCCCGCGAGATCGGCGAGCAGGTCTCCTGCGACGCGCGCTACATCGGCCGGGTCGAGTCCGGGGAGATCCGCTGCCCGAACTACGCCTACGAACGGGTGTTCCTGCACATGTTCCCCGGCCTGACGCTGACGGACCTCGGCTTCACCGCCAGGGAACAGGTGCGCGGGCGCGGCGCGGTCAACCGGGCCGCGCCCGCGTCACCGCCGCCGGGCCGGGCCGCGGACCCGGCCCTTCCGCACCACCACCCCTGCTGCCACCTCCCCTTCGGCAGCAGCGAAAGCGACAGCGACGAGGAGAGCGACGTGCTGCGTCGCGCATTCATGACGAGCGGTTCCGCCACGATGGCGGCCGCCTCCCTGGGGCTCGGCCCCGGATCCCTGCCCGACCCGCGGAGAGCCGGCGAGGCCGAGGTCAGCGCCGTCGAGGAGGCGGTACGCCGTATCCGGCTGCTCGACGACCGGCACGGCGCCGACGGTCTCTACCGCCGTGCCGCGCAGCCGCTGAGGGCCGCGTACGCACTGCTCGACGCCGGCACACCGGCCCGCAGGTCGACGGCGCAGCGGCTGCACACCGGCGCCGGTGAGCTCGCCATCTCGGTGGGCTGGCTCGCCCACGACTCCGGCCGCCTGGAGGACGCGCGCTCGCACTACGCGGAGGCCCTGGCGACCGCACGCGTGGCGGGCGACCCGGCGCTCGAGGCGCACGCGTTCTGCAACACGTCGTTCCTCGCCAGGGACGCGGGCCGGCACCGCGAGGCCGTGCGTACCGCACAGGCGGGCCAGCAGGCGGCCCGGGTGGTCGCCTCGCCACGGCTGCTGGCGCTGCTCGCGCTGCGGGAGGCGGGCGGCTGGGCGGGCCTCGGCGACCGCGCCGGCTGCGAACAGTCGCTGGCCAGGGCGCACGAGCACTTCGGGCGGGGCGCCTCGGACGCCGACCCCGAGTGGATGTCCTTCTTCGCCGAGCCCGAGCTGGAGGCGCTGCAGGCCCAGTGCTGGTCGGCCCTCGGCGAATGGGCACGCGCGGCCCGCCACGCCCGCCGCGCGGCGACCCTCCAGGACCGCCGCTTCACCCGCAACCTCGCGCTGTACCGCGCCGAACTGGCCGCGGACCTGGCCCGTGCGGGCGAGCCGGAGGAGGCGGCAGCGGCGGGCGAGCAGGTGCTCGAACTGCTGGGCGAGGTCCGGTCGTCCCGCATCCACGCGATGCTGGCGGACACGGCGGCGGTCCTTCTGCCGCACCGCCGCAAGCCGTCGGTGTCCACCTTCCTCCACCACCGCGAGACGGCGACGGGCCGCGCCTGACACGCCCACTTCCCGAACCGGTCATGCCCCGGGCCCCGTCCCGCCCCGCGGGCGGCGTACCGCGCTCCGCGCGGTGCCCTCAACCTCCCCTACGGCCTCGCGGCCGAGGAAGGTGCCCCCAGGCGGGCCGGAATTCGCTCCGCGACATCAGCCCCGCGGCGACTCCGGCCCCGCCAACGACAGAGGCGCGGGGGTCCTGCGGGATTCCCCGGGCACCGGCGGCCGTGGGGGCCCGCTTCCCGAGCCCGGTCCTGCCCGGGCCGTACGGCCTTCGGCCGTGCCCTCGGTCGCCGGGCGGGCCGAAAATGCCACTGCCGGCACTTCGGCCCGCCCGGCGCGGCCACCCCGGCCCCGCCGGCGATCGAGGCGCGTGGGTCCGGGGGCGGAGCCCTCGGAACATCGCGCGGAGCGCGGTGCCCGGTCCGGGAAGTGGGGCCCCACGGCCGCCGGGCCGTAGGAGCAGGGGACGAGCCCGCCCTCAGCCCTCCTGGTGCCCCGTGTCGTTCCACCGTTCGATCGCCGGCTTCCCGTACGCCCACCCCAGCACCGACAGGCTCGTCGGATCCAGCCGGATGCGCGCCCCGAAGGAGATGTGCTCGCCCAGCCACCGCGCCCCGATGGACCGCAGGATGTGGCCGTGGGCGAAGACCAGCACGTCGCGGTCGGCCGAGCGGGCCCATTCGACGACCTCGTCCGCGCGGGCGGACACGTCCGCGAGTGTCTCGCCTTCGGGGGCGCCGTCGCTCCACAGGAGCCAGCCGGGCCTGAGCTCCTGGATCTCGGCCGGCGTCAGGCCCTCGTACGCGCCGTAGTCCCACTCCATCAGCGGGTCCCAGGTCTGCGCGCGCTCCCCGAAGCCCGCGAGCGCGCACGTCTCACTCGCCCTGAGCAGCGGGCTGGTGCGGATCTCGACCCCTTCCAGCCCCGACCACGGCGCCCGGTGGAGCCGCTCGCCCAGCAGCTTGGCGCCGCGCCGGCCCTCCTCGAGCAGGGGGATGTCCGTCCTGCCGGTGTGCCTTCCGAGCAGCGACCATTCGGTCTGGCCGTGCCGGGCGAGCAGGATCCGCGGTGCCATGGGGAGCTCTCCTGAAGTTCACGATCGAATGTCGTTCCATCATCCCGCACCTGAACTTCAGGCAACCTCCGCAACGATCTCGGCGTCCCCCTTCCAGGACGAGTGATCCCGACCGGAGACGGAGATTGACCGGATGCCGCAGACCGCGCCTCGCCACCGGCCTCGCTGGTGGACCGAGCTGCTGCTGATCGCTGTCGTCTACGCGGCGTACTCGGCCGGTCGGCTCCTCGCACGCGGCGACGTCTCCACGGCCGTCGGCAACGGCCTTGCGATACTCCGGGCCGAGAAGGCACTCCTGCTCAACGCCGAGCATCCGCTGAATCGTCTCTTCACGGACATGCCGGCGCTCGGCATACCCGCCGATTTCGCCTACGCCTCGCTCCACTACCTGGCCACCCCCGCCGTTCTCGTGTGGCTCTTCCGCCGCCGTCCGCTCCACTACCGCGCGGCCCGCACCTGGCTGATGCTCTCGACGCTCCTCGGGCTGGCCGGTTTCACGCTGATGCCGACCTGCCCTCCCCGGCTGCTGGACGCCGGCCACGGGTTCGTGGACACCATGGCGCAGTACAGCTCGTACGGCTGGTGGGGCGCGGAGGCGAGCGCGCCGCGGGGCCTCGGCGGCATGACCAACCAGTACGCCGCGATGCCGAGCCTGCACGTCGGCTGGGCGCTGTGGGTCGGGGTGATGCTGTGGAAGCACGGCCGTACACCGCTGGTGCGGACGCTGGCCGTCGCCTATCCGCTGCTCACCACGGTCGTGGTGATGGGCACCGCGAACCACTACTTCCTCGACGCGGTCGCCGGCGCCGCCGTCATGTGCGCAGGCGCGCTGCTGACCGGGCCCGCGCTGCGTCTCGCCGACCGCACGCGCGCACGGTTCGCCGGCGGACCGCGCGCCACCGCGGCGGTCTCCGTCTCCCCCGTTGTCGGTGGCGGATGCGAGACTTCCGCGGGTGAGCGAATCCCTGGACAGCGGACCCCCTCCGCAGGCGCCGACGACAGCACTCCGGCAACGGCTCGCTGAGCTGCGGGGCCCTGCCGCGCAGCCCCATCCGCTGGACGCCCGCGCCCTCGCGGCCCTCGCCGCAAACCCCGGGTGCCGCCGCCGGGCGCTGCTGGACGGCGCCGGGGTGGACAAGGCGGCGCTCGCCTCCGCGCTGGGTGCTCCGGGGACGTTCGGGCAGTCGCAGTTCGCCTTCATGCGCGGGAACGCCTTCGAGGCGAAGGTGAAGGCCGACGGCGGCAAGGAACTGCTGCGCCTGCTGGGCCTCGACAACCCCGCCGGCGCCCTGGTGCCGGACCTCTCGGCGGCCGGCCCCGAGGGACGTGCCGCCCGTACGGCGCTGGCGCTGCGCGAGGCGACGGCCGCCGGGACGTGGACGCTCCTGGACCACCCGCTGCTCGCCCTGGACGTGGCGGGCTCGCCCGCGTATCTGGAGCCGGACGCGGTGGTCGTGCATCCCGACGGCCGGTGGACGGTCGTGGAGATCAAGTCGTTCCCGATGGTCGACGCGTCGGCGGACGCGTCGAAGGTGGGTGCGGCCGCCCGCCAGGCCGCGGTGTACGTCCTGGCGCTGGAGCGGGTCGCCGCCGTCACGGACGGCGCGCGGGTCGCGCACAGCATCCTGCTGGTCTGCCCGAAGGACTTCTCCAACCTGCCGACCGCGTCCGCCGTGGACGTGCGCAAGCAGCTGTCGGTGACCCGCCGCCAGCTGGCCAGGCTCACCCGCGTCGAGGACATCGCGGCCGGGCTCCCCGAGGGCGTCACGTTCGACCTCGAGGGCTGCTCCGCGGACGAGCTGACGGCGGCGGTCGAGTCCGTCCCGCACGCGTACGCGCCCGAGTGCCTCGCCGCCTGCGAGCTGGCCTTCCACTGCCGTGACCGGGCCAGGCAGGCCGGTGCGGTGGAGACGCTGGGCCGGTCGGTCCGCGGCGAGCTGGGCGGGCTGACGACGATCGGCGAGGTGCTGGCCGCGGCACGCGGCGAGGCCGGGGACCCGGCCGACCCGGCGGTGGCGGCGCTCCGGCGGGCGGCCGCGCTGCGGGCGGAGGCGCTGGCGGAGGCGGACCCGGCACAGCAGGGCGCGCCGGCGGGGCAGGAGGCCGGCGCATGTCGCTGATCGCCACCCTCGCCCGGCTGGAGGCGGTCGAGAAGGGCCGGGCCCAGCCGCTGGCGACGGTCCGCCACCGGCGGGTGGCCGAGCGCCCGCTGGTCTTCGTGCCGCTGACGACAGCCGGCGAGGCCGGGGCGCCGCTCGGCGCGCTGGTGGGGACGGATCCCGAGGAGCCCCGGCTGCTGGTCGTGGCGCAGCCGCGCGACCGCGACCTGCGTTCGGCGTTCCTGGCGGAGCTGGCCGACGTGGTCCTGCCGTATCTGGACGGCTTCGGGGACGAGGTGGAGCACGTCGAGCGCAAGGAGACCGACGCGGAGACCGGCAAGAAGGTCACCGTCGAGGTCGAACTGTGCGCGAACGCTCCGCAGTTGATCGTGCCGAGCCGGGCGGGCGTGGAGTTCGTGCGGCTGCTGGGGCGCTCGATGCGGTTCCGCCGCACGGCCGAGCAGGACCCGGACACGCCCTACCCGGCGCCGCCGCGTGTGCCGTTGCTGGGCCGTTGGCTCACCCACTACGGGGAGCGGGCCAGGGTCCCGGGTTCCTCGCTGCTGCTCGCCGCGACCGATCTGCTGAACCGTCACTGGGCGACCGGTCAGTCCTCGCTGGAGGACCAGCACCTGGGTGCGCTGCTCGCCTGGATCGAGGCGGGCGACGGGCCGGACGGCGAGTCGGGTGCCGAGGCCGCGCTGCGGGCCGAGCTCGGCCGCGACCGGGAGGGCATGCTGCTGTGCCCGCCGGCGGGTCCGGCGACCGACCCGGTCTTCGACAACAGGCTGCTGGCGCCCGCGATGGAGCGCTACGACAGGGCCCGGCAGCTGCTGGCCACGGCCGAGGACGGCGGCAGCGCCGACGAGCGGCTGGGCGAGCTGCACCGTGCGGAGCGGGAGATCCGGCGCCTGGTCGCGGACCAGATGCGGCCCACCTGGTCGGCCGTGTGGCGCACGGTCGAGCTGATGCGCGCAACTCCGGAGGGCTCCCGCGTCGAGGACCGCTGGACCCGTGACCGCTGGTCGTTCACCGCCCACCGCGACCGGGTCCGCGCCGGGGAGCCGCCCCAGCCCCGGCGCGACGACGCGGTGACCGCCGCGCGGAAGCTGGCCGCGCGGGAGACGGCGCAGGCGCAGCTGGAGGCTCAGGAGGCCCTGGACGATCCGCTGGTGCTGGCGGGCCGCCGGCTGGCGGGCGAGGCGTTCCTGTCGGAGGTGATCGACGTGGAGATGGCCTGGTCCGAGTCGAAGCGGCCGAGCCCCCGCCCGCTGGTGACCGTCCGCACGGACGACCGTCCGCACCTCGGCGAGCGCGTGAAGGTGTACCGCTCGCTGGAAGGAAGGCCCCAGACCGCCGAGTTCGTACGGTACGAGGGCGAGGGCACGCTGGTGCTGCGCGTGATGGACCGGATGGGCCGCGCCAAGGACCCCGCGGAGGGGTCGGTGCCGGTGAAGGGGGACCGTATCGCCTGGACCCTGTTCGAGCACGACCAGCGGGGCGGGCCGAAGCTGCCGGACCCGGAGGAGACGCCGTGGACGCACGGCGGGCCGCCGCGCACGGAAACGGCCGAGATCCCCGACCTCGTCACCCCGGAGGACCTCCTGTGACACCCCCTCCCCCGTCCCCTTCGGCCGCGGCACAGGTTCCCGCGGTGCCGTTCGATGCCGCCGTGGAGGCCGCGCTCGCCACGGACGGCATCCTCGCCGACACGCTCCACGGCTCCGCCAGGGGTGTCGTCGTGGACTCCCCGCCGGGTGCCGGCAAGTCGACCCTGGTGGTGCGGGCGGCTCTCGAACTGGCGGCCGCGGGGCGGCCCTTGATGGTCGTCGCGCAGACCAACGCGCAGGTGGACGACCTTGTGCTGCGGCTCGCGGAGAAGGAGCCGGGGCTCCCCGTCGGCCGTCTGCACTCGAACGACTCCGACCCGTACGACAAGGCCCTCGACGAGCTGGACAACGTCCGCAAGTCGGCGAAGGCGGGCGACCTGGCCGGTCTGGACGTCGTCATCTCCACGGCGGCCAAGTGGGCCCATGTGCAGGGCGTCGAGCCCTGGGGGCACGCCATCGTCGACGAGGCGTACCAGATGCGCTCCGACGCGCTGCTCGCCGTGGCCGGGCTCTTCGAGCGTGCGCTCTTCGTCGGCGACCCGGGCCAGCTGGACCCGTTCGCCGTCGTCGGTTCCGAGCAGTGGGCGGGGCTGTCGTACGACCCGTCCGCGAGCGCCGTGTCGACGCTCCTCGCGCACAACCCGGAGCTCCCGCAGCACCGGCTGCCGGTCTCCTGGCGGCTGCCGGCCTCCGCAGCGCCGCTGGTGTCCGACGCGTTCTATCCGTACACACCGTTCCGCAGCGGCACGGGCGACGGGGTCCGGCGGCTCTCCTTCGGCGTGCCCTCCGACGGGTCCGGGCCGGACCGGGTCCTCGACGAGGCGGCAGCCTCCGGCTGGGGACTGCTGGAGCTTCCCGCGCGTCACACGCCGCGCACCGACCCGGAGGCGGTACGGGCCGTGGCGCTGGTGGTCCGCCGGCTGCTGGACCGCGGCGGCGCCGCGGTCTCCGAGCGGTCCGAGGAGCCGGTGCCGCTCACCGCGGACCGGATCGCCGTGGGCACGGCCCACCGCGACCAGGCCGCGGCGGTGCGCGCGGCACTGGCGGATCTCGGTGTCACCGGCGTCACGGTCGACACCGCGAACCGCCTTCAGGGCCGTGAGTACGACGTGACCGTCGTGCTCCACCCCCTGTCGGGCCGGCCGGACGCGACGGCGTTCCACCTGGAGACCGGCCGCCTGTGCGTGCTCGCTTCCCGGCACCGGCACGCCTGCATCGTGGTGTGCCGTGCCGGTGTGGGCGAACTGCTCGACGAGCACCCGTCCACGGAGCCGGTCCAGCTGGGTGTGACCGTGAAGTTCCCGGACGGCTGGGAGGCGAATCACGCGGTGCTGGCACATCTGGCCGAACACCGGGTGCACTGGCGGCCCTGATTGGCCTGAGGCCCTCTTGCGCGGCGCGGGACAATGGATGGCGGTCCGGGGCGCGGGCCGTGACGAGGAGGAGTACGGACATGGCGGAACCGGAGCGGACGACCGAGCGCAGGATGCGGCCGGCCCCGCTGCTCTTCGAGCCGTCGGAGGCTGCCGCCGATCCCGAGCACTTCTTCGACCTGGAGTCGATGGAGGACCCGCGCGAGCTGCTGGCCCGTGCGACGGAGCTGGCACTCGCCTTCCGGGCGGCGACGGACCGGGCGGTGGAGTTCCAGGCCGTCGCGGCCGCCCAGCTGGCGGATCCCCGGCGCTTCGACCGGCTGACGCCCGCGGACATCGCGGAGCGGGCGGGCTGGACCGAGGACTATGCCCGCAAGATGATCGACTTCGGCGACGAGCTCCTCCGCGGCGCGGTCACCTAGGGTCCCCGCAGGGCCGGGGCGCGGAGCCACCACTACGGGGAGTGGGGGCGAGGCGCCCGTCAACATCACCTCGCATATGCCGACGGCGCAAGATACTCCCCTCCGCCCCGTCCTGTCCTTGTTTCTGCCAACCCGGTGAAATTGCAGTGTCACCGGCGGTAAGCATGAAGCATGACCGCATGGCTGCGAGACCCATCCCTGCTGACGCACGTCGCCGTCGACGAAGAGGACCGCGCGGCGGCCCGTGTGACACCCCCCGGTGCCGGCTGGCTCGCCTCGGCGGAGACGTACCCGCGGTCGGCGCTCGCCCAGTGGGAGGCGCGGCCGACCGCCCCCGCCGTACTGCCCTGCGGCTCGGTCTTCGACGTGGTCACGGTGCCCTCGATCTTCGGCCGGCGGATGCTGGACCGGCTGTGGGCGGAGGGCCCCGGTTCGGGGCCCGTGGCGGTGCACCGTGGCCGGATGATGCTGTTCGCCGCGCCCGGCACGGCCCAGCGGCTGCCCTCGCTGCTCGACTGGGAGGAGTGGGGTGATTCCGTACCGCCCCTGCTGTGCCACGGCACGGGCGACGCCGTCACCGTCCCGCCGCTGATCCCCGGGAACACCGCCTCGGAACCGCGCTGGGTGGTCGCCCCGGACACCCGCCGGCCCTGGCTCCCGGGCCCGGAGGTCCTGCTGTGGGCGTGCGTGCGGGCGGTCCGCGCGAAGGCCTCCGCGGGGGTGCGGGTATCGATTTTTCCTCGCGCCGATCAGGATGCTAATGTCTACGACGTCAGCAGGCGCCGCTAGCTCAGTTGGTTAGAGCAGCTGACTCTTAATCAGCGGGTCCGGGGTTCGAGTCCCTGGCGGCGCACAGACGGAAGAAGGTCCCTCGCGGAAGCGGGGGGCCTTCTTCGTGTCCGGACACATGCCCTGATACGCGTCCGGACATGGTCGGCGCTAGGCGGTGGTGATCTTCACCGTCCACGCCCCTGACCGGGTCCGTTCGGCGACCTCCACCCGCGCCCGCCCGCCCGGCGGCCCCGGCATGGTGAAGGTCTCCCCCACCCCCAGCGGCGCGTCCGCGAGCGGCGGATAGACCGACTCCTCCCAGCACGCCTCCGTCTCGGGGTGGGTGTCGACGACCTCGACGGGCCCGGCGCCCGACGCCGTCTCGGCCCGTACCCGGTAGAGCAGGATGCCCTCCGTGCAGGTGTAGGAGTCGTTGCCGGTGGCGCCGCGGGCCTCGATCGCGAGCGCGCTGTCGGGTCCGGTGCGGACGACCGCCAGCCGGGTGCCGATACTCCCGCCGCCGACGGGCGCGGCCGCCACCGGCTCGAGGGTCACCATGCCGCCGCCGCGTTCCGCGGAGACGCACCGCACCTCCTGCCTGCTCAGCCAGCCGAGCTTCCACTTGTGCCAGCCGAAGAGGTCGGGGGCGAGTCCGAACTGGCTGCCCATGACGTCCCAGTCCCCGACATGGGTGTCCCAGTCGCCGTTGCCGTCGACCGGCCGGTGGTAGAGGTCGGGCAGGTCGAAGACATGGCCGGTCTCGTGGGCGAGCACGTTGCGGTCCGGCGGGTGGCGCTCGAAGACGGTGACCACCCGCCGGATGTCGGTGCCGTCGGCGCTCAGCGGCCGGTCGAAGTTGACGACCTTGGTCGCGTCGGAGTCGACGCCTGGTGCGTCGGGGTCGGCGACCAGGTAGACGATGTCGTACTCGGAGAAGTCGACCTCGCGGTCTGCCACGTCGATCGCGTCCCGCAGGTAGGCGGCGCGCTTCTCGGGATCCCAGTCGCGCTGTATCCCGTAGGCGACGGAGGGCCTCGGCATCCGCAGCCACTCGTTCAGCGGCTCGGCGCGCAGCGAGAACTTCCCGTACGAGGCGCGCCGGAAGAAGTCGCTGGTGGCGGGGAAGTGGTCGGCGGCGAGCTCGTGGGGGGCGTTCAGCGGCTCGGAGTCCGGGAACGAGAGGAAGATCATCACCGCGTCGAGGCCGGTGGCCGGTTTGGTGTAGGCGGCGTTCCAGGTGTCGAGTCCCAGCGAGTGGTGGGCCGCCGTCCGGGGCAGCGCACAGGGCCCGCCCACCGTGTCGGCGACGGCCGGGCCGGCCACGAGCGAGGTGGCCGCGAACGCCATGAGCGACGTGAGCGCGGCGGCGGCGCTCCGCAGTCGCACCCTTTCCACTCTCCCGGGTGTTCCCTCGGGCGACTGCTGACCCTCCACGTGGACCTCCGGCTGCGGAATGCAGGTTGCGTGATCCACCCTGTGATGTTTTCTGATGGTTCGCTCTGTTCCGGTGCCCCACTCGGGTGACCGACCTCACACCGGTCCGATACCGCTCCGAGACCCGGCGACACTCCGATGGCTCACGGAAAGTCACATTCGGTCAGGGGCCGCCAGAGCCCGGTCCGGACCCGCGCAGAAACGATCGGCCGTTCCCTCTGGAGGCCCTGTCGCATGATGGTCACGCTGGAAGGGCCGCCTCGGCTGCCTCTATGATCGGCACACTTTCCCCGAGTTCTTGCTGGATTTCTTCGCCGACTGCCTTGGCGGGCCGTCCCCCGACCACATTTGTACGACCCTGTACGACACAACTGCACTGCGGGAGTGAGCGGTGAGCGGAACCTCCGAAGGACAAGGGCCCGCGGGCGTCGCAGTCCCCGGAAGCATCCGACCCTCGGTCACGGAGCGTCACAACTTCGGCCGGACAGCGTCCGAACTGCGCGACTACCGGGCCGCCTTCAACGCGGCACAACTGGCCATGGCCGTCGTCGACCACCGGGGCCTGGTGATCAGCGCCAACGAGGCGCTCGCCGCACTGCTGGGCACCCGGCCCACGGAGCTGCGCGACCGGTACGCGGCCGACCTCATCGACCTGGCCTCCGACGCCCGCACCTGGCACGCGTACCGCGAGGTGCTGCGCGGCCGCCGCTCGCGGTTCCGCTGCACACGCCGCCTCAAGCACCCGGACGGACGTGCGCTGTGGGCAGAGGTGACCGTCTCCCCCGTGCCCGAGAGCGGCACCGTGCTGCTGTCCGTCGCGGACATCAGCGACCGGCGCGAACTGCGGGCGAGATTGCGGCACCTCCAGATGCACGACCCGGTGACCCGGCTGCCGAACCGGACGCTGTTCTTCGAGCGGCTGACCGCCGCGCTGGAGTCCTCCCCCTACGACCAGGGCTCCACCGGCCGGATCGGCCTGTGCTACCTCGACCTCGACGGGTTCAAGGCCGTCAACGACACGCTCGGACACCGCGTCGGCGACCGGCTGCTCGCCGCCGTCGCCACCCGGCTGGCCGAGTGCGCGGACGCGGGCGGGCCCGGGCACGGCGGCGGTCATCTGGTCGCCAGGCTCGGCGGTGACGAGTTCGCGATCCTCGTCGAGGACTCCACCGGCACGGAGCAGCTCGCCGACCTCGCCAGGTCCGTACTGGCCGCGCTCCAGGAGCCCTTCGACCTGGCGGGGCAGCGGCTGTCGGTGTCCGCGTCGATCGGTGTGGTGGAGCGGGCGGTGTCGGGGACGAGCGCGACCGGCCTGATGCAGGCCGCGGACACGACGTTGTACTGGGCGAAGGAGGACGGCAAGTCCCGCTGGACGCTCTTCGACCCGGAGCGCAACGCGCACCGGATGACCCGGCAGGCGCTCTCCTCGATGCTGCGTCCGGCCGTCGAACGCGGGGAGTTCACCCTCGAGTACCAGCCGCTGGTGGGCATGGCGGACGGAGTGACGCGGGGTGTGGAGGCGCTGGTGCGCTGGAACCACCCGCAGTTCGGCACGCTCACGCCGAATCGGTTCGTCGCCATCGCGGAGGAGGACGGCTCGATCGTGCAGCTCGGGCAGTGGGTGCTGCGCACGGCGTGCCGGCAGGCGAGGCAGTGGCAGCTCGACCACCCGGACGTCCCACCGCTGTTCGTCAGCGTCAACGTCGCCGTGCGGCAGGTCTGGGACTCCGACCTGGTCGCCGATGTCGCCGAGATCCTCGCGGAGACGGGCCTGCCCGCGCATCTGCTGCAGCTGGAGCTCACCGAGTCCGCGGTGATGGGCTCGGCGGGGCGGCCGCTCCAGGCGCTCCAGGCGCTGAGCGACATGGGAGTCCACATCGCCATCGACGACTTCGGCACCGGCTACTCCAACCTCGCGTACCTGAGCCGGCTGCCGGTATCCGTACTGAAGCTCGACGGAACGTTTGTCCGCGGCTTCCAGGACGAGGCCCACGCCAATCCGGCCGACGAGACGATCGTCCAGGCCCTGGTGGAACTGGCCCACCGGCTGGGCCTGACGGTCACCGCGGAGTGTGTGGAGACCTCGGGCCAGGCCTCCCGTCTGCGCCGGATCGGCTGCGACACCGGCCAGGGCTGGCTCTACTCGCGCGCGGTCGGCCCGGACCGCATCGCGGAGATGCTGGGCGCGGGGCCCCGCCCCCAGGCCGCGGCGGCGTCCGGCTGACGACAGCTTCCCCGTCGCTCGCGGCGGCCGGGGTGCCTTTCACGGAAAAGGGGATCCCCCACGGCCCGCCGGGGCCGTGGGGGATCAGACGCACGATGGGAGGACGGCTTCGTCAGCAGGCGCCGAGGTCCTGCCAGACTCCCCACTCGCCGGTGGTGCCGGGCTCCTCGCCCTGTGTCCACCACTTGGCCTTCCAGAGACGGCCCTTGTGCGAGGCCTCGCCGCCGTTGTTGTAGACGGCGGTGGAGGTCCAGGCCGCGGCGGTGCAACCGGGCTGGGGTTCGGTCGGCGTGGGGGTGGGGGTCGGCTCGGTCGGCGTCGGCGTCGGCTCGGTGGGCGTCGGCGTGGGCTCCGGGTCCGTCGGGGACGAGCCGACCGCGGTCACGATCTGGTGGAACAGGGTCGCCTGGGCGTCCAGCCCGAGCAGCGAGTACATCATCGCCCCGCCGAGACCCCTCTCGTGGGCGTAGTCCGCCCGTGCCTGGATCGCCCGCCGGTCGAGGCCGGTGAAGAACTCGCCGTCCTTGTAGAAGTACGCGGCCTTCGCCTCGTCGTCCCAGAAGGTGGTCGCCGGATTGTCGACGATGCCGCCGAGTTCCTTGTAGTGCGCGATGCCCGCCTGCTGGCTGACGGGGCGGGCGGCCGACGCGCCGGTGGCGCTGCCGCCGAGGCCGTTGCGGGTGCCCGCCGGGACGCCCTTCCAGCCGCGGTAGTAGAACTCGTACCCGAGCGTGAGCTTGCCGGCCGGGAAGCCGCCGGCGATGCCGTAGGCGCTGTTGCCGTCGAGCCACGCGTCGATGGCGTTGTCGATCGAGTACTTCTGGGTGCCCGGCTTGACGGGGTCGGTCGGGTCGGACGCCGGGGAGTACAGCGGCGACTGGTGGTACGCGGGGCCGTCGCCGTCCCAGGCGCCGTGCATGTCGTACGTCATGATGTTCGCGTAGTCGAGGTACGCGCCGATCTTGTCGGTCTCGATGTGCCTGATCTTGTCCTGGCCGGCCGGGAGCGCGGCCGTCAGCAGGTACTTCTTGCCGCCGTGCGCGGCTCCGTACGCGTCGAGCTGCTTGCGGAACTCGGCCAGCAGCAGCGTGAAGTTCTGCTTGTCCTCGGGGCCGTAGTGATTGCCGAGGTGGCCGTCGGGCGAGCCCGGGTACTCCCAGTCGATGTCGATGCCGTCGAAGATGCCGGCGGCGGTGCCGGGGCCGCCGTACCCGCCCTCGACGGGCAGGTCTCCGGCGATGTACTGCTTGACGCACGAGGCGACGAACTTCTTGCGGCTCGCGTCCGTCTTGGCCGCGTCATGGAAGTACTTGGAGTAGGTCCAGCCGCCCAGCGAAATGTTGATCTTCAGATGCGGGTGCTTGGCCTTCAGCTCCTTGAACTGGTTGAAGACACCCACGATCGGCTGGTTCCAGGTGTCGGCCACACCGTCCACGCTGTCGGCCGCCGAGAAGGAGCGCTGGTAGTCGGCGTACGAATCGCCCGCGCCGTCACCGGCGTTGGGGTTGGCGTCGTCACCGGCGGCCTTGTTGGCCTCGAAGCAGGTCAGTTCGGTGGGGTGGATGTTGCCGAACGAGTAGTTGATGACGTCGAGCTTGTCCGCGATGCCCCGGGTGTCGAGGTGCTTGGGGTAGAAGGCGTTGCCGTACACGCTCCACTGGTCGTAGTAGGCGATCTTGACGCCACCGGTCGACGCGGCCGCCGGGGCCGTGTCGGCGGCCTGGGCGGAACCGGGGCCGACGACGGCCGCCAGCGCTCCGGCGGCGAGTGCCGCGCTGGTGAGCGCTGCGAGCAAGGGTCTGCGGACGTGCACGTGCGGCCTCCGAGGGGGGTGCGTGGTACGGGAGTTGCAGCAGTGATAGCCGCAGCCGGAAGCCCACGTCAATGGTCTGCACCAAATGAGGACTAGACCAATTTGAGCCAGAAAGCACTTGTCAGAGACCTGCACCCGTTGCGAAAAACCGCTCGCCACCCAAGGTGACGAGCGGTTTAAGGCCTCGTTAATGAGCCACTGCCGAACGGCTCATTAACGAACCGGCGCGGCCGGAAGTCCGTACGCGTCGGCGATGAGTTCGTAGCTGCGCAGCCGTGCGTCGCCGCCGTGCGCGTTGGCCGTGATCATCAACTCGTCGGCGCCGGTGCGCTTCTGGAGGTCGTCGAGTCCGGCGCGGACGGCGTCCGGCGTGCCGTGCACCACGTTGCGCAGCCAGCTCTCCGCGACCTCGCGCTCCATCGGGCCGAAGTCGTACGCCTCCGCCTCCTCCGGCGTCGGGATCAGACCCGGCCGGCCCGTGCGCAGCCGCACCATGGACAGCGCGCCGGTGAGCACCTGCCGCCGCGCCTCCTTCTCGTCCTCGGCGGCGAGCGCGGAGACGCCGATCAGGGCGTACGGGGCGTCGAGCACCGCGGACGGCCGGAAGGACTCGCGGTAGAGGTCCAGTGCCGGGACGGTGTTCTGCGCCGAGAAGTGGTGCGCGAAGGCGAACGGGAGCCCGAGCACACCGGCGAGCCGTGCGCTGAAGCCGGAGGAACCGAGCAGCCACAGGGGCGGACGGGCCGGCGACTGGACACCGCCGGGCGCGGTGGCCTGCACCGGGCCGGGGACCGCGTGGATGCGGGCGTACGGGTGCCCGTCGGGGAAGTCGTCGTCGAGGAAGCGGGTCAGCTCGGCGAGCTGCTGCGGGAAGTCGTCCGCCCCTTCGTTCAGCCGGTCGGTGCGGCGCAGGGCCGCCGCCGTGGCGCCGTCGGTTCCGGGGGCCCGGCCGAGACCGAGGTCGATCCGGCCGGGAGCGAGCGCCTCGAGGGTGCCGAACTGCTCCGCGATCACCAGCGGGGCGTGGTTGGGCAGCATCACACCGCCGGAGCCGAGGCGGATGCGCTCGGTGTGGGCGGCGAGGTGGGCTAGGATCACGGCCGGGGACGAGGAGGCGACGCCGGGCATGGAGTGGTGCTCCGCGACCCAGTGCCGGTGGTAGCCGCGGCTCTCCGCGAGCCGCGCCAGGTCCACGCTGGTGCGCAGCGCGTCGGTGGCGGTGCGCCCGCTGCCGACGGTGACGAGGTCGAGCACGGACAGCGGTACGGGGGCGGTCCCCGCCGCCGTACCTCGGATCTCGTCCACTGCGTCTGCGTTCACCGCTGGGCCCTCCTGCGTCTGTCGTACATAGCCTCGACAGCCAACAGGAGGGCGTCTCCGGTTATTCCCGCCGCCCCTCGGAGGTCCGCGTCCCGGGACCCCCTCAGGCCGTCCGGACCACCGCCTTGTGCACGGCGCCCAGCGTGCCGGGAGTGATCCGCAGCTTCAAGGACGAGCCGGTGGCGAGCACCTGCACGGAGCTGTCCTGCGAGGCCACGGAGGAGACCGGACGGTTCCAGGTCAGGTCGATCACGGCGCCGTCCCGCAGCGGGCCGCTGACGCAGACCGTCGCGGTGCCGGCCCCGCTCTCGCGGATCATCACGGAGGCCGGCGCGCTCGCGGTCAGCGGCCCGACCGTGCCGCCGAACCAGAAGTTCACCCCGGTGAAGCCCACCGAGGGGACGTGCACCCCCTGGTGGTCGGCGGTGTTCGCGAGGACGGTGAGCCAGCCGGCGTCGGCGGCGCGGGCGGAGGTCTGCGCCTCGCTCGCACCGGGCATCAGGACGTAGGCGTACGTCGCCCACGTCGGGTCGGTGCCGTGGTCGAACCACAGCGTCAGATAGCGGCGGGTGACCGGGTCCGCCACGGCGCCCTTGTTGATGTCCGACCAGGCGCCGGTGCGGGACTCGCGCAGGGCCTTCACGGTGGCGCCGCCCGGGAAGACGTACCCGGCGTGGCCCGCGAGGTGGGCCCAGCGGGCCCCGGTCAGGGTGGCGCTCCAGCCGGGCGTGGTGGGCCGGGGGGTGCCGTCGACCGTGAAGCGGTGGACGCCGTCCGCGCCGAGGTTGCGGTTCTCGACGACGGACTCGACGCCCGTGCCGTCCCTGCCGTGGATGCCCGCGCCGAGACAGACGACCGCGTCGTCGAGGAAGAACCAGGACTTCTTGGCGAGGAGGGTGGAGGACAGCCCTTTGAGGTACTGGCCGACCGCCGCGTACGTCCCGTCGCTCGCCCCGCCGACCCAGCGGACATCGGGCCGGGCCGCTCCCCAGGTGCCTCCTTCACCGTCCGCCAGCGGCTTGCGGGAGGCGGTGGTGCCCGGCAGCCGGTAGGGGTCGACCGTGGGCCAGAAGTCGTCCGAGTACTGGCCGTTGGCGAAGGCGTCGCCCCACCAGTAGAGCATCCCGGAACCGCTGTGCCAGGCCCGGAGGTTCTCGCCGTTGCCGTTCTCGTAGTACGTGATCCGGCCGGAGGCCATGGAGAGCGCGGCGGCCCAGCCGGGGCGGCGGTGCACCGCCCGGTCCATGCCGGCGAAGAGCCGGTGGCCGACCGGCTCCGGGACCGGCGCCGCCGGACCGTCGGCGACCGCCTTCAGCCGGGACAGCTGCGCCACGCCCAGCGCCGGGCTGGTCAGGACCGGGCGGTAGTAGTCGCGGTCGATCCAGCCCTTGACCATCGAGTCCCAGCGGGCCTTCTCTGCGGCGGAGGCGCTGCGCGCGAGCAGCGCGATGCAGGCGATGATCGAGTGGCCGCGCTGGTGGTCGTCCTGGTGGAGGGCGGTGGTGTCCGCCTTCTGCACGCCCCGGCTGACGGCCCGCCCCGAGACGCCGTCCATGGCGAGCCCGTTGAAGAGGAAGGGCGCGTACGCCTTCTCGACCGAGTCGAAGACGATCTGCCGGCCGGCGTCGGTGACCTCCCAGGCCGATCCCTGGAGCAGGGCGAACATGAGGGAGAGGCCGCCGAGCATCACGGCGCCGTACGACCCCGCGTAGGGGACGTAGGTGTGCTGGATGAAGCTGCCGTCGGCGTAGAGGCCGTCGCCCGAGGTGACGTAGGGGAAGACCGGTGAGAGCGCGTCGCGTGCGAGGGCGAGCTTGGCGGAGTTCTCTCCGATCACCCCGCGCAGGGCGAGGACGCGGCACAGGTCGACGCGGTTGGCCCCGGTGGAGGTGCCGGTGTACTGCGCCACGACGCTGTCCGGCACGAAACGGTCGACGGCCGCGCAGTGTGCGGCGAGCCGGGCGGCGCCGAGGTGGTCGTGCAGGAGGACGTCGATGTCGAGCAGCGCCTGCGGGATGCCGATCTGCCAGTTGTACCAGTTGCCGTAGCGGACGCCGTTCGCGTGGTACGCCTCGTCGTGCAGGTGGTCGAGGCCGGCGAGGATGTCGGCGAGCAGGCCGGCGTCGCCGGTCAGGCCGGTGCCCGGCCTGCTGTGGGCCTCGGCGAGGGTACGCAGCCTGTTGAAGCTGATGCCGAGATTGCCGGAGTAGGTGTACGACTCGGCGTCGGTGTCCGGTTCCGGGTCGGCGTACGGGAGTTCGGGCCAGAGCGACCCGCTCGCGGGCGACATCGTCGAGCGGAGGGCGGCGGCCGTGCGGCCGAGGGCGGCGAGTTTGGAGGCGTACGGTTCCGCCGTGGGGCTGAAACCGGTGCCGAGGATCAGGTCGCGCCAGGTGAGGCGGAGTGTGCCGTAGGCGTCGGCAGCGTGCGCTGCGGGGGCCGCGGC
Organism: Streptomyces pristinaespiralis; assembly: GCF_001278075.1. GTDB lineage: Bacteria > Actinomycetota > Actinomycetes > Streptomycetales > Streptomycetaceae > Streptomyces > Streptomyces pristinaespiralis. The sequence continues at coordinate 5,490,437 of NZ_CP011340.1, read as the reverse complement.
CGTGGCGAGCGGGCCGCCCGCGGCGGCGGCCAGCGCGGCGACCGAGGCCGCGCGCAGCACGGCGCGGCGGGACAGGAAGGCGGCGGGGACGGTGGAGGACATGGCGGAGGAACCTCCGGGGGCCGGGGGGCGTCGTGGGCCTCGGAGCCCACGCTCGGTTGAGCGGTTTCTCTCATGGGCCCGAACAACGCGTCAATGAATCGCGCATTCTCTGCTCGAATTGATTGTTCGAGCAGAAACGTGCACAGTCGATCAGAGGGCGGCTACACTGCAGCTCAGCCCGACGGAAGGGGAACCGGAGCAGATGCACGCCGAAGAGAGGCATCAGGCGATACTCCGCAGGCTGCGCGAGCACGGCTCGCTGCGCGTCACCGAGTTCGCCGAGGAGTTGCAGGTCTCGCCCGTCACGGTCCGCCGCGACGTGGAGGCCCTCGCCGAACGCGGTCTCGTGGCACGGGTGCACGGCGGGGCGGTCCTGCCGGAGACCCGTACCCGGACCACGGGCGGTGAGCCGCGGCCCCGACCCCACGGCGAGGAGCCGGTCCTCGGACTGATCGTGCCGGCCGCCGACTACTACTTCCCCGAGGTCATCAAGGGCGCCCGGGAGGCGGCCGCGGAGCACGGCGTCCGGCTGGTGCTCGGCATCTCCCAGTACAGCTCCGACGAGGAACGGGCGCAGGCACGCCAGATGCTCGCCGACGGCATCGACGGGCTGCTGATCACCCCGTGCAGCTTCGCCGTCGCCCAGCCGTGGCTCGCCGAACTTCCCGTACCGCACGTGCTGGTGGAGCGCCGCCCCGGGGACGACGCCTCCGACGCCGAGCGCGTGGTCACCGACCACGTCCACGGCGCGCGGCTCGCGGTGCAGCATCTGGCCGGCACCGGCCACCGGCGCATCGGCCTGATGCTCCGCGACGACAGTCCGCACGGCGAACCGGTGCTGGAGGGCTACCGCGGCGGTCTCGCGGCGGCCGGCCTCGACGCACCCGGCGCCGGACCGTTCCGGCTGCCGCCGCCGGCCGGTGAGGCGGCCGAACGGGAACGGCTGCTGGCGGACTTCACCACCGCGGTCACCGACGGGCTGCTGGACGCCGCGCTGATCCACAACGACCACGACGCCATCGTCGTGCTCCAGCGCCTGCGGGCGCGCGGCATCGACGTGCCCGGTGACGTCGCGATCGTCGCCTACGACGACGAGGTCGCCTCCCTCGCCGACATCCCGCTCACCGCGATCGCCCCGCCCAAGCACGCCGTCGGGGCGGCCGCCGTCGAACTGCTCGCCCGCCGCCTCGCCGATCCGGGCAGAGCCAGACACCGGCTGGCGATCCTGCCGGAGCTGCACGTCCGCTCCTCCAGCGTCTGATCGACCGGTCACCACCACGTTCCGACGGAGAGACCCTCATGTTCCGTGTTTCCACCGAGGGTTTCTCCCTCGACGGCCGCCCCCTGCGCCTGCTGTCCGGCGCGCTCCACTACTTCCGGGTGCTGCCCGAGCAGTGGCCGCACCGGCTGCGCATGCTGCGCGCGATGGGCCTCGACACCGTGGAGACGTACGTACCGTGGAACCTCCACGAACCACGCCCCGGTGAGTACGACTTCGACGGCATCGCCGACCTCGACCGCTTCCTGCACGCGACCCGCGAGGCCGGGCTGCACGCGATCGTCCGGCCCTCGCCGTACATCTGTGCCGAGTGGGAGAACGGCGGACTGCCCTGGTGGCTGCTCGCCGACCCGGAGGTTGGGGCCCTGCGCTGTCAGGACCCGGCCTATCTCGCGCACGTGGACCGCTGGTTCGACCGGCTGATCCCCGTCGTCGCCGCCCACCAGGTGAGCCGCGGCGGGAACGTGCTCATGGTGCAGGTCGAGAACGAGTACGGCTCCTACGGCACGGACACGGGATACCTCGAGCACCTGGCGGCCGGGCTGCGGGCACGCGGCATCGACGTGCCGCTGTTCACCTCCGACGGCCCGGACGACTTCTTCCTGACGGGCGGCGCCCTCCCCGGGCACCTGGCCACGGTCAACTTCGGCAGCCGCCCCAAGGAGGCCCTCGCCGACCTGGCGCGGCTGCGCCCGGACGATCCCGCGATGTGCATGGAGTTCTGGTGCGGCTGGTTCGACCACTGGGGCACCGACCACGTCGTACGCGACCCCGCCGACGCCGCGGGCGTCCTGGAAGAACTGCTGGCGGCCGGGGCCTCGGTCAACGTCTACATGGCGCACGGCGGGACCAACTTCTCCACCTGGGCCGGCGCCAACACCGAGGACCCCGCGGCCGGTACGGGCTACCGGCCCACCGTGACCTCGTACGACTACGACGCTCCCGTCGACGAGCGGGGAGCCGCGACCGAGAAGTTCTGGGCGTTCCGCGAGGTGCTGGAGCGGTACGCGGACGGGCCGCTGCCCGCCCCCGCGCCGCCGGCGCCGCTGCTGCCGGCCGGTGAGGTGGCGCTCGAGGAGTCCGTCCGCCTCTTCGACGTGCTGGACCTGCTGGCGGGGCCCGAGGTGCGGGCCGCCGAGCCGCCGTCGTTCGAGGAACTGGGCATCGGCCACGGTCTGGTGCTGTACGGCAGCCGCATACCGGGGCCGCGCGGCCCCTATCCGCTCTCGGTGCAGGGGCTCGCCGACCGGGCGCACGTGTTCGTGGACGGCCGGGCGGCCGGCGTGCTGGAACGGGACGCGGCCGAGTCGCTACCCGGCATCGCCGTCGGCGGGCCGCACGCACGGGTGGAGCTGCTCGTCGAGTCGATGGGCCGGGTCAACTACGGGACGGCCCTCGGTGACCGCAAGGGCGTCGCCCGGGTGCTGCACACCCAGCAGATGCTGCACGGCTGGTCGGCGCGGGCCGTGGAGCTCGGCCACGGGACGCCGGACGGCCTGCCGTGGGGGACGGCGGGCTCAGGCCCCGGCCCGGTCTTCCACCGGGGGTTCCTTGACGTCGCCGAGCCGGCCGACACCTTCCTGGCCCTGCCCGGCCTGCGCAAGGGCTACGTCTGGGTCAACGGCTTCTGCCTGGGGCGCTACTGGGAGCGGGGCCCGCAGCGGACGCTCTACGCGCCGTGGCCGCTGCTGCGGCAGGGCCGCAACGAGATCGCCGTCCTGGAGCTGGACGGGCCGCTGCCCGAGGACCGCCGCCCGGCCGTGGAGCTGCGCGAGGCGCCCGACCTGGGCTGAGCCGGTAGGGCGGACCGTCGGACCGGCCGAGGCTCCCGGGAGGCCCGGGCGGGCCGAGCCAGGGCTGAGCGAGCGGACACGCCGGATCGAGTCTTCGATCGTTTCTGCTCGTTTGTTCATTTCCTATTGACTCTGATCGAAGCTGGCCGAAAGATGTGCCTCAACTCGCCGCCCCCTCGGGGGCTGTCCGGCGGGTCAGGGCCGGACGAGCCCCCAGGCCTCCCGTAGGAGCAGCGCTCATGCACACCACTTCCCGTACGTCCTCCATAGCCCTCGCGGCAGCCGTCGTGTCCCTCGCGGTCCTCGCCACGGCGTGCGGGGGCAACGGCGGCGAGGACCGGGCGGACGCCGGCAGCGGCACCGCCGGCAAGCCCGTCGAGATCACCTACTGGTCCTGGATGCCCGGCACCAAGGACATGGCCGCCGCGTTCAACAAGAGCCACCCCGGCATCAAGGTCACCTTCGCCGAGATCCCCGCGGGGCTGAACGGCGGCTACGACAAGATCTCCAAGGCGGTGAAGGCGGGCAACGCGCCCGACGTCGTCAACGTCGAGTACCAGGCCGTCCCGGACCTCGTCACACAGGGCCTGCTCCGCGACTCCTCCGCCGAACTCGGTGACTCCGTCGAGAGCTACGCCCCCGCGGCCGTCCGCGACCTGGTCGAGCTCGGCGGCAAGACCTGGGCCTCCCCCTACGACGTGGGCCCCCAGACGCTCTACTACCGGACCGACCTGTTCGAGCAGTACGGCATCGAGGTCCCCACGACGTGGGACGAGTTCAGGACGGCGGCCGCGAAGGTGAAGACCGCCTCCAAGGGCGAGGCCCGTCTCCTCGACTTCTGGGGCGACGACACCGCCACCTGGGCCGGCCTCGCCCAGCAGGCGGGCGCCCGGTGGTACGGCTCCAGCGGCGACGCCTGGAAGGTGAACATCACCGACCCGGCCACCAGGAAGGTCGCCGACTACTGGAAGGACCTGGTCCGGCAGGACCTCGTGCTCAACCACAAGGCGTGGAGCCCCGAGGCCACCAAGGCCGTCACCGACAGCAGGGCGATCGCCCTGATCGGCGCGTCATGGAGCGCCGGCTCGATCAGGACGACGTACCCGAAGCAGCAGGGCAAGTGGGCCGAGGCCCCGCTCCCCCACTGGGGCGAGCCGGTGACGGGCGCCGTCGGCGGGTCCGCCTTCGCCATCACCAAGGACAGCAGGAAGGCAGCCGCCGCGGCGGAGTTCATCAAGTGGGCGACCACCGACGAGAAGGCGGTCGAGGCCCGTCTCGCCGCCGGGACGTCCAGCGCCCTGCCCGCCGCGGAGAAGCTGCGCGCCACCGCAAGGTCGACGTTCGACGCCTCGTTCTTCGGCGGTCAGGACATCTACGCGGTCGCGGGCGAGCAGGTGCCGGCCATCGCCACCGGCTGGAGCTGGAGCCCCGTGCACAACTCCACGACCATGACCATGCAGGCCGAGTTCGGCAAGGCGCAGAAGAGCGGCGAGTTCTGGGCCGCGTTCCAGGCCGGCCAGGCGGCGGCGGAGAAGGCGATCGAGGACCGGGGTCTGAAGCTCGCGAAGTAGTCCCCACGTCGGGCCGGGCCCTCCCGCCCGGCCCGACGAGCCGATCGTCCCAAGGAGTTACCGCCGATGACACCCCGGCCCGGCATCGGGCGGCGCAGCACACCGGTGCTCTTCATCGCCCCCTTCCTCATCCTCTTCCTCGCCACCCTCGTCGCTCCCGTCGGCTACGCGGTGTGGATGAGCCTCTTCCGTGAACAGGCCACCTCGGGCCTGGGCTTCGGCGGCACGCGGACCCTCTTCGTGGGCGTCGACAACTACCTCCGCGCCTTCGACGACCCCGGCTTCCGCCGCGGCTTCCTGCACGTCGCCCTGTACTGCGTGATCTACATCCCGGTCATGGTGGGCGGCGCCCTGCTCCTCGCGCTGCTGGTGGACTCGGCGATGGCCCGGGCGAAGAAGTTCTTCCAGCTCGCCTTCTTCCTGCCGCACGCCGTGCCCGGCCTGATCGCGGCGATCATCTGGGGCTTCCTCTACACACCGGGACTCAGCCCGGTGATCGACCTGCTCTCCTCCATCGGGGTCGACTGGGACTTCCTGGGGCCGGACGCGGTGATCTTCTCGCTCGTCAACGCCGCCGCCTGGCAGTGGATCGGCTACAACATGGTGATCTTCTACGCGGCCCTTCAGGCGGTGCCGAGGGAGACCCTCGAAGCGGCGACCGTGGACGGCGCGGGCGAGTTGCGGACCGGCTGGTCCGTGAAGCTCCCGATGATCCGGTCCTCCGTGGTGCTCACCATGCTGTTCACCGCCGTCGGCGCGATCCAGCTGTTCAACGAGCCGGAGGTGCTGCGCTCCCGGGCGTCCTCGATATCCCAGGACTGGAGCCCGGTGATGTTCATCTACCAGGCCGCCTTCACCGAACACGACTACGGCCTGGCCGCCGCCGCCTCACTGATGCTGGCGCTGCTCGGCGCCGCACTCTCGTTCGTCATCACACGGCTCGGCAACCGCTGGAAGGAGGCGTGAGCATGACCGCACCGAGCACCTCCCCGGCCACCGCGAAGAGCACCTGGGCGTCGCGCACCGTCGTCAACACGCTGCTCGCCCTCGTCGCCCTCTACACCCTCATGCCGCTCAGCTGGCTGCTGGTCAACGCCACCAAGAACAACGGCGACCTGTTCGGCCGGCCGGGATTCCGGCTCGCCGAGTTCAACCTCTTCTCCAACCTCGCCGATCTCTTCGCGTACCAGGACGGGATCTTCGGCCGCTGGCTCGCGAACAGCATGCTGTACTCGGTCGCCGGCGCGCTCGCCTCGACCCTGATCTCGCTCCTCGCGGGCTACGCCTTCGACAAGTACGCCTTCCGGGGCAAGGAGAAGCTGTACGGCCTGGTGCTGCTGGGCATCCTCGTGCCGCACACCGTGATCTCGCTGCCCATGTACCTGATGGCCTCGCAGACCGGTCTGGTGAACACCTACTGGGCCGTTCTCGTCCCCGGCCTGGTCAATCCGTTCGGCGTGTACCTCGCGAGGGTCTTCGCGGAGAGCTACGTCCCCGGCGAGACCCTGGAGGCCGCCCGGATCGACGGCGCGGGAGAGCTGCGCACGTTCCGCTCCGTGGCACTGCCGATGCTGTCGCCCGCCTTCATGACGATCTTCCTCTTCTCGTTCACCGGCAGCTGGAACAACTTCTTCCTGCCGCTGGTCATGCTGAACGACTCCGCGCTCTACCCGGTGGGCCTCGGCCTGTTCAACTGGAACGCCACCCTGGCGCAGGAGCCGCAGTTCTACGCCTTCGTCATCACCGGATCGCTGCTGTCCATCGTGCCGCTCGCCGCCGCCTTCGTCGCGCTCCAGCGCTACTGGCGTTCCGGCCTGACCGCGGGAGCCGTCAAGTGAGGTCCGCGCACCGCCCGTACCGCCGTCCCCGTACCGTCCTCGCGATGGACCTGCCCGTCCGCCGCGCCCTGTTCGACGACGTGGCACTCGCCCGGCTCGTCGCCGTCGCGGACACCGACCCGTCGTGCGTGGTCGGCGACTTCGCCGACCCGGCGGTCGCGGGACGGCTCGCGGAGGCGGAGGCCCTTTTCACCGGCTGGGGCTGCCCGCCGCTGACCGCCGGGGCGCTCGAGCGGATGCCGCGGCTCCGTACGGTCGTGCACGCGGCCGGGTCCGTGAAGCACCACATCACCGCCGCCTGCTGGCAGCGGGGTATCACGGTCGCCTCCGCGGCCCGGGCCAACGCCCTGCCGGTCGCCGAGTACACGGTCGCCGCGATCCTCTTCGCCGGGAAGCGGGTGCTGCACACGGCGCGGGTGTACCGGGAGCAGCGCCGCTGGGTGAGCCCCATCGACGTCATCGGCTCCGGCGGCAACTACGGCCGCACGGTCGGGGTCGTCGGCGCGTCCCGGATCGGGCGGCGCGTCGTCGAGCTGCTGCGCCCCTACGACCTGCGGATCCTGCTGCACGACCCGTACCTCCCGGCGGAGGAGGCGCAGCGGCTCGGCGTCCGCCCGGTGGATCTGGACACCCTGGCCCGCTGCAGCGACGTGGTGACCCTGCACGCTCCCGAGCTGCCGGAGACCCGCCACCTGTTCGACCGTGCCCGGCTCGCGGCGCTGCCGGACGGGGCCACGGTCGTGAACACGGCGCGGGGCTCGCTCGTGGACACCGTCGCCCTCACCGACGAACTGGTCGCCGGCCGGCTGAACGCCGTCCTCGACGTGACGGACCCGGAGGTCCTGCCGGCCGGCTCACCGCTGTACGACCTGCCGAACGTGCTGCTCACCCCGCATGTGGCCGGCTCCCTCGGCAACGAGCTGGGCCGTATGACGCACGCGGCGCTGGACGAGCTGGAGCGGTACGGGAGCGGTCTGCCGTTCGCCGATCCTGTCCACCCGGAAACACTCGCCCGGTCCGCCTGACCATCGGGCGGCCCCCGCACAACGGTCGGCCGGCGCTCCCCCGGGGGAGCGCCGGCCGACCGCACGCAAGACGCGCGGGGCTCAGTCGGGGCGGGCGAAGAGCCTGCCCAGCTTGTCGCCCCAGGCCCGCCGGTCCGCCAGCCGCAGTCCCTCCCACACGGTCACCTGGTTGGCGGTGAGCACCGGCTTGCCCAGCGCCTCCTCCAGGTCGGCCAGGTGGGCGACGGTGTGCAGGGCCGTGTCGGGCATCAGCACCACGTCCGCGTCGGGATGGTCGGCCGAGCGGGCGAGCTCGAGAACCTGCTCGCGGCCCCAGGTGCCGACCTCCTCGGCCGTCAGGATGCCGGCGTCCCTGCCGGAGACGACCACGGCGCCGGACTTCTCGAGAAAGGCCGCGAAGTACTCGGTGACGTCCGCCGGATAGGTGGCGGCGATCGCGACCCGCGGCATCCCGAGGTGCCGCACGGCGTTCACGAAGCCGAAGGAGGTGCTCGACGCGGGCATCCCCGCCGCCTTGGCGAGCTCGCGCACCTGCTCGTGGGCGCCCTCCCACCCGAGGACGAAGCTTCCGCTGGTGCACGCCCACACCACCGACTCGGCCCCCTCGAGCCTCAGCGCCTCCATACCGGTGGCGAACCGCTCCGGCGTGCCCATCTTCAGCAGCGCGTCGACGCGGTGCGCGTCCTCGCCGATGTCGGTGTGGATGATGGGCAGCCTGATGTCGCTGTCCAGCAGGACCTCGAGTCGTGGGTAGTCGTCCTCCGCGGAGTGTCCCGGGTAGAGAAGTCCGACCGTCGTCATGTCCAGCCTTCCTGTTCTTCGGGCTGCGGCTCCGGCTGCGCGTCCGGCAGCGTCCCTGCGAGTGCCTCCGGCTCCATGAGAAGTGTCTGGTAAGGGCCGACGGCCCGGGAGCCGATGGCGCGCAGCGCGGCCCACATCGTCACCTGGTTGGCGGACAGCACCGGCATTCTCAGCTCGGCCTCCAGCTGCGGGATCGTGTCGTACGTCGCCAGGTTGGTGCAGCTGATGAACAGCGTGTCGGCCGCACCGACCACCGCCGTTCTCGCCATGTCCACCACCGCCCGGTACGGCACCTTCCAGATGTGGCGGGTCAGGCCCAGAAAGGCGCAGCCCGTCACCGTCACTCCAGCTTCTCCCAGATACGCCTCCAGTGAGCGGGTGACCGATTCCGTATAGGGCGTGACCAGGGCGATCCGGCCCGCGCCGAGCTCCTCGAGCGCCTGTATCAGCGCCCCGGAGGTGGTGAGTGAGGGCACCTCGCCCGCCGAGTTCATCACCTCGCACATGGCGCGTTCCCCGGCGAGGCCCCCCACAAAACTGCCCGAGGCGCAGGCGTACGCGATGACCTCGGGCTCGGACGCGCCGAGGGCCCGTACGGCCTCGCGCAGCGTCTCGTGCTCGCTCACCAGCCGGGCCAGATCGAGGGAGACCCCGACGGGTACGAAGGGGGTGCGCGTCAGACGCAGCGAGACGTCGTCGGGGACCCAGCGCCACAGCTCACGGTCCAGCGCGAAGTCGAAGGGGGCGACCACGCCGATGCCGTGCTGCGGCTGTGGTCCACCCAGAAAGGAGACGTCCATCGCAGGCCCCCTCGGTGTGTTGTTGACGACGGTAGGTTCGGGTGCGAGCGTGGTCAATCCGTACATGTCAGACGCGAGGAAGCGGTTTCCGCCCGATGTCCGAACCGAAACTTCTCGTACTGGCGGCCGACCCTTTGCCGCGGCTCGGCCGGCTGACCGGAAAGGTCCGTGTGGCCTACGCGGACGAGGACACCCTCGCTGAGCAACTGCCTTCCGCGGACGTGTTGTTGGTGTGGGACTTCACCTCTGACGCGGTCCGCCGCGCCTGGCCGGGCGACGGCTCCCGGCCGCGCTGGGTGCACACGCCGAGCGCCGGCGTGGACCGGCTGCTCTGCCCGGAACTGGCCGAATCCGACACCGTCGTGACCAACGCCCGCGGGATCTTCGAGAGGCCCATCGCCGAATACGTGGCCGCGCTGATCCTGGCCATGGCCAAGGACCTGCCCGGCACCCTCGACCTCCAGCGGCAGCGGCACTGGCGCCACCGGGAGGGCCTGTCGGTGGCGGGGACGCGAGCCGCCGTGGTCGGAGCGGGACCGATCGGCAGGACGATCGCCCGCACGCTCAAGGCGCTCGGCATCCTCACCGCCGTCGTCGGCCGGACCCCCCGCGACGGCATCCACGGCGTCCGCGACCTCGATCCGCTGCTGGCACGCGCGGACTGGGTGGTGTGCGCGGCGCCGCTCACCGACGACACCCGGGGCATGTTCGACGCCCGGCGCTTCGACCTGATGCAGCCCTCCGCCCGCTTCGTGAACGTCGGACGCGGCCCGCTCGTGGTCGAGAGCGACCTGGTCGCCGCGCTCGACAAGCGGTGGATCGCGGGAGCCGCCCTCGACGTCTTCGAGCAGGAGCCGCTGCCGTCCGGCAGTCCGCTGTGGGACGCACCGGGCCTGATCGTCTCGCCGCACATGAGCGGAGACACGGTCGGCTGGCGCGACCGGCTGGGGGAACAGTTCGTCGACATGTACGAAGCCTGGTCCGCCGGAAGGCCCCTGCCGAACGTGGTGGACAAGAAACGTGGGTACGTCCCCATGCATGACGACTCGTCTGAGTGACCTCACCGCACGTCGACTGCTGGCCGGCTACCGAAAGGGCGACTTCTCCCCCGTCGAGGCGACCCGGGCCGCGCTGGAACGGATCGAAGAGACGGAACCGCGGGTCAACGCCTTCGTCCGGGTCGACGCCGAGGAGGCCGTGGCGCAGGCGGAGGCGTCGGCACGGCGCTGGCACCGCGGCGAGCCGGAAGGACTGCTGGACGGGGTGCCCGTCACGGTGAAGGACCTCCTGCTCCAGCGCGGCGGCCCGACACTGCGCGGCTCGTGGACCATCGGCGGCGACGGGCCCTGGGACGAGGACGCGCCGTCGGTCGCCCGGCTGCGTGCCCACAACGCGGTGTTCCTCGGCAAGACGACGACGCCCGAGTTCGGCTGGAAGGGCGTCACCGACTCCCCGCGGTACGGAGTGACCCGCAATCCGTGGGACCCGTCACGTACCGCGGGCGGGTCCAGCGGCGGCAGCGCGGCGGCCGTCGCGCTGGGCGCGGGCGCGCTGTCGCTCGGGACGGACGGCGGCGGTTCGGTCCGCATCCCGGCCTCCTTCTGCGGCGTCTTCGGGCTCAAACCGACGTACGGGCGGGTGCCGATGTACCCCTCGAGCCCCTTCGGGACGCTGGCCCACGTCGGGCCGCTGACCCGGGACGCGGCGGACGCGGCGCTCGTCCTCGACGTGATCACGGGCGAGGACTGGCGGGACTGGTCCCATCTGGGCCCCTCCTCGTCGGTGGCCGCGGGCCTCGCCGAGGGCGTCAAGGGCCTGCGGATCGCGTACTCCCCCTCGTTCGGCGGCCAGGTCGCGGTGCGGCCCGCCGTCGCCGCGGCGGTACGGCGGGCCGTGGGCGCGCTCGCGGACGCCGGGGCGTACGTCGAGGAGGCCGACCCCGACGTAGCGGACCCGGTCGAGGCCTTCCACATCCTGTGGTTCAGCGGCGCGGCCCGGCTGGTGCAGCACCTCGGCACGGAGCAGCGTGCACGGCTCGACCCCGGCCTCCGGGAGATCGTCGCGGCCGGGGCCGGGTACAGCGCGCTCGACTATCTTGCGGCGGTCGACACGAGGATGGCGCTGGGCCGGCGGATGGGCCGCTTCCACACGTCGTACGACCTGCTGGTCACGCCGACGCTGCCGATCACGGCGTTCGAGGCGGGCGCGGAGGTCCCCGCGGGCTCACCGCACCACCGCTGGACGGGCTGGACGCCGTTCACGTACCCCTTCAACCTGACGCAGCAGCCCGCGGCGTCGGTGCCGTGCGGCAGGGACGACGCGGGCCTGCCGATCGGCGTCCAGCTGGTCGGGCCGCGCCACGCGGACGCGGTGGTGCTGCGGGCGGCGCACACGCTGTACGAGGCGGGCGTACCGGGCCCGTGACCGCTGCGCGGGCCCGCCCCACCCGCGGCCCGATCCCTACGCCCTCCGGAACGAGAGCGTCTCGCCCGCCGCCCCCGTCCGCCACAGGTCCTGGCACGCTTCGGCCATCACGTCGAGCCCTTCGACGACCTCGCCCCACACGATGCCCGGCACCCACCCCGTGTCCCCGTTCAGCAGCAGGTTGTTGCGTTCGTAGAACAGCGCGAGGTCCACGACCGTCGCACGCCCACGGTGCGCGGCGCCGGACTCGTAGCCGTAGGAGTCCGTGCCCAACTGCACGTCGGTGAAGGTGAAATAGCACAGATCGCCCGGGATGGGGGTGACTGTCGGGTTCTCCAGCGGCGGCTCCTGCGCGGCGAAGGCCGGCAACAGCGCATAGATCTCGTTCCGCGCGTATTTCGCATGGTAGACATCTCCGGCGAGCGGCAGCGCCTCCCACACGGCCGCGCAGGTCAGCGGGGCTTTGTCGAACAGCAGGCGGGCGGTGCACTCCACGCCCCGCTTGCTCAAGGCAACGGTCAGGTATCGGTCGGCCATCTCGTACGCATACCCGGCGGGCGCCCGGGTAGCCGCGCGCCCATGGCTCGAACAAGACAACCAGGATCGATGAGCAGACGCGCCCTGTTGCTCGGCACGGCGGCCGCCGGCGCGCTGACCGTCGCCGGTGCGGCGGGGTGCAGTCGCGTGCCGTCCGGCGACGCGCTGGCCCGGCTGAAGTCCCAGGGCACCGTACGCCTCGGCATCGCGGGCGAGGTGCCCTACGGCTATGTCGATGAGCAGGGCGAGTTCACGGGCGAGGCCCCTGAGCTGGCCCGGGTCATCTTCCAGCGGCTCGGGATAGAGAGTGTCCAGCCGGTCGCGACCGACTTCGCGTCCCTCATACCCGGGCTGAACTCGCAGCAGTTCGATGTGGTCTCCGCGGGGATGTACATCAACAAGGAGCGGTGCGAGCAGGTCATCTTCGCCGACCCCGAATACCAGATGCTCGACTCCTTCATCGTGCGCAAGGGCAACCCCAAGAACCTGCGCAGCTACGAGGACGTGGTGAAGGCGAAGGCGAAATTCTCCACCGGAACGGGCTACGCCGAGATCGCCTACGCGGTCGCCGCGGGCATTCCGGAGAAGGACATCGTCATCCTCCAGGACCAGGTGGCCGGGCTGAACGCCGTCGAGTCCGGGCGGGTGGACGTCTTCGCCGGCACCGCGCTGACCGCCCGCGAGGTGGTGAGGAAGAGCACCAGGGCGGAGGCGACCGAGCCGTTCGCGGCCGTGGTCGACGGCGAGAAGCAGATCGACGGCGGCGGGTTCGCGTTCCGGCCGACCGACACCGAACTGCGTGACGCCTTCAACGTCGAGATCCACAAGATGAAGAAGAGCGGCGAGCTCTTCCGCATTCTGAAGCCGTTCGGCTTCACGAAGAACGAGATGACCACGCTCACTGCCGAGGAGCTGTGCCGATGACAGCCGGACTCTGGCAGAACTGGGTGCTGCCCGGTATATGGATCACCGTTCAACTGCTCGTGTACAGCGCGGCGCTGGCGGCCGCCGTCGCCTTCACCGTCGGCACGGCACGCACCCACCGCTCGCGTGCCGTCCGTTTCGTCGCGGGCGTCTACACCGAGATCTTCCGGGGCACCTCCGCGCTGGTCCTGATGTTCTGGCTGTTCTTCGTGGTGCCCCCGCTCATGGGCTGGCAGCTCGTCCCCATGTGGGCCGCGGTGCTGGCACTCGGTCTGTCGTACGGCGCGTACGGCGCCGAGATCGTGCGGGGCGCGCTGAACTCGGTGGCCGTCTCGCAGCGCGAGGCGGGCATCGCGCTGAGCTTCACGCCGTGGCAGCGGCTCCGGCTGATCCTGCTGCCGCAGGCGGTGCCGGAGATGGTGCCGTCGTTCTGCAACCTGCTGATCGAGCTGCTCAAGGGCACGGCCCTGGTGTCGCTGCTGGGCGTCGGTGACGTCTCCTTCGCCGCCTACCTGGTGCGCCTCGCCACCCAGGAGAGCGCGCAGATCTACACGATCAGCCTGGTCATCTACTTCGTGCTCGCCTTCGCGCTGACGCGGTCCATGAAGGCGCTGGAGCGCAGGACCAAACGGAACATCGGCATCGAGTCGCCGCCCGGTCTGCTCGGCGGCCTGTTCGCCAAGGGCCCCGGGAGCGACCGCGCCGAGGACAGGCTCGCCGGTACCGCGGTGGCGGGGGGTGCTTCGAAGTGACCTGGGACTGGTCCGCGATCGCGGACTTCATGCCGCGCTTCTGGGACGGCGTGCTGATCACGCTGCAGGTGCTGGTGCTCGGCTCGCTGATCTCGTTCACCCTCGGTCTCGTCTGGGCGATCGCGTTCAGGGCGCCGACCCGCTTCATCCGGTGGCCGGTGAACCTCGTCACCGAGTTCATCCGCACCACCCCGCTGCTGGTGCAGCTCTTCTTCCTCTACTTCGTGCTGCCGGAGTGGGGCGTGCAGTTCTCCGCCCTGACCACCGGCACGATCGCGATCGGGCTGCACTACTCGACGTACACCGCGCAGGTCTACCGCGCCGGCATCGAAGCCGTGCCGCCCGGGCAGTGGGAGGCGGCGACGGCACTGAGCCTGCCCGCCCACCGCACCTGGATCGCGGTCATCCTGCCGCAGGCCGTGCGCCGGATCACACCCGCGCTCGGCAACTACGTCATCGCGATGCTCAAGGACACTCCGCTGCTCGCAGCGATCGGCGTGCTGGAAATGCTCCAGCAGTCGCGGCTGGAGAGCGCGTCGACGTTCCAGTACACCGAGCCGCTGACGCTGATCGGTGTCGCCTTCGTCCTCATCGCCTATCCGGCTTCTCTTCTCGTCCGATCCCTGGAGCGCCGCCTTGTCCGCTGACCTCAAGGGCACCACGCCCGACACCCTCATCCGGTTCGACAACGTCACCAAGAGATTCGGCGACAACACGGTCCTCGACGACCTCTGCTTCTCGGTCCGCCCGGGCAAGCACGTCACGCTGATCGGCCCGTCCGGCTCCGGCAAGACCACGATCCTGCGGCTGCTGATGACCCTGGAGACGCCCGACGAGGGCACGATCCAGGTGAACGGCAACCGGCTCTTCCCGGCCCCGGAGAAGGAGCGCCGCGAGGCGCGCAAGAAGATCGGCATGGTCTTCCAGCAGTTCAACCTGTTCCCCAACATGAGCGTGCTGCGGAACCTGACGGAGGCGCCGGTGCGGGTGCTGGGCCTCTCCAAGGACGAGGCCGAGGTGCGCGCCAAGGAGCTCCTCGAGCTGGTGGGGCTGGCCGACCGCTGCGACGCGAAGCCGACGCAACTCTCCGGCGGCCAGCAGCAGCGGGTGGCGATCGCCCGTGCGCTGGCCATGCGGCCGCAGGTGCTGCTGCTCGACGAGGTGACCTCGGCGCTCGACCCCGAGCTGGTCGCCGGGGTGCTGGACCTGCTGCGCGACATCGCGCGCACCACGGACATCACCATGCTCTGTGTGACCCACGAGATGAATTTCGCCCGGGACATCTCCGACGACGTGCTCATGTTCGACGCCGGGAAGGTGATCGAGTCCGGTCCGCCGGAAAAAATCTTCTCGGATCCGGAGCACGAACGTACTCGCGAATTCCTCGGCGCGGTGCTCTGACCTCCGACTCCGTCGACCATTCCTGCCCCTGGCATATGCCATGGTGATGCGCCCCAGCGTGTGACGCGGGGCGCCTCATCATTTACGCCAACAGGCGCCCATCAAACGGGTCTTGGCCGCTATCGTGGTAGGGAAGCTTGCGGTAACAACCTGCTAGGGGGAAACCGTGGCGCTGAAGCCCGAGCCGACCGCGCCGTTCCATTCGGTGCAATACGTCTTGCGCGTCCTGGAGACGATCTCCAAGCACGGTGGCGGGGTCACCGATGTCCAGATCGCACGGGAGACCGGCCTGCCGACCGGTCACCTCGCCCCGATGCTGGCCATGCTCCGCCGCGAGGCGTATGTGGAGCAGGTCGCCGACGGCGCCTACGTGATCGGCGAATCCCTGGTCCTGCTCGGCTCCGGCGCCACCCGCAAGGAGGCGCTGGCGGCCAAGCTCCAGGACACCCTGACCGAACTGCGTGACTCGGTCGGCGCCGCCGTCTACATCAGCCGTTACATCGACGGCGAGGTCAAGATCACCCAGTTCACGGACGGCCCCGGCACGCCGAAGGTGAACGAGTGGGTGGACTTCCGCTCCGCCGCCCACGCCAGCGCGGTCGGCAAGTGCCTGCTGACCCAGCTCGACGTGAACGGCCGCCGCGACCACCTCTCCCGGCACAAGATCGCCCGTCTGACGTCGCGCACGATCACCAGCGAGCGGCTGCTCTTCTCCAAGCTGGACAGCCAGCCGCCGACGGTCCCCGTCCTCGACCTCCAGGAGTACGCGGTGGGCACCGTCTGCGCGGCCGTGCCGCTGACGGCCGGCTCCTCCGTGGGCTGCCTGGCACTGTCCCTCCCGGTCGAGCACGCGCACCGGCTGCGCTCGGCCGCCGACACCCTGAACCGCCGGGCGGCCCCGGTGGTGCTCTCGCTCGCCATCTAGAGCCGTCCGCGGCGGCCCGCCCGCACCTGGTCCGGAGCACCCCTTCGGACCAGGTACTATTAATGAGTCAGCCGCGCAGCGGCGGACAAAAGAGGCGCCGCTAGCTCAGTTGGTTAGAGCAGCTGACTCTTAATCAGCGGGTCCGGGGTTCGAGTCCCTGGCGGCGCACAACCAAACCCTGTGGGGCATGCCGGTGATCCGGGATGCCCCACAGGGTTTTTCCGTGTCCGGTGCGCCGTGCCGTGCGACACCGGCCCGCCCGCCGATGTGGCCCTCCTCACAGCTCGTACGGATAGAGGGCCACCTTCTCCCGCTCCGCGTGGATGTCGATCCATGTGCCGAGGGCCCCGTCCGGCAGCGGGCCGGCCAGGTCCAGAAGGATCAAGGTCCCCGCCAGGTCCAGGACGGCGGCGGCCCGGGCGACCTCGTCGAGCCGGCCGCGCAGCAGCAGACCGTCCGGCCGCGGGCCGATCAGATAGGACTGCTCGGGGGCGGGGTGGGTGTTGGCCAGCCAGGCCACGTCCTCGTCGACCGTCCACTCGGCGTCGTACCGGCCGGGCAGCGCGTCGGGATCGCCGCACCAGCGGGCGACGACCGGTCCGATGGGGGTGCGCGCATGAGCGAGGCACAGTCCGCCGGGGAGCTGTTCGGTTTTCTCCAGATCGATCAGCATGGCTGCGGGCGGCCCTCCGGACGGCGGAGGAGGGAGCGTTTCACGGTCATCCGATGATCCTGCCAGGTGCACCCGCCTTCCATGAACATCGCGGGGCGGGGCGGGCACACGACCACGGCGACCCCCGGCGGAAGGGGTCGCCGCAGTGTGACCGGCCTGCCGTCAGAACTGCACGTCGGAGCAGGCGTAGAAGGCGTTCGCCGTGTCGTGCACCGTCCACACCGCCAGGATCAGATGGCGGCCCGACCGCTGGGGAAGGTTGCCGGAGTGGGACAGGGTGGCCGGCGGCTGCTGACCGCCGTAGGGGATGGTCAGGAAGGGCTGCGACTCCAGTGCGGCCCTGGTCAGCGGCTGGCTCGGGTTCCAGCCCGCCTTGGTGATGTAGTACTTGAAGTCGGTGGTGCGGTGCCTGGCGGTGAACTGCCAGCGGAAGGTGTAGTTCTGGCCCGAGCTCACCTTGGTGGTGGGCCAGGTGCCGCCGCGCGGGTCGTCCAGTTCGGCGAACTGGCCGTTGCCGCCCGCACAGATCCTGCCGTCGGCCGGACCCGCGGCCGGGAAGCCCTTCGGGCCCTCGACGCTCTGCGGCTCCCACTGGATCTGCCCGCAGTTGCTCACCGTCTTGTTGGCGCAGAGCTTCTGCCGGCTGATCGGTGAGTCGGTGTAGCCGTGGCTGCTCGCACTGCCGGTGGCGAGCAGGGTCGCACCCGTCACGACGAGGCCGACCGCGGCCGCGCCTATCTTCTTTCGCATGCTTGGCTCCTGGTAGAACGTGGGGGAGTTCCGAGGCACTTGCTGCACGCGTGCGGTATTGCTTGTTCCGGTCTAGACCAAGTTCCAATGTATTGACGGCCGTTGGAGATGTCCAGACCAATCACGGAGCCTCGACGGCACCCGCCCGACCCGTGTAGAAGGCAACGGTCAGGTCCTTCACCAGCGCCTTGCGCTCGTAGTCGTCCAGGTCGACCAGACCACGCGCGGTCAGCCTCCCCACCGTCTCGTCGACCGCGTCCACCACCGAAGTCAGCACGGCGTTCCGGTGCTTGGCGTCGATCGCCGCGACCCGGCGGCGCTGCATGGCGGCCGCCACCTCCGGCGCGTAGTCGACGGCCACCGGCTGCGCCGCGAAGACCTCCACTCCGACCGCCGCGCACTCCGCCGCCAGCATCTTCGTCAGCCTGTCCCCGACCGCCTCGGCGTTGCGCAGCGTCGGCACCGACGGGAGGAAGGCGTCGGCGGGCAGCTGCGAGAAGACCCGCGCGGTGGCCGCCTCCACCTGCTCCCGCAGATACGCCTCGTGGTCCGCCACGCCGAGCGCGGCACGCGCCGTGTCCTTGACCCGCCACACCACGAGCACCACCGCGCGCAGCGGCGTTCCCTCCGCGTCGACCACGGCCATCGGCTCGCTGCGCCAGTGCCGCAGCCGTACGTCGATCCGCCGGCGCAGCACCAGCGGACTGACCCACACCAGCCCGGTACGCCGCACGCTGCCGCGGTAGTCGCCGCAGAGGGTCAGGACCCACGCCCGGCCGACCTGGCCGCGCCCGAGCCCGCCGAGGGCGAACAGCGCCAGGATCACCCCGAGGGTGAGCAGGCACCACAGCCAGATCCCGATGCCCCCGTACGGCGGCGGGGTCAGTCCGAAGATTCCCGCGAGCACCTCCGGCACCGCCCCGGTGCCCCAGATCACCGCACCGATCCCGGCGAGCGAGCAGCCGCCCGCGACGAGCGCCGTCCATCCCGGCAGTACGGGTCCTGGGCGCTCGGCGATCTGCGGATCGACGGCGGGCAGGGGCCGGGCCGCGGCGGAGGACCCGCGCGGGCCGGGCTTCTGCGGTGCGGCCTTCTGCTGTCCGGACGTCTGCGGCCGGGATCCGTCCTGGCGCGGCTGCCGCGGACCGGATCCGTCCGGCTGCTCCTGTGCCCGGCGCTTGGTGAGATCGGGCTTCTTCTGCTCCGGCTTCCGTGCGTCCTCCTTCCGCAGGTCCGGCTTGTGCGGGTCCGCCGTCCCCGCGTCCGGCTGCTGCGGGTCGAGGGTGCCCGGCCCGGTGCCGCGCCGCTGCTGGGGTTCCTGCGTGGCGGGCGGCTCGTGCCCGACCCTCGGCTGCTCCCCCGTCCCCTGCCGCCGGGCCACGACGGTCGGCCGCAGGGGGGCCGCATCGTCCCTGAACAGCAGGTGGACGGGGATCTCGGTCGTCGTCTCGCCGGCGATGACGAAGTTGCGCCGCGGGCTCTCGGACGGCACGGTGCCCTCCGGCTCCGACGTCGTGGTGTTCATGCCTGCCGCCTTAGCTGGTCGCTCTGTTCTGTCGTCGGGTGTGCTCGTGTCCCGGTGGCGTGGGACCGGGTCCTAGGAGAAGAGACGCCTCCACGTCTCCGGCCCCGGATAGCCGTCGGCCGCCGCGCCCCGCCAGCCCTGGGCGCGCTGGAACGCCTGGACGTTGCGGCGGTCCGCCTCGCGCCAGCGCGGGTCCGGTCCGGATGTGTAGTGCTTGCCGTAACCGCGCTCGACCAGGCGCTTGCCGAGTTGGGTGACGTACGTGCTGGACCGGCCGGGCCGGAAGTGGGCGCGCCCCGGGAAGGCCGGCGTACCGGCCTGCGGGCCCTTGCCCGGCGGCTTCGCGGCGGGGATGTTCCTGCCCTGCTTGTTCACCAGCAGCCGCCAGGTGTGCGGTCCGGGCAGGCCGTCCGCCTCCTTGCCGCGCCAGCCCTGGGCGCGCTGGAAGGCCCGGGTCGCCCGCCGGTCGGCCTCCGTCCAGCGCGGGTCGGGCCCCTCCCGGTAGAACCGCTTGCCGCCCCGCGCCACGAGCTTCTCGCCGAGCTTCGTGACGGACGCGTTGCGCTTGCCCGGCCCGAAGCGGGAGACGCCGGGGAACGCGACGGCCTCCCGCTGCCCCCCGCCGGCGCCCGTGCCCGTGCCGGTGGCGAGGCCCTTGTAGCGGTAGGCGACATAGGAGGCGGAGTTGTTCCAGTAGGCCATCGGCGTGGCCTGTTTGCGGGTGTGCGGCTTGGTCTGCTCGTACGCCGTGTAGTACGTGTGCGTGTAGTCGGTCCAGCCGCCGAAGATCGTGACGTGCGAGCCGCCCGTCGGGTCGGCGGGATTATGGAAGAGCAGGATGTCGCCGGCCTGCAGGTTGTCGCGTGTGATCCGGTCGCCGAACTGGGCGAGGCTTCCGGTCCACTCGTTCTTCGCCAGGTTCCAGGCCATCGACACATAGCCGGAGCAGTCCTGGCGGTACCCGTCGGACCAGTACTTCGACATGCTGTACGGCACCTTGGCGTCGACCCATGTCTTGGCCCGGTTGATGATCTCCGCCCGGGTGACGGCGCGCAGCGGTGCCTTTTCCGTCGCGGGCCGGCCGGCGGGACCGTGCAGCGGTGCGGTGCCGCCCTGTTCGGTGGACGGCCACGGTTCGACGGCCCGCTCCCCGGTCCGCTCCCCGGAGCTCCCGGCAGGGGAGGCGTTCTTCGCCGTCGCGCCCGCCGCGGTGGATCCCAGGACGACCCCGGCGGCGGTGACCACGACCAGCGCCCTGCGGCAGCCCTGCGCCGAGGGGTGCTCCCCGGCGGTGTGCGCGCGGCGCCTGTGCGCGCAGCCCGCGCAGTCACAGTCCGCGGCGGGCTCGAACTCCTCGAAGACCGGTACGGCAGCCATGTGTGTCCCCTCCGCACTCAGCAAGATCTTCTGACGATGTTTCACGGGCGTCAGTGTCCCAGCGGTATGGACATAATGCATTTTGACGGATCAAAGGTTAAAAACGATGATTCGATGCGCTCTGGCGCGTCTTCGCGACGGCCAGGGTGGCGGCACGGAGCACTGCCGGAGTTCCGGTAGAGTTCTCCAGGTCAGCAGGCGCCGCTAGCTCAGTTGGTTAGAGCAGCTGACTCTTAATCAGCGGGTCCGGGGTTCGAGTCCCTGGCGGCGCACGCGAAACCGAGGCCCCCTCGCCACTGGCGAGGGGGCCTCGGCCGTACCCCGACACACACCCCCGACCTCCGTACGATCATTTCCGGCCAATGCCTACCGGTCGGAAACCTGCGATCCGAGACGGTTCCAAATCGCGCATACGACCGGTTAACGGCCCGTTTCGCCCTTGCGATCATGACCGGGCTCCGAGAACCTATGGGGCGGCCGGTCACTCAATTGAACGTCTGTTTCGGGCAGTTGGGGGCGGTTTCGGGGGCTGTTGCCGGCGTGGAGGGCAAGGGACGGGGGCCCCGTAACGGCCGGAACACGCGACGGGCATCATGCAACCGAAGGGTGACCGTTTCATGTCTGTAGGGACGGTGGCCAGCCACCACCGACACGCCTGGGACAGCAGGTACAGGGGATCCTGCGGCCCAGGTGACACGACCGACCACAGCACGCGCTGACCCCGCGTGCGGGGGGATGATCAATGACGTCGACTCCGGACGGCACCGGGCAGCCGGAAGACTCCTCGCGGACCACCCAGCTACGGGTGCCCGCGCATCTGCGTGCCGCCACCGCGCGGCTGCGCCCCAAGAAGGCGCTGCCGCGCTACGACTACGAGCACTACAGCCGGCTGGCGGGCCCCCTCACGCAGCCCGACCCCAACCGGCCGTACAAGGTCCGCTACCGCTCGCTGCTCTCGCAGGAACCCCACCGGATACGTGCCGCGCTACTGCTCGGTGCCGCGCCGCTGCTGTCGCTGGGCCTGTTCGCCTGGCTGATGCAGCCGCAGCACTGGACCGACCGCGACCCGAACCTCAAGAACGACCTGCTGCTCGCCCTCGACATCGTCATGCTCGTCTCGATCGGACTGATCGAGCTGTTCCGGACGATGAACGTGCTGTCCAACGCCCACGCCACGCTGGTGGCCCGCGACCCGGTGCCGGTGGTGCCGGAGTCGGGCACCCGCGTCGCCTTCCTCACCTCCTTCGTGCCGGGCAAGGAACCCCTGGAGATGGTGACGAAGACCCTCGAGGCGGCGGTGAAGATCCGGCACCGGGGTCTGATGCACGTCTGGCTGCTCGACGAGGGCGACGACCCCGCCGTCAAGGAGGTCTGCGCCCGTCTCGGTGTCCACCACTTCTCCCGCAAGGGCGTCGCCCGGTGGAACCAGGAGAAGGGCGCGCACCGGGCGAAGACCAAGCACGGCAACTACAACGCCTGGCTCGAGGCGCACGGCGGCAACTACGACTTCTTCGCCTCCGTCGACACCGACCACGTCCCGCTGCCCAACTACCTGGAGCGGATGCTCGGCTACTTCCGCGACCCGGACGTCGGCTTCGTCATCGGCCCGCAGGTCTACGGCAACTACGACACCTTCGTCACCAAGGCCGCCGAGTCGCAGCAGTTCCTCTTCCACGCCCTGATCCAGCGCGCGGGCAACCGCTACGGCGCCCCGATGTTCGTCGGCACCTCCAACGCCGTACGTATCAGGGCGATCAAGCAGATCGGCGGCCTGTACGACTCGATCACCGAGGACATGGCCACCGGCTTCGAGATGCACCGCGCCACCAACCCGGCCACCGGCAACAAGTGGCGCTCGGTCTACACGCCCGACGTACTGGCCGTCGGCGAGGGCCCCACGGCCTGGACCGACTTCTTCACCCAGCAGCTGCGCTGGTCCCGGGGCACGTACGAGACGATCCTCAAGCAGTACTGGAAGGGCTTCGGCACGCTGCCGCCCGGCAAGCTCTTCAACTACACGATGATGATCATCTTCTATCCGATGTCCGCCCTCAACTGGATCCTCGCGGCCCTGAGCTGCGCGTTGTTCCTGGGCATGGGCGCCTCCGGTGTGCAGATCGACCCGGCCATCTGGATGATGCTCTACGGCAACGCCTCCGCCCTCCAGATCGGCCTGTACATCTGGAACCGCCGGCACAACGTGTCGCCGCACGAGCCCGAGGGCTCCGGCGGCCTCGCCGGCATGGTGATGTCGGCGCTGTCCGCCCCCGTCTACGCCCGGTCGCTGATGGACGCCGTGCTGCGGCGCAAGAGCCGGTTCGTGGTGACGCCCAAGGGTGACTCCTCCAGTCCCGACACCCTGTTCGGCACGTTCCGCATCCACCTGTTCTTCATCGCGGTCTTCGGGGGCTCCCTCGCGTCGTCGTTCTGGTTCGGGCACAACCATCCGGCGATGATCACCTGGGCGTCGCTGGCGCTGCTGATCACGGCCGCGCCCATCTTCGCCTGGCGGTACGGGATCGCCGCCGAGAAGAAGAAGCGCAGGAGACGGCACGCGGGGGACGGGCCGGGCTCCGGCGGCCCTCATGTGCCGCAGCAGCGGCCGCGCTTCGCGGACCCCCGACCAGGTCCCGAAGCCGCCACGGACCAGACCATGCAGATCGCCCTTGGGGGACGTAAGAAATGAGCACGATGCCCGCGCGGCCGAACCACCGCAAGAACCGCGCCCGCCGAATAGCCATAGGCGCGGCGGTGATCGTGGTGGTCGCCGGGTTCAACGGACCCGCCATCTGGCGCTTCGGCTCCGAGCAGTACCACGACTACAAGATCAACAAGCCGGAGTACAAGGCGGCGAACGGCCACTGGGACTTCCTCGACGTCCCCTCCGAGTACAGGATCAACACCATCCACGCCGCGCTGCTGCACACCGGCAAGGTGCTGCTGATCGCCGGTTCCGGCAACAACCAGAAGAACTTCGACGCCAAGAAGTTCGAGTCGGTGCTGTGGGACCCACAGACGGACACGTTCAAGAAGATCCCCACCCCCAAGGACATGTTCTGCGCCGGGCACACCCAGCTGCCCGACGGCAAGCTGCTGGTGGCCGGCGGCACCAAGCGGTACGAGAAGCTCCAGGGCGACGTCACCAAGGCCGGCGGCCTGATGATCGTCCACAACGAGGACCCGGACGCGCCCAAGACCCTGCCGGCGGGCACCAAGTTCACCGGGAAGAAGAACGGGAAGACGTTCGTCTCCAAGGACCCGGTCCTGGTGGAGAAGGCGAAGAAGGTCTTCGATCCCAAGACCGGCCGCTTCCTGCGCACCGAGGCGGGCCTCGGCCGCATCTACGTCGAGGCCGAGCAGTCGGGCAAGCAGTACGAGACCGGCACAGAGGACAACTACCGCGTGCAGGGCCTCAAGGGCTCCGACGCGCGCAACGTCTACGGCATCGCCCAGAAACTCGCCCTCGACAAGAAGGACTTCCAGGGAATCAAGGAGGCCTTCGAGTTCGACCCGGTCGCGGAGAAGTACGTCCCCGTCGACCCCATGAACGAGGCCCGCTGGTACCCCACGCTGACCACTCTCGAGGACGGCAGGGTCCTCTCGCTCTCCGGCCTCGACGAGATCGGGCAGATCGTCCCCGGCAAGGACGAGATCTACGACCCGAAGACGAAGACCTGGGAGTACACCGGGGTCATCAGGAAGTTCCCCACCTACCCGGCGATCTTCCTGATGGACAACGGCAAGCTGTTCTACTCCGGCTCCAACGCCGGTTACGGGCCCGCGGACGTGGGCCGTGACCCGGGCGTCTGGGACCTGGACACCAACAAATTCACCAAGATCCCCGGTCTGTCGGACCCCGACCGGATGGAGACGTCCGCAACCGTCATGCTGCCGCCCGCCCAGGACCAGAAGTTCATGGTCATCGGCGGCGGCGGGGTCGGCGAGTCGGAGAAGTCGAGCGAGAAGTCCCGGCTGGTCGACCTGAAGGCCGACAACCCCCGCTTCAAGGACGGACCCTCGCTGGACAAGGGCACCCGCTACCCGAGCGCCTCGCTGCTGCCCGACGACTCCGTGCTCATCACCGGCGGCTCCGAGGACTACCGGGGCCGCGGCGGCTCCGACGTGCTCCAGGCCCGGATGTACGAGCCCGGCACGCAGACGTACAAGCGCGTCGCCGACCCGGCCGTGGGCCGCAACTACCACTCCGGCTCCGTGCTGCTGCCCGACGGGCGGGTCATGATCTTCGGATCCGACTCGCTCTTCTCCGACAAGGCCAACACCAGGCCGGGCGTCTTCGAGCAGCGCATCGAGATCTACACCCCGCCCTACCTCTACCGCGACACCAGGCCCGAGGTGACCGGCGGGCCGAAGACGGTCCAACGCGGCGACACGGGCACGTTCGAGGTCAGGAGCGAGAAGGCGCTGAAGACGGCGAAGCTGATGCGGCCGAGTGCGGTCACGCACGTCACCGACGTCGACCAGCGCTCGATCGCACTGGAGATGAAGAAGACCGCGGACGGCGTGGAGATCACCGTGCCCCGGAACAGGGCCCTGGTGCCGTCCGGTTACTACATGTTCTTCGTGACGGACGAGGCGGGCACACCGTCGAAGGCGGTGTGGGTCGAGGTCCCGTGACGGGGTAGCCGGTCACGGGAAGGGCCCGGCAGCGCGTCCCCTGCTGCCGGGCCCTTCCCGTGCCTCTACTTGGTGTTCCGGGCCAGGTCCAGCGCGTACTCGGGCCACCAGTCGCCCGCCTTGGGGCCGCCCTTGCAGTCACCGTCGGACTCGCCGGGGCGCTTGACCCACAGGTAGGCGTCGACGAGCGGGTCCCCGGTTCTGGTGGTCGGCGGCTCGCCCAGCGCGCGGCCGGGCGGGTTGCACCAGTTCTCCGCCGGATCGCCCTCCGTGTAGGGGCCGTTGCCGTTGCGGCTGGTGTCGATGACGAAGTGCTTCCCGCCGAACTTCTCCGAGAGCTTCCTGCCGAACTGCTTGCTGGCGTCCGTCGGGTAGAAGTTGGAGACGTTCACCGCGAAACCGTCGGCCTGCTCCGCCCCGGCCCGCTTCAGCGGGTCGTACAGCGCGTCCGGGTTGGACCAGCCCGCGTTGCCGGCGTCCAGGTACACCTTCGTCCCCGGCTGCCGCTTCAGCCTTTCCACCGCCCCCTTGAGCAGGTCGTACCGCTCCTCGTGGAACTCCTGCGGCGTGCAGCTGTCCACCAGGTGCAGCACCGCGTCCGGCTCGAGGATCACCGTGGCACGCCGGTCTCCGATGCCCTTGGCCACGCTGTCGACCCATGCCCGGTAGGCGTTCCCGTCGGCGGCGCCGCCCTTGGAGAACTGGCCGCAGTCGCGGTGCGGGATGTTGTAGAGGACGAGCACGGCGTCCCGGTCGGCCTTCGCGGCCGCCTCGGTGATGCCTTCGGCCTCCGCCTCCGGGTCGTCCGGGCCGATCCATTCACCGGCCGGCTGCTGCGCGATCTTCGTGATCAGCTCGGCGTTCCGCGTCTCGCCGTTCTCGCGGTAGGCGGCGACCTGCCGGGCCGCCTTGCCGTCCGGGTTGACCCAGAACGGGTCTTCGCCCTTGGGCTGCTGGCTGACGACCGGCCGGTCGTCCTTGCCGCCGTCGCCGTCGGAGGAACAGCCCGCCGTCAGCAGCACCGCTCCCGCGGCGGCCAGGCACGCGCCCGTCCGGGCACCCAGGCCGACCAAACTGCGGTACATCCACTCCCCCTTGGTGCACAGTTCGTACGGTCCGGCCCTGTGGGTCCCCCCGGACAGGACCGGTCGATCCATCCTGGCACACACGGGACGGCGGTCCGTGGGTCCGCCCGGTCCTCGTCGGCATACCGTGACGACCGCTCCGGCACGAGCCGCCGGCCGCGCCCGAGCGGCCCGTCAGGCCGCCAGGACGCCGGTCAGGTACGCGTACACGACCACGTTCGCCGTGTAGGTGCCGGCATCACGGTCGAAGGTGCCGCCGCAGGTGATGAGGCGCAGCTCGGCACGGCCCTCCTGCCGGGGGCCGTAGACCTTCTGCGGGTCGAACCGGTCGCGGGAGAAGACTTTGATGTCGTCGATGGTGAACTCCGCGACGGAACCGTCGGCCCGGGTCACCTCGATCTTCTCGCCCGGCCGGGCGGCGCTCAGCCCGTAGAACACGGCGGGCTGCGTCTTCGTGTCGACGTGCCCGACGAGCAGCGCGGCGCCGGGCTCCCCGGGTTCGGTGCCGCCGCCGTACCAGCCCACGGTCTGCGGGGAGTCCAAGGGGGGCGGGTCGACCGCTCCGGCGGCGTCGAGGCCACGGGGGACGACGGGCGCGGCGATGCCGACGGCGGGAACGGACACCCGGCGCGGCTCCGCGGCGTCGATCGGCCGGTGCGCGGCGGGCATCGGGACGCCGGGCGGGCGGCCCACCGCGGCGATGTCACCGGTGGTCGGGGCCGAGCTGCCGAGGTGCGCGCCCGGGGCCTCGCTCCCCCACATCCACAGGCCGAGGACCAGGACCGCCCAGGCGACTCCGGTGACCAGCCGGCCGTTGCCGGTGGCTTCGGCGGGGACAGCCGAGGGGGCGGGACGATCGGTGCCGGACATGACTAGTCGGCGCCCGTCCGCCGGCGGCGGCGGGCGCTGCGGAGTGCGACGGCGACAGCGGCCACGCCCGCGAGGGCGAGGCCGATGACGGTCTGCGGTGTGCTGGGACCGGCGTCGTCCGTGTCGACGGTCGAGACCGGGGCGGCGAGCACGGCGGTGCCGCCTCCGCCCGCCCGTACGGGGGCGACGGGTGATTCGTGGGGCCGTGACGCGCTCGGGGAGGGGCGGTCCGGCGGTTCCTCGTGCCCGGGGGTGTGCGACGGCCTCGGCCGGGACGGATGCGAGGGTTTCGACGGCTGCGACGGGCGGGCCGAGTGCGACGGCTCGTGCGGGTGGCCCTCGACCCGGACGCTGCCCGCGTGGCGGTGGTCGCGGAGGTCGCAGGTGACCCGCAGGGCGTAGGTACCGGGCTCGGCGTCGGCTCTGACCTTCGCCGTGCCGGTCAGCCATCCGTGCCCGCCTCTCGCCGACAGTTCGGCGTCCGCGACGAAGGCGGCGGACCGGGCGGCGCCGGATCTGTCCCGGCACCCCACGACGCGGATCTCGACCTTGCCGCCCGGCGCGGAGGCGGCCGGGTTCACCGTGGCCTTCACGGAGTTACCGGCGAATGCGGCGGTGGCGGGCGCCATGACCAGCACGGCGGCCACCCCCGCCACACGGAATGCTATGGAACCAGTACGCATCGTGACCTCCTGATACAGCCAGAGTCACGCGTCCGGGTCGTTTCCGCATCCGCAGGGCCGGCCGCCGCCGCCGACCTGCTCAGATGCGGTCGACGAGATCCGCGATCGAGTCGACGACCTTGGAGGGCCGGAACGGGTACCGGTCGACGAGTGCGGGGGTCGTGGAGCCGGTGAGCACGAGGAAGGTCTGCATCCCGGCCTCGAGCCCGGCGAGCACGTCGGTGTCCATCCGGTCGCCGATCATCGCGCTGGTCTCGGAGTGTGCGCCGATGGCGTTCAGGCCGGTCCGCATCATCAGCGGGTTGGGCTTCCCCGCGAAGTACGGGTCCTTGCCCGTCGCCTTGGTGATCAGCGCGGCGACGGAGCCGGTCGCGGGGAGCGGCCCCTCCGCGGAGGGGCCGGTGTTGTCGGGGTTGGTGCAGATGAACCGGGCGCCGGCGTTGATCAGCCGGATCGCCTTGGTCAGCGACTCGAAGCTGTAGGTGCGGGTCTCGCCGAGCACCACGTAGTCGGGGTCGTGGTCGGTGAGGATGTAGCCGATGTCGTGGAGGGCCGTGGTCAGTCCGGCCTCCCCGATGACGTAGGCGGTGCCGCCCGGCCGCTGGTCGTCGAGGAACTGCGCGGTGGCCAGGGCCGAGGTCCAGATGTTCTCCACCGGCACGTCGAGGCCCATACGGGCCAGGCGGGCGTGCAGGTCGCGCGCTGTGTAGATGGAGTTGTTGGTGAGCACCAGGAACGGCTTCCCGGTCTCCCGCAGCTTCTTGATGAAAGCGTCGGCGCCGGGAATCGGGACGCCCTCATGGATGAGGACACCGTCCATGTCGGTGAGCCAGGATTCGATCGGCTTGCGCTCTGCCATCAGACGGACTCCTGCCGGTGCATGTATGCGTGCTGGGGCGCCGCGACTGCGCTGTGGCGACGCCCCAAGACTAATCAGGATGTCTGGATCTTCACCCGGCCGGGCAGATGTCCGTCCCTGTCGGTCGTCCGCCGCCGTCCGTCTTGCCTCGACGCTGGGCGGAAGGGCGTCGGCGCGGTACGCGCGCCCGGCCGGGTCAGCGCCTGCGCGGCCGCGCGCGCCGGTGGCGGGTGAGGAGCGCCAGGGCTCCGGCGCCCAGCAGGATCGCGCCGCCGACCCCGACGCCGATCCGGGTGAGCGGTCCGGACCCGGTGGTGGCGAGCTGGCCGGACCGGCTCGGTGACGCACTGACGGGCGTGACCTCGGCACGCGACCCGCTGGGTGACGGGTCCGCGGTGGGCCGGGCGGGGGTGGGCTCGGAGGACGGGTCCCCCTCCCCCGCCACGACGGTGAAGCGGTATTCCCCCGACTCGCCCACCCAGTCGCCGTCGTCCCCCTTGCGCTGTACGACGGCGGCGTTGACGGTGACCGTGTTCGAGGGCGTACCGGCGGCGAGCGAGAGCCTCGTCCGCACGGTGACCGTCCCGCCGGCCGGTACGGCGAAGCCCTGGAAGCCGTCGAAGACGCCCACGATCTCGTCCTCCGTTGTCTCCTCGAGCACGACCGGGCGCCAGCGGTCCG
Organism: Streptomyces pristinaespiralis; assembly: GCF_001278075.1. Lineage (GTDB taxonomy): Bacteria > Actinomycetota > Actinomycetes > Streptomycetales > Streptomycetaceae > Streptomyces > Streptomyces pristinaespiralis. The sequence continues at coordinate 5,461,127 of NZ_CP011340.1, read as the reverse complement.
CGTCCTCGTCGTGGAACTCGAGGGTGACGCGGTCCTCGGTGAGCCCCCGGTCCTGGGCGGTGAGGACGATGACCGGATGGATCCGGTGGCAGGTCTCGCGCGTGGTGTTGGTGAGGTCCACCGACCAGGGGTGGAAGCCGGAACCGGACCGGACGGTCGTGGGACCACCGTGGATACGGGTCCTGATCGGGAACGCCGGGTCGGAGTCCTTGCCACAGGTGGGGGCACGGTCGGCGGGCCGGTCGCCGGACCGGTCCTCGGCCGGCGCGGCGGACGCGGACGGCGCGGCGAACGTGGCGGGGACCGGTGGGCGGGGGGTGCGGGCGGCGATGGCGGCGGAGCCGCTGATCAGCGCGGACGCGATCAGCGCCGCGGCGGCTCCGAGGGCGAGGGCGTTGCGCGTTCGCATGAGAGGCAGGCCTTTGCTTGCTCGCGTACTGCCGGGATCGCCCGGGCGTGGCCCGGGACCGTGCCATGTGTGCCCGCCGGCACGGGCACGGCGGGCCCCGTACGGCCGATCAGCGGCTGAACGCCCCTCCTGTCAGCGTATTTCCGGCGCCGGACGATTGGCCTGCGGCTCCTCCTGGGACGCAGCGGCCGGGGACACCGCCTCCGACCGGCCGAAGAGCGGTGCGAGCACGAGCTGGGCGGCGCCGTCGGCGACGATCTGCTCGCCGCCCTCCGCGGCGGCCGCCACCGGGACATCGGTGCGCGCGGCGAGCACCGCACGCACGCCCCCTACGAACTCGTCCGCCGCGTCGTCGATCACACGGCCGCCGAGGAGGACCCGCTCGATGTCGAGCAGTTCCACGAGGTTGGTGGCGCCGACGCCGAGGAGGCGGGCGGCCCCCTCGATGTCGCCACGGGCGACCGCTTCCAGGCAGAGCACCTCGATGCAGCCGCGTCTGCCGCAGGTGCATTCGGGTCCGTCGAGCTGGATCACCTGGTGGCCGAACTCTCCGGCGTCGGTGCGTGCGCCCCGGTAGAGCACGCCGCCGAGGACCAGTCCGGCGCCGAGCCCGGTGCCGAGGTGGAGGTAGGCGAAGGAATCGCCGGGGCCGCGCAGGGCGATCCCGAGGGCGGCGGCGTTGGTGTCCTTGTCGAGGACGACGGGCAGCCCGAGACGTCCCGCGAGCACGTCGCGCAGCGGAAAGCCCTCCCACTGGGGGTATCCGGTGACTCGCTGGGTCACGCCGTTGAAGTGGTCGAGCGGCCCCGGCATGGCGACGCCGACCCCGAGCACCCGCAGTCCGGCATCGCCGAGGACGGGACCGGCCGGTCCGGCCGGGTCCGCGTCCGCCAGCAGGACGCCGACCTCGGCCACCGTCTTCGCGACGACCGCCTCCGTGCCGGCGCCGAGGTCCAGCGGGACCCTCCGGCCGGCGACACGGGTGCCCGCGAGGTCGAGGAGGACCACGGTGAGTTCGTCGCGGTCCAGATGGACGCCCAGCGCGTACCCCGCGGAGGGCACCAGCCGCAGCACCGTCCGCGGTTTGCCCCCGGTCGACGCGCGCTGGCCCGCCTCCGCGACCGTGCCCTCCTCGCGCAGACGGGCGACAATCTTGCTGACGGCCTGGGGCGTGAGCCCCGTGCCCTCGGCCAGTTCGAGCCTGCTGATGCCGCCCTCGCCGGCTGTCCGCAGCAGATCGAGGACGAGCGCCGCATTGTGGCTGCGCAGCGCGGGCAGATTGGCTCCCACTCCCGCCATGCTCCTGTTCACCCTTCCATTGTCCGCCCCGCTTGCACTTTGGCAACACCGTTGCTTAAGTGGACGGCATGACTGGTACCGGCTCACCCCTCCGCGTCGCCCTCATCGGCTACGGCCTGGCGGGCTCCGTCTTCCACGCCCCGCTGATCGCCGCGACGGAGGGACTCGTCCTCGACACGGTCGTCACCTCCAGCCCCGAGCGGCAGGAGCAGGCCCGCGCCCGGTTCCCCGGCGTCCGCGTCGAGGCGTCACCGGACCGTCTGTGGGCGCGCGCCGACGAGCTCGACCTGATGGTCGTCGCCACCCCGAACAAGACCCACGTCCCGCTCGCCCGCGCCGCGCTCGAGGCGGGTACCGCGGTCGTCGTCGACAAGCCCATCGCCGGTACGGCCACCGAGGCACGGGCGCTGGCCGCGCTCGCCGCCGAACGCGGCCTGGTGCTCTCCGTCTTCCAGAACCGCCGCTGGGACAACGACTTCCTGACCCTGCGGGGGCTCGTCGAGGCCGGCGAGCTCGGTGAGGTGCAGCGCTTCGAGTCCCGTTTCGAGCGCTGGCGCCCGCAGCTCAAGGGCGGCTGGCGCGAGTCGGGCGACCCGCAGGAGATCGGCGGCCTCCTCTACGACCTGGGCAGCCACGTCGTCGACCAGGCGCTGACCCTCTTCGGCCCGGCGGCGCGGGTGTACGCGGAGTCCGACGTGCGCCGCCCCGGCGCCAGGGCCGACGACGACACGTTCATCGCGATCACACACGCGAACGGCGTCCGCTCGCATCTGTACGTCAGCGCCACGACCGCGCAGCTCGGCCCTCGATTCCGGGTTCTGGGCAGCGAAGGCGGGTACGTGAAGTACGGCCTGGACCCGCAGGAGGACGCGCTGCGCGCCGGCCGCCGTCCTGACGACGGCGAGCCGTGGGGCGTGGAGCCGGAGTCGATGTGGGGCCGGGTCGGTGCGGGAGAGTCGCCGCTGACGGGCGGGGGCGCTCCCGTGGAGACAGTGCCGGGCGACTACCCCGCGTACTACGCGGCGGTCGCCGCCGCGGTGCGCGACAAGGCCGCTCCGCCGGTCACCGCGGAGGAGGCCGCGGCCGCTCTGGACGTACTGGAGGCCGCCCGCCGTTCCGCTCGTGAAGGGATCACCGTCACCGTGGAGGTCACCGCATGAACACGGACACGATGAAGCCGGTCCCCCACCTCACCGTCGACGAGATCGTCCAGCAGGAGCGGCGGCTCACGCTGCGCCGGTTCACGCACTCCGACGCATGGGCGCTCGGCAGCATGCTGGTCGAGATGGCGCACCTGCGCGAGGCGCCGGTCGCCATCGACATCCGCCGCGGGGCACAGCAGCTGTTCCACGCCGCGCTGCCGGGCTCGAGCGCCGACAACGACGCGTGGATCGACCGCAAGCGGCGGGTCGTGGAACGCTACGGCGAGAGTTCGTACCTGGTCGGGGCACGCCACCGCGCCAAGGGCACCACGTTCGAGGAGTCCTCACGGCTGGACCCGGACCTGTACGCGGCGCACGGCGGATCCTTCCCGATCACGGTCGTCGGAGCGGGTGTCGTCGGCTCCGTGACGGTCTCGGGTCTGCCGCAGGCGGAGGACCACGCGATGGTGGTCGAGGCGCTGGAGCGCTTCATCGCCAGGTGACACCGCCTTCGCATCCGTGCGGTGCGGCGGGTGCGGTCCGAGCCGCGTCCGCCGCACCGCACGCCCCCCGTCGCGGGCGTGCGGACGCGGCGTGCGGGCTCAGGCGTCCTTGAGCTCCTGGCGCTGGCGGCCGAGGCCGTCGATCTCGAGCTCGACCACGTCCCCGGCGCGCAGGAACGGCTTCGGCTCGGGCTGTCCGAGCGCGACCCCCGCCGGCGTACCGGTGTTGATGACGTCGCCCGGGTACAGGGCCATGAACCGGCTGACGTAACGGACGACGTCGGCGACCGGGAAGATCTGGTCCGCGGTCGTACCGTTCTGCTTGAGCTCCCCGTTGACCCACAGCCGCAGTCCCAGGGCCTGCGGGTCCGGCACCTCGTCGGGGGTCACGAGCCACGGCCCCAGCGGGTTGAACGTCTCGCAGTTCTTGCCCTTGTCCCAGGTGCCGCCGCGCTCGATCTGGAACTCGCGCTCCGACACGTCATGAGCGACCGCGTAGCCGGCGACGTACGAGAGCGGGTCCTCGTCCGGCTCGATGTAGCGGGCCGTACGTCCGATGACCACCGCGAGCTCGACCTCCCAGTCGGTCTTGCGGCTGCCGCGGGGCACGAGCACGGTGTCGTCCGGTCCGACGACGGTGTCGGCGGCCTTGAAGAAGACGACCGGCTCCGCCGGGGGTTCGGCCCCGGTCTCCGCGGCGTGGTCGTGGTAGTTCAGCCCGATGCACACGACCTTTCCGATCCGGCCCACCGGCGGCCCGATGCGGAGCCCGGCCGCGTCGAGTACGGGCAGGTCACCGGCTTCGGCCGCGGTCCTGATCCGGTCGAGGGCGGCGGCGTCGGCGAGCAGCGCCCCGTCGATGTCCGTGACGAGACCGGACAGGTCGCGAAGCGTCCCGTCCTGGTCGAGCAGCGCGGGACGCTCGGCGCCCGCCGTGCCGACACGCAGCAACTTCATGGTCAGTCTCCCCTGGTCGAGTGCGAGCCCGGCCCGACAGGTGCGGCCATCGGAGGATCGGAGGATTGGCTGATCCTCCAAGACATCCGACCACCCTGCAAGACCCTGTTCACAACCTGGACCCTTACCGATGGGTAGGGACTCCGGCCGTTCGGGGCTGCCGGCTCCCGTGCGGGGCGCCGGACCGGCCCGGGTGCCGTGCCCCGCACGCGCCCGGGCACGGGGCGCCACCGCGGCGCAGGGGCGCGACCCCACCCGGCGCGGGGCGCCGCCCCGCCCCGCTAGGGTCGTCGCCATGTCCGTCGCACGCTCGGTCGCCCTCTTCCTCGCCGCGGCCTTCCTCGAGATCGGCGGGGCCTGGCTCGTCTGGCAGGGCCTTCGTGAACACCGGGGGCTGCTCTGGGTCGGCGGCGGGGTGGTCGCGCTCGGCCTGTACGGCGTCGTCGCCACGTTCCAGAGCGACGCGAACTTCGGGCGCATCCTCGCCGCGTACGGCGGTGTCTTCGTCGCCGGTTCCCTCGCCTGGGGCGTGATCGCGGACGGCTACCGGCCCGACCGTTACGACATCGCCGGCGCCTTGATCTGCCTCGCCGGGATGGCCGTCATCATGTACGCGCCGCGCGGCCACTGAATCCCCGGCAGCCGCCCCGCGCCCGCACCCGTTCAGAGCTGCACCACCTCGCCCGCCCCTGATCAGAGCTGCGCCACCGGCATCGGTGTGTCCCGGTAGAGGAACACCCGCTCCACCGCCGTCCAGGTGGTGGAGGTGACGACGTAGAGCGCGGCGGCGAGCGGCACGACCGCGACGGTCGCGAGCGTGAAGAACGACAGCAGCGGCACGACCTTGGTCATCGCCACCATGCCCGGCATCTGTTCGCCGGTCATGGGCGCGGCGGCCATCTGCCGCTTGGTGCGCCGGTAGGTGAAGGTCGCGACGGCGGCGACGATCACGAAGAGAGCGACGTAGACGAGGCCGGCACCGCCGAACATCCCGCCGTCCGCGAGGGCGTCCGTCCAGCGGCCGCCGAGGGGCGCGTCGAACAGCGCGTGGCCGAGGAGTCCGTTCGGCTCGCCCCCGATCTCCGCGTTCGAGAACAGGTGGTACATCAGGAAGAACGCCGGCAGCTGGAGCAGGCTCGGCAGGCACCCTGAGAGCGGCGACACCTTCTCCCGCGCGTACAGCTCCATCGTGGCCTTCTGCAGCCGCTCCGCATCCTTGGCGTTGCTGCCGTACTTGACGCGCAGTTCGGCGAGCTGCGGCGCGAGGCGGGTGCGGGCCTTCTGTCCACGGGCGGCCGCGCGGGAGAGGGGGTGGACGGCGAGGCGTACGAGCGCGGTGAAGGCGATGATCGCGGCAGCGGTGGCGGACGCGGCGAACAGCGGCTCGAGCAGCTCGGCGAGCTGCTCGACCAGGGTGGCGAAAACGGACATGCGTGAGCCCTCCGGGGGTCTCGTCGTGCCGGGAACGAGGACATGACGGCATGACGGCCCGCGCGGGGACTGCGTGGTGGCGTGGTGGTGCCTACAGGGCCGTCAGGAGGGGACGGCCGGGCGCTCGGGGACGCGTACGCCCCCGGGCGTCGGGATCGCGCTGCGAGAGGAACGCGGTGCGTTGCTCACGGTCGCGCAGGGCGGTCCGGATCCGGGTGCGTGGCACGACGGGCGCGCAGCGCGCGCTGATGACGGCGCAGACGACGAGGGCGGATCCGACGGCGGCGGTGGCCGTCGCGGCGAGCGCGAGCGCGGCGGAGATGCTGCCGCCGTCGACGAGCAGGATCTCGACCAGCAGCAGGAGCAGCAGCGCGGCGGGGCGGAGCAGCCGCGCCGTACGACCGGCCATGCGCCCCTCCCTCTGTCGGTGACGGCCGGGACGTGATCGCGCCGGCCTCGCGCACACGGGAAGACGAACAACTCCCTCTCCAGGTTCCCGGCCGGTCACATCAGGGGGGACCTCCGCGGACCCGGGACGGACGGACGGCCCGGACGGACGGCCCCGCCGTCGGCGCCGTCGCAGCTACTTGAACCGTTGATTACACAGAATCACGTTGCGGTCACGTTAACCGTGCGGCTCTTGACGCTTCTCGGCCCACAGAGTTGGCTTTCGGCCACCTTGGCTGCAATTGATGCAGCCTGTCAGGGAGGTTGGATTCAACCAATGAATGCACTTCTGCGTCGCGCCGCCGTCGCAGCCGCCACCGCCGCGATGGTCGTACCGCTCTCCGGCTGTGGGACCACCGAGGAGCCGGGTGTAAGGCTGAGCGATGACATCGTTGTTGGTCTGCTGCTTCCGGAGAACCAGGCCGCTCGCTACGAGCAGTTCGACAAACCGGTCATCGAGGAACGCATAGCCCGCCTCACCAACAGCAAGGGCAAGGTCCTCTACGCCAACGCCAAGCACGACGCCGGTCTGCAGACGCAGCAGCTCGAATCCATGATCGACGAGCAGGTCGACGTGCTCATCGTCGACGCGGTGGACGCCAAGGCCATCGCCGGCGCGATCGAGAAGGCCGACGAGGCCGGCATCCCCGTCGTCGCCTTCGACCGCCTCGCCGAGGGACCGATCGACGGCTACGTCTCGTTCGACAACGAACAGGTCGGCCACATCCAGGGCAAGGCCCTGCTGGAGGCCCTCGGTGACGACGCCAGATCCGGCAAGGTCGTGATGATGAACGGCGCGCTCACGGACCCGAACGCCGCCATGTTCAAGAAGGGCGCCCACACCGAGCTCGACGGCAAGGTCGAGATCGGCCTGGAGTACGACACCAAGGACTGGAAGCCGGAGAACGCCAAGGCCAACATGGACGCGGCGATCGCCACCCTCGGCAAGGACGCCATCACCGGCGTCTACTCGGCCAACGACGGCATGGCAGGCGGCATCATCTCCGCGCTCAAGGGCGCCGGCCTGACCGACCTCCCGCCGGTCACCGGCCAGGACGCGGAACTGGCGGCGGTGCAGCGCATCGTCGCCGGCGATCAGTACATGACGGTCTACAAGCAGTACGCGCCGGAGGCCGCGGCCGCCGCCGAGATGGCCATCCTGCTGGCCAGGAACATGTCCCTCGGAGCCGCAGCGCACACGGACATCGACACCCCGACGGAGAAGTCCGTCCCCACCGTGCGCATCCCGGTCATCGCGCTGACCAAGGAGAACATCAAGGAGACCGTCGTCGCCGACGGCCTCTACACGGTGGAGCAGATCTGCGTCCCCGAGTTCGCGGACGCCTGCGCGGAGCTCGGCCTCACGTAGCGGACCGAGCCGGTACGCCGCGCGGCCCGGGCCTTCACGCCGCGCCGGCCGTGCGGACAAGTGGCGCCCGCCGCGCGGATACGCCGCGTGCCGTTGCGCCGCGTTTCCCCGGACCGGGGGTCAGCGCGGCCGCGTCGAGGCCAGCCGGCCCCACACCACGAGCCGGTACTTCGAGCTGAACTCGGGCGTGCACGTCGTCATCGTCAGGTAGTGCCCCGCCGCGCCGTATCCGGCGGCGGGGCGCACCGCGCTCCGCGGAACGCTCCCGATCACCCCGGTGTCGCCGGGCAGGGTCTTCGTGAGCACCTTGTCCACGGCGTACACGTGGACCGCGTCGCGCGTCTCGATCTCCACCGTGTCGCCGGGGCGGAGCCGGTCGATGCGGCGGAAGGGTTCGCCGTGGGTGTTGCGGTGCCCGGCGACGGCGAAGTTCCCTGGCCTGCCGGGCTGCGCGGTCCGGGGGTAGTGCCCCACGTACCCCTTGTCGAGGACGCCCCGCTTGGCGACGCCCTCGGCGACGGGCGCGACGACGCCGAGGCTGGGGATGCGCAGGACGGCGTACGCCTGGTCGCGGCGGGGAAGGGCCGGCCCGGACCCCGGCCTCGTCCCGTCCGCGGGACCGGGCCCGACCGCGGGCTCTTGGTCCGTCTCCTCCGGCGCCGGCGCCGGGTCCGTACCCGGAGCCTCCCGTTCCCAGCGCCGCTCGAGCGCCTGGACCTGCCGCTCGGCGCCCTGTCCGGCCTGCCGGTTGCTCCACCACAGTTGATGGACGACGAGGAGCAGCACGACGGCACCGAACGTGACGGCCGCCTCCGCCGCGGCCCACAGCACACGGGCGAGCCGTACGCGCCCCTGCCGCCGTCCGCGTACCGGCGACCGGGTCCGGGGCCATGACCGTTGACGGGTCCGCGTCCGGGACCACGACCGTTGACGCTCCCACCGCCTCCGCACGGGCGCAGGGTAGGGCCGCGGCCCTCAACTCACCAGCGTTACGGCCCGCTCGGCGCCGGGCCGCGGCCGTGCCCGGCGCGGAATCGGGTCGGCCCCCTGCGGTGGCCCGTACAGCAGTACGGTGTGCTGCATGCGCCCCGACACGCCTGCTGACCACATTGCCGAAGCCGAGCGCCTGCTGCGTACCGCCGAGCAGTATCCGGAGGACGCGGAACCGCTGCTCCTCCAGGCCGCAGCCCACCTGGAACTCGCCGGCGAACGCGGCCGTGCCTCCACCCTCTACGACCGCCTCCTGGCGTCCGAACACCCCGAGCACCCGCAGCTCGTCAAGGCGCTCCAGGCCGCCAACCTCTGGGAGTACGGTCACGAGGCCGAGGCCCGCGCCCTGATCAACGGCATCCGCACCGCCGCGCCGACGGAGGCCGCGCCGTGGGAGATCGTCGCCGAGACGCTGGAGAACCACGACGAGCTCGAGGCCTCCCACGAGTGCTTCTCGACAGCGCTGTCGATCCTCCTCACGGAGGGCGAGGAGGACGTCCCTTACGCGACGCGTTCCCTCCTCTCCGGCCGCCACCGCGTCCGCCGCCTGCTGGGCCTCCCCCACGACGAGTGGGACTCCCTGGCCGACCGGGTCCACTCCGGCCACACCCCGGACGTCTCCCTCGACGAGCTCCACGACCCGAAGCGCCTGTGGGCGCTCGGTTCCGACAACCCGGCGGAGCTGAAGGCCGAGATCGCCCGGCTCCGCTCCGAACTGGGGTCGTACCGCTCCGCCCTGTCCCGGCCGTTCCCCGTCGCGGTCCTGCACTGGCCGGAGGCGGAGCTCGACGAACTCCTCGGGGCGTATCCGCAGCTCGAGTCCGAGTACCCGACCCACCGGGCCCACCTCACGGACATCGAGGCCTCCCTGCGTGACCTGTCGGCGACGGGTACGGAGAACCTGGGCATCGTGACGGCGACGGTCCCCTCGTACGAGGCCTTCGCCGCCTCCGAGCAGTCCTCCCCCGCGAACGCGGACCTCCTCCCCCAGTACGCGACCACGCTGGCGGCCCGCGGTCGCGCGGTGGCCTGGCCGCCGTCGAAGAGCGCGGCCTGCTGGTGCGGGTCGGGACGGACGTACGGGGAGTGCCACGGGGTGGCGGAGCTGTAGCGCGCGCTTCCCCGGACGCGTGAGCGCGCCGCCTCTCCTCGGCGGCGCGCTCACGGGTGCGGACGTGGTCCGGGCCCGGGCGGGGCCCGCACCTGGCTGGGCCCGGGTCCGGTGCTCACTTCCCGGACCGGGTCCCGTCCGGGCTCAGGTCCCATCCGGGCTCAGGTCCCGTCCGGGCTCAGGTCCCGTCCGGGCTCAGGTCCCGGGCAGCCGGTGGGTGTCAGGGGCGGACGAGCAGTACGTTGCCGAGCGAACGCTGACCGGCGGAGTCCGACGGCCGGTTGACGATTCCGGCGCCTGCGGTCGCCATGACGCTGGAGCCCCCGCCGTCGAGGTTCATCGCCTCACGCGCGCCGAGCGCCTGCATGAGCTCAGCGGTCCTCGCGATGCCCAGGCCCTCGCTGTGTCCGGCCTGACGGCCGTCGACGACCACGAGCATCATCCGGCCCTGCCCGTCCACCCCGATCATCGAACGCGGGTTGCTGCGCACGGTCCAGTTGTAGGTGAAGGTCTGGTCCGTGCCCTCGCGTATCAGTCCGTCCGCCGCCGCGTTGACCGAGACCCTGCCGTCCCGCACCAGGGTCGGGCCGACCTGGAGGATGGTCGTGTCAGGGGTGAGCGCGACCCTGCGGCCCCGGCTGTCCTCCACCCGTTCGGTGACCGCCGGCCTCGTGCCGACCGTGACGTGCTCGAGCAGCCAGTCGGCACGGTCCCCGATGGCCTGGACGGTCGACCCGCCGGCGGGCACCGCCGCACCGCGCGAGGTGTTCACCGCGGTCACCCTGCCCGTCGCGTCGAGCACCGCCTCGGCCCCGGCACCGGTCGGCGTCCTCCCGAACTCCGGGGTGAAGCGAACGAGTTCGCTGCCGTCGGTGCACCGCAGGTCGTGCTGCGCCTTCTCGGTGGGCAGGTCACCGCCCACACCACCGCAGTTCCAGACGTCGCCGGGCACCCGGTTGACGCCGTCGATCTCGACGCTCTCGCCACCGGCCCGCAGCGTCACATGCGCCGTGAAGGCGTCGACGTCGACCGAACGGCCGCCGCGGGTGATCTTCACTCCGCCCCGCCCCTGGGTGGCGGAGCCGAGCAGCTTGCCGTCCTTGACGTACAGACCGCCGGGGGCGTTGTTGTAGAACCACTGGCCGTTGACACCGGCTATCGCGCCGGTCGAAGCCATGAGGTCGGTCAGCTTCTCCGTACCGTTCAGCGCCGGTCCGAAGTCGGTGCCCACGGTGCCGTCGAACGTGCGGAAATCCACGCGCAGTACGTGCACCTTCTGCGGTGCGCCGAGGTCCGTGCCGTCCTGCGCGGTGTAACGGGTGCCGCCCGCGAACCCGGCCGCCCGGACCTGGTTCAGCACGGCTGCCGCGTCCGCCTCCGCCGCGTACCGGCCGACCCGCACGGTCCATCCCAGCGTCCCGGCGGGCCGGTCGGCATAGGCGGGGATCACGACCCGCTCCACCCGCGGGGCGAAGCCCTTGTCCCGCACCGCGTCGGCGACGCGGTCGGCGGTCGCCTTCGGACCCAGCGCCGTACCCGCGCTCTTGAGCGGACCGTCGACGGAGGCCGGCAGATAGACGTGCACGGTCCACCGGTCGTCGGCGTCCCGCTTCCCCAGCGACATGGAGGTCAGCGTCACACCTGGTCTCACGGTGGTGGTCTCGGACGTGGCGCCGAGAAGCAGCGACCGTGTCGCGGAACGGGCGCCGGAGGCCGCCGACGGCGCCGCGGCGGATCCGAGCGCGATGGTGGCCTTCGGTGCGACGGCGGACTCCGGTGCCGCGGCGGACTCCGCGGAGCCGGAGCCGGAGGCCGGGGACGCGGCCTCCGCGCCGGGCACGACCACGGCCGCGCCCAGGACCGCCGCAGCCGCTGCCAGGATGGAGAGGGACTTTCGCTGCATGATCGTCCTTCAATCGTCGGAACTGAACGGCGAGGACAGTCAATTGCCGCCAGATGTCCCGGGGCACAACTCCCGCGGCTGCGCGGTTGAAGGCACACGTTCATGCAGATGAATGAAGGCGGATACGGGGTCGGCCGCGGGGGCCGGCTGCGGGGCCGGTCACAGGGCTGTCGCGGATGTCGGCCGCGGAGGCCGGTCACGGGCCTGCCGCGGGGCCTGGTTTCAGCCGCGCCCCTTCCCCTCGGTCCACACCGTGCCGCGCGCTTCGTACTCGAGCATCTCCTCGAGGCCGATCGCGGCGTCCGGGCCCAGTTCGCGGCGCACCAGCCACAGGGCGAGATCGAGACCGGACGTGACGCCGCCCGCGGTGACCAGGTCGCCGTCGTCGACGACGCGGGCGTTCTTCAGTACCCCGCCCTGCTGTTCGAGGTCGGCGCGCGCCCGGTGGTGCGTCGTGCAGGGGCGCCCACGGGTCAGCCCGGCGGCGGAGAGCAGCATCACGCCGGTGCACAGCGCGCTGACGGTCAGGCCCGGCCGGGACGCGGCGGCCAGCGCCCGGGGCAGCGTGCCGCGCCGGATCTCGGCGTGGACGCCCGGGTCGGCTGGGCGCGCGTAACCACCGCCGGGCACGACAAGGACGTCCGCCTCCTCGGGGGCCCAGCGGTGATCGACGCGGACCCTGGTCCCGTAGGCGGCCGTGACGGTCCGGACGTCGTCCACGCTGACGTAACGGACGTCGACCGCACGGTCGGTGAAGTAGTCGGAGGCGCAGAACACCTCGTAGGGCGCGGTGAAGTCGAGTTCCTCCACGCCTTCGAACATGACGACGTGTACGCGCAGGGTGCGCCTGCCGGGTTCCTTGTGGGGCTCCTTCCGCCCGGACGTGGCGGCGGTCGCCGTCCCGGCGTGGGCGGCCGCGCCGCCGGCCGTGAGGGTGGCGGCTCCCAACGCGGTGGTGGTGCGCAGCAGGGTTCGACGGTTCATACCTCTCCTTGTGGGGTGGGTGGGGAGCCGGCGCGGCAGGTGTCGGGTCGGCGCGGAAGCGCGGCCGGCACGGCAGGCGGAGCCGGCGCGGCCGCGGGGCAGGGCGGCCGGTGGGGCCGGCGCGGCAGGCGGGACCGGCACGGCGGGCGGGGCCAAGAGGCGCCCGGAATTCAGCGGTTACGCACGCCACACGGTCCCGCGACGCTCGTACTCGAGCACCTCCTCGGCGAACAGCGCCACTTCAGGGCCGTAGAACCGTTCGAGCAGCCAGATGCCCAGGTCGATGCCGGAGGTGACCCCGCCGCACGTCACCAGGTCGCCGTCGTCGACGACCCGGCCCCCGACGACCCGACCGCCCTGTGCCGCGAGGTCCTCCGTGGCGATGTGGTGCGTGGTGCAGGGGCGTCCGTTGGTGATTCCCGCCGCCGAGAGGAGCATGGTGCCGGTGCACACCCCGCCGAGGACCAGGCCGGGACGCCGGGCCGCCTTCAGTGCGCGGGGCAGAACACCGCGCCGTACCTCGCGCTGGAGACCGGAACCCTCGCCGTATCCGGCCCCCGGGACGACGATCAGGTCGGCGGAGCGGGGCGACCAGGGAGCCCGGCAGACCACCTCCATACCGGCGGACGTCCTCACCGTGCGGGGCCCGTCGACGGTGACGAAGGTCTGCGCGATGCGCTCCTCCCCGACGATCCCGAACACTTCGATGTGGCCGGCGAAGTCCTGCTCCTCGACACCGTCGTAGAGCACCGTGTGGACGCGTAACGGCTCACGGCGCGAAGGGGCGCCGGCGGGTGCGGGCACTGCGGCCGGGGAACCTGCGGCACTCGCTCGTGCGGCGGCGGCACCCATGAGGCCGGCACCGCCGATCGCAGCGGCAGCACCGGACCGGAGCAGATTTCGCCTGTGCAAGGGGGGCAAGGGAGTCCTCCGTGAAGTCGCGTGAACCGTGCCCCCGGGCGCCAGATGCCGGGCACCCGGGGGTCGCAGACGCGTTCAGTCTTCCGGCGAGGAGTTGCCCGTGACAGCGGCTCGAGTGCCCATGGTGCGCAAGATACGGCCAGGCCGGCGGCCGCCGAGCGCGTACTACATACGGAAGGCCGTGCGGTACGCGGACGGTGTGGTCCCGACGTGACGCGCGAAATGGTGCCGGAAGGTCTCCACGGACCCGAAGCCGGTGGCCTCCGCGACCCGCCGCATGGGCAGTTCGGTGCTCTCCAGCAGTTCCCGCGCGCGCTGGAGGCGATGGTCGAGCAACCAGCGCAGCGGCGTGGTGCCCGTCTGCGCACGGAAGTGCCGCGCCAGGCTGCGCTTGCTCATCATCGCGTGGGCGGGGGTGCCGGCGACGGTCAGCGGCTCGGCCAGCTTGTCCCGCATCCACTGCATCGTCGCGCCGAGGTCGGCGGAGTCGTACTCCGGCGCCCGGTACTCGATGAACTGGGCCTGTCCGCCTGTCCGCTGCGGTGCCATGACCATCATGCGGGCGACGTCCGCGGCCACCGCCGCGCCGTGGTCGCGGCGCACCATGTGCAGACACAGGTCGAGCCCCGCGGCGATGCCCGCGGAGGTGAGCACCTGCCCGTCGTCGACGAACAGCACGGAAGGGTCGACCTGGGTGCCGGGGAACTCGCCGGCCAGGGCGTCGGCGAACCGCCAGTGCGTCGTCACCCGCCGCCCGTCCAGCAACCCGGCCCGGGCGAGCACGAAGGCCCCCGTACAGATGGAGGCGATCCGCTTCCCTGCGTCCGCCGCGTCCTTCAACAACCGGAGCGCACGCGGGTGAGGCGCCACCTCGGCGGGACCGCCGGGCACGATGACGGTGTCGGCCTCGAGGGCGTCGTCCCACCGGTAGGGGGACGAGAGCGTGAACGGCTGCGCGGGCCCGGCACTGGCGGCGACCGCCCGGTCGGCGCACACCCGCACGTCGTAGGCGGGGGAACCGTCAGCGTGGGTGGCGAGCGTGAACACCTGGCAGGGTATGGCGAGATCGAAGGCCGACACTCCGTCGAGCGCGAGAACCGCAATCACATGCATACGGCCGGAGCCTACGTCGCCGGTTCTTCGTCGCAACTCGGCCCTCGGCAGGGGCGTTTCGGCTCCGTGGGCGTCCTCATGTCGAGCCTGACCCGACACCGTGCAGCCCTTTGCCTCCCCGGCCGGGAGGCACCTCCACGCAGGCTCTGCGGTGACCCGGCCATGGGATCAGCGGCCGAGCGTCCTGGGATGCGGCCGGCGGCCGGCCCGGGCACGGTCGATCTCCTCGGCGATCCGATTCGCCACCTGGGCGGGCGTCTCGTGCTCCCAGAAGCGCAGGACGACCCAGCCCGCGTCCTCCAGATGCTTCGTCGTCTCGATGTCGCGGGCGATGTTCTTGTCCAGCTTCTCCCGCCACCACGAGGCGTTCGCCTTCGGGCTCGTCGCGTGCTGCGGGCAGCCGTGCCAGAAACAGCCGTCCATGAACACCGCGATACGGAGCCCGGGGAAAGCGATGTCGATGGTCCGCCGAGCCATCCCGGGCACTCGTCGTTGCAGGCGGTACCGCAGGCCGGCGGCGTACAACAGGCGCCGCACGGCCATCTCGGGGTCGGTGTCCCTGCGCGCCTGGCGACTCATACGGGCCGAGACGCCGGTCGAGGAGGGCACGATGGGTGGACGGGTCACGCCATCAAGGATGGCGCAGGCCCGCTCACGAGAAGAAACCGGCGTCCTCCCGTCGGAGGTGCCGATCAGCAGGGTGCGGTCGAGGAAGAAGCGGGATCGGACCGGCGGAGGCGGAACCCCGAGCGTAAGGTCTCCGGAAGGGGTTCAGGGGGAGCGGATGGCTGATCGACTCGGTTTCGTGGACGTCTGCGCCGGCGCGGGCGGGTTGGCGTCGGGGCTGGAGAGCGCGGGCTTCTCGCCGGTACTCCTGCTCGACAACAAGCGCCAGGCGTGCGAGACGCTCCTGGCCAACCGGCCGCACTGGAACGTGGTCTGCGAGGACCTGGTCGACTTCCTTCCGGACGATCACCCGGAGACCCTGGACGTCGATCTCCTGTCGGCCGGCCTGCCACGAGTGAAAGCCTCGGCCGCGGTGAGGCGTACGGACAGCGAGCAGGAACTGCGCCTTCTCACCGCCACAATTTATCTGGTCCACTCGATCCAGCCACGGGCACTGCTGCTCGAGAACCTGCCCGCTCTCGTCGAGTCCCCGGCGTATGCCGACATCCGTCTTTTCGTCGAGGCGGAGCTCTCCCATCTCGGATACCGGTCCTGCTGGTTCGTGCTGAACGCGGCGGACTTCGGCGTGCCGCAGGATCGAAAGCAGGGCATTCTCGTGGCTCTCAAGAAAGAGTGGTTCCACGCGTTCACCCCGCCCGTGCCGACGGTGGACGAGCATGTGCCGGTCGGTCGGGCCCTGCGCCGGACGATGGCAGCCAGGGGCTGGCCGGACGCCGACGCCTGGGCGGCCCAGGCCATCGCCGTGGCCCCCACGCTGGTCGGTGGTTCGGACAATCGTGGAGGCGCGGATCTCGGCCCGTCCGGCACCAAACGGGCCTGGGCGCGGATGGGGGTGAACGCCGGCGCCCTGGCGGACGAGGTACCGGGGCCGGAGTACGTGTGGCCGCGCTCGGACGATCCGGCACGAATGCCGAAGATCACGGTGGACCAGGCGGCACTGCTGCAGTCGTTTCCGTCCGAGTGGCAGGTCACGGGGCGGAAAACGGCTCGATACCGACAGATCGGACACGCAACCCCTCCGCCGGTGGGCAGGGCGCTCGGTGACGCCATCGCGACCGCTCTGGGTGCCCCTGTCCACACATAACCAGGACGGTCCTCATACACCCCACGGCGCCGGCTACACTTCACGCCCATGAGCCACGTCAAGAACGAACACCCCTCACCTGCGGGTTTCCGCATCCTGGATTTGTTCGCGGGACCGGGTGGACTTGATGTGGCAGCGCACGTCCTGGGCTACCGGACCACCGGCATCGAATGGGACGCGGGAGCCTGCACCACCCGCAACGAGGCGGGGATGGACACCTTCAAGGGCGATGTCCGGCAGTACCGCGCAGCGCTCTTCCCGCTCGCGCAGGTACTGACGGGTGGCCCGCCCTGTCAGACATTCACCGTCGCCGGGCACGGTGCCGGTCGCCGGGCGCTGGACAAAGTACTGGAATACATCGAGCTCCTGCACAACGCAGTCTGCGCGGAAAATGCGGATTGGAAGGAGATCTTCCGTACTTGGCGCCAGATCTCCGAGAAGCTTCGGCGTAAAGAGATCGAAGCGAAGGAAGTCAAGGAGCGTAAGCGTGACGTAGAAGAGCTCCGGGGCACAGTACGTAAGGCCATGAAGGACAGGATGGTTCAGCTCGCGTATCCGGCAGACGCGATCAAGGACGTACTTAAGGGTCTCAAGGCTCCGCAGCGACTGGAATTTCAGGACGCCGATCTCAAGGGTCTACTGAAGGAATTCAGCGATCTGAACGACGAGCTCGTCAAGCTCAAGGCCGTGCTCGAAGAACTGGGAGACGAGCGGACAGGGTTGGTCCTGCAACCTCTGTGGTGGGTGATCGAGCGAAGCAGGCGACCTGGATCGACACCCTATGAAGCCGTAGTCCTGGAGCAGGTACCTGCGGTGATGCCCGTATGGAACAGGTACGCCGAGGTGTTGGCCTCCCTCGGCTACCGCACCAGGACCCAGATGATGCACACCGAGGCTTTCGGCGTGCCACAGACCCGACGGCGCGCGGTCCTGATGGCCCGCCATGATCCCGCAGCCCCCTTGCACGAACTGCGCCCCGCCCAAAGCCTTCCGACCGTGGACGAGACCCACAAGCGCTACCAGCCACGGACATCGAATATCGCATCAGCAGGCTTCGCGGCCCTACAACTGGAGCCTTCGGACACGGGGAGGGAAAGGCCCAGGCACTCCTGGATCTCCATGCGGGCAGCCCTCGACAGCGCCCGGGTCATCTCGGAGGCGAGGGTGCACAATCGTCCGCCCTTCACCGTGATCTCGAATTACGGAACTGGTGGCGTTCCCGAGGCACGAGGCCGACGCGACCACGACGTTCCTTCCGCCACGATCACCGGGAAGGTGTCGCGGAACCGCATCGTCCACATGGGGACGGAGACCGATCTCCCTGACCCCCTCTGCCGCTTCGCTCCCGCCGAGGCAGGAGTTCTGCAGACCTTTCCTGTCGCGTACCCCTGGAGCGGCAACGACGTCTCGCAGCAGATCGGCAATGCCGTACCTCCGAAGCTGGCACTGCACGTACTGGTTCGGGTGCTCGAACCCGAACTGAGCGATGAAGAGAACGAGGCGAGGCTGGAGAAGGCCACTGCCGACCTGGAGAACTGGAAGCCCGACAAGCCGGTGAAGTACCGGGTACACGGCGACTGGAAGGGTCACCCGCTCACGGCCAGGTGACCCTCCCCCACTCACTCCTGAGGTTTCCGCCCCCGGACCGGAGCCGTCTCGAAGAGGTCGGCGAAGTAGTCGGTGAGCGCGATCACGGACTCCTCCGGGACGGGTTCTTCATCAGGCCCGTCCGGCAGCGAATGACGCGGCACCGGAGGCGCGGACTCTGCATCCCCGACCCACTGACGCAGCACCTCGGGATCGCGCGGCTCGTCGGCGGCCAGAACGTCGTAGATCAGGGTCGCACCCGCGGCATTGATGGCCGTCATGAGGCCCTCGATCTCACGACCGGTGACGGCCACCCCGCGCTCCATCACGCGAACCAGCGCCTGCGCGGTGGGCCGATGGTCGATCAGGTCTCGCCGCAACGCACTGTGGACCAGGTCCTGGTTGGCACAGGCAGCCACCACCGGTGAGTAGTCCTTGCCGTTGCGGAACATCTCGGCCGCCCACCACAACCGCGAGAAGCACTGCCGGTCCAGCGATCCCTTGAACCGGGCCGGGCTGGTGCGCGGCTCGTTCTGATCCGTCTTCGACGTCGGAAGGTGGCGCCAGACCACATAGTCCGGAGCGACGGCCAAGGCAAGATGGTTCCAGAGCCTTCGGTCCGCGGCCTCCCGCCGGGTGAGGCGGAGAGCCGCATGCAGTCGGGGCGCCAGCCAGCCGTCGGCGCCGGTCCGGTTGTCATGGAACTCGTGCATGGCGTCCTCCGCGAGTTCCCTGAGCGGTTCGACCTCCCACCGCGCGTCCTCCTCCGGCAACGGTTCGACGACCTTGGCAAGATCGACACCTCCGTGGCCCTGGACCCCCTTGAGCAGATCCTCCGTGAGGAAGGGGTCGGCCGCCGTCGCGGACAGCAGGCCGAGCCGCTGAGGCAGATGATGCGGCTTCTCGATCATGCTTTGTCCCCTCGGTTCATCTGCTGCAGTCCGCGCAGGGCGTTGGCGAGCGCCTTGCCTGCCCCGGCCCGGCGCACGGCCGCGTAGTGGATGCGGGTCTGGAGCTCCACCCACCCGGCGTCGCCGGTGCGACGACGGTGGACCTGTCGGAGCGCCTCCTCCACGTGGACGCCCGGCACCACGTCGGGGAGCATCTCCCGCAGCACTTCGCCCTGCCAGTCGGCGGGGAAGACCGGTGAGCCGTCGGGTTCGATCTCCAGGTCGCCCACGGAGCTGTGGAACACCGCGGTCCACACGTCGGTGGCCATCTGGGAGACGAGCATCTCGTGGACCTTGCTCTCGATACCGCCGCTCTCACCGCCGAGAAGGTCGGAGAACCCTTCGATGTCCGTGTTGACCAGCACGGTCGGCAGTCGGGCAGAGGCGTCCACGATCCAGGGCGCGTCGGAGTAGGCGTGCAGCCATTCCCGAGCGCTCTTCGAGAAGCTCGTCTGCTTCACGTCGAGCCGCAGGGCACCCAACGGCTCCTCGGCGGCCACGTCGACGGTCCAGTCGTCGTCACTCTCGGCGATCGCCCGACCGGGGACGTCGTCGACCGTGGCGACTGCATGGGCCGCGAGGCCGGCGCGACCCACGTGATCGTCGCGGAACACCTCGATCTCACCGGACCACTCCTTGCTCCCCGGGGCGTCCTGCCGAAGATCGACCGCCGTGCGCACATTGGTCTCACCGTCGGTGAGCACCACGAGGACGCGCAGTTCGCTCCACGGGGCATCGGGGGCGGTGGCGCCGGGCGGCAGAGTGGCGGACAGGCCGATCCTGGCCGACACCCAGTCCTCGTGCTGCGCCACGCCCAGGGCCACGGTCCGCTGCTGGATCGAGTAGGCCGAGGTGTCCAGGTGGTCGCGGGAGCCGTCGGGCAGCTTGAGGGAGGCCGAGGTCACCCGGAGCGTGATCGGGCGGTTGAGCCGCTTGTACGGGTAGAACTTCATGCCTCACTCCCCTTGCCGGCGCGGAGTTCGAGAACGAGCCGTGTGAGCGCGGTACGGACCGGATGACTGGCGACATCGGTGGCCCCCCGGAAGGTCGCTCGCCGGGCATGGGGGGTGAAGCGCAGAACACCGTCCTCCACTTCGCAGCCGTCCACGGCGACGAGCTCCGCCCAGTCGAGCCTGGGGCGGCTGCCCGACCGCACATCGAGCAGGACGACCGGTGTCATGGTGGGCAGTTCGTCACCACGAGGCAGCTTCACCTCGGCCGTGATCCGCCACTCCCCGTCCGCGCCGATCGCGGCGTCGAGTCCGTCCAGCTCCGGCAGGGCCTGTCCGGAGCCGCGCCTGGGCGTGGTCCTGCGCTGGACGGTCAGCGCCTTCCGTAGCTTCGCGCCTCCTTCGCCGCCGGCACGCTTGGGCCTGGCGACCAGTTCCTTCACCGCGGCGTTGACCTCCGTGGTGAGCCGGGCGATGCGATGGTGCGCGCTGTGCGACCAGCGGAGTGTCAACTCCTCGGACTGGCCCCAGCGGTCGTGCTCGGGAGGCTCGGCCGCGCGCAGGAACTCCTCGGCCTCCTCGGCGAAGGGAACCGACTCCCCGGCCGCGTGGCCGGCCAGAAGAACGGCCTGAAAGGCATTGACGCCCAGCGGCAGGCCGGCGACCCCGGACTTCTTGATGGTCATGCGATTGCCGCGCAGCGAGTGCACCTGATTCGAGACGCCGTCCGCGTCCTCGGCCTCTGTGACCAGCAGTATCGCCGGATGGATGCCGAGCGTGCCGCGGCGGCCGCCGGAGAGTGGGAGCCGGAGCGGGACGGTGCGGAGAGCGACCTGTCCGGCCTCGGTGAGCCGGTCGACCGTCGTCCCGTCGTAGAAGGCACGCAGCGCCCGGGTTCGAGAGGGCTGGGCGACGGTGGGGTCGACCTTCTCCTCCTCGATGACGACCTCACCGTTGCGCAGCGAACGGACCGAGGTCTCCAGCAGCGGCAGTCGACTTCCTCCACCGGTCATCGCTGCCCAGAAGTCCCGTCCAAGCGCCTCCACCAGCCTTCGGTGCATGGCACGGATGTCGCGGGTGCCGTCGTCGTCACCCCCGTCCTCGTCGTCGGCGTCGAGGGCGACCGTGCTCTGCTCGAGGCTGGCCACGTCATGGGCACCGACGATGAGGAAGGAGGTTCCCGGCTCGTCGCTGTCGCGGGTGAGATGGAGGCGCTCGACCGTCTCCTCGTCGGCCCACCAGGAACGAGCCACCTCCGCCCCTCGCGTATCCGGATCGGGCCGCCCGAGCCAGGCGGGGCCGGCGTACGACTGACCGTCGACAGAACGCCACGGCAGTTCCAGTCGTCCGATGACACGGCGTTCCGTCCGCCCCTCGTGGGGGACGGAGAGCGTGGAGTTGATCAGAACCATGCCGAGTGCACTGGTCGCCCAGAGCGTCGCCTTGCCGAGCCCGTAGGAACCACCGGCTCCTCGACCCGACTTGAGACTCTCCAGCTGACGGCGGACGACGGCTGCGAACTTGCCGTCGTCGTAGTCGTCACCGGTCAGACCCGAGGCGTTGTAGTCGTCGATCCGAAGGAGAACCAACCGTCCCTTCTCGAACATGTCGCGAACGCCGGCGTCCACGACCCGTCCGACCTTCTGCTGGGAGGCCGACTCCGAGACCGCGAGGTAGTGGGGCTGAAGATCGTCCCAGAGGATCGCCTTACGGAAGGCGTCCAACGCCTCGCCGGTGAGCTCGTGGAGGGTGTAACGCACGCGGACCGGACGCCCGTTCTCCGTGAGCCGCTCGTCGAGACTGTTCTGACATGTCTCCCGAGCGAGCACCTGAACGTCCGCGTCGAAGGCGAATGCCGCGGCATTGCCGCCGTCGCGTCCTCCGTCGGGGTAGCCGGGGCGGTGGTACCAGGTCACGGGAAGGCCGACCTGAGTGTCCGTGGTCCTGGTGTGCACGGTCCCGACGTCGGTGCCGAGCGCCTCGGCAATCTCCTCCATGACGGTGGGGCGGGGCACCGAGCGCCCCGTGATCCACGCCGAGACCGCGGCCCGGGTCAATTTCAGTTCTTCCGCGAGATCCGCCTGGGTCTTCCCCGTGAGCTTGAGTTGGCGGGCCAACCAGGGCCCGAAATCCTCGCCTGCTTCCACGTGCAACCTGCGCTTCCCGTGTTCCGCGAGTCTCTTGCGTGCCTGACAGGCACAGGCTAATTTGACGGATCATCAATCGTCAACTGACAGTTAACAAGCGTCGATCGCCCTCTCGCCAAGTCTCCTGGCGCATTCATCCCGTTTGGCCGACTTGACCCGTTACTTCCGATTCACAATCGGAGCCCCGAACTCCGCTCACCGAAGGGCACAAAAAATGCCAAGTAGGCGAAGGAAAAAGGGGGTTGCGGGATCCAGCGACCGCCTACTAACCTCGATAGTGACGGATTCCACGTCTCGCTCGGCCAGTTCCGAAAGGAACACCGGGCGACCGGGGGTGAGCTGTATCCAAAAACGACTTCCCCTCGGTTTTTCGCCCAGTGAACGGAGAGTGCGATAGAGAACTGGAGCAATCACGACCTGAAGTCGATGCGCGAGTTGAGCGCGGACTTCCTGACCCGGCAGGTGGCGCCTACCGCCACCTCGCAGGGCGACGGCCCCCACGTCGAGGAACCCGAGGACCACGACAGCCCGCCGCCTTGTCCGTGAACCGACTCGTCGCGCCGTCACACCGACCCGCGCGGTGACGAACGACCCCGCTCCAGTCCTTCCCCCCACGGCTCGAGCACGCCTCGGCGCTTTGCGACGGCAATTCGCCCGTCGCGACCGCACCACACCCCTCCCTGCCGGGCCGGCCGTTCCGACGGCTGGCCCGGCAGGGAGGGAGCCTCGCCGTGTTCCACCTTCCAGCTCGCCTTCGTTCACAGGAGTCCGCGCCATGTCTCAGTCCGTCTCCCCGGTAATAAGTACCGTCCTCGACCAGTCCTCCCGTGTCCTGCAGACCTACGCGGTGGACCCCGGCCTCGTCGCCGAACACGCCAACGGTGAGCGCCGCATCACCCAGGGCGGATACGGCGACCGACAGCTTTTCGAACTCGTCCAGAACGCGGCCGACGAAATTGCCGACCATCCCGGCGGGAAAATTCAGGTCGTCCTCACCGACGCCAACCTCTACTGCGCCAACGAGGGAAACCCGGTGACTCCGGAAGGCGCGGAGACAATTCTTCGAATGAGCATGTCCAAGAAGCGCGGTGGACAGATCGGACGATTCGGCGTCGGGGTGAAATCGGTTCTCGTCGTGACCGACGCGCCGGAATTCTTCAGCCGAACCGGCAGCTTCGGGTTCGACCGGGCCTGGTCGTACGAGCAGATCAAGGCCGTGCCCGGAGTGACAGACCGATACGGCCCGACCTTCGACGCACCGGTGCTGCGGACGGCCCGTCCGCTGGACGACGCGGCGGAGCGCGCGGCGGACCCGATCCTCGACGAGTTGCTGGGCTGGGCGACGACCGTCGTGAGGTTGCCCCTGCTCAAGGGGGCGGACGGACGGTTGGGGAAGGACATGCACGGGGGCGGCTCCTCGGACCGTGAAGAGTTCCCGCCCGGGTTCCAGCTCTTCTCCCCCCATGTCGCCGAGGTGGTTCTCGAGGACCGCCGACCGCGCCCGATGGCCCGTCGCACGCTGACGACACGACAGGTCGGCGACGTCCGCACCGTGTGGGAGGTCCGGACGGGGAAGGCGGCGTCCTCGGAGGAGTGGAGGGTCTTCACCGTCACCCACGAGCCGGGGCAGACGGCCCGCGCGGACGCCGGCGAATTGCACGACCGCGTCACGCTCGATGTCTCCTGGGCCGTTCCGGTACTGGAAAGGGACCCGAAGAGTGGCCTTTACGGCAGCCCGCGTATACGCGGCCGAGGTCGCTTCTGGTCCTTCTTCCCCACCAAGTACGAGATGTCCCTGAGCGGCATGCTCAACGGCGCGTGGAAGACGAACGAGGACCGCCAGAACCTGCTCGACTCCTCCCCCTTCAATCAGGAAATGATCAAGGTGTCGGCTGCGCTGGTGGTCGACTCCCTCCGCCACCTCGCCCCGAGTGAGGATCCGGCCGCCTACCTCCGCCTGCTCCCCGGTCGAGCGAAGGAGTCGATCAGCTGGGCGGACGACTTCCTGACCCGTGAGATCTGGGCCCGAGCCGCCGTCAGCCCTTCCCTCCCCGACCAGGACGGGGTCCTGCGGGTCCCCTCCGAGCTCAGGATCCACCCCCGTCTCGACAAGGACCTCAAGCGCCTCTCCAATTGGCTTCGGATGTGGCACGAGTGCCCCGGACGGCCCGCCGACTGGTTGCATCCGAGCGTCGAGGAGGACTCCCTGCGCTCCGGAAAGGTCGAGCACATCCGCGAGGCGGCCAGGACCGAGCGAGCGGACGTGCGCGAGTGGCTGGAGGCCCTCGTCGCATGCGGTACCGCCGAGGCCTCTGCGGCAGCGATTCGCATCCTCGCGGACATGATCGAGGTGCGTTCCCCGTACGCCGAAGAGGCGCGCGCGGCCCGCATCGTGCTCACCGAGGAGCACGGCCTGGTGGCACCGGTGCCCGGGCAGGTGTTCCGTCGCACCGAGCACGGTGGTCTGCGCGAGTCCCTGGTCTACGTGGTCGACGCGCTCGCCGAGGACCCCTCCCTCATGCACGCGTTGAACCTGCTCGGTATCCGTGAGGCCGACGTCGAGGGTCGCTTCGTCAGCGTCCTCGACCGGGGCTTCGACGGCTACGGCGAGGCCGAGTGGCAGCGATTCTGGGAACTTTTCCGGCAAGCCGGACAGGGGCGGCTGTCCCACCGGCTGCTGGAGCGGGTACCGACCGCCCGCGAAACCCTGCGGGTCCGGACCGCCGACGGCCGGTGGCGTCCCATCAAGGACTGCATGCTGCCCGGACGGGTGGTGAGTGGCGATCGGGACGGATCCGTCGCCGTCGACATGGCCTTCCACTCCGACGACACGACCTTCTTCGCCGAGGTCGGCCTGCGCGAGCGGCCGGTGACGGGGCTGCGACCGGCGGAGGGGGAGGTGTGGTTCGAGGAGTACCGCGAGGCGCTCCACGCCGCATACCTGCGCAAGTTGGACACTCACGCTCCCCGCCCCGGACTGAAAACCATGAAGGCCGAGGGATCGCCGATCGGCGGACCGCTCCATCTGTTCCGCGCGCTCTCCGACGAGTCACGCGCGGCCTTCCTCCAGGCTCTGCCGGACAGCGCGGTGGTCGATCACTGGACCCGCCACTACGGCACCCGGGTCAACACCCGCCAGTCCGTTGTCTCGCCGATCCGCTGGCTGCTGCGCAGGTACGGCACGGTCGAGACATCCCAGGGCATCAAGCCGCTGAAGGAGGCGGTCGGTCCGCAGCTCGTCGCGTACCGGGACGTACTGCCGGTGGCTGTGGGCCTCTCCGAGGAGAAGGCCCGCAAACTCGGCCTGCCGACCACCGTGGACGACGTCCCGAGCGACCGCTGGGACACCCTGCTCAGCGAGGTCGCCCACAGCGAGGACGACACCTTCGTCGGGGCGACCTACGTGATGCTGACCCGCTTCGGTGCAGACTTCCCGGAAGACTCTCTGACCCGTTGCCGGATCGGGGACGAGTGGGGCACCCGCCCCGACGGGGAGATCGCACTCGCCGTCGGCCCCGTCGAGTACCGGGCGCTGCGCGCCGAGCGAATCCCGGCACTCCTTGTGACGACCCCCGAGGACGCCGAACTGATGGCGGAGAAGTGGGGCATGCTCCGCTACACCGACGTGATCACGAAGGAGACGCGGGAAGAGCCGGAAGGCGGCCCGGTTCCGCTGGTGGAGCTGTACCCGTCACTTCGCCAAAGGCTCACCGGTGCCAATCGGAACGCCATGGTCCAGCACTGTACCGAACTGGAGGCGGTCGTCCGTACACCGAACGGCACCCGGGCCTCGGCGCTGGACGCCGTGCGCCACGGGACCACCGTGAAGGTGCGCGTCCCGTTGGGCCGTGAGCCGATGCTGCGGCTCATCGACCGCGAGCTCGGACTCGGGCTCGGTGCGGGGGGCTGTCGAACCGTTCTCGAGCACCAGCAACGCATGGAACGGGACAGCGCGACCCAGGCGGCGCTGAAAGCCGTTCGCGAAGCCGAGGACGTGGTGACCAAGATCGAGCTGCTGATCGGCGCGGATGCCCTGCGCTCCGGGCTGCCCGAAGGGCTCATGGAAGCCGAACTGCAGGAGACCGGCGGCGCGGAGCCGTCCGGGCACCGGATAGCTCAGATGGCGTTCAACGCGCACGGCGACGGGGTGCTCCAGCAGCACGCCCGGGACATCCAGGCCAGGTTTCCCAACGCGCCGGTCGCCTACGGCGGTTCGTCGGCCGCCGTCGCCTTCGTGTCGGACCTGAAGCTGCCGGTGTCGTTCGCCGGTTCCCGAACCCCGTCACCGCCGGCGTACGAGACGGTGGACGGCCCACGGGACTTCCCCCGGCTCCACGACTACCAGGAGGACCTGGTCCGGAACATCACCGCCCTGCTCGACCGGTTGGCCCCGCAGCGCGGAATGCTGTCCCTGCCCACCGGCGCCGGCAAGACTCGGGTCACCGCCGAAGCCGTGATCCGCTGGGTCAAGCAGGTGGGGGATCTGACCGGTCCTCTGCTGTGGATCGCGCAGACCGAGGAGCTGTGCGAACAGGCGGTGCAGAGCTGGAAGTTCGTGTGGAGCAAGGTGGGGGCGGAGCGACCGCTCACCATCAGTCGGCTCTGGGGGAGCAACGAAGTGGGGGACGTCATCGACCACCCGCACCTGGTCGTCGCTACGGACGCCAAGTTGGAGCGCTGCCTGGACACCGATGCGTACGCGTGGTTGCGACAGGCCGCACTGGTGATCGTGGACGAGGCACACACCGCCGTCTCCAAGCGGTACACCGAGATCCTGGGGCACTTGGGACTCACCCAGTACGCGACCGGACGCCATCTTCTCGGTCTGACCGCCACCCCCTTCCGCAACACCAACGAGGAGGAGACCAGGCGTCTGGTCAACCGCTTCGGCAACCGACGGCTCGACGAAGGCGTCTTCCCGTCCGGTGACCCCTACCGTGATCTTCAGCAGTGGGGAATGCTCGCCCAGGTGGAGCACCGCACCCTGGAAGGCGGTCGGATCGAACTGACCCGCGACGAAAAGGTGCAGGCCGACCGGATGGCGATGCTGTCCCGAGCCGCCGAGCAGCGGCTCGCCGACGACCACGCGCGCAGCCGCCGCATCGTCGACGAGGTGGCCTCTCTTCCGCAGGACTGGCCGACCCTGCTCTTCGCCACCTCCGTGGACCACGCCAAGTACCTCGCGGCTCGGCTCAACGACCGCGGTGTCCGAGCCGCCGCCGTGGACGCGACGACCAGCCCTACGGACCGGCGTCGACGGATCGAGGACTTCCGTGCAGGCAGGATCCGCGTCCTCACCAACTACGGCGTCCTCACGCAGGGTTTCGACGCCCCCGCCACGCGCGTCGTGGTGGTGGCCCGGCCCGTGTACAGCACCAACGTCTACCAGCAGATGATCGGTCGTGGCCTGCGCGGTCCGCGTAACGGCGGCGAGGACACCTGCCTGATCCTCAACGTCAGCGACAACATCGAGAACTTCGACACCCAGCTCGCCTTCACCCAGTTCGAGCACCTCTGGAGCCGGAAGTGACCGATGCCTACCTGGACAGCCCTCCGCTCACCGACGAGCAGCGGGCCGTCGTGGAGCAGCCCTGGGGCGCCCGCGTCCTGGTCACCGCCGGGGCGGGAGCGGGCAAGACGCACACCCTGGTACGCCGGCTCGACGCGCTGTGCGGGCACGAGGATCCCGAGGAGGCACTCGAGGCCGCCGAGATCCTGGTGCTGACCTACTCGCGGGCCGCGGCCCGCGAGTTGCGCGAGCGGATCGCACGGCACGGGGAGCGAGCCCGCCGGGTCCGGGCACAGACCTTCGACGCGTGGGCCTACGGGGTGCTGGTCCAGGCGTACCCGGACCACGACTGGGCAACGACCGGCTTCGACGATCGCATCCGGGCCGCCGAGGACGCGGTCGCGAAGGGCGCCCTGGAGGCCGGCGACGCCGTCCCTCCCGCTCATGTGGTGATCGACGAGGTGCAGGACCTGGTGGGTGACCGGCGCCGCCTGGTGGAGACACTCCTCGACCGCTACCAGGAGAGCTGCGGTTTCACCGTGGTCGGCGATGCCGCCCAGTTCGTGTACGGCTTTCAGATCGATGATCCGGCCGAACGCGCCGACGAGACGAACCAGTTCTTCGACTGGCTCCGTGCCTCGTTCTGCGAGGACCTCGTGGAGCTGCGCCTCTCGGAGAACTTCCGTGCCACCACGCCGGAGGCCCGGGTCGCGCTCCTCCACGGCCCGCGTCTCCAACAGGTCACCGACGCCGACGATGCGTCGTCGCTCTACGAAGAGCTGCGTGACCTGCTCCTCGAACCGGTCAACGGCATGGGCGCCCTGACCGAGCCGTTCGTCCTGGACGGGCTGCGTGCTTCTTCCGACACATGCGCGATCCTCACCCGTGACAACCGTCAGGCCCTGGCCGTCTCCCAACTGCTGCACGAGCACGGCATCGAGCACCGCCTGCGTCGGCCGCTGGAGGAGCGCCCGGTCCCGTACTGGGTGGCCGAGCTGTTGCGCCGGACGGAGGCCGCCACTCTTGCCGAGGAACGATTCCGGTCGCTGCTCGCCGCCGTCCCACTGCCGCACGAGCCGGAGCCCGGCGCCCTGTGGTCCGTGCTCCGGCGGGCCGCGCGAGGACCCGGCCGTGGTGCCGTCGACCTGGATCGGCTCCGGCGGCTGGTCGCCGACGGCCGGTTCCCGGACGAGCTGGCCGATCCGGAGACGGCCCGCGTCGTGGTGTCCACCGTGCACAGGGCGAAGGGCCTGGAGTTCGACCGGGTGATCGTCCTGACACCGCCCACCGTGGGCGAACTGCGCAAGCAGTACAAGGACGATCTGGACCTGCCGGCCGAGGCCCGTGCCCTGTACGTGGCGATGACCCGAGCCCGGCAGGACCTGTACCACGCGACGTGCCCGGACCTGCCGATCATCAAGAGGGCGGGCAGCCGGAAGAACGGACGCCGCTATCTCACCACTCTGCAACGCTCGTACAGGCGTTACGGGATCGTCGGTGAAGCGGGCGACGTGTGCTCGGCCGATCCGCCCGGCCATGACACGGACGCCATGGCCGTCCAGGCCTATCTCCTCGACCGGGTCCGCCCCGGCGACGAGGTCGTCCTGCACAAGCGTCACGACCTGCCGCTCGGTGAACAACAGAGTCCGCCGTACGTGCTCATGCACGAAGGGCGGGAGATCGGCGAGATGTCGGAGCGGTTCCGTACGGACCTGTTCCAGGTACAGAAGGTGAGCCGGACCTGGGACCCCTGGTGGCCCGACGAGATCCACGGGCTGCGGGTGGACACCCTGGAGACGGTCACGGGCAGTATCGCCGCCGGTGCCAACGCCGGACTGGGTGATCGGGGCGTGTGGATCGCGCCCCGCATCACCGGTATAGGCAGATTCCGCAAGGCCGACAACGACGAGGAGCAGCGCGCATGACGCACGGGGCAGACCGGCACTCCGAGCACTATCGGGTCCGGGACGAGGAACTCCTGGCGGGGTTGCGCCGCGAGCTGCTGGGCCCCGTCCCCGACGCCGCGCCGGAGGACCGGGACGAGGTACTCACCCAGGACGCGCCGATCGACCGTTACCTGACCGGCGTCCTCTACCCGCGGTCGGCGGATCCCGTCGCCGCGCAGCGGGTCCGTGAGGACGAGGCCGAGCACGAGGGCCTGGACGTCGCTCCCGTACGCACCCGTGACGACGTCGAGGAGTCGGGCACCGCACAGGAACTCGGCGCCGCCGGGGCCCGACGCCCCTCGTCGATGGGCCTGACCTTCGCGGTCGACCCGGCCATAAGCGGGACACTGGTGATCGAAGCGCGGGCCGCCGTCTACGAGCCCACCGACATGGACGGCAGGCCGGTCCCGGCCCGTCGAGCCGAAGCCCGCACCACCTCCGACCAGCAGGAGCACTGGCACCGCAAGGACCTCATGCTGCCGCCGGTGCCGGTCGACGTGACCAGGCCGGACCCCGACCTGAAGGTCGATCTCGCCTCCGGGGTCGCGCTGCGCGTGAATGTCCGGCGCCCCGACCCGGTCACCGGCACGGTGACGGTCACGGTCACCCTGGTCAATACCCACCGCATCGGCGAGCGGGAGCTTCAGGACGCGTTCTCACTCTTCCAGTGCGGGCTCACGGTCCGCGCCGCCGACGGCTCCAGCGCCTTCGTCGAGCGCCTCGCCCCGGCCGCGGCGCACGATCCCGAGGTCGCCACCAGCCGACTGCTCCACCGGCATGCGCCGACCTTCGCCGTCGGTCACGGCTGCGCCGCCGAATGGGACTGGGCGCCGCCACCGATCGGCATGACCGACTCCGTGCCGGCCGCGGTCACAGAAGTACGCAGCGAGTTCGTGCCCTCGGTCGAGGTGCTGCTCACCGACTCCAACCCGGAGATCGATAGTTCCGCCCTGTCGATGATCGGCCTCGCAGAGGGCCCCGATGCCGACATACTGGCCGCTCTGAACGCGCTCGCCACGGGCTACGAACGTTGGATCGAGCGCAAGGCGGCCGAGGTGGCGGCCATGGCGGGCAGCAACCACGAGAAGCCCGCCCGCGACCAGGTGAAGGCCTGTGGCGAGGCACTCGGCCGGATCCGCGAAGGTATCGAACTTCTGCAGGAGAAGCCCGACTTGATGCGGGCCTTCAGGCTCGCCAATCGGGCCATGGCCGATCAGCGTGCGCGCAGCGCCTGGGTCAAGGGCGGCCGGGTCGGCACCCCCGACCCGGTGGGTGGCCGGTGGCGGCCCTTCCAGATCGCCTTCGTGCTGCTCTGCCTGGCCGGTATCGATGACCCCGAGCATCCTGACCGCAAGGTGTCCGACCTGCTGTGGTTCCCCACCGGTGGTGGCAAGACCGAGGCGTACCTCGGGCTGATCGCGCTCACCGCCTTCCTGCGCCGGATCCGACGGGGCGCGACGGGTGGCGGGGTGACCGTGCTCATGCGCTACACACTGCGCCTGCTCACCCTCCAACAGTTCGAGCGTGCCGCGATCCTGCTGTGTGCCATGGAGCGGATGCGCCGCGACGCTCCTGCGGAACTGGGCGTCGAGGAGTTCTCCCTCGGCATGTGGGTCGGCCGCTCGGCCACCCCCAACACCTTGAAGAAGGCCGACGGCAAGCTCACCGAACTCCGTGCGGACCTCGACAAGCGTCTCACCACCGAGAACCCCGTCCAGTTGCACACCTGTCCCTGGTGCGGCACCCGCCTCGACGCCCGCGACTACGAGGTCGACCTGGACGCCGAGCGGATGTACGTCCGTTGCCCCGGCTCGGACTGCGACTTCGCCGACGGTCTCCCCGTCCATCTGATCGACGAGGCGGTGTACGCCGCCCGCCCGACCCTGGTGATCGCCACCGTCGACAAGTTCGCTTCGATGCCGTGGCGTCCGGCGACCGCCGCCCTCTTCAACCTCGACGACCCGTCCGACGGCACTCCGCCGCCGGAGCTGATCGTGCAGGACGAACTTCACCTGATCTCCGGTCCGCTGGGAACGCTCACCGGCCTTTACGAGACCGCGGTGGACGCACTCGCCGGCCGCCCCAAGGTGATCGCGTCGACCGCGACCATCCGGCGGGCCGCCGAACAGGGCAGCAGGCTCTTCGACCGCTCGGTGCGCCAGTTCCCGCCCGCCGCCCTGGACTCGCGCGACTCGTGGTTCGCCGTCGAGACCTCGCGTGAGGAGAAGGCGAGCCGCCGCTATGTCGGCCTGTTCGCCCCCGGGACCAGTCAGTCCACCCTGCTCATCCGCACGTACGCCACCCTGTTGCACCGGGCTCAGCAGGCGGGGACCGACGACGAGGTACGCGACGCGTACTGGAGTCTCGTCGGCTACTTCAACAGCCTTCGGCTCCTGTCGGCCGCCGAGCTGCAGGTCCACGACGACGTGGTGGCCTACCTGGAGCTGCTCGCCGAGCGCGAGGGCGTCGGCGTCCGCTCCGTCGCCAACTACTCGGAGTTGACCAGCCGGATCGACGCAAGCGAGATCCCGACCCGTCTGAAGGGCATCGAGCGGAAGCTGCCCCACGAGGACACCGTGGACGTGCTCCTCGCCACCAACATGATCGCGGTCGGTGTCGACGTGGACCGCCTCGGCCTGATGGCCGTGATGGGACAACCTCAGACCACCGCCGAGTACATCCAGGCCACCAGTCGTGTAGGCCGTGCCCATCCCGGTCTGGTGGCCGTGATGCTCAACGCGGCCCGCTCTCGCGACCGCTCGCACTACGAGAACTTCCTGCACTTCCACTCAGCCCTGTACCGCGAGGTGGAGTCCACCTCCGTCACCCCCTTCTCCGCCCGTGCCCGAGAGCGCGGCCTGCACGCGGTGATCGTCGCCCTGGTCCGCATCCTGATCCCGGACGCCCGCCCCAACGACGCCGCCGGCCGGGTCGAGTCCTACGAGCATCGACTCCGTCAGGAGATCAAGGAGCTCCTCCTCGATCGCGTCGCCCGCGTCGTCCCGGAGGAGACCGACGCCGTCGCACGCGCATTCGACGAGTTCGTCGACTGGTGGTGCGCCGAGGCCGACGTGCACGGCGGCCTGCTCTTCGAGCCGATGAGGGGCAACCGCACACCGTCGCTCCTGAAGTCGTACGACGACGAGTCGCAGGACGCCGAAGCATGGCGCACCCTGTGGAGCCTGCGCGACGTCGACGCCGAGTCCGCCCTGTTCATGGAGGCATCCCGATGACCCCGCCCCCCGCTCGTCGTCGCCGCACCGGCACGACCGGCCAGGCTCCCGCCCACAACCTGCTCCGCCGGGGCGCGGTCCGCCGCTCCCAGATGATCACCACGTACGGCGTCGGGTCACTGATCGCCGTCGACCACGAATCCTTCGTCGTCTCCGGTCTGGACGGGGCCGACACACACTGGACCGACGACGAATCCCCCCGGATCCACGAGCGGCGGCTCGCTCGTCTCCTCGGCGTCCAGCACTTCCGACTCCCTCCTGCCTCCGACGACACCAGCAAGGACGGGGTCCGGGTCCGCCGTTTTCCGATGATGCACTCCTGCCCCGAATGCAGTGAGCTGCGTCGGCACCGCGACTTCAACCCGCCTTCCGGCAGGAGTGTCTGCGGCACGTGCGAGGCCGACCTGGTCCCCTCCCGGTTCGTCATCGCATGCGAGGCAGGGCACCTCGACGAGTTCCCTTACTGGCACTGGGTGCACCGCGCGGCCGGTGCGAGCTCGACCACCGCGGGCCGATGCGGGGGAATCCTCAAGCTCCACTCCTCCGGACGCAGCTCCTCCCTCCGCTCGATCATCGTCTCCTGCAGCTGCGGGGTACCTGCGGTCTCGATGGAGGGATCCTTCAGGAAGAGTGCGCTGAAGGATCTCGGCCTTCGCTGCCGCGGCACGCGGCCGTGGCTCGGTGCGTCCGTCCCGGCCCAGTCGTGCGGTCTGACTTCCCGCACTCTTCAACGCGGTTCCTCCGCCGTGTGGCAACCGGTGCTGAAGTCGGCGCTCTCCATCCCACCGTGGAGCGACGGCCGCGCCGATCCACTCGCCGAGCACTGGGACGAACTCCGCAAGCTCAACGGCCGCGCCGAGGTCGAGATGTGCCTCAAGTTCGCTTTCAAGGGCGAGAGCCCGGTCCCCGTCGACGAGGTGATGGCTCTCCTGGACGCCGAACGCGAGGAGGACCCCGCAGGAGACGAGGCCCCCACCTTCGACCACCGTTACCGCGCCTTGCGCCACAAGGAGTACGAGCGGCTCCGGGCCGGTAACGACGAACGCGAGCGCTCCCGCGGCGAGCAGTTCATCTGCGAGTCTCCGCTCGGCGACCCGACACCCTTGCACCCGCTCGGGGTCACCGGTCCCATGCTCGTGAAGAAGCTCCGCGAGGTCCGCGCTCTCAAGGCGTTCACCCGGCTCGCCGATCCCGACTCGACGACCGAGGTCAACGAGGCCACGCTCTCCTCGTCGGCACTGTCCTGGCTTCCCGCCATGGAGGTCCGTGGCGAAGGCGTCTTCCTCCGCCTGGACGACGACCGCCTCGGCGCGTGGTCGCACGCGACCGCCGTGGCGGCGCGGGTCGAACGGATACGCGCCGCGCATCAGAGGGTCATGGAACAGCGCGCCTCCGACCCTGGCCAGGTCCTCCCCTCCCCGGCCACGCCCCGCATGGTGCTGCTCCACACCCTGTCCCACGTGCTCATCAACGAGTGGAGCCTCGACGCCGGTTATCCGGCCGCAGCCCTTCGTGAGCGCCTTTACACCGACGACGACATGGCAGGGATCCTTGTCTACACGGCGACCAGCGACTCCGCGGGCAGTCTCGGTGGGCTCGTCGCCCAGGGCGAGCCGGACCGCCTGGCCGCGACCGTCCGCTCGGCGGTGCGGCGCGCCGCATGGTGTTCCTCCGACCCTCTCTGTGTCGAGTCCGAGGCATCCGGCACAGGGGGCACCAACCTCGCGGCCTGCCACGCCTGCGTGATGCTCCCGGAGACGAGCTGCGAGCACAACAACATCCTGTTGGACCGCGCGCTGCTCGTCGGCACTCCGGAAGACCCTGGACTGGGCTTCTTCTCGAGCATCCTGGCCGGCTGAGGTCCGTCAGGTGGGCGGACACCGGCATGGTTCGGTGCGCCGCACCACGGACACCCTCAGCGGTGGGACCGGAACGGTGGCTGGCACTTCCTTTCCGGCCCCGCCGCTGCGGCTGCGGCTGTGCACGACCTTCACAGGGCGATACGCCTGGAACCGAGCGTCCAGAAGAGGCCTGGGCGGCAGTGGCCGCCGGTCGGACCGGCTCGTCGGGCACTGCGCATCGAGCCGTCGAGCCGTCCGTCCGCAACATGTGCGGTCCGCGCCTCGCGGAGGCGGCCGGCGGTCGGCGCCTGCCTGGACGTCGCAGCACCGGTCAGATCACTCGGAAGAGGTCCGCCGCCGCGTGGACCTCCGTCAGGTCCTCGATGGAGCGGAGGTAGTCGCACAGCACCTCCAGGACCGAGCCCGCTTCGGCGGCGCCTGCGGCGCCGATGGCCATGCCGAAGACCCGGAAGCCCAACCGGTGCTTGGCGTCGTTCCAGCCGCGCATCCATTCCTCGGTGACGCCGCACTCGTCGTCGGTGATCATCACGATGTCACCGCGCTTGCGGGGCGGCGTCGTCGAACGCGTCCGCGAAGAGGTCGCTCGCCACCGTCAGCGGCCTCTGACAGCTGGTGCCACCGCCGAGGAAGGTCTCCGCGAAGTCGAGGACCCCGTGGATGTCGGCGGATCGTCGGCCGGGAAGCGGAAGACCTGGATCTTGTCGGCGGAGGAGAACAGGATGCCGACGAAGTCCCGCCCCGCGTGGCGGGCCTGGTCCAGCAGCGCCAACGCGCACGCCGTGGCCCACGCCTCCCGTGTAACCCCGCCCGGCCCCTCCATGTACATGGAGTGCGACGTGTCCACGCACGCGATGATCGCGCTCTGGCCGGTGGTCCCGGTCCGGGCCAGACGCGCCGCCCGGACCCGGCGTCACAGGTCAGGCGACCGTCAACCGGTAGATCTGCCGAGAGCCGCCCTCCGGCCCCGGTTCCGTGGCCTCGGCCGGGGTGAATCCCAGGCGTTCGTAGAAGACGCGGGCGCCGCTGGTGACGGCTCCCGGGTGGTCGGGGCCGAAGGTGACGACCTCGACCGTGGCCGGGCCGCTCCGTACGAAGCGGCTCATCGCCTCCGCCATCAGCGCCTTGCCGACGCCCCGGCCCCGGGCCTGTGCCGAGACCACGAGCCAGTGGACGTGGTGCGCCGGGTGGCTCGGGCCGAACAGGAGACCGCCGAGCAGTTCGGATCCCTCAGGACCCTCCGCCGCGACGAGCGCGGTCGACCGGACGATGTGCTCGGTCACCGCCTGGTGGAAGCCCGGGTCGTCGACCATCGGACCGAACCAGTCCTCCACCTGGGCCGCGAGTCCCAAGTACCCCTCGAAGTCGTCCTTCTGTGCCGTCCTGATCTCCATCACAGAAGTCTGGCACGACGGACGCCGATCCCCGCCTCCATCGAGCGGCGGACGGCGTGCGGCGACCGGCACACGGCAGGCCGCAGGTGGCCGACGCTCCGGCAGCGGGCCGGGCCGTGTGCGCGGAGTCCGGCGTCCGGCGGGTACGGTCGCCCCGTGCCGGGGGCGCGACACGGCTCGCTGCCACCCGCAGGGCGACGCGCGGGACGGCCCCGCAAGCCCGGTCCGCCCGCACCGGCCCCGGTGGCCCCTGACGACCGAGGAGTACGTGAACCCGATGCCCGCGAACGACGCCGACGCACCCCGCGTGCCCGGCTCACCCGACACGTCCACGCCGCCCGCCGCGCCCGTGATTCTGAGCAACGGACCCGGGTCGTTCGCCCGGGCCGTCCTGGCCGAACGCCACCCCGTGCTGATCCGGCAGGTGCGCGACGCGTTCCCCCTCGGGCCCGCGCAGCACGCCGCCCTCGACGCTCTGCTCGCCGAGGCCACCGAAGGCGTGATCGAGCCGCTCGGCGCGGACGCGCACGACCGCGAGCGGTGGGCGGCGTGGGGGCAGGGTTACTTCGGCCGGTCCTGGTTCGACGTTCCGTTCCTGTGGGCCGAGAGCTACTTCTACCGCAAACTCCTCGGCGCGCTGGGTTACTTCACGCCCGGCCCTTGGCATGGCATCGATCCCTTCGGCCCCTTCAAGGCCGCCGAACTGGCCGGCAAGCTGGTCGACGAGGAACTCACCGCCCTCGACGACCTGTCCGGACGGCCCGCCGACGTCCAGGCCGCCGCGCTCCTCCTGGGATCCCTCTGGGGAAACCGCGCGGACCTCGGCTTTCGTATCGACTCCGGCGGTGCCCACGAGTCGACGGCCCTCCGCGCGGATTCGGGGCTCGTCGCCGACGAGAGTGCACGGCTGTGGTCCCTCCTGCCGGTCGGCGGCGGGGCCACCGTGCACCTCGTCGCGGACAACGCGGGCCGGGAGCTGATCCCGGACCTCGTCCTCGTCGACCACCTGCTGCACACGGAGCGGGCCGCGGAAGTGGTCCTTCATGTGAAGCCGCAGCCGTACTACATCTCCGACGCGACCATGTCGGACGTCATCCACAGCCTGCGCCGGCTCGCCCACGCGCCCGCTGCCGGTTACGCCGCGGAGACCGGCCGGCGCCTGTGGGCCGCGATGGCCGACGGACGGCTGAGGGTCGGCGCGCACGAGTTCTTCTGCGCCCCGTTCCCGTACAGCGCGATGCCCGACGACCTGCGGGAGCAGTTCGCGGCCGCCACGGTGACCGTATTGAAGGGCGACCTGAACTACCGCCGCCTCGTCGGTGACCAACTGTGGTCCCCGACCACACCCTTCGCGGAGCGGACGGC
Organism: Streptomyces pristinaespiralis; assembly: GCF_001278075.1. Taxonomy (GTDB): domain Bacteria; phylum Actinomycetota; class Actinomycetes; order Streptomycetales; family Streptomycetaceae; genus Streptomyces; species Streptomyces pristinaespiralis. The sequence continues at coordinate 5,423,837 of NZ_CP011340.1, read as the reverse complement.
GTACTGGCCGGGCCCGGTCGCGGCGCTGCGCACGTTGAAGTCGGACGTGATCACCGGCCTGGACCGCGACGTGCTGACCGCGCTCGAGGGGAGCGGCGAGGCGTGGCGCACCAGCGGGACGCATGCGTTGGTGCAGGTGGACGACCGGTCCCGCTGAGTGGGCTCAGCGGCGGCACGGCACGTCAACCACCTGCCTGTTCGTGTCGCGCACGAAGCACCGGCGCACCCGTTGTCAGTGCCCTGCGGCATCCTGCATCGCATGGCACCGTACACCCTGACCGGCATCGAGAACGCTCTGCGCGCCTCCTGGGCGGCCGACACCTGTTCCCCCGACGATCTCGAACGCGCCGGGTGGAGCGGCGACAACCCGGCCTGGGGACACTGCGACATCACGGCCCTGGTCGTGCACGACCTGCTCGGCGGTGATCTCGTCGTCGGCGAGGTGCACCTGGGCGGTGATCAGCACGGCTTCCACTGGTGGAACCGGCTCCCCGACGGCACCGAGATCGACTTCACCCGGGACCAGTTCCGGCTCGGCCAGACCGTCACCGCCGGGCGTAGCGTCACCAGGCCCGCGGGCCGGCCCCGGCGTCGCGCGGAGGAGTACGAGTTGCTGCGCGGCCGGGTCCACGCCCATCTGGCCGGCGGCCCGACAGGCGCGCGGCAGCCGGAGGAACCGATACGTGCGGCCTTCGACGCGGGCGGGCACCGGCTCTCCTACCTGGACTTCGGAGGGCCTGGCCGGCCGCTGCTCGCCCTGCACGGGCACTTCTGCGAAGGCCGTACGTTCACCGCCCTCGCCGCCGCGCTCGCCCCCGACTGGCGGGTCATCGCCCTCGACCAGCGCGGCCACGGCCGGTCGGACCGGACACCCGAGTACGACCGGGACGGCTACGTGCGGGACGCGGTGGCGCTTCTCGAGCACCTCGGGCTGGAGGAAGTCGTGGTGCTCGGGCACTCGCTGGGCGGCCTCAACGCGTACCAGCTCGCGGCCCGCCACCCGCAGGCGGTGCGCGCGCTCGTCATCGAGGACGTAGGCGCGGTCGTGGCGGACGACCTGTCGTTCTGCCTGTCGTGGCCGCGCCGGGCGCCGACCCGCGCGGCACTGGTCGAGGCTCTCGGGGACGCCGTCCGCTACCTGGCGGACGCCGTACGGGAACACCCGGACGGCTGGGGCCTCGCCTTCGAACCGCGGGACATGGTCACCTCGCACGCGCACGTCCGGGGCGACCACTGGGACGACTGGCTGGCGAGCGACTGCCCCGCGCTGCTCGTCCACGGCACGGACAGCGATGTGCTCGGCGCGGAGCACGCGGCGGCCATGACCATCCGCCGCAAGAACACCCGGCTCGTGTCACTCCCCACCGGCCACACGGTGCACGACACGGCTCCGGCGGAGTTCGCCACGGCCGTACGGGAGTTCCTGGCGCAGCTGCCGTAGGCACCGGGCACCACGACCGGGGCACCGAAGGCTCCCGGCACCGAACGCCCCAGGTCCCAAAGGCTCCGGAAGGGACGGCCCAGCCTCCGGAGGCACCGGCACCGTGCCTGGTCCGGCTGCCGAGAACTCCTTCGCCGGGCCCCCTCTTGCCCTACCCTTCCGGTCAGGGAGTGCGGGATGCCGCCGACGCGGGGGAACGCGGGGATCAGGGGGGAGGGCTCGTGGCCCGACGTGACGACACGTCCTGCGCAGGGATCGGCTGCGCGGGGTTCTTGATACTGGTGGTGTGCGTCGTCGTCGGCAGTCTGCTGGCGCAGCCGGTGCTCATGCCCGATCTGCTGTCGGTCCAGACGCCACCCCAGAAGCTGAGCGGGGCGGGCCAGTACCTCGCCGTGTACGGCGTCTCCGTGGTGACCGCCGCCGTCCTCGCCGTGTTCTCCGGCCGTAGCCGGCGGTTCGTGTGGTGGGTGGTCCTCGGCCGCACCGCCCTCTATCTGGGCGCCGGCTGGTCCGCGATGCTCTGGGCCGAGGCACAGGTCGACTCGCCGTACTGGAACATCCGCGGCCTCGCCGTGAGCGGAGCGACGGGTGTCGCCGCGTTCGTCGTCCACCGCGGGATCCGCTGGTGGGACGCGGCCCGCGCGAACCGGGCCCCCGGCAGCCGGCTGGGCCGCCGGCCGGCCCGCGGCGAGGTGTGGCTCGCGATGGTCCCGTACCGGGAGTCGGACCAGGCGGCGCAGCACTACTGCGTGGTCCTCCGGACGCGCGCCGGCCACGCCGAGGTCCTCCAGATCACCTCGAAGAACAAGGACGGCCGCGCGGACCACATCCGCATCCCCAACGCCGGCTGGGACCATGTCTCCGGTCGTGACCACTGGGTGGAGATCGGTGTCCCCCCGCGTCCGGTCCCCTACGCCGACTTCCTCAAGTCCCGCCCTCAGGGCCGCTGTCATCGCGCCACATGGCGACAGCTCCGCGCGTCGGCTCCCGCGGGTGCGACCGGGGGCCGCGGGCGCGCCCTGCTGTCACGCTTCACACAGGGCGGAGCCTGACCGGACGGCAGGAAGCGGAGACGGTGGCGGCAACCTGCCTGTCACGCATGCGACTTGATGAGCTTGCCGTCCGCCGCGACCACGAACCACTCGCCGTCCAGACCTTGGCCGTTCACATCCCCCGCCGTCACGTCGCCCACGTAGTAGTAGAGCGGCCAGTCGCCGTAGACCGCCTGTTCGGCGCCCGCGCCGAGCTTGATCTCCTTCAGCAGCGACGCGTCCGTGCCCTCGCCGGCCGTCACGTCCTTGGCGGAGATCAACGCCGGCCATACCGCGATGCAGTCGGAGTCGCAGTTGGCCCGGCCCGGCTTGTCCTTGGTGAAGCCGTACAGCGTGCGGCCCTGGTCGTCGACGAGGATCGTGCCGAGGTCCGACTCCGCGGTCCTGACCGAGATGGCGGGGGCGGGCGGCTGCTTCGGCGGGGCCGTGGCCGTGGACCCGTCGGCGGCGGGCTGCTCACCGGCGGGTTCCTCCGCACCCGATCCGTCCGGGGACGCGGCCGGAGCCCGGTCCGCCGGCTGCCCCTCGGCGCCCGCTCCGTACGACGGGCCCGAGCCGCCGGAGTCCTCGCACGCGGTCACGGTGAGCAGCGCCAGCGCCATCAGCGGGGCTGCGATCAGGGCCTTGGTGCGGCCACGGTTCCGGGTGCTGCGCATGGTGGGATTCCTCGGCTTCCGGGTGGGTGGACAGCTGTGCGTACGGCGGGTGGTACGGCCTCGACTGAGCGGCTGTTCAATCGGATTCAGCGAATTCCTCATTTGAACGGGCCGCCCGGGCGACGCGTACAAGACCCCGACCGACCACGACCGGTCGGCCCCGAATGAGAGGTTCATCCGCAATGCACAAGCGCACTCTCGCCGTGCCGGCCGCCGCCCTCGTGCTGGCCGTGGCCGGTGTCGTCCCCGCAGTGGCGCACGACAGCCATGGAGGGGGGCGGAGCAGTTCGCAGACCGCCGCCACGTTCACGAAACCCAGCCATGGCAAGGCCGTCACGTTCGCCGTCGTCATGACCGGCGCGCACGAGGTCCCCGACGCGAGCGGGGCGGCCGTGAACGACCCCGACGGCAAGGCGGTCGCCCTGATGCAGGTGAAGGGCGACCGGGTGGTCTTCGCGATGCAGTGGCAGGGCTTCGTACCGAGCCAGGGCCACATCCACGAGGGGGCCGCCGGTCAGAACGGCGATGTGAAGGTGCCGCTGTTCGGTACCGCGATGCCCGAGTCGCTGCATTCGGCGGCGGGGCACACGACCGTCACGGACGCCGCGCTCGCCAAGAGCCTGATCGAGCATCCCTCCGGGTTCTACATGAACCTGCACAGCGAGGAGTTCCCCGGCGGAGCCGTGCGCGGCCAGCTGAAGCAGCTCCACGAGAACATCAACCCGCTCCACATCATCAAGGGCGGCAAGCTTCGTGCCCTGGCCAACGGCGCGCAGGAGGTCGCCAACAACGACGCTACGAAGGTCAACGACCGGGACGGGAAAGCGGTGACGTTCCTGCACCCCAAGGGGACGACCGTCGACTTCTCGCTCGCCTGGGCCGACATCAAGGCCCCCGCCGCCGCCCACATCCACAAGGGCGACTTCGGCAAGAACGGCGACGTGGTGCTGGGCTTCTTCGACAAGCCGGTACCGGAAAGCCTGTTCGCCGTCTCCGGCCAGCTGCACGACCAGCACGCCGGACTGGTCAAGGAGATCCGGGACAACCCGTGGGGCTTCTACTCCAACATCCACACGGAGGAGTTTCCCGACGGTGCGGTGCGGGGCCAGCTCTTCCACTAGGACGGGGACGTCCTAGGCTCGGAACGGCGCAACGGCACAACGGGCCGTGTGACCGCACGACGGCACGGCCGTACGGCGGCACGACGGCACGACGGCACGACGGCACCCGAGTACAGCCGACGACCCCGTCGGCGCGGGCCGCACGTCGGCACGAGGACAGCGAAAGCGCGAGAGGCGGCAGCAATGGCCAGGGTTCCAGCAGCGGCGGTGGCGGCAGGCGGACTCGTCGGCGGGTACGGAGTCGCCCGCTGGACCAGGAAGCGTCCCCTCGGCGGGGTCGCGCTCGCCGCGGCGGGTGCCGTGGCCGCCCGGCAGTGGCACCAGGACGCCGGGCCGAAGGCGGCCGCCGGGCTGAGCGCCGCCTACGTCGCCGCGTTCGCCGGGTCGCACCCGCTCGCCAAGAAGGTCGGCGCCTGGCCGGCGGTGTTCACGGTGGCCGCCGGAGTGGCGCTGGCCTCGTGGACGGTCACCCGGCGCAGCAGCTGACCCGCCACGGGGACGAGCGCACACCGCGTCCGGCACGGGGACGAGCCCACACGATGTCCGGCATGGGGACGAGCCCACACGATGTCCGGCACGGGGACGAGCCCACACCGCGTCCGGCACAGGGACGAGCCCACACGATGTCCGGCATAGGGACGAGCCAAGCGGTGTCCGGACGGGCGACGGGGCAAGTGCGGTGGCGGCACGGCTGACGGCACGGGCTCCGAACACGGTCCGGCCCGGACTGAACATCTGCCGCCCCCCGCACGTATTCATCTGTACCTCCCCAAGAGGCGTTGGGCGCGTGACTGTCGGGCAGGGACCGGTCACGCGCCCAGCGCGTGCGCCACGGTGTAGATGACCAGGCCCGCCAGTGCGCCGACCACCGTGCCGTTGATCCGGATGAACTGCAGGTCGCGGCCGATGTGCGCCTCGATCTTCCGGGAGGTGTGCTCCGCGTCCCAGCTGGCGACGGTCTCGGAGATGAGCGACGTGATCTCGCCGCGGTAGGTGGTCACCACGTACACCGCGGCGTCCTCCACCCAGCCGTCCACCTTCGCCTGGAGCCGGCTGTCCGTCGCCAGCCGCGAGCCCAGGGACAGCAGCGACGCGCGGGCCCGCAGGCGCAGCTCGCTGCGGTCGTCCTCGGCCGCCGAGATGATCATCGCGCGTACGGAGGACCAGACCGACGCGATCACGTCCTGCACCTCCGAGCGCGCCAGCAGCTCGGACTTCATGCGCTCGACGCGCGCGCGGGTGTCCGTGTCCGACTGGAGGTCGGCGGCGAAGTCCCCGAGGAAGCGGTCGATCGCCCCGCGCGCGGGATGGCCGGGCATGTCGCGCATCTCGGTGACGAAACGCAGCAGCTCCTTGTAGACACGCTCGCCGATCTTCTTGTCCACGAAGCGCGGGGTCCAGCCGGGGGCGCCGCCCTCGACCGCGTCCATCACCGAGTCGGAGTGGTAGACCAGCCAGTCGTGGGCGCGGGTGCAGATCAGGTCGACGGCACGGTGGTGGGCGCCGTCGGCGACGACCTTCTGGAGGGTCTTCCCTATGCCGGGCGCGATCTCGACGGCTTCCGCGCGGCGGGTGATCGCCTCGCCGACGACCGCCTGCACGTCGGAGTCGCGCAGCACGGTCAGCGCGCCGCGCAGCGCGGTGGACAGTTCGGCGGTGACCCGGTCGGCGTGGGCGGGCTGGGCGAGCCAGGCGCCGAGTCTGCTGCCGATGCCGACGGCACGCAGCCGGACGCGCACGACGTCGGCGGAGAGGAAGTTCTCGCCGACGAACGAGCCGAGCGACGCGCCGAGCTGGTCCTTCTTGTTCGGGATGATCGCGGTGTGCGGGATCGGGATGCCGAGGGGATGGCGGAAGAGGGCCGTGACGGCGAACCAGTCGGCGAGCGCGCCGACCATGCCGGCCTCCGCTGCGGCCGCGACGTAGCCGGCCCAGCCGCCGAGGCCCGCGTTCTTCGCCCAGGTGGCGAGGACGAAGACGAGTGCGACGCCCAGCAGCAGACCGGTCGCGGTCATCTTCATCCGCCGCACGCCGCGCCGCTTCTCCTCGTCGGCCTCGGTGTACGCGAAGGCGGGCAGCGCCGTCGACGCCGCGACCCCGCCCTCCGGCCGGCCGGGCCGCCCGGCGCCACCGTCCGGACCACCGCCGGGCGTGCCGCCGCCTCCGACGGCTCCGCCCCGCACGGCCCGGTCGGGGCCGCCCGGCTCATCCGGTTCTGTACGTTCCATCCGCTCCACCCGTCCGCGCTGCTTCCGCACGCAATGTCCCTACCACTCGTCCCTACATCAGGTACTCCCGGGCGGCACATCGAGTTCCCGGGCCATGCCGGATGATGTGTTCATGAACAAGCGTCAGGGGTATGTGAACCTCGCTGCCCTTATGGCCACGATCGCCCTTATGTGCGGCGGTATCTACCTCGGAGTCGGCACCGTCAAGAAGGGGCCCGAGGTCCGTACGCCCCCGTCCGCGACACCGGTGTGGATCGGCACCTGGTCGGCGAGCCCCGTCTCCGCCGCACCGGCCACCTCCGCCGTCGGCGGGCCCAGCGGCCGCGCGGGCCGTTCCGTACGGAACGTCGTGCACACCAGCATCGGCGGAACCGCCGCCCGCGTCACCTTCTCCAACCTCTACGGCACACAGCCGCTGCTGATCACCGGCGCCTCCCTCGCGGTGCGCGCCGGCGACGGGCCCGCCGCCGTGGCCGGCACCCTGCGCCGGATCACCTTCGGCGGGGCACACGAGGCGACCGTCGGCCCGGGCGGGCAGATCGTCAGCGATCCCGTCGTGCTGCGGATCCCTTACGACGGCGACCTGCTGATCTCCGTCCACACCCCGGCGCCCGGCGGCCCGGTCACCACCCACCCGCACGCCGTCCAGACGTCCTACCTGGCGGACGGCGACCTCGCGCAGGACGAGAGCGGCGACGCGTTCACGACGCGGATCCGCTCCTGGCACCACATCACCGCCGTCGACGTCCTCACCGCCCAGGCGCGCGGCGCGATCGTCGCCGTCGGCGACTCGATCACCGACGGGGTCTCCGCGACCCGTGACCACGACAACCGCTGGCCCGACGTGCTCGCCGACCGGCTCGGCGGCCGCTACGGCGTCCTCAACCAGGGCATCAGCGGCAACCGGCTCCTCGAGTACGGGCGCGGCCCCAGCACCCTGGAACGCTTCGACCGCGACGTGCTGGCCCGGTCCGGCGCCCGTACCGTGATCGTCGCCATCGGCATCAACGACGTCCTGCGCGCACCCCACGCTCCCACGGCCCTCGACGTGACGGCGGGGCTGACCGAGCTGGCCGACCGCGCGCACGCCCGCGGATGGCGCGTGATCGGCTCCACGCTGGCGCCCTGCGGCGGCCACCCCCGCTGCACGGCCGCGGCGGACGCGGAGCGTCTGAAGATCAACACGGCGATCCGTACGGGCGGCATCTTCGACGCGGTCGTCGACTTCGACCGGGCGCTGCGCGATCCGTACGCGCCGCGCAGGCTGAGGCCGGTGTACGACTCGGGGGACCACCTGCACCCGAGCGACGCGGGGTACACGCGGATGGGGCACGCCGTGGATCCGGCGAAGCTCTGACAGGACCGGGCTGCCCGCCGCCCGCGGCGGGCTTGAGGCTGATCCCGCGGAGCGACATCCAGCCCCCTGGGGACGACTCCAGCCCCGTCGGCGATCGAGGCGCGGGGGCCGGGGGTGGTGCCCGGTTACACGAAGGGGCGGGTCGGGGACAACGCCCCGCGCGGCGGCTGCGCCCCCGTCATGCCCCGCCGCCCAGTTCCTTCCGCCCGTCGTCGCCCTTGCCGAGCTTCCGCTCACGCTCCCGCTCCGCCTTCAGGCGCTGCTTCTCCGCCCTCGTGAGCTTGCGTTCCACGCCCACGCCACCCATCAGCGCCAGCCCTCTGATGATCACGCGGGGTGCGCCCGGGTCCGGGTCCGCCTCCACGCTGCCGTGTTCGTCGAAGCCGCCCATCAGGCCGATGCCTCTGACCTCCACGTTCAGGCCGGGCGGGACGACGACCTGCACGCCGCCCATGATCGCGATGCAGTCGATCACGGTCTCGCGGTCCTCGAAACGGGCCTCGCGCAGGTCCAGCTCGCCGCCGCCCATCAGCGTGAACGCCGTGAACCTCCGGCCGACCGTCCAGGTGCCCCGGCGCGAGAAACCGCCCCAGAAGGAGAACGCGCCGCTCGAGGTCGCGGGGCCGCCGACCCGGCCCGCCCAGGAGGCGCGCGCCGGTGTCACGGCGGACGCCGCGCCGGACGTGCCCGGTGCCGGCAGGTCACGTACCAGCGGTTCCAAGTCGCCGTGCGTACGCGCACGGTAGGCCGCGTCCAGGCGCTGGTCGAACTCCTCCATGTCGAGGCGGCCCTCGGCCACGGCGTCCCGCAACCGCTCGGCGACCCGCTCCCGCTCGGCATCGGAGGCACGCATCTCAGGGAGTTCGCTCGTCATACCGCCAGACTAGTCAAGCAAGCGGTCCGGCAGAACGTTCCGCGTACATCTTCGCGATCACCGCTTCGATGTCCGGCTCCCGCACCGACAGGTCCACCAGCGGGTACCGTTCGGCCAGCGCCGCCACCAGGGGCGCCGCGGAGACGGAGGCCGGGAAGGCCAGCCACTGGCGCGGTCCCTCCACCTTCAGCGTCCGCGCCGACTCGATCTCGATCGGCGGCAGCTCCCGCTCCAGGTCCACGACCAGGGTGCGCTCGCTCTCGCCCACCTCGTGCAGCCCGGCCAGGGGCCCGTCGTACATGAGCCGCCCGTGGTCGATGACCATCACCCGCTTGCACAACTGCTCGATGTCGGTCAGATCGTGCGTGGTGAGCAGGACCGTCGTGCCGCGTTCCGCGTTCAGGTCGCGCAGGAACTCCCGCACCTTGGCCTTGGAGATCACGTCGAGGCCGATGGTCGGCTCGTCCAGGTACAGCACCTCCGGGTCGTGCAGCAGTGCCGCGGCGATGTCGCCGCGCATCCGCTGCCCCAGCGACAGCTGACGCACCGGCACGTCCAACAGCTCGGCCAGGTCCAGCAGTTCGACGCAGCGGTCCAGGTTCTGCCGGAAGGTGGCGTCGGGGATGCGGTACATGCGGTGCATCAGGCGGTACGAGTCGCGCAGCGGCAGGTCCCACCACAGCGTGGTGCGCTGGCCGAACACCACCCCGATCCGCTGGGCCAGCCGGGTCCGCTCCCGCGACGGGTCGATGCCGGCGACACGGAGCCGGCCGCCGCTGGGCGTGAGGATGCCGGTGAGCATCTTGATCGTGGTGGACTTGCCGGCACCGTTCGGGCCGATGTAGCCGACCATCTCGCCGCGCGGGACGGTGAAGCTGATCCCGTCCACCGCCCGTACCTGATACTTCTCCCGGCGCAGCCGCCCGACCTTGCGGCGTACGTCGAAGACCTTCTCGACACCGTCCAGTTCGATGAAATCCACTGTGTCCTCAGCTTCCGGTACTGCGGTACGAACGGAGTCCGACCCGCCAGGCCAGTCCGGCGAGCCCGAGGCAGCCCGCGGCGACGACGGGCGGCAGCAGGGCGAACCAGCCGGGCAGGCCGAGCGGGTCCTCGCGGCCCAGTACGTACAGCGACGGCATCCAGTTGACGAAGGCCAGCGGCACGACGAACGTCACTCCGCGCACCAGGTCCTTCGCGAAGATCGACGGCGGGTACTGCAGCAGCGTGTTCCCGCCGTACGTGAAGGAGCTCTGCACCTCGGCCGCGTCCTGCGCGAAGAACTGGAACGCGCCGCCCGCCACGAACACGGACGCGAAGATCGCCCCGCCGCACAGCAGCATCATCGGCACCATGGCCGCCTTGGCCGCCGTCCACTCGACGTCGAGCGTCCACAGCGCGTACGCGAGGACCATCAGCCCCTGCGTCACCCGGCCGAGCCGGCGCAGCGCGAACCGGTCGGCGGCGACCTGGGCGAGGACCGCCACGGGCCGCACCAGCAGGGTGTCCAGGGTGCCGTCGCGCACCCGCCGCCCGAGCCGGTCCATCGAGCCCATCACGAGGTCGGCGAGGCCGAAGGCGGTGCTGGTGGTCCCGTAGAGGAACGCGATCTCGGGCAGCGAATAGCCGCCCAGCGCGTCGACGTGCGAGAACATGAGCAGGATCGCGACGAAGTCGAACGCGGTCGCCGCGAAGTTCCCGAGCGTCGTCATCGCGAACGACGCGCGGTAGGCCATCGTCGAGCGCACCCACATCGCCACGATCAGCCCGTACGCCCTGAGCGCGTCAGCCACCCTGGACCACCACCCTGCGGGTCGCCACACTCTGCAGCATCCGTCCGGCCGCGAGGAGCGCGAGCGCCCAGCCGCCCTGGAAGGCGTACACCTGGAGCAGGCCCCAGCCGGTGTGCTTGCCGAGGAACACATCCGCGGGCACCTGGAGCAGCGACGACCAGGGCAGTGCCCGTGCGACTTCGCCCAGCAGGCCCGGGAAGAGGCTCAGGGGCAGCAGCATCCCCGAGAAGAAGAGTCCCGCCAGCCAGCACATCTGCATCACCCCGGCGCCGTCCATCAGCCAGAACGCCGACAGCGACACCAGGAACCGCACCGCGAAGCTCACCACCACACCGAGCGCCACGGACAGGAGGAACGCCGCCCAGATCCACGGCGACGCGGGCAGTGCCAGGTCGAACGCCAGGGCGCCGAGCACCATCGGCACGATGCCCCGCCCGAGCAGATGGAAGGCGGCCCGGCCCAGGTCTCCGGCGAGCCACCAGAGTTGGAGGTCGGCGGGGCGGTAGAGGTCGATGGCGATGTCGCCGGTACGGATCCGCTCGATCAGCTCGTCCTCGAAACCGCCGCCCATCATGGCGCAGGCCATCAGCAGCGCCTGACCCAGCCACACATAGGTGAGCGCTTCCGATTGGTCGTACCCGCCGAGCTGCGGACGCTCGTCCCACAGGGCGATATAGGTGTACGCCAGGATGAAGCCGAAGACGGTGTTGGTGAACACCCCTGCCGCTGTCGCCACCCGATACGTCGCATAGCGCCGGAACCCGCCCGCTGCGACGACCGCGTAAAGCCTCACGGCCACTCCCCTCCACGCGTCCGTCCGGGCACCAAAGCGCACGAGCCTAGCCCGGCGCGACTGGCCATCGCGAGGGGATTTACGACGCCGGAAGCGCCCGGATACGGGGGTTATCGATCCAAAAAGTGCAGTATGTGTGCCATGAGCGACGAGCCGCAGCAGCAGGGCTGGACACCCCGGGACGCGACGGCAGCCGGCCCGCCCGACCCGGACAAGCGGCCCCGCAGGAAGACCGGCGCCGACGACACGGCCCGGGCCGCCGGGGAGGACGAGGCGCCCGAGGCGGAGGAGGTCCCCGAGGCGGAGGAGGCACCCGCCGCGGACGAGACACGCGCCAACGACGAATCACCCGCGGACGACGAGGCCGCCGAGGCGGACGACGAGTCACCCGCCGCGGAAGACACCACCCCCGCGGGCGAGGAGCCCGACGGCGACGAGGAAGCCGACGAGCCGGCCCCCTCCACGCACAAGGCACACGCCGGCGCCACAACCGCCGCCGTGAAGACCGGCAAGAAGAAGGGCCGCGCGTCCCGCCCCAAGCGCACCGGCTGGCGGCGTGCCGTCCCCACCTGGCGCGTCACCCTCGGCGCCCTGCTGTTCGCCTCACTGCTCGTCATCGGCGGCCTCGTCACCGGCTACCTGCTCGTCGACATCCCGCCCGCCAACGCCGCGGCCACCGCCCAGACCAACGTCTACCTCTACGAGGACGGCACCCACATCGCCCGCGACGGCGACGTCAACCGCGAGAACGTCTCCCTCGAGAAGATCCCCCTGCCCGTCCGGCGCGCCGTACTCGCCGCCGAGGACCGCGACTTCTACAGCGCGCCCGCCATCGACCCGATGGCCATGGTGCGCGCCGCCTGGAACACCGTCACCGGCAAGGGCAAACAGTCCGGCTCCACCATCACCCAGCAGTACGTCAAGAACTACTACCTCGGCCAGGAACAGACCGTCACCCGCAAGGTGAAGGAGTTCTTCATCGCGATCAAACTCGGCCGCAACCAGAGCAAGAGCGAGATCCTCGAGGGCTACCTCAACACCAGCTACTTCGGCCGCAACGCCTACGGCATCCAGGCCGCCGCCCACGCCTACTACGGCAAGGACGTCCAGGACCTCGACGTCGCACAGGGCGCCTACCTCGCCTCCCTCCTCAACGCGCCCAACGCCTACGACGTCGCGACCTACCCGGAGAACAAGCAGGCGGCGCTCGCCCGCTGGAAGTACGTACTCGGCGGCATGGTGAAGGAGAAGTGGCTCAGCTCCGAGGACCGGGCGGCCCTCACCTTCCCGATGCCGGAGCGGGCCAGGCCCGTCAGTGGACTCTCCGGCCAGGGCGGCTACATCGTCCAGGCCGTCAAGGAGTACCTCGCGGCACGCGGCATCCTCGACGAGAAGACCCTGGCCACCGGCGGCCACCGGATCACCACCACACTCCAGCGCGGCAAGCAGGAGGCACTCTCCGCCGCCGTCGACGAGCAGGTGACCTCGGAACTCGACAGCGAACGCGAGGCCGACCGCAACGTCCGCGTCGGCGGCGTCTCCGTAGAGCCGTCCACCGGCAAGGTCGTCGCCATGTACGGCGGCATCGACTACACCAAACAGTTCGTCAACAACGCCACCCGCCGCGACTACCAGGTCGGCTCGACCTTCAAACCGTTCGTCATCGCCGCCGCCGTGGAGCACCGCTCCACCACCCAGGACGGCCACCCCATCAACCCCAACACCGTCTACGTCGGCGACAGCAAACGCCCCGTCCAGGGCTGGACCGGCGCCCGCTACGCCCCCGAGAACGAGGACGACGTCTCCTACGGCCCCATCCCCGTCCGCCGGGCCGCCGACGAATCCGTCAACGCCGTCTTCGCGCAGATGGCGGTCGACGTCGGACCCTCCCGCGTCATGGACACCGCCATCGCCCTCGGCCTCCCGAAGACCACCCCGGACCTCAGCCCCTCCCCCTCCATCGCCCTCGGCCCCGCCACCGCCAGCGTCCTCGACATGGCGGGCGCGTACGCCACCCTCGCGAACCACGGCGAACACACCGACCACACACTCGTCGAGAGCATCACCAAGAACGGCACCGAGGTCCCGCTCCCCGAACCGGAGACCGAACAGGCCGTCAGCCGCGAGGCCGCCGACACCACCACCGCCGTCCTGCGTGGCGTCGTCGACGGCGGCACCGGCTCCGCCGCCCAGTCGGCCGGCCGCCCCGCCGCCGGCAAGACCGGCACCGCGGAGGAGGACAGGGCCGCCTGGTTCGCCGGCTACACCCCTGAACTGGCCACCGTCGTCGCCGTCATGGGCCAGAACCCGAAGACCGGCGCGCAGACGCCGCTCTACGGGGCGCTGGGCATGTCACGCATCAACGGCGGTGGCGCCCCCGCGGAGATCTGGGGCCAGTACACGGCCGCCGCCCTCGAGGGCACCCCCGTCCAGGGCTTCGACCTGCGTCTCGCGCCGGGTTCGAACGAGCCGCCGCCGGGACAGCGGGACCCCGAGCACCCGGAGTCCGGCAACCCCGAGGACCCCTACCGGCCCCGCGACCCCGGCGAACAGGCCGGCAGCGGCCGCGACGGAACCGGCGGGACGGGCCGCCGTCCCGGCACCGTCGAAGGACCCGGCACCGGCCCCCAAGGACCGTCCAGGCAGACCCCCCGCACACCGAACGGAGCAGGCAGCCCCGCAGCACCCGCCCCACCGGCCGCACCCGCCGCACCGGCCACCCCCGCCCCGGCGGCACCCGCGATCGGCTCCACCGACCCGGCCGCCCGGCCGCACTGAACCGCACCGGCCCGGCGGACCGACGACCGCGGGGCACTCGGCGGCCCGCAGCCGCTCAGTGCCCCGAGGTCGCCTTCAGACCGACCACCGCGACCAGCAGCAGACACACGAAGAAGATCCGGGCGGCGGTCACCGGCTCGTCGAGCACCACCATGCCGACCACGGCCGCACCGGCCGCGCCGATCCCGACCCACACCCCGTAGGCCGTACCGATCGGCAGGGACTTCGCCGCATACGACAGCAGCAACATGCTCGCGACGATCCCCGCACCGGTGAACACACTCGGCCACAGCCTGGTGAAACCCTCGGTGAACTTCATCCCTATCGACCAGCCCACCTCGAGCAGACCGGCGACGACAAGCAGGACCCAGGCCATGACGGCACCTCCGAGACGCGGAACAACGCGGACGAACAACGGGGTGCGTCGTCTTTTCCTACCCGGTACGGCGCGTCTCGTCGGGGTCGTTCCAACGTAGCAAAGGACGCCACCAGGGCACACGAAAGGGCCGGTGACCTCCGCCACCGGCCCTGACCGCAGTCCCGTACCGCAGCACGCGCCGCAGGTCGCTACAGATACAGCCCCGTCGAATCCTCGGAACCCTGGAAACGGTCGGCCGCCACCGCGTGCAGATCCCGCTCCCGCATCAGCGCGTACGCGACACCGCGCACCTCGACCTCCGCCCGGTCCTCCGGGTCGTACAGCACCCGGTCCCCGGGCTCCACCGTCCGCACGCTCTGCCCCACCGCGACCACCTCGGCCCAGGACAGACGCCGGCCCACCGCCGCGGTGGCCGGAATGACGATGCCGCCGGTGGAACGCCGCTCACCCTCCGGGATGTCGGTCCTCACCAGCACACGGTCGTGCAGCATCCGGATGGGCAGCTTGTCGTGCTGGGGGCTGTGCTCATGGCTCTTGGCGCTCACGCCACGAACCTACCTGCCACGGACGCCACCGCGGGCCCCAGGGTCACGAACGGCGCCTGCGCGCCGACACGGCGAGCAGACCCACCAGACCGACCGCCACCAGCGCCACCGGCACCAGCCGCTCCAGCCTGGGCGAACCGTCGTCGGACACGAACTTCGCCTTCACGTCCGAGACGGACCGGTTCACCGCGACGAAAGCACGCCCCGCCGTCCGGTCCACCGTCGAGGCGACCTTGGCCTTCGCGTCACCGATGACCGTCTTCGGGTGCACACGCACACCGATCTCGTCGAGCGTCTCGGCGAGCCGCTCGCGCCTGCGGACGATGTCCGCCTCGATCTGCGCAGGGGTCCTGGCATCCGACACCGCGCTGCCTCCGTCGTCGTGTCCGGTAATCCTTCGTCGACAGTCTGTCAGCTCACCCGCCACCGCACCCGACGGCACCCCCATTACGCTCGACGCCGTACGCCCCGAAGCACACCGAGGAGAACCATGAGCGAGCGACTCCAGCCCGGCGACACCGCCCCCGCCTTCACCCTTCCCGACGCCGACGGCAACGAGGTCTCGCTCGCGGACCACAAGGGCCGCAAGGTGATCGTGTACTTCTACCCCGCCGCGCTCACTCCAGGCTGCACCAAGCAGGCCTGCGACTTCACCGACAACCTCGAGCTGCTCGCCGGCGCCGGTTACGACGTCATCGGCGTGTCCCCGGACACGCCCGAGAAGCTGGCCAAGTTCCGCGAGAAGGAGGACCTCAAGGTCACGCTCGTCGGTGACCCCTCCAAGGAGGTCCTTGAGGCATACGGCGCATTCGGCGAGAAGAAGCTCTACGGCAAGACGGTGACCGGCGTCATCCGCTCCACGGTCGTCGTCGACGAGGAGGGCAAGGTCGAGCGCGCCCTGTACAACGTCAAGGCCACCGGCCATGTCGCGAAGATCATCAAGGACCTCGGCATCTGAGCCGCACCCCTTTCCACCTTTCCGACCCCCTTCCCTACCGTTCGCATTCTTTGTGACCGAAGTCCCATTCGCGTGGGACTTCGGTTGCGGTCGGCGCGAGGGAGCAGACGATGCTCTTGGAAGAGGAGTCAAGGAAAGGAACCAGGTCATGGCGGAAAACGGCCAGGAACCAGCGGCCGATCCCGCAGCGATCAAACGCCACCCCGTACTCTTCCGCACGATCAAGCAGCGGAGGAACCCGAAACTGCGGCGGACCGACATCACGGTCACCGACGAAGCCGCGGTCAGGCGAGCGGTGAAAGCCGCCTCGCTCGGCAACGCCATGGAGTGGTTCGACTTCGGGATCTACAGCTACCTGGCCGTCACCATCGGCCATGTCTTCTTCCCCTCCGAGAACGACACGGTCCAGCTGCTCTCCTCCTTCGCGACCTTCGCCGTCGCCTTCCTCGTTCGCCCGCTCGGCGGCATGGTCTTCGGCCCTCTCGGTGACAAGATCGGCCGCAAGAAGGTGCTCGCCGCGACGATGATCCTCATGGCGATCGGCACGGGCGCCATCGGCCTGATCCCCTCGTACGCCAGCATCGGATTCTGGGCGCCCGCCCTGCTGATCCTCTTCCGCCTCGTGCAGGGCTTCTCCACCGGCGGCGAATACGGCGGCGCGTCCACCTTCATCGCCGAGTACGCCCCCGACAAGCGACGCGGCTTCTTCGGCAGCTTCCTCGAACTCGGCACGCTCGCCGGCTACGTCGGCGCGGCCGGCCTGGTCACCCTCCTCACGGCACTGCTCGGCAGCGACGCCATGGAGGCCTGGGGCTGGCGGCTGCCCTTCCTCGTCGCCGCGCCACTGGGCCTGATCGGTGTCTACCTGCGGCTGAAGCTCGACGAGACCCCTGCCTTCCAGAAGCTCGAAGCGGAGTCCGCGCACGCCCCGGAAGCCGCCGACGCCGTCGAGACGACGGCCAAGGGCGACCTCGCCGACATCTTCCGCACGTACTGGCCGACGCTGATCCTGTGCATCGCCCTCGTCGGCGCGTACAACATCACCGACTACATGCTGCTGTCGTACATGCCGACGTACCTGTCCGACGAGCTCGGCTACAGCGAGACGCACGGCCTGCTCATCCTGATCGGCGTCATGGTCTTCCTGATGGCGATCATCAACCAGGTGGGCCGCCTGAACGACCGCTACGGCCGCAAGCCCCTGCTGATGACCGGCATGCTCGGCTTCCTCCTCCTGTCGGCCCCGGCCTTCCTGCTGATCGGCCAGGGCAGCGTCCTCGCGATGACGGCCGGCATGCTGATGCTCGGCCTGTCCCTGGTCTGCCTGCTGGGCACGATGTCCGCGGCCCTCCCGGCGCTCTTCCCGACGCACGTCCGGTACGGCTCCCTGTCGGTCGGCTACAACCTCTCCGCCTCCCTCTTCGGCGGCACCACGCCGCTCGTCGTCACGGCGCTCATCAGCGCGACCGACAACAACCTGATGCCGGCGTACTACGCGATGGCGGCGGCGCTGGTCGGTGTGATCGCGGTGGCGTGCATGAAGGAGACGGCCCAGAAGCCGCTGGACGGCTCCCCGCCGTCGGTGTCCTCGAAGGAGGAGGCCGCCGAAATGGTCCTGGCCGCGGCCCCGGAGCCGAAGTTCTGACCTCCCACCGAACGGCCCGTCCCGCCGACCAGCGGGACGGGCGGTCCGCTTTTCGGCCGTGACCGCCCGATAGTCGGTTCGTTACTCCGTACGGGCCGCGAACGCGCGGCCGGGACGGAGGGGACGATGCCGGCGAGTCCGTACACCCGGGAGCGACTGACCGGGGCGGCGAGATCGTCACGGACACTGAGCGAGGCGCTGGAGAAGCTGGGGGTGGACCCGAAGAACAAGGCACGCCGGGCGTACCTACGGGGCCGACTCCGCCGCCTCGGGGTCTCGACATCGCACTTCGAGCGCGAAGGGCATCGATGGAGCCGCGAGCTCCTCGACGCCGCTGTCAAGGAGTCGACCAACATGTGCCAGGTGCTTCGCGCCCTCGGCCTTGACGTTCTGGGAGGTCAGCACACCCACATCAGTCGCCGCATCCGCGCATTGGGCATCGACACGTCGCACTTCGAGTCACGGGCACGCACGGAGCGCATGCGAACCAACAGCCGCCGCCGGTCCGCTGCCGAAATTCTGGTCAGGAAGCCTACGGACGAGACGAAGCGCACGTCGAACCAGTTGCTCAAGCGCGCGCTCGCGGAGTCGGGGGTGGCCCGGTCGTGTGCACTGTGCGGCCTCGACGGAGCCTGGCAGGGCTGTCCGCTGCCCCTCGAGGTGGACCACATCGATGGGGACTGGCGGAACAACCGGCTGGACAATCTTCGTCTGCTCTGCCCGAACTGTCACTCGTCCACCGACACATACAGGGGGCGAAAACGCAGGCCGCACAGGGCCGACAGGCAGCCACGATGACCTCTCGAATGGCCTATACCCGCGAGCTGTTGAGCGAGGCGGCACTGCGGTGCAGCAACATCGACGAAGTCATCGCCTTCCTCGGCACGTCACCGTACGCGAAGCTCGACCGATACCTCATGAAGCGCTTCGCCCACTTCGCCATCGATATCTCGCACTTCTCGACGCGGAGACGTCAATCACGCCCTGCCACCGCTGAGTTGCGACACGCGGTCAGCTCCTCCATATCCTTCGCAGAGGCACTACGTCTTCTGGGCCGACGGGACAACGGTGGCCAGCGTGCCCTGCTGCGCCGTTGGGTCGCAGAGGAGGGCATCTCCACTGATCATTTCCTGGGACAGGCTCATCAACGGGGGAAGCCCGGCCCGACCGCCCGCCTCCATGCCGACGAGATCCTGGTCAAGCGCGAACAGAGCGGCCGGACCCGAACGGGCATTCTGCGGCGCGCACTCCTGGACATCGGAGTTCCAGAACGGTGCGCCCGCTGTGGCACAGGGCCGGTCTGGCGTGGCAAGCCGATGACACTCGAGGTCGATCACATCAACGGCGTCCCCGGGGACGACAGACGGGAGAACCTCCGACTGCTGTGCCCCAACTGTCATGCGATCACCGGCACCTGGTGCCGGGGTGGAGCTCGACGCCCGACTCTTCACGGGCCACCTTCACAAGCCGCGGACCCGTCCCGGTAGCATGACGGGCAGCTAGCGGCGGTGGTGCAATGGCGACACAGCAGACTTAGGATCTGTGGCCCCTGACGGGGCTTGAGGGTTCGAATCCCTTCCGCCGCACCGCGAATGGCCTGCGAATCGAAGCATCGATTCGCAGGCCGTTCTCTTGGGCTCAGCCCAGCAGTTCCTTCACCACCGGCACCAGCGCCCGGAACGCCTTCCCCCGGTGGCTGATCGCGTTCTTCTCCTCCGGGGTCAGTTCCGCGCAGGTGCGGCTCTCGCCCTCCGGCTGGAGGATCGGGTCGTAGCCGAAGCCGTTCGTGCCGTGAGGGGAGCGGCGCAGGGTGCCCCGGAGGCGGCCTTCCACGACGCGTTCCGTGCCGTCGGGGAGGGCGAGGGCGGCCGCGCACGCGAAGTGGGCGGCGCGGTGGGGGGTGTCGATGTCGAGGAGCTGCGCGAGGAGCAGTTCGAGGTTCGCCTGATCGTCGCCGTGGCGGCCGGACCATCGTGCGGAGAAGATGCCGGGCGCGCCGCCGAGGACGTCGACGCAGAGGCCGGAGTCGTCGGCGACGGCGGGCAGGCCGGTGGCCTTGGCGAGGGCGTGCGCCTTGAGGAGGGCGTTCTCGGCGAAGGTGACGCCGGTCTCCTTGACGTCCGGGATCTCCGGGTAGGCGTCCGCGCCGACGAGTTCGTGGGTGACGCCCGCGTCGGCGAGGATGGCCCTGAGTTCGGTGATCTTTCCGGCGTTGCGTGTGGCGAGGATCAGTCGGGTCATGTCCCGATTATCGGGGTCACCCGGGGGTGCAGACCTTGCCGATCTCGGTGGCCGCGTCGGTGACGGGGGTGATGTCGGGGGTGGCGTCGCCGTTCTCGATGGACTTGCGGACGTTGTCGACGCCGGTGCCGAGGTCGTCGACGGCCTTGGTGAGGTCGGCGTTGTCGGTCTTGTCGCCGAGGTTCTTGAGTTCGCGGTCGATGTCGTCGAGCGCCTCGCGGGCCTTGGTCGGGTCCTCCGTGGCGCTGGAGACGGCCTCTTGGAGTTTGCTGACGCTGGTGGCGATGGCGTCGGCCGTCTCGACGCAGTCGAGTGCCTTGTCGAGGGCGCTGCAGCCTACGGCTGCGGGCACGATGAGGGCAGCGGCGGCGATGGTGAGTGCGATGCGGCGGCGCGCAGACATTCGGACGGTCCTCCCCGGATACGGACGGGCGCACGGTTCGGCCCGTGCGCCCGTATCGACTACGACGCCCCGTGGGGGCTTCTTGGTTGCTTCTTTACCTTGCGGCTTCTGCCTGGCGGTGGCTGCCGGCCCGGTACACCCGCGGCGGCGGCTGTCCACGGCGGTCGCCGCCGGCGGTTACGGGGTGCTCTGTCCGAGCGCCTCGGCCTGGAGGGCGGCGAGGTCGGCGCAGCCTCCGGTGGCGAGGTCGAGGAGTGCGTTGAGTTCCTTGCGGTCGAAGGGCTCGGCCTCCGCGGTGCCCTGGACCTCGACGAAGCGGCCGTCGCCGGTGCAGACGACGTTCATGTCGGTCTCGGCGCGGACGTCCTCCTCGTAGCAGAGGTCGAGGAGGGGGGTGCCGTCGACGATGCCGACGCTGACGGCGGCGACGGTGCCGGTGAGGGGCTTGCGGCCGGGCTTGACGATCTTTTTGGCCTGGGCCCAGGCGATGGCGTCGGCGAGGGCCACGTAGGCACCGGTGATGGCGGCGGTGCGGGTGCCGCCGTCGGCCTGGAGGACGTCGCAGTCGAGGACGACGGTGTTCTCGCCGAGGGCCTTGTAGTCGATGACGGCTCGCAGGGAGCGGCCGATGAGGCGGCTGATCTCGTGGGTGCGGCCGCCGATCTTGCCGCGTACGGACTCGCGGTCGCCGCGGGTGTTGGTGGAGCGGGGCAGCATCGAGTACTCGGAGGTGACCCAGCCTTCGCCGCTGCCCTTGCGCCAGCGGGGGACGCCTTCGGTGAAGGAGGCGGTGCAGAAGACCTTGGTGTCTCCGAAGGAGATGAGGACGGAGCCCTCGGCGTGCTTGCTCCATCCGCGTTCGATGGTGACGGGGCGGAGCTGTTCGGGGGTGCGGCCGTCGATTCGAGACATGGCGCCGAGCCTATCGGCAGATGGGTGAGGGGCCTGTTCGCGGTGTCGCGATCAGGCCCCTCGTGCGTCGGTGTCCGCTCAGGTCACATCATGTCTTCGATGTCGGCGGCGATCGGGTCGGCGTCGGTGCCGATGACGACCTGGACGGCGGTGCCCATCTTGACGACGCCGTGGGCGCCGGCGGCCTTGAGGGCGGCTTCGTCGACAAGGCTGGGGTCCGCGACCTCGGTGCGGAGGCGGGTGATGCAGCCCTCGATCTCCTCGATGTTGTCGATGCCGCCGAGCCCGGCGACGATCTTCTCAGCCTTGCTGGCCATGTCTTTCTCCCTGCGTTCGGAGCGTTGAGCGCCCGGCCCACCGCCTCGGCCCACCGTAGGTCCGGGTTGTCACGGTAACGCACGGTTGGCCCATCTTCACGGGCGAGTAACCGTCTTGTATCGAAAGATGACGATCACCGGTGCCCTGTCTCGCGACCGGGCCCCAGGACCGTATCGCGACTGGTCTACACCAGTCTGCAACAGCTGCCAAACCAGGCCTGTTCCGGGAGGACGCCGATGAGCACCGAGAGCGCGGCCGCGCCGCGGCGGAAATGGTGGAACGGCCTGTTCCAGGGGCTTCAGAAGATCGGCCGCAGCCTGCAGCTCCCGGTCGCCGTGCTGCCCGCGGCGGGTCTGCTGGTCAGCCTCGGCAATCTCTTCGGCGCCTCGCTGGACGGCCCGTTCTGGGAGCGGACCTCCGAGGTCCTGATCAAGGGCGGGGGCGGCATCCTCGACGGCAGTCTGGGTCTGCCCCTGCTGTTCTGCATCGGCGTCGCGATCGGGTTCGCGAAGAAGGCCGACGGTTCCACCGCACTCGCGGCGGTGGCGGGCTTCCTCGTCTACTACAACGTCCTCAAGGCCTTCCCCGTCGACGGCACGGTGACGGAGGCGATGCCGGACGGCACCCCGCAGAACCCGGGGGTGCTCGGCGGCATCCTGATCGGTCTGCTGACGGCCGTGGTCTGGCAGCGGTACCACCGCACGCGGCTGGTGGACTGGCTGGGCTTCTTCAACGGGCGCCGGCTCGTCCCGATCATGATGGCGTTCATCTGCTGCGTGCTGGGCGTGCTGTTCGGCCTGCTGTGGGACCCGGTCGGCGACGCGCTGACGGCCTTCTCGAAGCGGCTGATCGACCTCGGCGCCTGGGGCGCGGGCATCTTCGGAGTCGCGAACCGGCTGCTCATCCCGATCGGCATGCACCAGTTCCTGAACACGTTCTTCTGGTTCCAGGCGGGCGAGTACCGGAGCGAGGACGGCACGGTGGTCCAGGGTGACCTGACCCGCTTCTTCGCCGGGGACCCGGATGCGGGGCTGTTCATGTCGGGCTTCTTCCCGATCATGATGTTCGGCCTTCCGGCGGCCGCCCTGGCGATCACCCACTGCGCGCGCCCGGAGCACCGCAAGCGCGTGGCCGGTCTGATGTTCTCGGTCGGCCTGACTTCGTTCGTGACGGGTGTGACGGAGCCGATCGAGTTCTCCTTCATGTTCGTGGCGCCGCTGCTCTACGGTCTGCACGCGCTGCTGACCGGGGCGTCGATGGCGATCACCTGGGCGCTGGGGGTGCACGCGGGCTTCAGCTTCTCCGCGGGCCTGATCGACTACGTCGTCAACTGGCACCTGGACACAAAGCCGTGGCTGATCCTGCCGATCGGCGCCGGGTTCGCGGTGGTCTACTACGTGGTCTTCCGGCTGGTGATCACTTTGTTCAACATTCCTACACCTGGGCGTGAGCCGGAGGAGATCCAGGAGGAAATGGACCGCGAGGCGACCAAGTAGGGGCCGCCGACCAGGCAGGAAGGCCTTCGGGGCTCGGGCCCCGGGGGCCTTTTCGTGCGCATTGACCGGATCGTTATCGGGTCCGGAAAATTCGCAGGTTCCTTATCTAACCCTCACCGTGCTACAACAGGTCTACACCACTCAATGGTGTAGACCATGCGGTCCAGACCACGGGCCCGCATTCCCCGTTGAGACGCCGCCCTCCCCCGAAGTCACGACCTCTGGCGGCGCCTTGCCCACTGGAGGAAGTTATGACTACGGCTACCGCCGCTACGGCGCCGCCCGCCAAGAAGCGGGGTGCGGGCCTGTTCCAGGGCCTGCAGAAGGTGGGACGCAGCCTGCAGCTGCCGATCGCGGTACTGCCCGCGGCCGGCATCCTGCTGCGCCTCGGCCAGCCGGACGTGTTCGGCAAGGACGGTCTCGGCTGGGACAAGGTCGCCTCCGTGTTCGCCACCGCCGGTGACGCCGTCTTCGCCAACCTGCCGCTGCTCTTCTGCATAGGCGTGGCGATCGGCTTCGCCAAGAAGTCCGACGGTTCGACTGCCCTCGCCGCCCTGGTCGGCTTCCTGGTCTACAACAACGTCCTCAAGGCCTTCCCGGTCACCGAGGCCGTCGTGAACACGACCGAGAACAACGGTGTCGACGTCGCCGCGACGTACAACAACCCGGGTGTTCTCGGTGGCATCGTGATGGGCCTGCTCGCGGCGCTGCTGTGGCAGCGGTACCACCGCACCAAGCTGGTCGACTGGCTCGGCTTCTTCAACGGCCGCCGGCTCGTGCCGATCATCATGGCCTTCGTCGGCGTGATCGTGGGTGTCTTCTTCGGCCTCGTGTGGGAGCCGATCGGCGAGGTCATCTCCAACTTCGGCGAGTGGATGACCGGGCTCGGGGCCGCGGGCGCGGGCCTCTTCGGCCTCATCAACCGCGCGTTGATCCCCATCGGCATGCACCAGTTCGTCAACACGGTGGCGTGGTTCCAGATCGGCGACTTCACCAACGCCGCCGGCGAGATCGTCCACGGCGACCTGAACCGCTTCTTCGCGGGCGACCCGGAGGCCGGCCTGTTCATGACCGGCTTCTTCCCGATCATGATGTTCGGCCTCCCGGCCGCCGCCCTCGCCATCGCGCACTCCGCACGGCCCGAGCGCCGCAAGGCGGTCACCGGCATGATGGTCTCCCTCGCGCTGACCTCCTTCGTGACCGGTGTCACCGAGCCGATCGAGTTCTCGTTCATGTTCATCGCGCCGCTGCTGTACGCGATCCACGCGGTCCTCACGGCCGTGTCGATGGCCGTCACCTGGGCGCTCGGTGTGCACGCCGGCTTCACCTTCTCGGCCGGCCTGATCGACCTGGGGCTGGGCTGGAGCAAGGCGTCGAGCCCATGGATGATCATCCCCATCGGCCTGGTCTTCGGAGCGGTCTACTACGTGGTCTTCCGCTTCGCCATCACCAAGTTCAACCTCCCGACGCCGGGCCGGGAGTCCGACGAGGAGCTCGCCGAGATGGAGAAGGCCGAGGCGAAGTAGGTCTCGCGTCACCACGGCGAAAGCCCCTGTCCTCCGCCGGGAGGACAGGGGCTTTCGCCGTTGCGGGTGGACGCCGGTGGGGCCGGAAGCGCCGGTGGATCCAGATGCGCCGTGGGGCCGTGGAGCCGGTGGGACATGGAGCCGGCCGAGCCGGTGCCCGGTGGAGCCGGTGCCCGGTGGCCCTCAGATCTCGTAGACCGCGCCGGGCCGTGCGACGTCCGTCGGACCGTCGTACACGGCGCGGGCGTCGCGCAGCGTCTGCCCGGGGTCCGTCCACGGCGGGATGTGGGTCAGGACCAGCCGGCCCGCGTTCGCGCGCCGGGCGTAGGCCCCGGCCTCACGGCCGTTGAGGTGGAGGTCCGGGATGTCCTCCTTGCCGTGCGTGAAGGACGCCTCGCAGAGGAAGAGGTCCGCACCCGCGGCGAGGTCGTCGAGCGCGTCGCACACACCGGTGTCGCCCGAGTACGTCAGGGTCCTGCCGCCGTGCTCCAGCCGGATGCCGTACGCCTCGACGGGATGCGCCAGCTTCTCCGTGAAGACGGAGAAGGGGCCGATCTCGAAGTGCCCCGGCTTCAGGGTGTGGAAGTCGAACACCTCGCTCATGGAGGAGGCGGAGGGCGTGTCGGCGTAGGCCGTGGTCAGACGCTGCTCGGTGCCCTCGGGGCCGTGGACCGGGATGGGTGCGCAGCGGCCGCCGTCGTGGCGGTAGTAGCGGGCCACGAAGTACCCGCACATGTCGATGCAGTGGTCCGCGTGGAGGTGGCTGAGGAAGATGGCGTCGAGATCGTAGAGACCACAGTGGCGCTGCAACTCTCCGAGGGCGCCGTTGCCCATGTCGAGGAGCAGCCGGAAGCCGTCGGCCTCTACGAGGTAGCTCGAGCAGGCCGATTCCGCGGACGGGAACGACCCGGAGCAGCCGACGACGGTGAGCTTCATGGAGCTGGAACCTCCGTTGACGGGGAGGGCTGGGGGAAGGTCGTGCGGTGCGTCGAGCGTAAGGCGCGAAACGGCCGGTCGCTCCTCAGCCGCCCCGTGTTGTGGGTAACGTCACCCCCCGTCCCGGGTCGGGAACGAGGGGTGACATCGCCTGGTTCGTATGAAGTTGTGACCGCTCACGGTCTTCGGGTGTTCAGCCCTCCGTGCCCCTGGCCGACCTCTGCCGGGCCGTGGTCACGCCCAGAGCTGGCCCTGCAGCGTCTCGATCGCCGCTTCGGTCGTCTCCGCGGTGTAGACGCCCGTCGAAAGGTACTTCCATCCGCCGTCGGCGACCACGAACACGATGTCCGCGGACTCCCCCGCCTTGACGGCCTTCTTCCCGACGCCGATCGCCGCGTGCAGGGCGGCGCCCGTGGAGACGCCCGCGAAGATGCCCTCCTGCTGGAGCAGTTCGCGGGTGCGGGTGACCGCGTCCGCGGAGCCGACCGAGAAGCGGGTGGTCAGCACGGAGGCGTCGTACAGCTCGGGGACGAAGCCCTCGTCGAGGTTGCGCAGGCCGTAGACGAGGTCGTCGTAGCGCGGTTCCGCGGCGACGATCTTCACGTCGGGCTTGTTCTCGCGCAGGAAGCGTCCGACGCCCATGAGGGTTCCGGTGGTGCCGAGGCCGGCCACGAAGTGGGTGACGGACGGCAGGTCGGCGAGGATCTCCGGGCCGGTGGTGGCGTAGTGGGCGCCCGCGTTGTCCGGGTTTCCGTACTGGTAGAGCATCACCCACGACGGGTTCTGCCCGGCGAGCTCCTTGGCGACGCGTACGGCGGTGTTGGAGCCGCCGGCGGCGGGGGACGGGACGATCTCGGCCCCCCACATCTTCAGCAGGTCACGCCGTTCCTGGGAGGTGTTCTCCGGCATGACGCAGACGATGCTGTAGCCCTTGAGCCTGGCCGCCATCGCCAGGGAGATGCCGGTGTTGCCGCTGGTGGGCTCGAGGATGGTGCAGCCGGGGGTGAGACGGCCGTCCTTCTCCGCCTGCTCGATCATGTGGAGCGCGGGGCGGTCCTTGATCGAGCCGGTGGGGTTGCGGTCCTCGAGCTTGGCCCAGATCCGGACGTCGTCGGAGGGCGACAGCCGCGGGAGCCGGACCAGCGGCGTGTTGCCCACGGCCGCGAGCGGGGAGTCGTATCGCATCAGCGATCAGACCATGCCGCCGGCGACGGCCGGCAGGATCGTGACGCTGTCGCCGTCGGTGAGCTTGGTGGAGATGCCGTCGAGGAAGCGGACGTCCTCGTCGTTCAGGTAGACGTTCACGAAACGGCGCAGCTGCTCGCCCTCGACGATGCGCTCCTGGATGCCGTTGTGGCGGGACTCGAGGTCGGCGAAGAGCTCGGCGAGGGTGTCCCCGTTGCCCTCGACGGCCTTGGCGCCGCCGGTGTAGGTGCGGAGGATGGTCGGGATGCGGACCTCGATGGCCATGACGTGGGCTCCTGTTGTGGAAGGTGGCGTAGGGGCGCGCGGCTGTGGCCCCCGCGCGAGGGGGTGTGGCTGGAGTGCGCTGTTCCGTCAGGCTGTGCCGTGGGAACGACAGGGCGCGGCCGTACACATCGCACTGGCGAGGCGGCACAGGTCGACGTGCAGCCGCGCCACGAGCAGCAGAGTGCTCGGCGTCTTGTCGCTCACGTCATGGGGAACCATGCGCTCATCGTATCGATTCCCCGTCCGCTCCCCGGAGTGTGATCTCGCATGATGGACGATGTCCGCTCAGGATGCGGACCGGGGCGCCCGGAGGGGAGATCGTCCCGCCCTGCGCCAAGGGTGCGCGGCGCGGCGGGACCTGCTTGTCGGGCGCCCGCGGCGTGGGCTCAGTACGCCTCGACGACCTTCACGTCCTCTTCGGTGATCTCGCCGTCCACGATGCGGAACGAGCGGAACTGGAAGGGCCCGGCGTCGTCGGTGTCCGCCGTGGAGACCAGGACGTAGTGGGCCCCGGGCTCGTTGGCGTAGCTGACGTCGGTGCGGGACGGGTACGCCTCGGTCGCGGTGTGCGAGTGGTAGATGATCACGGGCTCCTCGTCCCGGTCGTCCAGCTCGCGGTAGAGCTTGAGCAGATCGCCCGAGTCGAACTCGTAGAACGTGGGCGAACGGGCCGCGTTCAGCATCGGGATGAAGCGCTCGGGGCGGCCGGAGCCCTCCGGTCCGGCGACGACGCCGCAGGCCTCGTCGGGGTGGTCCTCGCGGGCGTGGGCGACGATCTGGTCGAAGAGGGCCTGGGTGATGGTCAGCATGAGCCACAGGATAGGCAGACGGCCTCCGGATCCGAGATCCGGAGGCCATCAGGTGAGACAGGCGGTGGACAGCGCCGTCGTCAGTCGGACGCGGCCGCGTACTCCCGCTGCTTCCGCTCGGCGATCCGCGGGTTCTTCCGCTTCAGCATCTGCCAGCCGACGGCGAGGCCCAGGGCCCAGACGGCGGCGACGTACAGGGAGATCCGGCCCGCCTCGTCGAACGCGACCATGCCGGTCACGCCGATCAGGAAGAGCAGGGCGACCCAGCTGAAGACCGCGCCGCCCGGGGCCGGGAAGGACGAGGCGCGCAGCCGTCCCGCGTCCACCGCGGAGCGGTAGCGGATGTGGCTGACGAGGATCATCATCCAGGTCCAGATGCCGGCCGCGGTGGCGACGGACACCACATAGCCGAAGGCCTTCTCCGGGACGATGTAGTTGAGGACCACGCCGATGCCCATGAGGGTGACGGAGACCGCGATGCCGACCGCCGGGGTGCGGCGGCTGTTGAGCTTGCCGAGCGCCTGCGGGGCCTCGCCGTTGGAGGCGAGGTCGCGCAGCATCCGGCCGGTGGAGTACATGCCGGAGTTGCAGGACGACAGGGCCGCGGTGAGCACGACGAAGTTGACGATGCCAGCGGCGAGCGGGATGCCGATCTTCTCGAATGCGTGCACGAAGGGGCTCTCGCCGGCGGAGAACTCGGTCCACTTCACGACGGAGAGGATCACGATCAGGGCGCCGACGTAGAAGATGATGATGCGCCAGGGCAGCGTGTTGATCGCCTTGGGGAGGGTCTTCTCCGGGTTCTCCGACTCGCCCGCGGTCACACCGACGAGCTCGACGGCGAGGTAGGCGAACATGACGCCCTGCAGGGTCATCAGGCTGGAGCCGATGCCGTTGGGGAAGACGCCGTCGTAGGACCAGAGGTTGGAGACGGAGGCGGTGTCACCGGCGTCGGAGAAGCCGAGGGTGAGGACACCGAGGCCGATCACGATCATGCCGATGATCGCGGTGACCTTGACCATCGAGAACCAGAACTCGACCTCGCCGAAGATCTTCACCGAGATCAGGTTGACGCCGAAGAGCACGACCAGGAAGACCAGTGCGCTGACCCATTGCGGGATCTCGGGGAACCAGAAGTGGATGTAGATGGCCGCCGCGGTGAGCTCGGCCATGCCGGTGACGATCCACATCAGCCAGTACGTCCAGCCGGTGACGAAACCGAAGAACGGGCCGAGGAACTCCCGTGCGTACTCGGCGAAGGAGCCGGAGACGGGCCGGTACAGGAGCAGCTCGCCGAGCGCTCGCATGATGAAGAAGATGACGACGCCGGCGAGGGCGTACATCAGGATGATGCTGGGTCCGGCCTTGGCGATGTTCGCGCCGGCTCCCATGAACAGGCCCACGCCGATGGCACCGCCGATGGCGATCATCTGGACCTGACGGCTGCCGAGTCCGCGCTCGTAGCCCTCTTGCGAAGTGTTGCCCCCGGCCTCGTCGCCGGTGTGATTGTCGACCTGCACCGAGGTCATGGTGATGCGCCTTTCTCCATGCCGATCCGCTCCCGCTGCGTCGAGCGGCCGCGGATCAGGTCCTGATCCCCCCGGATATGGATGGAGTGCCTCCGGCGGTCGGCCGGACGGGGCGCACTCGGGAGACAGGGGTGGCGTTCCCCGAGCGGTCGTGAAGATCTATCACGCCCGCAACGGTGATCCCCGCGATGGAAAGTGGTGCAGGCCACACGGAAATACAGACAAATGGCGCGCCGGGTGAGGAACGGTGACGATCCATTGACGGGATCGTTATCCGGATTTGAGACTCCGTTGAGCGAACGGACCGCTCAGGGCATCAAGGTCTCGACGAGCGTCTCCTGGAGGGCGCCGAGCCACAGGTACGCCATGACCATCGGCTTGCGCGGGTCGGAGTCCGGAAGGCGGTAGAGGTCCTCGTTCTCGTCCTCGTCGCCGACGTCGAGACGGGTGCCGATGGTCAGCCGCAGGTCGTTGAGGGCGCCGAGCCAGTGCAGGCAGTCGTCGGCCGACAGCTCCAGCACCGCACCGCCGTCACCCGCCGGAGTGAGGGCGTCGAGGCTGCGCACGACGGCGAGGGCGTCCTCGCGTTTACGCGTGCGCAGGTCGTTCTCGGTGAACCGCCGGAACTCGGAGGAGGCGGCCCTCAGCTCCTCGTCGGGGGTCCCGGCCTCCGGATCGGCGTAGGCCTCGGGGAACAGGCGCGCGAGCGCGGGGTCGGACGGGGGCTCGCTCGGCCCCTCCGCGAAGAGGGCCGCCAGCGGGTCCGCCCCCTCGGCCGGCTCGTCGCCCGGCCCGATGAGCTCGAGGAGCTGGACGGCGAGGGAGCGCAGGATCGCGATCTCGACCTCGTCCAGGGCGACCGCGGCCCCGCCGCCGCCGCGCGGCTCGAAGTGAGAGCTCATCAGCCGCGGTCCTGGGTGAGCGTGGCCCACAGTCCGTATCCGTGCATCGCCTGCACGTCACGCTCCATCTCCTCGCGGGTACCGCTGGAGACGACGGCGCGCCCCTTGTGATGGACGTCGAGCATCAGCTTGTGCGCCTTGTCCTTCGAGTAGCCGAAATAGGCCTGGAAGACGTAGGTGACGTAGCTCATCAGATTGACCGGGTCGTTGTGCACCAGAGTCACCCAGGGCACATCGGGCTCGGGGACGGCGTGCGCCTCCTCCGCCGACTCCGGTCGTTCGATCTCTACGGGCATAGTCACTCAACCCATGCTGCCACCCGGGAGGCCGTATCGCACAAACGCCCCCCGGCCCGTCGGAACCACATCTCGTCAGATTGACGAGATGTGCGCTAGCATCAGCGTCATGAACACAGCAGACCTTGGGCTGCCGGTGGACGTGCCGTCGACCGCGCTCTTCACCGATCAGTACGAGTTCACGATGCTGCAGGCGGCGCTGAAGGCCGGCACGGCCGAGCGGCGGTCCGTCTTCGAGGTATTCACCCGACGCCTGCCCGAGGGCCGCCGCTACGGCGTGGTCGCCGGGACCGGCCGCGTCCTGGACGCCGTGGAGAACTTCCGCTTCGACGCGGGCGTCCTCGGCTTCCTGCGGGAGCAGCACATCGTCGACGAGCCCACGCTCCAGTGGCTCTCCCGCTACCGCTTCAGCGGCGACATCTGGGGCTACCCCGAGGGTGAGGTGTACTTCCCCGGTTCGCCGATCATCCGGGTCGAGGGCACCTTCGCCGAGTGCGTGCTGCTGGAGACCGTGATCCTCTCGATCCTCAACCACGACTCCGCGATCGCCGCCGCGGCCTCACGGATGTCGGCCGCCGCGGGCGGACGCCGGCTCATCGAGATGGGCGCGCGCCGCACCCACGAACTGTCGGCGGTCGCCGCGGCGCGCGCCGCGTACGTCGGCGGCTTCGACTCCACGTCCGACCTGGCGGCCGGCTTCCGCTACGCCATCCCCACCGTCGGCACCAGCGCGCACGCCTTCACCCTGCTGCACGACAGCGAACGCGGCGCGTTCCAGGCACAGGTCGACTCACTCGGACGGGGGACGACGCTGCTGGTCGACACCTACGACGTGGCCGAGGCCGTCCGCACGGCCGTCGACATCGCCGGTCCCGAGCTCGGCGCCGTCCGCATCGACTCCGGCGACCTGCTGCTCGTCGCGCACCGGGTGCGCCAGCAGCTGGACGAGCTCGGGGCCGTCGACACCAAGATCGTCGTCACTTCCGACCTCGACGAGTACGCGATCGCCTCCCTGGCCGCCGCGCCGGTCGACGCCTACGGCGTCGGCACCCAGCTGGTCACCGGCAGCGGCCACCCCACCTGCTCGATGGTCTACAAGCTCGTCGCCCGCGCCCGGTCCACGGACCCCGGGGCGCCGCTCGAGCCGGTCGCCAAGAAGTCCCTGGGCGGCAAGATGTCGGTCGGCGGCCGCAAGTGGGCCGCGCGCCGTCTCGACGCCGAGGGGATCGCGGAGGCCGAGGTCGTCGGCGTCGGCGAGGTGCCCGCGGAGCTCGCGGAGCGGCAGCTGCTGGTGGAGCTGGTCAAGGGCGGCGACGTCGTCGCCCGCGAGCCGCTGGACGCGGCGCGCGCCCGGCACACCGCGGCACGGGAGGGCCTGCCGATGTCGGCCATCCAGCTCTCGCGCGGCGAGGCGGTCATCCCGACCGAGTACGTGTGAGCCGTCCGGAATGAACCACCCGTAAAGGGGCAGGGAGCACGACGACCCGCCCAGCGGGCGGCAAGCCCCTCCCGTACGGCGTGGCGAGTGTCTACGCTCAGTAGTTCTGTTCGCCACTGGTTCTGTGCGCCGGCGGTCACGTGCCGCTCGTCCGCCCCTTCCGTCCGCTACTCCGCCATCCCACCGAAGGACACCCGCCATGCACCGCGCCTTGATCGTCGTCGACGTTCAGAACGACTTCTGCGAGGGCGGCAGCCTCGCGGTGGCGGGAGGTGCCGATGTCGCGGCCGCCATCACCGACCTGATCGGCCACGCCCAGCCCGGCTACCGCCATGTGGTCGCCACCCGCGACCACCACGTCGAGCCGGGCGACCACTTCTCCGACCACCCGGACTTCGCACGCTCCTGGCCGCCGCACTGCGTGGCCGGCACGGAGGGCGTGGGCTTCCACCCGAACTTCGCCCCGGCCGTCGCTTCCGGCGCGATCTCCGCCGTCTTCGACAAGGGCGCGTACGCGGCGGCGTACAGCGGCTTCGAGGGGACGGACGAGAACGGCACGACCCTGGCGGAGTGGCTGCGCGCCCGCGACGTCACCGAGGTGGACGTCGTCGGCATCGCGACCGACCACTGCGTGCGGGCGACCGCGCTGGACGCCGCGCGGGAGGGCTTCCGGACGAACGTCCTGCTGGGGCTGACGGCGGGAGTGTCGGCGGACTCGACGGCACGGGCGCTGGAGGAGATGCGCGGGGCGGGCGTCGAACTGTCGGGCAAGCCGGTGGTGTGAGGCCGGGGCACGGCCCGCAGCCCCGGCCGGCCGGGGCAGCGCTCACGGCCGGCGGCCGTGAGCGGCCCCGCACGGAGGGAAGCCACCGGTCACGGAAAGCGCACCGGCGGCGCGCTACGCCGGGCGGGCCGGACGGAGAAGGGCTCGGGCCGGGTGCCAGAGCTCCGCGCCCGCGTTCTGGTCAGGACGCCACAGCAGCCCGTCCGGATGGTGCAGGACCGCCGTGATCTCGTCCGGTGTCGGCGGCTCCGCGTTCCCCCGCAGGTACACCGCCCTGAACCCGAGATTCCGCAGCCGGGTCAGCGCCCTGGCGCGGTTCGCCGCGTGGACCAGGAAGCGGACCGTCGCGCCGCCCCCGGCCGGACTCGGCAGGCTGATCGCGACGACGACGCTGCCGCCTGGCAACTTGCAGAAACCTCCGCCGGGCATGCGGAACCACTCCCCCGTGAGTCACTGTCAATAAGAACCTCGGTCAGACGCACCTAAACACGATCGGCCGCCGCCCGCTAGAGGGCGACGGCCGATCATGCTTTGACCTGGGGTGTTACGGATTACTTGGTCGACGGACCAACATTGATGGTGATCGTCCGGCCGCTCAGCGGCTCCTTGACGATCGAGATCTTGGTGTTGGTGTCAGTTACCTTGACGCTGCCCGTCGGGTTCTCCGGGTACCAGTAGACGCCCTTGCGGTCGTCGAAGACCGGGTTGCCCCGCTGGGACGCGATCCAGTGCGGCTTGTCCGCGTTGTGCAGCCAGAAGCTGTCCGTGCGGTACCGGCTGAACGTCGAGTCGAACGTCTGGATCTTGTTGCGCAGCACCGTGCCGTCGGACCACTTCAGCGGCTTGGCGTGCGCGTCAACCGGAAGGATCAGACCCTGGCCGTGGTGGGCGCTGGTGTTGTTGTCCTTCTGGGAGGTGTCCCACTGCCAGATCATCAGACCGTTCTGGTAGGGGTAGTGCTCGACCCAGTTGTCGCGCGGCGCCTTGAAACCGAAGTTGTACGGGCCGACCTCGAGAGTCTGGTCGTACGACACGTACTGGCGGTTCTCGGCGATGTAGTACTGCTCGTACTCGAGCGTGAAGGACTCACCGATGCGGTTGAAGCCCTTCGCGGTCCAGCCGTCGACCTCGCCCTCGGCGTTGTCCGAGAAGACGGGGGCGCCGTCGGCCTTGATCGTGATGGCGTCGGCCGTGAAGCCCTTGCCCGCCACGCCGCCGTCCGTCTGGTAGCGGAAGCGGACGTCGACCTTCTGGCCCGCGTAGGCGTCCAGCGCGTAGACGAGCTTCTTGTGACCCTCGGACGGGCCGGTCAGCGCCGGCTTGTCGCCCGCGTCACGGGTGATCGCCTTGCCGTCGGCCGTGCCGTCCACCGGCGTCCAGTTGGCGCCGCCGTCCGTCGAGACCTCCGCGTAGAGGTAGTCGTAGTCGGCCTCGATGTCCCACCAGCCGTCGAGCTCCAGCGAAGCGGACGACTTGCCGGTGAGGTCCACCGAACGGGACAGAGTGTTCTTGAGGTCGTCACCCATGTCGCTCCACCACTGCTTGGAGCCCTCGGAGGGCTTCACGACAGTCGTGGTGACGGGCTTCTTCGGCAGCTCGACGACGAGCGCCTGCGGCTTGTCGGTGTTGTACGCCGACACGCCGAGGGTGTGGGTCGACTTCGTCGCGGCCTTGGCCGTCTCGTAGTTGAGCCAGCCCAGCTGCAGCTTGTCCCAGGCGGTCATGTCGCCGGGGAGGTCGCCGATGGAGTCCTTGCCGGTGCCGAGCCAGGAGCCGGCCGACATCAGGGTCCAGTAGCCGGTCGAGTTCTCGCCGCCGCCGGAGGTGTCGTAGTGGTCCGGCAGACCGAGGTCGTGACCGTACTCGTGGGCGAAGACACCGAGGCCGCCGTTCTCGGGCTGCATGGTGTAGTCGCCGACCCAGATGCCGGTGTTGCCGATCTGGGTGCCGCCGGACTTGTTGTTCTCCGGGCCGGTCTTGCCGGCGTCGGTGCCGTACGCGTACCAGCGGTGGGCCCACAGGGCGTTGGTGCCCTCGGCGCCGCCGCCCGCCGACTCGTCCTCGCCCGCGTGGACGATCTGGAAGTGGTCGATGTAGCCGTCGGCCTCGTTGAAGTTGCCGTCGGCGTCGAAGTCGTAGCGGTCCCACTGGTCGTACTCGGCCAGCTGCGCCTTGATCTCCGCGTCGGTCTTGCCCTTGGCCTTCTGGTCGGCGGCCCAGGCGGTCACGCCGTCCCTGACCGTGTCCCAGACGTTGGCGCAGTTGGTCTGACCGCAGTAGTTGGAGCCGTAGCGGGCCTCGTTGTAGTCGACCTTGACCCAGTCGGAGACGGCGCCGTCGACCGAGTAACGGCCGGACGAGGTCTTCTCGTAGTAGGTCTTCAGCGACTGCTTCGGCTGCCCGTTCTCGTCCTTGCCGGTGCCGAAGTACAGGTCCTGGAAGTGCTCCTGGTTGTAATCGGCCTGCCAGGCGGTCGAGTTGTCCTTCGACCTGTCCGGCTCCGCGATCTGGTTGTGCAGCGGGCCGGGCGTGCCGCCGTACTTCTTCACCGGCGGCTTGGGGCCGTCGGCGCCGTCCGGGTCGAACATCGTCGTGTCGTCGACCTTGTCGCCGAACTCCACGAGGATGGTGAAGATCTTCTCGGTCTTCTCCCGGGCGAGCTCGACGTACTTCTTGTCGTCGAGCTTGACGACCTTGGAGCCGCCGCGCTGCTGCACGGTGGCGTCGCCGGATATGACCTGCTCGAGGGCGGCCTGTCGCTGCTCCTCCTGCTGCTTGCTGAAGGGACCCTCGAGGTCGTGCTCGACATGGCCCTTGTGCGGTGCCGGGTCGTGCCGCTCGATGCCCGCAGGGTCCGCCGGCTTCTGGCCGTCGGCCTGCGCACTGGTGAACGCCGATGCGGTCGCGGTCGTCGCGGCAAGGGCCACGAGCACCGCGGACGCTCTGAACGTCCGTCGCTTGCTGGTCACTTGATGGTGTCCTCCCCCGCGTTCCGTCGCTGCTGCGGACAGGGTTGTGGGGTCGTCCGCGTGCGCGGTATACGCGTCTCAAGTGACGACATTCGACCGGAGTTGGGGAAGAAAAGACAGTCCTTGACTTGGACAGGCCAACTACACTATGCGGGTGCAGGGCCCCGGTATGCGGACGATGGGAAATCAGGACAAGAGGCGCACATTTTTCGCCACTTGGCGGGTCGAGTGACCCTGTGCGCCCCCCATGCACCGGCACCGTGCGTTAGGTCACGCTTACTGCCGGTTCCCCGGGGGCATCCACCGTCGTAGAGTCTGCTGTCAGTGCGAACTGTCCCCAAGGCTCCGGCCCTGCCCCTGTCCATAGGACGGATACCGTCATGCCGCGTCCGACTGCCGCACAGCTCGCCTACGGTTCGGCCACCGTCGTCCTCTCGACCGTCGCCCTCCTGCTGCTGACCCGCGCCACCGACGGCGTGGCGGTCGCCGCGATCGGCATCGCCTCACTGGCCCTGGGACTCCTGGTCGCGCTCACGCCGTCCCTGCGTCACCGGGCCGCCCCGCCGCGGGCCGCCGCGCCGCCCGCGGCCCCCGCCTCCGACCCCCTCACGGCCGGCACGTCCGCGGCCCGCCCCCATGCCGGGGCGGAGGCCAGGGTCGGCCAGCACTCACTGCGCCGCTGAGACCACGACCGTCTTGCCCGCCTTGTCGTGCAGTCCCTGCCGGTAGGGCTTGTCGACGAGCACCGTGATGATGATGACGAGCCACCAGATGCAGTAGCAGCACACCAGCGCGGGCACCCAGAGCACGAGGGCGCGCAGAAGTGAGGAGCCGACGTCCGGCACCCGGCCGTCGTTGAGCATCGCGACCCGCAGCTTCATGATCTTCTTGCCGACGGTCCGCCCGTTGTACTTCGCCGTCATGAGCGTGTCGTAACCGACGTACGCCACAAGGGAGATCAGCGACCACAGCCACTGCTCCCCGGAGTTCATCCGGTCGGTGACCTCGTCCCAGTCCTCGCCGCCGGTGGCCACTTCGATGCCGCCGAAGGCCAGGGAGATGAGGAACAGCGGCACGAAAACAATGATCATGTCGATGAGCCGGGCCAGCACCCGTTTGCCGAAACCCGCCAGCGGCGGCATGCCCGCGAGCGGGTCCGCACCACCGTAGGGGCCGCCGTAGGCCCCCGCGTCGTACGGAGGCGGCCGCTCGCCACCGTACGGACCGCCCGTGCCGCCCGGCCCTCCCAGGGGAGAGTCATAGGGCGAACTGCCGCCGGAGCCGGGAGCGCCCCCGGACGGCGGAGTCGGTCCGCCCGGTTCCTGGGGCCCCTGCGGCTCCTGTGGCTTCTTACGGAACGGATCGTCGTCGGGCGACTGTCCGGGCGGCGGCTGGTCGTTGCTCATGGGGGCAGTGCACCCCGGGCCCATGAGCCCCGCAACGGCTCACAGGCGTTCGGGGGACCCCCGGGAACCGTACGGCCGGACGGGTCAGCCGGTCACGAACGTGTGCGCCGTCTTGTCGTGCCAGCACTGCCGCCACGGGCGGTCGAACAGGCACCAGAGCACGTTGAGCACCCCGACGACGAGGACGCCGAGCAGGCTGTAGAGGAGCCAGCGGCGCAGGGCGGCGCCGAACGTCGGCGGCTCATGGGTCTCGATGTCCAGGACCTGGAGGCCGCAGAGCTTCTTGCCCACCGTCCGGCCCCACTTGGCGGTCGGCAGTGACTCGTACAGCACGCCGAGGACGAGCAGGGCGCCGAGGACGATGCCGAGGTGACCCGCCGTGGTGCCGTCGACCAGCCAGACGGTCACCGTCCTTCCGGAGAGCTTCGCCGCCTCGATCTTCTCGTCGATGTGTGCGCGTGCCTGTGCGACGACGGGGACGGCCACGGCGCCGACGAGCGCGCCGAGCAGCACCGTGTCGATCAGGCGGGCGGCCAGGCGCTTGCCGAGGCCGGCGGGCCGGGCGGCGGCCTGCGCCTGCGCGGCGGCGAGGAACGGGTCGTTGACGGGGGGCTTCCACGGAAGGACGGGCTCGC
Source organism: Streptomyces pristinaespiralis (assembly GCF_001278075.1). Lineage (GTDB taxonomy): Bacteria > Actinomycetota > Actinomycetes > Streptomycetales > Streptomycetaceae > Streptomyces > Streptomyces pristinaespiralis. Next base: position 5,386,147 of record NZ_CP011340.1, on the reverse strand, counting down.
CCTCCGCGGGGGCCGACGTCTGCGCCAGCTGGTGCACCTGCTGCGGCCAGGAGGCGGCGCCACCGCCGGTGCTGCTGGTGACCGGCGGCTGGGGCTGCGCGGGCGCCTGCTGCTGAGGCAGAGGCTGGGGCTGGGCCTGCGGCTGCGCCTGCGGCGGGGTGGCGGCGGACTGCGGGGCGGGACGGGACGGGTCCTGCCGGGTGGGGTCCGCCTCCGCGGGCCTGCCGACCGCCCGCATCGTCATCGTGCCGTCGGCCTGCCCCGGTCGCTGGGCCCGGATGGTGACGGTGTTCTCCGCGGGCTGCTGAGGGTTCGGGGTGCGGCGGACCGGTGGCTCCTGTGCGGCCGGCCGGGCCTGGTCGGGAGAACCCGCCGCGCCGCCGGGGCGGAGCGCGCGGATCGCGACCGTACCGTCCACCGGCGGCTCGCCCGTGGCGGACGGGCCGAGGGGGCGGACACCGCCGGGGATCTCGTCGTCCGCGGGGCCGGTCCGGGGCGCGGCGGAGCGCATGCCGGGCAGCCTGCCGCCGGTCGGGTCGGCGGACGGCTCCGGCGTCGGGGCGGCCGCGGCGGGACGGCGCGGATCGGACGGCGCGTCACCGGCGGCCGGCCGGTCGGCCGTACGGGGATCGCCGCCCCACGAGACGCGGTTGTCGAGGTCGCCGCCGAAACCGGACTGGCGTGAGGTGTCGGCCTGCCAGGCGGTGGCGGGCTCCGGGCGGGCGGGCTCGTCCGACGGCTCCTCGTCGAGGAAGACCGGTCCGGTCTCCTCCACGGAAGGCGCGGGCTGGGCGGACACGGCGGGCGCGGAAGCGGCGGCCGACGCGGGCGGGCCGGGCATCGCCTCGCCCGACTTCGGGGCGGGCCTGCTCGTACCGGGAACCCATGCCGCGCCGTTCCAGTACCGGACATATCCGGGAATGGACGGGTCCGGGTAGTAGCCGGGTGTGGGGCTGCCGTCGCCGGTTGCCGGGGTTGGGGCGCTCATCACCGTGGTCCCGTATCTCTTCGATGCCTCAATTCGAGGGACCACATCTATCAGACCCTCGCGCACCCCTGGGCCGGTCCTGCCGTAACGACCACTTTCAGGTCACAGGAATGTCACGGAAAGTTATGTGCGGAAGTCGCGTAATGCCATCGGGGGTAGCCGCTCTCTTCCCGTGAGGCCCACTCACCGGGCCGCCCGAGAAGGCGTGACGGAAGGAAGAGATCATGCACACGGTGGTGGAACGCGAACTCGAGTTGAACCTGGTGCTGTCGCCCGAGCGCAGCATCCCCGTCCCCGCCCGGCTGGCCTACCGCGCCGACGACCCCTATGCCGTGCACATCGTCTTCCACGTCGGCTCCAGCCACCCCGTCAGCTGGACGTTCGCCCGGGAGCTGCTCGTGGAAGGGGTGTTCCGGCCGTGCGGCACCGGCGACGTGCGTGTCTGGCCGTCGAAGAACGACGGCCGCAGCGTCATCCTCATGGCGCTGAGTTCACCCGACGGTGACGCGCTGCTGGAGGCGCCGTCATCGGCGGTGTCGGCCTGGCTGGAGCGGACGCTGCGGGTCGTGCCGCCCGGGACCGAGACGGCGGCGCTCGGCATCGACGAGGCCCTGGCCGCGCTCCTCGCACCGGCCAGGACCGACGAACTGCGGGCGCACGGCTCCTCCGGCGACCCGCAGGACGGCGACGCGTGAGCGGCGCGGTTCAGAAGAGCTTGCCCGGGTTGAGGATGCCGAGCGGATCGAAGGTCTGCTTGATGCCGCGCTGCAACTCCAGGCTCACCGGCCCGAGTTCCCGTGCCAGCCATTCCTTCTTGAGCACGCCGACGCCGTGTTCGCCGGTGATGGTGCCGCCCAGTTCCAGACCGAGCGCCATGATCTCGTCGAAGGACTCGCGGGCCCGCCGCGACTCGTCGGGGTCGAGGTGGTCGAAGCAGACGACGGGATGGGTGTTGCCGTCGCCGGCGTGGGCGCAGACGCCGATGGTGAGGTCGTACTTCTCCGCGATGGCGGCCGTGCCCTCGATCATCGCCCCGAGCTTCGAACGCGGTACGCAGACGTCGTCGATCATCGTCGCCGACTTGACCGTCTCGAGGGCGGTCAGCGACATCCGGCGGGCCTGGAGCAGCAGTTCGGACTCGGCGACGGTGTCCGCGGGCACCACCTCGCTCGCGCCCGCGGCCTCGCACAGCGTCCCGACGGCGGCCAGGTCGGCCCCGGGGTCCGGGGTGTCGAAGGCGGCGAGGAGCAGGGCTTCCGTGGTCTCCGGGAGGCCCATGTTGGCCAGTTTGTTGACCGCCCGGACGGTGGTGCGATCCATGATCTCGAGGAGTGAGGGGGTGTGGCCGCGCTCCATGATCGCGCAGACGGCGTCGCAGGCGGCGGCCGCGGAGGGGAACTCCGCGGCCAGTACGAGCTGCGCGGGCGGCTGGGGCCGTAGCGCGAGGACCGCTTCGACGACGATGCCGAGGCTGCCCTCCGAGCCGACGAACAGCCGGGTGAGGTCGTATCCGGCGACGCCCTTGGCGGTGCGCCGGCCGGTCTTCAGCAGCCGTCCGTCGGCGAGGACCACGGTCAGGCCGAGGACGTACTCGGCCGTCACCCCGTACTTCACGCAGCACAGGCCGCCGGACGCGGTGCCGATGTTGCCGCCGATGGTGCACATCTCCCAGCTGGAGGGGTCCGGCGGGTAGTACAGGCCGTGCTCGCCCACCGCGCGCGACAGCACGGCGTTGACGACGCCCGGTTCGACGACGGCGATCCGGTCGACCGGGCTGATCTCGAGGATCCGGTCCATCTTCGTCAGCGACAGCACGATGCAGCCGTCGGAGGCGTTGGCCGCGCCCGACAGGCCCGTACGGGCGCCCTGCGGCACGACCGGCACCCGTAGTGCCGTGGCGGTGCGCATGACGTGCTGGACCTGTTCCACGGAGCGCGGCAGGACCACGACGGCGGGGGTGCCCGCCGCGCAGAAGCTCGCCATGTCGTTGCCGTACGACGCGGTGACGTCCGGATCGGTGATGAGGGCTTCCGCGGGGAGACCGGCGCGCAGCCGCTCGAGGAGATCGTCCATGATCCCAAGCCTCGCACCGGGGGCCATCGGTGTGAACCCGTCTGCGTTCCGCTCCGCGGGTCAGAGTGTGTTCTTCGTATTGGCTGTGCGCTGCCGCACAGTGAGCGCCATGAAGAGCGAAACCCTGAAGAACGCCGCTGTCAGCACGCTGGTCGGCGCGACACTGGTCACCGGGGTGATCGTGCTCGCGCCCGGTTGGGGGAAGGACACGCCGCCGCCCGCGCCCGGGCCGGTGGCCAGGGCGATGACCGCGGCCGGTTCGGGCGCACCGGCCTCGCTCTCCGACCTGGACGCGCTGATCCGCGACCGTGAGAGATTCGTCCGCGACCATCCGGGGGACGAGGAGTCCTGGGCGGTGCTGGGCTCCGCGTACGTGGAGCGGGGCACGCGGCTCGGGGAGACGGCGTACTACCCGAAGGCCGAGCGGGCGCTGAAGCGGTCGCTGCGGGCGGTACCGGCCGCCAAGGGCAACGTCGCCGCGCTGGTGGGGATGGCCGAGCTGGCGAACGCCCGGCACGACTTCGCCGGGGCCCGCGGCTACGCGGAGAGCGCCAGGAAGCAGAAGCCGGAACGCTGGGCGGTGTATCCGGCGCTGATCGACGCCTACAACGGGCTCGGCAGGTACGCGGCCGCCGGCAAGGCCATGGACAAGCTCCTCGAGCTGCAGACCGGCCCCCAGGTGCAGGGGCGCGAGGCGCGGATCTACTGGAACAAGGGCTGGCGCGAGGACGCCGCGGCACTGGCGTACGGCGCCACCGCGAACTCGCGGACACCCACGGAGAAGGCCGTCGCCCTGCACCGTGAGGGTGAACTGGCCTGGGAGCGGGGCGAGGCAGAGGAGGCCGTGGAGCACTTCACCAAGGCGCTGAGGACCGTTCCCGAGAGCCACCGTTCGCTGGCGGGCCGTGCGCGTGCGCTGGCGGCGCTGGGCCGCACGGACGAGGCGCTGGACGACTACCGGTCGGCGCTGGCGAAGCTGCCGCTGCCCGAGTACGCGCTGGAGGCCGGCGAGCTGTACGAATCGATGGGGCTGAACGGGGACGCCGCCACGCTCTACGAGCTCCTGCGCAAGCAGGTCACCCGCGCCGGCGAGCACGGTGTCGACGGGGACCTGGTGCTGGCGCGCTACGAGGCCGACCACGGGGACCCGGCCGCCGCGGTGCGCCGGCTCCAGGGCGAATGGCGGCGCGGCCACCGCAATGTGCACGTCGCCGACGCGATGGGGTGGGCGCTGTACCGGGCCGGCCGGCCGGACGACGCGCTGCCGTTCGCGAAGGTGGCCACCGGCCAGGGGCTGCGCAGCGCACTGTTCTCGTACCACCTGGGCGAGATCGAGCGTGCCCTCGGGGACTACGGGCCCGCCCGGCGCCACATCGACGAGGCACTGCGGACGAACCCGCACTTCTCGCCGCTCCTCGCACCGAAGGCGCGTGAGGCGCAGGACGCGCTCGGCGAACCGGCGCCCGGCGGGCCCGCGGACGTGGTGGGTGACGGGTACTGGCCGCTGGACCCGCCGGAGGACGCGCCGCCGGGCACGGTCCCGCCGTCGCCGTCGCCGTCGGCGTCGTCGCCTTCGCCGTCCGCCCCGGCCGCTCCCGACCCGGCGGCCGGTTCGGCCGCTCCGCTCCCCTCGGCCTCTTCGGCCGCCCCGGCACCGGGGACCGCCGCGCGTACGGCCGTCTCACCGGCGCCGGCGCCGCCGGCCGCCCGGCCCGCCCCGCAGCTGCGTCCCGTGCAGCGCTCCACGACCACGGCGACCACGGCGCCGTCGACCGCGATGTCCGAGAACGGCTGACCCGGGCGAGCCCCTTCCGGGGAATCGGCCGGCGGAGAAACGATGCGGCCCCACGGGTCAGGACCGTGGGGCCGCAGTCGTGGGCAGGGGCAGCCCTACAGGTTTCCGCGCTTCTCCTGCTCGCGCTCGATCGCCTCGAAGAGCGCCTTGAAGTTGCCCTTGCCGAAGCCCATCGAACCGTGCCGCTCGATCATCTCGAAGAAGACGGTGGGGCGGTCCTGGACCGGCTTGGTGAAGATCTGCAGCAGGTAGCCGTCCTCGTCGCGGTCGACGAGGATCTTCAGCTCGCGCAGCGTCTCCACGGGCACCCGGGTCTCGCCGGCCCACTCGCCGAGGGTGTCGTAGTACGAGTCGGGGGTGTCGAGGAACTGGACACCCGCGGCGCGCATCGAGCGGACGGTGGCGACGATGTCGTTCGTGGCGAGCGCGATGTGCTGGACACCGGCGCCGCCGTAGAACTCGAGGTACTCGTCGATCTGCGACTTCTTCTTCGCGATCGCCGGCTCGTTGATCGGGAACTTCACCTTGAGGGTGCCGTCGGCGACGACCTTCGACATGAGCGCGGAGTACTCGGTGGCGATGTCGTCGCCCACGAACTCCTTCATGTTGGTGAAGCCCATGACCTTGTTGTAGAAGCCGACCCACTCGTTCATCCGGCCGAGCTCGACGTTGCCCACGCAGTGGTCGATGGCCTGGAAGGTGCGCTTGGCCGGCGGCTCGACGATCGGGTCGGCGGCGACGAAGCCGGGCAGGTAGGGGCCGTCGTAGCCGCCGCGCTCGACGAGGGTGTGGCGGGTCTTGCCGTAGGTGGCGATGGCGGCCAGCACGACGGTGCCGTGCTCGTCCTTGACCTCGTACGGCTCGGTGATGCCGGTGGCGCCGTGCTCGACCGCGTACGCGTACGCCTTGCGGGCGTCCGGCACCTCGATGGCCAGGTCGACGACACCGTCGCCGTGGGCGGCGACGTGCTCGGCGAGGAAGCGGCCCCAGTCGGTGGACGCCTTGATCACGGAGGTGAGGACGAAGCGGGCGGCGCCGTTGGTGAGGACGTAACTCGCGGTCTCGCGGCTGCCGTTCTCCGGTCCGGAGTAGGCGACGAGCTTCATGCCGAAGGCCGTGGAGTAGTAGTGCGCGGCCTGCTTGGCGTTGCCGACGGCGAAGACGACCGCGTCCATTCCCTTCACCGGGAAGGGGTCGGCCTGCCGCGCGGTGTCGGGGGTGTGATCGATGGTCTCAGTCATGGAAGAAGGCTCCCGCCGATCCACAAGGTGCGCAATAGTTTGTATGTCGACTGGGCAATCTGCCCAGTCAGGGTCCGGAATCACCGGACGTTGTGTACAGGATGACCATCAGGAGAGCGCCGTGGCGATCGATCATCTGGACGGGCGGCTCATCGTGCTGCTGGCACGTGAACCGAGGATCGGGGTGCTGGAGGCGTCACGACGGCTCGGCGTGGCGCGCGGGACGGTGCAGGCGCGGATGGACCGGCTGCAGTCGCAGGGCGTCGTCCGCGGCTTCGGGCCCGACGTCGACCCGGCGGCCCTCGGCTATCCGGTGACGGCGTTCGCGACGCTGGAGATCAAGCAGGGGCAGGGGGCGGACGTGCGGGCGCACCTCACGACCGTTCCCGAGGTGCTCGAGCTGCACACCACCACCGGCCACGGCGACATGCTCTGCCGCCTGGTCGCACGCTCCAACGCGGATCTCCAGCGGGTGATCGACCGGGTCGTCGGCTTCGAGGGGATCGTGCGCGCGTCGACGGCGATCGTGATGGAGAACCCGGTACCGCTGCGGATCATCCCGCTGGTGGAGCAGGCGGCAAAGGACTCGCGGGGCACCTGAGACCACTTGCAAAGAAGTGGTTGCAAAAAAGCGTTGCAACGAGTTCTTTGCAACGCTACCTTTGCATGCATGACCGAGAACGAGGAACAGAGCCCGGCCGCCTCCCAGCCGCGCAGGCTCCGGGCACTGGATCCGCGATCGCTGCGCGGCCTTGCCCACCCACTGCGGATGCGGATGCTCCAGACGCTGCGCCAGGACGGCCCCGCGACCGCCTCCCAGCTCGCCGAGAAACTCGGCGAGTCCAGCGGCGCCACCAGCTACCACCTGCGCCAGCTCGCGGCCCACGGCTTCGTCGAGGACGACCCGGAGCGCGGCAAGGGCCGGGAGCGATGGTGGAAGGCGTCCGGCGACGGCACGCTCTTCGACAGCGCCCTCTACACCGACCCGGATCCGGCGGTGCGCGGCGCTGCCGACCTGTTCCTCCACGAGCACGCGACCATGCACACCCAGGAGGTCGCCACCTGGCTGGGCAGCATGCGGGACTGGTCGGAGGAGTGGCGACGCGGCTCCGACCTCAGCGACTTCACGCTGTACCTGACCGCGGAGCAGACCCTCGAGCTCAACGAGAAGATCCACGCGCTCATCGAGGGCTACCGCGACGTCCAGCCGCCGGCCGGCACCGAGGGCGCCGCCCAGGTCCGCCTGCACACGCACGCGTTCCCGCGCTCCACCGACTGAGAGGACACGGCGTCATGCACTCCGACATTCATCTGATGCTCCACGGGCAGGACGCGGACGAACTGCGCGCGGCCGCCACCCGTCAGGTGCCGCGCGAACGACTGCGCCTCCGACTGGGGTCGGCCTTAGTGGCGCTGGGACTGCGGCTGCTGCGGCAGCCCTGCCCGAGCGCCGACCGCGTCGCCCGTCTCGCATGAGCGGCCAGGGGGGACCGAAGGCGGCGCGCCGGGGACCGCTCGCCGCCGTCCTGGCGGCCAACGCCGTTTCCATCACCGGCAATTCACTCACCCTCATCGGCGTCCCGTGGTTCGCGCTCGAGACCACGGGGAGCCCCGGCAAGGCCGGCCTGGTCGCCTTCTGCGCGACCCTGCCGGTCGTGGTGTCCGCGATCGCCGGCGGCCCGGTCATCGACCGCGTCGGCCGGCGCCGCGTCAGCATCGTCACCGACCTCGTCTGCGCCCTCACCCTCGCCGCGATCCCCCTGCTGCACTACGCGGGAGCGCTCGAGTTCTGGATGCTGTGCGCGCTGATGGCCGTCACAGGCCTCTTCCACGCACCCGGCGAGACCGCCCGCTACGTGCTCGTACCCGACCTGGCCCGGACGGCGGGGACCAGCCTGACGCGGGCCGCGAGCCTCTTCGACGCCGTGTCGCGCGGCGCGCGGATGTCCGGCGCGGCGCTCGCCGGCGTACTCATCGCCCTGGTCGGCGCGGAAACCGTCCTGCTCATCGACGCGGCGACCTTCTGCGGCTCGGCGCTGCTGATCCGACTGGGGCTGCGGCGGGTCGCCGCGGCCGAACCACGGCGGGACGCGCGCCGGGTGTCCTTCACGGCGTACCGGGCGGAGCTGCGCGAGGGCTACGCGTTCCTCCTGCGCGCCCGGCTGCTGCTGGGCGTCGTCCTGATGGTGATGGTCACCAACGGCCTGGACCAGGGCTGGAGTTCGGTCCTGCTGCCGGTGCACGCCAAGGAGAACCTGGACGGCGCCCGGGATCTGGGCCTGCTGGCCGCCACCTTCGGCGGCTGCGCGCTGCTCGGCGCCCTGCTGTACGCGGCGGTCGGGCACCGCTTCCGCCGGCGCACTCTCTTCACCTGCGCGTTCCTGATCTGCGGGCTGCCGCGGTTCGTGGTGGCGGCACTGGTGGACGGCACGGTGCCGCTCGCCGTGACGATGGCCGCGGGCGGGCTGGCGGCCGGGATGCTCAACCCGATCCTGACCACGGTGACGTACGAGCGCGTCCCCGAACGGCTGCGCAGCCGGGTCGCGAGCGCCGCCACCGCCGGGGTGCTGATGACCACGCCGCTCGGCGGTCTGGCAGCCGGTTACCTCATCGAACAAGCGGGCCTGGCGGCGGCGCTGTTCACCTTGGGCGGGCTGTACTTCCTGACGACCCTGGCCCCTGCGGTGTTCCCGCGCTGGCGCGAGATGGACGCGGCTCCGGTGGACGACGGCGTCCTCGACGGAGCCACGCCGAAGAAGGCCGACGGCTTCGACCTCAGCAGCTCGGGACCTTCCCGCCCTTCTCCAGCGAACGCAGCGACTCCACCGCGCCCTTGAGCGTCGTGACGGGGATCAGGCGCATCCCTTCGGGGAGTTCGGCCTGCGCGTCGGAGCACTCGTCCTTCGGCACCAGGAAGACCGTCGCCCCGTCACGCCGCGCCGCCTGGGTCTTCAGCGACACCCCGCCGACCGCGCCGACCTTGCCGTCGGCGCTGATCGTCCCCGTCCCCGCGATACTGCGGCCGCCGGTCAGGTCGCCGCCCGCGCCGTCGCCCGCGAGCTTGTCGATGATGCCGAGGGAGAACAGCAGCCCGGCGCTCGGACCGCCCACGTCGGCGAGGTGCAGTGTCACCTTCACCTCGGCGGCGTCCTCACCGAGGTACGCGAGGGCCGCGCGGGTCGCGACGTCCTGCGACTCCTCCATGTCCGCGACGTTGCGCCGCTCGATCTCCTTGTCCGACTTGCCCGCCGGGTAGACGGCGTCGCGCGGCAGCACGGCGCGATCGGTGCGGAACCAGCCGTCGGCCACGTCACCGAGGTCGACATCGGCGGCCGGACCGGTCGCCACGATCGTCGTCATCCGCAGCGACCCCTCCGTCCTGCGCGTCGGCGCACCGGAGATCGTGATCACCGGCGTCCCCTGGTCCTTCCCGAGCACGTCCGCGGTCATCCCGGGCTGGGCGACGACGAACGGCAGGGGCGCCAGCCCGGCGACGGCGAACAGCGCGACGACGGGCAGGGCGCAGAGGGCGAGGGCGCGGGGGCGCGTGAGACTGGAGAGCACGGCGTCAATCTATCCGGAGCGGACCCGTCGCTGTCGGCGGGCGGCGGGTCCGGTGCCGCGGCCCGCCGTCCGTGGGCCGCCGGCGCTACCGGAGCGCGTCCGCGACCTCGCGGGCCGCGTCCACCACGCGGGGACCCACCCGCTCCGGCACGGAGTCGGCCAGCATCACCACACCGACGCTGCCCTCTATGCCCGTCACCCCCACCAGGGCGGCGGCAGCGCCGCTCGCGCCCGCCTCCAGTTCCCCGTGGGTGAGCGTGTACGCGGGCTCTGTGCTCTTGGTCTGGCGGGCGGCGAGGATGGCCTTGCCGGCCGCGCCCCGGTCCAACGGGTGGCGGAAGCCCGCCCGGTAGGCCACGTGATAGTCGGTCCAGGTCGGCTCGACGACGGCGACCGCGAGGGCCTCCGCCCCGTCGACCAGGGTGAGATGGGCCGTCGCCCCTATGTCCTCCGCGAGCGAGCGGAGGGCCGGCATCGCGGCCTCCCGCACCAGCGGATGGACCTGGCGGCCGAGGCGCAGCACGCCGAGGCCGACCCTGGCCCGGCCGCCGAGGTCGCGTCGGACGAGGGCGTGCTGCTCGAGGGTGGCGAGCAGCCGGTAGACGACAGTGCGGTTGACGCCGAGTTTGGTGGACAACTCGGTGACGGTCAGCCCGTGGTCGGTATCGGCGAGCAGCTTGAGGACACGTAGTCCCCTGTCGAGCGTCTGGGAGGTCTCCGCGGTCACGACGCCCTCTCCTTCGGAGTGAGTGACGGCGATCCTCACAGGGGATGTCGCGGCACCGGTCCCATCGGCGACGCACCCAGAGGCCGCCGGCAGGCCATGGCACACCGACTGCGCTCCGCGGCGGCGCTGCCACGGGGCGTTTGCATTGCGGGGACAGTAGCGACCGGCACCGCTCAGCGGAAGCCCTCGTCCAGAATCCGGGCGATCTTCCTTCGACGACGGGTTATTGATCCCCGTACGTGTCATGTGGACGGGCGTCGCCACGACCGTTCCTTCGGCGCGACGCGGTGCCGCGGGGCGACGTTCGTTCGACGGCGTGCGGGGTGCGCGGCGCCGTCGGACGCCTTCGTGCGACGCGTCGCGGGGTCGGCCGCCGTCGGACGCCTTCGTGCGACGCGTCGCGGGGTGGGCGGCGCCGGGTCAGCGCATCCGCGTGGCCCACTCCTGGACCTTCTTGATCCGCTCGCGGATCTGACCGGCCGTCGCCTCCGCGCTCGGCGGCCCGCCGCACACCCTGCGCAGCTCGGTGTGGATCACCCCGTGCGGCTTGCCGCTCTGGTGTACGTACGCGCCGACCATCGTGTTCAGCTGCTTGCGCAGTTCCAGCAACTCCTTGTGGGAGACCACCGGGCGGCGCTCGGCCGGCAGCTCGAGGAGGTCGGCCTCCTCGTCGGGCTTCTTGCGGCTGTGCGCGATCTGGCGCGCCTGCCGCTTCTGGAGCAGCAGTTGCACCTGGTCCGGCTCGAGGAGCCCGGGGATGCCCAGGTAGTCCTGCTCCTCCTCGCTGCCGGGATGCGCCTGCATGCCGAACTCGGCCCCGTCGTACAGCACACGGTCGAAGACGGCGTCGGACTCCAGTGCCTCGAAGGGCAGCATGTCCTGTTCGCCGGTGTCCTCGTCCTGCTGCTTCTCCGCCTCCGCCATCTCCTTCTCGGACTCGGCGTACGGGTCCTCTTCGCCGTCCTTCTTCGGCTTGTCGAGGGCGTGGTCGCGCTCGACCTCCATCTCGGAGGCGAAGCCGAGCAGGTTCGGGATGGTGGGGAGAAAGACGGAGGCCGTCTCGCCGCGTCGGCGGGACCGTACGAAACGGCCCACGGCCTGCGCGAAGAACAGCGGCGTCGAGATCGTCGTCGCGTAGACACCGACCGCGAGGCGCGGTACGTCGACGCCTTCCGACACCATGCGGACGGCGACCATCCAGCGCGAGCCGTCCTCGCTGAACTCCTCGATCCGCTTGGACGCCGCCGCCTCGTCGGAGAGCACGACGGTGGCCTTGGTGCCGGTGATCTCCCGGATCAGCTTGGCGTACGCGCGGGCCGAGTCCTGGTCGGAGGCGATGACGAGTCCGCCCGCGTCCGGGATGCCCTTCCGGACCTCGGTCAGCCGCTGGTCGGCGGCGCGCAGGACGTTCGGCATCCAGTCGCCTCGCGGGTCGAGCGCGGTGCGCCAGGCCTGCGAGATCGCGTCCTTGGTCATCGGCTCGCCGAGCCGCGCGGCGACCTCGTCACCGGCCTTGGTGCGCCAGCGCATGTTGCCGCTGTAGGAGAGGAAGATGACCGGCCGGACGACGCCGTCGCCGAGGGCGTTCCCGTAACCGTAGGTGTAGTCGGCGGAGGACCGGCGGATGCCGTCGCTGCCCTCCTCGTACGTGACGAACGGGATCGGATTGGTGTCCGAGCGGAAGGGCGTGCCGGTGAGGGCGAGGCGGCGGGTCGCCGGCTCGAACGCCTCGAGACACGCCTCGCCCCATGACTTGGAGTCACCGGCGTGGTGGATCTCGTCGAGGATGACGAGCGTCTTGCGCTGCTCGCAGCGGTTGCGGTGCAGCATGGGGCGCACACCGACACCGGCGTAGGTGACGGCGACCCCGTGGTACTCCTTGCTCAGCGGCCCCGCGCTGTAGTCCGGGTCCAGCTTGATCCCTATCCGCGCCGCCGCGGCCGCCCACTGCTTCTTCAGGTGCTCGGTCGGCGCGACGACGGTCACCTGCTGCACGACATGGTGGTGCAGAAGCCACGACGCGAGGGTGAGCGCGAACGTCGTCTTGCCGGCGCCGGGCGTGGCGACGGCGAGGAAGTCACGCGGCTGCTCCTGGAGGTACTTCTCCATGGCGCCCTGCTGCCAGGCACGCAGCTTGTTCGCCGTACCCCAGGGGGCACGGCCGGGGAAGGCGGGTGAGAGGTGGTGGGAGGCGGTAGTAGTCACGGTCTCCGGTTCGTGCTCTCGGTGCGGGGCGCGGGCGTCGGCATCGGTGTCGTTACGTACGACAACCGGGCCACCCTACCGGTGGCCCGGTCGCCGTCAGGGCAGGACGGGGCGTGCGGCCGGGAGTGGGAGGTGCCTCACACCGGCGTGCGGCTCGTCCTCGCCTGCCGGCCGTGGCCGGGGCGTCCGGGAAACGGCCGGGAATCGCTCGGCGGTCACGGCTGGGGAGCGCTCTTCCGGGCGCGACCCGGGATCGCTTTTCCGGCGCGACCGGGGATCGCTTTTCCGGGCGCGACCCCGGAGCGCTTGCCGGTCACGGCACAGGCACTGCCCGGGATCACGACTCAAGACCGCTTTCCGGCATCACACCGGATCCGGTACGCGCAGCCTGGTCGCCACCCACGCACCCGCCAGCGCCACTGCCGCCATCGGCAGGAAGACCGCCGCGAAGGCCGCCGGGTGCGCGCCGGAGGCGCCGTCGGACACGGTGTGGGCCGCGCCCGCGGCGCCGCCGCCGAGGGCGACGAACGCAGCGCCACCCGCCGCGAGGAGCAGCACGTTCGACAGGGCGTCCGAGATCTGCAGCGCGGCCGAGTTGGCGCCGGCCTCCTCGGGGGCGGACAGCTTCAGCAGCAGCACGCTGGTCGAGCCGATCACCAGTCCCATGCCGAAGCAGCCGAAGCCCCAGGCGACCCCGACGATCCAGACGGGGACCGCTTCGATCAGCACGCTCGGCGCGGTCGCCACGGCCGCCGCGACCAGCAGCATGCCGAACACCACCAGGCGTTCCCGGTACGGTTCGGTCCGCGGCCTGGACTGTACGTACGAACCCAGCGCCCACGTCGCGCCGCCGACCGCGAGCGACAGGCCGGCCATCGTCGGGGACAGCCCCCGCTGTGTGACCAGCATCAGCGGGACGAAGGACTCGGCCGCGATGAACGACCCGGCCGCGACGCCCCGCAGCAGGACCACGGACGGCAGGCCGCGCGCCGCCCGGTACGTCCCGGCGGGCAGCAGGCCCAGCGCCGACGGCACGAGCAGCGCAGCGCCGAGAGCCGCGGGCAGCAGGGAGAGCCAGCGCAGGTCCTGGCCCGCGTACTGGAGGAATCCGGCGCCGATCGAGATGCCGAGGGCCATCCGGATCCGCCGCCGGTCGAAGGGCGGCACGGGCGCAAGGACGTCCGCGGGTCCGGCGGCCGTGCGCCGGATCGCGGGCAGTGCGAGCGCGAGCGGCACGACGACCAGGGCGGGGATGCCGATGAAAACCCAGCGCCAGCCCAGCTGCTCGGTGACCGTGCCGGCGGCGAGCGGCCCGACGACGGACGGGATCACCCAGCTCGCCGCGAACGCCGCCATGATCGCGGGCTGGAGCCGCCGTGGATAGGCGCGGCTCACCACGACGTACAGCGCGACGATGACCAGTCCGCCGCCCAGGCCCTGCACGGCGCGTCCGAGCACGAAGACCCACATCGCGCCCGCGGTGCCCGACAGCACCAGCCCCGCGGCGAAGGCGCTCATGCCGCCCGCCAGCGCGCCGAGCGGGCCCCTGCGGTCCGCCCACTGTCCGCTGACGACCATGCCGAAGAGGCTGGTGGTGAAGTACGCGGAGAAGGCGAAGGCGTACAGCGGGATGCCGTGCAGTTCTCGGGCGGCGACCGGCATGGCCGTCCCGACGGCGGTGGCCTCGAAGGCGATCAGGAAGACGACGGCGACGATGCCGATGCTGAGCGCCCGGTGCTCACGACCGAGAACACCGCTCTGCTTGCCGTGGTCCGTGCGGTCCGGCCTGCCGCCGGGCGAGCCGTGGTGCGTGCCGTCCTGCTCGGTGCCCAGCGCGGTGACCTGCTCCGCGACCTTCGCGGCGACCTCCTCGGCGGCCTGCGGCTCGTCGTGCCGTCCGCCGCGTCCGTCGCCACGCTCGTCGTCGTGACGCCCGTGGACACGGTCGTCGCCGTCACGCCCGTGGTCACGGTTGTCGCCGTCACGCCCGTGGTCACGGTTGTCGTCGGCAAAGGCTTCGGCTGCTGCGGTGGGGCGTGGAGCGACATCGGCGTCACTCGGCTCGAGGGGGACGGTCATGGGCTCAAGAGTAAGGGGCAAGAGTGCCCTTGGGCCCTGTCGTTCGGCGGTGCCCGGCCGGTCCTTTCGTCGTACGACCATGAACGGCGTATGGCAGTCGTGTTGCGGCGCGGACCCACTCCTTGAGGCCCGCCTCACCGGCCCCGTACGGTCGAGGAGTTGGAACACACGGCCGTGTGCCCGAGTGGCTCAGGGGCTCGACTGCAACTCGAGTTACACCGGTTCGAATCCGGTCACGGCCTCTGCGGATCCGCTGCGCGACGCCGGCCGCCCTTTGTGACGGGGGCGGCCGTCGTCGCGCCGTAGCGAGGACCGCCCCGACGCCGACGCTTCCTTCGCAGCGCGCGCTCGGCAGCGACACGGACCACTCCCGGCCGGGCTCCCCAGGCCGTCCCCGTGGGCGCGGAGCGGAGGGCCGGTAGGCTCCTGTGGCGTTGTCACGCCTAGGGGGATTCGCAGATGGAACGAGCGCGGACGCAGCAATCACGACAGGGCGGGCCGCGCGGCATCGGCCCGTACCAGCTCATCACCCGCCTCGACCCGACCGGCCCCGGCCTTCCGCCCGTACCTGAGCGCCGGTTCGTGGCACGCAGCGCCGACGCCGAGCGCACGGTCCTGATCAGCGCCCCTCTCGAGGCCGCCGACCCCGCGCGCTTCCTCGTCGAGGCGGACGCGGCCCGCCGGCTCGTCGGCCCCTGGGTCCTGCCGGTCACCGAGCTCTCCCCCACGCCCGAGAGCCCGTGGTACGCCACCCCCTATCTCCCGGTGCTCCCGCTGCCGGTGGCGCTGGCCGTGCACGGCGGCCCTTTGCCCGAGCACACCGTTAGGGCCCTGGGCGTCGCCCTGGCCGAGACCCTGGCGGGCGCGCACGCCGTCGGCATCACACATGCCGGGCTCTCCCCCGCCGCGGTGCTCCTGGCCTGGAACGGGCCGCGCCTGACCTGCTTCGGCGCGGCCCGCGCGGCGGCCCCTGACGGGGAGGTTCGCACGGGCATCGCCGGGCTGGAGCCGGGCAGCCTCGCCCCCGAGGCGGCGGCGGGCGGGCGGCCCCGTCCGCCGGGCGACGTCCACGGTCTGGGCGCGGTCCTGGCGTACGCGGCCACCGGCCACACGGTCCCGGACAGCGCCGAACTCCCCGAGTCCCTCCGCCCGTTGATCTCCCGCTGCCTGTCCCGCGACGCGGCGGCCCGCCCGACGGCCGCCGAACTCCTGCACGCCCTGTCCCCGTCGTCGCCCGCCCCCACAGCGACGGCCCTGGACTCGGCCGGCTCCCTGCTGGGCCCCGGCTGGCTCCCGGGAAGGGTGGTGGCCGCCATCGCCCGGCAGTCGTCGCAGGTGCTGGCCGCGGAAGTCCGTACGCCCCGGGCGTTCACCGTCTGAGCTTCGACCCCCGGGGTCGACGACCCACCGGGCCACAGACGCCGGGGCGTCACCATGCGCGTGGGTCCCGTGCGCCGTGCCGCAGGATCACGGGCCGTACCGAAGGACCACGGGGCCGGATGGACGGATCGGCGGATCGGCGGATCGGCGGATCGGCGGTATTCGGCCCGCGCCGCACAACATCCGCCAGAGTTGTCAACGTCGTCGCTTTTGCGCGGAGGTGCGCAAACATCTCCTATAAGGTCCTGCTGCGCCGCATGTCCTGATCAAGCGGATCGGGGAGCGGAAGGCCAACGGGGGTCGGAGGATCCGTGACGTTCGACGACGAGTGGGCTGCCGCCCGTGCCGGAGCATCCCGGACGGTGGCGATGCGGCTCGGCCATTCCGACGGCGGTGGCGGAAGCCCCGCCGTCGGCGCCGACCTGAGCGTCAACCAGGACGACCTAGGAGCGGTCGGCCATGACGCGTACGTCCTCCACGGCAGGCTGTCGCGGGACGGGGATCATGCCCGGCCGTCGACGTTCGAGGCGGCGAACGCGCTGGCCAACGGCAACTTCGTCAGCGGACCGGAACTGCTGAAGGTCCACGACCGGTGGAACACCCAGTTACGGGCGCTGCTGGACGCATGCGGCCAGATCTCCAACCACCTGGACCACACACGGACCGACCACGCCGACAACGACGCCGACATCGTCGGCAGGCTGACCGCGGTCGCCACGCTCGACAAATACTTCAAGTAGCCCGCCGGGGGACGCGCAGTGCTGCAATTCGATGACGTCGTGAACGCGCCCGTGGGCAAGCTGAAGGAAGCCGCCGACCGCTGGTCCGAGATGGTGACCAGGCTGGACAAGCTGGCCGACGATGCCCGGCGGGGCATGAAGGCCAAGTCGGACAAGGCCGACTGGGAGGGTGTCAACGCGAGCGTCACCAGGCCGTTCATCACAAAGAGCACCAAGGAGTTCCACGACGCGGCGGCCGAGGCCAAGGGCATCGCACTGCTGCTCAAGGATGCGCACACCTCGTTCAAGGCGGCCAAGGACGCGCTGGTCAGGATCAGGGACGAGGAAGGACCGGCCGCCGGAATGCACGTGGACGCGGGCGGCAAGGTGAAACCGCGGCATCCCGTCGAGGACGACGCAGCGGCGCGCCACGACCCCGACCGGACCCTCTACGCGCAAGCCGTGCGCCAGCAGGCCGAAGCCGTCCGCCTGTGGCAGAAGAGGATCGACCGCCTCGTCGAGGACTGCTCGGACGCCGACGACTCGCTGAAACGGGCTCTCGCGGCGAACGTCACGGACGACCACAACTTCACTGCCCCCAAGTACAAGAGCCTCGACGCGGAACAGGCCGACCGGGCCGCGGCGCTCATGAGGAAGGTCGCAGGTCCGGGCGGCACGGCACGTAACGTGGCGGCGCTGAGGGAACTCGGAGACCTCCTCGACGACAACCGCGCAGATCCTGACTTCTCCGCCGCCTTCTACCGGAAGCTGGGCGCGGAGGGCACGCTCGAGGCCTACGCGAAGATGTCGCTCGACTCGACCTCCCTCGGCCCCGCCGGCCTGGACCGGGTGAACATGGTGCGCGACATCCAGAACGACATGGGCGCGTTGCTCGGGCTCGCCACGCAGCCGTCGACGCCGAACCATCTCGACGCCGCCTGGACCACGCAGCTCCTGAAGGCAGGCCGCAAGGAGATCGACGTGTCGGGTCTCACGGCTCCCGGCACCAAGGTGTACGGCTACCAGGCGCTGGGGGCGCTGCTGCGCGAGGGCACGTACGACAAGGACTTCCTCACCGCCGTGGGCCGCGACATGGTGGCGATGGACCGGCAGAACCCGGACATCTGGCACGAGAACATGCCACTGAGCCACTCACCCGTGTCCATCAACCTGGACGGAGGGGGCGGCAGGGGGTTCAACCCGCTCACCGGTCTCATGGAGGCGATGAGCAAGAACCCCGCGGCCTCCACCGCCTTCTTCGACGAACCGATCCGCGAGGACACCGACAAGGACGGCATCGTCACGCTCTCGGACGGAGCGGTCGAGGGCAAGGGCGCCCAGGGTGTCGTCGACTACATGCTGGACAAGAAGCCGACGGCGGACTGGTACGACACGGTCGCCGGCGGCGAGACCCACCCCGGACAGACGGCGCTCGGCAACGCGCTGGAGGCGGCGGTCACCGGGTGCGTACCGGGCGACGAGGACGCGCCGCCCGTACCGCACACCAAGGCGATGAGCAGCGTGATGGAGCAGGTCGTCGCGAAGATCGGCGCGGACCCGTCCCTCGTGGCAGCGAAGCCCGGCGACCCGCCGGGCCCGCTGAGCGGGCTGGCGCCCCAGTTCGGCAACATGGCCGCGGAGTACATGCCCGACCTGCAGGCCACCGCGGAGAACGGGGCGGACCAGGTCAAGTACCTGGGAGCCCCGGCCGAGTTCCGCAAGGACGAGATGGCCGCGTTCCTGGGGGCGGTCGGCCAGGACCCCCAGGCCTACGGCGCGATCACCAACGCCCAGCAGGCATACACCACGGCGCTCGTGTCCGACGTCTTCCAGAACCCGGAGCAACACGGCGACACGGGCGAGGCCGTGAGGAACGCCGTCCACCCGGGAGGCGAGATCGCGGGCATGATGACCGAGGCGCGGGCGCAGGCGGTCCATGACGCGAAGACGCACGAGGCATCGGAGTACAACGCGGGCGTGGCGGAGAACGCGAAGTGGACGAATCGCGTGATCGACGCGGTGGGCGGCAAGTATGTCGAGATGATTCCGGTGGGTGGTGACGTGATCATGTGGATCAAGGAGGACGTCACGGAGTCGGCGGTGAAGAGCGCGGAGAAGGACACGGCGGATGCTGCTCGGCGGGACTCCTCAGCCGGTTACAGCGAGTCGGAGAAGGCAGCTAAGGTTGCCGCCTCGAACGCAGTCGAGGCGGCAACCAAGGATTCCGGCCTCACTCAAGAACAGATCGATGAATACCAGGGGTCAGCCTCTACGCAGATGGGCACGGCTCATTCCATCGGCCGCGATTTGGTAGCCAGTTCAAACCCCAAGGGGAAGTAGCGATGCATCGACACAAGAATATCGCTGCGTCAGCCCTGGTCTCGATGTTGCTGATGACAGCACTCACCAGCTGCTCGGGCGGCGAGACCAGATCTGTTCCCAAACTGCCGGCACGGGTCTGCTGGAACGCTTTCGACGGTGAAGACGTAGCTTCCCTCCTGCCGACCGGAGATCGAGCCACTGTCGACACCGATCCATTCGTGCTGGCCAAACCTGCAGATTCACCGACCTGCTCCATCTACATCGACGGCAACACAAAGTTTCAGACGTACGCCCTCTACGAAGATTTCGAGCGGTCAATCGACTGGAGTAGCTACGAAAAGGCGCACCCTGAACCGATTGATGTCGGGGAGAAAGGCATCGTCTGGTACGACGGCGCAGCCTCATACATCATCTGCGAGGCGTCCAAAACTCCTTCGAGTCCCGGCAAATACATCGATCTGACGATCAGCACATCCGACCTGCCGGATGAAGAAAAGCTGCGCCGAGCATTGCCTGCGCTCATGAAGCAATTCGTGGCGTTCGCGCAGCGCGAGCTGAACTGCACCGGCGCCCCCCGGCCGTAGCCAGAGGGCGCAACCCGCACAGAGCCCTCAGTCCGTCGGCGTCAGCTTCGGTTCCGCAGGAAGCCCCGCCTGCCCCTCGCACTTCAACTCCCCCGCGACAGCAACCGCGGCCGAGTGAAGCACCGCCATGTTCGCCTTGTGCACCTCCGCCGTGTCCGACGGCGGCTCCGACTGCGAAAGGTGGCCCGCAATCCGCGCAGGGCGGGACTTCGAGCCCTCCAGCTCGGGGCTGACGCACTCGAAGTACAGGTACGCGTCCTCCGCCCCGGCCAAGGCTTCCTTCCCCATCGGGTACGCGTGGAGGTTCGCGGCGTGCTTGCTGCCGGACAGGTCGTCAGGGGCGTACAGCGAGAAGCTGACGGTCATGGAGTTCACGCCGCCCTCCGTCTTGGAGATCTCGCAGAATTGTTTGCCCCGGCTCCAGTTGAGACGCTTGCCGTAATCACCGCGCAGCTGTTCGACCGTCTCGTCCGTCGTCGCGTCGCCGGCGTCGGAGAACTGCTTCCCCATCACCTGCTCCAACGCCGTCAGCGCCGCAGGCGACAGGACACCGCCGCACTGCTCCTCGGCCGCGGTGCGTTTTGCCTCCGGCTCCTCATCGCCGCCGCACGCGGTCGCACCGAAGCACAGAGCGAGACTCACCGTCGCGGCCAGTGCCGCATCCCGTCGTCGCATCACGATCTCGCGCCCATTCCTCGTCAGTCGGTTTCCGGGTCCTGCCCCTGCTGGTCTTCCCTCAGGTTGCCGGTGTTGTAGCCACCCTGCGCCGATTCCCGCAGGTCCTGCTCGAACTCACTGCTCATCCTGTCGCCGTACTGGTCGATGAAGCGCTCCATCGGAGCCTCGGAGCTGACCTCGCCGGCGCGGAAGACCTCGGACTTCTGCTCCCGGATGTCGCCCTCGGTCACCTTCTTGTGGTCCTCGACCGACTTGTCGGACCAGTCGCCGATGACTTGGCCGGCCATCTGCTCCAGAGCACCGCTTCCTGTATCCACCGCGAGCGGGACCAGGATGGCCGCCGCGCCGGCAGCCGCTGCCGTCGCCGGGAGGAAGGCCACACCGGCCGCGATGCCGGCTGTCGCTCCGAATTCGATCCAGGCGGATCGCTTCTCGTGCGCCTTTTCGTATTCTTCGTGCTTCTTCAGGCCCTCGGCCTCGACCTGGTCGCCCCGGGACTGGTCGAGAATGCCCTGGATCTGGCCGCCTGTGTTCACAGCGTGCCGTGCGCCGCCCTCGTCGATCTTTCCGTCGGGGCCCACCTGGGTCTCGAGAACACTGGTGGTGTAGATGCGCTCGGCCGTACTGATGGAGGCGTAGGCGTCAGGATGCTGGCCCAGGACGCTCAGGAACTCACGAGCACCCGAGCGCCCGAACGAAGCGTGTGCCTCCGGGTTCTTGTCCGGGGCGTAGATGCTGTCCGGATCGTTCTTGTCGATCGCCCAGTTGAGGTCGTCGATGTATCCGGCGCCCATGTTGCCCAGGCTGTCGGCCAGCGCCGAGTGGTTCTTCTTGAGGAACTCCGGGTCCCCTCCGTACTTGTCGACGACCTTCTCCATGATGTCGGCGGACGCCTCGTCCCGGACAAGTTTGGGGTTCGGATCGTCATAGGCGTGACCGAGCGTCGCCGACTCGAGCGCGTGCCCGAAGGCATCGGGCATGTAGTCCATCGACTTCTTGGCGTCGTCCGGATGGTGCCCGACGATGTCGGGGAACGACTTGTAGTCCTTGTCGGTGAAGTAGTCCAGGTAGCTGGTTATCTCCTTGCCGTCGGCGTTCTTCGGAACGCCACCCTTGTAGGTGCCGTCCTCGTTGTACGCCTTCGGGTCGGACGAGAAGAACTCCTTTGACGCCTCGGGGCTGTGCCCGAGCGCCTCCAGCATGCTGACGACCGGGTCGTAGCCCGCCCCGTTCTTGCCCGACGGGTTGAAGGGGGACTTGTCGTAGCCGAGCGTGTTCTTCGTGTCGGCGAACATGTACGGGTCCTTGGCGTGCAGCTGGACCACGTGTTCGGCGATCGGGTTGAGGAACTTCGGGTCGTAGTTCCCGTACCTCATGATGCCGCCGAGCAGCTGGTACCCGTACGGTCCGTTGTAGTCGTGCTTCGCCAGGGGGATGCGCTCGGTGCCGAGCTTGCGCATCTCGTCGCCCCACCGCTGGGACCACTTGTCGTCCTTGCCGGAGGGGTCCGTCGCCGTGGCGAGGTTGAGGCCCAGGTTCTTCTGGAGCTCCTGGACGTCCTTGAGACGTTCCTTGTCCTGCTCCGCGTAGTCGTACGTGTCCGTGGAGAGCTGCCCGAAGAACTGCAGGGCGCCCTTCGGGCCCAAGCCGTCGTAGAAGGTCCGCGAGAACACCTTCGAGTCGTGGTTGTCCTTCAGCAGCTCGTTGAGCTGCTCGAGCTCCTGGTGCGAAAGGTCGCGGCCCTTCTTCGCCAGGTCGACCGCGCGCTGGGCCTCTTCTGCGTCGATGCTGCTGTACTTCGGGGCGCTGAAGTTGTGCTTGTCGGAGGTGATGTTCGCCTTGAGCGCGTTGGACACGGCGATGTCCGCGTCGTCGCACGTCTCGATGATCGCGTCGACACGCTTCTGCATGGCCTCGATCTTCGCCCGCTGGGCCCGCAGCGCCTCCGGATAGTCCGGGTCGTGACGCGCGCCCTGGTCCTTCTCCAGCGGATACGACGCCTCGACCTTGCCCTGAGCCGTGATGACGAGATGCTGGGCCGGCGCCTCTGTGTCCATGAGCTTCTTGAGGTCGTCCTTGGCCTTCTTGAACGCCTCGTACCCGTCCGAGAGGATCTGCTTGATCCCCTTGGCCGCCTTCGCCGCGTCGTCGAACTCCTTGGCCGTCTTGTCGACGAACGGCTTGGTGACCTCGGCGTTCACCCCGCGCCAGTAGTCGTCCTTCGCCTTGGCCGCCATCGTGGACGTCGCGTCGGTGGCGAGCGTCTCGAGGTCGGTCGTCACCTTCGACCAGTCGTCCACCGACGCCTTCAGCTTGTCGAGTGGAGCGTGGTACACGTTGTCGAACGTCAGCATGGCTCCCCCGCCTACTTCAGGTACTCGTTGATCTTCGACGTGCTCAGAGACGCCGCGATGTCCTTCTCGTCCTGCGCGTGCGACGCGGCGCTGTAATCGAGGTGATTCGAGATGTTCGCGCACGCGTCCAGCAGCGTCTGCAGCTGAGAGCCCCACGTCTCGTGCACCGTCGCCATGGCGGCACCGGTCCGGAAGCCGTTGGCGGTCATCATCGTGGCCGCTTCCGACGTGCTCGCATTCGCTTTCTTGCCTGCCGTGTTCAATCGCCCGTGCAGGAGAAAAGCGGCATTACCAATAGCGCCCAACTTGTCCTGATTGGCGCTGAGATCGGCGGTGCTGCTGCCACCACCGGGCTCTACGGGCAGTTGGTTCAAACGCATGCTGACATTCGCAGTCGACTCGGAACGGACCGAAGACCACTCGGTGTCGAACGACATGAATCCCCCGGAACCTGTGCAAACGATAGGTGGAGTGCCAATGGGCAGCCGGACCGGACCACCCTACGACGGAATCCGGACAGACCAAATGCCTCTCCCCGCATCTCCACACCCAAGTGCCGCTTGGCCTGTGGCGGGCTCGGGCATGCCCTCGAGAGGGACGCGCGGCAGCCGCCGGTAGGCTCCAGTTGCGCAGCCATGCCTCGGGGGGATTCACAGATGGAACGTGCGTCATTGCACAGGCCGAACCATGTGCCGGTGGGCACCGGCCGGACTTCGCACGATGCCGCCTGTCGGACGTCCGGAGTCTGACGGCGATGCTTTCCCCTTTGACGCACGACGATCCGGCCGACATCGCCGGCCACCGCCTCCTCGCCCGACTCGGTCACGGCGGCATGGGCACCGTCTATCTGGCCCGTACCCTCGGCGGACGCGTCCTCGCGCTGAAAACCATGCACGCCGCCATCGCCACGGACCCCGCCGCCCGCAGCCGCTTCCACCTCGAGATCGACGCGGCCCGCATCATCGGCAACCACCACGGCGCCCAGGTCATCGACGCCGACCCGACCGCCGAAACACCTTGGCTCGCCACCGAATACGTCCTCGGCCCGCCCCTCGACGACGCCGTCGGCCTCTGCGGACCTCTGCCCGAAACCTCCGTCCGTGCGATCGGCGCCGCCCTCGCCGGAGCTCTCACCCAGCTCCACGCGTCGGACGTGGTCCACCGCGACCTCAAGCCCTCGAACGTCATGATCACCGCCTACGGGCCGAAGATCATCGACTTCGGCATCGCCCGCGCGGCGGGAGACGACCACCTCACCCGCACCGGCGCCGCCGCGGGCACCCCCGCCTACATGTCCCCCGAGCAGGCGACCGGCCAGGAACACACCCCCGCCGGCGACACCTTCGCCCTCGCGGGCCTCCTCACCTACGCCGCGACCGGCCGGCCGCCCTTCGGTACCGGCCAGGCGGCGGACCTTCTCTACCGCATCCGCTACGCCGAACCCGACCTCACCGGGCTCCCTCCGGCCCTCGCCCCCGTCATCGGCCGCTGCCTCGGCAAGGACCCCGCCGAGCGCCCCACCACCGACGAGCTCGCCGCCCAGCTCCACGACGGCCGGGGCCAGTTCGCCGACCACCTCCCCGACCCTCTCCTCACCGACATCGCCCGACGCGCCACGGACGTGTGGACCCACCACCCCCACCGGCTTCCGGCCCCGGCTCCTACCTCGCCGATCAGGGAAGCAATCACTTCACGCGCCGCGGTCTCCCGTCGCACGCTACTCAAGCGCGGTGGTGGAACCGCCGCAGGCGCAATCGCGCTCGGAGCCGGCATCTGGACCTGGCTCGACAGCCGCAGTACGAGCTCCACCGGGGACACGGCTGCGCCGTCGCCCGCCTCTGAAGTTCCCCAACTGCCGGGCGCCGTCTGGACCAGGGGCATCTCGAGGAACTCGCAGGAAGTCGACACTGCCCCTTTGCTGGCGGGTGACTGCTTGTCGATCACGACCGTCGAAGGGCTGATCGGTGTCGATGTAGCGACAGGAGAAGACAGGTGGCTCCGCAAGGAACTGCGGTCGGCCAGTGCGGTGACGACAGACGGCCGGCGCATCTACGCAGTCACGCCGGACTCGAGCGAACTGACCCTTTGTACGGTGGACCTGGCGGACGGCTCGCTCGAACTCGTACTGGTGCTTGACGACTTCAACAGCGCCCTCAAGAACGGGAAGCTGCTCTGCGTCTCGGACGGTACCGCTTTCCTCGTCGCCGGCAAGGGGGAGACGGACGCCCACGCCACCTGGTATCTGGTCGCCGCCGACGTCACCTCCGGCGAGGAACTCTGGCGCAGCGAGCTGGGCCCTCTGGAGAATCCGGTCCTGAAGTCCTTCTACGCGGCACGCTCCCTGGCGGGGAGCTTCCTCATGACGGTCGGCAACTCCGAGAGCGAGGCGCGCCTCGAGTGCTACGACGCCGCGACAGGCGCTTTGCGCTGGGTGGTCGAACCCGACTCCCCTCTTGTGGGCGGCATCGTGATGGATGAGGAGCATGTGTACCTGGGTGCCAACACTTTCGGTCTGAGCACAGAACGCCATCAGGTCATCGCCGTGCGTCTGACAGACGGGAAAACGGTGTGGGAGTACGGCGAGGACGTCCCCCAGGACCTTCCTCATCCGGTTCTCGGCGGGGACGTGCTGTACACCATGCGGTTCGGCGGCATCGTCACAGCGATCGACGCCGCCAAGGGGAACCTCGTCTGGGAGTCGTCTCCCGGACCGGACCGATACGGCGTCGTGTTCGTAGGCGAGCAGGACCTCTACATCATCGGCAGGTCCGGGCTCGAGGTGATCGACATTCGTACGCGCCGCACGCGCGACACCGTGACGATGCCGCAGGACGCCCGCTACGTCCGGGGGGACAGCGGCATGTTCGTCGCTGTGCAGACGGACGTGATCGCGGGCTACTCGGTGAAGTGACTGACGCGCGCCTCCTCGTTCACCATTCCCCACAGAGAAAGAGTTTCGATGCAGCCCCTCGGCCCCGGTGATCCGATTCGACTCGGCCCCTATCGGCTCCTGGGGGTCCTGGGAGCCGGGGGAATGGGAAGGGTGTACCTCGGTCAGGACGGTGCGGGTCGGACTGCCGCGGTGAAGGTGCTGCACCCCGGCCTGACGAACGACCGGCACCTCACCCAGAGGTTCGTGCGTGAGGCGGAGGCCGCACAAGCGGTGACGAGCCCGGGCGTGGCCCGGTTGCTCGCCGCTCAGACGGAGGCAGGGAGGCTGTGGATCTCGACCGAGTTCCTGGCCGGACCGACGCTCGACAGTGCCGTGGAACGCCACGGTCCCTTCGACGAGCCCGCTCTGCGCCACCTGGCCCATTCGCTGGCCCGCACCCTCTGCGACATCCACCGCGCCGGGCTGATCCACCGGGACATCAAGCCGTCCAACATCATCCTCACCAGGACCGGTCCCCGCATCATCGACTTCGGAATCGCTCGACCCGAGCACGGCCTCACGCTCACGACCACCGGGCAGGCCCCCGCGACCCCGGGCTACGGTGCGCCGGAACAGGTGCTCGGGCAGCGCGTGGATCCTTCGGCCGACGTGTTCTCGCTCGGCGCCGTTCTCGCCTACGCCGCCGGCGGGCACCGCGTGTTCGAGGGCGCGCACGTCGCGGCTGTGCAGTACGAGGTCGTCCACGGGCAGCCCCGACTCGACTTCGTACCGGGGCAGTTCCGCAGTCTCATCGAGCCCTGCCTGTCGAAGGCTCCTGGACATCGCCCTCGGCCCGAGCACATTGCGAGGGCGTTCACCACTCGGCGAGGAGACGACAAGAGCTGGCGCACCGGTGCCCTCGCATCCGACATCAAGGAACGCGAGGCCGACGTAAAGCGCTTCGTGACGGCTGTCGGACCGCGAGCGGGAGAACAGCCTTCGCGCCGCAGGTTCCTCGTAGCGTCGCTGTCGGCCGGAGGTGCGGTGCTCGCCGCAGCAGGCGGGACCACGGCCTGGTGGCTGAACCACATGGGCGGGCCGGTTGCGATCCCACCGGACGCGGAGCCGGTGGCACACCAGGAGTACGCCGACGGAAAGACCCCCCGGCCGCTGTGGGGGCCACTGAGTGTGGCCGCAGAAGGCACGGTCCCGCCGCCGGTCGCCATGCACGGGGTGGTGATCTTCAGTGCTCATGACGGTGGCCTGGCTGCGCACAAGGCCGTGGACGGCGAGGCGGTGTGGAGTCTTTCTGAAGCATCCGGCACAGCGGGCATGCTGCAACTGTCAGAGACGCACTTCATCGCAGTGATGGACAGCGGCGAGGTGGCTTCCCTGGACGCCTCCACAGGAGAACAGCGGTGGGCGGTGTCCGCGGAGGCGGTCCAGCTTCTCGCCCTGGACGAAACCTGTGTCTATGTACTCACCGGTGCCGAGGAGATCCGTGCTGTGGAGATCTCCGGGCGTAAGCCGTTGTGGACGGTGAATGCGCCGGAGGGCATGCAGTCTGCCGACCGGCCGCTCGCCGCGGCCGGTGCCGAGCGCCTTGTCGTCTCGGGTTCGAACGGAGTCGTGATCGCCCTGAGCACGGACACCGGTCGTGAAGTCTGGCGGCGTGGCCAAGGATTCGGGCCGGCGATGCCGGCCATCGACCGGTCCAGCGTCTATCTCGGGGGCAGAGAACTCGCAGCCCTGATGGTGGCGGACGGCACGGAGCGATGGACCGTCTCCGGCTACACCTCCTCCGCCGCGGACGGATGGGGCGCGCCGTGGGTCAAGGAGCTGAATGTCTTCGCCGTCGTCGGAGGCAGGCCCCAATCGGTGCGCATGTCCAACGGGGACACGGACTTGATGGGGGACGACTCGATGGAAGCGGACGTGTTGAGCAGCCTTCCACCCGTCGTCGAGGGCAGAAGCCTCCTGGTTGACGGAGCTGAGGGAGTGTCGGTCTTCCACGACCCTCCCTCCAGGCGTGCCTGGGTCTACAAGTCCGACACAGGGACGCCGACGGTGATGGCGGGAGCCGGCCGTCGGGTGTTCCTCGTGAGCGACGGGAACGTGACCGCGGTGCCTGTCCTGTAGCGCGCGTCCTCGCTTCAGCCTCGACGTGCTCGGACCACGGGAATGCCGATCGCTGCTCCGATGAGCAGCGCCGCGGCAACCCCCAGCCCGATCCACAGGCCCGAGTTGCTCTCGTCCTCGGACGCGGGAGCGGCCACGGCCGGCTTTTCCTTGCTGTCCTCGCTGCCGGCAGCGGGCTCCGACGCGTCGGGTGACGGTGCCGAGGACGGAGCAGCGGCCTCGGCGAGGTCGGGCAGCGGGTACTCGTCGGCAGGGCCGGGGTCTCCGGGTGACTTGAGCGCGATGCGGGGGCGGACGACGCCGTAACCGATCGAGTCGTTGCGCTTGTTGCCGCTCCGAGGACCGCCCGCGGTGTTGAGCATGACGCGCAGGACCTGGTTGTTCGTCCACTCGGGGTGCTGGGACCAGATGAGGGCGGCGGAGGCGGAGGCGAGAGCTGTGGCCCCACTCGTTCCGTGGGATTTGCAGACGCCGGTGCCCCCCGTGCAGGCGCCCACCATGTCGATACCAGGAGCAACAAGGTCGACCTTTGGCCCGACCGACGACTCATCGGTCTTATTGGTCTCCTTGTCCACAGCACCGACGCCCACTACCCCGGGCGTCGCTGCCGGGTACCCGACGGCGCTTCCGTAGTTACCCACAGAAGCGAAGAGAAGCTTGTCCTTGGTCAGGGCGTATCGGACGGCTTCGGTGACGGTCTCTGAGTGCATCGGCCCACCGATGGACATGTTGATCACCTTGGCGGAGGAATCGGCAGCGTAACGGATAGCTGCGGCCAGGGACTTTTCCTCCTCCATGCCCATCTGTTCGCCACTCACCTTCCAGAGGCGAACAGGAAGAATCTTGGCATCCGGGGCCAGGCCGTATGCCCCTTTCCCCTTGCCCGTGCCGGCAATCAGGGCGGCAATGCCGGTCCCATGCCCATCGACGTCGTCGGCCGATGTACCGGCTTCGGGTGAGAAGTCACGCCCGTCGAGTACCTGACCACGTAGGTCCGGAACAGTGGGATCAACACCGGTGTCGATCACAGCCACAGTGACGCCCTTGCCGGTACTCGACTTCCACATCTCCTCGGCCTGCATGGCGTCCAAGTGCCATTGCATCGAGCGAATCGACTCCGCATGCGAGGGCGTTGCTGCGACGCCCACCAGCAGCAGTCCCAAGGTGGCTGAAATCACGCGGCCGAGCCGGGCCTTGTGACGGCTACTGGTGTGCATTCTCATCCTTCGCGATATCTGCTTCAGTCGATTACGGGAGGAACAATCCGCCGACTGCCCTGCTGCCAGGTCTCTTCGTCCTCTGACAGGTAGTCGGGGCGCTCTCCTTGCTCGTCATCCCGACGCCGACGGCTGCTGTTGGCTCCCGCACCCGCCGGGCCCGTACGTCCCACCTGACCGGCACCAGCGCCACCGGCAGGCGTGCCACGAACCAGGCCGGACCCGCCTGCTGTGAACGGACGAGCTCCTGCCTGACCCGACTGGGGCGGGCGACCACCGACCATGCCACCGCCCTCCGAAGCCAGACGACGGCCGCCGAAAGCACCACCCTGTCCCGTCCCCGTAGGGCCGCCGGGCATCCCCGGCATATGCGACATGCCGCGTCCCGTAAGCCCTCGAGCGGTGGAGTCGCCACCGATGACGTTGCTGCGCGGAATCCCGCCTGTCGGCCGACCGCCGGAGGGCGGAACGGGGCGACCACCGGTGATGCCGCTGTCTCGAGGCATTCTCGAATTGATGCCCCCACCGCTCGGCGACACCACGTTTCTCGCGTTCGGGAAACCCTTGGAACCGCCCGGAGGTACGGAGGCGGGCCCGGTCGTCTTGCCCCCCTGCATCGGCGGGATACCTACGACAGGCGGAAGCACATTGGTTTCCGGCCGGCCGACGGGAGGTGTTCCCACGGGCGTCTGGGGAATCTGCGTCTGGGGAGGCAGCGTATCGACGCTGTCGATTCCCATGTCCACGGGACGGTCCTGCCGGGGAACGACTGTCTCGGTGCGAACCGTGGAAGGAGAGTCCGGACGTACTTCGTTCACCTCTTTGTACGAGGCAGGAAGGTACGGCTCGCCGGTGCCCCGCTCGGTCCCAGAGGTCCGGCCGGTTCCCGTGCCGATGTACTCACTCCGCTGCTCGTCTGCCCTAGGCACGAACTGCCCCGGCGGCGGCGGAAACGTCGGCGGCTCAGCTGCGCTGATCACGAACGTGGAGAACGAGTAGGACTGGGCCAGCTTGTTCATCTGCTGCACAGCCTGGGCGTGGTCCTCGGTCATCTTGGACCACGCTTCGCGCCTGATGTCCTCGGAGTCAGGGTCGTTGCGGTACTTCACGGCGGCGTCGTAGTTGGCCTGGGCCGCCGCGTCCTTATCCGGAAGGTTGGCCTTCACCTCGCGGAGTGTCTGAGCAGCGTTGCCGATCCACGTACCGCCGACAGTGCTGTACGTGCCGAGCTGGAGCGTCGCCTTCCATGCCTGATCGCCCCAGAGCTCCATCGCCTTGCCGGCTTCGCCCTCCCAACGAACGCCTTTGATGTACGCCCTGAGGTCTTCGCCGATCTCGGTGATCGTCTTTCCCGCGTCGGTCAGCTGGTCGGACAGAGTCTTGAGCGTCTCCGGATTCGCCGCCTTGACCATGGCGAGCATCTCTTCATGCGTCTTGGACTCGAAGTCGGTGGTTCCGAAAAAGAGACCCAGGATTCCCAGCGGAGGCATGACCACTCCGCCGCCCTCGCTCGGTTCAGCCATTGTTCTTCCCCACCCTTCCCCGTGCCTTCATGTCTGCCGACATCAGAAGCCCGTGCCGCCCGAGGTGTCGCCCTGGCCGGTCTCGTCCTTCGGCTTTTCGTCCTTGGGCTTCTCAGCCTCGCGTCGTTCCTGCTCGCGCCGATCGACGGCTGCTTGAGCGTCGGCACTGATACGCCGCATACGTTCTTTGATGTCGTCGTCGATGTTCTGATAGCCCTTGGACGACCCGTCCACCGCGATGCCCAGGCCTTCGATCTGGCCCGCGAGCCCCTTGGACAGGTTCTTGAGCTCTGCGTGCACGCGCTGATAGATACCGAACAGGGCCTTGGCCTCGCTGAACCCTGTGCCCATGTCCCCTTCGGGAATCTCTCCGTCAGCGAGCTTCCCCGGTGCCGCCGGTGATCCCTCGAGCCGCAGGAGGAGCTTGTCGACCCGCCCCTTGAACGCGGCCAGTTCCCCGGCGTCGACATCCAGGTCCTTGCCCGTGCTGCCCCCGCTCGGCGCACTCGGCCTCGGTACCGGCGGGCCGTACACCGGCCGCCCCGTCCCGTCGTCCTCCGCCACGAATGCCTCCCCGTTTACACACGTCTACAGGGATCACTGTACCGAGTGGGCATGACACAGCGCACCCCTGGATTGCACTAGCAACACACCTGGTACGTCACGGGTTTGGAACAGCCACCGCCGCCTGGGGCCTGATCGGCAGGCGGTTGATCGGGCGGCCGGTGGCCGCGCGGACCGCGGAGGCGACCGCGGCCGGAGAGGTGACCACTGGGGCGGCGCTCGCCGGCTTGGCGCCGAAGGGGGCCACCACGTCGCGTTCCTCGACGAGTTTCACGATGCGAATGTCCGGCGCGTCCAGGGCGGTGGGGAGGGCGTACCCGGTGAGGTCGGGGTGGCGGATCAGACCGCGGGCCGTGCGGAGGTTCTCCGTGAGGGCCGCTCCGACTCCCTGGGTGACGCCCGCCTCTATACGCGTGGCCAGTTGCGCGGGGTTGAGGACGCGGCCCACGTCCTGCGCCACCGCCATCTCCACCACGCGGACCGAGCCCAGCTCGATGTCGACGTCCACCACCGCGCGGATCGCGCAGAACGCCAGGCCCACGAAGGCGTCGCCCTGGCCCGACCCGTCGAGCGGCTCGGTGGGGTGGGGGCGGCACTGGGCGGTGGCCCAGAGTTCCTTGCCGTCCATCGCCTCGGTGACCGTCGTCGACAGGACGCCGTCGTACGACGTGATCTTGCCGTCGGTGATCTGGAGCAGTTCGGTGGACATGCCGAACTTGTGGGCCAGCGGCTGGAGGAGCTGCGTGCGGACCATCTTCGCGGCACGCTCCACCGCACCGCCGGACACCCAGGTGTGGCGGCCGTGGGCGGCCGGGCCGGCCGGGGGCTGGTCGGTGTCGACCGAGGCGACGCGGACGTCTTCCACGCCCAGCGTCTCCTGCACGATCTGGCGCGCCAGCGTGGAGAACCCGGAACCGGTCTCCACCGCCGCGCAGATGACCGTCGCGACCCCGTCGTGGACCTTGACCGTGGCCGTGGAGACCTCGTCGGTGCCTTCCGCTCCGAGCATGTGGACCATGCCGAGGGCGTAGCCGACCCCGCGGCGTACCGCGCCCGGTTCACCGGCGCCTTCCGGCCCGCCGGGGAGGAGCCAGTCGTCCTCCGGGGAGTCCTTGGGCAGGGCGGGCAGCGGGAAGTCCCGTACGGCCTCGAGCAGTTCGGCGACGGGCGCCGGGCAGGTGACGGTCTGGCCGGTGGGCAGGATGTCGCCGGTGGCCAGGACGTTGCGCAGGCGGATCTCGGTCTGGTCCAGGCCGAGTTTCGCGGCGAGCTTGTCCATCTGCGCCTCGTACGCGGCGCAGACCTGCATCGCTCCCTCGCCCCGAACATGACCGGAGGGCGGGTTGTTCGTGCGGACCGCCCAGCCCTCGATGTGGGCGTGCGGCACGACGTAGGGACCGCAGGCGAACGCGACCGCGGCGGCCAGCGACTCGGAGGAGGCGTCGGCGTACGCGCCCGCGTCGAGCAGCAGCTGCGCCTCGACCTTGACCAGGTGGCCCTCGGCGTCCGCGTGGTGCCGGTAGCGCAGCAGCGTCGGGTGGCGGTGGGCGTGGCCGAGGAAGGACTCCTCGCGGGTGGCGGCGAGTTTGACCGGGCAGCCGGTACGCAGCGCGAGCAGTCCGAGGGGCAGTTGGAAGCCGGGGTCCTCGCGGTCGCCCGTCGCCCCCGGGACGCCGGTGACGACGACCTTGACGCGTTCCGGTTCGAGGCCGAAGCACGCCGCGGCGAGGTCGCGGTCGGTGTGCGGGTCGGTGGAGGCCACATAGAGCTCGACGCCGCCGTCGGGGCGGGGCACTGCGAGGCCGGCCTCGGCGCCGATGGGGGCGGGGTCCTGGCGGCCGATGCGGTACAGGCCCTCGACGATCACCTCGCCCGTCGCCTCGGGGTCGCCGTAGCGGAGGGGGATGTGGCGGATGAGGTTGCCGTCGGGGTGCAGCGGTTCGGCGGCGAAGGCCTTCTCGGGGTCGGTGACCGGCTCGAGGACCTCGTACTCCACCGCGATCGCCGCCGCCGCGAGACGGGCCGTGTCGGGGTGGTCGGCGGCGACCGCCGCGATCGCCTCGCCGTGGTGACGGACGATCTCAGAGGCGAAGACCGGCCGGTCGGCGATGCGCCTGCCGTACGCGCCGTCCCCGGGGATGTCCTGGTGGGTGATCACCGCGTGTACGCCCGGCATCTCGACCGCCGCGGACGTGTCGACGGACACGATGCGGGCGTGCGGGTGCGGCGAGCGCAGCAGCGCGGCCCACAGCAGGCCCTCCGCCCACAGGTCGGACGCGTAGGGGAACGTGCCCTCGCTCTTCGCGCGGGTGTCGGCGGCGGGGAGCGACGCGCCGAGGCCGTGGGCAGGAGCCTCCGGCTGGGGGCTCTCGACCGGCTGCGGCATCGCAGTGGTGGCCGCGTCGTTGCTCACGCCATGCCTCCGTCGTGCGGGTGAATCTGCACACTACCTGCGCCGGGTGCTGCCTGGTGCGGGATGCGGGCTTCGTCACCGGCGTCCGCCGCCTCGGAGGCGGCGGTGGCGCTCGCCGCGCGTTCGGCGGCCACCTCGCGCACGGCGTCGAGGACGCCGCGGTAGCCGGAGCAGCGGCAGAGGTTGCCGCACAGGGCCTGGCGGGTCTCCAGTTCCGTGGGGGCGTGGTTGCCCTCGAGGAGGTCGTGGACGGTCATCGCCATACCGGGGATGCAGAAGCCGCACTGGACGGCGCCGCACGCCGCCAGCGCCCGCTGGACGTCGGAGAGTTCGCCGTCGGTGGCGAGACCTTCGACCGTCCGCACCTCGGAGCCCGCGGCGGTCGCCGCCGGGACCAGGCAGGAGGCGACGAGCCGGCCGTCGACCTGGACGTTGCACGCGCCGCACTCGCCCTGGGAGCAGCCGTCCTTGGCGCCGGCGAGGCCGAGGCGCTCGCGGAGCACGTAGAGCAGGGACTCGCCTATCCAGGCGTCGCTGACCGGCCGGTCGGTGCCGTTGACGCGCAGGACGTACGAGGTGGGCGGGTGCTCCTCGGTCCCGGCGGAGGGCACGGCCGTGGCCGCCGGGTCGGGGTCGGCCGGCACGGCCTGGGCCTCGGTGCCGGTCCCGGTGTCGTTCCCTGTCTCAGGATCGGCTTCGGTCCCGGCCGGGGGGCCGGCCGCCGACTCGGGCTCGGGCTCCGGCGACTCCGATCCGGACGGGGATCCGGCCTCGGAGCCCGACTCGACCGCGGCCTCGGTAGATGTCCCGACCGGCTCCGCCGCCGCGGCGTCCCCTTCGGCCGCCGGCTCCGCGATCACCGGCTCCGGCACGGACACGGCCGGCTCCTCCGCCCGCTGCGACTCGTCCGCCGCCCAGGGAGCGGCGGCGCCGCCCGGCAGCGTCGCCCAAGGCGCCGGCGCACCTCCGGGGAGCGTCGCGGACGGGGTCGTACCGGCCCAGGGCGCGTCGGGACCCTGCGGCAGCGGGAACTCACCGGAGTCGGCATCGGACGACGCGGCAGGCTCCGCCTCCTGGGCCTCCGCGAACTCCGAGAACCGGGGGACCTGCGGGAAGTGCGGGGCCTCCTGAGGCCCTTGGGCCGCCGGAGCCGTGCCCTGAGGCGTCCGGGACTCCCCGAACTCCCCCGAGTCACGCACTTCATAGGCTTCACGCCCATCGTGCACATGAGGGGCATCCTGCGCATCACGCGCATTCTGGGCGCCCTGAGCGCCATGGCCGCCCTGAACGCCGTGGCCGTCATGCGCCTCATGGGCCTCATGGAAGTCATGGACGTCGTGCGCCTCTTGGACGTCCCGGGACTCGTGGAAGGCCCACTGCCCCGTCTCGTTGACGTTCACGTTCGCGTCCGCGTTCACGTCCGCAGGCTCCGGCCACGGGGTCGCCCAGCCGCCGGGCGCCGCCGGGTCGATGCCCGCGGCAGGCGTCAGCGGCCTGATCATCGGCGGTACGTAACCGTGCCCGGGCGCCTCGAGCGGTGCGGAGCCGGAGGTGAACTCCTCGGGCAGCTGGAAGAAGGCCGTGGCCTCGCCGTCGTACTCGCCGCCCTGCGGCGTGGGCTGCCAGCCGCCGCCCTGGTCGCCGTACGAGCCGTAGGCGTCACTGTAGGAACCCTGCGGCGGCTCGTGCCGGCCGTACGCGTCCCCGTGCTCGGGCTGCCCGTACGGCTGCCCCTGCTCGTACTGCCCGTACGCGTCGCCCTGCTCGTACTGCTCGCCCTGCCCGTACGAGTCACCCTGTTCGTACTGCTCGTACGACTCCCCGTGACCGGCGTGCTCCTCGTACGACTGCCCGTGACCGTGCTCGCCGTACGGTCCCCCCTGGTCGTGCTGCCGGCCGTAGGGGTCCTGTCGGCCGTGGGCGTCGTACTCGTCGCCGCGGCGCTCCTGCTCGAAGCCCTCCGGGAGCTCCTGGAACTCCGGCGGAAGGCCGTGCGGGTTGTTCTCGTTGCTCACGACAGCGCCCTCCCCAGTGCCCGTCGGGCCAGCGCGGCGACGGTACGCCGCAGATGCAGTACGGCCGGCGACAGCACCTGTTGTTCCTGACCCTCGGGCGCCGGCGCCGGGTCGGGGATGCACGCGGCGGCGACGTACTCGCCGAACGCGGTCAGCGCCTCGCCCTCGAGACCCCGCTCGCCGTCCCAGTCGATGAGTGAGCCGATCCAGCGCTCGGCCTCCAGCGGCCGCAGCGGCATGGGCGCGATGGCGCCCACCGCGCAGCGCACCCCGCGCCTGGCCGGGTCGAGGACGACGGCCACCGAGGCCGTGGCGCGTCCGGGGCCGGTGCGGCCGGTCGCCTTCAGGAAGACCTGCGGGGCGTGCAGGAGGGGTACGCGTACGAAGCCGATCAGTTCGGCGGGGCCGAGCATCTCGCGACCTGCCAGCAGGTGCGACACCGGGATCTCGCGCCGGGCGCCGCCCGGCCCCGCGATCACCAGGTCGGCCTCGAGCGCGGCCAGCACCGGCAGGCTGTCACCGGTCGGCGCGGAGCTGGCGATGTTGCCGCCGAGCGTGCCCGCGTTGCGGATCTGGGGCGGCCCGGCCGCACGCGCGGAGGCGGCGAGCGCGGGGATGAGGGCGGCGAAGTCGGGCCGTCCCATCCGGGCGTGGGTGAGGCCGGCGCCGAGCAGCGCGTGCCCGTCCTGGTAGCGCCAGCCGCGGATCTCGCTGATGCGGCCGAGACCGACGAGGCCGGCGGGACGGAGCTGGCCCTTGTTGACCGCGGCCATGAGGTCGGTGCCGCCGGCGACGGGGACGGCGGCGGGCATGGCGCTGAGCGCCGCCACGGCCTCGTCGAGCGAGGCCGGCAGCGTCACCGACTGTGCCGTTCGCGGTGCGTGCGTGGTCACCAAGCTGCCCCTTCCCGGTGTCCCGGCTGTCCCGCCTGTGTTGCCGTACCGTACGTGCTCACAGGCCGGACGTGGCAACTCTGGCACATCTTCCGGGCGGACCGACGGGAGGGTCCGCGAAGGGCGCATCCGCCCCACACGTGCGGGCCCGCGACAAACGTCCGGTTTCGTACTCCCGTACCGTCACGGGCGGATTGCCGTTCTTCAGCGGCGCTTGTACGCCTTTCTCCTTGCCGTGCCACCCTCCTACCGTCTCAGGGCCGGGGCGGCCGGGAGGCCGCCTCCGGCCGGGCTCACACGTTCGGGGGCACGCCGTCGATCGGACGTCCGGCGACACCGGGGCGGCGCTGCCACGGCAACGGGCCGCCGGGGGGCCGGTAGTGGACGCCGAGCGCGTCAAGGCGCGCGTAGTGGGCGGTCATCCGGCGCTCGAAGCCTGCGAAGTCGCGCTCCGCGGACGGGGGCAGCGTGGACCAGGCGACCTCGGCGAACGCGGCGAGCCGGGGGAAGACCTGGTAGTCGACGCGGGCGCTGTCCTGCATCACCTCGGTCCAGACGTTCGCCTGGGTGCCCAGGATGTGCGCGGCGGCCTCGGGGGCGAGCGCGGGCGGTACGGGCTCGAAGCGGTAGACGTCCTCGAGGGTGCGGACGTAACCGATGGGCATCGGCTCGTCGTCGCCGGCGGCCTGCCGGTGGTCGAGGTAGACCTGCTGCTCCGGGCACATGACGACGTCGTGGCCGGCCTCGGCGGCGGCGATACCGCCCTTGTAGCCGCGCCAGGAGGAGACGGCCGCGCCGGGTGCCAGTCCTCCTTCGAGGATCTCGTCCCAGCCGATGAGGCGGCGGCCGCGGCCGGTGAGCCAGCGGTCGAAGTGCCTGATGAACCACGACTGGAGTTCATCCTCGTCGGCCAGGCCGAGTTCCTTGATGCGGGCCTGCGCGGCGGTGGACGCCCTCCACTGGTCCTTGGGGCATTCGTCGCCGCCGATGTGCACGAAGGTGGACGGGAAGAGGTCGAGGACCTCCTCGAGCACGCCCTCGTAGAAGCGGAGGGTGCTGTCGGTGGGGGCGAGTACGTTGGGGGTGATGCCCCAGTTGTCCCAGACGGTCAGGGAGGTCGTGTCGATGACGTCGGTGTTGCCGAGTTCCGGATACGCGGCGATGGCGGCCTGAGAGTGCCCGGGGATGTCGATCTCGGGGACGACGGTGATGTGCCGCTCCGCGGCGTAGGCGACGATCTCCCGGATGTCGTCCTGGGTGTAGTAACCGCCGTGCGGAGCCTCGTCCCAGAGCGGTGACGCCCGGTGCCCGTACTTGGTCCGCGACCGCCAGGCGCCCACCTCGGTCAGTCCGGGGTAACGCTTGATCTCGATGCGCCAGCCCTGGTCGTCGGTGAGGTGGAAGTGGAAGACGTTGAGCTTGTGGGCGGCGAGCAGGTCGAGGTAGCGCAGCACGCCTTCTTTGGGCATGAAGTGCCGTGACACGTCGAGCATGAGGCCGCGCCAGGAGAACCGGGGCGCGTCCTCGACGGACGTGCCCGGCACCTCCCAGCGCCTGTCCGTCGCCAAGGGCGCCCTGCGGTACGCCTCGGGCCCCAGGAGCTGACGGAGCGTCTGGACGCCCCAGAACACTCCGGCGGCGCCTCCGCCGTGGATGGTGATGCCGTCGCCGTCGACGTCCAGCCTGTAGCCCTCGGGGCCGAGGTGTCCGGCGTCCGCGGCGTCGACGCGCAGCCGGATCGCCTTCCCGTCGGCACCGGCACCGGGCGGCAGAGGCAGCCCTGTCGCCGCGCCCAGGTCGGCGCGAAGCCGGCGCTCGGCGCCTTCGGTGCCGGGGCCCGCGTCGATGACGGTGGACCCGTCGAGCACGAATCCGCCGTTGTGCGTCTTGCCGCTGCGCGGCAGGGGGAGGACATCCATCAGGTCCGCCTTTCGAGTCGGTCGGCCACGGCGGGCACGGCACCGCGCCGGTCCGCCAGGGGCCCGGCGGCCCCGGATGCGCGGGCGCCGGGCGCTCTCACGTTCAGTCCTTCACCGCGCCGCCCAGCCCGGAGACCAGACGTCGCTGTACGAGTACGAAGAAGACCAGGACCGGGACGGTCATCACCGTCGAACCCGCCATGATGCCGCCCCAGTCGTTCTCGTCGGGCTTGAAGAAGACCAGCAGCGCCATCGGCAGCGTCGACTGCGAAGTGTCGCTGATGATGAACGACTTGGCGAAGAGGAAGTCGTTCCAGGTCGAGATGAACGAGAACACGCTCGTGGCAACCAGTCCCGGCAGGACCAGCGGGAAGAGGATCTGCCACAAGAACCGGGCGCGGCTGGCGCCGTCGATGTAGGCCGCCTCCTCCAGCGCCTCGGGGACCGCCTTGACGAAGCCCCGCAGCATCCAGATCGCGAACGGCAGGGAGAAGGCGATGTGCGGCAGGATCAGCGAACCGAGGGTGTTCAGCTGGCCGAGGTCCCGCATCAGGAAGAACAGCGGAATGGTCAGCGCCTCGATCGGCACCATCTGCGCCACCAGGAACATGATGAGCAGCGTGGTGCGGAACGTGAACCGGAAGCGGGTCACCGCGGTGGCGGCCAGGAACGCGATCAGCGCGGAGGCGACGACGACCGTGCAGGCGACGATCAGGCTGTTGACGAAATAGCCGCCGAATTCCTCCTGTCGGAAGACCCGCCGGAACGAGTCCAGCGAGGGGGAAAGCGTCCACGGCCTCGCCTCCTTCGACTGGATCTCCCCGGCCGGTTTGAATGCGGAGAGCACCATCCAGTACAGCGGGAAGGCGACGACGAGCGCGATGACCAGCGCCGCTGCCTCCGCCAGCAGCCGTCCGGGCCGCCGGATCCGTATCTGCGGGCGGACCGGGCTCATATCTCTTCTCCCTGACGTCGCAGCAGGCGCAGATAGACGAGGGTGACCGCCAGCAGAATCACCAGCATGACGACGCCGATCGCAGAGCCCAGGCTGTACTGCGAGGACGCGAAGGCCTTTTGATAGGCGTACACGTTGAGGACGAGATTCTGTCCCGCGATGCCTCCGCCGTTCGTCATCACATAGATCTGGGTGAAGACCTTGAAGTCCCAGATGACCGACTGGATGGTGACGACCACCAGGATGGGCCGCAGCATCGGCGCCGTCACGGACCGCCAGATCCGCCACTGCGAGGCGCCGTCCAGCGAGGCCGCCTCGAGCACTTCGCCCGGGATCGCCTTGATGCCCGCGTAGACGGTCACCATCACGAACGGGAACGAGCACCAGACGACCTCGAACAGGACGAGCGCGAAGGCGCTGAACCGCCCGTACGTCCAGGAGAAGTCGCCCAGTCCCAGCAGCCGGTTGACGGGTCCGTAGTCGGGATCGAAGAGGAAGACCCACACCGTGGAGCCGGTGATGGCCGGCGTCGCCCAGGCGCCGAGCGCCGCCAGCATCAGGGCGAGCCGCGGCAGGGCGCGTACGCGGGTCAGCAGGACGGCCAGCGCGCAGCCGACGGCGAGTGTGGAGACCACGCACGCGGCCGCGAAGAGCAGGGTCGCGAGGAGCACCTGCCAGAACTGGCCGTCGGCGAAGAGCGCCCGGTAGTTGCCGAGGCCCTGGAAGGTGGTCGGTTCACCGCCGCTGACCTGTGCCTGGGTGTATTCGAGGAAGGAGATCAGGCCGAGCTGGTAGATCGGGTAGACGAGCAGCGCGGCGAGCACGACCAGGGCGGGCGCGAGGTAGAGCCAGGGCGTCCAGGTGCCCCGGCGGCGCGGCGGCCTCCCCGAGGTCCGTGGCTTCGTGGCCGGCGGGCGGGCCGTGGTCCCCGCGGGGACCACGGCCGGCTCGGCGGCGGCGGATTTGTACGCCATGTCGTTCAGCCCGCGTCGGTGAACGCGGCGTCCATCTTCTCGGCCGCGTCACCGGAGGCCGCGGCCACGTCCTTCTTGCCGCTGACGATCTCCTGGAACATGGTCGGCAGGACGAGCGAGGCGTCGATCCGGCCCCAGGCGGGCGAGGCGGGGACGAACTTGGCGCCGGCTCCGAGCGTCTTGATGAAGGGTTCGACGAACGGCTGCTTCCTCGCGGCCTCCGCGCGCACATCGGTGTAGGTGGGCAGGAAGCCCATCGCGTCGAAGAGCTTGCCCTGCGACTCCTTGCCCGCGAGCCGCTTCATCAGGTCCACCGCCAGGGTGCGGTGCGAACTGCTCTTGAGCACGCCGACGTTGTTGCCGCCCGCGAACGCCGGGGCGATCTCGCCGGCCTTCAGGCCCGGCAGCGGTACGACCGCGTACTTGCCCTTGACCGCGCCGGCCTCGACGGCCTGGTGGCTGAAGTCTCCGCCGATCGCCATGGCCGCGTTGCCGGCGGCGAAGGCGGTGATGACGGCGTTGCCGCCCATGGCGGCGCACTTGGCGGCCGGGCAGTTGTCGTCACCGAAGAGCGACGTGTAGGCCTTGATGCCCTTCTGTGCGGCGGCGCTGTCGATGGCGGACTCGTAGGAGCCGCCCTTCTCCTGCGCCAGTTCGCCGCCGTTGGCCCAGATGAACGGCATGGCGCCGTAGGTGTAGGCACCGCCCACGGCGAGGCCGTAGAGGTCCGGCTTCTCCTTGCGGATCTTCTTCGCGGTGGCGATGAGCTCGTCCTGGGTCTCGGGTACCGCGATGCCGAGGTCCTTGAAGACGTCGGTGCGGTAGTAGAGCGCGCGGACGCCGACGAAGAGAGGCGCTCCGTAGACCTTGCCGTCGACCGTGACGGACTGCCTGGCGGTGGGGTCGGTGTCCTTGGCCTCGTCCCAGGCGCCGAACTCGGCGGTGACGTCGGCGAGTCCGCCGTCCTTGACGTAGCCGGCGGTGTCGGTGTTGCCGTACTCGATCAGGTCGGGGGCGCTCTTCGGGTCGTTGAACGCCGCCTTGATCCTCTGCGCGCGGGTCTCGACCGGTATGTACTCGATCTCGACCTCCGCGCCCTTGTGCGCCTTCTCGAACGCGGCGACGGCGGCGTCGACGACCTGCTCCTTGGGCTTGTTGTTGACCTCCTGGAACAGCCAGACCCGCAGCGTGCCGCTCTTGTCGTCCTGCTGGGCGCTGTTGCCGGAGGTCTGCGGGGCACAGGCGGTGGCGGTGACGCCGGCCAGTGCCAGTGCCGCTGCGGTGGCGGCGACTTTGGAGACGAGCTTCATGCGTGATCCCCTACGAGGTGGGCGTTGCAACATACGCAACGGGCGTTTCGCATTGCACAACACGCAGGAGGCTAGGCCCGCCCGAACGGCCGTACAAGAGGTTCACAAGAGGTCTCAACCACTCTGTGACCGGCGGAAGCACCCTGTGCAACGGCGCACCGCACGCAAACGGCCCCCGGGCGCGCCGAAGCGCGTCCCGGGGGCCGTTGTGCGGGCTGGGGAGGGGCTTGAGGACCTACTTCTTGTCCTTGCCGCTGCCGCTCTTGCCCTTGTCCTTGTCGCCACCGGCGCCCATGGACTCGTAGATCTCCTTGCACATGGGGCAGACGGGGTACTTCTTGGGGTCACGCCCCGGCACCCAGACCTTCCCGCACAGTGCCACCACGGGAGTGCCGTCGAGGGCGCTCGCCATGATCTTGTCCTTCTGGACGTAATGGGCGAAGCGCTCGTGGTCGCCGTCGCCGTGCGACACCTGGGGTGTCGGCTCTACGAGGGTCCCCGTGCCTGTCCCGCGCTCGGGCTCAAGAGTGCTCATGGGCTCCAAGGGTACTCATCGCGCGCTCGCTACGGGAGCAAGGCCCTGCCCGCTCCTGCCCCGGGCGCGTCAGTTCATGCTCGGGTCGTCCGGATACGTGGCGAACATGGCCAGCTCGTTGCGCTGGCGCCGCAGCACCGAGCGCCACAGGCTCTCCGGCCGGGGCGAGGACACGTCCCCCGGCTCCGACTCGACGACGTACCAGGCGCCGTCCTGGAGTTCGTCCTCCAACTGGCCCGGGCCCCAGCCCGCGTAACCGGCGAAGATCCGCAGGGAGCCGAGGGCGCCGCCGAGCAGTTCGGGAGGAGCCTCCAGGTCGACGAGGCCGATCGCGCCGTACACCCGCCGCCAGCCGAGCGGGCCCTCGTCACCGGGGATCACGGCGACACCGAGCGCCGAGTCCAGGGCGACGGGGCCGCCCTGGAAGACGACACCCGGCTCGCCGGCCAGTGCCGCCCAGGACTCCAGGATGTCCTCCACGACCACCGGGGTCGGCCGGTTGAGGATCACGCCGAGGGAACCCTCGTCGTCGTGGTCGAGCAGCAGGACCACCGCCCGGTCGAAGTTCGGGTCCGCCAGGGCGGGCGCGGCGACGAGCAGCCGCCCTGTGAGCGAGGACACCTCGGTCATGCCAGACATGATCCCGCATCTTTCCCCTCCGCGGAGCCCGAGCGGCCCACTCGCTGCCGCCCGGGCGATGGGCGCAGCTCAGAGGGCGGGGGCCCCGACAGGTGTCCGAGGGGTGGGACGGTGACGTTGTGCGAGGCCCGGCGGACACAGCGTATTGTGCCCGATTCATTACGGCCGAGAACGGTCCGCGGGCTTACAACTTAGGGGCCCTGCCCCCTTACCCTTTCCTCTGGCCCCCCGTCCGATCCTCCTCCTGGCTCTGCCTGGGGGACCACTTCCGGAACGCGAGATTCATGACCGGCACTGACGATGTACTGCTTGTCCACGGCGGAACCCCGCTCGAGGGCGAGATCCGCGTCCGCGGCGCGAAGAACCTCGTGCCCAAGGCGATGGTCGCGGCCCTGCTCGGCAGCGAACCGAGCCGGCTGCGCAATGTGCCGGACATCCGTGACGTCAGAGTCGTACGCGGGCTGCTGCAGCTGCACGGCGTGACGGTCCGCCCCG
This sequence comes from Streptomyces pristinaespiralis, assembly GCF_001278075.1. Taxonomy (GTDB): domain Bacteria; phylum Actinomycetota; class Actinomycetes; order Streptomycetales; family Streptomycetaceae; genus Streptomyces; species Streptomyces pristinaespiralis. The sequence goes on along the minus strand of NZ_CP011340.1, from coordinate 5,342,975 downwards.
GTGAGGAGCCGGGCGAGCTCGTCCTCGACCCGACGTACGTCGAGAGCGCGAACGTCGCCGACATCGATGCCCACGCGGGCTCGTCGCGCATTCCGATCCTCTTCTGCGGCCCGCTGCTGCACCGCCTCGGCCACGCCTTCATCCCGGGCCTCGGCGGCTGCGACATCGGCGGCCGGCCCATCGACTTCCACTTCGACGTGCTGCGCCAGTTCGGCGCGACGATCGAGAAGCGCGCGGACGGTCAGTACCTGGAGGCCCCGCAGCGGCTGCGCGGCACGAAGATCCGCCTGCCGTACCCGTCGGTCGGCTCGACCGAGCAGGTGCTGCTCACGGCCGTGCTCGCCGAGGGTGTCACGGAGCTGACCAACGCGGCGGTGGAGCCGGAGATCGAGGACCTCATCTGCGTGCTGCAGAAGATGGGCGCGATCATCTCCATGGACACCGACCGGACGATCCGGATCACCGGTGTCGACAAGCTCGGCGGCTACACCCACCGGGCCCTCCCGGACCGCCTGGAGGCGGCGTCCTGGGCGTCGGCGGCGCTGGCCACCGAGGGCGACATCTACGTACGCGGCGCCCAGCAGCGCTCGATGATGACGTTCCTCAACACCTACCGGAAGGTGGGTGGCGCGTTCGAGATCGACGACGAGGGCATCCGCTTCTGGCACCCCGGCGGCCGGCTCAAGTCCATCGCGCTGGAGACGGACGTCCACCCCGGCTTCCAGACCGACTGGCAGCAGCCGCTGGTCGTCGCCCTCACGCAGGCGACGGGGCTGTCGATCGTCCACGAGACGGTGTACGAGTCGCGGCTCGGCTTCACCTCCGCGCTCAACCAGATGGGCGCGCACATCCAGCTGTACCGCGAGTGCCTCGGCGGCTCGCACTGCCGGTTCGGCCAGCGCAACTTCCTCCACTCGGCGGTCGTCTCCGGCCCGACCAAGCTCCAGGGCGCGGACCTGGTCATCCCGGACCTGCGCGGCGGCTTCTCGTACCTGATCGCGGCCCTGGCCGCGCAGGGGACGAGCCGGGTGCACGGGATCGACCTGATCAACCGCGGCTACGAGAACTTCATGGAGAAGCTCGAGAAGCTCGGCGCGAAGGTGGAACTGCCCGGCGGCCCGATCGTCTGACGCCCCCTGCGACGCCCGACGGCCCCCACGGATGCCCTCCGCGGGGGCCGTCGCCGTCTGCACCCCCCGGCCCCTGCACGGGCCATCGCCGTCCGCGCCGGGCGCGCCGCTCGACCGGGGGCACTCCCGGTCGGCGCCCGGCACGCCGTTCGAGCGGGGGCGTCCCCGTCCGTGCCGGGAAAGCCGCTGAGCGGGCGCATCCCCGCCCGCACCCGACGGGCCGCTCGAACCAGGGGCGCCGCGGCCCGCACCCGCGAACCGCTGCGCGGGGGCCATGCACGTCCGCGCCAGGCGGACAGTTCGGGCAAGGGGCATGCCCGTCCGTGCCGGGAAAGCCGCTGAGCGGGAACATCCCCGCCCGCACCCGACGGGCCGCTCGAACCAGGGGCGCCGCGGCCCGCACCCGCGAACCGCTGCGCGGGGGCCATGCACGTCCATGCCAGGCGGACCGTTCGAGCGGGGCGTCCCGTGTCCGTGGCAGGCCGCTCGAGCCGGGCATCCCCGCCCGCACCCGCGAGCCGCTTGGCCGGGAGCGCCGCCGACCGTGCCCGGCGGGCCGCTTGCCCCGTCCGCACTCGGGCAAGCCGCTGAGCGGCGGCATGCCCGTCCACGCCAGCGAGCCGCTGCGCGGGGCCGTGCACGTCCGCGCCAGGCGGACCGTTCGAGCGGGGCGTCCCGTGTCCGTGGCAGGCCGCTCGAGCCGAGGGCATCCCGTCCGCGCCCGCGAGCCGCTTGAGCGGGGCGCCGCCCCTCCCCGCCCGGCGGGCCGCTTGTTCCCGGCCGCGCCCGGCAGGCCGTTCGTGCGGGGGCATGCCCGATCCGCGCCCGGGCGGGGCGCCCGAGCCAAGGGCATCCCCGCCCGCGCCCGCGAGCCGCATGGCCGAGAGCGCTGCCGTCCGCGCCCGGCGGGGCGCTTGTCCCCGGCCGCGCTCGGGCAAGCCGCTGCACGGGGGCGTGCCCGCCCGCACCCGGGGCCGGTGGGCCGGCAGTGCCTGGCGCACCCGCTAACCGCTTGCCCCGGAGCCCGCCGCCCGTGCCCGGCGGGCCGCTTGCCCCGGCCGCACCCGGAGCCGGTGGGCCGGAAAGGCCTGGCGCGCACCCGCGTGCTGGTGGCGGAGACGGCCGGTTCGCAGACCGCGGGCCGCTGAGCGGGGGCATGCCCGCCCGTGCCCGGCAGGCCGCTCGAGCCGGGCATCCCCACGGCCGGGCGGCCGCCGGGCGGCATCTCGAGCCCCGCCGGCGATTGCGGCGCGGGGGCCCGGGGGCGGAGCCCCCGGGAAGGCCCGCGCAGGGGCCGCACACGCAGAAGGGCGGCCACCCGGAGCCCGGGTGGCCGCCCTCACGCTGCCGAAGGCCTTACTTGCCCTTGGCGGCTTCCTTGAGCTTCGAGCCCGCGGAGACCTTGACGCTGTAGCCGGCCGGGATCTGGATCGGGTCGCCGGTCTGCGGGTTCCGAGCGGTCCGAGCGGCACGGTGGGTGCGCTCGAAGGTCAGGAAGCCGGGGATGGTGACCTTCTCGTCGCCCTTGGCGACGACCTCGCCGACGGTCTCGGCGAGAGCGGCCAGAACGGCGTCGGCGTCCTTGCGGGTCACCTCGGCGCGGTCGGCCAGCGCGGCCACCAGCTCACTGCGGTTCATTTTGTTACTCCCGTGTTCTTCTTGCCTGTGAGGCGTGGATCGAAGCCGATGCTGCCAGGGCCCTCGGACAGTCCCCGGACCCGGGTCTGCTGTCAGACCCCTCCGCGCCCGCGGGGCTTCCCCCAGGACGCAGGTCCTCGGGGAAGCATCCTGCCCCCACCAGCGGCGGGAAAGCCAATCCGGCACCCTCCGGAGTCACACGAAGGCCACCACTGCCTCGTCGTGGTGACGTTCCGTCGACTCCCTGGAGACTCGTCGGAGCGGGCGGGCCGGGGCCGCGTGCTCCCTGATCCGCCACCCTAAAGGGGGGTTTGCAACCCCGCGACCCGCGACGCGCCGTATGTCAGTGGGACGTGGGGCCCGTCACAGTGGGGCCGGCGGCCTTCGCGGCGTCCCGGACGGCCCCCGCGACGGCTCCGGCGACCTTGTCGTTGAAGACCGAGGGGATGATGTAGTTCGGGTTGAGCTCGTCCTCGGTGACGACGTCCGCGAGCGCGGCCGCGGCCGCGAGCATCATCTCGGTGTTGACGGTGCGGGACTGGGCGTCCAGCAGACCGCGGAACACGCCGGGGAAGACCAGCACGTTGTTGATCTGGTTGGGGAAGTCCGAGCGGCCGGTGGCCACAACTGCCGCCGTCTGCCGGGCGATTGCCGGGTCGACCTCGGGGTCGGGGTTCGCGAGCGCGAACACGATCGCGTCGTCGGCCATGGCGGCCACGTCGTCCGCGCCGAGCACGTTGGGCGCGGAGACGCCGATGAAGACGTCCGCTCCGACGACCGACTCCTTGAGCGTGCCGGTGACGCCCTCGGGGTTGGTGTTGTCGGCGATCCACCGCAGCGGCGAGTCAGGGGTGGCGTCCACCAGGTCGGCGCGGCCCGCGTGCACGACACCGTGGATGTCGGCGACGACGGCGTGCTTGACGCCGGCGGCGATGAGCAGCTTGAGGATGGCGGTACCGGCCGCGCCGGCGCCCGACATGACCACCCGTACGTCGCCGATCCCCTTGCCCACCACGCGCAGCGCGTTGGTCAGGGAGGCGAGGACGACGATCGCCGTGCCGTGCTGGTCGTCGTGGAAGACGGGGATGTCGAGGGCCTCGCGCAGCCGCGCCTCGATCTCGAAGCAGCGGGGCGCGGAGATGTCCTCGAGGTTGATGCCCGCGAAGCCGGGGGCGATCGCCTTGACGATCTCGACGATGGCGTCGGTGTCCTGGGTGTCCAGGCACAGCGGCCAGGCGTCGATGCCGGCGAAGCGCTTGAAGAGGGCCGCCTTGCCCTCCATGACCGGCAGCGCGGCCTTGGGGCCGATGTTGCCGAGGCCCAGCACGGCGGAGCCGTCGGTCACCACTGCAACGGAGTTGCGCTTGATGGTCAGGCGGCGGGCGTCCTCGGGGTTCTCCGCGATCGCCATACAGACCCGCGCCACACCCGGGGTGTAGATCATCGACAGGTCGTCACGGTTGCGGATGGGGTGCTTGGACGCCATCTCGATCTTGCCGCCGAGGTGCATCAGGAACGTACGGTCGGAGACCTTGCCGAGGACGACGCCCTCGATGCCGCGCAGGCCCTCGACGATCTCGTCGGCGTGCGCGGTGGAGCTGGCGGCGATCGTGACGTCGATCCGCAGCTTCTCGTGGCCGGACGCGGTCACGTCGAGGCCGGTTACGGAACCGCCGGAGGACTCCACGGCCGTGGTGAGCTGGGAGACCGCGGTTCCGCTCGCGGGCACCTCCAGTCGGACCGTCATCGAGTACGAGACGCTTGGCGCCGTTGCCATGACCGGGTTCCTCTGCTTTCCCTAGCTTCGTTGCTGTGCGGTACCGCACCTGAGGCCCGGCAGCGCTGTGAAGATGGTGACACCTACCCGCCAGTAGCAGGTAATGCGGTCATATTGTTTTCGGAAACTGTTTTCCACCATACGAGAAAGCGTTCGGAAACTGAAGAGGCCCGCGTCACCTGGACAGGTGACGCGGGCCTCTTCCGCGCAAGTAGGTGGCACCGACCCGCCATGCTCGCCTCGCGGCAAGTGGTCCCTCTAAGGGACGAAGGTTGGGCCCGGGGGCTTGGATCGAGCCGGTGCCGTAACCAGGCTAACGCACCGCCCCGGGAAGTGATTCCCGCATCGCACGCCGACTTCTCGGCCGGCCCGGGGCAGGGTCCGGCCGAGCCCCGGGGAGAGCCCCGACGGTCGGCCGCCGAACGCCCCGCTCAGTCCCGCAGCAGCTCCGGTACGCCCTGGGCGTCCGGCTGGTCACGGCGCCCGGAGACCACCGTGAGCTGCTGGGTGGCCCGGGTGAGCGCCACGTAGAGGACGCGCAGGCCCGCCGGGCTCTCGTCGGCGATCTCCGCCGGGGAGACGACGACCGTCGCGTCGTACTCCAGGCCCTTCGCCTCCAGGGAGCCGAGGGCCACGACCCGTTCGCCCAGCCCGGCCAGCCAGCGCGCGGCCTGCTCCCGCCGGTTCATGGCGACGACGACCCCGACCGTGCCGTCCACCTGCTCCAGCAGCCGCTCCGCCTCGGCCCGTACGGCATCCGCGAGGTCGCCGCCGTCCGGCAGGACCGCGAACCGCGGCCGCACTCCCGTGGAACGCACGGCGGAGGGCGACCGCATGCCCGGCATCGCCAGGTGGAGCACCGTGGCGGCCAGCTCCGCGATCTCGGCCGGGTTGCGGTAGTTGACCGTCAGCTCGAACCGGCGGCGCGGGCGGCTGCCGAGTGCCTCGTCACGGGCCTCCGCCGCCTCTTCCGGCGAGGACCAGGACGACTGGGCCGGGTCGCCGACGACCGTCCAGGTGGCGTGCCGGCCGCGGCGGCCGACCATCCGCCACTGCATGGGCGTGAGGTCCTGCGCCTCGTCGACGATGACGTGCGCGTACTCGGTGCGCTCCGCCGCCAGCCGCTCGGCCCGCTCGCGCTGTGTCTCCTCGCGCTGCGGCATCAGCTCCTCCAGGCCGGTGAGCTGGTCCAGCGGGTCGAGCTCGCGCCGCTTGCGGGGCCGGGCCGGCGTGCCGAGCAGGGTGCTCAGCTCGTCGAGGAGCGCCACGTCGTGCACGGAGAGGGCGTCACGGCGCAGTGAGCGGGCCAGCCTGCGCACCTCGCCGGGGTTGAGCACCCGGCGCGCCCAGCGGCCGAGGCGCCGCTCGTCGCCCATCGCGGCGAGCACGGCGCGCGGGGTCAGCTCGGGCCACCAGGCGTCCAGGAACGCGATGAAGCTGTCCTCGCCGGTCACGTCCTCGTCGAAGGAGGACCGCAGCTCCGCGGCCAGCTCCGGGTCGCCGGGGTGGCGGCCGGCGGCACCCGACTTGGCGTACAGCGCGTCGAGGAGCAGCCGTCTGGCCCGCGGGCGCAGCAGGTTGACGGGAGCGCTTCCGCCGAGGACGTTGTGGCGGATGCGGCGGAGCTCGTCGGCCTCCAGCTCGAGCCGCCGGCCGAAGGCGACGACGCGCAGCTGCGAGGGTGTGCCCGGCGCGGCCGCCGGCTCCTCGCCGAAGGAGAGCTGGCCGTTGCGGGGCGTGGTGTCCGGCATCTCGAGCGCGCCCCGCGCGGCGTTGCGCAGCACCTTCAGCATGCGGGAGGAGCCCTTGACGCGGGCCACGGCCGGTTCGTCGTACACCGTCGCCTCGACGCCGTCGACCAGCGAGCCGACGGCGCGGATCGCGACCTGCCCCTCCTCGCCCAGCGACGGCAGCACGCCCTCGGTGTAGGCGACGAGCAGCGGCGTCGGGGAGACGATGAGGATGCCGCCGGCGTAGCGGCGCCGGTCCTGGTAGAGCAGGTACGCGGCCCGGTGCAGTGCCACCGCCGTCTTGCCGGTGCCGGGGCCGCCCTCCACGTACGTCACTGATGCGGCGGGTGCGCGGATGACCAGGTCCTGCTCGGCCTGGATGGACGCGACGATGTCCCGCATGGTGTGGCTGCGGGCCTGGCCGAGCGCCGCCATCAGGGCGCCGTCGCCGACCACGGGGAGGGTCTGCCCGTTCAGCGTGGCGGTCAGCTCCGGGCGCATCAGGTCGTCCTCGACGCCGAGGACCTTGCGGCCCTTGGAGCGGATGACCCGGCGGCGGACCACGCGGCCGGGGTCGACCGGGGTGGAGCGGTAGAAGGGTGCCGCGGCCGGGGCGCGCCAGTCGATCACGAGCGGGGCGTAGTCGGAGTCGAGCACGCCGATCCGGCCGATGTGCAGGGTCTCGCCGATCTCGGCCGTGTTGTCGGGGCGCACGGCGTCGTCGGCGGGCTCGACGGAGGTGAAGGCGCCGTCGGGGCCCTTCCTGCCGTCCTTGCCGTGGAGCAGGTCGATCCGGCCGAAGAGGAAGTCCTCGAATTCGTTGTTGAGGCGGTTGAGGTGGACGCCGGCCCGGAAGACCTGGGCGTCCCGCTCGGCGAGGGCGCCGGGGGTGCCGACCTGACCTCGCTTGGCGGCGTCGTTCATCAGGAACTCGGCCTCGTGGATCTTCTCCTCGAGACGGCGGTACACCTGGTCGAGATGTTCCTGTTCGACACCGATCTCACGGTCTCTGACCGTGTCGGCGGCGGAGCCGACCACGGATTCGACAGCGGCATCCTGCGCGGCCACCGAGGCCCCCTTCTGACGTGCACTGGGCAGCCGTCAACCGTACGGCAAGGAGGCAGGTTATTGCACCCGGCCCGGCCGTGGGCCGGCCCGGGTGCGGCGGCCGTGGCGGGCGCCGGCCCCCGCAGGGGCGGGCACGCCGTTCGCCGGCGGGCATGCGGACAAGGCTCGGGCACGAAGGCGGCGAAGCGGACATGCGGATGCGGCCGGGGGCACAGGTCCCGGCCGGCATGCGGACTGCCGCCGGCTAGGCGTCGACCTCCACCAGCCGTTCGCCGTCGAACGTGCGGACCTCGAAGTGGTCGATGTCGGCCGGGTCCATCGCCGAGCCGCCGTGGACGTACAGAGGGTTCTTGGCGTCCTTGTTGGGGCTGTCAGGGATTCCGTAGCCCCACTTCGGCACGGCCCACGAGGTGACGACCTCCTCCTCGCCGGTCTTGGAGACGGCGATGAGGTTGCACTTCAGGGGGCCTCTGACGTTCTTCAGCTCCAGGACGGCGTGGGTGCCCCAGCCCTTCTTCTCCATGCCGACGACGGCGCTGACCTTGGTGGTCGCGTCCGTGGCCTGCACCTTCTCCTCCATGTGGTTGAAGAAGGCGTCCTCGGCCGGGCTGGTGGGGTGCGGGTCGGCACCCGCTACGTTGCTGCTGGTGTCGTCGGCGGTGACGACCACCGCGACGGCGGGGCCGCCGATGATCAGCGCCGCGGCCGCCGCGAGCAGGTACATGCCGCGCCGGCGCTTGTGGGCGCGCTTGACGGCGACCTCGTTCAGCAGACCGTCGAGGACCTTGGGGCTCGGGGAGGTGGGCACCACGGGGACGGCTCGGGGCGGCGGGAAGTCGGACATGCCCGGCATCCCGGGCAGGCTGTAGACATTGCTCTGCGGCGGTGCGGGGGCGGGCGCCTCCGCCAGCATCGCGAGCATGGGCTCCATCCCCGAGAACTCCTCGAGGTGGGCGGCACAGATGTCGCATCCCGCCAGATGCGCCTCGAAGGCGGAGGCGTCCGCTTCGTCGAGCACGCCGAGCACATATGCGCCCACCGCGTCGTGTACGGACTCCTGCTCGTACATGGTCATGCCGAGACCCCCCTCTCCTCCAGAGCGAGCTTCATGGAACGGAGTGCGTAGAACACACGGGACCGCACGGTCCCGCTGGGTATGCCGAGCGTTTCGGCCGCTTCATTGACCGTACGCCCCTTGAAATACGTCTCGACAAGAACTTCCCTGTGGGCGGGCGTCAAATCATCGAGTGCATCCGAGAGCGTCATCAGCCACAACGCCTTGTCGATCTCGTCCTCCGCAGGCATGACCTCCAGCGGCGACGGGTCGACCTCCTGCGGCCGGGCCTGCCGGCTGCGGTGACCGTCGATGACGATGCGCCGGGCGACCGTCACCAGCCAGGGTCGGACAGAGCCGGTCGCCCGGTTGAGCTGGCCGGCGTTCTTCCAGGCACGGATGAGCGTCTCCTGTACGACGTCCTCGGCGCGCTGGCGGTCGCCGGCGACGAGACGCAGTACATAGGCGAGCAACGGTCCTGCATGTTCACGGTAGAGGGCGCGCATCAACTCCTCGTCGGGCACAGAGGTGTCGATACGTGGCTTCTCACTGCGATGGCGGGCCCGTTGCGGACGGTCATCGGCCACGGCGGCATCCTTGCGCACCTGAACCTCCCGGTCGAGACCCTGTTTTTCACGGCTGGCTGCTTGTCCCCCTTCACTACGGGGACCGCCACAGGTTCACTCAACGCCGGCCGAAGAAAATTCAAGATTCTTTGACGGAGGCCTTCCTGCGGTGTCTCGCCACCCGCTCGCGGTTCCCGCACACCTCGCTCGAGCACCAGCGCCGCCGCCTGCCCCGTGAGGTGTCCAGGTAGACGCGGCGGCAGTTGTCGCCCTCGCACTGCCGCAGCCGCGAGCGGGCGACGGGATCGGTGAGGAGGTCCACCGCGTCCCGGGCGACGAGGGCGAGCAGCGCCGCGCACTCCGGGGGGGCGCACAGCGCCCGTACCAGCGTTCCCTTGCCGTCCTTCACGGCCGCGATGCCCGGAGGGGCGTTCTGCGCACGGGCGTTGAGGATTTCGAGGGCGTCGTCGGCGCGGCCTTCTCCCGGCCCGGTGCGCACCAGACGGTCTATGCAGTCGCGCAGTTCGACGAAGCGTGCCACCCAGGCGCCGTCGACGCCGTGCAGCGGTGTCCCGGCGGGGACGAGACCGGCGCCGACGAGCCAGCGCGCCAGTTGCCCGGTGCCCGCGAGCGGTTCGGGCCCGTCGGCCCGGCGGTCCGTCTCCCGCGCCGTCGCCACCAGGTCCAGGCAGACGCGCCCGGAGTCGAATCGCCACTGGGACGGGTACGGTCCCACGCCCGTCGCCGCTGTCATGCGCCTGTCACCGCCTCGGGATCACCGTCGGGTGTTCCCACCAGAGTGCCTGCCCGACGGTGCGGCCGGAAGCCCTCATCGAGACGTGGACGCACGGACATGCGAATGCGACGCTCACCCATGTCCCGTGCGAGCGCGGGCCGGTTGACTGGCTCTCATGACACAGAACAGGGGTGCAGGAGCGGTCCTCGCGGCGGCGACCGTGACGACCGGGCTCATCGCGGGCGTCTGGTTCGCGTTCACGGTCTCGGTGATGCCGGCGCTCGGCCGCAGCGACGACCGGACCTACGTCGAGGTCATGCAGAACATCAACGAGGTGATCGAGAACCCGGCCTTCTTCGCCGCGCTCTTCGGCGCGCTCGTCCTCACGGCGGTCTCCGCATGGCAGCAGCGCCGTACACCCAGAGGCCGCTGGGTGAGCGCGGCGCTGGTCCTCTACGTCCTGGTGTTCGTCGTGACGTCCGCGGCGAACGTGCCGCTCAACAACGAACTGGCCGCCGCGGGCGCCCCGGACAGGATCGCCGACCCGGCCGCCGTACGCGAGAACTTCGAGGACCCGTGGGTGCTCTGGAACGCGGTGCGCACCGTGCTCACCACGGCGGCCCTGCTGTGCCTGTGGCGTGCCACCTCGCTGCTGCGCACCACAGGCCCGAACCGGGCCGGTCAGGCGTCGGCGTACTTGGCGTCGGACGCCGGGTCCAGGGCCAGCCGGTAACCCCGCTTGACGACCGTCTGGATGAGCTTGGGAGCGCCCAGCGCCGTGCGCAGCCGGGCCATGGCCGTCTCCACGGCGTGCTCGTCCCGGCCGGCGCCGGGCAGGGCCCGCAGCAGGTCGGAGCGGGCGACGACCCAGCCGGGCCGTTCCGACAGGGCCCTCAGCAGCGCCATACCGGCGGGCGGCACGGGGCGCAGGTCGTCGTCGACGAGGACGGCGTGGCCGCGGATCTCGACGCGGTGGCCCGCGACCGGGAACGTCCGCGCCCGGGCGGGCAGTTCGACACCGAGCAGCTGCACCAGCGGGCCGAGTCTGAAGCGCTCGGGCTGCACCGTCGGGACGCCGGCCGCCTGCAGCGGCACCGCCGTGACCGGCCCGACGCAGGCCGCGAGGACGTCGTGGTCCAGGGCGGCCAGGAGTTCGGTCAGCAGGCCACGGGTCTCCGCACGGTTCAGGAGCGACGCGGCGGCGGGCGCGCTGGTGAAGGTGACGGCGTCCAGGCCGCGGGAGACGGCCGCGTCCAGCAGCCGGTCGAGCGGGGCGAGGTCCTCCGGCGGCATCCAGCGGTAGACGGGTACGAGGACGACGTCCGCGCCCGCCTCCCGCAGCGATTCCACGAACCCGGGCAGCGGCTCGCCGTGCAGCTGGAGCGCGACACGGCGGCCCGCCACTCCCTCGCCGAGGAGCCGGTCCAGTACCTCGGCCATGGACTCGGAGGCGGGTGACCATTCCTCGGTCAGGCCCGCCGCGCGGATGGCGCCCTTGACCTTGGGGCCGCGGGCCAGCAGCTCGGCGTCGCGCAGCCGGCCCAGCAGCTGCTCCCCCAGCCCCCAGCCGTCGGCCGCCTCCACCCAGCCGCGGAAGCCGATGGCGGTGGTGGCGACGACCACGTCGGGAGTGTGGTCGATCAGTTCCTTGGTGGCGGCGAGGAGCTCCGTGTCGTCGGCGAGCGGAACGATGCGCAGCGCGGGGGCGTGCAGGACGGCCGCGCCCCGCCGCTGGAGCAGCGCGCCGAGCTCGTCGGCCCGCCTGGCGGCGGTCACGCCGACGGTGAAGCCCGCGAGGGGGCCGTGCGGTTGGCCTTGGTCGTGCATCTCGGTCGTCCCCACTGGAGTGCCCTGATGGCCGGTGCCATTGAACGGTGAACGGGCGACCGAGCCTGTCAAAGGCGCGTGACAGGCCCGGTTCGCTCATATTTCACCGTCGTTACGTACTCCGCTCGCTCAGACCCGGGCGTACGCCGGTTCGGTGCCTGCTTCGGCGTCCGTGCCGGTCCGCCCGCCGCGTACCGGCACCACGACGGGCCGGCGAAGGTATACCGCCCAGGTGACGACCGAGCAGACCGCGTAGAAGGCGAGGAAGGAGACGAAGGCGGCGGTTCCGGTGCCCGCCGTCTGGAACGACTGCCGGAAGGCGAGGTTGATGGCGAGCCCGCCGACCGCGCCGACCGCGCCGATGAGTCCCATGGAGGCTCCCGAGAGCCGTCGCCCGTAGGCGGCCGCGGTCTCACCGGTCATGCCCTGGGCGAGCGCCTTGTTCTGGAAGATGCCGGGGATCATCTTGTACGTCGAGCCGTTGCCGAGGCCGCTGAGCACGAACAGGGCGATGAATCCGACGAGGAACACGGCGAGGGACTCCTGGACCGAGGCGGCGATGACCACGCCGGTCGCGGCGGCCATGCCCACGAAGTTCCACAGGGTGATGCGGGCGCCGCCGAAGCGGTCGGCCAGCGCACCGCCCATCGGCCGGATCAGGGAGCCGAGCAGCGGGCCGATGAAGGTGAGGGAGGCCGCCTGGAGCGGCGTGCGGCCGAACTGGGTCTGCAGCACGAGGCCGAAGGCGAAGCTGTAGCCGATGAACGAGCCGAAGGTGCCCACGTAGAGGAAGGCCATGATCCAGGTGTGGCCGTCCTTGGCCGCGTCGATCGCCGCGCCGGTGTCGTTCTTCACCGGGGCGAGGTTGTCCATCCACAGCGCGGCGCACAGCGCGGCGAGCACGATCAGCGGCAGGTAGATGCCGAGGACCAGCCGCGGGTGGGCCGCACCGGCCGTACCGATGATCAGCAGGGACACCAGCTGGATGACCGGTACGCCGATGTTGCCGCCGCCCGCGTTGAGGCCGAGCGCCCAGCCCTTCTTGCGCAGCGGGAAGAAGGCGTTGATGTTCGTCATCGACGAGGCGAAGTTGCCCCCGCCGACACCCGTGAGGGCGGCGACGGCGACGAACGTCGTGTACGAGGTGCCCGGCTCCATCACCAGGTACGCCGCGGCGGTGGGCACGAGCAGCAGCAGGGCGCTGAAGATCGTCCAGTTCCGGCCGCCGAACTTGGCGACGGCGAACGTGTACGGCACCCGGATCACGGCACCGACGACGGTCGCCGTGGCGATCAGGAAGAACTTGCCGGCGGGGTCGACCCCGTACTCGGGCCCCATGAAGAGGACCATCACCGACCACAGGCTCCAGATGGAGAACCCGATGTGCTCACTGAGCACGGAGAAGGCGAGGTTGCGCCGGGCGACGCGCTCTCCCCCGCTCCGCCAGAAGGTCTCGTCCTCGGGGTCCCACTCTTCGATCCAACGGCCTGCCATCACGCGCCTCCACCTGTTTCCGATCGTGGGAGCGACGTTATGGAGGCCGGGTTTCAGGCCGGTGCCAGGAGGTGACCGGCGCGAAACCTTGCTCTCACCCGTCGGTCAGGCGGCGTGTGAGCGGCGCCGTGGCTCTCCGTTGGGCCACAGCCTCGGGCGCCGCTTCGCGGCGAGGTCCTCGGCCCAGCCGAACGCCAGGACGCACCCGGCGATCAGAGCCCAGGCGAGCAGCAGCACCGGCACCCAGCTCTCCAGCAGCCAGGGGGCCTGCTCCGCGAGCAGGTCGATGTCCCACATGGTGTCCCACAGCGCCGCCGCACCGAGGATGCACACGTTGTGCCAGAGGTAGACGGTCACCGCCCGCGCGTTGAGGAGGGTGATCACGCTGTCCCATTGCCGCAGCTTCGGCGGCCACGACTCCCACGACGGGCTGAAGTGCAGGAGCAGCATCACCGCGCCGAGCGACCAGAGGGCGTCGGCCGGAGGGATGCCGTCGAGTTCGGCGCCGGAGCCGAAGCCGTTCCGGCGGGCCCACCAGATACCGGCCAGCAGCACGAACGGCGCGACGGAGGGCACGACGTAGCGCGGCAGGCGGGCCAGGACGCCCTCCTGGCGAGCCATGCCGAGGATCCAGCACGCGCCGAAGGTGGTGAAGTCGGTGAGCGCCGAGTCGATGCGCTCCGGCATGGAGAGGTAACCGGCGGCCAGCCCGAAGGACAGGGCGAGCGGCGCGGCGAGGGTGGCCCACGGCAGCTTGCGCAGGCAGCGCAGCAGCAGCGGCGACAGGAGCACGAACCACAGGTACGCGCGCAGGTACCAGAGCGGCTCGGCCATGTCCCCGGCCCAGCCGGCGGCGAGGAACGGCGGGTCGCTCAGCGGCAGCAGCCAGAAGACCGCGGAGGGGCCGGGGCGCCATCCCTCGACGAGCATCGCGGTGACCGCGGCGGCTCCGAGCACCCACAGGGGCGGCAGCAGTCGCCGTACCCGGCTGCGGATCACCTGGAGCGCCGGCCGGGCGAGGGAGCGTGCCATCAGGGACCCGGCGAGGGCGAACATGACGCCCATGGACGGGAAGACGAGCGGCAGCCAGGCCCAGCCCACCAGGTGGTAGAGCACGACCCGGAACAGGGCGAGCGCCCGGAGCAGGTCGAAGTAGCGGTCCCGGCCGCCCGCGGGCACCGGAGAGGTGCCGGCCGGCTGCGGCGCCGCCGTCAGCGGTGCGGTGTACGAGGTCATGCGACGGGCCTCCGCTCCCCGGCGCGCTGCCGCTGCTGGACGACTCCGGGGGCCTCGACGGCCCCGGTGCGCCGCAGTTTCTGCCAGCGCAGCCGGCCGCCGGTGAGGGCGGTGATCCAGGACTGGAGGAGCACCACGTACATCAGCTGGCGGTAGAGGATCTGCTGGAGCGGCAGGGAGACGAGGTGGACCATGCGTTCCTTGTCGAGCCGGAAGGCGTAGGCGGCGCAGACGGCCTGGATCGCGAGGACGCCCAGCCAGGCGGCGATGGTCTTCTGCGTGGGGCCGAAGACCAGTCCGTACAGCAGGAAGACGTCGATCAGCGGCGCGAGCAGCGGGGCGAGCACCATGAACAGGGAGACCAGGGGCAGGCCGACCCGGCCGAAGCGGCCGGAGGGCCCCTTCTCGACGAGGGCGCGGCGGTGCTTCCAGATGGCCTGCATGGTGCCGTAGCTCCAGCGGTAGCGCTGCGACCACAGCTGCTGCACGGACTCCGGTGCCTCGGTCCAGGCGCGTGCCTTCTCCGCGTAGACGACCCGCCAGCCGTCACGGTGCATGGCCATCGTGATGTCGGTGTCCTCGGCGAGGGTGTCCTCGCTCATGCCGCCGACGCGCTCGAGCGCGGTGCGCCGGAAGGCTCCGACGGCGCCGGGGATCGTGGGCATGCAGCCGAGCAGGTCGTACATGCGGCGGTCGAGGTTGAAGCCCATCACGTACTCGATGTGCTGCCAGGCCCCGATCAGGGTGTCGCGGTTGCCGACCTTGGCGTTGCCTGCCACCGCGCCGACGCGCGGGTCGCCGAAGGGCTGCACGAGCTCGCGGACGGTGGACGGCTCGAAGACGGTGTCGCCGTCCATCATGACGACGATCTCGTAGCGGGCGTTCCTGATGCCGTTGTTGAGGGCGGCGGGCTTGCCCGAGTTGGGCTGCCGTACGACACGGACGCCGCGCAGGCCCATCGCCTCGACGATGTCGGCGGTGCCGTCGCCGGAGCCGTCGTCGATGACGATGACCTCGAGCGGATGGTCGCTGGCCATCAGCGAGCGGACCGTGTTGGCGATGCACTCGCGTTCGTTGTACGCGGGGACGAGCACGGACACCGGCCGGGTGATCGGCGGCCCCCAGCTGAAGCCCTTCCTGCGCACCTTGCGGGCATGCGCGAAGGACAGGATCAGCATCAGCCCGAAGCGGGCGAAGACCAGCACGCCGATCACGGCGAGCCCGACGACCATGACCTCCGTGGTGTTCTCCGAGACGGCGACGGCGCCGACGAAGGCCTTGCCCTTCCACAGCTCCGGTCCGGTGACCGGGCTGTGGGCGCTGGGCACGCCGAGCGCCTCGGTGAGGTTGGTGAACCGGTAGCCGCGTTCCTTCATGTCGGGCAGGAAGCGCTCCAGGGCGGCCACCGTCTGGGAGCGGTCGCCGCCGGAGTCGTGCATCAGCACGATGGAGCCCTGGGTGCCCTTGGGAGTGGCGCGCTCGATGATCGCGTCGACGCCGGGGCGCTTCCAGTCCTCGGAGTCGGTGTTGTTGAAGGCCGTGATGTAGCCGCGGGTGCCGATGTACTGGGTGACCGGCCAGGACTCGTTGTCGAGGGCGTCGGAGAAGGACGAGTACGGCGGACGGAACAGGGAGGTGCGGATGCCCGCGGCGCCGGCGAGCGCCAGCTGGTTCTGCGACAGCTCCCAGTCGATGCGGTCGGTCGTCTGGAAGGACAGGTCCGGGTGGTTGAAGGTGTGCAGGCCGATCTCGTGGCCCTCGCGCACCATCCGGTCCACCAGGTCCGGGTGGCGCGAGGCCATGGTGCCGGTGACGAAGAAGACGGCGTGCGCGTCGTACCTGTCGAGGGCGTCGAGGACCTTCGGCGTCCAGACGGGGTCCGGGCCGTCGTCGAAGGTCAGCACGAGCCGCTGGTCGGGCACGCTGAGCGCCTTGGGGTTGCGCTTGTCGCGCGCGTCGATGACGGGGCCGCCGTCGAGTATGTGCTGGGGGACCTGGTCCGTGGGGGCCGGGGGCCGGACGCGGTGGTCGGCGAGGATCTCGCTGTGCACATAGCCGCGCAGCATCAGCATCGCGAGCAGGGCGACGAGGAAGAGCACGGGGAGCAGGTAGCGCATGGGCAGCCTGCGGCGTACGACGCGCTTGGGGCTCCGCCGTCGCGGAGCCCCTGAGGGGGGGATGGTCATCTACAGTGCGCCTTCTTGCACGGGCTGTCCGGGAGTACCACTGGGCGCCGTCGACGGGCCTGCGTCCACAGGGGGACTGACGGCCGGGGCGGGGGAGTCGCTGCGGGGCGCGCCGGGGCTCGCGGCCGGGGCGCCGGTAGCCGTATCGGGCGCCGGCTCCTGCGGGGAAGGGGACTTCGAGGCGGGCGGCGGCACGTCCTGCAGCGGGCTGCTGTCGTCCGCGCCGTCCGACGGCAGCGGCAGGGCCGCGCCGGCCGAGTCGGAGGGTGCGGGGACGCCCGGCGGGGCGTTCGGCGTGGGCACCGTGGACACGAGGTCGGTGGGCGCGGGCTGGATCTCGACGTGGTCGGGCTGCTTCTCCCCGACCGACCCGAGGCCCGGCATCCACGGCGCGCTGGAGTTGCCGCCGACGAGGGCGGCGACGAGCGTGATCGCGTAGACGGCGCACGCTGCGGCCAGGACCCAGCCGATACGGCGGAACTTCTTGCTGCGGCGGCCGCTCTCGTCGACGAAGACGGGCCCCTCCGCGCCGTCATGGGGGGCGATCGGTTCGACCGGCAGGTCGCGCAGCTTCCGCCCGAGGCCGTCGAGTTGAATCGTCACCTCGTGCGGCTCGTGCGTGTGACCGGTACCGATGTCTTCTTGCCAATTTTCCATGGCTTGTGGCACATCCCCCCACTGACTGGAATCGGGTGCGCGCACAACCGACCGGCCGCGTTCGAACTCGGGTCCCCAACCCTGTCCGAGCGCTTCTATCCCACTCACTCACCCGGTCCATGAATGTAGCGCAACCTGCTGCACGTCGCGCGCCACGCTCAGCGGTTGTCACACATCAGCGACATATCACGTTCCGGCAACCATCCGTCGGGCACCCTTTTCAGCCAGCCCTCGCGCGCGGCGAGTTCGGCCGCCGCCCGCCGCAGCGCGTCAAGGCCCGGATGCCGCAGTCCGGCCCGCCAGACCATCGACAACGGCGACAGCGGAACGGGGTCGACTATCGGCCGAAGAACCGTTCCCGGCATGGCCGGAAAGCCCACGACGGCGAGGACCGGGTTGCGGTTCTTCGCCATGACCCGCCGGAACTCCTCGACCCCCACGGCCATGGGTGCCGGCGGTGCCACGGCGATACCGCGGCCCGCGAAGAGAAGGCGCGCCAGCTCCGTCCACTCCAGCGTCCGAGGATTGCCCGCACCGGCATATACGGTCTCACCCGCGAGGGCGTTCAACTCGATCCGGTCGGAGCCGGCCAGCGGATGGTCGTCGGGCAGCAGGACCGCCATCGGCTCGTACCGTACGGGCTGATGCGCCAGCAGCGCCTGCCGGCCGGCGTCCAGCCCGGCGATGCGGCCGAAGGAGACATCGAGGCGTCCGGCGGCGATCTCGTCGGCGGCCCCGGTCAGCCCGCTCTCGAAGCGGGCCATCAGCTCGCAGTCGGGGGCGAGTTCGCGGGCACGGTCCAGGATGCGGCCCGAGGTCATGCCCGCGCTGTTGAGGTCGACCAGCAGCGGCCGTGCGGCGCCGGAGGCGGCCGCGAGCAGTTCGTCCTGCGTCTCGAGCACCCGCCGGGCGTACGGCAGCAGCCGCTCGCCGTCGGCAGTGAGGGTGACCTGCCGGGTGGTGCGGACGAACAGGTCGGCGCCCAACTCCCTCTCCAGCCGCCGCACGTCACGGCTCAGGGCCTGCTGGGCGACGTAGAGGCGGGCGGCGGCGCGGGTGAAGTGCAGCTCGTCGGCGACGGCGACGAACGCGCGGAGCAGCCTGGGTTCCAGATCACGGGGCACAGCGCATTCAACAACACAGGTGCGTGAACGGCCACCGAGCAGGTGTTGGACCGGCTGCGGGGGCGGCGGCGAGGGTGGAGCCATGCCCAGGCCAGCCATGCCGCGTCCAGCCACGCCCGTTCCCGCCCCGTCCGGCCCCGCCGTGTCCCCGTCCGCCGCGACCGGTGCCGCCGCGACCGGTTCTGCCGCGACCGGTTCTGCCGCGACCGGCATCGCCGTGTCCCGTTCTGCCGTGTCCCGTTCGCGCATGTCCCGTTCGCCGGTGTCCCGTTCGCCGGTGTCCCGTTCCGCGGGCTACGGGGAAGCGGCCCCCGCACCCCTGCTCGCCGTCACCGGCGACTCGCTGGTGCTCGCGCCGCGCCGCAGGACCGGGTCGCACCCGGCGGCCTCGGCCGGCGTGGGCAGGAGAAGGCCGCCGGGCCCTTACCGCCGGCTGTTCGCCGCGCCCGGCACACGCGCCTTCACCGCCGGGAACCTCGTCGCCCGGCTCCCCATGGGGATGTTCAGCGTCAGCGCGGTCATCATGATCGCCGGGTCCCGAGGTTCCTACGCCCTCGCCGGGGCCGTCACCGCGACCGGCCTGGCCGCCACCGCACTGGTCGCTCCCTGGACCGCGCGCCTCGTGGACCGGTACGGGCAGGCGCGGATCGCCGTCCCCGCCACCGCCCTGGCCGTCCTCGGGTCGCTCGCCCTGCTGCTGTGCGTACGCTTCGACGCGCCCGACTGGACGCTCTTCGCCGCCTACGCGGCGACCGCCACCACCCCCAACACCGGGGGCATGTCGCGTGCTCGCTGGGCACATCTGTACCGGGGGGACGCGGCGGCGCTGCACACGGCGAACTCGTTCGAGCAGGCCGCCGACGAACTCTGCTTCATGCTCGGCCCGGTCGTCGCCGCGTTCCTCTGCTCCGCGCTCTTCCCGGAGGCGGGCACGCTGGTGGGCGCCGTCCTGCTCCTGACGGGCGTGCTGATCTTCGCGAGCCGGCGCTCCACGGAGCCGCCGGTCGCACCGCGCGTGCCGGCCGGCTCGCCGCTGCGGACCGCCGGGATGCCCGCGCTGCTCGTCGTCCTCCTCGCCACGGGCGCGGTCTTCGGCTCGATGGAGGTCGTCACCATCGCCTTCGCCGACGGCCCGGTCGCGGGTCCGGTCCTCGCGCTCCAGGCCGCGGGTTCCTGCGCCGCCGGCCTGCTCTACGGCCGGTCCCGGCGCACGGCGGGCCTGAGCACCTGTCTCGCCGCGATGACGGTCCTGATGGCGCTGCCGCTGCTGGCCGCCGCGGGCACGGGATCGCTGCCCGCGGTGGCGGGCGCGCTGCTGGTCGCCGGCATGGCGACGGCCCCGACGATGGTGACGGCGATGACCATGGTCCAGCAACTGGTCCCGCAGGCGCAGATCAACGAGGGCATGACGCTCGCGGTCACCGCTCTGCTCGGCGGCGTCGCGGCCGGCTCCGCGAGCGGCGGGTACGTGGTGGAGCGCCTGGGCGCGGCAGAGGGCTACGGGATCCCGGTGTGCGCCGCGGCGCTCGCGCTCGTCCTGGCGTCGGCGAGGGCCCGGAACACGACGAAGGCCCGGAAGCCGTAGCCGCCGAGCCTTTGTCGTACATGGGATGAGTGGAGATGGCGGGAATCGAACCCGCGTCCAACGGTGCAGAATCAGGGCTTCTCCGTGTGCAGTCCGCTGCGCTTTTCTCAGCCCCGGAGATCACGCGGACAAGTCTCCGACGGGCTCAGTCACTGTTTGGTTTCCCTACGCACCCCGTGACCGGGTTCGTAGGTTTAGTTCCCTAGCTGATGCCAGGATCCGGGTCGGGAACAGCCCCGGGCTGACACTTCGCAAGTCGCTACTTAGGCAGCGAGGGCGAAGGAATCGCGCTTGGTGTTGGCGATTATTGGTTGCGACATATGGTTTACGAGATCATTGCCGCTTCCTCGACACGCTTCCCCTGCTTCGACATCCGCTGTCGAAACCGATCATCCCCATGTTGACCACTTTTGAATTGTTACAGCTCAAGACCCCTTGCGGGGCCGCACCCCGACCTTGCGGGGCAGGTGCCATCGTACGTGAACAACGCAGGCCGGTGCCAGCCTATTCCGCACGGCCGCGCACGGCCGTGGCCCGCGCCGGCCCGGGCTACGCCCGCTGCTTCCGACGGACGGCGGACATCGCGCGGTCCGCCTCGCGGCGGTCCTGCTTCTCGCGCAGCGTCTGGCGCTTGTCGTACTCCTTCTTGCCCTTCGCCAGCGCGATCTCGACCTTCGCCCGGCCGTCCTTGAAGTACAGCGCCAGCGGCACGATGGTGTGCCCCGTCTCCTGCGACTTCGACTCCAGCTTGTCGATCTCTTCGCGGTGCATCAGCAGCTTGCGCTTGCGGCGCGCGCTGTGGTTCGTCCAGGTGCCCTGGCTGTACTCCGGCACGTGGACGTTGTGCAGCCACGCCTCGTTGCCGTCGATCTGGACGAAGCCGTCCGCGAGCGAGGCCCGGCCCTGGCGCAGCGACTTCACCTCGGTGCCCATCAGCACGAGACCGCACTCGTAGGTGTCGAGGATGTGGTAGTCGTGCCGCGCCTTCTTGTTCTGCGCGATCAGTTTGCGCCCTGTTTCCTTAGCCATAGTGCGGTCATTTTCGCACTACGACCCTCCCCCGAGGCCACTCAATACCGTCCGGGCCCGTTTCTCGGCCCCTTCGGGGGCCACGAGGTCGGGAGCGATGCCCTTCTCGTCGACGCTGTGACCGGACGGGGTCCGGTAGTGACCGACGGTGAGCTCCGCCACCGAACCGTCGGGCAGCCGGCTCGGCATCTGCACCGAGCCCTTGCCGAAGGTCCGCGTACCGACGGTGACCGCGCGGCCTCGGTCCTTGAGCGCTCCGGTGACGAGCTCGGCGGCGCTCATGGTGCCGGCGTCGACGAGTGTGACGACGGGCCGCTCGGTGTCACCGCCCTGCTCGGCGTGGAGAGCGCGCTGCTCGCCGCGGACGTCGTACGTGGCGACGAGGCCGCCGTCGAGGAAGGCCGAAGCCGCGGTGACCGCTTCGGAGACGAGGCCGCCCGCGTTGCCGCGCAGGTCGAGCAGGACCCCGGCGCCGGCGGGGGCCTCGCGCACGGCCTTCCGCACCCGCTCGCCGGTGCCCTTGGTGAACGAGGAGACCCTGATCACCACGGCGCCGTCGGGCAGCCGGTCCACGGTGACCGTCTCGGTGGTCAGCAGGGCACGCGTCAAGGTCTCGGACCAGCGGCGCCCGTCGCGTTCCAGGTCCACCGTCACGGCGGTGCCGTCGGCGCCCCGGAGCAGGGCGACGACCTCGGTGACCGGCCTGCGTGCGGTGTCGCGGCCGTCGATCGCGAGGATACGGTCGCGGGGCCTTATCCCGGCCCGCTCCGCGGGGCTGCCGGGCTGCACCCTGGCGACCTCGATCCGGCCGTCCGCGGCGCGTCTCGCGCCGAGGCCCACGCCGGTGTACTCGCCCTCGAGCGCCTTGGCGAACTCCTCGTACTCGTGCTTGTCGTAGACGGCGCCCCAGCGGTCGCCGCTGCGGCTGACGACCTCCTCCGCCGCCTTCGTGCCCGACTTCCCCTCCGCCGCGGCCTTCGCGGCGGCGCGGGCGACGTCCTCACGGTCCACCGTCGCGGCGGCGGCGTGTGCGGAGAGCGGACGGGGCGGGGCCGGCTCGTCGTGCGGCAGGCAGTTGGTGGCCGCGGCAGTGGCGAGGACGACTCCGAAAGCCAACGTCAGTGCGGCCCCGCGGCGGATGCCGTGGGGCCGGGGACTGAACTCGGGGTCCGACATGGCGTCGAGTCTAGGACAAGCAAAGGGCGCCGTACGGAGGTTGACCGCACGGCGCCCGGGGCACTTGTCACACCTTCAGGTACTTGCGCAATGCGACGAAAGCAGCCACAGCGGGCATCAGCAGCCCGATCGCCAGAACCAGCGGCAACTTGGTGATCACGGCGTCCCAGCCGATGAAGTTGACCAGCTGCATCTTCTCGGAGAGCGCCAGGCCGTGGTCGATCAGGAAGTAACGGCCCACCAGCAGCATCACGGAGGCGACCGCACCGCCCAACAGGCCCGCGAACGCGGCCTCCATGATGAACGGCATCTGGATGTAGAAGCTCGAGGCGCCGACGAGCCGCATGATGCCGGTCTCACGCCGACGGCTGAACGCCGAGACGCGCACGGTGTTGACGATGAGCATCAGCGCGATGATCAGCATCAGGCCCATGACGAAGATGGCGGCCACGTTCATGCCGTTCATCAGGGAGAAGAGGTTCTCCAGGATGTTGCGCTGGTCCTGGACGGACTGCACCCCGTCCCGGCCGGCGAAGGCGGTCGCCACGACCTTGTACTTCTCCGGGTCGTCCAGCTTCACCCGGAACGACTCCTGCATCTGGTCCGGGGTGATGGTGGACGCGATGGGGGTGTCGCCGTACTGCTCGCGGTAGTGCTTGTACGCCTGTTCCGCCGTCTCGTGGTGGACCACGTCGACGACGTCCATCTTCTTCAGATCGGCCTCGATCTGCTCCTTCTGCGCGGTGGTGACGGCCCCCTTGGCGCACTGGGGCGAGGTCGCCGCGTCGTTCTTGTTGCAGAGGAAGATGGAGACGTTGACCTTGTCGTACCAGAAGTCCTTCATCGTGCTGACCTGCTCACGCATGAGCAGCGCGCCGCCGAACAGGGCGAGCGAGAGGGCTACGGAGACGATCACCGCGAAGGTCATCGTGAGATTGCGGCGGAGACCGACACCGATCTCCGACATCACGAACTGGGCGCGCATGGCGTGCTTTCAGCCTTTCAGTCTGTCCGGGCTCAGTGCTGGTAGCCGTAGACGCCGCGCGCCTGGTCGCGTACGAGACGGCCCTTCTCGAGCTCGATGACGCGCTTGCGCATCTGGTCGACGATGTTCTGGTCGTGGGTCGCCATGATCACCGTGGTGCCCGTGCGGTTGATCCTGTCCAGCAGCTTCATGATGCCGACAGAGGTCTGCGGGTCGAGGTTTCCCGTCGGCTCGTCCGCGATGAGCAGCATGGGGCGGTTGACGAAGGCACGGGCGATGGCCACACGCTGCTGCTCACCGCCGGACAGCTCGCCGGGCATCCGGTCCTCCTTGCCGCCGAGCCCGACGAGGTCGAGCACCTGGGGCACGGCCTTGCGGATCTCGCCACGCGGCTTGCCGATGACCTCCTGGGCGAACGCCACGTTCTCCGCGACGGTCTTGTTGGGCAGGAGGCGGAAGTCCTGGAAAACGGTGCCCAGCTGGCGGCGCATCTGAGGCACCTTCCAGTTGGAGAGCCTGGCCAGGTCCTTGCCCAGGACATGGACCATGCCCTGACTGGCGCGCTCCTCACGCAGGACCAGCCGCAGGAACGTCGACTTGCCCGAGCCGGAAGAGCCCACGAGGAAGACGAACTCGCCCTTCTCGATCTCGAGGGAGACGTCGCGCAGAGCAGGTCGGTTCTGCCTGGGGTATGTCTTGGAGACGTTGTCGAATCGGATCACGGGTGCACCACGGTCGGCCGGGAGTAGGTGAGCGTGACCTTACGCGACTGCGCCACGGCCGCGCAGTCCCCGTCCTGACTTGCGCATTTTGTCCGTTCACCGATGAGGGGGCAAATCCGGCGGCCCGCGACGAAAAGCGCGGGAGCTGGCACAGTGGTAGGGGAACAGTCGCGTTTCCCCGGGCGTTGTCCCGAGAGAAATGTGCTTGCGGTCCGCGCCTGCGGCCCCGGCGCGGGAGAGGAGAGCGCATGACCTATGACCGATTGGTGTGCGCCAACTGCGCGGCGCCTGTCGCCGAGGGCCGTTGCCCGGTGTGCCGGGCGAATCGTGAGCGGCTGCAGCAGGACGGCCCCTTCGCCGGCCTGAGCCCGGTGACCCTGCTGGCCCTGCTGGTGGTGCTGGTCGCCGCGGTGGCCCTGCTGGCGGTGTAGGAGCGCCCCACGAGCCGCTCCGGCCGGGCGGCCGGGGCAGTGGAACGACGAAAGGGCCCGGAGTGCGTGCACTCCGGGCCCTTCTGTGCGATCCGTCAGCTACGCACTGTGCCGTCAGGCAACGGTGCGTCCGCCACCGACGAGGCGCGGCAGCATACGGAAGCCGATGCCACCGGCGATCATCGTCGCGGCGCCCAGCAGCAGGAAGGTGGTCTCGGCGGCGCCGGTCTCCGCCAGCTCCTCCTTGGCCTCACCCTGCTGCACCGGCTCGGAACCGGCGTTGTCGGTGTCGGTACCGTCACCGCCGCCGACCGGAGCGTCACCGTCGATGACGCCACCGTCGGTGTCGTTGTCGTTACCGTCGCCGTTGCCCGGGTTGCCCGGGTTGCTCGGCGTCGGGTCGGGGTTCTCGGTCGGGTCCTCGGAGGGGTCCGGGTCGACCGGCGGGGTCGTGGGCGGGTCCACCGGCGGAGTGGTCGGCGGGTCGACCGGCGGGGTCGTCGGCGGGTCCACCGGCGGAGTGGTCGGCGGGTCGACCGGCGGGGTCGTCGGCGTGCAGAGCGTCGGGTCGATCTCGCAGGGCTCGTCCTGGATGCCGATACCGGCGTCGATGCCGCTCTCGTCGGCGTTGGCCGACACCTGGACGGGGCCGACGTCGATCCCGATCCCGACGGCGCTCGCGGCGCCTGCGGCGGTCAGCGACGCACCCGCGGCGATCACGGCGCCGGCGGCTATACGTGCGACACGGATCCGCGTCTTTTTGGTCATCTGGCTGCTACCCCCAGTAGCTATCTCGTTGTCGGAGCAGCGTCAGGGGCAGCGGGTCCAGGAGCCGTTGCGCTTGCCCCCGTTCACACACGCCCCAGAATTACGCATGCCGCGTGCCACCTTTCCCAGTTCTGGCAAGGGCGTCAAGGTCGTTAGCGGACGCGATGTCCGAAATGCTGTCAGTTGCCTGACCTGCGGGGATGCAACTGTGACATAAAAGGGAACTGCCGCCCCCTGGGCGGCAGTTCCCTTGTCGACAAAGCTCTTCGCTACTTGTCCTGCTGCTTGCGCCAGCGAATTCCCGCTTCGAGGAAGCCGTCGATCTCACCGTCAAGGACCGACTGCGGGTTGCCCACTTCGAAGTCCGTCCGCAGGTCCTTGACCATCTGGTACGGGTGCAGCA
This sequence comes from Streptomyces pristinaespiralis, assembly GCF_001278075.1. Taxonomy (GTDB): domain Bacteria; phylum Actinomycetota; class Actinomycetes; order Streptomycetales; family Streptomycetaceae; genus Streptomyces; species Streptomyces pristinaespiralis. The sequence continues at coordinate 5,317,653 of NZ_CP011340.1, read as the reverse complement.
CGTACGAACGCATCTGGTTGCCCCAGGAGTTGCCGCCGTCGCCCTTGAGGGCGTCCATCCTGGCCTGCTCCTCCTGACGGCGGCGCTCGAGCAGCTTCGCCTGGAGGACGTTCATCGCGCTCGCCTTGTTCTGGATCTGCGAGCGCTCGTTCTGGCAGGACACCACGATGCCCGTCGGGATGTGCGTCAGCCGCACCGCGGAGTCGGTGGTGTTGACGCCCTGGCCGCCGGGGCCCGACGCGCGGTAGACGTCCACGCGCAGCTCGGACTCGTCGATCTCGATGTGATCGGTCTTCTCGACGACCGGCAGGACCTCGACGCCCGCGAAGGACGTCTGACGGCGGCCCTGGTTGTCGAAGGGCGAGATGCGCACCAGCCGGTGCGTGCCCTGCTCGACGGAGAGCGTGCCGTACGCGTAGGGCGCCTTGACGACGAAGGTGGTCGACTTGATGCCGGCCTCCTCCGCGTACGACGTCTCGTACACCTCGGTGCCGTAGTTGTGCCGCTCGGCCCAGCGCAGGTACATGCGCTGGAGCTGCTCGGCGAAGTCCGCCGCGTCGACGCCGCCGGCCTCGGCGCGGATGTTGACCAGCGCCTCGCGCTCGTCGTACTCGCCGGACAGGAGGGTGCGGACCTCCATCTCGTCCAGCGCCTTGCGCACCGACTCGAGCTCGGCCTCGGCCTCGGCCCGGGCGTCCGGGTCGTCCTCGGCCTCCGCGAGCTCGAAGAGGATCTCGAGGTCGTCGATCCGGCCGCGGAGTGCCTCCGTCTTGCGGACCTCGGCCTGGAGGTGGGAAAGCTTGCTGGTGATCTTCTGCGCCGCCTCGGGGTCGTCCCACAGGGACGGTGCCGCCGCCTGCTCCTCGAGCACGGCGATGTCTGCCCTCATCCTGTCGAGGTCCAGAACGGCCTCGATCGACCCCATGGTCGAGGAAAGGGACTTCAGCTCTTCGGATACATCGACGACTGCCACGGGTCCAGCGTAACGGCTGAGCGGCCGGACCCGTGATGGCCCCGGACGGCCGACGGCGGCGCTACGGGTCCGAGGGGGCCGACTGCTGGAAATCCGGGGGCGGCACCTGGCCGTCGTCGTCGCTCACGGCCAGCCAGCCGCCGATGCCGACCGCCGCGACGACGGCGAGGGCTGCGACACCGAGCGTGATCCGGCGCCTGCGGACCGCGGTCGACCTGTTGCGGGCCGACCCGGGCCGGCGCTGGCCGGGGGCGCGCGGCGCCCTCGCCGTGCCGTGGGCGCCGCCCGCGAGCTCGTCCGGCGCGGGGACGCGCATCGAGGTGTGGGTGTCGCGGTTGGAATCGGCCGGGGCGGCGCCGGGGACGAGCGGGACGGCGCCGCGGCGGCGGGGCTCCCCCGGAGCGGGCGGCGGGGCGTCCTCGTAGGGCTCGGCGGCCGGCTCCGCGTCGGGCTCGTCGACGTCCAGGGGCGGGATCCCCTTCAGCGTCGGGAGCAGGTCGTGCAGCCGGGCCGCCACTTCGGAGGCGCGCAGCCGCGAGGCGGGCGCCTTGGCCAGGCACTGGACGATGAGCTGCCACAGCTCGTCGGGGATGCCGGGCAGGGGCACCACGGTCTCTGTGACGTGGCGGCGCAGCACGGCGCCGGGGTGGCCTCCGCCGAAGGGGGTGAAGCCGGCCAGTACCTCGTAGAGGACCGTGGCGAGGGCGTAGATGTCGACCGCCGCGCGGGGCGGCAGGCCCTCGACGATCTCGGGAGCGATGTAGTCGGGGGTGCCGATGATGCCCGAGGGGTTCGGCGCCCCGCTTCCGGTGGGCCGCTGGGCCTTGGTCCGGCGCGGGGTGTCGATCAGCTTGGCGACGCCGAAGTCGGTGAGGAGCGCGGGGTGCGAGCCGGCGGGGCCGAGCGGGCCCTCCATGTCGAGCAGGATGTTCTCCGGCTTGACGTCCCGGTGCACGATGCCCGCGGCGTGGGCGGCCGCCAGGCCGTCGGCGACGTCCGCGATGATCGCGACGGCGGCCTCGGGTGCGAGACGGCGCTCACGGTCGAGACGGGTCCGCAGGTCCGTGCCGCGCACGAGCTGCATGACCAGCGCCAGGTCGTTGCCGTCGACGACGAGGTCGCGGACGCCGACGACCCTGGGGTGGTCGAGCCCGAGCAGGGCGGTGCGCTCCTGGACGAAGCGTCCGACCAGCTCCTGGTCGGACGCGAGGTCCTCGCGAAGAAGCTTGATGGCGACAGGCCCCTCAGGTCCTTCGCCGAGCCACACCGTGCCGGCGCTGCCCCGCCCCAGGATCTGGTGGGCCGTGTACCGGCTGCCGATATTCCGTGCCAAGACTGCTCCCTCAGCGGCTGGCGTTGCCCCACAACGTACGCGGGCATCGGGGACCTGTGTGCCCCGGATGACACCAACCTCCACTTCTGCGGGATAAATAAGCCCGCAGAAGTCGACAAAACGACAGAGTTACTGCTGGTTACCGATCTGGTCGGCGGTGTCCTTCGCCTCACCGAGCTTCGAGATCCAGTCCGTGACCGTCGTGATCCCGTCGCCGATCGCGTCCCAGTAGCTCTTGCCCTCCGCGACCCAGTCCTGCAGCGGCGTGAGCTCCCAGATCAGCCAGCCGGCCACCACGAACAGCAGCACCGTGAACAGACAGCCCTTGAGGCAGCCGAGCCCGGGGATGCGCATCGGGTTGGCCCGCTGCCTCGGCTGGCGGGGCGGGCGCTGCGCCGGCGGCTGGGCCGGCGGCTGCTGCGGGGGCGCGTACTGCTGCTGCTGCGGCGGCGGTGCGTACTGCTGACGCTGCGGCTGGTGCTGCGGACGCTGCTGCGGCGCCGGCGCGTACTGCTGCTGGGGCCGCTGCGGACGGTTCTGCGGCGGCTGCTGCGGCGCCTGGCGCTGCGGACGGCGGCGCAGCGGGTCCTGGCTCGGGTCGAGGTACTGGACCTGCGTCTGCTCGTTGCGGTCCCGCGCCGCGCGGAGCTGGGACTGCCAGGGGTGCGGCTCCTCCGGACCGGGCTGCCCCGGCGGCACGGGCGGCATCACGGCGGTCGGGTCGGCCGTTCCACCGGGCCGCCCGGTCTGCGGCATGACGCTGGTCGCCGCGGAGGGGTCGTAGGCGGTGCTGCCGCCGCCGGTGTTCGGCAGGACCTGCGTCGGGTCGGCGGCGCCGGGGGTCTGCGGCACCGGCGCCGGCGCGGGGTCCGGCGCGAGGAGCGCGGCGACACCGAGGGCGGCGTCGACCTGGGCGGCGTTCGCGTGCACGCCGATCCCGGCCGCGACGGTACGCAGACCGCGGGCGAGGTTCTCGGCGCTGGGCCGCTCGGAGGGCTCCTTGCGCAGACAGCGCTCTATGACCGTCCACAGCGGCTCGGGAAGGGTCGAGGGGCGGCGCGGCTCCTCGCTGAGGTGGCGGTGCAGCACTTCGAGCGCCGTGCCTCCGGCGAACGGGGGACGCCCGGTGACCAGCTCGTACAGCAGGATGCCCGCGCCGTAGATGTCGACCGCCGAGGTCTGCGGGCGGCCCTCCGCCGACTCCGGCGCGACGTACGCGGGGGTGCCGACGAACTCGTGCGTCCTGGTCAGGCCCGGGGAGTCGGCGAGGCGCGCGATGCCGAAGTCGGTCAGCATCGGGTGCATCTGGCCGTCGGCGTCCGTCTTGAGCAGCACGTTCGCCGGCTTCAGGTCGCGGTGGACGACTCCGTCGGCGTGGCTGGAGGCGAGCGCGTCCGCGATCTGGGCGGTCATCAGCGAGGCGGCGACCGGGCTGAGCGGGCCGTTCTCACGCAGATAGCGGTGCAGGTCCGGGCCGTCGACCAGGTCCATGACGAGGGCGAGGAGATCGCCCTCGACGACGAGGTCGCGGGTCCGGACGATGTTCGGGTGTGTGAGGCGGAGCAGGACGGAGCGCTCCCGGAGGAAACGCATCACCACGTCCGCGTCGTTCGCCAGCTCCTCCTTGAGGACCTTGATCGCGACGGTCTCACCGGGCTGGCCCGCGACGGCCGCCTCGGCGCCCGCGGTCTCCCTCTGACGGGCTCGCCAGACGGTGCCCGTGGCGCCGCGCCCGAGCGGCTCCTCGAGCAGGTACTTGCTGCCTACCGGCCGCACGTCATGCGCTCCCTGCTGATCGTGATCCTCACATGGGTCCCGGTCCGCCGGATGATTTTCGGCCCACCGGGTTGTCCGACCCACTTTAGGGGGTGTCCGTCCGGTCGCCCCTGTTCGATGGACAGACGCGGGCATCGTACGGATGGTTGCCGGGCCCGCGCGCGCTGAACATGACGATCCCCTCCGTCCGTAGTCCTCAGGATGACCTTTACGGGATACCACCACGTGCTTTTCCGTCCGGATTTGTTCCCCGGACCGACCGGTCAAGATCACTTATGGGTGGGCGGCGGGCGTGTTGTCGGTGACGGATGCGAGGATGCCTCCAGCACGGAGCCGTGGGGAGGGAGCCCCCGGCCCGTGCCGACCTGCCGGGTGGGGGCGATCTGGGCGGCTTCCCTGCCGGGCACCCCGCGCAGAAGGGATGGCTGACGGCGATGCAGATCCGGCTGACTGTTCTCGCGCCGCGCGGCGGACAGTCCGCGCCCGCCGGGCGCCCCTGCGACGTGATCGTGACAGCGCCGGCGGGTACCGCACTCGCCGCCGTGGCCTCCGGCCTCGCCGCCGCCGTCTCCGGCCCCGACGTCTCCGGCACCGTCGTCCTCTACGCCGGACAGGAACGCCTCGACCCGCAGCGCCGCACCCTCGGCGAACCGCCCCTGGTCGACGGCGCGGTCCTGTCCCTCCAGACACCGGCCGACGAGGAGACCCACGACGGCGAGGTGTCGGCGCAGCTGCATGTCGTCGCCGGGCCCGACGCCGGAGGGGTGCACCTGCTGCACGGCGGCCGGATCAGCATCGGCCGCTCCGCCGACGCCGACGTACCGCTGGACGACCCCGACGTCTCCCGGCTGCACTGCGCGGTCACGCTCGCGGACGACGGACGGGTCACCGTGACCGACCTCGGCTCCACGAACGGCACCACTGTCGACAAAACCCCCGTGCACACCCGCCCGGTCCGTCTGCCGGCCGGTGCGCTGCTCCGGCTGGGCGAGTCGACCCTGCGCCTCTCCCCCGGCGCACCCACCCCCGCGCTGCCCACCACCCCGGACGGCGAGGGCCACCTGCGCGTCCCGGCTCCGGCGCCGACCGCCACCGACGGTGAATCCGTGTCCGGTCCCGGCGGCCCCGCCGGTGCGTACGGGGCAGGGACCGCCGGCCCCGCGTCCCACGGGACACGCCCGGTGCCTTCATGGGCCTCGCCCTCCACCGGGTCGCCGGACGGCCTGGCGCCCGCCGACGACGGCCGGACCCACCGCGCCCCCGACGGCGGCCGGGCCCCCTGGCCGCACCACGCCGACGCCACGGGGACGCCCGCGCACGGCCGGGCCATGACGGAGCCGCCGGGCGGTACAGGCCCGCGAGGGGCCGCCCCGGCGTACAGCGACTCGTCCCGGACGCATCACATGCACGCCCCCCTCGGTGACGACCCCGCGCCCCGGGTGCCCGCGCAGTACGCGTACGACGCCCATGACCGCGTCCCGGACCGGCCCGGCGACCCGTCCGCCGAGCGCGCGCCCGCCCGCGGGACGGACGAGCCCGCGGAGGCGCCCCGGCGCCGGGGCATAGGCGCCTGGGCCAGGCGACTGGCCGGCGGCCGGGAAAGCGTGGCCCCGCAGGACAGCGGCGCGGCCGGGCACACGGCCCGCCCCACCGCGCCCGGCGTCGAGAGCTGGCCCGACCCCGCTGCCGTGCTGCTGACGGCGCTCGGTCCCGGCCCCCGGCTGTGGGAGCGCGGCCCGCGGCACCCCGAGTCGCTCGTGCTCAGGCTCGGCACGGCGGACCGCGCGGAGCTGCCGTCCGTGCCCGTGACCGTCGCCCTGAAGGAGGCGGGGTCGCTCGGCCTCGCCGGCCCGCGGGCACGGCTCGCGGGCCTCGCCAGGTCCGCCGTGGCGCAGCTCGCCGCGCTGCACTCGCCCGGTGACCTCGAGATCGTGCTGATCAGCGCGGACCGGGCCCGGTCGCTCGAGGAGCGCAAGGCGGAGTGGTCCTGGCTCGGCTGGCTGCCGCACCTGCGCCCGGCCCACGGCCAGGACTGCCGGCTGCTTCTCGCCTACGACCGCGACCAGGCCACCGCCCGCGCCGCGGAGCTGACGCGCCGTCTGGACGACGGGCCGCTCGGCACCGGCTGGGCGAGCGCCGACCCCCGTGCCGTCGCCGAGGCCGCCGCCCGCCACGACGGCACCCGCACGGTGGTGATCGTCGACGGCGATCCCGGCTCGGCCGCGCTGCGCGAGACCACCGCCCGGCTGGCCGGCGCCGGCCAGGCTGCCGGGATCCATCTGATCTGCCTGGCGGAGACGCCCGCCGCCTCCCCGCTCTCCCCCGTCGCCGCCACCTACGAGTCGGCCTGCGCCGCGTCGCTGCCGTTCCGTGAGTGCGGGGCCGTGGGCCTGCTCAGCGGGGACGTGGCGACCGCACTGCGTCTGATGCGGGTCGCCTCGGGGCAGCCGGCCGGACACGGCACGGTGGGCGTGGTCGACGCGGTGTCCGCCGCCTGGGCGGAGCGTTTCGGGCGGGCGCTCGCGCCGCTGCGTGTGGAGGGCTCGAGCGTGCAGCCCGGCCGGGCCGCGGTCCTGCCGCAGTCCGCGCGCCTGCTGGACGAACTGGAACTGGCACGGGCCACCCCGGCCTCGCTGATGGCGCGCTGGGCGGCGGCCTGCGACTGCACCGTCGTCCTCGGCGCCGGCCCCCGGGGGCCGCTCGCCGTCGACCTGGCGCAGGAGGGCCCGCACCTGCTGATCGAGGGCCCCGCCGGCAGCGGCCGTACGGAGCTGCTGCGTTCGGTCGCCGCGTCGCTTGCCGCGGCGGGCCGCCCCGACCGGCTCGGCCTGCTGCTGGTCGACGGGGCCGGCGGAGAGCGCGGTGAGGGGCTGAGCGTCTGCACCGAGCTGCCGCATGTGACCGAGCACCTCGTGGCCAGCGACCCGGTGCGGATGAGGGCGTTCGCTCAGGCGCTCGGCGCGGAACTGAAGCGCAGGGCGGCCGTGCTGGACGAGGCGGGCGTCGCGGACTTCACCGAGTGGCGCACCCGTCGGGAGGTCGCCGGCCGGATGGTGGGCCAGCGGACGTCACCCGAGGCCGCCGACCAGCGGGGCGACATCGAGTCGCCCTCCTCGGGGACGCTGCGGCTCCGTCCCGGCGGGCGTACGCGGAGCCAGGAGCCGGATCCGCTGCCGCGCCTGGTGGTACTCGTCGACGACTTCGACGCGCTGGTCGCCCCGGCACTGGGGAGCCCGGGCCGGCCGGCGGCGGGTTCGGTCGTGCGCGCCCTGGACGCGGTGGCCAGGGACGGCGCCCGGCTGGGCGTCCATCTCGTGGCCACGTCGTCGCGGCCGGACCGCACTGCGGACACACAGCTGACGGAGGGGGCGCGGCTGCGGGTCGTGCTGGAGGCGCCGCCGGTCGCGCCCGGCCCTGACGACCCGGCTCCCGGCCGGGGCAGGCTGGGGCATCCGGACGGCCGGGTGACCCCGTTCCAGAGCGGCCGGGTGACCGGGCGCATCCCGCGTACGGCCACCTTGAGACCCACTGTCGTTCCGCTCGAGTGGGAGCGGATGGGCGATCCACCCACCCGCCGCCCCGTCCGGGAGCTGGGCAACGGCCCGACCGACCTGGCACTGCTGGCGAGTGCGCTGGAGCGCGCCGCGCGGTCGGTGGACGCGGCGCCGGTGGGTCCGCTGACACCGGCTCATCCCTGACCCGCGGCGACGCGGCCATTTGACCTGACATCACGTCACGAGGGCATCACGAAAGAGTGATAGTGGCCCGGGGCGGTATTGCGACACCCGTAGCGCGGGCGTAGACCTGTCGGCACGGACCGGCAACGGAACGTCGGACAACCGGCCGGGCGGCGGGACAGCGCACGGCCGGTCGGAAGCAGCGCACAGGAGAGACGGGGCAGTGATGCGCAGAACTCTTCGTACGGGCAGGGCCGCAGTGGTGTTCGCCGCGATCGGCGCTCTCGCCCTCACCGGATGCGGCGGCGACAGCGACGGCGAAGAGCCGGGGGACGGCGGGCCGACCAAGGGCACCGAGTCGCCCTCTTCGGTCCAGCTGCCCAAGCTGAACGGCGAGAAGATCGAGGTCGCCGCCGTATGGAGCGGCCCGGAGCAGGAGAACTTCACCAAGGTCCTGGACGAGTTCGAGAAGCGCACGGGCGCGACGGTCACCTTCGTCCCGGCGCAGGACCCGATCGTCAACTTCCTCGGGACGAAGATCGCGGGCGGCAGCCCGCCGGACGTGGCGATGCTGCCTCAGGTCGGCGCGATCCAGCAGGCGGTGGCGCGCAAGTGGGCCAAGCCCGTCGGCGCGGAGGCCAAGGAGCAGCTCGCGAAGAACTACTCCAAGGGCTGGCAGGACCTCGGCGCGGTCGACGGCACGCAGTACGGCGTGTACTACAAGGCCGCGAACAAGTCGCTGATCTGGTACAACAACACCGTTTTCGAGAATGCCGGCGCCACGCCGCCGAAGACCTGGAAGGACTTCATGTCCACGGCGGAGACGATCTCCGCCTCGGGTGTCACGCCGGTGTCCATCGCCGGAGCGGACGGGTGGGTGCTGACCGACTGGTTCGAGAACGTCTACCTGTCGCAGGCGGGCCCGGAGAAGTACGACCAGCTCGCCAAGCACCAGATCAAGTGGACCGACCCGTCGGTGAAGGACGCCCTCACCACCCTGGGTGAGTTGTTCGGCCGGCCGAATCTGATCGCGGGCGGCACGGACGGGGCCCTCCAGACGGAGTTCCCGGCTTCGGTCACCCAGACGTTCAGCGGCGGCGACGCGCCCAAGGCCGCGATGGTCTTCGAGGGCGACTTCGTGACCGTCAACATCGCGCAGACCGACGCGAAGATCGGTACGGACGCGAAGGTCTTCCCGTTCCCGGCCGTCGGCGCGGAGCCGCCGGTGGTGACCGGCGGGGACGCGGCGGTGGCCCTGAAGGACAGCAAGGGCGCCCAGGCGCTGCTGACCTTCCTGGCGTCGCCCGACGCCGCGGCGATCCAGGCGGCGGCCGGCGGCTTCATCTCGCCGAACAAGTCCCTGGACGTGGCCGCCTACCCGAACGACGTGCAGCGGGACATCGCCAAGGCGCTGATCGCGGCGGGCGACGACTTCCGCTTCGACATGTCGGACCAGATGCCGCAGTCGTTCGGCGGGACGCCCGGCAAGGGCGAGTGGAAGATCCTCCAGGACTTCCTGAAGAACCCGAAGGACGTCGCGGGCACCCAGCAGCGGCTGGAGGCCGAAGCGGCCAAGGCGTTCAAGAGCTGAGGTCGTGCCTGCCGTCACAGCGGGGGGCCCGGCTCGTCCGGCGCCCCCCGCCCGTCAGCGTAAGAGCGTGACAGGAACACGTAAAATAGTCGCGGTCGGCTTTCTGCTGCCCGCGCTCGTGCTGCTGGGCGCGCTCGTGGTCTACCCGATCGGGTACTCGCTCTACAGGTCCTTCTTCGACCAGTCCGGCGCCGGCTTCGCCGGGCTCGACAACTACGTGGAGATCTTCACCGACGACACCATCCTGACCGCGGTCAAGAACAACGCGATCTGGGTCGTCGTCGCACCGACGGTCTCCACCGTCCTCGGTCTGATCTTCGCGGTGCTGACCGAACGGGTCCGCTGGGGCACCGCGTTCAAACTGATCGTCTTCATGCCGATGGCGATCTCGATGCTGGCCGCTGGCATCATCTTCCGGCTCGTCTACGAACAGGACCCGGAGCGCGGCGTCGCCAACGCGATCTGGGTGGGCGTGCACGACACGTTCGAGGAGTCGGCCGGATATCCACGGGCCCGGCCCCTGCCGGTGCACCCGCTCGAGGCGGCCGGCGGCGGCGCGTTCGTCACCAAGGAGCCGGTCTCCGCCGGGAAGCCGGTGCAGCTCCCGCTGGTCGGCGTGGCGCCCGCGAAGATGCCGTCCGACGCGGAGCCCGCCAAGGCTGCGGAGCCGGGCAACGGCGAGATCCACGGCACCGCCTGGCTGGACTTCACCCGGGGCGGTGGCGGCAGACCGAACGTCGTCGACTCCCAGGAGCTCGGGCTCAAGGGCATCAAGATCGAGGCCGTCAAGGACGGCAAGGTGGTGGCGGACACCCGTGCCGCCGCCGACGGCACCTTCACCCTCCCGGCCTCCGCCGACGGCGCGCTGCTGCGGCTGCCCGCCGACAACTTCCGCGAGCCGTACAACGGCGTCGACTGGCTCGGCCCGTCCCTGGTGACGCCGGCGATCATCGGCAGCTACGTGTGGATGTGGGCGGGCTTCGCCATGGTGCTGATCGCGGCCGGCCTGGCGAGCGTGCCGCGCGAGCTCCTGGAGGCGGCACGCGTCGACGGCGCCAACGAATGGCAGGTGTTCCGGCGGATCACGGTGCCGCTGCTGGCACCCGTGCTCGCGGTCGTCCTCGTCACTTTGATGATCAACGTGCTGAAGATCTTCGACCTGGTCTTCATCATCGCGCCGGGCTCCTCCCAGGACGACGCCAACGTGCTCGCCCTGCAGCTCTACCGCTCCTCCTTCGGCACCGACGCGGACCTCGGCCTCGGCAGCGCGATCGCGGTGCTGCTGCTTCTGCTGGTGCTGCCGGTGATGTTCTTCAACGTCCGGCGGATGCGAAGGGAGACCCGGCGATGAGCACGAGCGACACCGCGGCGAAGAGCGGCTCCCCGGCCAGGGCCAAGCAGTCCGTCGCCGCCCGGCTCGCGGCCGCCGCCGGAGGCGGCGCGCTGCGCGTCTTCCTGATCCTCGCCGCCCTGTTCTGGCTGATGCCCACCATCGGCCTGCTGCTGTCCTCGCTGCGCGACAGCGGCGACATCGCGGCGAGCGGCTGGTGGAAGGTGTTCAGCGCCCCCGCCCAGCTCACCACGGAGAACTACTCACGGCTCCTGAAGAACGAGGCCATCACCGATTCCCTGCTCTCCACGGTGGTGATCACGGTCCCCGCCACCCTGCTGGTCGTGGTCATCGGGGCGCTCGCCGGATACGCCTTCGCCTGGATGGAGTTCCCCGGCCGCGACTGGTGGTTCATGGTCGTGGTCGGGCTCCTGGTGGTCCCCGTGCAGGTCGCGCTCGTCCCCGTGTCCGAACTCTTCGGTGTGATCGGCATCTTCGAGACGACGATCGGCGTGGTCCTCTTCCATGTGGCCTTCGGTCTGCCGTTCGCCATCTTCCTGCTGCGCAACTTCTTCGCGGAGATCCCGCGGGAGCTGCTGGAGGCGGCCAGGCTCGACGGCGCGGGCGAGATCCGTCTGTTCACCCGGGTCGTGATGCCCCTGGGCGCCCCGGCGATCGCCTCGCTCGGGATCTTCCAGTTCCTGTGGGTGTGGAACGACATGCTGGTCGCGCTGATCTTCGCCGACTCGGAGAGTGCTCCGATCACCGTCGCGCTCCAGCGTCAGGTACGGCAGTTCGGCAACAACATCGACGTGCTCGCGCCCGGCGCGTTCCTGTCGATGATCATCCCGCTGGCGGTGTTCTTCGCCTTCCAGCGCCAGTTCGTCTCCGGTGTGATGGCGGGCGCCGTCAAGTGACCGGCTGACGGACACGACAACGGCACACCGTCCCTCGCGAGCGGCGGCCCGGTCGTCCCCGACCGGGCCGCCGCCGCGTGTCCGTACCCGTGCGCGGAGAGACCGGGATGCCGCCTGCCGCCGCCCACCGGCCCCGGCAGGCGCACGGCACCGGGCCGCAGGACACGCTCAGCGCCGCTGCCCGGCCATGACGGTGACCAGCCCGGCCACGACCATCAGGGAGCCCGCCCAGGTCCACACCGAGGTCCGTTCGTGCAGCACGGTGGAGCCGGCCAGCACGATCAGCAGGTAGCCGAGCGCGTTGAACGGATAGGCGATGCTCAGCGGCACCTGGGCCAGCGTCGACATCCAGGCCACGGCGGAGACCGCGAAGACGACGAGGCCGACGACGACCCAGGGAGTCGTCGCGGCCCGCGTCAGCAGAGAACCGCCGCTGTGCTCCGCCACGGCGGCCGCCGAGCGCATGCCGTGTTTCAGCATGATCTGGCCCGCCGCCGACGAGAAGACCGCGAAGAGCAGCAGCAGCGCGCTGGGCAGGGTCACGTTCTTCCTCCTGGGCGGCGGTCGGAGCCCGGCGTCAGGTGCCGGCGCCCACCCGGCCGGCGACTTCGGCGGGGACGTACTGACGGTTGAGGATGTCCTGGACATCGACGTGCTCCCCGGCGACGATCGTCTGCGCCGCGTGCGGGGTGAGCACGGCGACGTACTGGTAGGCGAAGAGTGTCGGACGCACACGGGTCATCAGCCGGGAGATCCCGCCCAGGGTCCGGGCGGCGGCGCCGCCCCCGAGCACGGACCAGAAGGGCGCGCCGGTCGCGGTGATCCGCAGTTGGTCGAAGCCGGCGGCCCGCACGGTGCGGCGCAGGCTGCTGCGGGTGAAGAACCGCAGGTGGGTCTCGTCCAGGATGCCGCGCCGGTCGTAGCCGAAGGCGCCGAAGGCGACCCGGAGCCGTGAGTACCAGTGGCTGAAGTTGGGCACGGACAGCAGCATCCGGCCCCCGGGACGCAGCACCTCGCGCAGCTCCCGCAGCACGTGCTCGGGCCGGGACAGGTGCTCGATGACGTCCCCGGCGACCACGTAGTCGTAGTCGGCGCCGACCTGCGGCGGCAGGCCCTCCTCCAGGTCGGCGAGGAGGAATTCGGAGCAGCGGTCCCGCACCCCGGGCACCTCGACGAAGTCCAGTCCGGTCACGGTGTGGCCGAGGTTCTCGAGGCGCTCGGCGAACAGGCCGCCGGAGCAGCCGACGTCGAGGACCCGGCCGGGCGGCAGCCCGCGCATGATCTTCAGGATCGCGGAGTGCGAGGACCCGTCACCCTCCTTGAAGGCGTAGTCGACGGGCTTGGGGATCCAGGGGCAGGTGCCGAAGCCCTTGAGTGCGAGCCGGTACTCGAGGACGTCCTTGACGACGTCCTTGGCGTAGCGCAGGCCGTTGACGTAGCAGATCTCGTCGCCGTAGTAAGTGGGGACCGGGATCTCCTTGATCCGCATCCCGGCGTCGAGCAGTTGGACGATGATCTGGGTGTCGAAGTCGAAGGCGTCGGTGTTCCGGTCGATCGGCAGCCTGCGCAGCGCCGCAACGCTGTACGCGCGGTAGCCGGAGTGGAACTCGGTGAGCCGTGAGCCGAGCAGACCGTTCTCGAAGCGGGTGAGGACGCGGTTGCCGAGCCACTTGTAGAACGGCATGCCGCCCTTGAGCGCACTGCCGGAGCGCATCATCCGGGAGCCGAACACCGCCTCGCACTCGCCGCGTTCGATGGGCGCGACCATCTCGGGCAGCAGTTCGGGGGCGTACTGGCCGTCACCGTGCAGCAGCACCACGATGTCCAGGCCCCGTTCGGCGGCGAGGGCGTAGCCCGCCTTCTGGTTGCCGCCGTAGCCGAGGTTCTTGGTGTGCCGCATGACGACGGTCGGCGGCATGCCGTCCAGCTGCGACCAGCGGCAGCCCGCGGTGAACGTCCCGTCGCTGCTCGCGTCGTCGAGGATCAGGATCTCGGCGATGCGGGACCGGAATTCCTTGGGGATGCGGTCGAGCGTCTTCTCCAGCGTGGATTCCGCGTTGTAGGCGACGACGAGGATGCCGATCCGCGGGCTGGGGATTTCCTTCACTGGGGCTTCTCTACTCTCCGTTGGCGCGGGTCATCGGTGCGGTCGGTCGACGGGTGGGGCGGGCGTGGCGGGCCGGTCGGTGCGCTGGGCGACGAGGGGTACGTGCTCTCCCGGGAGGGGTGCGGGCGGCTCGGTGAGCGCCCGGCGCACGCCGCTCGCGATCCCGGCGGCCAGCAACAGCCATCCCGCCTCGGCCAGATGCAGCGCCCAGTCGTTCCAGCGGACGGCGCTCGCGCCCGAGTAGACGATGACGGTGACGACGCCGACGACGAGCCCGTAGCCGAGGCCCTCCCACAGTCCGAAGAGGCAGAGGCCCACGACGGGCCAGGCGAGGTACTGCACGGCGGAGCCGGTGCTGAGCAGGAGCAGCAGCGTCAGGGAGAGCGCGACGGCGTACGCGGCGGCCGTGGGGCGCACCCAGGCGAGCCACGCTCCCGCGGCCATGCACAGCAGCACGAACAGAAGGCGGAAGTCGCTGTGCAGCGCCTCGACGAACGAGTCGGACGCGCCCGCCAGATCGGCGAAGCGCACGAGGCCCCACAGCCTCCACCGTCCGCCCTCGTACTCGAGGACCTTCTCGCGCAGCGGGACGGGCACGGCCGCCAGCGCGGGCCCCCACAGGACCAGCATCACGGCCACGAGGCCCGCGCAGAACCGGACGGCGGCCGGACGGCCGGCCCGCACCGCTGCCACGATCAGTGCGGGGATCGCGACGACCGGGACGAGTTTGACGCTCACGGCCAGCGCGGCGGCGACGCCGGCGGCGAGCGGGGCACGGCGGTCGACGAGCAGGAAGGCCGCCAGGAGCATGAACATGATGGCGACGGAGTCGGTGTTGCCGTGATACCCGGAGGTGGCGAAGAGGACGGGGCTGAGGGCACATCCGATCGCGCACACCGTGGCGGTTCCGAGGGTGCGGCGGCGGCGCAGGATCTCGAGGACGAGAAGGGCGGAGACGACGTCGGCGAGGCAGGCCGGCGCGCGGATCAGACTGCCGAACGGAATTCCCAGATTCTCCAGTTCATGGAATCCGGCGAGCATCCAGCTCGTGAGCGGCGGATGGTTGTAGACGGGCAGGCGCGGCATCGGGTGTTCGTAGATGCGGACCGGACCGACCTGGGCGATCGCGGTGGCGAAGGCGTCGAAGAAGCGGACGTCCGCCGGTCCGCGCTTCGTGGCCGCGAGAATCATCTTGGCGACGAGAGCGAGCGCGCAGACACCGATGACGAGGAACCTTGCTCCTCGCACATCGAGCGTCGTCGGTCTCGTTCGCGTTCGCAGGTCCATGGCCGCCGAACGTAGCAATCCGGAACGTCAACATCTCGCACCGATAAACACACTTAAATGCCGGGGAGTTCACTGCGCTGCGATCTTCGGCGTGATCCCGGCACGTGAATCACCCGTACGGCGGGTCGGGCGATCTCCTCGGGCATCGGGCCGATGACGGCGACCGCCGCACCGGCGTCCCCCAGGCCCTGTCGCGCGAGCGGGCGCCGGCACTCGGCGAGGTACGCCTCCTCGTCGCGGAGTCGCCACCGCGCACCGTCCGGGCCGTCCGGATGAGCCGTCGGCCCGGCGCCCGCAGCCGCTCAGGCCCGCAGCGCCGCCACCGCTCCCCGTGCCACCTCGTCGAGGTAGCCGTCCGGCAGGTCGCCCCGCACCACCACCAGCCGCCAGTACAGCGGCCCGACGATCACGTCGAGCGCCCGGTCCGGGTCCGCCGACTCCGCGAGTTCGCCGCGCGCCACCGCGTCCCGGACGATCAGCGCGGCCACGCCCCGCTGACCGTCCAGGAGCGCCGCCTTGATCGCGTCCGCGATCTCGGGGTTGCGCGCGGCCTCCACCAGCAGGTCGGGGATGACCTGCGAGGCCACGGGGTGGCGCAGCGCGTGCGCGGCGACCTCCAGCAGGGCCCGCACGTCCCCGTACAGGGAGCCCGTGGCCGGTGCCGGCAGGCCCTGTGCGGCGAAGGCCGAGACGAGGTCCAGCACCAGGGACAGCTTGGACTTCCAGCGCCGGTAGACGGCGGTCTTCCCGACGCCCGCCCGCCGGGCGATGCCCTCGATCGACATCCGGGCGAAGCCGACGGCTGCCAGTTCGTCGAAGACGGCGGCCCGGATGGCGTCGGTCACGTCCTCCCGGAGCACGGCGGCTCCTGCGGGGGCGCGTCGCGGGCTTCTGGGGTCGGTCGTCATGCCCAGGAGCATACGCGGCGACGACGAAACGGTTGCGTTCCGACGTCACACCGTCCTACTGTGCCCGTAGCGACGATACGGTCCCGTTCCATCGATGTCTCGAGGCGGTCCTGACCGCGCCCCGCCCCTGCACGCGCTTCGAAAGCGAGCCCGCGTGACCATCGCCAGCCCCACCGCGCCCCCGTCGGACCCGGCACGGACGGCCCCCGACAGCCCGGCCGCTCCCACCGCACCCACCGACCTCGCCGCGCTCGCCGCACGCCACGGGCTGACCGTCAGCGGCGCCCGGCCCACCCTCCCCGCGTACGTCCGGCAGCTCTGGTCGCGGCGTCACTTCATCACCGCGTTCGCGACCGCCAAACTCACCGCCCAGTACAGCCAGGCCCGCCTCGGGCAGCTGTGGCAGCTGATGACCCCGCTGCTCAACGCCGCCGTCTACTACCTGATCTTCGGCGTGCTGCTCGGCACCGCCCACCATGTCCCCGACTTCGTGCCGTTCCTGGTCACGGGCGTGTTCATCTGGACCTTCACCGCCAACACGATCACGGCCGGCACCCGCGCGATCTCCGGGAACATCGGCCTGGTCAGGGCCCTGCACTTCCCGCGCGCCGCGCTGCCCGTCGCGCTCGCCCTGCAACAGCTCCAGCAACTGCTGTTCTCGCTCGGCGCGCTCCTCGTGATCCTCGTCGGCTTCGGCCAGCTCCCCACGGCCTCCTGGCTGCTCGCGGTCCCCGCGCTGCTGCTCCAGGCCGTCTTCAGCACCGGCCTGTCCATGGCCATGGCCCGCGTCGCCGCCCGCACCCCCGACATCTCCCAACTGGTGCCGTTCCTGTTGCGCACCTGGATGTACGCGTCGGGCGTGATGTGGTCGGTCGACAAGGTGGTCGGCGATCGGGACCTGCCGCACCTGGTGGCTCTCGCGCTGCAGTACAACCCGGCCGCGCTCTACATCGACCTGGTGCGCTTCTCGTTCATCGACTCGTTCACCGCGGACCGGCTGCCGCCGCACGTCTGGGCCGCGGCCCTGGCGTGGGCCGTGCTCTGCGGGGCCGGCGGATTCCTGTACTTCTGGAAGGCTGAGGAGCACTACGGCCGTGGCTGAGAACGCGAACCGTCCGACCGGGGAACCCACCCCCACCGTGGTCGTCGACGGCGTCCACATCACCTACCGCGTCAACGGCCCGCGCACCGGCCGGGGAAGCGCCACCTCCGCCCTCAGCCGGATCGTCTCCCGCGGGTCGCAGCCCGGTGTACGCGAGGTGCACGCCGTCAAGGGCGTCAGCTTCGCCGCGTACCGTGGCGAGGCGATCGGCCTGATCGGCTCCAACGGCTCGGGCAAGTCCACGCTGCTCAAGGCCGTCGCCGGCCTCCTGCCGACCGCGAAGGGCAAGGTCTACACGGCGGGGCAGCCGTCCCTCCTCGGGGTCAACGCCGCGCTGATGTCCGACCTGACCGGCGAGCGCAACATCATCCTCGGCGGCCTCGCCATGGGCATGACCCGCGACCAGATCCGCGACCGCTACGACGACATCGTCGACTTCTCCGGCATCAACGAGAAGGGCGACTTCGTCTCGCTGCCGATGCGGACGTACTCCTCCGGCATGGGCGCCAGGCTGCGCTTCTCGATCGCCGCCGCCAAGAGCCACGACGTACTGCTCATCGACGAGGCGCTGTCCACCGGCGACGCCCGCTTCCGGCGCCGCAGCCGGCAGCGCATCGAGGAGCTGCGGCAGCAGGCCGGCACGGTCTTCCTGGTCAGCCACAGCAACTCGACCATCACCGAGAGCTGCGACCGCGCGCTCTGGCTGGAAGCGGGAGTCCTGCGCATGGACGGCCCGGCGAAGGAAGTCGTCACGGCGTACGAGGAGTTCACCGCGGCCGGTAACAAGGGCGGCGCCGGGACCGGGCCCGGGAAGCGGCCCGCGCGGTAGGCTCCCTGCCGGTGCCGGACAGCCGAGGGGGCGGTTGGTATGGGCGGTCGAGGGCCGCAGCCGCTGCGGGACGACGACCCGCGCGAGATCGCCGGATACGCGCTCCGGGCACGGATCGGTGAGGGCGGCATGGGAACCGTCTTCCTCACCCGCGGCCGCGACGGCGCGTCACTTCCCGTCGCCCTCAAGCTCATCCGCCGCGAGCACGCCCGGAGCGAGAAGTTCCGCAGACGCTTCGCCCGCGAGGTCGAGGCCGCACGCCGGGTGAGCGGCCCGCATCTGGTCCAGGTCGTCGACCACGACGCGGAGGCGGACCTGCCGTGGCTCGCCACCCGTTACGTCCCCGGCCTGCCGCTCGGCGACGCCCTCGCCGGCCACGGGCCACTGCCGCCGGAGTGCGTCCTCGGGCTGACGGCCGGCGCGGCACGCGCGCTGGACGCCGTGCACACCGCGGGCTTCGTCCACCGCGACGTGAAGCCGGGGAACCTGCTGCTGTCCGCGGAAGGGCCGTGGCTCCTCGACTTCGGCATCGCACGCGCCGCGGACGGCACCTCCGTCCTCACCACCGTCGGGCGGATGGTCGGCACGCCGAAGTACATGTCCCCCGAACACGCGCTGGGCCGGCAGGTCACACCCGCCTCCGACGTGTTCACGCTGGGCCTCGTCGCCGCGGAGGCGGCCACCGGGCGCCACCCTTACGGCGAGGGCGGCGGCCTGGTCGTCGCCACCCGCATCGCCGGCACCGACCGCGACCCTCCCGACCTCTCCGCCCATCCGCCCGCGCTCCGCCGGCTCCTGGCCGCGACGCTGACGGCGCGCCCGGAGGACCGTCCGACGGCTGCGGAGGTGGCACAACTGTGCGGCGCAGGTACCGACTTCGCCGCGGCCGGCTGGCTCCCGAAGCGCGTCGCCTCGGCGGTGACGGCCATCGCCCGCGCGTCGGCCAAGGTGTCCCCCGACGCCCGCGACCCGCGGACCGGCTGGCTGCACCGCCTGCGCGGCGACGCCTGACACACACACGGACCCGGCCGCCCCCGAGGGGCGACCGGGTCCGTTCGGAGTGGCGTCAGCTGTGGGTACGCAGCAGCTGCCGCATCGTCCGCATCGCCACCGACAGGTTCGCCAGGTCGAACGTGTCCGAGCTCTGGATCTCCTCCAGCGTCGTCCGCGCCCTGCCCAGGATCGCCGCGTTCTTCTGCTCCCAGGCCTTGAAGCGCTCCTCCGGGGTGGAGGTCCCGTTGCCCACCGACAGCACGACGGCGGTGAGCGCGGCGTGTGCCGCGTACAGGTCCTCACGGATGGAGGCTCGGGCCATGGACTGCCAGCGGTCGGCCCGCGGCAGTTCGATGATCCGGTCCATCAGCTGGGTGATGGCGAGCCGGTCGGCGAGGTCGTAGTACACCTCGGCGACCGCCAGCGGTTCCTGACCGGTGCGGTCCGAGATCGCCACGATGTCGAGCGTCGGGAAGGCGGAAGAGAAGCCGGCCACCCGCAGCGCGAGGAACTCGGGAACGCCCTCCCCCGTGAGCTCGTCGAGGATGCCCTGGTACCAGTCCAGGTCCGCGCCCCGCAGCATCTTCGGCAGCTCTGTCCACACCTGTTCGACGCGCTCGGCGAAGAACTCGATCGTCCCGGCCAGCTCCAGCGGCTGCGGCCGGTTGCCCAGCAGCCACCGCGTACCGCGCTCGACGAGGCGGCGCGAGTGCAGCCGGATCCGGGTCTGGACGTCCGCCGCGACCTGGTTGTCCAGTGCCTCGACCGCGTCCCACACGGCGCTGAGCCCGAAGATCTCCCGGGCCGCGGTCTGCGCCCGCACGATCTCCTCGATCGACGCGCCGGTCTCCTCGCGCAGCCGGTGCAGGAACGTCGAACCACCGGTGTTGACCGTGTCGTTGACGAGCACCGTCGTCACGATCTCGCGGCGCAGCGCGTGCGCGTCGATCGCCTCACCGAACTGCTCCTGCAGCGGCTTGGGGAAGTAGGCGTGCAGCAGCCGCCTCAGGTACGGGTCGTCCGGCAGGTCCGTCCCGATCAGCTCGTCCGCCACCGTGATCTTCGTGTAGGCGAGGAGGACGGCCAGCTCGGGCTGGCTCAGTCCCTTGCCCGCGGCCAGCAGTTCACGGATCTGGCGGTCGTTGGGCAGGAACTCCAGCGCCCGGTCCAGGCGTCCGTCACGGCCGAGGCGGCGCATGAACCGCTGGTGGGCGTGGAGCAGGGACGGTGACTGGGTGACCGCGTTGGCGAGCGCGGTGTTCTGCGCGTAGTTGTTGCGCAGCACCAGCGCGCCGACCTCGTCGGTCATCTGCGCCAGCAGCTGGTTGCGCTGCTTGACGGTCATGTCGCCGTCCGCGACCAGGCCGTTGAGCAGGATCTTGATGTTGACCTCGTGGTCGGAGGTGTCGACGCCGGCGCTGTTGTCGATGGCGTCGGTGTTGATCTTTCCGCCGTTGCGGTCGAACTCGATCCGGCCGAGCTGGGTCAGACCCAGGTTGCCGCCCTCGCCGACGACCCGGACCCGCAGGTCCTCGCCGTTGACGCGGATGGCGTCGTTGGCCTTGTCGCCGACGTCGGCGTTCGACTCGGTGGAGGCCTTGACGTAGGTGCCGATGCCGCCGTTCCACAGCAGGTCGACCGGAGCCTTGAGGATGGCCTGCATCAGCTCCGCCGGCGTCAGCTTCGCGATGCCGGGACCGATGCCGAGGGCCTCGCGCATCGCCGCGTTGACCGGGATCGACTTGGCCGTGCGCGGGTGGATGCCGCCGCCCTGGGACAGCAGTTCCTTGTTGTAGTCGGCCCAGGAGGAACGGGGCAGCTCGAAGAGCCGGCGGCGCTCGGCGTACGAGAGGGCCGCGTCCGGGTTCGGGTCGATGAAGATGTGGCGGTGGTCGAACGCCGCGACCAGCCGGATGTGCTCGCTGAGCAGCATGCCGTTGCCGAACACGTCGCCGGACATGTCTCCGACGCCCACGACCGTGAAGTCCTCGGTCTGGGTGTCGTGGCCGAGCTCGCGGAAGTGCCGCTTGACCGACTCCCAGGCGCCGCGGGCGGTGATGCCCATGCCCTTGTGGTCGTATCCGGCGGAGCCGCCGGACGCGAAGGCGTCACCGAGCCAGAAGTTGTACGCGACCGCGACCTCGTTGGCGATGTCGGAGAAGGACGCGGTGCCCTTGTCGGCGGCGACGACGAGGTACGTGTCGTCCTCGTCGTGCCGGACCACCTGGGCCGGCGGGACGACCTCGCCCGCGACCAGGTTGTCGGTGATGTCGAGCAGCGCCGAGATGAAGATCCGGTAGCAGGCGATGCCCTCGGCCAGCCAGGCGTCACGGTTGACCGACGGGTCGGGCAGCTGCTTGGCGACGAAGCCGCCCTTGGCGCCGACCGGCACGATCACGGTGTTCTTCACCATCTGCGCCTTGACCAGGCCGAGGATCTCCGTACGGAAGTCCTCACGCCGGTCGGACCAGCGCAGACCGCCCCGGGCGACCTTGCCGAAGCGCAGGTGGACACCCTCGACCCGCGGCGAGTACACCCAGATCTCGAACGCGGGGCGCGGCGCGGGCAGGTCCGGGATGGCCTGCGGGTCGAACTTCATCGACACATAGCCGTGCGGGGCGCCGCCTGCCGCCTCCTGGAAGAAGTTGGTGCGCAGGGTGGCCTTGATGACGGTGAGGAAGGCCCGCAGGATGCGGTCCTCGTCGAGGCTGGCCACCTGGTCGAGCGCGCCGTCGAGCTCCTCGAGCAGCCCGTCGATCAGTTCGGTGCCGGCCCGCTGGCGGTCCGGCGACATCCGCGCCTCGAAGAGCGAGACCAGCAGCCGGGTGGTGTGGACGTTGTTGCGGAGGGTGTCCTCCATGTAGTCCTGGCTGAAGGTCGAACCGGCCTGGCGCAGGTACTTCGCGTACGCGCGCAGCACCATGGCCTCGCGCCAGTTGAGGCCCGCGCCGAGCACCAGCGCGTTGAAGCCGTCGTTCTCGGCCTCGCCCGTCCACACGGCGGCGAAGGCGTCCTGGAAGCGCTCGCGGGCGTCGTCGGCGAGGTAGTCGCCGTTCGCGCCCGTCTTCGGCATGCGCAGCCCGAAGTCGTAGATCCAGGCGTGCGTCCGGTCGGCGCAGCGCAGCTCGTACGGGCGCTCGTCGACGACCTCGCAGCCGAGGCGCTGCAGCACGGGCAGCACCGCGGACAGGGAGACCTGCTCGCCGGTCCGGTAGATCTTGAAGCGCCGCTCGCCGGGGCCCGCCCCGACCGGCTCGTACAGGGACAGCGCGAAGTCCTTGCCGGACTCGGCGAGCTCCTCCATGCGGACCAGGTCGGCCACGGCGGAGCGCGGCGAGTGGTCGGCCTTGTAGCCCTCCTGGAAGGCGCCGGCGTAGCGGCGCAGCAGCTCGGCGGCGCGTTCCTCGCCGAACTCGGCGTTCAGCGCCTCGCCGAAGCCGTCGGCCCAGGAGCGCGCGGCCTCGACCAGCCGCGCCTCGATGCGCTCGGTGTCCGCGTCGGTGAGGTGCGGCAGCTCGGTGCCGGCGGGCACGCGCACCACGAAGTGGATACGGGAGAGGATCGACTCGGTGTTCCAGGCGGTGAAGTCGACGCTGGTACCGCCGAGTTCCTCCTTGAGGATCTCGATCAGGCGCAGCCGCACACCGGTGGTGTAGCGGTCGCGCGGCAGGTAGACCAGCGCGGAGTAGTAGCGCCCGTACTCGTCCTGCCGCAGGTACAGCCGCAGCCGGCGGCGCTCCTGGAGGTAGAGGACGCTGGTGACGATCGCACGCAACTGGTCGGCGGGCGTCTGGAAGAGCTCGTCACGCGGGTAGGTCTCGAGGATCTGCAGCAGGTCGCGGCCGTCGTGGCTGTTGGGCGAGAAGCCCGCGCCCTGGAGGACCTCCGCGACCTTGCGGCGCACGACGGGCACGCGGCGCACCGACTCGGTGTACGCGGCGGAGGAGAACAGGCCGAGGAAGCGGCGCTCCCCGACGACGTTGCCTTCGGCGTCGAACTTCTTGACGCCGACGTAGTCCAGGTAGCTGGGGCGGTGCACGGTGGCGCGGCTGTTGGCCTTCGTCAGCACGAGCAGCTTGTGCTCACGGGCCTTGGCGCGGGCGTCGGCCGGCAGCCGGCTGAAGGACGGGCTGACCGGGTGGGCCTCGTCCTCGTGGTGCGGCGGGTCGGAGCGCAGGATGCCGAGGCCGGTGCCGGGGACGGCGGCCAGCGCGTCGGAGTCGGTGAGCTCGTACTCCCGGTAGCCGAGGAAGGTGAAGTGGTCGGAGGCGAGCCAGCGCAGCAGCTCACGGGCCTCCTCGACCTCCTGCTCCGGCAGGTCGTCGGCCTTGGGCTCGTCGGGCAGCTGCTCGGCGATCCGCAGCGCGGCGTCGCGCATCTTCTCCCAGTCCTCGACGGCCTCCCGGACGTCGGACAGGACACGCAGCAGATCGGCGGTGATCTGCTTCAGGTCGGCGCGGTCGGTCTCGCGGTCGATCTCGACGTGGATCCAGGACTCGACGAGGGCGTCGTGCGGGAGGTCCTTGGCGTGCGTGTCCGAGGGCAGGACCTCGATCAGCTTGCCGGTCACATCACGGCGGGCGACGACCTGCGGGTGGATCACGACATGGATGCCGCGGCCCTGGCGGGAGAGCTCGTTGGTGACGGAGTCGACGAGGAAGGGCATGTCGTCGGTGACGACTTCCACGACGGAGTGGCTGCAGGTCCAGCCGTTCTCCTCCACGGTCGGCGTGTGGACGCGGACGTTCGCGGTGCCCTGCGGGCGGTTTTCCGCCAGCCGGTAGTGGGAAAGTGCCGCTCCGAAGACGTCGACCGGGTCGCGGCCGGTGAGGTCCTCCGGAGCTGTGTGCAGGTAGTAGCGCTGGAGGTACGTGAGCAGGGTGTCCTGGTCAGGACGCTTCCCCTGCTCTGTCCCAGTCGGAAGGTGCCCCCCGGCCGGGCTGTTCTCAGCTACCCGGGCGGCCCGTGCGAGCAGCTCGGCCTTGGCTTCGTCCAGCTTGGTCTGCATGTCCTCTGGCTCCTGTCGCGCGCCGTTGCGTGACGTAGGTGAAAGATGCGACGGATCGCCGCGTCCCGGGGTGTCCGGTCGCAGTCGACGGTATGCCGCGATGAGAGTCGTCCGAGCCGGTATCGGCCATTTCTGTCTGACGGAGACAGTCCGGACGGGAGGGGTCAGCGATCGCCCGGACGCGGTGGCGGTCCGGGCGCAGGCCGGGGGCTTCGCTGCCCCCACGGCATATCGCGCTGATCACGCCCCCAGGCTATCTCCCCGCACCCCCGCCCCGTCATGAGCCGTATGTGTACAAAAGCGGGGTCCGAAGTTTGACAGTCTGGACAGCGACACAGGCCCTCTTGGCAACCAATCAACCGGGAGCAGCCATGACCACGAAGATCCTCATCGTCACCGGGGACGCCGCAGAGTCCCTGGAGGTCCTCTACCCGTACCAGCGGCTGCTGGAGGAGGGGTACGAGGTGCACATCGCGGCCCCCGCCCGCAAGAAGCTGCAGTTCGTCGTGCACGACTTCGAGCCGGGCTTCGACACCTACACCGAGAAGCCGGGCTACACCTGGCAGGCCGACCTGGCGTTCTCCGAGGTCGAGCCCGGGGCGTACGCCGCCATCGTGATTCCCGGCGGCCGCGCGCCCGAGTACCTGCGCAACGACCCCGAGCTCCGCAAGATCCTCAAGGCGTTCTTCGACTCCGACAAGCCGGTGGCCCAGATCTGCCACGGCCCGCTGCTGACCGCGGCGACCGGCGGCCTGGAGGGACGCCGGGTCACCTCGTACCCGGCGCTCGAACTGGACATGCAGGCGGCCGGGGCGTCGTTCCAGGACGTGGCGGCGGTCGTGGACGGGTCGCTGGTCTCCTCGCGTGCCTGGCCGGACCATCCGGTGTGGATGCGGGAGTTCCTCAAGGTGCTGCGGGCGACGGCGCCGGTGACGTAGCGCCTCGTGGCCGGTCAGCCGGCCACGAGCTCCTCCGCCACCTCGACCGCCTCCTCGAGCGAGTCGACCACCGGCACCCCGACCCGCTCCAGACTGGCGCGGCTGTGCGATCCGCCGGTGTACAGCACGGCCTTCGCGCCGACGTGGGCCGCCGCGACGGCGTCGTCCGCGGCGTCACCGATGACGACGACGTGCTCGGCGCGCACGCCGGCGAGCTGCGCCAGGTGCCGCACCATGTGCTCGGCCTTGCCGGCGGTCGACGCGCCGATCCGGCCGTCGACGCGCACGAAGCGCTCCTCGATGCCGTGCCGGCGCACGATCGGCACCAGATGTTCGTGCGGGGCGAGGGACAGCAGCGACTGCGTCAGACCGGCACTCTGACGGCGGACGAGCAGCTCGGCGGCGCCCGCGGCGAGCCCGCATGTCTCCGCGCGGGTCCAGTAGTGCTTGTGGAAGGCCGCGTCCATCACGAGCCATTCGTCGTTCGTCGGTAGCCGTCCCATGAGCCGCTCGTAGAAGCGGGGGACGGGCACGCAGTACAGCTCCCGGTACCGCTCGAGCGTGATCTGCTCGAGCCCCAGCTCCGCGAAGGCGGCGTTCGTGGCCGCGATGACCGCGCCGATGTCGTCGAGCAGTGTGCCGTTCCAGTCCCAGACCAGATGCGCCTGCGTCCCCTGCTTGCCCATGGCGAAAACCGTACAGGCCGGGTGCGACAGGCAGGCGCACGACCGGTCGCCGGGTAGGGCAGCCTGGCGCGTGGCGGTCGCCGGTGCGAGGGGCCGGCAGGCTGCCGGTCACCGATACGAAGGCCTGCGCGCGCCGGTCGCCGGTCGCCGGGTGCGACAGCCTGGCGCGGCCGGTCAGCCGACGATGTTGGGGATCTCCTGCACGCCGAACCAGAGCAGCTCGTGGTCCTCCGCCCCGTCGACGGTGAACTGCGCGTCGTCGTCACCGTGGTCGGCCGCGCCGAGCGCCGCGACCGCGGCCGAGACGTCGTCCACCGCGTCGTCGGCGTCCACATGGACGGCTGCCGCCTTGGACATCGGCACGGCCGCGGCGATCCGCACCTCGCCGAGCGCACCAACATCGAGGACCTGGTCGGGATCGGCGACGGCGGCCTGGTCCGGCACGTCGACGGCCACGACCACCCGACGCCGGGCCGCGTCCGGGGCGCCGGCCATCATCCGCAGGGACGCGGCGGCGGCGCGGCTGAGCGCCGCGTACTCCAGTTCCTCGATGTCGTCGGAGACGTACCACTCGCGCAGTCCGGGCGTGACGGCGTAGGCGGTCAGCGGACCGGGGCCCAGTTCGCCCGCCTTGTGCGCCGCTGCGAGACCGGGGAGGGTCAGGGGGACGTACACGCGCATGACAGGCCGCTTTCGTAGTCGGTGATCGCCCTGGTGATCGCCCTCAGGATACGTGCGGCGTACCCCTTCGGGGTGCGCTCGGGGGCCGTCCCGCCGTCCACCCGGTACCCCCTCGAAGGCCCGTGCGGCCCGGCGTTGCGGCACCTCGTCACCCTGATAGGTGAAGTTCGCGGCCACCGCTGTGGGCGCTTTCGCCGCTTTGCGGCAAAGGTGCGCACGCCATAGAAGTGCCCCGTCGAAGCTACCTCCCGGTACTCAGCCCGGGACCAGCACATCGGGGGCGATCCGTATGGACAGGACCAGGCCCGCAGGCCGTCACGACCAGCGCAGGCCCGCCGCCCACGCGGCGGCGGCACTGACCCGGGCACGCGGCAGGATGCACAAACCGCACTACTGGTTCGCCGACCGCCTGCTCGCGGTACTGAGCGGCCGGCGCCCGGTGCACTGGATGCTCGGGCACACGATCGGCGAGGCCTACGAACAGTTGGTCCGGCTCGCGCCGGAGACGCCGTTGCTTCCGGCGGACCGGGCCACACCGGTCGTCCGCCACTGCGGCGAGTTCCACCCGGGACCGGGCGTGATCGAGGCCTTCGCCCGCATCGGCTCGGGCGACCGGGTCAGCGCGATGGCGTTCCGCCTGGAACAGGGCCGGGACCTGCGCTGGCGCTGCGCGGCGATCGAGGTCGCCGTGGACCGGTGACGGCGCCGTGGGCCGGTGCCCCGCATGCGTCGGAGGCGGGGCGGGGCATGGCCCGTTTCCCGGGGCGCGCCGAGCAGGCCGGCCGCTCGGAGCCCACCGAGTCGGCGGCCGGCCGCCCGGGCGCCCTGGACGCCATCGCCTGCCAGCGGCCTTCCGGCAGCGCGGAGGGCTTCTACCGGCCGTGGGCCCCCAAGGCCCGCTCGAGGCGCTCAGGGGGCTCTCAGACGGCCTCCAGCGCCCGCTCTGGACGGCGTAGTCCGTGACCCCGGCCCGGCCCGCTCAAAGCCCGCGGCGACCTGCGAGCAACGGACGCGGCCGGCCGGGCTTGGCGCTTCCGGCCCGGCGGCAGCCCCTCCACGGTCACTTGAAGGCCGTGCGGCGCGTGAGCCGCCGGGGCCAAGCTGACTGACCGAGCGCACGGGGCTGCGACCCAGCGTTCGGCGCCGACTGATCCCCGGCCTGGCCGGGGGCCCCTACGCCGACCCAGCGCCCAGAGGCGGCCGGGCGGGGCATCGGTGCCCCGGAACCAGCCCACGCAGCCCGTACGACTTGACCCGGACCGGGCCGGAGCCTCTCCGGCCCGACGTTCGGCAGCCGGCTGCTCCACAGCGAGCCGACCAGCGGTCGCGCGCGACCCGGCGCCCGGCTACGCCGACCCAGCGCGCAGAGGCGGCCCGGCTGGGCATCGGTGTTCCCTGGCCCCGCGCGGAGCCTCATGCGCCCGGTAGGCCGGCAGCAACGACCCACGGGACTTTCCACCCGGCCGTTCGACCGGGCGGGCCGGGCCGGGGGCACCGGACACGTCCCGGCCCGGCCCGGCCGTTTCGGCGACCGGTCGCGCCCCGCACGCGACCAGGGCCCGGCCGGTCGAAGCCCGGTCGCGGCCGGCCCGCCGCGGCCGGGGAGACGCGGCCGGGGCCGGACACCCCATGGTGTCCGGCCCCGGCCGTCGGTACTGCGTGCCGTCACTTCTTGCGACGACGGCCCGCCGTCTTCTGGGCCTTGCGGCGCTCCGCGCGCGTCATCCCGTCCGACTCCGACCGGGACGAGCCGTCGCCGTTCTCGAAGTCGCCCTCGACCACGCCGCCCTCGCCGTCCACCGTCGGGGCGGAGAAGTGCAGCCGGTCGGGACGCTGCGGGGCCTCGAGACCCTTCGCGCGGATCTCGGGACGGCCGGCGCCGGCCGGAACCGCGTCCTCCTTGGCCAGCGAGGTCTTCGCCGCCGCGTCCTGCACCGGGACCTCCTCGACCTGCTGCTCGACCTGGACCTCCAGGTTGAACAGGTAGCCGACGGACTCCTCCTTGATGCCCTCCATCATGGCGGTGAACATGTCGAAGCCCTCGCGCTGGTACTCGACCAGGGGGTCCTTCTGCGCCATCGCGCGCAGGCCGATGCCCTCCTGGAGGTAGTCCATCTCGTAGAGGTGCTCGCGCCACTTGCGGTCCAGGACCGACAGCACCACGCGCCGCTCGAGCTCACGCATGATGTCCGAGCCGAGCTGCTTCTCACGCTCGTCGTACTGCTGGTGGATGTCTTCCTTGATCGAGTCGGCGATGAACTCGGCGGTGATGCCGGCACGGTCGCCGGCCGCCTCCTCCAGCTCCTCGACGGTGATCTTCACCGGGTAGAGCTGCTTGAACGCGCCCCACAGGCGGTCCAGGTCCCACTCCTCGGCGAAGCCCTCGACCGTCTCCGCCTGGATGTAGGCGTCGATGGTGTCGTCCATGAAGTGACGCACCTGCTCGTGCAGGTCCTCGCCCTCCAGGACGCGGCGGCGCTCGCCGTAGATGACCTCGCGCTGCCGGTTGAGCACCTCGTCGTACTTCAGGACGTTCTTACGGGTCTCGAAGTTCTGCTGCTCGACCTGGGACTGCGCGGAGGCGATCGCGCGGGTCACCATCTTGTTCTCGATCGGGACGTCGTCGGGCACGTTCGCCATCGACATCACGCGCTCGACCATCTGTGCCTTGAACAGGCGCATCAGGTCGTCGCCGAGCGAGAGGTAGAAACGGGACTCGCCCGGGTCGCCCTGACGGCCGGAACGACCGCGCAGCTGGTTGTCGATACGGCGGGACTCGTGGCGCTCGGTGCCCAGCACGTACAGGCCGCCGAGCTCCTTGACCTCGTCGTGCTCGGCCTTCACGGCCGCCTCAGCGCGCTCGAGCGCGGCGGGCAGGGCCGCGGCCCACTCCTCGACGTGCTCGACCGGGTCGAGACCGGCCTGGCGCAGCTCGGCCTCGGCCAGGTCGTCCGGGTTGCCGCCGAGCTTGATGTCGGTACCACGGCCGGCCATGTTCGTGGCGACGGTCACGGCGCCCTTGCGGCCGGCCTGGGCGACGATCGTCGCCTCACGGTCGTGCTGCTTGGCGTTGAGGACCTCGTGCTGGATGCCGCGCTTGCTCAGCTGCTGCGAGAGGTACTCGGACTTCTCGACCGAGGTGGTGCCGACCAGGATCGGCTGGCCCTTCTCGTGCTTCTCCGCGATGTCGTCGACGACGGCGGCGAACTTCGCGACCTCGGTGCGGTAGATCAGGTCGGACTGGTCCTTGCGGACCATCGGCCTGTTCGTCGGGATCGGCACGACACCGAGCTTGTAGATCTGGTGGAACTCGGCGGCCTCGGTCATGGCCGTACCGGTCATGCCGGACAGCTTGTCGTACAGGCGGAAGAAGTTCTGGAGGGTGATCGTGGCGAGGGTCTGGTTCTCGTCCTTGATGTCCACCCCTTCCTTCGCCTCGATCGCCTGGTGCATGCCCTCGTTGTAGCGGCGGCCGGCGAGGATACGGCCGGTGTGCTCGTCGACGATCATGACTTCGCCGTCGATGACGACGTAGTCCTTGTCCTTCTTGAACAGTTCCTTGGCCTTGATGGCGTTGTTCAGGTAGCCGACGAGGGGCGTGTTCACCGACTCGTAGAGGTTGTCGATGCCGAGCCAGTCCTCGACCTTGGCGACACCGGACTCGTGGATCGCGACGGTGCGCTTCTTCTCGTCGACCTCGTAGTCGCCGGTCTCCTCGATGCCCTTGAGCTGGTTGCCCGCCTCACCCCTGGTGAGGCGCGTCACCAGCTTGGCGAAGTCGCCGTACCACTTGGTGGCCTGGTCGGCGGGACCGGAGATGATCAGCGGCGTACGGGCCTCGTCGACGAGGATCGAGTCGACCTCGTCGACCACGGCGAAGTTGTGGCCGCGCTGGACGAGCTCGTCCTTGGACCACGCCATGTTGTCGCGCAGGTAGTCGAAACCGAACTCGTTGTTCGTGCCGTAGGTGATGTCGCAGTTGTACTGCTCACGGCGCTGGGCCGGCGACATGTTGGCGAGGATGCAGCCGACTTCGAGGCCCAGGAACTTGTGGACCCGGCCCATCATCTCGGAGTCACGCTCGGCGAGGTAGTCGTTCACCGTGATCAGGTGGACGCCCTTGCCGGACAGCGCGTTCAGATAGGTGGGGAGCGTGCCGACGAGGGTCTTGCCCTCACCGGTCTTCATCTCTGCGACATAGCCGAGGTGCAGGGCGGCGCCGCCCATGAGCTGGACGTCGTAGTGGCGCTGGCCGAGCACCCGCTTGGCGGCCTCACGCACGGTGGCGAAGGCCTCGGGAAGCAGGTCGTCCAGGCTCTCACCGTCTGCGTAACGCTGCTTGTACTCGTCCGTGAGCGCCCGCAACTCGGCGTCGGAGAGGTTGACGAAGTCCTCTTCGATGGAGTTGACCTGGTCCGCGATGCGGTGCAGTTTGCGCAGGATCTTGCCTTCGCCTGCACGCATGAGCTTGTTGAAGACGGACACTGAGGTTGGTCTCCTTGCCGGTCGGGCCTGGCACTGGGTCTGTGGTGGACACTGGCGCGGGCACGGCAGGTGGGCCCCACCGCATCGGCCATCGTAAGCGAGGACCCGGCCGCGTCGGGAGGTCCATGGCCACTGAGGCCTGCCGTCCGCCATCAGATGAACGCGCGGGAAGCGCCGAAGGTGCCGGTGGAGGGCCGAAAGTGCTCGCATCGGCGCGCCGCGGTGGCAAGAATCCCGGCATGGAGCCGATCACCCTCACCACCGAACGCCTGCTGCTGCGGACCTTCACCCCCGAGGACACGAAGTCCGTCCACCAGGCCTGTCAGGACCCCGACATCCAGCGGTGGACGACGGTTCCCTCCCCCTACGAATGGCAGCACGCCGCCGAGTTCACCGAGCAGACGGTCCCGGACGGCTGGCGCAACAGCACGATGTGCACCTTCGCCGTGCTGCCGCGGGAGGGCGGCCCGCTGATGGGCTCGGTCGCCGTGACCATGCGCACCTTCTCCGGCACGTGGGAGATCGGCTTCTGGACGGGCAAGGAGCACCGGGGCCGGGGCGTGATGGCGGAGAGCGTCACCGCCGTCTCCCACTGGGCCTTCATGAGACTGGGCGCCACCCGCCTGGAATGGCGCGCCGAGGTGGGGAACACCGCCTCCCGCGCGGTCGCCCAGAAGGCCGGCTTCCGCATGGAGGGGGAGCTGCGCGCGGCGCTCCTCAACAAGGACACCTTGCGCGACGTGTGGGTCGGTGGACTGCTTCCCTCCGACCTCGGACTGGCGAGCAATCATGCCTATCTGCCGGCACGCTCCTCCTGAGAGCCGCCCGCGCTGACGCCGTCATCAGTCACCCCGTCGTCGTCGGACGATGTGCCGTGATGCCGCCGGCGGGCGTCCCTTGCGGGCGGGGGCCGGACTGTCAGTGGCGCCCTCTATCGTGCGAGGCATGACGACGCCGCCGCCCACCCTCGAACTGTCCGCCGACGAGGCCCGCCGCATCGCCCTGCGCGCCCAGGGATTCCTGGGTGCTCCCGACAGGCGGGGCGGGGTCCGGGGCGTCCTGCGTCATCTCGGCGCCGTGCAGCTGGACACGATCTCGGTGCTGGCCCGCTCGCACGAGCTGATCCCGTACGCGAGGCTCGGCGCCGTCGGCCGCAAGGCGGTCGAGGATGCCTACTGGACGGGCGGGCACAGCTTCGAGTACTGGTCGCACGCGGCGTGCATCCTGCCCGTCGAGGAGTGGCCCCACTTCGCCTTCCGGCGGCGCGCCTACCGTGCCCGCCCGCAGTGGTACCACGATCTCCCGGACGGCGCGTACGACGCCGTGATCAAGCAGCTGCGTACGGAGGGCCCGCTGACCGCGACCGGTCTGGGCGGCGCGAACAACGGCGGCGAGTGGTGGGACTGGTCCGCCTCGAAGGTCGCCGTCGAACGGGCCCTGATGTACGGCGAGGTCGTCTGCACCGAGCGGCGCAGCTGGAAGCGGGTGTACGACCTCGCGGAGCGGGCGATCCCCGACTCCCTGCTGCACGACGACCTGGACGACACCGAGTGCCTGCGCCGTCTCGTCCGGCTGGCGGGCGAGTCGCTGGGCGTCGGCACGCGCACGGACATCGCGGACTACCACCGCATCAAGGGCGAGCAGTTCGACGCCGTGGTGGCGGACTCGGGGCTGGTGCCGGTCACCGTCCAGGGCTGGGCCAAGCCCGCCTGGGCGGATCCCGCGGCGCTCGCCTCCCCACCGCGCGGCCGGCACCGCACGACCCTGCTCTCGCCGTTCGACTCGCTCATCTGGGAGCGCCCGCGGACCGAGCGCATCTTCGGCTTCACCCACCGGCTGGAGGCCTACGTCCCCAAGCAGAAGCGGGTGCACGGCTATTTCGCGATGCCGCTGCTCGCGGGCGGGAAGCTGCTGGGCCGCGTCGACCCGGCACGTGAGGGCAGCACCCTGGTGGCGCGCCAGGTCTCGCTGGACACCCCGAAGGCCGTGGCCCCGATGGCGCAGGCGCTGCGGGAGGCTGCCGAGTGGGTGGGCTGCGACTCCGTCCGCGTCGAGCGGGTCGACCGCCCCGAGCTCACGGCGGACCTGGTGAAGGCCCTGGACTGACATCGCGGAACCGGTCGGCCCGCCCGGGCGGGCCGGATCCCGGAGCCTGGGCTACCGGATCTCGAGGATCTTCTCCCGCATCGCGTAGACCACGGCCTCCATCCGGGAGTGCAGCTGCAGTTTCTCCAGGATGTTGCGCACATGGTTCTTGACGGTGTTCTCCGAGATGAACAACTCCTTGGCGATGTCCCGGTTGTTCATGCCCGTCGCCACGAGCTTGAGTACCTCCAGCTCCCGGTCGGTGAGCCGGGGCGCCGGCACCAGCCTGCGCTCGTCGGTGCGCTGGATCATCGACTTGAACTCGGTGAGCAGCTTCGACGCCATGGAGGGGCTGATCTGCGACTGACCGTCCGCCACCGCGCGGATGGCGGTCGCGACCTCGTCCGTGGAGATCTCTTTGAGGAGATAGCCGGTGGCTCCCGCTTTGATCGCGTCGTAGAGATCGGCCTCCTCGTCACTGATCGTCAGCATGATGATCTTCGCGCTGGGGGCCACCTCCTTGATGGAGGTGCACGCCTCGATGCCGCCGCGCTTCGGCATCCGTACATCCATCAGCACGATGTCCGGCAGCAGGTCCGCAGCCTTGTCCACGGCCTCCGCGCCGTCGCCCGCCTCGCCGACGACCTCGATGCCCTCCTCGTGCGCGAGGACGATCTCCAGTCCCCGCCGGAACAGCGCATGGTCGTCGACGACCAGGACCCGGATGGGCTCCTTGCCCGCGCCACCCTCGCCCTCGCCGTGCCGTTCACCGTCCGCGTGCGATCCACCGGGGTGGCCCGTACTGCCGTGCACCGGACCGAAAGTGTCCGCCATCGTTCCTCCCCCTGGAGCCGTGGCCCGAAGATCATGTGTGGTCCGCCAACATCAGTGCGGGGCGCACCGGTTGGCTTACGACGTCATGCTTTCATGCCCGGGCGACAGCGCGGTGCCCCTGTTGCGGCGCGAGGGTGCCCCTGGGGGCGCACAAGGCGCTCCAGGGGCACCGGAATTCTTCGTCGGCCAGGGCTACGGGATTTCGGCGTCAGCCGCCGAGTGCGCCTCCGGCGCCACCGGCCTCGGACCCGGCCAGGGGGTCCGTCTCCAGGTGAATGACGCCGTAGTCGTAGGCGTGTCGCCGGTAGACGACACTGGGCTGCTTCGTCTCGGAGTCGACGAAGAGATAGAAGTCGTGCCCGACCAGCTCCATTTCGTAGAGCGCCTGGTCGAGCGTCATCGGTGCTGCTGTGTGCAGCTTCTCGCGGACCACCAGCGGTCCTTCGCCCTGCACCTCGATCGAGCCGATCTTGGTGGTGGGAACGGATTCGGCCGTCTCCTGGGCGAGGGGCTTGCCGTTGGTGGCGCTCAACTCTGCGACACCGGGGACGACATCGACCACCTCTGCCGCGGACAGGCGGCCGGCGCCACGCCGGTTGTAACGCTTCTCGTGCTGCTTGCGAAGGCGTGCCTCCAGCTTGCCGGTCGCGAGGTCCAGCGCTGCGTACGGGTCGGCGGCCGCGGCCTCGGCCCGGATCACCGGGCCCCGCGAGCGGAGTGTGATCTCCACGCGGTCGGAACGGTCGGCCTGCCGCGGGTTGTGCTCCTTGGACACCTCGACGTCCAGGCTGATCACCTTGCCGTCGAGCTTCTGGATCTTCTCCAGCTTCAGCTTCTCGGCCACGTGCTTGCGGAACCGCTCGGGCACCTCTGTCTTGCGGCCCTTGACGACGATGTCCACGCAGAACTCCGTTCCCGGATTCGCTCCGCCCGCTCACAGGCTGCGGAGCATCTCCCTCTTGCACCAGGCTCCGGTGATCTCCGGAGCCTCGGACTTGGCGACTTTCACCTCCTCCTCCCCAGTCGGCAAGATCTCCACCCACCCCAATTTCGAAGTAGTCGCCACCGCGCTTTCCCGGCCGGGAAACCGGCAGCCATTCGGTGAGGTGTGCTTGTCGCCATTCCTCACAACCGAACATAGCTCTCGGGGACGGGTGTCGGCACCCGCTACTCGGAGGTACCTCCGATCAGGGGTTTTCGTCCTGTCACTAGCTGCAACGACGCAGGTCGGCATTCAGTTCCGGTTTGGACCGAGGGACAGCGGTGGAACGGCGACGACCGCCGCCCGCGGCAGCACCGCGGTCAGTGGATCCACCCCGGTCGCGGCACTCACTGCTCGCGCCGCCTCGACGAGCGTCGCCCCCGTGGTCATGAGATCGTCCACGATCACCGCCGTGGCGCCCGCCAAGAGCCGCGCGCCACCGGACCGGACCTCCAGGGCCCCCGCCACGTTCGCGAGCCTCTCGCGGGCCGTGAGGCCCGCCTGGTCGGCCATCCGGCGCCGCTGGCGCAGTACGGGCAGCACTCCTGCTGTCCGGCCCCTGCGACGCAACTCGGCCGCCGCCGCAAGGGCGATCCGCCGTGCCGCGTCATGACCGCGCGCCCGGACGGCACTCGGCGCGGAGGGCACGGGCACCAGCAGCACAGGGCCGTCCGGGCCGTGCGCGTACCCGGCCGCCGCCCGCACGGCCTCGGCCAGTGCCGCCCCGAGCGGACGGGCCAGCCCGAGCGCGCCCCGCTCCTTGTGCGCCAGGATCACGGCCCGGACCGAGTCGGTGTAGGCCGCAGCGGCGTGCACCACGGGAAGGCCCGCGGGCTCCGGCACGGGTCTGGCCCGACGTGCCGTCCGCCCGAGGAGCGCCTGCCCGCACACCTCGCACAGCTGCGTACGGGGCGTGCCGCAGCCGCCGCAGACCGCAGGGATCACCAGACCGGAGATTTCGCGCCACCACGCCCGCATGAGGACCACTGTGGCAGGGCGGGCGATCAGCCGGCCGGCCCTGTGGACAACCCGGCCGTCCGCCCCCGCGCCCGACTACCCCGGGTAGACCGGCGCGGTGCCTTCCTTGACCAGCGTCTGCCAGTTGGCTCCGGCGGGCAGGCGCACGATGCCGTCCTCCTGCGAGTAGGCCACGAGCGGCTGACTCTCGTCGTCCGACGCGGCGACCGACTTCACCTGGTTGAGACCGGGCAGGATCCCCTTGGGGACGGTCGAGCCGTCCGTCTGGATGTAGCGCACCTGCTGAACACCGCCGGCCTCCTTGCCGACCACGACAAGCCGGCTCGGCCCCGCCCACGACACGGCCGTGACGGTCTCCATCTGCGGAGCGGCGGGCCGCAGTTCGGTGACGGTCACCACCGGATCGTCACTGTCGCCGTGCCGCTCCACACGCCCGATCTTCAGGGTCGTGCTGCCGCCCTCGGTCAGCAGCAGCGCGATCCGCGCACCGTCCGCGGACACCCTCACCGCCTGGATACGCGCCCCGTCCAGGCCCGGAACGATCCTGACCTCCTCAGGGGCGTCCGAGCCGTTCGGGAGGCGCTTCAGCGCCGGCCCGTCCGGATCCCGGTCGGCCACCCACAGATCCCCACGCCCGTCCCAGCTGGGCGCGGTCAGGCCGTTGTCGGGTCCCTTGCCGGCGCTGGTGATCACCGGGTCGGGCAGTCGGCTGTCGGAGACGATCGACGCCACGTACAGCCGGCTGAAGTCGCCGGCGACGACGGCGGCCTTGTGCTCGTCCCTCGCCACACCGACCGCGTCCAGCGCGAGGCGGCCGTCGCCGAAGGGGCCGGCCACGTTCTGCGGTTCGCCTGCCTCCGTGGCTCCGGCCGCCAGCAGGGCCAGACGGCGCTTGCTGTCGACGAAGTACTGGTTGTCCGGGCGGCCGGAGGAGTGGTCCGGCGCGTAGCCCTCGGCCTGGCCTGCGCTCATCACGCACAGCTGCGATCCGTTCGAGCGCAGCAGCTCGACCTGTTCGAGCCTCGCCGCCGACAGATCCTTGATGGTGAACATGATCTGCGCGGCCATCTTCATGCACTGCGTGCGCCCCACATTGGACGCCTTGTCGTCCAGCGGCACCTTCAGGCCGTTGCGGTCGTCGAACGACAGCGACGTGGCGCCGTCCTTGAGCTTCATCTCCGTACCGGTCGGGAACCGCGACTCGACGACCGGCTTCAGCCAGCTCGTCGGCCCTTCCAGCAGTGCCTTGACCGCCTGCGTCACCGGGTCCATCCGGGTCACCGGATCCTGCCGCTGCCTGATGTAGACCGGGTCGGCGACCACGACATCGCGTCCGGAGGCGAAGTAGTACTTGTTGACCGAGCGGTAGTTGCGCTCGAAGTCGGACGCGCCCAGCAGCAGCCCTGCGGGCAGGCTGTCGATGCGCCACTGCTTGCCGTCGGGGCCGGCCTTCTGCGACAGATGGATGGTCCGGCGGTACTCGCTCGGCGTGACGGGCTGATAGGCGTGCTGCGCGTCGACGGTGGCGATGTGCCGTCCGAGCAGCGGATAACTCATCCCGGGGTTGTCCCGGCGGCCGGGCACCGGCACGCCCGGGTCGGGAGCCGACGCCAGCACCGTCGTGCTCTCCTCCGGCTGCCACTTCTCCGACGCCTCCGGAGTCAGGTACGAACGCGCCGTGTCGAAGTTGGTGTCGTCACTGGTCATCGCCTCGAGGAAGCCTGTGACGATCTCGTCCGGGGTCGCGTCCTTCCTCGGCGGCACCGCGTACACCCGCACCTGCGAGTCGGCCCGCTGCGACGCCTTGACGGCATGGACGTCACCGCTGTCCGGCATCGAGGCGCACCCGGCCAGCAGCACACCACTGCAGCCGAGCAGCGCCGATGCCCGCCGAATGCCCGCCTGCCCGTTACGACGGGGATCAGCGCCCACGAGTCGTGTCCTCCCGCTCCGATGAAGCCCTCGCCGCGGGGAGGTCGCCCCGCTCTCCTGCCTGCCGCGCCACCACCCGTGAGCCGTTGCCCGGCAGCGCCGTCGGGTCGACCTCGGGAGGCGCGGACCGCGGCGGCAGCGACGACTTGTCCGACCCGCTCTGGACGGGCACGGACGTCATCCGGTGCCCGTTCGCCTCAGGTTTCCCCGACGAGGCGGCACGCTCCCGGTTCTGCCGCGAGTCCTCCGGCTCCAGCGGTATCGGCGAGCCGCGCAGCGGCTCGTCCGCCGTACGCGGCAGGGTCAGGCGGAACTGCGAACCGCCGCCCGGCTCGCCCCACGCCTGCAGCCAGCCACCGTGCAGCCTGGCGTCCTCGACGGCGATCGACAGCCCGAGGCCGGTACCGCCCGTGGTCCGTGCACGCGCCGGATCGGCACGCCAGAACCTGTTGAACACGCGGGTCGCCTCGCCGGGCTTGAGACCCACACCGTAGTCCCGCACGGCGACGGCGACGGCGCCGCCGGCCACGGCCATGCGGACCACGACATCCTTGCCGTCACCGTGCTCGACGGCGTTGACCACGAGGTTGCGCAGCACCCGCTCGACCCGCCGGGCGTCGGCCTCGGCGACGACGGGCTGCTCGTCACCGACCACCCGTATCCGGCTGCCCTTGCGCTCCGCCAACGGCTCGGCGCCGCCGATGACCCGCCGGACGACCTCGCGCAGGTCTATCGGCTCCGCCTCGAGCGCGGCGGCGCCCGCGTCGAACCGGCTGATCTCCAGCAGGTCGGACAGCAGCGACTCGAAGCGGTCGAGCTGGTCGCCGAGCAGCTCCGCGGAGCGCGCCGTCACCGGGTCGAAGTCGCTGCGGGCCTCGTGGATCACGTCGGCGGCCATCCGCACCGTCGTCAGCGGCGTACGCAGCTCGTGCGAAACGTCCGAGACGAAGCGGCGCTGCATCCTGGAGAGCTCCTCGAGCTGCTGGATCTTCAGCTGGAGGTTCTGGGCCATCTTGTTGAAGGCCTCGCCGAGCCGCGCGATGTCGTCCTCACCGGTGACCTTCATCCGCTCCTGGAGCCGGCCCGCCGCGAGACGCTCCGCGATCCCGGCCGCCATCCGTACGGGGGTGACGATCTGGCGCACCACCAGCCAGGCGATCGCGCCGAGCAGCACCACGACGAAGAGGCCGGCCGTGGCGAGGGTGCCTCTGACCAGGTTCAGCGACTGCTCCTCCTGCGCCAGCGGGAAGAGGTAGTACAGCTCGTAGGGATTGCCCTCGATGTCGTTGAGCTGCGTGCCCACGACGAGCCCGGGCTCGGGCTCGACCACGTTGTCCGTGTACCGGATGCTGAGGTACGTCTCGAACGTCCCTCCGCCCTGGCGCACGGCGTCCCGCAGGTCCTGCGGGATGCTGGCCGGGTCCACGCCCCCTGAGGTACGTGGCGCACGGCTGGTGCCCGCGCCCTGGGCGTCGGCGCTGAGCGCGACCACGTTGAAGGCGCCCTGGCCGCCGCTGGAGAGCTGCACCACGAGATCGGAGCGCCAGGTACGGGCGTTTCCGTCGGCGGCGTTGTCGCCCTGCCCGCCGCCGGGGCCGATCGGCGCGTTCGCCTTCTCCCTGGCCACGGCGAAACCGCCGGCCGCCTGGCTCTGCGCCGCCCTGCCCTTCGCGTCGAGCAGACCGTTGCGCACCTGCCCGATGACGACGAAGCCGAGCAGCACCACCACGCCGAGTGACATCAGGAGTGTGCTCACGACCACCCGGAGCTGGATGTTCCGTCGCCACAGCCTCACGGCGGGGAGCAGCGGACGGCGCACCCAGCGCATGACGAGCCGCGGCACCGGCCCGCCGGGGGCGCTTTCCTGGAGCATCCGTCCGCCATGGAGCAGGCGGCCGAATCGCGAGGGCCCACGCCCCGGTCCGGCAGCCCGCCCCGTACGGACCCCCGGCTCGCCGGGCTTCGGAGCAACGCTGCCACTGGACATGTCAGCTCGGCCCGGCCTTGTAACCGACACCACGGACGGTCACCACGATCTCCGGCCGCTCCGGGTCCTTCTCGACCTTGGAGCGCAGCCGCTGCACATGGACGTTCACCAGCCGGGTGTCGGCGGCGTGGCGGTAACCCCACACCTGCTCCAGCAGCACCTCACGGGTGAAGACCTGCCAGGGCTTGCGCGCGAGCGCGACCAGCAGGTCGAACTCCAGCGGGGTGAGCGCTATCGACTGCCCGTCCCGCTTCACCGAGTGACCGGCGACGTCGATGACCAGGTCCCCGATCGTCAGCTGCTCCGGCGCGGGCTCCTCCGACCTCCGAAGCCTCGCCCGGATCCGGGCGACCAGCTCCTTCGGCTTGAAGGGCTTGACGATGTAGTCGTCGGCCCCGGACTCGAGCCCGACCACGACATCGACGGTGTCGCTCTTGGCAGTGAGCATCACGATCGGAACACCCGACTCGGCCCGGATCAGCCTGCACACCTCGATGCCGTCCCGTCCGGGCAGCATGAGGTCGAGCAGCACCAGATCCGGCTTGGCCTCCCTGAAAGCGGCAAGTGCCTTGTCACCGTCCGCTACGAACGACGGCTCGAAACCTTCACCACGCAGCACAATGCCGAGCATCTCGGCCAGTGCGGTGTCGTCGTCGACGACAAGGACTCGTCCCTTCATAAACGACATCATCCCATTAGCTAATCGTTACCTGGCGTGACCTGGCACACAGCTCCGCTACGCCGCCCACGGTGACGGGCGACAACACCCCCTCCTCGGTGACGATCGCCGTCACCAGATCCGGCGGCGTGACATCGAATGCGGGGTTGTACGCCTGGGTTCCCAGGGGGGCCACTGTCTGCCCGCCGCTTCCGGCGCCGGCCACTGCGGACTGCGGGGATGTTACCTCCGTCACCTCGTGTCCAGGCCGCTGCTCCACCTCGATCGTCGAGCCGTCCGGTGTGGCGAGGTCGATCGTCGTCGTAGGGGCGACCACCACGAACGGCACGTGGTGGTACTTGGCGAGGACGGCCAGCGGATAGGTCCCGACCTTGTTCGCCACCGAGCCGTCCGCGGCGATCCGGTCCGCCCCGACCAGCACGGCGTCCACCTCTCCGGCCGCGAACAGGGATCCCGCGGCGTTGTCCGTCAGCAGCGTGTACGGCAGCCCGTTTCGTGCCGCCTCGTAGGCGGTGAGCCGTGAGCCCTGCAGCAGCGGCCGCGTCTCGTCCACCCACAGGCGCTGGAGCCGGCCCGCGCGGTGCGCCGAGAGCGCGACGGCGAACGCCGTCCCCTCGCCACCGGACACCAGTGCCCCGGTGTTGCAGTGCGTCAGGATCCGGTGACCCCCGCCGGGGAGCAGCTCGTCCAGCAGCGCCAGACCGTGCCCGGCCATCAGCCTGCTGGCCTCCGCGTCACGGCGGTGCAGTTCCTCGGCCGCCGCGAGCGCCGCACGGGCCGCCTGTTCGCTGTCGGCCCCGCGCTCGACGGCGGTCCGGTACGCGGACGCCGCCAGCCGCACCCCGTACCCGAGGTTCACCGCGGTGGGCCGCGCGGTCTCCAGGAGCTCCGCGGCCTCGTCCACGTCGAAGCCCCGCAGCGCCGCGAGCGCCACCCCGTACGCACCGGCGATCCCGAGGAGCGGCGCCCCGCGAACAGCGAGCGTCTGGATCGCGCGCACCAGGACCGGAACGTCGGTGCAGACCAGCTCGACCTCCTCGGCGGGGAGCCGGGTCTGGTCGAGAAGCACCAGTACGGGTCCTTCGGGCGGCTCGTCCCAACGCAGCACAGGAAGCTTCGACGGCTCGCTGCCCACCGGGTTTTGTACGTACTGATCAGCCATCCGCCCAGTCTGCCCGGTGCCGGTCCGACAATGAAGGTACGAAGGTGACCCGGGCCCCGGTCCGCCGACCGCCCGCGCGTGGCACGATGGCAGCCAACCGGCCGCCCGGACAGGCGGAAGGACACTGTGAACGCGCCGGCTCGACGAGCCGGCCCCGTGAACGATCCATGAGGTGGACGACCGTGAACGACACTCCGGGTTGGGCATCGCCCGGATCGGCTCCTTCCGAAGGGCAGAACGGCCCCGGCGTACCGCATCAGGCGCCGCCCGCGGACGGAAGCGGTCCTACCTCGAAGTGGTCCAAGGAGCAGCCCCCTCCCGGACAGTGGTCCGCGCCGACCGGTCCCGGCCAGGTCCCCGGCCCGCCCCCGCCGCAGTGGGGCGGCGGCAGGCACCACGACGGCGGCTGGGGCAGGCCCCCCGCCGCGGCCAAGCCAGGTGTCATCCCGCTCCGCCCCCTCGGCGTCGGCGAGATCCTCGACGGTGCGGTGTCCACGCTGCGCGCACACTGGCGCACGGTCCTGAGTGTGACGATCACGGTTTCCGTCATCTCCCAGATCTGCAGCATCCTCGTGGAGCGCTACCTGCTCCCGGCGCCTCCCGAGGTCGATCCCGACGCCACGCCCGAGGAAGCCCTGGAGCAGTCCGTCGAGTCGCTGCAGTCGAGCCTGGTGGCCCTCGGCCCCGCCCTGTTGATCACCTTGATCGGCACCCTGCTCACCACCGCACTGCTCACCGTGGTGATCAGCCGCTCGGTGCTCGGCCGCCCGATCACCCTCGCCGAGGCCTGGCGCGAGGCCCGGCCGCGACTCCCGCACCTTCTGGGCCTCACCCTGCTGCTGCCGCTGGGCAGCGCCACGATCATGACCGTCGGCGTACTCCCGGGGATGCTGATCGGCGGCGCGGGTGTCCTGCTCTCCGTGGTCGGCGGTCTCGCCGCTCTCACCGTCATCATCTGGCTGATGGTCCGCTTCGCCCTGGCCTCCCCCGCCCTCGTGCTGGAACGTCAAGGCGTCATTACGTCCCTGCGCCGCTCCGCCAAGCTCGTCCAGGGCGCCTGGTGGCGGGTCTTCGGGATCACGCTGCTGACCCTGCTGCTGGTCTTCGTCGTGAGCATGGTCATCGCCATCCCGTTCACGATCATCGGCTTCGCGGTGGACGGCGCCGGAGTCGGCGATCTGTTCACCGGAACCGGACCCGACTTCGGCTG
Organism: Streptomyces pristinaespiralis; assembly: GCF_001278075.1. GTDB lineage: Bacteria > Actinomycetota > Actinomycetes > Streptomycetales > Streptomycetaceae > Streptomyces > Streptomyces pristinaespiralis. Next base: position 5,275,183 of record NZ_CP011340.1, on the reverse strand, counting down.
GCCCTTCCTGATCATCACGGGCATCGGATCCGTGATCGCCTCGTCGATCACCTACCCGATCTCCGCCGGTGTGACGGTGCTCCTCTACGTGGACCAGCGCATCCGCCGCGAAGCGCTCGACCTCGAACTCGCGCGGGCAGCCGGGCTCTCCGGCTACGGATCGGCACCTCCCGGTAACCGATCCACCGGGGGCTGATGCGGTGTTGGGCACGGGGGGCGCGACGGCGGCACTGCTGTTCGGAGCGAGCGACGACGTACCGGTGGACACTCCACGCGATCCGGCCCGCGAGGCGGCGGAGCGGGAACTGTCCAGGCCGATGTACCACGAGAACGACCCGAACCTCCTCGAGCGCGCCCTCGACCGCTTCTGGGAGTGGGTCGACGGCCTCTTCGGTGCCGCCTCGAGCGGCGCGCCCGGCGGCGTGATCGGCCTGATCGCCATCATCCTCGTCGTCCTCGCCCTCGCGGCCGCGCTGTGGTGGCGGCTCGGTAAGCCCCAGCGCACCGTCCGTACCGCGGACTCGCTCTTCGAGGAGGGCCCGCGCAGCGCCTCTGCGCACCGCAGCGCGTCGGACAAGCACGCCGCCGCCGAGCGATGGAACCAGGCCGTGCAGGAGCGGATGCGCGCCATCGTCCGCTCCTTGGAAGAGCGCACCCTCCTCGACCCCAGGCCGGGCCGCACCGCCGACGAGGCCGCCGCGGAAGCGGGGCGCACGCTCCCCCACCACGCCGACGAACTGCGTGCCGCGGCCCGCGTCTTCGACGACGTCACGTACGGCGGTCGCACCGCCGACCGGCAGGCGTACGAACGGCTCCGGGACCTGGACCTCGACCTGGAGAACAGCAAGCCCCTGTCGGCCACCGCTGCAGAGGGAGCCGCCGAATGACCGGCCTCACGAGCAGCGCGACGTCCATGTCGCCCTCCACCCGCCAGGTGTGGAACCGCGTCCGTGGCCTGCTCCTCGTGCTCCTGCTTCTCGTCGTGGCCGGCATCGCCATGGCAGCACTGCGGTCGGGTGATCACCACGGCCGCCTCGACCCGCGCTCCGTGGACCGGAACGGCAGCCGTGCTGTCGCCGAGCTCCTGAAGAACCGGGGGGTCACCACCAGGGTCGTCACCACCCTTGAGGACGCCACCTCCGCGGCCGGCGCCGACACCACCGTCCTCGTCACCGAGCCCGACATGCTGACGGCCGCTCAGCAGCAGACCTTCCGGTCCGCGACCGCCTCCGCCGGCGGACGGACCGTGCTGATGGCCGCCGGTCCCGCCTCCGTCGGCACACTCGCGCCAGGCGTCGACATCGGCTCCCGGACCGAGGTGTCCGAGCGCAGCCCTCGATGCGATCTCCCCGCCGCCCGCCGTGCGGGCAGCGCCGATCTCGGCGGCGAGCGTTACGTCACCGAGGCGCCCGGCGCCGACAGGTGCTACCCGAGCGGCGGCCTTCCGTCCCTCGTGAGGCTCGACGCGCCGAACGGCGGCGACACCGTCCTCCTCGGCGCTCCGGACATCCTCTACAACGATCGTCTCGACAAGCACGGCAATGCCTCCCTCGCCCTGCAACTCCTCGGGTCCCACCCCGAACTGGTCTGGTACATCCCTTCACTCGACGACCCCTCCGCGGCGCTCCCCACCGACGGAGACGGCGACGACCAGGGCAGCGGCGAAAGTGACGGCGAGGACGCGTTCCTCGACCTGATCCCCGGTGGCTGGCTGTGGGGCAGTCTGCAACTCCTCGTGGCGGCCGTCCTGGCGGCCGTATGGCGTGCCCGCCGGCTCGGCCCTCTGGTGACCGAACAACTGCCGGTGGCCATCCGCGCGTCGGAGACCACCGAGGGCCGTGCCCGCCTCTACCGCAAGGTGAACGCGCGTGACCGCGCCGCCGCCTCGCTCCGCTCCGCCACCAGAACCCGCCTTGCCCCGCTTCTCGGTGTCTCCGCCGCCGACACGCACTCGCCCGAAGTCCTGCTTCCCGCGGTCTCCGCGCACCTCCCCGATGGTGAGCACGACCTCCGTGAACTCCTCTTCGGCGCTCCCCCGGCCGACGACACCGCACTCGTCCGACTCGCAGACCAACTCGACGCCCTCGAAAGAGAGGTACGCACCTCATGAGCGCCCCGACCCCCGAGACAGCCGAGAGCTCGGACCGCGCCCGCGCCTCCCTGGAGGCCCTGCGCACCGAGATCGCCAAGGCCGTGGTCGGCCAGGACCCCGCTGTCACCGGTCTCGTCGTGGCTCTGCTCTGCCGCGGTCACGTCCTTCTCGAGGGAGTACCTGGCGTCGCCAAGACACTCCTGGTGCGGGCCCTGGCTGCATCGCTCGAGCTCGACACGAAGCGCGTCCAGTTCACGCCCGACCTGATGCCCAGCGATGTCACCGGGTCCCTCGTCTACGACAGCCACACGTCAGAGTTCTCGTTCCAGCCCGGACCGGTCTTCACGAACCTTCTCCTCGCTGACGAGATCAACCGCACGCCGCCCAAGACGCAGTCGTCGCTCCTCGAAGCGATGGAGGAGCGACAGGTGACGGTCGACGGCACCCCTCGCCTCCTCCCCGATCCCTTCCTCGTCGCCGCGACGCAGAACCCCGTCGAGTACGAAGGCACTTACCCCCTTCCGGAAGCACAGCTGGACCGCTTCCTCCTCAAGTTGACGGTCCCCCTTCCGTCCCGCGAGGACGAGATCAATGTCCTGACCCGGCACGCGGAGGGCTTCAACCCCCGCGACCTCGAAGCTGCGGGGGTGCGTCCCGTCGCCGGCCCCGCGGAGTTGGAAGCCGCCCGTCTCGCCGTGGCCAAGACATCCGTCTCGGCCGAGATCGCCGCCTACGTCGTCGATATCTGTCGTGCCACCCGTGAATCCCCCTCACTGACCTTGGGCGCCTCCCCGCGAGGCGCAACCGCGCTGCTGTCCACCGCCCGCGCCTGGGCCTGGCTCACCGGGCGCGACTACGTCATCCCGGACGATGTGAAGGCCCTCGCCCTGCCCACCCTTCGGCACCGGCTCCAGCTCCGGCCCGAGGCGGAGATGGAGGGAGTCACCGCCGACTCCGTCATCACCGCGATCCTCGCCCACGTCCCCGTACCGCGATGAGGCACTGATGGCCCTCACCGGACGAACCGCACTCCTGGCCGCGCTCGGCTCACTTCCCGTAGGCATCCTCGCTCCGAGCTGGACCGGGATGCTCGCTGTCAACGCGCCCCTCTCACTCGCAATCCTGTGCGACTACGCCCTCGCCGCGCCAGTGCGAACGCTCCGGTTCACCCGAAGTGGTGACACATCCGTTCGACTCGGTGACGCCGCGAAAGTCGACCTGATGGTCACCAACCCTTCAGAGCGGCGGCTGCGAGCCGATCTCCGCGATGCCTGGCCGCCCAGCAGCTGGCTGCCGGGGGCCGAGCAGACTGCCTCACGCCACAGGTTGAGCATCCCGGCCGGCGAGCGCCGTCGGCTCACCACGGTCCTGCGGCCCACACGACGGGGCGACCGCCGGCCGGAGCGCATCACGGTCCGCTCCTACGGCCCCCTGGGCCTGGCGGCCCGGCAGGGCAATCACGACGTCCCTTGGACGGTCCGCGTCCTCCCGCCCTTCACGAGCCGCAAGCATCTGCCGTCCCGCCTGGCGCGACTGCGCGAACTCGACGGCCGTACCAGCGTCCTGATCCGGGGCCAGGGAACGGAGTTCGACAGTCTTCGCGACTACGTCCCCGGGGACGACACTCGGTCCATCGACTGGCGGGCCACCGCTCGCCGGACCACCGTGGCCGTCCGCACCTGGCGCCCGGAACGCGACCGGCACATCCTCATCGTTCTCGACACGGGGCGGACCTCGGCCGGACGCGTCGGGGACGTCCCACGCCTGGACGCCGCGATGGACGCCGCGCTCCTGCTGGGCGCGTTGGCGTCACGCGCGGGTGACCGAGTGGGCCTGCTGGCGTACGACCGGCGCATCCGCGCCCAGGTCGTCGGGCGGTCCGCCGGTGACGTGCTTCCGGCCATGGTCAACGCTTTCGCTCCTCTGGAGCCGGAACTCGTCGAGACGGACGCCCGCGGCCTCAGCGCAGCCGCGCTGACGAACGCTCCCCGCCGGTCCCTCATCGTCCTTCTGACGAGCCTCGACGCCGCTCCGGTCGAGGAGGGCCTGCTGCCCGTCCTCCCGCAGCTCACGCAGCGCCACACCGTCCTGGTGGCCTCTGTGGCCGATCCTCACATCGAACGCATGAAGGCGACGCGCGGCTCGGTCGAGGGTGTCTACGACGCAGCGGCAGCGACCCAGGCCCAGTCCCAGCGGAACCGCGCGGCGGAGCAGTTGCAGCGCCACGGTGTCACGGTTGTGGATGCGACACCGGAGAAGATCGCACCCGCTCTCGCCGATGCGTATCTCGCTCTCAAAGCAGCCGGTCGCCTCTGATTCCCTCAGACGCGGCCGGCTCGCGCCGGCACGGGTGGGCCTGTATCCGGAACTGTCCCTGAACACAGGAAAGCCCCGCACCAGAGGTGCGGGGCTTTCCCACAATGATTGTTCGGCGGCGTCCTACTCTCCCACAGGGTCCCCCCTGCAGTACCATCGGCGCTGAAAGGCTTAGCTTCCGGGTTCGGAATGTAACCGGGCGTTTCCCTAACGCAATGACCACCGAAACTCTATGAAGATGTCCGAACTACCAGCCGGCAACCCCACCAAAAGGCAGGGTCGGGCGAGTTCGTTACTTCAGAACTAACACAGTGGACGCGAGCAACTGAGGACAAGCCCTCGGCCTATTAGTACCGGTCAACTCCACCCCTTACAGGGCTTCCATATCCGGCCTATCAACCCAGTCGTCTACTGGGAGCCTTACCCTCTCAAGGAGGTGGGAGTCCTCATCTCGAAGCAGGCTTCCCGCTTAGATGCTTTCAGCGGTTATCCTTTCCGAACGTAGCCAACCAGCCATGCCCTTGGCAGGACAACTGGCACACCAGAGGTTCGTCCGTCCCGGTCCTCTCGTACTAGGGACAGCCCTTCTCAAGACTCCTACGCGCACAGCGGATAGGGACCGAACTGTCTCACGACGTTCTAAACCCAGCTCGCGTACCGCTTTAATGGGCGAACAGCCCAACCCTTGGGACCGACTCCAGCCCCAGGATGCGACGAGCCGACATCGAGGTGCCAAACCATCCCGTCGATATGGACTCTTGGGGAAGATCAGCCTGTTATCCCCGGGGTACCTTTTATCCGTTGAGCGACGGCGCTTCCACAAGCCACCGCCGGATCACTAGTCCCGACTTTCGTCCCTGCTCGACCCGTCGGTCTCACAGTCAAGCTCCCTTGTGCACTTACACTCAACACCTGATTGCCAACCAGGCTGAGGGAACCTTTGGGCGCCTCCGTTACCCTTTGGGAGGCAACCGCCCCAGTTAAACTACCCATCAGACACTGTCCCTGATCCGGATCACGGACCCAGGTTAGACATCCAGCACGACCAGAGTGGTATTTCAACGACGACTCCACCTGAACTGGCGTCCAAGCTTCACAGTCTCCCACCTATCCTACACAAGCCGAACCGAACACCAATATCAAACTGTAGTAAAGGTCCCGGGGTCTTTCCGTCCTGCTGCGCGAAACGAGCATCTTTACTCGTAGTGCAATTTCACCGGGCCTATGGTTGAGACAGTCGAGAAGTCGTTACGCCATTCGTGCAGGTCGGAACTTACCCGACAAGGAATTTCGCTACCTTAGGATGGTTATAGTTACCACCGCCGTTTACTGGCGCTTAAGTTCTCAGCTTCGCCACCCCGAAGAGTGACTAACCGGTCCCCTTAACGTTCCAGCACCGGGCAGGCGTCAGTCCGTATACATCGCCTTACGGCTTCGCACGGACCTGTGTTTTTAGTAAACAGTCGCTTCTCGCTGGTCTCTGCGGCCACCCCCAGCTCACCGAGTAAATCGGATCACCAGTGATGGCCCCCCTTCTCCCGAAGTTACGGGGGCATTTTGCCGAGTTCCTTAACCATAGTTCACCCGAACGCCTCGGTATTCTCTACCTGACCACCTGAGTCGGTTTAGGGTACGGGCCGCCATGAAACTCGCTAGAGGCTTTTCTCGACAGCATAGGATCATCCACTTCACCACAATCGGCTCGGCATCAGGTCTCAGCCTTGATGTGAGGCGGATTTGCCTACCTCACGGCCTACACCCTTACCCCGGGACAACCACCGCCCGGGCTGGACTACCTTCCTGCGTCACCCCATCGCTTACCTACTACAAGTCTGGTTCGTCGGCTCCACCACTCCGACCTCGTCCGAAGACTCAGCCGGCGGCTTCACGGACTTAGCATCGCCTGATTCGATATTGGGCGTTTCAAAGCGGGTACCGGAATATCAACCGGTTGTCCATCGACTACGCCTGTCGGCCTCGCCTTAGGTCCCGACTTACCCTGGGCAGATCAGCTTGACCCAGGAACCCTTAGTCAATCGGCGCACACGTTTCTCACGTGTGTATCGCTACTCATGCCTGCATTCTCACTCGTGAACCGTCCACAACTCGCTTCCGCGGCTGCTTCACCCGGCACACGACGCTCCCCTACCCATCCCAGCGGGCGTTGGCCCTCATGCTGGAATGACACGACTTCGGCGGTACGCTTGAGCCCCGCTACATTGTCGGCGCGGAATCACTTGACCAGTGAGCTATTACGCACTCTTTCAAGGGTGGCTGCTTCTAAGCCAACCTCCTGGTTGTCTCTGCGACTCCACATCCTTTCCCACTTAGCGTACGCTTAGGGGCCTTAGTCGATGCTCTGGGCTGTTTCCCTCTCGACCATGGAGCTTATCCCCCACAGTCTCACTGCCGCGCTCTCACTTACCGGCATTCGGAGTTTGGCTAAGGTCAGTAACCCGGTAGGGCCCATCGCCTATCCAGTGCTCTACCTCCGGCAAGAAACACACGACGCTGCACCTAAATGCATTTCGGGGAGAACCAGCTATCACGGAGTTTGATTGGCCTTTCACCCCTAACCACAGGTCATCCCCCAGGTTTTCAACCCTGGTGGGTTCGGTCCTCCACGAAGTCTTACCTCCGCTTCAACCTGCCCATGGCTAGATCACTCCGCTTCGGGTCTAGAGCGTGCAACTCAATCGCCCTGTTCGGACTCGCTTTCGCTACGGCTTCCCCACACGGGTTAACCTCGCTACACACCGCTAACTCGCAGGCTCATTCTTCAAAAGGCACGCAGTCACGACTGCATGTGCAAGCACATACAGCGACGCTCCCACGGCTTGTAGGCACACGGTTTCAGGTACTATTTCACTCCGCTCCCGCGGTACTTTTCACCATTCCCTCACGGTACTATCCGCTATCGGTCACCAGGGAATATTTAGGCTTAGCGGGTGGTCCCGCCAGATTCACACGGGATTTCTCGGGCCCCGTGCTACTTGGGTGTCTCTCAAACGAGCCGTTGATGTTTCAGCTACGGGGGTCTTACCCTCTACGCCGGACCTTTCGCATGTCCTTCGCCTACATCAACGGTTTCTGACTCGTCTCATTGCCGGCAGACAATGAAAGAGAGATCCCACAACCCCGTATGCGCAACCCCTGCCGGGTATCACACGCATACGGTTTGGCCTCATCCGGTTTCGCTCGCCACTACTCCCGGAATCACGGTTGTTTTCTCTTCCTGAGGGTACTGAGATGTTTCACTTCCCCTCGTTCCCTCC